>OZ260074.1:0-492500 GCA_965284375.1 Caulobacteraceae bacterium
GCCGGACTGACAATTCCCGCCGCCGAGACCGCGCCGGTGCCGCCTGAAGCGTTCGATGTCTCCGCCCTTCTGATGCAGGCCCAGGCCCAGGCCGAGGCCCAGGCTGATGCCGTGGCCGATGTTTCGGTCCCCGCCATGGCCGGGAGTCCGATGCCTGATCTCCTCCCTGACGCCCCGACCGCGCCCGTTGTCGCGCCCGTCGTTGCGGCCCCTGTTGAAGCTGTGGGCGTCGAGGCCGCCGCAGTGGCACCGCCGGCCGCCATAGCTGCGGCGGCCCCGCCGGTGCCCGCTGCGGTCACGATCCGGGTTGATCTCGACCGCGTCGATCGCCTGATCAACGTCGTCGGCGAACTGGTCATCCAGCAGGCCATGCTGGCCCAGCGGGTGATCGAGAGCGGTCTCGCGCGCTCGTCGGGTATCT
The DNA here is from genome assembly GCA_965284375.1 of Caulobacteraceae bacterium. GTDB lineage: Bacteria > Pseudomonadota > Alphaproteobacteria > Caulobacterales > Caulobacteraceae > Brevundimonas. The sequence goes on from OZ260074.1 coordinate 422, forward strand.
CTGTCGGGCTCGAGGACCTGGAACTGCTGACGCGCGAGATCCAGGACAGCGTCATGGCCATCCGCGCCCAGCCGGTGAAGTCGGTGTTCCAGCGCATGCCGCGTCTGGCCCGCGAGGTCGGCGAGATGACCGGCAAGCGCGTCCGCCTGATCACCGCCGGCGAGGACACCGAGGTCGACAAGACCGTGGTGGAACGACTGGCCGAGCCGATCACGCACATGCTGCGGAATGCGATCGACCACGGTCTGGAAGGCCCCGAGGAACGTGTCGCCGCCGGCAAGCCGGCCGAGGGCACGGTGCGTCTGGCGGCCCTGCACCGGTCCGGTCGGATCGTCATCGAGATTTCCGATGACGGCCGCGGTATAAACCGCGAACGGGTGAGGGGAATCGCCGTGTCCCGCGGCCTGATCGCCGAAGACGCGGTGCTGACCGACGACGAGGTCGACAACCTGATCTTCCTGCCGGGCTTCTCGACCGCCGAGGTCATCTCCGATGTTTCGGGCCGGGGCGTGGGCATGGATGTGGTGCGTCGATCGATCCAGGCCCTGGGGGGCCGGATCACGATCGCTTCCAACCCGGGCAAGGGCTCGACCTTCACCCTCAGCCTGCCGCTGACCCTGGCGGTCCTTGACGGGATGGTGGTGACCGCCTCCGAACAGACCCTGGTCGCACCGCTCACAGCCATCGTCGAGAGCCTCACGCCGCGTGCGCAGGACATCCACCATGTCGGCGGACATGATGCCGTGATCCGGTTCCGTGATCAGTTCGTGCCCTTGATCGACGTGGCCCTCGGCATGGGCTTCCGCGATACGCCGATCCTCCCGGAGACGGGGGTGGCCGTGGTCATCGAAACCGAGTCGGGCCAGCGCGCCGCCCTGCTGTTCGACGCGATCCAGGGCCAGCGCCAGGTCGTCATCAAGAGCCTCGAGACCAACTATCAGCAGGTCGACGGCGTCGCCGCTGCGACCATCCTCGGCGACGGCCGTGTCGCCCTGATCCTCGACTGCGACGCCATCGTCGCCTCGTCGCGCAAGAAGACGACCCGCCCGGATCTGGCGCGGCCGGACGTCCTCCGTCCTGATTTCAAACTCGCGAGCTGATCATGACCGAAGTTTCCAGCGCCTCTGTCTCTCGTGAGCTGATCGCCTTCCGCATCGGCAAGCAGGAGTTCTGCGTCGACATCATGTCAGTGCGCGAGATACGCGGATGGACCCCCGCGACGCCCGTGCCCCGTGCGCCCGGCTTCATGAAGGGGGTCATCAACCTGCGTGGCGCGGTGCTGCCGATCATCGATCTGGGGGCCCGCTTCGGGCTGAGCACCTCGGAGCCGACGGCGCGCCACGTGATCATGGTGGCCCATGTCGGTGGCCGGATGGTGGGACTGCTGGTCGACGCCGTGTCCGACATCATCCAGTTGACGGATGAAGCGGTCCAGCCGACGCCCGACATCGCCAGCGACCCGGTGAAGTCCTTCGTGAAGGGGCTGTTCGCCCTCGATGGCAGGATGATCAGCCTGATCGAACTGGACCGGATCATCCCCGAGACAGAAGCGGAAGCGGCATGAGCATTTCCGCCGGACGCGAGTCACTTGTGGAAGGCGAGTTCGTCTTCACCGCCGAGGACTTCCGCCATATCGCCCAGGTCCTGCACAGCCACGCTGGCATCGCGCTGAACGATGGCAAGGCGGCGCTCGTGTATTCGCGCCTGGTCAAGCGGCTGCGCAGCCTGGGGCTGCGGAGCTTTCGCGACTATTGCGCCCTGATCGAACATGTCGACGGCGTGGATGAGCGTCAGGCCATGACAGCCGCCCTGACGACCAACGTCACCCGCTTCTATCGCGAGCCGCACCATTTCGACCATCTGCGCGATCAGGTGATGCCGGAACTGGCCGAGCGGGCGCGGGCCGGCGGTCGTGTACGCCTGTGGTCGGCCGCCTGTTCGAATGGCCAGGAACCCTATTCGATGGCGATGACCGTGTTGTCGGTTCTGCCCGAGGCGGCCGATCTCGATGTACGGATTCTGGCCACCGACATCGATCCCAACATGGTCGCGGACGGTGCGACCGGCATCTATTCAGAGGAGGCGCTGCAGCCGGCGCCGCCGGCCCTGCGTCAACGGTATTTCGACAAGGAGCGGGGCCCTGGCGGCCAGGCGATGCTTTCGGCCAATTCGACGCTGCGGGAACTGGTCTCGTTCCGGGAGCTGAACCTGATCGGCGACTGGCCGATGCGCGGCAAGTTCGATGTGATCTTCTGCCGGAACGTCGTGATCTATTTCGACGACGCCACACAGGAGCGGGTGTGGAAGCGGTTCACCCCGCTGATGGCCCCCGGCGCTACCCTCTATATCGGCCACTCGGAGCGGGTCAGTGGCCCGGCCATGGATCAGCTGCGGACCAGCGGTCTGACAACCTACAGGCTGGGCGCATGATCGAGGCGGTGCCGACCCGGGTGCGAGTCCTCGTCGTGGATGACTCGCCGACCATGCGGGGCCTGATCACCGCTGCCCTGCGTCGTGATCCCGAGATCGAGGTCGTCGGCACCGCCGCCGATCCGCTGGAAGCGCGTGCGCTGATCAAGGACCTGAACCCCGACGTCATCACGCTTGACGTCGAGATGCCCAATATGAACGGGCTGGAATTCCTCGAAAAGATCATGCGGCTGAGGCCCATGCCCGTCGTCATGGTCTCGACCCTGACGCAGGCCGGTGCCGAGATCACCCTTGAAGCCCTCGAGATGGGCGCGGTCGATGCGGTTGGTAAACCGGGCGCAGGCGTCACAGCCGTCGAGGCCTTCGCCGAACTGACGCTGAAGGTGAAGACCGCCGCCCGCTCGCGGGTCCGGGCAAGGGGCCCCGTCGAGCCGGTCCGCCACCGGCCCGACTATCGCGCGGCCGCCGATCACATCCTGGCCATGGGGGCCTCAACCGGCGGGGTGGAGGCCCTCCTGACCATTATCTCGGCCTTCCCGGCCGACTGCCCCGCCACGGTGGTGACCCAGCATATGCCGGCGACCTTCACCGGCAGTTTCGCCGCCCGCCTGAACAAGGTGTCGGGAGCCACGGTGTCCGAGGCCGTCGACGGTGCGATCCTGAGGCCCGGGCATGTCTATATCGCGCCCGGCGGCCTGGCCCACCTTGAAGTCTCGGGGGCTGTCCCCCGCTGTCGCCTGACCCAGGGAGACACCGTCAGCGGCCACCGTCCATCGGTTGACGTGCTGTTCCGCTCCGTGGCGCGCCTGGGACGCCCGATGACCGGCGTGATCCTGACCGGCATGGGCCGCGACGGGGCCCAGGGACTGCTCGAAATGCGCAACGCCGGGGCCCACACACTCGGCCAGGATGAGGCGAGCTGTGTCGTCTACGGCATGCCGCGGGTCGCCCAGGAGATCGGCGGCGTCGAGCGACAGCTCCCGCTCTCCCGCCTTTCATCCGCCATTCTCGACCTGTGCGCCGCGGCACCCCGCGCCACGCAATCTATCGCCTGAGGTTTCCGATGCCCGCCGCCGCCGCCATTCATGTCCTGATCGTCGATGACCAGCTGTCGATGCGCGCCGTCATCCGCAGCAGCCTGCAGCAGCTCGGCTTCCGCGAGTTCCGCGAGGCGGCCGACGGCGAAATTGGCCTGCGCGAAATGATCACCAAGCCCGCCCATCTGGTGATCTCGGACTTCAACATGCCCAAGCTGGACGGACTGGGTCTGCTTCGCGCGGTCCGGGCCCATCCCCCGACCCAGGGGGCGGCCTTCATCATGTTGACGGGCCGGGCCGATCGCGAACTGGTCCAGCGGGCGGTTCAGTTCGGCGTCAACAACTACCTCGTCAAACCGTTCACCGTCGCCCAGCTGAAAGAGAAGCTGGAAGGCGTCTTCGGGCCCCTGACATGATGTCCGCAGAGGCACTCGCGACGGAGCGGCGGATCCATGTGGGGCAGGGCGAGCACCACGTGACCTCTGACCCCTCTGTGATGCTGACCACCATCCTGGGCAGCTGCGTGGCCATGTGCCTGCGCGATCCTGATACCGGCGTCGGGGGCATGAATCATTTCCTGCTGCCCGAGGGAGACGGGGCCGGAACCGACGCCGGCCGCCGCTACGGGGCCTATGCCATGGAGCTGCTGATCAACGATGTGTTGAAGGCAGGTGCCCGGCGCGATCGGCTCGAGGCCAAATTGTTCGGAGGGGGGCGAATGTTCGCATCTCTCAAGGACGTCGGCCTGGCCAATGCCGATTTCGCCGAACGCTTCCTCAGGGATGAGGGCATTCGGGTCGTCGGCGGCAGTCTGCGGGGGACGGGTGGCCGACGACTGCACTACTGGCCGGCGACGGGCCGCGCGCTGCAACGCGCGGTCACTGACAACCATGTACCGGTTTCCGCTCCGCCTCCCGCGGCGGCTCGGGATTCCGGCGCGGTGGAGCTCTTCTGATGATCCAGCCGGACGGTCGAGCCCTGCTGAGCGCCATCGGCGGCGAACTGGCCGAAGTGCGCGCCATGGTCGACGACCTGTCGTTGCTGGCTTCGGACATGATCGCCCGCTGTCCTCCCCAGTTCTGTGCCGAAGCGATCGCCCGGGCTCAGGGGTTCGACCTGGTGATTCAGCGTCTGGACGTGCTCGGTCGCCTGATGGCGGACATCGGCTCGGGAACTCCGCCGGAAACCGCTCTGCAGGGTATCAGCCTGTCCGACATCGCCGACCGCCTCACCGGCCGGGGAGCGGGCACCATCGCGCCCTCCGGCGACCTCGTGCTGTTTGACTGACGATGCCCAGGGCCGCCTCCACAGACAAGGTGAACCTGGCCCAGTCGACGGTGTTGCTGGTCGACCATAATCAGCAGTCGCTCGACGTCCTCAGCTCGATCTTTCACGGCTTCGGCGTCAAGGAACAGATCAAGTGTGGCTCCACGGACGAAGCGGTGCGCATCGTCCAGTCGCGCAACATCGACCTGATCCTGATCGACTGTTCCATGCCGGGCATGGACGGTTGTGATTTTGTCCGCTGGCTGAGGCGCGAGACCCCGCTGCCGGCCCGATTTACGCCAGTCATCATGCTGACGGGGCACGCCGCCGAGTCAAAGGTCAGCAAGAGCCGGAACTGCGGATCCAGCTTCATCGTGACCAAGCCGCTGACTCCCGCTGTCCTGCTTCAGCGCATTCTGTGGCTGGGGGCCGACGAGCGCGAGATGGTGGAGAGCGACAGCTATGTCGGGCCCGACCGTCGGGTGCGGAATTTCGGGCCGCCCATAGGAACGGCAGGAAGACGCGCCGGCGACCTGTCGGCGCACCTCGGCGAGGCCACGGACGTCAACATGGATCAATCCGACATCGACATGATGATCAAGCCGATGCGGATATCGCTGTGACCGAGGCGCGGCAGTTCAAATTCAGGAGCAGCCTGGCGCGCAAGCTGCAGGTGTCCGGCGGGAAAACGGTCGGCGAGGCCGATCGCCTTGCGCGCGAGGGGCTTGAACGCCACCGCGAGGCCGTGATGCAGACCATCGACGCCACCCTGGGGGAGTTGCAGGGCCTTTGCGCCGGAATGCCCGCCGATGGGGGTGCAACGGTCTACAGGCTGGCCTCGAGCGTCATTGATCTGGTGGCCTATTTCGACACCGGCCCCCTGCATGAAGCGGCCTACAGCCTGTGCGAACTGTCGGACCGGATGCTGGCTGCCGATGACTGGCAATGGCCGCCGGTTCTGGTCCATGTCCAGGCCATGCGACTGATCCTCACCGACGACTGCCGACGTGGCCGTGCAAGCGACATGCTGCTGGACGGCCTCAGGGTATTGTCGGGCAAGCGCTGAAAATTCGTCCGGAATTTTGAGGCAGGCCGCGGGCAAGGGCCGGCCCTTGGCCAGCGTCCAGCAAAGCACACCCGGTCACGACGGGACGATTTGAAGAAAATGGCGCGCCCGGAACGATTCGAACGTCCGACCCTCAGATTCGTAGTCTGATGCTCTATCCAGCTGAGCTACGGGCGCGCTTGGCCGCGAACGGCGAGGGCGGGTATCTAGCGGAGAGGGGACGAGGGAGCAAGGCCCTGCAGGCGGGTTTTCGGCGTTGTCGCGCCAGTGGCCCGCAGAACACAGCGTGCACGGGGCTTTCGTTCGCGCGGGCGGCGGGGCAGGGTGCGCCACGCCACCCGAAATCGCTCCCGACGTCGCCTGTGAGTTCCCATGATGCTGTTCCCGTTCCGGTCCATCCGCGCCCTTGCGGCCGTTGTCGCTGCGGCGAGCGTGGGCCTGTCAGGGTGTGCGGGCGGCGGCTGGGGCGCGGCCGGCACAGCCGGCACCGCGACGCGCCCGGCCGCCCGGGCACCGGAGGCGCGCGGTCCCTTTGTGGCGGCAGCCAATCCGCTGGCGGTCGAGGCGGGGCTGGCGGTGCTGCGCCGGGGCGGCTCGGCCGTGGACGCCGCCGTGGCGATCCAGGCGGTGCTGGGATTGGTGGAGCCACAGTCGTCCGGTCTGGGCGGAGGCGCGTTCATGATGGTGTTCGACGCCGCCAGCGGCGAGATCACCAGCTATGACGGGCGCGAGACGGCACCGGCGGCCGCGACGCCCGAACTGTTTTACGAGAACGGGCGGCCCCTGGGCGTCGGTGACGCGATCCTCAGCGGCCGGTCGACGGGCGCGCCCGGTGCCGTGGCCATGCTGGCGATGGCGCAGAAGGCCCATGGTGCCCTGGCCTGGAACAGCCTGTTCGGCGATGCGGAACGGCTGGCGCGCGACGGCTTTGTGGTGAGCCCCCGGTTGGCCGGGATGATCGCAATGACCCGGGGCCAGGCGCGGTCACGCTGGGCCAATGCCTATTTCACCAAGCCGGACGGGACGCGTTACGTCGCCGGCGACGTGCTGAAGAACCCGGCCTATGCCGAGACCGTGGCCGAGCTGGCGGCGGGCGGGGCCGAGGTCTTCTACCGGGGGCGGGTCGCCCGCGAGATCGCCGCGACGGTCGCGCAGGAGCCCCGGTCCGGCACCCTGAGCCCCGAAGACATCGCCGCCTACGCCCCGATCGAGCGCGGGGCCTTGTGCCGGCCCTACCGGATCTATGTTGTCTGCGTGCCGCCGCCGCCGTCCAGTGGTGTGGCCCTGCTTCAGCTTCTCGCCATGGCCGAGCGGACGCCCGACATTGACGCCGGCCCCGACAGCACCGCCGCCTGGACCGCTTTCGCCCAGTTGCAAAGGCTGATGTACGCCGACCGTGACCGCTATGTCGGCGATCCCGGCTTTGTCGGCGTGCCGGTTCAGGGCCTGCTGGACCCGGACTATGTCGCCGGCCGCGCCGCCCTGGCCCCGGATCTGACCGGGGCCGCCGATCCGGGCACGCCGCCGGGTGGGGTGCTGGCCGGACCCGATGCCACCCATGAACCGGCGGGGACGTCGCATTTCGTCGTCGTGGACGCCCGGGGCAATGCGGTCAGCATGACGACCACGGTCGAGAGCATCTTCGGCTCGGGCCGGATGGCGGCGGGCTTCTTCCTCAACAACCAGCTGACCGATTTTTCCTTCACCCCGACGCGGGAGGACGGCGGTCCGGCGTCCAATGCTGTGGCGGCGGGCAAGCGGCCCCGCTCTTCGATGTCGCCGGTCATCATTCTGGACCGTCAGGGGCGGCTGGTGGGTGCCCTCGGCTCGCCGGGCGGGCCGTCGATCCTGGCCTATAACGCCAAGGCGCTGATCGCCGTGCTGGACTGGGGGCTGCCGGTGCAGGCGGCGTTCAACCTGCCCAATCTGGTGGCCAAGGGCGACGGCTTTGGCGCGGATACGGACCGGTTCTCCGAAGCGCTGCGTACGGGGCTGGCGGCGCGCGGGATCATTCTCAGGCCCAATGCGAGTGAAAACTCGGGTCTGCATGGCGCGATCTGGCGTCAGGGTGCCACGGGCTGGCGCTGGGACAGTGGCGCAGACGACCGGCGTGAAGGCGTGGCGCGGACGGGGGAATAGGCCCTGGGGCCTGGGGAAAAGGTCCGGGGAGTGCCTGTGCCGGTGCCCAAGCCTGCGATCCCTGGCCCTGTCTACTCAGGTTTGATCGACAGCTGGAAGGCGATCAGCCCTTCGGACACGTCGGTGTCGACGCCGTGTCCGGCGCGAAGACCTTCGGTCTGGATTTCGCGATAGACGACGCTCAGCGCGCTGTGTACGGGCCCCCGGCGCATGGCCAGACCCAGCGAGGCGTCGCCGAGGAAATTGCCCGAATCCTGACTGACGCCGGAGCGGGCGTAGTCGCCGTCGCGGTTGCGGGCGAAATTATAGCCCACGGAGCGGCCAGATCCGGCGGCGTACAGATACCATCGGGGGCGTTCGCCGAATTCGGCACCGCCGTCGGGGACCAGCCGGTTCAGGTCCCGTCCGATGCGCAGGGTCGCCCCGGCCTCGGTCGAGCCACCGCGCGACCCGACGCCGACTCCGAGGTGCGGTGTCAGGGTTACGTCCAGACCGGACGCCGTCTGGCCCAGGCTCTCGGTCCAGCCGCGCGTATAGGTCAGGTCATAGTGTTCCGTCTCCCAGGTCGCCGCATCCAGCGGTCCAGGGGGCAGGGGTGAGCCGTCCAGACGGCGAACCGGTCCTTCGGTACGCAGACGCAGGCGGTCGTCGTATCCGGAGGACTCGAACCATACGTCCCGGCTGGATGCAGCCCATTGCGAAGAACGGTCGCGGCCCGGGGCGTATCCCGTCCAGCCGTCGGACATCTCCCAGGCGGATTCGGTGGCGTAGCGATCGTCGCGGTCGAGGCGGGTCAGCAGATCCGCGACATTGGTGGGGCGCTCGGGAGCGACCCGCCAGGGGTCCGCTGTGCCCACGGATGCGGACTGCAGGGCCCGGGAGTCGGCTGCGAACGCCGGGCCCACAAGGGCCACAGTCGCCAACACTCCGACAAGGAACGCCGTCTTGCGCATCAACGGGACCTCCCTGATCCGTTAACGAATCCAACCCTGCACGATCCGGGCCGTACCGCCAACAAGGATTTCAGCGTCGCTGACCGGGAGTTGAGCTGTGGACGTGAGGGCTATGCTACGCAATCGGACGAACCTGCCGCGCGAGTCCTGGCCTGACCTATTGGCAGGCCAGGCACTCGTCATAGTCGGTGCGGGCGGCCGAGAAGAGGTCCGGCTGATTGGGATCGACCTCGGCCTCGACCTTGTCCTCGGCACCGGCGAACGCCGCCCGCTGGATCGACTTGGAGCGCAGATAGTAGAGCGATTTCACGCCCTTCTCCCAGGCGGACCAGTGCAGCATGTGCAGGTCCCATTTGTTCACGTCGCCGGGGATGAACAGGTTGATCGACTGGGCCTGGCAGATTTCCGGCGAGCGGTCGGCGGACAGTTCGACGATCCAGCGCTGGTCGAGTTCGAAGGCGGTCTTGAAGATGGCCTTCTCGTCTTCGTTCAGCCCGTCGAGGTGCTGCACCGAGCCTTCGTGCTCGAGGATTGAGGACCAGACTTCGGTCGTGTCGATGCCCTTCTCGCCCAGCAGGCGTTCCAGATAGGGATTCTTGACCGCGAACGAGCCCGACAGGGTCTTGTGCGTATAGATATTGGCCGGGATCGGCTCGATGCCGGCGCTCGTGCCGCCGCAGATGATCGAGATCGAGGCGGTCGGGGCAATCGCCAGCTTGTGGCTGAACCGTTCCAGCACCCCACGTTCGGCGGCGTCCTCGCAGGCACCCTTCTCCTCGGCCAGCAGGCGGCTGGCCTTGTCGGCCTCGCGGCGCAGGTGCTTGAACAGCCGCATGTTCCACGACTTGGCCATGGCGGATTCAAACGCCACGCCCTGGGCCTGCAGGAAGGAGTGGAAGCCCATCAGGCCCAGACCCACCGAACGCTCGCGCCTGGCCGAATAGACGGCTGCCGCCATCGCGGGCGGGGCCCGGCGGATGAAGTCCTCCAGCACATTGTCGAGGAAGCGCATCACGTCCTCGATGAAGCGCGGCTCCTCGCGCCATTCGAGGAAGCTCTCGGCATTGACCGAAGACAGGCAGCACACCGCCGTCCGGTCGACGCCCAGGTGGTCGCGGCCGGTGTGCAGGGTGATCTCGCTGCACAGGTTCGACTGTTTCACCGACAGACCCAGGTCGCGCTGATGCTGCGGCATCTGGCGGTTCACGGTGTCGGAGAAGATCAGATAGGGCTCGCCGGTCTGCAGGCGAATCTCGAGAATCTTCTGCCACAGGACGCGGGCGTCGACGGTCTTCACTACGGCCTGGTCCTTGGGCGACAGCAGGTCGAAGGTCCGGCCGTCCCGGACGGCTTCCATGAAGGCGTCCGAGATGTTGATGCCGTGGTGCAGGTTCAGGGATTTGCGGTTGAAGTCGCCCGAGGGTTTGCGGATCTCGAGGAATTCCTCGATCTCCGGGTGATGGACGTCGAGGTAGACCGCCGCCGAACCGCGACGGAGCGAACCCTGGCTGATCGCCAGCGTCAGTGAGTCCATCACGCGGATGAAGGGGATGATGCCCGAGGTCTGGCCCGCGCCCTTGACCTTCTCGCCGATCGACCGGACGCCGCCCCAGTAGGTGCCGATGCCGCCGCCGTTCGAGGCGAGCGAGACGTTTTCGTTCCAGACCGACTGAATGCCGTCCAGGCTGTCGCTCACCGCGTTCAGGAAGCAGCTGATCGGCAGGCCGCGATCCGCCCCGCCGTTCGACAGCACCGGCGTCGAGGGCATGAACCACAGCTTGGACATATAGTCATAAACGCGCTGCGCGTGGTCGGCGTCGTCGGCATAGGCCGTCGCCACGCGGGCGAACATGTCCTGATAGCTTTCGCCGGGCAGCAGATAGCGATCCTCGAGCGTCTTCTTGCCGAAATCGGTCAGCAAGTCGTCGCGGGACCGGTCGAGCTGGAGCGAGCGCACGACGGACAGATGGGGACGCGCGGTCGCGTCGCCCTCTGCCGACAGGAAATCAACCGTCTTCAACGCTTCGCCGCCAGCCATGGTATTCGCCGTCCTGAACAAAAATCGAATGGTGATCCCCGCGCTCCAAACCACAAGACCTAGTGGCTGAAGCGCTCCCCAAGCCCACATATGGGGCGCAGATGGCTAACCAACCGTCAACGGGGTTGACGATCACTTTCTGTCCGAATCGGCATCAAGGCGGGGGATGAGCCTGTGGACAGGCCGCGACGCGGGCGTGACAGCAGACTTGCCGTTGAATCACGAACGCGTGAGTGGAACAGTCCCACAAGCGGGACCGTTAGCTGCCGATGACCTTCAGTCGCACAATCAATTTTTTCCGCCGCGCCCTGCGGATCGCGAGGACGGAGCTTGCGGCCGTCAGCGCCCTGTTCGTGGTCGCGGCGGGGCTGGCGCTTTTCGCCAACCTCGCGGAGGACATGCGGGAGGGCGACGGTCAGGCGTTTGATCAGGCGGTCCTGTCCGCGCTGCGCCCGCACGCCAGCCTGTCGGACGCCTGGGGCCCCCGGTGGCTCGAGGCGGCGGCAGGCGACCTTACGTCGCTGGGCAGTATCGCTGTCCTGACGCTGTTCGCCACGATCGTGATCCTGTTCCTGTTTCTGCAGCGCAAACGGCTTTCGGCCCTGCTGTTGCTGGTTGGTCTGGGCGGGGGCGTGATGTTGAGCGAGGGTCTGAAATCGGTGTTCGAGCGGGATCGTCCGCCCGAGATCTACCGCGCCGTCACCACCATCAACGCCAGTTTTCCTTCCGGCCATGCGCTCCTGTCGGCCGTCTTCTACCTGAGCATCGCGGTCATGCTGACGCGGGCATTCCCGCGGCGCAGGTTCAAGGTCTATGTGCTGGGCGTTGGCGTCGTTCTGACCCTGATCGTCGGGCTGACGCGGATCTATCTCGGCGCACACTGGACCACGGATGTCCTGGCGGGCTGGAGTGTCGGGTCCGCCTGGGCCATGACGACATGGCTGGTCGCCTATGCCATCGAGCGCCGCCAGATGGTGCGGCACGCGCGCCTGCGGGACGAGCCCTCGCCGGATGCCGACACGCCCGACACGGTGGCCTAGCGGCCGGGAACCGGGGTGTGGGTTCTGCCCGCGCGCTGATACAAGCCGGATCCTGCCGCTCCCGAGTAGCTGCCCGATGAAATACCTGATGCGCCTCACGGCGGCAGTCCTGCTGGTCGTCATCGTCGGTGCCATGGTCGGCCCGTTCCAGAATGTCGAAGCCGCCACCAACATCTGGGACAAGGCGGCGCATTTCGTCGCCTTCGGATTGATCCTCTGGAGCATCGGCGTCCTGTTCCGTCGGCTACCGCGCACGATGGCGGCGCTTTCTGCGCTGGCCCTGGGCGCGGCGGTGGAGATCGTTCAGGGCATGGTGGGCCGGGACGCCAGCTGGGGCGATCTGCTGGCTGACGGTCTGGGCATTCTGCTGGCGTTGCTGCTTTGGGTCATCTGGCGACGTTTCGAGCCGCGTACGGCTTTTCAGACCTGGAAAACCCCGGGCGTATCGCCTGCCCGCGCCGGCACGGGCACGACTCCGTCTCGCGGCAGAAGCTGATTTGTTTACGTATTCGCCTTAACGCTGGGAGCCTGGTGGGGGCCGAAGGGGGTTCGGTTGAAGGGTCGTTGGCGCTTATTCCGGCATGAAGCGGGCCGCGTGGCGGGCCCGCCCGCCTGGGCGTATGTGGCACTGTTCGCGGCGTCGCAGCTGATCGGCCACTGGAGCGTGGCCACCTTCGACGCGATCGCGGTCTGGCTGTCCAACGGCATCATGGTGGCGGCCTTGCTGCAGCTGCGCCGCCGGCCCGCCGTGGCTGTGCTGACGGCGTGTTTCACCATCAATCTTTTCAGCAACGTCGTTCGCGGAGACGCGGGCATTCTGCTGTGGCTGAACGCCCTGATGAATCTGGGTGAGGCGACCCTGTGCGCCTTCCTTGCGCGACGCGTCTGCGGCGCGGCGCTGGACATGCGGCGGCCGAAACGCCTGCTGGCCTTTGCCGGCCTCGCGGCTGTGCCCGCGGTGGCCGTGATCACCGCCGTCGGGTTCGGCCTGGTGATGCTGATCCGCCAGACCGGTTTGAGCACGGGCCTCGTGTTCAGCATCTATTCCTTCTACATCGTCGAACTCTTGGGCCTGCTGCTGGTCACGCCGATCCTGCTGCTGGTCGCCCGCGCCCACCGGTTTGAAGGTATGGCCCAGGCCCGCGCGCCTGAGGCTGTCGGCCTGTTCGCCCTCATGCTCTGCGTGACCACGTTCGCCTTCTGGCAGAACGACGCGCCCATTGCCTTCCTGACCTTCCCGCCGATGTTGCTGATCGGCCTGCGCCTGTCGCCGACCCGGACCGCCTGCGCGGTGGTGCTGCTGGCCGCGATCACCGGTGTTGCGACCCTGACCGGCCATGGCCCTGTGCACCTGACCCGACTGATGGATACACCGGGACTCGAGAACGTGCCGCCCATGCTGCGGCGGCTGGGCGTCTACAATCTCTATCTCCTGGCCATAGTGGCCACGGTGCTTCCGATCTCCACGGTCATGACCGAGCGTCGACGGCTTGAGGCGCGGCTCCTCGCCCGCACGGTAGCCGCACAGGAGGCCCGGCGCAGGGCCGAGGATGCCGCCGCGTCACGCTCGCGCTTCCTGGCCATGATGAGCCATGAGATGCGGACCCCACTGAATGGGGTCGCCGGCTTCGCTGACGTCCTGGCCAGCCGCCCGGGACTGGACGCCACGGCCCTGCGTCAGGCGCGCCAGATACGCGAATCCAGCGACGGCCTGCTGATGCTGGTCGAGGATATCCTGGACTTTGCCCGGGGAGATGACTCCGTCTCGCCCGAACCCCTGGACCTTGGGGCCGTCGTTCGTGAGGCGGCCGCGCCGAGCGGGACGGCCGCCGCCGCCCGGGGGCTCAGCCTGACGGTCGACGACCGCCTGCCCGGAAACGCTCGTTTCCTGTGCGATCGCCGGGCGCTGCGTCAGGCCTTGCATCCCATGATCGCCAACGCCGTGAAATTCACCGATCGGGGCGCAGTCGTGGTGCGGCTGGATCGTTCGCCGGAGGGAGTCTGTATTCGTGTCTCCGACACCGGCTGCGGCATCGAGCCCGCGGTTCTGCCGGGTCTGTTCGAAGCGTTCGCCCAGGGCGATGCCACCATTCGCCGTGCCCACAGCGGCGCGGGGCTCGGCCTGGCGCTGGTTGCGCGTCACGTCCGACGCCTGAATGGTCGCATCGAGGTCGAGAGTCGGCTGGGCGAGGGCTCGACCTTTAGTCTCAACCTGCCGCTCCGGCGCGCCGCGGACGCCGATCCCGCGGTTGCAGAGGCACCGCTCGTTGATCCGGCCGTGCCCAATTCGGCCGTTGACGAGGCCCGGGCTCCGCGTGTGCTTGTCGTCGACGATCATCCGGTCAACCGCGAGGTGGCGCGCATCATGCTGGAAGCCTTCGGCTGCGACGTGGTCGAGGTCTGCGATGGTCAGGAGGCCGTCGATGCGGTGGCTGGCCAGCCGTTCGATCTGGTTCTGATGGACGTCCGCATGCCGCACATGGACGGGCTGGAGGCCACGCGCCGCATTCGCGCCCTGCCGGGACCCGAGGCCGGTCTGGCGGTCGTGGCCATGACCGCCGACGCCATGCCCGAGGACGTGGTGCGCTGTGTTGCCGCGGGCATGAACGCCCACATGCCCAAGCCGATCAATCAGGCCGGTCTGCTGGCGGTGGTGAACCGCGCGCTGTCCGGCGACCTCCCCGCAGCCCGCGTGACCCTTGAGGCCGAAGCGGCCTGAGGTCTGACCCCTTGCCCTGCCTCGACAGGGCGGGATCCGGCCAGGCCCGCGCCCCCGCGCGTCTGAAACGCCGTGCAAGCCATCAGGGCGGCCTTGGCTTGTCCCCAGCGGCGTCCCCAGCCGCGACTCTTCAACACACTACATATAGCGGTCGCGGAAAAAGTGATCGCAATATAGCCGTATTTTGGCTTGGCACCGGGCGCGTCCGTCGGCATGGTGAAGTCATCTTCGGACTCGCTGCCAGAGTCCCCATCAGAGCCCGGTACCGATGAACGCGCACGTCTCGATCAAACCCACCACACCCGGCCTGCTGACCCCGTCGGCGGCCTACAAGCCGTTCCGCTACCCGTGGGCGTTCGACATGTGGAAGAAGCAGCAGCAGGTCCACTGGATGCCCGAGGAGGTGCCGCTGGGCGAGGACTGCAAGGACTGGGCGGCCAATCTCACGCCGTCGGAACGCAACCTGCTGACCCAGATTTTCCGCTTCTTTACCCAGGCCGATATCGAGGTCCAGGACAACTATATGGAGCGCTACAGTCGGGTGTTCAAACCGACCGAGGTCAAGATGATGCTGGCGTCCTTCGCCAACATGGAGACCATCCACATCGCGGCGTATGCCCTGCTGCTCGAGACCATCGGCATGCCCGAGAGCGAGTTCGGGGCCTTCATGGAATACGAGGCCATGCGCGACAAGCATGACTTCATGGGCAAGTTCGGGGTCGAGACCAACGGCGACATCGCCCGCACCCTGGCCATGTTCGGTGGCTTCACCGAAGGGCTGCAGCTTTTCGCCTCGTTCGCCATGCTGATGAATTTCCCGCGTCAGAACAAGATGAAGGGCATGGGGCAGATCGTCAGCTGGTCGGTCCGCGACGAGAGCCTGCATTGCGACGGGATCATCAAACTGTACCACGCCTTCAACAAGGAGACCGGGGCAGTCACACCCGAGGTTGCCGCCGACATCGTCGACTGCTGCAAGACGGTGGTCGACATGGAGGACCGCTTCATCGACCTGGCCTTCGAGATGGGACCGGTCAACGGCATGGTTCCCGACGACATCAAGCAATACATCCGCTTCATCGCCGACTGGCGCCTGCGCCAGCTGCACCTGCCCGAAGTCTATGGGGTCAAGGAAAACCCCCTGCCGTGGCTGCAGTCGCTGCTGTCAGGGGTCGAGCACGCCAATTTCTTCGAGGCTCGCGCCACCGAATACTCCAAGGCCGCCACCACCGGTGCCTGGCACGGGGCCGAGGGCGTCTGGGGCAGCTTCGACGCCATGATGCAAAAGCGGAAGGAAGGCGCGGAGGCCTGACGGGCGCGCGGGCTCAGATACCCGCGTACCACTCGTAGCCCCGGTCTTCCCAGTAGCCGCCCTTGCCCTGGCCGAGGTCGGCGAAGCTCTCGACGGCCTCGATGCGCCGGATGTATTTGGCCTGTTTGTAGCCCAGCTGGCGTTCCACCCGCAGGCGCAGCGGCGCGCCGTGGGGCACCGGCAGGACCTGCTGGTTCATGTCGTAGGCCAGCAGGGTCTGCGGGTGGCGGGCGTCGACCAGGTCGATGCTCTCATAGTAGCGCTCGCCGTCCTCGGTCTGGGTCAGGGCGTCGAAACAGTGGAACACGATGTAGCGGGCCTCGGGCTTCAGGCCCGCCTGGTCCAGCAGTGTCTCCAGCCGCACGCCGGTCCATTCACCGATCGAGGTCCAGCCCTCGACGCAGTCGTGTTTGGTGATCTGGGACTGGGCCGGTTGGGCGCGCAGGTCGGCGAGGCTGAGCGACAGCGGTCGCTCGACCAGACCGTCGATGACCAGGCGATAGTCGACGAAATCGTTGGCCTTGAGCGCCAGATAGTCCGAAGCCGACGGGTCGATCGAGCCATTGGCCTTGAAGTCCGGCGAGATCTCGGCCCGGCTGTAGGTCGGGGCCAGGGCCTCGCGCGGCACGACCAGCCGCTGGGCCCGTCGCGTCAGGCCCTCGGCCATGCGCCGGGCCTGTTCGGCCAGGCTGATCCCGGCCTGCCCGCAGGCGGAGAGCATGGCGGTGGCGGCGGTGGCGAACGCGCCGGTCAGCCAGCGGCGGCGGTTCATGCGGCATCTCCCTCGTCGGTCGGCGCTTTGCGCCTGAGTTTGGGTCCGGCGGTCGAACCCGCCGGCTCGATCACGAACCAGCCCGTGATCATGGCCCGCATGTTGTTGATCAGGCCCGTCCAGATCACCAGACCGACGTGGACGACGATGAAGCCGACGATCAGGCCGGCCGAGATGAAATGCAGGGTCCGCGCCGACTGCCGCCCGCCCATGATCTCCAGCAGGATCCCGCCGATGGCATTGAAGCCCGGTGACATCGACAGCCCCGTGATCAGCATCATCGGCAGGATGACCAGGATCATCGTCGCATAGGTCAGCTTCTGGATGACATTGTAGGTGCGGGCATGGTCGTCGGTCGGGAAGTGGAAACGGGCGTGCTCGACCACCGACGGCCCGAAGCCCTTCAGCTCGGTCACGGTCGGCCAGATGCGCCGCCCGAACCGCCGCGTCAGGAAGCCATAGGCCAGATAGATCAGGCCGTTGATGACGAAGACCCAGGCGAACAGGAAGTGGTAATTCCGCGCCTGGGCGAGGTTGCGACCTTGCGGGATCAGCAGCCAGTCCGGCAGCCGCGGAATATTGATCCACGGATCGGCGAAGGTCGAACGCACGCCCCAGTAAAGATGCGGATGGGCCAGCAGGATGTTCAGCCCGGTCATGACCAGCACCACAACCGCGATCATGTTCAGCCAGTGGCTGATCCGCACCAGAGGCGGATGGCGATAGGTGTCGGTCCGGCCACCGGGCAGGGGACGGTCTGCGCGCGCGTCAGCGGGCGGGACGTCCTCGACGGGCAGGTCTGCGGCGGTGTCGGTCATGGGTCCCCTCGGTCGCGCTGACAGCCCGACGGTCTCACGACCACCCCGCCGGCACAACGCTTGCCTTGGGGACTACGTCCCTGAAGCGGAGAGGTTACGCGGCGGCTCAAAAAGACAGGTCGCGTCGCCGAAACGCGCCGCCACCTCGTCGACCAGGCTCGTCCGCACCAGCAGGACCCGTTCCACCGCCGGATAGTCCCGCGCCATGTGGTCCAGCAGACCGGCGAAGCCGTCGCCGCGCATTTCCAGCGGGCCGACCTCGTCAATAACGATCGCTTCGGCACCCTGTTCCAGCGCCGCCTCGATGCGTTGCACGGCCCAGTCGAACGCCGCCCGGCGGAACTGGAAACGGCCCACGGGCACGACCGCCTCGTCCAGTCCTGGATGTTCCAGCGCGACCTCGTCCCCGCTCGCCAGATCCATGAACCGGCGCCCCGACGGGTTCTTCAGCGCCAGAATACCGGCGACGCTGCGCCCGGCCAGCACTTCAGCCTCGGCCCAGGCCGCCGCCCTGCGGGTCTTGCCGGAGTCGATGTCTCCGTGGATGAGCCGGACCGGGATTTTCGCCTCCTAATATTTCGGGGCCGTGGTGACGCAGACGCGGTGCGCCCGTTCACAGGCGGCGACTTCGGCCTCCCAGGCGGCGCGGGCGCGTTCCCAGGCGGCGCGGGCGGCGTTGGCGGCGGCGAGGTCCGCCTCATACTGCACGCGCTGGGTCTCCAGCCGGGCGGTCTGCTCACGCCACTGCGCGCTCTCCCGCTCATAGGTCGCGGCCCCTTCTGCCTCGGCCCGGTCTGCAGCCGCGTTGCGGGCTGCAATCGCCGCGTTCAGCCGGATCGTTTCGGCGACTTCGGCCGGGTCCTGTTCTGCGTCGGGGGCGGCGCTGTAGCTTTCACCGCGCTGGCGCAGCCATTCTTCTGATCCGGGAGGGGCACCGGAGGTCTGCACCTTGGTGGACACGGTTGCCTGCGGCGGCGTGGTCTGGGCCAGAACCGGCGCTGCCGCCAACAGAAGCGCGACGCCGGCTGTGAGGGTGAAGCGGATCATCGGAGCCTCCTGAAGCAAAAAGCCGTCCAGTCAAGCTGCGCGGTTTCACGCGGCTTTGCCATATATAACGCCGGTCGCGCGATTTGGCGCCGTCCTCGGTTTCAGAGCGGCAGGCGCAGCTCGAAGGTCGTACCGGCCGGTCCGGTCTCGACCAGCGTCAGCATGCCCCCGTGGCTGACCGCCAGCTCACGGGAAATGGCCAGTCCCAGTCCGGCCCCGTCGGACGCGCGCCCGCTGACGAAGGGTTCGAACAGGCTTTCCGACAGCCGGGGCGGAATGCCGGGGCCGTCGTCAGCCACGCGCAGGATGCAGTCGTTGCCCTCGCCGGAGGCCGTCACCCGCACCAGACCTTTGCGGCCCGTGCGCCGGGTGGCGTCGCCCTCGATGGCCTGACGGGCATTGCGCATCAGATTGACCAGGATGCGATGTAGCTGGTCGGGGTCGGCGTGGATTGCGAACCGTGCGGGTATGGTCTTGCTCAGGCGCACCCCTTCGGCGGTCAGCCCGGCGTCCTCACCGGCCGCGGCGATGGCCGCCGCCAGGGCGATGCGGATGCGCTGGGGCGCCGGCTCCTCGCTCTTGCCGTACTCGAGCACATTGCGGGACAGGGCGGCGGCCCGGCCCAGGGCGCGCTCCAGCCGGGGCAGAACCCGGGCCACCTCCGGATCGGGGGAATCGGCCAGCCGCTCGGACGCGAGCTGGGCCGAGGTCAGCATGTTGCGCAGGTCGTGATTGATCTTGGCCACCGCCTCGCCCAGTGCCACCAGACGGGCCCGGGAGCGCAACGAGACTCGCACCTCCTCCTGCATCCGCGCCAGTTCGCGTTCGACGCGGCCGATCTCGTCATGACGATCGCTGGGCGGATCGCCCTCGCGTGCCGGATCGATCGCGAAATGCTCGATCGAACGGGTCACTCGCCGCAGCGGTTGCAGCACCAGGAAGGCCAGACCGCCGTACAGCAGCCCCCCCGCGACCAGCGAGATCAGCAGCGACATGAGCAGGCTGTTCAGCAGGAAGGCGCGCAGCTCCAGTTTCAGCGGCTGGGCCGGGGCGAGAATCTCGATGAAGTCGCCCGAGCGATAGCGGGGTCGCGCCTGAACACGGATCGACCGGTCCGGATGGCCGAACAGGGTGCGCCACGGGTCCAGGGTGCGGGCTACGGGCCTTTGCTGTCTCAGATCGATCAGGTCGGGCGTGCGAGGCAGGTTGGGAGCCTGAAGCAGCAGCCGGCGCACGCCCTGGTCGCCGACGACCACGGCCTGCACCCCGCCGATGCGCAGCAGCTGTTCGGCGGTGTCGTCCTCGACCGCTGAATAGGGCAGGGCCTCGACCCCGACCGAGGCCAGCTCGGCCGACTGCAGCCGGTCCAGAAGCCAGCGCTCGTGGAAGCTGGCGGCGCTGGGGGCGATGATCAGGATCTCGACCACCACGGTGAAGCCGAAGGTCAGCAGCAGCAGCCGCCAGGCGAGGGCATCTGGGGCATGGAATTTCAGCCGCTCGCGCCAGTCCGCGGGCACATGCAGTCGGCTGCGGACATCGCTCAACAGGGACCGGAGGCGGTTCATGCGCCGCTTAACGCAAGGCTCGGGCCAAGAGCTGCGCCATTCATGCCGGCACCTTTCGGCCGACGACCTTCTGCAGGCCCTTGAGGGCGAACGGCAACACGACCGCCAGCACGAACACGCCCGCCATCGGGGCCCAGAACTGGCCGAACAGGGCCTGGAAGTCCGGATCGGGATTGGTCTGCAGCAGCTCGCTCAGCCGTGCCCCGATCCAGCAGTAGATGATGTGCGCGGGCAGGAGGCCGATGACGGTGGCGATCGTGTACGGAACCAGCCGGACCGACATGATTCCCGCCGCCACATTGATCATGTGAAAGGGCACGACGACCGCCAGACGCGACGCCAGCACATACCAGAACGTATCCTTGTCGATGGCCTGACAAACTTTCTGCATCATGCCCTGGTCGCGTTCTGCCTTTTGTCGCAGCGCCTCGCCCAGCGCCGACCGCGCGACCGTATAGACAATCAGGGCACCGACCGTGGCAGCAATCGCCGTCGAGATTCCGCCCACCCAGGGTCCGAACAGATAGCCTGCGGTGATGGTCACGAAAAACACGCCCGGCACCACGCTGGCCGTGAGGATGGCAAACACCGCCATCAGGATCAGCAGACAAAGAATATAGTTCGCGTCGCGGAAGGCGTGGAATTCCGAGCCATGATCGCGGATGGTGTCGAGCGAGAGATAGCGGTTCCAGCCCATGGCAAAGATCAGGGCGATCACGCCGGCCAGTACGATCAGAGGCGCAAAGCGTTTGAACCGGTTCATTCTCTCTCCGCCGAAGGGCCGTTGGCGTTGACAGTTCAGGCCCTGCCGCTTATACGCCCGCCCTTCCCGCGACGGATGCCTTTCCGCCGCTTATCAGATTTCAGTCCCAGGAGCCGAACGTGAAGCGGACCTATCAGCCGTCGCGACTCGTGCGCAAGCGCCGTCACGGCTTCCGTTCGCGGATGGCCACCAAGAACGGACAGAAGATTGTTGCGCGGCGTCGCGCCAAGGGCCGCAAGCGCCTGACGGCCTAAGTCGTCCGGCGCCTGTGCTCGGGCGCATGGCCGAACTCTTCAAAATCGAACGCATGACTTCGCGGCCCCAGTTCCTGGCGGCCGCGAAGGGCGTTTCAGAGGCTCGCGGTGCCGTGGTGGTGCAGCGACTGGCCCGTGGTGACGGAGAGCCTGTCGTCCGGCTTGGATTCACCGCGACCCGCAAGGTCGGCAACGCCGTCATCCGCAATCGCGCGAAACGCCGTCTGCGAGAGGCCGCGCGGGCCATGGCCCCCCTGTTGGCGGTCTCCGGCAGCGACTATGTCTTCATCGCTCGCGCCGGCACGGTGGACCGTCCCTGGGACCGTCTGCTTGACGATGTGAAATCGGCGCTTACAAGGCTCGCGACCCCGCGGCCGGCGCCCCAAGGCGCGCCGAACAAGCCCGCTTCCGCCGGCCAGGATTCCTGATCT
Source organism: Caulobacteraceae bacterium (assembly GCA_965284375.1). Taxonomy (GTDB): domain Bacteria; phylum Pseudomonadota; class Alphaproteobacteria; order Caulobacterales; family Caulobacteraceae; genus Brevundimonas. The sequence continues at coordinate 22,072 of OZ260074.1, forward strand.
CCATGCCTCCTCAAGACAACAGCCGAAACACGATCATCTTTGTCGTGATCGCGGCCATCATGCTGATGGCCTACAGCTATTTCGTGATGCAGCCGCAGGCCGAGCGCCGCCGCGCCGCGCAGCAGGCTGCCGCTGAACAGACCAGCCCGAACGCCGCGCTTGCCGCGCCGTCGACCAGCGCCCCCGTCTTCACTACGGACCGCACCGTCGCCCTGGCTCGCGGCGGAGCGAGGGTGCCGATCCAGACCGGCACTGTGACCGGATCGCTGTCCCTTCGCGGCGCGCGGATCGACGACCTGTTCCTGACCAAATATCAGGAGACCATCGAAAAGGGCTCGCCGGCCGTCGAGTTGTTCCGCCCCGAAGGCATGCGCCATGCCTACCAGGCCCAGTTCGGCTGGAACGGCCCCAACGTCCCCGGCGGCGTGCCCGGCCCGCAGACCCCCTGGCGGCTGACCCAGGGCGCGACCCTGACGCCGGCCACGCCCGTCACCCTGACCTGGGACAATGGGGCAGGCCTGCGCTTCACGCGCCGCATAGCCATCGACAATCAGTATCTGTTCACGGTCACCGACACCGTCGCCAACTTCAGCGCCCAGCCGATCACCATCGCCCCCTGGGGCCGGGTCGAGCGCCAGGGCGTGCCGGACGCCCTGGGCCGGACCCAGATCCTGCACGAGGGCGGAATCGGCACCTTCGGTTCGGACGGCAAGTACGTCACCGAACAGCTGAAATACAAAGCCTGGGCCAAGAAGCCGATCCAGGAACACACCTCCACCGGCGGCTGGATGGGCATCACCGACAAATACTGGCTGGCCGCCCTGATCCCGCAGCAGGACGAGCGCGTCCAGGCCGCCTTCCGCGTCACCGACGCCGCCCACGCCGATGTCCACTCCGCCACCATTCTGGGCGAGTCGCACACGGTCGCGCCGGGCCGCCAGATTACCGAGACCCAGCGCCTGTTCGCGGGTGCCAAGCGTAACGAGATCCTGTCGGCCTATGAGAAGGATCTCGGCATTCCCCGCTTCGTCTATGCGATTGACTGGGGCTTCCTGTTCTTCCTGACGCGCCCGATCTTCATGCTCATCGAGCTGTTCTACGGCTGGTTCGGCAACTTCGGCGTCGCCATCCTCGGTCTGACCCTGACCGTGCGTCTCGTCATGTTCCCGCTGGCCAACAAGAGCTACGAGAGCATGTCCAAGATGCGGACCCTCCAGCCCAAGATGGAGGAGTTGAAGAAGAAGCATCCCGACGATCCGGCCGCCCAGCAGAAGGAGCTGATGGCGCTGTATCAGAAGGAGAAGATCAATCCGCTGGCGGGCTGCCTGCCCCTCCTGCTGCAGATCCCGGTCTTCTACGCCGTCTACAAGATGCTGTTCGTGACCATCGAGATGCGGCACGCGCCCTTCGTCGGCTGGATCCGTGACCTGTCGGCACCCGACACCTCGACCATCTGGAACCTGTTTGGCCTGATCCCGTGGGACCCGTCATCGGCACCGTTGATCGGCAGCTACCTGGTCGGCACCTTCGCCCTGAGTGTTCTGGCCATCTTCTATGGCCTGACCATGTGGCTGCAGATGGCGATGAGCCCGCCCGCACCGGATCCGATGCAGCGCCGCATCTTCCAGTTCATGCCGGTGGTGTTCACCTTCATTATGGCCACCTTCCCGGCGGGCCTTCTGATCTACTGGGCCTGGTCCAACATCCTGACCATCATCCAGCAGTATGTGATCATGCACCGTCTGAAGGCCGAAAACCCGATCGACACCTTCATCGAACAGATGCGCTCGCGACTGAAGAAGGCCTGAGTTGGACGACTTCACCCCAGAGGACCTGGAGCAGGGACGTATCCTGTTCGCCCGGCCAGCGACCTTCGTCATGGGTTGCGCCAAGATCGAGCAGCTGCCCGACCCGGACCTGCCCGAGGTGGCCTTCGCGGGCCGGTCGAATGTCGGCAAGTCCAGCCTGATCAACGGCCTGGTCGGGATGCACAAACTGGCCCGGGCCTCGAACGAGCCGGGTCGGACGCGCGAGGTCAATTTCTTCGATCTCGACGGCAGGATGCGGCTGGTCGACCTGCCCGGCTACGGCTGGGCCAAGGCATCCAAATCGACGGTGAAGAAATTCCAGGACCTGGGCCGCGACTATCTGCGCGGGCGGGTCACGTTGAAGCGGGTCTATCTGCTGATCGACGCCCGCCATGGGCTCAAGAAGGTCGATGACGAGGCCCTTGATGCCCTCGATCTGGCCGCCGTAAGCTACCAGATCATCCTGACCAAGGCCGACAAGCTCAAGAAGGGTGAGGCGGAGAAGGTTCAGGCTGAGACGCTGAAGGGCGTCTCCAAACGCGGGGCCGCCTATCCCGCCGTGATCGTCACTTCGGCCGAGAAGGGCGACGGTATGCCTGAACTGCGCGCCGAGATCATGCGCACGACGGGTGTGACGCTCTAGCCTTGCGGCCGGACCGGTACGGTGGTCCGTTGGGCTCATGCAAACCCGACACATCCAGACCGACGGCCTGAAGCAGCAGGTCCTTGAGGCCGGGTCCGGCCCACTGGTCCTGCTGATCCACGGCTTTCCGGAACTCGGGATCAGTTGGCGGGCGCAGGTCCAGGCTCTGGCGGACGCCGGCTTCCACGCCGTCGCGCCGGACATGCGCGGCTATGGTTCCACTGAAAAACCGACGGACGTCGCGGACTATTCCATCCTGCATCTCGTCGGCGACATGGTCGATCTGGTCCGGGCTCTGGGCAAGACGCAGTGCGTCGTCGTCGGCCACGACTGGGGCGCGCCGGTGGCCTGGCACTGCGCCTTGATGCGGCCAGACCTGTTCCGCGCGGTGTTCGGCCTGTCGGTGCCGTTCCAGCCCCGCCGGCCGAAGGGGCCTCCGACCGGGGCCATGGCAGTGATCTCGAAACGACTCGGTCGCGGTGACCTCTACATCAACCGGTTTCAGGCCGACGACGCCCACGACATCTTCGACGCCGCCCCGGCGAAGGCCCTGCGCAAGATGTTCTTCGCCTACGACGGTGCCACCCCGGACGGACAGCAGTCGACCGGCTTCATCCCCGAGGGGCAGAGCTTCAACTCGGCGGTCCCCGACGATGTGACCCTGCCGCCGTGGATGAGCGAGGCGCATTTCCGGGAATACGTCGAGGCCTTTGCGGCCGGCGGATTCAAGGGGCCGGTCGACTGGTATCGCAACCTCGACCGCAACTGGGCACTGACCGCCCACCTGCAGGATGCGCTCATTCGCGTGCCTGCCGCCTTCGCGGTCGGTGAGCGCGATCCGGTGCGAAACTACTCCGGTCAGCACGAGGCGGGCCTGAAGGACTGGGTGCCCGACCTTCGGATGCAGGCCGTGGTCCCCGCTGCCGGCCACTGGATCCAGCAGGAGCGGGCGGACGAGGTGAACCGGCTGTTGCTCGAGTTTCTGCGCGCACCGGGTGTGGTCTAGAGCCCCTTCACCGCTTCGGCCGTGATCTCGAGGCTGCGGATACGCTGGTTGATGTCGAACACCATGCCGGTGACCATGACTTCGTCGACACCGGTCTGGCTGATGAACCCGGCCAGCTTGGCGCGCACGGTCTCGCGCCCGCCGATCGCCGCATAGGTCAGCCGGCTCTGCACCGCCGCCAGCTGCCGGGCGTCCAGCACGGCGGTGATGTCTTCCACCGGCGGCTTCAGCCGCCCCGGCTTGCCGGTAACCACCGCGGCGAAAGCCTGCTGCATCGAGGTCGACAGCCCCTGCGCCTGTGCATCCGTGTTGGCGGCGAAGACATTGACCACGGCCATGGCGTAAGGCGTCGCCAGCACCGCCGACGGCCGGAACCCGGCGCGATAGGTCTGCAGCGCCTGCATCAGCAGTTCGGGCGCGAAATGGCTGGCGAAGGCGAAGGGCAGGCCCAGATGCGCGGCCAGTTCGGCGCTGAACAGGCTGGAGCCCAGCAGCCAGATGGGGACCTTGGCCCCCGCGCCGGGCCAGGCCGTGACCCGCTGGCCCTCGACCGGATCGTCGAGGAAGGCCTGCAGCTCCAGCACATCGCGCGGAAACTGGTCGGCGGCCTCGAAATAGCGGCGAAGGGCGCGCGCCGTCTCGCCATCCGTGCCGGGCGCGCGACCGAGGCCCAGGTCGATGCGGCCGGGATACAGGGCCTCGAGGGTGCCGAACTGTTCGGCGACCACCAGCGGTGGATGGTTGGGCAACATGATCCCGCCCGAGCCGACCCGGATGCGTTCGGTCGCCCCGGCGATCTGGCCGATCACCACGGCGGTCGCGGCACTGGCGATGCCCGGCATGTTGTGGTGCTCGGCGACCCAGAACCGCTTGAACCCCAGCCGGTCGGCCGCCTGGGCGCAGGCGGTCGTTTCCAGCAGCGCCTGCCGGGCATCGCCTCCCTGGACGACGGGCGACAGGTCAAGCACGGAGAACTGGGTCATGGGCCGAAGATCGGGTCCGTGCGTTGCGATTCAAGACCCGCAGTCCGCAGAGGCCGCTGTCGGGACGGCCCTAGACCGGTTGCGTCGGCTCGGGCTTGACCGCCGCCGGTGCAGGCTCGGGCGTTGACGGAACATCAGGCAGGGGGATGAATTCGACATCGTCCTCGGTCGGCAGGGCCATGCGCCCGGCCTTCCAGTCAGCCTTCGCCTGGTCGATCCGCGCCTGTTTTGAATGGACGAAATTCCACCAGATGATGCGCGGCCCGACCGGCTCGCCGCCCATCACCATGACGGTCGAAGGCTTCAGTGCCTTGATGGTGGGTTCGGCCGTCGGCTCGAGGATGATCATCTGCCCTTCGTGGAAAACTCGGTCCCCGACCTCGATCTCGCCCTTGGCGACATACAGCGCCCGCTCGGAATAGCCCCCCGCCCCCTTGCCGGGCGGCGGGGCGGTACGGACGCCCTCGGCCAGTTCCCAGTGGACATAGAACAGCGGCGACGACACCGGCACGGCGGCCTTGGCACCATAGGCCTCGCCCGCCACCAGTCGTGCGAACAGGCCGCCGCTTTCATAGGCCGGCTGGTCTGCCTCGCCGTGGTGATGAAAGCGCGGGTCGGTTTCCTCGGCGTCCTCCGGCAGGGCGATCCAGGCCTGCATGCCGTGCATGGGTCCCCCCGTGCTCTTCCTGAGTGGGTCGGTGCGCTCGGAGTGGACGATGCCCTTGCCGGCGGTCATCCAGTTGACCTCGCCCGGGCGGATGGCCTGGGTCGCGCCGGTATTGTCCCGGTGCATGATCTCGCCCTCGAACAGATAGGTCAGGGTCGACAGGCCGATGTGCGGGTGCGGACGGACGTTGATCGCCTCCGACCCTGGCGCGAACGCGGCCGGCCCCATCTGGTCCAGGAAGATGAAGGGACCGACCATGCGGCGCGCATGGAACGGCAGGACCCGGCCCACTTCGAACCCGCCCAGGTCCTTGCGGCGGGCGTCGATCACCATCTCGATCATGTAGCTCCCCTATTCAGCGCGATGGTCGGACTATGCGACGTGCGGCGTGATGATGCCGAGCGGCAGCGCCGTCACATTCTTCACGCCCCGGGTGACGATGTGGCTCTCGCAGTCCGAGACGATGCCGAGGCTGAGCAGCTTGAGGCGCAGGAACTGGTCGAAGGCGTGCATGTCCGAGGTGATGATGCGCAGCACATAGTCCTCGCGCCCGGTGATGGTGGCGCACTGCACCACCTCGGGCCAGGCTCCTACGGCCGCCTCGAAGGCGTCGAGGTTCTCGGTCGATGGCAGGCTCAGTTTGACGATGGCATAGACCTCGAAATCCAGGCCGAGCTTGGTTGCGTCCAGAAGGGTCACCCGCTTGCGAATGAAGCCGGTGTCCTCCAGTCTCTTGATGCGGCGCCAGCACGGCGAGGCCGACAGGCCGACGCGATCCGCCACCTCGGCTACCGACAGACCGGCGTCCTGCTGCAGGATATCCAGAATGCGGGCGTCGACGGGATCCAGATCATCAGCCAAGGCGTTTCTCCTGAACTAGCAATCGCGCAATAAAATACCGCAGAACCGCCCAAGGCAAGGTCAAAATCGAGCGAGCCTTGCCAAACGCCTCGTGCTAAACGGCGGGCTCGAGGAAAACGCGGTCGGATCAACCGAACGGCAGGATGGAATGAACAAGCCAAACAGACAGCCGCTGTCCCTGCGCGTGCCGGAACCGTCCGGCCGGCCGGGCGATCCGACCGATTTCAGCCACCTGAAACTGGACCCTGCCGGTGCCGTCGAACGGCCCGAAGTGTCCACGGCTCCGTTCGACATGCGCGACCACGCCTTCCGGCTTGTCCGCGTGCTGGACGATGACGGCAAGGCCGTCGGCCCGTGGAATCCGAAGCTGGACGCCGACACGATGCGGCGCGGCCTGAGGGCCATGATCCTGACCCGCGCCTTCGACGACCGGATGCATCGCGCCCACCGTCAGGGCAAGACCAGCTTCTATATGAAATGCACCGGCGAGGAGGCCATCGCGGTCGCCCAGGGCATGATCCTGAGCCGTGAGGACATGGGCTTCCCGACCTATCGCCAGCAGGGCCTTCTAATCGCGCGCGGCTATCCGCTGGCGACCATGATGAACCAGATCTATTCGAACGCCTCGGACCCGATCAAGGGCCGCCAGCTGCCGATCATGTATTCGGCGAAGGACTACGGCTTCTTCACCATCAGCGGCAATCTGGGCACCCAGGTGCCGCAGGCCGTCGGCTGGGCCATGGCCAGCGCCTACAAGGGCGACGACAAGATCGCCATCACCTGGATCGGCGATGGGGCCACGGCCGAGGGCGACTTCCACAACGCCCTGACCTTCGCCAGCGTCTATCGCGCCCCGGTGATCCTCAACATCGTCAACAACCAGTGGGCCATCAGCTCCTTCCAGGGCATCGCCGGCGGGCTTGAGACGACCTTTGCCTCCAAGGCCATCGGCTATGGCCTTCCGGCCCTGCGCGTCGACGGCAATGACTTCCTCGCCGTCTGGGCCGCGACCCAGTGGGCCGAGGAACGGGCCCGGTCGAACCAGGGCGCGACGGTGATCGAACTGTTCACCTACCGCGGCGCCCCCCACTCGACCTCGGACGATCCTCTGCGCTATCGCCCGGCCGACGAGGCCGAGAAATGGCCGCTCGGCGACCCGATCGCCCGCCTGAAACAGCATCTGATCGCGCTCGGCGAATGGTCGGACGAACAACAGACAGCCGCCGAGGCCGAGGCCGTCGATCAGGTCCGCGCCGCCGGCAAGGAGTCCGAGGCCATCGGCACACTCGGCCAGTCGCGTCCCTCGGTGAAGACCATGTTCGAAGAGGTCTATGCGACCGAGGACTGGCGCATCACCGAACAGCGCCGCGAGGTGGGAGTCTGATCATGACCACGACCCCCATGAACATGATCCAGGCGCTGAACTCGGCCCTCGACATCAAGATGACCGAGGACCCCAATGTCCTCAGCTTCGGCGAGGACGCGGGCTATTTCGGCGGCGTCTTCCGCGTTACCGATCATCTGCAGCAGAAGCACGGCCTGACCCGCAGCTTCGACGCCCCGATCAGCGAATGCGGCATCGTTGCCGCCGCCATCGGCATGGGCGCCTATGGCCTGCGCCCCGTCGTCGAGATCCAGTTCGCCGACTACATCTATCCGGCCTACGACCAGATCGTCTCCGAAGCGGCCAAGCTGCGCTACCGCTCGGCCGGCCAGTTCACCAGCCCGATCACAGTGCGCTCGCCCTACGGCGGCGGCATCTTCGGTGGCCAGACCCACAGCCAGTCGCCGGAAAGCCTGTTCACCCACATCGCCGGCCTCAAGGTCGTCATCCCGTCCAACCCCTATGACGCCAAGGGCCTGCTGACCGCGGCGATCGAGGACGATGACCCGGTCATCTTCTTCGAGCCCAAACGCCTCTACAACGGCCCCTTCGACGGCTGGCACCAGAAGCCGGTCAGCCCCTGGAAGGCCCAGGACCTGGCCCAGGTCCCGACCGGCAAATACGTCGAACCGATCGGCAAGGCCCGCGTCATGCGCGAAGGCAATGACGTCACTATCCTCTGCTACGGCACCATGGTCTGGGTCTCGCTGGCCGGGGCCGAACACGCCGGTGTCGACGCCGAGGTCATCGACCTGCGCACCCTCGTGCCGCTGGACATCGAGACCATCGAGGCCAGTGTGAAGAAGACCGGCCGCTGCGTCATCGTGCATGAGGCGCCGAAAACCTCGGGCTTCGGCGGCGAACTGTCGGCCCTGGTGCAGGAGCGCTGCTTCTATCATCTGGAGGCGCCGATCGCGCGGGTGACCGGCTGGGACACTCCCTATCCGCACGCCTTCGAGTGGGAATATTTCCCGGGACCCGAACGGGTCGCCACGGCCTTGAAATCCGTCATGATGGGAGGGCGTTGAGATGGGCCGCTACGTCTTCAAACTGCCCGACGTGGGCGAAGGCACCGCCGAGGCCGAGCTGGTCGCCTGGCATGTGAAGGTCGGCGATCATGTTGCCGAGGACCAGATCATCGCCGACATCATGACCGACAAGGCCACGGTGGAACTGACCAGCCCGGTCGCCGGCAAGGTGCTGGCGGCGCATGGCGAACCCGGCCAGCAACTGGCCGTCGGCTCGCCGCTGGTGGAGTTCGAGGTTGAGGGGGCGGGCAACGCCTCCGCCGAGGCCGCTCCGGCACTCGCGAAGGCCGAACCCGCTCCAGCTCCCAAGGCTGAAGTGGCCAAGGTCGAAGCCGCGCCCGCCGCAGCCCCTGCCGCAGTGGACGGCAATTTCGTCTTCAAGCTGCCGGACGTCGGCGAAGGCACGGCCGAGGCCGAACTCGTCGGCTGGCACGTCAAGGTCGGCGACACCGTGACCGAGGACCAGCTCCTCGCCGAGGTCATGACCGACAAGGCCACCGTCGAACTGACCTCCCCGGTCGCAGGAACCGTCGTCGCCCTGCATGGCGAAGCCGGCCAGCAACTGGCCGTCGGCGGACCGCTGGTTTCGTTCAACGTCGAGGGCAAGGGCAATCAGGCGGCGGCTCCGGCTCCCGCGGCTGCGGCGCCGAAGGCCGAAGTCGCGCCGGTTCCGGTCGCGAAAGCCGCCCCGCCTGCGCCCGCCAGGGCTCCGGCCAAGGCTGCGGCTGAAGCCTTCACCACCCGCGCCGCCGGCCAGCGCCCGCTCGCCTCCCCCGCCGTCCGCAACCGCGCCCGCGACCTGGGTATCGAGCTCCAGTTTGTCCCGGGCTCCGGCCCCGCCGGCCGCATCGAGCACGGCGACCTCGACGCCTACGTGTCCTCCGGCGGCCGGGGATCGTCCGCATCCGGATCATCCAGTTCCTCCACCTACGCCCAGGCCGAAGGAACCACCGAAACCCGCATCATCGGCCTGCGCCGCAAGATCGCGGAGAAGATGGCCGAGAGCGTTCGCCGCATCCCCCACATCACCTATGTGGAGGAGATCGACGTCACCGCGCTCGAGGAGCTCCGCGCCCATCTCAATGCGACGAAGAAGAAGGACCAGCCCAAGCTGAACGTCCTGCCCTTCATCGCACGCGCCATCGTCGTGGCCCTGCGTGACCAGCCGACCATCAACAGTCACTACGATGATGAGGCCGGCGTCCTGACCACCCACGCCGCCGTCCATCTGGGTATCGCCGCCCAGACGCCCAATGGCCTGATGGTCCCGGTGGTCCGCCACGCCGAGGCGCGCGACCCTTACGACACGGCGCTGGAAATCGCCCGCGTCTCGACCGCAGCGAAAGACGGTTCGGCCAAGCGCGACGAACTGTCGGGCTCGACCATAACCATCACCTCGCTGGGCACCCTGGGCGGGGTGGTCCACACCCCCATCATCAACCACCCAGAGGTCGCCATCGTCGGCCCCAACAAGATTGCCGAACGCGTGGTGGTCAAGGACGGCCAGATGGTCGTGCGCAAGATGATGAACCTGTCCTCCAGCTTCGATCACCGCATCGTCGACGGCCACGACGCGGCGGTCTTCGTCCAGCGCATCAAGGGCCTGCTGGAGCATCCCGCGACCCTCTGGATGAACTGAGACCATGGCTGAAACAATCAAAACCAAAGTCCTGATCATCGGTGCCGGCACCGGCGGCTATGTCGCGGGCATCCGCTGCGGCCAGCTGGGCCTCGACACCGTGCTGGTCGACGGCGGCGACGGCCTCGGCGGCACCTGCCTGAACGTCGGCTGTATCCCCTCCAAGGCCATCATCCACGCCGCCTCGAAATTCGAGACGGTGTCGAAGGCCGCCGCCGGCGGCACCCTCGGCATCACGGCCTCGAAGCCCGCCATCGACCTGGCCCAGACGACGGCCTGGAAGGACGGCATCGTCAAGAAGCTGAACAACGGCGTCGCCGCCCTGCTGAAGAAGTCGAAGGTCAAGGTCATCAAGGGCTGGGCGAACTTCACCGACGCCAAGACCTGCACGGTGAAGACGGCTGACGGCGACATCACCATCAGCGCCGAACACGTCATACTCGCCACCGGCTCCGAACCGGTCGAACTGCCCTTCCTGAAATTCGGCGGCGACGTCATCTCCTCGACCGAGGCCCTGTCGCTGGACAAGGTCCCCGGCAAGCTGGTCGTGGTCGGCGGCGGCTATATCGGGCTGGAGCTCGGCATCGCCTTCCGCAAGCTGGGGGCCGAGGTCGCCATCGTCGAAATGGCCGACCGTCTGCTGCCGCTCTACGACAAGGCCCTGACCGATCCGGTCCAGAAATGGCTCGAGAAGCACGGCGTCGAACTGCACCTCGGCGCAAAAGCCGGGTCGTTCGAGAACGGTCAGCTGAACGTCACGACGAAGGACGGCACCGCCCTGAAGCTGAAGGCCGACAAGGTCCTCGTCACCGTCGGCCGCAAGCCGCGCACCCAAGGCTGGGGCCTCGAGAATATGGGCGTGGCCATGGCCGGGCCGTTCGTGAAGATCGACGACCGCTGCGCCACCTCGATGAAGAACGTCTGGGCCGTCGGCGACCTGACCGGCGAACCCATGCTGGCCCACAAGGGCTCGGCCCAGGGCGAGGTCGTTGCCGAGATCATCGCCGGCCACGACCGTCGCTTCGATCCCGTCACCATCGCCGCCGTCTGCTTCACCGAGCCCGAGATCGTCTCCGCCGGCCTCGGTCCGCTGGACGTCGAGGGCCGCGACGACGTTGTCACCGCGGTCTTCCCCCTGGCCGCCATCGGCCGCGCCCTGGCCATCGAGGCCGGCGAGGACGGCGGCTTCGTTCGCGTCCTGGCGTCCAAGTCGGACCACCGCCTGCTCGGCGTCCAGGCCGTCGGCCAGCACGTCGCGGAGATGTCCAACAGCTTCGCCCAGATGCTGGAAATGGGCGCGGTGCTTGAGGATGTCGCCGGGGTGATCCACGTCCACCCGACCCTGGGCGAGGCCTTCCACGAGGCGTCGCTGCGCGCGCTCGGGCATGCCATCCACATCTAGGGATTGGGGGTTAGGGATTAGCGACGAGGAAGGTCGCGGGTCAGCGGCCTGGATCAGCTCCTTCGATTCCCAATCCCAAATCCCTAATCCCTAATCCCTGCTCTTCGCCCCACCGTCACAATCCTCTGGTCTAAGCGACCCGATCCCCAGCCGTCCGGAGACTGACGATGACCCGCACCCTTCTTGCCGCCGCCTCGACGCTCGCGCTTCTGGCGCTCGGTGCCTGCGGCAACGATCAGTCCGCCGGCTCCCAGACGGCCCGTGCCGGCATCTGGGCCGCGGGCTCCTCGACCGTCTTCCCCTTCTCGACCCGGGTGGCCGAGAATTTCGCCCGGACCTCGGGCGGTGCCGCGCCGCGGATCGAGTCGCTGGGCACGGGCGGCGGCATTCAGGCCTTCTGTCAGGGCGTCGGCCCGAGTACGCCGGACATCGCCAACGCCTCGCGGCCGATGAAGAAGTCCGAGTATGAGCTGTGCCGGACCAACGGCGTCACCGACATCGTCGAGATCAAGATCGGCTTTGATGGCATCGTCGTCGCCACGGCCCGTACCGGTGCCGCCTTCAACCTGCGTCTGCAGGACCTGTATCTGGGTCTGGCCAAGGAGACGCCCGGCCCCGGCGGCACCTTCGTTGCCAATCCGGCCACGATGTGGAGCCAGGTCAATCCCGGCCTGCCGGCCCAGCGTATCCAGGTCTATGGCCCGCCGCCGACCTCGGGTACGCGCGACGCCTTCCTCGAACTGGGCATGTCCCCCGGCGCGAAACTGATCCCCGCCCTGGCCGCCGTCACCGACAAGGACCGGTTCGAGACGCTGGCCCACACCGTGCGCGAGGACAACGCCTGGATCGACTCCGGCGAGAACGACAACGCCATCGTCCAGACGCTGAGCCGGACTCCGGGGTCGCTGGGGGTGTTCGGTTATTCCTTCCTCGAGCAGAACCTGGACACGGTCCGGGCCGAAACCATCGACGGCGTCGCGCCGAGCGCCGACACCATCGCCGATGGCTCCTATCCGCTGGCCCGCAGCCTCTACATCTACGTCAAGAAGCAGCACGTCGGTGTGACGCCGGGGCTGGAGCAGTTCGTGATGGAGTTCCTCTCCGAGGCTTCGGCCGGCCGCGGCGGCTATCTTCAGGACCGCGGCCTGGTGCCGCTGCCGGAAGACCAGCTGGTGGCACAGCGCGCGATCGCCAACGCTTTGACGGTCATGGCCGCGCCGGCGGAATAGAAATCAGCGTCTCCTCCCTGTCGCGTAGCGATGGGGAGGTGGCTCGTCGGCGATTCAGCCGACGAGACGGAGGGGGCGAGCTGGTGCGAGGGGATTTGCGGATGACTGGCTGAGGCCGGCGTCGCCCCCTCCGTCACGGCGCGAAGCCGCGCCGCGCCACCTCCCCAATCGCGATGCTCGTGGGGAGGAGACTGCTTCTAAGCCGCGACCCGGCGTCTCAAGCGGGCGATCCGGCGCAGACGGCGCCAGAACCGGCCGCGCTCGGGCTCGGGATAGGGTTGCAGGTTCTCGACAAACTGTTCAGCCGAGGCGCGCCAGCTGAATTTCTCGGCATAGGCTCTCACCGCCACCCGGTCGCATTCCAGCGCCTTCAGACAGGCCGTCCGCAGGTCCGCGTCGATGGCCCCGGCATTGGACCCGGGGATGATGTCGATCGGTCCGTGGGCCGGATAGGCCGCGACCGGCGTGCCCGTGCCCATGGCCTCGAGGATCACCAGACCGAAGGTGTCGGTCCAGCTGGGGAAGACGAAGACATCGGCGTCGCGGAAGCAACGCGCCAATTCCTCACCGAACCGCGCGCCGAGGAATTTGGCCTCGGGGTATTTGGCTTCCAGCTCGGCCCGGGCAGGGCCGTCGCCGACCACGATCTTCGTGCCCGGCAGATCGGTTTCGAGGAAGGCCTCGATATTCTTCTCGACAGCCACCCGGCCGACATTGAGGAAGAAGGGCCGCGGCCAGTCCTTTCCACCCATCTCTTCATAGATGCGGGGCAGGTCGGGATGGAACTGTTCGGTGTCCACGCCGCGCGTCCAGGGCGAGACATTCTTGAACCCGTGCGCCACCAGCTCGTCGCGCAGCGTCGGCGTCGCCACCATCAGCCGGCCGGACGGCTTGTGGAACCATTTCATATAGGCGTAGCCGACCTGCACCGGGATCGGGAAACGGGCCGAGACATATTCGGGGAATTTGGTGTGATAGCTGGTCGTGAACGGCAGCTTCCATTCCACGCAGATGCGCCGGGTGGCGATGCCGATGGGCCCCTCGGTGGCGATGTGGACGGCTTCGGGCTCAAAGGCGCGCAAGCGTTCGCGAATCTCTTCCTCGGCGCCCAGCGCCAGACGAATTTCCGGATAGGTGGGGCAAGGGATGGTCTTGAACTGGCTGGGTTCGATGACGTCAACGTCATGCCCCATGCCCCGGCATTCCGCCACGGTGCGGGTCAGGGTGCGGACGACGCCGTTGACCTGGGGCTCCCAGGCGTCAGTGGCCAGAACGATGCGCATAGGGGCCGGGTGGCTCCGCCGTTGATGGGGCTGAAGCTCTAGCGCCTCACGCGCCGGTTGGCGAGACGCCGCATCCCCCTCCCGTTCCGTCGCAAAAGCGTCTAGGACGCCCGCCATGAACGCACACGTCTCGCCGCCGGTCGCCCTCTCCCAGGACTGGGATACGCTGGATCAGGGCAAGTTCGCCGACGAGACAAACACCGTGCGCGGCCTGCTGGCCGAAATCCCGCTGGACGCCACTGAACGCGCCGCCGTCCTGTCCAGCGCCACGGGCCTGGTCGAGCACGCCCGCGCCAGTGTCAAGAAGCAGGGGGTGGTCGAAAGCTTCCTGCAGGAGTTTTCGCTCGGCACCCGCGAGGGCCTGGCCCTGATGTGCCTGGCCGAGGCCTTGCTGCGCACGCCGGACGAAGAGACCCGCGACCGCCTGATCGCGGAAAAGATCGGTTCGGCGGACTGGAGTTCGCATCTGGGTCAATCCGATAGCCTGTTCGTCAACGCCTCGACCTGGGGGCTGATGCTGACCGGCAAGCTGGTCGATGTGGATGACGAGGCGCGCACCGACCTGCCCGGCTTCCTCAAACGGATCGTGGGCCGTCTGGGTGAGCCGGTGATCCGCGAGGCCGTGGCCGCCGCCGTCCGCATCATGGGCGAGCAGTTCGTGGTCGGCCGCACCATCGAGGGGGCGCTGAAGCGGGCCAACAAGGAGGGCTGGCTGTGCAGCTTCGACATGCTGGGCGAGGGGGCCCGCACCGCCCACGACGCCGAGCGCTATGAAAAGATCTACGCCGACGCCATCGAGGCCGTGGGCAAGACCGCCAAAGGGCAGGGGCCCGAGGCCGGCCACGGCGTCTCGGTCAAGTTGTCGGCCCTGTCGCCGCGCTATGAGGCCACCCACGAGGCCCGCGTCTGGGACGAGCTCTACCCCCGCATCGTCCGGCTGGCACGGGTCGCGGCGCAGTACGACATCAACTTCACCATGGACGCCGAAGAGGCCGACCGTCTGGCCCTGTCGCTGAAGCTGCTGGACCGGCTGGCGCATGAGCCCGAACTGGGCGGCTGGACCGGCCTCGGCCTCGCCGTTCAGGCCTATCAGAAGCGCGGCCCCGAGGTCATCCGCCGCGTCGCCGAGCTGGCGAAGACCTCAGGCCGTCGCCTGATAGTGCGCCTGGTCAAGGGTGCCTACTGGGACACCGAGGTGAAGCGCGCACAGGTGTTCGGCCGCACCGACTATCCGGTCTTCACCACCAAGGCGGCGACCGACCTCAACTACCTCGTCTGCGCCCGACTTATGATCGAGGCCGCGCCGCACCTCTACAGCCAGTTCGCCACCCACAACGCCCACTCCTTGGCCGCCGTCCACCAGATGGCGTCCGAGCGTGGCGTGAAGATTGAATTCCAGCGTCTGCACGGCATGGGCGAGGCCCTGTACGATGCGGCGCGCGACGCCTTCGGGCCCGTGACCGTGCGGGCCTATGCCCCCGTGGGCGGACATGAAGACCTGCTGCCCTATCTGGTGCGCCGCCTGTTGGAGAACGGGGCCAACTCGTCGTTCGTGCACGCCTTGCTGGACGAGCGGGTGCCCGCCTCGGCCGTCGCCGCGGACCCCATTTCGGCGGTCGAGGCCCACCCCGACCGTCACGCCAAGATCCCGACCCCGAAGGACATGTACATGGACCGCCAGAACTCACTGGGCCGCGACTATTCGCAAGCTGCCGACCGTGAGCGCCACGCCGTCGCGCTGGCAAGGGTCGACGCCGAAAAGCTGACGGCCGGGCCGATCATCGGCGGCAAGCTGAAAGCCGGAACCCACCCGCAGGACGTCTCCAACCCCTTCGATACGACCCAGGTCCTCGGCCACGTTTCGGAAGCCGGGGCCGTCGACATTGACACTGCCGTCGACGCCGCCGCCAGGGCACAGGTCGCCTGGGACCGCATGGGCGGGGCGGGTCGCGCGCCGGTGTTGCGCGCCATGGCCGACGCGCTGGAAGGCGACATGGACCGTCTGGTGGCCCTGCTGTCGCGCGAAGCCGGCAAGACCCTGAACGACGGCGTCGCCGAAGTGCGGGAGGCCGCCGACTTCTGCCGCTACTACGCCATGCTGGCCGAACGCGACTTCGGCGGCCGCACCGAGCTGAAGGGCCCGGTCGGCGAGATCAACCAGCTGGTCCTGCACGGCCGCGGCGTCTTCGCCTGCATCAGCCCGTGGAATTTTCCGCTGGCCATCTTCACCGGCCAGATCGCCGCCGCCCTCGCCGCCGGCAACGCCGTGCTGGCCAAGCCGGCCGAACAGACCCCGCTGATCGCCGCCGAGGCCGTGCGCCTGTACTACAAGGCGGGCCTCGACCCGAACCTGTTGGCCCTCGTGCCCGGACGCGGCGAGACGGTCGGTGCCAAACTGGTCAGCCACCCCGGCATCGACGGCGTCGCCTTCACCGGCGGCACCGACACCGCCAGCCTGATCAACCGTTCGCTGGCCGCCCGTCCCGGCGCCATCATCCCCTTCATCGCCGAGACCGGCGGCCTCAACGGCATGTTCGTCGACACCACGGCGCTGAAGGAACAGATCATCGACGACGTCATCCTGTCGGCCTTCGGCTCGTCAGGCCAGCGCTGCTCGGCCCTGCGCCTGCTCTATGTGCCGCATGACGCCGCCGACGCCCTGATCGAGGGCCTCAAGGGTGCCCTCGCCGCCCAGGTCGTGGGCGATCCGACCGACCCCGCGACCGACATCGGCCCGGTCATCGACGCCGACGCCAGGGCGACACTCGACGCCCACCTGAAACGCCTCGAAGGCGATGCCAGGATCATCGCCCGCGCCGACCTGCCCTCCGGCGCCGACAAGGGCCAACTGTTCGCCCCGACCATCGCCGAGATCCCGACCCCCGACTATCTGGAGCGCGAGGTCTTCGGCCCGATCCTGCACGTCTGCCGGTACCATCCGAAAGATCTGAAGCAGACCGCGTCGAAACTGGCCGCGCGCGGCTATGGCCTGACGCTGGGCGTGCACAGCCGGATCGAGGCTTTTGCCGAGGAAGTGATCCGCCTGGTCCCGGCCGGCAATGTCTACATCAACCGGTCGATCACCGGCGCGGTGGTCGGCGTCCAGCCCTTCGGCGGCGAGGGCCTGTCGGGTACCGGCCCCAAGGCCGGCGGCCCGTACAGCCTGATCCGCTACGCCTCGGAAAAGGCCATCTCGAACAACATCTCCGCCCAAGGCGGCGACCCGGCGCTGCTGAATCTCTGAGGCACCGTCAGGCGTCGACGTCTTTCAGCATCAACATCTGGCCGATCAGTCGTTCCTTGTCGTCCGCGAAGCCGCATTCGACCGGGCCGACCCGTGGGTTGCGCCAGGTACCGAACAGCAGGTCCCAGACCGGCAGGCCGTAGTTGCTCGCGTGGACGCCGCGCTCATGATGGACCCGGTGCATTTCCGGTCGCTGCAGGACGAAGCCCAGCCACCACGGCGTCCTCAGATCCGCATGGGCGATCAGGTTGAATATCGTCACATAGAGCAGCGCCAGCGCCGCCGATGCTGGTCCGACGCCGAGCAGGACATAGGCCACCACGGCGTTCAGAAGGGTGGCGAGCAGGCCGTCGAACGGGTGAATATAGAAGGCCGTCAGGGCCTCTATCCGGGTAGGGCTGTGGTGAAGCTGGTGAATCCAGCGCCACAGCCGATCGCTTTTGTGAACCAGTCTGTGGCTCCAATATGCAACCAGGCTGGCGACGAGGAAGGTGATCGCGCTGTTGGTTAGGATGTCAAAGCGCCCGGAAAGCTTGAAGATCGAGTGTCCGCCTATCCAGCGTTCGAACAGGAAGCCCGCGGCCACCACCACGACCAGGTTCAATGCGTTCAGGGCCCCGGCGTAGATGCGCCATCGCTTGTCGCAGTTGGCTCTCGAGGCGGGCGCGATAACCTCCCGGGTGAAGATCACCGAGAACAGGGCGAAGGTCGCGAAATAAACGAGGATCAGCACCCGGCGACATGACCAGCACAACCCTGCAAAGGCAAGGCGGCCAGTGGTGCGGTTGATCGTCTGATGGGCCCTGTCCCAACGACGAAAGCCGGCCCCGCTCGCGCGGAACCGGCTCCCGTCATCCCTTGACGCACACCACCTGACGCAGGGTGTGCACGACCTCGATCAGGTCGGTCTGGGCCGCGATGACCGCGTCGATGTCCTTGTAGGCCATCGGCGTTTCGTCGATCACATCGGCGTCCTTGCGGCATTCGACGCCTTCGGTGGCGCGGATGTGGTCCTCCACCGTGAAGCGCCGCTTGGCCTCGGTCCGGCTCATCGCCCGACCGGCACCGTGCGAGCAGGTGCAGAACGAGTCCGCATTGCCCTTGCCGCGCACGATGAAGGATTTCGCCCCCATCGAGCCGGGGATGATGCCCAGCTCATCCAGCCTGGCAGACACCGCGCCCTTCCGGGTCAGGAACACGTCCTTGCCGAAGTGACGCTCCTTCGAGACGTAGTTGTGGTGGCAGTTCACCGCTTCCTGCGTCGTCTCCAGATCCGGCCAGAACGCGCGCAGCACGTTCAGGACGCTGTCCATCATCACCTCGCGGTTGGCGCGCGCGTATTTCTGCGCCCACGACACCGCCCGGACATAGTGGACGAAGCCGTCCGTCCCTTCCGGGAAATAGGCCAGGTCCTGGTCCGGCAGGTTGATGTGCCAGCGCCGCATCTCGTGCTTGGCCCGTTCGATGAAATAGGTCCCGAACCGGTTGCCCACGCCCCGAGAGCCGGAGTGCAGCATCACCCACACATCCCCCGCCTCATCGAGGCAAAGCTCGATGAAGTGGTTGCCCGTGCCGAGCGTCCCCAGATGGCCGAAGCCACGCGGGTGCGCCGCCTTGGGGTGGGCCTCGACCACGGCGTCATAGCCGGCCTTGAGCTCACCCCACCGGGTCACGGCCGAAGCCGGCGGCTCGCCGGCCCAGGCACCCTTGTCGTTGCGTCCGCCGTTGTCGGTCCGGCCGTGCGGAACGGCCGCCTCGATGGCGGAGCGGATGCCCGACAGGTCGTCCGGCAGGTGTTCAGCGCGGATCGAGGTCCGCACCGCCATCATGCCGCAGCCGATGTCCACGCCCACGGCGGCCGGGATGATGGCCCCCACGGTCGGGATCACCGACCCCACCGTCGCGCCCATGCCCCAGTGCACGTCGGGCATGACCGCGACGTGTTTGTGGATGAACGGCAGCGAGGCCACGTTCTTCAACTGCTTCAGCGCCGCATCCTCGATGGGCACTCCCCGGGTCCACGCCTTGATCGGCGCGCCCGGACTTTCGATCACGTCATAGCCAGTCATGGCCGACGTCTCCTTCTCTGTCTGATCCTCCCGGACCGACCGTCAGGCGTCTTGCGGATACAAGAAACCCCTCCGGCCGGTGGCGGGAGGGGTTGCTGGAAAACCGAAGTCGTTGGACCGCTGTTCCCTATGCTCCCTCCGCGCACGCGCCCTTGCCCTCGACCGACTGGCGGTCGAGCGACATGGGCAGGCTCGCGTTGAAGCAATAGGTGGACATGGTCGTCTCGTTTTCGGGAGGGCGCTGATATGCGAAATCAGTCGCCCGCGCCAGCCCTTTCCGGATTGGGATGGCCGGTGCCACCATCCGGCCGATCAATCCAGCAGCCCGGTCTCCCGCGCCTCGCGCTCCAGCTCCTGCCGGAACTGCGGATCGGCGATGGCGATCAGGGCGCGGGCGCGCTCAGCGTCGCTCTTGCCCTTCAGCTCGGCGCGGCCGTGCTCGGTGACCACGATATGGACGTCGTTGCGCGGGACCGTGACCGGTCCGTCCAGCCGGGCCACGATGCGCGACACCGTCCCCTTCGCCGCCGTGGCATGGCAGGCGATGATCGACCGGCCGCCGGCCGAGGCATAGGACCCGCGCACGAAATCCAGCTGGCCGCCCGAGGCCGTGAACTGGCGGCCGTTCAGATGTTCCGAGCAGCAGGCCCCGGTCAGGTCGACCTGCAGCGTGGCGTTGACCGAAATCATCCGGTCGTTGCGGGCGATGACAGCCGGATCGTTCACATAGTCGACAGGCCAGGCCTCCATGTCGCGGTTGCCATCGAGGAAGTCGTAGGTGGCTCGCGTTCCCATGCAGAAGGAGAAGACCCCCCTGCCGGGGTGCAGGGTCTTGCGGGCATTGGTGATGACGCCCGCCTGCATCAGCTCGACCAGGCCCGGCGTCAGCATCTCGGTGTGCAGGCCCAGATCGCGCCGGTCGTGCAAGGCCGCGCAGACCGCGTTCGGCAGGGCCCCGATACCCATCTGCAGGGTCGAACCGTCCTCGATCAGGTCGGCGATGAGGCCGCCGATGGTCAGGTCATTCGGGGCCGGCTCGACCACCGGCAGTTCAAGCAGGGGCACGGCGTTCTCGACAACGGCCGTGACCCGCGAAACGTGGATCGTGCAGTCCCCGAAGACGCGCGGCATCGCCGGATTGACCTCGAGGATGATCCGCCCGGCGTGCTCGCTGACGGGCTTGTTGTAGTCGGTGTTGATGCCGAAGCTGAAGCAGCCGTCCTCGTCCATCGGCGAGACGGTACAGATCAGGGTGTCGACTCCGGCCTCGCGCAACAGTCGTGGAACCTGCTGGAACCCCGTGGGGATGAAGGTCACCGGATTGGGCCGCCCGGCCGCCCGGGCGCGTGCTTCCAGACCCCGTTCGATGGCGCTGTGGAAGAGGCTCATCGGACGGATCCGGCCCATCAGCTCGTCCCTGAGCACGGTCTGGCCGGCGATGCCGGTGGACAGCAGATAGTAGAGGCTGATGTCCGTGACCTGTCCGGTGCGGGCGCGATCGGCGAGCGCCGCGAGGATGGCCGGTGGTTGCGAGAAGCCCAGCCCCATCGCCACCCGGGCGCTCGAGGGAATCATCGCAACAGCCTTGGCCGCGGACATCAGGCGCTGCTGGTAGAGGGTCTGCGACATGGGGTCACCGTTGGAGATGACGAACCATACCCCCCGCGGCTGGTTTCTGCGGCATCAGACTTTCATGACACCGCGGCGGGGCGCGCCCGGGCCGGCCATCCGCCGGCGCGGCTCAGCGCGCTGGGGGCCGGACGGCCGATCTTCCCGCCGATCCACCGAGCCGTTTCGATCAGCGCGTCGAGGTCGTAACCGGTCGAATAGCCCGCGCGCTCGAGCATATAGACCAGGTCCTCGGTGGCGATATTGCCCGTCGCGCCTGGCGCGAACGGGCAGCCACCGATTCCGCCGACCGATGCGTCCAGCACACTCACGCCCGCCTCGATCCCCGCATATGCATTGGCCAGTCCGGTGTTGCGGGTGTCATGAAAATGCAGGCGCAGGACAGCGTCAGGCGCGGCCTGCCGCGCGGCCTCGACCTTGCGGGTCACGGCCCAGGGGTCGCCGGCGCCGATGGTGTCGGCCAGGGCGATTTCCGCGACGCCCAGTTCGGCGATCCGCCCGACCAGATCGGCGACCTGTCCGGCTGAAACCTCGCCGTCGAACGGGCACCCCCAGACGCAGGACAGGGTGGCCGAAAGCGCCGGCGTCGCGCCCGGTTGGCCTTCGGCATTCTGCCGCCCGGCGACGATGTCGGCCAGCATCTGCACCTGCTGATCGACGGTCAGGCCCTGATTCCTGAGGCCGAAGCCGTCAGTGGCCGACATGGCAATATTGACCTCGTCCACCGCCGTGCCCAGCGCCCGGTCATAGCCCTTGCCATTCAGCACCAGTCCGATGCGACTGCGACCCGGCTCGCGCGGCAAGCCGGCCATGACCTCTTCGGCACCCGCCATTTGCGGCACATATTTCGGATGGACGAAGCTGACCGCCTCGATTCGTCGCGCGCCCGCGGCCTCCAGTCGCTGGACCAGTTCGACGCGGACGCCAGGACCCAGCATCGCCGTCTCGTTCTGCAGGCCGTCGCGGGGTCCGACCTCGACGACGGTGATCGGCCGGCTCACCGGGCCGGTCCTGCCGGCGCGGCGGCACCGGGCGGGGCGTAGACCGTGAGGCTGACGTCGTCACCCTTGGAATAGTTGTGGCCGTTGACCTCACCCACGGCCCGACCTGCCACACCCAGACGCGCAGCGGCGGCACGGAAGGCATCAGCGTCGTGTGCCTCGACGATGGCGGGACGACCTTCGGCCAGGGCGCGCGCCGCGCCCTCTGCGTCGGTCAGTTCCGTGTCCTTGCCGGTCAGGAAGACGAAACTGGGTTCGTGGAAGCCCGTGATGGCAACCGGCCCGGCCCGACCCTGACGCGGTTGCAAATCGGCCCGCTCCAGAACCTTCTCCAGCTGGGGGGCCACGGACAGCGGGCGCAATTGCCGTAGCGTGCCGGCCAGGGCGGCGTGGGCCAGAACGCCCAGCGTCAGCGACACCAGGAGGGCCGTCACGGCGGCGCGATGCAGCATCAGGAAGGCGCCGATCAGGCTGGCCAGTATGGCGAAGACGATGGTCAGGGTCGCCCAGGTCTGGGCCGTCGACTTGCCGTATTCGGTCAGCAGATAGACGGATCCCACCGCCAGCAGGCCGCCGACAAACAGCGTCAGACCCACGCCCGCATATCTCGAGATCTGCCCGATCGGCCGGGTCAAGGCCGCGGCGGCCAGCAGGGCCAGACCGCCGAACGTCGGCAGGGTGTAGTGGGCCAGCTTGGTCGGGGTCAGTTCGAAGATGAGCCAGGCCGGCACCACCCAGCAGACCAGGAACCGGATCGCCGGCTCGGCCCGGCGGCTCCAGCCGGTAGAAACGGCGGCGGGCAGCAGCAGGGTGGCGGGGAAGAACAACAGCGGCGCGATCAGCAGATAGAAGCCGGGCAGGACGCCGTGACCCTCGTCACCGCCCGCGATCTTGGGGGCCAGATCGCCACCGATCGCCTCGCGCCAGAAGGCCCCGTCGGTGGCGATGGTGATGGCGATGGCCCAGGGGCCGACGATCAGCGCGACCAGTGGCAGGCCCCAACCCCACCCCAGCCGCTTGAGCCAGGACACGTCGCGGTCCCAGATCGACAGGGCCATCATGGCCGGGGCGATGACCAGCAGACCGATCGGGCCCTTGACCAGAACCGACAGTCCCAACCCCAGCCAGAAGGCGAATTTCCACGGTCTTCGTGGGACCTCGCCCGCCCGCGCCGCCAGATAGATGCGCGCCAGCCCGGCCATGGCCAGAGTGACCGCGCCGCACAGCATGGCGTCGGTCTTGGCGATGCCCGCCTCGGTCGACAGCAGGAAGCTGGCACCCAGTATGGCACCGGACAGAAAGCCCGCCCGATTGCCGAACATGGCCGCCCCGGCCCAGGCGCAGGCGGCCGCGGCCAGTAGGGCCCCGAGCAGAGAGGGGATCCGGTACGGCGCGATGTCCCGGTTTTCGACCTTGGAGGTCAGGGCCACCGCCACCGCCTGCATCCAGTAGATGCCGACCGGCTTCTTCCAGCGCGGCTCGTCCTGATAGCGGATGTCGACATAGTCGCCGCTTTCCAGCATCTGCGAGGTGGCCTGGGCGTAGCGGCTTTCGTCGCGGTCCAGCGGCGGCAGCAACATCAGCACCGGCAGGCCCGCGAACAGGGCGATCAGGGCCGCCAGAGCCGGTCCGCGCCAGCCGGCAATGTATCGGTCGAGATCAGGGCGCTTCATGTTCATCTTCCTAACACGGCGTTTCGGTGCGCGTCAGGCGTTGATCGCGCAGGTTGGCATCCATCTCCCGCCCGGCGATGAAACCCGCTAGAGAGCGGACATGAACGCAGCGATCCCCGACATCTCCATCGTCGTCCCGGTCCATAATGAGCAGGGTGCCGCCGGGCCCCTGGCGCGCGAAATCGCGGCCGCGTTCGCCGGGCGATCCTATGAAATGGTGTTTGTCGACGACGCGTCTCGTGACGATACCCTGGCCGAGTTGCGCGGGCTGATGGCCGAACTTCCGGCGCTGCGGGTGCTCAGCCACGGGTCCAACGCCGGGCAGAGCCGGGCGGTCCGGACAGGTGTGCTGGCGGCGCGCGCGCCGATCGTGGTGACGCTGGATGGAGACGGTCAGAACCCACCCGCGGACGCGCCGAAACTGGCCGATCTTCTGGCCGCCTCACCGTCGACGGTGGCCCTTGTCGGCGGCCGGCGAGCCAAACGTCAGGACTCCGAGGCCAAACGTCAGGCCTCGCTGTGGGCCAACCGCATCCGCAGGAAACTTCTGGGCGACGACGCTGACGACACCGGCTGCGGGCTCAAGGCCTTCCGGCGTGACGTCTTTCTGCGCCTGCCCTACTTCGATCACATCCACCGCTATCTGCCGGCCCTGATGATCCGCGAGGGCTATCAGAACCTCTATCTCGACGTCGATCACAGGCATCGTGAGACGGGTCAGTCGAAATACACCAACTGGGGGCGTCTGATGGCGTCCCTGTCGGACCTGCTGGGCGTGATGTGGCTGAAGACCCGCGCCCGCCGCCCGGGGGCGATCAGCGAATTCTGAGTGGTCGCCTTACAGGCGAACCGCCGTAGCTGAATGGATCGAACCGGGGTATGCATCGTTAACAAGCGCGGCCGTTACGACCGTTCGACGCTGGAGCTGACGCCATGTTGATCGCCATCCCGCTGCTGTTCATTCCGGTCGTGATCTATTCGCTCGTCATCCTGACCGGCGTCGCGGGATCCGGCGGCATCGCCGCGGCGGAACAGGCACTCACGGATCCACTCTTCTCCATCCCGATGGTCTCGGGCACCGGCTGGAGCGTCGGCAGCGGCGACCTCATCCTCTTTCTGGCGCTGATCCTGCTGTTCTTTGAACTGCTGAAATCGACGTCGAGCCAGAAGGTCGCGATCGTCAATCACGCCCTGTCGATGATCCTGTTCGTGTTCTGCCTTGTCGCCTTCCTGCTGTTCAAGGGGTTCGCGACCTCGACCTTCTTCCTGATCCTGACCATGATCATGCTGGATGTGCTTGCCGGATTCATCGTCACCATCATCTCGGCCCGCAAGGATCTCGATTTTGGTGGTGGTGGCGGCAGCGGGTCCTGATGCCTTTCTGAGGCACCAGGGGCCTGGGTTCGGTCCCGGCCGGATTGTGAGTGTGAGTGGCCGGGCCTCAGGGAGCCCTGAGGGCGTCAGACCCTAGGAAAACGCCACGAAGATCAGCGCCACCACGGCGACGTCGACGGTACGGGTGATGAAGGTCAGCATGGTGATGGTCCCGAACGAGGCATGTTGGCCCCTCGTTCAGCAAGGACCGTGCCGCGGGATCAGACGTCGGTGTCTTTGGCCTTGCCCGGTAGCGGGCGGCGTTCAGAGGCCCCGGAATGTTCCGTACCAAGGTAGGCGGAGCGGGCCGCGTCGAGGACCGGTGGCCCGCCCTTGAGGCCGCGGCGTTGGCCCGATTGACCGATCATCTGGGCGGCGAAAGCGGCTGGTGAAGCGTCGATCGCTGGAGCCGCGGCAGCTCTTGCCGGGGGCTCGGCAGGCTCGGCGGCATATTCTGTGACGGTCAGTGCGCGGGATTCGGCCATGGCCCGGCGTTCGGCGGCGCGCCTCTCGGCCGAACGGCGGTCGTCGCGACGTTCGACGGGACCCACGGCGCGGACCTCGTCTCCCATGTCAGTTTTCCTGGCCGGGCGTCTTTGACAGCTTGTCGATCTGGCTGCGCATTTCATCCATCTGGCGGCGCATGTCCGCCAGCGGGTCGGCGGCGGGTGCGGTCCTGGGTTCGGTCGCGGCGGTCGCGGCGGCCATGGCCCCCGGCGTCAGGGCACCGAAGCCCGGCCACATCTTCATCGCGTCGCTGAACATGGCCATGTTGCGCTTGACCGCCTCGTCCATAAGCCCGGCACCGGGTGTGGCCCCGAAGGCCTTGGAGAACTGGCCGCGGATCTGTTCCTGCTGACGGCTGAAATTGTCGAGGGACATCTCCAGATAGCTGGGCAGGACGCCTTGCATTTGGCCGCCGTAGAAGCCGATCAACTGGCGCAGAAACTGAACGGGCAGCAGAGCCTCGCCCCGACTTTCTTCCTCAAAGATGATCTGGGTCAGGATCTGGCGGGTGAGGTCATCATTGGACTTGGCGTCATAAACGACGAATTCGGTCCCCTCGCGCACCATTTTGGCGAGGTCTTCCAACGTCACATAGGCCGAGGTCGCCGTATTGTAGAGGCGACGGTTGGCATATTTCTTGATGACGACGGTCTCGCCGGGTCCGGACTTCCTGTCAGCCACGCGCGATCCTTAATCCTGTTGCAACGCCACACTATGCTGCGCTGCGGACGGGAATGTCTAGCCGACGCCCGCGGCGGCCGCGGGCGCCAGGACGACGCCGACAAGAACCGCTGCCCAATGCACCGTCGCGCCAGTGACGACGAAGCCATGCCAGATGGCGCGGCGGAACTTCACCTTCGGGCTGATGAAGACGAACACGCCGGCGGTGTAGATGAGCCCGCCCAGGACCAGCAGGGCGAGGGCGATCGGGTGGACGGTCTCCATCATCGGCTTAAGGGCGATCACGGCCAGCCAGCCGAACAGGGCATAGACACCGCTCCAGAACGCGTCGGAGATACGCGGTGCCACCAGCTTGGCTCCGACACCTGCCAGGGCAATGGCCCAGACCAGAACCGTAAAGCCGATTGCCCAGGCCCCTTCGAAACGCTGTGTCGTGAAGGGGGTATAGCTGCCGGCGATCATCAAGAAGATCGCGGCCTCGTCCAGCCGGCGCAGGATCGGACGCGCAGCGCACGGCCGGGTCTGGTTGTAGACCGTCGATACGGTCAGCATGGCGACCAGACACAGCGCGTAGATGGCCGTAGCGGCCACTGCGCCGACGCCGGCGTAAAGAGCGGCCAGCACCGCCAGGACGATCCCGCCCACGGCGGCCAGCGTCAGGCCGACGACATGCACCACCAGGTCGGCCGTCTTTTCGGCGGGCGACCGATAGTGCTCGGCCATGTCCTGTTCGTCCGGCACACAGACCTGGACAAACACATTTTTCAATCGCGTGAGCATGGCCACCATCAAGCCTTTCGCCCTGTTATTCGTTCCCGCCAATATGCAGTTGGCCAGTGACCATGCGGTGAACGATACCGGCAGGCGTGACGAAGACGTCGCGATGCGGCAGAAACGGCACGATTTGTTTCGCGCGACCTAATGCCCCGTTCGGGCGTAGAGGTTTCGTTTTCCATGGCCCGGTGCTTCCCTCGCCCGCGGTCGCTTGCCGAGGTTCGTCCATGTCCATCGACGTCGTCATAGTCTCCGCCGCACGCACGCCGGTCGGCTCCTTTCTGGGCGGTCTGTCCACCCTTCCGGCCTCGAAGCTGGGCGAGATCGCGATCCGCGCAGCCCTTGAGCGGGTCGGGGTGGATCCGGCGGACGTGGACGAGGTGATCCTGGGCCATGTGCTGCAGGCGGCGGCGGGGCAGGGCCCGGCCCGGCAGGCGGCCATGGGGGCGGGCATTCCCAAGGAGACGGCAGCCTGGAGCCTTAACCAGATCTGCGGTTCCGGGCTGCGGGCTGTCGCCATCGGCGCCCAGCAGATCGCACTTGGTGACGCGAAAATCGTTGTGGCGGGCGGCCAGGAGAGCATGAGCCAGGCCCCTCACGCCCAGCACCTGCGGACGGGCCACAAGATGGGCGATGTGTCGCTGATCGACACCATGATCCGGGACGGTCTGTGGGACGCCTTCAACGGCTATCACATGGGCCAGACCGCCGAGAACGTGGCCGAGAAGTTCTCCATCAGCCGGGCCGATCAGGACGCCTTCGCCGTGGCCAGCCAGCACAAGGCCGAGGCGGCGCAGAAGGCGGGGCGGTTCGACGACGAGATCGTACCCGTCACCATCGCCTCGAAGAAGGGTGACGTCGTCATCGACAAGGACGAGTTCATCCGCCACGGGGCGACCATCGAGGCCATGGAGAAACTGCGTCCCGCCTTCACCAGGGATGGTTCGGTGACGGCGGCCAACGCGTCCGGCTTGAACGACGGTGCCGCGGCGCTGGTGCTGATGAGCGCCGATGAGGCGAAGGCGCGTGGGCTGGAGGTGCTGGCGCGCATCGTCTCCTCCGCCACGGCCGGCGTCGATCCGGCGATCATGGGTACGGGACCCGTTCCGGCGTCGCGGAAAGCCCTGGAAAAGGCGGGCTGGTCCGTCGCCGACCTCGACCTGGTCGAATCCAATGAGGCCTTTGCCGCCCAGAGCCTGTGCGTGCTGCGTGAACTCGGGCTGGATCCCGACAAGGTCAACGTGAATGGCGGCGCTATCGCCATCGGCCATCCGATCGGTGCCTCGGGCGCGCGTATCCTCACCACCCTGCTGCACGAGATGAAGCGCCGCGACGCGAAGAGGGGACTGGCGACCCTGTGCATCGGCGGCGGCATGGGCGTCGCCCTTTGCGTCGAGCGGGTTTGAGCCGGCCGTGAACGATCGCGGGGGCGAGGCGGACGTCAGCAAGCGCGTCGCCATTATCGGCGGCGGCTTCTCCGGGGCCATGCTGGCTGCACGGCTGGCTGAGGCTGGCGTCGCTTCGACCCTGATCGACCGCTCAGGAGTTTTCGGTCTGGGCGTCGCCTATTCGACGCCGTTTGATGGTCATCTGCTGAATGTTCGCTCCAACCGGATGAGTGCGATCGACGGCCAACCCGACGACTTCGTCGACTGGCTGAAGCGCCACCACCCCGACCGCGCCGACCCGGAAAGCTTCGCCCCCCGGCAATGGTATGGCCGATATGTGCAGGACCGACTGGCAGGGGTCGAGGCGGCTCATCCGGGACGGATCAACCGGGTGAGCGGTGTGGCGGTGGCGGTCGAGGGCGCGACAGTGCGGTTGGCGGACGGGCGTGTGGTCGACGCCGACGCTGTGGTGCTGGCCACTGGCAATCCGGCCCCGCGGACCGCTGAGCCCCGGCACCGCGGTCCGGGCACGACGACGGACAGGGTGATAAGTGATCCGTGGGCGTCTGGGGCCCTCGACCGGATCGGGGCGGCTGACGACGTGGTCATCGTCGGCACCGGCCTGACCATGGTCGACATGGTGCTGTGGCTTCAGGCGAAGGGCTGGCGCGGGCGGGCGTTCGCCTTGTCGCGCCGGGGGCTGATGCCCCGAAGCCATCTGGCTCACCATGATGCGCCGACTGTGCCGACGGATGATCTGCTGCGGGGCCCGGCCTCGCGGCGACTGGCCGAGGCACGACGGCTGGGCGAGACAGCCGGCTGGCGGGGGGTGATGGAGGGTTTGCGGCCCATCACTGCGGAGCTGTGGGCCGCCGCCGACACCGCGACCCGCGCTCGTTTCGTCCGCCACCTGCGACCGTGGTGGGACGTCCACCGTCATCGCATCGCCGACAGCATTTCGGCCGCCATTGAAGCGCTGGAGGCCGAGGGCCGTCTGGCCATCGTGGCAGGCCGGGTTCGGCGCATCGAGCAGACGACGGACGGCGTTGTCCTCGACTGGCATCCCCGCCGGGGCCCGGAGCAGGCGGTCCTGACCGGTCGCTGGCTGCTGGACTGCACGGGTCCCGGGCACGATCCGGCCCGCGATCCGCTGACGGGTCCGTTGATCGCCTCCGGCCGGGCGCGGCTGGACCCGTTGCGGCTTGGACTCGATCTGGACGCGCAGGGCCGGGTGCTGGCTGCTGACGGGACCCCTGACCCACGCCTGTTCGTTCTGGGCCCGCCAGCGCGCGCGGCCTTCTGGGAAACGATCGCGGTCCCGGACATCCGCAGGCGGAACGAAGAGGTGGTCGAAGCGTTGCTTTGAGGCTGGGGACGTCAGGGGCTACGACCGGCCTTTTCGGTGAATGCCCGGCAAAGCTCCATCCGCCGATCAGGGCAGCCCTGTCCGGTTACGCCCGATACGGGGACCCACGTCACATGGCTTCGGACGAATCGCATCCAGGTATGGACCAGCTGCTGGATGGGCCCGACCTTGCGGAGGCGCTGGGCAGCGACCTGTTCAAGCAGTTTCTGGACCAGGTCCCCTTCGCCATCGCCGTAGCGAAACTGAACCCTGCGGAGCGGGTCGTCTACGCCAACATCCAGTTTCAGACCCTGACGGGACAGGCCACTGCCAACATCCTCGGCGGGGCCTGGGATTCCCTTCCGGGTCAAGCTGTAGCCCCGGAAGAAACCCGGACCCTGGGCCAAATGGTTTCGGAAGAGCGCGACTACCTCGGTGCGTTCAATCTGCCCCACCGTGAGGCGGCGATCACCCTCGGCGCATGGTCCAATATCATCGTCGACGACCTTGGCGCTCCCGCCTTCCGGCTGGTCGCTCTGGTCGAGACCGGGCCTCTGGGTGGGTCGGTGCTGGATGAGCTTCAGGCGCTGGTTCTGGAAAAGGACACCCACCTGCGGGAACTGCAGCATAGGGTGAAGAACAATCTGCAGATGATCACCGCCCTGATCCGGGTCGAGGCCCGGGGGGTCGTGGATGCGTCGACGGGAGAAGGGTTCGACCGTCTCGCCGGCAGGGTCGAGGCCCTGGGGTTGCTTTACCGCGCGCTGGAACACTCAGGGGCCGGCGAGCCGGTCGACCTGGGCATCTATCTCAGCGAGATCGCGTCGGCCGTCATGCGCGCCCATGCCCATGAGGGCATACGCCTCGACCTCAAGGTCGACACCTGGCCGGTCTCGATCGACGTGGCGATGCCGACCGGCCTTGTGGTCAACGAACTGCTGACCAATGCCCTGAAGCATGCCTTCACGGACCGCGAGGGCGGCACCATCACACTGCACAGCACGACCGAGAACGGCGGCTGTCGCGTGGTGATCTCCGATGACGGGATCGGCCTTCCGGAAGGCATTAGCTGGCCCAAAAAGGGTAAGCTGTCGGAGCTGATCGTTCGATCCCTGCTGCAAAACGCGCGGGCGGAGATCGATGTGAAGTCGATACCGGCCGAGGGTATGCAGGTCACCATCTGCTTCGATTGCGAGAACGCGGAGCCGGGTGCCTGACGCCTGCCGGACGCTAACCCGCTGCCTTCACCGCCGCGACCACATCGGCCACGACCGACTTCACCAGGGCCTCGTCGTCGCCTTCGGCCATCACCCGGATCAGTTTCTCGGTCCCGGAAGGTCGAACCAGAAGCCTTCCGGCGCCGACCAGGCGTGCCTCCGCCTCGGCGATGGCGGCCATGACCCCCTCGTTCTGCAAGGGTTTGCCGGATGTGAAGCGCACATTCTCGAGCAGTTGCGGCACCGGTTCGAACTGGCGGGCCAGATCGCTCATGGCGCGACCGCTCTCGACCAGCACGGCCAGGACCTGCAGCGCCGACATCAGGCCATCACCGGTGGTGGCGTGGTCGTGCAGGATGATGTGGCCGGACTGTTCGCCGCCGATGTTGAAGCCGCCCGCGCGCATCCGCTCCATGACATAGCGGTCGCCGACCCTGGTCCGCTCCAGCGTCAGGCCGGCGGCATTCAGTGCTCGCTCCATCCCGAGGTTGGACATGACCGTGGCGACCACGCCGCCCCCGACCAGCAGGCCGCGCCTGGCCCAGTCCAGAGCCACCATGGTCATGATCTGGTCGCCGTCGATGATCTGGCCGTTCTCGTCGCAGATGATGACCCTGTCGGCGTCGCCGTCCAGCGCGATGCCGATGTGGGCCTGATGAAGTCTGACCGTCTCGGCCAGAGTCTGCGGATGTGTTGAACCGCAGTTCTTGTTGATGTTCAGCCCGTTCGGTTCGACGCCGACCGCAAAGACCTCGGCCCCGAGCTCATAAAGGGTGGTGGGAGCGACCTTGTAGCCGGCCCCGTTGGCGCAATCGATGGCGATGCGGAGGCCCTGCAGGCTCAGGCCCTTGGGGAAGCTGGCCTTGGCGATCTCGATATAGCGGGCCTGGCTGTCATCGATCCGTTTGACCCGACCCAGCTTGTCCGGCGGTGCCAGGCCTTCATCCAGGGCCTGGTCCATCATGGATTCGATCCTGAGCTCGACGGCGTCCGACAATTTGTAGCCGTCCGGGCCGAACAGCTTGATGCCGTTGTCGAGATAGGCGTTGTGCGAGGCCGAGATCATCACGCCTATGTCGGCGCGCATGGACCGGGTCATCATCGCCACGCCCGGCGTCGGCAGCGGACCGAACGTGAGAACATCCATGCCTGCAGAGGCAAAGCCTGCCACCAGCGCCGGCTCGATCATATAGCCGGACAGCCGGGTGTCCTTGCCGATCACGGCCAGGTGCCGGCGGTCGTCCGACGACATGAACAGCCGCCCGGCGGCCAGCCCCACGCGCAGCGCCACTTTGGGCGTCATCGGATGGGTATTGGCGCGGCCACGAATGCCGTCAGTGCCGAAATAGCGTCTCTCGCCCAAGTGTCGTCTTCCTCTCGTCGCGGCCGCAGAAACCTTGCGAAACCGCTTTTTAGGTGCAAACCGGGGCCCCTGTCGCCTACATCGGCGTCAGACATCCGGGCCCGGCTTAGACCGTTACCCGTCCGCGCGCAAAGCGCGGAAAGGCAGTTTCCGAGGGACAGATCCATGTGCGGCATCATCGGTGTGACGGGCGTCGGCCTGGCGGTTCCTCGCTTGATCGACAGCCTCAAGCGTCTGGAATACCGGGGCTATGACTCCGCCGGCGTTGCTGCCCTGGTCGACGGGCGCATCGAACGCCGTCGAGCCAAGGGCAAGATCCGCGAACTCGAAGCGGTGCTCGCCGCTGACCCGCTGGACGCGACCATAGGCATCGGCCACACCCGCTGGGCCACCCACGGCGCGCCGACCACCGCCAACGCCCACCCTCATCAGGCCGGACGGGTCGTGTTGGTTCACAATGGCATCATAGAAAATTTCGCCGAGTTGAAGGCCGAACTCGCCGCCGAAGGTCACGTCTTCGAGAGCCAGACGGACACCGAAGTCGTCGCTCATCTGCTGGACCGCGAATTAGGCCGACACAACGATCCGATGGTCGCCTTCAAGACAGTGCTGGACCGTCTGACCGGAGCCTATGCGCTGGCGGTTTTGATCGAGGGCGAGGACGGACTGATCCTCGGCGCGCGTCGCGGCAGCCCGCTGGTCGTCGGCTGGGGCGAGGGCGAGATGTACCTGGGCTCGGACGCCCTTGCAGTCGGACCCTTCACCCAGAAGATCAGCTACCTCGAGGAAGGCGACTATGTCGGCGTCGACCGCAACGGCGCGCGGATGTTCGACGTCAACGGCGCGGCCGTCGAACGGCCGATCGTCCTGGTCTCCGCCTCGTCGGCCCTGGTTGAGAAGGGCGAGTACCGGCACTTCATGGAGAAGGAAATCCATGAGCAACCCGACAGCGTCCAGCACACCCTGTCCCACTACCTCGATTTCGTGAACGGCAAGGCCAAGACCGATTCCGCCGACTTTGCCGCCATCGACCGCATCCAGATCGTCGCCTGCGGCACCGCCTTCTATGCCGGTCAGATCGGCCGATATGCATTCGAGAAATTGGCGGGCCTGCCTTGCGACGTCGAGATCGCGTCCGAGTTCCGCTATCGCAATCCGGCCCTGACGCCGGGCACCCTTGCCGTCGCCGTCAGCCAGTCAGGCGAAACGGCCGACACCCTGGCCAGCCTGTCCTGGTGCAAGGCCAGGGGTTTGAAGACTGCCGCCCTGGTCAATGTCCATTCCTCGTCCATGGCGCGTGAGGCAGGGCATCTGTGGCCAACCCACGCGGGCCCCGAGATCGGCGTCGCCTCGACCAAGGCGTTTACCGCCCAGGTCGCCGCCCTTCTGGCCCTGGCCATCGCGGCGGGCGTTCAGCGGGGGCATATCGACGCCGTGCGCGAGGCCGAACTGGTCAAGGCCCTGTTCGAGGCCCCACGCCTGATCGCCGAGGCCATGGGCATGGAGGACGATCTGAAGGCCGTCGCTCATGACATTGCCAAGGCGACCGATGTCCTGTTCCTCGGCCGCGGAGCCATGTTCCCCCTGGCCATGGAGGGCGCGCTCAAGCTGAAGGAGATCAGCTACATCCACGCCGAGGGCTATGCTGCGGGCGAACTCAAGCATGGGCCGATTGCCCTGGTGGACGAGTTTACGCCGATCGTGGCCCTCGCCCCGCTGGACGAGGTGTTCGAGAAGACGGCGTCCAACCTGCAGGAAGTCGCCGCGCGCGGCGGGCCGGTCATCATGATCGCGCCGAAGTCGGCACCCGATCCGCACGGCGCGGGTATCCGCCGCGTTGATGCGCCCGAATGCCATCCCCTGATCGCGCCGCTGGTCTATGCTGTGCCGGTCCAGCTGCTGGCCTATTACACGGCGGTGCAGAAGGGCACGGACGTGGATCAGCCGCGCAATCTGGCCAAATCCGTCACCGTCGAGTGATCGCATCCAGGCTCGAATGCGTTAGGCTGGGCTACTTCGCCGTTCAGGAATCCGCATGACCGCTCACGCCCGCCGCCTTCGCAAGGCCGTCCTGCCCGTCGCCGGCCTGGGGACCCGCGTCCTGCCCGGCACCAAGACCACGCCGAAGGAACTGCTGAACGTCGTCGACCGGCCGATCCTCAGCTACATCGTCGAGGAGGCCCGCGAGGCCGGGATAGAGCACATCGTGTTCGTCACCGGCCGCTCCAAGGGTGCCATCGAGGACTATTTCGACCACCAGATCGAACTCGAGGCGCAGCTGCTGGCCAAGGGCAAGACAGAGATTCTGGACGCCATGATCGCTGAACTGGCCACGGCGGGCGAGATGAGTTTCACCCGTCAGATGCAGCCGCTCGGCCTTG
The DNA here is from genome assembly GCA_965284375.1 of Caulobacteraceae bacterium. Classification (GTDB taxonomy): domain Bacteria; phylum Pseudomonadota; class Alphaproteobacteria; order Caulobacterales; family Caulobacteraceae; genus Brevundimonas. The sequence goes on from OZ260074.1 coordinate 56,651, forward strand.
GCCACGCGGTCTGGTGCGCCCGGGACATCATCGGTGACGAGCCTTTCGCCGTGCTGCTGCCGGATGTGATCGTCGATTCCCAGCCGGGGGCGCTCAAGCAACTGGCCGAGGTCTATGCCCGGGTCGGTGGCAATGTCATCGGCGTCGAGGCCGTGCCCGCGACCGAGACCCACAAATACGGCATCGTCGATCCCGTCGCCGGGCCTGACGGGCGGGATGGCCGCCATATCCGCATGAAGGGCATGGTCGAAAAGCCGCCCCGCGGCGAGGCCCCGTCGAACCTGTCGATCTCGGGCCGCTACATCCTGCAGCCGGAAATCTTCGGCATTCTGGAACACCAGCCCCGTGGGGCCGGCGGCGAAATCCAGCTGACAGACGGCATGGCACGGCTGATGAAGGACCAGACCTTCACGGCGGTCGAGTATGAAGGCGTCACCCACGATTGTGGCGACAAGATCGGTCTGCTGCGCGCCAATGTGGCGCTGGCGCTCAAACGGCCTGATCTGGGCGAGGCGGCCCGCGCGGCGATATCCGCGCTTCTGTAGCCAGGGCCGGCGCGCAGGCGCCTCGCGGCGACGTTCTGCGGCCTGCGGTGGCTGAAATCAGCCGCCGGTGGTCAGTCGCGAGGCACCGCCCGTGATCTTGCACACATTGTCCGTCTGGGGGCGGCCGGACTGCTCGCCGGTCGGCGACAGGATACCGCCCCGGGCTGAGCACTGCTCGGTCAGGCGCTGCAGTTCATTGGTGTAGTGATCACCGCCCGTGGTCGGGGCGCAGCCGGCGACGGCCATAAGAAGCAGGGTGGGCAAGGCGAAGGTCAGCACGCGCATGGGGGGTCTCCTCGCGACAGGGGCTCAGTTAAACGCTCATTGACGCATTGGTTCAATCGCCTCGATCAACCGGGTGAGGTCTGTGGGTGTGGAAAGGCGGTGGTCGCCGTTTTCGATCAGGTCCAGGCGGACATCACCACCGGCAAGCCGCTCGACCAGGGCCATCGCGTGCTGCCAGGGCACGACCGCGTCCCTGCGGCCCTGAAGAATGTGCACGGGTGCGGTCAGGGGTATTGAGGCGTCGAGCAGCAGCCAGTCGCGCGCTTCTTCGAACATGGCGAGTGTCAGGACGTATTCGCCCAACCCTTCTTCGACGATCAGGGCCTCTCCGTCGCGCAAAATGGCCTGGCGCAGATGATCGGCCAGCCCGGGCCACATCAGTCGCTCGGTGAAGTCCTGGGCCGGATTGACCAGCACGAGGCCCGCCATTCGCTTCGGCCGTGCCAAAGCCAGCAACAGGGCAACCCAGCCACCCATCGACGAGCCGACGGGCACGATCGGTCCCTCGAGGCCGTCGATCAAGGCGATCGCGTCCTCGCGCCAGCGGCCGATGGTGGCGCGACGCCAGTCTCCGCTCGACTGGCCATGGGCGAAATGGTCGTAGCGGAGGTAGTTCCACCCCCGTTCGCGGGCCGCCGAATCAAGCGCCAGCGCCTTGGTGCCCTCCATGTCGGAGCGGAAGCCGCCGATCCAGACGACGGTCGGGCCTTTCCCTTCCAGCTTCTTGAAGGCGAGGGATTCACCGTCAGGGCGCTGCAGTCGCTGAATCTCGTCGCTCATGTCCCGCCTCTCGCGAAAACCGTCGTGGACTGATAGCGAACCCGGCGTAACCAAGCGAAGGCCAAAACGCGTGCCCGATTTAATGACCGCCCCGAAGGTTCTGTTCGTCTCCTCCAACAGGATCGGTGACTGCGTGATTTCCTCGGGCGTGATCCGCGAGATCGGGCGGCAGCTTCCGGGTGCCCGGATCACCGTCGCCACGGGCCGGCCTCCGGCTCCCCTGTTCCGCGCTGCGCCGGGTGTCGAGCGGGTAATCATCCTCGACAAGAAAAAGTTCGCGGGACACTGGGTCGGCCTGTGGGGGCAGGTCGTCGGGACGCGCTGGGATCTGGTCATCGACATCCGCGGGTCGGCCCTCAGCTATCTGATCCCGGCGAAGCGGCGCGTGGTCTACAACCGGTCCTGGGAGACCGGCGTGCGCAAGGTCGAGATGGTGTCGCGCCTGATGGGGTCGGCCAAGCCTCTGGATCCGGAAATCTTCCTCGATGACCAGGCCCGCACCGAGGCGGGGGCCGTGATCGATCCGCAACTGGCAACGGCACCCGGACCGATCATCGCCCTGGCCCCCATCGCGCATCAGCCCGGCAAGAGCTGGCCGGCAGACCGGTGGGGCGGCCTGGTCGCGCTGCTGAAGGCCGACAAGCGTTTCGACGGTTGGCGCTTCATGCTGGTCGGCGGGCCGGGCGATCACCCGCCGGCGGCACCGGCGCTCGCCGCCGCGGGCGAGCGGGGAATCGATTTTGTCGGCAAGGGCGACATCCTGGCCTCGGCCGCGGCAATTGACCGGGCCGCGCTCTTCGTCGGCAACGATTCCGGCTTGATGCATGTGGCCGCAGCGGCGGGTCGTCCAACCCTTGGCCTGTTCGGCCCGACCCAGTGGTGGCTGTACGGACCATGGGGTCCAAAAACGCACATCGCCGCCTCCAACGAGACCCGCGGTGCGTTTGCGCCGATCGAGGCCCTGACGACAGACCGTGTCTTCGACGCCGTGATCGCGCTGCATACGGCCTTCATCGATGCCGGAGCGCCCTCCAAACCTTGAAGAGACGGGCGTTCGCGGTCATATAGGTCCGCTGGAGGGGACCGCGGCGAACCGCTGCGTGCTCCGCCCTGTCAGAACTCCGCTTTATCTTCCACGCAAGGAACCGACGCTCATTCGCCGTCCGATGAACCAGCCGCCCGTCAAGGATGGGCCCCCCATGAACCAGGATATCCGCGCGCCGCGCGTTCTGCTCATTGATCAGAACGGCGAGAAACAGGGCGTCATGCCGACGTCCGCTGCGCTGGAAGCCGCCGAAGAGGCCGGCATGGACCTGGTTCAGATCGTGTCGACGTCCGAACCGCCGGTCTGCAAGATCCTCGACTACGGCAAATTCCGCTTCCAGGAGCAGAAGAAGAAAGCCGAGGCGCGCAAGCGCCAGAAGGTCGTCGAGCTGAAAGAGATCAAGCTTCGCCCCAACATCGACGTCCACGACTATGAGGTGAAGGCCAAGGCCATGCACCGCTTCTTCGATGAGGGCGACAAGGTCAAGGTGACGCTGCGCTTCCGCGGCCGCGAAATGGCCCACCCCGAATTGGGCATGAAGCTGCTCAACAAGGTCCAGGCGGATTTCGACGAGATCGCCAAGGTCGAATACGCGCCGCGTATGGAAGGCCGCCAGATGATCATGATCCTCGCGCCGAAATAACGGTCGTGCGCCACCGATTTCGAAGAGCCCCGGCCGGGAACGGCCGGGGCTTTTTCTTTTGGCCGCACCGGCCGCACCCCTTGCAACCGAGGGCACGGGCGATGGAGAAGGATACCCGGCAAAGAGGAGTATGCGCCGTGTTCAGGTCAGGGATGAGGGTCTTCGCTCTCGCGGTCGCCGCGTTGTGCTGCGCGGCATATGCCGACGCCTGGGCCCAGAGCCCGGCTCCGGCGGTCGCGCCACTTGAGGCCTATGGCGCGACCCCTGCGTTAGAGCTTGTTCAGTTGTCGCCCAGCGGAGAGTTGATCGCCCGCATCACGGTCAGGGGTGAAACGCGCTCCCTCGCGGTCACCCGGATTGCGACCGGTGAGGACCTTTTCGTCGGCGATATCAGCGTCATCAAGGTACGCGACCTGCGCTGGATCGGTGAGGGCCGGATTCTGGTGGTCACCTCGCAAACCCGCAACATCGGATCGCTGGGCGTACCCCGGTCAGAACTGTTCTTCGGCCAGGTGCTCGACCTGGGTACAAGGAGGGTGGTCCAGGTGCTGGATCGTACGCCGGATGTGCTGGCGGTGCTTTATGGGCCTGCCTCGGTCCGCAATACCAGCGAAGGCGACGCCCTGTTCGTGCGCGGCGTCAGCGTTTCGAGCGACCAGGCCAATCTGCACCGCGTCGACCCGGGAACCGGACGCGGCCGCTCGGTGGCCTATATGGACAGCACGACGGACGACTATGTGTTGGACGGCGAAGGTGAGATCATCGCCCGGTCGGGCTATGACGAGCGGACCGGCCGCTGGTCTCTGCGCCTGCCCGAGGGGCAGGGCCACCGCGAGGTCTGGGCGGTCGATGCGCCCGTCGACGCCCCGGCTCTGCACGGCATGGGCCGTACGCCCCGCACCATCGTTATCAGCGCCGATCGGCCGGACCTCGCGTCGGAGGGCGAGGGGGGCGGGGATGCCGGCGAGGCGTTCGAGGTCAATGTGGACACCGGCGAGTGGAGTCGCCTGCCGTTCCGGCATGCTCCGGATTTTCTGGTTCATCACCCGCGGACCCGGCTGCTGATCGGCGGCGGCCGCAACGAGGAGGCCGGCGTCCGGTACGAGTTTCTGGACGCGCAGGCTTCGCGTCGATGGCAGTCCGTCGAACGGGCCTTCAGAGACAAGGCCCCCGTCCTGGTGTCCTGGAACGACGCGCTGAGCCAGGTTGTCGTCTTCACCGACACAGGCGAGGCGGGCCAGTACCAGTTGGTCGATTTCGATCGCCGCACGGCCGACATCCTGGCGGACGCCTATCCGGCCATCGCGCCCGAACAGGTGGGCTTGGTGCGGTCCATCCACTACGCCGCCCGGGATGGGCTCGACATTTCCGGCTACCTGACCCTGCCGCCCGGCGTTGCCGAACCGAAGGGCCTGCCGCTGGTGGTCCTGGCGCACGGAGGGCCGGCGTCCCGGGACGTGGCGGGTTTCGACTGGTGGGGCCAGGCGCTGGCCTCGCGGGGCTATGCGGTCCTGCAGGCCAATTTCCGGGGCTCGACCGGGTACGGTCGCGCCTTTCTCGAGGCGGGCTATGGGGAATGGGGCCGCAAGATGCAGACGGACCTGTCCGACGGGGTGCGCTGGCTGGCGACTGAAGGCATCGTCGACCCCGCCCGCGTCTGCATCGTCGGTGCCAGCTACGGCGGCTATGCGGCGATGGCGGGTCTGACACTTGACAGCGACGTCTATCGCTGCGGCGTATCCGTCGCCGGCGTGTCGGATCTGCGCCGCATGGTCAACTGGGAGGCGCAGCAAGCGCGCCACAAAAACAATCAGACCGTACGCTACTGGAACCGGTTTATGGGCGCGGCCCGGCTGAATGACCGCGCCCTCGACGAGCTCTCTCCGGCCTATCTCGCGGCCTCTGTCGACAGCCCCCTTCTGTTGATCCACGGCAGGGACGATACAGTGGTGCCTATCGAACAGAGCCGGGTCATGGCCGAGGCGCTGCGTCGGGCCGGCAAGCCGGTCGCGTTCGTGGAGTTGCCGGGCGAAGATCACTGGCTGTCGCGGTCCGCGACGCGCCTCCAGATGCTGGCCGAGACTGTCCGGTTCCTTGAGGCGAACAATCCGGCGGGCCGGATGGACTGACACCGATTGAGGGGAAGGCCGCCCCCGTGAGCCGTTTGCAGGAAGTCGATATGCCTGACGGACTGCCTTTGTCAGCCGCAACGCCGGGGTGATTGCGTTTGCCAGCGTCACCTTGCGCCGTCGCGCGATCTAACTGACACAGGGGTTGTCTCCTGCCCGAGTACCGCACCGTGACGTCAGCCGCCCCGCCCCAGCCTCCGTCCCGATCGGCGCTGTTCGTCCTGTTCGGCGTGGTCTTTATCAATCTGGTGGGGTTCGGCATCGTGGTCCCGCTTCTGCCCTTCTACGGCCAGACGCTGGACGCCCCGCCGTGGCAGGTGGCGCTGATGTTCTCGGCCTATTCGCTGGGCCAGTTCTTCGCCGAGCCGTTCTGGGGTCGGCTGTCAGATCGCATCGGACGCAAGCCTGTGCTGCTGATCACCGTCAGCGCCAACGCGCTGGGTTATCTTATGCTCGCCTTCGCGCCGAACATCTGGCTGGCCATCGGCATCCGCCTGTTCACCGGCCTCGGAGCGGGCAATGTCTCGACCGTCCAGGGCTATGTGGCAGACGTGACTCCGCCTGAAAAACGGGCGGGGCGCATGGGCCTGATCGGTGCGGCCTTCGGGCTCGGCTTCATCGTCGGGCCCGGACTGGGCGGTCTGCTGACCCGGACCGACATGGGAGCCCTGGGCTATCAGATGCCGATCTTCGTCGCATCGGGCCTGTGCGTCCTGGCCGCCCTGGGCGTGACCGTGTTTCTGAAAGAGAGCCGCGCCCGGGCCGATCCCGCCACGCCGCGCCCCCGGTTCCTCAGCGGGGTGAAAGATGCCGTCGCCAATCCGGTAGTGTCGCGCGTCCTGCTGGTGACCCTGATCTATATGGCCGGTTTCTCGGGCATGGAGTCTACCTTCGGCTTCTGGACCGAGGCCCGATACGGCTGGGGCGCGCGTGAAGTGGGCTTCAGCTTCATGGCCGTCGGCATCGTTTCGACGCTCTGTCAGGCCCTGATCGCGGGGCGTCTGGCTCGCCGCTTCGGCGAGGCCCGCGTGCTGGCGGTTGGCAGCCTGATCTTCGGGTCAGGCCTGGCGCTGCAGGTTCTCGTCGGCCGCCTTATGCCCGCGCACGCCGAGTCCGTTGTGTCGATCCTCGGCCGGTCCGTCGTCCTGCACGGCGATATGCTGGTGCCTGTCGTGATGGCGTTCGGAGCCTTCGGCATGGCGGTGACCATGCCCAACATCTCGGCCCTGATCTCGCGATCCGTCGATCCCGACCGGCAGGGTGCCATGCTCGGTCTCAACATGGCCGCCAGCTCCAGCGGCCGCATCTTCGGACCGATGGCCGCCGGGGCGCTGTTTTCCGGTGTCGGACATGACTGGCCGTTCCTGATCGGCGCGGCGCTGACGGTTCCGGCGGCGATCATGGCCGTCAACGCCGGCCGCGCGTTCCGGAAGCGGCAGGCTGGACTGGCTCCGACACCGGCAGAATAAGGCTGCGCTTGCAGCTGTGCCTCCGCCCACCTTATGGTTGCGGACATGACGGGGCGGGGGCCATACCATGATCATTCGACGCACAGCCATCGGGCTTGCCGCAGCGAGCCTGCTCATGATGGCCGGTGCCGGACGCGCCCAGGACGTCGCGCCGCTCAGTGCCTATGGTGCGTTGCCGGCACATGAACTGGTCAAGGTCTCGCCCAGTGGTGACCGCATGGCCTATGTCACCGTCGTCGGCGAAGAGCGCGCTGTCGTTATCAACGATCTGAACGACATGAGTCTGATCGGCGGCGTCCGCGCCGGTCCGGTCAAGGTGCGTGACATCGGCTGGGTCGGCGAGGATCACGTCTATATCTACAGCACCGCCACCCAGGTCGGAGCCTCCATCGGTCTGAGGCGCTCCGAGCTGGCCGATGCGTCCGTCTACGAAATTCCGACGCGACACGTGGCGCTGGCCCTCAACCACACGCCGGGCGTTTTCGCCAAGGTTTTCGGGCCTCCGATCGTGCGCACGATCAATGGTGCCCCATCGTTGCTCGTGGTCGGCCAGGGACGCGAAGGTGCCGGCCTGTTCAATATCGATCTGTCGACGGGTGTCGGGGACGAATACGTCGATCTTGACAAGAAAGGGCCACCGTCGCTGCTGGACGTTGATGGCCAGCCCGTGGTGCGCGCCATCTATGATGGCGAGACCTACGAGGTGCAGGCCCGACGCAGCGGTTTCTGGCGCACCATGTGGCGCACCGACGCCCGCATCGACACGCCCGGAATCGCGGGCCTCGGACAAACGTCCGGGACGGTCGTGCTGAGCGGCCGGATCGATGGCCGTGAAGAGGGCTTTTACGCCCTCGATCTCGCGACCGGAGCCATCTCCGACCTGCCGTTCGAGGGCCGCCCGACGGCCTTGATCCAGCACCCCCGGACCAGGCTGCTGATCGGGGCCCAGACGGTCGGCGACGACGACGAGGTGACCTGGCAATTCCTCGACCCCCGGGCGGATCAAGCCTGGCGGTCGGTGCAGGCAGCGTTTCGCGGCAAACAGGTCAGCCTGCGGTCCTGGTCCGATGATATGCGTCAGATCGTGGTCTTCACCCAGGGGGCCGGAGATGCGGGCACCTATCAGCTGGTGGATCTCGACCGGCGGACCGCTGAGATCGCCGGTGAAGCCTACCCTGACATCACCGGAGCCCGCGTCGGCGAGGTGCGACCGATCAGTTATCTCGCTGCCGACGGTATGCGCATCCCGGGTTATCTGACCCTGCCGCCGGGCGTGACGGATCCCAGGGGGCTGCCGTTGGTGGTGTTTCCGCACGGCGGTCCGGCGGCGCGGGATTATCTCGGATTCGACTGGTGGGCCCAGGCCATGGCATCGCGCGGCTATGCGGTGCTGCAGCCCAATTTCCGGGGCTCGGACGGGCTCGGCACGGCCCATCTCGAGGCCGGCTACGGCGAGTGGGGCCGCAAGATGCAGACCGACCTCTCGGACGGCGTTCGCTGGCTCGCGTCCGAGGGCATCATCGACCCGGCACGGGTCTGCATCGTCGGTGCCAGTTACGGGGGCTACGCCGCCATGGCCGGGCCGACGCTCGACCCCGGTGTCTACAAATGCGCTGTGGCTGTCTCGGGTGTCTCTGACCTTCGCATGATGGTGGAGTGGGAAGCCGACCAGGGCGGCCGTCGCGACTCGCCTGTGGTGCGCTACTGGAACCGCTTCATGGGGGCTGAACGGCTGGGCGATCGCAACCTTGATGCCGTCTCGCCCAGTGCCCAGGCCGCGCGAGCTGACGCGCCGATCCTTATGCTGCACGGCCGCGACGACACGGTGGTGCCGTTCGAACAGAGCCGGGTCTTCGCGGAGGCCTTGCGCCGGGCTGGCAAGCCCTATGAGCTGGTCGAGTTGCCCAGTGAGGATCACTGGCTGTCCCGGGCCGCCACCCGGCAATGGATGCTGACCGAAACCGTCCGTTTCCTGGAGCAGCACAACCCGCCGAGATAGGGCGGGCAAGCCTTTCTCCTTGCCTTGTCGGCCTGCTTCGCCTAGAAGCCGCGCCTTCGCGTACCGAACCGCCGGGCTAAAAGGCATGCCTGGGCGGTTCTCATCAGGGTTTCCAATCGGACGGCTCCAAAGGCCTGAAGAACCGGCAACCCACTCAAAAAGAGAGTGAAAATGCCCAAACTGAAGACGAAGTCTGGCGCCAAGAAGCGCTTCAAATTCACGGCGACTGGCAAGGTCAAGGCCGGCGTGGCAGGCAAGCGGCACCGCTTGATCAGCCACAACAGCAAATACATCCGCCAGAACCGCGGCACCTCGCTCATGGCTGCCGCCGACGCCAAGAAGATCAAGTCCTACATGCCGTACGCCTGATTGGCGCGCGCATCGACGATCTGATTTTCTCATTGAATTTGAAAGGATAGCGACATGGCTCGCGTCAAACGCGGCGTAGTTTCACACGCCAGACACAAGAAGGTTCTCAAGCAGGCCAAGGGTTTCTACGGCCGCCGCAAGAACACCATCCGCACGGCCAAGGCCGCCGTCGATCGCGCCGGGCAATACGCCTATCGTGACCGTCGCAACAAGAAGCGCTCGTTCCGCGCCCTGTGGATCCAGCGCATCAACGCCGCCGCGCGCCTGGAAGGCTTCACCTATTCGCAGTTCATCCACGGCCTCGGCGAAGCCGGCATCGAGCTGGACCGCAAGGTCCTGGCCGCGATGGCCGCTGACGAAACGGTCTTCAAGGCGATCGCCGACAAGGTCCGCGACGCACTGAAGACGGCCTAAGCTTTTCCGGCAACGGAAGACGCAAAAGCCCTCCGGTTCGCGCCGGGGGGCTTTTTGCTTTGCGTCCCACCCGCTAGACGAAACCCGATATGACCGATCTCGCTCAACTCGAACTCGACCTGATCAACGCCATAGGCTCTGCCGGGACCGCAGCCGCGGTCGAGGACGTGCGGGTTGCGGCCCTCGGCAAGGCCGGTTCCGTATCCGGCCTGCTCAAGGGTATGGGCGCGCTGAGCCCAGACGAGCGGCGCGAGCAGGGGCCGTTGATCAACGGCCTGCGCGACCGCGTGTCGGCCGCCCTGACGGCCCGCAAGGCCGAACTGGAGGCCGTCGAACTCGACGCCCGTCTGCAGGCCGAGCGTATCGACCTGACGCTGCCGGCGCGTCCGCGCCGCAAGGGCAGCGTTCATCCGACCATGCAGGTCATGGACGAGATGATCGCCCTGTTCGCCGACATGGGTTTCGCGGTCGCCGAAGGTCCCGACATCGAGGACGATTTCCACAATTTCACCGCCCTGAATTTCCCGCCCAAACATCCGGCGCGGGAGATGCACGACACCTTCTTCCTGCGGCCTGATCCGGAAACAGGCGAGCGCAAGGTGCTGCGCACCCACACCAGCCCGGTGCAGGTGCGGACCATGATGACGCAAAAGCCGCCGATCCGGATCATCGCCCCGGGCCGGACCTTCCGGAAGGATTCCGACGCGACCCATACGCCCATGTTCCATCAGGTCGAGGGTCTGGTGATCGACCGCGACATCCACATGGGTCACCTGAAGTGGACGCTGCAAAACTTTGTCGCGCGCTTTTTCGAAGTCGATGACGTCGACGCCCGGTTCCGGCCGCACCACTTCCCCTTCACCGAGCCGTCGGCCGAGATGGATATCCGCTGCGATCGGTCCGGCGGCGAGCTGAAGCTCAACCAGGGCGACAGCTGGATGGAAATTCTGGGCTGCGGCATGGTGCATCCCAATGTGCTGCGGAACTGCGGCATCGATCCCGACGAGTACCAGGGGTTCGCCTTCGGCATGGGCGTGGATCGCCTGGCCATGTTGAAATACGGAATCCCCGACCTGCGCCCCATGTTCGACGCTGACACACGGTGGCTGGCCCATTACGGCTTCTCGGCGTTTGCCACGCCCAATCCTGCAAGCGGACTGTCCTGATGACTGACCCGACCCTCTCCCCCGCCGCGGCGACGCGCACCCTCGACCCGCTCGCGAAAGAGATCAGCGGTGCCACCTTCAGCCTGTTCGACCTCTATCGCGCCAGCGTCCAGGCCGGAGGCGGGGTCATGATCGAGGGCCGCGCCTTTACGGATTGCGTGATCGACGGACCGGCGCTGATGCTGGTGCTCGAGGGCACCCATTTCGAAAGCACGAATTTCGGCCCGACCGGGGGCGACATGCGCAACATGCTGTTCAAGCCCATGGGGGTCATGGGGATCGGTGCCATTCCGGTGCGCAACTGCACCTTCACCCGGTGCCGGTTCCAGACGCTGGGGATCACCGGAAACGAGACCCTGCTCAATACGCTGATCGAACAGGTCACGACTGCCGGCTGACGGCCGGAACTGAAATCGAAAGACTGCAACATGACCGACCCGACCCCGAACGCACCCATGTCCCCCGAAGAAGCCGCCGGCCGTGCCCTTGTGGCCCGTACCAGCTTCGAGAAGGAGGCTGTCTGGCTGCCGGTCCTGGCCGTCCAGCACTGGAACGCCGGCCAGATGGCGATCGACGGCAAGACCTTCACAGACTGCGTGATCGAGGGGCCGGCCGTCATGGCGGTCATGACTGGAACCTCATTCGACAATTGCGCCATGGGCACGACGACGGACGTCCGTAACCTGCTGTACCGGCCTCTCAGCACCACCAAACTGGCCGGCGTGATCGGCATGGCCAACTGCCGCTTTCTTCGCTGCCGTTTCGTGCAGGTCGGCTTCACGGGATCGGATGATCTCCTGGAGCAACTCCAGAGCGGCATCAAATCCGCGTCTGACATCCCGAACGTCTCGGGAACCCTCGCGTGAAATTCACCCTCTCCTGGTTGAAGGAACACCTGGACACGGACGCTGATGTCGCGGCGGTGGCCGACGCCATGACCATGGCGGGGCTGGAGGTGGAAGAGGTTCACGACCCGATCGCGGTGCTGGCACCCTTCACGGTCGCCCGCATCGTCTCGGCCGAACGCCATCCCAACGCCGACCGGCTGCAGGTCTGTCAGGTCGACACCGTCGACGGGATGAAGGAGATCGTCTGTGGCGCGCCGAACGCGCGGGCCGGTCTGACCACCATCTATGCGCCCATCGGGGCCTTCGTGCCGGGACTCGGCGTGACCCTGGTCGAAAAGCCCGTCCGGGGCGTCGTCTCGAACGGCATGCTGTGCTCGGCATCCGAATTGGAACTGGCCGATGACAGCGACGGCATTCTTGAGCTGGCCGACGACCTGACGGTCGGAATGCCGGCGGCGGGTGTGTTCGGTGCCGAGCCGGTGATCGATTTTGAAGTGACGCCGAACCGGCCCGATTGGCTGGGCGTGGCCGGCATCGCCCGCGATCTGGCGGCGGCCAGCCTCGGTCAGCTGAAGACGCCGTCGGTTCAGCCAGTCGCCGGCGGCTTTCCGTCGCCGATCTCCGTCCGCATCGAGGCACCGGAGATGTGCCCTGTGTTTGCCGGGCGGCTGATCCGTGGGGTGAAGAACGGCCCGTCGCCCGAGTGGCTGCAACGGCGACTGACGGCCATCGGGCTGCGCTCGATCAACCGGCTGGTCGATGTCACCAATCTGATCGCCTACGACCGCTGCCGGCCGCTGCACGTCTATGATGCGGGCAAGCTGGTGGGCGGCGAGATCGTGGTGCGAGGCGGGCAGGTCGCCGTTGGGTCGGGCGACCACGAGCACCTCATCGCTCTCGACGGAAAGACCTATGCTGTCGATCCGGCCATGTGCATCATTTCCGACGCTGCCGGCGAGCGCCCCATCGGCCTCGGCGGCGTCATGGGCGGCGAGTCGACCGGCTGCTCGGACGACACCGTTGATGTCTTCGTCGAAAGCGCCTGGTTCAACCCCCTGGTCACGGCACAGACCGGGCGCTCCCTGACGATCAACTCGGACGCCCAGTACCGGTTCGCGCGCGGCGTCGATCCGGCCTTCGTGGTGCCGGGTCTGGAGCTCGCCACGCGCCTGATCCTCGACCTGTGTGGTGGCGAGCCGTCCGAGGTCGTGATGGCCGGGCAGGTGCCCGCCAATCCTGCGGCTTTCGACTTCGATCCGGCCCGCGTCGGTCAGCTGACCGGTCTGTCGCTCGACGACGACCGGATCGCAGAAATCCTGACCCGCCTTGGTTTCGAGATCGTCCGGGGCACGTCCTGGACCGTTACGCCACCCTCATGGCGCCGCGACGTCGACGGGCCGGCCGATCTGGTCGAGGAAGTCGCCCGTATCGAGGGCTACGGCGCCCTTCCTTCAACCCCCTTGCCCGATCAGGGCGCGCCGTCGCGCGGCGTGCTGAACCCGCGTCAGGCCCGCGTCCGACGCGCCCGTCGCGCGCTGGCGGCCATGGGCTATGCCGAGGCCGTCACCTGGTCCTTCACCAAACAGTCGACAGCCACCCTGTTCGGCGGCGGCCATGAACGTCTTCTGGTCGAGAATCCGATCGCTGCCGATCTGGACTGCATGCGGCCCTCGGCCCTGCCCAATCTGATCCAGGCGGCCGCCCGCAACGCTGCGCGCGGCCATGCCGACGCCTGCCTGTTCGAGGTCGGCCCCATCTATCTGGACGACTCTCCTACCGGACAGCGCACCGTCATCGCCGGACTGATCGCGCCGCGCGCGGCCCGTCACTGGGGCGGCGAGGCTGAGGACGCCCTGTTCGGCCTCAAGGGCGACCTGATGGCGCTGCTGGAAGAGCTGGGCGCGCCCGTCGGCTCGCTGCAACTGGTTCAGGGCCAGAACCGCGACTGGTGGCATCCCGGACGCTCGGCTCGCCTTCAACTGGGACCCAAGACCGTGATGGTCGAGTTCGGGGCTCTGCATCCGCGCGTGCTCAAGCTGCTGGATGCGGACGGTCCGATGCTGGCCTTCGAGATCGTGCTGGACGCGGTGCCCGAACCCCGCGGTACGAAGTCCAAGGCGCGCGGCCCGGCCAACCTGGCCAATCTGATGCCCCTGACCCGCGACTTCGCCTTCCTGGTCGAGGACGGCAAGGCCGTCGGCGATCTGACGCGCGCGGTCGCCGGGGCCGACAAGGCCCTGATTTCGGAGGTCAGGGTGTTTGACGTCTATCGCGGCACTGGCGTCCCCGGGGGCATGAAGTCGGTTGCGCTCGAAGTCGTCATCCAGCCGGTCGAGGCGACCCTGACCGAGCCGGAGATCGAGGCGTTGTCGGCCCGGGTCGTGGCCGCCGCAGACAAGACCGGGGCGCGCCTGCGGTCCTGACGCCACCTTGATCGAACGCCCCGGCCCCGCCAAAAGGGTTCAGGTAGATCGGGGACGACCATGGGTATCAAGCCGAAGATCGAGACGGCGTTCGAGCGCGGACTGTTCATGTCGCGTTGGCTGATGGCACCCTTCTATGCGGGGCTGGCCCTGGCCCTGCTGATGCTGATGGTCGTGTTCCTGCGTGACCTCGCCTACTATCTGCCCCAGGCCTTCGTGGCCGGGCCGGGCATGAGCTCCAACGACGCCATACTGGCGGTCCTGACGCTGGTGGACCTGTCGCTGGCGGGCAATCTCCTGCTGATCGTGATGTTCTCCGGCTATGAGAATTTCGTCTCCAAACTGGATCTGGACGGAGAGACCGATCGTCCGCCGTGGATGGGGACCGTCGATTTCTCGGGCCTGAAGATGAAGCTGATCGCCTCTATCGTGGCCATATCCGGGATCCAGCTCCTGAAATTCTTCATGAACATCGGCAAGGACGGCGCGCCGCTCGACAGTCAGGAAGCGATGTGGGGTGTGATCATCCACCTGACCTTCGTCACCTCCGGCGTTCTGCTGGCCCTGATGGACTGGCTGACCGCCAAAACCGACAAGCATTGAGGCCCGTCAGCCTGCCTTCGGCAATCTCTCGTTAACCTCATCGCCGCAAGGCTGACTCAAAAGGCGGCGACGATCCCGCGTCCCCGCCCTGCGCTGAGAGAATCGCCATGCACCGCCGCCAAATGATCCTGTCCGGTCTCGCTGCCACCGCCGGCGCTTCGGGCCTGTCCGCCTGCGCCACCGCCGGGCAACAGCCGACAGACCCTGCCTATCCGATCGCCTCGGACCAGCAGGCGCAGGTCTATTCGGCAGACGAACTGATCGCGGCCGGCTCGCGCGAGCTGGGCATTGCCGCAGAGGCGATCGGCGGCGTCATCGAGCGTGTGTTTGCCGATCAGGGCGAAGGTCCGACCGCCTATATCGCCGGTGAGGAGGGCTCGGGCGCCTTCGGCATCGGCTTCCGCTATGGTCGCGGGGCTCTGCACATGAAGGACCTTTCGGCCTCCCAGGAGGTCTTCTGGCAGGGCATGTCGATCGGCTGGGATGTCGGGGGCAACGCCAGCCGGGTCTTCACCCTGGTTTACGGCCTGTACCATCCCGACATGATCTATCGCCGCTACCCCGGCGTGGAGGGCACGGCCTATCTGGTCGGCGGCCTCGGGGTGAACTACCAGCGCGCCGACGGCATCACCCTGGCCCCGATCCGCACCGGTGTCGGCCTGCGCGCCGGTGCCAATGTTGGCACAATGGCATACAGCCGCCAGCGGAACGGCCTGCCGTTCTGAAGCGGACAAGGTCTGAGATCCGCGGGAACGTCGGGGGTCAGCCCTCGATCCTGAGCCGTCAGTGGTTGTGTCGCCGGGGATAACCCGTCGGAGCGACAGGGCTCACGTCCGGATTGCGAGCAGCGCCTCCAGCCCCTCGCGCCACGTTGGATAACGCGGCCGCCAGCCCAGCTCGGCCTTGGCGCGTGCATTCGAGAGGCGTTTGGAGTCCAGATAGAAGCGCCGCATTCCCTCGCTGACGGATGGATCATCCCAGGTCACCTCGGGCGGTGCGGGCAGGCCGAGACGGCGCGCCGCGTCCTCCATGACCACATCGGCCGGCGCGGGTTCGTCATCGCACAGGATGTAGGCGGCACCGGGCCGCGGCCGCGCCATCGAGGCGAACAGGCCCTCGACGACGTCATCGACATAGATGCGGTTGAAGACCTGTCCCGGTTTCCGGACCAGCCGCGCCGTGCCGTCGCGCAGACGATCCAGCGGCGAGCGGCCGGGTCCGTAGAGGCCGGGCAGCCGGAAGATCTGCACCGTCAGACCCATGCCCTGCCCGGCGTCCAGCCAGTCGCGTTCTGCCCGGACACGCCGCGCGCCCTGCAGGCTGGCCGCGTTCAGCTCGGAATCCTCAAAGGCCCAGCCGCCGGCCCGATCGCCATAGACGGCGGTCGATGACACATAGCCGATCCAGTCCGGCCAGGCCGCGCGCGCGGTGATGGCGGGCAGCAGGGCCTTTACCCCCGGACAGCCGGTCGCCTCCGGAGGGGCGGTGATCAGAATGGCCGAGGTTTCGGCGACCGCGGCTGTCAGCGCGGTCTCGTCCGCCGGGTCGACAACTGCGAACCCCTCTTCAGTCAGGGCCGCCCGCCGTCCGCCATCGCGGCTGGTCAGGACAGCCCGACCGCCTCGCCGGACCGCCTCGTGCGCGACCGCCCGGCCCAGCCAGCCGCCGCCGAAGACCAGCAGGGATACGGGGGCGGCGGCCATGGACCGGCGACCCTAGGCCGACCGGGCGTGAACCGGGGCCTCGGGCGGTGCCTTCAGGGTCGGCTCGGTCTTTACCGCCTGCGCGCGCTTGCTGTTCCAGGTCGAGACGCAGGGCACCTTGGTCAGGTCCGCGCGACCTGCGTAGCGACGGGCTATGTCGGTGACCTCGTCCAGCAGCCCCTGCGCCAGGGTAATCGGCTTCAGACCCAGGTCGCGGAACTGGTCATTGGCGACGATGAGTTCGTTCTCGTCGGCTTCCTGCCGCGGGTTGGGCACATTGTGGATCACGGCACCCGTCATGCCCGAGATCATGGCGGCCAGATCGCGGACCCGACGGCTCTCGGTCATCTGGTTCAGAATCTTGACCCGTTCTCCGGCCTTGGGCGGATTGGCGAGCGCCAGCTCGACGCAGCGCACCGTGTCCTGGATGTGGATGAAGGCCCGCGTCTGGCCACCCGTGCCGTGCACCGTCAGTGGATAGTCGACGGCGGCCTGCATCAGGAAGCGATTCAGCACGGTTCCGTAATCGCCGTCATAGTCGAACCGGTTGATCAACCGCTCGTCCAGGCGGGTTTCTTCGGTCTGGGTACCCCAGACGATACCCTGGTGCAGGTCGGTGATCCGGACCCCGTCGTTCTTGGCGTAGAACTGGAACAGCAGGGCGTCCTGCGTCTTGGTCATGTGATAGATCGAGCCCGGGTTCGGCGGGAACAGGATCTCCTGCTCGGTCGGGCCAAAGTCCGTGTCGACCGTGACCTTCAGATAGCCCTCGGGGATGCGCAGGCCTGCCGTGGCGTAGCCATAGACGCCCATGGTGCCGAGGTGAGCCAGATGCACGTCCAGCCCGCTCTCGACGATGGCCGCAAGCAGGTGGTTGGTGGCATTCAGATTGTTGTCGACCGTGTAGAGCTTGTGCCGGGCCGACTTCATCGAATAGGGCGCTGCTCGCTGTTCGGCGAAATGGACGACGCTGTCGGGCTTCCAGTCCTTGATCAGCGCGACGAGCCGGTCGAACTCCTTGCCGACGGTCATGTTGACGAAGTCGATGGTCCTGCCGCTGACCTCGGTCCAGGCGGCGATACGCTCGCCCATGGTCCGGATGGGGGTCAGGGACTGAACCTCCAGCTCATTGTCGATGTTGCGCCGGCTCAGATTGTCGACAACGCAGACATCCCAGCCGCGCGCCGACAGATGCAGGGCTGTCGGCCAGCCGCAGAAACCGTCGCCGCCCAGAACCAGAACCCGCATCGTCCATCCCCGTCGTTTCTTGTATCCTGACTAGCCGAACGCGCCCGTCGGTCAAAGCGTCAGTATTTCGCAGCCGGGGGCCCCTTCAATCGTGGCGCGCCCGCCAGTCCTCGCGGCTCTGGCCCCAACGCTCGATGGTCAGTTCGTGGAAAGGCGGTGGCAGCAGCGTAAGTCCCTGATTGCGTGACCCGATCCGTTCGGCCAGTCGCTGCGAAGGGGTGTTTTCAGGGTCGATGCAGTGGATGACCTCGGTCCAGCCAAGCGTGTCAAAGGCATAGTCGATCGCCGCCGTCGCGGCCTCGACGCCATAGCCCTTGCCCTGGGCATCCGGGTGCAGGCCCCAGCCGACCTCGGTTCCTGGCCAGCCGTGCGGTTGCCACGGACCGATCCGGCCCAGCCAGAGGCCGCTCTCTCGTTCAATCACCGAAAACATGGACACGCCCGTCAGACTCCAGGCCCCCGCCATGGTCATGAAACCGCGCCAGGCGACCGCCGCCGGCTGGGGCCCACCGAGAAATTTCGCGGCCTCGGGATCGGCCATCATCCCGGCCCAGCGCGGGAAGTCCTCCATGGCGATGGGGCGAAGTGTCAGGCGTTCGGTTTGAAGGACGGCTTCCATCAAAGCAGGTACTCCCGTTCGAGTTCATAGTGGCTGCCGTCCTGGGTCAGGACGCTGGAATACAGGCCGAACCGGTCGATGCGGACCGGCGGCGAGTGCAGCAGGCTGTGGCCCGCGATCCAGGCCCCGATCCGGTCGGGATTTGTCTGTGGCTTCAGATAGGCCAGCGTCAGATGCGGGCGGTAATCGCGGCGCTCGACGACGATCCCGGCCCGCTCCGCCGCCTTGCGACAACGGCCCGCCAGCACCGACAGTCGCTCATTCGGTTCGATCCCGGCCCAGAGCGTGCGGGTGCGATGCTCGTCGCCGAAGGCACCGACGCCGGCCAGGGCGATCTCGAACGATCCGCCAGCCGCCGCCTTCTCCAGCTCGACGGCCAGATCATCGGCGCGGTGCCCGTCGACCTCTCCGTAGAAGGTCAGGGTGATGTGCAACTGATCCTGGGTACGCCAGTTCGCGCCGGGCAGCCCGGTCTGGCGGCGCGACAGCGTCGCGGCCACATCGTCGGGGACGGAGAGAGCGGTGAAAAGTCGGACCATGCGACTCTTGGTAGCGGCTGTGTCCGCCGCGCCCAAGTCCGGTTTTCCTTGCGGAAGGCGCCGTCCACCCCGATATTTGCACAAAGCCCGGGAATTCCCGGTCGAATGGAGGACGATCTCGCCATGAGCGATTTCAGAAACGGTTATTCAGCGCCCGCGACGGCTGACATGTCGGTCGACGCCGGCCTGCGCAGCTTCATGCTGGGCGTCTACAACAAGGTCGCTCTCGGCCTGCTGGTGTCGGCCGTGCTGGCCTTCATCACCGGTTCCTATCCCCCGGTCCGCGACCTGATGTACCAGGTGACCGCCGACGGGCGACTGGCCGGTTTCACCCTGCTGGGCATGATCGTGGCCTTCTCGCCGCTGGTCATCCTGCTGGGATCGAACTTTGTGATGAAGAACCCGACCTCGGGTGGTGCCAGCGCTCTGTACTGGCTGATTGTGGCCCTGATCGGTGCCTCGATGGGCACGGTCGTGCTGATCTACACCGGTGCTTCTGTGGTCCAGACCTTCCTGATCACCTCCGCCGCCTTTGGTGCGCTGAGCCTGTTCGGCTACACGACCAAGAAGGATCTGACCGGCTTCGGCAGCTTCCTGATCATGGGCGTGATCGGTCTCATCATCGCTTCGGTGGTCAACATCTTCCTGCAGAACTCGATGATGCAACTGATCATCAGCGTCGTCGGCGTGCTGATTTTCGCGGGTCTGACGGCCTATGACACCCAGCGTCTGAAGATGACCTACTACGCCCTCGGCGGGAATCAGAACGCCATGGGTGTCGCTACCAGCTACGGTGCGCTGAGCCTGTACATCAACTTTATCAACATGTTCCAGTTCCTGCTGGCCATCTTCGGCGGCCGCCGCTGAGGACGTCAGGGAAGACGGATTCGTTCGATCTCTGAGTGCGGCTTCAGCTAACCCGAGGACTGATAGTCCCGACATGAGTGAGGCCCCGGCGGTATCGTCGGGGCCTTTTTCGTCAGTCGATGACGGTGAATTTCCGGCTGTCGAACACCCGCAGCACCTGGGCCAGTTCGCGACCCCGCCGCAGGATGTGACCGCCCTCGCCTATAACGGCCCACTGGCCCTGCTTCAGGCGCAGGGAAGGGCGTTTTTCGATGCGGTACAGGGGCGCGTCGCCCGAGCGACGGAACACGGCGAACTCGGCCACGTCCCGGTGACCGACCATGGCATAGTCGCGCCACTCGGCTGCGGCGACCATGCGGCCGTAGACCCGAAGGATCAGGTCCAGTTCCTTGCGGTCGAAGAAGACCGGACCCGGCTGTGACTGCAGATCGGCGGCGTCGCTCATCCCCGTGAGGTTACGCCGACATTCGTGAAACGCCAGCGTCCAGCCTCAACAAGGCGACCGATTTCACCGAACGCTGTGTCAGTGAGGTCAGCCTGAAAAGGAAATCGGTCCGAACACGAAATCGCCTCGCTTCGGCCCAGCGTCCGCCGCCTTGGCGGGAGAAATCTTGGTCATCGGCCTGTCGGAGTTCGGAAAAGTTCCGGATCCTGAACAGCCCCCCCCCAGCCCCTCCTGGATTTCTCCATCAAGGGCTCCGGCGGGCCGGTGCTTCCTCCAAAGCAAGACGCCCGTTCCGCCATCCCCCCCCGGCAGAGCGGGCGTTTTGCTGTCCGGCGTCCTCCGTGGCTCAGGGCAGGCGGACCTCGACCGCCTCGGTGCCACGCAGGACGGACAGGATCCGTTCCCCGATCCCCTCCATCGCCGCCGCGAGCCCCGCCAGGTCGGCTGTCGGCTGGCCGTCGATCGATCGAATCACGTCGCCCGCCTGAAGTCTGCCGGCGGCCGCGATGGATCCGCCCTCGACCGCGAAGACCTCAAGCCCTTCCGCCGCCGCCCGCACCGACGCACCGCGCGCGATGACCGCGTCCGCACCCGAGATGACGGGGTCCGTCCCCGGCGTCTCGACGGTCATGGTGGTGCGGCCCTCGTGGCCGTCGCGCAGATAGACCACCTCGACCCGGGTTCCCGGCGCGGCGATCCCTACGGTCGCGGCCACGGTGCCGGCGTTTGAGACCGGGCGGTTCCCGATCCGGGTGATGACGTCGCCCCTTCGCAGACCGGCACCCTCAGCCGACGAGCCGGGAGCTACATCCTCGACGACCGCGCCCCGGACGATGCCAAGGCCGAATTGGCGCGACCGCTCTGCGTTCAGCGAGCCGAGAATCACACCCGTGGTTCCGCGCTTGACCTCCCCGGTCTCGCGCAACTGGGCGACGACATACATCAGGATACGGCTCGGCACGGCGAAGGCGATGCCGTCGTTGCCGCCGCCGCCGCCTGACAGGATAGAGGTGTTGATGCCGATCAATCGACCCCGACTGTCCAGCAGAGGCCCGCCCGAATTGCCCGAGTTCACGGCCGCGTCCGTCTGGATATAGTCCTCAATGCGGTCACCCATGCCCGACCGGCCCAGGCCCGAGATGACACCCATGGTCAGCGTCTGGTCCAGACCCAGCGGATAGCCGACTGCAAAGGCCAGGTCGCCGGTCCGTAACGAATCGGAATTGACCACCTCGATCTGCGACAGACCGGTGGCCTCGATCTTCAGCACGGCGAGATCGGTGGCCTTGTCCTTGCCGATGAGGACGGCGTCGAAGATGCGGCCGTCGGTCATGTCGACCGTGAATTTCCGCCCGCCTTCGACCACGTGGTTGTTGGTGACGATAATGCCTTCGCGCGCATCGATGATGGCACCTGAGCCGCTCGAGACAGGCCTGGGCTCATTGTCACCCGAGCTGGGGCCCTCGGACTGGCCCAGGGTCGTGACCTGCACGACGGCGGGAAGGGCCCGCTCCAGACCCGTCGCGAAGGTGAAGACCCCGCGTTGGGCGTCGAACGGAACCGGCGATTGCTGGGCCCCGGCGGGCGTCGCCGTCAGCAACGGAACCGCGACGACGAGCGCCAGAAAGGACAGGCCGCCGGCCCGAATGTTGAAACGCCGCATCTATGGGTCCCCCGTCATTCCGGTGACCCTAGCGCGAGAAAGCGGCGATGACGACAGGCTTAGAAAGCGCTTTCGCCGGTGATCGCCCGGCCCAGAATCAGGGCGTGGACGTCGTGCGCGCCTTCGTAGGTGTTGACGGTCTCGAGGTTCATGGCGTGGCGCATGACGTGCATCTCACCGGTGATACCGGCACCGCCGTGCATGTCGCGGGCGACCCGGGCGATATCCAGCGCCTTGCCGCAATTGTTGCGCTTCATCATCGAGATGGCCTCGGGGACCCAGGCCCCCTGGTCGAGAAGCCGGCCCAGGGCCAGGGCACCCTCGAAGCCGAGGAAGATTTCCGTCTGCATGTCGGCCAGCTTCTTCTGCACCAGCTGGCGCGAAGACAGGGGCCGGCCGAACAGCATCCGCTCGCCGACATAGTCGCGGGTCAGGTGGAAACAGGCCTCGGCGGCGCCCATGGCCCCCCAGGCGATGCCGTAGCGGGCCTTGTTCAGGCAGGAGAAGGGACCGCGCAGGCCCTTCACGCCGGGCAGCACGTTTTCTTCCGGCACGAAGACGTCGTTCAGGCCGATGTCGCCGGTGATGGAGGCGCGCAGGGACAGCTTGTCGCCGATCTTGTCGGTGGTGAAGCCGTCCATGCCGCGTTCGACGATGAAGCCGCGGATGACGTCATCCAGCTTGGCCCAGACCACGGCCAGGTCCGAGATCGGCGAGTTGGTGATCCAGTATTTGGCACCGTTCAGGCGATAGCCGCCGTCGACCTTGACCGCCTTTGTCTTCATCGAGGCCGGGTCCGAGCCGCCGTCGGCCTCGGTCAGGCCGAAACAGCCGACCAGTTCACCGGCCGCCATGCGCGGCAGGAAACGCATTTTCTGTTCTTCCGAGCCGAAGGCGTAGATCGGATACATGGCCAGCGACGACTGCACGCTCATGGCCGAGCGATAGCCGCTGTCGACCGCCTCGATCTCGCGCGCGATCAGGCCGTAGGCGACGTGGCTGACCGAGGAGCCGCCGTACTGTTCCGGCAGCATGGCGCCGAGGAAGCCCATCTCGCCCAGTTCGGTCATGATGGCGCGGTCGAAGGTCTCGTCGCGAAAGGCGGCGACGACGCGGGGGAGCAACTTCTCCCGGGCGTAGGAGCGCGCGGCATCCTGGATCATTCGCTCGTCGTCGGTCAGCCGGCCCGAGAGGTCCAGCGGGTCGTCCCAGCGGAAGGTCTGGTGGGGAGCGGAGGCACCGTCGGCCATGGGCGATCTTTCCTGAGCGGGTCCGGGGCCTGCGCACGATCGTGAGCGGAATTGACCGCCGACCCCCTGTTCTGACGCGCGGTTTAGGCCAGAATGGCGCGGACGGGTAGTGGGCCGACCCGTCGCAGGCTAGACTGTCGCCATGATCCGCACCCTGAACCGACTGTTCGTGGACCACCCGCGCGAAGTGGAGGAGAGCTATCTCCATCACATGGCGGCCTCGTCGAGGTTTGGAGTCCGCCTGCTGAAACTGGCTGGTTGCGCCTTCATGCATGCCCTGGTGCCGGGGGTTCACAAGGCCACGGTGTCAAAGGCGGTCTGCAGTATGGCCGACGAGCTGGACGGCCGGGCGAGGGAAGCGCGCGAATGCCGGATGCGGGATGCCGGCGTCTGGGACCCGGGGCTATAGGATGTCGCTTCTGGCCTTCGCGCTGCTGTCCGTGATGGGTCAGGAGTCTCCGCCGCAGCCGCCGCCGTCGCCTTCCGACACGCCGCCGCGACGCCTTTCCCAAGGCGAGGTGGTCATGCCGTATGCGGCGCTGCAGGAAGCCGTGTCCGGTCGGGTCGTGCTGGCGTGCACGGCACCGGACGTCGGACCGCTGGAGCAATGCCGAATCGTCGAGGAGATACCGCTCGGCTGGGGGTTCGGAGAGGCGGCCCTCGGGGCGATCGACACGGTCCGCATCAGGCCGGCGACGCGGGACGGCCGCCCCGTCGCGACGACCATGCGGCTCCCCTTCGTCTTCACGGCGATCGGGACGGTTGAACTGTCCTGCGGCCGGGCTGCGGCGGGCGCCGGCCTGGACTGCGTCGTCACACGGGAACATCCGCCCGGTCGAGGCCTGGGCCCCCCTGCCCTCGCCAGGATGGCCTCGCGGCGAGCTGACGAATTCGCCGACGCGAGGTGGGTGAACGACCGCTTCGCATGGTCCGTCGATATCCGCGCGCCTCTGGAGCCTTGCCCCGAAATCCGCGGTCAGCCGCGATGTGAGGCGCCATGACCGCCGAGACCCCTCAAGGCCCCCTTTCCGGCGTTCGCGTCCTCGACCTCAGCCGCGTGCTGGCCGGGCCGTGGGCGACACAGATGCTGGCGGACCTCGGGGCCGAGGTGATCAAGATCGAGCGACCGGGCGTCGGCGACGA
Organism: Caulobacteraceae bacterium; assembly: GCA_965284375.1. Taxonomy (GTDB): domain Bacteria; phylum Pseudomonadota; class Alphaproteobacteria; order Caulobacterales; family Caulobacteraceae; genus Brevundimonas. Next base: position 80,846 of record OZ260074.1, read on the forward strand.
CACCCGATCCTGGGGGCCGCCCTTCACCACAAAGACGGACGGATCGAAGGGCGACGCGGCCTATTTCCTGTGCGCCAACAGGGGCAAGAAGTCGGTCGAAGTTGACATTGCGTCCGCCGAAGGCGCGGGAATCATCCGTGAGCTGAGCAAGACGTGCGACGTGGTCGTCGAGAATTTCAAGACCGGTGGCCTGAAGAAATACGGCCTCGACCATGTGGCCTTGTCAGCGCTCAATCCGAAGCTGGTCTACTGCTCGATCACCGGCTTCGGTCAGGACGGACCCGACGCCCACCGCGCCGGCTATGACTATATGATCCAGGCCATGGGGGGGCTGATGTCCATCACCGGCCAGCCCGATGGCGCGCCCGGAGCCGAGCCGATGAAGGTCGGGGTCGCGGTCGTCGACCTGTTCACCGGCCTGTACGCCTCCAACGCCATCCTCGCCGCCCTGATGCACGCCCGGGCGACGGGGCAGGGGCAACACATCGACATCGCCCTGTTCGACGTCCAGGCGGCCATGCTGGCCAATCAGGCGACCAATTTCTTTGTCTCGGGCGCGGCCCCCACCCGGATGGGCAACGCCCACCCGAATCTCGCGCCCTACCAGCCCTTTCCGTGTACGGATGGAATGGTCGTGATCGCGGTCGGCAATGACGGCCAGTTCCGGGCCCTGTGTGGCGCACTGGGCGTCGGGGGCATGGGGGGCGACCCCCGCTTCCTGACCAACGCCCTTCGCATCGAGCACCGTGCGGCCATGACCGCCGAACTGTCGGCCCTGACCGCGGGCCTCACCATGGTGGAGTTGATGGCGGCGCTGGAGACGGCGGGCGTACCCTGCGGGCCGGTCAACACCGTCGATCAGGTGTTCGACGAACCGCAGGCGAAGCATCGGGGGCTGGAGGTGACGCAGGCCCGCGCGGACCTGTCAGGCCCTGTCCACACTGTGGCCTCGCCGATCCGGATGTCGTTGACGCCGGTCGCCTATGACCGGCCACCGCCCGCGCTGGGGGCAGATACGAACGAGGTGTTGGGCGGGCTCGGCTGGACCGGTTCAGGCCCTGAAGCCCGTGAAGGCGCAGTCGGCGAGCACGAGCAGTAGAACGAAGATAAGGATGGGTGCCGCCCAACGCTTCGCGCCGCCGACCGCTCCGTGCACCTCGGCCTCGTCGAGTTCTCCGACCTTGCCGGGCAAGGCATCGGTTTCCCAGTCGCTGGACGCGTCGACTTCGCGGGCGAACTCGCCGGACCTCATGCGGTCAATCAGCTTGCGCGCCTCAATGATTTGACCTGCGGGCGCGATGACGCGGACTCCGCCGATTGCATAGAGCAGGTCGGGGTTCATGGTCGCCATATCGCGATCGGGCAGCCTCGCTGCGATATTGTGCCGCTGGAGAAGCGCGACAGCGAGTTCACCTTCGGGAACGGTGACGAAGCGGGCCACCTCCAGCTCGTCATCCCTCCAGGACACCGTCCCGGCTCAGAGGTCCAGCAACGCCCGCGCCGGGTCTTCGAGCAATTCCTTGATCCGTACAAGGAAGGTCACCGCCTCCTTGCCGTCGACGATGCGGTGATCATAGCTGAGCGCCAGATACATCATCGGCCGGATCACCACCTCGCCGTTCACCGCCATCGGGCGCTGGACGATGTTGTGCATGCCGAGGATACCCGACTGGGGCGCGTTCAGGATCGGCGTCGACATCAGCGAGCCATAGGTGCCGCCGTTCGTGATGGTGAAGGTGCCGCCCTGCAACTGATCGAGGGTCAGGGCACCGTCGCGGGCCGCCTTGCCCAGGGCGGCGATACCCTTTTCGATGCCCGCCAGCGACAGCGTGTCCGCGTCGCGCAGCACCGGGACGACGAGGCCCTTTTCGGTGCCGACGGCGACGCCGATATCATAGTGGTTCTTGTAGATCAGGTCCGTGCCGTCGATCTCGGCATTGACCGCCGGGATCTCCTGCAGGGCCGCGACCACGGCCTTGGTGAAGAAGCTCATGAAGCCCAACTTCACGCCGTGGCGCTTCTCGAACACGTCCTTGTACTGGGTCCGCAGGGCCATGACGTTGGTCATGTCCACCTCGTTGAAGGTGGTCAGCTGGGCGGCGGTGTTCTGCGATTCCTTGAGGCGGCGCGCGATGGTCTGGCGCAGGCGGGTCATCTTGACCCGCTCTTCACGCGGCTGGTCGGCCCGCGGCGCAGCCGGCGCAGCGGCCGGGGCGGCGGGGGCCGGAGCCGGAGCCGGAGCGGCGGCACCGATGGCGGCGACGGCGTCGGCCTTGGTGATGTTGCCCTTGGGCCCGGTCGCGGCAAGCGCCTTGGGATCGAGGTTGTTTTCCGTCACCACGCGCTGCACGGCGGGCGACAGATGGGGGGCATCGTCGGACTTGATCTGGGCCGAGCCGGCATTGGCCGAACCGCCCGAAGCGGGTGCGGCGGCCGGAACGTCGCCGGACGCGGCGATGCTGCCGACCTGCTGGCCGGGGATCACGGTGGAGCCGGCCTCGGCGTCGATGGTCAGAACGCCGGCGGCCGGGGCGGACACCTCGACCGCGACCTTGTCGGTTTCGATCTCGACCAGCATCTCGTCCTTGGCGACCGTGTCGCCGGATTTCTTCAACCAGGTCCCCATGGTGCCTTCGGCGACGCTCTCGCCCATGGTCGGGGTCATGATCGCCACGTTACCGCCCGCAACGGCGGGAGCCGGGGCGGCCGCCGGAACGGGCTCAGCAGCAGCGACCGGAGCGGCTGCAGCGGGGGCGGCCTTGGCCTCGACCTTGGGCGCTTCAGTGGCCGGCGCGGCGGTGGCACCTTCGGTGACCACACCCAGGACGGCACCCGGAACCACGGTCTCGCCGTCGGGGGCCCGGATCTCTGACAGGACGCCGTCGGACGGTGACACGACTTCCAGCGAGACCTTGTCGGTCTCCAGCTCGACCAGGACTTCGTCCTTCTTCACGGCGTCGCCGGCCTTCTTCGTCCACTTGCCGATCGTGGCTTCGGTGACGGATTCGCCGAGGGCGGGGGTCAGGATGTCGGCCATGGTGGGGTCCAGGTCTCGTCAGGTCAGGTTTGGCAGGTCAGGGTGTCAGGCGAAGGCGTCGGTCAGGAAGGCGTCGAGTTCTTTCAGGTGTCGGCTCATCAGGCCCGCGGCGGTCGACGCAGAGGCGGGACGGCCGACGTAGCGGGCCCGCTTCGACTTCACCGACAGCTTGTCCAGCGTCAGCTCAAGCCACGGATCGACGAAGGTCCAGCCGCCCATGTTCTTGGGCTCTTCCTGGCACCAGACCAGTTCGGCGTTGGGGAAGCGGGCCAGTTCGGTCAGCAGCGACTTCATCGGCCACGGATAGAACTGCTCCAGCCGCATCAGATAGACGTCGTCGGCCTGGTCGCGCTCGCGGCGGTCCAGCAGGTCATAATAGACCTTGCCCGAGCACAGGACGACGCGGCGGATGTCCTTGTCGGCCTTGATCGTGACGCCGGCGACGGCGGGCCGGGTCTGGGCGTCGTCGTGCAGCACGCGGTGGAAGGAGCTGCCCTCGGCCATGTCGGCGATCGTCGAGACCGCCTTCTTGTGCCGCAGAAGCGACTTGGGCGTCATGATGATCAGCGGCTTGCGGAACGGCCGGTGCATCTGACGTCGCAGGATGTGGAAATAGTTTGCGGGGGTCGAGCAGTTGGCGACCTGGATATTGTCCTCGGCGCACTGCTGCAGGAAGCGCTCGAGGCGGGCCGAGGAATGCTCGGGTCCCTGACCCTCGTAGCCGTGCGGAAGCAGCATGGTCAGGCCGCACATGCGCAGCCATTTGCGTTCGCCCGAGGTGATGAACTGGTCGATCACGACCTGGGCCCCGTTCACGAAATCGCCGAACTGGGCCTCCCACATCACCAGGGTGTTGGGGTCGGTCAGGGCGTAGCCGTATTCGAAACCGAGGACGGCCTCTTCCGACAGGGCCGAGTCGATGACCTCGAACTCGGCCTGGCCGTCGCGGATATTGTTTAGCGGGACATAGCGGGCCTCGGTGGTCTGGTCGACGATGCCAGAGTGGCGCTGGCTGAAGGTCCCGCGGACCGAATCCTGACCGGACAGGCGAACCGGGAAGCCCTCGTCCAGCAGCGAGCCGAAGGCCAGGCTTTCGGCCGTGGCCCAGTCGATGTTCTGTCCGGTCGTGATCATCTCGCGACGGCCTTCGATGACGCGCTTCAGCGTCTTGTGCACGTCCACGGCGTTGGGGATGGTCGTCAGCTTGTGGCCCAGATCCGCGAGCTTCGCGGCCGGGACCGAGGTCTCGCCACGGCGTTCGTCGCCCTCGGGCAGGCCGATGCCCTGCCACTGGCCGTCCATCCAGTCAGCCTTGTGGGCCTCGAAGGCCTTGCCGGCGTCGAACTCGGCATCGAGGAAGGCCTCGAAGCGCGCGACCTCGGCGTCGACGGCTGCCTGATCGATGACGCCTTCGGCGACCAAACGCCTGGAATAGATTTCGCGGGTCGACGGCAGGGCTCGGATTTTCGAATACATCAGCGGCTGGGTGAAGGTCGGATCGTCGCCCTCGTTGTGGCCGAAGCGGCGATAGCAGAACATGTCCACCACCACGTCCTTGTGGAATTTCTGCCGGAACTCGGTGGCGACCTTGGCGGCGAAGACAACGGCTTCCGGATCGTCGCCGTTGACGTGGAAGATCGGTGCCTGGACCATCAGCGCGACGTCTGAGGGGTAGGGCGAGGAGCGGCTGTTGCGCGGGCTCGTCGTGAAGCCGATCTGGTTGTTGACGACGAAATGCATCGTCCCGCCGGTGCGGTAGCCCTTCAGTCCCATCAGGGCGAAGCATTCGGCCACCACGCCCTGACCGGCGAAGGCCGCGTCGCCGTGGATCAGCAGGGGCATGACCTTGGAGCGGTCCAGCGCCTTTTCAGCGGCCGCGTCGCCGCCTTCGGCGCGGGCCTCACGGATGTCAAAGGCCTGTTTCGCCCGCGCCTTGCCCAGCACCACCGGATTGACGATCTCGAGGTGTGACGGGTTGGCGGTCAGGGACAGGTGGACCGTGTTGCCGTCGAAGGCTCGGTCCGAGCTGGCACCCATGTGATATTTGACGTCGCCGGACCCCTCGATGTCCGAAGGCACGGTCGAGCCGCCCTGGAACTCGTGGAAGATGGCGCGATAGGGCTTGCCCATCACCGCCGCCAGGGTGTTCAGGCGACCGCGGTGGGCCATGCCGAAGACGACTTCGTCGACGCCGAGTGCACCGCCGCGCTTGATGATCTGCTCCAGCGCCGGGACCATGGCCTCGCCGCCGTCCAGCCCGAAGCGTTTGGTGCCGGGGAAGCGTTTGTGCAGGAAGCGTTCGAAGCCCTCGGCCTCGATCAGCTTGTTCAGGATGGCCAGCTTGCCTTCCTTGGTGAAGGCGTTCTGCTCGAACTTGTCCGGGCCTTCGAAGCGCGCCTGCAGCCAGGATTTCTCGTCCGGCTCAGCGATGTGCATGAACTGAATGCCGATGTGGCCGCAGTAGGTGCGTTTCAGGATCGCCAGCACCTCGCGGATGCTGCCGGTCTGCAGACCCAGCACGCCGTCCAGATAGATGGGACGGTCCATGTCGGCTTCGCTGAAGCCATAGAATTCGGGGGTCAGTTCGGGATTGTTCGTCGCCTGCTCGATGCCCAGCGGGTCCAGCGTCGCCTGCAGGTGGCCGCGCACGCGATAGCTGCGGATCAGCATCAGGGCGCGGATCGAATCATGGGCGGCGGCGCGGATGGTCTCGACCGATACGGCGGCCGCTGCCGGTGCCGGAGCGACGGCCGCAGCCGGCGCGGCTCCCGGCTTCTTCGGATCGGCTTTCGGACTCGGCCAGCGGCCGTCGAACACCCCGGTCGCCTCGGTTGGTTCCTCGGTGACAGGACGGCCCCACGAGCCCGCGGCACCGGAGGCCTTCACGCTGTCGGCATTGTCCCGCAGCTGGTCAAAGAAGGCGCGCCACTCGCCCGAGACGGACGCCGGATCGGTCGCCCATTTCTCGTGTAGGTCCTCGATAAACGAGGCATTCGAGCCATACAGGAAGCTGGTCTCGGCAAAGACCTGGTTCAGCCGGCCGGCATCGTCCGCCATCGTATCGTCACGTCCCTTGGGCGGCGCGCGCACGCCTGCGCGCAACCGGCGCCGCTGATATAGGCGTTGTTTCCTTATCGGTCATGACCGAATGGGGGCCAAAAGGGTGAAATTCGCCTGAATCGGACGAAATTCGTACGTTCCTTGTCCCGCTTCCGGGACACAGGCTTCAGCCCTTCAGCACGTCCACCAGCGTCGTTCCCAAGCGCGCGGGCGAGGGCGAAACGCGGATACCCGCCGCCTCCATGGCCGCGATCTTGGACTCTGCATCGCCCTTGCCGCCCGAGACGACCGCGCCTGCGTGTCCCATGGTGCGGCCCTTGGGGGCGGTGCGGCCGGCGATGAAACCGACCATGGGCTTGGAGCGGCCCTTCTTCGCCTCGTCGATCAGGAACTGGGCCGCGTCTTCCTCGGCCCCGCCGCCGATCTCGCCGATCATGACGATGGAGAGGGTCTCGGGGTCGGCCAGGAACATTTCGAGCACGTCGATGAATTCCGTGCCCTTGACCGGGTCGCCGCCGATGCCGACGGCCGTGGTCTGGCCGAGGCCCTCGTTGGTCGTCTGGAACACCGCCTCATAGGTCAGGGTGCCCGAGCGCGAGACGATGCCGACATTGCCCTTCTTGAAGATGGAGCCCGGCATGATGCCGATCTTGCACTCGTCCGGCGTCAGGATGCCGGGGCAGTTGGGGCCCAGCAGGCGCGACTTCGAGTCTTCCAGGCGGCGCTTGACCCGCACCATGTCCAGCACCGGAATGCCCTCGGTGATGCAGGTGATGAAGGGGATCTCGGCCTCGATGGCCTCGATGATGGCGTCGGCGGCCCCCGCCGGCGGGACATAGATCACCGTGGCATCGGCCTTGGTCGCGTCGCGGGCCTCGGCCACCGAGGCATAGATCGGCAGGGTCTCGCCATGCGAGCCGGTCCAGGTCTGGCCGCCCTTGGTCGGGTGCACGCCGCCGACCATCTGGGTGCCGTGATAGGCCAGCGCCTGTTCGGTGTGGAAACCGCCGGTCTTGCCGGTCAGGCCCTGGACGATGATCTTGGTGTTCTTGTCGACGAGGATGGACATGGGTCTGCTCTGATTATTCGGTCAGCGGGACGGTCGGTGGTGGAGCCGGAGCTTCAGCCGACCGCCGCGACGATCTTCTGGGCGGCGTCGTCGAGGTCGTCGGCCGCCGTGATGGCCAGGCCGCTCTCGTTCAGGATCTTCTTGCCCAGCTCGGAATTGGTGCCTTCCAGGCGGACGACCAGCGGCACCTTCAGGCCCACTTCCTTCACGGCCGCGACCACGCCCTCGGCGATGACGTCGCACTTCATGATACCGCCGAAGATGTTGACCAGAATGCCCTGGACGTTCGGGTCGGCGGTGATGATCTTGAAGGCTGCCGCGACCTTCTCCTTGCCGGCACCGCCGCCGACGTCACAGAAGTTCGCGGGCTCCTTGCCGTACAGTTTGATGATGTCCATCGTCGCCATGGCCAGGCCGGCGCCGTTGACCATGCAGCCGATGTTGCCGTCCAGCGAGACATAGGCGAGGTCCCATTTCGAGGCCTCGATCTCCTTGGCGTCTTCCTCCGTCTCGTCGCGCAGCGCCTTGATGTCCTCGTGGCGGAACAGGGCGTTGCCGTCGAAGCTGACCTTGGCGTCAAGCACGCGCAGATGGCCGTCCTTCATGACGATCAGGGGATTGACCTCCAGCATCGCCATGTCCGTCTCGGTGAAGGCCTTGTAGAGGATGGGGAACAGGCTCTCGCCGTCCCTGGCCGCCGCGCCGTTCAGTTCGAAGGCGGCGTTGATCTTCGCCACATCGGCCGCGGTGACGCCGGTCGCCGGGTCGATGACGATGGTCTGGATCTTTTCGGGCGTGTCATGGGCGACGGCCTCGATGTCCATGCCGCCCTCGGTGGAGACGACGAAGGCGATGCGGCCGAACTGACGGTCGACCAGCAGCGAGCAATACAGTTCGCGCTCAATGTCGGCCCCGTCCTCGATATAGAGGCGGTTGACCTGTTTGCCCGCGTCGCCCGTCTGGGCGGTCACCAGGGTGTTGCCGAGCATTTCCTTCGCATGCGCGACGGCTTCCTCGATCGAGAAGGCCAGGCGGACGCCGCCCTTGGCGTCAGGCCCCAGTTCCTTGAACTTGCCCTTGCCGCGGCCGCCGGCGTGGATCTGTGACTTCACGACATAGAGCGGACCCGGCAGTTGACGCGCGGCGGCCTCTGCCTGATCGGCCGAGGTGATCGCGACGCCCTCGGCGACCGGCGCGCCGAAGCCCTTCAGGACCTGCTTGGCCTGGTATTCGTGAATGTTCATGGGAGGAGCCGCCGCAACGCTGGGGAAGAGTTGCGGCGCTTATAGGGGCTGCGCCTTCGCAGGCGCAACCGTCACGCCCCGATCAATCCACCCAGTCCCGTTTCAGGCTGCGCGCGGCGATGATCAGAAGGATTGCCGCCAGACCGTAGAACCACTGTCCGACGTACAGGGAATAGCGCAGCGCCTCTTCGGCAAAGATCGGCGTCAGCGCCTTGGACACCGCTCCCAGCAGATAGATGCCCAGGCCGATGCCGACCAGATTGTTGATCAGCAGGAAGCTGGCCGAGGCCGTCGAACGCATGTGTGCCGGCACCAGATGCTGCACGGAGGTGATGACCGGCCCCAGCCAGGCCAGGCTGAGCGCCTGAGGAACCAGGAACAGGGCGAAGGCCAGCCATTTGTCCTGGACGTTCATGGCCAGGAAGAACAGCGGCACGGCGATGATGAAGCCGATCGCGGGGACCAGCGGATACCAGGCCTTGCTCGTGCCCTTGCCGAGCTTGTCCGCCAGCCAGCCGCCGAACCAGATGCCGGCGGTGCCGCCGATGAAGGCGATACCGGCGATATAGACCGCACGCTCTACGCCCTCCATGCCCATTGAGCGCTGGAAGAAGCTGGGCAGCCAGAAGGCCGAGCCATAGCCATAGACGGAGGAACAGGCGGCACCGAAAGCGAGGAACCAGAAGCTGGGCTTCTTCAGCAGCACGGCCCAGACCTCGCCGAACCCGGCGGCCTTGGTCGGCACATGCGTCACTTCCGGGGCACCGGCGACGGGCTCGGCGCGGTCGAAGCCGCCCCGGACCGGATCCTTGACGGTGAATTTCAGCAGCGGGGCGAGCATCAGTCCGGCCAGGCCGACGACGATAAAGGCCATGCGCCAGTCGATCAGGGCCGCCAGAATTCCGCCGAACAGATAGCCCAGGGCCGTCCCGATCGGCACGCCGAACGAATAGACGGCCAGAGCCCGCGCACGCTGCGCCTTGGGGAAATAGTCCGAGACCAGCGAATAGGACGGGGCCACCCCGCCCGCTTCACCGACGCCGACGCCCATGCGGGCCCCGAACAGCGGCCAGAAGCTCATGGTCAGGCCGCACACGGCGGTAAAGGCGCTCCACAACGCCAGCGACACGCCGATGATCGAGACCCGGCTCATGCGATCGGCCAGCCAGGCGATCGGCAGCGCCAGCGTGGAATAGACGACGGCGAAGGCCGGCCCACCCAGCAGCCCCATCTGGCTGTCGTCGAACCCCATCTCCTTCTGGATATAGGGGGCCAGGATGGCGAGGATCTGCCGGTCGATGAAGTTGAAGGTGTAGACCACCATCAGCAGCGCCAGAACATAGGCGCGATAGCGTGGGTTGGCGGCGGGGCCGATGCCCTGGTCCGTCATGCTCATGGCGTTTCCCTCGACGTGGTCTTCTTGTTGGTTGGAACGGTAGCCGCGCTTTTCGACAGCGCCAAAGAAAAAGGGCGGCGGCTCATCAGAACCGCCGCCCATGATCAGTTGTGATCAGGCTTCAGGAGATCAGTAGCGATAGGTCAGGCCGACCTGCCACGTCCGCGGCGGGCCGTAGAAGGCGTCGATCGAGTTGTTGAAGGTGGCGCCGGCGAAGTTGTAGCCGCCGACCTTGTAGCGTTCGTCCGTCAGGTTCTTGCCCGAAACGGAGACCTGGTAGTGGCCCGAGGAGTCGGTCCACGAGGCGGCCATGTCCACCAGCGTATAGGCCTTCTGGTCCAGCACCGGGTCCGGCGCGTCGAACAGATGGTAGTCAGAGCGGTACGAGATCGACGGGGTGATCCGCAGTTCGCCGCCGGCGACGGTGTTGCTGTAGGTCAGGCCGAGGAAGCCGCTCCATTCCGGAGAGTTCTGCGGCTCCTTGGTGTTGGAGATGTCGACCGGCGAGCCCGAGATGCGGGTAATGAACTGGTCGAACTCGTTGTGCAGATAACCGACCGAGGCGTTGGCCGTGAAGTGGTCCGTCAGGAAGGCGGAGGCTTCGAACTCGACACCGTAGATGGTCGAGGCACCGGCGTTGTCGACGACCGAGGCGACGCCGACGGCGGGCAGGGTCGCGACCTGCTGGGTCGTGATCTGCTGATCCTTGTAGTCCGAATAGAAGACCGCCGAAGAGTAGGACAGGCGATTGTCCAAGGCACGACCCTTGAGGCCGATTTCGTAGGTCGTGACTGTCTCGGGCTGGTAGCCATTGACCGTCGAGGGCACCAGGGCGGCGTCGCCGCGCATGTCCCAGCCGCCTGACTTGAAGCCCTCGCTGACCGAAGCATAGCCTGTCATTTCAGGGGTGAAATCATAGGAGACGCTGGCGCGCGGCGTGAACTTCTCGAAGGTGTCCGAGGCTTTGTAGTTCGTGCGGGTGGCGAAGATCGGCCGGGCGGTGCCCCGCGTCAGGCCGGTCGGCGTGGCACCGAGGTAGAAGGCGCGGAAGACGAAGCCGTCCTTGTCGTCCGACGTGTAACGGCCACCGATCGAGGCGTGCAGCCGGTCCGTGAAGTCGAAGCTGAAGTCAGCGTAGGCCGAGTAGGACAAAGTCTTGACGTAACCCGCGGCACCAATGGCGAGGCCGAGATTTCCGGCGATGGTGTCGAAGGCACCCTTCGAGCTCGAGTCGAGATAGAAGACACCGGCTACGCCCGACCAGCGGTCGCCGGTCAGAGTCGCCTGGAACTCTTGGGTGAACTGGTGGTCGCCGTAAATGGCAGGCACGTCCAGTGACGGAAGCGGCGTTCCGTCGAAGTCGATGACGGTGTCGGTGTAGCCCATGCGATAGGCCGTGATCGACTTCAGCGTCAGCATGTCGTTGACGCGATATTCGCCGGTGACTGACAGGCCGGATGTGTCCACTTCCTGCAGACCGCGAAGGCCGGACTGGGTGTCATATTTGTTGGCGAGGGGCAGGAAGCCGCCCGTGGTCGAGGCGACCTCGCGGTGGCCATGACGCGGAGCCGAGTGGTCGTCGACGCGGTCATAGGCGATGCGCAGGCTGAACTGGTCGATCGGGTTCCATTCGGCGCTGACACGGTAGGCGTCGACGTCCTTGTTGTAGTGCTCCTGGCCGGTGGTCAGGTTGGTCCCGAAGCCGTCACGGCTGTAGCTGGCATAGGCACCGCCGACGCTGAAGGTCGACGACAGCGGCAAGGTGCCGCTGACCAGGTAGTTTTGCTCGTTGTAAGAGCCAAACTGTGCGCGAGCCGTGAGCTCAGGTTCCGAGCCGAGCGGCTTGGTCACGTATTTGATGGCGCCGCCGATGGTGTTGCGGCCGTAGAGCGTGCCTTGCGGGCCGCGCAGCACTTCGATGCGGCTGACGTCGAAGATGTCGAGCACGGCACCCTGGGGGCGGGCGACATAGACGTCGTCGACATAGAGGCCCACGCCGGGCTCGAAGCCCCACAGCGGATCCTGCTGGCCGACGCCGCGGATGAAGGAGATCAGCGTCGAGTTTGAACCACGGGCGATCTGGACCGTCGCGTTCGGCGTCTGCTGTTGCAGGGCTGTGATGTCGCTGGCACCGGTGCTTTCGAGACGTTCGGCACTCAGGGCCGACACGGCGATCGGCACGTCTTTCAGGGCTTCGTCGCGGCGGCGTGCGGTGACGACGACGTCGTCAAGCGAGGTCGCGCCCTCCTGTGGGGCGGCGTTCTGCGCCATGGCGAAGGTCGAAAGCGCGCTCCAGGCGGCTCCGGCCAGCAAGGCGGTCTTTACGTAGCGATTCATGGGTATCCCCGTTCCAATGATTTCCAGCCCGAGACGCTTTTATTCAGCGTTCAATGATTTTCGTGAACCTAGTCGTTTTCAGCGGGCTGTCAAACGGCGCAGCTTGTCCGTTGTCAGCACCCGTCCGACCTGTGGCGCCGTTGCACAGGGGGGCGAATGCGGCCTAGCCTTGCACCCATGACCAAGCTCGACGCTCCGGCGGCCAAACGCGGCCGCCCCCCGAAAGCCAAGGCCGAGGGCCTGGCCGACACGCGCGACCTGATCCTCGACGCGGCGGAGGACCTGTTTTCCAAGCATGGCTTCTATGGCGTCACCATTCGCGAGGTGGCGCGCGAGGCCGGCGTCGACACGGCTCTGGTGCACTATTATTTTGGTGCCAAGCGGGGTCTGTTCGACGCTGTTTTTCTGCGCCGGGCCGAGGTCTGGAACAATGAGCGGGTGGACGCCATCAACCGCTACGCCCGCGATGCAGAGCCGGGTGGCATGACGCTGGAGGGGTTGTTCGAGGCCTTCCTGCGCCCCCCGTTCCAGTGGTCGCTGAAAGGTGGCCCTGGCTGGAAACACTATTCGGCGCTTGTGGCCCAGACCAATGCCAACCCGACCTTCGGTGGCGAGACCATGGCCCGCTATTACGACCCGGCCATCCGGCGGCTGATCGAGCTGATCAAGCTCATCCTGCCCCAGGCGCGCGACGTCGACCTGTACTGGGCCTACCACAACCTCTCCGGCGCGCTGACCCTGACGCTGGGCGAGACGGGCCGGCTGGATCGCCTGTCCAACGGCCTGTGCCGGTCGGGCGATCTGGAGAGCGCCTGCGACTATATCGTGCGGTTCGCAGCGGCGGGATTCCGGGCGGTGTGCGACGGTCCGCACCGGGATCGGACCTAGCCGAGGAACACCCGCCACATCAGGCGGCCCGGGAAGAAGGTGAACATGCCCGCGATCAGCAGGGCCCCGACAAACAATCCTGTCATCCGGCCACGGTGCGCCGCGACATTGTGGGTCCGCGCCGCATAGAGCGCCATCGGCAGGATGATGATGGTCCAGCCGGTGAACAGGTGGATCCACGAGAAGGCTCCGTCATTGATGTTGCGGATGAAGATCGAGCTGATCGCCACCGTCGCCATGGCGAGGGCCCAGGTCCAGCCGAGGGTCCGGTGCAGGATGTTCCCCTTGATCCCCACGAGCAGAACCACGCCGATCACCAGTGCCACGGTCGCCGCCGCGATATGCACCTGCAGCACCGGGGCCTGTTGACCCAGAAGCGCCCAGTCAGGGGCGTGTGGGCGGAGCGGCAGGCCCTGGCCCGGAGCGGCGACGAACAGAAACCAGGCCAGGACGCCGGCTCCGATGACGGGCGGCGCAAAGGTCGTAAGCCGGCGAAACGGGCTCAGGGCGGGAAGGACATGGGTCATGGCGGGTCTCCGTGGGAAGCCTGATCATTCCTGCCCGGAGCCGGTCCCGGTCCAGCGCCGCTTCGCCAGTGGTCACCCCGGCTTCGCCAGTGGACGCCTATCTCAGGGTGAAGGCTTTTCGGGTGCCCGTGGCGGGAAGATCGAACGCAGCAGCGGCGAAGGGGGGCGGGCCGAATCGGCCGCGCGCGTCATTGGAAAACCCGTAGGCCTCGCGCGGGAGGCCGATCGGCCACAGCGTCAGCGCGCCGTTGCCGTCCGTGTCGTGAAACGCCGCCACGGCATAGCGGCCGGGGGCCAGTCCCGGAATCGTCACCGAGGTTACGGCTCCGGTACGGGGGACGACGCGGGTCGCGACGGGGGACTGGCCGCGCCGGAAGGCCTCGTCGTCGCGATAGACGGCGACGGCGATCGTGCCGCCCGATGCCCGGGTCGACAGGGCCAGGGTGAGGTCTGCGGCCGTTGCCGCCGGGGCCAACCCCAGCGCGATCGTCACAGCTGCGATTGCCAACTTCATCGAAACGCCTTTTCGTGGTCAGGATCACCGCCCGACAAACACCCCCCGGAGACGTCCGTCCAGCCATGACCGCGCCGCCTGTTGATACCGCTCAAGCCAGGGCGGCGCAGTCCCTGACCCTGGGGCTCGACCGGGGCATGCTGATCGCCGCGGCCGCCGGCGTTGTCCTGGCGTTGACCGGCGCGTTCGGGACGTCGAACACGTCGTTGGCGCTGCGCTTCGGGTACTGGGTCCCGGTGATGCTGGCCGGGGCCTTCTGGGGGCATCTGTGCTCGAGGGCGGTGCACCGCTGGATCGACATGGATGATCGGCCCTGGCTGACGGTCCTGGCCCTGACGGTCTCGACGACCGGACCGGTGGCCCTGCTGGTGTGGTTCGTCACCGGCCTTGTCTTCGAGGGTGAGGTCTACCGGCTCGGGGCCCTGCCGCTGATGGTCGGCCCCGTCCTGACGATCACGGTGGTCATGAGCGCCATCAATGTCTTCGTCGCCAGGGCCCAGCCGGTCCAGACGCATGCGGCGCCCGCCGGGGCGGCCCCGGCGCGGTTTCCGGACCGGCTGCCGCTGAAGCTGAGGGGCGCATCGATCCGCGCGGTCCAGTCCGAGGACCATTATCTGCGCATCCATACCGACCGGGGCTCGGACCTGGTGCTGATGCGGCTGTCCGATGCCCTGACCGAGCTGGAAGGGCTGGAAGGGGCGCAGACCCATCGCAGCTGGTGGGTGGCCAAGGACGCCGTGCGCGACGTCAGCCGGGGCGACGGGCGGGCGACCCTGACCCTGGAGGGCGGCGTCGAGGCCCCGGTCAGCCGGCGCTACGCCAAGGCCCTGCGCGACGCCGGCTGGTATTGATCGGCTTTTTTTTGGCCTAACGCGCTTCGCGCTGCTTGAGGCCTCATCCCGCCCACACCCCGTGGAAGCCGGCGGGCAGGGCGATGTCGGCGCGCCAGGTGGCGACGGGGCCGTCGGAGACGCGGGCGGCGTTGAAGGCGTGAAGCTCGGTGACGCCCTCGGCCAGGTTGATCGAGGGGGCGATCAGCCAGGCGTCGGCCTCGTCCGGGCCGTGCGGCACGAACACCGCCTCTTCCATGATCTGGCTGTCGCCGAACAGGAAGCGGTCGGACCGGCCGCTGTCCCAGTCCCAGGTGGCCAGGCCGGCGGGCAGGGGGCGGTCGGGGCGCTCGCCGGCGACATGGACGGTCAGGCGGCGCGGCAGGCCGGCGCGGCGAGGGTCGCTTTTCGGAAACTCGGCGGTGATGCCCGACGACGCCAGTTCGGCGCGGCCGTCGGTGTGCAGGGTGACCAGTTTCAGCACCGCATGTTCGCCCGGCACGACGCCGCGCTGTTCGACCAGAACCCGGGCCCCGTCCATGGCGAAGGCCACGTCCCTGGCGGCGGCGACGTCGAAGCGGATCGTGCCCGAGGCGTCCTCCCAGGCGTCGCCGAGGTGGAAATAGCTGAAGGTCGGCAGTTCGAAGAGGCGGCGGCGCGACAGGTCGGCCTTGTCGATGACCAGGACCTGGGTGCCCAGCTCGGGCCTCCAGGCGAACTGCGAGGCATAGGGCATGCCGCGGTGGTCAAAGACCCAGGGCTGGAGCACCAGGATCAGGTGCCGGGCCGTGGCGGTGAAGTCATGCATATAGCTGGCGCGCGGCAGGTCGATGACGTCGGCCGCCTTCAGGCTGCGGTCGGCGTTCAGATGCCAGACGACGGCCTTGTCGCCGTTCAGGCCGATGTTCCAGACCGTGCCGTCGGGGTCGTAGCGGGGGTGGGCCTGGAAGGGCATGCTCTTCAGGTCGTCGCGCAGGGTGACGAAGCGTTTTGTCGACAGGTCCGAGGCCGACAGGGCCATGGGCGCGCCGCCTTCCCACAGGGCCCAGACCTCGTCGCCGGCGGTCATGACGGCGGTGTTGGCGGCATTGGCGTCGTCATTGGAGCCGACCCGGGCGCGGGCGTCGCCGGGGGTGCCGAAGCCGGGGGTGACGACGGCGCCGATCTCGGTCTCCCAGCGCCGCTTGGGGGTGTCGGCGAAGCGGGCGTCGAGCGTGACCTGGCCGTCGTTGACGCGGAAGGCGCGCATCAGGCCGTCGCCGTCAAACCAGTGGGTGGCCGAGCCGCCGGGCCGCCGGAACTTGCCCGGGCCGTTGCGGAACAGGGTTCCGGTCAGGCCGGCGGGTGCGCGGCCATGCACCAGCCGCATGGCCCGGGGCGCGACGTCGGCCTCGAGGTCGGCGGTGGCCAGGGCCCAGTCGGCGGACGCCTGCATCGCGGCCATGGCGCGGACGGTTTCCGGGGTGACGACGGCGGCCGAGAGGGCGGCGGCCCCCATGAGGAAATTGCGGCGGGACGTAAGCATGGGATGTCTCCTGATGGGGGTTACGGCGCGGCGAGCGCCAGGCTTGATCGACATTCAGACGTCGGGACCCGTTCTCCCTTCCCCGTCATTCCGGGGCTGGGACCGGCGTAGCCGGGACAAGAACCCGGAATCCAGGAGTCTGGACGCCGCCGTCCGCCTCACGTTCCAGACTTGAGTCCGGTCTCCTGGATTCCGGGTTCCGCTCCGCGGCCCCGGAAAGACGGTGTTTGGCGGACGATCAGCGGGTCCGCTGAATGTCGTTTGAACCCAGGCCGACTACTTGATGCTGATCGTCTGGGCGGTTTCGCCCGAGACGGCGAAGCGGGCGCGGTCCCATGAGGCCGGGCCCATGTTGCCGCGGGCGTTGTTGGAGAAGGCATAGGGTTCGGTCGGCATGCCGAACGGATTGGTATCCATCTGCCCGTTGCCGTTGACGTCGTGGAAGGCCCGCATCGCATAGTCGCCGGCGGGCAGGTTTTCGAACCGGGCGACGACCGCACCCGAGGCGGGGATGCCGACCTGGGCGACGGGGGCCCCGCCGTTGTAGGCGGCCTCGGACCCGAACAGGGCGACCATTACCGATCCGGTCGTGGCACCGGTCTCGAAGGTCAGGACGACCTTTGAGGTGTCCGTCGATTGGGCGAGGGCGGGGGCGGCGGCGGTCAGCAGCAGGGCGGCGGCGGCGGCGGCGGTGGCGAGGCGGATCATGGCGCGGTCCTTGGTCTGTGGGGCCCGACGACCGGGCCGTTGCGATGGACCCAGGGTGCGGCCGACCCGGCGGCGACGCGAGCCGGATTGCAGGTTCGACCGGCTGCCGTTCGTGAATGGACGCCGGTGTTCGTTCACGAAGCGCGGATGAACAGCCCCTCGCCGCCGATCGCGCCGAACGACGCGCGACGGGGTGACGGCGTCAGCCGGGCGGGGCGGAAGGCTCTGGCGCCGGCGGGTCGATTTCAGACTCCGGCGAGACGAAAACGGGGTCTGAATCGTCTGAATCGTCTGAAATCCGCCCGGCCGCCGCGCGGGCCTGCAGGGCGGTGAGCCGCGCGTCGATGTCGGCGACACCGTCCGCGTCGTCGGGATCGAGGCGGGCGACCTCGCGGGCGAGGGCGGCGACGGCCTCCATCTCGCGCCCGACCGTGGCGATCGGGTCGGGCCGGGGGGCGGGCCTGGGCTCGGGTGCGGGCGGCACCGGCGCGGCGGACAGGGTGCGGTGGATGCGCAGCCAGGCGGCGGCCTCGGCGGCGCGCCCGCGCAGGATGGCGCGGTTCGCCCGCACCAGCGCCCGCGCGGCCATGTCGGTGATCTCGGGCAGGCCCGCCTCGCGCTCGGCCTCGAGGTCGACGGGCTCGGGATCGGGCGCATCCAGCCGCCGCCAGCCCTGTTGCGCGGCGCGATGGCGCAGGGTGCCCAGCTTCAGGTCATAGCGGTCGCACACCGCCGGGGCCGCGTCCCCGGCCAGATAGTCGCGCCGCGCGGCGTCCCAGACCGCGTCGGAACGGATGGCATAGCCGCCGGCCTCGTGGTCCGGCTGGGGCGCATCGAAGGGAGGATCGTCGGGCCCGTCGTCATCGGGCCGCGACGGCCGGATGTGGTCCGGGATGTAGAGGGTGTCGCCATCCTCGGTCTGCTCCCACCGCCCCGCCGCGATGATCCTCGGTTCGTCCATGGTGTTCCCCCTCCTGTGCGTCCGCGCGGGCGGGATCATACGGGGGGTTCGGGGCGTGCGAGGCTGGCGGGGGTGCGGGGGCGGGAGAAGCCCGGAGGGGCGGGGTTCGGGGGGTGCAGCAAAATCCCTTCCCCCATTTCGGGGGAAGGTGGCCCGGAGGGCCGGATGAGGGGTCGCTCGGACGCCTCAACCCCGGATCCGCCGGGCGTGGCACCGCACGGCCTCGAACAGCAGTGCGGGATGGGTCAGCACGGCTTCGTTCGCGAAACGCATCACGGTCCAGCCGTTCGCCGTCAGCCAGGCGTCGCGCGCCGCCTCGCGTTCGGCCCGCAGCGCGTGAACCCCGCCGTCCAGCTCGACGATCAGCCGGATCGAGGGGCAGGCGAAGTCGGCGATGTAGGGCCCGAGGGGAAGTTGCCGCCGGAACTTCAGGCCTTCCAGTCGCCGGTCCCGGAGGAATTTCCAGAAGACAGCCTCGGGCAACGTCGGATCGCTGCGACCGCGACGGGCGTTGGTCCGGGTACGCTCGGAGGGCTTGAGCATGGGGCGAGGCTAGGTCGGAGCTTGCGGGAAGGATAGACGCAGTTGCGACCTGGAATAGGCGCCCCTTCTCCCCTTGCGGGAGAAGGTGGCCGGCGGAGCCGGTCGGATGAGGGGTCTGTTTCCGCGTTCCGACTGCCGGAAGGTCAGCGGCTTGCCGGAGTAATGGGTGTTTCACCCCTCATCCGCCCCTCCGGGGCACCTTCTCCCGCAAGGGGAGAAGGGCCATGTACGACGTAAAGGAGCCCCCCATGCCCAAGACCCTGCACATCGATTTCGTCTCGGACGTCGTCTGCCCCTGGTGCGTCGTTGGGCTGGGCGGGCTGGAGGCGGCGCTGGCGACCCTGAAGGCCGAGGGGATCGAGGCGGAGGTGCATTTCCAGCCGTTCGAGCTGAACCCGCAGATGCCGCCAGAGGGCGAGAACATCGGCGAGCATGTGGGCCGCAAATACGGATCGAACCCCGAACAGTCGGCGGCCAACCGGGCCATGATCAACGAACGGGCGGCGGAAGCCTGGCCGGGGTTCGAGATGCGGATGGGGCCGGACAGCCGCATCTGGAACACCTTCGACGCCCACCGGCTGCTGCACTGGGCGGGGACGGTGGGGCCGGCGGAACAGAGGGCGCTGAAAGAGGCGCTGTTCCGCACCCATTTCACCGATGGCCAGGCGCTGCCGGACGCCGATGTGCTGGCCGATGCGGCGAAGGCGGCGGGGCTGGACCGGGCGAAGGCGGTCGAGGTCTTGGGGGATGGTCGTTATGCCGCCGAGGTGCGGGCGGCGGAGGCGCTGTGGGTCTCGCGCGGGATCAACGGGGTGCCCGCCGTGGTGGTCGAGGGGAAGTGGCTGATCTCGGGCGGGCAGCCGGCGGCGGTGTTTGAGGAGGCGTTGCGGGGGATGGCCAGCGAGGGGTAAGGGGCTGGGAAATCCGCGGAAGGGGGCCGCGCCGTCAGTCGCGGTCCGGGCGTTCGCGGTCGAACCACCATTGCGGGCGGCTGAGGTCTTCGATCAGGGCGCGACCTTCGCGCCGGGCCACGGTCTGCGGCGCCTCGGGGTGGTCGTGCCTGGCGTACAAGCCCTCGAAGGCGATCGGGCGCTGGTCAGCCCGAAAATAGCAGCCATCCAGATAGATGACCCTGTCGCCGACTGCGAAGTCGGCGAAGGTCTCCGCGAGCCAGGCAGCGCCCTCGCGGAGCTCGGTCTCGTCCACCTCGAGAAGGCCCCGGCCGAGCAGGTCGGCCCGGACCAAGTCCTCATAGGACTGGTCGATCTCGACCACCCGGGCGAAGGTGAAGGCTTTCTGACAGGTCGCGCACGGGATCATCCAGCCGCAGCCGCACCACGGGCAGTCGAGCTGGCCGGACAGGCCGGCGAGCGAGGTGGCGCAGGTGCAATGGGACAGCCCCTCGTCGCTCGCTTTTGCCAGCCATTTGGGCATCGGATCACACCTTCACCTCCACCACCCCGCCCCCGGCGCGGAATTTCGCGCTCATCTCCGCCATCCCGGCCTCGGCCTCCGCCAGCGATCCCCCCGCATCATTCTGCGCCTGCGCATCCCGGCGGATGTCCTGGCTGATCTTCATCGAGCAGAATTTCGGGCCGCACATGCTGCAGAAATGGGCGGTCTTGTGGGCCTCTTTCGGCAGGGTGGCGTCGTGGTATTTGCGGGCGGTTTCGGGGTCGAGGCCGAGGTTGAACTGGTCTTCCCAGCGGAACTCGAACCGGGCGCGCGACAGGGCGTCGTCGTGCATCCGGGCGGCGGGGTGGCCCTTGGCAAGGTCGGCCGCGTGGGCGGCGATCTTGTAGGTGATGACGCCGTCCTTGACGTCCTGACGATCGGGCAGGCCCAGGTGCTCCTTGGGCGTGACGTAGCAGAGCATGGCCGTGCCGAACCAGCCGATCATGGCCGCACCAATGGCGGATGTGATGTGGTCGTAGCCGGGAGCGATGTCGGTGGTCAGCGGCCCGAGCGTATAGAAGGGCGCCTCGTGGCAGTGTTTCAGCTGCTCATCCATGTTCGCCTTGATCTTGTGCATCGGCACATGGCCGGGGCCCTCGATCATGACCTGGCAGCCCTTGGCCCAGGCGATCTTGGTCAGTTCGCCGAGGGTGCGCAGCTCGGCGAACTGGGCCTCGTCATTGGCGTCGGCGATGGAGCCGGGGCGCAGGCCGTCGCCGAGGCTGAACGACACATCATAGGCCCGCATGATGTCGCAGATGTCCTCGAAATGCTCGTAGAGGAAGGACTCGCGGTGATGCGACAGGCACCATTTGGCCATGATGGAGCCGCCGCGTGAGACGATGCCGGTGACGCGTTTCGCCGTCATCGGCACGAAGGGCAGGCGGACGCCGGCGTGGATGGTGAAATAGTCGACGCCCTGTTCGGCCTGTTCGATCAGGGTGTCGCGGAACACCTCCCAGGTCAGGTCCTCGGCGACGCCGTTGACCTTCTCCAGCGCCTGGTAGATCGGCACGGTGCCGATGGGGACCGAGCTGTTGCGGATGATCCAGTCGCGGATGTTGTGGATGTTGCGGCCGGTCGACAGGTCCATGACGTTGTCGGCACCCCAGCGGGTGGCCCAGACCAGTTTGTCGACCTCGTCGTCGACGCTGGACAGGACGGCCGAGTTGCCGATGTTGGCGTTGATCTTCACCAGGAAGTTGCGGCCGATGATCATCGGCTCGACCTCGGGGTGGTTGATGTTGTGCGGGATGATGGCGCGGCCGCGGGCGATTTCCTGACGCACGAACTCGGGCGTGACGAAGTCGGGGATGGAGGCGCCGAAATCCTCGCCGTCGCGGATGCAGGGGGCGGACTGCTCGCGGCGCAGGTTCTCGCGGATGGCGACATATTCCATCTCGGGGGTGATGATGCCGGCGTTGGCGTATTCGTACTGGGTGACGGGGCGGCCCTCGACGCCCTTGAAGACCTTGTGGTGGCTGGTGTCGAAACGGGGGGCGAGGTGTTTGCCCTCGGCGTGGCCGTTGTCTTCCGGCTTGACCTCACGCGGGTTCAGGACGGGGGCGATGTCGCCGCGATCCAGCTGCCATGACGACTTCACCAGGGGCAGGCCGCGCTTGATGTCGATGGTCACGGTCGGGTCGGTATAGGGGCCCGAGCTGTCATAGATGGTCAGCGGCGGCTCATTGGCCGAGGGGTGCAGGGCCACCTCGCGGAAGGGCACGCGGATGTCGGGGTAGAGCTCGCCCGCGGCATAGACCTTGTGCGACCCGGCGCGTTCGCCGGTCGGGATGGTGCCGGTCTCGCGCATGACTTCCTTCCTCGCTTCCGCGAGGGGGAGGCTATCGCTCGCGACGCGGTCGCTCGCTGCTTGAGCCTCGGACGCTTTGGGCGGGGTGACGAGAATGTTCATGGCGGCCTCTGTACGTTGAGGTCTGCCGACTCCGGGCGCAGATCGCTTTCTCACCGTGCATCCCGGCGCAGGCCGGGATCCAGGACCGCGCCCCGATTGGTGGGGACCGGGTCCGTCATCTGGACCCCGGCTTTCGCCGGGGTGCACGGATGGAAAAAGACATTCCCATCCCTTCGCCGGCATGACCCGGATCAGGTTCGACGGGTCAGGCGGATACGCCAATCTCAGCCGCTGCGGCGGCTCCCCGGAGAACGGCGCGACCCTACGCCGGTCGGCGGACGGGTCAAGAAACCTTTGTCGCGCACCGAACGAACAGGGGGGCTAGGCTGGGCTGTCAGCCGGGAGGAGCCGCCATGCAGACCGAACCCTTCGACTTCACCACCCCCGATGGCCGGTCGGTGAACGCGCGGCTGGACCGGCCGGACGGTCAGGTGCGGGCCTATGCGCTGTTTGCCCACTGTTTCACATGCGGAAAGGACAATCTGGCGGCGACGCGGATCAGTCGCGCGCTGGCGGAAGAGGGGGTAGCGACCCTGCGGCTCGACTTCGCCGGGATCGGCGGGAAGGGGGTGGCGGCCATGCCGCACGGCTTCACCGTCGACGTCGGCGATCTGGTGGCGGCGGGGGCCTATATGACCGGCCGGGGCTGCGCGCCGGGGCTGCTGGTCGGGCACAGCCTGGGCGGGGCAGCGGCGATCGCGGCGGCGGGCGAGATCGCCAGCGTCCGCGCGGTGGCCACCATCGGTGCGCCCTTCGACGTGGCCCATGTGCTGCACCTGCTGGGGCCGGGAGCCGAGACGGTGAAGCCGGGCGAGCGCCATGAGGTCAGCGTCGGCGGGCGACCGGTCTCGGTCGGGGCGGGCTTTGCCGACGACCTGAAGATGCAGGACCAGACGACGCGGCTGGCGAACCTGAAACGGGCGCTGCTGGTGCTGCATTCGCCGGTGGACCAGATCGTGGGGATCGAGGAGTCGGCGGGGATCTTCCTGGCGGCGAAACATCCCAAGAGCTTCGTCTCGCTGGACACCGCCGACCACCTGCTGTCGAAGCCGCGCGACGCGGCCTATGCCGCCATGGTGATCGCGGCCTGGGCCAGCCGGTATCTGGACGTCATGGAGGCCGAGGTCACCACGCCCCCCGCCGACGGCGTGGTGCGGGTGGCCGAGACCGGGGCGGGCCGGTTCCAGGTCAGGGTCGAGGCGGGCGGGGCCATGCTGATGGCCGACGAGCCGGTCGCGGTCGGCGGTCTGGCCAGCGGGCCGACGCCCTATGAGCTGGTCGCCGCGGGGCTGGGTGCCTGTACAGTGATGACACTGAGGCTCTATGCCGAGAAGAAGGGGCTGCCGCTGGATCGGGCCTCGGTCGAGGTGCGCCATGACCGGCAGGCGGGCCAGACCCCGGCCGATGTGTTCGAACGGACGCTGACCCTGGACGGGACCCTGGACGAGGCCCAGCGCGCGCGCCTGTTCGAGATCGCCGACAAATGCCCGGTGCACCGGACGCTGGAAGCGGGGGCCCGGGTGGTGACGCGGGCCACCCCCGCCCTGCCCGCACCCGCCGAGTGCGAGCATTTCGCCGACATGGACACTGCCTGCCGCGAGTGACCCCGGCGACCGCAGGTCGGGCCGCCGGGCTCTGTGAGCGGGTCTAGACGCTGACCTGTGCGCCCATCTCGACCACCCGGCCGGGCGGCAGGCGATAGACGTCCGACGCCGCCGAGGCGTTGCGGACCAGCAGGATGAACAGCCGGGCCTGCCAGGGCGGCAGGGGTGATTTGGCCGAGCGGACCACGGTGCGTTTGCCGAGGAAGAAGCTGGTCGTGTTGATGTCGACCTTGAAGCCGCCCTTGCGGGCGAGGCCGAGGATGCGCGGGATCGAGGGCTGTTCCATATAGCCGAAGGTCGCCGTGGCCCTCCAGAAGCCGTGGCCCAGATCCTCGAAAGCCAGCCGGTCGGCGTCGGCGATCCGGGGCCGGTCGGCGGTGCGCACGCTCAGCACCACATTGACCTGGTGCAGGATGTGGTTGTGCTTGAGATTGTGCATCAGCGCCGCCGGGGCCTCGGTGTTGTCGGCGGCCAGGAAGATGGCCGTGCCCGCGGCGCGGTGCGGCGGGCGCCGGGACAGCATGGCGATGACGTCGGTCAGCGGCAGGGCCTCGCGGGCGGCCTTGGTCCGAACCGACCCGGCCCCGCGGACCCAGGTGGCCATGACGACGAAAATGCCCGCCCCCAGCGTCAGGGGCACGAAGCCTCCGGACAGGACCTTGAGGGCATTGGCGCCGAGGAAGACGAGGTCGACGGCCATCATGGGGATGAAGACCAGGGCGGCCTTCCACAACGGCCATTTCCACTTGCCGCGCACGACGATGAAGGCGAGCGCCGTGGTGACGACCATGGTGCCGGTGACCGCCAGACCATAGGCGTGGGCGAGACCCGCCGAACTCTTGAACACCGCCACCAGCATGATGACGCCCAGCAGCAGGGCGATGTTGACGCGGCCGATATAGATCTGGCCGGCCTCGTGCTCGGAGGTGCGGGCGATCTTCATGCGCGGCAACAGGCCCAGCTGCATGGCCTGGCTGGTCAGGGAGAAGGCCCCGGTGATCACCGCCTGCGAGGCGATGACGGTGGCCATGGTGGCGAGGATGACGACGGGCGCGCGCAGGATCTCGGGGGCCATGGTGAAGAACCAGTCGGCGTTCTCGACCCGGGCTCCGCGGGCCAGTTCGACCGCCTGCAGCGCCATGCCGCCCTGGCCCAGATAGTTGAGCGCCAGACAGGGCAGGACCAGCCAGAGCCAGGCGGCGACAATGGGCTTTCGCCCGAAATGACCCATGTCGGCATAGAGGGCCTCGGCCCCCGTCACCGTCAGGAAGACCGAGCCGAGGACGAACAGGCCCGCCGTCCCGTGGTGGGCCAGGAAGTTGACGCCATACAGGGGATTGAAGGCCAGCAGCACGCCGGGCTGGGGCAGGATGTGGGTGATCCCGAGCGCCGCCAGGACCGCGAACCAGACCAGGCAGATCGGGCCGAACCAGGCGGCGACCTTTGCGGTGCCGCGCGACTGGACCGCGAACAGGGCGATCAGGATCACGCCGGACAGAATCAGCACCGTCGTCGGGCTGATCATGCCGCTGAGGCCGGGGACGGTCTTCAGCCCCTCGACCGCCGACAGCACCGATATGGCCGGGGTGATGATGGCGTCGCCGTAGAACAGGGCCGCGCCGATCACGCCGAGGGTGAAGATCAGCGTCGTGCGCCGGCCCACTGCCCGCTGGGCCAGCGCCATCAGGGACAGGACCCCGCCTTCGCCGTGATTGCTCAGGCGGGTGAGGAAGATGACGTATTTGACCGTCACGACCAGGATCAGCGCCCAGAGCGCGAGGGAGGTCACGCCCAGGGCTCCCGCGGCGGTCACGCCGTCACGGGAGGCCTGACCCAGGGCTTCGCGGAAGGCATACAGCGGCGACGTGCCGATATCGCCATAGACCACGCCTACGGACCCGAGGGCCAACGGCCAGAATCGCGCGCTCTTGCCGTCAGGCGAAGGCGTGGAGGATTTTTGGCTGAGGTCGGAAGGGGCCGATGAAGACGTGGCGAACACAGGTTCGCCGTTCATCGATTTCCAGTTCTCCGGCGGTTTCCGGGTAAGTCCGGTCCATCGCCAAACGCGGAATTACGCCTGATGTTGCAGTGCAGCAAGAGGAATTATTGAGGCGCTTTTTGAAGGTGTTTCCCGGTCCGGGAAGCGCGAGGACGTGTCCCCGATCAGTCCGGGAAGGCGACCAGAAGGCGGTCGAGGGCGGCCTCGGCGCGGGACCAGCCTTCGGCGTCGAGGGTCAGGCCGGCGACCGCACCGCGACGGTCGGCCGACAGGGCCAGGGCCTGGACCGCGGCGAGAAGGACGGCGTTGAGGGCGACGGGATCACCCTCGGGCGGGACACGCAGGCGGGGGCGGCGCTCGCGCATCCAGGTCTGGAGCACGCCAGCACGGTCGGATTCAATGCGGCGCAGCAGGTCGGAGTCCTCGACCAGGGCCCAGGCCATCAGCCGCAGCGACAGCGGGCTGGCACGCAGGGCGGCCAGCCAGGTCAGCAGGCTGATGCGGGCGAAGGTGCGCAGGGACGCGGTCTCGACCTGGGGAATGGAGGCGAGGCTGGCGGTCAGGGCGGCGTGGGCGCGGCCGGCGATGCGGTCGACCACGCCGTCGGTGCCGTCGAAATAGCGATAGACCAGCTTGCGGTCGCAGCCGGCCTCGGCGGCCAGGGTCTGGACATTGAGGCCGGGAAAGCCGTCGCGCAGGAGGATACGCTCGCCGGCCTCGACGATGAGGCCTTCGGTCGTCGAGCGGTCGCGGAGTCTGCCAAGGACGGGAACGGGCGATTCGGCCATGCGCCCAGCATCGGGCCGCGCGACGTGAGTCGGCAAGCGGGGCGGGTCAGGATGGAAGGTGGAAAAAAAGGTGCGGCCCGGTCTGCGTCGGGGGGCGTGGCAGAGACCGGGCCGCGATAGACTCTGTCGAGCGCGCATCGCCGCAAGGTCCGATGGCAGAACGGTGATTGTCGGAAACCGTTCCTGCCGGCGACCCGGAATTCTCGCGGCTCCGGATACGTAAATCTACGGTGGCCGTCATTAGCGTTTTAAAGACAGGCTTCTAGCGAGAATGGCGGACCGAAAACGGGCCGGGTATCAAGAGCCGGCGAATGTGAGAGAGCCCCATGGGATCGGCTATCCAGCGGCTGGTCTATGAAAGCGCCGCCACGGCGACGACCGGATCGCTGGTCAACTTGGCCGCGATCCTGGCCCAGTCACAACGCAACAATGACCGCGACGACCTGACCGGCGCCCTGGCCTCCCATCGCGAGCGATACTTCCAGGTGGTCGAGGGACCGGAGCCGGCTCTGGACGCCTTGATGAACCGGCTGTGGACCGACCCCCGACACCGTGACATCAAGATGCTGGGTCGCGCTCCGGCCCCCGCCCGTCTGTTCAGCCGATGGTCCATGGCCAGTGTGCTGGTGACCCCCGGCCTCGGAGCCGAACTGGACCTTCTGGTCGACCGCGACGATCTGACCCCGGAGCGGGTGATCCGGATCCTGCTGGACGCCCTCGAAATCGTTCAGTTCGCGGAACACAGGGAAGCGGTCGGCAAATCGGCCTGAGGAGTCTAGAAGGGGCCCAGCACACCGGAGCCCCTCATGCATCTCGCCCGTTTTCCCCGCGTTCGCCTCGCCCATCTGCCGACTCCGCTGGAACCGCTGCCGCGGCTGAGCGAGGCGCTGGGCGTCGAGATCTGGATCAAGCGCGACGACTGCACCGGCCTGGCCGGCGGCGGCAACAAGACCCGCAAGCTGGAATTCCTGCTGGGCGACGCGATGGAGCAGGGGGCGGACACCCTGGTCACCCAGGGCGCGGTGCAGTCGAACCATGTGCGCCAGACCGTGGCTGCCGGGGCGGCGCACGGCTTCGCCAATGAGGTCATCCTCGAGGAGCGGACCGGCTCGAAGGCCATCGACTATACCCGCAACGGCAATGTGCTGATGGACAGGCTGTTCGGCGCGGGCATCCGCACCGTCCCCGGCGGTTCGGACATGCCGGCCGAGCTGGAGAAGACGGCGGCCGAGGTGCGGGCGCGCGGCGGCAAGCCCTATATCATCCCGGGTGGCGGCTCGAACCCGATCGGGGCGCTGGGCTATGTTGATTGCGCCCGCGAGATCGTGGTCCAGGCCGATGAGCTGGACATGCAGGTGGACCGGATCATCACCGCCACGGGCAGTGCCGGGACCCATGCCGGCCTGGTCGCCGGTCTGGCGGTGATGGGGGCCGACATCCCCGTGCTGGGCATCGGGGTGCGGGCCCCGAAGGCGAAGCAGGAAGAGAATGTGCTGAAGCTGGCGCGCGAGACCGCCGCCCTGCTGGGCCGGCCGGAGGCGGTGTCGGCGGATATGGTGGTGGCCGACTGCGACTATGTCGGCGCGGGCTATGGCCTGATCGACGAGGCGGTGATCGAGGCCCTGAAACTGGCGGCGCGCACCGACGCCATCGTGCTGGACCCGGTCTATACCGGCAAGGCGATGAAGGGGCTGATCGCCCTGGCGAAGGCCGGGCGGTTCGAGAACGAGACGGTGGTGTTCCTGCACACGGGCGGGGCCCAGGGCCTGTTCGGCTACCAGGGCGAGATCGAGGGGTCGCTCTGATGGCCAAGGTTCTTGGAGTGCTGGGCGGCATGGGGCCGGCGGCGACGGTGGCGTTTCTGGCGCGGGTGCAGGCGCTGACGCCGGCGCAGGGCGATGAGGATCACATCCGCATCATCGCCGACATCAATCCGCAGGTGCCCGACCGCAACCGCCAGCCGGACGCGGCCGACGCCACCCTGGGGCGGATGGCGATGCGGCTGCGCGACGCCGGGGCCCAGGTGCTGGCCATGCCGTGCAATACCGCTCATGCCCAGGCAGCGGGGATCAAGAAGGTCGGCCTGCCCTTCATCGACATGATCGCCGAGACGACCGAGGCCGCCGCGGCGGGCGGGGCGAAGAAGATCGGTGTTCTGGCCACCCCGGGCGGCGAGGCGCTGTATGCCCGCGCGCTGCAGGGCAAGGGCGTGAAGATCGTGCGTCTGAGCGGCCCGGCGCGCGAGGCCTTCATGGCCTGTGTCTATGCGGTCAAGCGCGGCGATCTGGGCGACGGGCCGCGCGCCGAGATGCGCCGTCTGGCGGCGACCCTGGTCGCGGCGGGGGCCGAGGCCGTCATCGCCGGCTGTACCGAGGTGCCGCTGCTGCTGGGTGCCGGGGACGTGTCCGTGCCGCTGGTGGATTCGGCCGAGGTGCTGGCACAGGTGTGCGTGGATCGGTGCAAATAGGCCCGGCTTTCACTGCGGATCCGGGATGCGCGACCGGTTGCCTTCCGGGGCGACGCCCGCCAAACGTCACCGCGTGACCCATCAAGCCCTCATTATCGATTGCGACCCCGGCGTGGACGACGCCGTGGCGCTGATGCTCGCCTTCGGGGCGCGTGACCTCGACCTGCTGGCCGTGACCACGGTGGGCGGGAATGTGCCGCTGGTGAAGACGACGCGGAACGCGCGGATGCTGCGCCAGATCGCCGGGCGCGAGGACGTGCCCGTGCATGCCGGGGCCGAGCGACCGTTGCGGCGCAAGCCCGCCGGCGCCGGGGCCTTTCACGGTGAGGAGGGGCTGGGCTCGATGGAGCCCTTTGCGCCCGCCAAAGGCGTGGCCGACGGTCATGGCGTGGACGCCATCATCGCCGCGGTGATGGCGCGCGCGCCGGGGACGGTGGCGCTGGCCGTGCTGGGGCCGATGACCAATCTGGCGCTGGCGCTGCGCCGCGAGCCGGCGATCGCGAAACGGCTGGGGCCGGTGGCCGTGATGGGCGGGGCGCGCAGCGAGGGCGGCAACATCACCCCTTCGGCCGAGTTCAACATCTGGGCCGATCCGGAGGCCGCCGACGAGGTCATGCGCAGCGGCCTGCCGGTGACGATGTTCGGGCTCGACGCGACGCATCAGGTGCGGGCGACCGAGGCACGGATCGCGGCCATCGCCGCCCTCGGTACGCCGAAGGCCGAAACGGCGGCGGCGATGATGCGGTTCTCGCAGGCGGTCGAGCGCAGGATCGTCGGCCCGGATGCGGCCCCCGTGCATGACGTCTGTCCCGTGGCCTGGCTGATGAAGCCCGCTCTGTTCAAGCTGAAGCCGTGCCGGATCGCGGTGGAGACGGTCAGCGAACTGACGCGCGGGCACACGGCGGTCGAGTTCCGCGAGGCCGTCGTCGGATCGCTGCCGCACCGCTGGGCCGTTCGCGCCGATGCCGAGGGGGTTTTCGGCCTGATCGCGGGATCGGTCCGCTGAGCCCCCGGACAACCTGACGCAGGCCTGCAGCGCGAACGCTTGACCTGCATCAAGGTCATTCCGTCGAGGCGGGACCAAGACCTTCGCGACGCCCGCGCCGGCCGCATGTCGTATCCGGGCCGCGTCGTGAAAGACCCCGATGAAACGGAATTTGACGCTGGCGGCCGCGATCGCGGTGATGACGCTGGCGACCGGTGCTGCGAGCGGCGCGATGGCCCAGAACGCCAATGAATGGCAGGTCGCGCGCAAGGGCGACTGGATCGTGACCGGTCGCGTCACCAGCGTATCGAGCCATGCCGACGATTCCATATTCACGGCGGCCGGGGCGGACTCCGGGCTGAACGTCCATGTCGGCGATGACATCATGCCGACGCTGGGCTTTACCTATTTCCTGACCGACCACATTTCGGTCGAGGCCATCCTCGGCGCGACACAGCATGAAATCCGTGCCCGGGGCGGTACGACTGACGTGGCCGTGCACGAGACCTGGGTGCTGCCGCCGGTGGTGACCCTGCAGTACCGTCCCATGCCGGAGGCGCGCGTCAGTCCCTATGTCGGGGCGGGTGTGAACTACATGCTGTTCTTCGAGGGCAAGGACCGGAACGGCTTCACCGTCGATCTGGAAGATGGTTTCGGCTACGCCGTCCAGGCCGGGGCGGATGTCGCCGTCACCGGTCCCTGGACCCTCAATATCGATGCCAAGAAGGTCTGGTTCGACACCCGGGCGACGATCAACGGCGGTGCCCTGACCAGCGACGTCAACATCGATCCCTGGGTCGTGTCGGTCGGCCTTGGCCGCAAATTCTAGCGCGACGTCGGCCTTGATCGGCTGGCGGCGTGGCCGCGACGGGAGCTATACTGCCCCGTCCGGTCGCGGCGCGCGTTGTAAATGAACTGCGAACTGGAGGACGTCCGCGATGACGGTGAAGACCGGGACCACACCCATCCACGGCGGCGCGGTGGCGGCCGTGGCCGAGCTTCTGGGAGCCGCGCGCCTGATGGCGATTGCGGTTAACCGGCCGGACGGCTGGCCCCAGGTGACCACGGTCGGCTACGTCAACGACGGCCTCAAACTCTATTTCGTCATCGCCCGCGACAGCCAGAAATACCTCAACATCCAGGCGGACCCGCGGGTCTCGGTGGCCATTCGACCGGAAGGCGCGGACGCGGACACTGTGGGCGTCTCCCTGGCCGGTCGGGCGGTCGAGGTCACCGATCCCGTCGAGGTCGAGCGGCTGAACCGGATGGTGTTCGAACGCTATCCCGAGGGGCGCGCCTTCTGTCCGGGCGGATCGGCGGTGGCGGTGATGCGGCTGTCCCCCGAGATCGTCGCGCCCGTGGCGGTGATCGGCGGCAGCAGCCGCGCCCAGACCTATGCTATCGGGTCCGGCGGGGCACCGGCGGCAGACCCCGGCACGGGACAGGGCGTCTCGCGCCTGTTCTGAACGGGAGACGGCGTCTTGAGGATCACGGTGGTCGGCTCGATCAATCTGGATTTTGTCGCCACCGCGCCGCGCCTGCCCCGGGCGGGCGAGACCGTGACGGGGGCCCGGCTGGCGCGCCATCCGGGCGGCAAGGGCGCCAACCAGGCGCTGGCGGCGCAGCGACTGGGTGCCGAAGTCAACCTGATTGGCCGGGTCGGCCGCGACGGCATGGCCGAAGAGGCGCTGGCGCTGCTGCTGGCCGGGGAGGTCGATGTCGCCGGGGTGGTGACGGACGCCACGGCCCCGACCGGCGTGGCCCTGATCGCGGTCGATCCCGAGGGGGAAAACCAGATCGTGGTGGCGGCGGGGGCCAATCACAGCGTCATGCCCGAACAGCTGCCGATGCGGATCGAGACGCCGCTGATCCTGCAGCTGGAGCTGCCGATCGAGACGGTCGAGGCGGCGGTCGGGCGGGCGACGGCGTTCGTCTGCGTCAACCTGGCCCCGGCCGCGCCGGTCTCGGACCAGTTGCTGCGTCGCGCTGACCTGCTGATCGTCAACGAGACCGAGGCGGCCTTCTATGGCGACCTGCTGCATCACGGCGGCGGGCGGGTGGTGGTGACCGAGGGGGCGAAGGGCGCGGTCCTGTACCAGGGCGGCGTCGAACGGGCGCGGGCGACGCCGCCGAAGGTGACGGCCGTGGACGCGACCGGGGCCGGTGATGCCTTCGTGGGGGCCATATGCGTGGCCCTGCTGGAGGGGATGGAGCCTGAGGCGGCGTTGACGTTCGCCTGCGCGGCAGGCGCGATCGCGGCGACCCGCCCGGGGGCCCAGCCGTCGCTGCCGTCACGGGCCGAGGTCGAGTCGATCATTACCGCGTCGTAACTTTTGCCCGCGAAATCGACTGATAGGGTCCCGGCTCTCATTCAGACGCCGATCCGGGGACCGCCGACATGACACGCACCGCTGCCCTTCTGGGAGCCTCGCTTCTGGCGCTCGCCCCGCTCGCCGCCGGGCCCGCCCTGGCCCAGGCCCCGGCCGCGTCGCCGGCCGCGATCCCGGTCCCGCCGCTGCAGTATACGCACCGCGAGCTGGCCAACGGGCTGGACGTCTATGCCATGCCCGACGCGACGGCCGGCACGGTGACGGTGACCCTCTGGTACAATGTCGGCGGCAAGGACGATCCTCAGGGGCGTAGCGGCTTCGCCCACCTGTTCGAACACATCCTCAGCCGCAAGACGGTCAACCTGCCGTATGGCCAGATCTCGACCCTGGTCGAGAATGCCGGGGGGTCGCGCAATGCGTCGACGGGGCAGGATTTCACCAACTATTACGAGACGGTGCCGCCGCAGTATCTGGAGACGATGCTGTGGACCCACGCCGAGCGGATGGCGCGGCCTGTGGTCGATGAAGCCGTGTTCCAGGCCGAACGCTCGATCGTCAAGGAAGAGCTGCGCCAGCGGGTGCTGGCTCCGCCCTATGGCCGGTTCCAGCGCTTCGTGATCGGCGACAACAGTTTTGACGAAAGCATCTACCGCCGCAGCGTGATCGGCTCGATCGAGGAGCTGGACACGGCGGTGATCGAGGATGCCCGGGCCTTCCACGAGGCCTATTACCGTCCCTCGACGGCCACGATGATCGTCTCGGGCAATTTCGATCCGGCCCAACTGGACCGCTGGGTCGACCAGTATTTCGCCGACATTCCGAACCCGGAGCGTCCGGTGCCGGTGTTCGTCCGGCCCGTCGAGACGCCGCGTACGGCCCCCCGCACCGTCGACAGCTATGCGCCGAACGTGCCGCTGCCGGCGGTGGGCGCCCTCTATCCCGGCGTGGCCGCGAACCATCCCGACAATGCGGCGCTGGACGTGCTGCAGGGGATCCTGTCGCGGGGCGACAGCTCGCGTCTTTACCAGGCGCTGGTCTATCGCTCGCAGCTGGCCTCGAACGCCGGCTTCCGCGCCGATTCCATGGAGGAGGACGGCTCGATCGCCGTCACCGCCACCGTGGCGCGCGGCAAGGCCATCGCCGATGTCGAGGCGGCGCTGAACGCCGAGCTGGCGCGGGTGCGTGACGAGCCGGTGACCGCCGCCGAACTGGCCGAGGCCAAGACCGAGATCGTGGCCGGCGAACTGCGCCAGCGCGAGACGGCGTCCGGGCGGGCCTTCATCCTGGGTCAGGCGATCGTCTCGGAGAACGATCCCGGCGCGCCGGATGCCCGGCTGGCCGCCGTCCAGGCCGTCACCGCCGCCGATGTGCAGCGCGTGGCGCGGACCTATCTGAACGATCAGGCGCGGGTCTCGGTCCGCTATCAGGACGAGAGCGCCCGGCCCGCCGGTGTGCCCGAGGACAGCTGGAGAAACCCGGCCCCGGTGCCGACCTATCTGACCGTGCCCGCGGCCATCCTGCCGGCCAATGAACTGCTGCCCGAGGGTCAGCGGATGGCCCCGCCGGCACCGGGCCCGGTCCGCGCCATGGCGACGCCCCGGGTGGTCGAGCGGACGCTGGCCAACGGACTGCGGGTCATCGTCGCGCGCTCGACCAACCTGCCGATCATGAATGCCCAGCTGGTCGTGGCCGGCGGGGCGGCCGGCGATCCGGCCGGGCGGCCGGGTCTGGCGTCGATGACGGCCAGCCTGGCCAGCGAGGGGGCGGGCGGACGCTCGGCCCCAGAGATCGCCCGCACGCTGGAGGCCCTGGGTGCCAACATCGGCGGCGGAGCCAGTGCGGATGCGACCACCGTCTTCCTGTCCGCGCCCGTGGCCTCGGCCGATCAGGCCGGGGCGGTGTTCGCCGATGTGGTCCAGCGTCCGACCTATGCCGAGTCAGAAGTGGCGCGCAGCCGGACGCGGACCGTCAACGCCCTGACCGTCGCCCTGCGCGAACCGGGTGCGCTGGCCTCGCAGGTGCTGAACCGGATGGCCTTCGGCGGGGCAGCCTATGGGGCACCGGCCTCGGGCACGCCGGCCTCCGTCGGGGCCGTGACACGCGATCAGATCGTCGAATTCCATGACCGCTGGTGGCGGCCTGACAATGCCGCCCTGATCATCACGGGCGGGATGGAACCGGACGAAGCCTTCGCCTTTGCCGAGCGGACCCTGGGGGGATGGGCGCGGCCCGCAGGCGCGGTTCCGACCATCGGCAACCGGGCCGGCGACCGGCCGGCGCCGCGCATCCTCGTGGTCGATCTGCCCGGGGCCGGACAGGCGGCCGTGGCGGCCGCCGTGCGCGGACCGCGCCGCGCGGATGCGGCCTTCTACCCGCTGGCGGTGGTCAACAGCGTGATCGGCGGCGGTCAGAACGGCCACCTGTTCCAGGAGGTACGGGCCAAGCGCGGCCTGTCCTACGGGGCCAGTTCCTCGCTGGGCGCGCGCGTCGACGGTGGCCTGCTGGCCGCCTCGACCCAGACCAAGAACGAAAGCGCTGCCGAGGTCGTCGGTCTGGTGCTGGCCGAGTTCGACCGGTTGAAGACGGAGGCTGTGACCGATCAGGCCGTGACCGACCGCGAGGCCTTCATCACCGGCAATTTCTCGCGCGCGGTCGAGACCACGGGCGGTCTGGGCGGGGTGCTGGCAGATGCCGTCACCTATGGCCTGCCGCTGACCGAGGTCGAGACCTATGCCGGCAAGATCAACGCCACGACGCCCGCGGGCGTGACGGCGGCGGCGCAGGCGGTCGGCTCGGATCAGGCCTATGTCGTGGTGGTCGGCCAGTCGGCCATGTTCATCGACGCGCTGCGGGCGGCCCATCCGGACGTGGTGGTCATTCCGGCGGCGGCGCTGGACCTGAACAGTCCGACGTTGGGGCTGTAGGTTTTAACGCCGTGCGTCTCGGCGAATGCCGGGATGCAGATTGCGATCCCGGTTGCTGGTTCTGGGAGGGGTGCGTTCGGCTGGGGCCCGCGTCACGACATCTGGGTCCCGGCATTCGCCGGGATGCACGGAGAGGGGGAGAGCTTCAGGTCAGATAGTGGTCGAGGCGGTCGGTCCAGGTAGGATTGTCGTTCTCGATCAGGATCACTTTCCAACTTCGACGCCATTCCTTGAGGCGACGCTCGCGCATGAAAGCCCCTGTTCGCGTCTCGTGCCATTCGGCCCAGACGAGGGTTTTGCAGCCATACTGGCGAGTGAAGCCCGGGCGAAGTCCTGCGCGATGCGCGGCGACGCGAGCGCCGAGGTCGTCCGTCTGGCCGACGTAGAGGGTTCCATTGCGCGCGCTGGTCATGATGTAGACCCAGAATCCGATCGGGCCGCCATCACGCCGGAGGCCGGCGAGGACCTGTCGCGCCATTTCGTTCTCCGTGCATCCCGGCGAATGCCGGGATCCAGATTACGAATCTGCTGCGGGTAGGCGAGACCTGCTTGCTCGCTCAGATAGAGTTACGCTTCCTGCCCTGCGTCCACCGCCCATGCGTGAGGGGAAAGCCGGGTGGACTAGTGGCCCCGGAACGCCGCGACCGCCTCGACCGTCTGGCGCACGTTCGCCTCGATGCCGGCCCAGTCGCCGGCTTTCACGGCCGCGTCGGTGATCAGTTTCGAGCCCATGCCGGCGGCGACGATGCCGCTGCCGAACCATAGGGCGAGACTGGCCGCGTCGGGGTCGACGCCGCCGGTGGGCATGATCTTCGTCCAGGGCATGGGGCCCATCACGGCCTTGACGAAATCGGCCCCGCCGACGGAGGCACCGGGGAAGAGTTTGACGATGTCGCAGCCGAGCTCATGCGCCTGGCCGATCTCGGTGACCGAGCCGCAGCCGGGGAAATAGGCCGTCATGCGCCGGTTGCAGACGCGCGCGACGTCGGGGATCAGGCAGGGGCTGACCACGAACCGGGCCCCGCGATTGAGGTAGAGGCTGGCCGTGCCGGCATCGACCACCGAGCCGATGCCGGGGATGATGTCGGGGTCGGTCTTCTGCAGTTCGCGGGCGATGTCGCCGAACAGGTCGCAGGCGAAGTCGCCGCGGTTGGTGAACTCGATCACCGGCGCGCCGCCCCGGGCGCAGGCGCGGATGACGTTCAGGCAGACGTCCCGGTCGGGGTGGTAGAAGACGGGGCAGACGCCTTGCGCTTCGAGGGCGGCCAGGACGGTCAGACGGTCGTGTCGCATCGCGGTCTCCGTGTTCCTGCTTCAGTCGGTCGCCCGGCGCGAGCCGTCAAGGGCGGGGCGTTCAACAGCTGTGTCGCGACGATTGGTCCGGCGGTGCGCCCGGCGGTCATGCTAGGGACGGAACGTCGGGTGGAGCGGATCGGGATGAAGCGGGTGCTGCTGATACTGGTGGGCGTGGTGATTGCCGCGCTGACGGGCGTCGGGACCTGGGCGTGGACCCCGGACCTGAAGCGCGCCGATCTGGAAGCGAAATATCTGCGCGGTCCCGCCGACCTGATCGCGGTCGAGGGGGTGCGGCTGCACGTGCGCGACGACGGCCCCCGTGACGCGCCGGCGGTGCTGATGCTGCACGGTATGGGCTCCAGCCTGCATACCTGGGAGCCGTGGGCTGAGGCCCTGGACGACCGGTTTCGCGTCATCCGCATCGACCTGCCCGGGGCCGGACTGTCGGCGGCGGATCCGACGGGAGACTATTCGGATGAGCGGAGCCTGGCCGTTCTGAAGGCCCTGCAGGACCGGCTGCAGATCGCGCGCTGGAGCCTGGTGGGCAATTCGATCGGCGGGCGGATCGCCTGGCGCTATGCCGCCGCCCATCCCGACCGCGTCGACCGGCTGGTGCTAATCTCGCCCGATGGATTCGCCAGTCCCGGCTTCGCCTATGGCAAACCCGCCGAGGTGCCTTCGGTGCTGGAGGCCATGCGCTTCGCCCTGCCGAAGAGCATGCTGCGCGCCAATATCGCGGTCGGCTATGCCGATCCGGCGGTCCTGACGGAGGCCACGACGACCCGTTATCACGATCTGATGCGGGTCCCGGGCGGGCGGGCCGCGCTGCTGGCCCGGATGCGCCAGACCGTGCTGATCGATCCCGAACCGCGGCTGCGCGCCATCAAGGCACCCGTGCTGCTGCTGTGGGGTCAGAAGGACGCGATGATCCCGATCGCCAACGCCCGGGACTATCTGAAGTCCCTGCCGGACGGGCGTCTGGTGGTGCTGGACGATCTGGGCCACCTGCCGATGGAGGAGGATCCGGCCGGGTCACTGCCGCCCGTCCGCGCCTTCCTGTGCGAAGGCCGCTGCGCGTCGCCTCTGGTTCCGTGACCCGGACGCCGTCAGACGCCAGAGATTCCCGGTCTCAGGTCGTTTGCCGGCGCGCGCCGCAAAGATCGCAGAACTCGCGTCCGGCAACGCGGCGGTCGGGCCGCCAGCGATGACGGCGGCAACGCAACTGGCGGAACAGGCGACGGACGGCTCGAAACATTTACACTCTATGGAAGAATAGCCGACAGACGCGGAAGGGCTGCAAAAACAATCATTTTCGGCAGAGGTCAAGCGGCGGTGGCGGCCGTTCCGGCCATGAGTCAGCCCGTCGCACCGGTCAGGTCCACAATCCGCCGCACCAGACCGCTCTCCGCCTCGAACAACGGGTCGAGCACGGTGAAGTGGTTCAGTCCGGGCAGGATGTCGCAGCGGGTCTCGACGCCGTTTGCGGCCCAGTGGTCGGCCATCATGCGCGACTGGCGCAGGAATTCGGGGCTTTCGTCACCGCCGACGACGCAGTCGAGGATGGTGCCGCCGGGCGTCGAGCCGTTGGGAACGGGCCAGAACACCGGTGACAGGGCCGCGGCCTCGCGCTCATCGAGGTCGAGGGCGGTGTTGAGCGAGGTCGCGATCAGGGGCCGCAGGTCGAAGATCCCGCTGATGGCGACCGCGGCCGAGGCGCGGCCTTCGGACAGCATGCAGGCTGACATATGGCCGCCGGCCGAGTGGCCGAAGACGACGGGGCGGGTCCCGGTACGGTCGCGGATCGTCTCTATGGCCTGGCGCACCTGACCCACGATTCGACCGAGGCGGACGGCGGGGGCGAGGTCACAGGAGGGGATGGCCAGGCTGACGCCGTGGGTGAGGAAGGCGGGGGCGAGGCCACTGAACCAGTCCTTGTCGAGCGCCTGCCAGTAGCCGCCGTGCAGGAAGACGGCGACCGGCGCGCCCGGAGCGGCCTCGAACAGGTCGAGGACCTCGCGCTCGCCGGGGCCGTAGGCGATCCGGACCGGAGGATGGGCGGCCCGGGCCGCCCCGGCGGTCTCGCGCCAGCGCTGCATCACCGCGGGATGGTCGGGCACGAGGGCGCGGTTGTTGTATTGGGCTTCGAGGTCGATCTCGCCTGTCACGAATCCATCCGCTACACACCTTCCGAACCCCGGAAGGACCGCCGCCATGATGACCGCCATCTTCGTCTTCATCAAATGCGAGCTGGGCCACGCCAATGACGTGGCGGCCGACATGGTCGACAATGTCGAATATGTCTCGGAGGTCTATTCGACCTCGGGCCAGTACGACCTGCTGGCCAAATTCCAGCTGCCCAAGGACATGGACATCGGAACCTTCGTGACCAAGTCGGTGCAGACCCGGGCCAATATCCGCGACACCTTCACGGTCATTACGTTTTCGCCGTTCTTGCCGGGCGGTGGCTGACGCAGCGTCACCTGTGAATCGCTGCTAATCTCCCTCGACGGAGGACGCCATGACCGATCTCGACACCTTCCGCGCGGAGACGCGCGCCTGGCTTGAAGCCAACTGCCCGGCGGAATGCCGCGGGCCGGTGGAGAGCGACGAGGACCGGGTCTGGGGCGGACGCAATGCGAAATTCCCGACGCCGGCGCACAAGGTCTGGCTGGACCGGATGGGCGCGAAGGGCTGGACCGCGCCGGAATGGGCGACCGAATACGGCGGCGGCGGGCTGAGCCGCGAACAGGCCAAGGTACTGAATTCCGAGATGCGGCGGATCGACGCCCAGCCGCCGCTGGCCAGTTTCGGGGTCTGGATGCTGGGCCCGGCCCTGCTGCAGTTCGGGACCGAGGAACAGAAGCAGCGCTTCCTGCCCGAGATCGTGCGCGGCGAGATCCGGTGGTGCCAGGGCTATTCCGAGCCCGGGGCCGGGTCCGATCTGGCGGCGATCCAGACCCGGGCGGAAGACCGGGGTGACCACTGGATCGTCAACGGCCAGAAGGTGTGGACCAGCTATGCCGACAAGGCGGACTGGATCTTCTGCCTGGTGCGGACCGATCCCGAGGCCCCCAAGCACCTGGGCATTTCCTTCGTCCTGCTCGACATGGCGACCCCGGGCGTGTCGACCCGGCCGATCACGCTGATTTCGGGCAAGAGTCCGTTCTGCGAGACCTTCTTCGACGACGTGCGGGTCGAGAAGGCCAATCTGGTCGGGACGCTGAACCGCGGCTGGGACGTGGCCAAACATCTGCTGGCGCACGAGCGGACCATGATCGGGGCCATGGGCGAGCTCGGCGGTGGCCGGCCGATCGGTCAGGTGGCCACGGGCTCGATCGGGATGGACGACGAGGGCCGGCTGGACGACGGTATGCTCCGTGCACGGATCGCCGAGCTGGAAGTCGATGCCGCGGCCTTCCGCCTGTCGATGGAGCGGACCGGTGATCTGGCCAAGGCGGGGCAGGCGCATCCGGCCATCGCCTCGATGCTGAAATACTATGGCTCCGAGCTGAACAAGCGGCGGCACGAACTGCTGATGGCGGCGGGTGGCTCGGACGCGCTGGAGTGGGAGAGCGACCGCTCGCGCCATGGGACGGCGGCCCGCGACTGGCTGCGGACCAAGGCCAACTCCATCGAGGGCGGGACGAGCGAGGTTCAGCTGAACATCATCGCGAAACATTTGCTGCAGCTGCCGGGAGCCTGAGCGCATGCCCCTGATCCTGACCGAAGAGCAGACCATGCTGAAGGAGGCCGCGGACGGCTTCCTGAACGAGCACGCGCCGATCGCGCACCTGCGAAAATTGCGGGACTCGAAGGACGCCGACGGGGTGTCGCGAGACCTGTGGCGGGCCTTTGGCGAAATGGGGTTCGCGGGGGTGATCATCCCCGAAGAGCACGGCGGCTCGGGTCTGGGCGCGGTCGAGGCCGGGGTGGTGGCCGAGGCGCTGGGGCGGACGTTGACGCCGTCGCCCTTCCTCGGGTCGGGCGTGCTGTCGGCCAAGGTGCTGGTGGACGGCGGATCAGGCGCGCAGCAGGCGGCCTGGCTGCCCCGGATCGCGGCGGGCGAGGCGATGGTCTCGCTGGCGGTCGATGAGGGGGCCAAACACGCGCCGGCGCGGATCGCCACGGTGGCGGAGCGGTCGGGCAACGGCTTCCGGCTGAACGGGGCCAAGGGCTTCGTGCTGGACGGCCATGTGGCGGACGCCCTGATCGTGGCGGCGCTGACGGAAAACGGGCTGACGCTCTTCCTGGTCGATCCGAAGACGGCGGGGGTCGAGGTCGAGCGGACGGTCATGGTCGATGCGCACAATGCGGCGCGGGTGATCCTGACCGATGTCGAGGTCGATGCCGATGCGGTGATCGGTTCGGTGGACGGCGGCGAGGCCCTGCTGGAGGGCGCTCTGAACCTCGGCCGGGCCTGCGCGGCGGCGTCGCTGAACGGGGCCGGGGATCAGGCCTTCCAGACGACGATGGCCTATCTGCGGACCCGCAAACAGTTCGGGAAACTGATCGGCGAATTCCAGGCGCTGCAGCACCGGGCTGCGCATCTGTTCAGCGAGATCGAGATCGCCCGGGCGGCCGTTGCGGGGGCACTGAATGCGCTGGATGCGGGCCGCGAGGACGCCGGTCTGGCTGTGTCGGTGGCCAAGGCCAAGGCCGGCC
The DNA here is from genome assembly GCA_965284375.1 of Caulobacteraceae bacterium. Classification (GTDB taxonomy): domain Bacteria; phylum Pseudomonadota; class Alphaproteobacteria; order Caulobacterales; family Caulobacteraceae; genus Brevundimonas. The sequence continues at coordinate 121,910 of OZ260074.1, forward strand.
GGGTCGCCGAACTGGCGGTGCAGGAGGCCGTGCAGATGCACGGCGGCGTTGGCATGACCGACGAATACGACGTCGGCCTGTTCATGAAGCGGGTGCGGGTGCTGAACGAACTGCTGGGCGACGCGGGCTTCCATCAGGAGCGGGTGGCGCGAAGTCAGGGGTTCTGAGCACTCTTCCTTCTCTCCTTGCGGGAGAAGGGCTAAGTCGGAGGCAGGGAGACACTTGCCATGACGACTCGCGCCAACGCGCCCCAGTACCAGTCCGGCTTCGGCAATCATTTCGCGACCGAGGCCGTGCCCGGGGCGCTGCCCGAGGGGCGGAACTCGCCGCAGAAGACGCCGATGGGGCTGTATGCGGAGCAGCTGTCGGGGACGGCCTTCACCGCGCCCCGGAGCGAGAACCGGCGGTCGTGGCTGTACCGGTTGCGGCCCTCGGCCCAGCATCCGGCCTATCAGCCCTTCGCCCAGGGACTGGTGCGGACCGGACCCTTCCATGACGCCCCGCCGTCGCCGAACCGGATGCGTTGGGATCCGCTGCCCTTGCCGACGCAGCCGACCGACTGGGTCGAGGGGCTGGTGACCTATGGCGGCACGGGGGATGCGGAGGCGCTGTCGGGCGTCGGCATCCATCTGTATGCGGCCAACCGGTCGATGACGGACCGGGTCTTCTACTGCGCCGACGGTGAGCTGCTGATCGTGCCGCAAGAGGGCGAGCAGGTCTTCGTCACGGAGATGGGGCGGATCGACGCCCGGCCGGGCGAGATCGTGGTCATCCCGCGCGGTGTGCGCTTCCGGGTCGAGTGTGGCGGTCCGATCCGCGGCTATGTCTGCGAGAACTATGGCGCGGCCTTCCGCCTGCCGGACCTGGGGCCGATCGGCTCGAACGGCCTGGCCAATCATCGTGACTTCCAGACGCCCGTGGCGGCGTTTGAGGACGTCGACCGCCCGACCGAGTGCGTGCAGAAATACGGCGGCCGGCTGTGGTCGACGACCTTCCCGCATTCGCCGCTGGATGTGGTCGGCTGGCACGGGAATTACGCTCCGTACAAATACGATACCGCGCGGTTCAACACGATCGGCACGGTCAGTTTCGACCATCCGGACCCGTCGATCTTCACCGTCCTGACCTCGCCCAGCGATACGCCGGGCACGGCCAACTGCGACTTCGTCATCTTCCCGCCGCGCTGGATGGTGGCCGAGGACACCTTCCGTCCGCCGTGGTTCCACCGGAATGTGATGAGCGAATTCATGGGTCTGGTGACCGGTGAGTATGACGCCAAGGAGGGCGGCTTCGCGCCCGGCGGCGCGTCGCTGCACAACTGTATGAGCGGGCATGGGCCGGATCAGGCCAGCTATGACAAGGCGGTCGCCGCCGATCTCAAGCCGGTGAAGATTACCAACACCCTGGCCTTCATGTTCGAGACCCGCGCACCGATCCGGACCACGGAATGGGCGCAAACCAGTCCGACGATGCAGCTCGACTATGACGACGTCTGGACCGGGTTCCAGAAGGGACACGTGGAATGAAACGCCTTGCCATGATCGCGGCCGTCCTGCTGGCCGCCGCCTGCCAGCCCGTCGTGGAGAAGGGCGACCTCGCCCACGGCAGCGAGCCGCCTCAGGTGTCCGTGCCCGCAAGCGAGGCGGCGGCGGACTGCGCCCGGCGCGGCGGCACCCTGCAGGCGGTCGGCCGGATGCAGACGATGCAGTGCGTGGTGCGCTATGCCGACGCCGGCAAGCGCTGCACCGACGGCGATCAATGCGCCGGCGACTGCCGGGTTTCGGACAGCAAGGCGCAGCTCAGGGAGGGCGACGCCGCGGTCGGTCAGTGCCAGGCCACCAGCAACGGCTTCGGCTGTTTCACCCAGGTCGAGGACGGCAAGGCCGAGCCGACGCTGTGCGTCGACTGACCCTGCATCCGAAACCCCCGAGGTCGCGTTTCTGAGCCATGAGCCTGATTGAAATCTCCGCCCTGCTGGGCCTGAACCTGGCCGCGATCGTCGCGGTGATGCTGGCCCTGTGGCTGGTCGCCCTGAAGCTGAAGGACGTCAGCTTCATCGACGGCGTCTGGCCGCTGGGCATGCTGATGCTGGCCCTGATCACTCTCCCGCGCACCGAGGGCGACCCGGTCCGCAAGGGGTTGCTGGTCTGGCTGGTCGGCGTCTGGGCCATCCGGCTGGGCTGGCATCTGCTGGTCCGCTGGCGCCGCAACGGGGCCGACGCCCGCTATGTCGAACTGGTCGAGGCGCAGAAGGCCAAAGGCTGGGCCTTCGGCAAGACGGCCCTGCTGTTCGTCTTCCTGCCGCAGGCGGTGCTGGCCTGGCTGACCTCCCTGCCGGTGCAGCTGGGGCAGGTGGCCTATACGCCCGCGGTGGGCTGGATCGGCTGGACCGGGGCGGTGCTGGCTGTGATCGGCATCGGCTTCGAGAGCATCGGCGACGCCCAGCTGGCGGCGTTCAAAAAGGACCCGGCGAACAAGGGCAAGGTGCTGGACACCGGCCTGTGGAAATACACCCGCCACCCCAACTATTTCGGCGACGCCTGCGTCTGGTGGGGCCTGTATCTGATCGCGGCCGAGACGGGGCCGGGCCTGTGGGCGGTCGCGGGGCCGCTGTTCCTGACCTTCACCCTGACCAAATGGTCGGGCATCGGTATCACCGAAAAGGCCACGGCGAAGTCCAAGCCGGGCTATGCGGAGTATATCCGACGGACCAGCGCCTTCGTGCCCTGGCCCCCGAAGAAGGGCTGACAGCCGCACCGCACGAGCGGACGGCCTTCTGTTGAAGCGTTCGGAAAGCGGGTCTTTTAACTGCTGCTCGCTTGACCGTGCGAGCCAGGACATGCGTTCTCATCCGCGCGGGCGTGGAGGCAGCGCATGAACGGATTCATCCTGGCCGGGCTGTGGTCAGCTTTTTCGATGCTGGTGCCGGCCGGTCTCACAACTGACCCGCTGATACGTCAGGACGACGACTGGGAGTTCGCGGCTGATGCCGCCCGAAACCTGTCGGTTGCCGCCGTGCGCTATGAGGATGGCAAGGCTGTCGTGGTCCAGTGCGCGCCGGTCGGCCTCCGGGTGGTTCTGGTTGGCCTGCCGGCGTCGCCAGAGCGAACCCGGGTCATGTCGGTGTCGCGCGCTGATGGGCGGAGCGATACCCAGACGTGGTTCGCGGAGCCCGGAGCTACGGCCATGACCGCTTCCGTGAATGGCCGGGATGCCCGTTTCCTGAGGGGAGGCGGCAGCTTCGAGCTCAGGTCGCAGGCCGGGAGCGCGGCTCCGGTCCGTGCGATCTTCGACCTGCCCGCCCAGAACGCAAATCTCGATCGGGTGCTGGCCGCCTGCGGCTATGCGTCAGTCGACGAGCGAGACCTGCTTTCCCGGACCGGCGACGACCTGAAGAGCCAGTGGCAGGCCGACCATGCCGAGGAACTTGCGCGAGGGCCGCGGCCAAACGCTCCAACGCGTAGCCGGAGCGTCAGCGGCGGAGCGCGACCTCAGAGCCGGGGGCCCTCCACGCCCCCGCCGCCGACCCCCGCCGATCTCAGCTGCGTGGTCCGCGATGGTGCCTTGGCGGAATGTCGTTTCGATCACACGCTTTCCGGGTCTGCGGCAGATGCGGAGCGGAGACTTCGCTTCCTGACCGAGATGAAGCTCGAACAGGTCGGCGCGGCGGCGAATGAGGGCCGGGTCTACTATCCGGCTCAGGACAGCCAGCCCCTTATCATGGTCACAGTCGAACGCCTGATGTAGGCCTCGCTCCGCTCCGCACCTCTTCCCGAACGTCCCTTGCCAACGGAAAACCCCCGCCGCTGGCGCGACGGGGGCTGACCGTTCCGAAATAGCCGGGGGTCATGAGGGCCCCGGCGACCAGGTCTTACTGGTTCGGGTTCGCCGACGACGGCGAGGTGTTCGGAGTGTTGGCCGTGGTCGCGCCGCCGTCGGCATTGCCGGCTTGCTGCTCGATCATGTCGGCCTTTTCGTTGAGGGCGGTTTCGGCGGCCTCGGTCGGAGCGGCGGCGGCTTGCTGCTCCAGGGCGTCGGCTTGCACTTCGGCCGTCTTGTCGGCCTGGCTTTCGCAGGCGGCGACGCCCGTCAGGGCGAGGATGGCGGCGGAGGCGATGATCAGTTTACGCATGGGGATATCCTTCCAGAGTGGAAATCCGATAACTCTGCCGCGCCGATAGGGTTCACGGACCCGTGAGAAAAAGTGTGCCGGCGGGTCAGTTTTCCACGGCGAAGGCCACGCGGGCGGCCCCCAGCAGGGCGGCGTGCTTGTGCAGGATCACGTGCGTGGGGATGGCCGCCATATAGTCCTGGAACCGGCCCTTGCGCTCGAACCGCTCACGGAAGGGGCTGGCCTTGAGGAAGGGCAGGATGCGCGGGGCGATGCCGCCGGCGATATAGACGCCGCCCCGCGCGCCCGTGGTCAAGGCGATGTCGCCGGCCACCGCCCCCAGGATGGCGCAGAACCGGGCCAGGGTGGCGCCGCAGGGGCTGTCCGGGTTGGCCATGGCCTCGGTGGTGATCTGGGCGGGGTCTTCGATATGGCTCTCGCGGCCGTCGATCTCGGCCAGGGCGCGGTGCATGTTCAACAGGCCGGGGCCGCAGATCAGGCGCTCGATCGAGACCCGGTCGTAGCGGCGGCGCAGGATGCGCAGGATCTCGTCCTCGACCGCGTCGCCGGGCGCGAAACAGGCATGGCCGCCCTCGGACGGCATGGCGATCTCTTGTCCGTGGATGTCGCGGGCCAGGGCCGAGACGCCGAAGCCGGTGCCGGGCCCCAGAACGGCGATGGCTGCGTGCGGATCGCCCTCGACCGGGCCGCCCAGCGAGGCCAGCATGTCGTCAGGCACCACGGGCGCGCCCCAGGCGAGGGCCTCGAAATCATTGATCAGGCGGACCGGGTCGAGGCCGAGGGTCTGGAGTTCCGCCTCGGAGACGCGCCAGGGCGAATTGGTCAGGTCGATCTCGCCGTCGGTGACCGGCCCGGCCACGGCGAGCACGCCGCCGGTCGGCTTGATGGGGCAGCCTTCGATGAAGGCCCGCACGCCCTCGAGGAAGGTCGGATAGGTCTCGGCCGGGAAGCTGTCGTGGTGTTCGAGCACCGGCTTGCCCTCGACCCTATGAGCCAGGGCGAAGCGGGCATTGGTGCCGCCGACGTCGCCGACGAGCAGGGTTCGGTCCCAGGCGATGGTCATTTTGGGTCCCTGACGTTCGCCGCGCGGCGGCTCTCTGCTTGAGGGAGGGGTCCCCTGTCGTTCGCCGCGCGTCCCCGCCTCCGCTGGGATGACGGGCTCTCTGCTTGAGGGGTCATGCATCCACCGTGCGGTCGACGACATTGTTGTCCGGCCGGGCCCCGGTCCGGGGCGTGGACCCGACCGGCGGGGCGAAACAGACCGAGGCCCCCTCCTCGGCGGTCGAGACCACATGGCGGAAGGCGGCGAACAGTTCGCGGCCATAGCCCCAGCCCGAGCCCTGGGCCTGCGCCTCGGAGCGGGCGGCGGCGGGGCGGGCGGCGAGATCGGGCACGCCGACGGTGGTCAGAACCCCGGCGTCGGCGTCCAGGCGGATGATGTCGCCGTCGCGGACATGGGCCAGGGGGCCACCGGCGAGGGCTTCCGGGCTGACGTGGATCGCGGCGGGGGTCTTGCCCGAGGCCCCGGACATGCGGCCGTCGGTGACGAAGGCGACCTTGAAGCCCTTGTCCTGAAGCACCGACAGGGCGGGCGACAGGCTGTGCAGTTCCGGCATGCCGTTGGCGCGGGGGCCCTGGAAGCGCAGGACGACGATCACGTCCCGGTCCAGCCGGCCGTCCTGGAAGGCCTTGAGGGCGTCTTCCTGGGTCTCGAAGACGGCGGCGGGGGCCTCGACGATGCGGTTTTCGGGCTTGACCGCGGAGACCTTGATCACGGCCCGGCCGAGATCGCCCTCGACCAGCCGCAGGCCGCCCTCGGTGTCGAACGGGGCCGAGGCGGGGCGCAGAATGTCCGTGTCCAGACTTTCGCTGACGCCGTCCTTCCAGACCAGGTCGCCGTCGATCAGGGCCGGCTCCTGGAAATAATGGTGGATGCCCTCGCCCATGATGGTGGTGACGTCGGAGTGGATGTGACCGGCCCCGGCCAGTTCGCGGGCGATGAAGGCAACGCCGCCTGCCGCCTGCATGGCATTCACATCAGCAGAGCCGTTGGGATAGACGCGCGCCAGCAGCGGCGTCACCGACGACAGCTGATCCATGTCCGTCCAGTCGATCAGCACGCCGGCGGCGCGCGCCATGGCGACCAGATGGATGGCGTGGTTGGTCGAACCGCCGGTGGCCAGCAGGGCGACGATCATGTTGACGATCGACTTTTCGGAGATCACGTCGGCCATCCGGCCCTGACCGCTGCGGGCCAGTTCGACGGCGCGTCTGGCGGCCGCCGCCGTCAGGGCGTCGCGCAGTCCGGTTTCCGGGTGAACGAAGGCCGTCGAGGGCATATGCAGCCCGCCCAGCTCCATCATCATCTGGTTGGAGTTGGCGGTGCCGTAGAAGGTGCAGGTGCCGGGCGAATGGTAGCTGGCGATCTCGCTCTCCAGCAGGGTGGCCCGGTCGACCTTGTTCTGGGCGTAGAGCGCGCGGACCCGGGCTTTCTCCGCATTCGGAATACCCGAAGGCATGGGCCCGGCCGGGGCGAAGACGACCGGCAGATGGCCGAAGGCCAGGGCCCCGATGAACAGGCCGGGCACGATCTTGTCGCAGACGCCCAGCGCCATGACCGCGTCGAAGGCGTCATGGGTCAGGCCGATGCCGGTCGACATGGCGATGACGTCGCGGCTGAACAGCGACAGATCCATGCCGGGGCGGCCCTGGGTGACGCCGTCGCACATGGCGGGCGTGCCGCCGGCGACCTGGGCCGTGGCGTTGACCTCGCGCACGGCGTCGCGGATCACCTGAGGGAAGCGTTCGAAAGGCTGATGCGCCGACAGCATGTCGTTATAGGCGGTGATGACCCCGACATTGGGCTGGCTGCCGGACATGGCGGTCAGCTTGTCCCTGACCGGGGCTCCGGCGAAGGCATGGGCCCAGTTGGCGCAGCTGAGCTTGGCCCGGCCGACGCCGGAGGACCCGGCGGCATCCATCCGGCGCAGATAGTCGGCGCGGGTCGCTTTCGAGCGCTCGACGATGCGGGCGGTAACCTGGGCGACGACGGGATGCAGGGCGGGGATGTGCGGGGGCATCAGGCTTTCTCCGTCCACAGAACGTCGAGCGGGACGTCGGCGGCGATGAGGGCGGCGATGGGCTGGACGGCCGGATCACCGGCGGCCTCGCGCTCGAAGACGGCGCGTTTGGCGGGGCCGGTGATGGCGAGGACCACGCGCCGGGCGGTCATCAGATACGGCAGGTTGATCGACAGCCGTTCGAGGCCGGGGGCCGCGCCGTCGCGACCGTGCGGCACGCCATAGACCGCCGGTCGCAGCGTGGGGGTCAGCAGGGTCTTCAGGGTCGGGCTGCCGGGGAACATGGAACAGATATGGCCATCCTCCCCCATGCCGAGAAGGACGGCGTCGAGACGGGCGCCGTCACGAGCCAGGGCCTGGCTGGCGAGGGCCGCGGCGCGGTCGACGGTGACCTCGGAATGGAACAGCGGCACGAAGCGGGCGGCGGCGGCCGGACCGGTCAGCAGCGACTGTCGGATCAGGGCGGCGTTGGACTCGGGCGCGCTCTCGGGGACGTAGCGTTCATCGATCAGGGTCACCACGACGTTCGACCAGTCGAGATCGGTCGCGGCCATGCGGGCGTAGATGGGGGCCGGGGTCGAGCCGCCCGAGCCGGCGAAGACGGCCTGGCCTGTTTCGGCGAGGGCGGCGGCGAGGGTGTCGGTCAGGCGCGCGGCGCAGGTGGTCGCCCAGGTGGAACTGTCCGCAAAGGTTTCGATGTCAGCCATCCCTATGGCCGGGGATGCACGGGTGAAGGAGGCTTACGCATCGCGCGTGTTCCACGCGCGGCCGGTGCGGGAGAGCAGCAGGTCGGCCTCGGGCGGGCCCCAGGTTCCGGCGACATATTCCTTCGGCCTGAAGGCCGCACCGGCCCAGGCCTCGGAGACCTCGTCGACCCATTTCCAGGCCTGTTCGGCCTCGTCGCGGCGCACGAACAGGGTCGAGTCGCCGGCCATGGCGTCGAGCAGAAGTCGCTCATAGGCGACCCGGCGGCGCGGCGGCTTGGCGTCCTTGCCGCCGACACCCCAGGACAGGCTCATCTGGATCGGCTGGAGCCGCATCCGCTGATCGAGCCCCGGCCGCTTGTTCATCACCGTCAGGGAGATGTCCTCCTCGGGCTGCAGCTCGATGATCATCCGGTTGGCCTGGACCGCCCCGCCATGGTCGGCGGCGGAATGGGCGTCGTTCTCGAAGATCGAATGCGGGATCGGCTTGAACTGGATGACGATTTCGGTGCGCTTCTCGGGCAGCCGTTTTCCGGTGCGCATGAAGAAGGGCACGCCGGCCCAGCGCCAGTTGTCGATGTCGGCGCGGATGGCGACGAAGGTCTCGGTGTCCGAAGGCTGGCCGCGTTCGAATTCATAGGCGGCGACGGGCTTGCCGTCGATTTCACCGGCCCGGTACTGGCCGCGGACCGTGACGCGCCCGACGTCCTCGGGTGTGACGGCGCGCAGCGAGCGCAGTACCTTGACCTTCTCGTTGCGCACCGAGTCCGGGTCCAGATTGCTGGGGGGCTCCATGGCCACGAGGCAGAGCAGCTGCAGCATGTGGTTCTGGAGCATGTCGCGCAATGCTCCGTACTCGTCGTAATAGGGCCAGCGGTCGCCGACGCCGACGGTCTCGCCGACCGTGATCTGGACGTGATCGATCGTCAGATTGTTCCACAGCGGTTCGAAAATGGTGTTGCCGAACCTCAGGGCGATCAGGTTCTGGACCGTTTCCTTGCCCAGATAGTGATCGATCCGGAAGATCTGCTCTTCGGTGAAGGCGTGGCCCACGGCCTCGTCGATTTCGCGGAACGAGGCGAGGTCGCGGCCGACCGGCTTCTCCAGCACGATGCGGGCCCCGGGACCGGTGAGGCCCGCGGCCTTCAGCCCCCGGACGATGCTGCTGTACAGCGATGGCGAGACGGCGAGGAAATAGGTCAGGGCCGTGATCTCGCCGATCCGGTCCTTGAGCGGTTTCAGACTGTCAGCGTTGGTGGCATCGACCGCGACATAGTCCAGTCGGGCTTCGAGGCGGGCAAAGGCGTCCTCGTCCCAATGGCCGTCGGCGCGCGACTGCACGCTGTCCCGGACCCGGGCGACATAGGCGTCGCGGCTCTCATCCTTGCGGGCGGCGGCGATGATCTTGAGCCCGTCGGGCAGCCGCCGGTCATATTCGAGGAAGTAGAGCGAGGGCAGCAGCATGCGCATCGCCAGATCGCCGCCACCGCCAAAAAGCACCAAGGCCGACATTCGCTCGCCCGTTCCTTCCGGAGGATTGTCCCTAGCCGCTGTCCTTGGCCGTTTGCGACCGCCGAGCCAACTCATCCAGGACATGCTGAAACACCATTTGACGGGACCGAAGCAGGACGAGGAGATGATAGATCAAATCCGCGGCTTCGGATGCCAGTTCCTCATCCGGGCCGGCAGCCCCGGCCAGGGCGGTCTCGACGCCCTCTTCGCCGACCTTTTGCGCCGCGCGTTTGGGGCCTTCGGCGAGCAGGCGGGCGGTCCAGCTTGTGGCGGGGTCGGCGGTGGTGCGTTCGGCGATGGTCGCCTCCAGCCGGGCGATGCGGCCGAGGCCCGGCGCGTCCTCGTCGCCGAAACAGCTGATGCGGTTCAGGTGGCAGGCGTTGCCGACGGGGCGGACCTTGAGGACCAGCGAGTCCGCATCACAGTCGGGCGTAATGGAGACGACGTGCAACCGGTCGCCGGAGGTTTCGCCCTTGCGCCAGCGGCCGCCGCGCGAGCGCGAGAAGAAGGTGGCCTCCTTCGAGGCCAGGGTCTCGTCGAGGGCCGCGCGGTCCATATAGGCGAGCATCAGCACCTGCAGGGTGGCGGCGTCCTGGACGACGACGGGGATCAGGCCGCCGGACTTGTCGAAATCGAGGGTGGAGGGGTCGATCATGTTTCACCGTGCATCCCGGCGACGGCCGGGATCCAGATTAGAGAAGCCGCAGGACGGGACAGAGGTCCGGACCCATGTCTTTCATGGGTATTTGCCATCTGGATCCCGGCCGTCGCCGGGATGCACGGAGAGGGCGTCACAGTCTCATCTCCTGGCCGGCGTCCGACAGGAACGCCTTGAGATCGGGAATGGTCAGGGTCCCGGTGTGGAAGACGCTGGCGGCCAGGGCCCCGGAGACGTCGGCCTGTTCGAACACGTCGAGGAAATGGGACGACGCCCCGGCCCCGCCGGAGGCCACCAGCGGGATGGTCAGCCGCCCCCGGGCCTCGGTCAGCTGGGCGATGTCATAGCCCTGGCGCACGCCGTCCTCGTCCATGCAGTTGAGCACGATCTCGCCGGCACCGAGGGCCTGGGCCTCGACGATCCAGTCCATGGTGCGCCGGCCGGCCCCGCGGCTGGCGGTCGGATCGCCGGTGTACTGGTGCACGACCCAGTCCTCGCCCGCGCGTTTGGAATCGACGCCCAGCACCACGCACTGCGAGCCGAGACGCGCGGCCATCTCGCCGATCAGCTCCGGGCGTTCGAGGGCGGGGGAGTTGATCGACACCTTGTCCGCCCCGTGGTCGAGGCAGCGTGCGGCCTGGTCAACCGAGCGGATGCCGCCGGCGACGCTGAAGGGGATGTCCAGCAGGCGGGCGATGTCCCTGACCCAGCCATAGTCGAGGGTGCGGCCCTCGGGGCTGGCGGTGATGTCGTAGAAGACCAGTTCGTCCGCCCCCTGATCGCGATAGCGCGCGGCCAGTTCCGAGGCGTCGCCCATGTCCGTGTGGCCCTGGAAACGGACGCCCTTGACCACCCGTCCGTCCTTGACGTCGAGACAGGGGATGATGCGCCGGGCCGTCACGCGGTTTCCGCCACGGCCTCGGCCACGGTGAACCGGCCCTCGTAGATCGCCCGGCCGACGATGGCCCCGTCGCAGCCGGCGGCGCGGGCGGCTGTCAGGTCGGACAGTTGCGAAACGCCGCCCGAGGCCTGTACCTTGAGGTCCGGACGGCGGCGCACGATCTCCGCCAACAGGTCGGTGTTGGGGCCCGTCAGGGCCCCGTCGCGGCCCACGTCGGTGACCAGAAGATGCCGGGCGAGACCCGGCGGATAGCGGTCGAGCGCCGCCCACAAATCGACGTCGGCCGCCTCGGTCCAGCCCTTGAGCGCGGGGATCCAGCGGTCGCCATCGGCCTTGACGTCGATGGCCAGGGTGATGTGGTCGGCCCCGAAACGGGCCAGCCAGTCGGTCACGGTCGAGGGCTGGGATACGGCCAGGGACCCGACCACGACGCGGGCGACGCCGGCGTCGAGCAGGGCCTGGACGTCGTCGGCCGAGCGGACCCCGCCGCCGGACTGGATGCGGATGTCGACGGCGGCGGCGAGGGTGCCGATCAGCGCATGCTGGACCGCGCGCCCCGCCTCGGCCCCGTCGAGGTCGACGATGTGGGCCCAGGTGGCACCGGCCGCGGCGAAGGCGGTCAGGCGGGATACGGGGTCGTCATCATAGCGGGTCACCTGGTCGAACCGTCCGTGCATCAGCCGCACGCAGGCTCCGTCGCGCAGGTCGATGGCGGGGTAGACAATCACGCGGGCAGCTCCAGGAAATTCTTCAATATGCGTGCGCCGGCCGCGGCCGAGCGCTCGGGATGGAACTGGCAGCCCCAGCGATTTCCGGCCCGGACAACGGCCGGCACCGGACCGCCGTAGTCGGCGGCGGCGAGCGTCGCAGGCCCGTCCGGACAGACGAAGCCATGCACGAAATAGGCATAGGCCCCGTCCTCGACGCCCTCCAGCAAGGGGTCGTCCCGTCGCCGGGACAGGCGCGACCATCCCATGTGTGGGACAGGTCGGCCGGGGCCGGGAGTCAGGACGCTCACGCGGCCGGGAATCAGACCCAGGAGCTCGGTTGAATCGCCCTCTTCGCTGGAGTCGAACAGCAGTTGCTGGCCGAGGCAGACGCCGAGCAGCGGGCGCTCAAACGCCCGGATCGCGTCGATCAGGTTCAGGTCACGCAGGCGAGACATGGCATAGGCGGCCGCGCCGACGCCCGGAAGGATCAGCCGTTCGGCCCCGGCGATCTCGGCGGCGTTCGAGGTCAGCCGCACGCTGGCTCCCAGACGCTCGAGCGCGAACTGGACCGAGGCGACGTTGCCCGCGCCGTAGGACAGGACGGCGACCTCGCTCAAAGCACACCCTTGGTCGAGGGCACGGCGTCGCCCTCGATGCGGATGGCCTGGCGCAGGGCGCGACCGAAGGCCTTGTAGACGGCCTCGGTCTTGTGGTGGTCGTCGACCCCCGTCACCGAGATGTGGATCGCCGCACCCATGGCCTCGGCGATCGAGCGGAAGACGTGGGCCGTCAGATCGGTGCGGTAGTCACCGATGAAGGGGGTGGAGAACGCGCCCTCGAAGACGGGATAGGGGCGGCCGGACAGGTCGATGGAGACCGACGCATTCGCCTCGTCCATCGGCAGGACAAAGCCGTAGCGGGCGATGCCCTTGCGGTCGCCCAGCGCCTGTTTGAGCGCCTGGCCGAGGGCGATGGCGCTGTCCTCGATGGTGTGGTGCGGATCGGTGTGCAGATCGCCCTCGCAGGCCAGCCGCAGCGAAAAACCGCCGTGGGTCGCGACCTGTTCGAGCATGTGGTCGAAGAAGCCGACCCCGGTGACGATCGAGACCGGGCCCGTCGCATCGAGATCGACGGCGCAGACGATGCGGGTCTCTTTCGTGTCCCGCACGGCCTGACCCGTGCGGTGGGGCCGGCCGGCTGTCGTGGCCAGGCCGAGGGCAGCCAGCAGGCGGTCGTTGACCTCGGCCTTGGCGGACACGGGCAGGCGGATCCGCTCACCCGCCCGTTCGGCGACAACGCCGAGCCGGGCCAGGGCGGTGATCGTGGCCTCGGGGTCCGACGGGCGCGCCATGATGACGGGTCCGAAGCCGGGCTCGACGGGCATCTCACGGCCCAGCGCCTTGACCAGCCGCTCGCGCTCGCGGCGCACGGCGGCGAGGCGTTCGCCGCTCTCCATCATGCGCGAGGGATCCAGAGCCTGCAGGGCCAGACGCGCCGATACCTCGGGCAGGGCATAGGGCTCGAGCACGGCGGCGAGACGCGCGAGGGTCTGCGGCTGCGCCAGGGCGGCGCCGACGCGGGCCCCGGCGAGACCATAGGCGAGGGACAGGCTGCGCAGGACCAGCAGATTGGCGTGGGCGGTGATCACGGTCGCGGCCGAGGCGGCGTCGGCGAACTCGGCCAGACCCTCGTCGACGACGAGCAGGGCCGGGGCGACCCGTTCGGCCATCTCGGCCACGGCTTCGGGCGAACCGAGCGCACGCAGGATAACGGCGGCGACGGGCGCGTCGGCAGGCGGGGCGGCATAGATTGCAGCGAGCGTCCGGAACGGCTCTGCATCCGGAGCCTCGACGGCCTGACCGTCACGGGCGGCGAGACGGAACACCAGTTCGAGGCCGTGCGTCAGGCCGCGCACCGGCAGCACGCTGTCGGCCGCGACGCCATAGACCTGGGCCATGCGGACGGCGAGGTCGTGTGTCTGGTCGGGATAGCGGTCGAGGCCGTCGCCACCGGCGACGAGGGGCGGGAAGGGGGCGGGCAGGTTTTTCATGCGCCGGCCCTCAGATCGGCGGCGCGGGCGTGGGCCTCGAGACCCTCAAGCCGGGCCAGCCGCGCGGCGACGGGGGCCAGGTCGGCGGCCCCGGCCCGGGTGACGCTCTGCACCGACATGGAGGTCATGAAGCTGGCCGTGGTGATGCCGCCCATGGTGCGGGCTGCACCGTCGGTGGGCAGGACGTGGCTGGGCCCGGCGGCATAGTCGCCCAGGGTCTCGGCGGCGAAGGTGCCGACGAAGACGGCTCCGGCGGCGCTGATCTTCGCCACCCGCTCCTCGGCGTCTTCGGTCTGCAGGGCGAGGTGTTCAGGGCCGTAGGCATTGGCGACGGCGCAGGCGGTGTCGAGGTCGGCGACGCGGACGGCCCGACCCTCGGCCAGCGACGCGCGGGCGATGTCGGCGCGGGGCAGTGACGGCAGCTGCGCGTCCACCTCGGCAAGGATTTCGTCGATCATCCGCTCGCTGTCACAGACCAGAACGACCTGGGCGTCGGGGTCGTGCTCGGCCTGGCTGAGCAGGTCGGCGGCGGCGATCACGGGATCGGCGCGACGGTCGGCGATGACCATCAGTTCCGACGGCCCCGCGGGCATGTCGACGGACGGACCCCCGGGCCGTCCGCTGGCCTGTTTCTTGGCCTCGGCGACCCAGGCGTTGCCGGGGCCGAACAGCTTGTCGCAAGGTTCGATGACGCCGTCCTCGAGCTCGGCTCCGAAGGTCAGGGCGGCGATGGCCTGGGCCCCGCCGACCAGCCACAGATCGTCCAGCCCGGCCTCGGCGGCGGCGAAGATCATGGCCGGGTGGGGCTCTCCGGACTTCGATGGCGGGGTCACCGCCACGCGGCGACCGACCCCGGCGACGGCGGCGGGAATGGCCATCATCAGCAGGGACGAAAACAGCGGGGCCGAGCCGCCGGGGACATAGAGGCCCGCCGACTGCAGGGGCCGCCAGACCAGGCGCGAGCGGACGCCGGGCGTGATCTCGATCCAGTTCGAATCCTCCGGCCGGGTGGCCTCGTGGAAGATGCGGACGTTCTCGGCGGCGATGCGGATCGAGCGGGTGTCGGCGGGGCGCAGCCGGTCGCGCGCGGCGGCGACGACGTCCGGCGTCAGGGCGAGGCGGCGCGGCGGGGCCCCGTCCAGCTTGACGCTCCAGTCGGTCACGGCCTGTCCGCCCCGCGCGGCGACGTCCTCGAGGATGTCGCGCACAGTGTCGGTGACGCGGGCCTCGCTGCGCCGCAGCGGGCGGGCGAGGGCGGCCATCCGGCCGGCGGCGTCGAGGGTGCTCCAGTCGAACCGCTTCATCACATCATCTTCTCGATCGGCAGGACGAGGATGGCCGAGGCCCCGGCGGCCTTGAGCTTTTCGAGGGTCTCCCAGAACACGGCCTCCTGGCAGACGGCGTGCACGGCCACCGCGTCGTCGCGGCCCGAGAGGGGCATGACGGTCGGAGAGCCGGCGCCCGGCAGGATGGCTGTGATGGCGTCGAGGGCCGAGCGCGGTGCGTTCAGCATCACGTATTTGGCCCCCTGGGACGAGACCACCCCGGCCATGCGTTCGACGATGCTGTCCAGCAGGTGCTGCAGGCCGGGCTCAGGCGCGACCGGCGACTTGATCAGGACCGCCTGGCTCTCGAGCACGGTCTCCTTCGCCACCAGACCGTTGGCGTCCAGCGTCGCGCCGGTCGAGACCAGGTCGCAGATGGCCGAGGCCAGTTTCAGCCGGGGGGCGACCTCGACGGCACCGCGCATGGTGACGATGTCGGCTGCGATCCCCTGGCCGTCGAGAAAGCGGCGCAGGATCTTCGGATAGGAGGTGGCGATGCGCAGCCCCTCGAGCGAGGCCGGTCCGTCATAGGGCAGCGTTGGCGGCACCGCGATCTTGAGCGTGCAGCGGCCGAAGCCGAGCGGCATCAGGACCTCGGCCACGGGCCCGCCGTTGCGGACTTCCTCCAGCACATTCTCACCGACGATCCCAAGGTCGCAGACGCCGTCGGCGACGAAGGTGGGGATGTCGTCATCGCGCACACGCAGCAGGTCGATGGGATAGTTTTCGACGCGGTACAGCAGATCGTTGTTGCCCTTGACCACGCGCAGGCCCGCATCGCGAACGAGGTCGAGGCTGCGGTCGGACAGACGGCCGGATTTCTGGACGGCGATGCGCAGCCGGCCCTGGACGGTACTCATGGTGTAAACTCAGGCTTTCGGTTTCAGACGATCCAGCACCAGGCGATAGCCCTGATGCGGCATTTCCTTGAGGAAGCGGGCGACCCGCACGACGGTGGTTGGGCTGGCACCCGCTTCGATCGCGATCTCGCGGTACGATTTGACCTTCTGGTACAGAAGCCGCGCCACGGCCCAGCGTTCCGCGAAGGCGCGCAGTTCGGACGGGGTACACAGGTCCGACAGGAAGGCGTCGACCTCCTCGCGGGTCTTCAACGACAGCAGGGCGTCATAGAGCGCCAGGCGGTCGTCGGCGGCCTTGTGGACGGCGCTGCGGGTGACGGTCTCGGTCATGGCGCGTTCCACTATGCTGTAACAGTGGCACAGTCAAGGCGATTGAAAACGGAGGGCGTCGTCCTCGCGGGCGACCGGATCCTGTGCGTCGAGGCCGTCAATGCACCGGCCGAGTTCATGGCCGGGCGGATGATGATCGGCAAGGCGACGCCCGTCGATACGGCGAAGCTGGTCGACCCGTCAGTGTCGATGAAACAGGTGGCGCTCGGTTAGCCGACGGCGGCTTTCGCGTCCTCGACGGGTGCGGCGAGGCGGTCCAGCAGGGCGGCCATCGGCACGGGTCGTCCGATCAGATAGCCCTGGGCCAGATCGCAGCCCATGCCGCGCAGCAAGGCCAGAGCGGTCGGAGTCTCGACGCCCTCGGCCGTGACCTTGAGGCCGAGGCCGTGCGCCAGATCGATCGTCGACTTCACCAGCAGGGCGTCGCGCGACGAATCGTCGAGGCCGAGGACGAAGCTCTTGTCGATTTTCAGCTCATCGGCGCGGATGCGCTTCAGATAGGTCAGGGACGACAGGCCGGAGCCGTAGTCGTCCAGCGACACACAGATCCCCGCATCCGCGAACCGGTCGACGATGCGCAGGGCCATGTCGGGATTGTCCATCACCGCCGTCTCGGTGATCTCGAAACAGAGGTCGGCACCCGAGGTCGCGACCTCGTTCAGGGCGAAATCAGCGAAGCTTTCATCGGACAGCAGACGGCCCGAGATGTTGACCGAGACCATCAGGGCGTGGCCGGCCGCAGCCAGGGTCTGCTGATCCGCGATCGCCCGGCGGATGGCCCATTCGGTCAGGGGGCGGATGTGACCCGTCTCTTCGGCCATGCCGATGAACAGGTCGGGCGAGACCATGCCCCGGCGCGGATGGGTCCAGCGCATCAGGGCCTCGACCCCGGTGATCCCCTCGGCCCGGAAATCGTATTTCGGCTGATAGGCCAGGGACACCTCGCCGTCGTTGAGGGCGGTCATCAGTTCGGAGATCAGCGAGAGGTTGTCGCCGGGGTCGCCATAGGCCGCTTCGTCGAAGGCCGCGCTCGGCCGGCGCATCGCGCGGGCCTGATCGAGGGCGATGGCCGCGCGGTCTACCGGGGAGGACAGGTCCGAACCGGCCGCGCCGTGGCCCGCGACGCCGGCGGTCAGGGTGATGTCGACCGGGGCCCCGTTGACCTCGATCGGTGCCTGGGCCGCGCCGGCGAGGCGTTCGGCCGCTTCGAGCGCCTCGGTCCTGTTCCGGGCGACGATGATCAGACCCAGGGCACCGGCACCGACCCGCGCCAGAGGGGCTCCTTCCGCCAGGGCCGAGAGTCGGGCCCCCAGCGTAGCCAGCAGGCGGGCCATGGAGTCATAGCCGATGGCGTTGCGCACCACCTCGAACCGGTCGACGCCGAACAGGATCACCCAGGCCTCGGCGTGGCCACCGGCCTGGCGTTCGAGGGCCAGCCGGTTGGGAAGGCCGGTCTCCTGATCATGCAGGGCCATGTGCGTCAGGCGGGATTCACGGTCGCGCAGGTCGCCGACCATGGCGTTGAAGCTGGCGGCGAGGCGTCCGATCTCGTCGTCCGAGGTGACCGGGGCCTCGGCGTACTCGCCCTTCTGCAGACGATGCACCGCCTCATCCAGTGCCGTGATCGGGCGGGTGAGGCCGCGCGACAGCACCCAGGTGCCGGCCATCAGCAGGGCCAGACCGGCCGCTCCAATGGCCGCCAGCCACAGGAACAGGGCCTCATAGGGCTTCATGGCGCGATGCAGCGGATAGGTCAGAAGCAGCGCCGCGTGCGCCGCCGGGTCGAAACCGGGCAGGGCGTGGGACAGTTGTATCGACGGGCCCTCGTCCGTCTGGACCGTGACGGGCAGGCCGTCCGAGGGTGTCGTGGTCCGGGTCGTGACGACCGCGGCGGTCAGGGGAATGGCGGACAGCTGTTCCAGATTGCGCATCTGGGCGGCGTCCAGCCGCTCGGCGAAGACGACCCAGCCGATGAGAACCGGCGCGTTGACGGGCGCGGCGACGACCCGGAACGGCTGGCCGCCGATGTTCAGGACGCCGCTGTCGATGCCTCCGGAATCGAGCCCCTTGAACAGGGTGTCGAGGGTGGCGTCATCCGGATTGATGCCGGCCGAGGCGGCATAGCCGTCGACGCCCAGGATCAGGGCCCCGTCTACACCCTGGCGGGCCCGCAGGTTCTCGAGCGCCGACCGGACGGTCGGCGCGTCGTCGGTCGCGACGGCTTCGCGGAAGCCATAGTCCTGGGCCAGGACGGCGGCGCCCTGGCGAAGCTGGGCCGAACGACTGGCCCACAGCTGGCCATAGACGGCACCGGCGGAGGTCATCTCGTCGCTGACCATGCGGCGGGCGCTGCTGGTCACGGCGGTGGCCACGGCGACGGCGCTGAGGACCAGGGCGAGGGCGAACAGACCCATGTAGAGCACGGTGAAACGCGTCCGCAGATTGTGGAACGTCAGCAGCCGCCGGGCCCGTTCGCGTAGCGTCATCGCACCGCTGCCCGCGCGCTGAAGTCGCCGGAGACCGTCTGACGCGCCGGTGCGGCGGCCACAGTGACCGTCCGGGCGATCTCGTTGCCGCGGCCCGCGAGGCGGGGATGCCAGACGCGCAGGGTGGCGGATCCGGCCGGAATGTCGCTCAGGACCGCATTGCCCGCCGAGTCGGTCTTCATCGCCCAGGGCGTGTCGACCACCTTGATATAGGCCAGCATCTGGTCGTGGATATTGCAGCCGAGGGCGGCGACGCCTGCGCTGGTGAAGGTGTGGGTGCGGCTCTCGTCGCGTCCGTAGAGCTGCAGCTCGAACCGGGCCCCGCGCGAGAAGGAATAGACCTGGTGCCGCACCCGGTCGAGGTTGGGGAAGGCCACGGTGCCCCCGACCGGCGCGATCAGCACATAGGGCTGGAACTGGATGTCCTGCTGCGACATCCGCAGCGCCCAGGGGAAACGGATCGGTCCCCGGGGAACGCCCGCGGCCGGCGTCACGGTGACCACAGCGTCGCGGACGGGCACGCCGTCAGCGTCCCGAACGCTGATCGTCAGGTCGCCGGCGAAGGCCGGACCCGCCAGAAAACTGAATACCACAAGAGCCAGAAAGCGACGCATCTGTCCGACTGTACGAAATCAGTATGAAATCGAGGTAAATCGAAATCTGCGGCAATATGACCGCTTCGGACTACACAACCGATGACGGCGCGTATGGCCAAGCTTGTCCGGTTTTACTGTCGTTTAACCACGACTTTGTATCGATCAGCCTCAACCGTGAACATGGACGCGTAACATGGATCGACGAGTCCTGGCCCTGGCCGTGCTGATATCGATGGCCGCCGGCGGGGCGCAGGCCCAGTCCCTCATTCCTGACGTCCGGAGCGGCGGCAAACTGCTGCTCACCGGCGGTGTATCGACGATCGAGGGCTCCGGCGGCGGCGGGATCGCAACCTGGGCCACGGTGACGGGCTATGGCGAGGATGACGGTATCGGGGCCAATGCCCACGTCACCCTGATTGCGCTACCGGATTACCGCTTCCGGACGGCGGGGGCGGCGGTCGGCCTTTGGGACCGGGTCGAACTGTCGGCGGCGCGGCAGGAATTCGACACCGGTGACACCGGCACCGCGCTGGGACTGGGTCAGGGCTTCACCTTCAGCCAGGACGTGATCGGGGTGAAGGTCCGGCTGACCGGCGACGCCGTCTACGATCAGGATACATGGGTCCCGCAGATCTCGGTCGGGGTGCAGCACAAGCGGAACGACCAGGGCGCGGTCATTGCGGCCATCGGCGGCCAGGATGATCAGGGTACGGAATTCTACGTCGCCGCGACCAAACTGTTCCTGGCGCAGAGCCTGCTGGTGTCGGGCACGGTGCGCTGGACCAATGCCAACCAGACCGGCCTGCTCGGCTTCGGCGGCGACGCCAACAAGGACCGGGAGGCCCAGCTCGAGGGATCGGTCGGCTGGCTGCTGAGCCGCAATCTGGTGGTCGGGGCCGAGTATCGGACCAAGCCCGACAACCTGTCCTTCGCGGTCGAGGACGACTGGTTCGACGTCTATGCCGCCTGGGCTATCAACAAGCACGTATCTGTAACGGCGGCGTGGGCCGAACTGGGGTCCATCGCCACGTTCGACGACCAGCGCGGTCTTTATGTCTCTCTTCAGGCGGGGTTCTGAGATGATCAGACGATCCATCTTTGCCGGGACGATCGCGGCGCTCACCCTGATCGCAGCTCCGGTGGCCGCCCAGGACGCCGCGCATCATCCCGGCGAAGACGCCGTCGCGGCCTATGTCGTCGACGACGCCAACGCCGGTGCCATGCCTTTCACCGGCACGGCGATGTTCGAGGCCTTTCACGGCCGGGCGGGGGTCAACCGGATCGTCGATGACATGCTGGCGCGGGGCACCACCGATCCGCGCACGGCAGACATCTTTCGGGCCACCGACATGGTGCGGCTGGCGCGGACCCTGAAGGAACAGATCTGCTATGTGCTGGGCGGAAGCTGCGCCTATACAGGCCGTTCGATGCAGGACGCGCATAAGGATCTGGGCCTGCAGCCCGCCGACATGGGGGCTTTGGTCGAGCACCTGCAGGACGCCATGGCGGCGGAGGGCGTGCCCTTCCACACCCAGAACCGCCTCCTGTCCAGACTGGCACCCATGCGTCGCGACATCGTGACCCGCCAGGGCGGCTGAACCCGCGGTCTAGTAGACGTCGCGGCGGTAGCGTCCGGCCCCGGTCAGGTCGTCCAGTCTTTCCGGACCGAGCGCATGCGCCAGCGCCGCCTGCACGCCTTTGGACATGCCGTCCAGACTGCCGCAGACGAGGATGACCGCGCCGCGATCGACCCAGGCCCTCAGGTCATCGGCATGGTCCGCGATCAGGGCCTGGACATAGCGGGCGTCGCCGGGATCGCGTGAAAATGTCCGGTCCAGCCGGGTCAGGTCGCCGGCTGTGAGCGCCGCCTCAAGCTCATCGTCGAGGAAGGCGTCATGGGCGCGGGTGCGCTCGCCGAACATCAGCCAGACGCCGCCGTGCGACGCACCCGCCCGGGCCTTCCAGTGGGCGCGAAGGCCCGCCAGCCCGGTGCCGTTGCCGATCAGGATCAGGGGTGTCTCCGCGGTCGGGCCATGGAATCCGCGGTTGGGGCGGATGCGCATGGCCACCTCGTCTCCGGGGGCGACGTCGCGGGTCAGCCAGCCCGAGGCGCGGCCGGGCGTCCCGTCGGCGGCGACCATGCGGCGGACGATGAACTCGGCCCGGCCGTCCCGGGGCAGGGAGGCGACCGAATATTCGCGGCTGGCCGGGGCCCTGGCATCCGCGAGGGGCGGCAGGCCGATCTCGGCGATGTCGCCGGCCACCCAGAGCGGCGCGTGGTCGACCGGCTCGAAGGCCAGCAGCCAGGCCTCACCGCCCGGACTGCCCGGGTTCAGATGCCGGCGCTCGACCAGCCGCCAACGGTCCAGCGCCGGCGGCGTCCAGTCCGCCGGGATGGCTGACCCGGTCAGGACCGCGAGCTGGTGTTGCCAGTGGCGCAGGGCACCGGTGTCGCCGTCATCGACCTCGACACGGTCGAACAGGGGCTCGGCCCCGGCACGCTTCAGCCATGCGTCGAGCGCGGCTCCGAAGCCGCAGAACGCCGTGTAGCTGCGGTCGCCGAGGGCCAGAAGGCCGTAGCGGACGCCGGTCAGGTCGGGGGTTTCGGACATGACCTGACGGACAAACCGGGAGACGGTGTCCGGTGCGTCACCCTCGCCGGTGGTCGAGGCGACGATCAGAAGTCGGCCGGTCGCCTTCAGGGCCGGACCGTCGAGGTCACCGAGCGGGACGACGCGGGTGCCGGTGCCGGCGTCGGACAGGCTGCGGGCGGTCATCCAGGCCAATTCCTCGGCGAGGCCGGTCTGGCTGGCGAAGGCGACCGTCACGATGTCGGTGCCGGAGGCATCGAGCAAACCGGCGCGGACGGCGGCGGCGGTGCGGGCCCGGGCACGGCTCCAGGCCACGGCCGCAAGGACCAGCAGCCACAGGCCGACGGCGACGGCCGCCCAAAGCCAGCGCAGGGGATCGGCGGTCACGCGCCCTCGGCGGCCATGGCGGCAAAGGCCGGCGAGACGATCTCGATCAGGCCGGTATCCGTGCGCAGCACAAAGGCGGCGGCGAGGTTCAGCGCCTCGGCGTATGCAGGCCCCTCTTCGGGTCCCATGACGGTCAGGGCTGTGGCCATGGCGTCGGCGTACAGGGCCGTGTCGGCCAGGACGGTGACCGAAGCGACCCCGTTTGCGACCGGCCGGCCGGTGCGGCCGTCGATGGTGTGGCTGTAGGTCTGGCCCGCGACGTCAAAGCGTCGAACCCAGTCGCCCGAGGTTGCGACGGCCATGTCGAACAGGGCCGCGGCGGTGCGCGGCGCGGGTGAGCCCGGGGCCTGTTGCAGTTCGACCCACCAGGGATGGCCGCCCGGCTTGACGCCGGTGCCGCGCAGCTCGCCGCCGATCTCGACCAGATGATGGGCGGCGCCCAGGGCCGTCAGGCGGGCGGAGACGCGGTCGACGGCGTGACCCTTGGCCAGGCCGGAGAGGTCCAGTCTGAGGCCGCCCGGCTGCTGCACGGCCCGCGCTTCACGATTGAGCCTCAAGCCGCCCCAGCCGCTAACGGCGCGGGCGGCGGCGATGTCGTCATCGGACGGCACATCGGGACGCGGTCCCGGCGGGCCGAACCCCCAGAGGTCGACCAGGGCCCCCAGCGTCGGATCGACCGCGCCATCGGTGTCGTCGGCCAGGTCGAGGGCGGCGTTCAGCAGGTCCCAGAACGGCTCGGACACGGCCCAGAATCCGGCCGGTGCGGCATTCAGTCGGGACAGCTCTGACAGGGGATCCCAGTGGCTGAACAGGGCGATGATCGCCGCCAGTTCGGCTTCGATGGCGCTCTGGAACGCGGATCGCTCCAGACCCGATGGCGGCACCAGACGGACTGCCCAGGACGTGCCCATGGTCTCGCCGGCGAAGTCCCAGATCAGGTCCGAAGTCGGCAGGACCGGAGTGCGCCCATGGGTCGGCACCAGGACGCGGTTCTCCGGCTGGGCCACCGGCTCGCCGACGGTCAGAGGCGGAGGGGCGGCGCGGGGACCTGAGGGGGCGTTGGTCAGGGCAGGACTTCCACGACACCGTTCCAGGCGGCGCTGTAGGCCAGCTGGTCGCCCGCGGCCGGGAGGCGCACGGAAGCGTTCATCCAGTACAGGCCCGCTTCGGGCCAGGTGACGGTGAAGGCCCCGTCGGTGCCGGTGCGGACCGTCATCTCTTCCGGATGGTCGCGATAGCGCGAACCACCCCGGGCGATGGTCACCGCCATGTCGGCCGCCGGCTGGCCGTCGCGGACCAGTTTGAAGGTGGCCGGCTCGCCCACCACCAGATCGTTGGGGTGGGTGACCGGCACCAGTTCGAGGCCCTGGCCCGTCAGGGCGATGGCCGTCGGTTCGCCGAGGGTGACAAAGGTTTCGGTGCGGCTGTTGGCGCGGGTGGCGACGACGTCGGTGGCGTCGGCCGGGATATTGGCCGCCATGTCGGCCTGGGGCCCGCGCCAGCGTCGGGTCTCGGTGCCCTGTTTGTAGCTGACCACAACACCGCCCGAGACGTTGGCGACGCGCCACGTCCCGGCCTGGGTCAGGTGCAGATCGAAGGTGGAGCGGTATTTGCCGGTCATCGCATTGGCCGCTTGGGCCGTTGAGCCGTCGGGGGCGGTGATGATCAGACCACTCAGGTTCATGGCCGCATGGTCGGCGACGAAGACGCCGTTCGACATGCCGGCGTCGAAGCCGACCCAGGCGGTCGTGCCCGACAGGACCGTCGAGGTCGGGGCCAGCCATGCGCGGTGGGCCTGGGCCGACATCGGCAGGGCGAGGGCGGCGATCGCGGCCACAAGTCCGGCCAGCGGTGTGAGGTGTTTGTTCATGGAGCAGGTTCCTAGCGGGTAACGGCGACGCTGACGGTGCCCAGTTCGGTTGTGCCGGAGGCCCGGGCGGTGTTGGCGGCACCCCAGCGGAACGGCACCCGGACGGCCTCGCGGCCGCCCTGTTCCCGAGCGGCCTCGACCACCATCACATAGTCTCCGGCGGCAAGGTCGCGCAGCCGGGCGGCGGGGACGGTCACGGCATGGCGACCCGGGGCCTTGGTGGCACTGGAGACGCCGTCCATGGGCAGGCTCAGCGCGCGTCCGCCGCGCCGCCACCAGGTGCGCATGTCCTTGAGCCAGTCCTCGCCCTCGGTGACGTTGGAGACCTCGTACCAGACGGACAGGGTCCGCACGGCGGTGGTGTCGGGCCGCTCGATCCAGACCGCCACATAGGGCCGGTGATAGGTGGCGACGGACAGGCGCGGAATCTCGACCGAGACGGTCAGGTCGGCGGCCATGGCCGAGCCGGACACGGCGGCCGCGGCGGCGGTGGTCAGGATGAGGGGAAGCGGGCGCATCGGGAGACTCAGTGAATGAACAACAGGGCGATGACAGCGGGGATCAGCAGACCGAGGCCGAGCAGGGGCCAGGTCGAGGGGCGCTGACGGGCATGCAGCCAGGTGAGGCCGAAACCGGTGACGGCGAAGACGATGCAGGCGGCGGCGAAGACGTCGATGAACCAGTACCAGACCGGCCCGGTGTTGCGACCCTTGTGCAGGTCGTTCAACCAGGCGATCGCGCCCCGTGTGGTGCGTTCGCGCAGGGCCTCGCCGGTGACGCGGTCGATGGTCAGCCAGCCGTCGCCGCCGGGCTCCGGCAGGGAGATGTAGACTTCTTCGGCGGTGGTTTCAGTGGCGCGACCGGCCACCTCGACCCTGAAGGTTTCCGAGGCCCAGCGGGCGATCGCAGGTGGAACGGGATCCGTGGTTTCGGCCGGCATCTCCGCCAGCCGCGCCAGCAGGGGCGCGGGCAGCTGACCGGCGCGCTCGACCGTGGCCGGCGTGGCGGGAATCTGGGCGGCATGGTTGAGGGTGATGCCGGTAATCGCGAACATCAGCAGGCCGATCAGGCTGACGGCCGCCGAGATCCAGTGCCACTGGTGCAACTGCTTGAGCCAGAACGACCGTCGGGTGTTCAGGGCCGGCTGGGATCTGGCGGGAGCGGCGGCTTCGGTCACCGGCGGTTTGTGCCGAAGTTGCGAACGGTTTGCAATAGCTTCGGCGGACCCCGGCCGTGCCGGTTCGTCGCGGATGTCGCTCAGGCCGCCTCGTGAAGGGTGCCGGCCGACCGGTCGCAGGGGGTGAGCGCGAGACGGATGGCGTTCAGAAGGACATCCGGCTGGATCGGCTTCTGGGCCACCCCGTTCATGCCGGCGGCGAGATATTCCGCCTCATCCCGCGGATCGGCGTTGGCGGTCAGGGCCAGGATCGGGACGCGGGCGACCTCGCCGGGCAGGGCGCGGATGGCACGGGTCGCCTGGACACCGTCCATGACCGGCATCTTCACGTCCATCAGGACCAGATCGAACGACCGGGCCTGGACGCGCTCGACGGCCTCCTGACCGTTTTCGGCGCTTTCGGAGGTACAGCCGAACAGTTCCAGCACCTTGGCGGCGACGAACCGGTTCGTCGCATTGTCGTCGACGACCAGCACATGCAGCGTCTCATGCGACGTCGGTTCGGCCATGGGCGGCGCGGCTCCGCGCTGTTCGGGACCCGCGCAGGGCAGGTGGAGGGTGAACCGGAACCGGGCCCCGCCGCGCACCGAGCGGTCGACCGAGATCCCGCCGTCCATGCGCTCGACGATCTGGCGGCAGATCGCCAGACCGAGGCCCGCCCCGGCCCCCTCGCGCCCGGCCCGGCCGGTATTGAACGGCTCGAAAATGGTCTGCACCGTCTCTTCCGCGACGCCCGGCCCACTGTCCTCGACGGTCCCGGTGATGGCCACCGACTCCTTGTCCCGGATGGCGGCGATGTGGACGGCGACCGCGCCCGCCCGGGTGAATTTCAGGGCGTTGCCGATCAGATTGTTGAACAGCTGTTTCAGCCGCATCTCGTCGCCCATGACCCAGTCATGGCCCGCGGTGTCCTGCGTCACCTCGAGCTTGAGCCCCTTCTCCTGGGCCCGGGGACTCCACAGCGCCAGCAGGTCGGCCGCGACGGCATCCAGATGCACGGGTGCCGTTTCGAACGTCATCAGCCCCGCTTCGGCGCGTGACATGTCGAGGGCGTCAGTCAGCAGACGTAGCAGGCTCTGACCGGAATCCAGGATGGTGCGGACATAGGGCCGCATGGCCTTCTGGGTCAGTTCGCGGTCCATCAGGGCGGCCACGCCGAGCACGCCGTTCAGGGGGGTGCGGATCTCGTGGCTCATGACAGCGAGGAATTCGGACTTGGCTCGGCTGGACGCGCGGGCCTCGGCCTCGGCGCGGGCCAGATCGCGGGCCAGGGCGCTCATGGCCTCGGCGCGACGGCGATGGATGGCGCTGCCGGCCTGGAGCACATGGACGCCCGCGCCGACCCCGGCGTAACGGCCCTCGTCGGTGATGACGAAGCCGTTGAGCAGAGCCCCCAGATTGGCCTCGTCCATGATCTCGAACAGGATTTCCGCGTCGGCATTGGCGTCCAGAATGCGGGGGGCCGTATCCATGAAGGAAGAGACGGGACGTTTGGCATACAGCGCCCGCCCGTACTCGGCCGCCATCTTCAGGGTGAAGGCGTTGCGTTCCACAAGGCCGACGGGCCGGTTGTCGGCGTCAACCACGGCGATGACCAGGGTGTCCGCCTCGCGCTGGAACCGGTCGAAGACAGCCGCGCCGGGTGTGTCGGGCGCCATGGGCGCCGTCGCACTCGCGAAGTCTCCGATCCTGGCCATGCGTTCTCCTCGAATGCATGTCCGGATAGGGCATTGCCCCTTAACGCCAGCTTTGCCGGGCGTGAACCTTTTGCGAGATTGTCTTGAATATCAATCCGTAAGCGGATCACCCAGGCGGCGGACAAGGCCGGCGGCGAAGTCCGACAGGGTGTCGTCGCGGGCCCCCATGACGACGATCCGATCGCCGGGCCGGGCCAGCTGGACCAGCCGGTCGCCGCAGGCCTCTCGGGTGGCCAGGGCCTCGGTCGTGCGGCCGGCGGCGCGGATGCCCGCGGCGATGTCCTCGCTGCCCACCGAGCGATCGGTGGTGCCGCCGTAATAGACCGGTTCGGGCATCAGCAGGACGTCGTCCGGGCGCATCAGGCCGGCGAAGCCGTCGATGAACTCGTGCTTCATCAGTTTCAGCGGGCCGAAGCCGTGCGGCTGGAACAGGATCAGCAGGCGCCCCTCGAAGGCGTGCAGGGTCTTCAGCGTCGCGGCGATCTTGTCCGGGTTGTGGGCGAAGTCGTCGATGACGGTGACGCCGTTTGCGGTCCCGACCACCTCCATCCGGCGGCGGATGCCGGCGAAGCTTTCCAGAGCGGCGACGGCCTGGTCCAGCGGCACGCCGATGGCACGCACGGCCCCGAGCGCGGCCAGGGCATTGGCGACATTGTGGGCTCCGGGCACGTTCAGGACGACAGCGTGACGGTCACCGCCCAGCTCCGTCAGGGTGAAGCGCATGCCGGCGGGCAGGGGCTCCAGATCGTGGGCGTTGAGCGTGGCGGACTCCTCGCCGAGGGCGAAGGTGATGACCTTCCCTGCCGGAAGGGACTGGGCCAGGGCCTGGGTCTCGACATTGTCGAGATTGAGCACGGCCCTTTCAGCCCTGCCGGTGAAGCCGCCGAACAGGTCGCGCAGCTCCTCCATCGACTTGTGGTCCAGCGAGATGTTCGAGACCACGGCGACGGTCGGATCATAGCGGGCGATGGAGCCGTCGGACTCGTCGACCTCTGAGACGAACAGGTCCGGTCCGCCGATCAGGGCGCTGGCGAAGGGGTGATCGGCGTCGACGAAATTCTTCATCACCGCGCCGTTCATGACCGTGGGCTCGCGCCCCGCCTGATGCAGAATCCAGGCGATCATGCCGGTGATGGTCGACTTGCCGCTGGTGCCGGCCACGCCGATCGAGGCCGGGGCGGCGTTGAACAGCTGGCTGAGAAGCTCGGGGCGGGTGACGATGCGGGCCCCGGCGCGTTTCGCCGCGCCGATATCGGGCACCGTGTCCTCGATGGCGCCGGTGGCGACGACGATCTGGTCCGGACGGGTGACGCCCGAGCCGTCCTGCGGGTGCAGGGTCACGCCATGGTCTTCCAGCCAGGCGAATTTCTCCGGCGTGCGGCCCTGGTCGCG
Source organism: Caulobacteraceae bacterium (assembly GCA_965284375.1). Classification (GTDB taxonomy): domain Bacteria; phylum Pseudomonadota; class Alphaproteobacteria; order Caulobacterales; family Caulobacteraceae; genus Brevundimonas. The sequence goes on from OZ260074.1 coordinate 150,368, forward strand.
GGACCGGTCCGAGCCCTCGAGACGGCCTCCGCGCGCCTGAACGATCAGGGCCAGGGGCAGCATTCCGGACCCGCCGATGCCGCAGAAGAAATAGTCGTCTTGATTCATGAGGGCGAAACCGGGGAATGTCCGGTGGCCTGACTAGCACGGGCGACGCCTGAGGCCAGACCCGTCCATGAAGATCGGCATCGTCAACGCCAGCTCCCGGTTCAACCACGCCCGGGCCGATGCGGTGAACGCCTGGTTCGCCGCCAATTTTCCTGATGGATCGGTCAAGGTCGTGTTCCACCCGGCAAGCTTCGGCAAGCACGGCCATTTCGGGGGTGACGATGCCAGCCGGACCAATGCCTTCGTGGAATACGCCAACGATCCCCGGCTGGACGCCGTCTGGTTCGCGCGTGGCGGCTATGGCTCGTGCCGGATCGCCGAGGCCGTGCTGCCGCGACTGACCGACGTGGCGCGCAAGAAGCGGTATCTGGGCTATTCCGACGCCGGCAGTATTCTGGCCCTGCTCTACAAGGCCGGTTTTCCGCATCTGGCGCACGGGCCGATGGCGTCCGATTCGGTGCGGCATGACGCGACGGCCTGGCGGGCGGTGAACTGGCTGAGGTCGGGCGACCCGGCCTCGTTCGAGCCGTCGCTGGCGGATGATCCTCGTCCGGCCGTGGCCTTCAATCTGAGCATACTGGACGCTCTTGTCGGGACGGCGCTGGAGCCCGACCTGACGGATCATGTCCTGATGCTGGAGGACGTGTCCGAGCCGCTGTACCGGATCGACCGGATGATGTTCCACCTGACGGGTCAGGCCTCGATCCGCCGCGTCGCCGGCATCCGGCTGGGGCGGGTGTCGGACATCGTCGCCAATGAGCCGGACTTCGGCCTGACACCGGAAGAGATCGTCCGCTACTGGTGCCAGCGATCCGGCATTCCGTTCCTGGGCGCCGCCGACATCGGCCATGACCGCGAGAACAAGGTGGTCCCCTTCGGCCACAGGTGACCATGATCCGCTCGCCCGGGCGGAGAACCGGATCGACACCCCTGACCTCCGTGGGTCAGATACCGTCAGTGAGCGGGCGCGTCTTTTGACCCCGCATACACCGCGCCCTCGGGGGATGGCGCGCGGTGGCGGTCCGGTCGGCGTCGGGGGGCGCCGATCGGGCCGTCTCCCACCGCCGCGACAACGGCACCGCTGGCCTTGCCGCTGACCACGCGCCATTTTGAACGCAATGAACCGTCGCTCGCTTCTTATCCGCACGGTCGGGCTGGTTTCGGTCCTCGGCGGCGCGTGGTGGGCGCGCGACCACCTGCTGTGGCCGAAGCCGGGGCTGGATTTTGCCGCCGGCGGGGCCACGCCCTGGATGCCCTACGCCCGGCACGGGGCCGCGCCGACGGTTGCGGTGGGGCTGGGCGGGCGCGAGGTCGCTGCCCTGATCGACACCGGGGCCCAGTATTCGGTCATCGACCGCGCCTTCTTCGCCGGGTTGCCGGACACCGGGCGGTCTCTGTTCGACATGCCGCTGGTCGCCTATGGCGTCGGCGGCGGGGCCCAGGTGGGACGCGGGACGACACTGGACCTGCAGTTGCCGGGTCTGAGCGTCACGGGTCTGAGGGCGGCCATCCTCGATCTGGGGCCGCTGGCCTCGAGCGCCGGGCTGCGAACGCCGGTGATTCTGGGGCAGGACCTGCTGGGGGAGGTCGTTCTGGCGCTGGATCCGGCGCGGCGGTTCAGCCGGCTGGTCGACCGGGAGGCCTTTGTCCTGCCCGCCGACCTGGCCGAAGTCCCGGTCAGGCGCGCGGGCCGGGCCCTGACGGCCGCGGTGACGGTCGAAGGGACGCCGGTCGAGGCGGTGGTGGATACCGGGGCCTCGTCCCTGCTGGGTCTGAACCGCGAGACGGCGACCGGTGTCGGCCTGCTGGACGGCCGGCCCCAGCGCGCCGGGGTCAATCTGGTGCTGGGCGGCGCGGCGCGCACGGCCATCATCGAGGCCCGGACCGTGACCTTCGCCGATCACCTGTACCGACGCGTGCCGGTGGGGGTGTTCGACCAGCCGCCCCTGCCCAATTTCCCTGGCGGGCTGGTGGGGATGGAGGCGTTCACCGGTCGGCGCGTGGCGATCGATCTCGGGGCCGGGACGCTGCACGTCTCGCGCCCGCTGGACCTGACGGTGGGCCGGGCCGGGCGGCTATAGGGCCCTGAAGGTGTCGCAGGCGGCGGGATCGCCCGATTCATAGCCGCGCCGCAGCCATTCGACCCGCTGGGCAGACGTGCCGTGGGTGAAGCCGTCCGGCTGGACCCGCCCGCCCTGACGGCGTTGCAGGGTGTCGTCGCCGATGGCAGCGGCCGTCTGCATCCCGGCTTCCAGATCGGCGGCGTCGACCGCGACCTCGCCGTTCGAGACGGCGGCGGCATTGGCGGCCCAGACGCCGGCGTAGCAGTCGGCCTGGAGCTCCAGCGCGACCGAATAGCGATTGGCCTCGGCCTGGCCCGAGGCGCGCTGCTGCGCCTGCCGCACCTGTTGCGAGGCACCGGTCAGGGTCTGGACGTGGTGGCCGTATTCGTGGGCGATCACATAGGCCCGGGCGAAGTCGGCGCTTGAGGCTCCCAACTGGGTCTCGAGATCGTTCCAGAAGGCCAGATCCAGATAAACGTGCTTGTCGTTAGGGCAGTAGAACGGGCCCATGGCCGACTGGCCAAAACCGCAACCCGTCGATGTGCCCTGTTCGTAGAGGGTGACGGTCGGCGGCTGATACCCCTGGATCCTTGTCTTCCAGACATCGTCGACATTGGTACCGATCACATCGACGAAGGCTCCGGCCTGATCGGTCGGGCTGCCCTGTTTGCCCTGTTCGGCCGCGCCGACGCCGCCGAACTGGCTGGCCAGCTGGGTCGTGGTGGACGGGTCGATGCCGAAAACGAAATAGCCGATCGCCGCCAGCACCAGCGTGCCCAGCCCGCCGCCCACGAGGGCCCCGCCGCCCATGCCGCGGCGATCATCGATATTGCCGCCGCGCCGTCCACCCTGCCACCGCATGTCGTTCTCCCGTCCCTGACCATCAAGCTAGGCCGGAACGCGGGCGGAGGGGAAGGGATGCAGGCGTGCGAAAGGTCCTGGTTCAATCGACATTCAGCAGCCCGGTACTCTAGCTATCCCTCCCAGGTCATTCCGGGGCTCGGACCGGCGTAGCCGGGACAAGAACCCGGAATCCAGGAGTCTGGACACCGCTGTCCGCCCCACTTTCCGCAGTGGAGTCCAGTTTCCTGGATTCCGGGTTCCGCTCCGCGGCCCCGGAAAGACGGTGTTTGGTGGACGATCAGCCCATCTGCCGAATCTCGATTGAACCTAGCGCGCGGGCCGATCCAGCCAGGCGTCGATCTGGCCCACGCCGGCGGTCGTGGCCCGGCGGCGGTCACCGGCGGACAGGCGCAGGGCCTGTTCTTCCTCCGGCGAACGCAAGGCGCGGTAAGGCACGGGCTGGACGGGTTCGGGCGGACGGGCGGTCTCGAGCCTGAGACGGTTCAGGCGTGCCTCGGTCTCGATCTGGCGGGTAAAGGCCTCGCGCTGATCGGCCTGGGCGCGCAGGCGGTCCATCTCGTAGCGGTGCTGGTCGGCCTGGTAGCGGTTCGGGTCGAAGGCGGGCGCACCGGGGCGCGATTGCGGCGGCCAGGTCTGGGCCTGGGTGGGCGCGGCGGCGAACACGAGCACGACGGCCAGGGCGCAAAGGGCTTTCATGCAGGAAAGATGGGGTCGGACGTCCTTTCCGCCAAGCGTTGCCTCAGGCCGGGGCGGACAGGGTCCAGACGCGGGTGCGTTTGACCGCGGAATCCTCGAGCTCGCGGGTCGTGGGGACGGCATATTCGGCCAGCAGGTCGAAGCCCTGTTTCGGGAAATAGGTGCGCAGGGGATCGCCGACCAGGACCCGGCTGCCCTGGTCACGGGCCCGGTGCAGCCAGGCCAGAACGCGACCGGCCATGGGCTGTTCGTAGAAGACGTCGCCGGCGCAGATCACCTCGACTCGGGGTGGCGGGGCGTCGAGCAGGTCGGCGGCGGTGAAGCTGACCGTGACGCCGTTTGCAGTGGCATTGCGGTCCACGGCGGCCCGGCAGAAGGGGTCGATGTCGGCGCACAGGGCTGAGGCGGCTCCCGCCTTCATCGCCGCGATCCCGACCAGTCCCGAGCCGGCGGCGAAATCCAGCACCCGCTTGCCGGCCACCTCGGAGGGGTTGTCCAGCAGCCAGCGCGCCAGCCCCTGACCGCCGGCCCAGGCGAAGGCCCAGAACGGCGGCGGCAGGCCCATCTCGCCCAGTTCCTCTTCGGTAAGCCGCCAGATCGGCGTCACCTCGTCGGCAAGCCAAAGCGATATCTCCGCCGCGTGCGGCACGGGCTGCAGCCGGGTATTGGCGACAATGAAGGCGGCGGGATCGGCGATGCGGGTCAGGTCGCAGCCTGCGGGCGATAGGTGTGCATCAGAAAGCGGTTCCAGCCGGCCTTGTTGCGGCTCTCGACGGCAAAGCGGAAGCCGGGCCCTTCCCCGGCGGGCCAGTAGATCATGCGCGCCAGTCCGGCGGGCATCTGCGCCTCGAAGGCGATCGCCCGCGGGTCGATGTCGGAGCCGTCAGACAGTCGGCCCACCGATCGCTTGCCGTCATTGGTGAAGGAGAAGAAGCCCAGCCCGCCGTCCTCACCGGCACCGAACAGGGCGGTCTCGCGATAGTCGCCACGCTCGCCCATGTGCCAGACCGCTTCGAGCCGGACCCAGCCCTTGCCGAACGGTTCGAACGTCCGCGTACAGACCATCGTCTGGCCGTGCAGATCCGCCTCGGCCCGCCACGCTCCCAGCAGGGGTTTGAGCGGGCCCAGCAGGCCGCGGCCCGGCTTCCATGCGCTCGTCATCCTGCGCGCCCCGCGCCGGCGTCCCTGAGGACCTGAAGATAGCCGTCGGCGATTTCCATGTCCCGGCCTTCCGGCCGCGCCCGGACGGCCCGGTGCAGGGCCGGCAGCTTCCAGCACGGGACGTGCATGAACAGGTGATGCTCGGCATGGAAATTGACCCAGTAGGGGGCGATGAAGGCGCGCTCCCACCCTGAGGCCCGCGTGGTCCGGGCGGCGCGGAACGGGTCGGTCGCCGAGCCCTCGACACAGGCGTGTTCGGCGATGTTCCGCAGTCGGGTGACCATCGGGAACCAGGTCGCCATCGGCAGCAGCCAGAGGGCGAAATACGCCCACCAGACCCCGGCGGCGACGGCGGTGGCCAGCAGGGCCGCGTTGACGATCAGGAAGGGCGCGATCGAACGACCGGTGACGACGGCCTCATAGGCGTGGTCGTCGGTCGCCGCCCGGCCGGTTTCTCCGCGCGCGGCGGCCAGCGAGAGAAGCACCCGCTGTTTGAAAAAGGTCTGGCCGGTCAGGTCACGGACGATCTTGCGTCGCAGCGAGGCGCGGGTGACGGGGAAGGGGGCCGACAGGACCAGGTCGGGGTCTTCGTCCTGCTGGACGTATTTGTGATGCGCCAGATGATAGGGGCGATAGGCGGTCAGGGCCGCACCGATCGGCACGGCGCAGAGCCAGTGACCGAGGGTGTCGTTGAGGCGCGGGTTCGACGACAGGCCGCCGTGCGCCGCCTCATGCATCAGGATGGCGAGACCCAGCTGGCGCGTGCCGATGACGGCGACACAGAGCGGGATCAGGATCGGCCAGGCGACGCCGACCGCCACGGCCAAGGCGATCACCCCCCAGCAGTGGACGACCAGCAGCGGCCCGGACCAGATCGAGCGCGCCTGAAAGGGCGCCCACTCCGCGGGGGTGAACAGATCGGACGGCCGGATGCGGGGCGCTGCGGGCATGGTGGCAGGATACGCCTGGTCACAGCCGACCGGAAGGCCGTCCGCGGCGCGACGACGGAAGCCGGGGGGGCACGTCCCAGACCCTGACGGAATGTCAGGTTGACATGACAAAAATTCTGAGTAAGGTAGCCCTTACATTAAGTCAGGAACGCCTTCCATGCTCGCTCTCGGAAAATCCACGTCTGCTGCACACAAGCGCTATGTGGTTCGCACCATGGCCTTCATGTCCGGCTATGCCGCGGTCAATGTCGCGGCGATATTCGGAGCGTTCGACGACATTGCCTCACCTGTGGCGGCCTGGGCCCTGGCCCTGACCGTGTCTGCGCCCGTGGTCGGTCAGATCTGGGCGACCTTGTCACTGATGCGCGAGTCCGACGAGTTCGTCCGGGCCGTTGTGGCCAAACAGTTCATCCTCGCCTCGGGACTGGCGATGGCCGTCGCGAGCGTCTGGGGCTTCGGGGAAAGCTATGCTGCGGCACCGCACCTTCCCGCCTGGCTCATCTATCCGCTGTTCTGGGGCTGTTTCGGCGTGATCGCGCCGTTCGTGCGGTCGACGAACGCATGAAGAACCGTCTCAAACTGCTGCGCGTCGAGCGGGGCTGGACCCAGGAACAGCTGGGGCAGGCGCTGGGGGTCTCGCGCCAGGCGGTCAATGCCCTCGAGACCGAGAAACACGACCCGTCGCTCGACCTCGCCTATCGCATCGCCGTGCTGTTCGCCCGGCCGGTGGAAGAGATTTTCGACAATCCGCATGCCTGACCAATAGTCAGTCTAACCTTACAGGATCAAGATCATGATGTTCATGTCCCGTCCCGACGGCGGCCGCCGGCTGCTGCGTGTCTTCGCCCTCGCGTCCGCCGTCGCCTTGGGAGGCGGAGTCGTTGCGTCTGCCGTTCATGCGGAGCCTTCGCCGGCGGTCGCCCGGACGGCCTTCGTTTCAGACCGGATGTCGGTCGAGGTGATCGGGTCCGGCCCGGACGTGATCCTGATCCCGGGTCTGGCCTCCTCGCGCGAGGTCTGGCGGTCTCTGGCGACCCGGCTCTCGGCCACCCACCGCGTCCACCTGGTCCAGCTGGCGGGCTTCGCCGGCGAGCCGTGGAGCCACGGTGACGGCCCGTTCGTGGCCCCCGAGGTGGCCGAACTGGCCCGCTATATTGACACCGCCGGTCTGGAGCGCCCCGCCGTCATCGGTCATTCCATGGGCGGGCTGAGCGGGCTGCTGCTGGCCCAGGCGCATCCCGAGCGTGTCGGGCGCCTGCTGATCGTCGACGCCCTGCCGTTCTACAGTGCCCTGTTCGGGCCCACGGTCACGGCCGAGCAGGCGCGCCCCTTCGCCGCCCAGGCCGCCGCCGCCATGGTGGCGGCCGATGAGGCTTCCTTCCGGGCCCAGCAGACGCAGGCAGCCCAGGGGCTGGCCCGTGATCCGGCGATGCGGGAGACGATGGTGGACTGGTCCATGGCCAGCGATCGCCGGGCCGTGGCCGCCGCCCTGATCGACGTCATGACCACCGATGCGCGACCGGGTCTGGCGGCCATGACCACACCGGTCACCGCCCTCTATGCCGTCGACGCCGATGGTGGCCCGCCGCCGGCGATGGCCCAGGCGCTGTGGGAACGGGAATACGCGACCCTGCCGGGCGTTCGCGTGATCCGGGTCGAGGACAGCCGCCACTTCATCATGGCCGACCAGCCCGAGCGGTTCGCAAACCTGGTCGATCAGTTCCTGGCGGACTAGATCGCTGCGGGGGCCGAGACCGGGGTGACGTCCCCGGTCCGGACCAGCCGGCCCCCGAACTCGCCGCTATAGGCGACGGCGAGCAGGGAGCGGAAGCCCGCTGCGGGGATGGCGATCTCATACGCGCCCTCGACATAGGGCCCGACCTGGTAGGGCCCGACCAGGAAGGTCAGGCCCGCGGCCTTGCCCGGGGTGTCGCCGGCCGTCAGCACGAAGGGGGTGTCGATCGCCCGGGGACAGGAAAAGTCCTTGCCGCCGAGGGTGACGACGGCGCTGTCGGGCACGCGAGCGCGCTTGGCGGTGTTGATCGCCGAGCACAGGGCCTGGTCCAGAACGCTCAGGTCCGCGCCCTTGCCGAACAGGTCGGCCATGCCGATCCGGCGCTTCAGCGCCTTGTCCCACAGCAGGCCCTCGGCCAGTGTGTTCGGGTGGGCCCCGCCGGAATAGTCGAAATCGACGCGCTTGAGGCTGAACAGTTTGGCCGTTTCGGCGGCGGCGGTGATGGTGACGGTCTTCTGGTATTTGGGCCGGTCGGTGTCGGCACCGGCTTCTGTCAGTTCCCCCTGGGCCCCCTCGACGAACTGGCGCAGGCGACGGACCTCCTCGGCATAGACTCGCACGTGCAGGTCGGTCTGGGGCCGGATGGCGGCCGGCAGGGTCAGGCTGACGTCGGCCCAGGGCGTCCTGGACTCGAAGCCCATGGGGGCGGCGGCGTCGGCCGGGGTGACGACGGCGGCGGTTCCGGGCGCGGCGGGTGGCGGTGCGGCGGGCTCACGCTCGCGGTTGCAGGCGGACAGGGCGGTGGCGGCGACGGCGGCCAGGAACAGCAGCCGGAGCGGGGGCCGGGCGGTCGGGGTCATGCGTGTCTCCTTCACAGCGGCCACCCTACAGCGCCCAGAAGGATGGCGGAAAGAAGGATCAGTCCGGCTTCGCGGTTGGACCTGAACAGGCGCAGGGCGAGGGAGGGGTCGTCGGTCCGCACCCGCCGGGCCTGCCAGGCGAGGTGCAGGGCAAAGGCGGCCAGGCCGGGCCAGAACAACGGACCGAGACCGGACAGCCAGCCGGCGGCCGCAGCGCAGGCGACGGCGAGGGCGTAGAAGACCGCGACGCCGCGCGGCACATTCGCACCCAGACGGCGGGCCGAGGACTTCACCCCGACCATGGCGTCGTCCTCAATGTCCTGCAGGGCGTAGATGGTGTCGTAGCCGAGGGTCCAGAACACACCGCCGAGGTACAGCAACAGGGCGGCGAGGGTCAGGTGGCCGGGCAGGGCCGCCGTCGCGTCCAGTGGAACGACACCGGTCCGCCAGTAGGCGGGCATGCCGGACCAGGGGAAGGTGCTGGTGAAGGCGGCGAAGCCCATCAGGGCTCCCCAGTTGAAGGTCAGGCCGAGCCAGGCCTGGGGCCACCATGTGATGCGTTTCATAAAGGGATAGGCGGCGACCAGTCCCAGGGACCCGATCCCAAGCATCACCGTGGTCCAGTTCATCGCCAGCAGAATCTGCAGGCTGATGAAACTGCAGACGATGATGAAGATCCCGGCGTGACTGACGGCGATCTGGCCGGACGCAATGGGACGCGAGGCGGTGCGGGCGACCTGCCGGTCGATCTTGCGGTCGACGATATCGTTGAAGGCGCAGCCGGCCGCCCGCATCAGGCAGGCGCCGACGGCGAAGAGGACGCCGAGGGTGAGGGCGTGCTCGATCGCCATGCGCGGCGTCGCGAAGACGTCCGCAGTGGAGCCCCAAGCCAGGGCGATGCCCTGCCAGCCGGGGATGAGCAGCAGCCAGATGCCGATCGGACGGTCGAAGCGGCCCAGCTTGAGCCACGGCTTCAGGCCTTCCGGCGCGTGGCGGTCCACCCAGTTGGAACCGGCGTCGGGAAGCGGAGCAGAGGTCATGGACCGGAGATAGCCTGTCCGAAGAGGGCGGTGAAGGGTCGGACCGGCCGGGTACCCGAACGCTAGGTGTGCAGCGTCTCCCCGTGCTGGGTGTAGTCCAGCCCCTCGATCTCGGACTCCTTGTCCACGCGCAGGCCGGTGGTGAATTTGCAGATCATCAGGATCAGGAAGGTGCCGATGCCGCTCCAGGCGATGACGGCGGCGAGGCCGATCGCCTGATTGAGCAGGTTGGCGCCGGCGGCGGCCGGGTTGATGGCGGCCGTGGCCAGCACGCCGGTCAGCAGGGCCCCGACGATGCCGCCGACGCCGTGCACGCCGAAGGCGTCGAGGCTGTCGTCGTATTTCAGGGCGCGCTTCAGCCAGACGGCACCGGCGTAGCAGGCGGGACCCGACAGGATGCCGATGATGAAGGCCCCCTTGGGATCGACCAGGCCGGCGGCGGGGGTGATCCCGACCAGGCCGGCGACGATGCCGGACAGCAGGCCTAGCAGGGTCGGGCGTTTGTGGTCGATCCATTCGACGGCGGTCCAGCCGATGGCGGCGGCGGCGGCAGCGAGCATGGTGTTGAGTGCGGCAACCGCGGCGATCCCGTCAGCGGCCCAGGCCGAGCCCGCATTGAAGCCCAGCCAGCCGACGAACAGCAGGCCCGTGCCGATGGCGGTGAAGGCGAGATTGTGCGGGGCCATATTGTCCCGGCCGAAGCCCTGACGCGGTCCGAGAACGAGGGCGCAGACCAGACCCGCGACGCCCGCATTGACGTGGACCACCGCGCCGCCGGCGAAGTCCAGAACGCCCAGCGAACCCATCCAGCCGCCGCCCCAGACCTGATGGCAGATCGGCACATAGACCAGCAGGTGCCACAGGAAGAAGAACAGGATGGAGGCCGAGAATTTGATCCGCTCGGCGAAGGCACCGGCGATCAGGGCCGGGGTGATGATGGCGAAGGTCAGCTGATAGGCGATCCACAGGAACTCGGGCAGGCCGGGGGCGAGGCTGTGGGCCGTCGAGGGCGTGACGCCGTTGAGGAAGGCGGCCTGGAAACCGCCGATGAAGCCGTTGGTCGCGGGCGCGCTGGAGCCGAACGACAGGCTGTAGCCGACGGCGAACCACAGCACGGTGACGATGGCCAGGGCGGCGGTCGAATGGGCGATGGTGGCGATGACGTTCTTGCGCCGGACCATGCCGCCGTAGAACAGGGCCAGACCCGGCAAGGTCATCAGCAGGACCAGGGCCGTGGAGGTCAGGATCCAGGCGGATGCGGCCTCGTTCAGCACCAGCGGTGCCTGATGGGCCAGCAGCGCCGGATCTGCGGGTACGGCCGCCAGCACGGGGCCGGCGACCAGTCCGCCGAGCAGGATCAAAAGGGCGGCGACAAGTCGGGTCATACGCGACGTCCGGGCTCTGGAGGGATCAGATAACTCGGCGCGAACCGCGTTCGACGCCGCGGAAACGAATAGGGCCCTATTGCAGCGCAGCAGGCAATTCATTTCGTGTGCGGCGCAATATTTTCCTGCCTCGTGTCATCGCGGATAGCAGCGGCAGGGGTTTTGGCACGAACAGACCGGGCGATCTCGCAACCGCACGAACGCTTGCAAGGCTGCGGTGATTCGCGTCTTGCGCGTCGGCCAAGCTCGGGTACCACTTGGCAAACACACACTTCATCGCCGCAGTTCCAGGGGGGAAATCCATGCGCAACGTCCGCCGTATCGCCTTGCTCGGAGGGGTCGCCGCGACCCTGATGGCCGCCCAGGCCCGCGCCGAAACAACCGTCGCGGCAGCCGCCGTACCGGCGGCGGCGACCGCGATCCAGGAACAGCTGGCCCCCCTGCCGGCGATCGACATCCCGTTCACCCGGTTCGTGCTGAACAACGGCCTGACCGTGATCGTGCACGAGGACCACAAGGCCCCGATCGTCGCGGTGAACATCTGGTACCATGTCGGCTCCAAGAACGAGCCGCAGGGCCGTTCGGGCTTTGCCCACCTGTTCGAGCATCTGATGTTCAACGGGTCGGAGAACTACAACACCGACTTCTTCAAGGGCACCGAACTGCTGGGCGCGACGGACCAGAACGGCACCACCAACACCGACCGCACCAACTATTTCCAGAACGTCCCGACCTCGGCCCTGGACTCGATCCTGTGGCTCGAAAGCGACCGCATGGGTCACCTGCTGGGGGCCATCGACCAGGCGCGTCTGGATGAACAGCGCGGCGTCGTCCAGAACGAGAAGCGCCAGGGCGAGAACCAGCCCTATGGCCGGGTCTTCAACGCGATCACGGCGGCGACCTATCCCGACGACCACCCCTATGGCCACACCGTCATCGGCTCGATGGACGACCTGAACGCCGCCGACCTGTCGACCGTGCAGCAGTGGTTCCGCGACTACTACGGCCCGGCCAACGCCACCATCGTCCTGGCCGGTGACATCACGCCGGAACAGGCGCGGGCCAAGGTCGAGCTGTATTTCGGCGACATCCCGCCCGGACCGCCCGTGACCCAGCCGGTGCAGATGATCGCCCGGATGACCGGCGAACAGCGCGAGATCATGTATGACCGCGTCGGTCAGCCCCGCCTGTACAAGGTCTGGAACACGCCGCCGGCCGGCTCGGCCGAGGCCGACCATCTGGGCCTGCTGGCCCAGGTGCTGACCGCGGGCCGGAACTCGCGGCTCTACAAGCGGCTGGTGTTCGATGACCAGATCGCGACCCAGGTCGCGGCCTTCAACTCCGAAAGCGAGATCGGCAGCCAGTTCCTCGTGCTGGTGACGGCCAAGCCGGGTCAGGACCTCGGCCGCATCGAACAGATCGTCGACGAGGAGATGGCGCGCCTGCTGCGCGACGGCCCCACGGCGATCGAGCTCGAGCGGGCCCGCACCAATGTCGGGGCCGGCTTCGTGCGCGGGCTCGAGCGGATCGGCGGCTTCGGCGGCAAGTCGGACATCCTGGCCGAGAGCCAGGTCTTCCACGGTGATCCGAACGCCTGGCGGGCATCCTACGATCGCGTGCTGGCGGCCCAGCCCGGCGACCTGACCCGCGTCGGGCGCGAATGGCTGACCGACGGCAGCTACGCGCTGGAAGTCCTGCCCTTCCCCGACTATGCGGCGTCCGCGACCGGCGCGGACCGGTCACGCGTGCCGGCGGCGGGCGAGGCTCCGGCCGCGATCTTCCCGGCGATCGAGCACGCGACCCTGACCAACGGCATGAAGGTCATGTTCGTGCGGCGCGACAGCGTGCCGACGGTCAGTATGAACCTGATCCTGGACGCCGGCGCGGTGGTCGATCCGGACGGCAAGACGGGCGTGGGCCAGCTGACGCCGTCGGTGATGACCAACGGCACCGACGATCTGGACGCGCTCGAGATCAGCGACCGGCTTCAGCTGCTGGGGGCCACCCTCGGCGCGGGCTCCGGCCGGAATTCGACCAATGTGTCGATGACGGCGCTGTCGGCGCGGCTCGACCCGTCGCTGGATCTCTACGCCGACGTGATCCGCAATCCCGCGTTCCGGGCCGAGGATTTCCAGCGCGCGCGGGCCCAGCAGATTTCGGGCATCCAGCAGTCGAACCGCAATCCGGGCTCGATCGCCAGCCGCATCCTGGCCCAGAACATGTATGGCGCCGACAGTCCCTACGGTCGGGCGACAGCGGGGACCGAGGCGACGGTGTCGGCCCTCACACCGGCCGATGCGGAAGCTTGGCACGCGACCTGGTTCCGGCCCGACAACGCTACCCTGGTGGTGGTCGGCGACACCAGCCTCGCCGAACTGACGCCGAAGCTGGAGCGGGCGTTCGGCGGCTGGCGGGCCCCGGCGACGGCCCTTCCGGCCCGGCCGGGGCCGGCGGATGCCCCCGAGGCGACCGGCCAGCCGCGGATCCTGATCGTGGACCGTGCCGGACCGCAGTCGACCATACTGGCGGGCCGCGTGGCTCCGGCCTTTGATCCGGCGACCGAGGCCGCCATCGACACCATGAACACCGCCCTCGGCGGGGCTTTCACCAGCCGGATCAACATGAACCTGCGCGAGGACAAGGGCTGGTCATACGGTGCCGGCGGCGGCGTGCCGTTCGGACGCGGGGATCGGGTCTATTCGGTCAGCGCCGGGGTCCAGACCGACAAGACGGCCGAGAGTCTGGTCGAGCTGCGTCGCGAACTGAGCGACGTCGTCGGCCCGCGCCCGCTCACGGATGCGGAAATCCTGGCGGCCCGTTCCAACATGGTTCAGGGGCTGGCAGGCAACTGGGAGACCAATGCCGCGATCGCCGGAGAGCTGCAGAATATGGTCGTCTGGGGCGTGCCGGAAAACTTCTATGACACCTATGCCCAGACCGTCAGCGGCATGGATGCGGCGCGCGCCACTGCGGCGGCCCGCAGTGTCGTGGGCGAGGGTCCGACCACCTGGGTCGTGGTCGGTGATCGCGCCACCATCGAGCCCAAGATCCGGGCGCTGGGCTATGGCGAGGTGATCGTCGTCGACGCCCAGGGCCGCCCGATCCCGTAGGCCGGCGATGGCCATGATGAGGGCGGGGCCGGCGACGGTCCCGCCCTTTTTCGTTTGGTGGTTTGAACGTCGTGCACCCCGGCGGGGAGGGTGGCTTCGGGATCTCGTCCCTCAGACCCCGTAGAAGTCGCGGTACCAGTCGACGAGACGCCGGGCGCGGACAGACGGGCGATGGCGTCTGCGGCCTTTGCAGGTTCAGCCCAAGGTCCACTAGGATGCCGCCGGGGCCGTTGGAGACACATATGATCGGACTGCTCAGACGCGCCGGACTATTGGGCGCGACGCTGGCGCTCATCGCCTCACCGGCCTGGGCGGCCGTGACCCTGACCTTCTACGCCCACCCGGGCGTGCGAATCCGGGGCGGGGACCTGCTGTTCCCTCACGCCTTTGTCCATGCCTCGGGATCCCTCGACGATACCGGCGATGCCGTCGACTGGGCCGCCGGCTTCACCGCGAAATATCCGGGGCCGCACCTGCTGCTGGCCAATGGTCCGGGTATCGTGGCCACGCCCGAGGCCCGCTACGTCGGGGAGGGCAGGCCCTACCTGCGGCTGACCGTCAGCGACGCGGTCTATCGCGCTGTCCGCGCCCGGTCTGACTGGTGGAACGGACGCGAGGGATCGCTGTATGACCTTCGGCGCCGCAACTGCATCAGCTTTATCGCTGATCTGGCGCGGGTCGCCGGGTTGCAGACGGCGGCCGAGCCCTCGATGAAGCCGGGCACTTTCCTTGAGGCGACCGCGGCGCTGAACGCCGCGGCGGCCTGGGTGCCGAGCCCGGCCGTCGTGACCCCCGCAGCGCCCGCTCCTGTGACGGATCCGGCACCCGCCCGGTCACCCGACCTCCTGTCATCGGCTCCCTGACAGCTTTCTTCGTCGGGCGGGCCGCAGTATGTTTGCGGCAGGCCGTTCACCCGTCTATGGCTCCTGACAGGGGGCGATCGTGGCAATATTTCCGGTCATTCTGTGTGGCGGCGCGGGGACGCGCCTGTGGCCGGCCTCGCGTCCGGCCCGGCCCAAGCAGTTCATCGATCTGGCCAGTGATTTGTCGCTGTTTCAGGAGACGGCTCGCCGCGTCGAGCGCCTGACGGACGGCGGCGGGCAGTTGCTGGTCGTGGCCGGCGAGGCCCATCGGGACTTCGTGGTCGAACAACTGGCGGCACTGGGTATTCAAGCTGCGGTCCTGCTCGAGCCGGAAGGCCGGGAGTCGGCACCCGCCATGGCGGCGGCAGCGGCCTGGATCGCCCGGAACGCCCCGAATGGTGTGGCGCTGTTCGTGGCCTCGGATCACCATATCCCGGATGACGCAGCGTTCCGGCGCGCGGTGCTGGAGGCCCTGCCGACCGCAGCGGATGGCAGGATCGTCACCTTCGGAATCCGGCCGACCGGGCCGTCGTCCGCCTATGGCTATATCCGACCGGAGGGGCCTGGCCTCTCACCCGTGGCGGCCTTTGTCGAGAAGCCGGACCGGACCCTGGCGGAAAGCCATGTGCGCGACGGCTATCTGTGGAACAGCGGCAACTTCATGGTGCGGGCGTCGGTCCTGCTGGACGAGCTGGACGCCTTCGCCCCTGATGTGGCCCGCGCCGCGCGCGATTCTGTTCCCCGTGACGGGGGCCAGGTCATACTGCTGTCGGATATCTTCCGGAGTGCTCCGAACATTTCCATCGACTATGCCGTCATGGAGCACAGCCGCCGGATCTCGGTGCTGCCCGTCGACTACGCCTGGTCGGACCTGGGCGCATGGGACGCCGTGGCCGCGGCGGGTGAAGGCGACCGCGGCGTCTGGATCGCGGCCGAGGGCGACAGCGGGCTGGTGCGCGCGGGGGCCGGAATGGTGGTCGCGACCGTCGGGGTCAGCCATCTGGCGATCATCGCGGAAAGGGACGCGGTGCTCGTCTGCAGCCTCGACCGGGCCCAGGAGGTCAAGGGGCTGGTCGAACGTCTGCGCGATATCTCTCCGCGCCATGCGGCGGGTCCGTCAACGGCGGGCGGAACCCTGGCCGAGCGCGCCTGCGCGTTCGACGGCTGGATGCGCCTCAACGCCCTGCCGGTCTGGGCCACGATGGGCGTGGACGAGGACGGCGGCTTCCGGGAAGCCATGGACCTGTCGGGTCGGCCCGTGGGCGATTTCCGCCGGGCACGGGTGCAGGCGCGCCAGGCCTATGTGTTCGCCGTCGCCGGTGAGAGCGGATGGGCGGGTCCCTGGCGGTCGCTGGTCGGCCGGGGGCTGGCACGGTTCGAGACGACCAATCGGCGAGCGGACGGCCTGTATCGCACCCGGACGTCGGCGGACGGCAAGACTCTCGACGAAACGGCCTCCCTGTACGATCAGGCCTTCGTCCTGTTCGCCTTCGCAGCCGCCGCCAGGGCCGGAATCGAACCGGCGATGATGACGGAGCGGGCCCACGCCCTTCGGGATGCGCTGGTCGGACTGCGGGTTCCGGCCGGTGGGTGGCGAGAGACGGGCGATCATCCGTATCAGGCCAACGCCCACATGCATCTGCTCGAGGCCTGCATGGCCTGGGAAGAGATCGAGTCCGACGGTGGCTGGACACAGATGGCCGACGAGATCGTCGCCCTGGCCCGGCGTGCCTTCATCGACGCAGGCGGTGGCTTCCTGCGCGAGTTCTTCGACGCGTCATGGTCACCGGCCGAAGGCGATGACGGCCGTCTGGTCGAGCCCGGACACCAGTTCGAATGGTGCTGGCTGCTGACCCGGTGGGGCCGGTCGCGTGGCGACGCCTGGGCCATGGAGGCGGCAGCCCGGCTCTACGAGATCGGCGGGCGCGGCATCGACCCCGGTCGCGGCGTGGCCATCGACGCGCTGAACGATGACCTGACGGTGCGCTCGGCGCAGGCGCGGCTCTGGCCGCAGACCGAACGGCTGAAGGCGGCGCTGATTCTGGCTGAGACGGCTGAAGGCGGGCGGCGGACCCTGCTGCTGGACGACGCACGCAAGGCGCTGACCAGCCTGCAGCGTTATCTGGAGACGTCCGGCCTGTGGCGCGACAAGATGCAGGCTGATGGGGGTTTCGTTGAGGAAGCGGCCCCGGCCAGCTCCTTCTATCACCTGATGGTGGCCTGGGAGCAGCTGCGGGCGACGGCGGCGGTCCTGCCGGAGATCGGCTGGCAGGGGGGGGAAGCGTCTTGATCGGCGACCGGTCGGTTCTGGCCGTCATCACGGCGCGGGGCGGATCCAAGGGCCTGCCGCGCAAGAACCTGTTGCCATTTCGCGGCGCGCCGCTGATCGCATGGACCATCCGGGCGGCGCAGGCGGCGAAAAGTATCGACCGGTTGATCCTGTCGTCCGACGATCCGGAGATCATCGACACCGCGCAGTCGCTGGGATGTGAGGCTCCGTTCCGGCGAACGCCCGACTTGTCCAGCGACACGGCCGCTTCGGTGGATGTGCTGCTGGATGCTGCAGACCGTGTGCCGGGCTATGACATCGTCGTGTTGCTGCAGCCGACGTCGCCACTGCGGACCGCCGGAGACATCGAGGCGACGCTGGCGCTGATGGCCGCCGCGGGGGCTCCCGGCGCGGTCTCGGTCAGCGAGGCTCCCTGCCATCCCTATCTGATCTTCGGTCGGGATGCGGCGGGTCGGATGACCCCCTTTGTCCCGGACTCAGGCGAGCGGGCCTGGCGGCGTCAGGATCTGCCGCCGGCCTACCGGATCAATGGCGCGGTCTATGTCGCGGACCTCGCCTGGCTCAGGGCCGGGCGGACGCTGTGCAAGGCCGGCGAAACCGCGGCCTATGAGATGCCGGTCGAACGCTCGGTGGACATCGACACCCTGGATGATCTGCGCACCGCCGAGCGGTTGGCGGACTGACCGTCAGGGCAGGAGGGGGCCTCCCGCGGCCCGTTTCGCGTCGATCTCGACCTGTACCTGTTCCAGGGCCCGGGCCCGGGCTTCGGCCGAGGCGTGGCGCAGCTGTGGATAGCGGACGCGCCAGTTGTAGGCTCCGAAGCGGCGCCAGAAGGCCGGCGCGACGCGGGTGTCGTAACCGGCGCGGGCCGCCAGATACAGGCCGACCCGGTCGGCCTGGGCTTCCTTGTCGCCGGCTCCGGTGACGGCCGCAGCGTCATTGGCCTGTCGTCCGGCCCCGCCCACGTCGCTCCAGTCGCGGTGCCTCAGCACATGGTGGGCCAGTTCGTGGCCGAGGATCAGTGCCAGCTCGTCATCCGACCGGGTGAAGCCGGCCAGAGCCGTGCTGATGAACAGTCGACGACCGTCAGCGCGGGCATTGAGCTCGTCGGACGGGTTCAGCTGGACGTCATAGCCGCACGCGCGATGGGGCTCGACCGTGACGCTCAGAGGCTGGCCGCTGCGGCGAATTTCGAGCCGGGTCACGCCGCCGGACAGGGCGCGGTCCAGAACGGCGACATTGGCGGCCAGACCCTCGAACGCGGGTGTCGTGCGGTCCGGACCGGCGTCCAGGGCGGTGCCGTTGGCGGCGAGGACCAGGTCGCCCTCACGCAGACCCGCATCCGCCGCGGCCGAACCCGCCGGCGCGGAGAGCACACCGGGCAGATCGCCTTCGAGACCGAAGCGCGACTGGACCAGAGGTCTCAGCTCATTGCTGTACTGGTTGGCGGAATGCAGGGCCCAGCCGGCCGACTGCCGGACGGCCGGACAAAGATCGACATTCGCCTCGGACAGCCGTTGGGCCACGCGGGCAACGCGCTGGTCCAGCGCCGTCAGAGTCGTCAGCCGTTGCGACGCCGCGTCTGCGACCCCCATGGTCATCGCGCCGCCTGCCGGAGCCTGTCCGCAGGCAACGAGGGTGCCAGCGGCGGCGAATGCGAACGCGGCGGACAACAGACGGTTACGAGACAGCATGGCGCGGGTTCGATCGCCAGCATGGACAGCCGGCTCGCCCAGAGACAGGATCAGGACGGCGCAGGCAACCGGATTTTGCGCGGTAGCCGGCCGTTGCCGTCCCCGCCCTTTTCGGTTCCTTAACGGCCATCAACCACCTTGGCCCTGCGGCGCACTCGCCGTCCGGGACGGACCCCATGAGACTGGACGACAAGCGCATACTGGTTACCGGCGCGGACGGGTTCATCGGCTCGCATCTGGTCGAGCGGCTGGTCCGGCGCGGTTGCGATGTACGCGCTTTTGTCCAGTACAACAGCCTGGGCGGGTGGGGCTGGCTGGACGACAGCCCGGCGGACATCCGCAAGGATCTGGACGTCTTCGCCGGCGATGTTCGCGATCCGCACGGGGTGCGGACGGCCATGACCGGCTGCGATGTGGTGCTGCACCTCGCGGCCCTGATCGCCATTCCCTACAGCTATCACTCGCCCCAGACCTATGTTGAGACCAATGTTCTGGGCACACTGAATATCGTCCAGGCGGCGCGGGATCTGGGCGTCGAGCGGGTGGTTCACACCTCGACCAGCGAAGTCTATGGCACCGCCCGGTTCGTACCGATCACCGAGGCGCATCCGCTGCAGGGTCAGTCGCCCTATTCGGCCAGCAAGATCGGCGCGGACCAGATCGCGCTGAGTTTTCACGCCGCCTTCGGGACGCCGGTGACGGTGATCCGGCCGTTCAACACCTATGGGCCGAGGCAGTCCGCGCGGGCGGTGATCCCGACCGTCATCACCCAGATCGCCGCCGGTGCGCGGGAGATCAAGCTCGGTGCCGTGCATCCGACCCGCGACTTCACCTTTGTCGCCGACACGGCGCGCGGCTTTGAGGCCCTGGCCGAGTGCGACGCCGCCGTGGGCCAGACGGTCAATGTCGGCAGCGAATTCGAGATCTCGATCGGCGACACGGCGCGCCAGATCATCGCCCTGATGGGCCGCGACGTCGCCATCGTCACCGATGACCAGCGCCTGCGCCCCGAGGCCAGCGAGGTCGAAAGACTGTGGGCCGACAGCCAACTGATGCGGTCCCTGACCGGCTGGGCCCCGGAGTACGGCGGCGGCGAAGGGTTTGCGCGCGGGCTGCGGCAGACCATTGACTGGTTCGGCGACCCTGCAAACCTGGCCCGCTACAAGGCCGATCGGTACGTGCTGTGAGTCTGCCGGATCAGGTCCTGGCGGCGGTGCGCGCGGCCCTGCCCGGGTCGGACGGCGGCGTGGCTCTGCACGAGCCGGAGTTCCGCGGCCAGGAGTGGACCTATCTGAAGGATTGCCTCGACACGGGCTGGGTCTCGTCCGTGGGGGCCTATGTCGACCGTATCGAACGCGATCTCGAGCGTATCACCGGTGCCGCCCATGCGATCGCCACGTCGAACGGCACCGCCGCGCTCGACATCTGTCTGCGCCTCGCCGGGGTTGAGGCGGGCGATGAGGTGCTGGTCCCGACCCTGACCTTTGTCGCCACCGCCAACGCCGTCGCCTACCAGGGCGCGACGCCGCATTTCGTGGACTCTGAAGCCGCGACCCTGGGCGTCGATGCTGTGCGGCTTGAGACCTATCTGGCGGAGATCGCGCGGGTCGACGGCGACGTCTGCATCAACACCCGCACCGGGGTCCCGATCCGGGCCCTGATGGTCATGCACGTGTTCGGCCACCCCTGCGGTCTGGATGCGCTGGCCAAGGTCGCGGCCCGCTGGAAGCTGGCGCTGGTCGAGGACGCCGCCGAGGGCCTGGGCTCACGCTGGAACGGCCGGCACGTCGGCACGGCGGGGCTGGTGTCGGCCCTGAGCTTCAACGGCAACAAGATCGTCACCACGGGCGGAGGCGGGGCGATCCTGACCAATGATTCCGATCTGGCCCGGCGTGCCAAACACCTGACCACCACCGCGCGCGTGCCGCACAAATGGTCGTTCGTGCATGACGAGGTCGGCTGGAACTATCGGATGCCCAACCTCAACGCCGCCCTCGGCTGCGCCCAGCTGGAGCGGCTGCCCGACATGATGGCGCGCAAGGCGGTGCTGGCGCAGCGCTATGCGCAGGCGTTCAGCCAGGTCGAGGGCGTGCATCTCCTGACCGCCCGGCCCGGTGCCGAGGTCAACCACTGGCTCAACGCCCTGATCCTCGACCGGCCCGACATGGTGATGCGCGACGCCCTGCTCGAAACCCTGAACGGCGCGGGCTTCATGGCCCGGCCGCTGTGGACGCTGATGCACCGCCTGCCGATGTATGCAGCCTGCCCCCGTGACGTCCTGCCGGTCGCCGAGGCGCTGGAAGCCAGCGTGATCAACCTGCCCAGCAGCGCGAAACTGGCGGACGCATGAGCCCGCCCCGCCGGATCTGCGTGGTCACGGGAGGGCGGGCCGACTATGGCCTGCTGCAATGGGTGATGCACGACATCCGCGCGGCCGGAGATCTGGAACTGCAGCTGGTCGCCACCGGCTCGCACCTTGAGGCCCGGTTCGGCATGACGGCCGACCAGATCGAGGCCGACGGTTTCCACATCGACGCCCGCGTGCCGCTGGGCCTCGAGGCGGACGGTCCGGGAGATATCGTGGGGGCCATGGCGCGTTGCCTGACCGGCGTATCGGACGCGTTGGAGGCGCTGAAGCCTGACATCATGCTGATCCTTGGCGACCGGTATGAGATATTGGCGGCGGCGCAGGCAGCGTTGATCCACGGCGTTCCGATCGCCCATATCGCCGGCGGCGACACCACCGAAGGTGCCTTCGACGAAAGCATCCGCCACGCCCTGACCCAGTTGGCGCACATCCATCTGACGACCCACGAGACCTCGGCGCGGCGTGTCCGCCAGATGGGCGCGGCACCCGATCGGGTTCATGTCGTCGGCAGCCCCGGGCTGGACCAGCTGCGGCGGCAGCCGTTGCTGAACCGGGCCGCGCTGGAGGCTGCGCTGGGCGGGCCGCTGGGCGAACGCAACATCCTCGTGACCTTCCATCCGGTGACCCTGACTGCGGATCGGGGACAGGCCGATTTCAAGGCACTGCTGGCGGCGCTGGACGCCCTGCCCACGGACGTCGTGAAATGGATCACCCGCCCCAACGCAGATCCGGGGCATTGCGCGATCGAGGCGGAGCTTGACCAATGGAGTCGCGAACGTGCCGATGTGCGAGTCTTCGCTTCTCTCGGCCAATTGCGCTACCTGTCGCTGATGGCCCAGGTCGATGCGGTGGTCGGCAACTCTTCCAGCGGACTGTATGAAGCGCCGTCGTTCGGCGTGCCGACGGTCGACATCGGCGACCGCCAGAAGGGCCGGCTGTCCGCCGCCTCGGTGATCCACTGCGGTGCCGGGACGGGTGCGATACGCCAGGCTGTCGAGCGGGCGCTGACCCTCGACTGCTCCAGCGTCGTCAATCCCTATGGCGACGGTTTCAGTGCACCGCGCATTGTCGAGATCCTGCGGAAGGCGCCGCCCCGCGCCACCCTGCTGGCCCGGTCGTTCAACGAGCGCGTCGCATGAGCGACCGCGTCTTCATCATCGCCGAGGCGGGGGTCAACCACGACGGCTCGCTGGACGACGCGCGCCGCATGATCGATGTCGCGGCCGAGGCGGGGGCCGACGCGGTCAAATTCCAGACCTTTCAGGCTGAACAACTGGTCACCCGCCGGGCTGCCAAGGCCGCCTACCAGACACGAAACACCGGTGACGACGGCGGACAGTTTGCCATGCTCAAGGCGCTGGAACTGGCGCATCAGGACCATCAGGCGTTGGCCGCCCATGCCGCCGCGCAGGGCGTGCGCTTCATGTCGACGGCCTTCGATCTCGACAGCCTGTCCTTTCTGGCTTCGCTGGGCATGCCTGCCATCAAGCTGCCGTCGGGCGACCTGACCTGGGGTCCCATGCTGCTGGCGGCCGCGCGGCTCGACCAGCCCCTGATCGTCTCGACCGGCATGGCCGACCTGGACGAGATCCGGGCTGCCCTGTCGGTGATCGCGTTCGGCCTGACGCGGTCCGACGTACCGACGGGCAGGGCTGATCTGGCCGAAGTTTTCGCCCGTCCGGCCGCCCAGGCGCGGCTGCGCGAGCGCGTCACCCTGCTGCACTGCACGACCGAATACCCCGCGCCGCTGAAGGCAGTGAACCTGCGCGCAATGGATGTGATGGCCGAAACCTTTGGCCTGCCGGTCGGCTACTCGGACCACACCCTCGGGACCAGCGTGGCCATTGCCGCCGTCGCGCGCGGCGCGGCGGTGATCGAGAAGCATTTCACCCTCGACCGGACCCGCCCGGGCCCGGATCACGCCGCCTCGCTGGAGCCCGCCGAACTCGCCGCCATGATCGCCGCCATCCGCGAGGTCGAGGTCGCCCTCGGTCGCCCGATCAAGGCACCGGCACCCGAGGAACTGGGCAACCGCGCCATCGCCCGGCGCAGTCTGGTGGCCGCCCGCCCGATCGCGGCGGGCGAGCCCTTCAGCCTCGACAACCTGACCGCAAAAAGGCCTGCCGACGGCGTTTCGCCCATGGAGGTCTGGCCGATGCTGGGCCGACCGGCCCCGCGCGCCTATCAGGCCGACGAGGCGGTCGAGGCATGAGTGGGCGACCTGTTATCGTGGTTGGTGCCGGCGGCCATGGCATGGTCGTCGCCGATGCCCTGCTGGCCGAAGGGCGCACGGTTCTTGGATTTGCCGATCCCAACCCGTTGGCCGCGATCGGCCTGCCCTGCCTGGCCGTCATCGGCCCGGACGACAGCCTGGACCCGAAGGGGGGCTATGACCTCGTCAACGGGATCGGCGGAACGGGCGCGGGATCTGCCCGCGACCTCAGGCGTCGGGTGCAGGCGCGGCTTGAGGCGCGGGGGTTCCGGTTCGTGGGCGTCCGGCATCCCTCGGCGATCGTTTCGTCACATGCGGTCGTCAGTGACGATGTCCAGCTGATGGCCGGTGCGGTTGTCCAGGCCGGCTCCCGGACCGGAACGGGCGTCATCATCAACACCGCCGCCATCGTCGAGCACGGCTGCCGCATAGGTGCCTTCACCCATTGCGCGAGCGGGGCCATCCTGTGCGGGGACGTGGAAGTGGGCGAGGGCTCCCACATCGGCGCGGGTGCGGTCATCCGGCAAGGCGTAAAGCTTGAGGCTGGCGTCGTCGTGGGCGCGGGGGCGGTGGTCCTCGATGCAGGTTCGGGTGCCGGCATTCTGATCGGGGTGCCGGCTGTGCGGAGGGAGAAGGCATGAAGGCTTGGCAAAAAGCCCTGATCGGGCCCGAGGCGACCTTTCGCGACGCCCTGATCTCGATCGACGCGACGGGGGCCGGCATCGCCCTGGTGATCGACGGCGAGCGGCGGCTCCTCGGTGCCCTGTCTGACGGCGACATCCGCCGCGCCCTGATCAGGGGCGCGGGGATGGAGGACCGTGCCATCGGTGCCGCCAACGCCAAACCCGTCTGCGCTGACGAACATCAGGAACCGGCGACGATGCTGGCGACCCTGCGGGCCCACAGCCTGCGCCAGCTGCCGATCCTGGATGCTGATCGTCGCGTCGTCGGCATGGTCACGGTCGAGGACTTCCTCAACATCCCGGTCCGCACCAATCCGGTAGTCATCATGGCCGGCGGCAAGGGCGAGCGGCTGGCCGAACTGACGCGTGACACGCCCAAGCCGATGCTGACTGTCGGCTCCCGGCCGATCCTTGACACCATCGTTGGCAATCTGGCCGGGCAGGGGTTCCGGAATTTCTGGCTCGCCGTCAACTACAAGGCCGAACAGATTGAGGGTCATTTCGGCGACGGTTCGGCCCTGGGCCTCGACATCCGCTACCTGCGCGAGGCCAAGCCGCTGGGCACCTGCGGCGCGCTCAGCCTGATGCCGCGGCCTGACGAACCCTTCGTCGTCACCAACGGCGACGTCCTGGCCAAGGCGGACTACAGCCACCTGCTGGATTCGCACCTGCAGTCAGACGCCCTGGCCACCGTGGTGGTGCGCGACTACCAGATGCAGGTCCCGTTCGGCGTGGTGAACGCCAACGGCGCCCAGGTGATCCGCATCGATGAGAAGCCGACGCAGAGTTACACGATCAGCGCGGGGGTTTATGTTCTGTCGCCCGCGGTCCTCGATCTGATCCCCGAGGACGCCTTCTATGACATGCCCGCCCTGATCGCGGACATGATCGCGCGGGAGATGCCGGTTCGCCTTCAACGCGCCGAGGGGTATTGGATGGACATCGGGCGCCCGCCTGACTACGCGCAGGCGAATGCCGACTACGGGTCGGTTTTCGAAAATTAGAGCGTGAGCGGAGCTGTTATCCGGTCGCCAGTCGTCCCTGGTTCAACCGATTGATGCGGTCAGGCTCCGACAGGGCACCACGCATTATCCGCGAGAGCGACCGTCAGTCTTCACCCGACACAAACGAAAAGACCAGCACGACGAACACCGCTAAAGCGATATCGTTGTGCTGGTCCAAGTTCGGCTTCTTACAATCACGCCGGCGCACGAGACGCCGGGCGGGACCTCTAAATCAGTTGCTCTCGCTGTCGTCGTTCGAAGCCACCGCGATGGTGGCTACGATTACAGCGGCACCGATCAGCAAGACCGGGAGCGGGATGCCTGAGAACTCGCTCGAAGCTTCCGAGGTCGCCCCCACACGGTCACCAACGCGAACGACGGCGTTGTTGGATCCAGCGGCTGCGGCTTGGCCGCCCACCAGCAACAGACCCGCTGTTACGGCGGCAATGGTCTTACGCATGACGATTTTTCCCAACAGGTTGATCAAACAGAGATCTGGTTCTCAATAGCCTTTATTCTATACGGTCGGCGGCCATGGGAGGCAAGCGATAAAAGGCAATCGAAAGGGCAGCCCGAAGCAGTTCTTGCGCACGAGTGCGACCTTGTCGCCACAAGGCCCGGGGTGACCGAGGGATGGCAAGGGCCAACGCCGCCATTCTCGCTCGGACGTCATCGGTGCCCAGCTGTGCGCATTCTCCGCCCTTCCGGTTCCTGCTCCGCTTCACCCCGAGCGCATGCGCTGCTCTTTCACACTGTGTCATTGGACCCGCCGGCCGATCCATCGACACCTTCTCGCTGGAGACGCCGCCGCGCGACAGGCGTGTCTGGCCGGAGGAAAGAGTGTTTGGGCAAGCTGTGAGCGTTAGATGTCAACATGACAGAACCGGTGTAGTACAGTTCCGCCCATGACCAGCACACGCGTGGCCCAGTCTTGTTGAAACACCTGCTGCCCAGCAAGCCGGGAACCGAGCCCCTGGCCGAGGCCCTGAAGGCCTGCCGTCCGCACTTTGTCTGGGCGGCGGTGTTTTCAGCCCTGGTGAACCTGCTGTATCTGACGCCGACGCTTTACATGATGCAGGTCTATGACCGCGTCGTTCCGACCGGCGGGCTGACGACGCTGGTTCTGGTCACGGCCGTGGCCGTGTTCGCCCTCGCCGCATTGGCGGCGCTGGACTGGCTGCGTGGCAGGCTCATGTTGCGGGCCGGACTGCGCCTCGACCGGTTGCTGTCGGGCAAGGTGCTGGCCCGGGTCGTCGACCTGCAGGCGAAGGCGCCGAACACCCAGGCCATGCGCGAATTCGATCACGTTCGGGGCGCGATCAGCGGGCAGGGCATGCTGGCGCTGTTCGACGCCCCCTGGACGCCGATCTATCTGCTGTGCTGCTTCCTGCTGCATCCGGCCATCGGGTTGCTGACCCTGGTCGGTGGCGGGGTTCTGTTCACCCTGGCGTGGATGAACGAGCGCGATACCCGGCCGCGTCTCAAGAAGGCCATGCAGTCGCAGAATTCCGCCTATGCCGCGCAGGAGGGCATTGCGAGCCAGTCAGAGGTTGTTCGCGCCCTCGGCATGCGGCAGTCGTCCATCGCGCGTCAGGTCACCCAACGCCGCCTGTCGACCGCGGCCCAGGCCGATGCCCTGCTGGCGGGCGGTCGCTACTCCGGTGCGATCAAATTCCTGCGTCTCGTGCTGCAGTCGGCGGCGCTCGGGCTGGCGGCCTATCTGGCGGTCAAGAGCGAGATCTCGCCCGGCTCCATCATCGCCTCTTCGGTCCTGCTGAGCCGTGCCGTGGCGCCGATCGAACTGCTGGTCGGGGTCTGGCCCAGCCTGGTTCAGGCGGTGAGCAGCTGGAAAACCCTGAACGACCTTTTCGTAAACACCGCCGCGGTCGAGCGCGAACGCACCACCCTGCCCGACCCGTCCGGCAGGCTGCAGGTCGAAGGCGTGTCGGTGAAGTTTCCCGATACCGACCAGCCTCAGTTGAGGGGCGTATCCTTTACGCTCACCCCCGGGCAGACGCTGGGCGTCGTCGGGGCCAGCGGCTCCGGCAAGACCACCCTCGCACGCGTCATCGCCGGGGCGTTGCATCCCCAGTCCGGTGCCGTCCGGCTCGACGGCGCGGAATACGAGGCGCGCGAGGGGGACGATCTGGCGCGCTGGATCGGCTATCTGCCCCAGGTTCCCAGCCTGTTCGCCGGTTCGATCAAGGAGAACATCTCCCGTTTCGCGACCTCTGCCGGTCTTGACCCCGAAGTCGCGGACGCCGGCGCGGTGAAGGCCGCCCTCGCGGCCGGCGCGCATGAACTGATCCAGCGTCTGCCCCAGGGTTACGACACGGTCCTGGGACCCTTCGGCCAGGGGCTTTCGGCGGGACAGGCCCAGCGTGTCGCCCTGGCGCGAGCGCTCTATAACGACCCCGTGCTGCTGGTGCTCGACGAGCCGAACTCCAACCTCGACCAGGAGGGTGAGGCGGCCCTGATGCAGGCCGTTCTGGGTGCGGCTGCACGCGGCGCGGCGGTGGTGATCATCGCGCATCGGGCGGGTGTGCTGGCCCGCGTGGACCGGCTGCTGATGATGCGTGAGGGTGTCGTCCAGCTGGAAGGGCCGCGCGAGGAGGTGCTGGCGAAGATGCGGACCGCGGCCGGTCGGTCAAACGCGACGCCGGGTCCTGCCGCCGATCGGGGCGCCGAAACACCCGGACGCGCCGGTCATCCGTCGGGCTCGGAACAGGGTGATCCGCCCCAGCCACCGTCCGGCCTGCATCCCTCCCGGCGCACAAAATGACAGACGCCGTCACGCCTCCGACATCCGCGCCCGGGATCCCGCCCCCTCCAGCGGAAACAGCGTCGGACCTGGTCCCCGATACGCCGCGTCGCGAGCTTGCGATCGGCGGCGCCATCATTGTCGTCTTCTTCGTCATTTTCCTCGGCTGGGCGGCCTTTGCGCCGCTGGATGCAGGGGCCTATGCGCAGGGTCAGATCGCCGTCACCGGAAACCGTCAGGCCGTTCAGCATCGTGAGGGCGGCGTGGTCAGCGCCCTGCACGTGGCCGAAGGCGATACGGTCCGGCGCGGCCAGATCCTGTTGCAACTGTCGTCGGGTGAGTTGCGGGCCACCGAGCGTGGCGTGGCCGGCCAGGTCTATGCCCTGATCGCCCAGAGAGCGCGCCTGACTGCAGAGCGGGACCGGCTCGGAACCATCCCGGCCCCGCCCGAGTTCGCCGGTCTTTCGGGAGACGACCTTGTTCTGGCGCGCGAGTCGTTGCGGATCCAGCAGCTGCAGTTCGGTGCCCGACGGAGTGGCCGTTCGACGGAGACCGGGGTGCTGGGCCAGCGGGTGGCGCAGCTGGACGAACAGATCGCCGGCTATGAGCGGCAGATCGCCGCCAATGTCGAACAGCAGCGGCTGATCCAGGAGGAACTGACCGGCATGCGCAGCCTGGCGGATCAGGGTTATGCGCCCCTGACCCGCGTCCGCGCGCTGGAGCGGGCAGCCGCGCAGCTGGACGGTGAGATGGGTTCGCTGCGGTCGCAGATCGCGCGTTCGCGCGAAGCGATTGGCGAGACCCGCCTGCAGGTCTCGGGTGTCTCCACCCGGATGAACGAGGACGTGGCCGACCAGCTGCGCCAGATCGACGTCCAGCTGAACGAGTTGCGGCCCCGGATGCTGGAACTCAGGGCCCAGATTGCGCGCACCGAGGTCCGGGCCCCGGCATCGGGCGAGGTCGTGGGCCTGACCATCTTTACGGCGGGCGGGGTCATTCAGCCGGGGCAGACCTTGATGGAGATCGTGCCCCGCGATGCGTCCCAGGTCATTGTGGCCAGGGTCAACCCGAACGACGTCGACAACCTGCGCGTGGGGATGACGACCGAAGTGCGGTTCCCGGGTCTGCGTGAACGCAGTCCACCCAAGATCCACGGACGGGTGACGCGGATTTCGGCTGACAGCTTTACCGTCGAGCAGACGGGAGCGACCTATTACCGGGCCGAAATCGCGGTTCCGGCATCCGAGCTCAAGACTTTGGGACGGACGGCGAACGCGCTGCGGCCCGGCGCACAGGTGGAAGTGATCATTCTGCTGCGCAAGCGAACGGCGCTGGAATATCTGCTGGAACCCCTGACCGACAATCTCTGGCGGTCAGGCAGCGAGCAATAGGGGCGTCAGGAATGCGCTCCTGGAAGGGAGCTTGACCAGACTTCGCGGTCCAACCCATCGCATTTCGGGGAGTGCCGCCCTGTCCAAGGACCAGTTCTTTCGGACTCAAACCCTGTCGCCTGGCCGTCTTGCCCACAAGCGGCCACAAAACAGCGAACGACAGGGTCGCTTTTTGAGCCAATCGAACTAACCTGCTCGTAGCTGACACATGCTTTCTGCTCGTGGCACGAGTGAGAGTGTCATTCTGATGGAGCACCGTCATGCCTGTTCGACTTTCCGCGCAACGGACTACTTTCGCCGTAGAGCAGTTCGACGGTCCGGACGACAGCCTTATGTCGACCCTGTCCACGAGCGCGGAGCACCGCAGTGGCAGCAGCCTCACCATCGGCGGCTGTGGCTGCCCAGGTTGCATGAGCGATCGCAAGGCCCTGTACATTAACGCGGATCAACGCGGCGGCGGGGATGTCGTCAACGGTAGGCCCTCGTTCGATGTCTCGGAGGCGGCGGTGCAGCTCACCCGCGGTGCCGCAGGCTGGGGGCCCCTCGGACAGGCCACGACGGTCACCTATGCGTTCAGGTCCAGCGCGAGCGTGCTGCCCAACAATGTTCAGACCTTCAGCAGTTTCTCGGCGGTCCAGATCCAGACCACCCTGAATGCGCTCGCGTCCTGGTCTGATGTCGCCGGCATCGTGTTCGAGCGTCAGGACGACGGGACGGGCTATTCAAACAACGCCACCATCCTGTTTGGCAACTACGCGACCGGGGCGGCAGGCGCGGCCGCGTTCGCCTATACGCCGGGATCCCGGGCGATAAACTCGACTTCAGGCGATGTCTGGGTCAACATCTCGCAAACCAACAACAACAACTCACTGCCCTTGTGGGGTTACGGCACGCTGACCCTCGTGCACGAGATCGGTCATTCGATCGGACTGCGCCATCCGTCCGACTACAACGCCTCGGAAGGCGTGAGCATCACCTACTCGGCGGATGCGTCCTATGCCGAGGATTCCAACCAGTACACGGTGATGAGCTATTTCCGGGAGACAAATACCGGGGCCTCATACGGCGCGAACCGGTATGCGGCGGCTCCTCTTCTCGACGACATCGCGGCTGCCCAGCTCCTGTACGGTGCCAATATGTCGACCCGGACGGGGGACACGACCTACGGTTTCAATTCGACGGCGGGCCGGGCCTGGTTCAGCGCCACCCTGACCAGCGCGGTGCCGATCTTCGCCGTCTGGGACGCCGGCGGGATCGATACGTTCGACTTCTCCGGATACAATGGTGCGCAGCTGATGGACCTGCGCCAGGGGGCCTTCTCCAATATGGGCACCCTGATCGGCAACGTCTCCATCGCCATCGGTGCGGTGATCGAGAACGCCATCGGCGGGTCCGGCGACGATACCATTTACGGCAACAGTGCTGACAACCGCATCACGCCGGGTGCGGGCAACAACCGTGTGGACGGAGGGCTGGGGACCGACACGCTGGTGTTCAGCGGAGCGATGTCATCCTACACCATCACCATCACCGGCCGGGAGGGCTTCATTACCGGCGCGGAGGGGACGACGCGTTTCCTGAACGTCGAGTTTCTCGCGTTTTCGGACATGACCATCGCAGCGCCGGCGGGAACTGGCGCGCTGACGCTCTCGGGCGACATGACCAACGACACAATCAACGGCTCCGAGTTTGGAGACACCCTCTTCGGTGCCGGCGGCAACGATGTGATCAATGGTCTCGCTGGAAACGATCAACTCACGGGTGGTCGCGGGAACGACACCCTGAACGGCGGCAGCGGCGACGACCTCATCTACATCGATCAGGGCAATGACATCATCGCGGGCGGCGAGGGCGTCGATACGCTCGACAGCAGTCTGGCGCTCGGCGGTCTGCAGATCGACCTGCAACTCGGGACGATCTCCGGCGGCGGAATGGGCGTCGACACCGTCTCCGGGATTGAACGGATTATCGGGTCGCGGTTCAACGACGTGATCGTCGGGGGTGCCGAAGACAACTATCTGGCCGCCTTCGGAGGCAGCGACACGCTGCGCGGCGGAGGCGGAAACGACGAACTGGTTGCCTCGGCGGCCGAGTCCGGCGGTGGGGCCGACGTGCTCAAGCTTTCTGACCTGGCCAACAGCTCGATCGCCAGCGCGGTCTCGCTCGATGGTGCCTTCGACAGGCTGGCGCGTGACGGCGTACGCGACGCCGAGGTCATACCGCACGCCACGGTCGTCGCCACGAGCCACGGCGGACTCGAATATTACGCCTTCACCGTCAACGCGAACCAGACCGTGACCTTCGACATCGATGGCGCGGCCTTCGACTCCACCCTGCGGATTTTCAACGCTGCCGGGACCGAACTCGCTGACAATGACGACGCCCAGTATGCCGGCGACGTCGGACCGGCGACCGACTCCTTCCTGACGTTCACCTTTGCGACGGCGGGGACCTACTATGTGCAGGTCGGCCAGTGGGCGACGGCGACCACCGGTTATGCCACGACGCCGCCGCCGGCCGGGCTGGCTTACACCCTGCACATCTCGGTTCCGGGCCATGCGACCCAGCCCACCACCCTCCTCGGCTCACAGCTCTTCGGCGATGCCGGCGACGACATTCTGAGGTCCAGCCTGGGCAGCGACACGATCGACGGGGGCAGCGGAACGGACACAGCCGTCTTCGGGGGCACTCGCGCCAGTTACACCGTTACGCTGTCCGGCGGTGTCACGACCGTTTCGAATGCCGAGGGCACCGACACCGTGACCAATGTGGAACGGCTGCAGTTCGCGGACGGCCTGTACAACCCAGCCGGCGCGCCGCTGACGGATGGCCCGATCAACGGCACGTCCGGCGCAGACACGCTGAACGGGACGTCGGGGGCGGATGTCATCAACGGGCTGGACGGCGACGATACGATCAACGGCCTTGCCGGCAACGACGCGATCAATGGCGGCAACGGTGATGACGTGCTGACCGGTGGTCCTGGCGATGACACCATCGATGGCGGAGCCGGTACGGATACCGTCGTTTTCTCCGGCTCGATCGGATCCTATCTCATCAGCTCACCGCAAGGGGGCGGCTTGCGCGTGTCCGGTCCCGACGGCGTAGACACGGTCACGAATGTCGAGCGTATCCGCTTCGATGAAGGGACCTACATTATTGCCAGCGGGTACCGATACTTCGAGGGGACGAGCGGTGCGGACACCATCGTCGGCACGTCGGCGTCGGACGAAATCCGGGGGCTGGCCGGCAATGACCTGATCAATGCCGGAGGCGGAGATGATTACCTCTACGCGGGGCTCGGCGACGACACCGTCGATGGCGGAGCCGGGATTGATACGATCTTTTTCTCCGGGTTGATCACATCCTACATCATCACCTCACCGCAAGGTGGCGGCTTGCTCGTGTCGGGTCCTGACGGCCTGGACAGGGTGACAAATGTCGAGCGGATCACGTTTGACGACGGCACATTCATTGTGGCCAGCGGTTACCGGTACTGGGAGGGCAGCAACAACGCCGACACCATCTTCGGTACGTTCCGGTCTGACGAAATCCGGGCGATGGGCGGCGATGATGTGCTCAGAGGTTTCGCCGGGGATGATTACATCTATGCAGGGCTCGGCGATGACGACGTCGATGGCGGAGACGGGATTGATACGATCTTTTTCTCCGGGTTGATCACATCCTACATCATCACCTCACCGCAAGGCGGTGGCTTGATTGTGTCGGGTCCCGACGGCGTGGACAGAGTCATCAATGTTGAACGGATCTCGTTTGACGACGGCACATTCATTGTTGCCAGCGGTTACCGATATTGGGAGGGCAGCAACAACGCCGAAACCATCTTCGGTACGTTCCGGTCTGACGAAATCCGGGCGATGGGCGGCGATGATGTGCTCAGAGGTTTCGCCGGGGATGATTACATCTACGCAGGGCTCGGCGATGACGACGTCGATGGCGGAGACGGTCTGGACACGGTCTTTTTCAGCGGCAGTCGCTCAGCCTACACGATCACGCTGCAAGGCGGTGTGACAACGGTCACCGGTCCTGACGGGACTGACAGACTTACCAATGTCGAGCAGTTGCAGTTCGACAATGGCCTGTTCGACATCGGAGGCAATCCGGTCCCCGCGTCTGCACCGGCGATGCCCGAGGTGCTGCCGGCCCTGGCCGGTGACAAGACGACCACCGGACCCGATGTCCTTCCGGGCGTTCCGGACGACAAGGGGCTCCACGACGGCCCCGAGGTCCTGCCAGGCATCGACGACGGGGTCCCGGGCCGCGAAATCCATGCCCTGGGTCTGGACGGCTACGAAGCCACCTTCGGAGGTGGCGACGATCCCCTGTGGATGCTGACGCTGCTCCCGTCGGCCGATGGGCAGGTCGGCAATCCGGGGAGCGATCTTGCCAGAACCATCGGCCTGTTCGAAAGGTCCTTCACGCCTGATATCCCTGAGTCGACGACCATCAACGCGCCTGTCCTCCCAGACAAGGACGGCTTCGGGCTCGACCCGTCCGGCGGCGGGCCTGACATATTCCCTGCCGTCTCCGGCGCGGACATCCTTGGCACGCCCGGAGACGTATTCCTGCCGCTCCCGGACGGCCCGTGGGTGATGCCCCTGCCGCTCGACGGTGCAATGGAAGGCTTTGGCCCGGACAGCCAGGACGTGACCTTCGGCGGCGGCGACGATCCCCTGTGGATGCTGACGCTGCTTCCGTCGCCTGATGGACAGGTCGGCGATCCATGGAGCGGTCACCCCCGAACCGGAACCGATCACTGGCACTGAGTCCGCAGGGGGAAGGCGGCGAGTGTCACCTCCCCCCGACGGATGCGACCGTTCTCGCCGGGCGGACCCGCAACTCATGACGGCCAACAGGCTGGCGCGCCAAGCCCGGCTGCCGTCATGCGTGGGCGGCGGGCAGCAAGACGGCGTTTGAGGAAGGCCGGACATGCCTCGACCCAGAACGGCGGGGAACCGTGGTCGTTCTGCAGAAGGCTGGTGCCCATGGCAGACTCAGCCCTGTGAATGGTCCAGCAGATCGGAGCGGGCCATGGCTAGCGCTCTCGGCCGGAGCTTTGCGGGACGGTCCGATAGCGGCCGCACAGCGGCGGACCGCCTGACCGTGTATGACGACGCTCGTCTCCGGACGGCCGCTCAAGCCGCCGAAAAGCCGCGCACCGATCTCAGAGCGGCCCTTGGTCACCTGTGGCGAGACTGGCCTTCTTGTGGGTCCAGGTCGCTGCTATGGGATACGCCGCGTCCGAACGCGACCGTAACAACCGCCGCTACCGACGCCCAGTCCTGTTCAGAGGCCCATGCTTTCAAAGATTTTTCGATCCCGGACCCAAGCGCCCGCGCCGGCGGTGCCCGCCGTTCCGGAGGGAACGGTCGTCTGGGCCGTGGGCGACATCCATGGCCGGCTTGATCTACTAAAGCCGTTGGTCGACGCCATCCTCGCAGAGGTCGAAGACTCCAAGGCGACCCGCAAGGTCGTGGTTTTTCTGGGCGACTATATTGATCGGGGCCCGGATTCCCGGGGTGTTGTGCAACTGTTGGCGAGTCTGTCAGCCGGCCACGACGTCGAATGGCGGTTCCTGAAAGGCAACCACGAAGAGGCGATGCTGGCGTTCCTCGACGACCCCGCCGCCGGCGCGCGATGGTGCGAATACGGTGGCGATCGGGCGCTCTTGTCGTGGGGGTTGCGAATGCCCGAACTGGCGCACCGGACCGAGGCCTGGGCGCGGGTGGCAGCGGATCTGCGACACAGGCTGACGGAAGCCGAGATGGCCTTCCTTGAGGGCCTCGAACTCAGCGTGTCTATCGGTGACTATTTCTTCGCGCACGCGGGCGCGCGGCCGGGTGTGGCGCTGGACCGGCAATCCTCCAGGGACCTTTTGTGGATTCGCCAGCCCTTCCTGGACAGCCCCACAGTGTTCGAACGCGTCGTCGTTCATGGTCACACTCCGACGAGCCTCGTACATGCTGATCAGCGCCGCATCGGGGTCGATACAAAGGCCTATGACAGCGGGGTACTGAGCGCGGTGCGGCTGCAAGGACGTGGCCGGAGCCTCCTGCAGGCCATCGGGCCGAGGCGTGGTTCCGAAGCGTATTTGCAGGCGACTGCGGAGAGTGTGGCCATCCGTAACCAACCTCTCTCCCGGGAGCTTGGAGACGCTCCTGCTGGTTAGTTCCGCGTCGGCAAACAGGCCAGTAATTTGCCTGTTGCAACCGGGCGGCGACCCATTGAGCGTCCCGATACCGGCCTCCCGGCAGGACGCTCCCGGGTGGCCCGGCTCCGGCGAAGGTTCAGCCTGCTTCTTCGGAACGCCCAGATCGGCCGGCCAGTTCAAGCAGGCCGCAGCAGAGGGCAAAGACGACCGCTAATGTTGCGGTCCGCAGCGGATAGTCGGCGATTGAGTGCAGCAGCAGGACTCCGATCCCGATGCTGGCTGCACGTTGCAGGTCAGCCTCGCGGGATGGTGGGGCTTTCCAGGCGCTCCAGCAACGTCGAGCGTACCAGACGAAGAACGTGAGAATGAGTCCGATCCCGAACCAGCCGGCTTCCAACCAGGTCTCAAGATATTCATTGTGGGCCTGGTTGAAGAAGGTCCTGTCGAGTTCCTGCAGGGGTTCAACCGAGCGGTATACTGCGTCGAAACTGCCGATACCTGAACCGACGGGCAGATATGTCTGTGCAGTCTCCGCCACGAGTGGCCAGCGCTCGAAGCGAACTTCCGGGGCCCCACTCGTGTCGAAGCGGGCAAGGATGGGAGGCAGGGCGAGCAGTGCGACGGCCGTCAGAGCGGCACCGACCGAGCCCACCAGGACGAGGAGACGGGGACCCGGACGACCTCGCCCTGCCGCAATCCAGGCGGCACACAAACTGACCACCATTACAGGCGCGAAAAGGGTAATGCCGGCCCGTGAGCGAATCGCGGCGAGGGCCACAACAACCAGACCTGCGAAAAGGGCTGCGAGCCAGAGCGTAGAAGTCTCTTGACGCCGCCGCCTCAGCGGTGCCGCGCCGAAGACCAAGGCGAAGGGCAGGGTGACCAGAATGAAAGAAGCCAGGTGATTGCGGTTGGCAAAGAAGCCCGTGACCTGGCCAGCCCCGGTCCAATTCCACAGGTAGAAACCGACCCCGCCGCTGGCCAGTTGGGCGGCACCGAGCAGAATTCCGGCGATCGCCGCTGCGATGCAGAGCTGAACCATACGCTCACGTTGAGGCACGGAGAGTGACAGCATGGCGAGAAAGAAGGCTGCTGGCGGGGTCAGGGCCAAGGCGGACCGCCAAGTCTGGTCTGGGGTCAGACTGAGAGGGCTCCAGCCCGACTGCAAATTGACCAAATCC
Organism: Caulobacteraceae bacterium; assembly: GCA_965284375.1. Classification (GTDB taxonomy): domain Bacteria; phylum Pseudomonadota; class Alphaproteobacteria; order Caulobacterales; family Caulobacteraceae; genus Brevundimonas. The sequence goes on from OZ260074.1 coordinate 186,959, forward strand.
AGCGCCAGCGCCATCTGGTCCCGACCCGGGAGCCGGGTCCAGAGCTCAGGTGGAAGCGGGATCAACTGGACGACGGGAATCGCAATGAGGGCGGCCAGAAGGCCGAGCGCAAACCGATGCTCATGCCTGGTGTCGCTCGCTATGATGCGCCCGCAGGCAATCAGCAGAAGCGGCAAGGCTGCCAGTTCCACGAGCGCAAGACGAAGGGCGTGGTTCTGACTGGCACCCCCGAATGCAAATGAAAAGGCCAACAGGACGACCGCTGCGATCGCGACGTCGGTCCACTGGTCCTTGAAAAACCTATTCAACAAGGGCGTTTACGTTGTCCAAGGGCGAATTTTGACTTCGCTGTGTAGGATTGGTTGCGTTCAGCACCGGCATCCGCGGAGACCCAAACCGCTTGGAAGCTGGCAGCTCGAGGTTGACCGCATACTTCTTGAATATGCTTCTGGAAGTGGACGGTTGCAAAGGCAAGAGCAAACGCCCCAGCGTCATGCCCTATGGCGGCCAATCCGTGCCCTCAATTCCGGTTCATAATGGCGGGCTCGACCGCAACCTGGTCAAACCAGACCACCATCGGCGTCCGGCGGTCCAAGGGAAGCCCTTTCAGCTGCAACGACTGACTGGGGCAAGCCTGAGGTACTGAAAAGTCCGCGGTTGAAAAGGTCCAGGCCTGGTTGCGCGCGCCTGCGGCCGTAATGCCTGAAGCGGAGAGCAATGACTGGCCGCCGGGATCACAAATCAACGCCCAGGCCAGGCGGCCAGCCGGGTCTCCGGCTTCGGTTTTCGATTTGAAGCTCAGGCGATAGCGGCCTGGTGTCAGGAACACTCGCTGTAGCGCAATATCGGCCGTGGAATAGCCGTCGTACTCGACCCGGAGGGCCGGGTTGGATGGATCTGCGTCGTCGGCCATGACCTCGGTCGTCGCGCCCGCCTTCTGGATCAGTGCCCATTGAAAGGGCTCGGGCGCGGTCGGGTCATCGAACCCTCCGTTGGTCACAGCCCGATTGGCGGCCGGCCGGTTCAGCCGGGCCCGTACGGTCCTGACAATCGCGATCTGCCGTCTGGCCATCATCTCCAGATAGAATTGCTGAAGTTCTGGAGTTGTCAGGGGCGCGCGACTGGATTGCAGCAGGACGGCCAGGTTGGCGGCGGTCTGCAGACCGTTGGAATTGGCATAGAGACTGCCCAGATAGGCGGACCGCCACGGCGGACCGTCGGCCAGCAGGCTTGTCAGCACGGGGAGGACCCTCGAGGGATCTGCGATGGCAGCGGCTGTAAAAAGCCTGAACACCTGGGGCTGAATATCCTCGCGACGTCGTACAAGGGTGTCGGCATGGGCGAAGGCGGACGCATAGTCCCCGCGCCGCAGTCGGTGTTCCACCAGCCAAGCGTGGGTGGGATCGTCGCGCAGGCTCCAGTTGCCGGCAAGCGTCAGAATTTGGTCCGCCTGATCAAGCCGGCCAGCCCGGGCCTCCGTCAGGCCTGCAACTCGCAGTGCCCGTACATCGAAGGGAGATCGACCCAAGGCATCACGGCTGAGCGCGGCGGCGTTGTCCAAGCGCCCAGCGGCCAATTCCGCCTCGGCCGCCCGCCGCAGGACGAGTGGCGAGCCAGGTGCGAGACGTATCGCAGCTTCGACCGGTGCCCTCTGCAGGACTGGCTGGATCACGACCTGCCAGGCCAGAACGACGACGCCGACGATCAGAACGTAAGGAGCAAGGCGAGCCGTGTTGGCGCGCCGAGGCGTTGCGGAAGGATCCGCCGTCCTGGTCAAGCCCGTTTGGCTTTCCGACCAGACTTGCCGCCGAGGGCCGCACTGTCGCGGTCCTGTTCGGCTCCATACTTATAGTCATAGGCATAATCGTAGCCGCCGTATGACGTACTCTTGGCGCTGAACTTAGACAGGACCAGGCCGAGAAGATGGGCTTGGCCGACCTTGAGGCGCCGGAGGGCACCTCGCGCCTGGCCTCGACGCGTGCCCCGCGATTCGATCACGAACACCACTCCGCCGACTGCGGCCGCCAACAGGGGCGAGTCCGCAAAGCCGAGCACCGGCGGACCGTCGATGACCACATGGTCAAAACCCTCCCGAGCCTCGGCCAGAACCTGGCGCAACCTGTCACCGCCCCAGAGTTCGGCAGGGTTGGGCGGAAGCGGGCCGCAGGGGATGAACATCAGATTCTCGGTCTTGGTTCCCTGTACGACCGATGCGAGGTCCGCCGAGCCGGAGAGCAGATTACTCATGCCCCGCTCGTTCTCGACGCCCACGACGCGGTGCATCGACGGATTGCGCAGGTCACCGTCGACCAGCAGCACTCGCCGTCCGACGCGGGCGAGGTTCAGTGCGATCGCATAGGCCGTGGTCGACTTGCCCTCGGCCGGCCGGGCACTGGTGACCAACAAACTGCTGGGTGCACCGTCCGGCGTCGAGAACTGAAGCGCCGTTCGCAAGGAGTAATAGGCTTCGGAGAAACCAGATCGGAGGTCAACAAGCGCTTCGGCCGTGGTCTTGCCCTTGTCCAGAAGGGGGATGACCCCGAGAACAGACACCCCAAGCTTGTTCTCGACGTCGTCCGGCGTGGCGAGGGTCTCGTCCAGCGCTTCCAGCACGAACGCGGCGACGAGACCAAGGCCCAGACCCAGAACTGCGGCCAGTGCGATGTTCAGAATCAGATTGGGCTTGGACGGCTTCTCCGGTGGCGAGGCGCGATCAACGATCGAAATGTTGTTGGCCGTAACCGAACCGGTCACCCCGACTTCCTTGTATCGCTGCAGTAGCCCCTCATAGAGTGTGCGGGTTGTGTCCAGTTCACGCTGCAGGATGTTGTACTGCACGGAGCGATTACGAAGATCGAGCACCTCCCCGGTCAAAACGGTGACCTGGGATTGAAGAGACCGCTCCTGACTTGACGCAGTCTCAAACTGAACCTGGATTGACCGACGAATATTGTTGGCGAGCGCTGCAATCTGACCGTCAGATTCGTCTATCTGGGCCTTCAGTTGCACCATCTCGGGGAAGTCAGGCTGATAGACACTGAGCTTCTGCTCGTAGGTGGCACTCAACACTGCACGCTGTTCAGCCAAGCGCTGAATCGCCGGGTTCTGAAGCACCTCGGGCACGGTCATCAGCGCCGAGGTGCGCGCCGAGCGCCAACGCTCCTCGGCCGCAACCCGTGCGGCTCGTGCATCTGCCAGTGCCATGTTTGTGGCGACCAGATTGTTCGATGTGAGAGATTGGGTTGAACCGTTGTTGGCGTCCCCTGACCCGGGCTCAATGATGTTGATGATCTGCTGGCTGGAGGCATAGGCGACCAGCTCGCGCTCGGCCGACTCAAGCCGCCCCTTGGTCTGGGCGATACGTTCTTCGAGGAACTCCCGGGCATAGGCCGAGCTTTCGAATTTCCGGTCCAGATTGGCCTGGATGAAATTCTCGGCGAACCCGTTGGCAATTCGGGCCGAAATAACGGGGTTGGGATTGTCGAAGCCGACGGCCACGAGGCGCGAGCCTCTGACAGGGGATACGCTGAGGTTCTCCTGCACGGCCTCAAGCGCAGCGGCACGGCGGCTTGACGCCTGGTTTGCGGCCGTGCCCGTGGCGGGTGGCGGTTCGATTCCAAGTGCCTTCAGGGTCTCATCAGAACGGGCGAGGCCGAGGTTTTCAATCACCCGTTCCGCAAGGGAACGGCTACGCAGAAGGCCGTACTGGGTCTGGAAGAACTCCTCGCCCTGGGTCATGCTCTCGCGCGGGGCCACATCGTCAGAACTGAACACCCGGTCAGACTCACGATTGATCTGCAAGGTTGTCTGGGCGGTGTAGATCGGCGTCATGAGCAGCGTCAGTGCCGTCCCGATGACGAGGGCACCGAAGAAACAACCGAGGATCAAGATCCGATGTTTTAGAGCCAGTCGCCAGTAAACTGCCAGATCAAATCCGGCTCCATCATCGCGCTCGTCGGCCCACCCGGAAGGCGGGGTGCCGACATACAGATCCTGCGAGCGGTCGGCTCCCGACCTCGAACGACTGTACCGTTCGTCAGCGAAGGAATTGTCGCCCAACATCATGTCATCCGTACTGATTTAGCGGCGAAAGCCGCGCTGAGACAAGTCCGGCTGTTATCGCAAAGCCCCGCCTTACGCACCAGAATTCGCCCGTACCCGGCCGCTCTCTTACGCCAGGGAGAAATACCACCCGACGAACGGCCATCGCGACCCTCCGGTCATTAAAGCCCTCAGAAATAGGCGAAGGCAGCGAGCCCCGGCAGGGCTGCGACCACCTCCCGAAGGGTGGAGTTCAGACGAGAGGTGTCAACGACGATGACGTCGTCTCCCAGCACCAGCGGATCCGGCGCGAGGCCCCTTCGGATGGCACCCAGGTCGAACAAGGCGACCGAACGCTTTCCATCGATATTCCTGAACACGGCGACCCGGGTCAGATCAGCGACCCTCGCGGGGCCTTCCGCCATTGCGACAGCCTGAAGCAGGGACGTCGAACCTCGCATTTCATAGACGCCAGGCTTCGTGACCGCTCCGTCCACCGTAATCTTCTGACTGGCCGCTTCCTTTACGGTTACCGTCACTTGAGGATTGCGCAGGTAGCGCGCCGTCAAACGCTCGGCGATATCTGATGACATCTCGCCGGGCGTCAGTCCCGCGCCCCGTACCGCTCCGATCAGGGGCAGATTGATATTGCCCGAGGTGTCGACCACCAGTTCTTCGAACGAAAGGTCCTCGATCTGAAATACGCGCACATCGAGCTTGTCACCCACGCCGATACGATATTCGGCGGGTGACGCAACCTGCGTCGGAACCAGCTGAAGATCCACCGCCTGGGCCGCGGTCATCTGGGAGATTTCCATTCGGGGGCCGCCGCACCCGCCAAGCAGGACAATCGCGAGGGCTGATAGAAGCGAAATGGTTCTTGTCACGGGCTTCGATCCCTCAAAAAACTGCTGTGGCCTACGTTACGATCAGCCGCCCGGCCCGGTAGCGATGGCATGCCCCGTTGGCGACCGTGGCGCGCACTATCCGCGCCCAGCGCCTTCTCAAGCATCACGAGACAAGGGTCAACCATTAGCCTCCGCCCCAATTGAGAATCCCGTTACAAGTCTAGATCTTAGCGTGGCTTTGGCACAATTCGCACCGGCAGTTCGGTCAGCCGACGGCCAAGCCATTGTCCCGGCGGATTGACCATGACACTCCAACGCTCAAGAACGTCAGTACTGTTTCCAGACCGATCTCTTCACATAATCTGTGTAGCTCAAAATTATTCGGAGAACTTTTTCTGATACGTTAGGCATAGAGTAATCGGACACTAATCTCAGGCTACGGCTGCTTCCGCGAGACTGTCCTTCTAGCACATTTAAAGCCTGAATTATCCGCTCCGCGTCCAATCCTGTCATCATTACAGAACCCTCTTCCATCGCTTCCGGACGTTCATGCGCCTCGCGAATATTGAGCGCCGGAAAATTCAGGATCGACGACTCCTCGCTGATCGTTCCGCTGTCTGAAAGTACAGCCCGGGCGTTCATTTGAAGAGCGTTGTAATCGAGGAACCCGAAGGGTTTCATCAACCGGACACGGGAGTCAAAGCGCAGGCCGAATTCGTCGATGCGTTTGCGCGTGCGAGGGTGCGTACTGACGAGGATCGGCAAGTTGAACTGCTCGGCGATAACGTTCAAGGAAGCCGTGAGGCGAGCAATTTGTCTTTGATCGTCCACGTTTTCTTCGCGATGGCAACTGACAAGAAAGTATCCCTGCGGCGTAAGTCCTTCGCGCATAACGACCTCTGATGCATCGATATCCTCGCGATAGTGGGAGAGGACCTCGAACATCGGGCTACCCGTTTTCACGATTCTGTCTGCCGGTATTCCTTCCGCCAAGAGGTAGTCCCGGGCGATCGTGGAGTAGGGCATGTTCACATCCGCGGTATGGTCCACGATGCGCCGGTTGGTCTCTTCCGGAACCCGTTGATCAAAGCAGCGATTGCCTGCCTCCATGTGGAATATCGGAATCTTGCGCCTTTTGGCTGGAATGACTGAAAGGCAGCTGTTCGTGTCCCCGAGGACCAGGACAGCGTCGGGTCGCTCCTCAACAAGGACGGTGTCCGCAGCAATGATGATCTGTCCGATTGTCGCGGCGGCACTGTCTCCCACTGCGTTAAGGAAGTGATCCGGCGCGCGGATTTTCAGTTCGTCGAACAGTTGTTCATTCAGTTCATAGTCGTAGTTTTGACCTGTGTGAACGAGGACGTGCTCGGTGTAGCGGTCGAGAGCGGCGATCACGCGCGACAAACGGATGATTTCCGGCCGCGTGCCGACAATGGTCATGACCTTCAGTTTGCGCATCAGACAACCACCTGGGAACCGATCGTGTCGGGGCGTTCCGGCAAGAAAATCTCGTTTGCCCAGAGCATGACGACCATCTCGTTCTCTCCAACGTTCGTGATGTCGTGGGTCCATCCTGGTACCGTCTCGACGACAACCGGAGTCTCGCCGGATGTCTCCAGCTCGAGCGTTTCATTCGTCAGGACGTGGCGAAACCGGAATCGCGCCTTCCCGTGCACGACGAGGAATTTTTCCGTCTTCGAATGATGATAATGCCCGCCGCGAGTCACTCCGGCATGCGCGGTAAAACAGGAGAACTGCCCGCTCGTACGCGTGCGCAGCATTTCGGTGAAGCTACCGCGAGGATCGACGTGCGTTTGCAGGGGGTAGGCGAAGGAATCGGTCGGCAGATTGGCGACATAGGTCGCGTAGAGCGCGCGCGTCAGGCCAATACCCACGCTGTCGATAAGCGCCAATCGGCGATCCGAGGCAAATCCGAGGATGGTGTTCGCGACCTCGCCGACGGAGGTCTCATAGACCGGGGCGGGCTTGATGAATCCGGAAGCGGAGGGGGGAGCGTCGATCCATGTCAGCCACTGGTCGATCAGGTCGTCGATGTAGATCAAGGTCAGCGGCGCGGCGGGATCGGTGACCGTAATGGGCAAATTCCGGGACACATTGTGGGCGAAAGTCGCCACTGCGGAATTGTAGTTCGGCTTTGCCCACTTCCCGAAAATGTTGGGGAGGCGCTGGACAAGAACCGTCGCTCGAGAGTCCCTCGCCAGCGCCAGAAGGATGTTTTCGGCCTCCTGCTTGCTCCGGCCGTATTCGTTGGCGTCGGTTGCCTTGGTTGAGGAGGCAAAAACGATAAGTGGTGCCGTCCCCGCGCACCCCACGATGCGGGCAATCGTTTCAGCCAACCCGACGTTTACCGTATGGAATTCATCGGGCGTCGGCGGACGGTTGGCACCCGCGAGATGAAAAACGACGTCGGCACCGGAGAGTGCTCTCTCCAGTTCGTCGTGGGTCGTGCTTCGCGTAACGCCAACGACGTCTTTGTGGCCCGCCTCAGCGAGCCGCAAAACCAGATTCTTGCCAACGAACCCATTCGCGCCGGTGACGACGATTCTGGGGGGCGTCATTCCATATCGCCCCGTCGGCCGGCCAGAAAGTCGCTCACATACTTCAGGCCGGCGAGCGTGGAGGTCATCTCGGCGACGTCCAGACGACGCGTGTTGTGGGAGTTGAAGTCCTCCAGGCACGACAAGCTCACTTCTCCTTCGACCACATAACGGTCGTAGTTCAGGTCGCGGTTGTCGGGCGGGACGCGGTAATAGTCGCCCCTGTCCTCCACGACCGCCATCTCCTCCCGGCTGAGCAGGGTCTCATAGAGCTTTTCGCCATGCCGGGTGCCGATGACCTTGATGGGATGGTCCGGCCTGTCAGCAAGGGCCAGAGTCGCGCGCGCCAGATCCCGAATGGTTACTGCCGGTGCTTTCTGAACAAATATGTCGCCGTTATTTCCATGCTCGAACGCATGGAGCACCAGATCGACTGCCTGATCTAGGGTCATCACGAACCGGGTCATCTCCGGATCGGTGATCGTAAGTGGCACCCCTTTGGCAAGCTGGGTCAGGAAGAGCGGAACGACTGACCCTCTGGAAGCCAGGACGTTACCGTACCGGGTGCCGCAGATCGTCGTCCTGGTACCCGCCGCTGAGCGTGCTTTGGCGACCATGACTTTTTCCATCATGGCCTTGGAAATTCCCATGGCATTGATCGGATAGACGGCTTTGTCAGTGGAAAGGCAGACGACGCGTTCCACCTGCTCGTAGATCGCGGCATCAAGGACGTTGTTTGTCCCCAAGACATTGGTCTGAACGGCTTCCATCGGGTGGAACTCGCACGAAGGAACCTGCTTCAGAGCCGCTGCGTGAAATATGAAGTCGACCCCACGGCAAGCGGTTTGAAGGCTTCTCAAATCCCTGACATCGCCAAGGTGGTATTTCACCCGGTCATCGCTCAGCGCCGTCCGCTGATCTTCCTGCTTTTTTTCATCACGGCTGTAGATCCGGATTTCTGAAACCGGGAGCTTCAGAAACGTTTTGAGAATCGTCGTCCCGAAAGACCCGGTTCCCCCGGTAATCAGGATCGTCTTTCCCGCGAAATAGTCCATTGCAACAATAGTCCGTTTTCTGATGGCAATGCGGTTGTCGTGAGGTGGGGCAAAGCGGGGTTGGGATCGAGACCCGAGTCGCACATATTTCGGTGAGCCGGGATTGTCACTGCTTAAAATGGCATTTTGAGTCAGCACCAGCCGCCATTGTGACCGACACACTTTGTGTTTATTCAGCACCCCTCACTGGTCGCGGGTCCAACGAATGCTTTCCGATCGTCGTTTTCCCAAGGCGACCGACGGTGCCATTGAACGCCTGAGCAAGATCGAACGCCTGAGTCAGAAGGCGGTCGCCCTGCCGCGCCTCTCGAAGCGACGGATCGTCGTCATCGCCGACGCGTCGATGTGTGCGGTGACCGTCTACGTCGCGCTATTTCTGAGGCTCGGCTACCTTCCTCCGTCGAACCTCGCGTTGTGGTTCCTGATCGCCTCGTCGGTCGGCCTGGCCATACCGATCTTTTCAGCCTTCGGGGTTTATCGGGAGATCTTCAGCCAGGCGGGCTTGCGGACGATCACCGAGATCGGTCGCGCCTGTGTCGTGTATGCGCTGGCTTTTTCCGCCGTATACACCTTCGCCGGGATCGCGGGAATTCCGAGAACCGTCGGCGTGATCCAGCCGATCCTTCTTTTCATCACGGTATCGGCGCTGAGGGCCTTCGCGCGTCAGTGGCTCGGCGAAAAGTTCAACGATGCGTGGCCCGGCCAGGCGCAACAGCGGGTGCTGATTTACGGCGCCGGCTCAGCAGGGCGGCGTATGTCGGCCGCCATGGCGAGGACCCGGGAAATGCAACTGGTGGGATTTCTGGATGATGATCCCCTCTTGCAAGGGTCGACGATTAACGGACTCGCGATTCTCGACCCGAAGGATATTGCCGCGATCGCAGCGCGCCATGCGGTGACGGATGTTCTTCTCGCTCTGCCCTCCGCGTCACAGAGGAGACGGAACGAGGTGCTGGAGGCCATGCGCGCTGCGTCACTCCGCGTCCGAACGCTGCCAGGGATCATGGATATCGCCAACGGCCGAATCCAGATCAGTGACATCCGGGAGCTCGACGCGAACGACCTGTTGGGGCGCAATGCGGTTGCGCCGGATGAGGCCCTTCTTGGCTTGAGGACGCGTGGTCGAACGGTTCTCGTCACCGGAGCGGGCGGGTCGATCGGCAGCGAAATCTGCAGACAGGTGCTGGCGCTCGAGCCCACACGGCTGTTGCTTTTCGAAGTCAGTGAATTTGCTTTGTACACACTGCATCAGGAGCTCGTGGCGAAGGTGGGCGAAGGGCGAGGCGGCGACGTCGAGCTCATTCCGCTTTTGGGGTCGGTGCTGGACGAAGCACGGGTGTCGGCCGTTCTTGAGGCCTGGCGTCCCGACACGATTTACCATGCGGCGGCGTACAAGCATGTGCCGCTGGTGGAGCATAACCCGGCGGAAGGGGTGCGGAACAATATCTTCGGAACGGCAACCGTGGCCAAGGCTGCGGCCGCCGCGGGGACCCCAGACTTCGTTCTGATCAGCACAGACAAGGCTGTGCGGCCCACCAATGTGATGGGGGCCACCAAGCGGGTTGCAGAGATGATTTTGCAGTCCCTGAACGAAACCGGTCCTGCAACCCGCTTCTCAATGGTCAGGTTTGGGAACGTCCTTGGTTCGAGCGGTTCAGTGGTGCCGTTGTTCCGCACCCAAATCCGCAATGGCGGACCGGTAACGATCACAGACCGCCGGATCATTCGCTACTTCATGACCATTCCGGAAGCGGCGCAACTCGTGATTCAGGCCGGAGCCATGGCGCGCGGCGGTGAGGTCTTCGTGCTGGACATGGGCGAACCGGTCCGGATCATTGATCTCGCGCGGGCGATGATCGAACTGTCGGGCAAGAGGGTCAAGGATGACGATGAACCGTCCGGCGACATCGAGATTGAAGAGGTGGGACTTCGTCCGGGAGAGAAGCTCTATGAGGAGCTTTTGATCGGGGAAAATCCGATGCCGACGGGCCACCCGCGCATCCTGACCGCTCTCGAGGACTATTTGCCGATAGCCGAGCTGGAGTTGGCGCTGCAAACGCTCTCCAACATACTGAAACTTAACGATGCCGAAGCGCTTATCGCACAACTTCGCCTGCTCGTGCCCGAGTTCCAGTCCCGGGAGGGCGTCATGGACTGGATGCACCTCAAGAACACGGCGCAAAAAGGCCCCGCACCGACAGATTAGTCCTTTCGGGGCCGGGTGCCCGACCGCTGCAGGCTGCCTTTCACAGGCCGTGGTAAGACCTGTACCATTCCACGAAACGAGGGATGCCGACGTCGATCGAAGTGGTGGGCTGGAATCCAAGATCCGATGCGATGGCACTGATGTCGGCATAGGTTTCGGGCACATCGCCGGCCTGCATGGGCAAGAGACGACGTTTGGCCTTAACCCCGCACGCCTGCTCGATCAGCCCGATCATCCGGCCCAGTTCTTCGGAGCGATTGTTGCCGATGTTGTAAAGGCGGTGGGGACTCCGGCTGCCGCCAGCCTTGCTTTCACCGTCGTCAGGCGGCGGGTTATCAAGGCAAGCCACGATCCCCGATACAATGTCATCAATGTAGGTGAAGTCGCGGCGCATGTTGCCGTGATTGAAGACGTCAATCGTGCGGCCTTCCAGGATCGCCTTGGTGAAAAGCCACATGGCCATGTCTGGCCGCCCCCATGGACCATAGACGGTGAAGAAGCGCAGCCCTGTCAGCGGCAGGCGGTAGAGGTGCGCATACGTCTCGCTCATGAGCTCGTCCGCCTTCTTGGTCGCGGCGTAGAGCGAAATGGGATGATCGACGCGATCCTCGACCCGAAAGGGTAGCTGGGTATTGCCGCCATAGACCGAGGAGGAGCTCGCGTAGACCATGTGCGAGACGGCGCGGTGCCGGGCGACCTCGAGGAGATTCAAATGCCCGGCGAGATTGGCACGCACATAGGCCCGCGGGTTCTCGATCGAGTATCTGACGCCGGCCTGGGCCCCGAGGTGCACGACGGAGGATATGTCAACGTCTGCAAGGTCGCGATCAATGCTGGCGTCATCGGCGAAGTCGAGCTTGATGAAACGGAACAGGTCCGGATAGGCCGCTTGAACGCGCTCAAGACGCGCCTGCTTCAGCGTCACGTCATAATAGTCGTTCATGTTGTCGATGCCCACGACCGGCGTTCCTCGCTCCAGGAGGCGCCGTGCGACATTCGACCCAATAAATCCGGCGACGCCCGTGACCAAGACAGACATTGAACTGCTTTCTTTAGTCTGCCGCCAGTGCCGGTGAGTGCGGGTGAACCGCACGGCCCTGCTGAGCAAAGACTGTTTTTGAGTTGGATTTTCCTAATGTCGCTTCGGCGACACCGCAATCGCAAAGCCGCCTCGCGACGCGCGATCGACATTGAATATCGGGCGGAGGCCCGCAGCTTGCCTTGTATCTGGACCGCTGGGTGTGTCGCTGCTAGGTCAGCGCCGAGTCGGAAGAACCGCTCCGCATCGGGCCGGATGTCGGGCCCGTCCTGGATTTTCATCGCGCCGGCACGATGCGTTGTCGCGCTGTCGAGCGCAAAGTCCCACTAATTCAAGCCAGGAGACTGGATCAGAGTATGCGTATCGTTGTCGTCGGCCTGGGCTATGTCGGCCTGCCCCTTGCTGTGCATCTGGCCAAACATTTCGAAACCTGGGGCCTCGATATCAGCGCGACCCGGATCGCTGAACTCGAGGCAGGCCATGATCGGACTGCGGAGGTCGATAGTTCCGAACTGGCCGCGTCCAGCCTTGAATTCGTCTGCGATCCCGCCGCCTGTCCGCCGGCGGATTTCTATATCGTGACGGTGCCGACCCCGATCGACAGCGAAAACAGGCCCGACCTCGGGCCTCTGAGGGCGGCGACGCGGACGGTAGGCGGAATGCTGGACCGGGGTACCCGGCCGGTGGTCGTCTTCGAGAGCACGGTTTATCCGGGCGTAACAGAAGACATTTGCCGGCCTATCCTCGCGAGTGTTTCCGGACTGACGCCATCGGTCGATTTCTTCGTGGGCTATTCGCCGGAACGCATCAATCCGGGTGACAGGGAACATACTGTCGACCGGATCATCAAGGTGATCGCGGGGGAATCGGTCGAAGTGACCGAGCGGATGGCCGACGTGTACGGGCGAGTTACAAGTGGCGGCGTCTTCAGGGCGGCGTCGATAAAGGCCGCCGAGGCCGCCAAGGTCATCGAGAATGCCCAACGCGACATCAATATCGCCTTCATCAACGAGATTACCCAGATATTCTCGTACATGGGTCTGGCGATCTGGGATGTGCTCGCCGCGGCACGAACAAAGTGGAATTTCCTGCCGTTCGAACCCGGGCTGGTGGGGGGGCACTGTATCGGCGTCGACCCGTACTATCTCAGCCATCGGGCCAAAGAGCTCGGGCACGACGCCCAGGTTATCCTAGCCGGTCGGTCGATCAATGACGGGATGGCGACCTGGATCGCCGATCAGGTCCACGCCATAAGATCCGGGCGGCCGGGCTCGGTGCTGATGCTGGGGCTGACGTTCAAGGAGGATGTGCCCGACCTGAGGAACTCGAAAGTGGCCGATCTGGTCGCGAGGCTGGTCGCGCTCGGACATACCGTCACTGTGACGGACCCTTTCGCCGACGCCGACGAAGCGCTTCATGAGTACGGGATCCAGCTCGACGGTGCGGCGCTTGAGAGATCCTATGACTGCGTCGTCGCCGCCGTGCCTCATGCGGCCTACAAGGCGCTCGGAGGTCGGGCCGTCGATGCCCTGCTGGCCGATGGCGGGCTGGTCGCGGACCTGAAGGGCATTTGGCCCGGGATGCGAACTGCATCCAGCCCCCTTTCACCCGGCAAGTCGTACTGGTCCCTGTGACGGACCCGGCGCGCAGTACGGTCGCGGACGGCTTGCCTGGACGGCTCCCGAAAGGGGAGGCCGACACAATCATTTACGTCGGGGCGTTCGAGTTCCCCGACCGCAACGCTGCGGCGCAGCGCGCCGTGGCCAACGCATCAATCTTCCGCGCGCTGGGCTATCGTGTCGTTCTGGTCGGACTTTCGCGGGACATAGGCAATCGCACCGGCCCGCGGCGGGCTCCGTTCGATATGGGGCCCTTCGACTGCTGGGAACTGCCGTATCCAGCCAAGAGCCGGGATTGGCTGCGTCGTGTGGTCAGCGGCGCAGACGTCCTGAAGATCGTCGACACCCACTACGCCGGCAGGCTGGCCGCGTTTGTCCTGTATGATTACCCGGCGGTCGCCCAGGAGCGTCTGCGCCGGGCCGCGAACGCGCGCGGTGCCATGGCGATCGCCGAAGCGACGGAATGGTACAGCGTCAGCCGGCTGCGCAGCGTCGCCGCACTGGTGCGGAACATTGACCGCCCGCTGCGGATGCGGTGGGGCAACCTCCGAATGGACGCGATGATCGTCGCCAGTGAATTTCTGCGCGACTTCTATGCCCGGGGGGGGCGTCCTGTTCTGGAGTTGCCGACACTGTTGGCCGAACCATCGCCGTCGGAAACGCAGGAGGGGACCCCGGACGGCAGGCCGAAGAGGTTGTTCTTCGCCGGGTCGGGATTCGACCCCAAGACCGTGTCGGAATCGCGTGAGGGGCCAAAGGACCGGTTGGACAAGGTTATGGAGGCCCTCGATGTTGCGCTGCCTCTTGGCGGCGAGTTCGTGCTCGACGTGTATGGCGTCGAGCGGGCGGATTATCTGGCCGTGATGCCCTTGCATGCCGACATGCTCCGCCGACTGGGGAACCGGGTACTGTTCCATGGCCGCCAGCCCCGCGAGCTTGTTCGCGCCGCCTTGGCGAGGGCCGACTACTCGATTTTCCTCAGGAAGAAGAGCATCGTCTCGCTCGCGGGGTTCCCCACCAAGTTCGGGGAATCCATTCATTTCGGTACGCCGGTCATTACGAATGCGTTGGGCAGCCTGATGCGCTATCACACCGAGGGTCGCACCGGCTGGTACATCGACTATGACGACAGCGTCGTCGCAGGTACCAGACTTGCGTCTATCCTGCTCGGCAACCAGGCGGAGGTTTCGGAGATGAAGTCCTTCTGCCGGAAATCCAACGCTTTTCAATACGCAGCGTTTGTGAATCAATCTGAGAGATTTATGGCGGCTCTTAATAAGCGTGAGCAATAAAATGCGTATAAGCAAAATGGATATGCGGTTTGCACCGCTTATTTTTATTGTTGGCTATTTGGCTCTGACGCTTGCCATTACGGTCTTTGGGCCAGTGGTTTACACGCAATACAATTGGCCCTTGGTTGCAACTTATCTGGGCGCGATCTGTTTTTCTATAACCATCGGCTATTTTGTTGGAATCCGTCGGCCTGTTGCAATCCCGAACCGAACATCGGGGATTTCTCGAGCCCTATTTGACAGAAAAATATTTCAAGTTGCGTTGGCCGTATCTTTCGTAGGGCTTCTATATACCATATATTCGTTTCTTGCATCAACCACAGTAAATCTTGATATCGGAAACGTTGGTCAAGCTTATAACGACTCATATAAAAATTACGAACGTAACTCTGGAACCTACAGTTTTTCGTTTATTCTTTATACGTTTCTCGCGGCGCCATCTTTTATTGTGACAATCTGGGGTCTATTCTTCTTTAATAAGATATCGATGTTGGAGAAGTTGGCGACCCTTATGATCGTATTTGGCACTCCACTGATTTTCATGTTGAGCGCAGGCCAGCAAAAGACGATCGGTGATCTGGTGATTTATCTAAGCGCAATTTTTGCTCTTCGCGCTGTCATCAATGGTAAGCCTCTGAATGCGCGAACTATATTGATGATACTTGTTGTCGGTTTGGCGGGTCTTGCCATGTTCAATATTATTTTGACTCAGAGGTATGCAGCGATTGGGATCGATGCGCTGAACATTAATTCGCGAGAAATCGAACTGGTTCGATACGACACGACACATCCGGTGTTCACGATATTCGGATTTGGATTAGGTTTTACTTTATCTATATTGTGTATGTACATTGGGAATGGTCTAGTAGGCTTGAGCTATACACTTCAAGCGCCCTTTACCTGGTCCTTCGGGCTTGGAACGGCCTATCCAATGTCAGTGATCGGCGAGCGGGTGTTCGGCCTTCCGTTCGCGTATGAATACACCTACCCCTATGTTGCAGCCTATACATCCGGCTGGGGTGAATCGCGCTGGTATTCCGTCTTCTCCTGGTTTGCCTCGGACTTCACCTTCATTGGAACGATCCCAATTTTTGGTTTCTTCGCCTATGTTTATGCTCGCTGCTGGGTCGAGAGCATCCGCTTTGCAAACCCGTTCGCCATCATGCTCTTCAGCTTGCTGACGCTCGGCGTGGTGATGATGCCTGCGAACAATCAGTTGATGCAGACGCCGGGCGGTATGCTGACCCTGATCGTCACGGTCACACTCTACCTGATGTTCCGGCGGCGTTATAACCGGCCCGCTGCCGCGTCCCGGATGATGCCCGGTTGACGGGGACGGCGCGGAACACACCGCTATTCCCGATGCTGTCGGGCCTGACGTTCGGGCTTGTCGCGGTTGCGCTGACCGTGGCTGGAAAGTTGCTGGCGTTCGGCCGTGATGTCGTCATGTCAAAATATTTCGGGGCGGGCCCCGAGACGGACGCCTTCTTCATCGCCAACACCATCCCGGGGGTGCTCTGGGCGGCGGCACTCGTCACCATCAATGTCGTTTTCCTCCCGCTTTATCTCGCGAGGCGCGCGGTCGGTCAGGACGCCGCTGCGGCCTTTGTGAACCAGTCGGTTCAGATCTATTTCCTGCTGGCCCTGACAATGACGACCGTGTGTGTCCTGGCGGCCGGCCCGATCGTGCAGTTCAGTGCCCCCGGGGCGGCGCCGGCGACGATCCAGTTGGCCCGCTCATTGACCGTTATCATGGCGTTTGGCTTTGCGTTCTCCAGCTATGTCGGCGTGCAGAACGCCATCCAGCAGGCGTCCGGGATGTACAAGGCGCCGCTATCGGTACCGATCGTCAACAACGTGCTCGCGATCGTGGGCATCATCGTTGCCGCGCATTACAACGACATTCGTATCGCCGTCATAGCGGCCGTACTGGCGTGGGTGCTGCAGGCGCCGCTTCAGCGACTTCAAACCCTCCATCTCTACAAGACCGTGCTCCGTCCTGTTGTGACGAGGAGCACACTTTCGCGCCTCGCCCTTTTGTCGCTGCCCGTCATGCTCGGCACGTTTCTGGACCAGATCAACATCTACATCGGCATCTATCTGGCCGGCGGAATGGGGCCAGGAGCAATTTCGCATCTGAACTATGCCAGTCGGCTCGCCATGTTCCTCGCCACGACATTTTCGATGCTGGTCTCCTACTTCCTGTTCCCCCGGCTCGCCGTCGATGCGGTCGCGGCCGATGACAAGCGCACCGGCATGACCCTGGCCCTCGGTGTCCTGTTGATTGTCGGGGCGACCCTGCCTCCGACCGTGGTGTCGGTCATGATGCGAGAGGACGTGGTATCCCTGGTTTATGGTCGCGGGGCTCTTTCGCAAGAAGACATCACCGCTACGGCGAGCGCCTATGCCCTCTTTGCACTGGGGATCGTCTTCATCGCGGTACGCGAGATTTTCAACCGCCTCTTTTTCTCGCATCAACGCATGGTCGTGCCTCTGGTGATCGGCGTTGTGGCGTCAGTGGTCAATTTCCTTGTGAGCCGTTGGCTGGGCGGCGTCATGGGGCCAGCGGGCATTGCGTTGGGGGCCTCGGTCGCCGGAGCCGTCTACCTGCTGGGACAGGCGATCGTCACCTTCATCTGGAAGCCTGGCCTGTTCACGCGTGCGCTCGCCGTCGAGCTCGCGGCCCTTGCAATCGCCGCTGTCGCCGGCTGGGGCGTGCTAGCTGTTGCCCTGCCCCTGCTGGAGAACTGGCCGCTGGTCCTGCGTCTTCTTGGCGGAGGCGTTATCTTCAGCACGGTGTTCCTGCTTGTGCTGGCCCCCCTGGTCTGGCGCGGCGCGTTCCGCCGCTTGCTCTGAAGCGAGAGAGGACCGGACATGTGTGGAATCGCGGGCTTCGTCACCGCTCAATCTGGCCCTGAGGCAGCGGCGGACATCATCCGGCGCATGACCGATGCGATCAGACACCGTGGACCTGATGACGGCCACGCCTGGATAGACCGTGATGCGGGCGTGGCCCTCGGCCACCGGCGTCTCGCCATCATCGATCTGACGCCGACGGGCCGCCAGCCCATGGAGTCGCATGATGGGCGTTACGTCATGGTCTATAACGGCGAGATCTATAATTTCGCAGAAATGCGGGACGAGCTTGAACGGGCCGGCGTCGCTCCCGCCTGGACTGGCCGGTCGGACACAGAGGTGCTGCTGGCCGCCATCAGCGCGTGGGGCTTTGCGGAGGCTCTGAAGCGAACCAAGGGGATGTTTGCCCTGGCCGTCTGGGATCGCCAGCAGCGGACTTTGATGCTGGCCCGCGACCGGATGGGCGAGAAGCCGCTCTACTACGGATGGCAAGGGCAGGGAGCTGCGCGCACTCTGGTATTCGGGTCAGAACTGGTCGCACTGCGCCAGCATCCCAGTTTCGAGGGGCGGATCAATCACGACGCGATCGGAATGCTGGCCCGCTATCTGTATGTGCCCGATCCCCACACCGTTTATCTGGGCATTTCGAAGGTTCCCCCCGGCGCGATCCTGACCGTAGACCCGCGATCCGGGGATGTAGCGACCCACGTCTATTGGGACAGTCTGGCCGTCGCCGTGGAAGGGGCCAGCAATCGGTTCCAAGGCTCGCCGGACGAAGCGGTAGATCAACTGGCCCTTATTCTGGACCGGGTCATCGGCCGTCAGATGATTTCAGACGTGCCGCTGGGTGCCTTCCTGTCCGGTGGCGTGGATTCCTCAACTGTTGTGGCCCTAATGCAGGCCCGATCCAGCCGCTCCGTTCAGACTTTTACGATCGCGTTCGAGGAAGAGGCCTACAACGAGGCCGTTTTCGCGAAGGAAGTGGCTCGCCATCTGAAGACGGACCACACCGAGCTGTTCGTAACGGCGTCAGATGCGCTTGCCGTCATTCCGGACCTGCCGAAAATCTATAGCGAACCGTTTGCCGATTCCTCGCAGATTCCGACCTACATCGTCAGCGCCCTGGCACGGAAGTCCGTCACGGTTGCCCTGTCCGGCGACGGCGGCGACGAGGTCTTCGGCGGCTACAACCGACATACCTTCGCTCAGGGGGCCTGGCCCCGTCTGGCCAAGGTTCCCCGGGTGGTACGCGCCGGAATCGCGCCTGTAATGAGGGCCTTCTCCCCCGACTGGTGGGACAGGACGGCGGGGCGCCTGCTGGCCTCGAGGGTTTCCAACACGGGCGACAAGATCCACAAGGCCGCGGCAGTGATCGCGAGCCGTTCCACGGATGAGCTGTACCGGACGCTCCTGTCCACGAACCCCCATGCCGGGCTCGTCATGCGCGGGGGCTCAGCTCCATCGCTTGAATTACCTTCGCTGCAGGACAGACCGGGACACGCTGCCCTCTCGGATGCCGAGACCATGATGGCGCTGGACGCCGTCGGCTATTTGCCGGGCGACGTTTTGACAAAGGTTGATCGCGCGGCCATGGCCAACTCGCTGGAGACGCGGGTGCCCTTCCTTGATCCCGAGTTGTTCGCTTTCGCCTGGACTTTGCCGAGCGATTTCAAGATACGCGACGGCGTGTCGAAGTGGCCGTTGCGTCAAGTGTTGTACCGGCATGTGCCCCGGTCGTTGATAGAGCGGCCGAAGATGGGATTCGGCGTGCCGATCGGAGCGTGGCTTCGGGGGCCATTGAAGGAATGGGGGGCGGCCCTGCTCGACCCACGATCTCTGGAAGACGGTGGAATTTTCGATGCACGCGAAGTGGCCCGACTGTGGGACCAGCATCAATCAGGCGCACGGAACAATCAGCATCAGCTCTGGCCAATTCTTATGGCCCAGGCCTGGATCGATGATCGATAGACGCCTCGTGACACGCACGTATAAAGCGCTCCCCGCTTCAGCTTGGTCGGAAGACACATGAGGACCATCCACCTCGGAGCCATTCGCTGTATTGATGCGGCTGCCGCGCTGCTGGGCGGACTGGTCTTGTTGCCCCTCATAATTCTGGTTGGAATTCTGGTGCGACGCGACAGCCCGGGGCCCGCGCTGTTCCGTCAGGAACGTGTCGGGCTCAACGAGTCGCGCTTCACCTGTCTCAAGTTGCGAACCATGACGGTCGGCACTCCGGCTGCGGGCACTCACGAAGTCCAGGCTTCGGCGGTGACCGTGCTTGGCCAGACTCTCAGGCGCCTCAAGCTCGACGAACTGCCGCAGCTCTGGAACGTACTCAGGGGCGAAATGAGTCTCGTCGGTCCGCGACCCTGCCTGCCCATGCAGGTTGAACTGATCCAGGCGCGACGCGAGCGGGGCGTATATTCAGTAAGACCCGGCGTGACGGGTTCGGCGCAGGTCATGGGGCTGGACATGTCCACGCCTGTAGCCCTGGCGGAAGAGGATGCGACCTGGGCTCTGCAGCCTACGCTGCCCAGATATTTCCGCCTGATCTTCCAGACACTTGCCGGACAGGGCCAGGGCGACCGTATCCGCGCCGGATAGAGCGGTCAGCAAACCAGACGGCGACGAAGGTCGCCCTTTTCATTTGGCGGCCTCCCCCATGTATCCTTCAGCTGCAACCCCTTCGCCTCTGGTCCTGTTCGTGACGAGCAGCACAGCCTCTTTTTTCAACCATAGAATCGGTGTGGCTCGCGAAGCCGCACGGCGTGGCTACCGGGTCGCCCTGGCGGCACCGGACATGGAAGAGTTTATCGCCCAGCTCGGCATCGAACAGGTGACCCCGGTCTTTCTGTCCGGCGGTCGTCGCGGCATCGATCCGGTCGGCGACATGGTGGCGGCCTGGAAACTCGCGCGCTACGTCGGATTGGCCGAGCCGGCCGTGGTGCACGCCACGGGCCTGAAGGGGATGTTCGTCACCGCATTGTCGCGGATGTTTGGCCGGTCGCCACGGACGGTTACGACGGTAACCGGACTGGGTGCCACCTATATCACCGACGGCCTCAAGAACCGGTTGATCCGGGGGGGTATCGAACAGGTCCTGAGAACACTTCTGTGGCGTTCCAACACCGTCACGATCTTTCAGAACGGCGACGACATGGACCTTTTCGTGTCACGTGGGGTGGCCCCTCGGGGGCGCTCGGTCCTGATCCCGGGATCCGGTGTGGATATCGATCAGTTCGCCCTGACCCCCGAACCGGTCACTGCGACGCCGATCGTCGTGTTTCCCGCCCGGTTGCTCGCGACCAAAGGACTTCGGGAATTCATCGAGGCCGCGCGTCTGCTGCAGGTCCGCGGGGTGAAGGCGCGCTTCGTCCTGGTTGGATCGGTCGATCCTGTAAATCCCGACGCTGTCTCGCAAGACGAGATCGACGCCCTGGTCGGCGAGGGAGTCGTTGAGGCCTGGGGCTTTCAGACCGACATGACCGCGGTCTTCGCCGGCTGCAATGTCGTATGTCTGCCCTCCTACCGGGAGGGGGTCCCCAAGGCTCTCATCGAGGCGGCCGCCATGGGACGCGCCATCGTGACGACGGAAGCCCCGGGCTGTCGCGAGATCGTTCGGGACGGGGTGTCCGGTCTGCTGGTTCCTGTTCGGGAAGTCGAGCCACTGGCGAATGCGCTTCAGCGAGTGATCGAGGATGGCGCGCTTCGCAGACGTTACGGACAGGCTGGCCGCGAGCTGGTCGAGACCGAGTTCGCACTTGATCTTGTGGTTGCCCGTACCGTCGCCCTCTACGATTACACCAAGCGGGAGTTCTGAAGCCGGCTCGCGTCCAACTTCCGCCCCAACCGTCAAACAGGCTGGAAGGCAAGAATTGGACAGCCTGGTTTGAGACGGAGGACGTCATGTCGACCTCATGAGAACCCCCGACATCTTTCGTTCATCGCGGAGGACTGTTCTCGCAGGTCTCCTGGCCGTGGTTGGCGGACCCAAACCCGTGACTGCGCCTTTGCTGGTGGATGATTTTCATGACGGCGGCAGGGGTGGTGACTACACCCGTGCATTCAATGCGGCGTTCCGCGCAGGGCGCGACCGGCACCTGCATCTCTCATGCAGGGCAGGTGGTCGCTATGCGGTGCAGGGGTCTTTGAACATTCTGCCGGACTCCACCGGCTGGACGCCTGATCTGGATCTGAACGGTGCGACGATCGTGCTCGGCTCCGAGAGCGCCGGATTCCGCCGGCGCGGCATCAAGGACGGAGAAGCAGTCAACGCCTCGTCTGGTGGAATTCGCAACGGCACGATCGACGCAAATCACATCACAGGCGGAAATGGCGTTCGCTGCATTTTCGGCTCCAACAGCGGCGGAACCAGCGATGCCGTAAAGATCATCAACATGGCCGGCGGCTATGGCTGGTTGCGCCATTGCTATGTCGACGGCGGAGAGCCGGTCGGGAGACCGGTCTTCACGGGCGAGGTTTCAGGCCGTCTTGACGGCGGCGAGCCCCTAAAATGGTATGCGTGCGGCGATAGCTCCGATCTGACTGTGGCACTTCCCGGTGACCTTGTTGCACCTGGGCAAACGGTGGCGTTGGCTTCCCCGAAGTCCGGGCCGGTCGAGAGTACGGGATGCGCTCCTCTGGGCGTCACAGCCTACTGGACCAACACGTCTGCAAATCCCGTCCAAGTTCCCGATGGGAGTGATGCACGACGGGTGGCGGCCGGCCTTGTCACACAGCGGATAAGTCACAAACGGGTAAATGGCACCGTCATGTCGACGGTTCAGGCGGAGTACGTCGAGTCTGGCGGGCACCGCCGCGCGACCGGTGCCGTTCGGGCCGTTGGTGCCTTGTTCAGACAGGTCCAGACCCGCGGAGGCTATTATGGCGTCGTCGTGATCGGTCAGGACGGTGTCCGGTTGGAAGACGTAAGCGTTCAGGATTGCGTCCGGGGCGTCGTAGGGCAGTTTGGCGCGACGCGCCTGACTGCAGAACGAATTCGTGTCAGCGGAAGCGTCTCGTCGGCCGTACTGCTGGGCTATGGATCGAGCGGTTGCGAACTCAACGACATCCAGATCGACGCTGGCTCTCGGTGGTCCGGGGAGGCGCTGGTAAACGTGACACTGGGCTCAGGTGACGCAAATATCCGGAACGTCAGAACAATCACTCCGCCGGAAGTGCTTCACGGCCAGTATCACGTGTACCTCGGTCCCGGGTGCGGACGCTCCCGGTTTTCGCACCTGTCGCTGAATGGAGACTGTATCAAGGCGTTTATCGCCGTTGAAAGTGCGTGGCGTACCGTACCTTCGGAACCGGAATGCTTCTCGGGCGGGCCAGCCTATTCCGGGATTTCGTCGACGGATCTGACGGACGTCGAGATCAGCGATGTCTTCATTTCTGTCCCTTCCGAAACCCAATCTACCGCGACGGCCTTGGCGCTGATCCAAAACAATGACGACGTAAACGGCGAGATCGGACTCTCGAACATTATTGTTCTTCGATTTCAGGCTCCTTCATCGAAGCATGCCCACTCACTTCGCTTGATTGAAAATGCCAGATCGACTTTGAAAGGAATACGTAGAGTTACTCTAAGGAACGTCGACTGGCAGAACAATCTGATTAGCGTCCCTCGACCAGAAATGCTTGTGACGCCAACGCTGTGACCCAGCAGCTTGGCCTGACCCAGTTGGCCCTCTTGCATCTTCTGGCCGAGCACCACCGGCGAATCGCCACCTTCAGGACCAGATGCGGCGAGATCTGATCGCCGTAGAGCCTGCCGAGACCTCGTCCACCTTGCGGCCTCCCGGGTCTCCGGTCCCGGCTCTTCAGCGTCCGCGGTTTATGACCAATTCCTCCACCACGCCGGGATCCGCCAGCGTCGACGTGTCTCCCAGACTTCCGACATCGCCTTCGGCGATCTTCCGCAGGATCCGACGCATGATCTTGCCCGACCGCGTCTTGGGCAGGCCGGGTGCCCAGTGGATCACGTCGGGTGCCGCGATCGGACCGATCTCCTTGCGGACATGGGCGATCAACGCCTTCTTCAGGTCGTCGTGCGGTTCGATGCCCGCGTTCAACGTGACATAGGCGTAGATGCCCTGGCCCTTGATGTCGTGGGGGAAGCCGACCACGGCCGCTTCGGCGACGTGGTCGTGAAGGACCAGGGCGCTCTCGACCTCGGCCGTGCCCATGCGGTGACCCGAGACGTTGATGACGTCATCGACCCGGCCGGTGATCCAGTAGTCGCCGTCCTCGTCCCGCCGGCAGCCGTCGCCGGTGAAATACTGGCCCGGATAGGCGCTGAAATAGGTGTCGAAGAAGCGGCCGTGGTCGCCCCAGATGGTGCGCATCTGGCCCGGCCAGCTGTCGGTGATGACGAGATTGCCGGAGGCGGGGCCCGTGAGCACGACACCGTCCGCGTCGACCAGTTCCAGTTCCACGCCCGGCAGGGGCTTGGTCGCAGACCCCGGTTTCAGGTCCGTGGCCCCTGGCAGGGGTGAGACCAGAATGCCGCCGGTCTCGGTCTGCCACCAGGTGTCGACGATGGGGCAGCGGCCGTCGCCGACGACCTCGTGATACCAGCGCCAGGCCTCGGGATTGATCGGTTCGCCAACGCTGCCGAGCAGGCGCAGGGATTTGCGGCTGGTGCCCTTCACCGGTCCGTCCCCCTCGCGCATCAGCGAGCGGAGCGCGGTCGGGGCGGTGTAGAAGATCTCGACCCTGTGCTTGTCGATGACCTCCCAGAACCGGCTGACGGTCGGATAGTTGGGCACGCCCTCGAACATCAAGGTGGTCGCGCCATTGGCCAGCGGGCCGTAGACGCAGTAGCTGTGGCCGGTGACCCAGCCGACGTCGGCGGTGCACCAGAACACCTCGCCCGGGCGATAGTCGAACACCAGTTCGTGCGTCCAGGACGCCCAGAAGAGATAGCCGCCGGTGGTGTGCAGCACGCCCTTGGGCTTTCCGGTCGAGCCCGAGGTGTAGAGGATGAACAGCGGGTCCTCGGCGTTCATCGGCTCGCAGGGGCAGTGGTCGCTGACGCCGTGTTTGGCCTCGCCGTAGCGCACGTCGCGGCCGGCCACGATCGGGATGTCGGCGTTGGTGTGCGAGACGATCAGAACGTGATCGACGGCTACCTTTTCACAGGCCGCGTCGACATTGGCCTTGAGCGGAACCCGCTTGCCGCCGCGCAGGCCCTCGTCGGCGGTGATGACGATTCTCGAGCCGCAATCCTCGATCCGCCCGGCCAGGCTTTCGGGTGAGAAGCCGCCGAAGACGACCGAGTGCACGGCGCCGATCCGGGCGCAGGCCAGCATGGCGACCGCCGCGGCCGGGATCATCGGCATATAGAGGGTGACCCTGTCGCCCTTCACCACGCCAAGGCTCTTCAGCACATTGGCCATGCGGCAGACTTCGGCATGCAGTTCGCGATAGGTCAGGCCGCCGGACTGGGTCGGTTCGTCGCCCTCCCAGAGGATGGCGGTCTGGTCGCCGCGCTCGGCCAGATGCCGGTCGAGGCAGTTCCAGGCGACGTTGATGACCCCGTCGGCGAACCAGCGAATGCGGAAGTCAGCCTTGTTGAACGACACGTCCTTGATGACGGTCGGCGCCGTCATCCAGTCGAGGCGGCGGGCCTGTTCGCTCCAGAAGGCGTCGGGCGTTTCCCGCGCGGCGGTGCGGGCGGTCTCATAGGCGGCGGCGTTCATGCGCGCGCGCTGCGCCCATTCGGACGGGACGGGATAGAGGTCAGGATCGGTCACGGTATGTCCTCGGTCGTCTCTTGGCCGGGCCCGTCATCCGGCGGTCAGTCACCGACGTCAGGGTCCACCCGGGATCGCTAGCATGGCGTGGCCCATCAGCCAGAGCACACCCGCAAAATTGATCACGAACACCTTTCCGCGAAGACCCACATTGTCGCCGGTGCACTGCACCGCGGTATGGATCAGTCGACCGGCCAGAAACAGCCAGGCGGCGGCGACATCCAGCTCCGAGACATGGCCGGTGAGGATCAGGATCAGCGCACCGATCCAGGCGAAGACGGGGGCCTCGAACTGATTGGCCAGGTTTCTCTGGATGCGGGCGGAAAGGCGCGGATCGCCATCGGCGCGGGCGAAGTCTGCGGTCCGGGCCTCGCCCCGCCTCACCACAACCAGCCTCGCCCAGGTCAGAACGGCGTAGAGCAGGACGATCAGGCCGAAATGCAGGAAGAGCGGCAGCAGCAACTGTTCGGCGGTCTCGTTCATGACCTCAGGCATGCAGATCGACGTCCTTGCGATCCCGGACGAACAGGAAGCCGATCACGACCGTGACCAGCGCCACCACCACGGGATACCAGAGGCCGTAGTAGATGTTGCCGGTGGCCGCGACCATGGCGAAGGCGGTGGTCGGCAGGAAGCCGCCGAACCAGCCGTTGCCGATGTGATAGGGCAGGGACATCGAGGTGTAGCGGATGTTGGTCGGGAACATCTCCACCAGCGCCGCCGCGATCGGCCCGTAGACCATGGTCACATAGATCACGAGCAGGAACAGGATGGCGACGACCTTCGGCTTGTTGACCAGGGCGCTGTCGGCCTTGGCCGGATAACCGGCGGTGGCCAGCGCGCTGCCCAGACCGGCCTCCCATTCGGTCTTGTGGGTCTTGAAGTCGGGACGGGACAGGGCGGAGCCGTCGAAGCCGGGGACCACGACACCGCCAATGCGGACCTCGGCGGTCGATCCCGGCGGGGCGGTGACGTTGGCATAGCTGACGCCGGCCTTGGCCAGATACGACTTGGCCAGATCGCACGAGCTGTCGAACACGGTCTTGCCCACGGGGTCGAACTGCAGGGCGCAGTCGGCGGGGTCGGCATGGACGCTGACCGGAGCCGAGGCGGTGGCGGTGGCCAGTTGTGGATTGGCGGCGCCGGTCAGGGCGTGGAACAGCGGGAAATAGGTCAGGGCGGCCAGCAGGCAGCCGGTCAGGATGATCGGCTTGCGCCCGACCTTGTCCGACAGCCAGCCCCAGAAGACGAAGAAGGGCGTGGCCAGCAGCAGCGAGATCGCGATCAGGATGTTGGCCAGCGGGCCGTCGACCTTGAGCGTCTTCTCGAGGAAGAACAGGGCGTAGAACTGTCCCGTGTACCAGACCACCGCCTGACCCGCCGTCAGGCCGACAAGGGCCAGCAGCACGATCTTCAGATTTGGCCATTTGCCGAAGCTGTCCTTCAGCGGCGTGCGCGATCCCTTGCCCTCGGCCTTCATGCGGGCGAAGGCCGGGCTCTCGGCCAGCTTCAGCCGGATCCACAGCGATACGCCCAGCAGCAGGATCGAGACCAGGAAGGGAATGCGCCAGCCCCAGTCCTTGAACGCCTCTTCGCCGACCGCCGTGCGCACGCCGAGGATGACCAGCAGGCTGAGCATCAGGCCGGCGGTCGCGGTGATCTGGATGAAGCTGGTGTAGAAGCCGCGCTTCCCCGGCGGCGCATGTTCGGCGACATAGGTGGCCGCGCCGCCGTATTCCCCGCCCAGGGCGAGACCTTGTACCAGGCGCATGGCGATCAGGATCGCCGGTGCCGCTACGCCGATAGCGGCATAGGACGGCAGCAGGCCGACCACGAAGGTCGACAGCCCCATCAGCAGCATGGTCACCAGAAAGGTGTTCTTGCGCCCCCACAGGTCACCCAGCCGGCCGAAGAAGATCGCCCCGAACGGCCGCACCGCGAAACCGGCGGCGAAGGCCATCAGGGCAAAGATATAGCCCGTGGTCTCGTTCACGCCCGAGAAGAACTGGGCGGTGATGATCGCGGCGAGAGAGCCGTACAGATAGAAGTCGTACCACTCGATCACCGTCCCGACCGAGGAGGCCAGGATGACCATACGGTCGCTGCGGTCGACGGTGTGTGCTGCGGCTTCGGTCATGCGTCCTCCCCAGGCGGCCTGTGGACCCTAGACGGCGGGGCCGGCGGAGGCGAGCGGTCAGTCGGCGCCCGCGATCAGGTCGTTCAGATCGGCCCAGACGGCCTCGGTGGTGGGAAGCCGACCGGCGCCGCGCCCGCGGGTTGTAAAGGCGCGGCCGTCCGCCGTCGTCACCCGCAGGGCGTTCCACTCATCGGGAAGGTCGGCGAACAGGGCGTCGCCCTCGACCGCCCGGAAGGTGATGTCGGCCGTGCCGGCCCGCACGTCCAGACGGGCGATCTGGCGTACGCGCCCGGCCGGCAGGACCGCGTCGGCGGCCAGGGTGTCGCGGGGAATAGAATCCACGGCCGGACCTTGGCCCAACGCCTCATGCGCCAGGATCGACAGTTTGGCGGCGGCATCCAGACCCGTCAGATCGGAAGACGGGTCCTCTTCGGCGAAGCCGGCGACGCGGGCGCCGTCCAGCGCCGCGTCGAAGGTGACACCATCCGCCAGCCTGTTGAGGATGAAGTTGCAGGTCCCGTTGAGCACGGCCTCGATGCGGACCACGGCCCCATGGTCCCGGGCGCGGCGGACGGTCTCGATCAGCGGCGAACCGCCGCCGACGCTGGCGGAATAGAGGAGAGGCACGCCCGAGGTTCGGGCCAGTCCGGCCAGGGTGGCCAGATCACCGGCGAGGGCCTGTTTGCTGGCGCTGACCACGGCGACGCCACGCGTCAGGGCGGCGCAGATGAGGGCGCGGCCCGTCGAGGGATCGGATATGGCCTCGACCAGCACGTCGGGCTCTCGCGCCAGCAGGGCCGCGGGATCGAGCCGCACCAGTCCCTTCGGAACGACGACGTCGCGACGCTTGCCGGGATCACGCACCAGCACCCCGACGACCTCGAACCGGGGGTCGGCGAGCAGGCGTTGCAGCACCCCGCCACCGACGACGCCGCACCCTGCCAGTGCCACGCGCAGGGGCCGGATCGGCCCGGTGGCTGGCCAATCCGCAGCGACGTCGGGGCCGGCAAGAAGGGCGACCCCGTCGCTCAGCAAGGTCTCGCCCTGGTCGGGCCGGGCGGCCGCAATGCCGATCGCGGCGAGCGTCGCGACCAGACTGCCGAGCGCGGTCGCCCCGCCGGATGCGACGGCCACGACGCGCCGGCCGCGGCGGAACTCACGATAGACGGCCGAAGCGGCGTCGGCTGGATGGCCGGCGTCGAGCTGAAGCAGGGCGACCGGCCCGGCGGCGGCGGGCGCAGGCGCGCCGTCGACGGCGGGACGGCTCAGGAGCACGGCGGGCATGGTGCTGTCCTCTCAGGCGGCTTCAGTGGCGAGGGGCGCGTCGACGACCACGGCCCGCAGGGCCCGGGCGAGATCGGCCAGCAGATCTTCCGGGTGCTCCAGTCCGATCGAAAGGCGCAGCAGACCATCGGTGATGCCGGCCACTGCGCGGGCTTCAGGAACCATGGAGGCGTGCGTCATGAGGGCCGGATGGGCGATCAGGCTTTCCACCCCGCCCAGCGACTCGGCCAGGGTAAACACCTCCAGTTCATCGACGAAGGCGCGCACGGCGTTGAGGTCGGCCAGCTCGAACGACAGCATGGCACCGAAGCCGGACTGCTGACGCGATGCGACGGCATGGCCCGGATGGGAGGCGAGACCCGGGTAGTGGACGGCACCGACCGCGGGGTGGGCGTCCAGCCATTCCGCGATGCGGCCCGCGGTCGCCTGCTGTCGCTCGATCCGCGCGAACAGGGTGCGCAGGCCGCGCAGGGTCAGATAGGCATCGAAGGGCGATCCGGTGACGCCCAGACAGTTGGCCCACCACGTCAGGCTTTCCAGATCGGCCGGGTCCCGCGCCACCACACAGCCGCCGACCACGTCGGAATGGCCGTTGATGTATTTGGTGGTCGAATGGATCACCAGGTCGGCTCCGAGGGCGAGCGGCTGCTGCAACGCCGGCGACAGGAAGGTGTTGTCCACCGCCGCCTTGCAGCCGACGGCATGGGCGCGGGCGCAGATGTCGGCGACATCGACCACACGCATCAGCGGGTTGGACGGCGTTTCGACAAGGATCAGTTTCGGGTGCAGGGCGAAGGCCGCGTCCAGCGCAACGCGGTCGTTCTGATCGACGAACTGCACGTCGAAATGGCCGCGTCTGGCCCGGGCGCTCAGCAGCCGATGGGTCCCGCCGTAAAGGTCGTGCGGGGCGATCAGCAGGTCGCCGGGTGTGAGCGAGAACAGCGCCAGATCCACCGCAGCCATTCCGGTCGCGGTGACTACGGCACCGCATCCGCCCTCCAGTTTTGCGAGGGTTTCGCCGAGCACGTCGCGGGTCGGATTGCCCGATCGGCTATAGTCATAGCGCCGCTTCCCGTGCAGCCCGTCAAAGCTGTAGTTCGACGACAGATAGATCGGCGGCATCACCGCGCCGTGCGCCGGGTCGCTGTTCACACCATGACGCGCGGCGGTCGTACAGGGATGGGATTGAGCTGGGGCGGTCATGCGGCAATCTCGCTGGGCTGGGGGGCGGTGAGGGGTTTGAGGACGTCGTGAAGGGCCCGGCCGACCAGCTCGCGCTCCTTCAGAAAGGCATCGTGGCCGAAGATCGAAGGGGCCTCGATCAGCTGGCGAAGGTTCGGAGCCCGGGCGGCCAGTTCGCGACTGTCCGCGATCGGCACCAGCCGGTCAGAGGTGAAGCCGATTACGGTCAGTGGGCAGAGGACGGCTTCCGGCGGGACATCGTGC
Source organism: Caulobacteraceae bacterium (assembly GCA_965284375.1). Taxonomy (GTDB): domain Bacteria; phylum Pseudomonadota; class Alphaproteobacteria; order Caulobacterales; family Caulobacteraceae; genus Brevundimonas. Next base: position 217,100 of record OZ260074.1, read on the forward strand.
CGGTCGAGCGAGTCCGACAGGCTGATCCAGCGGTCGGCCGAGGTGGCCTCGGCATAGTCGACCCCGCGGGCGATCAGATAATCGCAGACCGGATAGGGCTCGCCGGCACGGGGGGGCGGGGTGAGGCTGAAGCGCAGGGCCAACTCGTCGGCGGAGCGATAGGTCGTCATGGCCAACTGGCGGGCGAGGGCGATCCCCTCGGCCTCGCGGCCGCAGTCACGGGCGAAGGCCAGCAGCCTGCGCTGGATGCCGCGTGCCGCTGTTGCAGCGGGATGGGAACGATGCGCGGCTGATATTACCGTCAACGCTCCGATCCGTGCGGGGAAGGCAGTGGCGAAGGCCAGACCGATGCAGCCGCCGTAGGAGGCACCGACGAAGGCGTCGATACGCGGTTCATTCATACCGTCCAGCAGCAGGGCCAGCAGCCACGCCTGATCGCGTGTGCTGATGGTGATGCCGTGATCCGTGCGGCCCGGCAGCAGGTCGAAGGCCAGAACGCGCACGCGATCCAGATCGATCGGGCCGCCGTTCCGAACGGCCCACGACCACCAGCGCGTGGCGAACCGGTCGCCTGAGATGCCGCCCGCGACCACAATCAGCGGGCCGCTCTCACGGCCATACAACCTTCCGACGACCTCGGTCGCCGTCAGGTCCTGACCGGACTCCAGCCGAAAGCCGGCGGGGACGGGAATGCGCACATCGCGGCCCGTCGCTTCGATTGTGGTTTTCTCGATGGACGCCACGGTCCGCTCCGGTCTCGCTCAGCGAAACCGATGGGGCGAACCAATTCCTTGCGTGACAGACCCGTGAAGTCAGTCGGACCCCAGGCGTGAGGGGGCCGTCGCTTCACTCATCTCTCGCGGCTTCCGGGGAGGCCTCGCAGGAGTTGGCACCATCTCCGGGACTGGGAAGTCCCGGAAGGTTGCCCCGGCATCAAAGGGCCTATCCCTCCGCCGGTCTTGATGAGTGCCCTTACGGTGGCCGACACGTCCCGCGACGTCAATCCCCTTGTTGCAGCGCGAAGCCGCGACCGGCCCGGTCCCGTATTCAGCCCGGTCGCCAGCCCGCCCGATCAGCCCCGCGGCGTGAATTTCCGGATCACGCCCGAGTAGGTCATCAGTACCCGCTCGCCCGCATTGATCTGGCCGCGCACGAAAATCAGGCTCTTGCCGGCGCGGATGACTTCTCCGGTCGCCTCGATCAACTCGCCGACCCAGGCTCCATCGATAAAGGTCGAGTCCAGCGACACGGTCACACCGGATGCCCCTTCCATCTCCTGATAGGCGGTCTGGAACAGGGCGATGTCGGCGAAGGTCATCAGGCAACCGCCATGCATCCGGTGGCCGGCGTTCATGTGTTTGGGCTCGGCGCGGAAGGCGCATCGCATCCGCCCGTCGGCGTCGGGCCGGAAATAGAACGGCCCCACCACCTGATCAAAGGTGCCGTGCAGATCGTAGGTCTGCCAGCCGGCGAACTCGCCTTCGGATACGGTGACTTTCTGGACCATGCGAACTCTGCCTTCTTCTTGCTCTCGCAATGCAGCATATAGGCACGATGAGCGACCCCATCGAATCCGCCATTTTCGAAAAACTGGCGAAGGCCGACCCCAAGGGTGTCGGCGGCAAGAGCATCGAACCGTCCGATGTGGCCAAGGACCTGCAGCCCGAGCAGTGGCAGCGCATGCTGCCCAAGGTGCGCCATTGCGCGCTCGCCTTGATGCGCGAGGGCCGGCTGACCATCACCAAGAAGGGCAAGGTAATCGACCCCAACGCCTTCAAGGGGGTGATCAGACTGCGTCTGCCGACGGCCGAGGAAACGGCGGCGGCGCTCGCGGCCTTGCCGCCCGTCGTCGAGGACGATGACGACTTCGCATGATCCGGCGGACGGTCTTGACGCCGTCCTCGCCGACATCCGCGCCTGCCGGGCCTGTCTCGGCCAGCTTCCGCATACCCCGCGCCCGGTGGTTCGGGTCTTCCCCGGAACGCGACTGCTGATCTGCGGTCAGGCCCCGGGGCGGCGCGTGCACGAAAGCGGCCTGCCGTTCACCGACCCGTCGGGCGATCGCCTGCGCGACTGGCTGGGCGTGGACTACGAGACCTTCTATGCCGATCAACGCCTTGGCGTGGCCGCCCAGGCCTTCTGCTATCCCGGCACGGCCCCCAAGGGTGGGGATTATCCGCCGCCACGCCGCTGCGCAGAGCTGTGGCGACCGCAGTTGCTGGCGGCCTTGCCGGATGTCGAACTGAGCCTGCTGGTCGGCGGCTATGCCCAGGTCTGGGCCCTGGGGGATCGTGCGAAGGTCAATATGACCGAGACGGTGCGGGCGTGGCGCGAATACGCGCCGTCGATCCTGCCCCTGCCGCACCCGTCATGGCGCAATACGGCCTGGCTGCGCCGGAATCCGTGGTTTGAAGCCGAGATTGTGCCCTACCTTCGACAGCGTGTTCAGGGCATCCTTGCGCCATGATCCGCCCATTGGTCCTTCTGACCGCAGTCCTGGCCCTGTCGGCCTGCGCCACACCGGCCATCCAGCCGCCGCGCGCCGCGCCGGCCGGATTCTCCGGGCCTGCACTCGCAGCGGGCATGCTGGTGATGGACGACGGCGCGCGCCTGCCGCTCGCCCGTTGGGCCCCCGAGGCTACAGAGCCCTGGGCGGTCATCATCGCCCTGCACGGCATGAACGACAGCCGCGCCTCTTTCCGCCTCGCCGGCCCATGGTGGGCTGAACAGGGGATCGAGACCTGGGCCTTTGACCAGCGCGGCTTCGGCGACGCGCCGGGCCGCGGCGTCTGGGCCGGCGAGGCCCGCCTGACCGAGGACGTCCGCACTGCTGTGTCCATTGCCCGCGCCCGCCATCCGCAGGCGATCATCGCCGTGGTGGGCGAGAGTATGGGCGGCTCGGTCGCCGTCGCCGCCTTCGGTTCGGACCGCCCGCCGGCCGCCGACCGGGTCGTTCTCCTGGCCCCCGGGGTCTGGGGCTGGTCGGCGCAAGGGGCCCTGAACAGCACCGCCCTGTGGGTCACCGCCCGTGCCATGGGAGACCGGTCGGTCGAGCCGCCGGCCTGGGCGATCCGCGGCAAGGCCGCTTCCGACAACCGGCTGGAATTGATCCGCAATGGCCGTGATCCGGCCAGCATCCTGTCGACCCGGTTCGACGCCCTCTACGGCCTGGTCGATCTGATGCAGAGCGCCAGCGACCGGCTGGGGGCCATCCGCGGGCCGACGCTGTTGCTGTACGGGGCCAACGACCATGTCGTCGAAAAGGGTCCGATGCGGCGCGCGCTGGACCACGCCGGGACCCGTCCGGATTTTCGCACCGGCTACTATCCCGACGGCTGGCACATCCTTGACCGCGACCTGCAGGCCGAGACCATGTTCCGCGACGTCGCGGTCTGGCTGAGGGATCCGGCCGCGCCCCTGCCGTCAGGAGCCGCTCCGGTCCCGCCCGCGCTGGCCGGCGCGTCCGGCTCCCGCTGATGTGAAACCGCCGTGCTTGCCCTGCCCGACGTCGAAGGGTATGTGCCGCGCAACAAAAAAACACCCCGGGAGACGCTCGAATGAGCATGACGCTGTTCGATTCACCGTCCTTTGCGAACCATGAGGGCGTTCACGCGGTCTTTGATGAAAAGACCGGCCTGCGTGCGATTATCGCTGTTCACTCAAGTGCGCGCGGCCCGGCCTGCGGCGGCACCCGCATGTGGAACTATGCCTCCAGCGCCGAGGCGCTCGAGGACGTTCTGCGTCTCTCCAAGGGCATGAGCTACAAGAACGCGGTCGCGGATCTTGAGATGGGCGGCGGCAAGTCGGTCATCATCGGCGACTCCCGGACCCAGAAGACCCCCGAGCTGTTCCGCGCCTTCGGCCGCGCCGTGGATACGCTGGGCGGTCTTTATTACGCGGCGGAAGACGTCGGCGTGTCGGTCGCCGACATCGCCGAGGCCCGCAAGGTCACCCCCTATGTGCTGGGTCTGAACGATGGTCCCGAGGCTTCGGGCGACCCCAGCCCCGTCACCGCCGAGGGCGTCTACCGCTCTACCCTGGCGGTCGCGCGACGCCTGTGGAACCAGGACGACCTGACCGGCCTGACCGTCTCGGTCCAGGGCATCGGCCACGTCGGCGGCTATCTGGCCGACAAGCTGCATGCTGCCGGTGCCCGGCTGATCATGACCGACGTCAACACGGCGCTGCTGGCCGAGGTTGCTGCCCGCACCCAGGCCGAGATCGTCGCGCCGGACGCCATCTATGACGTCAAGGCCGACATCTATGCTCCCTGCGCCCTGGGCGCGACGCTGAACCCGCAGACGCTTGATCGCCTGACCGTCAAGGCCGTCGTCGGGGCTGCCAACAACCAGCTCTCCACGCCGGACATCGGCCAGCAGCTGTTCGAGCGCGGCGTGCTCTACGCGCCCGACTATGTCGTCAACGGTGGCGGCATCATCAATGTGGCCTCGGAACTGCGCGCCCGCCAGACGGGCGGGGCCTACGATCCGGCCTGGGTCGAGGCCAAGCTGTCGCGTCTGATGGAGACGCTGGACGAGGTCCTGGATCGGTCGGTCGCCGAGAAGCGCCCGACACACCAGATCGCCGACGCCATCGCCGAAGCCCGCATCAACGCGGCTCGCGATCACAAGGCCGAACAGCGCAAGGCGGCGTAAGACCGCCTCCATCTGCCGTGCACCCCGGCGAAAGCCGGGGTCCAGATCACAGACTGGAACGGCAGGGTTTTGGCTGAGCGCCCTCTGCGCCGATCACTGCGCTCGTCATCTGGACCCCGGCTTTCGCCGGGGTGCACGGTGAAAATTTCAGGCCGCTGGACGGCACAGGTCCAGATCTGACGTAGTGGTCGCCTGGTCTGCGTCATGGTCGACGTCGCCAGGAGCCGTCGCCATCCGGACGCTGTGCACTGTGTTTTTCTCGTCCGGACCCCCGGATTCGCGCCGCGGGGGCATACGGATCACTATCGCCTGAAATGCCCTTCTGATTCGGGCCGAGGCGCCATGACCGCAAGCACCAGGACCGCACCGACGTCCCGATCCCTCGACCCGTTGCTGCCCTTGATGGCGGTCGGGTTTGTCGTCGCCGTGGGCGCGCTGGCCTATCCGGCCTTCCGCTCTGATCCCATGAGCGCGCCGGGGCTGGTGCTGATCTTCACGGTCGGTGCCGTGGCCCTGATCGGCCTGTTCTCATTCACACGCGGCGAGTCCCGCAAACCGATGGGGGACGACGCCGTCGATCTGCTGGACGCCATGGCCGAGCCCGCCGCCCTGGTCTGGGCGACCGGCCAGGTGCTGGCCTTCAACGCCGCCTGGGCCGAAGCCAACGGCACCACCACCGCCCTGCCCAAGGGAAAATCCGCCTCTGCCCTCTATATGGCCTTCGCCCAGGCCCGCGCGGGCGAGCAGGGCCGTGCCATCGTGGTCATCGGCGACCGGGAGCAGGAGGTACTGATCGGTCTGGCCGGCGAGGGCCGCTTCCTCGTTCGCGCCGCCCCGGAGGCCGTGCTGCCGGTCGGTGCGATGGTGACCCATCGGGCCGCCACGGTATCGAATGCCGTCGAGAGTCGCGCCATGGCGGCCGGTGCGCCGTTCGGCTCGGCCGTGATCGCCGCCGACGACCTGTTCGCCGGCAAGGTCGAGGAGGCCAACGCCGCCCTGTCGGTCCTGACCGGTCCCGGGGCCGCCCGCGACGCTGCTTTCGGCCACCTGTTCGATCCGTCCGGCGTCACGGATGCGCGCGCCCGGCTGGCCGACGGCTCCTCGGGCCCGATCGAGCTGGTCGCCCGCGCCTTTCCCGACAAGGTCCTGCACCTCTATGTGGCCCCCGAAGGCGACAGGCGGCGCATCTGGCTGTTCGACGTCTCGGCCCAGAAGTCGATGGAACTGCAGCTGTCGCAGGCCCAGAAGATGCAGGCCGTTGGCCAGCTGGCCGGTGGCGTGGCGCATGACTTCAACAACCTGCTGACCGCCATCCAGCTGCAACTGTCCGGTCTGCTTGAGCGTCACCCGGTCGGCGACCCCTCGTATGAGGGGCTCAACGAAATCCGTCAGACCGCCATCCGCGCCGCCGATCTGGTGCGCAAGCTGCTGGCCTTCTCGCGCAAGTCGACCGTGCGGCGTGAACGGCTGGATCTGGGCGAACTGGTCGGCGAGTTCGCGGTCCTGCTGCGCCGGCTGCTGCGCGAGGACGTGCGGCTGGAGACCGACTACGGCCGCGACCTGCCGGTGGTTCTGGCCGACAAGAGCCAGCTCGAGACGGCGGTGATGAACCTGGCCGTCAATGCCCGCGACGCCATGCGCGGCGTGGTCGAGCCGGGTGCCGGCGTCGTAACGATCCGGACCGCCCGCCTGACCGCCGATGCGGCGCGGGCGCTGGGCTGGGCCAATCCCGCCACCGACGCCGTCGCCCTGATCGAGGTGACCGACAGCGGGCCGGGCGTGCCCCCGGAACTGCTCGACAAGATCTTCGAGCCCTTCTTCACCACCAAGGCGGTGAACGAGGGCACCGGCATGGGTCTGGCCACTGTCTATGGCATCGTCGAACAGGCGGGCGGCCACATCAACGTCTCGAACGCCGCAGGCGGCGGGGCCGTGTTCCGGATCTTCCTGCCCGAGGCGGCCGAGGCCGAGCTGGCCGAGCTGGCACCGGTCGAGATCAAGGTGAAGGCTCCGCGCGATCTGTCCGGTGCCGGCCGCATCCTGTTCGTCGAGGACGAGGCTGCCGTGCGCGGCATCGCCGCCCGCCTGCTGCGCCAGCGCGGCTATGAGGTCATCGAGGCCGCGGACGGCGAGGAGGCTCTGGAACTGGCCGAGGAATGGGCGGGCAAGATCGACATGATGATCTCGGACGTCATCATGCCCGGTCTCGACGGTCCCGCCCTGCTGAAGAAGGCCCGGCCGTTCCTCGGGGATGCGCCGGTGCTGTTCATCTCCGGCTATGCCGAAAGTGACTTCTCAGACCTGTTGCAGGACGAGGTCGGCGTGTCCTTCCTGCCCAAGCCGCTGGACATCAAGACGCTGGCGGAGCGGGTGAAGCAGGAACTGCACGCCGGCTGAAGCATCCGTAACTTGCCAATCGTTGCCGGGCGGCGTCCTCTGCCGCGTCGCGCCAAGGGAGCCTGCCGCCATGATCGATCGCCGCCGCCTGATGTTCACCGCCGCCGCCGGGGCCGGCCTCGCCGCCTGTGGCCAGGCCCTCGCCCAGACGCCGGCCGCCGCAGGATCGGCCTCGGCCGCCCTGGCGGCCCTGATGAACGGGATCGTCCAGACCTCCCTGCTGCAGTCGCCCGAGACCCTGACCGGACTGGGCATGGACAAGGGGCCGATGGCAGCGATGAAGTCGCGGCTCGATGACCGGTCCCAGACCAAGATTGACGCGGACCGGGTCGTCTTCCGGGGGCAGATGGATCAGCTCAAGGCGATCGACCGCAGTGCCCTGCCCGAGACCGAAGGCGTCTATTACGACACCCTGGACTTCTTCGGCTCGACCCAGATCATGGGCGAACGCTTCCCTTATGGCGGCGGCGGCTTCGGCCCGGCCCCCTACACCATCTCCCAGCTTACGGGCTCGTATCAGAGCCTGCCGGACTTCCTCGACACCCAGCATTCGATCGAGACCGCCGCAGACGCCGAGGCCTATCTGTCGCGCATCGCCGCCTTCCCGACCGCGCTGGATCAGGAAACCGCGCGGATGCAGGCCGATTTCGCGGCCGGTGCCGTGCCGCCGGACTTCGTTATCGACAAGACCCTGCTGCAACTCGCCAACCTCTATGAGACCCCCGCCGACCGGATGGTCCTGACCACCTCCATTGCGCGGCGGACGGGTGAGAAGAACATCGCCGGCGACTGGGCGGCCCGGGCACAACGGATCGTCGAGGGTGAGGTCTATCCGGCCCTGCGCCGTCAGGCCGAGGCGATGCGCGCCCGCCGCGCCGGGGCGACCCATGACGCCGGTGTCTGGCGCCTGCCGGACGGCGAGGCCTATTACGACTGGGGTATCCGCAGCTACACGACCTCGACCCTGTCGGGTGCGGAAATTCATGACCTCGGGCTGCAGCAGGTGGCCGAACTGTCGGCCCGTGCCGATGTCCTGCTCAAGGCCCAGGGCCTCACCCAGGGTACGGTCGGCGAGCGTATCGCCGCCCTCGGCAGGGACCCCAGCCAGCTCTATCCCAATACCGACGCGGGCAAGGAGCAGTTGCTGGCGGACCTGAACGCCCAGATGGCCGATATGGCCAAACGCCTGCCGCAGTATTTCGGACGCATCCCGGCCTCGTCTGTCGAGATTCGGCGGGTGCCGGTGTTCATCGAAGCCGGTGCGCCCGGCGGCTACTACAACTCGCCGGCGCTCGATGGCTCGCGGCCCGGTGCCTATTACATCAACCTGCGCGACACCTCGGAATGGCCGCGCATGCAGCTGCCGACCCTGACCTATCACGAGGCCTCGCCGGGCCATCACCACCAGATCGCCCTGCAGCAGGAACAGGCCGACCGGCCGCTGCTGATGAAGGTGCTGGGTTTCTCGGCCTATTCCGAGGGCTGGGCCCTGTATTCGGAACAACTGGCCGACGAGATGGGCGTCTATGCCGACAATCCGATCGGCCAGATCGGCTATCTGCAGTCCCTGCTGTTCCGCGCCACCCGGCTGGTCGCCGACTCAGGGCTCCACCACAAGCGCTGGAGCCGCGAACAGACCATCCGCTACATGGTCGATACCCTGGGCGACTCCGAGACCGCCGTGACCACCGAGGTCGAACGCTACTGCGTCTGGCCCGGCCAGGCCTCCAGCTACAAGGTCGGCCACAACAAATGGGTCGAGCTGCGCAGCAGGGCCCAGGCCGCCCTCGGTGACCGCTTCGATATACGGGCCTTCCACGATGCCGGCATGAATGCGGGCGGGGTCCCGCTGACCGTACTGGACAAGGTCATGTCCGACTGGATCGCGTCCCGGCGCGCCTGAACCTGAAAACCGACGGTCCGGGTTGGCTTCGGCGAGCCCGGACCGTTCGTCATTGCCATCAGAGGAATACCCATGATCGACCGCCGTCGCCTGATGCTGTCTTCCGCAGGCCTCGGCCTGATGGCGGCCCTGCCAGCCGCCGCCCAGGCTCCGGCAATGTCCGGCCCGGACGCCCGGCTGGACGCCATGCTGACCCGCTGGTTCGAAGAGAATGTCGACCTGTCGCCGGAGTACGCCACCAACCTGGGCCTGGACCGCGACGCGCGGGCTTCTCTGACCGGAAAACTGCGTCAGGTCGGTCTGGCGGACGCCGAAGCGGATCGCGCTCGCGCCCGGGCCCGCTGGGCCGAGATACAGACGGTGTCTGATGCGGGACTCTCGGATCAGGCCAAGGTGTCTCTGGCCGTCTACCGCTTTACGGCGGAAGGCGCAGCCCTCGCGGCCGACATCCCCTATGGCGGTGGCATCGGCCCCTATACAGTGACCCAGCGGTCGGGGGCCTATTTCTCGGTGCCGGACTTCATGGCCAACCAGCACCGGGTCGAGACCGAGGCCGACGCAGCCGCCTTCATCTCCCGGCTCGAGGCCTTTGCCGTCGTTCTCGATCAGGAGAGCGAGCGGATCGTGGCCGATGGGGCCATGGGCGTCGTGCTGCCGTCCTTCCTTATGGACAAGACGCTGACCCAGCTGCGGACGCTCCGTGACACCCCCGCCTATGACATGGCGATGGTCCAGGCCCTGATCCGCAAGACCGACGCCCGGAACATGGGTGGCGACTGGGGTGCCCAGGCCGCCGACGTGGTCGAAACACTGGTCAAGCCCGCGCTCGGCCGCCAGATCGCCGTGTTCGAGGCCCAGCGCCCCTCCGCGACAGACGACGCCGGGGCCTGGAAGCTGCCGCAGGGCGGCAAGGTCTATGCCCTGGCCCTCCGCGCCTTCACCACCACCGACTACAGTGCCCAGGCTATCCACGACATCGGCCTGGAACAGGTCGCGTCGATCCAGGCCGAGATCGATACGATCCTCAAGGGCATGGGCATGGCCGAGGGAACGGTCGGCGAGCGGATCAAGACTCTGAGCGAGGACCCGCAACACCTCTGGCCCAACACGGACGAGGCCAAGGTCGAGCTGATCGGCTCGCTGAACCACCAGATGGCGGCGCTGACGCCGTTGTTGCCGCAGGTGTTCAACACCCTGCCCAAAGCCAGTGTCGAGATCCGCCGCGTGCCGCCTTCGATCGAGCTCGGCGCGCCGGGTGGCTACTACCAGGCTGCCTCGCTGGATGGCTCGCGACCGGGGGCCTATTACATCAACCTGTCGAACACGGCGAACTGGCCCAAATGGGGTCTGCCGACCCTGACCTATCACGAGGCGATTCCGGGCCACCATTTCCAGATCACCGTGGCGCGCGAGGCCGGGAGCCTGCCGCTCTATCGCCGCGTCGCGGGCAACTCGGCCTATAATGAGGGCTGGGCTCTGTATGCCGAGCGCGTCGCGGCCGACGATCTGGATGTCTATGCCGGCAATCCGCTGGGCCGGGTCGGCTATCTGCAGTCCTATCTGTTCCGGGCCGTGCGTCTGGTGGTCGACACCGGCCTGCACCACAAGCGCTGGAGCCGGGACCAGGCGATCCGCTACATGATCGACGAATGCGGCGAGCCGCCCGAGTCGGCGGAAAAGGAGATCGACCGCTACTGCGTCTCGATCGGCCAGGCCTGTTCCTACAAGCTGGGGCAGACGGTGATTGCGCGGTTGCGGGCCGAGGCCGAGGCCCGGCCTGGCTTCGACCTGAAGGCCTTCCACGATCGGGTGCTGCTGAACGGCTCGGTACCGCTGGCCGTGCTGGAAGGGCTGATGCGGGCCTAGGTGGTCTCGGGACCGGCACCGGACCCGACCGCCCATTCTCGTCGGCCCGGGCCAGGCCTCTGACGGACCGTCTGCTGCAGCGGGACGACGGACGGGCGAAGCCAGACCGTTACAGGTTCGGGGCCGCGATGGATGGAGACGGCGATGCTGATCAACAGAAGGATGGCGCTGGCCGGAGCCGCGGCCCTGGTGGCGACACCGGCCATGGCCGTATTGCCCGCGGGAGACTTCGCTTCGGCTGCTGCCTATTCGGCGGCGCGACGCGGGGTTTCGCTGCTGGTGATGCAGGGCGGCCGGGTCCTGTTCGAGGACTATCCGCGCAGCACCGCCGGGACGGCCCACGAACTGGCCAGCGGAACCAAGAGCTTCAGCGGCGTCCTGGCCGCGGCCCTGGTCAAGGACGGCATGCTGTCGCTCGACGAGCCTTGCGCCAATACGCTCGCGGAATGGCGCGACGACCCCGCGCAGCGCCGCGCCACGATCCGTTCGCTGCTCAGTCTCTCGTCCGGGGCCGGCGGCGGGTCCCTGGGACGACCCTCCACCTACGCGGCCGCCGTCGCCCAGCCGTTTGCCGGCCCGCCGGGCGTCTTCCGCTACGGGCCGACGCCGTTCCAGGTGTTCGGCGAGATCGTGCGACGCAAGCTGGACGCGGCCGGTCGCCCCGACGACGTGCTGGCCTTCATGACCGAGCGGGTCCTGCGGCCCGCGGGCGTGACCTATTCGTTCTGGCGGCGGCAGGACGGCCAGCCGAACCTGCCGTCGGGCGCACAGTTGACGGCGGCGAACTGGGCCAGGTTCGGAGCCTTCGTCATGGGCGGATGTCGGGTTGACGGTCGATCCATCGTCGACGCGGCCGCGCTTGCGGCCTGCTTCGAGCCGTCGGCGGCCAATCCCGGCTACGGGCTGAGCTGGTGGCTGCTGCGGCCCGGGCTGGTGCCGCCCGCCCCGCGCTCGGGTATCGACGTCGATCCCGGCAAGCTGTCGCGCCTGCCCGCTGTCCGGATGGCCGCCGGAGCAGGGGATCAGCGGCTCTATCTGATCCCGGAGCGGGACATGGTGGTCGTACGTCAGGCAGACGGGATTCTGGGTGCCATGCGCGGTATTCGATCCGGCTGGTCCGACCCGGACTTCCTCGCGCTCCTGCTCAGCTGACCGTCCAGCCGTCGGCCTCGCGCAGGGCGTTGTGGATGGCGGTGGCGGCGACGGCCGCCTCGGCGCTGGCGACCGCGATCTGGTTCAGCCCCCGCACCACGTCGCCCGCGGCGTAGAGACCCGGCACGCTGGTCGCCTGATGGGCGTCGACGAACAACCGGCCATCCTCGCCCGTCCGCACGTTCAGCGCCTCGGCCAGGGCCGCATTGGCCGACGTCCCCAGCGCCGAATAGACCAGATCGAAGCGTCGGAAGGTCCCGCCCCAGCTCAGCGCCGTCACCCGGTCGCCATCGAGCCGGACATTGTCGATCGGCGCGCGGATCAGCTTGATCCCTAACCGCGCCATTTCCGCCTGCTCGGTCAGCGCTTCGGCGGGACCCGTGTGGATCAGGGTGACACGGTCGGAATAGGTGCGCAGGAAGGCGGCTTCGCGCACGCCCTTGTCGTCATCGCCGATGACCGCGACCGCCTTGTCGATGGCTTCATAGCCGTCGCAGATCGGGCAGATGCGAACCAGGGCCCGCTCGATGGCGCGCTCGACCCCGGGCAGGTCCGGATGATGGTCAACCACACCGGTCGCCAGCAGGACAGCGCGCACGCGCAGGTCGCGGCCGTTGAGGCGGGCGATGAAGCCGTCACCGTCGCGGGTCAGTCGTTCGATCCGGCCGTCCTCAATCACCGCGCCGTATTCCGTGGCCTGCTCGGTCATCCGCTCCAGAATGGCATCCCCGCTGATGCCGCTGGGAAACCCCGGCATATTGTGGCTGAGCGGGATCCAGCGGGCGCGCGGCGCGCCGCCGTTCGCCACCAGCACCCGGCGGCGGAAACGGGCCAGATAGGTGGCCGCGGTCAGGCCGGCGGGCCCGGCGCCGACGATCAGAATTTCGGGTCCGTCCTTGCTCATCGGGTCCGCCAGGTGGTCGGCCACAGGTCTGGCGGCATGCCTTCGCACTCGTCCATCGCAGATTCTTCGGTCAGGACGAACGCGCGGCCCGTCCACATCCAGGTCGAGGCCAGGCCGCAGTCGCCAACACCGCGCCCCTTCGAAAACGCCGTCATCGTCCGGGTCGCGGCGGAATAGCCACCATTGACCGTGCCGCTGGACGGCTTGCCGTCTGCTGAAGCCAGGGTCGCCGGGCGGGGGTTCCGTCCGCCCGGGCCGGTCACATACCAGTCGTGGCCGATGTTGTAGGCCCCCGAGAAGCAGGGCACAGCCCACAGCTCGGTCGAGGCGTCGAGGCGCGCCGACATCACGGCCTGGCTGATGTCCGCATTGTAGCTGGTCTCCGCCCGGCAGGCCTTGACCGCGGGCAGGGCCTCCAGCGCGGCCGGCAGGGTCTGGGCCTCGTCGCCGAAACCGCTCTGGCTGATGGCGCGCGCGGCGACGACGGCGGGCAGGGCGGGAGCGGGCGGGACCGTCGAGGCCGGACGGCCACCCTTGCGGATCAGGGCCGTGACCGTGCCCAGCCGTCCCTGACGCTCGTCGATCCACAGCAGGGCGGCGGACGCCCCGTCGGTCGGGATATCGTTCTCGAAATCGGGCGCGACCAGAGTGACTTCCCGCGCCGCCGCCAGACGAACCAGTGTGGCCGGAACATCGGCCGGGGGAACGCTGAACGCGACGGCATCGCCCTTCGGCCCGATCAGGGTCTGTGACTGGCCGTCGATCACCAGCCGGATGGCCACCCCGCTGATGGCGGACATGTTCACCAGAATTTCGGGACGCGCCTCGGGACCGGCGTCGAGACGCACCATCAGCCAACTGCCTGTGCCGAGCCCGCTATGGGCCGCACACCGATGGCCGTTGTCGCAGGTCGCGTTCCAGTTGCCGAAGACGCGCCGCTCTGACCGACCGGACGCGGGGGGCCCTGCGGTTACGCTGATGGCGGAGACGGTGGCGTCCGTAAGGCCCTGAGGCTGAACAGCGGGACGGTCGTCGCCGCAACCCGCGAGGGCGGCGGCAATGATCGCTGTCCAGACCCGCTTCATGCGGTTCACAGCCAATACTCCTGTCTCGACGACGGCATATTACCCTCGCAACGGCGACCTGGCGTCACGACTTCCGCTCTCCGGTCGGGCCTTCGAGATCAGCCAGAACCCGGCGCATCAGGTCCGCGTCAATCAGGACAGGAGTTTCGCGGAACGCGATGATCCAGCGCTGAACCAGGGCTTTTGTTTCGGTATCCAGCAGACGTCCTCCGGTTTCAGGAAGGCGTGCTTCCGGTCGCATCAACGATGCCGGACGCCTCCGGTTCAGCTTGGCCGTTCGGACATCGGCGGAATGAGGGTTAACCCGCCGGCTCTCGCCCTTTGCGCCCGCCCGCGCGCCCCGCTATACCGCGCGCCTAACTCCCCATTCCCAGTCAGAGGCGAACACCCGCATGGCCAAGATCAAGGTCGCCAATCCCATCGTGGACATCGACGGCGACGAGATGACCCGGATCATCTGGCAGATGATCAAGGACAAGCTGGTCTTCCCGTTCCTGGACGTCGACCTCGACTACTACGACCTGTCGATGGAAAACCGCGACGCCACCGATGACAAGGTCACGGTGGACGCGGCCCATGCGATCCAGAAGCACGGCGTGGGCGTGAAATGCGCCACCATCACCCCGGACGAGGCGCGGGTGAAGGAGTTCGGCCTGAAGAAGATGTGGAAGTCGCCCAACGGCACGATCCGCAACATCCTGGGCGGCGTCGTCTTCCGCGAGCCGATCATCTGCTCGAACGTGCCGCGCCTGGTGCCCGGCTGGACCCAGCCGATCGTCGTCGGTCGTCACGCCTTCGGCGACCAGTACAAGGCCACCGACTTCCTGGTCCCCGGCCCCGGCAAGCTGATGATGACCTTCACCGGCGACGACGGTGCCGTGATCGAACATGAAGTGTTCCAGTTCCCCTCGGCCGGCGTGGCCATGGGGATGTACAACCTCGATGACTCGATCACCGAGTTCGCCCGCGCCAGCCTGGCCTTCGGCCTGGCACGCAATTTCCCGGTCTATCTGTCGACCAAGAACACCATCCTGAAAGCCTATGACGGGCGCTTCAAGGACATCTTCCAGGACGTGTTCGACAAGGAATTCGCCGAATCGTTCAAGGCCGCCGGCCTGACCTATGAGCACCGTCTGATCGACGACATGGTGGCTGCCGCCATCAAATGGTCGGGCGGTTTCGTCTGGGCCTGCAAGAACTACGACGGTGACGTGCAGTCCGACGTCGTGGCGCAGGGCTTCGGCTCGCTGGGTCTGATGACCTCGGTGCTGATGACGCCGGACGGCAAGGTGCTGGAATCGGAAGCCGCCCACGGCACCGTCACCCGCCACTATCGCCAGCACCAGAAGGGCGAGGCGACCTCGACCAACTCGATCGCCTCGATCTACGCATGGACGCGCGGCTTCTCGCACCGGGCCAAGCTGGACGACAACGCCGAACTGGCGACCTTCGCCGACACGCTGGAACGCGTCGTCGTCGAGACCGTCGAGGCCGGTCACATGACGAAGGATCTGGCACTGCTGGTCGGCGACCGACAGGGCTGGCTGACCACCGAGGGCTTCCTCGACAAGGTGGCCGAGAACCTGACCACGGCGATGAAGGGCTGATTGTCTCCCTCTCCCCCTGCGGGAGAGGGAGACCGCACACGACTGCGCTGCAGTCGTCCTGGTGCGGTCGGGTGAGGGGTTGCCCAAGCGTTGGGTAGGGCGGCGCGACCCCTCATCCGGCCCGCTTCGCGGCCCACCTTCTCCCGCAAGGGGAGAAGGGAAGTTGGAGCGCGGCTCTTCCTGTGCATTGATGGTGACCTTCCGGAGAATGCCCCCATGAAACTGCTCGGCCGGTTCATCGTCACTGCCGTGGTCGTGATGGCGATCGCCTTCTTCGCGGCCCCCGGCGTGGCCTTCTTCGCGCTGCGGTCGGCAGCGGAATCCAGCGACGTCGCGGGACTGGCGCGGCTGGTGGATTTTGCGGCGGTGCGGCAGTCGTTGCGGCCGCAGCTGGATGGGAATCCCGCCGCCCTGGCCCCCGCGCCCTCGTTCATGGAAGACCCGATCGGCGCGGTTCGCCGCCAGCTGGAACAGGTGGCACCTGCGGCCTCCCCGGACGTCGACGCCTATCTGACGCCCGCGGCCCTGGCTGCCCTGACCCGTGGCGAGGGCCGGTACGCGTCACAGCGGACGGGTGGCACCCTGCCGTCGCCGGACGCGACGACGACAGGCGGGCCGATGCCCCGGCCGGTCTATTGGGGCATCAATCGCGCCCGGATGAGCGTCACCGACGAGGGGGGCTCCCAGACCATCTTCACCTTCGAGCGCAAGGGCCCGTTCGAATGGAAGCTGGTTCATGTCGGCCTCCCCGAAGGCGTGGCACCGGTCACGCCATCCCGCGCCGCGCCGCCCGCGCCTCCGGTCGTGGGCAACAGCGGTGGCAAGGGCGGTTGATCCACAGCCTGTGCTGGCCATGCGCCACGATTCCCGGTTACCGTAACCGGGTGGGGGCGTTTCGGCGCCAGAGGGAAGAATGACCAGAAAGATTATCGCCGGCGTCGTCCTGGCGGCTGTGGCTGCTTTTGCGCTGGCGTGGGCCGTCTCCCCGATCCTCGCCGCCCGCGCCCTGATACGGGCCGCCAAGGCCGGTGATGAGCGCGGGATCGAACAGCGGGTCGACTTCCCGTCGCTGCGCGGCAGCCTGAAAGATGAGCTGAACGACGAATTGGTCGACCGGATGCGGCGCGATCCGCGCGTGGTCGAGAGCGGGCTGGGCGGGCTGGGCATGATGCTGGCCCCCATGCTCCTGTCGGGTGCCGTGGACACCCTGGTCACGCCCGCTGTCGTGGCCAATATGGTGACGACGGCCGAGGCACCGGACCCGACCCGGCCGGGCGATCCTGATCCCGCTGACCAGCGCGACGGAAACGATATTCACCAGTCCTGGGGCTATCGCAGTCTCAACGCGTTCGCGGTGACCCTGACCGACCGCGACCGGCCGGATGACCATCTGGCCCTGATCCTCGAGCGGCGGGGCCTGTTCGACTGGAAGCTGGCCGCGGTGGATCTGCAGAGCGCACCGGCGGTTTAACCGGCCAGCGCGGCCCGCACCGCCGCCAGGCCCGCCTCGGCCCGTGATCCATCCGGGGCACCGCCCTGGGCGAAGTCAGCCTTGCCGCCCGCGCCCTGTCCGCCCATGGCGATGACGGCCGCGCGCGCCAGATCAGCGGCGTTGACGGTTCCCGTGATGTCCGAGGTGACGGCCACGGTGATCGCGGCCTTGCCGTCGGTCACGCCGATCAGGGCCACGACGCCCGATCCGACCTGGGTGCGGAACTCCTCGGCCACGCCGCGCAGGCCCTTGCCGTCGACGCCGTCCAGCACGCGGGCGATCAGCTTGACGCCGTCGATGTCTTCCGGCGCGGCATGGGCGGATGCGCCGCCGCCGCCGAGGGCCAGCTGTTTCTTCAGGTCAGCGACCTGTTTCTCGAGCGCGCGTCGGTCGGCGGTCAGGGCCTCGACCCGGGCCGGCACATCGGCGGGCTGGACCTTGAAGCTCTGGGCCAGGGTCCTGGCCACCCCGGCCTGGGCCAGCAGATACTGACGCGCGGCCTCGCCGGTCAGGGCCTCGATGCGACGTACGCCGGCGGCGATGCCCGTCTCGGAGGTGATCTTGAACAGGGCGATGTCGCCGGTGCGGGCCACATGGGTGCCGCCGCACAGTTCGATCGAATAGGCCCCGTCGCCGGCCGCATCCTTGGCGGTCAGGGCGCGGCCGAGCGTCAGCACGCGGACCTCGTCGCCGTATTTCTCGCCGAACAGGGCGACCGCGCCGGCCTCGATGGCCTCCTGCGGGGCCATCATCTTCGTTTCGGCCGGAAGGTTCTGGCGAATGACGGCGTTCACCTCATCCTCCATCCGGGCCAGTTCGTCCTCGGTGACCGGGGCGTTGTGGCTGAAGTCGAAGCGCAGCCGCTCGGCGTCGACCAACTGGCCCTTCTGGGCGACGTGGCCGCCCAGCACGTTGGCCAGGGCCTTGTGCAGCAGATGGGCGGCCGAGTGGTTGGCACGGGTGGTCAGTCGGGCATCGGCGGCGGCGCGCAACTGGGCGCGCGCGCCGATGGCCAGGGTGCCCGAGGTGATCTCGATGCGGTGGACGAACAGGTCGCCGGCGTGTTTCTGGACGTCCAGCACCGTGGCGGTGCCTTGCTGGCCCGAGGCGTCGGTCCATTCGATCTCGCCGCGGTCTCCGGCCTGGCCGCCGCCTTCGCCGTAGAAGGGGGTCTGGTCAAACAGGACCTCGGCGGTCTCGCCGGTCGACAGGTCGTCCACGGAGGCGCCGTCGCGCACGATGGCCAGAACCTCGCCCGAGCCCTCGACGGCGTCATAGCCGGTGAAGACGGTGGGGCCGAGGCGATCGCGCAGGGCCAGCCATTCTCCGGTCGAAGCGGTCTGGCCCGAACCGGTCCAGTGCTCGCGGCTGCGGGCCTTCTGTTCGTTCATGGCGGCGTCGAAGGCGTCGGTGTCGACGGAGAAGCCGCGCCGGCGGGCCTCGTCCTGGGTCAGGTCGAGGGGGAAGCCATAGGTGTCGTACAGGGTGAAGGCCGTCTGGCCGGACAGCACACCGCCATCGCCGAGGTCGCGCGCGGCGTCCTCCAGCAGGCCCATGCCGCGGCCGAGCGTGGTGCGGAAGCGGATCTCTTCCTGTTTCAGCGTGTCGGTGATGAAGGCCTCGGCCCGGCGCAGTTCAGGATAGGCCTCGCCCATCTCGGCCACGAGCGTCGGCACCAGACGGTGCATCAGGGGATCGGCGGCCCCCAGCAGGTGGGCGTGGCGCATGGCCCGGCGCATGATCCGGCGCAGCACATAGCCGCGGCCCTCGTTCGACGGCGTCACGCCGTCGGCGATCAGGAAGGACGAGCTGCGCAGGTGGTCGGCGATGACGCGGTGGCTGGGCTGACGCTCGCCCTCGGCCCGGGTGTTGGTCGCGTCTTCCGACGCGGCGATCAGGGCGCGGAACAGATCGATCTCATAGTTGGAGTGCACGCCCTGAAGCACGGCAGCGATCCGCTCCAGACCCATGCCGGTGTCGATCGAGGGTTTGGGCAGAAGGGTGCGAGACCCGTCCGCCGACTGCTCGAACTGCATGAAGACGTTGTTCCAGATCTCGACGAACCGGTCGCCGTCCTCATCCGGCGAACCGGGAGGGCCGCCCGGGATGTGGTCGCCATGGTCCCAGAAAATTTCGGTGCAGGGGCCGCAGGGGCCGGTGTCGCCCATCGACCAGAAATTGTCCGAGCCGGCGATGCGGATGATGCGCGACTCCGGCAGGCCGGCGATCTTCTTCCACAGGTCGAAGGCCTCGTCGTCGTCGATATAGACGGTGACCGTCAGGCGGTTGGGATCGAGCGCGAATTCCTTTGTGCACAGGTTCCACGCCATCTCGATGGCGTGTTCCTTGAAATAGTCGCCGAACGAGAAATTCCCCAGCATCTCGAAGAAGGTGTGGTGGCGCGCGGTATAGCCGACATTGTCCAGATCGTTGTGCTTGCCACCGGCGCGGACGCATTTCTGCGACGAGGTGGCGCGCTTGTTGGCGCGGGTTTCCTGACCGGTGAAGACGTTCTTGAACGGCACCATGCCCGCGTTGACGAACAGCAGGGTCGGGTCGTTCTGCGGCACCAGCGGTGCCGAGGGGACCTTCTCGTGACCGTCGGCCGCGAAATAGTCGAGGAAGGTCGAACGGATGCTGTTCAGGCTGGACATGGGGCTATCGGCTTCGGGCAGGCGGAGATTGGGGAAGAGGCGTCATATAGGGCTTTGGGACGCAATGCATCATGCGCCGGGCCTTGGCGATGACGTCGCGTCGCAGCGACAGCCGTTCTTGCCCGGACTACGGCATTGCGGATGAGCAGTCCTGAGTTTCCCGAGGCGGCGTCCCCGGCCGCAGATGGCATGGCGTCGTCCGCGTTCGGCAGGATTCGGCCCGCGTGGGATCCGTGTCGGGCCGCGGGTCTTGCGCGGCTCGAGATGTTCACGCCGCGGATGGGGCAGGCCTATGCGGCCAACCGCAACACAGACTTCGGACCCGACCGCAATGATCGGGTATCGGGCCTGTCGCCCTGGATCCGTCGGCGGCTGGTGACCGAGGAGGCCGTGGTCCGGGCGGCGATCGCGTCCCATGGCGCGCGCGGAGCCGACAAATTCGTTCAGGAGGTGCTGTGGCGCACCTACTGGAAAGGCTGGCTGGAGATGCGCCCCGAGGTCTGGAGCGGCTTTCAGTCGGAGCGGTCCCGCCATGATGCGGGGTCCGCCGCGGTCCAGGCTGCGGAGGCGGGCCGGACCGGCATCGAAGGCTTTGATGACTGGGCGCGGGAACTGGTCGCCACGGGCTGGCTGCACAACCATGCCCGGATGTGGTTCGCCTCGATCTGGATATTTACCCTCGGCCTGCCCTGGACGCTCGGGGCCGACTTCTTCCTGCGGCATTTGCTGGACGGGGACCCTGCCTCCAACACCCTGTCGTGGCGCTGGGTGGCGGGCTTGCAGACGCCGGGCAAGACCTATCTGGCGACGGCCGAGAATATCGCGCGCTTCAGTGACGGCCGCTTTCGACCGCAGGGCCTGGCCACTTTCGCCCGGCCCGTGGCCGGGGCCGCGCCTGCGCCGGCCCGTGCGCTGCCACCGGCTCGGGAGGGGATGCCCCACGGGCCCTGCCTGCTGTTGATCACGTCGGAGGATATGACACCCGAGGACTGCGCGATATCAGGGGACATCCGGGCGGTGGTGTCAGCGGCCGAGCCGGGGCGCGAACGGTTCGGCGCGCCGGCCGGCCGGTTCCTGGAGGGAGCCATGGCCGACATGGAGCAGCGGTGCCGGGAACGGTATCGGCTACCCGTTGAGCGGCTTGAGGTGCTGGACGGCCCGGGCCTGTTGGAAGCCGCCGCCGCCGTGGGGGCGCGCACGATCGTCACACCCTGTGTCCCGGTCGGCCCGACCGCCTCTGCACTCTGCGCTGCGCGTCCGTCGATCGAGGCTGCGCGGCTGGATCTGGTTATGCTCCGCCGCCCCTGGGATGAGGTGCTGTGGCCCTGCGCGGACCGCGGCTTCTTCCCGTTTCGTGAAAGGTCAGAAGCCGGGTTACGGTCTTTGGGGCTGCCGGTCTGAACAAAAAATGGCCGCCCGACCCGGCGGGGGTCGAGCGGCCGCTCCGTCCGGTCCGGCCAGTCGGGGTCGGATGGCGGGTCGACGGACCCGGCCGGAGAAGGTCGTGGTGCGGACTACGGGTCCGGAGAGCCCGAAGCGCCCGGACCCCGGACCGGAAAACGTGGGTCCGAAGGGGCCAGGGCGTTCAGGTCTCCTGCCGATCAGCCTTCGAGGTCCTGCCCCTCGTCGGGTTCGGGCGTGCCCAGCAGTTCCTCGGCGATCTTGGTGGTGGATTTGCGCACCTTGGCCTCGATCGAGTCGGCGATGTCGGGATTGGCCTTGAGGAAGGCGCGCACGTTCTCGCGGCCCTGGCCGATCCGCTGACTGTCGTAGGAGAACCAGCTGCCCGACTTCTCGACGATGCCGGCCTTGACGCCCAGGTCGATGATTTCGCCCAGTTTGGAGATGCCTTCGCCATACATGATGTCGAAGATGACCTCGCGGAACGGCGGGGCGACCTTGTTCTTGACCACCTTGACCCGGGTGGTGTTGCCGACGACCTCGTCGCGGTCCTTGATTGCGCCGGTGCGGCGGATGTCGAGGCGGACCGAGGCATAGAATTTCAGCGCATTGCCGCCCGTGGTCGTTTCCGGCGAGCCGTACATGACGCCGATCTTGTGGCGGATCTGGTTGATGAACAGCACGATGCAGTTCGACTTGGAGATCGAGGCGGTCAGCTTGCGCAGCGCCTGGCTCATCAGACGGGCCTGGAGGCCGGGCAGGCTGTCGCCCATCTCGCCCTCGATCTCGGCGCGCGGGGTCAGGGCGGCGACCGAGTCGATCACCACGATGTCCACGGCACCCGAGCGCACCAGGGTGTCGACGATTTCCAGTGCCTGTTCGCCCGTGTCGGGCTGCGACACCAGCAGGTCGTCGAGGTTGACGCCCAGCTTCTGGGCATAGCCCGGGTCGAGCGCATGCTCGGCGTCGACGAAGGCGGCGGTGCCGCCGGCCTTCTGGATTTCAGCGACGGTGTGCAGGGCCAAGGTCGTCTTGCCCGAGCTCTCCGGTCCGAAGACCTCGATTACCCGGCCCCTCGGCAGGCCGCCGATGCCCAGCGCCATGTCGAGGCCGAGCGAGCCGGTCGAGACCGACGGGATTTCCGCCACGACCCCGCCCTTGCCCAGCTTCATGACCGAGCCCTTGCCGAAGGCGCGGTCGATCTGGGCGATCGCCGCCTCCAGCGCGCGCTGCTTGTCGCCGTCGTCCTTGCCCACCAATTTCAAATTCGCCTGAGCTGCCACCTTGCCACTCTCCCTTGCCATGATTCCCATCTGGTTTTCGGAAGAGACCCGCCTGGACCCGCTCCCTGTGAGACGCAGTTAGTACACGGTTTGTTCCGGTTGCCAATATGTTCTTTTCCGCAGGCGTCGGAACATCGCTGGCCAGCGACCGAAACTGACGTATCAGCTTCGGGCGGCTGCGAGGATCGGCCCGCCGTCCGGGGCCTGCACCAGCACCGCCGTGTTCAGCCCTTCGCGCGACGCAGCGGGAAGACGAAAGCCCACCGTACGGCCGTCCCAGGGGCCAAGGCGCACGAGGTCGCGCACGACTGCGGCGTGGGGCAGGGTGCGGCCACTGTTCTCGCCGCGCGCCACCGGCACATCGATCGGGCGGGGCTCATAGCGGATCAGCCAGACGTCGGCCGGGCGCGCGGGTGCTGTGCCGCCGGCCAGGCCGACGGACGCCTTGCCGAAGCGGAGGGTCGGGCCTGAAAAGACGCGATGCTGGCTGATCAGGGCCTCGATCTCGGCCATCCGGCCGCCGACGACATCGGCGCGGCCGTCCACCACAACCTGGGGCGTCCAGACATTGTCGTTGCCGAGGCCGTGCTGATAGGCGCGCTGACGGCGCGTGAAGGCGTCCTGGGCAAATGTGTCCCGCCAGCCGAGTTGGTCCCAGTAGGTAACGTTGAAGCTGAGGGCGAGAACATCGGTCCGGGTCGCCAGTCGGACCAGATTGGCATTGGCCGGCGGGCAGGATGAACAGCCCTGGCTGGTGAACAGCTCGACCACTGCGAGCTGGCCTGCCGGTGCGGGCTCAGGCGTCCGTGCGCTGCTGGGTTGGGCGCTCAGCACACCGCCGACGATGGCCGCGGCGACCGAGGCGATTGATCCGAACATGGCGAGGCGGCGGCCCAGGTCGTCGCGGCGGTGGATACGAGGGGCGGCGGGATGGACGGGCATGAGAACGGCTCCAGCAGGATTGCCGGAGTCTTCGCCGCAGCGAGCGTAAGGTTACACGATCAACGGCCCGTTGCCGTCGCCCCTGCCGCCGCCGTCATCGGTTCGGCAGACCGGGCGGTGAACGACAGGCCGCCGCCGACCAGCAGAACCGCCAGCGCCGCCATCAGCAGGACCCGCGCCGTCGCCTGCTCGGGGCTCAACGGGCGGATGAACATCAGCACCAGCAGGCCCATCAGCACCAGCACGCCCGGCAGGTCCATGCCGATGCCGAGGAAGACCGTGTGCGACAGCCCCGCGATCCAGCCGCCGCCCAGCACGGCGGCTCCGGCGATGGGTGCCAGCGCTCGGGCGCGGGTCAGGCCCGGATCGGCGAAGGCGGCGATGGCGGCCGTCAGGGCCGCCAGAAGGCCGGTCCAGATAAACAGGAAGGCCGCCTCGGGGGCAGCGGCCTGGGCCGTTGTGCCGATGATCAGGATCAGGCCGATCAGTCCGGTCCAGCCTCCCCAGGTCGAACGCGCCGCCAGGGTGGGGATCAGAGACAGGCCGATGGAGAGCACCGCGGCACCGATGACAATGACATTGATCCCACCCAGTACCAGGGCAAGCACCGCTGCGGCCGCGACCGCACCGGCAACGACGCGGCGGTCCGGTCGCGCGCGCCCGCCCAGCAGCGCGAGCGTCAGCGCCAGAACGCTGAGCGCGACGCCGGCCTCCATCCACGGCAGACGGGCCAGCAGGGTATAGTAGGCGTCGGCGCTTTCGGCGCGCGACGACAGCGGCCCTGCCAGCAGTCGCACCGTCTGGGTCAGAACCAGACCCGTCGAGACGAACCACAGGCCGTCGACCATGCCGCGCCCGACCTCGGCAAAGGTCAGGCCCGCGCGGGACCGCGCTCGCACGATGGCCGCGCCCAGCCCCAGGAGGGCCAGCCCCAGCAGCCCCCAGCCGACCGCCGGCGCGTGGCCGACGATCACCCGCCCGAACAGGTCGGCATAGACGAGGTTCTGCGTCGCTGCGGGCAGGACGGGGCCGCGCAACAGGGCGTCCGTCATCTGGAGGGCCTGGGAGCCGATGTGCTGGACGCTGCCCTGGTCGAGGGCGGCCGGTGTCGAGGCGGCGGCGTGATACTGGGCCGGTCGACCGATAAAGGCCAGATTGATCCCCTGGACGCCGCGCTCCTTGGGGATGGTGAAGTCCGTACCGTTGGGCATCAGCTCATAGACAAAGACGGCCAGCGAATTGGACGAGACGCCGCCGGACGCCCGGACGCCTTCGCGAGCGAACAGGCCGATGGTCGGCGCATTGCCACGTCCGGTCTCGAACATCATGGCCCGGCCGCCGCCGCCGCGCGCCTCGAGGTTGACCACGGCCCCGATGCGGTCGCGCAAGGGATGGCCGCCCCAGAAGATGCGCGCCCCGTCGAGGTTCAGCTCTTCACCGTCGGTCAAAAGGACCACCAGTGTCCGATCCGCCGGGCCGCGCGCGCGGATGGCGCGGACGGCCTCCAGTATGGCGGCCACGCCGGTGGTGTCGTCGGCGGCACCGGCCGAGTCGGGCACGGTGTCGTAATGTGCCATTACGGCGACCGCGGGCAGGCGCGGATCACGCCCTGGCAGGACGCCGATCAGGTTGGTCAGGCCGATGCCGGTGGACGGGCGACCGTCGCGCTCCAGCCGCTGCACCGCTGCGGGCGACAGTGGCCCCTCCTGGGTTTCGGTCTGGAGGCCCAGGGCCGCCATTCTCTGCAGCAGGTAGGCCCGAACCCGGGCGTGATCCGCTGACCCGACAGGATGCGGGCGTCGGGCGATCTCGCGGACGTCGGTCATGGCCCGTGCGGTGGAGAAGGCTGTCGCGGGCGCGCCGGCCGGCGCGGGACGCGGGGTCTGCAACGTCAGCACCGCGATCAGCAACGCCAGCGCCAACGATCCGACCAGCCAGAGCAACCGCATGAGTCATCCCCCCGATGAAGGGCGTAGCCTAGGAGATCGGGAGGGCGTGGGGAAGCTAGGCCGCGCGCCGCAGCGCCGCCGCCGATTTCACGAACAGGCCCTTGCGGCCGGCCACGGCGCGGAAGGCGATGCTGTCGCCGTCCGGTTGTTCTTCCGGGCCGAGGAACAGGCAGCCGTCGTCGACGAGCCTGCGTTCCAGATTATCGAACATGTCACGACGACGTGCCGGATCGGCGTCTCCCAGCACGTGACGGCAGAAGATGATGTCGAAGCGGTAGCCGTCGGTCGGGGCGTCGGCGAGGTTGGCGCGGGCGAAATGAACCGCGGCCCGAAGTTCGGCCTTGGCGATCCAGGCGTCGTCGGCCTGATCGAACCAGCGCAGCATGGTTCCGGCCTTCAGGCCCCGCTGGATTTCGAAGCCGGTATAGGCGCCTGACCGGGCCTTCTCGAGCGCGCGCTGCGACAGGTCGGTGGCAACGATCTCGACTGCCACGCCCGCTTCCTGGGCGGCGATGGCCAGGGACCAGGCCTCCTGTCCGGTGGAGCAGCCGGCAGACCAGATCTTGACCGGTTGGTCGCCGCGCGCCTTGCCGAGGGCCGGCAGAAGCTCGTTCGCGAGGGAGTCGAAACTGCCGCGGTCGCGGCGGAACCATGTCTCGGGATTCAGCAGCGCCTCGATCACCGCCCAGCCCAGCGAGGCCACAGGCTTGGCCCACAGGGAGCCCAGCATGGCGTCGACCGTTTCGAACCCCTCGCGCCGGGCCACGGGGCCCAGACGGTGTTCGGCCAGCTTCATCCGGTCGCGCGTCAGCCTGAACCCCGCGCGCGAGGCCATCAGCGTCTGCAGGCGATCGAAATCGTCCGGCGTCATGGGATCAGACGGCCCCCACTTCAGCGAATTTGGAGGTCAGGATTTCGCCGTCGAACGGCTTCATCACATAGTCGTCCGCGCCGGCGGACAGGGCCTCGGCGATGCGCTCGGCGCGGGTCTCGATGGTGCAGAACAGGACCTTGGGCGCCATGCCACCGGGCAGGGCGCGCAGGCGACGCAGGAAGGTCATCCCGTCCATGACCGGCATCGACCAGTCCAGCAGGATGACCTCGGGGATCACGCCGCCGCAGAAGGCCAGGGCCTCCGAGCCGTCCGCGGCTTCGTCGACCTCGAAGCCCAGCCCCTCGACGATACGGCGGGCCACCTTGCGGATGATCCGGCTGTCGTCGACGATCAGACAGGTTCTGGGAGTCACGGGTTGGGTTCCAATTCAGCGTCACGCAACGCCCGCGTGTGCGACGTCCCTATAGTCGCTCCGAGCCGGTTAATGAGTCCTTGGGAAACCGGCTTAAGGGTCAGTTAGCCATCCGGGCGGTGAGGACAACCCGGCCTTCCTCGGTCAGTACATCCAGTGAGCCGCCGGCGTCATGCGCCGTCAGCCAAAGCCAGTAGGGTTGAATCCACTGGCCGGGCAGGCCTTCGGTCAAGGGCTGGCCGGCCAGCCCGGCGACGGCTTCGGCCTTGAGGCGGGCGCGGTTGCCCTCGGCGAGACCCTGAAGGACCAGATCACTTCCGTCGCGCCGGGTGCTGATGGCGGCGATCCCGCCCGACGGCAGGGCGGCCATGGTCAGATAGGCCAGGTTCACCAGTGCCCGTGACTGGGCCTTGGAATAGCTGGTGTCCTCGGCCTTCCAGTCCAGTGTGGCGCGGCCGCCCTCGGTCAGTCCCGCCACCAGTTCGCCCAGCTCGGCACCGGAAAATCGCTCGGCCGAGGTGGCCGCACCGAAGGCGACCCGTGCGAAGGCAACGAGGGCGACCATCTTTTTCGCGCTGGCCTCGATCAGGCTCATCGCGTCGTCGCGCATGTCCTGGGCCGAGGGATCCTTGAGCAGGTCCAGGCCGGAACTGATCGCGCCGGCCGGGCTGATGAAGTCGTGGCACAGCTTGCCGGCAATCAGGGCGGCCAAGGCCTGGCCGTCAGGAAGCGCCTGGCCGTCGGGCAAGGCGGTGGAGGTGTCGGTCATAGGGCCCCGGTGCAACAGTCGGATAGATGGCCGGACGCTGACCTGATTTGCCGGTTCGCGAAACCGGTCCGATGCTCTAATCCCGCGCCATGATCAAACGACTGACCGCCGACCTCGCGTCCGGTGCCCTGACCGAAGCCCTGGCCGATATCGCCGAGGACGCGGCGCGCGTCATCCTGCCCTGGTGGTGCAACGGCGTGGTGGCGCAGACCAAGGCCGACGACAGTCCCGTCACCCGGGCCGACCAGGAGGCCGAGGCGCTGATTCTGGCCCGGCTCGAGGCCCTGTACCCCGGCGTCCAGACCGTCGCCGAGGAGGCCGTGGCCGCCGACGGCGCGCCGGCCGAGGCCGCGGACTGGTTCTGGCTGATCGATCCGCTGGACGGCACACGGGGCTTCATCGAGGGCCGCGAGAGCTTCACCGTCAACATCGCCCTGATCCACCAGGGCGCGCCCGTCGCGGGGGTCGTCACCGCCCCGGCCACGGCCACGACATGGCGCAGCGGCGCACCGGGTGCAGGTGCCTTCCGCCGCCGGTTCGGCGAGGGCTGGCAGCCTATCAAGGTGCGCAACCGGCCGGCCTCGCCCATGGCTGTCATGAGCCACAGCATGACCGATGCGGAAGCCGAACGCCTCGCCTCCCGCCACGGCTGCGTGCAGTGGCAGGGCACGGATTCGTCGCTCAAATTCTGCCTGATCGCCGAGGGGCGATTCGACGCCTATCCCCGCACCGGCCCGACCTCGGAATGGGACACGGCGGCAGGGCAGGCCGTGCTGGAAGCCGCCGGCGGTCGCGTCATGGCCGAGGACGGCCAGCCGCTGCGCTACGGCAAGCCGGGCTTCGGCAACGGCGGGTTTGTGGCGCTGGGGGGCTAGGTCTGACGACCGATCAGAGGCTGATCGCCTCCGGCATGGTCAGTACGGCGCGTTCGACCAGGGCTGGCGCCCCCCACTCCCGGGCTGTTTCCATCGCCTCGGCCAGCATCAGGCCGACCGCGAGCGGCTCCACGCCCATCAGCCGGCCCTTGGCCAGTGCCAGATGGGCCATGCCGATCTGATCGGCGGCCCAGTCCAAGGGTGGCTGGGCGCGGATCAGGCGCTGACGCACTGTCGTCTCGAGCCCGACCAGGGCGGCGACATCGCCCGCGGCCTCGGCCAGGCCAGCCTCCGCCGCCAGGCGGCGTTCGCGCGCGAGTGCGCCCAGCAGCAGACCTGTCTCCTGGCTCAGGGTCTCGGCCTGGGCGAGTGTTAGCAGGGGCGTGTCGCCCTGAGTCCGGGCCAGTTGAACCGCGACCCAGTCGAGCGGGCTGTGATCCGGCGTGAACTGGTCGGCTGCGGCGTTGAACAGGGCCTGCCCCTGTTCTTCAGCGGTCTCGTTCCGCGCCAGTCGTGCCAACGCCATCAGGCCGGCACCGGCCAGGGCCAGGGCGCGGGCGCGGGTCAGGGGGCGATAGTCGGGCGAGGCCGCCTCGACCAGTACGCGCAGATCGCGTCCGGCCTGATCCAGCAGCCGACCGTCGCGGCGGGCGACGCCGGCCTCCAGCGCCAGCGCCGCGCGCTCAAGCCGCAGATCATCGCCGACCGTCGGAGCCAGGCCCCTGGCTCCGTGCAGGGCCGCGTCCAGCAGCGCCGCCGCATCCAGCATGGCCGACGGCTCGCCCGACAGCCGCGCCCGACGCGCCGTCAGCCGGGCATGCAGGGCCGCTGCGGCCGAGCGTGTCGTCGGTCGTTCAGCGGTCAGGGACTGGACGTCGGCCAGGGCCGCCGTCAGCTTTTCCGGGCCGCCGAACAGGTCAAAACGCAGAAGGTGGATTTCGCCGGACTCGATCGCGGCAGCGGCGGTCTGATCGGGTGAAGCCGTGTGCCGGGCTGCGTCTGACGCCGCCGAGGCCGCGCGGCCAAGGCTGGTCTGACGGCCGGTGCGGCGCGCGTGCTCGCGCCACAGGGCCGAGGCGCGCATCCAGCCGGCAAAGGGCGCGGAGCAGGATACCCGTCCGGCGTCGACCATCTCGCGCCGGGCCTCGGCCTCGACCAGGTCCACGCCGATCAGCTCCAGCCAGCCGAGGTCATCGCTCTCGCGTGCCTTGTCGAACAGCTTTCTCAGATCCCGGCCGAATTCGAACATGGCGTCAGCTGCTCCGGTCGTCCCGCTTCGGGACCAGACAGGTGTCCCGGGAACGTACCATGCAAACGCAGCGCCGCGACGGGGGTTCTATCCGAATGTCAGGTTGCTTCGGGGGGGGAATCGGCTCCGGCTGGACGGCGGCCAGCGGCAGGAAGGCCGTCAAGGGCATTGCCAACGCAGCCTCCCTCAAGGCCCGCCCGGGTACCGCCCTGGGGCCCGGCCAGGAAGCACGGCGAAGGGGCGACATGGGGAGGCCCAAGGTGGTCGCGGGAAACCGATGCGTCCCGGCACGGCTGGAAGGACGCCGTTCACCACTCTTGGGAGAACTCCGTTAGGTTCGCAGATTTACAGTAACCCCTGAAGTCGGGGGTAACGCATTGCTTGGACGCGCAAAGGCGAGAAATCAGTTCTGGGCTGTCGCGGCGTTCGGTGGCGTAGCGATCGCCGTGCTGACGGCGACGCTTGGGCGGATGGCCGAGGACTTCGACGAGGTGGCGCTCCAGCGAGAGCAGGTCGTCGTCGGGAACGGGCTGTCATCCCGCGTCGCCGAGATCGGCCGGCAGGTGGTCCCCCAGGCCGTGTGGGACGACGCCGTCATCAATCTCGACAACAGGTTCAACCGCGACTGGGCCCGCGACAACATCGGCACCTACCTTCACGTGACCAACGCGTTCCGGTTTTCGTGGGTGCTCGACGGCTCTGACAGGCCGATCTACGGCATGGATGGCGGCGAGGACGTTCCGATTTCCCGTTTCGACCAGATTGCCGGTCCGGTGGCCCGCATCGTCGCCGAGGTGCGTGAAGCGGAGGCCGTGCGGGCCTCGTCCAGCGCGGGGCCGACGGCGGGTCCGCAATCCGCGATCGTGGCCAACGCCACGGATAGGGTCGATGGAGAGTTGTTCGTCCTGTCGGCCACGCTCGTGCAGCCAGACTTCGGAACGGCGCGCATGACGGGCCGACACGCCCCGATCATCGTGACAGGTCGGGCGATGGACCAGGCGTTCATCGACAGCTTCAGCCGACGCTACATGCTGGAGGACGCGCACCTGCACATGCGGGACTCCCGTGGCGACCCGGATCAGGCGCATGCCGGGGTTTCCAATCCCGCCGGCAAGACTGTGGCGACGCTGGACTGGACCCCACAGAAGGCCGGCGACTGGCTGTTGCGCAAATTCCTGCCGATGACTCTCGCCCTGCTCGCCGCCATGCTGGCGCTCGCCCTGATCGCCTACCGCAAGGCGCACGCGGCGACGCGGGCCGTGTTGGCCAGCGAGCAGCAGGCTGTGCACGTCGCCTATCACGACAGGCTGACGGGCCTTGGAAATCGCGAGGCGCTGGAGAAGCGGATCGATCATTTGCTCGCCGCCGGCATGGATAACGGTGAGCGCTACGCCCTCCATTGCATCGATCTGGATAATTTCAAGGAAATCAATGATTTAAGTGGCCATGCGGTGGGCGATGAACTGCTCCGTATCGCCGGCCGTCGTCTGCGACGGGTGGCGGGCGCTCATGATCTGTGTTTCCGGCTCGGGGGCGATGAATTCGCCCTGCTCCAGCCGATCACCGACGAGGCGGAGGCGCAGCGTCATGCGGAGCGGGTCCTGCAGGCCCTGTCCAAACGTTTCGCCCTCAGCGTCGGGCGTCTGCAACTGACCGCCAGCGTCGGGATCAGCCTGAGTGATCCTGCGAACCCCGACTCCGGCGACATGCTGCGCAAGGCCGATCTCGCCCTCTTCTCGTCCAAGCGGGACGGCCGTGCCCGCGTTGCGACCTATGACCCCGCCATGGACGAGTCCGTTCGTCGTCGTCGGGGCCTGCAGGACGCACTTCGCCGTGACCTGCAGGCGGGTGCCCTGACCATGGTCTACCAGCCCCAGGTTGACCGGAGCCGTGCCCTGATCGGCGTCGAGGCTCTGGTGCGGTGGAACTCCGCCGAATTCGGGCCGGTGTCGCCGGCAGTGTTCGTACCGCTGGCCGAGGAGAGCGGGATGATCGAGGCCCTCGGGGCCTTCACCCTGAAGCGGGCCTTCGAGGACAGCCTGCGTTGGCCGGGACTGAAGGTGGCGGTCAACATCTCGGCGATCCAGCTCCGCGATCCGGACTTCATCGGCCGCCTCGTCACGCTTGCTGCGGACACGGGGATCAGCCCGTCCGGGATCGAGCTCGAACTGACCGAAGGCGTTCTGGTCGATCGCGGCAACGGGGCTTCACAGCGATTGGGCGAACTCCGTGACGCCGGGTTCTCGATCGCGATCGACGACTTCGGCACCGGCTATTCCAGCCTCTCCTACCTCAGCCGGTTTCCGATCGGGAAGATCAAGATCGACCGGTCCTTCGTCGTCGACATGGGTCAGTCGAAGTCCGCCGACGTGCTGGTATCGACCATTGTGCAACTCGGGCGGTCGCTGAACATGCGCGTGATCGCCGAGGGCGTGGAGACGCCGGACCAGTGGCTGCGGCTGGCCGCGGCGGGTTGTAACGAGTTCCAGGGGTATCTCACCAGCCGCCCCGTCACTGCCGAGGTCATCGACCGGATCTGTGCGGGGCTGGTCGTCGAGGTGGACGGTCAGGACGCGCGCTATGCGCCCGAACACCGTCTGGCGGCGGCCTAACCCCGCTCCTTGGTCTTGGTGAAGGCCACGACCGGGAAGCGCTCCATCACATAGCCGGTCTCCCAGCTCGACTTGGCCAGGAAGACCGGATCGTCGTCGATGTCGCGGGCCATCTGGCCGCGATATTTGCTCATGAAGTCCTCGAGGTCGGCCTTCGTGCCGCCGATCCAGCGGGCCTCGGCCCAGGGGCTGGGCTCGAAGATGACCTCCAGGCCGTATTCCTCGCCCAGCCGGTCGGCCATGACCTCGAACTGCAGCTGGCCGACGGCACCGACGATGAAATCACTGCCCATCTCGGGCCGGAACAACTGGGTCACGCCTTCCTCGGCCAGACCATCCAGCGCCTTCTTCAGGTGTTTGGCCTTGAGCGGATCCTTGACCCGCACGCGCTGCAGGATCTCCGGGGCGAAATTCGGCAGGCCGGCAAAGCGGATCAGGCCGCTCTCGGACAGGCTGTCGCCGACGCGCAGGACGCCGTGGTTGGGAATGCCGATGACGTCGCCGGCATAGGCGTCCTCGGCCAGTTCGCGGTCCGAGGCGAAGAACATGATGGGGGCGTTCACCGTCAGCTGTTTGCCGGTGTTCTGGACCTTCAGCTTCATGCCGCGCTGGAATTTGCCCGAGGCCATGCGGAACATGGCGATGCGGTCGCGGTGGTTGGGGTCCATGTTCGCCTGGACCTTGAAGACGAAGCCCGTCACCTCTGCCTCGCCCGGTTCGACGGTCAGGGCAACGGGGTCTGCGGCGTTGCGCGTTCCGGCGGGCGCGCCCTTCTGCGCCTTCATCGTCTTGGGCGGCGGAGCCCATTCGCCGATCGCGGCCAGCAGTTCGTCGATGCCGAAATGGCGCAGGGCCGAGCCCCACAGCACCGGCGTCATATGGCCCTCGAGGAAGGACTGGCGGTCGAAGGCGGGATAGCCGCCCTCGACCAGTTCCTGCGCGTCCATCAAGGCCTGGTGTTCGCCGGGCTCGAAATAGTGCGCGGCCTCGGCCAGCGGCAGGGCCTCGGGGTGGGGCACGTCCTCGGCCGACCCGGCGGGCTTGCGGGCATAGGGCTGGAACCGGCCGGTGCCCATCTCGACCATGCCGCGCAGGCGGTTGCCGCTCTCGGCCGGCCACCAGATGGGGGCGGGGTCCAGCTGGAGGCGGCTGGCGATTTCGTCCAGCAGGGCCATCGGATCCTGGGCCTCGCGGTCCAGCTTGTTGATGAAGGTGATGATCGGGATGTCCCGAAGACGGCAGACCTCGAACAGTTTCAGCGTCTGCGGCTCGATGCCCTTGGCCGCGTCCAGCACCATGATGGCGCAGTCGGCGGCGGTCAGGGTGCGATAGGTGTCTTCGGAAAAGTCCTCGTGCCCGGGCGTGTCGAGCAGGTTGAACATTCGCGCCCTGCCGTCGGCCGGGGTGTGTTCGAAGGTCATCACCGAGGCCGAGACGGAGATGCCGCGCTCCTTCTCGATCTTCATCCAGTCGGACTGGGTGCGCCGGTTCTCGCCACGCGCACGCACGGCACCCGCCGCGCGGATCGCCCCGCCGGCCAGCAGGATATGCTCGGTCAACGTGGTCTTGCCGGCGTCCGGGTGGGCGATGATGGCGAAGGTCCTGCGGCGCAGGGCCTCCTGTTCGAGAGTGAGCTTCGACATGTTCGATCCGTTGGGCCGCGGGAGTTAGCGCGGACCGGGCCGAAAGTCACTCACCGGTGGACGAACCCTTGCGCGGACGGGGCCGTCGGGGCGGCGATGATCGTGCTGGTCACCACCGAACTGCGCGGTGTCTTCAGCGGACGGGTCCCGCGCGATTCAGCCTCCGCCAGGCGGGAGCGCCGGGGAGGGCGGGGCCGCCGAAGGATCGGAATCAGTTTCGGGTTCGCCGGGTTGTGCTGAGTCCGCGGCAGCTGCCTCGAGTTCCGCGTCGGACAGCGGGTCTTGATTGGCGCGGGCGCGCTGGATCAATCGCTGGGCCGACTCGGAGGCCTCGCCACCGTGCGGGGCATTGGCGAGCGGTTCGAGCAGAGCAATCGCTTCGGGAAACTCCTCGGCCTGCATCATGGCGGAGGCATAGCCCAACCGGATCGAGGCAAGCTGAGGGGCGAGGTTGAACGCCAGGTCCCAGGTCGTGAGATCGTTCTGGGTGGGATAGTCCGGCGTTCCCTGGCGGGTGCGGGCCAGCATCGACAATGTAAAGTACTGGGCGGAATCGACCCGGTAGGCGTGTGCCAGATAGGAGCGGGCCTGTCGGATCAAGGTCAGCGCTTCATCGGGCCGGTCCTGCGCCAGACGCATGTAGCGGCTGGCCATGAGTTGAAGCGCTTCGACGTTATCGGGCTCGCGCTCCAGCAGACGGGTCAGGATCGCTTCGCCCTCGTCAGCATCCCCGAAATGCAGTTCCGCGTGGCCGAGCTGGAGCATTGCAAACGGGTCGTCGGGATAGCGGGCCGCCAACCGCCTGACCAGTTCGGCGGTTTCGGCGCGCTTGTCGTCGGCGACGCCGAGTTTGAGCCGTTGTCCAAGAAGCAGCAGATCGTCTGCCGACCTCGGCAGGCGGGTTACCGCTATCTCAGCCGTCGGCAGGTTCAACTCATAGCGGGTCAAGGGGACCCTACCGTTCAGATACCGTCGCAACTCCTGCCGCAGCTCGCCCAGGGTCATGTTGGTGGCGCGTTGCAAGGCCTCGACCGGGTCGCCGCCCTGGGTCACGTCCGCCAGATAGGCCGTCAGTTGGGTTCGGCGGTCAGCATTTCCCATGAACCAATGGGTCAGAAGCCAGGCCAGGGGATAGTAGGTTTCCCGGTAGGGCGATCTGCGAATCTCGCCGGGGCGTTTCGAGAGCAGTTCTTCCAGTGGCAGCCAGGTTGTGCTCTGCAGCCAGTAAACCCGGTTCTCGTTGTAGCCGCCGATAGTGACCGAGTCGGATTTGATATCGGCGGTCATGAAGTATTCGGCGAGGCCCTCGATGAGCCAGCCCGGATAGGTCGAGGCTCCGCCCAAGGCCATGCTGAAATGGTGGAAATATTCATGGAGCAGGAAGTCCTGCTCCCGGTCCTGGATGGCCGCTGCGAAAATGTCCTCGCCAGTGGGGAAATAGGTTCCCGCAACGTTTTCGCCGGTGCCGGGATTGATCTGGACCAGCCCCGCGCGGCTTTCCACCAGATAGATCGGCAGTTTGCGGACCGCCTCGCCTTCAAGTGGCAGGCCCATCCGGACCCGCAGCACGTAGTCATAGGTCTCAAGCGCCTGGACATACCGCCTCAGGGGGCCCTCGGCTCCGCGCGAATAGACGATGAATCGTGGGCTTTCCGCGCGCTTCCATTCCGCCCGGGCAGGCGTTCCAGACAACAGCAAGCCAGCGGCCACAGCCGCGACGGCCGTTCCAGTGATCGATACGCGCATATTCTGATCCCCCAAGCCGATCATCCTAATCGCGCGGAGGGTGGATTCAAGGTTGTGCGATGCGCGAAGCGCACCTTTGCGTCGCCGTTACGCCGCCATGCGCATCCAGACCGCGCGGTCGGCGGCGACGGCGTCCAGCTTGCCCTTCGAGGCGCGGGTCTTGAGCTGGCGCATGATGGCGTCGGGCAGGGCGCAGAACTGGGGCTCCACCAAGGTGGGGTCACAGCCGGCTTCGGGGGCCGCGAACAGGGCGGCGTTGACCTCGGGCGACCGGTCGTGGATCAGCCAGGCCAGGCGGCGGGCGCGCTGCGGATCGGTCTTGTGCAGCAGCGGATCTTCGGCGAACAGCTCGCAGCCCAGTTCCAGAACATAGTCCAGACCCAGGTTCTCGAACCGGCGCGCGTCGCCGGGCGTGACCGGGGAGGCCTCATCCAGATCGAACACCACGTCGTTGAGAAGAAAGAGCATCGACAACACCCACCATCACCGGGCTCGTTTTCGGCCCGTTGAGATGACCATACGGCGACGCGCTTGCGGTTCCGTTCCCGAACGCAGTTAAGGATTTCGCACTGGCAGAGGTGGCTGGTGACTGGTGGTTAGTGACTGGTGGTGCCGGCCGATCACCGTTGGCCGCATTTGAGACCGCGCTCGGATCCACCAACCACCAGACATCAGTCACTCCTCACTCCCCGGCGACCTTCTCCGTAATGAAGTGCCGGCCCTCACGGTCCTCGATCTCGACCACCCAGAGGTCGGGATCATAGCCGGACTGGCGCTGGATATAGGCGTCGAGCTCGCTCTCGAACTCGCTCTCGACCGGCTGCATCCAGAGACGCTCGCCGTCGGGTCCGAAGGCCTCACTGTAGAGTCGGGCGCGGCGGGTGGAGCTGTCGAAAGCCTTGACGATGACCGTTCCGGCGCGTGCGTCGCCCTTGCGGGCGACCGTGGCGAAGGCCCCCGACAGCTCGGCGCGGCGGATCAGGGCGGAGACCCACAGGTCACTGGAAAGAAGCACTTTGATAACCCTGCTCGGAAACCGGACCGGAACGCGTGGCGCGTAGGGTGCGGTCCCATGACGATAGGCCACCCCGCTCCCAAGACCAAAGCCGTCCTGCTCGCCGCAGCGGTTCTGTGTCTGTCGAACCCGGCGCAGGCAGGGCCTGCCGACACCTATTATGAGCGCGCCTTCATGGTCGCCGCCGACCAGCGCTGCGGCCTGTTCGAGACGCGCATCGACGCCGCCCTCGGGGCTGCGACGGCCCAGGCCCGGGGCGCGGCCCTGCGTTCGGGTGCGGCCGAGGCCGACCTCAGCGCCACCGCCGCCCGCGCACGATCGCGGGCGCAGGCCGTGTCCTGTCGGGATCCGCAACTGGCGACCGTCAAGGGCCGCGTCGACAATGCCTTTTCGGGTTGGCTGCGGACACCGCGCATGACCTTCCCCGGCACCCGGGCCAACTGGACTGCCAATCGACTGGGTTCGACGGGCCCGGCGTGGCGCCTGCGACAGGCGTCTGTGGTCGGTGCCTCTCCCGTCGCTTTCGGCTATGCCGGAGAGGGCGATGCGCCGGGTCTGGTCGCGGTGGTCAGTTTCGTCGGCCGTTCGCGTCCCAACGCCGCGCGGATCGTGTTGCGGGATCCTCAAAGGGTTGCCCGCGCCTGGCTGGCCGGGGACGGTCTGGTCCCGGCGTCCTCGCGCACCAGCCTGTGGGCCGCCGGCGTAGCGGCTGCCGATCCGGCCCTCCTGGCCGAAGGCCGCACCGCGGGCGAGACCTGGCGCTTCCCGGCCTCGACCGCCGCCGCGCTGGAGCGACTGGATCCGCGCGAGACCTTCGCCATCGAATTCCATTTCCGCGACGGCAGCGTCGCCACGGCGAAATTCGAGGCCGGCGACTTCGCCGCGGGCCGGGCGTTTCTGGCCATGGGAATGTTGTAGAGCCTAGGCCCCGTTCTTCATCGGCATGGGGATGATCTCGGCTCCGCCCTCGGGGGCCGGCGCGCGGGCCAGCAGGGCGACCGGCAGCCGCACCGTGACGGCCGTGCCTTCACCGAGGGTGCTGTCGATGCTCATTCGACCACCGTGCAGTTCCGCGAAGGCGCGGACCAGCGACAGGCCCAGACCGGTCCCCTGACGGCGCTGCTCGATCTCTCCGGCCTGTTCGAAGGGGCGGCCGAGGCGGCGCACGTCCTCGGGCGCGATGCCGATGCCGGTGTCGGCCACGACCACTTCCAGGTAGGGGCCGATGGCCTCGACCGTGACGGTGATCGTGCCGCCGGCGGGCGTGAATTTCACGGCGTTCGAGAGCAGGTTCAGGGTGAGCTGTTTCAACGCCCGCTTGTCGGCCGAAACCTCGACCGGATCACCGGGCAGGACGCTGCTCAGGTGGACGCCCTTGTCGTCGGCATTGACCCGGACCAGCGCCATGGCCGCCGAAACGATCTCGCGCGCATCGAAGCGTTCCAGGGTCAGGGTGTAGCGTTCGGCCTCGATCTTGGCGACGTCCAGCAGGTCGTTGATCAGATCCAGCAGATGGCCACCGGCCTCGTGGATGTTTGCGGCATACTCGCCGTAGCGGTCGGGCAGGGGGCCGAAGATGCGCTGGCGCATGATGTCCGAAAAGCCGAGGACGGCGTTCAGCGGCGTGCGCAGTTCGTGGCTCATATTGGCGAGGAAGCGGGTCTTGCCGGCTTCGCGCGCCTCGGCCTCGTTGCGGGCGATCTCAAGGCCCAGTTCGCGGGCGTACTGGGCCGTGGCGTCGAAGACCTGGGCCACCAGACGCGGGCCCGCGGGGTCGTCCATGCGACGGACCAGCATCTGCGCGCGGCGGTCAAGCGCGAGGCGGGGTGCGAACACGACCATCCCGTCCTGCCCGCCCATGGCGCGCTCCATCGCTCCGAGCAGGCGGGGCCGGTCCGGGGCGTGGACGGCCGCGACCAGGCCGCTCTCGAACAGGGGATCAACCGGCAGATAGACAGGGGGCGCGCCATAGGCGGCGACGACCCGCCCCGACGGCTCCAGGATCAGCATCAAGGCGGGCTGGGCGGCGAGCAGGGTTTCGACCCGTGCGGTCTCGGCCTCGGCCGAGTCCAGCCGGGCTTCGCGTTGCCGCCACGACAGGCGTACGGCCAGGGCCGCGGCCCCCGCCGTCAGTACGGCCGAGATCGCGGCCAGGGCGGGCAGAGGCGGGCCCTGAAGGCCGAAGCCGGCCGACAGAAATCCGGCGAAGGCGGCCAGGGCGACGGCGAGTGCGCCCGCCTGGACAGGGCGGGTGCCGCCGAGGGCGATACCCGCCGCCAGCGGCAGGAAGACGAACCCTGTCAGGGGCCCGGTCAGACCGCCCGAAAGGGCCGCCGACAAGACCGCCGCCAGCCCCCATACGGCCAACAGCATCATCCGGTCACCGGCGCTGTCACGCCGCAACAGGCCCAGACCCGTCAGTCCCGGAACGATCATGGCCAGGACGCCATAGAAGACCGGACCGTCGACGCCGCCGATCCATCGACCGCCGAGCGCCAGCAGGGCCGCTGCCACCGCCCAGCCCGCATGCCATGCGGCCAGCGCGGGGCGATCGCCCTGCACAGGGTCGGTTTCGGGCCGGGGGTCGGGGCGGGCGGACTGTATCAAGGGCGTGATGGCTGGAGCCGGGCCATGCCGGCGGCGATCCAGCCTAGCGGTGCGGATGAGTCGTCCAAAGCGCACACCCGTTCCAGGCGACTGCATCAAGACGCGCCCGGCCGGTTTTCGGGGGACAGGTCGCGAGGTTGTCGTTAACGCCGCCTCGCCCTATCTGGCCCCCATGACGTCTCACCCCACCATCGACGACACCCTGGCCGAGCTGGTCGACGAGTTCGACCTTCTTGGCGACTGGGAAGGCCGGATCGAATACGTCATCGAACTGGGCAAGGGCCTGGCCCCGCTTCCGGACGCCGATCGGACCGAAGCCGCAAAGGTGCCGGGCTGCGCGGCCCAGGTCTGGCTGGCTGTGCGGCGCGAGGACGATCGTCTTCGCTTCCTCGCCGACAGCGACAGCGCCCTGTCGAAAGGCAATATCGCCTTGCTGCTCCGTCTGTACTCGGATCGTCGGCCCGCCGAAATCCTGGCCTTCGATGCCCGTGCCGCTCTGGATCGTCTGGGCCTTCCGTCAGCGCTGACGCGTCAGCGCGCCAACGGCTTGAACGCCATGGTCGGACGCATTCGCGACGCCGCGACGGCCTCGGCTCAATAATAGAATCCGGTCACCGTCAGCATCGGCAACTGTTCTTCCGGCTCGGTGACCTCGACGGCGAGGCGATATTCCCGGGGCCGGCGCGTGCGACGTTCCCAGCGCCAGCGATTGTCGGCCGAGGTCGTCCATTGCTCGGGATTGTTGAAGGCGCGGCGCCCCAGATCGCCCAGTTCGCGCGCACTGGCGTGCCGCGAGGACAGGCTGCAGCTCGCGGCATAGACCGGGGCTTCGCCGTCTTCCCGGGAGCCTTCCTCTATGCGGATGCGCCAATTGCCATCGTTCGAGATCAGATCGACCGTCGAGGCCCACTCGTCGAGGGGGCCCCCGTTGTTCGCCGGCCGACGGAAGTCCAGAAGACGCGCCGCCCGGATCGATTTCTCGAAGCTCAGGGACCGCGTGGCGTAGGGCAGACAGACATCGACGAGGGCGCGGACCGCCACTGCGTCCTGAGCGGCCACCGGCGTTGCCAACAGGCACGAGATTGCGATTACGCCGCAAGCAACTGACTTCAAGATGATCCCCGGTCTGCGTCGACCGCCTGAAATGCCGGGCGCCGCCACTGTATTTTCGCGTCGTCTTGCGCGTTTCTGTTTCACCCTAGGGCGGAAGGCTCAAGGGCAAAAGTTACGAGGCTGTAACGTCAGCTGTTTGGCTCTCCGTCGTTCAGCCGAGACGATAATGGGCCGCCAGTGCCAGGAGGCCGGCGTTGAGCAGGCTCCTGCCCTCCCGGCGGCGCAGGCCGAGGTCCCGCTCTGCGGCCTGGAGGGCCGAGGCCCGTATGCAGATCGCCTCGACCATGCCGCGCGCGGATCCGCAGGCGGCGAGAGCCGCCTCGACGCGCCGGGCCGCCGCCAGCGCGGCCGGGCCGGGTTCAGACCGGCCCGCTGCGCTTCCGCCCGAGCCGGACCGCGGCAGGGCATCCCAGCGCATGGTGAGCGACGGTCCGCGCAGCGCCATCTCGGCGTCGCGGCCCAGCAGATCAGCAGCGGCGACCTGGGCCGGGTTCAGCAGGGGGCGGCCCTCGCCATCCCGCCGCCGGGCGAGCCAGGCCACGGCGGAGTGGGCCAGGTTGGCGCGGTGCGCGGTGATCTGCCCGTCACGCGCCGCGACAGGCCGGATGCCCTCGATCAGGCCCGGACGCCCGGGCGGGGTCCGGTCCGGGTCCCGCCCGGTGGAGGAACGCGCCACCCAACCGCCGCCCGGCCGCGCCTTCAGGCCTGGATCCTCCACCAATTGACGAAAGCCGGCCTCGTCGAGGGTCAGCAGGATGGGGCTGCGGCGGTCACGCCCCACTCTGAGGCTGTAGTGCGAACCCGCGGCTTCGAGCCATCCCTCACGCCGGGCCAACAGCCGTCTGGCTCGTCCCGCGCTCATGCCGGCAGCTCGCAGACGGGCGCATCCAGCACCTCGCGCACGCAGCGTTCCAGCCGGTCCAGCATGGCGTCCAGGGTAGGCCGGTCGCGTTCGTCCTCCGCCCATCGGCAGGCCGCCGCCGCCGTTGCCCGGTTCAGGCCGAAGGCATGACCGACCCGCTCGAGCGGCCAGCCGTAGGTGACATAGGACAGATACATGGCCAGCCAGCGCGCGCGGCACTCGGCCCCGCCCAGACGAACCCGTCCCCGCATCCGGTCGGCCGTCACCCCCGTCGCCGCGGCAACCAGCTGGATCGCGAGACCCGCACGATTGCGATCTCCGTCGGTCACCGGTGCCCGATACGTCTCGTCCATTCCCGTCCTCCCATCATCCTGTTCAGCGATGGCCTCTGCGGGCCGTCTCGCCAGAGATAGGAATATAGTCCGCCAACACGTCGAATTCGGA
Source organism: Caulobacteraceae bacterium (assembly GCA_965284375.1). Classification (GTDB taxonomy): domain Bacteria; phylum Pseudomonadota; class Alphaproteobacteria; order Caulobacterales; family Caulobacteraceae; genus Brevundimonas. Next base: position 258,572 of record OZ260074.1, read on the forward strand.
CGTATCTCTCTCGGCGTCAGGCCGGAAGGGGTCGCAACGGAAAAGTGTGCCGGCTTGACTCAGGACCCTCGACGCCGATTCGCAAATCAGCCTACGATTCGCCCCAATGGGGTGACGTTAACCTTTCTTAAGTTTTTCCTCGGTTAACTCCCGAACAAGGTTACCCCGCGCCGGATGTCGGGGAATACCGTCAAGCTTCGCCTGGAGGGGCATCAATGCGCGTTCTGCTTATCGAAGACGATCACGCGACTGCTCAAAGCATCGAGCTGATGCTGAAGTCGGAAGGCTTCAATGTCTACACGACCGACCTCGGCGAGGAAGGCATCGATCTGGGCAAGATCTATGACTATGACCTGATCCTGCTCGACCTGAACCTGCCCGACATGAACGGTCTGGAAGTGCTTCGTCAGCTGCGCGTCGGCAAGGTCAATACGCCGGTGATGATCCTGTCGGGATCCTCGGAAATCGAGACCAAGGTCAAGACCTTCGGCGGCGGTGCCGACGACTACATGACCAAGCCCTTCCACAAGGACGAGCTGATCGCGCGCACCCACGCCGTGGTCCGCCGCTCCAAGGGCCACGCCCAGGCCATCATCCACACCGGCGAGATCGCCGTGAACCTGGACGGCAAGACGGTCGAGGTGCACGGCCACCGCGTCCACCTGACGGGCAAGGAATACCAGATGCTGGAGCTGCTCTCGCTCCGCAAGGGCACTACCCTGACCAAGGAAATGTTCCTGAACCACCTCTATGGCGGCATGGACGAGCCCGAGCTGAAGATCATCGACGTCTTCATCTGCAAGCTGCGCAAGAAGCTGGCCACGGCTGCCGGCGGCAAACATTACATCGAGACCGTCTGGGGCCGCGGCTATGTGCTGCGCGACCCGTCGGAAAACGCGGCCCCGGCTCCGGTCAGCGCCGCCGCCTGATCGGTCTGGCTATCGAGACAACGAAGCGCCCGCCGGAGAGCATCCGGCGGGCGTTTTGCTTTCGGACCGCGATCAGATCACCACCATCAGGTCGTAGCGCACCATCTGCGCGCCGGCCTCGAACACGCCGCCGTCCTCATAGGGACGGATCAGGCCGCTGCGCTGGGCCGGGTTCGTCACGCTCGAAAGCGCCACGTCCCGGTCGTTCAGTGCTTCGCCGGCCACATAGAGTTGCGACGTCAGGCGTCGGACGCCGCGGGTCGAAACCGCGACGTGGATGTGCGGGGCCCGGACGATGTCCGTCCCGCTCACGGCGTAGGACACGGGCCGGATGGTCCTGAAGCGGAACGATCCGTCTGGCCCGGCCAGGGTCCGACCATAGCCCTGAAAGCGCAGGTCGGGAGTGCGGCTGGTTTCCAGATCGTCGGGATGGCGGTAGCGCCCGTTGGCGTCGCACTGCCAGATCTCGACGAGGGCACCGCCCAGCGGCGTCGCCCCGGTGGTCCAGACGGTCCCGAACACATGGGTGACCTGCCCCATCGCCGGGGCGTCGTCGCTGCCGACCCTGACCAGGTCGGCGTCGTGTTCCCTCGGCAGGTCATAGGGATAGAAGGGCCCCTCGATCTGGGAGGCCGTCGGCACCTCCTGCGCCCGAGCGCCAGGAGCCGCGCCCAGGGCAATGCCCAAGCCGAGCCCGCCCAAAACGAGGCCGCGCCGGTCCACTCCAGTCGTCATTCTGTCCTCCCCCGAGTGCTGGTCCGACTCTAGCACGACGGTGGCGGTGAGAGAACGATGCTACGGGAAGTGTCTTTATGGTTTGAACAGCCGAACGCCCGCCGGATCGCTCCGGCGGGCGTCTTTGCATTCCCCTCAGTTCAGGGCTCAGCCTTTTGCGACATAGCCCTTGCCGCCGTTGGACGGGCGGCGGCTGCGGGGGCGGCGCTTGATCTCGCCGTCCGGCTTGGCCGAGGCCGTGGCCGGGGCGCTGGAGTGGCGCGGGTCGTTGTTGGTCGGGCGCGGCCGCTCACGGGCCATCGGGTCGAAGGCCCGTTCCGGGGTCGGGCGGGCGTCACGGCCCGGACCGGCCTTGCGGACGCGATGCGGTTGCCCGCCGCCTTCCAGCTTGACCCCGTCGCGGCGCGGATTGCGCGGGCCGCGCTGCTGCTGGCGGTCGCCGCGGCCGTCCTCGGGCATCGAGGCCTTGGACTTGACGCCCGAGGCCATGATCGACTGGTCCAGCAGGGCCAGTGACTTGTCGTTGCGGCGGTCGGTCGAGGGGATCTTCTGGCGCGTGACCTTCTCGATGTCGCGCAGCAGTTTCATCTCGTCGCCGGCCACGAAGCTGATGGCGGTGCCGTCTGCTCCGGCGCGGGCCGTCCGGCCGATGCGGTGCACATAGGCTTCCGGCACATAGGGCAGCTCGAAATTCAGGACGTGCGAGACGCCGTCGACGTCGATGCCGCGGGCGGCGATGTCGGTGGCGACCAGAACGCGCAGCTTGCCGGCCTTGAAGGCGGCCAGGGTGCGTTCACGCTGGGGCTGGCTCTTGTTGCCGTGGATGGCCCCGGCCTCGACGCCGCCGGCTTCCAGATAGGCCGCGACCTTGTCAGCGCCGTGTTTGGTCTTGGTGAAGACCAGGCAGCGCGTGTAGTGCGGATCGGCGAACATCTCGGTCAGCAGGGCGCGCTTGCGGCCCTGTTCGATGTGGATGATCGACTGGCTGATGCGCTGGACCGTCGTGGCCTGGGGCGTCACCGACACCTTGACCGGATCCTTGAGCAGTTCGCCGGCCAGCTTGCCGATCTCGGTCGGCATGGTGGCCGAGAAGAACAGGTTCTGGCGCTTGGCCGGGATGCGGCTGACGATCTGGCGGATCGGCTTGACGAAGCCGAGGTCCAGCATCTGGTCAGCCTCGTCGAGGACGAAGATCTCGGTCTGGCTGAGGTCCAGCGTCTTCTGCTGCATGTGATCCAGCAGGCGGCCGGGGGTGGCGACCAGGACGTCGAGGCCCTGTTGCAGGGCGCGTTCCTGCGGCCCGTATTTCACGCCACCGAAGATGACCGCGACGCGGAAGCCCAGGTGTTTGCCGTAGCTCTTGAAGCTTTCGGCGATCTGGCTGGCCAGTTCACGGGTCGGCGACAGGATGAGCACCCGCGTGGTGCGGGGCACGGGCGGGATGCGGTTGGCGGCCAGGCGGTGCAGGATCGGCAGGGCGAAGGCGGCCGTCTTGCCGGTGCCGGTCTGGGCGATGCCCAGCAGGTCCTTGCCCAGCATGACGTCGGGGATGGCCTGGGCCTGGATCGGGGTGGGGGTGGTGTAGCCTTCAGACGCCAGCGCCTGCAGGAGGGCCGGGTTCAGGCCGAAGGTGTCGAATGTCTTGCTCATGGGAGCGGTTTCTTTCGCGTATGCGGCGACGCGCAACAGCCATGGCTCAACGCCGATAAGGCCGCGCACCGCCAGTCCCGACGGGGCCTCAAGTGAGGCCTTCGGGGTGGATCGGGCGCCGCCCCGCGTGTCCGGGCAGCGAATGAATCTTGAGGGCCGGCCGCTGCTACAGTCAGGTCTTCAAAGTCTGGAAGACCCACACGCGCTGGAGCGCACCGGGGCATCGCAATTGTGCGACGCAGCGCAAATGGGCGCGAAACACGGCCAAGTCAAGGCGGAGAGGTTAACCGCCGCCCAGCACGCTGACCGCCAGATTGACCGTCAGGGCCACGACGACGGTGTTGAACAGGAAGGCCGTGACGCTGTGCACGGTCGCCGTGCGGCGCAGGCCCTTGTCCGAAATCTGGATGTCCGCCGTCTGCTGGGCCACGCCGATGATCATCGAGAAATGCACGAAGTCCCAGTAGTCGGGGTCCTCGCCGCCCGGGAAGACCAGGCCGCCCTTGTCCCGGGCCTTGCCCTTGGCGCGGGTTCCGGCCGGGACCGCCGGAGCATAGAATTGGTGGGCGTAATGGAAGGCGAAGATCAGGTGCACAAAGGTCCAGGACAGGGCCACGGTGGCCAGCGCCAGAATGGCCGCCCCGCCGACCTGGCTGCGGTCGCCCGAGACGCGGACGGCCTCGCCGACCACGACGACAACGCTGGCGATGGCGGCCAGCAGGGCCAGGGGCAGGATGGCACCCCCGGCCTCGTCCATCGCCGCCGCCCGCTGGCGCAGGTCATCGGTGGACCGCGCCCGCATCAGCTTGAACACGGCTTCGATCAGGAACAGGCCGACCCCGACGTCCCAGCCCAGGGCCAGCCTCGACAACCAACCGCCGCCGACGGGCCAGGCCAGACTGGACACCGCGATCAGCAGAAGCAGGACCAGCGGCCAGTGCAGACGAAACCAGGCGGATACGTTCATCCGGCGATGATGCGCCTCCGGTGTCCTGAGGCAAGCGGCTTGGCGAAACCAGCGCCTCCGGTCTCCTCCCTGTTCACGCAGCGAATGGTGAGGAGACACCGTGGCAAACCGCTCGCTTTCTCGCGTCTGCGAAAACCCCTCGACTTCCGCCGGGTCATCACGGAATGTTTCAGCATCGCTCCCGCTCCCCAGGACTGCACCATGTCGATGACGCCGCGCGCCGGACTTGAGGTCGCCGACGAACTGGCCGCGTTTCTCGAGGACGAGGCGCTGCCCGGGACCGGGGTCGGGGCGGACGCATTCTGGAGCGGCGTCAGCGCCGTCTTCGCCCGGTTTGCCCCGGAGAACCGCCGTCTGCTCGCCGTGCGCGACGATCTGCAGGCGCGGATCGATGCCTGGCATGTCCAGCGTCGCGGCCAGCCCTATGAGGTCCCGGCCACGACCGCCTTCCTGCGCGAGATCGGCTATCTGGTCGATGAACCCGCCGGCTTCGCCATCGGCACCGACCCCGTCGATGCCGAGGTCGCGACCCTGGCCGGACCGCAACTGGTCGTGCCGAGCCTGAATGCCCGCTTCGTCCTCAACGCCGCCAACGCGCGCTGGGGCAGTCTCTATGACGCGCTGTACGGGACGGATGCGTTGGGCGACGTCGCCCCCTCCGGTCCGTATGACGCCGCGCGCGGCGCGCGGGTGGTGGCGCGGGCCAAGGCCTTTCTCGATGAGGCGGTTCCGCTGGCCGAGGGCCACTGGGCCGACCTGACCGACCCGTGCCAGGGCATCGCGCTCCGCGATCCGGGGCAATATGTCGGCCAAACCGCGCGGTCCCGGCTGTTTCGCCACAACGGTCTGCATATCGAGGTCGTCTTCGATCCCGACCATCCGATCGGTGCCACCGACCCGGCGGGGATTTCCGACGTCGTGCTGGAATCGGCGCTGAGCACCATCGTGGATCTTGAGGACTCGGTCGCCGCGGTGGACGCCGCCGACAAGACAGCGGCCTATCGCAACTGGCTGGGCCTGATGAAGGGCGACCTGACCGAGACCTTCGACAAGGGCGGGCGGTCGATGACGCGGGCGCTGGCACCGGATCGCGACTTCATCGCCCCGGACGGATCGACGGTGACCTTGCCGGGACGGTCGCTGCTGTTCGTGCGCAACGTCGGCCACCTGATGACCACGCCGGCGATCCGGCTGGCGGACGGAACAGACGCGCCCGAGGGCGTGCTGGACGCCATCGTCACCTCGTTGATCGCGATGCACGATCTCAAGGGACAGGGGCGGTTCCGCAACAGCCGGGCCGGGTCGATCTATATCGTCAAACCCAAGATGCACGGGCCGGAAGAGTGCGCCTTCACCGATGACCTGTTCAACGCCGTCGAGGACCTGCTGGGTCTGGCCCGGCACACGATCAAGGTCGGGGTGATGGACGAGGAGCGCCGGACCTCGGCCAATCTGGCGGCCTGTATCCATGCAGTGAAAGACCGGATCGTCTTCATCAATACCGGCTTCCTGGACCGCACCGGTGACGAGATTCACACGGCGATGCAGGCCGGGCCGGTGGTGCGGAAGGGCGAGATCAAATCCTCGGCCTGGATCGCCGCCTATGAGGCGCGCAACGTCGCCATCGGTCTGCAATGCGGGCTGTCGGGCCGGGCCCAGATCGGCAAGGGCATGTGGGCCGCGCCCGACCGCATGGCCGAGATGCTGGAGCAGAAGGCGGCTCATCCGAAGACCGGGGCCAACACCGCCTGGGTGCCCAGCCCGACCGCGGCCACCCTGCACGCGCTGCACTATCACCAGACCGGTGTCTTCGCCCTGCGCGATGCGATCGCGGCACGACCGGTCCCCGGCCTTGAGGACCTGCTGACCCCGCCTCTGGCCGTCGGGCGCAACTGGTCGGACGCCGAAGTCGCTGAGGAACTGGACAACAATGCCCAGGGGCTGCTGGGCTATGTCGTGCGCTGGATCGATCAGGGCGTCGGCTGTTCCAAGGTGCCTGACATCCACGACGTCGGCCTGATGGAGGATCGCGCCACCCTGCGGATCTCGTCCCAGCACATGGCCAACTGGCTGCTGCACGGGGTCTGCACGGCGGACCAGGTCGATGCCGCGCTGATGCGGATGGCGGCGCGGGTCGACGTCCAGAACGCCGGCGATCCCCTGTACCGCCCGATGGCGGGCGATCCCGGGAACAGCCTGGCCTTCCGTGCCGCGCGCGCCCTGGTGTTCGACGGCGTGGCCCAGCCGAACGGCTATACCGAGCCGCTGCTGCATCAGTTCAGACGAATGGCGAAGCAGGGTGCCTGAGCACGCGGAACGGCGAACCTGACACAAACGTAACTTGCGGGCTGACCCTGTCGGTGACAAGGTTCCTTTACTTTGCGGAGGGGCTCCCATGCTGACGATCGAAAACCTGACCCATGTCTATGGCAACGGCACACGGGCGCTGGACGATGTCAGCCTGACCATTCCCAAGGGCATGTTCGGCCTGCTGGGCCCGAACGGTGCCGGCAAGTCGACGTTGATGCGGTCGATCGCGACCCTGCAGAGCCCGACCTCGGGCGCGATCCGCTTCGGCGATATCGACGTGATCAAGGATCCGGAGCAGCTGCGCCGGGTGCTGGGCTATCTGCCCCAGGATTTCGGCGTCTATCCGCGCGTTTCGGCCTACGACATGCTCGATCATATGGCGGTGCTGAAGGGCGTCTCCAACGGCAAGGACCGCAAGCAGACGGTTGAGGCCCTGCTGAACCAGGTCAATCTGTGGCCCGTGCGCGGCAAGGCGCTGGCCGGCTTTTCGGGCGGTATGCGCCAGCGCTTCGGCATCGCCCAGGCCCTGATCGGCAACCCCGAACTGATCATCGTCGACGAACCGACGGCCGGTCTTGATCCGGAGGAACGCAACCGCTTCCTGAACCTGCTGGCCGAGGTAGGCGAGAACGTCGTCATCATCCTGTCGACCCATATCGTCGAGGACGTGACCGACCTGTGCCCCCGCATGGCTGTGCTGGCCGGCGGCAAGATCCAGCTGGAAGGCGCGCCGATCGAGCTGATGCACTCGCTCCAGGGTCGGGTCTGGACCCGAACCATCGACAAGGCCGAACTGCCCGCCTTCAACAAGGCCCACAACGTCATCTCGACCCGGCTGTTCGCGGGCCGCACCGTGGTTCATGTCCTGTCCGACACCCATCCGGGCGACGGGTTTGAGCCGGCACCAGGCGGGCTCGAGGATGTCTATCTGGCGACCGTCAACGCCTCGCGCCGCGCGGCCTGAGGGACGGATCATGTTCGCCAAGATCGCCAGTTTCGAATTCCGCTACCAGCTGCGCCAGCCGGCGTTCTGGGTCATCGCCATCGTCTTCGGCCTGCTGGCCTTCGGGGCTGTGGCCAGTCCCAACGTCTCGCTGGGGTCGGGCGGCAATGTGCTCAAGAACGCGCCCTTCTCGCTGGCGATCGCGCACATCATCTTCAACGTCTTCTTCATGCTGGCGACGACGGCGATCGTGGCCAATGTCGTGGCGCGGGACACCCAGACCGGCTTCGGGCCGATGATCCTGTCGACCCGGATCACCAAGGGGGCCTATCTCTACGGCCGCTTCTTCGGGGCCTTCGCGGCCGTGGCGCTGTGCTACATGAGCATTGCCCTCGGCACGCTTCTGGGCACCTTCATGCCCTGGGTCGATCCCGAGACCATCGGGCCGCTGCGCCTCGGCGATTACGTCTATGCCTATGGCGTCTTCGGCCTGACCGGCCTGTTCCTGACCTCGGCCCTGTTCTTCATGCTGGCGACCGTGACGCGGTCGATGATGGCGACCTATATCGGCGTCGTCGCCGTGCTGATCGCCTATCTGGCATCGACCGGCGTGCTGGGCTCCAAGCCCGAGTTCGAGACGGCCATGGCCTGGGCCGAGCCGTTCGGGTCCGGTGCCTATGGTCTGGTCACCAAATACTGGACCGCGGCCGAGCGGAACACGCTGAACGCCCCGCTGGAAGGCGTACTGCTCTGGAACCGGGTCATCTGGACCGCCGTCGGTGCCGTCCTGCTGGCGGCCGCCTATGTGCTGTACCGCCCGTCGCCGCGTGGCGCGAAGCTGAAGAAGCAGGAGCGGCTGAAGGCGCTGGTCGAGAAGGACGTCGTGGTCACCCCCGTCGGTGCCCTGCCGCGCCCGAGCTACGGCTTCGCCAGCGGCCTGACCCAGCTGTGGTCGCGCACGGTCTTTGAAACGGTTCTGATCTTCAAGAGCCCCGCCTATGTCGTCCTGATCCTGCTGGGGTTCGCCTTCGCCATGGCGACGCTGTTCTTCACCGGCGAGATCTATGGTGCGCCGATCCTGCTGGTCACGCGCGTGGTCATCACAGGCCTGACGGGTGCCTTTGGCCTGATCTCCATCGTTATCGCCATCTATTACGCCGGCGAGCTGGTATGGCGCGATCGCGACCGCAAGGTGCACGAGATCATCGACGCCTCCGCCACCCCCGACTGGACCTTCCTCGTGCCCAAGACGCTGGCCCTGGCGCTGGTGCTGTTCTCGACGGCGCTGGCGGGCGTGCTGGCCGGCGTCGCCACCCAGGCGATCAAGGGCTACACGGACTTCGAGCTCGGAAAATACCTGCTCTGGTATGTCTTCCCACAGGCCGTCAGCTTTGGTCTGCTGGCCGTGCTGGCGATCTTCATCCAGGCCCTCTCACCCAACAAATTCGTCGGCTGGGCCATCATGGTGGTCTATCTGATCTCGACCATTGTGCTGTCGAACCTCGGCTTCGACCACATTCTGTACCGCTATGGCGCGGGCATCGGCGTGCCGTTGTCGGATATGAACGGTCGCGGCGACTTCGCCGGATTCTCGGCCTGGCTCGACGCCTACTGGACCGCCTTCGCCACTATCCTGCTGGTGCTGGCCTACGGCCTTTGGCGGCGGGGCACCGAGCAGCGTCTGTGGCCGCGGCTTAAGCGGCTGCCGCACCGGCTGATGGGGCCGGCGGGCCTGATCGGCGGCACGGCGCTGGCGGTGTTCATCGGTCTGGGCGTCTTCATCTACACCAACACCAACGTCTGGAATGACTACCGGACGCAGGACGCGCAGGAGAAGGAGCAGGCCGCCTATGAGAAGGCGTTGCTGCCCTATGAGGCCACGCCCCAGCCGTCGATCGCCGATGTGCGTCTGGTCATGGACCTGCGACCGCACCAGCCAAGGCTGACGACGCGCGGTTCGTATGTGCTGGTGAACAACACCCGGGCCCCCCTGAGTGAGGTTCACCTGCGCTGGCAGGACGATCTGGACATGGTCGGACTGACCGTCGAGGGCGCCAGGGTGGCCCGCGAGTGGAAGGATTTCGAATACCGCATCTATCGTTTCGACACGCCCATGCAGCCGGGCGACCGCCGGACCGTGACCTTTGAAACCGTGCTGGAACAGAAGGGCTTCAAGGCCAGCGGCAACACCACCCGGCTGGTCGACAACGGCACCTTCGTCAACAATGGTGAATTCGCGCCGTCGATCGGCATGGACCGCCAGGGCCTGCTGACCGACCGCACCAAACGCCGCAAGCTGGGCCTGCCGGCCGAATTGCGTCCCGCAAAGCTGGAAGACACGTCAGCCCAGATCCGGAACTATATCGGTGCCGACTGGGTCACCGCCGACATCACGGTCTCGACCGACGCCGACCAGACCGTTGTCGCGCCCGGCCGGATGGTGTCCGACGTGGTGCGTGGCGATCGCCGGACCAGCCGGTTCGTGACCGAGTCTCCGGTGCTCAACTTCTTCTCTCTGCAGTCTGCGCGCTACGTCCAGGCGCGGCGCGTGCACAACGGGGTCGAGATGGTCGTCTTCCATGACGCCCGACACGGCCGCAACGTGCCCCGTATGCTCGATGCACTGGCCTCGTCGCTGGACTACTACCAGGCCAATTTCAGCCCCTATCAGTTCAAACAGGCGCGGATCGTCGAGTTCCCGGACTACGCCAGTTTCGCCCAGTCCTATCCCAACACCTTCGCCTGGTCCGAAGGGCTCGGCTTCATCACCGACCTGAGCGACCCGACGAAGATCGATTACGTCACCTACGTCGCCGCACATGAGTTCGCTCACCAGTGGTGGGCGCACCAGATCGTCGGCTCGAATCAGCAGGGGGCGACGTCCCTGTCCGAGACCCTGGCCCAGTATTCGGCCCTGATGGTCATGGAGAAGAAGTACGGCAAGGATCAGATTCGCCGCTTCCTGAAGCAGGAACTGGACCGCTATCTGCGTTCGCGCGGGACCGAACGGCTGGAGGAACTGCCCCTGATGCGGGTCGAGAACCAGCAGTATATTCACTACCAGAAGGGCGGTCTGGTCATGTACCTGCTGCGCGACCAGATCGGCGAGGAGGCGGTCAACCGCGCTCTGCGCCGGGTGCTGGCGCAGTACGCCTTCAAGGGCGCGCCCTATCCGCGCTCGCTGGACCTGGTCGCGGCCATCCGGGCCGAGGCCCCTGCCGACAAACAGGCCCTGATCACCGACCTGTTCGAGAAGATCGCCCTTTATGACGTCAAGACCACCGGCGTGACCTCGACGAAGCGCGCCGACGGCCGTTGGGATGTCATGGTCACGGTCGATGCACGCAAGCTCTATGTCGACGGCAAGGGGGTCGAGACCCCCGCGCCGCTGAACGAGATCTTCGACATCGGCATGTTCATGGCCGAGCCGGGCAAGGGGGCCTTCAACGCCCGCGACGTGGTCCTGCTTGAGCGCCGGCCGATCCGGTCCGGCGTGCAGACGCTGCGGTTCATCACCACGCGGGAGCCGAAATTCGCCGGCGTCGACCCCTACAACAAGTGGATCGACCGCAACTCGGACGACAATGTGAAGGCTGTGACCCAGGGGTGATCCCTGCGACATCCGGTAAAGCCCCTAGTCCCAGCTTAACGTTGATTTCATGGCTGTGGGCGTCTGCTGTGTCCTGAGGTGGGGCAGCGTATGCATCAGAATTTTCTGGGCTTTGACGAGGCGCTCGACCGTACGGCGGTAGAGACCCGAAAGCAGGCGGGCGTTCGCGCCGCAATCGGGGTCGTCGTTTTCCTGTCGGGGCTGACGGCGATCCCGCTGCCCGAACTGCTGGTCTGGGCCGCCATGTATGTGACGGGCGATCTGACCTTGTGGATCGCGACATCCCCGTCGAACCAGCAAAGGCGACCGGTCTTCTTCCGGAGTCTGAGGCTGGCCGCGACCCTGCTGTCGACCTGTGCATGGGTCACTATCGGCGCGCTGTGGTGGATGTCGCCGGGCGAATACGCCAACGCGGTCGGGGTCGGCTTTATCGCCGGCGTTCTGCTCTATGTCGTCCGCGGTTGCCACCGCTCGCTGGCGCAGCTGCTGGTGTCCGGCCTGCCGCCCGTCTTCGCCCTTCTGACTCTTCCGCTCATCGGCGGCTTCACGGTCGCCAAGACGGGCCTTTTCGCCTCGCTGGCGTTGCTGGTCATGTATGCAGTCAGTTCCGCGATCAACGCCTGGAGCGCCTATCGCCGGCTGCAGCACACGACACTGGAACTGGTCCAGAAGCAGCAGGAAGCCGAGGCGGCCAGCGTCGCCAAGAGCGAGTTCCTGGCCAATATGAGCCACGAGATCCGAACGCCGCTGAATGGCGTGCTGGCGATGGCGCATGTGCTGAATCGCGCTGACCTTCCGCCGCGCGAGAAAGAAGCCGCCAGCCTGATCTGCACCTCCGGCGAGATGCTTGAGCGGCTGTTGTCCGACGTTCTCGACCTTGCGAAGGTCGAGGCGGGCCAGATGACGCTCGAGGTGGCCCCGTTCAGCGCAGGCGACCTGGTTCGCAGCCTGGTGGCCCTGTCCCGCATGCGAGCGGAGGAGAAGCGGATCAGGTTGGAAATCGAGGTCGATCCCGCGGCCGAGGGCTACTATCTGGGCGACACAGTGCGGGTCCGCCAGGTCCTGAATAACCTTGTGTCCAATGCGGTGAAGTTCACGACTGAAGGCCAGGTCCACGTCCGGCTGGGGCCTGGCCCCGAGGGGGGGCTGCGCTTCGAGGTCTCGGACACGGGGGTCGGGTTCGATCCGGCGATGAAGGCGCGACTGTTTGACCGGTTCGAGCAGGCGGATGGCTCGATCACGCGGCGGTTTGGCGGAAGCGGCCTCGGACTGGCGATCTCGCGCAGTCTCGTGGATATGATGGACGGTTCGCTGGATTGCGACGGCAGGCCCGGTGCCGGTGCCCGCTTCTGGTTCGATCTTCCGCTCGCCCGAAGCCACAGCGTCGAACCGTTGGCTGCGACGCCGGGAGAGGTGGCACCTGTAGCGAAGGGTTCACGTCAGCTCAGCCTGCTTGTCGCTGATGATCATCCGACCAATCTGAAGGTCGTGGAGATCATCCTGGCCCAAACCGGTGTCAAGGTCACCGCCGTCACCGATGGTCGACAGGCGGTGGCTGCCCACGCGGCCCAGGCGTTTGATCTGATCCTGATGGATATGCAGATGCCCGTGATGGACGGACTCACGGCTGTGGCCTTGATCCGCGCCGCCGAGGCTGGGTCCGGCGGTCCTCGCACACCGATCATCATGCTGACCGCCAACGCCGCGCCAGAGCATGTCGCGGCGGGCCAGGCGGCCGGCGCGGACCGGCATATGACCAAGCCGATATCACCGGTCGTTCTGTTGTCTGCCATCGCCGATATGACAGCGTTTGCAGCCGATCGTCCGGATGACGCAGTGCGCCAGGAGCGCGCGGCCTGACCTAACGCGTGCCGAACAGCCGGTCGCCGGCGTCGCCCAGTCCCGGCACGATATAGCCGTGGTCGTTCAGCCGCTCGTCCACCGCCGCCGTCCAGATCGGCACGTCGGGATGCCAGCCGCGCAGGCGCTCCAGACCCTCGGGCGAGGCGACCAGACAGACGAAGCGGATATTGGTGACGCCGCGCTCCTTGAGCCGTTCGATGGCGGCGACGGCGGTGTTGCCGGTCGCCAGCATGGGATCGATGACGATGCACAGGCGTTCGGCGACGTCGTCGGGCGCGCGGAAATAGTATTCGACGGCGTCCAGCGTCTCGGGTTCCCGGTACAGGCCGATGTGGCCGACGCGGGCCGAGGGGACCAGTTCCAGCATCCCCTCGACCAGCCCCAGACCGGCGCGGAGGATGGGGACGAAGACCAGCTTCTTGCCGGCGATGCGCTGGCCGGTGGTCGGGCCGACCGGGGTCTCGACCGGATAGTCCTCCAGTGGCAGGTCGCGGGTGACCTCGTAGCAAAGCAGGGTCGAGATCTCGCGCAGCAGCTGGCGGAAGCGCGCGGTCGAGGTGTCCTTCGATCGCATGATGCTGAGTTTGTGAGCCACCAGCGGGTGGCCGACGACGGTGACGCCGTTCATCTTGAAGGCTGTGTCCGGCATCAGAATACGGTCCCGTCGGAGAGAATGGTCAGGGGTGGTCCACCACCGTCACGTCGTTCGGCGGCGGCGCGGCGGCCGGCGGCCCAGGTGCCGCCCTCCAGCACGCTGGCCAGGGGCATGGCCTCGGCGGTAACGCCCAGTTCGGCCCTGACCAGTGGCGCGATCCGGTCCAGCAGGGCCACGGTCATGGCGCGCCAGCCGACCACCAGCGGGTCGGACACCGGCCAGGGTTTGCCGGCGTCTGCGGGATCCTTCAGCGCCAGTACGCCGAGGTCCATGAACAGGCCACCGTTGCGGTATTCGGCCAGGCCGGTCAGGCCGTCGAGATCGGTCACCTGCACGCCTGCGGTCTGCAGCGGCTCGACCAGCGAATAGCTGAGCCATTGGGACAGTTTGTGGATCGGCACGAGGCCGTCGGTGGCGTCGTCGCGCTTGATCGCGGGGTGCCGCCAGCAGTCGCCGAGGTCGACGCCGTCCAGGGTCAGCCGGTCGCGCCAGATCGGCCCGAGGGCCTCAAGCAGGACCTCGAGAATGACCGGGGCGGGCAGGCGGTCGTGTTCGTCGGCGCGGTTGACCATGGCGTCGAACAGGCCGCCGGGCCGGGGCTCATCCTCCAGGGCGAACAGGTCGGGTTCGGCCAGGCAGGCCTGGCCCAGACGGCGCAGCAGGGCGGCGCGGCCCTCGAGCCCGACCAGCGGGTTCTTGTCTGACGCCTGGAACCCCCGTGCCAGATCGGCGGCGGTCAGGAAGGTCAGGGCCACGGCATCGACCCGCCAGGGGTCGTCCTCGGTGACCGAGAAGGCACCGGCCTCGAACATGCGCAGCGAGGCGATGGCCAGACCCTCTGACCGGGTCAGGGTGCGGCCGGTGCGGGCGTCGCGGTAGGACCAGCCGGGTCCGGTCCCGGCATCCAGCAGGACGGAGACGATGGCCAGGTCGAACTCTGTGCGGGCGCGCGAGGCGGCATCCAGCCAGTTGCGGGCCTCGGCAACCGGGCCCCAAAAATCGACGCCGTCGATCGCGAAATGCCGCCAGCGGGCGTGGAAGGGCACGGCCAGGGTCGGATACTGGTCGCGGATCACGGCGGCGACGTAGCGCGCGGTCTCCGGCAGGCGGTCGAGGTCGACGCGCCAATGGTCGAGGCCGCCGGCGACGCCGATCGCCAGCATCTCATGGGCGCGTTCGCGGACGGCGGCGGCGTTGAGCAGGCCCATTGCAAGCAGGTTGGGCGCCTGCTCCGTTTCAGAACTGCTCAAGGTCGCGGCCTACCACGCGGGTCAGGTCCTCGGCTGACGGCGGGGCGTCGGGGGTGAAATAGCCGGCGGCCTTCTTGGCCTCCATCTCCACGGAGGCGTCGGGCGGGACGAGATAATCCGGGATCGGCACGCGCTCGCCGATCTCGATGCCCGAGGCGGTCAGGGCGTCATGCTTCATGTTGGACATTGAGACGAAGCGGTCGATTTTCGTGATCCCCAGCCAGTGCAGGATGTCCGGCATCAGCTGCTGGAAGCGTGCGTCCTGCACCCCGGCGACGCATTCGGTGCGCTCGAAATAGGTGGCCGCCTGGTCGCCGCCCGGCTGGCGCTTGCGGGCGTTGTAGACGAGGAATTTGGTCACCTCGCCGAGGGCCCGGCCCTCCTTGCGGTTATAGGCGATCAGGCCGGCCCCGCCGTTCTGGGCCTCGCGGATGCATTCCTCGATGCCGTGGGTCAGATAGGGGCGGCAGGTGCAGATGTCCGATCCGAACACGTCCGAGCCGTTGCACTCGTCATGGACACGGCAGGTCAGGCGCCGCTTCGGGTCTGTGATCGCGGCCGGGTCGCCGAAGATGTAGAGGGTGATCCCCCCGATCGGCGGCAGGAAGACCTTGATATCGGGCCGGGTCACCAGGTCCGCGTACATGCCGCCCGTCTGTTCGAACAGGGTCCGGCGCAGGGCGGACTCGGTGACGCCGAAGCGTTCGGCGATGCCGGGCAGATACCAGACCGGATCGATGGCGGCCTTGGTCACGGCGACGTCGCCGCTCTCATGCACGATCTGGCCGTCGACCTTGAGCCGCCCGGAGGCGATGGCCTCGCCGATCTCGGCCAGCTGCAGCCGGGCACGGGTGACGGCGATGGTGGGGCGGATGTCGACGCCGTCCCGCAGCTCGTCGGCGAAATCCTCGGCCACGCGGGCCCCCCACGGGTCCAGCGAGACGATCTTTGACGCGTCGCTCCACTGCGGGAAGGGGCCCATGGGCGTCGTCGGGGCGGTATTGGTCAGGTCGGGCCGGTTGTTCGCGCTCATGGCACCCGACGACACGGCCAGGGCGCGATAGACCGAATAGGCCCCGCCGTGCGCCCCGATGGCGTTGCGGTCGCTGCCCGAGTTGACCGTGCCGATGACGGGCCCGCGTTCCTTCGCAGTGGCGGCACCCCATTCGATCGGGAAGCGGCTGACGGTGCCCGCGCCGGGGTGTGAGTTGAGCCGGATATGGCTCGGTCGGTTGGACATGGATCCTCACTTGAAACCGGCTTGTTGTTGTTCTTGCGCCGGACTCGTCAGGACACACCCGGTCGCGGGTTCTGTCCAGTAGCGAGTTTCTGGTCTCAGACGCTCGCGCGCGGGCGACGCCCCGCCGTCCTGAGGCAAAAGGCCCCGCGCCTCGGTGCCGGGTTGACCAACCGCCTCCGGCGGCGACTGACTGGGGCATGACAGAACTTCAGGATCAGACCGCCGTGGTGATCGGTGCCTCGGGCGGGATCGGTGCGGCGATCACGGGCGCGCTGGAGGCGTCCGGGCGCTACGCCATGGTCCACGCCTTCTCGCGAGCGGGCACAGGCTTCGACCTTGAGGACGAGGCCTCCATCGCCGCCGCCGCCGCCCGCGTGGCCGACGGCCCAGCGCCGACGCTGGTGTTCGTCGCCACCGGCGTGCTGCATCACGGGTTCGAGCCCGAGCGCGGCTATCGCGCCCTGACATCGGATCACATGCTGCGCGACTATCGGATCAACACCGTGGGCCCGGCGCTGGTGGCCAAACATTTCCTGCCCCTCGCCCCGCGCGACCGGCGGGTGGTGTTTGCGGCCCTGTCCGCGCGGGTCGGGTCGATCGGCGATAACCGGCTGGGTGGCTGGCACAGCTATCGGGCGTCCAAGGCGGCGCTGAACATGGTGCTGCGCAATCTGGCCGTGGAGCTGGGGCGCACCCATCCGCAGGCGGTTGTCGCCGGCCTGCATCCGGGCACGGTGGATACGGGCCTCAGCGCCCCGTTCCAGAAGGGTGTCAAACCGGACAAGCTGTTCACCGCCGACTATTCCGCGGACCGGCTGCTGGCCGTGATCGGCGGTCTGACACC
This sequence comes from Caulobacteraceae bacterium, assembly GCA_965284375.1. GTDB lineage: Bacteria > Pseudomonadota > Alphaproteobacteria > Caulobacterales > Caulobacteraceae > Brevundimonas. The sequence goes on from OZ260074.1 coordinate 275,568, forward strand.
CGCCGACAGCGGCGGTGTGTTCGCCTGGGACGGGCAGCGCATCCCGGAGTGAGGCCGCTCTCCCACCACCGTCATCCCCGGGCTTGACCCGAGCATCAGAGGCACCGTCGCTGGGCGGCGGGTGCGCCCCTGGGCCCGCAGGGCCGCCTTCGTTCAACTGAGCGTCCGTAGGGTCCGTTCCTCGGGTCAAGCCCGAGGATGACAGGCGGAGAGCGTATTGACTCCCTCATACAGTATGCGGCATACACTGTGTGTCACACACTATGTGAGACGCAGGGAGCCAGCATGAGCCTCGATCCGGACCTGTATGAATCCATGCGGCTTGAGCTGCGACGGGGGTCGCTGGTGCTGGCGGTGCTCGCCTGTCTGAGGACCGAGCGCTACGGCTACACCCTGCGTCAGGCCCTGGCCGCCGACGGGCTGGAGATGGAGGAATCGACCCTCTATCCGCTGCTGCGCCGTCTGGAGAGCCAAGGCCTTCTGGATAGCGAATGGCGCGAGGAGGAGAAGCGCAAGAAGCGCTTCTACGTCCTGTCGCCCGGGGGTGTCTCGATGCTGGCCGCCCTGACCGACGAGTGGCGGGGCATCAACGCCTCGCTCGACAAGATTCTCTGAAACTCCGGCTGAAGGGGAAAAGCCATGGACCTGATCGATCGTTATCTGAACGCCGTCGCCGCGCAGCTGCCGCAAGACGAGCGGGCCGACATCACAGCCGAGCTGCGCGACCTGATCCTGAGCCGGTTCGAGGCGAGGGAAGAAGAGCTGGGCCGCGCGCTGACCGAGGACGAGCAGGAGGTGATCCTGCGCGAGATCGGCCATCCGCTCGTCGTCGCCGCCCGCTATCGCAAGGGGCCGGACTCGCTGGTCGGGCCGGAACTGTTTCCCTACTGGATGTTCGGCGTGAAGGCAGGACTGATGGTACTCGGGGTGGTCTATGCCCTGGGACTGGTCGTGCAGGTCGTCAGCGGGTCCGACAATTTTGGTCAGGAGATCGCCCAGGCATTTCACGGCTTCTTCGGCGCGGGTCTGACGCTGATCGGCGCGGCGACGCTGGCGGCGGCCATCTTTGAGCATCAGGGCATCCGGCCGGCGTGGATGACAAAGTGGCGGGTGAAGGATCTGGGCGCTTTCGGCCTGGCCGATCCGGCGGCCTGGAGCGGGGCGATGGCCGGAACGGAGGCGACGAAGGCTGGCTTTATGCCGAAGACGCCGAGGCGGGCCCGGTCCTGGCCGGGCGGGGAGTATCTGGCCTCCTTCCTGGCTGTCGGCATGTTCGCGCTGTGGTGGATCGGGGTGCTGCATTTCCCCGGCCTGATGTCGATCGAACTTCGCGGCACGGATGCGGCCGTCAGTGCGGCACCGATCTGGTCGGCCCTGTTCATCCCGATCCTGGTCTATGCCCTGGTCCAGATGTCGGTCGACCTGAACAGTCTGTTCCGTCCCTATGCGGTACGGTTGAGAGCGTTTGCGAAGCTCGGGATCGCAGTCGGCGGCCTGTGGCTGACATGGGCAATCTTCGAGGCCGGCCACTGGTTCACACTGACCCGTGACGGCGAGACCGCGCGGATCGCCGGTGACTGGGTCATGCTGGACATCGACACCCTTCGAACGCTGGGGGATGGTGCCCGCGATCTGGTCGGCGTCGCCTCCACCCTGTCGGTGGTCATGACCTGGGCGCTGGCGATTTCGGCGATCAGCCTGGTCTGCAGCGTCCTCCTGAACCTGTGGAGGCTGGCGCGGGGTTAGGGACGGCCATGTCCGAAAACCGCGAGACATCCGGTGCCGCCGGGCTCATCCTGCGGTTATGGAAAACGCTGGCGAACTCGATCAGGAGGCCTGTTACCGCGCGGTGCTGACCCGTGACGCGCGGTTCGACGGACGCTTCTTCGGCTGTGTGAAGACCACCGGCATCTATTGTCGTCCGGTTTGCCCGGCCCGGACACCGAAGCGCGAGAATATGGTCTTCGTCGTCACGGCGGCGGCGGCCGAGGAGGCCGGGTTCCGCGCCTGCCTGCGCTGTCGCCCCGAGACGGCACCCGACATGGGGGCGTGGCGCGGCACCTCCAACACCGTCAGCCGGGCGCTGGCGCTGATCGAGGCGGGTGCGCTGGATGAAGGGGACGTCGATGACCTTGCCGCGCGGTTGGGCGTCGGAGAGCGGCACCTGCGCCGGCTGTTCCGACAGCACCTCGGGGCGGCACCGGTTAGCGTGGCCCAGACCCGGCGGGTTCTGCTGGCCAAGGCCCTGATCCACCAGACCGACCTGTCGATGGCGCAGGTGGCTCTGGCCTCGGGTTTCGGCAGCGTGCGTCGGTTCAACGAGACGTTTCAGGCCCTCTACGACCGGCCGCCGTCGGCCCTGCGGCGGCGCGGCGAACGGGTGCACGCGGGCGGGGTTCGCCTGAGCCTGCCCTATCGCCCGCCCTATGACTGGACGGCGATGCTGGCGGCTCTGACCGATCGAGGGGAAGCGGTTGATGGACAGCGGTGGTCACGGGTGCTGCGCAAGGATGCCGATGGCGCGGACGGCTCTGTCACGGTGGAGCCGGCGGAGGTCGGGCGGGTCTCGGTCTGTGTTGAGGCGGACGACCTCAAGGCGCTGCCCGGCGTGCTGGCGCGGGTGCGGCGGGTGTTCGACCTGTCGGCGGACCCTCAGGCTATCGGGCGCGACCTGTCGGCCGATCCGGTGCTCAAGCCGCTGGTCGCGGCGCGACCGGGGCTGAGGCTGCCGGGCACCTGGATCGACGACGGGGCGGAGGCGACGAACGACCGACTGAACGAAGAAGCCCTCGCTGTCCGCGCCGAAGCCTGGCGCCCGTGGCGGGCCTATGGGGCGCTGCATCTCGCTTGGGCGGGGATCAGCGGCGAAGACCTGGGACAGATGGAGAGTGACGATGCAAAACGCGCAGCCTGACACCCTGACTCTCGACCGGGTCGCCACGCCGGTGGGCGAGGTGCTGCTGGTGACGGATGGCGAGGGGGCCGCACGGGCGCTGGACTTCGCTGATCATGAAGCGCGGATGACGCGGCTGCTGGGCCGACATGCGCCGGGCGCGGTAGTCGTCGAAGGGCGGGCTCCGGAGACGGTGCGGCGCGCGGTCGAGGCCTGGTTCGGCGGCGACCTGACCGCGCTCGACGGACTGACGGTCAGGACCGGCGGCACGGATTTCCAGCGCACGGTATGGAAGGCGCTGCGGGCCATTCCGGCGGGAGAGACGCGGACCTATGGCCAGCTGGCGGCGGCGATCGGTTCGCCGAAGGCGGTGCGCGCCGCGGGCCTGGCCAATGGTCAGAATCCGGTCGCCGTCATCGTGCCCTGCCATCGGGTGATCGGTGCCAACGGCACGTTGACCGGTTATGCGGGCGGGCTGGAGCGCAAGCGCTGGCTGCTGGACCACGAGCGCCGCGTCTGAGGGTCTGTGGTCAGAATTTGTAGTTCAGCCCCAGCTGGATCACGGGAAACAGGCCATAGCCTTCGGTCTCGTCCGTGATCCGTTGTGACTCGTCCCGCAGCCGGGCCTGGAAGGCCGGGTCGTTGGACAGGCTGCCGCCGGTCGAGCGCAGGGCCACCTCGGGCTTGTCGCTCAGGGCGACGCCGGCGATGGCGCGAAAGCCCCAGCGTCCGCTGCGGTAGAAGGTGTCGTCCCATCCGAGGCCGACGAAGGGAGCCACGTCGCGCAACTTGATCGTGCCGTTCAACGTTCCGACCTGTCCGGGCGTAAAGGTCGCGCCACCGATCTCGACCGGCGCGGTGGGCGTTGCGTCCAGGCCGATGTCCCGGTCGCCGAGATAGGCTCCCCCCGAGATCAACAGGCCATTCCCCATGGGGTGCATGTCGATGAAGGCCCCGACGGTGTCGAAGGCCAGGTCGGCGTTGTAGTCGACGCCGTCATAGCTCCGATCGGCGCTGTAGGTCAGCCGGTCGAGGGAGCCGCGCAGGGTGAAGATCGGTCCGGCCTTGATCTGGACATCCAGACCGACGCCGGCCGTACCGGCGGTCGCGCCGACGGCGACGCCCGGTTCGGACTGCGCCAGTGCCGCGCCGGAGGAAAGTGCAAGGGTGGTCGCCGCGAGGACGGACAGAAACAGGCGCATGCGAGGGTCTCCAGCAAGGGCGTCGCATCCCTTTCAGCCCTGTTCTGGTTAAGACCGTGTTTCCCATAACCGGAAGATCTGGCGGTCCGCTTGCGTTTTCCGGCGACCGGACTACATTCACTCCGACTTATGCTAACTTTGAGCATAAGTGGAGGAGGAGCGAGATGGCAGACGGCATGTTTGGCTTGTCAAAGGCGCTGGAGCGGGAAACCGCGCCGGTCTGGGCCAAGGTCAGGGATCACGTCACGCCCATGGAGTGGCCGGCCCAGGCGGCGCTGATCCACGAGATCAATGCGCTGAAGAAGCAGCGGGACGCGGTCATTCTGGCCCACAACTATATGACGCCGGAAATCTTCCACGGCGTCGGCGACTATGTCGGCGACAGCCTCGGCCTGGCCAAGGAGGCGGCCCGGTCGAAGGCGAAGGTGATCGTCCAGGCCGGCGTGCATTTCATGGCCGAGACCTCGAAGATCCTGTCGCCGGACAAGACGGTGTTGATCCCTGATCTGAAGGCCGGCTGCTCCCTGGCCGAGTCGATCACCGGGGACGATGTGCGGCTGATCAAGCAGCGCTATCCGGGCCTGCCGGTCGTGACCTATGTGAACACCACGGCCGATGTGAAGGCCGAGACCGACATCTGCTGCACCAGCGCCAACGCTGTGCAGGTGGTGGAATGGGCGGCGAAGGAATGGGGCGTCGACCGCGTCATCCTGATCCCCGACGAATTCCTGGCGCGCAACGTCGCCGCCCAGACCCACGTCGGCATCATCGCCTGGAAGGGCCGCTGTATCGTGCATGAGCGATTCACCGCCGCCGATATCGCCGAGATGCGCGAAGCCTATCCGGGCGCGGAAATCCTGGCCCACCCCGAATGCCCCGAGGACGTTCTGTCGGCCGCCGACTTCGCCGGCTCGACCGCGGCGCTGACGGACTATATCGCCGCCAACAAGCCCAAGCAGGTGGTGCTGCTGACCGAATGCTCGATGTCGGCCAACATCCAGGGCGACGCGCCCGAGGTCAGCTTCATCGGCCCCTGCAACCTCTGCCCCTATATGAAGCGCATCACGCTTCAGAACATCCGCGACTGCCTGCTGCACATGCAGTTCGAGGTGACCGTGCCCGAAGAGATGGCCGAGCGTGCCCGACTTGCGGTGCAGCGGATGATCGACCTGCCGCCGCCCGCGATCCCGGCGCGCTATGACCTGTTCAAGGCGAAACACCACGTCGCGGTGGAGCTGATCTGATGCACTATGTCGCTCCTGTGCGGGTCGTCGCCGGCGTGGACCCGAAGAGCCTGCGGCTACTTGCCCTGCTGGCCTTGTGGCTGCGGTCGGAAAAGGCCACGTCCGCACGATGAAAGACACTGACAAGCGCCGCCCCGGTCCGTGGGACAACCTGCCGCCCGCAGCGCCGGCCCAGCCCGAAATCGCCCGACCGCAGGCCGGCGAACCTCCCCTCGACAAGGGCCAGCATCCCGTCTGGGCGGTGGTCTCGACCCTGCTTCTGGGCGGGTTCATCTGGTGGGTCTCGGGCAGCTGGGTCATCGCGGTCGCGGCGATCTGGGGCCTGCTGGTGCACGAATACGGCCATGTGCTGGCGATGAACGCGCTCGGCATGGGTCCGGCGCGCATCTACATCATCCCCTTCCTCGGCGGCGTGGCGAAGAGCCAGCGCCTGCCGGCCAGCGAATGGCATGGCGTTCTGGTGTCGCTGGCGGGGCCGGCCTTCGGCCTGCTGGCCGCCATTCCCTTCTTCGGCCTGTACATTGCGACGGGGCAGGGGATGTGGCTGCAGGGCGTGTTCATCATCGCCATCATCAATCTGGTGAATCTGGCCCCCGCGCCGCCCCTGGATGGCTCCAAGGCGCTCGGTCCGGTGCTGGCCCGTATCCACCCGATGGTCGAAAAGGCCGCCATGGTGGCGGTGGGTGCCCTGGTGATCCTCTGGGGCCTGACCAATGGCAGCTACATCTTCGCCGCCTTTCTGGCCCTGGCCCTGTTCGGCCATCTGCGGCGTGGCAGCTGGCGGCCCGAAGGACGTCAGCTCAACTGGCCGGAAGCGGCGCGCAGCGTGGGCCTGTTCGTGGTCGTGGCGGCGGCCTGCGCCGGCGTGGCCCTGGCGGGTCTGATGCCGGTCGCCGGCTCGCTGTCACAGGCCATGGCCCTGGGTGCCGGCTATTTCGAGTTCGGTCGTTGAACCGGATCCGGCACGACGGACCGCTGATCGTCGGCGGCGGTCTGGCGGGCCTGTCGGCCGCGCTGGAGGCCGCGCCGCGCAAGGTGCTGCTGGTGACGCCCGCACCCCTGCTTGAGGCCTGTTCCTCGGCCTGGGCCCAGGGGGGTGTGGCGGCGGCCCTGTCGGTGGGCGACGCCCCGGCCCTGCATGCCGCCGATACAGCGGCGGCGGGGGCCGGACTGGTCGAGGCCGGCGCGACACGGGCGCTGACCGGCGACGGGCGCGAGACGGTGGAATGGCTGGCGGCGCTGGGTGCACCTTTCGATCGTGACGCCGACGGTGGCTTTGCGGTCAGTCTGGAAGCCGCCCATTCTCAGGCCCGGGTCGCCCGGGTCGGCGGCGATGGTGCGGGCCGTGCCATTCTGTCCGCCCTCGTCACGGCCGTGCGCGCCGCGCCGCACATCGAGGTCTGGGAAGACGCACGTTTGCGCGGCCTGATGCAGGACCCGAGCGGCCGCGTGTGCGGAGCCCTGATCGAACGGGCCGGCTCGGGCCGATTGTTCGAGGTTCTGTCACCCGCCGTGGTGCTGGCCACCGGCGGGGCCGGTGGCCTGTATGCCCAGACCACCACGCCTGCGGCCTTGCTGGGCGAGGGCATGGCGCTGGCCTGGCAGGCGGGCGCGGACATTCTTGATCCCGAATTCGTCCAGTTCCATCCCACGGCCATCGACGTCGGGCTCGACCCCATGCCGCTGGCGACCGAGGCCCTGCGCGGCGAGGGCGCGCGGCTGATCGACCGGGACGGCCGGTTCCTGCTGGGCGAGGCGGCGGATGCAGATCTGCAGCCGCGCGACGTCGTCGCCCGGGCTGTTCACGCCGCCCGCGCGGCCGGGCGGGGGGCCTTCCTCGACGCCCGGACCGCCATCGGCCACGAGTTCCCCGAGGCCTTTCCCGCCGTCTTCGCCGCCTGCATGAGGGCCGGGCTGGACCCGCGCGAGACGCCGATCCCGGTCGCGGCGGCGGCCCACTACCACATGGGCGGGATCGCGGCCGGTCCCGACGGCCGCACGACCTTGGCCGGCCTGTTCGCGGTTGGCGAATGCGCCGCGACGGGTGTGCACGGGGCCAACCGGCTGGCGTCCAACTCCCTGCTGGAAGCCGCGGCCTTCGGACGACGGACGGGCCGCGCGGCGGCGGCCGAGCGGGGCGATCGGGACGCCGTGATGGCCCCTGCGCCGGCACCGGATCTGGACGACGCCGACCTGCAAAGGCTGCGCGCCGCCATGAGCGACGATGTCGGTGTGGTGCGTGACGCGGCGGGCCTGACCCGCGCGCTGGCCCTCATCACCGGGCTGGAACGAGCCTCGGGGCCGGCCCTGCCTCTGGTCGCCGCGCGGCTGATTGCCGAGGCGGCGCTGGCGCGGCGCGAGAGCCGGGGCGGGCATTTCCGCCGGGACTATCCCGAGACAGCCGCCGTGGCCCGGCACACGCGCCTGACCCCCGGGGCCGACTCCGCCGTGGAGTCCGGCCTTCTGGCCGCCGCAGGATAGAGCCATGATCCGACACCTGCCCGACCTGCTGATCGAGCCGGTCATCCTTATGGCTCTGACCGAGGACCTCGGCCGGGCCGGCGACGTGACGGCCCAGGCCTGCATTCCCGAGGGCGCGCGGATGCGAGCCTCCTTCGTCGCGCGCAAGCCCGGCGTTCTGGCCGGGATCCACTGCGTGCGCCTCAGCGTCCTGGCCATGGACCCCGAGGCGGTGATCGCCCTCAGCCTGGGCGATGGCGAAGCGTTCGAGGCCGGCGCGGTGCTGGCTGAGGTCGAGGCCGATGCGCGCGCCTTTCTGGCCGCCGAGCGGACGGCGCTGAACCTGCTGGGCCGACTGTGCGGGGTGGCCACCCTGACCCGCGCCTATGTCGAAGCGGTGGAGGGGACCCGCGCCCGCATCGCCGACACCCGCAAGACCACGCCGGGCCTGCGCGCGCTGGAGAAACACGCCGTACTGTGTGGGGGAGGGGTCAATCATCGCTTCGGCCTGGATGACGCGATCCTGATCAAGGACAACCACATCGCTGTCTGCGGCGGCGTGGCCGAGGCGATCCGGCGCGCGAAGGCGGCGGCCGGGCATCTGATGAAGGTCGAGGTCGAGGTGGATGGTCTCGACCAGCTGGACGAGGCGCTGGCCGAACGGCCGGACGTCATCATGCTGGACAATTTCACCCTGCCGATGCTGCGCGAGGCGGTGGAGCGGGCGAAGGCGTCTCCGTTCGGGCGGCCGGTCCTGGAGGCCTCGGGCGGGGTCACCCTGGAGACGGTGCGGGGTATCGCCGAAACGGGCGTGGACGTGATTTCGGTCGGGGCCCTGACACATTCGGCACCGTCGCTGGACATCGGGCTGGACGTCGTCTGAGCCGCGGATACGGAACGCCGTCAGCCACGGGGGGTTTGTCAGGGGACGGATGGAGCCTTCGATGACCCACGCCCTGCGGATTCCCGGGGAACAGCGCAGCGAAGCCGGCCATGGCGGCAAGGCAGGCGGGCCGGGTGCCTGCAGCATCGGCCAGGATCCCGAGCCCGGAATACAGACTGCTCAACCGGGTGCCGTCACCCTTGATGGACAGGAGGGGTTCGGCGATCTGCGCCAGAACCTGACCAACCGCTGGATGGTCGAGGAGCGCTGAGCTGCGTCTGACGGATCAGGTGGCGGCGGCGGTGTCCGCTGCCGGGGTCGGCGTGGAAGACGAGGGGGCCGGCTGAACGGTCGCGGCAGGTGCGGCCGGGGCCTGATCGGGTGCCGGGGTGCGGTTTTCCGACGAAACCAGCAGATTGTAGGCGACCGCACCGGCCTCACGGACCGTTTCTGACGGGTCCACGCTGGCCTGGATCAAACGGGGCGTGTCGGCCGCGCCGGAGCGCTGCGCGGCATAGCTGAAGGCGCTGCTGGAACCCGTCCGGCCGCCGAAGCGGTAGAACAGGTGGTCGCCAACCTGGTTGACCCGCACCATCGCATTGCGCCAGCCCGGCGAGACGCCGGTGGTGTGGAAGAAGGTGGCATTGCCGACGGCGCCGAAGACGCTGCCGGACAGGGCGCTGGAGGCGACCTCTCGCGCCCGGTTCCAGGCGACGCGATTGACTCCGCCGCGCATCGATCCGTCGCAGGTGAAGCTGAACTGGCAACCGGTCCGTCGTCCGGCACCCTGGAACACGACGCCGCAGACGCTCTTGGGGAAGGCGGGGTGACGGACGCGGTTCAGGACGACCTGGGTCACGGCGCGCATGCCGTCGCGGCCTTCACCGCGGGCCTCGTAATAGGCGGCCTGGGTCAGGCACTCGAGATCGCGCGAGGCGTCCAGGGCACCGCCGAGGCGGAAGGGCTGGGCCGCGACCGGGCCGGTCAGGCTGACCTGGCGCAGGCCGGCGCTGGAGGGTTGGGCGCGCAGCTGTTCCAGACGCGCGGTCATCAGTTCGGCCTGGCGATCACGCTGGGCACCGCCGGCGACCGTGTAGGGATCATGGCGTCGGGCGATCGTCAGGGCGCTCTCGTCGAGGCCGCCGGCCGCCGCGGCCAGCGCTTCCTCGGTAAAGCCCGCCGCCGTCGCACCTTCAATACGCTCTGCCTGGTTGCGCACGGTCGTGGCTTTCGCCGCCGTGCCACCCAGGTAGGCGCAGCCCACCGTCAGCCCCAACAACGCGCCGAAAGCCGCCGCCGCCGTACCGGGCCGAATCCGGGCCTGACGATCGACAGAAGGCTTCGCACACGTCTGCGGGGCGTTCGACAAGGGCTCGGTCCTGTTCGGCAGGGCGCAGTGCCGCCCCCGGGTAGTCTCGCAACCGGGCGACCCTCTCCAATCCCTGGAGATCGGCGTCGCGATCCGTTTGCGGTAAATCGACGGTCGGCGAATGGGCCAGCCGTCGAGGACGCGCCTTAAGCCAGCCGTTTGTGGCGCCAATGTGGTTGATTCGCAAGATTCGGGTGCGGCGCAACATCGCGTCGCCCACGGCGTGTAAAATCCAATGAACTGACCGGGATTGTTTCGTATTGATCGACAATCTATCGAACGAATTCTGTATTTTCGAACACAAACACAACATGGAGTGGATGCTGTGATGCATAGGCAGGATTAACCGCGCCGCCTTATATTGTCTTCATTATGGGCTGTCTGAGAGTTTTGACTTTGGGTGCGGTGCCGGAACCGGCGAAGTGGCAATCGCGTTCAAGCGGAGCCATCAGGAGAATTTTGTCATGAACCGCATCGCTGTCACCCTCGTCCTTGCCCTTGTCGTCGTTGGGGCCGCTGCCTGCGGCCAGACCATCGAACAGAAGGCCGCGACCGGTGCCGTCGCCGGGGCGCTGGTGGCGGGCCCTGTCGGTGCCGCGGTGGGTGGCGCTGCCGGTGCCGCGGTCGGTCAGGCGCAGAAGCCGAACTGACACACATGGCCGTCGAGTGAGCGGGGCGGGAACGATCCTGCCTCGCAAACTTGATTTCGCCGCCTATATAGGGTTAGCCGACGCGATGGGCTGAGACACGCTCGCCCGCCGCCGTTCCGCGTATTCTGATCAACGATCAAGGACATCGACGACCTCCGCATGAGAGATCTGAAACAAACCGGCTTTGCCGACCGCCTGACCACCCAGCAGGACGCCAAGAAGGCCCTGCTTGCCCGGTTCAAGCCCAAGCCTGCGGCCCCCGATCCTGAATTCGAGAAGCTGGCGCTCAAGCGCGCCGCCGAAAAGGAAGCCCTGCGCCAGCAGCACGACCTGGCCAAGGCCGAGGCGCGCCGCGAAAAGGCCGAGAAGGAAGCCGCTCGCATGGCGACCGACCTTGAGGCCCAGGAAGCCGTAGAAGCCGAGCGCCGCGCCGCCCGCAAGGAGCGCAAGGCTCTCACCAAGGAAGAGCAGAAGGCCGCCCGCGACGCGCGCTACGCCGCCCGCAAGTCCCGCACCCGCTAGACCCGCCTGAGCGAAGTCAGGGACTTGATGGACGGCGTCCATCAAGTCCGGCTTTGCTTCCCGGGTCTTAGATGCCTGGCGGATCCGCGGGCGTCAGATCGCCGAGGGTAAGCGCCAGCTGCTCGCCCGAATAGGGCTTGCGCAGGAACGGCCAGGGCGCGTCCGACAGCGCCGCATCCACGTCCTCCCCGGCATAGCCGGATGTCAGCACGATCCGCATCGACGGATAGTCGCGCTCGCAGCGCCGCGCCAGTTCGATCCCCGTCATGCCGCCGGGCATGACGACGTCGCTCAACATGATGTCGAAGCGTTCGCGCTTCAGCAGGTCCAGCGCCTGCGGGGCCGTGTCGACGGCGCGCACTTCCAGCCCCAGTCCCTCCAGCAGCTCCAGCGCCACAACCGTCACGCTGGCGTCGTCCTCGACCAGCAGCAGGCGGCGGCCCGCAGCCATAGGCGATGCGGCTTGCGGCCGGCTCTCTATCGCTGCGGCCAGCGTTCCGGACAGCGGCGGAAGATAGAGCTTGATCTCGGTGCCCTGGCCGACGGTGGACGAGATGTGGGCCGCCCCGCCGCTCTGGCGTGCGAAGCCATAGACCTGGCTGAGACCGAGACCCGTGCCCTTGCCGATTGCCTTGGTGGTGAAGAATGGTTCGAAGACGCGGGCAATGACGTCGGGTGGCATGCCCGAGCCGTCGTCCGACACCGTCACACAGACATAGTCGCCGGGGGCCAGGTCCGTGACCTCGCCCGGTCCTACGGCACAGGACAGGGTCTGAACCGTGATACGCCCCTTGTCGCCGACCGCGTCGCGAGCGTTGACCACGAGGTTGAGCAGGGCCGCCTCGAACTGGGAGGGGTCGACGTTGACCCTCGCGCCGCCGCGCTTCAGCTTCAGTTTGAACTCGACCGCCTCGCCGACGGCGCGGCGCAGCAGAGGCTCGCTCTGGCGGATCTGGGCGTTGAGATCCATCGCTTCGGGACGCAGCGCTTGCCGACGCGAGAAGGCCAGCAACTGGTGGGTCAGGCCTTCGCCCCGACGCGCGGCGGCCAGGGCGGCTTCACCGAGTTTCTGACGCTTCGCCGCATCGTTGGGTGAGCGCAGCATGATGTCGAGCGCGCCGATGACGACGGTCAGCAGATTGTTGAAGTCGTGCGCCACGCCGCCGGTCAGTCGGCCGACGGCCTCCATCCGCTGGGCGTGCATCAGGTCAGCCTCGGCCCGGGCCTTTTCCGCCAGCGCCTCGCCGACGCGTTCCTCGAGCAACTCATTGATACGTTTGAGGTCTTCCTCGGCGCGTTTGGCCTCGGTGATGTCGATATTGGCCCCGACGTAGCCCTGATAGTCGCCGGCCGCGTCGAACCGGGGCAGGGCCTCGCAGCGAAGCCAGCGCTCGCCCAGTGTGGCGTGGCGGGTGCGGATGACACGCTCGAACCGCTCACGCCGTTCGATGGCCGCGTTGAAGGCGCGGGTGAAGGCCTGCACGTCATCAGGATGCACCAGCCGGTTCCAGCCCGCGCTGACTTCCCCTTCGGACGCGATGCCGAAGAAGGTGCGATAGCGCCGGTTCACAAAGCTGGGCCTGCCTTCGGCGTCTATCATCCAGATCAGGGCCGGCGCGCTGTCGGCGACGGTGCGGAACCGGGTCTCGGATTCCATCAGCCGGTTCTCGGCCAGAACCCGGGCTGTCTCATCCCGCAGTGTCAGCACGGCACCGATCTTCTGGCCGTCGGCACCCGTCACGGGGCGGGCGTTGCCGACCGCCAGGACCTCGCTTCCATCCGGACGACGGATACGCCACCGGGCACCGGTGACGGATTCCCCCTTCAGGACAGCCCGGACAAGAGGCAGATCCGCCGTGGGATAGGGTTCGCCGGCCTCGGTGAACAGGTGATAGCTCTCGGCATAGTCTTCCGGCGGCACGTCGAGCTGCGCCACGCCGTGATGGCGGATCGCCGCCTCGTTGACGAAGATGATCCGGCCGTCCGGGTCGGTGACGATGACCCCTTCGGCCAGTTGGCCCAGGATGGCGTCGCGTTCCGCCGCGGCGGCGGCCAGGCGGGCATTGGTCTCGCGGATGTCGGTGACATCGAACGCCACGCCAACAAAGCCCTGGACTGATTCACCCGGTCCGGGGCGGGGACGGGAGAAGGACTTCAGCCAGCGGTAGACCCCGTCATGGCGCCGGAAGCGCGCCTCGAGAGAGAAGGGATGGCCGCTGGCCTCGCCGACGACCGATTCCTGCAGAATGCGCTGCTGGTCGTCGGGATGGATGAGCGTCCGCCAGTCTGCCGCGAGCGCCTCGTCATAGGTACCGCCGCCAAAGGTCACATAGGCCTGGTTGACGAAGGCCCGGGTACCATCCGGGTGGGTGACCCAGATCAGAACCGCGGCCGTATCGGCGACCGACCGGAACCGGGCTTCGCTCTCGCGCAACTCGGCCTCCGCTCGCGCGCGTTCCACGTCCGACCATGTCTGGTCCGCGACCTCGGAGATCAGCTCGACTTCGGAGTCGGTCCAGACCCGGGGCGCATCGGAGTCCACATGCAGGAAGCCTCGAAGTTCGCCCAGCCGCATGATGGGCGCCGCAACGAAGGCCTGCACGCCGATGGCCTTGAAGCTGTCCGCTGCGCCGGCCGTGCTTGGATGGGTGGCGACGTCATGGGCGACGATCGTGTGGCCTTCGGACAACTGCTGGTCGATCAGGCCTCCGAAATCGGCAATCCGCAATTCACCTTCCAGACTGGCGGTCTTGCCGCGGATCCAGTCGCGGTAAAGCGTGAATACGCCGCGCGCCTGGTCCAGCTCCCCATAACCCACCCGCCGAACGTTCAGCCGCTCGCCGAGGGCGCTCTGCACCGTGTCCATGATGGCCTCGGGATCCTGGAGGTCCCGAACGCGATTGTAGAGATCAAGCTGGAAATTCTGGCGCCCTCCCAGCTCTGCCAGAGCATCCAGCGCGGCACGGGATTCGCTGACGTCGAAAGCCATGCCGACATAACCAAGGAAGGTCTGGTCGGCATTCAGGCGCGGGTTTGCAGCAACGCGCAACCAGCGCCAGCTGCCGTCCGCATGCTGGAATCGCGCCTCGAAACGATAGGGTTGGCGGGCCCGCCTCGCTTTCAGGATGATGGCCTCGATCGCGGCCTGATCGTCCGGATGGGTCACCTGTTTCCATACGTGACCGAGGAGCTGTTCGGCGGGCTGCCGGTAGAATTCGGCCACTGCGGCGTTGATGAATTCGACCTCGCCGTCGGTGTTGGTCATCCAGACCGGTGAAGGCGCCGTGTCCGCCATTAATCGAAAGCGGGTATCGCTCTCGCTCAGGGCCAGCTGGGCGTGATCCAGGCTGCGGAAATAGGTCCGCAGCGAGGCTCCCACCAAGGTCAGGAAGGCAGCGACAAGGACGTAGGCGATTCCGCCCACGACGTTCGCGGTCGTGTTGAACGGCACCAGTCCGGCGATTCCTGACGCCGCGATCCAGCTGCCGGCCAGGCAAAGCAGGGCGGTTCCAAATCCGGCCCAGCGGCCCGCCCAGAGACTGGCGATGACCACGGGCGGAATGAGGACGACATTGCCGGGGAAGCCGCCGAAGATCGGTCCCAGGGCCAGCCGCAGGCCGATGCCTGCGCTCGCGCACACCAGTATGACCAGCGCCTGCCGCCAGGGGCCCAGGGGCTCCGACAGGGCAATTCTCTTGAAGATGGCCTCTGCGCCCACCCGGCCTTACCCCGTTACGCCTGCGGTCCGAATTGCTGCAACGTATTGTCGAGCTTCACGTTCCTTCAGCCGGTGCCGTCGCACAAATTGCCGGCTTGCGCGCCCGAAATCGACCTGGTGGAGCGCGACCGCGTTCCCATCTGAAGCTTGAACCGAATTCCGAGGAACCCGAATGACCGCCACTATCGATACCGGCCTGACCAGGACCGAGCGCGCCGACGTTGCGCAGGAGCTCACCAAGGTCCTGGCCGACAGCTTCGCCGTCTATCTGAAGACCCATGGCTATCACTGGAACGTGCGCGGGCCCGAGTTTTTCAGCGTCCACAATCTTCTGGAACAGCAATACCGCGACATCTGGGCCGCCCTGGATGATATCGCCGAGCGGGTCCGTGCCCTCGGCGTGCTGGCACCGCAAAGCTATTCGGCGTTCGGCAATCTGACCTCGATCAAGGACGGCGATCCGGAGAAGGACTCTACGGCCATGCTGAAGGAGCTGATGCAGGATCACGAAACCCTGATTGCCACCGCGCGGGCCGCGTTCGAGACGGCTTCCGAGGCGGGCGACGAGGCCTCGGCCGACCTGATGACCCAGCGTCTGGCGGCGCACGAGAAGTTCGCCTGGATGCTGCGGTCGACACTCGGCGGGCGCTGAGGCTTGACCAAACGGTGCTTTTCCGCCTGAAAAGCGCCCCGCTTGTCGGGCATGGATAGGATCGAGACGGTTGAAGCCGCCTCTGGAGCTGGATTTGGCCGCGATCGACTGGAGTGTGGTGCTGAAACGGACGCGACGGCTCGCCGCCACCGCGCCCGTGGTGCTGGCCGCCCTGGGCGTCGCGGTGGCCGCCAGCTCCAGTCCCCGGTCCGAGATCGACCGCCGTGCCGAGGTGGTCCGGACGTTGACCCGGGGCGATCTCGGGGCCATCGGCCTGGCCGCCATCACGAGACGCATGAGTCCGTCCGAGCTGGCGGTCGCCATCCGCCATGATCCCGGCCAGCGTGGCCCGGCCCTGTACGGCCTGACCCCCGGTTGGGAGAGCCTGACCCTGGCAGGTCGCCCGACGCTGGATTTCGGGGCGACCGGCCTCGACGCCATGAAGCTGAACGCTGCCACGCCGAATGCATCACAGTATCTGCGCGTCGCTGCGCCTTTCGTCTTCAAGCCCGCCACGGCCGAGGATCGCCGCCGCGCGCTGCGCTGCCTGACGCAGGGCGTCTATTATGAGGCCGCGCTGGAGCCGACCGCCGGGCAGGAGGCCGTGGCCCAGGTCATCCTCAACCGCGTCCGCGACCCCAACTATGCCAACACCGTCTGCGGCGTGGTGTTCGAGGGAGCCGAGCGCACCACCGGATGCCAGTTCAGCTTCACTTGCGACGGTGCCCTCAGCCAGGCCCCGGTCGGCTGGGCCTGGGAGCGGGCCAAACGGGTCGCGGAACGCGCCCTGGCCGGTGAGGTCTCGGCCGCCGTGGGCACGGCGACCCACTATCACGCCGACTATGTGCATCCCTGGTGGTCGCCGACGCTGAACAAACTGACCCAGATCGGGGCCCACATCTTCTATCGCTGGAAGGGTGTTTACGGCGAGCCTGCCGCCTTCAACCAGCGCTACGCGGGACGCGAGCCGTTGATCGATGAGGCGCGTTTCTCGCGGCCCCGTATCCAGATCGCGACCGCCGCCGAGGCCGAGAAGGCACTGGCCGAAGCTGCCGCCACTGGTGAGGCCGTGATGCGCACGGTCGAGATCGACGGCCAGACCCGCGTCCTCGGGATCGCTTCCCTGGGCGGTCGTCGGCAGGCGTCGGCATCCGAAATCGCCGCGATCAACGAACGTCTGGCGGCCTTCGAGACCCCGGCGGTTGCCCCGCAGCCCGTGCCGGTCGTCATCCCCGGCACCACGCCGATGGCGGTGGAAGAAGTGGGTCGGCCGGCATCCTGAGCCCGCTGGCCGGCAGGCCGTGCAACGGCATCGCCCGTCAGGCATTAGGCAGTGTCGGCGCGTTCCCGCTGGGGACGGCGAATACGGATACCGGATGACCCTGACGGCCTGGAACGAGACGAATCGCCTTGCGGCGCTGCATTCCTACGACATCCTCGAGTCCGGGCCTGAGCCGTCGTTCGACGACGTCACCGCGCTTGTGGCGAGGATCTGCGAAACGCCGATCGCGGTCATCAACCTGATCGATGCCGACCGTCAGTGGTTCAAGTCCGAAGTCGGGCTGGGGGTTCGGGAAACGCCACTGGAAACGTCTTTCTGCCGCCACGCCCTGCTGGAGCAAGACCGTCTGATCGTGCCCGACGCGAAGCAGGATGACCGCTTCGTATGCAATCCGCTGGTGACCGCCGCCGATGGATTGCGATTCTATGCGGGCGTCCTGCTGAAAGATGAGGCGGGTCTGCCGTTGGGGACCCTGTGCGTCCTGGACACGCAGCCACGCCCCGAGGGCCTTTCAGAGTTCCAGATGCAGACGCTCGAGGTGCTCGGCCGTCAGGTCATGAGCCTGCTGACCCTGCGGCGGGCGCTTGCGTCGGCCCGGAAGAGCGCCGCCGATCTGGTCGGTGCCGATGCGGCCCTCGCCGAGAGCGACGCGAAATTCCGCGTGCTGGCGGACTCCATGCCCCAGATGGTCTGGTCGACCCGGCCGGACGGCTTCCACGACTACTATAACGCCCGCTGGTACGAATTTACCGGCGTTCCCGCCGGCTCGACCGACGGCGAGGCGTGGAACGGCATGTTCCATCCGGACGACCAGGCGCGTGCCCGGGAGGCCTGGAGCCACTCGCTTGAGACCGGCGACCGGTACGAGATCGAATACCGGCTGCGACGTGCCGACGGCGACTATCGGTGGACCCTGGGTCGCGCGACGCCGATCCGTAACGACGCGGGCGAGATCACGCGCTGGTTCGGGACGTGTACCGACATCGAGGACATCAAACGGGTCGTCGATGCCAAGGACCTGCTGAGCCAGGAACTGAGCCACCGGATCAAGAACATCTTCGCGGTGGTTTCGGCCCTGATCGCCCTGTCCGCGCGCCAGTTCCCCGAGGCCAAGGGCTTTGCCGCCGCTGTGCGAACCCGGATCAACGCCCTGGCGCGGGCGCATGAGTTCGTGCGGCCGCACACCGAGACCTCGCGCCCGACCGTCGGCTCGATGACCCTGCATGCCTTCCTGAATGACCTGTTCAAGCCCTACGCCACCCTCGCCGGCGAGATGCGGGTGGTCGTGACCGGCGACGATGCGGTATTCGACGATCAGGCCGCGACCTCGGTCGCCCTGCTGTTCCATGAGTTGGCCACCAATGCCGCCAAATACGGGGCGCTTTCGGTCGAGGGCGGGACGGTCACCCTGGCCACCCGCAACGAGGACGACCGGTTCATCCTGGTGTGGGAAGAGCGGGGCGGACCGCGGGTCGAGGGTGAACCGCAGCGGGTCGGGTTCGGCTCGTCGCTGGCGACCGTGTCGGTCGAGGCCCAGCTCGGGGGCAGGCTGGAACGGGTCTGGGACCCGGTCGGTTTGCGGGTGACCGCTGACCTGCCGGTCACGGCCCTGTCGCGCCGCCGCGCGGCACAAAATGTCGCATAACGACGTTGGTGGGCAACCGCCGGCGACGGGCCGCGTTCATTCGGCCAGCAGGTCCGTACGGTTACGGACACCCCAACCGATTGAACTGATTGACGTCCGATGAGTGCGCGTATCCTTGTCATTGAAGATGAAGCGCTGGTGGCCATGGAGCTGCGCTTCGTCCTGGAAGATCTCGGCCACGAGGTCATCGGGACGGTCGCCGATGCGCGTTCGGCGCGGCGACTCGTTCAGGCATCCGAAGTCGATCTGGCCCTGGTCGACATCCACCTGTCGGATGGACCGACGGGCATCGATCTGGGCCGCGAACTGGCGCAGGAATTGGGCGTCACCGTCCTGTTCATGACCGCCAATCCGGGCATGGTGCGCAACGGCGTGGCCGGTGCCATCGGCGTGTTGTCCAAGCCGACCGATGAACGCGCCGTCCAGACGGCGGTGGACTACGCCCTGCGCCGCCGGGCCGGTCGCCCGACCGAATATGCGCCGCCGGAGCTTCAGCTGTTCGGCTGATTCCGCCTACCAGACGCCGATTTTTTCCGCTTCCTTGTGGCTGATGGGGTGACCCGCCGCCTTGTGGTCCTGCTCGGCCAGGAAGCGAACCGCCTCCAGCGCCGCCATACAGCCCATGCCCGCAGCCGTGACGGCCTGTCGGTAGATGTCGTCGGTCACGTCACCGGCGGCCCAGACCCCCTCGATCGCGGTCGCCGTCGTGCCCGGCTTGACCACCAGATAGCCGCCCTGTTTGGTTTCCAGCTGGCCCGCGAACAGTTCGGATGAGGGCGCGTGGCCGATGGCGATAAAGACCCCGTCAGCCGTGATTTCACGGGTTTCGCCGGTCTTGACGTTGTTCAGGCGTGCGCCCGTGACATTGACCCCGCCCATGGCGTTGGTCTCGCCGAGGATTTCGTCGACGGCGCTGTCCCAGATGACCTCGACCTTGGGGTTGGAGAACAGCCGGTCCTGAAGGATGCGCTCTGCGCGGAACTCGTCACGGCGGTGCACGACAGTGACCTTGGAGGCGAAATTGGTGAGGAACAGCGCCTCCTCGACGGCGGTGTTGCCGCCGCCGACCACGATGACGTCCTTGCCGCGATAGAAGAAGCCGTCGCAGGTGGCGCAGGCCGAGACGCCGAAGCCCTGATATCGGGCCTCGCTCTCGATCCCCAGCCATTTGGCCTGGGCCCCCGTCGAGATGATCACCGTCTCGGCCAGCATCTCGGTCCCGGAATCCAGTGTCAGTCGGAACGGCCGCTGCGACAGGTCGGCCTTGACCACGATGTCCTCGATGATTTCGGTCCCGACATGTTCGGCCTGGGCGCGCATCTGCTCCATCAGCCAGGGCCCCTGGATCACGTCGGCGAAGCCGGGATAGTTCTCCACGTCGGTCGTGATGGTCAGCTGACCGCCGGGTTGCAGGCCGGCGATGATGACCGGGCTCAGCAAGGCGCGGGCGGCGTAGATGGCGGCGGTCCAGCCGGCCGGGCCGGACCCGATGATGGCGACACGGACCTGGCGGGGCTGGGATTTCGGGAGGGTGCTCATGCCCCTATTTAGGCGCTGATTCCGTCTTGTGCGATGCTAGGTTGGTGACTGTTCACAGTTCGCAGGGAGAGCGACATGGAAGGCCGCAGTTTCATCGGCGTCGGGCTGGCGCTGGGGGTCGGGGTCGGGGCGGCGCTGGGGATCGCGCTAGACAATCTGGCCATGGGCATCGGCGTGGGTGTCGCGGTCGGCCTTGCGCTGGGGGCCGGTCTGGACTCGCGCGGCTCAACCGCCCGCCGCAAGGACGGTTCCGACGGCGGCTCTGCCTCTGTCAGCGACGGCGGCGGCTCACACAGCAAACATAAGGACAGCCATGATGACGGGTCCGACGGAGGCTCCGACGGCGGTGGCAGCGATGGTGGTGGTGGCGGCGGCGGCGACTAGCGAGTCCTGACCCGCTCGAGCACCGCTTGCGCAGCCCGGTCCGTCTCGGCCAGCGGCGCATAGCGCCACGCGTCCAGCGTTCCGTCGAACGGCCGCGCCGCGCCGCGTTCGCGCAGGTCGGCGTGAAGACGCGCGAATTTGTCCGCGGCCTTCAGCGGGATCATCGGCAGGATGTGCACCGGCTTGCCGGTCGAGGCGGCTTCGGCCGCCATATTGGCGCTGTCCTCGGTGACCAGCACATGGTCGGCGAAATGCAGGAAGGCGAAATAGGGGTTGGGCCCCTCGCCGTTCCAGATCAGGCCGGGCAGGTGGGACAGCCGGGCCGTCATCGCCGCCTTCGCCGCCTCGGGCGTGCGACGCGAGAAGGTCAGCATCACCGATCCGCCGGCGGCTTCAACGGCCCGGGCGATCTGATCGGCCAGCGCCCCGGCGTGGGCCTCGGTCAGGTCGAACGCCTTTGAGCGTCCGCCGACCAGCACGGCGACGCGCGGTCGGGGCAGGCCGGCAAGCGGGTCTGCAAAAGCCGCCGCGCCTTCGGCCAGACGACCCGCCGTCACCCGATGAGGGGATCCGGTGATCGACAGGACGTTCGATCCTTCGACACGGTCATGCACCGGGGCGACGATCAGGTCGTAGGCTGCATTGCGCCACCGCGGGTCCTGGGTCTGCACCACGAGGGTCCTGCCCTCCGAGCGGTGTCGCACGGTCGATGACAGCGGCAGGGTGGCCCGGCCGGTGGCAATCCAGATGTCCGGCCAGGCCTCGCCCCGGGCTGGTGCGACGGCGTCAGATGAGGGATCCAGCATCCATGCGGCCTTCAGCACGGACGGCCATTTGTTGAACGTGGCCCGCCAGCGGATGCGCTTGACGGTGATCACAGACGGAAAGAGGCGCTGGATGGCTTCCGCCAGACCCAGCGCCTGATTTTCGATGCCGATCCGGCCGTCAGAGACGACCCAGACGGAGAGCGGAGCCCTGTCGGACCCTACTTCCACTCGACCTTGAGGATTTCGTAGGCCTTGACGCCGCCCGGGGTGTTGACCTCGACCACGTCGCCGACTTCCTTGGAGATCATCGAGCGGGCGATCGGCGAGGCGATCGAGACCTTGCCAGCCTTCACGTCGGCTTCATGCTCGCCGACGATCTGGTAGCGGGCTTCTTCCTCGGTATCTTCGTCGACCACGGTGACCGTGGCTCCGAATTTGACCTGGTTTCCGTTCAGCTTGGAGACGTCGATCACCTGGGCTCGGCTGATCTTGTCCTCGATGTCGGCAATCTGGCCCTCGATCCAGCCTTGACGCTCCTTGGCGGCGTGATACTCGGCGTTTTCAGACAGGTCGCCATGCTCGCGCGCTTCCGAGATGGCCGAGATCACGCTCGGCCGTTCCACGGACTTTAATTGCTTCAGCTGATCGTCGAGGACACGGTAGCCCTCGGCCGTCATCGGCACTTTTTCCATATGTCGTGAATTTCTGAGCTATCGCCCGACTAAAGGTTTGGTGACGCCATGGGTCGCTGGGCGCTCGCGACCGGCCAAAGAGGATAGGGCGCCCCGCCCCAAGGATCAAGGGCCAAGGCGTGTCGGCAGACTGGCGTTATGCGGCGCGGTTGCGACGACGCTCCCGGATTTGCTGGATGTTGCCCCACAATTTGACCCGGCCGACGAGACTCCAGGCCAGCCAGGCAACCGCAACGAGGCCCACCAGCATGAACAGGCTGGAAAGCAGCACCACCCCCGCGGCGATGAAGGCGAGGATGAAGGCGACGGCCGCGACAAGGGCGGCGATGACTTGAATGGTTCTCGGGCGCATGGGGTCATGAACGTTCGGTACAGTCCGGGGTTGCGCGCCCCTTCGCCGATTAGGGCCGTCGAGGCCGACCTGTGGCGCCGAAGCCCGCCGCCGGACTATCGGGCGTAGCTGTAGGGCCCGCCCCGCTCGAGCGCCCGCCGGTAGGCCAGCCGGGCGTGGATCGCCTTCAGGAAGGCCTTGAGATGCGGCTTGTCGGCTCCGAAGCCGATGCGCGAGCCTGCGGCCTCCACCGGGAAGCTCATCATGATGTCTGCGGCCGAAAAGGCATCGCCGGCGAACCAGGCCGACCGCGACAGCTCCGCCTCCCAGAAGGCCGTGTGGCTGGCCAGTTGTGGGTCGATCATGCTGGCGTGCACCGCCTTGCTGATCCCCTTGGCCACGCCGCGCGCGAGGAAGGGCACCCGGTTCGGAATGGCCGTGAAGATCAGTTTCAGCAGCAGGGGCGTCATGGCCGATCCCTCGGCATAGTGCAGCCAGTAGGTGAAGCGCCGCGCGGCCTCGGTTCCGGCGGCCGGCCGCAGTCGCACCGCGGGATAGGTCTCCAGCAGATATTCGATGATCGCGCCGGTCTCGGCCACGCGGACGTCGCCGTCATCCAGCACGGGTGACTTGCCCAGGGGATGGAGGGCCCGGAGCTCGGGCGGAGCCAGCATCGTTTTGGCGTCGCGCTGATAGCGCTTCACCTCATAGGGCAGCCCCAGTTCCTCCAGCAGCCACAGCACGCGCTGGGACCGCGAATCGTTCAGATGATGGATCGTGATCATGGCACCGGCTCCCCTTGGATGTCGCAGTTAGGCCGGTTGACGCAGCGTCGGTCCAGCGGTTTCCAAACGCGACCTAGCCCTTCGGCATCAGCGCCTGCGCCGCCACGACCATGGCCTCGACGCCGGTCGTGACCGAGGGCCGTGGATCGATGCGAAACAGGGGGGAGTGGTGGCCGGGGGCGGTCGCCACATCGGCGGCCGGGGTGCCGCCGACGTTGAAGTAGACGCCCTTGACCCCGGTTTCGGGGGTGACGAACCAGGCGAAATCCTCGGCCCCCATGCCGGCGCGCGGCCGGTCGACCACCCGTTCGGTGCCCATTGCCGCGCCGATGGCGGTCCGCACGCGGGCGGCGGTGGCGGCGTCATTGATGGTCGGCGGCGTGGTCTCGGTCGGAGAGCGGACAACGGTGGGCAGGTGATCCTCGGACACGCCCAGGGCGAGGGCCGTGCCGCGCGCCACCCGGTCAATGCCGTCCAGCAGGGCCAGACGGGTCTCGGGATTATCGGCCCGGACCGTCAGCTGCAGGTCGACGCGATCGGAGATGATGTTGTGCTTGATGCCGCCGTGGAAGGACCCGACGGTGACGATCGCCCCCTCCAGCGGATTGACGCTGCGGCTGGGCAGGGTCTGCAGGTTCATGACGATGGCCGAGGCGACCACGATCGGATCGACCCCCAGATGCGGATAGGCCCCGTGTGTGCCGACGCCGTGGACGGCGATGTCGACGCTGTCCGAACTGGACGCGGTAATGCCGAGCGGCAGGTCGATCAGGCCGGTCGCCAGACCAGCGTCGACGTGGAAGGCCAGGGCGATGTCGGGCTTGGGAAAGCGGGTGTAGAGGCCGTCGCGGACCATGGCCCGGGCACCGAAGATGCGCTCCTCGGCCGGCTGGGCGATCAGGACGAGGGTGCCCGACCAGTCCTGCCGCCGCGCCATCATCTGCCGGGCCGTTCCGATCAGGGCGGTGATGTGCACATCATGACCGCAGGCGTGCATGACCGGCTTTTCGACGCCGTCGCTGTCCACCTGATGCACGGTAGAAGGATTGGCCACGCCCGACTGCTCAGTCAGAGGCAGGCCGTCCATGTCAGCGCGGATCATGACTGTGGGACCGTCGCCGTTGTGGAGCACCGCGACCACGCCCGTGCCGCCGACGCCGGTCGTCACGTCATAGCCGAGGGCGGTCAGCTGGGCGGCCATGATGCCCGCGGTCCGCACCTCCAGACCCGACAGTTCGGGGTTGCGGTGGAAGTCATCGAACAGGGCACCGAGGTTGGCGTCATAGTCGCGGACGATGGCCTGGCGCAGCTCGGCATCGGTCGAGCCGGTCTGGGCCTGGACCGCCCCGGCCGTGAGGATGGCCAGCGCCGCCGTCGTCGCAAGAAGAAGTCGCATCGTTCCGCCCCCCGGTTTGAAGCGCGAACATTGGTCCGGCGGAGGCGGGCTGGCAACGGCCAAAGCGGGGGGACGCCTGTTGAGTTCGACGGCGGTTTGGCCCTAAGCCCTTGCCATGAACACATCCGAGCCCCGCCTGACCTCCCTCGCCCATGGCGGCGGCTGTGGCTGCAAGCTGGCCCCGGCGGTGTTGCGGGACATTCTGAAGGATGTGCCGCAGGCGGCGGCCTTCGCTGATCTGATGGTCGGGACCGAAACCAGCGACGATGCGGCGGTCTGGCGGCTGAACGATCAGCAGGCGCTGGTGGCGACCACGGACTTCTTCATGCCCATGGTCGACGATCCGTTCGACTTCGGCCGCATCGCCGCGACCAACGCCCTGTCCGACGTCTATGCCATGGGGGCGACGCCGATCTTCGCCCTCGCCCTCGTCGGCATGCCGATCAAGACCCTGTCGGTCGAGACCATCGGCCGGATCCTGCAGGGCGGGGCCTCGGTCTGCGCGACGGCGGGCGTGCCGGTGGCGGGCGGCCATTCGATCGACAGCGTCGAGCCGATCTATGGCCTCGTCGCGCTGGGACTGGTGCATCCGGATCAGGTGCTGACCAACCGGGGTGCACGGGCCGGTGACCTGCTGATCCTGACCAAGGCGCTGGGCGTCGGTGTGCTGAGCGCCGCGTTCAAACAGGGGCTTCTGGATGAGACCGGATATGCGGCGCTGATCGCCTCGACGACAAGGCTGAACACCCTCGGCGCGCTGCTGGCCGGACGGGCCGGGGTCCATGCCGTGACGGACGTGACCGGTTTCGGCCTGCTGGGTCATGCGCTCGAGATGGCGCGGGGGTCGGGTCTGACGGTCGAACTGACGGCGGCACCGCCCTTGCTGGACGGGGTCGAGCCGCTGGCGTCCGCCGGCGTCTGCACCGGGGCCTCGGGCCGCAACTGGGACAGCTATGGCGCGGCCGTCGACCTGCCCGCAGACCTGCCCGACTGGCGGCGAAACCTGCTGACCGACCCGCAGACCTCGGGCGGATTGCTGATCGCGGTCGCCGCCGCTGAGGCCGACGCCTTGCTGGCCCTGGCCCGCACCGAAGGCTTCGCCGGGGCCGCCGTCGTCGGGCGTGTCGTCGAGGGCCCGGCGCGGGTACGCGTCGAATGATCCAGCGCACCGTCGCGCTCGCGCCCGCCGCGCGTGACGGCTTCGACGCGATCATCGACGTGCGCAGCCCGGCCGAGTTCACGCTTGATCATCTGCCCGGCGCGATCAACCTGCCGGTGCTGGACGACGCGCAGAGGGCGGCGGTCGGGACCGAATATGTCCAGGGCTCAAAATTCCGCGCCCGGCGCAGCGGCGCGGTCCTGGTGGCGCGCAATATCGCGGCCCATCTGGAGGGCGCGCTGGCGGATCGGGGCGGCGGGTTCAAGCCGCTGGTCTATTGCTGGCGCGGTGGCCAGCGCTCCGGTGCCATGGCCACGGTCATGGATCAGGTCGGCTGGCCCGTCACGGTGCTGGACGGCGGCTACCAGACCTGGCGACGGCAGGTGACGGCGGCGCTTTACGACCAGCCGCTGGCGCATCGACTGGTGCTGCTGGACGGTCCGACCGGTTCGGGCAAGACGGCGCTGCTGACGGCCCTGGCCGGGCAGGGGGCGCAGACGCTGGATCTGGAAGCCCTGGCCCGGCATCGCGGCTCGCTGTTCGGGGCCATGACCGGCGGCCAGCCGTCACAGAAAGCCTTCGAGACCGCCCTGCACGACGCCCTCTCACGCCTCGACCCGTCACGCCCGGTCATCGCCGAGGCCGAGAGCAGCAAGATCGGCGCGCGCGTCATCCCGCCGTCCTTGTGGGCCGCCATGTCCACCGCGCCGGTGATCGAGATGACCGTGCCGCTGGCGGCGCGTGTGGCTCATATCGTCGAGACCTATGCCGACATCGCCGCCGACCCGGCCGCGCTCGACGCCGCCCTGACCCGGCTGCCGCGCCATCATGCCAGGGCCGTCGTGGCGGAATGGCGGGCCATGGCGGCGCGGGGCCAGATCGCCGAACTGGCCGCGGCACTGATCGAGGCCCACTACGATCCGGCCTATCTCCGCACCGGCGAGACCCGGGGCCGGACGGTCCTGGAGCGCATTCCGCTGCCTGATCTGACGTCCGCCGGACTGGCGGTCGGCGTGCAGGGTGTCATCGCCGCCCTCGACGGTACGCGCGACCCGGCCTAGCTTCCCCGGATGACCCGTTCCCGGACCGCCGCCCTGTTCTCCTCGCTCAGCCTGTGGGTGCTCGTCGCCCTGATCGGAGGACTGGCCGCCGGCGCGGCCGCCCAGGCCTGGGGCATCCCGGGGGGCACCGGCACGGTGGCCTTCATCGAGGGGCTGGGCCAGCTGTGGCTGAACGCCCTGCGCATGACCATCATCCCGCTGGTGTTCAGCCTGCTGGTGACGGGAATCGCCTCGATCGCCGACGCCGCCGCCACCGGCCGGCTGGCGCTGAGGGCCATCATCGTCTTCATCCTGCTGCTGATCGGGGCGACGGTCTATGGCGTCCTCGCCTCCGAAGGCCTGCATATGCTGTGGCCCATCGATCCCGAGGGCGGGCGGCTGCTGCTGGCCGGGGCCACCGGCGACTCGGCGGTGCGCGAAAACCTCGGCGGCGGCGGGTTTTCCGCCTTTCTGACCAGTCTGGCACCGGCCAATCCGATCCGCGCGGCGGCCGATGACGCCATTCTCGGGGTCGTGGTCTTCGCCATCGTCTTCGGCTTCGCCACCACCCGGCTGTCGGCCCGGCTGCGCCAGCCGCTGACGCTCTTCTTCGAGGCCGTGTCGGAGACGATGATCGTCATCGTCCACTGGGTGCTGGGCGCCGCGCCGGTCGGGGTCTTCGCCCTGTCGCTGGGCGTGGGCCTGAGGGCCGGGCTGGGCGCGGCCGGTGTGTTGGGCCATTACATCGCCCTTGTCTCCCTGGCCCTGATCGGCCTGATCCTGCTGACCTATGGGGTGGCCGTGGTCTTTGGCCGGATCAGCCTCGGCCGGTTTGCCCGCGCCGCCGCCCCGGCCCAGGTCGTGGCCTTCTCGACCCAGTCGTCGCTCGCCTGTCTGCCGGTCATGGTCGAGCGGGCCATCGACCATCTGGGCGTCTCCCAGGCGACGGCCGGTCTGGTCCTGCCGCTGGCCGTGGCAGTGTTCCGGATCACCTCGACGGTCGCCAACCTGGCCGTCTGCATCTATGTCGCCCACCTGTATGGCATCCCCCTGACGCCCGGCGTGCTGTTCGCGGGCTCGGTGACGGCCCTGGCCATCAGCGTCGGTACCGTCGGTCTGCCGGGCCAGGTCAGCTTCTTCGCCTCCATCGCCCCCATCGCCCTGGCCATGGGCCTGCCGCTCGAGGTCCTGCCCCTGCTGCTGGCGGTCGAGGTGGTGCCCGACATCTTCCGCACCATCGGCAATGTGACGGCCGATCTGGCGGCGGCGCGGATCGTCGAGGGCCGGGATGCGACGGCGGAAGCAGAGGCGGCGTCGGGCATCTGATCCCGCGGTCTGTCGAGCCGTAACCGATACCGAGCCCGGTTCGTAACCGTCGACGACGCGCCGGTGCGCACGGGGATTTTCGATGATCAAAGCCTTGCTGACGGCCACGGCCATGGCCGCCGTGCCGGTGTCCGCCCTTGCCCGGTCCGCGGAGCCGGTAGCCTTCAGTCTCGGTGAAGTCATCGTCACGGCACGCGATGCATCGGGCGACCCGATCGGCGGCAGCCGGCTGGAGGCCGAGGACCTGCGCCGCTTCGACAAGACGACCCTGGACCGGGCCCTGTCCCTCGCGCCCGGAGTCAGCGCGGCCCCGACCGGCGGCTCGCGCAACGAGGCCCTGGTCTTCGTGCGCGGCTTCGACCGCTTCCAGACAACCCTTTCGATCGACGGCGTGCGGGTCTTCCTGCCGGCGGATAATCGTATCGATTTCGCCCGCTTTCTGACGGCGGATCTCGCCGCCATCCAGATCGCAAAGGGTTATGTGTCGGTCATCGACGGGCCGGGCGCGCCGGGCGGTGCGATCAATCTGGTGACGGTTCGCCCGACCTCGGCCTATGAGGGCGAACTGCGGCTGGGCGTGACCGGTGATCGTGACTTCGGCGGCAACGGCCGTTCGGCCTCGGCCCGGATCGGCGGGGCCAGCGACCGCTATTATCTGCAGGCGTCCGGTGCCTGGAACGACCGCGACGCCTTCACCCTGTCCGATGATTTCACCCCGACCCCTCTGGAGGACGGCGACGCACGCCAGAACTCGGAGAGCACCGACTGGCGGATCAATCTGAAGGCCGGACTGACCCCCCGCGGCAACGACGAATACAGCCTGAGCTACACCCGCCAGGAGGGCGAGAAGAACGCGCCCTATCACGTCACCGACGCCGCCAGCCGGCGCTACTGGCGCTGGCCGGAGTGGAACCTGGACAGTCTCTATCTGCTGACGCGGACGGGGCTCCGGGACGGCGTCGAGCTGAAGACCCGCCTCTATCGCAACCGGTTCGACAACGCCCTGTTCGCCTACGATGGTCCGACGCAGACGACCCAGTCCCTGCCGCGGGCCTTTCGTTCCTACTATGGCGACACCGCCACGGGCGGAAACGCGACCCTGGCGCTGCGGCTCGACGCCACCACGCAGGTGACGCTCGCCGTCTATGGCCGACGCGACCGCCATGAGGAGACCCAGACGACGTTCTCGCCCGCCCTGGTGGAGCCGGGGCAGGTGTCCGAAGAGGATACGGGTTCACTGGCCGCCGAGATTACCCGTGCTCTCGGGCCCGACCTCGACGTGATCGTGGGGGCGGCCTGGGAATGGCGCGACCTGAAACAGGCCGAGGATTTCAACGCCGGCACCCTGGTCGGCTATCCGCTCGAGGACGATAACGCCTGGCAGGGGCAGGCGGCGCTGGTGTGGCGTCCCGCCGCGGGGGTGCGCCTTCACGCCAGCGCCTCATCGCGAACGCGCTTTCCGACCCTGTTCGAACGATTTTCCTCGCGCTTCGGCACGACGGTGCCCAATCCGGGTCTGGGGGCCGAACGGGCCCTGACCCTCGAGATCGGGGCCGGGTGGAAGGGGGACAACGGACTTGAGCTCTCCGGGGCGGTGTTCCGGTCGGAGATCGACGATGCCCTGATCCAGATTCCGGTGCTGCTGCCGGCTCCGTTCGGCCTGACGCAGCAGACCCGCAACGTCGGCGAGGGCGAGATCACCGGGATCGAACTGGCCGGTTCCGCCCCCTTGGGTGAGTGGGTCACCCTGGGCGGCAACTGGACATGGATCGACCGCGACTACGCCGACCCCACCAACTCCGCCTTCCGGCCTCAGGGCCTGCCGGATCACAAGGTCTTCGCCTGGCTGGACTGGCGGGTCACGGACCGGCTGACGCTGACGCCCAATGTGGAGGCGACCTCGGACCGCTGGACAGTCACCTCCAGTTCGTCGATCACCCCGCCGCGCTACTACCGCACGGGCGCGGTGGTGCTGGCGGGACTTTCCGGCCGTTTGGCGGTCAGCGACACACTCGACATCGTCGCGGGCGTCTCCAACCTCCTCGACGAGAATTATCTGCTCGTCGATGGCTTCCCGGAAGAGGGCCGCAGGGTGTTCCTCGACCTGCGCTTCCGGCTTTGACGCGCGCCCGCCGCCAGCGCTGCCCACGCTGGACGGTCACCGGCGTCTGGACGGCCCGAAATGTGTGACCGTCAGCCGTAGTCCTGGATCGGCCGCACATCGAGGTCGCCGGCCTTGATCGCGCCGATGGCCTGGGCCGCCGCCAGGGCACCCGCCGTCGTGGTGTAATAGGGCATCTTCATCATCAGGGCGGTGCGGCGCAGGCTGAAGCTGTCCTGCAGGGCCTGTTTGCCGTCGGTGGTGTTGAAGACCAGCTGGACCCCGCCGTTCTTCATCGCATCGACGATGTTGGGACGGCCCTCCAGCACCTTCTTGACGAAGGTCACCGGCAGGCCCTGTTCGGCCAGGTAGGTATGGGTGCCGCCCGTCGCCATGATCGAGAAGCCCTCGGCCAGCAGTGTCTTCACCGCCTCGACGATGAAGGGTTTGTCGGCGTCCTTGACGCTGACGAAGGCGCAACCCGCCACGGGCAGGGTGGTGCCGCCGCCGATCTGGGACTTGGCGAAGGCGCGGGCAAAGGCGGGGGCCATGTCGGCCTCGCCTTCGCGCTTCCAGTCCAGCCCCATGACCTCGCCGGTCGAGCGCATTTCGGGGCCCAGAACGG
Source organism: Caulobacteraceae bacterium (assembly GCA_965284375.1). GTDB lineage: Bacteria > Pseudomonadota > Alphaproteobacteria > Caulobacterales > Caulobacteraceae > Brevundimonas. The sequence continues at coordinate 306,233 of OZ260074.1, forward strand.
TGTCGACCCCGGCGAAGCGGGCGAAGGGGAAGACGGCTTCCTTGACCGCGATATGGTCGTAGGGGACGTCGGTCAGGCCGAAGGATTTCAGCGGCACGCCGGCCATGACCTTGGCGGCGATGGCGGCGATGGGCTGGCCGATGGTCTTGGCCACGAAGGGGGCCGTGCGGCTGGCGCGCGGGTTGACCTCGAGCACGAAGATGCGCGGTTCGGCGCTGTGCGGCTCCTCGATGGCGAACTGGACGTTCATCAGGCCGCGCACTTTCAGGGCGCGGGCCATGGCCTCGGTCTGGCGCTTCAGCTCGGCGACGATCTCTGCCGACAGCGAGAAGGGCGGCATCGAACAGGCGCTGTCGCCCGAGTGGACGCCGGCTTCCTCGATATGCTCGAGCACGCCCGCCACGAAGACGGTCTCGTCGTCGCACAGGGCGTCGACGTCCACCTCGGTGGCGCGGTTCAGATAGTGGTCGATCAGCACCGGGTCGTCGCCCGAGACCCGCATGGCCTCGCCGACATAGCGGTCCAGCTGTTCGCGGTCGTGGACGATGACCATGCCGCGCCCACCCAGCACATAGGAGGGGCGCAGGACGACGGGATAGCCGACCTCATCCGCCTTCTGCGCGGCCTCTTCGGCGCTGCGGGCCAGGCCGTTGGGCGGCTGCATCAGGCCGATGTCGTGCAGCATGACCTGGAACCGCTCGCGGTCTTCGGCCAGGTCGATGGAGTCCAGCGAGGTGCCGAGGATCGGAATGCCGTCCTCGTGCAGGGCATGGGCCAGCTTCAGCGGGGTCTGGCCGCCGAACTGGACGACGACGCCGATCAGGTTTCCGGTCGAACGCTCGACGTCGATCAGCTCCAGCACGTCCTCGGCCGTCAGCGGCTCGAAATACAGGCGGTCAGAGGTGTCATAGTCGGTCGAGACGGTCTCGGGGTTGCAGTTGACCATGATCGACTCGACGCCGATGTCGGCGAAGGCAAAGGCCGCGTGGCAGCAGCAATAATCGAACTCGATCCCCTGCCCGATCCGGTTGGGACCGCCGCCGAGGATGATGGCCTTCTTCTTGTCCGTGGGGTTGGACTCGCACTGCGGAACCTGGCCCAGGGCACCGGTCTCATAGGTCGAATACATATAGGCCGTGGCCGAGGCGAACTCGGCGGCGCAGGTGTCGATGCGTTTGAACACCGGGCGCACGTTCAGGCCGCGGCGGGCGGCGCGGACGGCCTTTTCTGTCGTGCCCGTCAGCTGTGCGAGGCGGGCGTCGGAGAAGCCTTTGGACTTCAGCTTGCGGAAATCCGTAGGCTCGGTCGGCAGGCCCGTGACGCGGATGTGGCCCTCGGTCCGCACGATGTCGGCGATCTGCCTCAGGAACCAGGGCTCGTAGGAACAGGCGGCATTGACCTCCTCGACCGACAAGCCGTGGCGGAAGGCCTGGGCGATGACGAGGATGCGATCGGGCGTCGGCTGGCCCAGGGCGCGCACCACGGCGGCGCGGGCCGAGGCTTCGTCATCCACATCGACGACACCGTCGATCTCGATCTCGTTGAACCCGGTCAGGCCGGTCTCAAGACCGCGCAGGGCCTTCTGCATCGATTCCTGGAAGGTCCGGCCGATGGCCATGACCTCGCCCACCGACTTCATCGAGGTCGACAGGGTCGCCTCGGCGCCGGGGTATTTCTCGAAGGCGAAGCGCGGGATCTTGGTGACCACATAGTCGATGCTCGGCTCGAACGAGGCCGGCGTGACCATGGTGATGTCGTTGGTCAGTTCATCCAGCGTGTAGCCGACGGCCAGACGGGCGGCGACCTTGGCAATCGGGAAGCCGGTGGCCTTGGAGGCGAGGGCTGAGCTGCGTGACACGCGCGGGTTCATCTCGATCACGACCATCCGGCCGTCGGCGGGATTGATCGCCCACTGGACGTTCGATCCGCCGGTCTCGACGCCGATCTCGCGCAGGACGTTGATCGAGCCCGTGCGCATCCGCTGGTACTCCTTGTCGGTCAGCGTCAGGGCCGGGGCGACGGTGATGGAGTCGCCGGTGTGGACGCCCATCGGGTCGATGTTCTCGATGGAGCAGATGATGATGCAGTTGTCCGCCTTGTCGCGGACGACCTCCATCTCATACTCCTTCCAGCCCAGGACGCTTTCCTCGACCAACACCTCGGTGGTGGGCGACAGGTCGAGGCCGCGCTCGACGATCTCGTAGTATTCCTCGACATTGTAGGCGATGCCGCCGCCGGTGCCGGCCAGGGTGAAGGACGGGCGGACGATGGCGGGCAGGCCGACGAAGGCGAGGGCGTCATCGGCCTCGCTGATGTGGTGGATCGCCTTGGAGCGGGGCGATTCGAGGCCCAGCTTGTCCATGGCGTTGCGGAATTTCTGGCGGTCCTCGGCCTTGTCGATAACATCGGCCCTGGCCCCGATCATCTCGACGCCGTATTTCGCCAGCGCGCCCGAGGCATCCAGCGCCAGGGCCGTGTTCAGCGCCGTCTGGCCGCCCATGGTGGGCAGCAGGGCGTCGGGGCGCTCCCTGGCGATGATGCGCTCGACAAACTCCGGCGTGATCGGCTCGATATAGGTGGCGTCGGCCACCTCCGGGTCGGTCATGATGGTGGCCGGGTTCGAATTGACCAGGATGACCCGGTAGCCCTCGGCCTTCAGCGCCTTGCACGCCTGAACGCCCGAGTAGTCGAACTCACAGGCCTGGCCGATGACAATGGGCCCGGCGCCGATGATGAGGATCGACTGGATGTCCGTGCGTTTGGGCATCTCAGCCTCCTCAGTTCGTCACGACCGCACACTCCCAGCCGTCATAGTCCAGCTGGAAGGCCGCGGCCCAGGATTGCATCATGGACGAGACCGGGGCGAAGGACGCCTCGTCCACGGCCATCGTCGTCTCGAGAATGGTGGCGTCGTCCTGACCCCGGGTCAGGAAGCCGGCGCGCCGCGCGACCTCGTTCAGATCGTCGTGGTCGCCTTCGCCATAGAAGTAAAACAGCGTATGCCGTGGCGTGACCCCGCTGTCGCCATGCGCCGCCAGCGATGCGCGCACCATGGCGTCTCGCTCCTCGTGGGGAATGGCGGAGTCTGACACGGGGGGCGGGCTCCTTGCGCGCGCGGCCTCAGGCGGCGGCGGGTCGCCGGCGCGGGTCGATCGGGTTGTCGGTCAAGCGGCCCGTCTAAAGACGGGTGGCGGCAGTGGCAAGACCGGGCGGCCTTGCGCGCATGAAAAAGGGGGCGGTCCTCGCGAACCGCCCCCTCCGTCATGTGCCGACCTGTTCTAGAACGGGCGGTAGTTCAGGCCGATGAAGAAGCGACGGCCGTAAGGGTCGAAGTTCGAGTAAAGCGTCTGACCCAGCGCCGGCGACTGTTCCGCGTCGAAGGCATTCACGACGCCAACACGCATCGACAGGGTGTCGTTGACGTTATAGCGCACCGTAAAGTCGTTACGGACGTAGTTTCCGGTGTTGTTGTACTGGAACTCGCGGTTGTCGGCATTCAGCACCTGATTGCGCAGGCGGGTGATGTTGTTGGCCGCTTGCCAGTCCGCAGACCAGTTGACGCTCCAGGTATCGTTCGGCGTGTAGGTCAGCGACGAGGTGAAGCGGACGTTCGGGAAGAACAGGTTGCCCTTGTCGCTGGTGAAGGCGCTGGGGTTGGCCGGGTCGAGGAAATTCTCCTGCTCGATCAGCCACGAACCCGCGATCTTGTAGTCCAGACGGCCCCAGTTGCGGCCGGTCATTTCTTCGAAATCAAAGCCGTAGCGGGCCGTGAAGTCGAGACCACGGGTGGTCAGGGCGGCGTAGTTGCCGGCCCCTTCGATGAAGCCGCCGATCGGGTCGGTCGCCGGCGCGCCGAGCCCGAACGGGATGCCCGGGTTGTTGCGGAAGATCACCGAGCAGGCGGCGGTGTTCAGCGACGCCGCGCTGACGCAGTTGTTCGCCGCCGTCTGGGCCGAGATGAAGGCGATCACGTCGGTGATCTCGATCTCGTAGTAGTCGAGCACCAGGGTGAAGTTCGGGATGAACCGGGGCTGGAGCACCGTCGAGAAGGTGAAGGAGGTCGACTGTTCCGGCGTCAGGAACGGATTGCCGCCGGTCACGCCGGAGACGCCGCTGCCGTAGATCGGGTTGAAGTCGTCGACGTTGGTGGCGGTGTTGCCGTTGAAGTCGAACGTCCGGCCCTGGGCCGAGGCGAGCGCCGTGCAGTTGGCGACCCGGTTGGCCCGGATATCCGCATTCTGCAGGATGATGTTCGCCGTAGCGCAGGGGTCAACAAAACCGTTCGCGAACGTCTCGCCCAGCGGCGAGAAATTCTCGCCCAGGTCGGGGGCGCGGAACGAGGTGTTGTAGCTGGTCTTGAACGTGATGTCCGGGATCGGGCGGTAGATCAGGTTGACGCCATAGACGTCGCCCGTACCAGCCGTCGTGTAGTCGAAGTAACGGTATGAACCGCTCAGTTCGGCATACTCGCCCAGCCAGCTGTCGCGGAACAGCGGCAGCGACAGTTCGGCGAAGCCTTCGTCGCTCTTGTATTCCGCGGCCGGGAAGTCGGGACCGCCGTTGAGGAACAGGGCACGACCTGCGGCACTGGCGTCGCGACCGACCGCCTCGGTGTATTCACGACGGTGCTCATAGCCGAGAGCCACGCCGATCGGACCGGCCCCCCAGAAGTCCCACAGCTGACCGGCGACGGTGCCGATGGCGTCTTCCTGCTCATTGCGTTCCGTGAAGGTGATCTGCGCGTTGATGTAGTCGCGCGCGGCCTGGCTCTGATTGCCGCGCCCGAAAATGTTCAGCGGCTGACAGGCTGCCACAGCGTCGCGACCGACCTGACTGTCGCGCAGGTCATTGAACGGAAGGAAATAGTCGTCCAGCGGCAGGCCCTGGGCCGAGAGGATACGCGAACGGCAGACGATCGCGCCCGGAGTGCCGAGGACGCCCGCCGTGTCGCGGACGGCGTCGGCCGCGAGGTTGACGCGGAGGACGTCCGTGCCGGTTTCCGTTTCCGTCACGTCGACCTGGCCGTAGGTGTACGACAGGCTCCAGTCGATGTTCTTGATAAAGGCCAGCTGGTCGAAGTCGCCTTCGACGCCGACGACGTAGCGCTGCAGTTCGCGGTTGCTGATCTGGCTGCGGTCTTCACCGAACAGGGTGTGGCGGGCGTAGGGCGCGGCGGCGGTGCCGGTCGCAACGCTGGCGGCACCGGCGGTCGGCGGCGCGTAGGTCGTTATGCGGTTCGCATAGATCGCCTGGCGCAGGTTATCGGGAATGTAGGCGTTGTCCGCGATCCTCAGGCTCTGGAGATTGAAGAAGTTGTAGTTCGAGCCGATCTGGTTCGCGTTCGTGGTGCCGCCGTAGAAGGTGTTCGGCAGGTTGTCGCCGAGAATGAAGTCGTAGAAGTCAGGCTGCGAGGCAAAGACGGTGTCCTCGTTCACGTATTTGGCTTCGGCGAAGGCTCGAACGCTGTCCGTCAGCCTGAAGTTGGCGCCGACCTGGTAGCGCTGCGATTCCGACTCAGGCACGCGGGTGATGGTGCCGAAGGTGGCGGGGTTGTCGCCGTCGCCGCCAATGTTGTTCGGGCGGTTCGCGCCGGTGTTGCCGATGCGCTGGCCGAAATTGGCGAGACGGGCGGTCGTGCCTTCGAAGACAAAGGTCCTGGTCGGATCGACCGAATAGCAGGTCGTGCTCGTCACGGAGGCGCAGTTCTGGAACGGCACGTCCGGATCATTCAGGGCGCTGGCTTGCTGGTTGTTCGCCAGCGTCGTCTGGCCCCAGCGCGGGCGCTGCAGGGTGACGTAGCCGCGGAAGATCCGGTTATCCAGTTCGCCGTCGTTGCGCGCGGCCGCCGGGTCAGCGTCGACGCCGATCAGGTTCGCCGAATTGCTCAGCCAGTCCATGTCCAGCGAGTTGACGGCATCCAGCTTCTCGTATTCGGCAAAGCCGTACAGGTTCAGACGGTCGTCGAAGAAGTTGTGGCCGAGCAGGGCGGAGATGCGCTGGCTGGTCTGGCCGTCCTGGTTGATCATCGCGTAGTTGGCGTCGATCTCGAGGCCTTCGAAATCCTTGCGCAGTACGAAGTTCAGCACGCCGGACACGGCGTCGGCACCATAGACCGACGAGGCACCGCCGGTGATGATCTCGACGTCCTGGATCAGCAGGCGCGGGATGGTGTCGACGTCGACGGACAGCGAGCCACCGGCGGAGCCGACGTGACGACGGCCGTCGACCAGGGTCAGGGTGCGACCCGAACCCAGCGAGCGCAGGTTGGCGAACGACAGGCCGCCAATGCCCAGAACGCCCGTGGCGTCGGACGGGACCTGCGAGTTGGACAGGGCAGGGATCGTGGCGAGATAGTCGATCACGGTCGACTGGCCGGTGGTCAGCAGCTCTTCGCGCGTCACCTGGATCAGCGGTGTCGGCGCGTTCACCGGGTCGCGGCGGATGCGCGAGCCGGTGACGACGACTTCATCCAACTGGACCGACGGGTCATCCTGCTGCCCGGTGACGGTCACGCCGCTCAGCGTGGTGTTGTCCTGGGGCGCAGGTGCCTGGGGCGCGGTCTGTGCCCAGGTCGGGGCGGACATTGCCATTGCGCCCGCAAGCACGGTTGTCGCCAGAAGGCGGTTACGGATAACGGTCATATGTGAACTCGCGTGGATGGGGGAGAGAAGCGGCAAGCCGGCTCCTCCCGGATGGGTAGAGCCACAAACTCTCCCCACGAACGCCCGGTCAAGCACTGCAGTAACAAATGTGCTTATATAGCGACGTTATTGATATGATTGTGTCAGCAATAGCGCGTTTTGAGGACCGAATATTACGACCAGAAAACACCGTTACGCGGGATAATAATCAAATACGCGAGGTGATCCAGCCAGGCAGTTGTTCAATACTGTCAAGCTTGCCGTACCGATGATGGAACGCGGGGGCGTCGGCCACCTCGTGGGCCCAGGTGATGGCGTACGGGATGTGAACCGCCCAGGCTCCGGCTTCCAGAGCGGGGAGCACATCGGACTTCATCGAGTTGCCGGCCATCACCGCTTCATCCGCGCGCGTTCCATGACGGGCGAAGATGCGGTCATAAGTCTGGCGGTCCTTTTCGGAAACGATTTCGACGGCGGCGAACAGATCTCCGAGGCCGGATGCCGCCAGCTTGCGTTCCTGATCCAGCAGGTCGCCCTTGGTAATGAGGATCAGCCGATACGAGTCCGACAGCAGCGCGAGGGCCTCGTCCACACCGGGCAGGGTTTCGACCGGGTGGCCCAACATCTCGCGGCCCGCGGCCAGAATTTCACGCACCACGGACGCGGGGGCTTCACCTCCGGTAAGTTCCATCGCGGTCTCGATCATCGACAGGGTGAAACCCTTGATGCCGTAGCCGTAAAGGCGAAGGTTCCGCTGTTCGGTTTCGGCGAGCCGCGCCTCCAGCGTGGCGGGGTCCGCATGGTCCGACAGCAGCGCCACGAACCGGTCGTGCGTCAGCCGGAATATGGTTTCGTTGTGCCAGAGGGTGTCGTCGGCATCGAGGCCGACCGTGGTGATGCGCATCCTGCTCCCTAACACCCCGGGTCCGGAGCGGGGAGGGGACAGTGCCCTGAATCGCGGGCCCCGTGGTCAACGGCTCTTGACCATACTCGTCAGGGTTACGTTTGCATCTCAGGCCTTATCGTCTCTATCGGGGGAACCAGCGGACCAGCCGAAAGGGGCGGTCATGATACGCGTTCCTGACGACCCGGTTGGCCACGTCCCGAAGGACGACCCGGCGGGCGAGGGCCTGTACCGACCTCTGGGCGAGCGCCGGGCCTACGCCGCACCCTATGAGCGCCTGACCTTCAGCCTGGTGACGCGTGGCGGTCGCGAGCTGTCCATCACCCTGGCCGCCCAGCCCGTGTTCGATCTCGCTCGCTCCATTCCGGTGAGCCGCCGCATCCGTCGCATTGTGCGGCACCGCGGCGGTGAGTCCGCTCTGGCGGCGACCGGCCGGCGCACCATTGAGCCGACGGATCTCCGGCGCATCGACCTGCAGACCCTGAATCACGGCCTCGACCTGCTGCACCTGGGCTCGGAAGACACAGGGGTGATCCCGGTGTTCTGGCGCACGGTCGCTTCCAGCCGCGGCCGGTTCGCCCTGTTGTGTACCGAGCTCCAGAACGGTGCCGCCCCCGGGAACCTGCTCGTGGAAATCATGGGTGGCGTGGAACAGGCCGCGCCGGAGTCGATCGAGGAGTCGATTTCCCATTTCGAGAGCGAAGCGATGGGCGTGATCCTGCACGTCGCGCCTGACGCGGGTCTGGTCCGAAGGCTGTCCGGAATCCGCGCCCGGTGTCTGGCAATAGACTTCGCCGGCGTCGCTCACGAGGAGCCGCGGGAGTGGCAGGCGGCACAGGCGCTGATCGCCACCGCACGCCAGACCTGCAGCCAGGTCATGCTGCTGAACCTGCGGCCTGACCGGGGTCTGGCCGCCCAGGCGGTGGGCGCCACCCATGCTGTGTTTGCGGACATGGCAGCCATCACTGTCTAGAGGCGGTTGACGGGGCGTTCCCGGCGAGGCCTTGATCCGCGTGATGCAGGCCACGCTTCCCGCCCGACTTTACGGATGTCCCGACGCCTGGGCGCGCGAGCGTTCAGCGGTGTTCGGCCAGGCCTGGCTGTTTCTGGGTCACGAGGCAGAGGCCCCGGCCACCGGCGACTGGATTGCCGGCGACATCGCCGGTCATCGCCTGCTGGCGGTCCGTGGCAAGGACGGCATGCTGCGGGCCTTTCATAATGTCTGCCGTCATCGCGCCGGGCCGCTGGTCTCAGGCGCACGTGGTCACTGCGAGGGCGAACTGGTCTGTGCCTACCACGGCTGGCGATATGCGCTTGATGGCCGGCTACGCGCCGCGACCGGATTCGGGGTTGCGGACGGGTTCGACCCCCGCGACTTCGGTCTGCTGACGGTCCGCCTTGAGACCTGGCGCGGGCTTGTCTTCGCGACCCTCGATCCCGACGCCGCTCCGCTGTCGGATCTGGTGGCACCGCTGGAGTCCCTGCTGGTCGGGCGGGGTCTCACCATCGCCGCCCCCGCCCTGCGTCGCAGCCACGATCTGGCCTGCGACTGGAAGACCTATGCCGAGAACTATCTGGAGGGATATCACATCACCTCCGTGCATCCGGTGCTGGCCGATGAACTGGGCTCAGCCGAGTATCGCGTCCGGGTGGAGGGCGATCTGGTGCTGCAGGAGGCTGTGGGCATCAACGACGGGCCGCAGGCGGGGGTCTGGGGCTGGCTGTGGCCGAACCTCGGGATCAACGTCTACCGCGACGGGGCCATGATCGAGCGGATGACGCCGGTGGGACCGGGGCGGACGCGGCTGGACTATCTGTTCCTCAACGACGGCGGCGAAACGGCGCTCGGGGCTTCGCTGGCCGCTTCCGACCGTCTGACCGCCGAGGACGCCGCCATCTGCGAGGCGGTGCAGGCCAATCTGTCGGCGGGGGCCTATAATCGCGGCGTGTTGAGTCCCGAGCACGAGCCGGCCGTCGCCTGGTTTCAATCCCGCATCGCCGAGGTTCACCCATGACCGCCATGATCGAGGACAGGCACAAGCTGGGCTGGGGCCTGGCCGCCCTGGTCGTCGCCGGCAACATGATCGGCTCCGGTGTCTATCTGCTGCCGGCGACGCTGGCACCGGTCGGGTCCTCGAGTCTCGTCGGCTGGATCGTGGCGGGCGGTGGAGCCGTCACCCTGGCGCTGGTTTTCGCCGCCCTCGGCCGCCTGCAGCCCGATGCCGACGGCCTGTCGGGATTTGCGGAGCGGGGACTCGGCCGGTTCTTCGGGTTTCAGACGACGCTGGCGTTCTGGACCGCCTGCCTGGTCGGCAATGTCGCCATCGCCGTGGCGACCACGGGCTATCTCGGCTTCTTCTTTCCCGTCCTGAAGGGGCCGGTGGCCGCGACCTTCTGCAATCTGGGCCTGATCTGGCTGACGACCGGAGCCTATATTCTGGGGGCCCGGGCGGCGTCGCGGTTCGCGGCCCTCGCGCTGGCCATCGGCCTCGTTCCCATCGTCATAGCGGTAGCCGCCGGGATCATGGCCTTCAGCGCCGACACCTTTACCGCCTCCTGGAGTCCGTCCGGGAACAGCCTTCTGCAAAGCGTCCCGGCCTCGCTGGCCGTAATCTTCTGGGCCTTCCTGGGGGTCGAGAGTGCGGCGGTGCTGTCGGTACGCGTCAAGAATCCTGCCCGCGACGTCGGCCGCGCCTCCATCGCCGGCGTCCTTCTGGCCTCGGCGGTCTATATCGCGGCCAGCGTGGCGGTCTTCGGGGTCATCCCGGCCGGCACTCTGGCCCAGTCCTCCAGCCCCTACGCCGACCTGACCGCCCGGGTGTTCGGGGCCTCGATCGGGGCGGCGGTCGCGGCCTGTGCGGTGGTCAAGGCGGTGGGCACGCTGAGCGGCTGGGTCATGCTGGGCGGGGAAACGGCGCGCGCCGGGGCCCGTCGGGGCTATCTGCCCTCCGGCTTCGGTGCCGGCGAGCATACGCCGATCGCCAATCCGCTGCTGGGCGGGGCGATCATGAGCGTGGTGGCGGTGATCTCCGGGCAGCCGACGCTGGGCGGCCAGTTCGGCATGCTGGTCGGCGTCACCTCGGTGCTGAGCCTCGTCGTCTACGGCCTCTGCTCGGCCTCGCTGTTCCGGCTGGCGCGCTGGACGCGGGCGCGAGGGGTGGCGGCGCTGGGCCTGATGTTCACCTCGGCGGCGGTCGTCGCGGCGGCTCCCGGATACATTCTGCCGACGGCGGTCTTCTTCGTCGTCACGACCGGGATCTGGTTTGCCGTGATGCGCAAGCCGGCTTCACCCGTTGACCCGGCGGCGGCACCTCTTTAGCAACGCCGCCGTTTGCTTGCCGGGATTCGGTGCTAGGAAGCCTGCCATGACCACCTCGCTTCTCCCCGGCGTCACCGGCGTGCTCGCGCTCGCGGACGGAACCATCCTGCAGGGCCTCGGCTGTGGCGCGAGCGGCTCGGCGCTGGGCGAAGTCGTCTTCAACACCGCCATGACGGGCTATCAGGAAATCCTGACGGACCCGTCCTACATGAGCCAGATCCTGGCGTTCACCTTTCCCCACGTCGGCAACACCGGCACCAACGTCGAGGATCTGGAGCAGATCGGCGGCGGGTCAGATACCTCGGCGCGGGGGGCTGTATTCCGCGACGTCCCGACCGATGCCGCCAACTGGCGTTCCGACAGCTCTTTCGACGACTGGATGAAGCGACGCGGCGTCGTCGGTCTGGCGGGCGTCGATACGCGCGCCCTGACGGCCCTGATCCGCGACGGCGGCGCGCCCCATGCGGTGATCGCCCACGATCCGGCCGGACGGTTCGACCTCGAGGCCCTGGTCGGGCAGGCCAAGGCCTGGACAGGCCTGGTCGGCCTCGACCTGGCCAGGCCCGCCTCGACCCTTCAGGCGTTCGACTGGGACGAGGGGCTGTGGGACTGGCCGGAAGGCTATCCGCGCGTCGACGCTGCCAACAAGACCGTGGTCGTCGTCGACTATGGCGTGAAGCGGAACATCCTGCGGGCGCTCGCCTCGACCGGCGCAAGGATCACCGTCGTGCCGGCGACGACCCCGGCCGAGGAGATTCTGGCCCGCAAGCCGGACGGCGTCGTGCTGTCCAATGGTCCGGGTGACCCTGCCGCGACCGGCGTCTATGCGGTCCCCGAGATCCGAAAACTGGTCGACAGCGGCACGCCCCTGTTCGGCATCTGCCTGGGCCATCAGATGCTGGCCCTGGCGCTGGGTGCGAAGACCATCAAGATGGATCAGGGCCACCACGGTGCCAACCATCCGGTCAAGGATCTGACCACGGGCAAGGTCGAGATCGTGTCGATGAACCATGGCTTCACGGTCGACCGCGACAGCCTGCCCGATGCGGTCTCCGAGACCCACGTCAGCCTGTTCGACGGCACCAACTGCGGCATCGCCCTGAGGGACCGCCCGGTGTTCAGCGTCCAGCATCACCCCGAGGCTTCTCCGGGGCCGACGGACAGCCTGTACCTGTTCCAGCGGTTCGCGACACTGATGGAACAGGCCGGGTGACCTGGTCGCCGCCAACCACGTTGCAGGAGAAGATCAAGCGGGCGCTGTTCAGCCCGCGACAGGAACTCAAGCGGGTCATCAAGCGGGAACTCCGCAAGGGCGAGCCGGAACTGAGGCTCTTGCCCGGACTCGTTGATCCGGCGCGGGCGGCCGTGGACGTCGGGGCCAATCGCGGGGTCTGGACCCACCAGATGGCCGCGCTCTGCCCCAGGGTCTATGCGTTCGAGCCAAATCCGAAGATGTTCGCCATTCTGGACGCCGCGCGGCCGGCCAACGTCGTTGCCCGTCAGGTGGCCCTTTCGGACCGGTCCGGAACCGCAGACCTGAATGTTCCGCGTTCGCCTCGCGGCTATTCCAACCAGCATGCGTCGCTGGAAAACAGCTGGATCGCCGGCAGAACCTTTGGCGTGGTCAAGGTCGAGACCCTGCGCCTCGACTCGCTCGACCTCGAGCCCTGCGGCTTTATCAAGATCGATGTGGAAGGCCATGAAGCGGCGGTCATCGCGGGTGCAGCGGGGGTCATTGAGCGCGACCGGCCGACGCTGCTGGTCGAACTGGAGGAACGCCATTCCAGTCTCCGGATCGAGCAGTCGATCGCGGACATCCAGGCCCTGGGCTATGATGCCATGGTCTTCAAGGATGGGGCCCTGAGGGATATCGAGGCGTTCGATCCGGACGTCGACCACCGCGCCGCGGTGGAAACCGACAGATACATCTTCAACTTCGTGTTCAAACCCCGCGGACGCTAGCGCCCGCTCTGCCCGATACGTGATCCGGTCTCACGGCAGGGGTGCGAAGCTGCGCTCCTCGCGCAGGGCACTGGCTTTCCGGACCGCCACCGGCGCGGCATGCAGCCAGTAGTTCGCATCGTCCAGCCGGTTCGAGCGGAGTCGTTCCGCGCCGCGTATGCGCCTCAGCGCGGCATTCTCCAGCAAGCGTGCATGCATCGCGCGGGGAGATATTTCAGCAATGGCAGGGGAACCGGGGACGGCGACGGCGTCGGGGCCTTGGGGTTCCACCGCCGGGCGGGCGATGGTCAGGAACATGGGATCGTCTTTCTCATTCTCGGCCGGGGTTGCGATCTTCGCCGCGCCCCGTCCAGACCCGTTCCTGTTCATGAACGGACAGATGGTTAATCCACAGGCCTGTGGATTGTTCCGTTATGTCCGTAAAACTATGCGTAAATTCAGGCGTATATCGCCGCTGTTTGGCCTTTCTGGTTAACAAGAGGTTAAGGCGCGGCCCGGTCGGGGCTCGCATCGCTCCATGCCTGCCCACCCGCGGCGGCAGATCGTCCCTGCTCGAACAGGCCCTGCATGAAGGCCCGATCGAAGCGCAGATTGTTCTCGCTGGAGCCCACAGGGGCAAGGGCCACGGACAGTGCCAGACCGCGAACTTGGGCGAACTGGTCGGCGGCGACCAGGCTCATGCGGGTCGAGGCCTTCATCATGGCGTCGAGCCCGCGGGCGGCGACCCCCATGCCGCTGTAGGACGCCACTGTGAACCGGGCATCCGGCCGCCCGTTGAAGGCGACCCAGACCCGGCCGCCCGAGGCGTGGCCGAGCAATTCCGGATCCAGCATCAGCCGCTCCGGCGCGATGAAGAAATTGGCTGTGGTCCGCCCGTCGGCATGAAGCTCGCGCACCGTGTGGCCGTCGCGTTCCAGATCGACGAACACGGGTGGAAAGACGCCGGGGATGCTTGCCGAGGCCGTCAGAATGTCGACGAAGACCTCGCGTTTGTCCGGTCGCTGCGACGCGGCCAGCGCGCCCATGTCCCAGACGACCTGACCCTGGGTGTCGAGGCTGGTCGTGGCGACATAGAGCCTGCGTCCGGCCCGGTGGCCGGCGGCGACCCTATCGAGCAGATCGTCGGTGACGGATGCGGCGACCAGGTCCCGCAGCGGTCGCTGGCGAAACAGTCCCGGACCGGCCAGCGACATGACCCAGCGGGCTTGAAGCAGCCGATCGGATCGCCCGTCGGTGAAAGCCTGCTCAAGGTCCGCGTCTCCGTCGGCACCGATGAAGGCGAAGGGCGCAATCAGCGCGCCGGTGGAAACGCCGGTGACGATCTCGAACGTCGGCCTGTCACCCCGCTGCCCCCAACCGACCAGAACACCCGCCCCATAGGCCCCGACCGCGCCCCCGCCGGATAGTGCCAACAGGTCGAAATGGCCGTCCCGGCTCGCCTCGACCGCCGCGGCCGTCTCGGCGATGAAGCGGGCGCGGTCGGCCTCGGCCATGAAATCCATGCGGATGTCCGGACTGGCGGCGGCGATGTCGGCATAGGTGAAGGCGGATCGCGAAAGGGTCTGGCACCCGGCCAGGGCCAGGGCGCTGAAAAGGCTCGCCCATACGGTCCGACGTCGTGTCATGATCCACCCTGAGGCCGAACTCATAACAGCCTTGCCGTGGCCTATCCACCGTGCCGCCGCCGGGCCGCGCACCCGGGCGCGCCGGTCAGCCCAGCCGATCCAGATGCGTGAGCCAGGCGGCGCGGCCGGCGGCCGTCAGCACCACCCGCGTTCGGGGTTTTCGGCCCAGAAACCCTCGGCTCAGTTCGACATAGCCGGCACCTTCGAGCCGTTGGAGATGGCTGGAGAGCGCGTTGTTGGCCAGCGCGAGCGCAGCGGCCAGTTCGGTGAAGTCTCCGGCCCCCTTGTCGGACAGCCAGGCCAGCACCCCGGCCCGTACGCGACTGGAAACAAGCGGATCAGGCTCGTCGGTCGGCAGGCTCACGCCCGGCGCTCGCGCATCAGGGTCACGGCCGGCGCGAACGCCAGCAGCACCAGGCTCAGGCCCATGATCGGCAGCATGGTGACGGCGTTGCCGACCCAGGCCAGGGCGAGGGCCGCGGCGAAACTGCCGACAGCCACGCCCAGCAGCCAGCGGCGCTCGCTGATGATCGCCGTGACCCACCATGCGCAGCCCCACAGAACGAGAACCATGGGGCCGAGCAGGTGCGCGGCATAGACAGCATCGGTCGGCGGCTCGTTGCGCGTGAACAACCGGATCATGGCGGAGACGACGATCAGTCCGATGAAGGCCGCGGTCCAGGTCGCGGAGGCCGCGCGGTTCAGGCGAACCCGGTTCGGGCCGAGCGTGCGCCAGCCGGTCCAGAGCAGGGCGGCCAGGAAGGCAAAATGCGCCGCCACGAAAATCCATCCCCCGAGGAAGCGGGTCGCCGGCCCTGCAACCACGCCCTCCGTCGGCCAGCCGTCGATCAGCAAGGCCGCCACGACGGCGAGGGCCGCGAAACCGTAAACGCCGCCGAACACGGCCATCAGCATCAGGAACGGGGCCGGCTCGCCGCGCCCGGCCACCGCCAGCCGCTTCAGATAGGCGAGGTCGCTTTCATCGGAACGCGGATCGGAACGGGCGGTATCGGACATGGCGGGTCTCCGGTTTCAGTCTGACTACTTTCAATTATAAAGTTGTCGAGTCAAGTCGCCGATGATGTGTGCGGGTGTGAGAGCCGATCCGGAGTCGCTTGTCGGGGGCGTCGGCGTTAAGGCTGGGGGGTGCGCTTCGACGACCGCTTCCTTGAAGAACTGAAGGCCCGCCTTCGGCCGTCCGACATCATCGGGCGGACGGTGAAGCTCAAGCGTCAGGGACGCGAATACGTCGGCCTGTCGCCCTTCACCAAGGAGAAGTCGCCGTCCTTCTTCGTCAATGACGACAAGGGCTTCTTCCACGACTTCTCGTCCGGCAAGCACGGCGACGTCATCAGCTTCCTGCAGGAGACCGAGCGTCTGTCCTTTGTCGAGGCGGTTCAGCGGCTGGCGGGCGAGGCGGGCATGGCCCTGCCGGCCGAGGACCCCCAGGCGGCCGAGCGCGAGGCGAAGAAGCAGGGCCTGACCGACTGGATGGACCTGGCCCAGAAATGGTTCGCCGCCAATCTGCGTCGTTCGCCCGGCAAGGCGGTGCGCGAATATCTGGAAAGGCGCGGCCTGCCCGAGGACCAGTGGGAGCGCTTCGGCCTCGGCTATGCACCCAACGACCGCGAGGGGCTGAAGAATGCCCTGGTCCAGCGCGGTGCCCGACCGGGCGATCTGGTCGAGGCCGGGATGCTGATCGCGCCCGAGGGCGGCGGCTCGCCCTATGACCGGTTTCGCGACCGCCTGATGTTCCCGATCCTCGACGCGCGGGGTCGCATCGTCAGCTTCGGCGGCCGGGCGATGAACCCGGACGACCGGGCCAAATATCTGAACGGTCCCGAGAGCCCGCTCTTCCACAAGGGTGCAACCCTGTACGGCCTGCCCGAGGCGCGACGCATTCTCGGGGCCGAATCACGGTCGGACCAGTCCATCGTCGTGGTCGAGGGCTATATGGATGTGATCGCCTGCCACCGCGCGGGCATCCCTGCCGTCGCGCCCATGGGCACAGCCCTGACCGAGGAGCAGATGGAGCGGCTGTGGCGCGTGTCGCATGAACCCGTGCTGTGCTTTGACGGCGACGCCGCCGGGCGGCGCGCCGCATATCGGGCGATCGACAGGGCTCTGCCGCAGCTGAAGTCCGGCCGGTCGTTCCGCTTCGCCCTGCTGGACGGGGGTCAGGACCCGGACGATATCCTGCGCGACAAGGGCGCACCGGCGCTGCGCCAGGCCATGGCCGCGACCCGCCCTTTCGCCGAGGTCCTGTTCGGCAAGGAGGCCGAGGTCGAGCCCCTTGATTCGCCCGAGCGCCGCGCCGGTCTGAAAGGGCGACTGCGTCAGGCCGCCTCGGCCATCCAGGACAAGGATCTGGCCGAACAGTATCGCCGTGAGCTGTTCGACCGGTTCGATGCCCTGTTTCCGGCCCGCCGTGCGCCGTCCGCCCAACCGGCAACAGGCCCCGGCGGGCGCTGGCGCCCGGGACCGCCGCCCAGGTTGGGCCAGACGGCAGAGGGGGCGCAGGCCATGCAGTCGCTGTCGCGTTCGATCGAGCCGGTCGCCGCGGCCCTGGCGCACGGCGCCATCGACGACCCCGAGCGGATGGACGACTGCCTTGAAGCCATCGCCGCCCATGGCTTTGGCGATCCGGCCCTGGACGGGCTGGCGCAGGAGATGGTCCGGCTGCGCTTCTCGGGGCAAGACCTTGACTCGGCGGCGCTCCGTCGCCATTTGGCGCAATCGGGTCATGGCGTTTTAATGCACGAGGTCGAGAAGGCGGCGGCAAAGTCCGGCGCGCCCTTCCTGGCCACAGACAAGCCCCTCGGCGAGGCGCGGATCCGATGGTCGCAGGCGTTCGACGCGCTCACTCGCGTGGCGGCGCTGGAGGATGCCCTGGGCTCGACGGCTGGTACGCCGGGCCAGGACGAGGCGTTTCGCCGGCTGAAAGCCGAGCGGGATGCTTTGCGTCGTGCGATCAAAACCGGTGAGATTTGGCTGGAGCCTGATCGGTGAAAGGAGAAATCGCTTCGTGATTTCGACGTCGCCGTGAATCAGGCTCCCACTTGAATGGATCGAAATCTGTTCGATTTCGATCTCGCAGCGCGGGCTCGTAACCAACGACCCCGCCACACGTTGTATCGGCGGACGGCCTGATCAGCCGCTCCACCCGGAGAATAGACTGAATGAGCGCTCAAACCGAGACGCAGGAAACCGAAGCCCAGAGCGACGGTCCGCTGCTCGACCTCACCGACGCCGGGGTTAAGAAATTCATCAAACAGGCCAAGGCCCGTGGCTATGTCACGATGGAGGACCTGAACAAGGTCCTGCCGTCGGAGGAAGTGACCCCCGACGCCATCGAGGACACCCTGGCGATGCTGTCCGAAATGGGCGTCAACGTCGTGGAGGCCGAGGAAGACGCGGCCGAGACCACGGAAAAAGAGGGCGGTGAGGTCGTCGAGCGCGCCGAGACCAGCGTCTCCGAAACGCCCGCCAAGGCCGCCTATGACCGCACCGACGATCCGGTGCGGATGTACCTGCGCGAGATGGGCTCGGTCGAGCTGCTGAGCCGCGAGGGCGAGATTGCCATCGCCAAGCGGATCGAGGCCGGCCGCGACGCCATGATCTCGGGCCTGTGCGAAAGCGCCCTGACGTTCGAGGCCATCATGGTCTGGCGCGACGAACTGGCCAACAACCGCATCCTGCTGCGCGAGGTCATTGACCTCGACGCCACCTACGGCGTGCTCAACCCGTCGTCGCTGCCGCATAACCAGCCGCCCGCCGGCACGGTGGTCGAACCCGCCGAACCGGAAGAGGGCGCCGAGCCCAAGCCGGAAACGGATGACGAGGAGGACGAGGATTTCGACGACGGCGGCGGCATGTCGATCTCGGCGCTGGAAGCCGAGCTGCGCGACGGCGTTATGGAAGTTCTGGACGCGGTCGCCGGCGACTTCGGGGCGTTCCGCAAACTGCAGGACAAGCTGGTCGAAAGCCGCCTCAAGGGCGAGGTCCTGAGCACCAAGGACCAGAAGGCCTATGACGCCCTGACGTCGACCATCTCGGGCCGGCTCAAGACGATGAAGCTCAACAACCACCGCATCGAGGCGCTGGTCGAGCAACTGTATGCGATCAACAAGCGGCTGATGGGCCTCGAGGGCCGGCTGCTGCGCCTGGCCGACAGCTACGGCATCTCGCGCCCCGAATTCCTGAAGTCCTATTTCGGGGCCGAGCTGGACCCGACCTGGGCTGCCCGCGTCAAGGAGATGGGCGTGCGCTGGAACAAATTCAGCGACAATGAATCCGCCCAGATCGCCCAGATCCGCGGCGACGTCGCCGCCGTGGCGACCGAGGCCGGCCTGCCGATCGACGACTACCGCCGTATCGTCCAGACGGTGCAGAAGGGCGAGCGCGAGGCCCGTCAGGCCAAGAAGGAAATGGTCGAGGCCAACCTGCGCCTGGTCATCTCCATCGCCAAGAAATACACCAACCGCGGCCTGCAGTTCCTGGATCTCATTCAGGAAGGCAACATCGGCCTGATGAAGGCGGTCGACAAGTTCGAGTACCGCCGCGGCTACAAGTTCAGCACCTATGCGACCTGGTGGATCCGTCAGGCGATCACCCGCTCGATCGCCGACCAGGCCCGCACCATCCGCATCCCGGTGCATATGATCGAGACGATCAACAAGATCGTCCGCACCAGCCGCCAGATGCTGCACGAGATCGGCCGCGAGCCGACCCCGGAAGAACTGGCCGAGAAGCTGGCCATGCCGCTGGAAAAGGTCCGCAAGGTCCTGAAGATCGCCAAGGAACCGATCAGCCTCGAAACGCCGATCGGCGACGAGGAAGACAGCCACCTGGGCGACTTCATCGAGGACAAGAACGCCATCCTGCCCATCGACGCGGCGATCCAGTCCAACCTGCGTGAGACCACGACCCGTGTTCTGGCGTCCCTGACGCCGCGCGAGGAGCGCGTGCTGCGCATGCGCTTCGGCATCGGCATGAACACCGACCACACGCTGGAAGAAGTCGGCCAGCAGTTCTCGGTCACCCGCGAACGCATCCGTCAGATCGAGGCCAAGGCGCTGCGCAAGCTCAAGCACCCGTCGCGGTCGCGGAAGCTGCGGAGCTTCCTGGACAGCTGACCCGGAACAAGGGGCGGTCCGAAAGGGCCGCCCCTTTTTGCTTTCGTGGCGCGCTGCTAGCCCTCCGCCACCACCTCGAACCCCGCGTAGATCATCCGCTTGGCATCGAAGGGCGGAGACGGCATGGCTGCCATGCGCTCGTCCTGCATCATCGCCGCCCAGCCCGCGTCGCGCGTGGCCCTGTCTGGCCAGGTGATCCAGCCGACAGCGACTGTCTCGCCGTCCTGCAGTGCCACGGCGCGCTTGAAGTCAGTGACCTTGCCGTCCGGGACGTCCTCGCCCCAGCATTCGGTGACGGCCAGGGCACCGCACTCCTTGAACAGAACGGTAGTGCGAAGGGAGTGCTCCAGATAGGACGCCTTGTCGGGGGTGCGGACCGGAATGACGGTGATGTCGAGGAAGGGCATGAGACGTCTCCTTTTTGCAGGGGCTGACGCGTGCGACACGGTCGCTCGCGGGCAGGGTCAGGGCTTGCCGACGGCGTCGGCGGCGGCCTCGAGGGTGGCGATGTCGATCTTCTTCATTGTCATCATGGCCTCGAAGGCGGCCCGGGTGCGGGCGGGGTTCGGGTCGCGGTAGAATTCCATCAGGCGGCGCGGGGTGATCTGCCAGCTGACGCCCCAGCGGTCCTTGCACCAGCCGCACATGCTCTCCTGGCCACCGTTGCCGACGATGGCGTTCCAGAGGCGGTCGGTCTCGGCCTGGTCCTCGGTCTGGATCACGAACGAGACGGCCTCGGTCTGGGGGAACAGCGACCCGCCGTTGAGACCGAGGTAGGCGCGGCCGGAGAGGGTGAATTCGACCATCAGTTCCGCGCCGGCCGGGGTCGAGGGATTGTCGGCGGGGCTGGTGTGGGTCGCATCGATCCGGCTGTCGGCCAGACCCAGCGAGACGTAGAATTCGGCGGCGGCGCGGGCCTGGCCGGTGTCGTACCAGAGGCAGGGCGTGATCTTGTCGGTCATCGAGGTCTCCTTCGGGTCTGGGCCCCAGAATGCGCCCGGGATATCAGGCGGTGTCCGCTTTCGCGCCGCCGTCAGCGCCGGTGGCGGCGGGGTCCATCCACATGATCTCCCAGATGTGGCCGTCCAGGTCCTCAAAGCTGCGGCCGTACATGAATCCATGATCCTGAACCGGGGTCGGGTCGGGGCGACCGCCGGCTCGGACCGCGGCGGCCAGCTGGGCCTCGACGTCAGCGCGGCTGTCACACGACAGGCAGAGCAGGGCGTGGACGGTCGAACGATCACCGATCGGGCGCGAGGTGAAGCTGGCGAATTTTTCGTGCGTCAGCAGCATCACGAAGATGGTCTCTGAAAGCACCATACAGGCGGCGGTCTCGTCGCTGAATGTGGGGTTCCGGGTCGCGCCTGCGGCCTCGTAGAAGGCGGTCGAGGCCTTCAGGTCGGCGACGGGCAGGTTGATGAAGATCATGCGGGACATCGGTCATTTCCTTCCGTACGGGCCCTGAATCTGCCTCGCGGAGACGGGCTGTTCGAGGGCGGTGGGCGGTCTTCGCAGACGGGGTGTCGCCCGGCTCCGATGTTGCGCTTTGTGGCCCGTGAGATTATATATGTCAACTATGAAGTTAGAAAACATAACCGAGAAGACGGGGCGGCGTTACGATGACGCGTGCGGCACGGCCCATGGGCTGGAGCTGATTGGCGAGCGGTGGGCCCTGCTGGTTGTGCGCGAGCTGATGTTCGGGCCCAAGAGGTTTGGTGATCTTCGCTCCGGTCTGCCGGGTTTGAGCGCCAATGTGCTGACTCAACGGCTGGAGGGACTCGAGGCTGCCGGCGTCGTCGTGCGCCGCAAACTGCCGCCGCCGGCCTCGGTGCAGGTCTATGACCTGACCGACTGGGGGCGTGAGGCCGAGCCGATCATCAGCGCGCTGGGCCGCTGGGCGGCGCGGTCGCCCGGGCATGACCCCACCCTGCCGCTGAGTCCCACGTCGATGATGCTGTCGTTCCGGACCATGTTTGACGGGCACAAGGCGGGCGCGG
This sequence comes from Caulobacteraceae bacterium, assembly GCA_965284375.1. Classification (GTDB taxonomy): domain Bacteria; phylum Pseudomonadota; class Alphaproteobacteria; order Caulobacterales; family Caulobacteraceae; genus Brevundimonas. The sequence goes on from OZ260074.1 coordinate 327,816, forward strand.
CGGCGATGACCTTGGGCTTCCGCTTCGGGTCGGAACAGTTCGTGGTGCGCGTAAAGGACGGCGTCCTGACGGCGGCGCGCGAGGACGATGGACAGGCCGAGGTGCAGATCGACGGCACGCCGGAGGCGGTCGCGGCGATCGTCTATGGCGGGGCGGGCATGGAGACGGTGAGCATCAGCGGCGACGCCGGTGTGTTCGAACGCTTCGCGACGTTCTTCGAACTGCCGCCCAAGGCCGGGTGAGGCGGCTGATCTTCACTGCGCAAGGGGCCAGTCTCGACGGGACTGTGGCCGGTCGCGAGGGCGGCACACGCGCGGCGCTCAAAAATGCCTGATGACCCGAGCCCTGGGCAAGCGCCGGGATCGCAACCGGTCAGGGAAGCCGGCGAACGTCCTCAACAAGCGGGCCGGCCGGTCCTCCGCCCGAGGCGGGAGGAGGACCGGCCGGCGGCCTCTGTGCGGTCGGACCCGGAGCGGGGTCAGGCGGCGATGCTGATCGCCTGCGGCAGCAGGGCACCGACGACGAGGCGACTGAGCATGCGTCCGTCCAGCGGCAGGATCGCATCCACAAACCGGTCGGCTTCCGGCGCGTCCACATTGGGCGGTGGCTGCATGAGACTGGTGTCGACCTGGAAGGTCTCCTGCACCCCATCCACCAGCAGGCCGGCGATGCGGGTGTCGTCGTAGATGACCACAATCACGTGACGCGATGACGGCTCGGTGCGCCCTAGACCCAGGCGACAGCGCAGGTCGACGATGGGAATCACGGCCCCGCGCAGATTGATCATGCCGCGGATGTAGTCCGGGGCCTGGGGCATCGGCGTGGCGGGGGTCCAGCCCCGGATCTCCCGGACGCTGCGGATATCGATGCAGAATTCCTGACTGGCGATCTCGAACGAGATCAACTCGAGTGGGGATTCGAGGGAGCGTGCGCTCTCATCCATCCTAGAATTCCTCCCATTCCTCGGCGACAGGTTGGGCCCCGCCGCCCTTCATGGCCGTCGCCAGCTTGGCATGGACCCGCCCGACCGGATTGCCGGCTTTCGGCTGGCTGGAGGACGAGGGGCGGGCCTGGGGTCGGGCCCGGTCCGAGACGACCACGACGGAGCCGGTGCCGAGGCGGAACTGCCGCATCAGTTCGGCCATCTGGTTCGCTTCGCCCGTGAGGCTCCCCGCGGCCGCCGTCGCTTCCTCGACCATGGCCGCGTTTTGCTGCGTCACCTGGTCCATCTGGTTGATGGCGCTGTTGACCTGAAGCAGCGCCGTGGACTGTTCCTGGGAGGCTTGCGCCATCTCGGACACGAGGGCGTGCATCGACGTTACCTTGGTGGAGATTCCGGTGAGCGCCAGTCCGGTGTCGCCCACCAGTTTGACGCCGCGCTTGACCTGTTCCGAGCTCGAAGCGATCAGCGCCTTGATCTCCTTGGCTGCCTCGGCGGACCGCTGGGCGAGGGCCCGGACTTCCTGGGCGACGACGGCAAACCCGCGACCGGCATCACCGGCACGGGCCGCCTCGACCCCGGCGTTCAGGGCCAGCAGATTGGTCTGGAAGGCGATCTCGTCGATCACCCCGATGATCTGGGTGATCTGACCCGAGCTCTGCTCGATCTCCCCCATGGCGGAGATGGCTTCGTCCATCACCCGCCCCGAAGTGACGACATCGGCCTTGGCTCCGGACGCGGCTTCGCTGGCCTGTTTCGCCCCTTCGGCGCTGCGGGTGACCGTGGCGGTGATCTGATCCAGCGCCGCCGCCGTCTCCTCGAGGCTCGCCGCCTGTTGTTCCGTCCGGCGCGACAGGTCGTCGGAGGCGGCCGAAATCTCGGCCGTGCCGGACTGGATGACGCTGGCGCTCTGGGTCACGCCCTGCATGGCCGCTTCCAGACTGTCCAGCGACCGGTTGAAGTCGGTGCGGACGGTCTCGAACTCGGGCGCAAAGGCGTTGGGAAGGCGGCACTGCAGGTTGTTGTCGGCCAGTTGCGACAGGCCCTCGCCGATTTCATTGACCGCGCGCACCCGCTCGGTGACGTCCGTGGCGAACTTCACCACCTTCAACACCTTGTTGTTCATGTCGAAGATCGGATTGTAGGAGGCCTGGATCCAGATCTCATTGCCGGCCTTGCCAATCCGCTTGAACTCGGCGGCGACGAATTCGCCGCCATTAAGCTTGCGCCAGAAGTCCTGATACTCGCTTGAGCGCGCGTAGGCGGGCTCGACAAACAGGCTGTGCTGTTTTCCGCGGATCTCATCGAGGCGATAGCCGAGGGTCGCGAGGAAATTCTCGTTCGCCGTGATGATCTCGCCGGTCGGCGTGAACTCGATCATGGCCTGAACCCGCGAGATGGCGTTGAGTTTGCCTTCGAACTCGGCGTTCTTCAGCTTCGCCTCGGTGATGTCGGTCGCGAACTTGACGACCTTGACCACCTTGCCGCGCGAATCCTTGACCGGATTGTAGGAGGCCTGGATCCAGACATCCCGGCCGCCCTTGCCCAGGCGCCGGTATTCGCTGGCGTCGAAATCTCCGCGGCCCAGCTTGGCCCAGAAGGCCTTGTACTCGGGGGCCCGGACTTCGACCGGATCAACGAACATGCTGTGATGCTGTCCCTTGATCTCGAGGAGGCTGTAACCCATCGCGTCGCAGAAATGCGCATTCGCTGTGAGAATCTGGCCCGTCGGGTCAAATTCGATAATGGCGAGGGACTTGTCGAGCGCCCTCAAGACCGCATCAGAAGACCGTGAAACACCGAACATTGACGTTAACCCCCTGCAGAAGCACCGTCTGGCTGACCGTGCGCCATCGCCGCCAGACGTCGAACCAACCTGGTTAACGGGGCCGCGCGGAACAGAAGTTACATGGGTCGGTGAAGGCCGCATGAACCGGGAGATAGGTAGTTTCCCTTATGTTCCGCGATGTTCCGCGCCGCACCCTCGAACGCCGGGCGGCTTTCCGGAGGCGTCTTTTGCGTGCCCGGATCCCGGGCGGCGAAGACCGGGGAGGACCTCGGCCATCGGGGGTCAATGATCCTGACCTCGATGCGTTGGCCCGGCCCGCCATGGTCGGAGACGGCAAGGGCCCGGCCGGGACGTCGACGCGGACCGCGCCTCAAACGACCGATGTTCTTCCATTGGACTCCGGGCCCCGGGCGCGGCATTCTGTGGCGGGGGTTTTGGAGGGACTGCCATGGTCAGCCTGGCGCATCTGAAACGTCGTCTCGGACAGTATGGGGCCCTGTGGGTTGCCGGGTTTCTGCTCAGCGGGGCGGCGATTCTGGTCGGGATGCCGTTTTCGGACCTGATGACGGCGGCGGATCGGGTGTTGCCGGTGCTGCTCGGGGCAGTGGCGCTGGGGCTGGGTGCGGGGGTGGTGACCAGTCTGCTGTCGGGCGAGACGGTCGGGACCAAGATTCTGGTCGTTCTGCTGGCGGCGGTGCTGGCCCTGCCGCTGTTGTGGGCACCGGTATCGGCGGCTGTGGTGATCGCCTTCTTCAGCGACCGGTCGATCGAGTATTCGAACGCCTATGCCGGGTTCCAGATCGCCATCTCGCGAGTGCTGTTCCCGATCAGCGAGGCGGTCGGGGACGGGGACCTGTTCGGCTGGGTTTGGACAGCGTTCCAGTGGGTGTCGAGCGTGGTCGGCTTCCTTTCGGCCCTCGCCAATATCTGGCCGTGGCTGCGTCGCCTGCTGGGGCCGGAGCCGGCGACGGGGTCCGGCGGTGCCTAGGCCAGGATGTCGAGCAGGCTGCCGGTCATCTGGTCGGCGGTCCTGAGCACGGCGACATTGGCCTTCAGCGCGACCTCGGCGGTCAGGCGTTCGACGGTCTCGCCCGCCAGGTCGCCCAGCGGATCGCGGGCGGTGCGGACGGCGCTGGCCTCGAAACGGGCGGTGGCGTCGGCGGTGCCGGCGGCGGCGATGGCAAAAGCCTGCATGGGACGGCTCCAGGGGACGAGGGCCGACTATCGCTGCGGCGGCGTTACGCGTTCGCTGACAGGGATGGTGAACAGGGCGGCCGACGACGGGGCGCCTTGACCACGGCGCGGCACGGGGAGAGGCTGTGTCCCATGACCAGCCAGCCCGCTCCCGGCGAACGCTATCAGTCGTTCTCGGCCTTCTATCCCTACTATATTCATGAGCATTCCAACCGGACGTGCCGGCGGATCCATGTGGTCGGGTCGGCGCTGGTGATCGCGGTTTTCGTGCTGGGGCTGACGGTCAGCGCCTGGTGGTTCCTGGCCATGCCGCTGGTCGGCTACGGCTTTGCCTGGGTGGGGCATTTCTTCTTCGAGAAGAACCGGCCTGCGACGTTCCAGTACCCGCTGTGGAGCCTGATGGGCGACTGGCGGATGTTCTTCGAGACGGTGTCAGGCAAGCGGAAATTCTAGTCGCCGAGGCGGGTCAGGCGGGTCTGGTTGCGAAAGCGCCAGGCGGAGTCGTCGGCCCCGACCGGCCGGACCGTCTTGACCGACATCAGGCTGTCGCCGTCACGGGTCTCGGTGACGCGGATCTCGGCGGGCTGGTCGTCGTCCCGGGCGACGGACTCATAGACCAGGGTCCAGTGCGTCTGATCGATCCACCCGGCCACCCGGATCGTCTCGGTCGTCAGTTCAACCGCCCGTCCCGCGCGATAACTGGCCGAGGCGACGGTGCCGGCGGCCTCGTCCAGAAGGCTGGTGGTCGTGATCCAGACGGGTTTGTCGGGGCCGTCGTCGAACAGGGCGGTGCGGACCTGGGTCACGCCGTCGGCCACCTGAACGATGGTTGTGGTGACGGGAATTTCGAACAGCCGGTCGCTCTGATAGTCGCGATAACCGAGGGCCCCGCTCCAGCGGCCGGCGATGCCGCGCAGAAGGGTCGCGGCGGAGGCGGCTGCGGGGGCTTGCGCTGCAGGGCGGTCAGTTGGGGCGGCAAGGGCGATCGACGGGGCCATGCCGAGGGCCAGACTGCAGGCGAGGACGGCGAAGGGGCGCATGATCCCGGATCCGGCGACCGGCTCTGGGCGGTCCCCACAGCTACGCTTGCAGCGCGACGGCGGATGCGGGTCCTAGTTCGACCCGGCGTTGGTCGAGGCCGAGGCCATCAGGGTGGCCTGGCTGGGTGTGTGGTCCCACGAGGGCGGGCAGCCGTCGAAGCGGCCGGCGTTGACGATGGTCAGGCGGCGCTGGTTCAGCGGCATGGCCGGAGACATCGAGCCGCGGCCCTGGCCGGTGTAGAGGTCGATCTTCTGACCCTTGATCGCGCCGCCGGTGTCGGAGGCGTACCAGTAGCCGTCGTGGATCGAGCCGTCGGCCATCCGCAGGCCGACCGTCTCGCGGATGAACAGGCGGGTGCGGCGGGGGATGTAGCGGGGATCGGTGGCCACTGTGCGCATGGCGATCGGCCGGCACCCCAGGCTGTCGTTGCCCGTCGCTCCACCACCGCCGGCGTGATAGAGATTGGCGCGGGCGCTCCAGTCGGCGCCTTCGGCCATCAGGGCCTGCTGTTCCGCGCTCAGGGCACGCTCGCTGCTGTCGGAACCTTCATCACTCGAGGCGGTTGATACGACGACCGGGTCGGCTGCGACCGCGGCTTCGTAGGATACCGGCTCACCGCCCAGGGCGGGGAAGGCCATCGCCCAGATCAGGGCGAACGCAGCAGCTGTGCCGAGCATGAATCGGACTCACGGAAACGCCGGCCCCTTGCGCGTCCGGTGAGGGCTTGTCGTTTCCAAATGTGGCAAAAACCAGACGTTCATGCTGCGCTGCGACATCACGCCCGGTTCTTCGGTGGATAAGTGGCCCTTGTGATGGTTAAGCCGAATCCCGTTTGGCCAACCCGGCGAAATCTGTAAGCTGTATTCGTCAACAACAAAAACTATGCTGGGGCGCGATGCTTACTGTTCATGGAGATATTCGGTCCGGCAACTGTTTGAAGGTCAAGTGGTTGCTCGACCGGCTGGGCCGTGATTATCGGTGGATCGAGACTGATGTCATGTCCGGCGTGACCCGCAGCCCGGAATTCCTCGCCCTGAACCCTGCCGGCCAGACGCCGGCGGTGGTGCTGGACGATGGCCGGGTGCTGGCCCAGTCCAATGCGATCCTCGGCTATTTCGGCGAAGGCACGGCCTTTGTGCCCGCCGATTCCTATGCGCGCGCCCGGATGTACGAATGGCTGTTCTGGGAACAATACAGCCACGAACCCTTCATCGCCGTGGTCCGGTTCCAGCGGCTGCTGGCCGGCAAGCGGGCGGACGAGATCGAGCCGCGGCTGGTCGAGCGCGGCCATGCGGCCCTGGCGCGGATGGAGGCGGCGCTGACCGGAGCCGACTGGCTGGTCGGCGAGGGGCCGACCCTGGCCGACCTGGCGCTGGTCGCCTACACCCGGGTGGCGCACGAGGGGGATTTCGACCTTTCAGCCTATCCGTCCGTGCGGCGCTGGATCGGGCGTACGGAGGCCGCCTTTGCGATCGCCTAGGTCGGTACCCAATACCGCTCATCCCCGTCCTTCCGGGGCCGCAGAGCGGAACCCGGAATCCAGGTGACTGGACTCATTACTGGAACCTGGGGCGGACAGCGGCGTCCAGACGCCTGGATTCCGGGTTCTTGTCCCGGCTACGCCGGTCCCAGCCCCGGAATGACGTGGGAGGGAGCGGGTATCGACGTCTGAATGTCGATTGAACCTAGCGCGGCTGCGGCCGTCCGCCCTCGGCCCATTCCGGGGTGAAATCGCCCTCGGCGAGGGCCGACAGGGGGGCGACCAGCGACTGGATCGCGGCGGTCATGAAGTCGAAATTGATGTTGGCGATCGTGTCTTCGGGCGTGTGATAGGTCGGGATGGTCGCCCAGCCCGAGATCGTGTGGGCGACGACGCCGCGCTGGGCCAGGGCGTAGTTGTCCGAGCGCTGGAAGAAATTCTGTTCCGGATAGGGGTCCGGTCCGATCAGGGCCCCGCGGGCCTTCAGCTCCGGGCCGAAATTCGAGCGCTCGAAGCCGGTCATCATCATGACGCCCGGCGGCAGCTGCGGGTCCTGGTCGGCGATCATCTCGATCTCGAGATTGGCTTTCAGACGCTCGAGAGCGACGGGCGGGTGGGCCACGAAATAGCGCGAGCCGAGCAGGCCCGCCTCTTCGGAGCCATAGGCCACGAACATCACGTTCATGCGGTGCGGCCCGGTGCCGGACAGAGCCCGCGCCAGCTCGATCACCGCGACGGTGCCCGAGGCGTCGTCATTGGCTCCATGCATGATCACGCCGTCCGGGCGCAGGCCGAGATGGTCCAGATGCGCCGAGACCATCAGCACCGGCCCGTCCGGGTCCGTCCCCGGCAGCCAGCCCATGGCATTGGTGGTCTCGCCCTGTTCGACCACCGTGGCTCCGGGATCATAGGCGGCGATCCCGCTTGACGCCTTGAGCCGGTCATAGGCTTCGGGTGACACGACCAGTACGACGGGGCCGCTGCGCGCCGGGGTTTCCGCCAGGCGGATCACCGGCTCGCGCGCGCCGCCGCCCGATGTCGCCTGCGCCAGGGCCTCGGTCCGGCGCAGCAGGACCAGTTTCGCGCCGTTGCGCATCACTGCGCCGAACAGGGCACGCACGCCGGGACCCTCGGCCGGGGCCACCATCAGAACCTCGGCGGCGGGCAGGGCGTCCGGGTTTTCGGCGACCGTCACAGGACCGGAGGCGGCGGTCAGGCCGCCGGTCAGGATGGCGAAGTCGGTGCCCCGATTCAGGGTCGTTGCGCCGACGGTGAGTCGCGCCTCGCCTGACGGGGTGGTTTTCACCACCGGCGCGCGCTGCAGATAGCCGTCCATGCCGGGCACGGGCGTCAGGCCGGTCAGCCGGAACTGGGCGGCGACATAGGCGGCGGCGATGGCTTCGTCCCGGGTCGCGCTGCCGCGCCCCTGCAGCTCGTCGCCCGCCAGGAAATTCATATGGGCCTCGACCGCATTGCGATCGACCGTGGTGGTCCGCTGGGCCAGGGCCGGGCCGGCGACGAAGGCGATCAGGGCGGCGAAGACGAGGGCGATGCGTTTCATGGCGGCTTCCATCCGGTGACGACGCTCAGGCGTAGGCGGGGGGTGAGGATCGCGTCAAGCGGCTGGAGCGCCGTGGCCCGCCGGCCTAGGGTGGGCGACATGAAGGATCATCCCGCCACGCCCCTGACCGGCTATGTCCCCATCGCCGATGCCGAGAGCGTGGCGCGGGCCAAGGCCTTTCATGCGCATATGAGCGGTCGTCGGACCGTGCGCGAATTCTCCGACCGGCCGGTGCCGCGCGCCGTCGTCGAACAGGCCCTGATGACCGCCGGCTCGGCCCCGTCCGGCGCCAACCATCAGCCGTGGTTCTTTTCCGTCATCGAAAGCGCCGGGGCTCGCGCCCGCATCCGCGCCGCCGCCGAGGCCGAGGAGCGGGAATTCTATGCGACCAAGGCCCCGCAGGAATGGCTGGACGCCCTGGCCCCGCTGGGCACCGATCCGGACAAGGGGTTTCTGGAGGTCGCGCCGGTGCTGATCGCCATCTTCGCCCAGAAGCGGGGCGGACCGAACCCCGGCGACGACAAGAAGAACTACTATGTGCCCGAGAGCGTCGGAATCGCCACGGGCCTGTTGATCGCGGCCCTGCATTCCGCCGGTCTGGCGACCCTGACCCACACCCCTGCGCCGATGAGTTTCCTGGCCGACATCTGCGGCCGCCCGGCGTCGGAAAAGCCCTTCCTGCTGCTGGTCGCGGGCCATCCGGCGGCGGAGGCGACCGTGCCGACCGCGGCGCTGAACAAGAAGCCGCTGGACGCCATCGCGGCGTGGATTTAACCCCGACGCATCCTCTTTGACCCGGATGCCCGTCATGAAGCGTATCGCCGTCGCCCTCGCCGCCCTGACCTTGGGGGTTGCCGCCCTGGCGGCACCGGCCGTTGTCTCCGCCTGGGGCAATACCGGCCACCGGCTGATCGGGGTCGCCGCCGTGCGGGGTCTGCCGGATGAGCTGCCGGCCTTTGTGCGGGCGCCGGCGGCCGTGGCCGATGTCGGCGAACTGTCGCGCGAGCCCGACCGCACCAAGGGGGCCGGCCAGCCGCATGACCGCGAGCGCGACACCGCCCATTTCGTCGACATGGACGAGGCGGGCCACATCCTCAATGCCGGCGGCCCGTCGATCGACGCCCTGCCGCGGCTGAAGTCGGAATATGACGCCGCCCTGATCGCCGCGGGTCTGGATGTCGATGACGCCGGCTGGCTGCCCTATGCCATCATGGACGGCTATCAGCAGCTGGCCCGGGACTTCGCCACCTGGCGGGTGCTGAACGCCGCCGAGGCGCGTGAGACCGATGCGGACAAGCGGGCCTGGTACCGGACCGACCGGCTGCGCCGCGAGGCCCTGATCCTGCGCGACATGGGCTATCTGAGCCACTATGTCGGCGACGGCTCGCAGCCGCATCACACGACGATCCACTACAATGGCTGGGACCGGAACACGCCGAACCCCGAGGGATTCACGACCTCGCGCCAGACCCACGGCCAGTTCGAGGGGGCCTTCACCGCCCGGGTCGCCCGGCTGGACGCGGTCGAGGCCGCCATGCCCGCGCCGCGCCTCGACGGCTTTGACCTGCGCGCCCGGGTGCCGGCCTATCTGAAGACCACCCTTGCCGAGGTGATCCCCTTCTATGTGATGGAAAAGGCGGGCGGCTTCCGCGACGCCGACGCGCGCGGCGGGGCCTTTGTGACGGCGCGTCTGGCGGCGGGCGCGGCGGAACTGCGCGACCTGTATATTCTGGCGTGGCGTGACGCGGCGGGTCAGTCGATCGGCTGGCCGGCGGTCAAGGTCGCCGAGGTCGAGGCCGGCACGGCCGACCCCTGGCTGGCCATGTACGGCGAGGACTGACGCCGCGTATGGACCCCGCTGAAGTCCTCATGGGTCTGGCCTCGCGCCTGCGCGCGGCGGGGCGGGCCGGGGAGGCGGCGACGGCCTATCGTCAGCTGCTGGCGCTGCGGCCGGACCTGCCGGACAGCTGGTTCAACCTGGCCCTGATGGAACGCCGGTCCGGGCGGTTCGAGGCGGCGCTGGCGGCCTATGCCGAGGCAGTACGGCGTGGCGTATCGGGCCCCGAAGAGGCCTGGCTGAACCGTGGCGTGATCCACGCCGACGATCTGGGACGACAGGATCTGGCGCTGGCCGATCTGGAGGCGGCGCTGGCCATCCGGCCCGACTATCTGCCGGCCCTGCTGAACCTCGGTAACCTGCATGAGGACATGGGACGGCGTGAGGCGGCGCGTGAGGCCTATGCCCGCGCCCTCGTCGTGGCCCCCGACCATCCGGTCGCGCTGGCGCGGGCGGCGGGACTGGCGCGGCCCGCCGGGCCCGACGATCCCGTGATCCAGGGTCTGCGGTCGGCGCTGGACCAGACCGATCTGCACCCCGGGGACCGGGCCGAACTGGGCTTTGCCCTGGGCAAGGCGCTGGATCAGGTCGAGGCCTGGGACGCCGCCTTCGCCGCCTATGCCGCCGCCAACGCCGCCAGTCGCGCCGCCGATCCGGACGCGCCTGGCTATGACCGGGCGGCGCATGAGGCGTTCATCGACCGGCTGATCGCCGCCTTCCCCGCGCCCGCCGAGCGGGTGGTGGAGGCGGGTCGGGCTCCGGTCTTCATCTGCGGCATGTTCCGCTCGGGCTCGACCCTGGCCGAGCAGATCCTGGCCGGGCACAGTCGGGTCACGGCGGGGGGCGAGCTGGGGCTGGTCCCGGCGCTGGCGCGAACCGTGGAGCCCTATCCCGAGGCCCTCGACGCCGCGACGGTCACCCGTCTGCGCGGCCTCTATCTGGACGGGCTGAAGGCCGCCCGGCCCGCAGCCGATGTGATCACCGACAAGCGGCCCGACAATTTCCTGCACATCGGCCTGATCAAGGCGATGTTCCCGGACGCGCGCATCGTCCACACGGTGCGCGATCCGCTGGATACGATCCTGTCCAACTGGTTCCTGCATCTGGACCGGTCGATGGCCCATGCGCTGGATCTGGACGATCTGGTCCACTGGCACGGCCAGTACCGTCGCCTGATGGCGCACTGGAAGACGTTGTATCCCGACATTCTCGACCTCGACTACGACGCCCTGGTGGTCGCGCCACGGCCGGCGATCGAGGGGTTGCTGGCGTATCTGGGGCTGGACTGGGAAGAGGGCGTGCTGGACTTCCATCGCGCGGACACCGGCGTGCGCACGGCCAGCGTCTGGCAGGTTCGCGAACCCCTGTACCGCCGGGCGTCCGGCCGCTGGCGGCACTATGAGCGGCATCTGGCAAAGGTGCGGGCGCAACTCTGAACCTTCCCCCATTTCGAGGGACGCGATATGTGCGGCCCATGATCGAGCCTACGCCCCCCGTCGTCATCCTGGACAAGACCCAGATGGCCGAGAACATCGGCGCGGTGGCGCGGGTGATGGCCAATTTCGGCCTGTCCGAGCTGCGGCTGGTGGCCCCGCGCGACGGCTGGCCGCAGGAACGGGCCTGGGCGATGGCGTCCGGGGCCGACTGGGTTCTGGACGGGATCCGGGTGTTCGACAGCGTGGCGGAGGCCGTCGCCGATCTGAACACCGTCTTCGCTACCACCGCCCGGCCGCGCGAGACGCGTCAGCCGGTGCGCACGCCGCGCGAGGCGGCGCGGGTGCTGTACGACGACCGCGCCTCGGGGCTGGGCGTCGGCCTGCTGTTCGGCGGCGAGCGGGCGGGGCTGGAGACCGCGGACATCGCCCTGTGCCAGGGCATCGTCACCATCCCCATCGATCCCCGCCACCAGTCGCTGAACCTGGCCCAGGCGGTGGCGGTCAACGCCTATGAGTGGCGGACCCTGGTGCTCGACGCCCCGCCGCCGCGCTTCCGTGAGGGCGATCCGCCGGCGTCGGGCGCGCTTACGCTGGGCATGTACGAGCATCTGGAAAGGGAACTGGACGACGGCGGCTTCTTCCACCCGCCCGAGAAGCGGCCGTCGATGGTGCAGAACCTGCGGGTCATGCTGGGCCGGTCGGCTTTCAGCGCGCAGGAGGTCGCCACCTTCCGGGGCGTGATCACGGCGCTGTCGAAGGGCCGGGGACGCGTGCTGGCGCGGATGGCGGCGGCGAAGAAGGGCGAGGCCTGACCGCCACGCTTGTATCCGGTCGGGGGCTTCTGTAGGGACCGCGCTGTTGGGGAGTAGCCGCCGGCGACGTTCAGCCGGGATCGCGTCAACACACTCGTCGTCCCGATACGACGTGGTGCGATCAGCGGACCGAGCGTCCGCCTGGCGAGACCAGCGTGCTTCGCGGCCTGCACCGGCAGGGTCGCGGACGCGCTGTCCCGTGTGCCCGGCGGTATCGACATCCATGACCCCCATCGCCATCGCCGTGCTGTCCCTCAGCATGTCTGCCGACGCCTTCGCCGCCGCCGTGGGCCGCGGTGCGGTGCACAAGCCGCGCTTTGGAACTGCGTTGCGCAACGGCCTGGTGTTCGGCGTCATCGAGGCCATCACCCCCCTGATCGGCTGGGGCCTGGGCCTGCTGGCGGCCGGCTTCGTCGAACAGGTCGATCACTGGATCGCCTTTGGCCTTCTGGGCGTGGTCGGCGGCAAGCTGCTGTGGGAGGCGTTCCAGCCGGCGGCCGAGGGCGATGCCGCCGCCGCCGCCCGGCGCGGCATGCTGGCGCTGGTCGCCACCGCCGTCGGGACCAGTATCGACGCGGCGGCCGTCGGCGTGGGCCTCGCCTTCATCGGGGCCAATATCTGGATCATCGCCGCCTCGATCGGCTTCACCACCTTCGTCGCCACCACCCTGGGCATGTTGATCGGCCGGGCCGTGGGTCTGCGCTTCGGCAAGATCGCCGAGGGTCTCGGCGGCGTCGCCCTGATCGCGATCGGTCTGTCGATCCTGCTCGAACATCTGGGCGTGATCGGCTGATCGGCGGTTTCGCGTCGGCCCGGCCTTGGCTAGAAAGCCGCTGACCCCGCGAAAGGACCATCCATGAAAACCCGCGCCGCCGTCGCCTTCGAGGCCAAACGTCCGCTTGAGATCGTCGAGGTTGATCTGGAGGGACCGCGCGCCGGCGAGGTGCTGATCGAGATCAAGGCGACGGGCATCTGTCACACCGACGCCTATACGCTGGACGGGCTGGACTCCGAGGGCATCTTCCCGAGCATCCTCGGCCATGAGGGTGCGGGCGTGGTGGTCGAGGTGGGACCGGGCGTGACCAGTCTCGCGGTCGGGGACCATGTGATCCCGCTGTACACGCCCGAGTGCCGGCAATGTAAAAGCTGCCTCAGCCGCAAGACCAATCTGTGCACCGCCATCCGCGCGACCCAGGGCAAGGGCGTCATGCCCGACGGCACCTCGCGCTTCAGCTACAAGGGCCAGGCCATCGCCCACTATATGGGCTGTTCGACCTTCTCCAATTTCACCGTCCTGCCCGAGATCGCGGTGGCCAGGATCCGCAAGGACGCGCCGTTCGAGAGCGCCTGCTACGTCGGCTGCGGCGTGACCACAGGGGTGGGGGCGGTGGTCAATACGGCCAAGGTCGAGCCGGGGGCCAACTGCGTCGTCTTCGGCCTGGGCGGCATCGGTCTGAACGTCATCCAGGGGCTGAAGATGGTCGGGGCCGACATGATCGTCGGCGTGGACCTCAACGACACGAAGGAAGAGTGGGGCCGCCGCTTCGGCATGACCCATTTCGTCAATCCGAAGAACACGCCCGATGTGGTGGCGCATCTGGTCGAGATGACCGGCGGCGGTGCGGACTACACCTTCGACTGCACCGGCAACACCACCGTGATGCGTCAGGCGCTGGAAGCCTGCCACCGCGGCTGGGGCGAGAGCATCGTTATCGGCGTGGCCGAGGCGGGCAAGGAGATCGCCACCCGGCCGTTCCAGCTGGTGACCGGACGGGTCTGGCGCGGCTCGGCCTTCGGCGGCGCGCGCGGGCGGACCGACACGCCGAAGATCGTCGACTGGTATATGGACGGCAAGATCGAGATCGATCCGATGATCACGCATACGCTGCCGCTCGAGCGGATCAACGAGGCGTTTGACCTGATGCATGCGGGGACCAGCATCCGCAGCGTGGTGGTGTTCTAGGGCTTGCGCCGCCCATATAGTTGTTTAAAAAAACTGACCTGACACCGGGAGAGGAAAGCCATGTTCACCCATATGACCGTCGGCGCGAACGACATCGAGGCGTCGCGCCGGTTCTATGATGCGGCGCTCGGGGCGCTGGGGATCGATGCGTCGAGCGGCCCGGACGCCAAGGGGCGGTTCTGGTGGCGTACGCCACGCGGGGCGTTTGCGGTCTGCAAGCCGATCGACGGCGAACCGGCCTGTCACGCCAACGGCGGCACCATCGGCTTTGCGGCCAAGGATATGGAGGCGGTCGCCGCCTTCCATGCCGCCGGGATCGCGGCGGGTGGCACGGCCATCGAGGACCCGCCCGGCCCGCGCGAAGGTCCGTTCGGCACGCTGAACCTGGCCTATCTGCGCGACCCTTCGGGCAACAAGATCTGCGCCATGCACCGTCCCGGATAGCCGCTGCGCGGCTTCCGGGATGACAAGGAGGGCGCTAGAGGGTCGGCGATGGAAATCCTGAAGACCCATGCCGTCCACGGCGGCACCCTGCGTTACCTGCGCCATGACAGCGTGACCACCGGCACGCCCATGACGCTGTCGGTTTTCACGCCGCCCGGCGAGGGTCCGTTCCCGGTGCTGATCTGGCTGTCGGGGCTGACCTGCACCGAGGACAATTTCACCACCAAGGCCGGGGCCTATGCGGCCGCGGCCGAGCACGGGGTGATCATCGTCGCGCCCGATACCTCGCCGCGCGGGGAAGGCGTGGCGGATGATCCGGCCTATGACCTCGGGCAGGGGGCGGGCTTCTATGTGGACGCCACCCAGGCCCCCTGGGCGAAGCATTTCCGCATGGAATGCTACGTCGTCGAGGAGCTGATCGCGCGGGTGGATGCGGAATTCCCGACGACGAAGACGCGCTCGATCAGCGGCCATTCCATGGGCGGTCACGGGGCGCTGACGCTGGCGCTGCGGCATCCGCATCTGTTCCGGTCGGTCTCGGCCTTCGCGCCCATTTCGTCGCCGACGCGGTGTGGCTGGGGGGAAAAGGCCTTCACCGCCTATCTCGGTCCGGACCGGACGACATGGGAGGCGCACGACGCAGCCCGACTGATCGAGGCCGGCGCGGCGCACGGGGTCTATGACGACATCCTGATCGACCAGGGCGACGCCGACCCCTTTCTGACGGAACAGTTGAAGCCCGAACTGCTGGTCGCGGCGGGTGCCGCGTCGGGGCAGGGGGTCACCCTGCGGATGCAGCCCGGCTATGACCACTCCTATTTCTTCATGGCCAGTTTCATCGCGGATCACGTGGCCTTCCACGCGCGGCGGCTGAAGGCCTGAGGCCGATGTGCTAGCGTCGGCGCTCGACCCGGAGGATTTCCGATGAGATTGACCGCCCTGGCCTTCGCCCTGAGCCTCCTGACCGCCGCCGCCGCACCGGCGTGCGCCCGGCAGCAGGAGACGGATCCGGACTTCCGCCCGAGCGTGGCCCATCCCGCCTGGGCCGCCGGCGCTCCGGTGGTGGTGATTGATGGGGCGCACAACAATTTCCATACCGTCGACGGCCGCTATGCGCCGTTCGCCGCCCTGCTGAGGGCCGACGGACTACAGGTGCGCGGCGGGACCGCGGCCTTCGACGCCGGGGGGCTGGACGGAGTCAATGTGCTGGTCATCGCCAACGCCGGGCCGTCGCGCGGCGGCGGCTCGGCCTTTACCGTCGCGGAGATCGCTGCGGTGGAGGCATGGGTGCGAGCGGGCGGAAAACTGCTGCTCATCGCCGATCATGCGCCGTTCGGGGGGGCGGCGGCCGATCTGGCGGCGCGGTTCGGGGTCGGCATGGGTCAGGGGTGGACCTTCGAACCCGCGGACAACGACAGTGGCGTCACAAGTCAGCTGGTCTATTCGCGCGAGAGCGGACGGCTGGGAGACCACGTCATCACCCGGGGCCGAGACGTGACCGAGACGGTCGCCTCGGTCACCGCCTTCACCGGCCAGTCGCTGATCGCGCCCGAGGGGGCGGCCGTGTTGATGCACCTGGGGCCCCAGGCCTGGGAGGCCCGGACGCCGCAGGACGCGCCCGCCGTGGCCGAGGCCATCCGGGCCGGGCGGTCGGCCAACCCCGCGGTGCACCCGGCGGCCGGACGGGCGCAGGGGCTGGCGTTCACGTACGGTGAGGGCCGGGTTGTGGTGCTGGGCGAGGCCGGAATGCTGTCGGCCCAGAGGTTGCGGTTTCCGGACGGCAGGCCGGATATGCGTTTCGGTATGAATGTGGCGACGGGCAATCCGCAGTTCGGCCTGAACATAATGCACTGGTTGACCGGCCTGCTGCCGTGAGTTCGTGCTAGCAGGGCGCATGACCCAGATTTCCGCCGCCGACTATGCCGACATGTTCGCCGCCCTGTGTGTGGAGGTCGGCATCTGCCTGCACCCCAAGGGCGAGGCCAGGGTCCTGGCGGCCTTGCCGAACGGGCTGGATGCCGCCGTACGCGCCGTGTTCGATGCCGAGGGCGTGGATTTCGCGTCCTCGACCGGCGACCTGCGCCGCGCCGTGCGCGACTGCCTGAAGGCGCATCTGCCGCAGGCCTGACGGGAACGAATTGCCGCGGGCCGGCTTGGCTTGGGGGAGAGGGTGCCTAGATACGGGCATCCGTCGTCCCTGTCGCAAGGATCCGTTCCATGGCCTTCACGCTTCCGCCCCTCCCCTACGCCTATGACGCCCTGGAGCCGGCCATCGACAAGGAGACGATGACCTTCCACCACGACAAGCATCATCAGGCCTATGTCGACAATCTGAACAAGGCGGTCGACGCCGATCCGGCCCTGCGCGGGCAGTCGATGGAAGAGATGTTCGCCACCATCTCGAGCCTGCCCAAGCCGGTCCGCAACAACGGCGGCGGGCACTGGAACCACAGCCTGTTCTGGAAGCTGCTGGCCCCCGTTGGCAAGACCGGCGCGCCCTCGCCCGAACTGGCCGCGGCCATCGACCGCGACCTGGGCGGGATGGACCGGTTCAAGGAGGCCTTCAACGCCGCCGGGGCCGGCCAGTTCGGCTCGGGCTGGGCCTGGCTGATCGTGCAGGACGGCAAGCTGAAGGTCACCTCGACGCCGAACCAGGACAATCCCCTGATGGACGTGGCCGATGAAAAAGGGGCCGTGGTCCTGGCCGCCGACGTCTGGGAACACGCCTATTATCTGAAATACCAGAACCGTCGGCCCGATTACCTCAAGGCCTTCTGGACGGTGGTGAACTGGAACAAGGCCAACGAGCTCTTCGCCGCCGCTTCGGCCTGACGGCAGGCGTGGCCCGCCGGAAAAAACCTGAAGCCGGCGGGCTGGCGGCTGTGATCCGAAGACCTATCTGAGCGCGGCCGTTGCGGGACTGGTCCCGACGCCGGGGAGGCTGAACGATGAAGTCACAGATGAAGCTCGCCGCCGCGAGTCTGGTGCTCGCAACCTTGATGGGCGCTGCCGGCTGCTCGCCCGGGGCGGACAAGGCCGAGCCCGTCGCAGCCTCGGTCCCGGCCGCCAGCGCCGATGTCTATCCGTTCAAGGTCGGTGCCCTCGACGTGGTCGCCCTGCGCGACGGTGGCCTGACCGGGGTGCCGAACGACAACAAGGTCCTGGGCGTGGGCCGCACCCCGGCCGAGGTCGCGGCGGTCCTGACCGCCAACGGCCTGCCCGGCGACAGCTTCAATCTCAGCGTCCAGCCCCTGCTGGTGCGGGACGGCGCGCGTCTGGTGCTGCTGGATGCCGGCGCGGGCAACAGCTTCGGCCCCGGCGCGGGCAAGCTGCCGGCCTCGCTGGCCGCGGCGGGCGTGCAGCCCGACCAGATCACGGACATCCTGATTTCCCACAGCCACGGTGATCACGTCGTCGGCCTGGTCAATGCGACCGGCGGCCTGACCTTCCCCAAGGCGACGATCCGCATGGCCGCGGCGGAATGGGCGTTCATGAAGGCCAACGCCGACATGAAGGCGCTGGTCGAGGCCATCACGCCCAGGGTCGAAACCTTCCAGCCGGGCGCGGCGGCCCTGACGCCGTCGATCTCGTCGGTGGCCATCAACGGCCATACGCCCGGTCACATGGGCTATGAGATCAAGTCCGGGTCGGACAGCCTGCTCTACATCGGCGACACCATGCACCATTCGGTGATCTCGGTGCAGCGGCCCGAGTGGCAGATCGCCTTCGACAGCGACGGCCCGACCGCCACCGCCAGCCGCCAGGCCCTGCTGGATCGGGCGGCGTCGCAGAACCTGCGCGTCTATGCCGTCCACTTCCCCTTCCCGGGCCTGGGCCGCATCCAGCGCAAGGACGACGGCTTCGTCTGGGTACCGGAAGGTCCCGTCCAGCCCTGAGGCCGGACTTGACGAAAGAGGGGCGGGCCTTCATAAGCCCGCCCTTCACGCATCCGGCCCGCCGGGCGCGCGAACCACTACGGACGATGCGTGGACCGCCGTTGAGATCGTTCCTTCATCTGGGAAGGGACCGGGCCGCATCATGAAGAGAGATACGCATGTCCAAGCGCCATAGCGCCAAGTACAAACTCGACCGGGTCATGGGTGAAAACCTGTGGGGTCGTGCCAAGTCCCCCGTCAACAAACGCTCGTACGGCCCCGGCCAGCACGGCCAGCGCCGCAAGTCGAAAGTCTCTGACTTCGGCCTGCAGCTGAAGGCCAAGCAGAAGCTGAAGGGCTATTACGGCAACATCACCGAGAAGCAGTTCGCCGCGACGTACGAGGAAGCCTCGCGCCGCAAGGGCAACAGCTCGGAGAACCTGATCGGCCTGCTGGAGTCCCGCCTGGACGCCCTGGTCTATCGCGCCAAATTCACGCCGACCGTCTGGTCCGCGCGTCAGTTCGTCAGCCACGGCCACGTCACCGTCAACGGCAAGAAGGTCGACATCGCGTCGTACCGTCTGAAGGTCGGCGACGTCGTCGAGGTCAAGGAAAAGTCCCGCAACATGGCGCTGGTGCTCGAAGCCCAGCAGTCCGGCGAGCGCGACATCCCCGACTATATCGAAATCGGTGACCGCGGTTTCTCGGTCCGCTTCGTCCGCGTCCCGGAGCTGGCCGACGTGCCGTTCCCGGTGAAGATGGAGCCGAACCTGGTCGTGGAATATTACTCGTCCTAAGTGAGGGCGCTATCGATCGCCGCGCGTCCCCGCCTCCGCGGGGATGACGGGCTCACTGTTTGAGCGTCGTGTGAAATCAGAGAAGGCCCCGGAGCGATCCGGGGCCTTTTTCTATGGTGCCCCGGGTGGCGAGGCGTCCGGGACGTCGCCGGGAGGTGAGCGACCCGGCAAACGGAGAGCGAACGACGGCTCCCGGCGCGACGACGTCCCGGATCGGCCAGCGCCGTATCGTCGGGATACGGGCGTGTCGTGAGGTCTCCACAACCACCGTATTGCCATCTCTCCGGGGCATGGGGCAGAACGGCCGGAGGGGGAGCCATGACTGATCCAGCATACCGTGGGGACGAGAAACCCGGTTCGAAGGTGAGCGACCTGTCCGAGGACGCCCTCGGATTTGGACGACTCGAAATCCACACGAGCTGGAAGGTCTTGCGCCATCCGCGCGCGGTGCTCGAGGCCTGGATGACGGCCGGGCCAACGGGTGGAGGTGCCTATGCCCGTCCCTTGCGACTGTATCTGGCCCTGAACGCCATCCTGATGCTGCTGCTGTTTCTGCAGGGCGGGTCAGAACGGTTTGTGGCCGGTATTCCAGCGTCGTCACTGGACCCCCTGATCCTGGCGTCGGGCAAGAGCCGCGACGCCTTCATGGCAGACGCCGACGGCTGGATGACCCTGACCCTGGTGCCCATCCTGTCGTTGTTCTATGCCCTGGCCATTGTCCCCCTGCTGCGCTGGTGGGATCCCGACACGCTCGGATGGAGCCGGGGCTTCCGGGCGGCGTTTGCATATCTCTGCGCCTGGACCGTTCTGATGCTGCCGATTGCCTGGTGGTCGTCCGAAGCCGGCGTTGTCGGTGTGGCCACCAGTGCCGCCATCATTGTCCTCGGGATCATCACCTTCATGAGAATGGGGGCCGGGCGCTGGTGGCGGTCGCCGGTCGTCGGGCTGGGAAAGGCCGTGTTGCTGGGTGTCGCCCTGCAGATCGGTGGGGCGTTGGGATCCCTGCCCGTGGTCGCGATCGGGCTGGCTGCCGGACGTTATTTCTGACGTCCTGTGGTCGATCCACAGCGCGGCCCTCCGGCCCCACAGGCGCGCATTACAAAACCTTCACTTGGCCGTTCAGGTAAAGGTCACTTTACATAGCGCCTGAACGTTTATGGGGGCAGGGATGGATCGCAGGGTGTTTCTCGGGACGGTGGGCGCGGCGGCGGTGCTGCCGGCGACCGGCTGGGCGCAGGACGCAGCCCCGGCATGGGTCAAGCTGCCGACCGAGCCGTATCGCGGCAAGCAGGACGACATCAGTTTCGTCGACGCCATGACCGGCTGGTACGGCAACGGGGCCGGCAAGCTGTTCAGGACCACCGACGGCGGCCAGACCTGGGTCAAGCAGATGGACCGGCCCGGTACCTTTGTGCGGGCGCTCGGCTTCATCGATGAGAAGCGGGGCTTCCTCGGCAATATCGGGCCGGACTATTTCCCCAATGTCTCGGACGCGACGCCGCTGTACCGCACGCGCGACGGCGGCGACAGCTGGGAGCCGGTCGTGATCGACGGCCCGCCGGTCAAGGGCATCTGCGCCATCGACATCCTGAAGACGCCCTTCATCAATGCCGGTGTGCTGGATCATCGCGTGACGGTGCGGGCGGGCGGCCGGGTCGGCACGCCGGCCGCGCTTGCGACGTCGCGCGACGGCGGCGAGACCTGGACCTCGGAGGACATGACGGCCCACACCGCCATGATCCTGGACATTCATTTCGTCAGCGAACAGGTCGGCTTCATCGCCGGGGCCTCGGACGGCGATGTCCAGGTGTCCAAAGCCGTCATCCTGCGCACGGGCGACGGCGGACGCAGCTGGACGCGCGTCCATGAGGGCACCCGTCCGTGGGAGCTGACCTGGAAGATGGCCTGGCCCTCGACCCAGGTCGGCTATGTCACCGTGCAGAGCTACAATCCCGATCCGGCCGCGTCGCAGCGGTTCGTGGCCAAGACCACGGACGGCGGCCTGACCTGGACCGAGCACCCGTTCGTCGACAACGCCGCGGTGCGCGAGTTCGGCGTCGGCTTCGTCAGCGAGACCCGGGGCTGGGTCGGGGCCGTACCCGGCGGCTATGAGACCACCGACGGCGGGGCGAGCTGGTCGCCGGTCGCCATGGGCATGGCGGTCAACAAGGTGCGGATCGTGCCGTTGCCCGGCGGTGGCCAGGCCGTGTTCGCCATCGGCGTCGAGCTGCACCGCCTCGACCTTCCGGCCTGAGTTCACGGTCTCGGGACTTCCCTCGCGACGCGAACACGCGCATTTTGCGGACACATGGTGGGGATGAGGAGGGCGGAGATGAGATCGATCGCGATAGCCGCCGTTTTTCTGGCGCTGGTTCCCGCCCTGTCGGCCTGCGCGCTGATGGACCGGTTCGGCGGGTCGTCAGCTCGCCAGACAGCAGAGGCCCTGCCCGGCCAGATCGAGCCTGTCCATGCCGCCGTCATCGCCCGGAACCAGGCCGCCTTCTGGGTCAGTTCGAACGGCTGCACCGCCAAGGCGGACATCCAGCCGGTGGTTCGCCAATCCAGCGACGGGCCGATCATCACCCTGCGCCGGATCAAGGAAGACCGCTGCCGCGAGGTCCGGCCCGAGGGGGTCGAGATGCGCTGGTCGTTCGAGGAACTGGGGCTGCCGCCGGGCGCGCGCCTGACGGTCGAGAACCCCTACCAGCTGCCCCCGACCTGACAGGGCCTCAGACGGCGCGGCCCGCTTCGGCGTCGGCGTTCACGGCGCTGATCCGGGTGTGGATGATCGAGACCGTCGTACCCGGATGCCCGCCCGTGACCTGCACCCGGGCCTGAAGCTGTTTGGCCAGGGCCTCGACGATACTGGTGCCGAGGCCGGGCGTCGCGCTTTCGGCGTCCGTCGGCATGCCGATCCCGTCATCGGCCACGGACAGGGTCCAGTTGGGGCCATGGCGGTTGTAGCTGACGACGATCCGGCCCTTTCGCCCGCCGGGGTAGGCGTGTTTGAGCGAGTTGATCACCAGTTCGGTGACGATCAGGCCCAGGCTGACGGAAATATCGGCGTCGACGGCGCTGTCGTCGCAGTTCACATGCAGCGACAGCTGGCTGTGATCGTGGATCATGGAGGCACCGACGCTGATGCACAGCTGGTCGAAATAGGGCTTCAGCTCGACCGCGCCGAGTCGCGACGCGGCCAGGTGCTGATGCAGGGTGGCGACCGACATGGCCCGGCTGTGCGCGTCCTCGAGGTGGCTGCGGCTCTCGTCGGACTGCACCTTGCGGGCGCTCTGCAGGATGACGCTGGCGATGATCTGCAGGCTGTTGGCGACGCGATGCTGGACTTCCTGAAGCAGGATGGCCTTTTCGCGCAGAAGGTCGTCCTTCAGTTTCTCACTGGCCCTGGCGTCGGTGACGTCCGTCATTCCCAGCAGGATCCGCACCTGGGACCCGTCGCCATAGGTCAGCAGATGGGCGTTCAGCAGCAGGTTTCGGGCCCCCGGTTGCCCGAATTTCAGGTCCATCTCATAGGCGTCGACGGCGGCGGCCCCGGACAGGGTGGCGGTCAGCAGCGACTTGAGCCGCGGCAGGTTCCATTCGCCGTCGCCGAGGCTGAAGAAGACCTCGCCCACGGCCCCGGCCTCGTTGATATCGAACGCCTTGAAGAAGGACGCACTGGCGGCGATGACGACCATGTCGCCGTCCAGCAGCACCAGCGGCGAGGTGGATGATCCGACAACGGCCAGCGCCAGGCTGAGGGCTCCATCGGGATGTATCGGCGTGGGGGCGGTCAAATGCACCCCTCCAGAAATAACCGGAGGCTCTCGAACTGAAAGCCGTACCCGTCGCAAATTGTCGGCAATCATGCGCCGCCGGGCCTGCACCGGAGGTTCGTCGTCGGCTCCTCTAGCACGGGTGCCCAGTATCGCGCCGAGGATTTGGAGGCTCCCGCTCCGACCGGGGCGTGCGCGCATAGACCGGAACCAATCAGAGGCCTCATGGTTGCGGGGAGCGATGTTTACGGTCGCACAATGCCTGGCCAAGGCGGTGGAGCTGGAACAGCGGGCGGACGAAAGTCTCCCGCCGGATGTCCGTAACGAATTTCTTGGGCTGGCCCTTCAATGGCGGCGACTGGCTGTCCGGGCCCTGATCCAGGATCGCCGAACCCGCGGGACGACCTGAACAGGTCAGGGGTGAGAGACCCGGCTTGAGGCGGGGACCGGTTCCCGCGATAAAGGTTCACAGCCCCAGGAGCCCCCCATGCTGTTCCTTCTGCTCGCCCTGATGATTCCGCAGGATGGTCCGTCCGCCCCGGCCAGTCCCGTCGTGGCCGAGGCCGCGCCGCCGCTGGTGGAAATCCCCGGGCCGATCGAGCGCCGGTCGACGGCGGCGGAGGCCGTGGGGCATACGGGGGACGTGACGCTCGAGGTCGTCGTTCAGCCCGACGGCTCCAAGGGGACCGTAACCGTGGTCGAATCCTCGCGCTCGGACCTGCTGGACGCCGAAGCGGCGCGGCTGGTCGCGGAGGCCGGCTTTCGCGCCCCGGCCAAGGCGACGCGATACCGGGTCACTGTGGGCTTCCAGGGGGCCGATGAAGCCCTGACCTGCGCGGCGATGGCCCGACAGGTACGCTGGTTCCAGCAGACCTGGCCCGAGCGGCCTCTGAAGGACATGGCGCTGTACCAGATGTCGAGCGGCATCCTGCTGGTGGCGGGGTCACCGGCGTCGCCGAACCGGGCGTCAGCCCAGGCGGCCGTGGATCAGATGGAGCGTCTTGAGGCCGAGTTTCCGATGCTGGCCGACCAGTGCGAACGGGAACCCGAACGCGCCTGGTATCCCCTGCTGGGGGACTGGGCCCGGCGACAACGCGCGGGCGGTTAGCGCCGTTCGAAGGTCGGCAGCATGTCCGCAGGAATGCGGTGGGGCCGCATCGTCGTCGAATCGACCAGGACCCATTCCGAGACTCCCTGGGCGCAGACGCGGCCGTCCCCGTCCTCGATGCGGACAGACCGGTTGAACCGCGGTCCCTGCGGATCGCCGACCCAGGTGCGGGCGACGACGCCGATGGCTCCCGGCGGCAGGGGACGGAAATAGTCGACCTCGTGGCGCGTTGCGACCCAGGACCAGCGGGCGCGGGTCGCGGCGTCGAAGCGGGCGTTCCAGTGGGCCGTGCCGGCGTCCTGCAGCCAGCCGACATAGACCACATTGTTGACGTGGCCGTTGTCATCGATGTGTTCGGGCAGAACCGTCAGCGGGACGACGAAGATCTCGCGGTCGTCGCGCGGCTCGAGGACCGCGCGGGCCATCAGGCCCCGGTGGCGTCGGAGCCGTCGCCGAGCACCACGCCCTTTTCGGCCATGAGCGTCTGAAGCTCACCGGCATTGAACATCTCGCGCACGATGTCCGAGCCGCCGACGAATTCGCCCTTCACATACAACTGGGGGATGGTCGGCCAGTCACTGAAGGTCTTGATCCCGTCGCGCAGACCCTCGTCCTGCAGCACGTCGACGCCGACGAAGTCCGCGCCGAGATGATCCAGAATCTGCACAGCCAGCGAGGAGAAGCCGCACCGCGGCGCGTCGGGCGTGCCCTTCATGAACAGGACGATGTCATGCTGGCTGACCGTCTCGCCGATGAAGGCGTGGATCGGATCGGCATCGGCGGCGGGAGTCACGGCTTGGTCGGTCATGGACGAATGGCCTCTCGGAGAAGGCCGTCAGGTATGGACCCGGGGCGTGGGGGTCAAGGGCAGGGGACGTCAGGCTGCCTTGGCACCTGCCACCCGGGCCATCTCGATCTGGGCCGAGAGACCCGGCGGCATGTCGCGATCGGGGACCATGGACAGGGTGTTCAGCCGCTCGATGTCGCTGGCCTCGATCATGACGCTGGAGACCGACGGATCATTCAGGACATAGGCCAGGCAGATGGCCTCGGCCGTCCAGTTGTTGGTCCGGTGCAGGAAGGCGAAGGTGCCGGCGTGGGCCAGGGGGTTTTCCTCGACCTTCGGACCCCCGCCGAAGCCGAACAGACCCTTCTTCTTCTCGATGTGGACGACCGCTGCCTTCTTGGCCGTGTTCAGGCTGTCCGGGAAATAACCGTAGCCGAAAATGGCCATGTCCTGCTCGCGCGCGGCGCGCAGGCGCGACCGGACCTGCCAGCCCGAATTGACGTTGAACGGCGACGCCAGCACGTCGAAGGCCCCGGTCGCGACATAGGTGTCCATCACATCGCCGTCGCCTGACACGCCCAGCAGCCGCAAGCGCTCGGTCGCCCGCAGCGCCTTGAGGGCGTTCAGCGTCGACTGGGCCAGTTCGTGTTCCGCCGGCTCGTCCAGCAGGGCCATGTCGAACCAGCCCATGCCGGAGACGTGCAGGGCCCGGTCGATGGCGGCGGTGATGCCTTCCGCCGAGAAGTCGCGTTGCGAGCCGCGGCGTCCGTCGCCGGCTCCCAGGGTCAGCGACACCTGCACCAGCTTGCGGTCGACGTGTTTCAGCGCCTGACCCAGCACCTCGGCGAGGACGGGGTCGGCGGTCTCGAGGCGGTAGCTGTTGATGCCGGCTTCGAGAGCCGAATAGACCAGCTCTCGCCCGGCCTCGGGGCCGCCGGCGATGTCGCGGGCACCGAGGCTGAGGGTCAGGCAGGAAACGGCCTGTCCAGTCACGCCGAAGGGGCGGTAGCGCATGGGGTCAGTCTCCCTGGCTGGAAGAAGGCGGCGGCGCACCTGTCTCGAGCGCCAGCGCGTGCAGTTCGCCGCCCATCTTGCCCTTCAGGGCGGCATAGACCAGCTGGTGCTGACGCACGCGCGGCAGGCCGGCGAAGGCCGTCGAGATGATGCGGGCGCGATAGTGGTCGCCGTCTCCGGCCAGATCGTCGATGACGATCTCGGCGTCGGGAAAGGCTTCGGTCAGATGGCCGCGAAGCGTTTCGACAGGCATGGGCATGGACGGCGCGGGCTCCGGATTCGCCGGGGATCATGCCCCGTAAACCTTAATGGCTGGCTACGCGCTGTCGTCTAGCGGGCGATCCGTTCCAGCAGAACCACCGGCCCGCCCTTGTAGGTCGTCTCGGCATAGGCGACGTAGCCCGCCCGCGCCGCGAGGGCGTGCGACGGGCCGTTTTCCGGGGCGATCATGCAGACCGTGCGGCGCGCGTCCAGCGCCTCGTCGCACCAGGCCAGGGCAGCGGACAGGGCCTCGAAGGCCATCCCCTTGCCCTGGAACCGCGGCGCGACGCCCCAGCCCAGTTCCGGGGCATCGAAGCGCGGGGTCATGATCCGGTGGTAGTCCAGCACCCCGACACTGCCGACATAGGCCCCGCCGAGGGTCTCGCGGATGGCCCAGTTGCCATAGCCCAGTGCCTCCCAGTGGCCGATGTCGCGCAGCAGCCGGAACCAGACGTCCTCGCTGCTCAGCGGCGCCGGAAAGATGGCTGTGGCGAAGGCCGGATCGCCCCACAGGGCAATCAGGTCCTCGAGGTCACCCGGGCCGACGGGCGTCAGGGTCAGACGTTCGGTGATCAGGGTGGTGGTCACATCAGTCCCAGTTGCTTGAAGCTGGCTACGCCGTCGCGGCCGACGATCAGGTGGTCGTGGACGTCGATGCCGAGCGCGCGCGCTGCCTCGATCACCTGACGCGTCATGTCGATGTCGGGCCGCGACGGGGTCGGGTCGCCCGACGGGTGGTTGTGGACGATGATCATCGACTTCGCCGACAGCTCCAGCGCCCGCCGCACGACTTCGCGCGGATAGACGGGCGCATGGTCGACCGTGCCGCGATTCTGGATTTCGTCGAGGATCAACTGGTTGCGGTTGTCGAGGTACAGCACCCGGAACTGTTCGCGCGGCTCATGCTGCAGGCTCAGGCGCACATAGGCCAGCAAGGCGGACCAGGACGAGATGACGGTGCGCTTTTCGGCCTCTTCCCGGGTCACCCGGCGTGCGACCTCGTGCAGGGCGGCGAGGTCCAGCGCCGTTTCGGCCCCCACGCCCTTCATCCGGCCCCGGGTGTCCTCGGCGCGGACGGTCATCAGGTCCTCGACCGGGGCGGCCAGCACCGCCGCCAGCGAGCCGAAGCGGGCCAGCAGCGCCTTGGCGACCGGCTTGACGTCGCCCTGCGGCTGGCTGCGGAACAGGAACAGTTCGAGCAGTTCATAGTCCGGCAGATGATGGATGCCCGCGCCCCGCGCGCGGTCGCGCAGGCGCTCGCGGTGGCCTGCGTGATGGGGTTTGGGCTTGCGAGGGGCCTTCGGGGCCGCTTCGGGCATCCGGGACGGCGGGATCGGAAAGGGCAGCACGCTGGACATGGCGGCCTCCGGCACAATCTCCGGACGGCGTATCCGTATTTCACAAACCCGGCGACTCGCCGCCTCTCAGGTCGTCTGATATGACGACGGTATGCGTCTTCCGCCGCCCGACCCGCTCTCGACAATTCTGCTTTACCTCGCCGCCATCATCATGGCGCTTCGAGAAGCGCTCGCGCCGGGCACGCCCTTATCCAAAGCAGCGCCGGGCCTGACCATGCAGGGAGTCTGGCCTTACGTTCCTCTAGTCTTGGTTTCTGCCGCTGCTGTGGTCTGGATTGTTCGAGGCGTGAGCAGCCCGCACGTCCCGCCACAGAATCCGACACAGGTTCCATATCATCCAGTCGCGCAGACACCTCGGGAACCTACCCCCAAATGGTGGCACAAACTGGAGGGCTTCCAGATTTATATGCTTGGCTACATGACGCTGTACTTTGGGTACTTAGCCATCAGGGCCATCTTCGGGCGCGAAGCGCCTTAATCTGTAGGAGCTTCCGGCTTCGGCGCAGTCGCCACCTTCCGCACCTTGTCCTCAAAGGCGGCTTCGTCCTCGTCGCACTCTAGCTCGCGGGCAAGTTGACGGAACTTGTCCGGTTGAGTCGAATCCGCTTTGCTATCTTCCATGGAAGATTCTCCAACGCCCCAACGGGGCTTTATATTCTCAGACGAGGCTGGCTGCTTCACGTTCTCACGGGGCTCTAACATAAGCCGGTACTTCATCGTCTGCACCCTCCTGACCGCAAACTGCGACAAGCTAAGCGCTGGCCTGGTAGGCCTCCGACGCGAGATGATTTGGAAGCGCGCGCCAGTTGGCGACTTCTTCCACGCCACCACAGACAAACAGGTGGTGAGAGACGAGGTTTTCGCCTTCCTGAAAGAACGCAAGTTCAAGATCCGGGCGACCATCCTGGAAAAGTCAAAGGCGATGCCGAAGCTCCGAACCACGGAGGAGCGGTTCTATCAGTACGCATGGCACTACCACCTGAAGAACTCCCTCGCCGGGATTGATCGGCAAATCCAACTCACTACCGCAAGCCTCGGCACCAGCAGGAAGCGAGGCGCGTTTGAGTCTGCCGTGCACGATGCTTTGGGACAGAACTTCGACCCCGAAAAGTGGTTTACGGCGTTCTGTCCGGCCTCAGCCGACCCCTGCTTGCAGGCAGTCGATTACTGTACTTGGGCCATTCAAAGAAAGTGGGAGCGCGGAGACTCACGCTCATACGATCTAATCAAGGACAAAATTACGGATGAATTTGACCTCTTCAGGATTGGGAAGACCCATTACTACTGAAGAACGGTAGCCCTCAGTTACCCGACTATCCGCTAAGAAGTGCCCGGGGGCCCTTTTCATCGGCTGAGGACTACCAATTCGAATTGTCTCACACTTGAATTCGTGCGTCAAACCTTATGTTGGCGCCTCCGCTTTCGCCATCGACCGTTAGGCGTGGGCTTCGGACCGGAAGTCAGGCCCCCGATATGTGAGTCGCTTGCCGACGACGCCCAGCACCGCGCGAAAGGCCCGCTCCTGATCGTCACAGCCCAGCGCCACCCGGTTGGAGTACCGGAAGTCGAACTCGGCCATGTAGCGGTGCAGATGCTTCTTGGAGCAGTGCTGATAGACGCCCTTCATGCCGCGCTTGAAGATGCTGAAATAGCCCTCAATCGTGTTCGTATGGACGGTGCGGTCCGCCTTGGAAACGTACTCGCCGCGACCGTGATCGACGGCGCTGTGAGCGGCGAAGTTCCAACCGATGCCGCGATAGACCGGATACTGGTCGGTCATCAGATGGGCTTCGCGGCTGATGTTGGCGGACAGAATGTCGGCGATGGTCGCGGTGTTGACGCGATCCACCACGAACGAGCGGGCGCGACCGCTGGAACGCTCAACTAGCGACAACACCTTCATCTTGTGAGCGCCGCCAGTGGTGACCGACTTGCCCGGCTCGCGACCGATGTAGGTTTCGTCAACCTCGACCATGCCGCCGTCCAGACCGAACGGGGCGAGGTCGCCAGAGCGCATGGCCTCGCGGATGCGGTGGGCCAGGAACCACGCGGTGTTGTACTGGACCTCAAGAGTGCGCTGGAGCTGGAGGGC
Source organism: Caulobacteraceae bacterium (assembly GCA_965284375.1). Lineage (GTDB taxonomy): Bacteria > Pseudomonadota > Alphaproteobacteria > Caulobacterales > Caulobacteraceae > Brevundimonas. The sequence continues at coordinate 357,378 of OZ260074.1, forward strand.
GCTGATGCCCTTCTTGCTGGAGCACATGAGGTAGATCGCCTGTAGCCACTTGTTCAGGGGCAGGTGGCTTTCCTCAAAGATCGTGCCCTTGCGAACGGTGAACTGGGCACGGCAGGCGCCGCACTTCTTGAGGCCGTGGCGGACGACGCCTTCCGGGTTCTTCTTGGAGGGCTTGGAGCGCACGTTCTTGAGGGCATAGGCCCGGCCCACGACGCCGCAATGCGGGCACGACGGCTGGCCATTCCAGATGATACCTTCAACGAAGGCAAAGGCGGCGGCTTCATCGTGGAAGTAGGGCTTGGACAGAACGGACACGGGGGAATCTCCTTACCCCTTCATCCTACCGTTTTCAGTGGGTTTGTCAAATACGGATACGCCCTCCGGACGATGTCAGAACAGAAGGCGAACGTCCAGTGGTTGTCGGGCTGCAGTCAGAATTTCGGGCGGAACAGTCCTGCGGGGCTGGCGCTGAAGATTTCGATGCCGTCCTCGGTCACGCCCACCGTGTGCTCGCACTGGGACGACAGGGACTTGTCGCGGGTGACGGCGGTCCAGCCGTCCGACAGGACCTTCACGTGCGGCTTGCCCAGGTTCACCATCGGCTCGACGGTGAAGAACATGCCGGCCTTGAGCGTCGCGCCCTCGCCGCGACGGCCGTAGTGCAGGACGTTGGGGCTGTCGTGGAACAGGCGGCCGATGCCGTGGCCGCAGAAGTCGCGCACCACCGACATACGGTTGGCCTCGACCACCTGCTGGATGGCATAGCCGATGTCGCCGAAGGTATTGCCCGGCTTGACCTGGGCCAGACCCGCCTCGAGCCCCTCATAGGTCACCTCGATCAGCTTGCGCGACCGGGCGTTGATGTTGCCGACCGCGAACATGCGGCTGGAATCGCCGTGCCAGCCGTCGACGATGACGGTGTGGTCGATGTTGACGATGTCGCCGTCCTTGAGCACCCGGTCGCCGGGGATTCCATGGCAGACGACGTGGTTGATCGAGGTGCAGATCGTCTTCTCGTAGCCCTTGTAGCCGAGGCAGGCGGGCAGGGCGCCGTGGTCGAGGGTGAACTCGCGGATGCGGTCGTCAATCTCGCCGGTGGTCACGCCGGGGACGACGAAGGGTGTGATCATGTCCAGCGCCTCGGCGACCAGACGGCCGGCCGCGCGCATGCCCTCCCAGGCCGCCTCGTCGTCGTGGACGCGGATCTCGTGGGTGCGGACGAAGGCATCCTCTTCCAGGTCGGGGGTCTCGTACATCAGCAGGCTTTCAGGGCGTCGGTTCGGCGGGATCGGGCTTCAGGTGGGAACCTATAGCACAATCCTCAAGGCCGGGTTGAGGCGACCGCTTCACTTGCGTGCAGACTGGGCTAGACAGACCGGATGACCCACCCATCCCCCACGGCCGCTGTCCTGATCATCGGCGACGAGGTCCTGTCCGGCCGGACGCAGGACACCAATCTGAACACCATCGCGCGGTTTCTGGCGGCGCTGGGCATCGACCTGCTGGAATGCCGGACGGTCGGGGACCGCAAGGACCAGATCGTCGACAGCCTGAACGCCCTGCGCGCGGCCCACGACTATGTCTTCACCACCGGCGGCATCGGCCCGACGCATGACGACATCACCGCCGACGCCGCCGCCTCGGCCTTCGGCCTGGCGCTGCCGGAGCATCCGGACGCGCTGGCCATTCTGGCACGGCGCTATGGCGATGATTTCAACGCGGCGCGGCGGCGGATGGCGCGGATCCCCGCGGGCGGGACGCTGATCGCCAATCCGGTGACCGATGCGCCGGGCTTCCAGATCGGCAATGTCTTCGTCATGGCCGGGGTGCCGAAGATCATGACGGCGATGCTCGAGGATGTGGCCCCGCGCCTGCGGACCGGGGCGGTGGTGCAGGCCCGCACCCTGAGAGTCAGCGGCGTGGGTGAGGGGTCGATCGCCGACATCCTGACGGCCGCGGCGCGGGCGGAGCGCGAGATCAGCTTCGGCAGCTACCCGTTCGGCCACGGCTCGGTCGGGGAGATGGGCACCAACCTGGTGGTGCGGGGGCGCGACGCGGCGAAGGTGGAGGCCGCCGTCGAGGCGTTGCTCGCGGAGTTGTCGGCGGCAGGGGTGGCGGCGGTTCTGATCTAGTTTCCTTCTCCCCTTGAGGGACAAGGTGCCCCGGAGGAGCGGATGAGGGGTCTGTTTCGGCGACCCAACCGGTGAGAGCAGACGCAAACAGGACGCATGGGTGTCTCACCCCTCATCCGGCCTCGCTTCGCTCACCCACCTTCTCCCTCAAGGGGAGAAGGGTCAGGAGGTGAACGCCTCAGCGACTGCCTGAAACGCCGGATTGGCCCGGCCTTCGCTGTCCAGCAGCAGCGGACTGTCGTCGGTCCAGCCCTTGCCATCGGCGCGCACCAGCCAGCTGTCGGGATCGCGCAGGCCCCAGGTGGTGAAGGCATAGCGCTGGCGTTCCGGCAGAACCATGAAGGCCTCGGCCAGTTCGCCCACGCGGGCGACCTGTTGCGCGCGTTTCTGGCTGAGGCTGCGGGTGTCGAGCCGGTTGTCGGAGCGCATCGAGAAGTCCAGCTCGGACACATGGATGGGCAGGCCGAGGGCACCGGCGTCCTTCATGAAGGTCGTGATCCGGCCCGCCGGGATTTCGATATCGAGATGCGACTGGGTGCCGATGCCGCCGATCGGGGCCCCCAGCGTCATCAGCCGCTCGACCAGCCGCAGGAAGGTCGCGCCCTTCCGGGGGTTGTTCTCGAGATTGTAGTCGTTGAGGAACAGCACCGCTTCGGGATCGGCGGCGCGGGCCTGTTCGAAGGCACGGACGATATAGCCCTCCTGACCCAGGACGCGGCTGAAATGGCAGTCGCGCAGGCCGTCGCCGTCCTCGGCCACCGGCTCGTTGACCACATCCCAGCCGGCCATGCGGCCCCGATAACGCCCGGCGACGGTCGAGACATAGCGGTCATACTCCGCGGCGAAGCGGGCGCGCGGCAGGTCGTCGGTAAAGGCCTGCTGGCCCTGCGAATACCAGACCAGGGTGTGGCCGTGGACGCGCAGGCCGTTGTCGCGGCCCCAGTCGACGATGCGGTCAGACGCCGAGAAGTCGCAGGTGAAGTCCGGCTGCAGGATGCGCTCGGGCTTCAGCTCCCATTCGGGGGTCAGCTGGCTGACGTGTTTGCGCATCTGGCTGACCCAGACGGGGTCCGACAGCTGACCCGTCATGCCCGTGGCACCAAACGGGAAGGACGCCAGTGACTTCAGGGGTGCGGCCTCCGGACCGGCTGCGGTCTGGGCCGAGGCGAAGCGGTTGCAGGCGGCCAGCGCCAGGGGCGCGGCGAGGAGGGCGCGGCGGTTCAGACGGGGCGGGTCAGCCCGCACGCCGCCTCAGGCCCAGTTCGTCGAAGGCGGCGGTTTCGCGCTTGCCGGCGGCGATGAGGCTGTTCAGCCGGGTCATTTCGGCGACGTGTTCGAACTTCTTCAGCTCTTCAAAGGCACCGGACAGGGCGTCGCGGGCCCCTTCTTCCTCGGCGTCGAGGACGACGACGTCCGCCTGGGCCGCGCCCTTGCGCAGCTTCCAGCCGTTCAGATAGGCCTGCAGCATCATCGAGGCGTCGGCGTCCGAACGGGCGCGTTCCTGTTCGATCTCGGCCTCGGCCTCCAGCACGGCGATACGCATTTCGGCGGAGGCGCGGCGGGCGGTGATCTCGGCCAGACGCTTCTGCAGCGTCTCGACCTCATAGCTGGAGATGCGGATCAGCGACTGGGCCCAGGCGGTCATGTGCGCAAACTCTTCTTCACTGGATCATTCCCTGGTTCAGGATTGCTTCCAGCTGGGTAAAGGAATCGGAAAGAGACGTGTGATCGTCCTTGTCCTGGCCCAGAAACGCCTCAAGCGCCGGGTTCAGGGCGATCGCGCGGTCCACGATCGGATCGGCCCCGGTGCGATAGGCCCCGATGCGGATCAGCTCTTCCATGTTGGCATAGGCGCTCAGGCACTGGCGGGCGCGCTTGTTCAGATCGCGCTCGGGCAGGGTCTGGCAGGCGGGCAGGGTGCGGCTGACGGATTTCAGCACGTCGATGGCCGGGAAGCGGCCGCGCTCGGCGATCTTTCGGTCCATGACGATGTGGCCGTCGAGGATGCCTCGCACGGCGTCGGCGATCGGCTCGTCATGGTCGCCGCCGTCGACCAGCACGGTGAACAGGGCGGTGATGGGCCCGGCGGTGGTGCCGTCGGGCCGGACCGGGCCGGGCCCGGCGCGCTCGAGAAGCTTGGGCAGTTCGGTGAAGACGGTGGGGGTATAGCCCTTGGTCGTGGGCGGCTCACCGGCGGCCAGGCCGATCTCGCGCTGGGCCATGGCGAAACGGGTGACCGAGTCCATCAGGCACAGGACCTCGAGGTCCTGATCCCGGAAATATTCGCAGATGGCCATGGTCATATAGGCCGACTGGCGACGCTTCAGGGCCGGCTCGTCGGACGTGGCGACGACGACGACCGCACGACGCAGGCCGTCTTCGCCCAGGGTCTCCTCGACGAACTCCCGGACCTCCCGGCCCCGTTCGCCGATCAGGCCGACCACGACGACATCACAGGTGGCCTGTTTGGCCAGCATCGACAGGAGCACCGACTTGCCGACGCCCGAACCGGCGAAGATGCCGAGGCGCTGGCCCCGGCAGGTGGTGGTGAAGACGTCCATCGAGCGGACGCCGAGGTCCAGCCGCTCGCCGACCCGGCCGCGCGAATGGGCCGGGGGCGGGGGCGCGCGCAGGGGATATGCGGCGGGGCCGACCGGCAGCGGGCCCTTGCCGTCGATCGGCTGGCCGAAGGCGTCGATGATCCGGCCCAGCCAGCCGGTGGTCGGGCGTACGCTGGCGGCCGAGGAGACGATGCGGATGTCGGCTCCGGGTGCCACGCCCTCGACGGGGCCGAACGGCATGAGCAGGGCCTTGGCGTCACGGAAGCCGACGACCTCGGCGGGCAAGGGTGACAGGTGGCGGCGCTCGATCTCGGCACGGGCCCCGACGGCGAGGCGGCTGAGGCCGCCCTTGGACTCGATCAGCAGGCCGTTCACGCCCGCGACCTTGCCGGTCACGACCAGCGGGTCGATCGCTTCGACGGCGGCGGCGAGATTGCGCAACAGGAGGCCCCAGGAACAACCCGTTAACCTTTGCTGCCTTGTGGTTAACGAGGGGTGAAGGGAGGCTTGCGGAGACGGCCTTCGGCGCGTGCCGGAGCGTCCGGAAATCACTCACAGGTCTTTGCGGATCGAGTTCACTGCCTATCTGGTAGTGACAGCCGTCCCGGAGCCGCCCCATGTCCGCCATACCCTATGACGCCTCCCGCCACCGCAAGGCCGGCCGCGGCAAGGTTTATGCCTCCATCCTCGACACCATCGGCGACACGCCGATCGTGGGCCTGCCGCGGTTGTCGGCCGAGTATCAACCCAAGGCCACGGTGCTGGCCAAGCTGGAGTTCTTCAACCCCATTGCCTCGGTCAAGGACCGGATCGGGGTGGCGATGATCGATGCGCTGGAGCAGGCCGGAAAGATCGGACCTGACACGGTGCTGATCGAGCCGACCAGCGGCAATACGGGCATCGCCCTGGCTTTCGTCGCGGCGGCCAAGGGCTATCGGCTGATCCTGGTGATGCCCGAAAGCATGTCGATCGAGCGCCGCAAGATGCTGGCCCTGCTGGGTGCCGAACTGGTGCTGACGCCGGCCGAGAAGGGGATGAAGGGGGCGATCGCGACGGCCCAGGAGCTGCTGGAGCGGACGCCGAACGCGGTCAGCCCGGCCCAGTTCGACAATCCGGCCAATCCGGCTATCCACCGCGTCACCACCGCCGAGGAAATCTGGAACGATACGGCGGGGGCCGTGGACATCGTCGTCGCCGGGGTCGGGACGGGCGGCACCATCACCGGCGTCGGCCAGGCGTTGAAGGCGAGGAAGCCCTCGGTGCGGATGATCGCCGTCGAGCCGACCGCCTCACCGGTGCTGTCGGGCGGCGAGCCCGGGCCGCACAAGATCCAGGGCATCGGCGCGGGCTTCATCCCCTCGATCGTCGACCGCTCCGTCATCGACGGCGTCGAACAGGTGTCCAATGAGGACAGTTTCGAGATGGCCCGCAAGGTGGCGCGGGTCGAGGGCATTCCGGTCGGCATCTCGTCCGGCGCGGCGCTGATCGCCGCCTTCCGCCTGGCCGCCCTCGACGAGAACGCGGGCAAGACCATCGTCACCATCATCCCCAGCTTCGCCGAACGCTATCTGTCCACGGCGCTGTTCGAGGGGCTGTAGGCCGCGCTCAGGCCGAGACGCGCGCCGCGGCCAGCCGCAGGCCCGGGCGCGCCATCCAGGCGATGACGAAGGGGGCCAGCATGTGCGGCATGGTCAGGATGGACAGGGTCATGAAACTGGCCGCGACCAGACGCGAGGCCGCATCGGCGCGAAGCTCAAGTCCGTACAGGCCGGCCGCGATGACACCGGCGGCCGCCGTCATGGGCAGGATGATCCTGACCCAGACGTGACGCCGGGTCCGGGCCACGGCGCGCAGGCTTTCGCCCAGATGGTGGGGCGAGTGGAACAGGCAGAAATACAGGGCGAAGCCGACGACCGGCGGCAGGACGATCATGCCCGTCAGCGCCACGGCACCGGCGGCGGCCCGCTCCCGATGGCCGGCCGACCAGAGGGCCGCGAGGGCCACGACGCCGAAGATGAGCGCGGTGGGCATGACCAGGGTCATGGCGTCCGTGACGGCGGCCGCTTCCGTGCGGCCGGTCAGGGCGGTGAACAGGCGGTCGAGCGCGGCGCGATGCAGGACCGTGGGGCCGACCAGCAGGCCGAGCGCCAGTCCCTTTTCCAGCAGGGTCGAGCCGGAGCCGGTCCAGTCCTCAGAGAAGTGAACGACGGCCACCAGGATGAAGATCACCAGGGCCAGAACGGGGGCGAACCGCCACACGCCGTACATGGCGGCGGCCAGACCCAGGTAGACGGTGAGCAGAACGATCAGGCCGGTCACGGGGCCGCGGGCCTGGTCCCGGATCCGGTGCAGGTCCAGCGTGCCGTGCGGCAGGCCGAAGACGAGAAGCATCAGGCAGCCGACCGACGTCGCCACGGAGCCTGCCAGGGAGACACCCGCAGCCGTCGCCAGACTGCAACCCAGAAAGCCCGTGATCAGGGCCATCAGGGACGGGTCCATGCCGCTGCGCGTGCTGGGGGTCATGGTCGGGGGTCCTTGCGGACGGAAGGGAAGGGTGGTCCCGAACCGGAACCACCCGCCCTCCGGTCAGTGGCTGACAGCGCCTTGCGCAGCCGTTTCGCCGTATTCGGCCTGGGTTTTCCGCACCGCGATCATATAGACCATGATGCCGACGCCGGCCTTGGCGACGAGGTCGGCGATCGTGTAGCCGATCTGGACCGCCGTCTCGACCGTGCCGCCACCGAGGTTGGTGTAGGGGATCATATAGACCATCGGGTAGAAGCCCCACGAGGCGAAGGTCAGCATGCGGGCCGACTTGATCAGGCCCTTGACGCTTTCCGGCTGGCGCTCGATCGAGGCCCCCAGACCCTTGAACAGCTCCCAGACGATGTACAGGAACGGGATGGTCGACAGCGTGCCCCAGATGGCCCGGGTCGTGTTGTCGGCGGCGATCTCGCCCGGATAGCCGAGGACGATCATCAGGGCGGCGGCGAAGCCCAGGCGCATGGCCTTGGACCGGGTCTCTTCCTGCGACAGGCGCATGACCAGCACGAGCTCGATCAGCAGCAGGGGCACGGTCAGCAGCCAGTCGACGTAGCGATAGGCGTCGTTGAAGGCCACGCCGGTGGCGGTAATCACGCCATTGCGGACTTCATAGGCCTGTTCCCAGCTCTCGAAGATGCGGAAGTAGTGATAGGCGGCGATCGCCGTCACCAGACCCGAGATGACGATGGCGGTCTTGTAGGCCGAACCGACCTGCGAGCGGCTGAGCCACAGGAACAGGGTCGTCGCGGCCATGGTGGCGAAGGTGAATGAGAAGGCGTTGTAAACGAGCGAATACTGCCCGACGTCGATGGTTGACATGGTGGTTCCTCCGATCGGCCCTGTCAGGCCGTGCAACCGAAGACTTCGGCCATTCGGAGAAGCCGCGCCATACGGGCTTTAGGCCGTAGCGGGAGGGGGCCGGGGAGCGGGGTCGGCGGCCGGGAACGCGCATGGCCGGTCAGGCCCGGGCGCGTGTCTCGGGTGCTTTCAGGATACCGGATCAGCCGTCACGCAGTGGCCGGCCGACGGGTCAAGGCGCCCGGCGTTCCGGCCCGTCCTCGCCGTCGCGGGTCCTGATCCAGGAGTAGAGCATGGAGCCGCCGATCAGGGCGAGGGTCGCAATGAGCGACCATTGGGGCTCGAGGTAGGGAACCAGAGCCTCGCCGGTCATGTCCTTCCACGCCTTGTAGAGGCCGAAGTTCCAGATGATCTTGACCCCGATCAGCACCAGCACCAACGACAGTCCGTACTTCAGATATTTGAAGCGGGCGACGGCCTCGGCGAGCATGAAATACATCGATCGCAGGCCCAGGATCGCGAAGATGTTGGAGGTGTAGACGATGAAGGGGTCCTTTGTGACCGCGAAGATCGCCGGCACGGAATCGACCGCGAAGATGACGTCCACCACCTCGACCATGACCAGGGCCAGGAACAGCGGGGTCGCGAACAACACCAGACGGCCCGTGCCCCTGGGATCGGGCTTTTTCACAAAGAAGTTGTGGTTCTCGATCGTGTCGGTGACGTGCATCCGCTTCTTGAGGAACTTCAGAACCGGATTCTGGTGCAGATCCATTTCGTGACTGCCGCCGAAAATCATCTTCCAGCCGGTGAAGATCAGGAAGGCGGCGAAGATGAAGAGCACCCAGGTGAACTCGTTCACGATCGCCGCGCCCAGGGAGATGAAGATCGCCCGGAAGACGATCGCACCCATGATGCCCCAGAACAGGACGCGGTGCTGGTACTGGCGTGGGACCGCGAAGAAGGTGAAGATCATCCCGATGACGAAGATGTTGTCGAACGCGAGGGCGGTCTCGAGCAGATAGCCCGTGAAGTACTGCAGAACCGCTTGCTGATTGAGATTGTCAGGGCTCATGTAGTAGCGCGCGTCGGGCTGATACACGAAATAGACATAGGCCCCGAACGCGATGGCGACGGAGGCGAACGACGCCCACATCGCGGCCGACTTTTTGGCCGATACCACCCCGTCCTTGTTGTTCACGACCCCGAGGTCGAGCCACAGCAGAAAACCGATGAAGGCCAGGAAGGCGACCCAAAGCCAGACAGGCTGACCCACATAGGTCGCAGCCAGAAACGGAAGGGATTCAAACATCCCGGACCCCTGAATAATGAAAATGGCGCTGCGTTACGCCGTCCATGCGGGGATCCGACATCGCAGCCGACGCCTCGGCTGCCAGAGGGGCCCGGACCCGTGGAGGAGGCGTCAATGACGGCATATGCCTATCGCGTCAACGCCTGCCGTGGCGCTGTCCGGATCCGGTGACGCTTTCCGCTGACAACCGATTGCCCGATCTGAAGGAGACCCGGGATAGCCTTGGTCGCCAGGCGCAGTGGCTGCTCAGATGCGGCGGACTTGCTGTCCACGCGGGCGCTGCAACCGTGCGATTGCGGCCCCGGGGCTCCGCAAAGCCTGGAATCACGACTTGTTCATTTGCGGCGGCACCGGGCGTTCGGCATTGTGTGACAGCGGCCCGGGCCCCTCTGACGATCACTGTGATCGTGATGTCGGACCGCATCGGGTGCGCTCGATGACGGGGTCCGGCTTTTCACACCCCCATCGAACCGACGGCTTCGGCGTCGAGCGCTCCCCTTCAGAGAAGGAGAGGCCCCATGACGATCGTATTGGCACACCGGCTGCGCGGATTTCACGCCTTGCTTGAGATGGCACTGCGCGACGAGCGGGCACGCCCGCTCCCGGACGACCGCTCCATTGCGGGCATCAAGAAAAAGAAGCTGGCCATCAAGGACCGGCTCGCCGTCTTCGACGGTCGCAGGATGCCGTCCGCGTCGCGCTAGAGCCTGATCGGTTGAGGTGGAATCGCTTCGCGATGCCGCCGATGCCGTGAATCAGGCTCCAGCATGACACGGGGGCGAAATCTGAGTCTTGATGGACTGCATCCAACAAGACCGATTTCGCTCCGGCGGCCCGAGGGGTCGGCGGCGTCCCCAGTCGCCGGCCCCGATCGCTCCAACCCCAACAGCCGATCGCCGGTCAGCCGGCGATGCAGCGCGAGGCCCCATGTCCCAATCAAACAGATTGCTACGAAAACGTCCGGCGATTGACCAGAACGACGTCTGGACTCCCGGCAATATCGTCCAGATGGACGCCGTCGTCGCCGCCTGCGCCATGGTTGCCCAGGCCGACGGCTGGGTCACCCCCGACGAGCGCACGCGGATGCTCGACCGTATGCGTAACTCACCCACGATCGCGTTCTTCGGCACCGACGACGTACTGGTCCTGTTCGACACGCTGAACCAGCGGTTCGAGCGCGATCTCGATGATGGAGAAGCGACGGCGGAAGTCGCCATCGCGCGGCTGCGAGGCCAACCCGGCCCCTCTCGCCTGCTTGTCGAAACGGCCTGTTCGGTTGCCGAAGCCGACGGTGGTTTTGATGCCGAGGAGCGCGCTGTGATCCTGCGACTCTGCAAACTCCTGGGCATCAGTCCCGAGCCCTATGATGTGATCCCGAGCGAAGGAGACCGAAGATGAGGGTCGGCGCACCCTTCAGTCCGTCCACCCACGCATGGGCCGTGCAGCTCTCGCAGATGACGGGCCGGGTGGCCGGGCATCAGAGCACCCCCACGGATCGACCGGTCGAGCCCCCTGGCGCGATCAGCAATGACACGCTGACCCGCCGGCCCAGCCGATACACCTTCGACGTCCGCGTCTGATCGCGCACTCAAGGCGGGCGGTCCGCCATCACGGATCCCCGCCTGTTCCTGAAAGGAATTACCCGATGACACCCACGATCCGGACCACGCTGGTCGCCTTGTCGGCGGGGGCGGTTCTCGCCGCGTGCGAGCCGATCGATACATCGGCCCTGCGTGAGATAGAGGAGACGGCACAGGCGGCGCGCACTGCGGCTGACGGCCTGAACGCGCGTGCCGCCGACATACAGGGGGCGATCGACGATCCCGTCGGTGCACTGCGGGTCGCAGCCCTGGGCGCGACCTTTGCCAAGACGCCCACCGCCGAGGCGAACCTGTTCGTGCTCACCGACTTGCAAACCGGTTGTCAGTGGCTCGCCACCTATGGGCCGGGCGGCGAGGCCGTGAGCCTTGTCCCGCGCAGCGAGCCGGGTGGGCCAGGCACACGGCAGCGCTGCGTCTCGATCGAAGGGCGTAGCCCGGACACAGGTGAAGGCGCGCCATAAGGCGGCCGGAGCTCCGGCTGAGGCAGAGGCTGCGGATCGGTTCGACCTCCCCGCCCCGCCGACCCTAAAGCCCGGCCTCGACCGCGAGGCGGATGGCGTCGGCGATGTTGTGGGTGCCGATCTTTTCGAGGATCAGGGCGCGGTGCATTTTCACGGTCTTCTCGCTGAGCGACAGATTCCAGGAGATCTGTTTGCTGCGGTAACCGGCCGCGATCTGTTGCAGCACCTCGCGCTGGCGCGGGGACAGGGTGCGGACCACCTCGACGGCATGGTGGTGGCGGCTGGATGACGGGCCGACCGCGTCGTCGTCCAGCTCGACCTGAGAGCCGAGGAAATATTCGAGCTCGCCGTCGCTGGTGAACACCGGCGCGACCAGCACGGCGTTGCGGAACGGGCGACCGTCGCGCTTGTAGTTGAGGATTTCGACCAGGGTGGCGCGTCGCTCTCGCGTCCCCCGGGAGATGCGCTCGGTCAGCCATGGCTCGGTCGCCGGCCCGGCCAGGAAGCGGCAGTTCCGCCCCACGATCTGGTCAACAGCATAGCCGGTCAGGTCGCAGAAGGCCTGGTTCACGGCGATGATCGGATTGTCCGGCAGGCGGGGGTCGCTGACGACCGAGGCGATCGGACTCAGGATGATGGAGTCCCGCAGGTTGACCCCGTCTTCATCCAGTTTGTAGTTCATGAGTCGAAATATCTCCGGGTGAACCCTACGCCCGGAAACCGCCGGTTGGAACGGCGCAATGCAGCGCATGGCGCGGGCGTGGGGGCATCGGCATGCCACACAACGCCGCACCCCTGTCGCCCCATGACCTAAGTCGCCTGCGCCGTCACAGCCGGTTAACCGGGCCGGCCGTATCGTCGGTCACGATGTCCGAGCCCGCGCCCATCCCCGAGGAGGCCGCCCCGGAAGCCGGTTTCCGCGCGCGCCATGCGCTGCTGAAGCGGCTGGCCGATGTGGTGTCGCTGCCCACCAGCCGGATCAACGCCTTCGAGCGTGCGGTCACCGGCGACCTGCTGGTCGAGATGCTGCGTCTGGCCAGCGCCGAAGACCGCCGCCGGGTGGCCCAGAGGCTGGCTCCCCTGGCGGACCTGCCGAATGCCCTGGCGCGGATGCTGCTGCGTGATGAGCCCTCGATCGCGGGTCTTCTGATCGAACAATGCGCCTCGCTGTCTGACGCCGATCTGGCCGCCTGTGCCCGTGACGCCGGCCCCGAGCACCGCCTGCTGATGGCCAGCCGCCGCAGCCTGTCCGAGGTGGTGACGGAGACCCTGCTGAGCTTTGGCGAATCCCACGTCATCCAGGCCGTATTGCGCAATACCACCGCCCGACTGAGCCAGACGGCGATCGAGGGCGTGGTCAGTCTGAGCCGGCAGGAGCCGCAACTGTGCGGCCATGTGCTCAAGCGGCCGGAGCTGCGGCCTTCGGGGGCCTATGTGATGTTCTGGTGGTGCGGACCGGAGGATCGCCGCACCATCCTGCAACGGTTCGCCGTGTCGCGCGAAGTGCTGCAGGAGGTGTCGGAAGACATCTTCGCCATGGCGGCGGACGAGAACTGGCAGGATCCGGTATCGCGAAAGGCGTTGCAGTTCATCGAGCGCCGCCAGCGCAACCGCGCCGCCATCGCCAGGAGCCCCTACGGCGGCCTGGAACAGGCCGTCGCTGCGGCGGCCGCGAGCGGGCTGAACCGCGAGGTGGCGACCGAGATCGCCTATCTGTCGGGGATCAAGCCGATCACCGGTGCCAAGATACTGGGTGATCCCGGCGGCGAGCCGCTGGCCATCCTGTGCAAGGCCACCGGTCTGGGCAAGACGGACCTGGCGAGCCTGTGGCGCTCGATGCGGCGACCCGAGACGACCGACGACGGGGCGGTCCACCCGGACTGGGAGCGGGTCCAGATCATCCATGACATGCTGGCGGTCGACCGTGCCCAGACCGTGCTGCGGTACTGGAACTGGTCGCTGTCGTCGGCTCTGACACCGGCCCTGCTGCGGGCCATCCGCGACGGCGAGGAAGAGGGGCTGGACGACTATTCCGCGCCGGAACGCGCGGCGATGCTGGCCCTGGCGGAAAACTTCGGGCGCTGAATACCGCACTGCAACAGGACCCGGGCCCGGCTTTTACGCGGCGTGGTGGCGGCTATAGTAATCTTCCCGCATCAGGAACCGGCTCCTTGAGTTGGCCCATGGCCCGGTTGCTTTCAATCCGGAACAAATCTATTGACCTCGTTACAGACCGATTCAGTCCAGAATCGATTTCAACAAGACGGGGCCTGCACGTGGAAGATAACGCTCAACTGCTCGAAATGACGGCGGACATTGTGTCAGCCTATCTCAGCAACAACAACGTCCAGGCGATTGAAGTGCCGGGGCTGATTTCCAGCATTCATGCTGCCCTGACCCAGGTTTCCAACGGTGCGGTCGAGCCCGAGCCCGAGGTCAAGGACCCGGCCGTTCCGGTGCGCAAGTCGATCACGCCCGACTTCCTGATCTGCCTGGAAGACGGCCGCAAGTTCAAGTCGCTGAAGCGCCACCTGCGCACCAAATACAATATGAGCCCCGAAGAATACCGGGCCAAATGGGGTCTGGCCAAAGACTATCCGATGGTCGCCCCGAACTATGCCAAGGCCCGTTCGGACCTGGCCAAGTCGATGGGTCTCGGCCAGGGCGGCCGCAAGCCCGCCCGCGCCGCCGCGGCCGGCCGCGCCAAGAAGTAGGCATCCGCCTGCTGGTGGAATGAAGCGCCCGCTTCCGGCAACGGAGGCGGGTTTTTCTTGTGGCGGGCCAAGCCCGAGATGCACTCGACATTCAGAAGTCGGTGCCCGTTCTCCCTCCCACGTCATTCCGGGGCTGGGACCGGCGTAGCCGGGACAAGAACCCGGAATCCAGGCGTCTGGACTCCGCCGCCCGCCCCACGCCCCAATGTCGAGTCCAGTCTCCTGGGTTCCGGGTTCGGCTGCGCCGCCCCGGAAAGACGGATGTTGCAGGTTTTGGTTGTATTTGGATTACAATCATGATGCGTACAATGGATGCGCGACCCTGGCCGTGTCATCGCTGTGTACATTTTGGCGAGTAGCCGGAACGGGACGATCTATGTCGGGGTTACCAGCGACCTGATTTCCCGAGTCTGGCAACATCGGACAGGCAGCACAAAGGGCTTCACGAGTCTCTACGGCTGCAAGACGCTCGTCTGGTACGAACAGCATGGGTCGATCGTTGAAGCGATCATCAGGGAGAAGGCGCTCAAGACCTGGCGTCGCGCCTGGAAGCTGGATTTGATAGAAGCCAGAAATCCGCAGTGGCTTGATCTTGCTGCGGACTGGTACGGATGACTAAGCCGCCTGTGCTCCGCGCCGCATGCGCCAGAAGCGCAGGGTCCGGAGGGCGGCGTCGCGGCTGAGTTCTGCGTACATCCGGGCGTAGGCATGGGCCTTGGACATGGCGTCGCCGTCGTCGTTCAACAGCACCACCGCATAGGTGAGGAACAGCGCCCGATCGAGGTCGGCCGACTTGCAGACCACGGCCAGGGCATCCAGCTCGCGGCGGTCGACGATCTGGCGGGCGGTGTGGAAGTCGATGTCCGACAACTGGGCCAGGGCGATCAGGAAGGATGTCGTCCCGCCCGAGCGCAGGAAGCGGGCCAGCATCTGGGGTGACATCTGGCCCGCGGCCCTGAGCTCTTCCACATAGGCGAGGCATTCGGCGTAGTCGGCCGGCAGGGCCCCGTCTTCGGTGGCGACGCGGGCGCGGCCGGCGGCCAGGGCGCTTTCCAGCAGGGCCGGATCGAGGCGCGCGTTCTGCTCGAGGATTTGCGCGCGCAGGCGGGCCTCGACCACGAAATACATGTCGTTCAGCAGGTCGGGCGGCAGGCTGGCGCGCTCGACCGTCGCCTCGTGCAGGGCCGGATTGACCTTGGCGCGTTCGACCGCCGCTTCTGACGCCTGACGCGACAGCCGGGCGCCGTCGTTGCGCAGGAGCGTGCCGAGAGTCTCGTCGTCGCCGCGCTGGACGATGACGTCGGACACGGCCTCCGACACGGAGGGTCGGGCCGAGACGGCGCGCAGATGGTCCTGGCCGTGCTTGCGCACGACGCCCAGAAGGTCCTCGTCGGTCAGGACCGGCGACGCGGCCAGCACGGCGCCGGCGACGGCGGCTTCGTCATTGGCCAGCCGACGGATCAGGTTGTGCGGCGCGTCCGGTGCCGTAGCGAAGCGCGCCGACAGTTCGGCGCGGACGGCGGTTTCCATGTCGGCCGCCAGCCGGGCCAGGACGCTGCCGTACAGGGCGTCTTCGGTCGCGGTGCGGGGCGTGCCGCCGAAGAAATGCTCGGTCAATTCGCGCAGCAGGGCGCGCCGTTTTTCGCTGGAGCCTTCTTCGGCCAGCCCGATCAGATCGGGAAGGCGGGAGAGGCCGACGCCCTGATCGGCGGGGCCGGTCACTGGTGGTCCCCGTCGGAGGCGGCCGGCGCGGGTCTGACCCGGCCCTGGTTGTCGCGGATCAGGGTCGGACCCTGGTCAGGCTGGGCAAGGTCCTGTGAGGCCGGAGTCTCGGTCATGGTGATGGCGAGGGCGTCGACATAGGTCGGTTCGGGCATCGCCAGCGCGTCGGGCTGGCGACCGTTCTGGCGGTGGACCGAATAGTAGCGGGCCCCCTGCTGGGGCGGGCGCTCGCCGGTGTTGGTCACTTCGGCCACGCGGCGGAGGTCAGGCGCGGCGAGGCTGGCCTGCGGCGTGCCTTCGGAGACCGCCGCGACGGGTTCCGGGCGCGGCGCGGATGGCTGAAGACGGAAGATCGGCGCGTCGCGGCGCGGGGCCATGGGGTCGGTCGGGTCTGTGCTGCCCGGCCCGGCGCGTCCCATGGCGGATGGCGGCGCGGGCTCGGGGGCCGGCGCATAGGCGATCGCGGCGGGCACGGGCTGGCCGCGACCGCCCGGGTCGGGGAGATACTCGGGAGCGGGGACCGGAGCGGGAGCCGGGCGCGCCGGAGCCGCGGCGGGACGCGGGCGCGCAGGGGCCGGCGGCTCGGCGGCCATGGCGGTCGGCACCGGGGCGGCCGGGACCGCTGCGGCAGGCTGCAGCCAGGCATTTGCGGGGGTCAGGGTCCGGCGCGGTGCGGGGACCGGCGCAACGCGTGGGGCGGCGGGTTCGACCGAGGCAAAGCCGCCGTGCGGGATGACCAGATTGGGACGGCGCAGCGCGCCGCGCGCAGCGGATGGCGCGGTGGGCATGGCCAGACTTTCGCCGCGCCCCGACCAGGTCAGCTGGCGCAGGCCGGCGCTGGCGGCCGATCCCTGGGCCTGTGCCATGGCGGTGCCGGCCATCGTCGTGGCGGCCACGGCGGCGAGAAGGGCGATCGGCAGGCTTGGGGCGGGACGCAAAAGGGCGGCTCCGGACGCGGGACTGGAGCCCGACGTTAGGGGGCGGGCTCTTAAGGCGGGCCTAACAAGCCCGCGCGGTCCGGACGCATAACGAGGCAGGCGCTAGACCGTGCGCCGGGCCACGGCGCGTTCCAGGGCCGAAACCAGGGCGTTGAGCGTCAGGCCCATGGCCATCAACAGCACGAGCGCGGCCAGCATGTCGGCGGTACGCAGGCGGTTACCGGCTTCCAGCAGGCGCCAGGCCAGGCCCTGGGTCGCGCCGGAGCCGGAGACGAATTCGGCCACCACGGCTCCGATTACGGCCAGTCCCGAGGCCACGCGCAGCCCCTCGAGCATATAGGGCAGGGCGGCGGGCAGGCGCAGGCGGACAAGGCGCTGGATGGGGGAGGCCCCGTACAGGTCGAACAGCCGCTCCAGATCCGGGTCGGCGGCTTTCAGCCCCGTCAGCACACCCGAGAACAGAGGGAAGAAGGCGACGGCGGCAGCGAGGGCCACGACCGCGCGGTCGGCGTGATCCAGGCCCGTCCAGATCAGCACCAGAGGGGCGATGGCGACGATCGGGGTGACCTGGAGGGCCACCGCCAGCGGCCGCACGGCCTGTTCGGCCAGCCGGTTCAGCGACACCGCCAGAGCCAGGCCTCCGCCGATCAGAGCGGCGAAGAACAGGGCCTGCATCGCCATCCAGAAGGTCGCGGCGGCCGAGCCGGCCAGCACCGGTGCCCGGTCGATGAGCGAGGCAGCGACCGCGCTGGGCGGCGGCAGGAAATACGGCGGGACGTGCAGCGCCCGGCAGGCGATCTCCCAGGCGAGAAGCAGCAGGGCGGTCAGCAGCAGCGGCGGTCCTGAACGGGTCATGCGCCCTGCTCTCTGGACGGGGTCATGCTGCCGTCCAGCTCGGCGGCCAGGGCCTCGACGGCGGCCCGGTAAACCGCGTCCGCGCGCCAGCCCGAAGGCCGGGGCAGGGGGCCCGGCGTCACCCCCTCGCGCGTGACCCGTCCGGTCGTGGCGTCCAGCACGACGGTACGCCCGGCCAGATAGACTGCCTCGTCGACATCGTGGGTGACGAAGACGACGGCGGGCCGGGGCGACCGGCCGGACCACAGCCGGTGCAGGTCCTCGATCAGCCGGCGGCGGGTGACGCTGTCGAGGGCGGCGAAGGGCTCGTCGAGCAGCAGCAGGTCGGGCTCGGTGACGAGGGCGCGGGCCAGGGAGACGCGCATGGCCATGCCACCGGACAACTGGCGCGGCCGGGCGGTCAGGCGGTCCCCCAGGCCGACGGCGGTCAGGGCGGCGTCGGCGCGACGGCGAGCCTCGGGTGCCGCCTCGCCGGCCAGTTCCAGCGGCAGGGCGACATTGGTCCGTGCGTCGGCCCACGGCATCAGGGTGGCGGCCTGGAAGACAAAACCGGTGCGGCCGGGCGCGGCGGCGCGGTCGACCCGGCCCGCTGACGCGGTCTCAAGCCCGGCGAGCAGCCGCAGGATGGTCGATTTTCCCGCGCCCGACGCGCCGACCAGGGCGACGATCTCGCCCGCCGCGATGGTCAGGTCGACGGGCCCGAGCGGGGCGCGGCCGGGATAGTGAACGACGACGCCCGTGAGGGCCGCCGCGTCAGCCACGGCCGGGCAGATACTGGGTGGTGAAGGCCTTGCGCCAGTCGAGCCCGGCCGGATAGACGCCGGCACCCGAGGTGACCTCGAAGAAGGCCTGCCAGCGTTCGGCCGTCATGGCCCCGAGGCCGTAGAGGGCCGCGTCGCCGCCGTCGACGATGCCGTTGGACTTCAGCTTGGCCCGGGCCTGGTCGAGGATGGCCTGGGTCATCTCCGGATTGTCCTTGCGGATCAGGGCATCGGCCGCCTTGCCGTCGCCCTGGATATAGTCGCGCCAGCCCTCGGCCGAGCCGGCGATGAAGCTGCGCAGGGCAGTGGCGTTGTCACGGGCGAAGGCGTCGGGCGCCAGCACCATGGTGGCGTAGGAGGGGTAACCTTCGTCGGCCAGCAGGAAGACCCGGGGCTCGAATCCCGCCTCCTGTTCGATCGTGTAAGGCTCGGAGGTCAGATAGCCCTGCTGGACCGCCCGCTCGTCGGCGAGGAAGGGGGCCAGATTAAAGGTGTATTTGCGGACCTGATCGTCGGTGAAGCCGTATTTTGACTTCAGCCAGACCCAGAAGGCGGTGATCGAGGCATCGGCCAGCAAAAACGGCCGGTCCTTGAGGTCGGCGATGGATTTCAGGGCGGGATCCGGATGGGCGATCAGGACCTGGGGGTCCTTCTGGAAGAAGGCGGCGACAGCCTTCACCGGGGCCCCCTCGGCGACCAGGTTGAGGGGGATGAAGCTGTTGGACCCCATGCCCAGCTCGACCGCGCCCGAGGCGAGGAGCTGGGGCACGTTCACGCCCGGCCCGCCCTGGACGATCTGGACGTTCAGCCCGCGCCGACTGTAGGCCCCCGACGCGAGGGCCTGGTAGAAGCCGCCGTGCTCGGCCTGGGCGCGCCAGTCGGTGGCGAAGCGGATGCGGACGCGGCCGTCCTCATCCACGGGCACTTCGGAGTTTCCGCAGGCCGACAGCGCCGTCGCGGCCGCCAGCGCGCCGGCACCCGCGATTACGGTGCGGCGGTCGGGCCGGAAGCGGCGATTCCCACGCAAGGTCATGGCCTTGGTTTACGGCTCAGGTGCGGGGAAGGGAAGGGTGTCAGCCCGTGGCAATCTGGACCACCCTCGAGCCGGTGTCATGTGCACTGAAGGATGGTCCAGACACGAGAGAAGTCTCCGGCCCGCGCGTCCTGTTCGCGCACCCAGAAATACAGGATGCCGCTGTCGCCCCACATCATTCCGGCTTCATCGTCGCTATCGATCTGCAGCAAAAGCCGCCAGTCGGCGGCCCCGGGCTCCAGGGCCGCGACCCGTTCGTCGCTGTAGCTGTCGGGTCCGCCCATATAGAGGCCGTTCGAGGCCAGCTGGGCCTCCAGCTCCATGCCGTCACCCTGGATGGGAGCCGGGTAGCCGCCGACCTGATGGCGCGGGCCGTCGCCGAGGTCTGAATCCAGCAGGGCACCCACGGACTCGAAGTCGAAAGCCCGCCCGACATCCGGCTCCAGGTCCAGCCGTTCGGAGGTTGGATAGGTCAGGGCGGATCGACCGGCTAGCGCAACCGGCGTGAAGACGCGGTCGCTGGACAGGCCCGCCGGCCGTGGGAGGGTGCGCATCGCCGGGCCGTCGGTCATCACGAGCTTCCAGCCGTCCCGGTCGGCGGGATCAAAGCCCCAGGGCTCCTTTTCGACATCGAAGAAGACGTGCAGGAGGCCCGAACCCGGCAGCCAGTCGGGGCCGGCCGATGCGCGCAGGGCGGCCAGGTCCAGCTCGGCGATGAAGGACAGGGGGCGACCCTGCCGGTCGGGCCAGCCGGTCGACGCGGGCAGGCGTGGATAGCCCCCCAGTCGACACACGGTCGGCCGCCCGGCCGCTTCCAGAACCACCGCACGCCGTGCCTGCGCGCGCATCGCCGCCAGGACGGTGCGCGTGGCCGCCGAAGGCTCCTGTACCGCAGCGGCCTGCCCGGTCCCGGCAATCGCAAGGGCTCCGACGCCGACGAGCAGGGCGCGACGATCCGTCGAGCGGGGGCCATTTCCGGCAGGAGGCATACCGGAACGCTACGGGCAGTCCGGCCGGAAGGGAAGGGGTGAACAGGGGCACAGCCCTCAAGGCTGCGGTCCCCCCAAGCCAGTCGGAGCATGACGGTTGGCCGCACTCAAGCAGCGAGCGGCCGTGCCGCGACCGATAGCGCAAGCCGGAATTGAGCGAGGGGACGAAGGTCCCCGGCGAACCGGCTTCCCTCGTCCCCTCGCCAAGTCCGGGTTGGACTTGGCCGTTGAGGTTCAGGACCCTGGCCTTGCAACGGCGGGGCGAACCCCGGCGGTGGTCGGCTGTATCCTGTCGCGCTCCTGGTCTCCGGCGTTCCACGAGGTCGAGCCTCGCGTCGTCCATCGATCCCGATCCGGTTCCCTCCGGTCTTCTCCGGCCGAAGCCTTCGAAGGGTCCCTTGGGCCTTGATCCTGTCTCCCGTCCGTCTGGGTCGAAACCCCCCGGTGCGTTCGATCAGAGAGCCGGGCCGGTCCGCTTGATCCCCGGGTCTCCCCGGTTTTCCGCGCCGCCGTGTCCCTCGGCCTGATCAAGCTCGCTCCGATCCGGGGATCTAGCAAGCGGTCCGGAATGACCGTCTGTGGACGGTGTTGGGGATAAAGCTTGCAGGATGGGGACGAGGTTGTGCGGATCGCGCAATTTTATGTGGTTTGTGAAGCTCTTGTGACTTCTGCACAGTCCCGCGTGGAACAGCGAAAAATCGCGCCGTAAGGGCCGGTTTTCGCCGGATCAGGCGTTGGTCAGGGCTTCGCGCCGGGCTTCCAGCTCGAGCCATTCCTCTTCCGCCGCCGCCAGCAGGGCGCGGGCGCGGTCGGCGTTGGCCGTGGCCTTGTCGAAGGCCTTGCGGTCGCGGGCGTAGAGGCCGGGGTCGGACAGGGTCGCGTCGTGGCGGGCGATGTCGCCGGGCAGGGAGGCGAGCAGGCCTTCCAGCTCCTTGAGCCGGTGCGCGTCCTTGAAGGTCAGTTTGCCGGGTTTTTTCAGAGCGGCGGCGGCGAGCGTCGCCGGAGCGGGCGCGGCCGCCGCGCGCTGGGCGGCGTCCTTGTCCTGCGGGCGAGGGTTGGCTCCGGGCTGGAGGAAGCCCGGGTTCTGGCGGATGAAGTCGGTCCAGCCGCCGGGGGTCTCGACGATGTCGCCGCGGCCATTCATGGCGATGGTCGAGGTGGCCAGGCGGTCGACGAAGTCGCGGTCGTGGCTGACCAGGATCAGGGTGCCGTCATAGGTCTCGAGCAGCTCTTCCAGCTTGTCGAGCGTGTCCATGTCGAGGTCGTTGGTCGGTTCGTCGAGGACCAGCATATTGGCGGGCTTGGCCAGGGCCCGGGCCAGCAGCAGGCGGTTGCGCTCGCCGCCTGACAGGGTCGAGATCGGCTGGCGCAACTGGCCCTCCTGGAACAGGAAGTCCTTGGCATAGGCGGCGACGTGTTTGGAGATGCCGCGCACGAGGATGGAGTCGCCACCGCCGGGCGTCAGGGCATCCCACAGGGTCATGTCGCTGCGCAGGCCGTCGCGGGACTGGTCGAGATAGACGGGTTCAAGATTGGCCCCCAGCTTGACCGTGCCTTCATCGGGCGCGAGTTCGCCGAGCAGGATCTTGACCAGGGTGGTCTTGCCCGCGCCGTTGGGGCCGACGATGGCCAGCCGGTCGCCCCGGATGACCCGGGTCGTGAAGGGCTTGATAACCGGGCGTGGGCCGAAGGACTTCGAAACGCCCTTCAGTTCCGCGACCAGTTTGCCCGACGTGGCTCCGGAATCGACGCCGAGGTAGAGCTCGCGCGGAACATCCTTGAGCCGTTCGTTGCGGTCGGCCCGCAGGGCGTCGAGCGAGCGGGCGCGGCCTTCGTTGCGGGTGCGGCGGGCGGTGATGGAGCGGTAGAAGGTCTCGGTCTCGCGCTCGATCGTCTTGCTGAGGCGCTGTAGCGACTGGGCCTCTTCCTCCTGAACCTTGGTCGACCACTCGTCGAAGGCGGCGAACCCCTTGTTCAGGGTGCGGACGCGGCGGCCTTCGAGCCAGTGACAGGACTGGGTGACGCGGTTGAGGAAGGCGCGGTCGTGGCTCACAACGAGCACCGCGAACCGGGCCTGGAGCAGTTCTTCCTCAAGCAGTTCGATGGCGAGGATGTCGAGGTGGTTGGTCGGCTCGTCGAGCAGCAGCAGGTCGGGCTCTTCGGCGAATGCCTTGGCCAGGGCGGCGCGGCGGGTTTCGCCGCCGGACAGGTTTACGGCGGGTTTTTCGGGGTCCAGGCCGAAGGTGGTCAGCCAGGACTCGGCCGTCCAGCGCTCGGCCCCTTCGGAGGCGGCGTATTCGAGCAGCGTCCAGTCGGGGTGGGAGACACCGGCGAGCGCCGCGTGCGTGCGCAGCCACGCCGGGGGCGGAGACAGGTCCGGTTCCTGGGAGACATAGGCGAAGCGGGTGCCGGCCTGGACGGAGCGATCGCCGGCGTCAGGCTCGATCAGCCCCATGACCATTTTCATCAGGGTCGACTTGCCGGCCCCGTTGCGGCCGACGAGGGCGGCGCGGGTGCGTGGCTCCACAGCGATGTCGACGCCGTCGAACAGCGGGCGCTGGCCGTCCTGGAGGCGGACATTGTTGAGGGCGACGAGAGGGGGACGGGGAGCCATGCAAACCTTGGACGCGCGGAGGAGGATTGGGGGGCGGCGGGGAGGCCACGCGCTCGAAGGCGGCCATATAGGGCTTAAGCGGCCTTGTGGCCACCGGCGCGCGCCAGCGAGGCGTCTTGTGCGCGACAGGCGCGCCCCGAACCGCTAACAGCCGCCGATGGACAAGCCCTTCTGGCAAACGAAGCGTCTGGAACAGATGACCCGCGAGGAGTGGGAAAGCCTGTGCGACGGCTGCGGGCTGTGTTGCCTGATCCGCTTCGAGGACGAGGACACGGGCGAGGTGGTCCCGACGCGGGTGCACTGCCGACTGTTCGATTCGGAGCGGTGCACCTGCACCGACTATGCCCACCGCAAGGCGCAGGTGCCGGATTGTATCAAGCTGACGCCCGGGAACATCGACACGCTGCAGTGGATGCCGAAATCGTGCGGATACCGGCGGATCAATGAGGGGCGGGGGCTGGCGGACTGGCATCCGCTGATCTCGGGCGATCCGGAAAGCGTGCATGCGGCCGGCGTCTCGGTGCGCGGCCAGACGGTCTCGGAACTGGCGCTCACGGCCTCCGAGGATGCGCTGGATTTCGAAGCGCCCGAGTGGAATGAGGAGCGGGGCTGAAAATTGCCCGTTCGGTAACCAATAATTCGCTTCGTCAATCGACTGTGCAGGCTCGTCAACCGGAATTATGCCGTTGAAGCCCTCGCCATCGATCAAGCTGGAAACGCCGTTCGACGATCTGACGGCGCTGTTGTGTGACCGGTTCAGTGCGCCGTTCGGCCTGGTGTCGGTCGTGGACAAGGATCTGGCGGTCTTCCGTTCCGAGCTGGGACTCGGTGAGCGGTCCCTGCCGCGGGAGATCAGCGTCAGCAGCATCCTCGTGTCGATGGGGCCCGGGGCTCATCTGGTGATCGAGGACGCGGCGGTTCATCCGGTTCTGAAGGACCACCCGATGGTGGCCGGTCCGCCGTTCATCCGCTCGTTCGCCGGGGCGACGATCAGCGACGACCAAGGTCGGCCGATCGGCGCGGTCGGTTTCATGGACACCCGGCCGCGTGGCCCGCTGACGGTGGCCGAGATCGACACCCTGCACGGTTTTGCGCGTGTCGCCGGAAGCATGCTTGAGCAGGCCTCCGCCCAGCGTGTGCAGGCGGAGCAGGTCAACCTGCTGATCCTGGCGGAGCAGATCGCCAGCGTCGGTCACTTCAGACTCGAGGCGGCGACCGGCAAGGTCTCGTGGTCGGACGAGGTCTTCCGCATCCACGGTCTCGAGCCCGGGTCGATCGATCCTTCGCTGCATTGCGCCATCGGTGCCTATGCACCCGGAGACGCCGAGATCGTCACCGGGCTGGTCACTCGTGCGTTGGAGACCGGGGAAGGCTACGACGCCCAGCTCAGGGTTATCCGACCGGACGGCGAGGAACGGGTCACCCGCGCCAAGGCATGTTGCGAGCGCGACGAGACCGGCAGGGTGACCGCCCTGTTCGGCGTGTTCCAGGACATTACGGACAGCGTCCGCGCGCACGAACGGATCGAGCGCAGCGAGACGCTGTTCCGGCTGCTGAGCGAGACCTCGACGGATATCATCGCCCGCTACAAGCCGGACGGGACCTTCCTCTATCTGTCGCCCTCGGTGCAGCGAATCCTCGGGCGTTCGGCGGACGATCTGGTCGGCCGCAACTGCGCCGACATCATTCACCCCGACGATATCTCCGATACCTTCCTGCAGATGGCCGCCCGGATGGAGGGGTCCGACAGCAAGGCTCACGTGGAATTCCGGGCGGTTCGGGCCGACGGGTCGGTCGTCTGGCTGGAGGCGTCGCCGCGGCCGGTCCGCGACGGGACGGGCGAGATCATCGAGATCCAGGACCATGTCCGCGATATCACCGAGCGCAAGGCGGCCCAGCGTGAACAGGCCGAGATGGTCAGCAAGCTGAAACTGGCAGAGACCATGGCGGGCATCGGCAGCTGGCGCTTTGATCTGGCCACCGGCGAAGTGGACTGGTCGGACCAGGTCTACCGCATCCATGGCTACGAGCCGCAGGGCGTGGATCCGACAGAGGCGTACAGGGCTGGAGGCTTCCATCCCGACGACAATGCGATGCTGACGGACCTGGTGGAGACGGCCATCGCGACCGGCCAGGGGTACGAATGCCGCCTGCGATTGACCCGCCCGGACGGCGCCGAGCGGATCACCGTCACCAAGGCCCAGTGCGAATACGCCGCCAACGGCGAGCCTGCGGCCCTGTTCGGCGTGTTCCAGGACATTACGGACAGCGTCCGGGCCCATGATGCGCTCGCGGCCAGCGAGACGCGCTATCGCCTGCTGGCGGACCGGACGAGCGACATCATCGTGACCTATGGCGTGGACGGTCGGGTGCGCTACATCTCGCCGTCCATCGAAACCGTGACGGGCCTGTCGCCCTCCGAACTGCTGGGGCGTCCGGTAACGGACCTGATCCTTGCCGAGGATGTGCCTGCCATCGCCGAGCGGTTGCTCCACATGATCAAGGCTCCGGCCGGGGAACCGACGACGGGCTTCCGCTACAGGGGCGCGAGCGGCATCGGCGACACGCGCTGGTTCGAGGCGCGCACCTCACTGGTCCGCAACGAGCAGGGTCGGGTGGTCGAGTTTCAGGATGTCGTGCGGGACATCACCGACACCAAGGCTCTGGAAGACCAGCTGATCGCCGCCCGCGATGTTGCCGAGGCTGCCGCCCAGGCGAAGACGGAATTCCTGGCCAATATGAGCCACGAACTCCGCACGCCGCTGACCAGCGTGATCGGCTTCTCGGGCCTGCTGAGGTCCAGTGAAGACCTGCCGGTGGCCGAACGGACCTACGCCGACCGGATCGCGACAGCCAGCGAGGCGCTGCTGAGCGTGATCAACGACATCCTGGATTATTCCAAGCTCGAGGCCGAGGCCGTCGATCTGGAGCCGCAACCGTTCGATCCCCGCGCGATGGCCGAGGGCGCGGCGGCGATCATCGAGGACCAGTGCCAGACCAAGGGCCTGACCCTGGTGGTCGAGGCGTCGGACGAACTTTCGCCCGCCTTGATGGGCGACGAGGGGCGGCTGCGGCAGGTGACGCTGAATTTCCTGTCCAATGCGGTGAAATTCACCGGCAGCGGAACGGTCACGCTGCGTGTGTCAGACGCCGCCGGCCGACTTAGGGTGGCCGTGACGGACAGCGGTATCGGCATTTCGCCCGACAAGATCGACACCCTGTTCGACCGCTTCACCCAGGCCGATGCCTCCACCACGCGGGTTTATGGCGGCACGGGGTTGGGGCTGGCGATCTCGCGCCGGCTGATCGAGATGATGGGCGGTGTGATCGGGGCCGAAAGCCGCCCGGGTGAGGGCTCGACCTTCTGGTTCGAGGTTCCGCTGGGCCTTGCGGGGGCCGCGGCCGCGGTCCCGGCCCCCGTCATGTCGAGCCTGCCTCCGGGGGTCCGCATCCTGATGGCGGATGACGCGCCGGCCAACCGGGAGCTGGTGACCGCCATCATGGCCAGCTTCGACGTCGATATGGATACGGTCCAGGACGGTGCGGAGGCGGTCGAGGCGGCGAGCTCCGGTGTCTATGACCTGGTCCTGATGGACGTGCACATGCCGGTCATGGACGGGCTGGAGGCGACGCGCGCCATCCGGGCCATGGGCGGCACAGTCGCCCGGACGCCGATCGTCGCCCTGACTGCCAATGTTCAACCCGAACATGTCGAGCGTTGCCGTGAGGCCGGCATGGACGCCCATGTCGGCAAGCCCATTCAGGTGGCCGAACTGTTCCAGACCATTGCCGCCGTGCTGACCCGCGACGCCCACCTGTCAGACCGGAAAGCCGTCGCGTAATGGCTCGAATCCTGATCGTCGAGGACGAGGAGATGATCCGCGAACTGATGCACATCACCGTGTCGCAGGGGGGTCACCAGGTCACGACGGCTTCGAACGGCGAAATCGCTCTGGAACTGCTCAAGCGGACCCGGTTCGACCTGGTGCTGCTGGACATCCAGATGCCGCGGATGAGCGGACTGGACGTGTTGAGGACGATGAGCCGGATGGGCCGGGCGACGCCGCCCGTGCTCATGGTCACGGCCGACCGCAGCCTCGAGGCGATCAATGAGGCCATGCAGCTGGGTTGCGCCGGCTATGTGGCCAAGCCGTTCGAGCCGGCCGAGCTGCGGGCCCGCGTCGTCCGCGCGCTGACCCCCCGGTCGGCCCCGCAGGCGAATGTGCTGGAAATCTGAGGCGCTGCTGAAGGTTCGCGAACCTCTAGTCGGGTTGGCGCGCTAAAGATCAGCCCGTTCAGGGGTTTGCATTTTTCTCGATGCGATTTGCCCGCCGGGGTGCGCTGGCCGCCTACTATTCGGGCATGACGGGACATCAGGACAGGGCGGCGCGGGCGCAGGCCCGGCTGGACGCCATCTACGAACGCCTCGACCTCATGATCGACCTTGCGCTGGACGCCCTGGACGCGGTCGAGCTGAAGGTCGGCGATGCGCTGGCGGTGCAGAGATATGTCCGGGGTGTCGACCTGACGGGCAAGGCCGCGAAGACCCTGGCGGGGCTGATGGCCGGCCCGGTTCGCGGCGGCTCCGGCGAGCCAGCAGAGGACGAAATGAAACACCGTGACGACAGCCCCGAAACCCTCGAGCGCCTGCGAGCCGAACTCGACTCCCGTCTCGATGAGCTCGATGCAGTCTTCGAGCAGAAGGGAATTGTTGTCGAACCTGGACGCTGGCCGCGTCCACGATCTGGCGGAGAGCCGGTTCAACGTGCTGGCGCATCAGCTGCCGACGGCGGAGGACTGGCGGACCTGGGTGCTGCTGGGCGGACGCGGGTCCGGCAAGACCTTTGCGGGGGCCTGGTGGATCAACAATCTGGCGGCGGCGAGTGGTCGCCGGATCGCCCTGGTGGGGCCGACGCTGCACGATGTGCGTGAGGTGATGGTCGAGGGACCCTCGGGTCTCAAGGCCCTGCCCCGGCGCGAGGAACGGCCGCGCTGGGAGGGCGGCCGCAAACGGCTGATCTGGCCCAATCACAGCGTGGCCTATGCGTTTTCGGCCGAGGATCCCGACAGTTTGCGGGGGCCTCAGTTCCACGACGCCTGGGCCGATGAATTCTGCGCCTGGCGCAAGCCGACGGCGGTGCTGGACAATCTGCGGCTGGGTCTGAGGCTGGGGGGTGATCCGCGGCTGATCGTAACGACGACGCCCCGGCCCACGGCGGCGTTGCGGCGGCTGCTGGCCGAGCAGGGAGTGCAGGCGGGCCGGGCCGGAACCCAGGCCAATGCCGGCAATCTGTCGCCGGGGTTCCTGAAGCATCTGCGGGGTCTTTACGGCGGCACCCGGCTGGAGGCGCAGGAGCTTGAGGGGCTGATCGTCGAGAGCGAGGGCGCGCTGTTCCGGGCCGAGGATCTGGCACGGGCGCGCGGGAGCCGGCCGGCGTCGCTGGAGCGGGTCGTCGTGGCGGTCGATCCGCCGGTCAGCGCCGGCGGCGATGCCTGCGGGATCGTGGTCGTCGGACGCAAGGCGGGACGGGCCTATGTGCTGGCCGACCGGTCGGTGCGCGGGTTGTCGCCGCAGGGCTGGGCCGGGGCGGTGGCGGCAGCGGCGAAGGACTATGGCGCGGACCGGGTGGTCGCCGAGGTCAACCAGGGCGGTGAGATGGTGCGGGCGGTGCTGGCCCATGCGGACTGCGAGACGCGGATCCAGATGGTCCATGCCAGCCGGGGCAAGGCGGCGCGCGCCGAGCCGGTGGCGGCGCTGTACGAACAGGGCCGGGTCATCCACTGCGGGGCCTTTCCGGCGCTGGAGGAGGAATTGATGGCGCTGGGGTCGGTGGACGGGGGCGGGCGTAGCCCGGACCGGGCCGACGCCCTGGTCTGGGCGGTGACGCATCTGCTGCCGACGCCGAGGGCGGGGCCCAGGGTGCGGGTGCTCTGAGACGAATTGTCGGGAAGGACGAGGATGCAGAAGCTGCGCTGGCCGGGTGGCCGCCGCGGGCGTGAAAGTGCGCCCGAGATCAAGGACAGCCGGGTCGGGCCGCTGATCGCCCTGACCAGCGGCGGACGGGCGCGGTGGACGCCGCGGGACTATGCCCATCTGGCCGAGGAGGGGTTTGCGAAGAACGCTGTGGCCTATCGTTGCGTGCGGATGATCGCCGAGGCGGCGGCGTCGACGCCGCTGGTCGTGTTCGTGGACGGGGTGCGGGTGCCGGATCATGCTCTGGCCCGGCTGCTGGCGCGGCCGAACCCGGAACAGTCGGGGGCGGAATGGCTGGAGGGGCTGTACGGCGCGCTGCAGACGGCCGGGAACGCCTATGCCGAGGCGGTCGGGGACGCCGGGCCCGAGGAGCTGTGGACCCTGCGGCCGGACCGGGTGAAGGTGGTCCCGGGCCGGGCGGGCTGGGCCGAGGCATATGATTATTCTGTAGACGGACGGTCTCTGCGGATCGGGCGGGCGGCGGACGGCTGGATGCCCGTGATGCAGCTGAAGCTGTTTCATCCGACCGACGACCACTACGGGTTTTCACCGCTGGAGGCGGCCGCCTCGGCGATCGATGTGCACAATGCCTCGGGGGCCTGGAACAAGGCCTTGCTGGACAATGCGGCACGGCCGTCGGGGGCGCTGGTCTATGGGGCCCGGGACGGGGAACGGCTGACGAGCGAGCAGTTCGAGGCCCTGCGGGCCCAGGTCGCCGAGAGTCATGCGGGACGGATGAACGCCGGGCGGCCGATGATCCTGGAGGGCGGGCTGGACTGGAAGCCGATGAGCTGGACCCCGGCCGACATGGACTTCATCGCCGGAAAGCACGCGGCGGCGCGGGAGATCGCCCTGGCCTTCGGGGTGCCGCCGCAGCTGCTGGGGATCCCGGGGGACGCGACCTATGCCAACTACCGCGAGGCCAATGCGGCCTTCTGGCGGGGCACGGTGGTGCCGCTGGTGCGCAAGACGGCGGCGGCGCTGACGGTGTGGCTGGGCGGACGGTTCGCGGGCATTCGGATCGAGGCGGACCTGGAGGCGCTGCCGGCGCTGCAGCCCGAGCGCGATGCGCTGTGGGCCCGGCTGAACGCGGCGGGGTTCCTGACCGACGAGGAGCGGCGGCGGATGGCGGGGGTGGGGAAGGGGTGACTGGTGGTTGGTGACTGGTGGCTGGTGCGCACCGAGTCACCTCAAGCACCTGAGGCCAACCACCAGCCACCAACCACCATTCACCAGACCCCCCGGGAGACAGGCATGAACGAACTCAGAAAAATCCCCGTCGCCGTGATCGCGGCGCTGGCGGTTCAGACCCTCGGCGCACTGGTTTGGGCGGGTGGCGCTGCGGCGCGGATCGCGACGCTGGAGGACAGGGTCGGGGAGCAGCGGCTGGTGGCCGAGCGGCTGGCCCGACTGGAGGAGCAGGGCGCGGCGACGCGGGCGGCGGTCGAGCGGATGGAGAGACGGCTGGAGGAAAGAGGGTGACTGGTGACGGGTGGCTGGTGACTGGCGGGACTGGGGACGGTGCACGGAGATCACCAGCCACCAGCCACCAGCCACTGCTGATCCACGGCTACGCCTCCCTGTGGGGCGTGGCCGATCTGAACGGGGATGTGGTGGGCCGGGGCGCGTTCGCGGCCAGCCTGGCGAAGAGCGGTGCGCGGGGCGTGCGGATGCTGCACCAGCACGAGAGCCGCGCGGTGGTTGGGGTCTGGGACGCGATGGTCGAGGACGAGCGCGGGCTGTTCGTCCGGGGACGGATCATGGACTGGTCCGCCGAGGCGCGGTTCGCCGGGGCCCTGTCGCGGGCGGGGGCGCTGGACGGGCTGTCGATCGGGTTCCGGAGCAGCCGGGCGCGGCGCGAGGGTCGGCTGCGGGTGCTGGTCGAGGTGGCGTTGTGGGAGGTGTCGCTGGTGACGTTCCCGATGCTGCCGGGGGCGCGGTTCAGGGTGCGGGGAGATAGGTCGGCGGGAGCGGAATCCGCGGCGTCTCGCCCTGCCAGTAGACGCTGATGATCCACCAGCGGGTGCCGTCGTCGAAGAGCTGGATCGAGTTGATGCCCCGGGCGAAGGGCTCGGTATCGGAGGCGGCGCGGCGGCTGTCATAGGTCGAGAAGACGTGGGTCATGTGACCGAAGGTCTCGACCCGACGAGAGATCTCACGCTCGTGGAAGCCGCGCATCAGCAGCGGCTCGGCGCGCGCGATGTAGTCGTCGGGCGTCAGAAAGGTGGCGGTGGCCGGACCCGCCGCGGGGCTGCCGATCGGGATCAAGCGTGCGGAAGGATGGAACAGGCTGCGAAAGCGGTTCCAGTTGCGGGGCACGCCCGCATCGCCGGAAATGACGCTGTAGAGGGCCGCGAGGATGGCGTCGGCGGATGCCACATCTGCGGTGTTCGGAACCGGGGCGATCTGGACGTCTGCCACGGGTGGCGGGGTCCGGGCCGCTGCGGTCTCCGCGTATGAGAGCAGCAGGGCGGTCGCGAGGATCGTCAGGCGCATCGAGAATTCTCCCCTCTTGAGGACGGGAGAGTGCCGCGACGGGCGGCGGATGGGAAGCCGGAATGACCAGCCCCCGGCCCTCGCGCAGATCGACCTGGAAGGCGACGGGATCGGCCAGGTCGCCGACCATGGTATGAACCGTGCCGAGCCGTCCGGTCGACGTGGTCAGCGGCGCGGGCGGGTGATGGCCGTTATCAGACGCAGGCCAAACGATCCGAACGACCGGCCGGTCTTCCGTCCGGGCGCACGGGCTTCGCGTCGCCGCGCCGTGCAATCATTCGCCGACCGGCACGACGGTAATCTGCGCGGCGTCCAGAACGTCGATATGCGTCTGGTAGTAGTATTTTCCGGTCGGACGGCCATTGCCGGTGAAATCGATCCGGACACGCCGGGCGGCACCTTCAACCCGCAGGGTACGCCCGGTCAGGGCGGCTCCCGGGTCGGTTCCATACAGGCGCTGAAGCTGGACGATGGCGCGTGGCGATATGGCAACCGAGACGTTTCGCTGGTCCCGGTAATCGTCTTCCGAGTTCAGGTACAGGCGGCCGTTATCCATGCCCGAGGCGCGAACCGGCAGGATGAATCGCCCGGGTACGGCTCGTGGGGCCGCGTCAGCGGCGGCGAGGATGGCGTCCCGCGCGCTCATCCCGGCAGAGATCGTCCGGGGGCCGTCGACGATCAAGGGCACCGCGCCGGCATGGCCGACGGCTGGCTGAGGCGTGGGCGCACAGGCAGCCATGGCGACCACGAGCGGGGCCAGGAACAGACGTTGGGCCAAGGTGGCCTCCTGAGGGAGTTCTGGCCCGGACGATCCGGAAGCAAGCCAGCTTTCGGACCATAGCCGCGATCCGCGGCTCTTCAACCGGAGATATCATGAAAGAGACCAAACAGGCCCCGGGCACCCCGGAGGCGCGCGCCGCCATGCATGAGATGATGGCGGCGTTCGAGGCGTTCAAAGGGGCCAATGACGCCCGGCTGGAGGAGATCGAGCGCAAGGCCTCGGCCGATACGCTGCTGGAGGAGAAGGTGGCGCGGATCGACCAGGCGGTGGGTCAGGCGCAGGCGCGGCTGGACCGGGTGGTCAGCGAGGGGCGGCGGCCTGAGTTGGGGGGCGGTTCCCCCTCCGTCGGCTTCGCCGCCACCTCCCCCATGAAGGGGGAGGAGAAGTCGGCGTTTGACGGGTATCTGAAGACCGGAGTGAGCTTTGGGCTGGAGCTGAAGGCGGGGCTGAGCACGGCGTCGAACTCGGCGGGCTATGTGGTGCCGGAGCAGACCGAGCGGGCCATCGAGCGGCGGCTGATGGCGGGGTCGCCGATGCGCGAGATCGCCACGGTGCGGACGGTCGGGGCGGGGGTGTACCGGAAGCCGGTGTCGGTGGCGGGCGTGGCCTCGGGCTGGGTCGCCGAGACGGCGGCGCGGCCCGAGACAGATCCGGCGACCCTGGCGCTGCTGGAGTTCCCGTCGGCCGATCTCTACGCCAATCCGGCGGCGACCCAGTCGCTGCTGGACGATGCCCTGATCGATCTGGACGAATGGCTGGCGGCCGAGGTCGAGGACGCCTTTGCGGCGCAGGAGACGACGGCCTTTGTGACCGGCGACGGGGTCAACAAGCCCAGGGGTTTCCTGAGCTATCCGATCGTGGCGGATGCGAGTGCGGTGTGGGGCGAGATCGGTTATGTCGCCTCGGGCGCGGCGGGGGCGTTCGCCTCGAGCAATCCGTCGGACCGGCTGATCGACCTGGTCTATGCGCCCAGGGCCCAGTACCGGCCCAACGGGCGATTTGTGATGAACCGCAAGACGGTGTCGGCGGTGCGCAAATTCAAGGACGCTGACGGCAACTACATCTGGCAGCCGGCGCAGCGGGCGGGCGAGACGGCCTCGCTGCTGGGCTATCGGGTGACCGAGATCGAGACCATGCCGGACATCGCGGCCAACAGCGCGGCCATCGCCTTCGGCGACTTCCAGCGCGGCTATCTGATCGTGGATCGTGCGGGGGTACGGGTGCTGAGGGACCCGTATTCGGCCAAGCCCTATGTGCTCTTCTACACCACCAAGCGGGTCGGCGGCGGGGTGCAGAACTTTGATGCGATCAAGGTGATGAAGTTCGCGGCGAGCTGACGCTCACCGGGTGACTGGTGGCTGGTGACTGGTGGCTGGTGGGATGAGGCGGCGCGTTGCGCGGCCAGCCACCAATCACCCCCCACCAGCCACCTCCTTTTCCAGACAATCGAGGTTTCCCATGACCGCACCCGTCTTGCTGGCGGAAGCGAAGCTGTTCCTGCGCGTCGAGCATGACGCCGAGGACGGGCTGATCCAGACGCTGATCGATGCGGCCCGGGCGCGGATCGAGGGGGAGGTGGGGCTGACCCTGCTGTCGACTTCGCCCGCGCCCCTGAGGCTGGCGATCCTGATGCTGGTGCTGCGGGCCTATGAGCGCGACGCGCCGGCGATGCCGGTCGCGCCGGTCGAGGCCTGGATCGCGCCGTATCGCGTGGTGCGGCTGTGAAGCTTCTGGCCGGGCTGTTCGCGCCGCTGGAGGCGGAAACTCCCTATGGCGGCCGCAGCGTGAGCTGGGAGCCGGTGGGGTCGGCGTGGCTGAAGCTGGGGGCGCGGCGACGCAGGGATCGGTCCGAGGCGGCCGGCCTGCGCGCGGTCGAGACGGTAACGGCGGAGACGCGGGCCGATGGGCGGCTGACACCCGGACGGATGCTGAGATTCGGCGGCGCGGACTGGCGGATCGTCTCGGGCGAGACGGTCGGCGGACGGGCAATCCTGAACCTGGAGCGGAGCCGATGAGCCATGAGATGGCATTGCAGAAGGCCTTGATCGCGCATCTGAAGGCCGATGCGGCGGTGCGGGTCCTGCTGGGAGAGCCGGCGCGGATCCGGGACGGGCCGACAGATGAGACGGCGTGTCCCTATCTGCTGGTCGGCCGGGGCGAAAGCCGGCCGATGCCGGCGGACGGGGGCGGGTTCGAACATGCCCTGACGCTGACGGTGGTGTCGCGCTTTCGCGGGACCGAGGAGGCGAAGGCAGTGCTGGCAGCGGTGCGGCTGGCCCTGAACGACGCCGAGCTGTCGGCCGACGGGGTGCGCACGGTGAGCCTGGGGGTCGCGTTCGCCGATGTATTTCCGAGCGCCGACGGGGCGCGGACATATGCGGTGCTGCGGGTGCGCGCGGTGACGGAAGAAGGGTGACTGGTGGCTGGTGGCTGGTGATTGGTGACGCTCACGTTCGTCGACCGCGTGGTGATTTGGCGGGTCTCACATCGTCCAGCCACCAGCCACCAGCCACCAGCCACCGGACACCAGCCACCCCTTGCCAACACAACAGACAGAGGACTGAGACATGGCGGCACAACGCGGCAAGGACATCCTGCTGAAGATCGAGGGCGCGCCGGGCGTGTTCACGACCGTGGCGGGGCTGAGGGCGCGGACGATCAGCCTGAATGCGCGGACGGTCGATGCGACCGACGGCGACAGCGCCGGGCGCTGGCGCGAACTGCTGGGCGGGGCGGGCGTGAAGTCGGCGGCGGTGGCGGGGCAGGGGATTTTCCGCGACGCGGCCTCGGACGCCCTGATCCGCGAGGCCTTCTTTTCCCAGGCGGCGCGGCGGTGGCGGCTGGTCGTGCCGGATTTCGGCGTGCTGGAGGGGCCGTTCCTGGTGGCGGCGCTGGAATATGCCGGCGAGCATGAGGGCGAGGCGACGTTCGCGATCAGCCTGGCCAGCGCCGGCGAAGTCTCGTTCGAGGTCCTGTGATGGCGATCAACGGGGCGCGGGGGGAGACGGCGGCGATGCTGGCGGGGGCGGAGCGACGGCTGTGTCTGACGCTGGGGGCGCTGGCGGAGATCGAGACGGCGCTCGGGCTGGACTCGCTCGGCGCCCTGGCGGAGCGGATGCGGGCGCTGTCGGGACGGGATCTGATCGCGGTACTGGCGGCGCTGTTGCGGGGCGGTGGCGAGCGAGAACTGGCGGCGGATCTGGACCGGGCGGCGGTCGATCCGCGCGAGGCGGCGGAGGCGGTGGCGCGGGCGTTCGCGGCCGCTTCTGGTCCAGCCGGAGGATGACGGGCGGGCGGACGCCGTGGGCGGCGATGATACGCGCCGCTGCGATGCTGGGCGTCGGACCCGAGGGATTCTGGCGGCTGTCGCTGACTGAGTGGCGGATGCTGATGGAGCGGCCGGCAGGGTCGGTGCCGATGGGTCGGACGGATTTCGAGCGGATGGCCGAGGCGTGGCCGGATTGAGCGGGCTTCTCCCTCCCCTTCATGGGGAGGGACGATCGCGCAGCGATCCGGGTGGGGAACTGTGATGCAGGACGCAGTCGACGCGCGCCTGGCGTACCCCACCCGGGCTCCGCTTCGCTTCGCCGTCCCTCCCCATGAAGGGGAGGGAGAAAGGGAGACATGGCTGAGACATTAGAACCAAACGGTCTGGACGCCGTGCCGCGCAAGGCGGCGGAGGCGGCGGCGGCGCTGGAGGCGTTGCGTGAGCCGACGGAGCGGGCGGCCGCCTCGATCGAGGATGCGTTCGGTCGGGCCGGAGAGAGTCTGACGCGGTCGCTGGCGCGGGCGGCGGCGGACGGGGAGGTGACCCTGGCTGAACTGGCGCGGGCGGTGCTGGCGGCGGTGAGTGCGGCGTCGGGCTCCGCCTCGGGCGGGAGCGGACTGTCGGACGCCATCAGCCAGGCCGTGCAGACGATATTCTCGGGCTCGCGCGCCGACGGAGGGCTGGTGGCGGGCGGCGGGGCCTATCTGGTCGGTGAGCGGGGGCCGGAGGTGTTCCGGCCGTCCGGGTCCGGCGTGATCGAACCCGCGGGCGGCGGGGGCGTGACCATCAATCTTCGGGTCGACGGCGGAGCGCAGGGTTTGCTGCGCTCGGAAGCCCAGATCACCCAGATGCTGGCGCGCGCCGTATCGCTGGGCGCGCGCCGGCTTTGAGTTGAGAGGTCTTACAGACCCTTGGGATTGGGCCCGAAGCGGTTGTCGCCGCGCTGGCCCTCGCTCAGGCCGATCCAGAGCAGGAAGCCGAGGTTGACGAGGCAGATCAGGGCGACAAAGCCGATGGCCGGTCCGATCAGGGCGAAGATCGCCGCCGGCTCCTCGCGTTCCAGCGCCGCTGAATTGGTGATGGCGGATATGCCCACGGTCGCCACGGCGACGATGCCGGCGACGAAGCTGACGACGAACGGAATGGCCACGAGCCAGCCGCTCTTGCCCATGTCGTGAAGCCGCTTCACCGAGATGGCCAGATTGGGCCAGATCAGGGCCAGGGAGATCAGTCCGCCGAGGATCGGGATCCAGCCGGCGACGACGCCGACCCCCAGGCAGATCAGCCAGCCGATCCAGAAATGTGAACGCCGGATCCGGCCGTCGAATGAAAACAGCAGCTTCTGCCAGTCGAAGGCCTGAATCTGCGATGACGTCTCAAAGCTCATGGTGCCCTCCCGCGCCAGCCGGACCTGCGGCCCGGCGAGAGGGAGGATGGCTGAACGGTGCTCGCTCGACAAGCGAAACCGGGTCGGCGAACGAACCGGACAGGAGAGTGCAGATGGCGTTTCACGCGGTGAGGCTGCCCGCCCGTCCCCGCCTGCGCGGGGATGACAAGGTCAAGGCAGGGGCAGGCCGATGAGTTTTCACGAGGTGAGACTGCCCGCACGGCTGGCGTTTGGATCGACGGGCGGGGTCGAGCGGCGGACCGAGATCGTGACGCTGGGGTCCGGGTTCGAGCGGCGGTCGACGCCCTGGGCGCAGGGGCGGCGGCGGTATCTGATCGGCGCGCATCTGAGGTCACTGGACGACATGGCGGCGCTGACCGGCTTCTTCGAGGCACGGCGGGGACGGCTTTACGGATTCCGTTTCCGGGACTTCGCCGACTTCAAGTCGTGCGGTCCTGGCGCGGCGGTAGACGCGGGGGATCAGTTGCTCGGCATGGGTGACGGCGTCGAGACGAGGTTCGCGCTGGTGAAGCGCTATGGCGACGGCGACACAGCCGCCGAGCGGCGGATCGCCAAGCCGGTCGAAGGCTCGGTGCGGGTGGCGGTCGACGGGGTTGAACAGGCGAGCGGGACGTTCGTGGTCGATCACATGCTGGGTCTGGTGACGCTGGATACGCCGCCGGAGACCGGTACGGCTGTGACGGCGGGGTTCGAGTTCGACACGCCGGTCCGGTTCGACACCGACCGGATCGACGTGACGCTGGAGAGTTTCGACGCCGGCCGGATGGCGGCCGCGCCGCTGATTGAAGTGCGGGTCTGAGAGGTGGTTGGTGGCTGGTGACTGGTGAAGAGGGATTGGTGACGGGATCGCCGCGCGTCTCGCCCTTGTGTCTTCCCGTTGCTTGCCGGCTCCGCGGGCGGTCGACAACGACCCGCAGCGGCCCGCCAACGCCCAGACACCAGCCGCCCGCCACTCACCACATCTCGCGACTTCAGAGGGCGCCGGATCATGCGAACAATACCGGACGACCTGGCCGCCCGCATCGAGAGCGGGGCGGCGACACTGTGTCATGCCTGGCGGGTGCGGCGCGCGGACGGCGTCGAGATCGGGTTCACCGACCATGACCGCGACCTGGTGCTGGACGGGATCATGTGCCGGGCGGCGAGCGGCTGGACGACGGGGGCGGCGGACAGCGCGGTCGGACTGACGGCGGGGTCGGCCTCGGTCGCGGGCGGGCTGGACGATGCGGCCCTCACCGAGGCGGACATCGATGCGGGCGTCTGGGACGGGGCGGCGGTGGCGCTGTGGCGGGTCGACTGGGCCCGGCCCGAGCTGAGGGTCAGGCTGTGGACGGCGACGCTGGCGCGGATCCGGCGCGACGGCGGGGCCTTCATCGCCGAACTGGAAGGGCCGCTGGCCCGGCTGGAGCGGGTCGTCGGGCGGACCTATGGCCGGGCCTGTGACGCCCTGCTGGGGGATGGGCGGTGCCGGGTCGATCTGGCGGCCTTTCCGGGTGTGGCCTGCGACAAGCGTTGGCAGACCTGTGTCGGGACCTTCGGGAACGGGATCAATTTCAGGGGCTTTCCGGACATTCCGGGCGACGACTTCCTGACCGCCGCGCCGGTCGAGGGCGGGCGTCATGACGGCGGGAGCCGGCGATGAGGTCGCGGGGCGAGGACGCCGTGGCCCTGGCGCAGACCTGGCTGGGGACGCCCTACCGGCATCAGGCCAGCGTGCGGGGCGAGGGGGCGGACTGTCTGGGACTGGTGCGCGGGGTTTGGCGCGAGCTGGTGGGCGGCGAGCCGGAGCCGATACCCTCCTATGGTGCGGACTGGGCCGAGGTCGGGGGCGAGGAGACGCTGCTGGCGGCGGCGCGACGCTGGCTGACCGAGACGCCGGTCGAGCGGGCGGGGGTCGGCGACGTGCTGATGTTCCGCATGGCGGCCGGATCGCCGGTCAAACACTGCGCGATCCTGAGCGAGGTCGAAGGAGCCGAGCCGCGGATGATCCACGCCTACTGGGGCCGGGCGGTGGTCGAGAGCTGGATGGGGGCGTGGTGGCGCCGGCGTCTGGTGGCGGCCTTCGGCTGGCCGGCCGCGAAAACGGGAGAGGGCTGAATGGCACAGGTCATCCTGAGCAGCGTCGGCCAGGCGGTCGGCGGGCCGATCGGCGCCGTCATCGGCTCGACCCTCGGGCGGGCGATTGACCAGCGCGTGATCTCGGGCCTGTCACCGGCGCGGCAGAGGGGGCCGCGTCTCGAGGCGCTGAAGGTGCAGGGCACGGCCGAAGGTGCCCCGATGGCGGCGGTGTTCGGTCGCGCGCGGGTGACGGGTCAGATGATCTGGGCGGCGCGGTTTCTGGAAGGGCGCAAGACCTCGCCGGGCGGCAAGAGCGGCCCGCGGACGGTGGCGTACGACTATTCGCTGAGCTTCGCTGTGGCCTTGTGCGAGGGCGAGATCGACGGGATCGGCCGGGTGTGGGCCGACGGGCGGCCGATGGACCTGTCGGGTGTGACGATGCGGGTGCATCGCGGCGGCGAGACGCAGACACCTGACCCGCTGATCGAGGCGGTGGAGGGCATGGCTCCCGCCTATCGGGGCACGGCCTATGTGGTGTTTGAGGACCTGCCGCTGGGGCCGTATGGCAACCGGCCACCGCAGCTGGCCTTTGAGGTGTTTCGACGGGTCGGAGGCGAGGGAACGGCGCTGGAGGACCGGCTGGAAGGCGTGTGCCTGATCCCCGGGGCAGGCGAATTTGTGCTGGCGACGGATGTGGTGACGCGACGCGCGGGGCTGACGCGGACGACGGCGGAGAATGTCCACGGCGGGGACGGGCGGACGGACCTGATCGTGTCCCTCGATCAGCTGATGGCCCAGGCACCGGCGTTGAAACGGGTCAGTCTGGTGATCGGCTGGTTCGGCAGCGATCTGCGGGCAGCGCACTGCACGGTTCGGCCCGGCGTCGAGCGGGTGGGCAAGGCGACCGGGCCGCTGACCTGGTCTGTCGCGGGACTGGCGCGCGGGGAGGCGCATGTCATCTCGGAGAGCGGCGGCGGACCGGCCTATGGCGGGACTCCGTCGGACGAGAGCGTGCGGCAGGCGGTGACGGAGCTGAAGGGGCGGGGGCTCAAGGTCATCCTGTATCCGTTCGTGTTCATGGATGTGCCGGCGGGCAACGGACTGACGGATCCCTATGGCGGGACGGAGCAGGCGGCCTATCCCTGGCGTGGGCGGGTCAGGGGGCGGGACGGAAGCGAGGCGGCGGCGGATGTGGCGGCCCTGTTCGGGACCGCCGGGGGTCAGGGTCTGCGGCGGCTGGCGCTGCACTATGCGGCGCTGGCGGCGGAGACGGGGGCGGACGGGCTGCTGATCGGCTCGGAGATGCGCGGGCTGACATGGACCCGGGACGCGTCCGGCGGCTTTCCGGCGGTGGAGCAGTTCCGCACCCTGGCCGCCGAGTGCCGGGCGGTGGTCGGGCCGACGGTCGAGATCAGCTATGCGGCCGACTGGTCCGAGTATTTCGGGCGGCATGAGGGCAGTGACGTCGCCTTCCATCTGGACCCGCTGTGGGCGGATCCGGCCATCGATTACGTCGGCATCGACTGGTATCCGCCGCTGGGCGACTGGCGGGCGGGGGCCGGGGGTATCGACAACGCCAGCTTCGCCGGACCCGACGATCCCGCCTACCTGGCCGCGCAGGTCGCGGGGGGTGAGGGGTTCGACTGGTTCTACGCCTCCGACGCTGACCGGGCGTCGCAGATCCGCACGACGATCGTCGATACGGCGCATGGCGAGGACTGGGTGTTCCGGCCCAAGGATCTGACGGGCTGGTGGAGCCATCCCCACCACGACCGGCCGAGCGGTGTGCGGAGCCCCGCGCCGACAGCCTGGGTTCCGGGCATGAAGCCGATCCGGCTGACGGAGTTCGGCTGCGCGGCGGTGGACCGCGGCGGCAATGCCCCGAACCTGTTTCAGGACCCGAAGAGCGCGGAGAGTCGCCTGCCGCCGTTTTCCAGTGGTGGCCGGGATGACGGCATGCAGCGGCGGGCCCTGGAGGCGGTTCTGGGGCATTTTTCCGTGCCGGAGAACAACCCGGTGTCGGCGGTCTATGGCGGGCCGATGCTGGCCGGAAGCGACGCCTGGTGCTGGGACGCGCGGCCGTGGCCGGCGTTTCCGGGGCGGGCCGAGGTGTGGGCCGATGCGGGCGCCTGGCGAACGGGGCACTGGCTGAACGGGCGCTTGGGCGGCGAGACGCGCGGGCTGATCGCGGCGGTGCTGAAGCGCGGCGGGCTGCAGGCGGAGGCGTTCGAGGTCGGGGCCGTCAGCGGGGCGGTGCAGGGCTATGTCATCGACCGGCCGATGCGGACCCGCGATGCGCTGGAGCCGCTGTTGGCCGGGCTGGGACTGGTCGCGGCGGAGCGGGGCGGCAAGATCACCGTGTTCGGACCGGGGCCGGTGGAGACAGGGCTGACGCTGGAGGCGCTGGCCGTGCCGGATGAGGGCGCGAGCGTCCGGGCGGATCGCGTTCTGGAGCCGGTGCCGGGAACGGCGCGGGTGCGGTTCATCGACGGAGACGCGGACTACCGGACGGGGTCGGTGGTCGCGCGGTCGGCGGGCGAGGGCGGCGGGCTCGATCTGGATCTGCCGGCGGTTTGCTCGGCGACCCTGGCGCGATCGGCGGCGGAGCGCGCTCTGCACAGTGCCCAGGCAGAACGGTTGACGGCGGCGCTGGGGCCGCTGGCCGCGCTGTGGCTG
This sequence comes from Caulobacteraceae bacterium, assembly GCA_965284375.1. Taxonomy (GTDB): domain Bacteria; phylum Pseudomonadota; class Alphaproteobacteria; order Caulobacterales; family Caulobacteraceae; genus Brevundimonas. The sequence continues at coordinate 399,074 of OZ260074.1, forward strand.
GAGCCGGGCGATGTGGTCTCGGTGGAGGGGCAGGCGGGCGACTGGCAGGTGATGCGGCTGGATCTGGACGAGACGCCGTCAGCGGTGCTGGAGCGCGTCTCCGGGGTGGTGGCGGGGTTCGACGACGGCGTGCCCGTGGCGGGTGACGACAGCACGGTGGTCGGGCCCCCATTCTTTCGCATGATCGAACTGCCGCCCTTGATCGGTGCCGAGGATGACGGTCGGCCGATTGCGGTCGTGGCAGCGGAGCCCTGGCGGCCCATGCGGGTCTTCGCCGGGGCCTCGGTGGATGCGCTGACGGGGCGGGGCGACGTGGTCGGATCCGCGACGGTCGGCGTGCTGACGGCGGCGCTGGGGCCGGGCGTGCGGCATCGCTGGGATGGGGTGAATACCCTGTCGGTGCGCGTCGAAGGCCGGGACCCCGAGAGCCGGACGCGCGGCGCGGTGTTCGCGGGGGCCAATGCGGTCGCGGTCGAGACGGCGGCGGGTTGGGAGCTGGTGCAGTTCCGGACGGCCGAACTGGTAGGCGGCGGGGTCTGGCGGCTGGGCGGGCTGTTGCGCGGGCAGCAGGGAACGGAAGACGCGATGGCGGCCGGTGCCGAAGCGGGGGCTGTGGTGATTCTGCTGGATGCCGTGCCGGCACGGGTCGAGGCCGGGCGGGCCGAGCGGGGGCTGCCCCTGATCTGGCGGGCGGGTCCGAACGGGGGCGCGGCCGGGGGATCCGGAGTCAGCGAGGTCGAGTTTGTAGCTTCAGGACTGCATGACCGGCCGTGGTCACCGGCCCATGTGCGGGCCGGGGCGCGGTCTGACGGCGGCTTCGATCTGGGCTGGGTCACAAGGTCGCGGATCGACGGGGATCGCTGGGACGGCGAGGCGGCGTCGATCGGTTCCATCCGGTTCAGGGTGCGGGTTCTCGCGGGTGCCGAGGTCGCCCGGACACTGGAAGTTGCCGGTGAGGCCGTGCTGTATCCAGCGGCGGACGCCGCTGCGGATTTTCCGGGTGGGCCGGGGCCCGACGCGGTGATCGCGGTGGCGCAGTGGGGTGACGGGTACGGCTGGGGCGTGGAGGCGAGGGTTCGGCTGGGCTGAAACGGCAGGTTTTCCGCGTCGCGCCTTTGCGGAATCCCGGCGATGGCCTAACTGAATCATTCGGCATTGATGGGCTCACGCCCGGCGCAGGAGCGATCTCTAACGTGGCGGGTGATCCCTACAAGGAACTGGGCGTTTCGAGGGGCGCGAGCGCGGACGAGATCAAGAAGGCGTTCCGCAAGCTCGCCAAGGAACTGCATCCCGACAAGAACCCCGGCAATACGGTCGCCGATGAGCGGTTCAAGCGGATCACCGGTGCCTTTGACCTGCTGGGCGACAAGGAAAAGCGCGCCAAATTCGACCGCGGCGAGATCGACGCCGACGGGCGCGAGCAGTTCCGGGGCTATGGCGGCGGCGCGGCTCCCGGCGGCTTCGGGCGCGGGGGGCAGCGTGCCGGGCCCCAGCCGGGGTTCGAGAACATCGACCTCGACGAACTGTTCGGTGGCATGTTCGGCGGCGGGGCGCGTCCGGGAGGCGCGCGGCCGGGCGGGTTTCCGGCCAAGGGCACCGACGTCAAGGCAACGCTTGAGATCAGCCTCGAGGACTCGATCTCGGGCGCGACGCGGCGGATCCAGTTTTCGGACGGACGGACGCTGGATGTGACCATCCCCAAGGGGGCAGCAGACGGCCAGACGATCCGTTTGCGCGGGCAGGGTGCGCCGGGCGCTTCGGGCCGCAGTGAAGCGGGTGATGCCCTGATCACGATGAAGCTGGCATCGCATCCGATCTTCGTGCGCGACGGGGCGGACCTGACGATGGACCTGACGGTATCGCTGCAGGATGCGGTTCTGGGCGGCAAGATTCCGGTGAGGACGCCGGAGGGGACGGTGTCGATGACCATTCCCAAGGGCTCCAACTCGGGCCAGGTGCTGCGGCTGAAGGGTCGGGGCGCGTTCGCGGATGGAAAGCGCGGGGACCTGAGAGCCAAGCTGATGGTCATGCTGCCCGAACAGGAAAATGAGGCGCTCACCAAACTGGCCCAGGCCATGCGGGATGCCGGACCTTACAAGCCGTGGCGGGACTGATGGCCAACCGACCCAATGAAAAGCCCGCCCGGCCCTGGTTCTCGTCGGGACCGACGGCCAAGCGGCCGGGATGGTCGTCACAGGCGATTCCGCACGACCTGCTGGGCCGGGGTATCCGGGCCCCCGAGGTGGTGGAGCGGTTCGCGCACGGGCTGAAGCTGACACGGGAGCTGCTGCAGGTCCCGGCTGACTGGGTGCTGGTCTATGTGCCCGGTTCTGATACCGCGGCCGTCGAGGCGGCGATGTGGTCGATGCTGGGTGAGCGACCGCTGCAGGTCATGGCGTTCGAGAATTTCGGCAAGGTCTGGGCGACCGACGCGGTCGAGCATCTGAAGCTGGAGCCGGATCTGCTGACGGCGCCGTGGGGGCGGTGGCCGGACACGTCGAGCGTCGATCCGAAGAAGGACCTGGTGTTTCCGTGGAACGGGACGACGGCGGGGGTCAGGGCACCGGACGCCGACTGGATCGCCGACGACCGTGAGGGGGTGGTGATCTGCGACGCCACCTCGGCGGCCTTCGCCATGCCGTTGCCCTGGCCCAAGCTGGATGTGGTGACCTTCAGCTTCCAGAAGGCGCTCGGCGGCGAGGCGGGTCTGGGGGTCGCGGCCTTGTCGCCGCGGGCGGTGGCCCGGCTGGACCGGTATGCGCCTCCGCGCGCGGTGCCCAAGGTGCTGCGACTGCGCGACGCGCACGGGTTCGACCGGATGCTGGCCAACGGGTCGATGCTCAACACCTTCTCGGTCTGGACGATCGAGGACTGGATCGATGCGGTCGAGTGGGGCCTGGCGATCGGGGGGCTGGACGCCCTGATTGCCCGCACGGACGCCAATGCCGCGGCGCTGGACGAATGGGTGCAGCGTACGGACTGGGTCGAATATCTGGCTGAGGACCCGGCGACGCGATCGACGACGTCGGTCTGTCTGAAGCTGGTGGATCCCCGGGTCGCGGCCATGGATGACGACGCCCGCCGTGCCGTGGTCACGCGCATGAAGGCGCTGGTCGAGGACGCGGGCGCGGCCTTCGACATCGAGGGGCACCGGAACGCCCCGGCCGGCCTGCGAATCTGGTGCGGCTGCACGGTGGAGGTGGCCGACATCGAGGCGCTGACGCCGTGGCTGGACTGGGCGTTCGAGACGGCGTTGACGGAATAATCGTCCGACGACGGGACACCCGCCGATTCCCCGGTTATAGGCTGCGCCCGCATTCCGAAATCCCGGACAGCGGAGAACAGTCTTGGCGAACGTCGCGGTGGTCGGTGCCCAGTGGGGCGACGAGGGCAAGGGCAAGATCGTCGACTGGTTGTCGAACCGGGCCGACATGGTCGTGCGGTTCCAGGGCGGGCACAATGCCGGCCATACGCTGGTCGTCGACGGCAAGGTCTACAAGCTGGCCCTGCTGCCCTCGGGCGTGGTGCAGGGCAAGCCCTCGATCATCGGCAACGGCGTGGTCGTTGATCCCTGGCATCTGGTCGGTGAGATCGAGAAGATCGTGGCGCAGGGCATCGCCATCAGTCCCGACATCCTGACCATCGCCGACAACGCCTGTCTGATTCTGCCGATCCATCCGGCGCTGGACGTCGCGCGCGAGGCTGCGGCGAGTGCACCGGGCGCGAGGATCGGCACCACCGGTCGCGGCATCGGTCCGGCCTATGAGGACAAGGTCGGACGGCGGGCCATCCGGGTCTGTGACCTGGCCAATGCAGACGACCTGAAGGTCAAGATCGAGCGGCTGCGTTCGCACCATGATCCGCTTCGGGCCGGGCTGGGGCTGGAGCCGATCGACCCGCAGGCGCTGCTGGCGCAGTTGCTGGAGATCGCGCCGAAAATCCTGCCCTATGTGAAGCCGGCATGGCGGGTGCTGGACCAGGCGCGGCGCGACGGCAAACGGGTGCTGTTCGAGGGTGCGCAGGGCGCGTTTCTGGACGTCGACCACGGCACCTATCCTTATGTAACCAGTTCCAACACGGTGGCGGGACAGGCGGCGGCGGGGTCGGGTATCGGGCCGCGCGGCGTCGGCTATGTGCTGGGGATTGTGAAGGCCTATACGACCCGCGTGGGCGAGGGGCCGTTTGCCTGCGAACTGGACGACGAGGTCGGGCGGCATCTGGCGACCGTGGGGCGCGAGGTCGGGGTCAATACCGGCCGGGCGCGGCGGTGCGGCTGGTTCGACGCGGTTCTGGTGCGTCAGTCGGTGGCGATCAACGGCATCGACGGCATCGCCCTGACCAAGCTGGATGTGCTGGACGGGCTGAAGACGCTGAAGATCTGCACGGGCTATCGCATCGACGGCGAAGTGCTGGACTATCTGCCGTCCAGCCTGAAGGCCCAGGCGGCGGCCGAGCCGGTGTTCGAGGAGATGGAGGGCTGGAGCGAGAGCACGGCGGGAGCCCGCAGTTTCCGTGACCTGAACGCCAATGCCGTCAAATATGTTCGCCGGATCGAGGAACTGATCGGTGCGCCGGTGGCCCTGCTGTCGACCAGCCCCGAGCGGGATGACACGATCATGATGCAGGACCCTTTCCGGGGCTGATCTCGACGCACGGTGTTCAACAGACCTTAACCGGCGTCCGTTAAGGATGTCCGTCCCGGTCTGGAGAGATGCGTCTTGTTTGCTGCCGATCACCGCGTCCTGGCCAGGTTGGCACCGATACTGAGGCGGGTCCTGATTGTGGATCCGAACCCGCATTCGGCGCGCATGCTGACCGACATCATCAAGGGGCTCGGCGCGAGAGAAATTGTGACCGAGCCGAACAATGACCGGGCCCTGCGCGCAGCGGCTGAGCTGGAACCCGGCATCGTCTTCACCGAGCGCACCGGCGACAAGCTGGATGGAGAAGCGTTGGCGCGGAGCGTGCGCCGGTCGCACCTGGACTGCCGTCGGGCCCCGATCATCATGGTCACCTCGGAGGCGACGGCGACCACCATCCTGGGTGCCCGCGATGCCGGTGTGCACGAGTTTCTTCGCAAGCCCTTCACAAGCGCGGACCTGTTCAAGCGGGTCGAGAACGTGGCGTTGAAGCCCCGCGACTGGGTCGAGGCCGTCGGCTATGTCGGACCCGACCGGCGGCGGTTCAACTCGGGCGAATATTCGGGACCCGGCAAACGCAAGGCCGACAAGCCGTCGACCGGGGCCGAGGCCAACGCAGCTGCCAAGGACCAGGCGATGCGGATTCTGGCATCGGCGCTGAATCAGTTCGACAGCGATCCGGCCCAGGCGGTGCGGGCCATCCGAGAACAGGCGGTCCAGCTGAAAGCCGTGGCCATGAAGGCCTCGGATTCACGGCTCGTGGTCGCAGTCGGTGCGCTCGAGGTCAGCCTGGCGTCCGGGGGGGCGACCAAGGAAACCCTGGCGGCACCGATCGGCACCTTGCTGGCCATGGCCGCGCCCATGCAGCGGGCGGGCTGAGCCGGCGACGTCGAGGTCGATTTCGGTCCAGAATCAATCTGGAGCGAAATCTGAGCCTTGATGGACTGCGTCCATCAAGACCGATTTCGCTCTAGCGCAACAGGTCTGCATAGCTTGCGACGATCCGGGGCCAGACAGCCGAGGTTGGATCAATCAGCTCGAAATGCCCGGCCCCTTGCAGCACCAGGGACGTTGCGGTGTCGCCGGCCGTCGAGGCGTCGGTTGCATAGGCCTGGCCGAAACGCGGCGGCACGATCGGATCGAGCGCGCCGGAGACCATGATCTGGCGGTCGCCCAGCGGGAGCAGGGCGGGCGGGGAGGTGTCGGCCAAGACGTCGCGACCCTCCGTTGCCGGAACGCCGACGAGACCGTCGATGGTTGAGGGACCGCCGCAGGCGTCGGGCCCGGTCGCGCGATAGGCGGCCAGGTCGGCGATGCCCGCCAGCGAGACGACGCCGCGAACCGGCAGCGGATCGGCGGTTCGCAACGGGCTGGACGCCGGGAGGCGGTCGCGGGCGGCCGCCCAGAGCGCCAGATGGCCGCCGGCCGAATGGCCCGAGACCGCGACGCGGCGCAGGTCCAGTCCATATTGCGGGGCCAGGGTGCGCAGCCGATCCATGCCCGCGGCGACGTCCTGGAACGTGCCCGGATAGCCACCGCCGGGATGACCGATGCGGCGGTATTCCAGGTTCCAGACGGCATAACCCCGGTCGCGTAGATCGGCGGCCATATAGTCCATCAACTCGGTACCCGGCAGGTCGGCGCGCCAGCAGCCGCCGTGGATCAGAACGATGACGGGATGGCGGCCGCGGCCCTGCGGAAGCCACAGCTCGCCGAATTGCAACGGACCTGAGCCATAGGCGATGTGCTGGTCGGCGGTCGCGCGGGGCTTTTCCAGAAGCTGGCTGAAGGTAATCGGGGTGCGGGTCTCGACCGGGTCGGCGACCTCCGGCGGGGACGAGCAGGCGGCGACAGACAGGCAGGCGACCAGGGCGGCGAAGATAGGGCGCATTTGTCTCGGTCCTGTCGAACTCGCCGTTTCACCGGCGCAGCGGCTCACTGTAGAGAGCGTTAGCCGTCCGGCAACCGGAGCCTCGCGCATGACCACCCGCCAGATCTGCCTCGATCGGGACGCCGCTGATCCGCTGGCCCGGGTGCGCGAGCGGTTCATCCTGCCGGACGGGATCATCTATCTGGACGGCAATTCGCTGGGTGCCTTGACCGTCGGCGCCCGCGCGCGGGTCCGCGAGGCGACCGAACAGCAGTGGGGTCGCGATCTGATCGCCAGCTGGAACAGCCATGGCTGGATCGACATGCCGCAGCAGGTCGGACGCAAGATCGCCCGGCTGATCGGTGCGCAGGCGAGCGAGGTCGTGGCTGCGGATTCCGTGTCCGTGAACCTGTTCAAACTGGCGGCGGCGGCCGTGCGGGCGCAGGGGCCGAAGCGGTGCGCGGTCATCATAGAGCGCGGCGATTTCCCGACCGATCTCTATATTCTGCAAGGTCTGGCCGAGGCGATGCCGGAGGTCGAGCTGCGGGTCGTCGAGCCGGGTAGCTTCGAGGCGGCGCTGGACGACGGGACGGCCCTGGTCCTGTTGAGCCACGTCCATTACCGCACCGGCGCGGTCCGCGACATGGCGGCCCAGACTGCCCGTGTGCGAGCGGCCGGGGCGTTGAGCCTGTGGGACCTGAGCCATAGCGGGGGGGTGCTGGACGTCGACCTGAACCGCGACGGTGCCGATCTGGCCGCAGGGTGCGGGTACAAATATCTGAACGGCGGGCCGGGGGCACCAGCCTATGTGTTCGTCGCGGAGCGGCATCAGGCGATGTTGCGCAATCCCTTGTCCGGCTGGTTTGGCCACGCGCGACCGTTCGACTTCGTCGATGATTATGAGCCAGCACCGGGCATCGACCGCTGGCTGTGCGGGACGCCGCCGGTCCTGAGTCTTTCTGCACTGGATGCGGCTCTGGACGCCTTCGACGGGGTCGAGATGGCCGAGGTCCGGGCCAAAGCGGGAGCGCTGGGCGACCTGTTCATCGACCGGGTGGAGACGCGCTGCGCGGCTCATGGCCTGACGCTGGTCGGTCCGCGCGACTGGAGGGTTCGCGGGGGGCAGGTCTCGTTCGCGCATCCTCAGGGCTGGGCGGTGATGCAGAACCTGATAGCGCGAGGCGTGATCGGCGATTTTCGTCGGCCGGACGTGATCCGGTTCGGCTTTGCGCCCCTGTATGTGCGCCACGTCGATGTCTGGGATGCGGTTGAGGTGCTGGGCGAGATCCTGGACAGCGAAAGCTGGCGGGAGGAGCGGTTCCAGACCGTCTCGGCGGTGACCTGAACGCCTCCCCCGCACGGGCGGGGGAGGCGGCCGGGTATCAGGCGTCGACCAGGTTCCGCTCTTCAGCGGCGGCCCGCATGGCCTTCTGCAGTTTCTCGAAGGCGCGGACCTCGATCTGACGCACGCGCTCGCGCGAGACGCCGTACTGTCCGGCCAGCTCTTCCAGCGTCACCGGATCGTCCTTGAGGCGACGCTCGGTCAGGATGTGTTTCTCGCGATCGGTCAGCTCCTGCATCGCTTCCTCGAGCAGACCCATGCGGATCGACTTCTCTTCGCTCTCGGCCAGGGCGGTTTCCTGGGACACCGCCGTGTCGTCGGCCAGCCAGTCCTGCCATTCGCTCTCGCCGTCCGAGCGGATCGGGGCGTTCAGCGAGGAGTCGCCGCCGAGACGGCGGTTCATGTTGGTGACCTCTTCTTCGGACACACCCAGTTTGGTGGCGATGGCCGAGAGGTGTTCGGGGCGCAGGTCGCCCTCCTCGAAGGCCGAGATCTGGCTCTTGGCCTTGCGCAGGTTGAAGAACAGCTTCTTCTGCGCGGCCGTGGTGCCCATCTTCACGAGCGACCAGCTGCGCAGGATGTATTCCTGGATCGAGGCGCGGATCCACCACATGGCGTAGGTGGCCAGGCGGAAGCCCTTGTCGGGATCGAATTTCTTGACGGCCTGCATCAGGCCGACGTTGCCTTCCGAGATCACCTCGCCGATCGGCAGGCCGTAGCCGCGATAGCCCATGGCGATCTTGGCCACGAGGCGCAGGTGGGAGGTCACGAGGCGGTGGGCGCTCTCGGCGTCCTGGTGCTCGGTCCAGCGCTTGGCGAGCATGAACTCCTCGTCCTTCGCCAGCATCGGAAATTTGCGAATCTCAGTCAGGTATCGCGACAAGCCCTGTTCAGGCGACATCACCGCGAGTGATCTAGCTACAGCCATATGGTCCCTCCGACCGTGTGAACGAGCGGGCTCTTCGGAAGCGGCCACCCAATGTGCACCGCCGCCTCACCCCTCAACCGATGAAATAGGGTCGGGTTTCCGCACTTGTCAGTGGCGGATGGTCACACGCAAGCGTGACCGTTGCCCCGGCGCCACGGCACCAGATGACGAGCGGTGTATCAGAGGGTCAGTCCTCAATCAAGACTGACTACAGGGTGGCGAGGATTTCCTGCAGCGCGCGCATGTCGGCGGGCGGCTCGGTCTGGAACCTGAGGGCCTCGCCGGTGACGGGATGGACGAAGCCGAGGATGGCGGCGTGCAAGGCCTGTCGGGTCAGGCCGGCGGCGGCGATGGCGGCGCGGACGGGGTTGGCGGGGCTGCCCGAGCCATAGACGGGGTCGCCCAGCAGGGGCGCACCCCGGGAGGCCATGTGCACGCGGATCTGATGGGTCCGGCCGGTATGCAGGGTGCAGGCGATGCGCGAGGCCATGGGCGGATCTGCGGGCCTGGAGCCCTTCTGGGCAGAGGCACCGAACACCTGTTCCACGGCATAGTCGGTGATGGCTTCGCGACCCCCATGGTTGAGGACGGCCATCTTCTTGCGGTCACCGGTCGAGCGGCCGAGGTTGGAGACGATGCGGCCCCGGGCGGGCAGCAGCGTGCCGCGGACCAGGGCGATGTAGGTGCGCTCGATGTCGTGGGCGGCGAACAGGGCCGAGAGGCCGGCGTGGGCCGCGTCTGACTTGGCCGCGACCATGACGCCCGATGTGTGTTTGTCGAGCCGGTGGACGATGCCGGGACGGGCGACCCCGCCGATGCCGGACAGGGATGTGGCGCAGTGATGGAGCAGGGCGTTGACCAGGGTCCCGGTCTCGCTGCCGGGGGCCGGGTGGACGGCCATGCCCGCGGGCTTGTCGATGATGATCAGGTCGGCGTCCTCGAAGAGGACGGTGAGCGGGATCGCTTCGGGGCGGGGGATGGCCGAGATCACGGCCGGCAGGGCGACGGTATAAAGGCCGGGCAGGGCCTTGGCCGAGGCGGTGACGACCGGCTGACCATCCCGGCTGACGACACCCTCGGCCAGCAGGGCCTGAAGCCGCGCGCGCGAGAGGGTCGGGAAGATGTCCGTCAGGGCCTTGTCGAGGCGGGCTCCGCCGGTCTCGAGGCGGGCCTCGAGCACCGTCGCCCCATCGTCGTCGACCAGCAGGTCTTCGGACAGAAGGGGGTCGTCGAGGTCGGAATTGTCGGGCACCGGGCGCTCCATCGCCTGCGAAACCGGGCGGGGCGACGATCTAGCACGCTCGGGTGCCGATCGCACGGCTTCCAAGCTTGGCTGTTCATCGCATTTCATCCATCATCAGACCGGGGCATCGGGGAGACGGACCATGAAGCTGTTGATCATCGCCGCGGGTGCGGCGGGTGCCGTACTGGCGCTGGGCAGTTGCGCGACCATGAGCGCGGAACAGTGCATGGCCGGCGACTGGGGCGGCCAGGGCTATGCCGACGGCCAGTCGGGCCTGACCATGAGCCGTCTGTCGGATCACGCTGAAGCCTGCGCCAAGGTCGGCGTCGTTCCGGACGAGGCGTCCTATGCCGCCGGTCGCCGGCAGGGGCTGTTGCGCTATTGCACGCCCGACAAGGGGTTCGAGGTCGGACGCAACGGCTCAAGCTACGAAGGCGTGTGCCCGGCCGAGCTGGAGGCCGAATTCCTGCCGGCCTACAATGACGGTCGGGTGGTGCATGAGGTCGTGTCGGCTCTCGAAAGCGCGCGCAGCAGCGTGTCCTCGCTGGGCGGCCGGCTGGAGGAGCTGGACGACAAGATCAGCGCCAAACAGGCCGAGGCGCGGGCTGCAGGCCTGACCGACGAAGAACGAGACCGCATTCTGGATCGCGTCCAGGAACTGCGTCGCGAACGGGCCGATCGCCAGCGCGACTGGCGGCGCGCGCAGGAGGAAGTCGACGAGGCCGAGCGCGACCTGCGCGATGTGCGCCGGCGCTTCCAGTATCAGTACGGCGGCTGGTGAGCCTGGTTAGCGGCCCATCACGCCGGCATCGAATGTCAGGGACGCCCATTCGCTGGTGAACCGGTCGCCCTGCGCCGCGGGTGGCATGAGGATAACCGCGCTGAGGAAGACCGGGCCGTCCATATTGTCGGGCAGGCTGACCCGGCCATCCGCATCTGTGATCAGGCCAATGCGACCGCCGGTCAGCGTGGTCAGGAAGACCGCGCGACCGGCACCGGGCCGGCCATTCTCGAGCAGGACGGCACCCCCGTCAGTCCCGACGAATTCCAGGGCCGAGCCGGCAGGACGACGGATGTCGTCGCCCCGGCACTCGCCCAGGCAGGTCAGCGTCTTCAGGTGTTTGGTGTAGGTTTCGCGCAGGACGCCATCGCGGCTGACCGCCTCTGCGACCGCCGCCCGGACGTCATCGGGCGCGCCGATCTCGTCCATGTAATGGGTGACCTCGTCCGCGCCGACGTCGATGTCGAAGGGCAACAGATCCATGGCGACGACGATACCGGTGCGGTTGCCGTCAATGATCACTGGAAAGCCGACCTGAATCTGCAGCGCGACCTCGCCCGGTGCCAGCGTCGTCGTCAGGTCGGTTGCACCGATCCGCGCGATCTGGCGCGCGACCCGGGCCGGACGGATGGGGCTTTCCGGCTCCGGGAAGAAGCTGGAGCTGGTCATCTGCAGAACCAGCGGGTTCGCATCGCGAGGCTTCACCGGCACGATGAAGCTGTCATGGGCGGAGGCGACGCCGGCGGCGGCGAGCACGGACAGGGCCGCGAGGACCGCCGGTACGAAGTGCATCAGGCGGCTTTCGACGTGGCCGAGCCGAAATGGGGGTTCAGCTCGCCCCTGGCATAGCGTTGCGCCATCTGGGCGGTCGAAAGCGGGCGGATCTTCGAGGCCTGACCCTCGCAGCCGAACTGGACGAAGCGCTCCTGACAGAGTTTGCGCATCGCCTCCTTGGCCGGTTTCATCCAGGCGCGCGGATCGAACTCGCCCGGCTTTTCCGCCAGCAGTTTGCGCACCGCGCCGGTCATGGCCATGCGGTTGTCAGTGTCGATGTTGATCTTGCGCACGCCGTGTTTGATGCCGCGCTGGATCTCCTCGACCGGCACACCCCAGGTCTGGGGCATCTGGCCGCCATAGGCGTTGATGATGTCCTGCAGGTCCTGCGGTACCGAGGACGAACCGTGCATGACCAGATGGGTGTCGGGCAGGCGGCGGTGGATTTCCTCGATGACGTTCATGGCCAGGACCTCGCCGTCCGGCTGGCGGCTGAATTTATAGGCTCCGTGGCTGGTGCCCATGGCGATGGCGAGGGCGTCGACCTGGGTCTCGCGTACGAAGTCCACGGCCTGGTCGGGGTCGGTCAGCAGGGCGGAGTGATCCAGCTTGCCCTCGAAGCCGTGGCCATCCTCGGCCTCGCCCATGCCGGTTTCCAGCGAGCCCAGAACGCCGAGCTCGCCCTCGACCGAGACGCCGCAGCTGTGCGCCATCTGGACCACGCGACGGGTAACGTCGACGTTGTACTCGTAGCTGGCGGGGGTCTTGGCGTCCTCTTCCAGCGAACCGTCCATCATCACCGAGGTGAAGCCGTACTGGATGGCGGTGGCGCAGGTCGCGGGGCCGTTGCCGTGGTCCTGGTGCATGCAGACGGGGATGTGCGGATACAGTTCGGCGAGCGCGTCGATCAGCTTGGCCAGGACGATGTCATTGGCATAGTTCCGCGCGCCGCGGCTGGCCTGGATGATGACCGGGGCGTTGACCGCCTCGGCCGCCTCCATGATCGCCAGACCCTGTTCCATGTTGTTGATGTTGTAGGCGGGCAGGCCGTAGCCGTTCTCAGCCGCGTGATCGAGAAGCTGTCGCAGCGTGATGCGCGCCATGGGGTGTCTCCTGAGCCCTTGATTTTGGCGAAGGTCTAGCGCCACGTCGCCGTGAAGTCACGCTTTGTAACAGGCAGGCGGGCGTCAGCCGGGCGCGCGTGGCCGTCGGGTCACTGGCCCTGGAGTGCCTCAACGCCGGGCAGGGGCTTGCCCTCCATCCATTCCAGGAAGGCACCACCGGCGGTGGAGACGAAGGTCATGTCGTCGGCCACGCCGGCATGGTGGAGGGCCGCGACCGTGTCGCCGCCGCCGCCGACGGCGATCAGTACGCCGGCCTTGGCCAGGGCGGCCGCATGATGGGCCACAGCGACGGTGGCGACATCGAACGGCGGCACTTCGAACACGCCCAGCGGACCGTTCCAGATGAGCGTCTTTGAGGCGGTCAGGGCGTCGACCAGACGCGCGACTGTGGCCGGTCCGGCGTCCAGAATTTTGTCGTCGGCCGACAGCGGCTGACCGGCGACGACGGGGCGGGCGGCCGCGCCGGGCCTGACCTCGGTCGCCACGACGAAATCCACGGGCAGCAGAATTTCGCAGCCCCGGGCCTTGGCTTCGGCAAGGATTTCGAGGGCGGTGTCGGCCATGTCGCGCTCGGCCAGGGAGCCGCCGATATCGATGCCTTGGGCGAACAGGAAGGTGTTGGCCATGCCGCCGCCGATGGCGAGGCGGTCGAGCTTGCCGACCAGGTTTTTCAGCAGGTCCAGCTTGGTCGAGACCTTGGCCCCGCCGACGATGCCGATGACCGGCTTCTTCGGCTTGCCCAGGGCGGCGTCCAGCGCGTCGAGCTCGCGGCGCATGGACTCGCCGGCATAGGCGGGCAGCAGGTGGGCGAGGCCCTCGGTCGAGGCGTGGGCGCGGTGGGCGGCGGAGAAGGCGTCATTGACATAGACGTCGCCGAGCTCGGCCAGCTGGCGGGCGAAGGCCGGGTCATTGGCCTCCTCGCCGGCGTGGAAGCGTACGTTCTCCAGCAGGACCACGCCGCCGAGGGGCAGGTCGGCGATCATGGCCCTGGCCTCATCGCCCACGCAGTCGGTCGCGAACCGGACCGGGGCGCCGAGCAGGTGTTCGAGGTCGTCGACCACAGGCAGCAGGCTCATCGAGGGCACGACCTTGCCCTTGGGCCGGTCGAAATGGGCCAGCAGGGCGACCCGGGCGCCGGCGTCACGCAGCTTGTTGATCGTCGGTAGAGCGACGCGTAGCCGGGTGTCCTCGGTGACCTTGCCGTTCTCCATGGGGACGTTGAAGTCCACGCGGACGAGGGCGGTCTTGCCGGCGAGGCCCCCCTGGGTTTTTGCGGCGTCGTCGAGGGTGCGGAAGGTCATATGTGTTCCGAGTCTCTAGAATGCGGCAACGGCCACTGAGAGCCCTGCAGCGCCGAGGAGATTGGCACCTGCGAAGTGCAGGATGCGGTGCCTTAGAACTCTATGCTGAAACAGCACAAGCCAGACGGCGATAGACCAAATCACAAGTAGAAGGATCCAACCCCAGCGGAGTTGAAGGCCGATCAATCCCAACAGTGGGGGATCTCCGAACAGGAACAGGACGACCATCAGCGTTGATGGCAGGTAGAAGCCCACGATCGGTGCGAGAGCCCAAACCGCCGCCGTTCCCCACCATTGGCGATTGGTCCCGTTCATCCGGTTCTAGATCAGCTTGCTCATCACCAGCGCCGTGTCGGCCATCCGGGTCGCGAAGCCCCATTCGTTGTCGTACCAGGTCAGGACGCGGGCCAGCTTGCCGTCGACGACCTGGGTCTGTGGCAGGGCGGCGGTGGACGAGGCGGCGATGTGGTTCAGGTCGGTGGAGACCAGCGGCTCGATCGTGGTGGCCAGAACGCCCTTCATCGGGCCGTCTGCGGCGGCCTGAAGCGCGGCGTTGATCTCTTCCACCGTGACCTCCCGGCCGGCGACGACCTTCAGGTCGACGACCGAGACGTTGGGGGTCGGGACGCGGATCGAGGAACCGTCCAGCCTGCCCTTCAGTTCCGGCAGGACCAGGCCGAGAGCCTTGGCGGCACCGGTCGAGGTCGGGATCATCGACAGGGCGGCGGCGCGACCGCGGTACAGATCCTTGTGCATCGTATCCAGCGTCGGCTGGTCGCCGGTGTAGCTGTGGATGGTGGTCATGTAGCCGCGCTCGATGCCGAACAGCTCGTGCAGCACCTTGGCGACGGGGGCGAGTGCATTGGTCGTGCACGAGCCGTTGGAGACGATGATGTCATCGGCGGTCAGGGTGTCGTGGTTGACCTTGTAGACGATGGTCTTGTCGGCACCGTCGCAGGGAGCCGAGACCAGCACGCGTTTGGCACCGGCGGTCAGATGGGCCGAGGCCTTTTCCTTCGTCGTGAACAGGCCGGTGCACTCGAAGGCGATATCGACGTTCAGCTCTTTGTGCGGGAGCTTGGCCGGGTCGCGCTCGGCCGTGACCCTGATCTTGCCGAGGCCGACGTCGATCCAGTCTTCGCCGCTCTCGATCGTGCCGGGGAAGCGGCCGTGGACCGAGTCATACTTCAGCAGATGGGCGTTGGTGGCCACCGGGCCCAGATCGTTGATCGCCACCACCTCGATGTCGCGACGACCGTGCTCGACGATCGAGCGCAGGACGAGGCGGCCGATGCGGCCAAAGCCGTTGATGGCGACGCGGACGGTCATGGGGCGGTCTCCGGAGAAGCGGTTTTGAGGTTCGGCGCTTCAATGGAACCGGCGGGCGCGAGGATCAACCCCGCGCCCGTAACAAGGCGTGATGAACTGTAACGCTTTCGACGTCTCAGTTACCGGCGGCGAGGGGCAGGCTCAGCCGGGCGCAAAGACCGCCGCCGTCCCGGTTCTCCAGCACCACGTCGCCACCGAAGGCCCGCGCCGCCTGACGCGCGACAGTCAGGCCAAGGCCGGCCCCGCCGGTCTCGCGGCTGCGTGAGCGTTCGGCGCGGTGGAAGGGTTCGAACACGGCGTCCAGTTCGGTATCGGCGAGGCCCGGACCGTCATCCTCGACGGTGATGACCGCCCGGCCGTCTTGCGACAGCGCCGTCACCCGGGCCGCCCCGCCGTACTGGACGGCATTGGCGATCAGGTTGGCGAGGGCGCGGCGCAGGGCGGCGGGATCGGCCACGACCGGCAGGGCTGTGCCGTTCGAGAAGGTCACGGCCGCCCCGGTCTCGGAAAAGCCGCCCGCGCAATCCTGTGCCAGCATCGCCAGGTCGAAGGTCTCTCGTCGCTCGGGCGTCGCCTCGCCGCGCACATAACTCATGGCCTGGGCGATCAGGGCGTCCATCTCCTCGATGTCGGCGGCCATGCGGTCGCGTACCGCCTCGGGTGCCTGTTCGGCCCGGAAGCGCAGCCGGGTCAGGGGCGTGCGCAGGTCGTGTGCGATGGCGGCGACGGTCTGGGTTCGCCGGCGCATGTGGTCGCGCAGGGACGCCTGCATGTCGTTGAAGGCGTGGATGGCGGTGCGAACTTCAGACGGGCCCGACGGGGTCAGGGGCTCGGCGTCCGGGTCCGCGCCCAGCCGTTCGGCGGCCTCGGCAAAGACGCGGATCGGCCGGGTCAGCCGCCGCGCCATGAACCAGACCAGCGGTGCCAGCAGCAGCATGGAGATGGCCAGGGCCAGCAGCACGCGCTGCTGCCAGGGCGACAGCAGGCCGCGCGGCGGCTCGACGGTGGCCCACCGCCCGTCCGGCTGAAGGACCGAGGCCGAGAACGGAGCGAACGTCAGCCGGTCGGCGAGGACCGTGAACTGCTGCGTCTCCCGGTCGATGATGAACGCACCGGCGGAGCCGCGGGGGAGGGTGTGGCGCATGTGCAGTTCTGCACGGATCTCGGTGCCCTCGCGTCGCACGGTGACTTCGGGCGGCGGCGGCCCTCCGGTCGGCGGGGAAGACGGCGGCGGTGGCGTTGCCGCTTGGGACGGCGCGCGGCGCCCACCTTCGACGACCATGAAATTCATATGATCGCGGGCTGCGACCTCCGGCGGCGGGCCGCCCATACGCCGCTTGCTCCGCTCATGATCGACGCGAACGCGGACGGCACCGGTCTCGACGCCCAGCCGCTGGGCCAGCCCTGCGGTAATCGCCAGGGCCATCGGGTCCAGTGGTTCTGAGGGGTCGAGCGCGGTCGGGCGGTCGGTCAGGCGGCGTCGCAGCGCGCGCCCGTCCGAGGTCTCGGCCGGCAAACCCTTCAGGGCGTTGGCGGCAGCCTCGATGCTGAAACCGGCGGGGCGCGGCTGGGGGGCGAGGACCACCACGCCGAAGGCCACGGCCTGTGACATGATCACCGCCAGCGCCGCGAGGGCCGCAACCTGGACCAGCACGGGCAGGGAGGACGGGCGTCTCACGCCGCGCCTCGCTGGAGGTTTTGACGCTCGACCTTGACGTCGAACATATAGCCCTCGCCCCGGAGGGTCTGGATCATCTCCAGGCCCGAGCCGTCGTCGAGCTTCTTGCGCAGCCGGCTGATCTGAACGTCCATGGCGCGGTCGAACACGTCGGCATCGGCCCCGCGGGCGCGTTCCAGCAACTGGTCGCGGGTCAGGACCCGACCCGGCCGTTCGGCGAAGGCACGCAGCAGGGCGAACTCTCCGGCCGACAGGCCGACTGCCCGGCCGTCCGGGCGGGTCAGCTCGCGTCTCAGCAGGTCCAGCCGCCAGCCGGCAAAGGCCAGCGCCGGCCCCTCGGCCGCGGCGTCATCGCGCGGGCGGCGCAGGACGGCGCGAACCCGGGCGAGCAGTTCGCGGGGATTGCAGGGCTTGGCCAGATAGTCGTCGGCTCCGAGCTCGAGCCCGATGATGCGGTCGGTGTCCTCGCCCATGGCCGACAGCATGACGATCGGTGGCCCCCCCTTGCCGGACAGGCGGCGGCATACAGACAGGCCGTCCTCGCCGGGCATCATCAGATCGAGCACGATCAGGTCGGGTACCTGTTGCGCGACGGACCGGTCCATCTCGGCCGCCGAGGCGGCACCGCGCGCCTCATAGCCGTGCTGATTCAGATAGTCGCACAGCACTTCCCGGATGCCGGGGTCGTCGTCGACGACGAGGATACGGGGCGTGGCGTCGGCTTGCATGAGGCCAGTGTGGCGGACCCCGCGCTCGCCGTCATTTCAGTATTGAAACATTTGTTCCTCGTCTTGAAACACAGGCGAAGGGGGCGTGTGGTCGAACAGCGTCACTCCACAACGGGAAACCAAGCTCATGCTGACCCTGATCGCCCTGTCCGCCGTCCTGATGCAGGATCCGCCGGCCCCCCCTCCGCCACCGGCTCCGCCCGAGGTGCACACCCGCATGATCATGATGGGCCCCGACGGCCCGGGCGGTCTCGACAAGGACGGTGACGGCCAGATTTCGCGCGAGGAATTCGCGGCACCGATGAACGATCATTTCGCTCGCATGGACAAGGACGGCGATGGTCGTCTGTCGACCGAGGAAATGGCGGCGGGCCACGGTCCGGGCGAGCATGAGGTCATGATCCGGCGCGGACCGGGCGGTGAGGGTGGCCCCGGCATGCGCCGCATCGAGATGCGGCGCCCCGGTGGCCCGGGCGCACACAATGAAGAGCGCACCATGGTGATCGTCGGGGGCCCGCCCGGTGCGATGGGCGAAGGCGAGATGCACATGCGCGGGCCCGGTGGCGAGGGCGGTCCGCACGTCTTCGTCATGCCCCATGGTGCCGAAGGCCCCGGCGAGCAGACTGTCATCGTCCGCCGGATGGGCGGTCCCGGCGGCGAGAATGATCTGGATGCCAACAAGGACGGCAAGATCAGCGAGGCCGAGTTCACCAACCCCATGCGTGAGGCCTTCACCCGCATGGACGCCGATCATTCCGGCTTTATCGAAGCGGGCGAACGCGGCCAGGGACACGACGTCCAGGTCTTCACGCACCGCATTGAAACCCGTCAGGAAAGTGAAGACTGATCCGTCCAGCGACTTCGTGATTTGAAAGTCCGCCAAGGCGCCCTCTAATGGCGTCATGAACTTTCGTCGTCTGTTCGATCGACTGACCGTGTCAGCCGCGATGAGTCTTGCGCTCGTCGCGGCTCCGGCCGTTGCGGGCGACCCCGCGGCGGCGACCGTCGCTCCGTCGACGGTGACTGTGTCGGCGGTGCCCGGCCGCGAACGGATGCGGATGAACCAGCGTGTCTTTGACCAGGTCTGGACGGAGGTGCGCCGCGAATATTACGACCCGCACCTGCACGGGGTCGACTGGAATGAGGCGCGCCGGACCTGGCGGCCCCTGGCCCTGGCCGCGCCTGACGACCGGACACTGTACCGCTCGTTGCGCGAGATGTTGAACCTGCTGGACGACGAACACGCCGGTGCCGCTCCGCCGGCGGTGGCGCGCCGTCAGGATCGGTTGCGCGAGCGCCGGGCCGCCATCGGACTGACCCTGCGCGCCGACCCCGACGATCAGGACAGCTACACTGTCGAACAGGTCCGTGACGGCTCGCCCGCGGCCGAGGCCGGCGTGGATATCGGCTGGCGACTTGTCTCCGGCGGTACGGCCGACTGGACCCCCGAACAGGATGTGGTCGAGGGCCGGCCTGTGACGCTGTCGTTCATCGACGGCGCGGGTACCCCCCGTCTGTCGGTGCTGAATCCGCGCATGATGGAACCCCGCCCGGCCTTCGTCGCTGACCGCAGCCGCCCCGGCGTGCTGGTCCTGACGGTCGAGGGCTTTGAACAGGGTCTGGGCCGGTGGATGGGCGAGCAGCTCACCGATCTGACGCCGGACACCGACGTGGTTCTGGATCTGCGTGGCAATCCGGGCGGACGGTTGATGGAGGCCGATGCGGTCCTGAGCTGTTTCCTGCCGGCCAACCGGGTCTGGGCCACGCGCACCTCTCGCAGCGGCCGGCGGGTCGAGATGAGGACGGCCGGCGGGTGCGGTCCACTGACCGGACCCGTCCCCAATGACGTCGCCGTGCTGGTCGACGACCAGAGCCGCAGCGCCGCCGAACTGACGCCCGCCGCCTTGCAGGAGGCGCGCCGCGCCGTGATCGTGGGCGCACCGACGGCGGGGGCCGTGCTGATCTCGCAGGAGACGCGGCTGCCCGACGGGGGGCGTCTGACATTGAGCAGAGCCGACTTCGTGACCTCGGGCGGCGTGCGCCTTGAGAAGCACGGGGTCACGCCGGACCTCGCCGCCCCTGGAACGGTGCCAGAGCGCCGCGCGGGACGGGATCAGGCGCTGGAGGCAGCCGTCGCCGCCCTGGCGGTGCCGCGTGCGGAGCAGGCCCGAGCCGTTGTCGCGGCGCCGCTTTAGCCGGCGACCGGTCTGACCTTTGACGCGGCCAGGCGGGCCCGGTCCCGGGCCTCATCGGTGGTTGCGCCGCGGGCCGTCGCCACGCCCATGCGGCGCCGCTCATAACTCTCCGGCTTGCCGAACAGGCGCAGGTCGGCGGTCGGGACGGACAGGGCCTCGGCCACGCCCTCGAAGGCGATGCCGACCGCATCCATGCCGCCATAGATGACCGCGCTGGCGCCGATGTCGCGCTGGCTGACGTCGACGGGCAGGCCGAGGATGGCGCGGGCGTGGAGGGCGAACTCGCTCATGGACTGGGTCGCCAGGGTGACCAGACCGGTGTCGTGCGGTCGCGGCGAGACCTCCGAGAACCAGACATCGTCGCCCTTCACGAACAGCTCCACCCCGAACACGCCGAGCCCGCCCAGCGCGTCGGTGACCTTGCGGGCGATGTCCTGGGCCGAGGCCAGGGCGGCAGGCGTCATCGCCTGTGGCTGCCAGCTCTCGACATAGTCGCCCTGGACCTGGCGATGGCCGATCGGGGCGCAGAAGTCGGTGCGGACGAGGCCGTCTCTCATCGACCGGACGGTCAGCAGGGTGATCTCGAAGTCGAAATCAATGCGCCCCTCGACAATCACCGTCGCGGTCTCGACCCGCCCGCTCGATTGCGCCCAGGCCCAGGCGTTGGCGGCGTCCTCGAGGGCGTCGATGACCGACTGTCCCTTGCCCGAGGACGACATCACCGGCTTGACGAAGACCGGCAGGCCGATGCGGTGCGCGGCCTCGGCCAGTTCGGCGGCGGAGGTCGCGAAGGCGTAGGGGCTGGTCGGCAGGCCGAGCTCTTCCGCCGCCAGTCGGCGAATGCCCTCGCGGTTCATGGTCAGCTGGGTCGCCCGAGCGGTGGGGATGACCACGGCGTGGCCCGCCGCCTCGATCTCGGCGAGCACATCGGTGGCGATGGCCTCGATTTCCGGGACGATGATGTGGGGCATCTCGGCGGCGATCACGCCCGCGAGGACGTGGGGATCGGTCATCGGGATGACATGGCTGCGGTGCGCCACCTGCATGGCCGGGGCATTGGCATAGCGGTCGACGGCGATGACCTCGACACCCAGCCGCTGCAATTCAATCGCGACTTCCTTGCCCAGTTCGCCGGCGCCGAGAAGCATGACGCGGATGGCGGTGTCGGAGAGGGGGGTGCCGAGCTTCATGGCCCTAGAGTCTCTCCTTGACCGCCGCGATCACCGCCGCCGTCGTGATCCCGAATTTTTCGTACAGAACCTCTGCCGGGGCGCTGGCACCGAAGCCGGTCATGCCGATGAAGGCGCCGTCCTCGCCGATGAATCGTTCCCAGCCCTGCTGAATGGCGGCCTCGATGGCGACACGGACGGTGCCGCGGCCGATGACGCTGTCCTGATAGGACTTCGGCTGCTGGAAGAAGAGTTCGAAACAGGGGACCGAGACGACGCGCGTCGGTGTGCCCCCGGCCTCCAGAACGTCGGCGGCGGCCAGGGCCAGGGCGAGTTCCGTGCCGGTGCCGAACAGGGTGACCTTCGCCTCGCCCTGTGCGGCGCGGATTTCATAGGCACCCTTGGCCGACAGGTTCTCGTCCGACGCGACCGTCCGCACGGCCGGGGTCTTCTGGCGCGACAGGGCCATGGCCGAGGGCGCGCCCCTGTGCTCCAGCGCTGTCTGCCAGCATTCCATGGCCTCGACCGTGTCAGCGGGTCGGAAGACCAGCAGGTTGGGAATGGCGCGCAGGGCCGCCAGATGTTCGACCGGCTGGTGCGTCGGGCCGTCCTCGCCCAGGCCGATGCTGTCGTGGGTCAGGACGTGGATGGCACGCACCCCCATCAGGGCACCAAGGCGGATGGCCGGGCGGCTGTAGTCCGAGAACACCATGAAGGTGCCGCCGTAGGGGATGACCCCGCCGTGCAGCGCCATGCCGTTCATGGCCGCGGCCATGCCGAACTCGCGGATGCCCCAGTTGACGTACCGGCCCTCATAGGTGGGGCCGTCGAAGATCGGCGTGCCCTTGACGAAGGTGTTGTTCGAGCCGGTCAGGTCGGCCGAGCCGCCGATCAGTTCGGGGATGGCGGCGAACAGTTCGTCCAGCGCCGCGCCCGATGACTGGCGCGTGGCCTGGGCGGGTTGGGTCTCGACCAGTTCGGCGATCTTCGCATTCAGGGCGTCGAAGGCCCCGGCGGGCAGGTCGCCCTTCATGGCGCGGGTGAAGTCGGCGGCCTGGGACGAGGCGTTCAGCCGGGCTTCCCACGCCTTGCGTTCTTTCGAGCCGCGTTTACCGACCTTCTTCCAGGCCTTGTCGATCGCCTCGGGCAGTTCGAAAGGTTCATGCGTCCAGGCCAGTCCCAGGCGGGTGGCGGCGATCTCGGCGGCCCCCAGGGCGGCACCGTGGGTCTTGTGGCTGCCTTCCATGGTGGCGGCACCACGACCGATCTTTGTCCTGCAGGCGATCAGGGTCGGCCGGTCCTGTTTCACGGCCCACTGCAGGGCCGATTTGATGGCCTTCATGTCGTGACCGTCGATGGCCTTCACCGCCCAGCCGGCGGCCTTGAAGCGGGCCTTCTGGTCGGTGGCATCCGACAGGGAGACGGCCCCGTCGATGGTGATGGCGTTGTCGTCCCAAAGCACGGTCAGCTTGTTCATCCGGTAGCGTCCGGCGAGGGCGATCGCCTCCTGCGAGACCCCTTCCATGAGGCAGCCATCGCCCGCGATGACCCAGGTCCGGTGGTCGACCAGGTCGTCGCCGAACCGCGCGGCCAGATGCCGCTCGGCCATGGCGAAACCGACGCTGTTGGCCAGACCCTGGCCCAATGGCCCGGTGGTGGTCTCGACGCCCGGCATGTGGCCGAACTCAGGGTGACCCGCGGTCTTCGAACCCCACTGGCGGAAGTTCGAAAGCTCTTCCTTCGTCGCGGCCTTGTAACCGGTCAGGTGCAGCAGGCTGTAGATCAGCATGGAGCCGTGGCCGGCCGACAGGATGAAGCGATCCCGGTCGGCCCAGTCGGGGCGGCTGGCGTCGAACTTCAGAAATTTCGAGAACAGCACCGTAGCCACGTCCGCCATGCCCATCGGCATGCCCGGGTGGCCGCTCCTGGCCTTCTCGACGCCGTCCATCGACAGCACCCGGATGGCATCGGCCATCTGCTTTGCGGTGGCTTTTTCGGATGCAGTCTTGCTGTCGGCCACGGGCGGCACTTTCATCGGGAGGCGGAAAAAAGGAAGCGCGCCGCTTTACCCCGGCGTGCGCCCGGGTTCTATACGGATTCTGGAGGATGTGACCCGAATGGATGCTGCCTCGACCGCCAAGGACCGTGTCGACCGTGCGCTGGCGCTGCTGGAACGCCGACTGCTGGACCTCAAGGGCCGCGCGGCCGGTTCCAGCCGCGTGCCTGACGACGATCTGTTCGCCCCGGAACCTTCGACCGAGACGGACCGCGCGAGGATCCATGAGCTGGAAGCCGCCGCACGCGACGCCGCCGAGGTCCTGTCCCATGCCGCCGACGCCATCCGCGACAGCCTGGCCGAACAGGAGGCCCGCTGATGGCGACGGTGACCGTCGAGATCAACGGCCGCCCCTATGCGGTGGGCTGCGCCGACGGCCAGGAAGAGCGCGTCCGCACGCTCGCCGGCCAGTTCGACGGCCACGTGCGGCAGGTGGCGGGCGAGGTCGGCCATGTCGGCGATATCCGTCTGTTCCTGATGGCCGGGCTGATGCTGGCTGATGAACTGCACGAGGCGCGCGCGAACGGCGGGGTAGCGCCCGCGCCCGCAGCGGCCGCTGCTGCCAATACCGACGGCGTGGCCGAGGCCCTGAACGCCGTCGCCGCGCGACTGGAAAAAATCGCACAGGGCCTTTGAGGTCCGGCCATTGTTCCGCCCCGGCGGAAGGACTATCTTGCCCGACGGCGGGTCTTGCTGCGGCCCTCGTCGAAGGCAACATTTCCTTGCGACCTTAATTCACTCGAAGGGAGCTGTCCCTGATCAGGCTCGTGGGCCTGGGCACACGGCGCCCACCTGGCTACCCAGGTCGAGAGGATTTAAACGTCCTTCACGGTTCTTGCGGCGCCGCCACCCTTTCCTCTTTCTTGTTGCGCTATCGCTTGCCGCGCGGCGGCTCGCTGCTTGAACGCGGATTCGTCATCCTCCGGCTTGACCGGAGGATCACCCCGCGGGGCCTCGCTGCTTGAGCGAGGTCGGCGCGAGGCGTAGGGGTGCGCGGCGTGTTCGACGCGGCCCGGACGGTTCCTCCCATGACCGACAAGCATCAGCTTCGAGCCGCCATGCGGGCTGCGCGAAAGCGTCTGGCGGGACTGGATGCCGGTGCGGCGGGCCGCGCCGCGGAGCAGGCGGGCAAGCTGCCGCCCGGGCGGATCGTCGCCGTGTATCGGGCCATCGGCTCCGAGCTGGATGTCGACGCCCTGTCGCTGGCGCTGGACCGGGCGGGCCGCGAGTTGTGCCTGCCCGTGGTCATCGAACGGGATGCGCCCATGGTCTTTCGCCGCTGGACTCCCGGCGAGCCGCTGGAACTGGACGAGGCCGGTGTGCCCGCACCCTTCCCGCTGGCAGAGATCGTCGATCCCGATCTGATCGTGACGCCCCTCCTCGCCTTCGATGCGGGCGGCGGGCGGCTGGGGCAGGGCGGCGGCTATTACGACCGCACCTTCGCGGCGCGGCCGAACGTCACGCGCATCGGGTTCGCCTACGCCGGGCAGGAGATCGCGCACCTGCCGGTCGAGCCGCACGACATCCGGCTGCATGGCGTTCTGACCGAGACCGGCTATAGACCCTTCGCATGAGACTGGCTTTTTTCGGTGATGTCGTCGGCAAGTCCGGACGCGATGGCCTGAGCGATCACCTGCCCGGCCTGAAGCGCGACCTGAAACTCGATTTCGTGGTGGTCAACGCCGAGAACGCCGCCGGCGGTTTCGGCATTACCGAGAACACCGCCCGCGAGCTGTTCATGGCCGGGGCCGACTGTCTGACGCTGGGCAACCACAGCTGGGACCAGCGCGAGGCCCTGACCTATATCGTACGCGAGCCGCGGCTGATCCGTCCGGCCAACTATCCGCGCCTGATGGACGCGCCGGGGGCGGGTGCCAATCTGTTCGAGACCCAGAGCGGCAAGACCGTCCTGGTCATGAATGTGCTGGGCCGCATCCACATGGATCCGATGGACTGCCCGTTCGGCGCCGTTGAAAAGGAACTGGCGGCCTGTCCGATGGGGATGGCCGCCGACGCCATCATTGTCGACATGCATTGCGAGGCCACCAGCGAAAAGATGGCCATGGGCCATTTCTGCGACGGACGCGCCTCGCTGGTGGTCGGCACCCACACCCATGTGCCGACCGCCGACTGCCAGATCCTGCCCGGCGGCACCGCCTACCAGACCGACGCCGGCGGTTGCTGTGACTATGACAGCGTCATCGGCAACGAGAAGGAAGAGCCGTTGCGTCGCTTCACCACCCGCCTGTCCGGTGGCCGCTACACCCCGGCGCACGGCCCGGCGACGATCTGCGGCGTCTATGTCGAGACCGACGACAAGACCGGTCTGGCCACGCGCGTCGAGCCGATCCGGGTCGGCGGGCGGCTGAGCCAGGCGGTTCCTGTTCTGGCTTGACGGGAAAGTTTACGAGCGTAATCTAAAATGATTACAAACGTAGTCTGGAGGTCTCGCCGTGCGTCAATCCCTTTATCCTGTCGTCGCTGGCCTGATGCTCGCGTCGGTCCCGATCGCCGCCGTCGCCGCGCCACGCATCACACTCGCAACCGTCTTCTTCGATGCTGACGAGACCATGCAGTTCCTGATGATCGCCCTTGTCGCGGCCTCGCTCGCCTCGATCATGGTGACCGGTCTGAAACTGGCGTCCGGAAAGCGGCTGAACGGCGGCTCGGCCTTTGTCTCAGCCCTCCGTCTGGGAGGCCCCCTGATCGGGCTTGTCGGTGCCGCCTTCAACCTGCTGATGGGATTTATCGGGATGGCCAATGTCGGAGAACCGGTCCCTATGGCGGTGCTGGCTCCGGGCTTCGCCGAGGCGGCCCTGCTGTTCCTACTTGGCCTGATGGCCGGCGTCATCGGTGTGATCTGTCACTGGATCATCGAGGCCCGCATTGACCGCACGGTGCTGCAATCCTGAACCCGGCGCGCATATCGGTCACACAGGCCGAGAGCGCCGTGCTCTCCGCGCTCTGGCGGCGCGGCCCACTGTCCTTCGTCAGCCTCATTGAGGAGGTGAAGGCTGGCCAGCCCTGGGCGGACGCGACCATCAAGACCCTTCTGCATCGCCTCATGCAGAAGGGCGCGGTGCGTTCGCAGAAGGAGGACGGCCGCCAACGGTACCACGCCGTGATCGACAGGCAGGCCTATGTCGAGGGCGAGGTCCAGGACCTGCTGGACCGACTGTTCGACGGCAAGCCCGATCGCCTCGTCGCCCTGCTGGCCGACCGGCTCGGCCTCTAGTCGCGGCGTTGACCGGAACTGCGAGCGCAATCCTGACGCCTGGTTGACTCTATTTCGATGATTAGCTAATTACCGATCCATGAACCGGGTATTCAAGGCTCTCGCGGATCCAACGCGTCGCAAGGTTCTTGAGCTGCTGCGCGCCCGGCCCATGACGGCGGGCGAGCTGTGCGAGCATTTCCCGGTCTCCAAACCGACCATGTCGGCGCATTTCAGCGTGTTGCGGGAAGCCGATCTGGTGGACGCCCGCAAACAGGGCACGACCATCACCTACCGGATCAAGCTGTCGGTGCTGGAGGACGCGCTGCTCGGCTTCGCCCAGACCTTCGGCTTCGGCACGGACGCCCCATCGGCGGCCGTGCCCGTTGCCACGTCTTCGAAAGGAACCAGGCCATGATCGTAAAACGCTTCGGCGGGGCCATCGCGCTCGCCGTCACCTTCCTCGCCGCCGCCGCGGCCCTGCGCTATGCCGCCTTGCAGGGGGTCATAGGTGAGGATGTCGCGACCCGGGCGGTCCAGGTCATCATTGGCCTTGGACTCGCCGCCTACGCCAACGTCATTCCCAAACAGGGGGGCGGCCCGCGCCGGTCAGCCGAGGCCGAAACCCGGGCCCAGGCGGCCCAGCGGGTCGGCGGCTGGTCGATGGCCCTCGCCGGCCTCGCCCATGCCGGACTGTGGGCTTTTGCGCCTCTGTCATTCGCCAACCCGGCCTCGATGGTCGTGGTCGGCGGCGCGGTCGTCCTGACGCTGGGCCACGCCGTCTGGTGTTTCACCGCGCGTCGTTCCGACAGCCTCGACGGGGTCTGATCAGGCCGCAACCACCCGCGCGTCGCCGCTGGCCACCGCGAACTTTGCCCGCGTGCTGAGCGTCCCGCCGCGTTCCGATACCTTGTCCAGCACCTTGAACTCGGTCTGCCAGCGTTCCGGCGTCACGTCGCAGACGACATAGCCGCGCTGGGCGTTGTTGAACTTCAGGAACGGATTGTCGGCCAGATAGCGGCGACCGTCGGCGCGCTGGTCCTGACCGTCGCCTGACGAGCTGACCGAGGTGCCGACGAACTCGGACGCAACCGGCGCGCCCTCGGGGTTGCGGCTGTCGCGGTACAGCTCGCCGGCATAGTTCTGGTGCTCGTCGCCGGTCAGGACGACGGTGTTGCCGATGCGGCGGTCACGCAGCCGGTCGAGCAACCGCTGGCGCGGGATGGCATAGCCGGCCCAGCTGTCGAGGTTGTAGCCGGTTTCCGGGCCTTCCTTGCGGTCCAGGTCCATGAGCATGACCTGCTGGGCCAGCACCTTCCAGTGGGCCCGGGACTGGTCGAGGTTGCGGTACAGCCACGCCTCCTGGGCCTGGCCGAGAACCTCCGCATCGCGCGCCGTGACGCCGGCGCAGGTCGTGGCCCAGGCGTCGTCGCACGGCTGGTTCGAGCGGAACTGGCGGGTGTCGAGGAAATTCAGGTCCAGCAGATCGCCCCACGAAGACTGGCGGTACAGCTGGATGTCGGAGCCGCGCGGGAAGGCCGAGCGGCGCAGCGGCATGTGCTCGTAGAAGGCCTGGGCCGCCGCCTGGCGCCGCAGCAGGAAGACCTCGGGCGGCACGCCGTCGTCGACGGCCGAGACCCAGTTGTTGGCGACCTCGTGGTCGTCCCAGGTGCAGAACCAGGCCGTCGCCGCGTGGCTGGCCTGAAGGTCGGTGTCCATCTTGTACTGGGCATAGCGGCGTCGGTAGTCGTCGAGGGAATAGGTCTCGCCGCCGACATGCTGGCGCGGATTTTCCATCGTGCCGCCCGAGCCCGTGTAGGTCCGGCTGCCGCGACCCTCATAGATGTAGTCACCGTAGAAATAGACGAAGTCCAGGTCCTCCGCCGCCACCTTGCGGTGGGCGGTGTAGAAGCCCTGCTCAAGGGCCTGGCAGCCCAGGACACCGAAGCGGGACCGGGCGACGACGGAGCCGGCGGCCGGCGCGGTCTTCGCCCGCCCCGACGGCGTGCGTTCGGTGCCGGCGACGAAGCGGTAGAAATAGTCCCGGCCGGGCTGCAGGCCCTCGACCTCGACGTGGACGGCATGGCCCATCTCCGGGCGCGCGATCACCTCGCCCTTCTGCGCCACGTTGGAGAAGCCGCGATCGGTCGCGACTTCCCATTTCACCGGCACGGGCTGGGACGGCATACCGTAGCCGATCGCCATCGGATCAGGAGCCAGACGGGTCCAGATCACGAAGCCGTCGGGCTGTGGGTCGCCGGCGGCGATACCCAGCTGGAACGGGTATTCGGCGAACACCGGATCGGCCAGGGCGGCCCGACCGGCACCGATGGCGGCGGTACCCGCGCCCAGGCCCAGCAGCAGTCCACGGCGGGACAGGGAATCAAGGTTGCGCATGGGTGGCTCCTTCGGCTTGGTCTTTCGACCTAGACCGGAACTGTGACAGTCGTCATGCGGTCCCGCGCCCGCAGACGCAGCCGCATGGGGACGCGGCTGCGCAGGGTGATCTGGTGGGTGGGGACCGGCTCGGGCCCGGCGGTTTCGACGATGTCGGCCTGCCGCATGATGGTCGCCAGCGCGATCATCGCCTCCTGCAGGGCGAAGGCCGCCCCGATGCAGACGCGGGGTCCGGCGCTGAAGGGCAGATAGACGTACCGGTCGATCGATTTGCGGTTTTCCGGCAGGAAGCGCTCGGGCCTGAAGGCCTCCGGATCGTCCCACAGCAGTTTATGCCGATGCAGGATCCACGGCGACACCACCACCGCCGTGCCCTTGGGAATCGGCTGGCCGTTGATGACATCCGGCGCGAGCGCCCGGCGGGCCATGGTCGGCGCCGGCGGGAACAGGCGCATCGTCTCTTCCAGAACCGCCCGGGTCCAAGGCAGGCGCTCGGCCCAGTCGGGCAAGGTCGGATCGAACCCGTCGGCTTCGGCCTGCAGGCGCGCGGCGATATCGGGCGTACGCGACAGCAGGTGCAGCGCCCAGCCCAGCGCCCTCGCGGTGGTCTCGTGCCCCGCCAGGATGAAGGTCAGGATATTGGCGGCGACCTCGCGGTCGGACAGGCCGCCGCGGGCGTCGTCCTCCTCGTCCCGGGCTGAGAGCAGGGCGGTCAGCAGGTCGTCCGGTGCCGCCTGACCCGAGGCCAGCTTCGCCCGCCGCCCGGTCACCAGCGACGCGACCCGCGCTTCAAAGAATTGCGCCGAGCCGCCACTCATCATCCGTCCGACCCGGGGAATCCAGTTCGGCGCACCCAGCACGTCCAGCGGATCGATCCGGGCCCCGATCGACAGATAACGGTTCAGCGCCGCCTCGAAATCGGCGGCGTCATCCTCCAGCTCGTCCGAAAACAGGGTCGCCGAGAGGATCTCGAACGTCAGCGTCGACATCTGGGTGTCGACCTCCAGCCACGACTGGCTGCGCGTCAGTTTCCAGCCGGCGACCCGTTTGGCGCAGACCTCGGTCATGCGGCGGGTCAGGGCGGCGGTGCGCGCGGGGGTGAACAGGGGGGCCAGGATGCGCCGGGCGCGGCGCCAGTCCGTCCCCTCGGCCAGCAATAGCCCTTCGGCCAGAAGGGGCCCGAGCACGATGCGCTGCAGCCGCCCCTTTTCGTAGTTGGCGGCGTTGTCGGTCAGGACATGACGGACCCCGGCCGGATTGCTGACCACCATCACCGCGCCGAACCGCCCCTGGCCGAACAGCTGAGGCTCGGTGAAGTGACGCTCCGACCAGATCAGAAGCGGATCACGCCAGCTCTGGTAGAGGAAGGGGACCAGCGACAGCGGCTTTCGGCGCCGGGGCGGAGCCCACGGACGAAACGTCTTCGCTTGAGGGGTGGGCGCAACCGAGAGATCGTCAGCCATGATCCAAGCCTACCCCCGGACCGAACGACGGGATAGGCGGCTGCGTCAGTTCGCCGTCGTTGGCTTCCAGGCCCGCATTTCGGCAATCTCGCGCGTCTGCGAATCCTTGACGACCTGGGCCATGCGCCGGACCTCCGGATCGCGCGACTGCGCCAGGGCGACATCGGCCATGGCCACGGCCCCGCGGTGATGCTCGACCATCTTGGCGATATAGGCCTCGTCCAGCGTCTCGCCCGATGCGGCCGCCATCCCGGCATGCATGGCGGCTTCCGAGGCGGCGAAGGCCCGGTCGCCGGGGCTGGTGCCATGACCGGTCGAGGGGTGATCGCTCGCCGACGTGGTCGCCGTTTCCTTGACCATGGCAGACTGGTTCGCGATCGCCGTGTCGCGCAGCGCCTGCTGGACCGGGTCACCGCCGCCATCGCAGGCGGCGAGGGTCAGGGTCGCCAGCAGGGCGGTCAGAACAGTGCGCATGTCAGCCTTCGATCCAGTTGGGCAACCATGCCTCGTGCATTTCGCGCAGGTGGTCCAGCGGAAGCCGGAACAGGTCCCCGGACGAAAAGTCGCGGCCCACGGCGCGGCCGACGACCGAGGCGTGCAGGCCGGCCTTCTGCGCGGCTGCGATGATCCCGGTCGCATCGGGCGTGGCCACCAGATAGCGGGCCTGA
Organism: Caulobacteraceae bacterium; assembly: GCA_965284375.1. GTDB lineage: Bacteria > Pseudomonadota > Alphaproteobacteria > Caulobacterales > Caulobacteraceae > Brevundimonas. The sequence continues at coordinate 429,974 of OZ260074.1, forward strand.
TCCTCGCCGAACAGGAAGATGTGGGCATGGGTCTCGCTGGTGGCGTCCAGCTCGACACCGCAGTCCGAGGCCAGGGCGATGTCCGCGGCCGCCCCGATCAGGCCGCCGTCCGACAGATCGTGGACACAGGTCAGGTCGCCGGCCTCGATCAGGCCGCGCACGAAGTCGCCGGTGACCCGTTCCAGCGCCAGATCGACCGGCGGCGGTGCGCCGTCCTCGCGGCCGAGGACCTCGCGCAGGTAGAGGGACGAGCCCAGCTCGCCGACCGTCTCGCCGATCAGCACCAGCACATCGCCGTCGACCATGCCGCCGAAGCCGACGACCACGTCATAGTTGGTCAGCAGGCCCACGGCCCCGACGGTCGGGGTCGGCGGAATGGCCGCTCCGTTGGTCTCGTTGTACAGGCTGACGTTGCCGCTCACGACCGGGAAGTCCAGCACGCGGCAGGCCTCTGCCATGCCGTCGATGGCGCGCACGATCTGGCCCATGATCTCGGGCCGCTGCGGATTGCCGAAATTGAGATTGTCGGTGATGGCGATGGGGCGGCTGCCGACCGCGGTCAGATTGCGCCAGGCCTCGGCCACGGCCTGTTTGCCGCCTTCATAGGGATCGGCCAGCACATAGCGGGGCGTGCAGTCCGAGGTCATGGCCAGACCCTTGTCCGTGCCGTGCACCCGCACCACCCCGGCGTCGGCGGCGGTGGCCGAATCATGCAGGGTGTCGGCCATCACGTGCCGATCGTACTGCTCCCAGATCCAGCGCTTGGACGCCATGTCCGGGCAGCACAGCACCTTCAGCACCGCATCGTCCCAGCTCTCCGGCCCGGGCACGTCGGCGGGGGCGAGACGCGGCTGCAGCGCGGGCTGGACCCACGGCCGATCGTACAGGGGCGCGTCGTCGAACAGCGGGGCCAGAGGCACGTCGCAGACCGTCTCGCCGTGATGCTTCAAGACCAGACGGCCGGTGTCCGTGGTCATGCCGATGACGGCGGCGTCGAGGCCCCACTTCTTGAAGATGCGGTGGCCGTCTTCTTCGCGGCCCGGCTTCAGCACCGCCAGCATCCGCTCCTGGCTTTCCGAGAGCATCATCTCATAGGCCGTCATGCCCTCTTCGCGCTGGGGCACCATGTCCATGTTCAGCTCGACGCCGACGCCGCCCTTGCCGGCCATCTCGACCGACGAAGAGGTCAGGCCCGCCGCGCCCATGTCCTGGATGGCCGCCACGGCACCCGAGGCCATCAGCTCCAGCGTCGCCTCGATCAGCAGCTTTTCGGCAAAGGGATCGCCGACCTGGACGGTGGGGCGTTTCTCGTCCGAATCCTCGTCGAACTCGGCACTGGCCATGGTCGCGCCGTGGATGCCGTCGCGGCCGGTCTTGGATCCGAAATAGACCACCGACATTCCGGGCCCCGGGGCCGCCGAGTAGAAAATGCTGTCCGCCCTGGCCACGCCGACGCACATGGCGTTGACCAGGATGTTGCCGTTGTAGCCCGCGTGGAAATTGGTCTCGCCCGCCACCGTCGGCACCCCGACGCAGTTGCCATAGCCGCCGATGCCCGAGACCACGCCCTTGACCAGCCGCTTCGTCTTCTCATGCGACGGGTCACCGAATCGCAGGGCGTTCAGCAGGGCCACGGGCCGCGCGCCCATGGTGAAGACGTCGCGCATGATCCCGCCTACGCCCGTCGCCGCGCCCTGATAGGGCTCGATGAAGCTGGGGTGGTTGTGGCTCTCCATCTTGAAGATGCAGGCGTCGCCGTCGTCGATGTCGATGACGCCGGCGTTCTCGCCCGGGCCGCAGATGACCCGCGGGCCCTTGGTCGGGAATTTGCCCAGATGGATCTTCGACGACTTGTACGAGCAGTGCTCGGACCACATCACCGAGAAGACGCCGAGTTCGACGTTGTTGGGTTCACGCCCCAGCCGATCCAGGACGACCTGGTACTCATTCGGGGCCAGGCCGTATTCGGCGGCCAGTTCGGCCATGGTCTTCGACGGGGGAGTCTTTTCGGGAGCGCTCATGGGCGCGCCTTCTAGCCGTTCGGGGCGCGGGTGTCAGCCGCCGTCGCGGAACATCGCGCGCGGACGCCCATTGAAGCTGTGAAGCTGAAGGAGACCGGGATGCCCAACCCACCCATCGACCCCGCCGCGACGCCGGAAGACCCGGACACGCCCGAGATCGCCGCGGACGATGCCGGGGCGTCCGCCGCTGCCGAACGCGCCTCAAAAGAGGCCGCCAACGACGACCATTCGGACGATATGCCCTAGGCGATCACGGCCCGTTCGACGCCCCTCGGCCGCCGGATGACCAGAATGATCGCTCCGGCCAGAACCACCACGGCGGCACCCAGGGCCACAAAGGCCAGTGGCTCATTACGGGGCTGCTCCGCCACATAGGCACCCAGCAGGCCCCAGGCGATCGGCAGGGCGTAGGCGATGGTGCGAATCTGCCGGGTGATGCCCAGGGCGACCAGAACGACCCCCGCGACGGCGATCATGGCCCAGACGGTCGGAGCCAGGACCGTCGGCAGGTCGCCGTTGCCGGTGGCCACGGTGATCAGGTTCAGCGGCGCGGCCACTGTCAGCCATCCCGCCAGCAGGCTGAGGGGCCAGATCACCGTCCAGCGGTCCCGATCCCCGGCGGAGAGTGCGCGAATCATGGCGGCGTTCTGCAGCAGCGGGATCAGGAGCACCGTCAGGGCACCGAAAATCAGCGCGATGGTCGCAACCTCGGCATCGAACGCGGCCGCGACGATCCACAGCCCGATGCCGATGAAGGCCAGGGCGGACGGCCAGCCGAACCGCTGGATCAGCGGGCCTTGCCCCTTGAGCGACAGGAACTGGCGCACCGCATAGACCAGCAGCCCCAGATAGATGACGCCCCATATGGCGAAGGCATATCCGGCCACCCTCAGCGTGGCGTCACTGTCGGCCGCGAACTCCGCCGCCGACTGGCCCCAGCCGAGTGCCCTCTGGCCCTGACCGACGGCGACAGAGAAGACCATGGCCAGCAGCACGATGAGGCGGCGAGCGAGGGTTGATGGCGCGGCGCGAACGACGGACGACATGGGCGGTTCCTTCGATGCAGCCTGCATTACGCACCGCCCGGCCTTTGGTTCAAGGCCGGAACCGGGTCGGCCCGACCGGGGTTGATGGTCCCACAGGCAAGGAGACCATGATGACCGACCCGAACAAGACACCGCCGACCGCAGCGCCGGTGTTCGAAACAGATGCCGTTCAGGCCGATCGCGCGCGCGAACAAGGCCTTGGCCTTGGAGCCCGCGAACTTCAGGCTCAGCGCGATCCGGGTGACGTCCAGTCACGGGACGACGAGAATGTCCGTGTGGAAGCGGCCGATACGGACGAGGATGCCCTGGACCAGTCCCCGGGCGTCCAGGGCGCTGACGATGCCGGAAAGGCCGACCCCGCCATCTGAGGTTTCAGCTTGACGAACGCCGCTCGCCCACCTTCGATCGTGGAATGGGCGAGGTCGGCGATCAGCAAGCGCATCATACCCGGTTGGCGGAGGCTGACCGGGTGCTGGCCGCCGATCCGCGCGATCTGCGGGCCTTGATTGCCAAGGGTGACGCCCTGACAGGCTTGGGTGACGCGCGGGCAGGGAGCAGTTTTTACAGCTCGGCCCTTCGCGCCGCCGGTGACGGCCAGGGCCTGCCTGCAGACCTGATCGCGCAACTACGCCGGGCTCAGGGAGCCGTTCAGGATCAGGCCGCGCGCTTTGAGACCCATCTGACCGAGAGCCTGGCGCGCGAAGGCTTCAACCCTGTCACATCCAGCGACCGCTTTGCGCTGTCCCTTGATCTGATGGCCGGTCGGAAGCGGCTGTATCAGCAGGAGCCGCGGTTCTATCTGTTCCCCGGCCTGCCGCAGGTCCAGTTCCAGCCACGCGAGACCCTGCCATGGTTGAGCGCGCTCGAGACAGCGGCCGGCGACATCCGCGCCGAGCTCGACGCCCTTCTGGCCGAGCCTGACCTGTTCCGCCCCTATGTGGAGATGCGCGAGAACCGCCCGAACACCGATTCCAGCGGCATGATCTCGAACGCCGACTGGAGCGCCCTGTTTCTGTGGAAGGACGGCGAGGCGCAGCCCGACATCGCCGGCCGCTGCCCGCGAACACTGCAAGCCCTGGCCGAGGTTCCGCTGTGCCGGGTGCCGGGCCGGACGCCGTCGATCCTGTTCTCGCGTCTCAAGGCAGGGGCGCGAATCCCGCCGCATCACGGCCTGATCAACACCCGCCTGATCTGCCACCTGCCGCTGATCGCCCCGCCGGGCTCCCGCTTCCGGGTCGGCAATGACGTCCGCAACTGGCGTGAGGGACAGGCCTGGGCCTTCGATGACACCATTGAGCACGAGGCCGCCAACGACAGCGGCCAGGACCGCACCATACTGATCTTCGACGTCTGGAAGCCGGAGGTGACGGAGGAGGAGCGGGCGCTGGTCTCGGCGATGTTCCAGGCCATCGACGGCTATGGCGACGGCGGCAAGGCCTGGGGCGTCTAGGTCACCGGATCAGCGGCTGTCGTCCTCTTTCGTGTCCGTATCATAGACGATGACCTGGACGGTCCCCTCGTGGGAGAATGTCCGGCTGGTCGACGCTTCTACGCCGGTGGTGAAATTCGCCGTGGCATAGCCGGTCGAAACCGTCGTGGTATTGGTGCCGACGGTGATCGCGTCGTAGCGGCGTCCGACGCGTGAGGCATCGCTGGCGACGAGCACGAAAGCATCGCCCTCGCGAGGTTTGAACTGCACGGAATAGACGGGACCCCGGAAGAAATAGTCCGTCGGCACAAAGCTGCGCGTCACCTGACCGCTTGCATCAAGCACCGATACGTCCGCCGACATGATCCGCCTGGCCTCGAGTATTCCACCGACAGCCAATGTCTTGTCGCCCAGGTCGGTGGGAAGAGCATATACCAGATACGGCGTGGGGCCGCCGGGTCGGATCAGGCACTGGGTCTGCGGACCTATGGCCGTCGTGACCGTGAAGCCATTGGTTTCCTTCTCGGGCGTCAGGCTCAGGGCCGTCGACAGGTCGGGCACGGCCTGGCAATCCTGTCGGGCATATTCCAGCACGGGTCCCAGCGGCGGCAGTGCCGTGGCACAGCCGGCCGTGATGACAGCGCACGCCAGGGCGGCCAGGGCGGGTTTCCGAACCTCCATGCCCGTCGTCCTAGCGCAACAGCTGTGTGGCAGTGTCGGCAACCTGATTCAGAGCATCCTGGATGCCCGCCGCCAGCCGCGCCGGATCCGCCAGCAACTCGCTGCGGTTCCGGAAGGCGTATTCGGGATTCGGAGCGATCGTGACGACCCCCTGTACGGTGTTCAGCGGATTGTAGACGATCTGGTTTTCCATCAGCGTCGAGCCGTCGGAAACCTTGACCAGTCTGACCTTCGCCCCAATGGTCGGCCGGAAGGGCTGGCCCGCGCCGGAAGACATGTAGCCGTATTGAATGACCGCGATGTCGAGGTAGGCATCGGTGCCCGCCGATGCGGCCGGATAGGTCTCCAGCCAGTCGCGCTTTTTGCGGGCATCGCCGGGCAGGGGCGCGACGCGATATCCCTGGGCGCTGAGCGCGGATATCAGACGGGTTTCCAGCTCTCCTTCGGCATCGAACTGGATGCCGACCAAGGCGTCATTGACGGCATCCTGTCGTTCGGCCTGGATGCCGGCGTCTACGAGGGCGCCGATCAGGCCGAAATTGGATCCCACCGAGGCGACCTCATAGGCGATGGCCTTCTCCGGCAGCGAATCCTCGACCAGGGCAATGCCCGTGACACCCGCCGCAGGGCGGTCGTAGGGCGTGGCCACATAGGGTGACGCACACGCGCCAAGAGACAGGGCGGCGACGACGCCGATAAGCTTGCGATACATGGTATTCCCCCGGACAACCGGGGGGATTTGGACCAAGACAGCCTCGGCTTGTCAACCGGTCGCGCGGCCCGAGCCCGCTGATTCCGTCAGGCGGCGGCGTAGATCGAGCGGAACAGGGTCGCGCCGTCGGCCGAGCCCAGCTCTTCCTCGAAGGCCCGGTCGGGATGGGGCATCATGCCCAGAACATTGCCCCGCGCATTCTGGACGCCGGCGATGTCGTTGACCGAGCCGTTGGGGTTGTCGACATAGCGGAATACGACCTGGCCCTCGCCTTCGAGCCGGGCCAGGCTTTCGGCGTCGGCGAAATAGTTTCCGTCGCCATTGCCCTGGGTCATGATCACCTCACGCTGGCCCTGGTAGCCGGCGGTGAAGCGGGTCTGGGCGTTGGTCACCGTCATGCTGATCGGTTTGCAGACGTATTTCAGGCCCGCATTCCTCAGCAGGGCGCCCGGCAGCATCCCGGCCTCGCACAGGATCTGGAAGCCGTTGCAGATTCCCAGAACGGCGACGCCGTCGTCGGCGGCCTTCCGGACGGCCTGCATGATCGGTGACTGCGCCGCCATGGCCCCGCAGCGCAGATAGTCGCCGTAGGAGAAGCCGCCGGGCAGAACGATCAGGTCCAGCCCCGACGGCAGTTCCGTGTCCTGGTGCCAGACCATCTCGACCCGCTCGCCCGTGGAGCGTTCGACGGCGACCTTGCAGTCGCGGTCGCAGTTGGAACCCGGAAAGACAATGACGGCTGCGCTCATGGCGGCGCCCTTTAGCAGCGTTCGGACGGCTTGTCAGGCGGGAGAGGCCCGCTCAGCCCCTGTTCTCGTAGATCCCCGTGATCGAAGCCCTGGCGAGGGTGTGAAAATGCAGATTGAAGCCGTATTTGGCCCCGGAGTCCTCGGGCGTGACGGGCAGGGCCTCCACACCAACCGCGAAGACGGTGAAGACATAGTGGTGGGGCCCGTGTCCAGGGGGCGGTGCGGCACCGCCGAAGCCGGGCTCGCCGAAGTCGGTGCGGCCCTCGACCGCGCCTTTCGGCAGGCCGGCGGAAGACGCGCCCTCGGCCAGTTCGGTCACGTCGGTGGGAAGGTTGGCGACCGTCCAGTGCCAGAAACCCGAACCGGTCGGCGCATCTGGGTCGAAACAGGTGATGGCAAAGCTCTTCGTGCCTTCGGGCGCGCCGGACCAGCTCAGCTGCGGTGACCGGTTGCCTTTGGCATAGACCTGGGCGTCCGGCAGGGTCCCCCCGTCGGCGAAACCGGTCGAGGTCAGGGTAAAGGTCATTGCGCGGCTCCAGTGATGTCTGCCGACCCTAGCGCAGGGCCGGCCCGTTCGTCCCTAGCGCAGTGTCGCGGCTCCCCAGATCCAGGCACCGACGAGGACAGCCGAAAGCAGCCACAGACCGATGACGATCCCTGCCGCCGCCCGTGATGTTGGCCTGGACCGGTCCGACGCCGCCGCCCGGAACCCGGCCAGCAACGGGGCCGGGATCAGTCGGACCGCGACCCAGATTCCGAGCGGCACGATCAGCAGGTCGTCGAGGTAGCCGAGCACCGGAATGAAGTCGGGGATCAGGTCAATCGGCGACAGCGCATAGGCCGCTACGGCCCCCGCGATGATCTTGGCCGCGAGCGGCGTCCTGGGATCGCGCGCCGCGATCCAGAGCACCACGACGTCACGTTTGAGGTTCCGCGCCCAGGATTTCAGGGCGTCGATCACCGGGACGGTGGGTGCGCCGCGTCCTTCGCGGCCTGCGTAAACGCACGGTCATCCGTCAGACCGCCCGCCAGCGCCGCGGCGAAGATCAGGACGCAGACCAGCACGAAGGCCGCGACCGAGAACTGGATGAACCGCTTCATGCGGCCTCGATGCGGTAGCTTTCGATCACGGTGTTGGCGAGCAGTTGCTCGCACATCTTTTTCGCTTCGGCAGCCGGGTCGGCGGCACCGTCGAGGTCGAACTCGATCAGCTTGCCGACGCGGGCGTTGGCGACGCCGGCCCAGCCCAGTCCGTGCAGGGCTTGCTCGACGGCCTTGCCCTGAACGTCGAGAACGCCGGGCTTGAGGAAGACGTGAACCTTGACCTTGGCCATTCTAGTGCAATCCACCCTGAATCACGGTCGGCATATCCTTCATGATGCCGAGGCGGCGGGCCACCTCGGTGTAGCTCTCGATGACATTGCCCAGATCGCGGCGGAAGCGGTCCTTGTCCAGCTTCTCGCCCGTGTTGGTGTCCCACAGGCGGCACGAGTCGGGGCTGATCTCGTCGGCCAGGATGACCCGGCTGAAGTCGTTCTCCCACACCCGGCCGAACTCGATCTTGAAGTCCACCAGGGTGATGCCGACGGCACCGAACATGCCCGACAGATAGTCGTTCACCCGCACCGTCATGGCCAGGATGTCATCCAGCTCCTGGGTCGTGGCCCAGTTGAAGGCGGTGATGTGCTCCTCGGTGACCATCGGGTCGTTGAGCTCGTCCTTCTTGAGATAGAATTCGATGATCGAGCGGGGCAGCGGTGTGCCTTCGTCGATGCCGAGGCGCTGGCTCATCGAGCCGGCGACGACGTTGCGGCAGACGACCTCGAGCGGGATGATCTCGACCTCGCGGATCAGCTGCTCGCGCAGGTTCAGCCGCTTGATGAAGTGATTGGTCACGCCGATGCCGTTCAGGCGCGACATGACGAATTCGCTGATGCGGTTGTTGATGACGCCCTTGCCCTCGAGCTGGGCCTTCTTCTCGCCGTTGAAGGCGGTGGCGTCGTCCTTGAAATACTGGATCAGGGTGCCGGGCTCGGGTCCTTCATAGAGGATCTTGGCCTTGCCCTCATAAATCTTCTTGCGCTTGACGTTCATCATGGTCGGTCCGGGCGGGGCCTGCCGGAAACGCGAATCGCGCGGCCAGACGGGGTCTGGGCGGCCTGATCCGGAATCGCGGGCGGGCGGGAAAAAGTCGCGGAACCCTTAGCGGATGCGACGCAGCGATACAAACCAGCCGTCCCCGCCGTGAGAGACAGCGTCATCGCGACGGGCACCCCCGTTACATCGTCGCAACCCGGAGGGTTCCGGTTGCGTTCGGGCATGGGGCCGATATAGACGACCTCAACCGCGGCCTCGCTTGTGGCCGCCAGACGGAGCTTCGCGACGCCCATGACCACCTTCGACGATCGGGAAAAGGGCTTCGAGTCCAAATACGCCCTCGATCAGGAGCAGGAGTTCAAGGCTGTTGCCCGGCGAAACAAGCTCCTGGGCCTGTGGGCGGCCGGCAAGATGGGCCTGAATGACGCGGGTGCCGAGGAATACGGTCGCGCCATCGTCAAGGCGGACTTCGAACAGCCCGGCGAGGAAGACGTCTATCGGAAGATTGCCCAGGACCTGGAAGGCGCGGGCCTGACCGTCTCGGAAGGTGAAATCCGGCGCAAGATGGACGAACTGGCTTCGGTCGCTCGCGAGCAGATCCGCAGCGGCGAATAGCGGATAAAGGGGCCGCGCTGCCGCGACCCCCTCCACCATGGCCGTCAGCGCGGGGTCAGCACGCCATCGATGGCGTGGATGATCCCGTTGGATGCCGGGACATCGGCCGCAACGATATCGATATGAGCGCCCGCTTCGTCGGTCAGGCGCAGACGGCCGCGCCCACGGTCGGCCACCGTCAGCCGCCCGCCCTCGACCGTGTTCAGCGTCGCCGAGCCACCGCCCACGCGCACGGCTGTCGTCAGGTCCGCAGCCGTGAGCCGGCCGGGCACGACGTGATAGGTCAGGACCTGCGTCAGCTGCCCGCGCTGACCGGGGCGCAGCAACTGCTGCACCGTGCCCGCCGGCAGGTCGCTGAACGCCTCATTGGTCGGGGCGAAGACGGTGAAAGGCCCTGCACTGTTCAACGTCTCCACCAGGCCGGCGGCCTGGACCGCCGCTACCAGGGTTGAAAAGTCGTCACTGGCTGCGGCGACGCCCACAAGCGTCGGTGCGGCGCGGGCGTGGCCGTGCGCCCGGTGGTGGTCATGGGCCACGCCGGGACCGGCTGTCACGGTGGCGAGGATCAGGGCCGAGGCCGCAGCGAACAGTGTCTTGGAACGTATCATCGGTCGTCTCCTGGAAGGTGGGACCGCCTCTGTCGGGCGGTATCCAAGCTACGGCGTGCGCGTTTTTTCAGATGACGTGCGTTGGATTAAATATCTTTCATAAACATAGGGTTAGAAAAGAAAGGCCGCAGCTGTTGCCAGCTGCGGCCTCTGTGAATCCGGTCTGATGACCGGACCCGCGCCCGGCATCGGGGGGGTGACCCCGGGCGATCTGGTTCAGCATCGGTCTGGAGCGAAATCAGAGCCCTTGATGGACGGCGTCCATCAAGGGCCGATTTCGGTCTAGCCCGGCATGACGACCGTATCGATCACGTGAACCACGCCGTTCGACTGCATGACGTCGGCCTGGGTGACGGTGGAGGTGCCGCCGGCAGCGTCGGTCAGGATGACCGAACCGTTCGGTCCGGCGCTGGCGGTCAGCTTGCCGCCCTGCACCGTGGTCAGCACGGCCTTGCCGCCGCCGGCCTGGATCTGGCTGGTCAGGTCAGCGGCCGTGATCCGGCCGGAAACCACGTGATAGGTCAGGATCTTGGTCAGGTCGGCCTTGCCGGCCGGGGCCATCAGGGCAGTCAGGGTGGCGGCAGGCACCTTGGCGAAGGCGGCGTTGTCCGGCGCGAACACCGTGAACGGACCGGCACCCGACAGGGTCTCGCCCAGGCCGGCAGCGGTGACGGCGCTGACCAGGGTCGTCAGGTTCGAGGCCTTGGCGGCGTTGGCGACGATGGTCTCATTGGGGCTCATGGCGGCACCGCCGACCATCGGGTCGGTCGCGGCCGGGGCCATGGCGTCGGTTGCAGCGGCGTCAGCCGGAGCGGCTTCTTCGGGCTTGTTGCAGGCGGCGAGGGTCAGCAGGGCGGCAGCGGATACGGTGGCCAGCGTGGCGAAACGGGTCGGGTTCATGGGGTCGTCTCCTGATATGCGCCGCGCTCGGGGCGGCGTCGCAGGGAGGTACTGATCAGAGCCGGAAAGGATGCACGGCCGATCACGATTAGCGGCGCGACATGTGACCGCAGGTCTTCAATCCCTGATCAGGAAAGCTTTCAGGACGGCCCATGCCTCGGCCTTGGAGGCGAGGGCCCGGGTGTGGGCGGCACTGGATGACGGGAGGTCGAGCAGGGCAAGGTCCGGCCGGGGATGCAGTGACCTGCGCCCGACCCGGGCCGCCGTCGCCCCGTTGAACGCGACGCCGAGCAAATTTGGCAACTGAAGCACCAGCTGGTTCAGGTCGGCGGACGCAGCGTCCCGGATGGCGGCGTCCAGACTTCCGGGACGGCTGGCGGAGGCGATTACATCCCAGAGGCCGACGCCGGCCGTCCGCAGGGCGTTCAGCCGGTCCCGGTAGGGCATGGCCACGAGATCGCGTCCGACCACCCCGCCCATCAGCCGCCAGAACGCGTTCTGCGGGTGGGCGTAGTATTGCCCCGCCTTCAGCGAGGCGTCGCCCGGAAGGCTGCCAAGGACCAGCAGCCGCGTCCTGGGATCGACGACCGGTTCGAAGGCGACCTTCAGGCTCACACTGCGCCGAAGACCCGCGCGAACACCGTGTCCACATGCTTGGTGTGGTAGCCGAGGTCGAACAGCGCCTCGAGCTGGGCGGCCGGCAGGGTGACGCGGGCGTCGGCCTTGAGGAAGTCAAGGAAGCGGCCTTCACCGCGCCAGACCTTCATGGCGTTCTCCTGCACGGCGGCATAGGCATCCTCGCGGCTGACCCCGGCCTGGGTCAGGGCCAGCATGACGCGTTGCGAATGCACCAGGCCACCCAGCAGGTTCAGGTTCTTCTCCATATTGGCCGGATAGACCTGCAGCCGTTCGACCACCCCGGCCAGACGGTGCAGGGCAAAGTCGAGGTGGATGGTCGCGTCCGGGCCGATACCGCGCTCGACCGAGGAATGGCTGATGTCGCGCTCGTGCCAGAGCGCGACGTTCTCCATGGCCGGCACGACGGCAGAGCGGACCAGACGGGCCAGTCCGGTCAGGTTTTCGGTCAGGATCGGGTTGCGCTTGTGCGGCATCGCCGAGCTGCCCTTCTGGCCCGGATCGAACGGCTCCTCGGCCTCCAGCACCTCGGTGCGCTGCAGGTGGCGGATCTCGATGGCGAGGCGCTCGACCGAAGAGGCGACGACGCCGAGGGCGGCGAAGAAGGCGGCGTGCCGGTCGCGCGGGATGACCTGGGTCGAGACCGGCTCGACCGCCAGACCCATCCTGTCGGCGACATATTGCTCCACAGCTGGATCGACATTGGCGAAGGTGCCTACGGCCCCCGAGATGGCGCAGGTGGCGATTTCTTCCTTCGCCGTCAGCAGTCGGCGTTTCGCGCGCTGGAATTCGGCGTGATAGCCGGCGAGCTTGAGGCCGAAGGTCACCGGCTCGGCGTGGATGCCGTGACTGCGGCCGACGCACGGCGTGAATTTGTGCTCGAGGGCGCGCTTTTCGAGCGCCGCCAGAACCCGATCGGTTCCCTCGACCAGCAGGTCGGCGGACCGCGCCAGCTGGACCGCGAAACAGGTGTCCAGCACGTCTGACGAGGTCATGCCCTGGTGCAGGAAGCGGGCTTCCTCGCCAACGATCTCGGACACATGGGTCAGGAAGGCGATGACGTCGTGTTTGGTCGTCCGCTCGATCTCGTCGATGCGGTCGGCGTCGAACACCACATCCTTGCCCTTGGCCCAGATCGCTTCGGCGGCGCTGACCGGGATGGTCCCGAGCTCGGCCATCTTCGTGGCGGCATGGGCCTCGATCTCGAACCAGATCCGGTATTTGGTCTCCTGCGACCAGATGGCGACGGCGGCGGGGCGGGAATAACGGCTGATCATGGGCGCGGGATGTCAGGCGCAAGGACCCGGGAGTCAAGCGCCGCTTGTAGCTGTCGTCGCAACACCCGGCGCGGATGGCATGGCGCGGCGGGCCGTCGCGCCGTAGGACAAGGGCTGAAAGCCGGGGAGGGCACCATGGAACTGATCATCGGACCGCGTCTGTATTCGACCTGGTCGCTGCGGCCCTGGCTGGTGCTGAAGCGCTGCAAGGCCGCGTTTTCCGTGCGCGAGATCGATATCTACGCGCCGGAGGGCCAGGCCGAACTCGAGCAGATATCGCCGTCCCGCCTCGTACCCCTGCTCAAGGTCGACGGTGAGACCCTCTGGGATTCCATGGCCATCTCGGTCTGGTGCGCGGAGCGCTGGCCCGAGGCAAGGTTGTGGCCGGTCGATGCCCACGCCCGCTGGCTGGCGCGCTCGGCGGCTTGCGAGATGCACGGCGGGTTCGCGGCGCTGCGCACCGAATGCGGCATGGGGCCCGATCACACCATGGTCGGGCCGGACCGCTCGCCGCCTCCGACCGGCGAGGCCGTGGCGCGCGACATCCGTCGCATGGTCGCCCTGTGGCGCGAGATGCGGACCCGGTTCGGTGACGGCGGCCCCTATCTGTTTGGTGAGTGGTCGGTGCCCGATGCCTTTTTCACCCCGGTGGCGGCGCGTTTCCGGCACTACCAGATCGATCTGGCGGCCCACGGCGACGACGGGACGGCGGCGGCCTATCGCGACGTCCTGCTGGCCCAGCCGGATTTCCTCGCATCGTCTGCGGATGCGCTGAACGGCTGTTAACCGCCCCCCGGAACCCGACCTTAAGACAACGGCGGTATGTTGAGGCTGCAAGATCGCAGAAGCGTTCAGGGGTCCGTCATGTCCATGCCCGCCGAACAGCCACAAACGGGCCGTCCCAGCCTGATGGTCTACGGGCTGATGATCGTGATCGCCTGCTGCCTGCCGGCACTGCTTCTGGCCAGCGTAATCTAGCGGGTTCCGGCCGTCGTGGCCGCCCCGGCCAGATCAATCGCCTGGACCGGTGCCGGCGGTGGCGCGACATAGTCCAGCGCGACCGGGATCAGTGACGCACCCGAGGCCACGGCGTCCAGTGTGTTCAACGGACGGCCGTTCATCCGCTGGTAGATCCAGTAGGCCGCCACGACCTTTTCGACATATTCGCGGGCCTGGGGCACGTCGATGGTCTCGATCAGCAGCAACGGGTCAGCGTCCTGGCCCAGTTTGCGCACAGCCATCACCATCGGTCCGGGACCGGCGTTGTAGGAAGCCGCGGCACGCAGCAGGTCGCCGTTGATCGCCGGCATGGCCAGCACCCGGTTCAGATAGGCCTGACCCATGCGGGCGTTGACGTTGGGCTCGAACAGTCTCTCGGGCTCGCTGACGAAGATCCGGTCATTGGCCAGTTCGGCGGCGGTCGCCGGCATGACCTGCATCAGACCGTAGGCACCCGCTCCGGAGCGTGCGCGGGCGTTGAAGTCGGTTTCTTTCCGGGCAATCGCATAGACCAGTGACCGTTCGACGGTGAATCCGCCGTCGGGTTCGATCACCGGCTGCGGATAGCGGGCGGCGTCGACGCGTCGAACGTCGTCGCCCGATCCGGTGACGCGCGGACCCAGCGCCCGGCCCAGGGCGGCCCAAAGCTGGCGCCCCTTGTCCGTGGCGGCGGCGCGCAGGCCGGTTTTCAGCTCGTCACGGGCGTCGGTGCGGCGTCCGATCTCGAAATAGGCGACGGTGCGCCGGGCGCGCGGTTCGTTGCGCACGAACTCTTCCAGTTCGTCTGCGTCCACACCGATCGGCTCATCGGTCTGATAGGTCGCGCGCTGAACGGCGGGGGCACCATAGGGCGTGGGGCCCATATTCTCGATCGTCGGCTCCTCGCCCAGCTGACGCAGGGCGATCTGGCCATAGAAGGTCGCCGGCCAGGCGGCGGCGCGACGCAGCAGGGGCTGGACGCGATCCTGCTGGCCCGACTGTCCTGCGGCCCGGGCAGCCCAGAAGGCGGCACCCGACCGGACCCAGCCGTCTTCGGTGGGATCGTCGAGAACGCGCTGGAAGGCGATCTTGGCCGGACCGAATTCGCCGAGACGGTACTGGGCCAGGCCGACCGTCCACCAGTCTCCAATCTGCTCGCCTAGGGCGACGGCACCGGTCAGGTCATCGTGATTCAGGGCGACGCGGGCCGCCTTCATCGGATCGCCTTCGGTATTGCCGCCGGCGGCCGCGATGCTGTTCCAGTTCCGGCCACCGCCCATCCGTGATGGTTGGCGCGGCTCGGGTGCGCCGTCGGGACGGCGGCGCATGGCGAGGCTCCAGGCCCGGTCCGCGCAGGGCAGGTCGGCGTACTCCTGAAGCCAGGCAGCCAGTTCCTCATAGGTGGCCGTGTAGTCGGCGTGGAACAGGCGCTCGAACTCGACCTGGCCCAGCAGCACGCGATCGTTGGCCTGGCGTGCGGAATCGCGCGCGGCGTCGAGGTCACCGCGGCGCAGGGCGTCGAAGGCGGTGGTGTAGCTGAGTCGATCAGCAGCGCTCAGGGCGGTGGGGGGGCGACGGTTTTCCTCGGCGTGGCCGGCGGTCGCCAGGGCGCACAACGCCAATGCCAACGTCGGCGCGATGATCGCGCGGCGGAAATCAAACTGCACTGTGGCGGCCCCCTTGAGGCGTCGCGCGAACCGTCTCGACCCGGGTCACGCTGCGCTGTTCGTTCGGTCGTCAGGCACGAAAGGCGCCACCGCCCACGGCCCATGTCAAGATTGCACCCCTATATGGGGCGGTTTTGAGTCTGAAGGATGAACGGGCTCACCCGTCGGCGTCCAGTCGCGCGGCCAGCGACAACATGTCCGCCCATGCCTGCCGCTTGGCCATCGGCTGTTTCAGCAGGAAGGCGGGATGCAGCGTCGGCAGCACGGGTGCGGAAACCGCACCCTCGGGCAGTCGCCAGTCCCGCCACTGGCCGCGCAGCCGCATGATGCCTTCGTCGGTGCCCAGGACCGACCTGGCCGCCCCCGCTCCCAGCAGAAGCACGGCCTTGGGCTTGAGCAGGGCGAAGGCCCGTT
Source organism: Caulobacteraceae bacterium (assembly GCA_965284375.1). Classification (GTDB taxonomy): domain Bacteria; phylum Pseudomonadota; class Alphaproteobacteria; order Caulobacterales; family Caulobacteraceae; genus Brevundimonas. Next base: position 445,804 of record OZ260074.1, read on the forward strand.
CCACGAATGGCGCGCAGACCGCCTGTTCGGCGGGTGTTGGTGTCCGGTTGCCCGGCGGCCGCCAGAAGACGGTATTGGTGATGAAGACCCGGCCCTCAAGTCCCGCCTCGGCGAGCATCCGGTCGAGCAGCCTGCCCGCCTGGCCGACGAAAGGCTGGCCCTGCTGGTCTTCTTCCGCGCCCGGACCCTCGCCGATGACCAGGACCGGGGCCTCGGGGTTGCCCCGGCTGAACACGGACTGCGTCGCGCCCATGCCCCGCAGTGGACTGCCCTCGAAGGTGGCGATGGCCTGCCCCAGTTCCTCGAGTGTGTTCGCGCCCGCGGCCAGCCGGCGAGCGTCGATGACGGCGTCTCCTGAATCGGCCAAGGCCACGACGGACGCCGTGGCCTTGGCGACTGCCTTGACGGCGGGCGGCGGCGCGACATGGGTGCGGTCGATCGGGGCGTCCTCGAAACAGGCGTCGACCCCCGCATCGCGCCAGAAGGCGAGCAGGCTTTCGGTCGCGGCGGTGTCGGGGAGCTGCGTCGTCATGGCGGTCGCCAAAGGGATAGTCCTTGACCACCCTTGCGTCACCTTCCGATAAGCGGAAAACACCGACTCCCCAATGACGACGAGGATTTCAGGCATGGCCGAGGACGCGATCGAGGGCGGCGCGACGAACGCCTGGCAGGAAGCCGTGATCGACAAGCTGCCGCCCGCCGAGGCCCTGATGGGTGTCGAGCGCGAGGTGATGGAATACGACGTCGTCATCGTCGGCGGTGGTCCCGCCGGCCTGTCGGCCGCCATCCGGCTGAAACAGCGCGCGGAAAAGGACGGCAAGCACATCACTGTCGCGGTGCTGGAAAAGAGCGCCGAGGTCGGCGGCCATATCCTGTCCGGCGCCGTGATCGATCCGAAGGCGCTGACCGAACTGTTCCCCGACTGGAAGGCGCGCGGCGCGCCGCTGGAGACGCCGGTGACCGAGGACCGGTTCATGGTGCTGGGGCCGATGGGACAGGCGTCCCTGCCGATGCCCTTGCTGCCGCCCATGATGCACAACAACGGCTGCTACATCGCCTCTCTGGGCAATGTGGCTCGCTGGCTGGGCGAACAGGCCGAGGCGCTGGGTGTCGAGGTCTATCCCGGCATGGCTGCCAGCCACGTCGTCTGGGACGAACCCTCGGGGCGGGTGAAGGGTGTGGTCGCCGGCGTGTTCGGCATCGACCGCCACGGCAAGCCGACCGGTGACTTCCAGCCCGGCCTCGAACTGCACGGCAAATACGTCTTCATCGCCGAGGGTGTGCGGGGTTCACTGGCCAAGACTATCATGGCCCGCCACAACCTGTGTGACGGGTCCGAGCCGCAGAAATTCGGTATCGGCCTGAAGGAGCTGTGGCAGGTCCCGGCGGACCAGCACCGTCCCGGCCTGGTCCAGCACACCACCGGCTGGCCGCTGAACGAATTCACCGGCGGTGGCAGCTTCATGTACCATTTCGGCGACCGCTACGTCTCCATCGGCTACGTCGTGCACCTGAGCTACAAGAACCCCTTCCTGTCGCCGTTCGACGAGTTCCAGCGGTTCAAACACCACCCGGCGATCAGCGAGCACCTCGAGGGCGGAACCCGCATCTCCTATGGTGCCCGGGCGATCACCGAGGGCGGATTCCAGTCGGTACCGAAGCTGTCCTTCCCCGGCGGCGTCCTGATCGGTTGCTCGGCGGGCTTCGTGAACGTCCCGCGCATCAAGGGCAGTCACAACGCCATGAAGACCGGCATGCTGGCCGCCGACGCCGCCTATGACGCCGTGCAGGCGGGGCGCTCGGGCGACCAGTTGGTCGAATACCAGGCCGCCTATGAAAAGAGCTGGGTCCACAAGGAGCTCAAGGCCGTCCGCAACGCCAAGCCCTATCTGTCGAAATTCGGCACGACCCTGGGCGGCGCCCTGGGTGTGATCGAGATGTGGATCACCGCCCTGACCGGCCTGACGACGCCATGGACGATGAAGCACGGCAAGACGGACGCCGCCTCGACCGAGAAGGCCGAGAAGCACAAGCCGATCGCCTATCCCAAGCCGGACGGAAGGCTGTCGTTCGACAAGTTGTCGTCGGTCTTCATCTCCAACACCAACCACGCCGAGGACCAGCCCGCGCATCTGAAGCTGCTGGACCCGTCTGTCCCGATCCGGGTCAACCTGCCGCTCTACGGCGAGCCCGCGAGGCTCTACTGCCCGGCAGGGGTCTATGAGGTCCTGTATGACGAGGACGGCAAGTCCAATCCCCGCTTCCAGATCAACGCCCAGAACTGCGTCCACTGCAAAACCTGCGACATCAAGGACCCGTCCCAGAACATTGTCTGGACCACACCCGAGGGCGGCGGCGGACCCAACTATCCGAATATGTGACACTGAAAGCCTCCCGGCTCGGGTGAGGGGCCTTGTCGCCGCCGCATAATCCGGTGAGGGTTCCGCCATGCGTTTTCCTTCCCTCGCCCTCCTGATGACCGGTTGCGCCCTGACGGCGCTGGCTTCGCCCGCCTGGGCTCAGGATCCGCCGGCCGTGGTCCCCGCACTGGCGGAGGCCGTCCCGGTGCCGGACGCGCCGGCGATCGTCGTTGAGGGCGAACCTGCTGCTGACGCCGAGGCTGTCGCCCCGGCTGCCCCGCCGATCCCCGCGATCTGGGCCCCGGTGCCGGTCGATGCGTCAGGTCAGTCCGCCTACGGCCTCTATCTGGCCGGCCGCCTGGCCAGCATCCGTGGCGACCGCGCGGTCGGTTCCGAGCTGTTGAAACAGGCCCACGCCCTCGCGCCCGAGCAGCCCGTCCTCGGCGAGGAGGCGTTCCGGTCCGGGCTGTTTTCGGGCGATCTCGGGGCGGTGGCGCGCCTGGCGCCGACGGTCGCCGACACCCCGCCACTGGCTGAGGTCGGCCGCCTGATCGAAGTCGTCGAGGCGCTGCGCACCGGACGTTCGCGTCAAAGCCTCGCCCTGTTGACGGCCAGCCCGTTTGTGATCTTCAGCCCGGCCGCCCGCTATCTGACCCCTGCCATCGCCGCCGCCGCGGGCGACTGGGACACGGCCCTGAAGGTCGTGGATGCGCCGCTGAGCGATCCGGCCGGCCTGATCCTGCATCAGCAGCGGGCCGGATTGCTGGAAACCCGTCGTCGCTTCGCGGAAGCCGATGCCGAATACAGGATCCTGATGGCGGCTACGGGCGGCTCCCTGCTCTATGCGCCCGACTATGCCGGCTTTCTGGAGCGGCAGGGACGGCGCGACGAGGCGCTGGCCATTTATGATGCAGCGCTGACGGGCGGGAACCCGGAGGCCCGGGCCGCCGTCGGTCGTGCCCGAGTGAACGGACGAGGTCGGCCTCCAGCCGCGTCAGAGCCTGCGAGGCTCGCGTCTGACGCCCTGGTCTTCGCTGCCCTGCAGACCACGGCGGCCGAGAATTATGAGATTTCGGCCATCTATCTGCGGCTCGCCGACAGCCTGTACCCCGACGACCTGACGGTTCTGCAGCTGGCGCAGGCACTGAACAGTGGCCGACAGCCCCTTCTGGCCCAGGTGGCCTTCTCCCGGGTCGGCCGGAGCGATCCGATCGTCTATGCTTGGGCCCAGGTCGGTCTGGCCATGTCGCTGGCCGCCGAAGGCGACGACGAGGCGGCGCTCCAGGCTTTCCGGAGTGCCGACGCGGCGGCCGTCAACCAGGCCGCCTTCGCCTACGCCCTGGCCTCCCATCTGCAGGGTATGGGCCTCCACGCGGAAGCGCTGGAGGTCCTCAACCGGCCTACGGTCAACGTGGCGGCCCAGCCGTCCCAGGTCCGCTTCCTGCGCGGCGCGGCACTCGAGAATCTGGGCCGGACCGACGAGGCCGAGGCTGAACTGTGGGCCGCTCTCCAGGTCCAGCCGAATGATCCATCCCTCCTGAACTACCTCGGCTATCTGTGGGTCGACAGCGGCCGACGGGTTGCCGAGGGCGCTGCGATGCTGGCCCGCGCCCACGCCGCCGATCCCCAGAACGGCAACATCCAGGACTCGCTCGGCTGGGCCCAGTATCGCCAGGGTCAGTATGAAACCGCCGTCCAGACCCTCGAGGAGGCGGTCGGCAAACAGCCCGGCAATGCCGAGATCGTCGATCACCTGGGGGATGCCTACTGGCAGGTCGGTCGCCGCCGCGAGGCCGAATGGCAGTGGACCCGGGTGCTGACGCTTGAGCCCGATGCCCCGCGCCGCGCCGAGGTGGAGCAGAAACTGGCCCGCGGCCTGCCCGAGCCGACGACGGTGTCGGGCGGCGGCCTGAACTGAGCCATGGCGCAGGTCCGCCGTCTCGCGTCCGCCAAGGTCAATCTGTTCCTCCATGTCGCACCGGTATCCGACGACGGCTATCATCCACTGGCCAGCCTCGTCGCCTTTGCAGACGTCGGCGACGGCGTCACGGTCGAGCCGGCGGAGCGGCTGTCGCTGACGGTGACCGGCCCCTTCGGTCAAGGCCTGGGCGACAACGGTGAAAACCTGATCCTGAGGGCGCTGCGGGCGCTGGGCGCGGCGACCGGAGCCGGGGATCCGCCGCTGGCCGTCACGCTCGACAAGCAGTTGCCGATCGCCGCCGGGCTGGGCGGGGGCTCGTCCGACGCCGGGGCGGCGCTCAAGGCCGCGCGCGTGGTTCTCGGATTGTCGCTGGACGATGCCGCCCTGGCCGATATCGCCGCGTCGGTGGGGGCCGACGGCCCCATGTGCCTGCATGCCCGGGCCGCCTGGGCCGAGGGCCGGGGCGATCGCCTGACCTTTGAGCCCTGGCTGTCGCCTCTGCCCGCCGTCCTCATCAACCCGGGCGTGCCGTCACCGACCGGCGCGGTCTATCGGGCCTATGACGCAGGACGGCCGGCCACGGCGGATCGCCCCGGTCCTCCCGGCGACTGGACCCTGACTTCGGTCATCGACTGGCTGTCGGCGCAGCGCAACGATCTCGAGGCCCCCGCCTGCGCGCTTGAGCCGGCCATCGGCGTGGCCCTGGGCGAGGCGGCGCGGCTGCCGGGCGTGCGTCTGGTGCGGATGTCGGGATCGGGCGCGACGGTCTTTGCCCTGTTCGACGGCCTTGAAGGCTCCACCGCCGCAGCCCGGAGCCTTTCGATCGCCCGCCCGGACTGGTGGGTTCGGGCCACCACCCTGCAGTAGGCCGGCCGGCTCTCTGGCGTCCCGCCCCTTAACCGTCGGACAACCGGTGTTTGATAGGGTGGAGCCATGGAAACGCTCTCCCAGTCCCAGATCGCCGCCTTCGAGGCCGTGTTCAACCGGGTTCCGGCGGAAGACCGCGCCCGGCTCCACGCGCTCAAGGCCGCCGCCGCCGCCGCCGCCGCAGACTCCGCCCCGCACTGGGATTTTGACCAGCCGGGCCACCGCGCGGAGGAAGCCCTGACCGAAGCCTTCGGGGCCAGCCTGACCGACGCGCACCGCCGCGCGCTGGTCGCCCTTTGGGCCCTGGAGATGCCGGCGCGGGTTCCCGCCGCCGGCCTGCCCTCCGCCGTACTTGAGCTCTATCCCGAGTGGATCCAGCGCATGGCCGACTTCCTGACCGCGGCCGCCGATCCCTACGACCGGGATTTCTGGGCCAAGGATGTGCGCATCTCGCTGGTCCTCAGCGTGCCCGGCGCTCGCACCCAGATGATCGACCTCAGCTCGCCGATGGGGCCTGGCAATGTGCTGCGCCACGCCCGCGAGGGCTGGGGCTGGTCGGTGATCCCGGCCTATGCCGCCGCCCAGGCCTGGAAGCCGTGGCTGGAAGTGCATACCGAAAGCCGCGAACTGTCCGACTTCAACGAGGCCGGCTGGGACCGCGCCTGGGCCACGGCGGCGGAAATCTGCAAGACCCGGCCCGGCATGGCCGGCATGCTGGGCTCCAGCTGGTTCTACGATCCGCCGCTGGAGCAGATCAGCCCGCGCCTCGCCTATCTGCGGGTCAATCCGCTGAAGCACGGGGCCTTCCTGCTGCATCAGGGCCCGGGCGAAATCCACACCCAGCGCGCCGCGACCTCATCTCCGACGCGCGCCGCGATGATCGAGAAGGGCGAATACACCGCCCGCTCATGGATCGTGGCCTGGCCCCGCGCGGCCCTGATCAAATGGGCGGATGCGCGACAGGCGCAGGGACTGGCGGAAGCGGCATAACGCCCTTCCCCCATTTCGGGGGACGGTGGCTCGCGAAGCGAGACGGATGGGGGCTGCCGGATGCGGTCTCCGCCCGGCGATCGCTCACCCCGACAAAGCCCCCATCCGAGCGGCTCCGCCGCCCACCTTCCCCCGAAATGGGGGAAGGATCAGGTCGCTTGAACCCTGCCCCAGGCCGCCCCAACCGGTAGCACCGCGAGCCCCGCCGCCTTCGCCGCGCGCAGCACGCGGTCCAGATCTTCCGGCGTACAGCCGTAGTCCGTCGGCCGGTCCGAGACATCGTGCCCATAGGCCGTCAGCCAGCCGTTCGACGCCGCGGTCCCGGCCATCAGCGCCTCAAGGTCGTAACCGGGGAGGCGGCGGCTCTCGAGGCCGATCGACTTGATGAGGGCCCGGTCCTCGCGGCCCGTATTGATCCCGTCACGCACGCCGCGCGCCATCGCGAACCGGTCACGCACGACCCGCTTGGCCCCCAGGGTCGCGTCCCCGAACGGCCAGGCGAAGGTCGTCATGCGATAGCCGTCCAGCCGCCCGGCTACCCAGGCCGCATTGGCGTCGAGGCTCAGCCGCAGGGCCTCGGCGTCCATGCGCAGGGCGCTGGTGTGGCCGAAGGTGTGGCAGCCGACCTCGTGGCCGGCGGCGTGCAGGGCCTGCAGATGCCTCACCTCGAACTGGTCGCGGTCCATGTTGCGCCCGCCCGCCAGCCCGCCACACACATAGTAGGTGGCTTTCACCCGGTGCTGGGCGAGGATCGGTCCGGCCTCGGTCCAGGCCGTGACGGGGATGTCGTCGAAGCTCAGCGAGAAGACGCCGCGCGCCGGCGCGATCGTCACCGCGTCGATGTCGAGATAGCGCGCGGCCCGCCGGCGCATCTGGTCGATCTGCTTCATGGCAGCCTGTGTACCCGACGCCGCTTAAGGAAGCGTAGGCGGGGCTTCGCCTTGCCCGGCCAAAGCCGCCCGTCTAGGGTCCGCGCCTCTCATTTTTGCGACTGCGAACAGCCCACTGTGACCACCCAACCGACCGAACCTCTCGCCTTCCAGGACTTGATCCTGACCCTTCAGAAATACTGGGGCGATCAGGGCTGCGCGATCCTGCAGCCCTATGACATCGAGGTCGGGGCAGGAACGCTGCATCCGGCGACAGTTCTGCGCGCGCTCGGCCCGCGCCCGTGGAAGGCCGCCTATGTCCAGCCCAGCCGTCGCCCGGGCGACGGCCGCTATGGCGAAAACCCCAACCGGCTCCAGCACTATTACCAATTCCAGGTCATTCTGAAGCCGAACCCCGACAACCTTCAGGACCTCTATCTGGGCTCGCTGGCGGCGATCGGCATCGATCCCAAACTGCACGACATCCGCTTCGTCGAGGACGACTGGGAAAACCCGACCGTCGGGGCCTGGGGGCTGGGCTGGGAAGTCTGGTGTGACGGCATGGAGGTGACGCAGTTCACCTATTTCCAGGGCGTCGGCGGCATCGAGGTCGATGTGGTCTCGGGCGAATTGACCTACGGGCTGGAGCGTCTGGCCATGTACGTCCAGGGCGTCGACAACGTCTATGATCTGAAATTCACCAAGGAGGGCCTGACCTATGGCGAGGTCTTCCTCGAGAACGAGAAACAGCAGTCCGAGGCCAATTTCCACGGCTATGACGTCGACGGGCTGAAGCGCCGGTTCGAGGACATGGTCGCCGAGGTCTCGCGCCTTCTGGCCATGCAGGGCCCGCAAGGTCAGGCACTGGTCCTGCCGGCCTATGACCAGGTCCTGAAGGCGTCGCACCTGTTCAACCTGATGGACGCGCGCGGGGCCATCGCCGTCGCCGAGCGCCAGAGCTACATCGGGCGGATCCGGGACCTGTGTAAGGCCTGCGCCACCGAATGGGTCGAGCAGGAAAGGGGGCGCGCGTAATGGCCCAGCTGCTGATCGAACTGTTCTCCGAAGAGATCCCTGCCCGCATGCAGCAGGGGGCCGCGCGCGACCTCGAGCGCATGGCGTCCGAGCGGCTGAAGGCGGCCGGGCTGACGTATGAGGCGCTGACGACCTTCGCCGGGCCGCGCCGGCTGACGCTGGTGGTCGAGGGCCTGCCGGCCGCGACGCCGGACCGCGAGGAAGAGGTCCGCGGCCCGCGGGCCTCGGCCCCCGAACAGGCGCTGGACGGGTTCCTGCGCAAGACCGGGCTGGCCCGGACCGACCTGACCGAGCGTGACGGCTTCTTCCACGCCGTGATCCGCCAGCCGGGCCAGCAGACGCCCGAACTGATCGCCGACATGGTCGAACAGATCATCCGCGGCTTCCCCTGGCCGAAGTCGATGCGCTGGGGCGACGGCACGCTGCGCTGGGTGCGGCCGCTGAAGCGGATCCTGGCCCTGTTCGACGGCAAGGTGATTCCGTTCGAGGTCGACGGCATCCCGGCCGAGGCGATCACCGAGGGGCACCGCTTCCTCGGCTCGGCCCGGCAGTTCGCGGTCAGGGATTTCGACGACTATCGGCGCCGGCTGGAGACCGATTTCGTCCTGCTGGACGTCGCCGACCGCAAGCTGCGCATCCTCGAGGCCGCCAACGCCGCCTGCGCCGCCCGCGGCCTGGCCCTGGTCGATGACGACGGACTGCTGGACGAGGTGGCGGGCCTGGCCGAATGGCCGACGCCGATCCTGGGCGACATGGACCCGCAGTTCCTGACCCTGCCGCCGGAGGTGATCCGGCTGTCGATGAAGGTGCACCAGAAATATTTCGCCGTCCGTGACCCCGCGACCCACGCCCTGGCCGCGCATTTCGTCGTGGTGGCCAATGTTGAGGCGACCGACGGAGGCAAGGCCCTGGCCGCCGGCAACAGCCGCGTTCTGTCGGCCCGTCTGGATGACGCCCGCTTCTTCTGGGACGATGACCTGAAGACCGGGTTCGACGTCTGGTCGAAGAAGCTGGAAGGCGTGACCTTCCACGCCAAGCTGGGGACGCTGGCCGAGCGGGTCGAGCGGATCGCCGCCCTGGCCCGCGAGATCGCGCCGCTAGTCGGGGCCGATCCGGATCAGGCCGAGGCCGCCGCGCGTCTGTCCAAGGCCGACTTGTCGTCCGCCATGGTCGGGGAGTTCCCGGAATTGCAGGGCGTCATGGGTGGCTACTACGCCCGCGCCGCCGGCCATCCGGACGCCGTCGCCGACGCCGTGCGGGATCACTACAAGCCGCAGGGGCCGGCGGACTCCGTGCCGACGGCACCGCTGACGGTAGCCGTGGCGCTGGCGGACAAGCTGGACACGCTGGTCGGGTTCTTCGCGATTGATGAGAAGCCGACGGGGTCGAAGGACCCGTTCGCGCTGCGACGGGCGGCGTTGGGGGTGATCCGGCTGGTGCTGGAAACTGGGGGCAGAGCGCCTCTTCGCCTGCTCGTCCTGCACGCCCTGTTCGGCTTCACGAATGTGAGCAAGAGCCTCGACGTTCTGGAGAAATTTGAAGACGGCGGCATCTCGACTTCCGGGATCGCTGCTGCCGAGAACCTGCTTGGCGATTGGGTGGTGGGTTTCCAGTCGGTGCACGGTGCCGGCGACCTGCCAATGCCGCGAGCGACGATTGAAGCACTCCTCGCCTTCTTCGCCGACCGCCTGAAGGTCCTCCTCCGCGATCAGGGCAAGCGCCACGATCTCGTCGACGCCGTCTTCGCGCTGGGCGATGACGACCTGGTCCGCATCGTGCGGCGGGTCGAGGCGCTGGACGCCTTCCTCGCCACCGAGGACGGGGCCAATCTGCTGGCCGGGTACAAGCGGGCGTCCAACATCCTCAAGGCCGAGGAGAAGAAGGGACCGGTGCCCACGGGCATGGTTCGGACCGGCCTGCCGAACCAGCCCGAGGCAGAGACGACGCTGGCCTTCGCCACCGCCGCCGCCGCCACCGCCGTGGACGCGGCGCTGGAGACCGAGGATTTCGCCGCCGCCATGCAGGCGCTCAGCCGGCTGCGCGCGCCGGTGGACGCCTTCTTCACCGAGGTGATGGTCAATTCCGACGTCGCCGATGAGCGGGACAACCGCCTGAAACTGCTGGGTCAGGTCCGTGCCGTCATGGGCCGGGTCGCGGACTTCGGACAGATCGCGGGCTAGGGCAAGCCGGGCGGGACGGCGTGCCGTCCCGCCACTTCACGCCGGGATCAGCATTCCCATTCGACGTAGTCGTAGGCCTGGCCGATCGTCAGGTCCGGGTAGCCGTTGTAGCCGTCCCAGGTGTCGACCCCGTTGCAGCCCCGATAGTTGATCGAAACCAGCGTGGTCCGCGATTCGTCGAGATAGTAGGTATACTGGAACCCGAACTCGCCGGGTTGTCCGTAGAAGATCGTCTGTGCGGAGGCGGGGCTGACCGCCGCTCCCGCGATTGAAGCGGCCAGACCGGCCAGAACCAGGATGCGAGGAAGTTTCATCGTCCAGTCTCCAAGTCTGTTTGCGCCTCCAGGATGTGAGGCGATTCACAGTTCTACCTAAGAGAGAGAAGGTCAACCCGGAGTCGAAGTTAATATCACTTAAGGTTGATTCAGGATCTGGTCGAGAGTCACCGCAGCCCCGGCTGATCCATAAACGCCGCGTCCAGCCCGTAGTCCGAGAACCGCGCCAGCCGCTCGCGCAGCCGCCCGTGCGCCGCCGGCTCTTCCCCGACCCGGTCGGCCTCGGGCAGGAAGGCGTTTTCGGCGCGGAAGGTCCAGCCGGCGACCTTGAGCCCGGCCGCATGGGCGTCGGCGATCAGGGCGGTCGGCGCGCCGGGTGTCGGCTCGATCAGCGACGTGTCGGTGCCGATCCAGTCGGCGTATGCCGCAATCCCGGCCAGACCCACCGGCGTGATCATGGCGGCATAGCTCAGCCCCGGCAGATCTGCGGGCCCGCCCGACGCGGCGACCAGCTGCAGCAGGGGCGTGGCGATCCGGGTTCGCAGGCGTTGCAGCGTGCCGACCTCGAAACACTGGACGATCACAGGGGCCTCGGCTCCGGTCAGGCTGCGGCGTTGCAGCACGGCGACGAAGACGTCCTCCATCTGCAGGCCGAGGGCGGCGAAATACGTGGGATGCTTCAGCTCGGGCGCGACGGCGACGCCGGCGCGGGCGGCGATGTCGAGCACCTGCTCGAACGTCAGGATCGACTCCTGGCCGTCGAAGGCCGTGTTCGCCGGCCGCAGCGCGGGCAGGCGTTCGCGCGCCCGCAGGGTCTGCAGCTCGGCCAGGGTAAAGTCCTCGGTGAACCAGCCGGTCATGGCTTCGCCGTCGATGGTCTTCGTGGTGCGGCGGGCAGCGAACTCGGGGCGGGCCGCCACATCCGTCGTGCCGCCGATCTCGTTCTCGTGGCGGACGATCAGGACGCCGTCCCGGCTCATGACCAGATCGGGCTCGATGACGTCGGCACCCTGTTCGATGGCCCGCTCATAGGCCGCGCGGGTGTGTTCGGGCCGTTCGCCCGAGGCCCCGCGATGGGCGATGATCAGGGGATGGGCCAGCACCGGGCTCCCGGTCAGGAAAAACAACGCCGCGAGGATGAGCCGGATCATGCGCCAGCGGTAGAGGCGGGCCATGACGCGGCGATGACGGTGCCTAGGCCCCGAGGATCCAGCCTTCTTCCTGTTCGACCCGGGCGATCAGGGCCTCGTCCGCGCTCCTGGGCGGGGCGAAGGCCGCGGACAGGGTTCCGGCCTCGTCCAGCCTGGCGAAATGTTCGGCGGTGACGCGGACCTGGGCCTGATCCTTGAACTCGCCGGCATTCGGTTTTGCGTCGAACATCGACGGATAGACCTCGACGACCAGCGCCGACAGCGGCTCGACATCCGCCGTGTCCAGCGCGCGCCAGCCGGTGCCGAACGGCCAGACGGCACCCGATGGGCCGAGGCTTTCCAGCAGGCGGCGGACGGCGGGAATGCCGACCAGCGTCTGACCGCCGACGGCACCCGCCCCGTGCATCTGCCACACCGACTTGGGCTGCAGCTTGCCCTTGCGGACCGTATCCTGGGTCGCGCGATATTCGGGGATGTCGGCCCCGGATCCGACCGGGGGCTTCGTCGTGGTCAGCCAGCGCTGCGCCTGATTGGCCGGGGCGCCCCACAGGGGCCAGGCCTCATCGGTCATCAGCCGGTTCATCTTGGCGGCGACCTGATAGCGATTGTTGGTGTTGTCGGGCTTGTCGACCACGTTGGCGGCGACGAATTTCCACATTGCCGACCAAGGGGGCGTGCCTGTCAGCTTCAGCCGCGCGGCCGTACCGGCGGGGTAGCCGAAGTTGAAGTCGAACCCGACCAGCACGCGGTCGCCCCGTTTGCGGTGTTCAGCCAGCAGCGAGGCCAGCAGCTTTTCGCCCTCGGCCCGCGTGGCGACATTGTGGGTCTCGGAATAGAGGCGGAAACGCACGTCGCGCTTGGCCACGCCGATCCAGACCGAGCTGTCGCCCAGTTTCTTGCCCTCGGCGGCCGTCCAGTCAGCGATGATGTAGGCGTCGAACAGGCGGGCCACGGGGGTATCCTTGGGTACGCTTTAAACAGAAGGAGCGCTTCTAGCGCCCCAGCCCGTTCCCCGAAAGGGCGATCAGCCTTTCAGCAGCGCTTCGAGATGCGACAGCCAGCGCCGGCCCAGCCGCAGGGCCTCGCCGGGCGAGCCGGTCTGGACCGGCAGGGTCGCGTCCCACAGGGCCAGTTCGAACTCGGGATGGCGGGCATCGGCGAACAGCAGGCGCAGGGTGACCTGCTCGGCCTCGGGGGCCAGGACATCCAGGGCCTTTCGCGCCTCGCCGCGACGGACGCGGGCCACGACATGGCCGTCGACTATGATCTCGCCGCCCTCGATCTCGTCGAACGCATAGACGAGGCCGGAGCCGCCCCGGTTCCACAGCACGGCCACCTGGGCCCCGTCAAAATCGAGCCCGGCGGCGCGGCCTTCGGCGGGCGAAAGGGCCTCGGCCTCGGGGACGGCACCCAGCGACTTCAGCAGGGCTCGCTTCATGCGCCGGACCGGCTCCATCCACCATGCCAGGACCAGCGCGGCGGTCGTCAGCGCCGCCGCCATCAGCGCGACGAGCAGAATGACCCGGAGCGCATCGGCCAAGGGTCTAGTCCTCCAGTTCGACGACGACGGGGACGTGGTCGGAAGGCTTGTCCATGTCGCGGGCGTCGCGGTGGGTCTCGATGCCGACGAAACGGTCTGCGGCCTGGGGCGACAGCAGGTGGAAGTCGATGCGGATGCCGTGATCGCGCTGCCAGGCCCCGGCCTGGTAATCCCAGAAGGTGTAGGTGCCGGGCGGCTGCTTGCCCAGCGCGCCGGCTTCGGACAGGCCTAGGTGATTCAGCGCGCGGAAGGCGGCGCGGCTCTCGGGCTGGAACAGGGCGTCACCGACCCAGGCCGACGGCGTCTTCGCGTCTTCGGGCGTCGGGATGACGTTATAATCGCCGCACAGGGTGAAGGCTTCCTCGTGCGTCAGCAGGGTCTGCGCATGGGCGTGGAGCCGATCCATCCACGCCAGTTTGTAGGCGAATTTGTCGGTGCCGATCGGGTTGCCGTTGGGCAGGTAGAGGCAGCCGACGCGCACCGGGCGCGGACATTCGATCAGGGCCTCGATATAGCGGGCCTGTTCGAACTCGGCCTCGAAGCCCGAGGCATCGACCCCGGGCAGACCGCGGCGGATGTCGCTGATCGGAAATTTCGAGAGCAGGGCCACGCCGTTGTAGGTCTTCTGCCCGTTGGTCTCGACGTTGTAGCCGAGCGATTCAAAGGCCTCGCGCGGGAATTTCTCGTCCAGGCATTTGATTTCCTGGAAGCCCACGACGTCGGGTTGGGCCGCCTCCAGCCAGGCCAGCACCGTCGGCAGGCGGGCGTTGACCGAGTTCACGTTCCAGGTGGCGATGCGCATGCAGCCATGACTAAGGCGTGTCGGCCCGGTCTGTGAAGCCGGATCGTGCAAACGAAAACGCCCCGGGGCGGACCCCGGGGCGTGATCGTCGTCGGCTTGGGTCGAGGTCTTACTCGGTCGGGGCCGGTGCAGCGGCCGGAGCCGGCGTCAGGGTGCAGCCGCCGCCGATACGCTGGGCGGTGGCGCAGGGGTAGATCTGCTGGGTCACGCCCTCGTTGTTGACGCGGGCGATGTAGCCCTCGCCTGCGGCGGCGCATTTGGCTTCGTAGAAGCGGCCGTTGGCGTTTGTACCCATCAGACGGACCTGGGCGACGTCGCAGGCGGAGGCGTCGGTGCCCGCCAGCTTGGGCTCGAAGCCGTCAGCCTGTTCCTGTGCGGTTGTGAACCGGCAGGTTCCCCCGACCGAGGAGATCTGCAGGCAGTCCTGCAGCTTCCAGCCGGTGGCGATTTTTTCCAGCCAATAGCCATCGGTACCGGCGCAGCCGACCTCATAGACGATGTTGTTGTCATCGCTCTTTCCGATGGCGACGGCCTGGTCGATCGTGCAGTTCACGCCGGCGTCCCGGGCCCAGCCACCGATGAGAGCCAGACCGTTCTGATTGGCGGGCAGGACGCACTGCTGGCCCACGTCCGCGGCGGGGTCCCGCAGTCGGGCGGTGAAGGCGGTGCCGGCGAGCTCGAGGCAGTCAAAGCTCTGGGGCGGAGTCGAGGCGATCAGGACATAGCCCGGACCGGTCGCACAGGCGGCTTCGTAGATTTTCTGCTGTTCGGCGTTGACGCCGGGATTTGCGGCTTCAGTGACCTGGCAGGTCAGGCCCGCAGCCGTGGCCTGGAGCTGGGCAGCGGCCTTGATTTCCTCCGGCGTGGCAGGCGTCGGCGCGGCCGTGGGACGGACGCGGTTGCGGCGGCGGTCTGCCGTACTCTGGGAGTCCCGTCCGCCGATCCGGCCTGGCAGGACGCGTTCACCGTTGACCGTGCCGGACGCGCGGTCAGACTCTGTGCGACTGCCGGGGGCTGTCGGATCGGCCTGCGCAAACGCCGGCTGGGCGGCCACAAGAACCAGAGCGAAGGCACCGGCGAGGCCGAGCAACTTTCTATGCAACACGATGAAACTCCCGGACGACAAACCGTCTCTCACCCTTGGCGGGCGTCTGTGGCCTGGTCAAGGCGTGATAGCGACCAAGCTGGACGCACCCGGTCGCTTCGGCTTATCTAGCATCAGTTTTGATTGGAGACGGACTTGGCGGACGGCGATCTGGCGGCGAAACGGGAGGACGGTCCGCTCGAGGCGCGCGGCCTGACCTATCCCTTCGGAGAACCGCCGGGTTTCGGCGAAGCGATCGAGGTCGCGCCGGGCGTGCTGTGGATACGGCTGTCGATGCCGATCGCCCTGAACCACATCAATGTCTATGCGGTCGAGGACGGCGACGGCTGGGCCATCATAGACACGGGGCTGAACATCCCCGATTCGCGCGACCGCTGGGACGCCGTGCTGGCCGGGCCGTTGGGCGGGCGGGCGGCGACGCGGGTGATCTGCACTCATATGCATCCGGATCACATCGGACTTGCGGGCTGGCTGTGCGATCGGTTCGGCGTCGGCCTGACGATGACGCGGCTGGAATATGTGACCGGGCGAATGCTCTTGGCGGACACGGGGCAGCCAGCGCCCGAAGCCGGCGCGGTCCACTACCGTGCCGCCGGTTGGGACCAGACGCAGGTCGAGACATACCGCCGGGAGTTCGGACAATTCGGCCGCGCCGTATCGCCCATGCCGTCCGGCTATGTGCGTATGCGCGAAGATGACCTCATCCGGATCGGCGGCCAGGACTGGCGCGTCGTGATCGGCGAGGGACACAGTCCAGAACACGCCTGTCTGTGGCGCGAGGCTGACGGGGTGGTGCTGGGCGGAGACCAGATCCTGCCGAAGATATCCTCGAACGTCTCGGTCTGGCCGACCGAGCCGGACGCGGATCCGCTGGGCGACTGGCTGGTCTCGCTGGAGCGGATGAAGTCGGTCTTTCCCGATGATGTGCTGGTTTTGCCCTCGCACGGCGAGCCGTTCCGGGGCGTGCAGACCCGGCTGGATGCGCTGATCCGGGGACATTCGACCGCACTCAAGCGACTTGAGCGGACCCTGCGCGAACCGAAGCGGGCGGTCGACGTGTTTCCGGCCCTGTTCGCGCGGCCGGTTGGCGACGGCGTGCGGGGCATGGCCACCGGCGAGGCCATCGCCCATCTGAACTATCTTCTGCAACGCGGTCGGGTCACCCGGACGCGCGACGTCGACGGCGTCGACTGGTGGACCATGATTGAAGAGGGAGAGGCGGCATGACCGACCATATTCGCACCGGACTGGCCGACGGCGTCCTGACCGTCACCCTTGCCCGGCCGGAAAAGAAGAATGCGATTACCCAGGCCATGTACGTCGTCCTGGCCGAGGCCACGCAGCGGGCCCGTACCGACGATGCCGTGCGCGTGCTTTTGTTCCGCAGTGATGGCGACAGCTTCTCGGCCGGCAACGATATCGCCGACTTCATCGCCCAGGGGTCGCAGGGCGGCGGGCCGGTGACCGACGCACCGGTGTTCCATTTCCTCAAGAGCCTGGCCGATCTGGACAAACCGGCGGTCGCCGCCGTGCGCGGCCGGGCCGTGGGTATTGGCCTGACCCTGCTGCTGCATTGCGACATGGTGGTGGTGGCCGAGGACGCCCTGTTGTCGGCACCGTTTATCAATCTGGCGCTGGCACCCGAGGCGGCGTCGTCGCTGCTGTTGCCGCAGGTTCTTGGTCATCAGCGGGCCTTCGAGGTCTTTGCCCTGGGCGAGCCGATCGATGGGCGGACGGCCCTGGCCTGGGGTCTGGCCAACCGGGCGGTCCCGGCCGCTCAGGTCGACGGGGTTGCCGCCGAACTGGCTGGAAAGCTCGCCGCGCGGGCCCCGAACTCGATTCGCAAGACCAAGCGGCTGATGCGCGACGCCGGGCAACTGTGGAGCCTGATGCAGCGCGAGGGCGAAGCCTTCGGCAGCCAGATGACCAGCCCGGAGGCAATGGAGGCCTTCATGGCCTTCAGCCAGAAGCGCGCGCCCGATTTCTCGAAAGCCGGTTGATTCGCCGGGGCGACGGCCCTAGTTGCGCCGCCTGATGTTTGACGCCCTGCCCAAACCCGCGCCCCACGATATGCCCGTGCGTATCGAGATCGAGACGCCCGCTGACGTCGCGGCGGTCGACGCCCTTGTGCTCGCCGCCTTCGGTCCCGGCCGGTTCGCCAAGACGGCGGAACGGCTGCGCGAGCGTGCCGGCGTGGCGGCCGCCTTTGTCGCGCGGGAGGATGGCTCGGTGATCGGCTCGGTGCGGCTTTGGAGGGTTACGGTGGGCGAAACGCCGGCGATGTTCCTCGGCCCGATCGCCGTAGCCTCGGACAGCCGCAAGGCCGGGCTGGGCGCCGACCTTGTTCAGGCTTGCGTCGATCATGCGTCACGCGACGGGACCGGGATCCTGCTGGTCGGGGACATGGGCTATTTCGAGCGGTTCGGCTTCGCGGTTGCGCCCGATGTCCGGTTGCCGGGCCCGGTCGATCAGCCGCGCGTGCTTTGGCGCGGCGCAACCTCGCCGACAGGGCTGGTGACGCCCGTCCGATAGAAGGGGTTTGCCGTCGTCGCCGTGACGCCTAAGTCTGGACCCATGGCATCGCCCGCTGACAACAAGACCGGACTGGCCGCGCTTGCCGAGGCGGCGAACCAGGCACCCGGCCGGGGTCTGCCGCCCGTACACCTTTGGCATCCGGCGCATTGCGGCGAGATCGACATCGTCATCCGGCGTGACGGGGTGTGGATGCACGACGGTTCGCCCATCGGCCGGGCCGAACTGGTGCGGCTGTTCTCGACGGTGCTGCGCAGGGATCCCGAGGGATATGTGCTGGTCACGCCCGGCGAAAAGCTGTCGATCACTGTCGAGGACCTCCCGTTCCGGGCGGTGGCGTTGACGCGGCGGGGTGAGGCACTGGTCTTCACGACCGACGTCGGCGACGCGGCGGAGGCGGGCCCGGATCATCCCATTCAGGTCGAGACCGATCCCGTGACGGGCGAGCCTTCGCCGTCCGTGCGGGTGCGTGCCGACCTGTGGGCGCGGATCGCGCGGCCGGTATTCTATGAACTGGTCGAGATGGCCCGGATCGAAGACGGGCGGCTGACCGTGTCGTCGAACGGCGAGGCCTTCGCGCTCGGTCCCGTCGGGGCGGGTGTGGAATGAGCCTGACCACACTGCGCGAACGTCTGATCGAAAGGCTGGAGGCCGCCGGCGACTGGCTGCCGGACCGTGTCGCGGCGCGTTCGGACTTCGACCTGAACCCCGATGCCGATCGGCCCGAGCGGACGCTGAGGCCCGCCGCCGTTCTGATTCCCGTCATCGCAGGCCCGGACGGTGCGACGGTGCTGATGACGCGTCGTGCCGACAGCCTGACCAGCCACACCGGCCAGATCGCCTTCCCGGGCGGGCGTCTGGATCCGGGCGAGACGGCGATCCAGGCCGCCTTGCGCGAGGCGATGGAGGAAGTGGCGCTGGATCCGGCCCAGGTCGAGGTGCTGGGGGTCGGCGACGCCTATGAGACCGGTACGGGCTTTCTGGTCACGCCGGTGATCGGCTGGCTGCGCGCGCCGCCCGAGACCACGCCCGCGCTGGACGAGGTGGCCGAGGTGTTCGAGGTGCCGTGGGACTTTCTGATGGACCTGGCCAACCATCGGCAGGAGTCCTACGACCGGGAGGGCCAGCCCCGCCGCTGGTACTGGGCCATGCCGTATGGCGAGCGTTACATCTGGGGCGTGACCGCCGGGATCATCCGGGCCCTGCACGCAAGGCTGTACGCTTTCGAAGTCGCGCCCGAAACGGCGGCGACGGAGGACGCGGCATGACGGTTCGTCTGAAGGACCAGCCGTGGCTGACCGCCTCAGCGACCCGGTCGGTGATGGCGGCACTCGAGGCGGCGGGCGGGCCGGGGTGCGCGCGGTTCGTGGGCGGCTGCGTGCGCAATGCGCTGATCGGCGCGCCGGTGGACGACATCGACATCGCGACCACCCTCAAGCCCGAAGAGACGGACAAGGCGATCCGCGCCGCCGGGCTGAAGGCCGTGCCCACGGGGATGGCCCACGGCACGGTGACCGCGGTGACGGAGCGGACTCCGTTCGAGATCACCACCCTGCGGCGCGATGTCTCGACCGACGGGCGCAACGCCACCGTGGCCTTTACCGACGACTGGGCCGAGGACGCCGGACGTCGGGATTTCCGCCTCAACGCCCTCTATGCCGACGCGGACGGCGCCGTGTTCGATCCGACCGGCCACGGCATCTCGGACGCGGCGGCGGGCCGGATCGTCTTTGTCGGGGATCCGGAGACGCGGATCACCGAGGACTACCTGCGCATCCTGCGCTTCTTCCGCTTTTTCGCCTGGTACGGCCAGGACGATCCTGATGCGGCTGCGCTTGCGGCGTGCCGCAAGCTGGCTCCCGGCATGACGCGGCTGTCGGCCGAACGGGTATCGAAGGAGCTGATGAAGCTGCTGGCCGCGCCGGATCCGCGCCCGGCCATGGCGGTGATGGCGTCGGCCTTCGTGCTTGGTCAGGTGCTGCACGAGGCGGAAACGCTCGACCTGTTCGACGCTGTCGTTGGCCTGACCGACGATCCGGTGCTGCGGCTGATGGCGCTTGTTCCGAGCGACGCAGCTGTTGTGAAAGCAGCCTGTGCGCGGCTGCGGCTTCCGAATTCCACGCGCGACAGACTGGCGGGTGCCGCTCTGGCCCGGCCCGATGTGACCCTGTCGATGAGTGATGCCGCAGCCCGGGCCGTCATCTATCGCCATGGCGGGCGGGCCGTGATGGATGCTCTCGTCCGGGCGTGGGCTGAAGAGCCCGGGCGTAGCGACGAAGCCAAGCGGTTGCTCGGTCTGGCCGAAACCTGGACGCCGCCCCTCATGCCTGTCGGAGGGCGTCAGCTTGCCCGGCTGGGTGTCGGGCCCGGACCCGAAACGGGACGTCTGCTGAAGGTGTTCGAGGCGGAATGGATCGCCGACGACTTTCCGACCGAAGGCCATGCTGAACGGCTGGCCGGGCTGGTCAATCCGCCGCGCGGGTAATCTCGGTTACGACCGGGCGATGGTCCGAGCCCGTGGGTCGGCCCAGTCGGCGGCTGACGAACGCCAGATCGGACGAGGCATAGACCTGGTCGATGGTGATCCCGAGCGCGGACGGGAGGTCGGTCGGCCAGGTGCCTGGAAAGCCGGGCGCGGGGCGCAGGCCGATGTCGCGGCGGATCTGCTTGCCGATCCGGGCGCTCGAGACACTGTTGAAATCGCCCGCGACAATGACCGGGCCGCCCATCTCCTCGACGACCGAGTCCAGCGTCATGGTCTGGCTGATCTGGCCCCAGGAATGCTGGAACGGCCAGGGCCGGGTCAGGTGGACGCCGACGACATGGATCGGGCCGAGCGGCGTGCGCGCTGTCGCGGCCACGGCGTGCAGTCCGTCCGGCGGGTCGGCACGCGCGGTCAGGGGCCAGCGCGAGGCGATCACCGAGCGTGATGGGCCGCGAGTCTGGTCGAGCCGCATCGAGGCGGCGCGGTAGGGATAGCCGGCCAGCAGTTCGTCGATTCGCAAGGCGGGGTCTCTGGCCAATTCGACCAGGACGACGATATCGGCGTCGGCGGCCTCGATCGACCGACGTATCCGGGCTGTGTCATTGTTGAGATAGAAGAGGTTGGCTGAATACAGCCGCACGACGGTGGCTTGGGGATCGGGTTTCGACCCCTGTGGAGACCATTGTGGCCAGACTGCGAGGCCCAGCAGCAGGCTGGTCAGCACGCCGACACCCGCCGCTACCTTCAGTCGAAGCAGCCCGAGCCCGATAGTCAGGAGGACTGTGGCGATCAGGACGGGAGCGGTGAACTGGGCCAGCAGGTCCACAAACCGATTATCGACGCCCGTCAGCACCAGAAGGGCCGCGCCCGCGACGGGCAGCAGGCCCGGCAGCAAGAGAGCGTCCTGCCACTGTCGCTGGGTCCAGCTCGGCAATTTGCGTCTCGATCCTTGCCTTTGCCGGTGAACGGGGGTCGTCATGGCGCGTTACGGTCTCGCTTAATGGAGGGCAGGTATGGCCAGACGGTCCGTCGCGGATATCGAGAAGATCTGGTCCAATGTCGAGGGGGTCAAGAAGCTGTCTGACCGGGCCGTGGGCATTGGCCCGTTCGGCGTCGGCCTCGACGGCCTGCTGACCTGGATTCCGGTGTTGGGGACGGTCTACAGCGTGGGGGCGGCAGCCTGGCTCCTGGTCCTGGCGACCCGGGCCAGGGCAACGCCGTCGACCCTGTTTCGAATGGTCACCTATCTGGGCCTGGACAGCGCCACCACGGCGGTGGGCGAGGTCATTCCCTTCGCGCCCGATGTGGTCGACTTCTTCTTCCCCGGTCACCTGTTGGCTGCGAGGGCGCTGCAGAAGGACATCGAGAGCACCCACTGGGTCGAAGCCAATGAGCGGGAGGCCCGCGCGTCGGGCGATCACGACCGTCATGTGGCCGACATGCGCCGGAACCCGAAGCTGCGTCGCCTGGTCTATCTGCATGACTGACTCCTTGACGAAGCGGGGCGCGCCCCGCCAAGTCGCCGTCATGGATTGCCGGACGTCTGTATGAGCGCCTTACTCACCCGCGATGAACTCGCTGTGGCCCTCGGCCAGGCTGGCCAGGGCGACCGCGCGGCGTTTCGACGTGTCTATGAAGCGACGTCCGCGAAGCTATTGGGCGTGACGCTGCGTATCTTGGCTGACCGCCAATTGGCCGAGGACGTTTTGCAGGACACCTATCTGACAGTGTGGAGGAAGGCCGAGAGCTTCGATGCGTCTCGCGCGAGCCCGATCACCTGGCTGGTGACCATTGCCCGCAATCGGGCGATCGACCGGCTGAGGTCAGGGGCATCCGTCCGCCGCTCGACGCCCATCGACGACGCCTTCGATATCGCCGACGACGGTCCTTCGCCTGCGGAGGCGCTGGAGTCCGGCGACGATGTGCGCCGGCTGAACGACTGTCTCGGAGAGCTGGATGACCGCACGGGCGGTGCCATTCGCACCGCCTTTATCGAGGGGGTCACCTATGACGCCCTTGCCTCGCGTGAGAACGTGCCCCTGGGTACCATGAAGAGCTGGATCCGGCGGGGGCTGATGCGGTTGAGGACCTGTCTCGAATCATGACCGACCCCACGGATCCCATTGACGGCCCCGACGAGGACCGCGCCCTGGCCGGCGAGCTGGCCCTGCGCGTTCTCTCGCCCGCGGAGGAGGCTGCTGCCCGGGCGCGCGAAGCCGCCGACCCGGCGTTCGCGGCCCAGGTTGAGGCGTGGAACGGACAGTTGGCGGGCCTCGCCGACACAATCGCGCCGGTCACGCCGTCGGCGAATGTCTGGCCCCGGGTTGAAGCCGGGCTCACGCCGCCGGTCGCCGCGAATGACAATCGCCGGGTCGCATTCTGGCGTACCTGGGCCGTCGGCTCCACCGGCCTACTGGCGGCCAGTCTGGCCGCCGTCGTGGTCATGCTGGCCCAACCCTCGCCCGTGCCGCCCGCGCCCGCCGCGGCTGCCCCGGTGGCGGTGACGCGGGTCGCGACCCTGACACTGGAGAACGGGGCGGCGGCCATGACCATCGCCTATGACCCGGGCACCGGTGAACTATATCTGGCCCCGACCACCGAGATGGCCGGTGACACGCGGATACCGCATCTTTGGCTGGTGCTGCCTGAGGGGGGAGTCCAACTGGTCGGTGCCATCGATGGTTCCGCCACCTCGCGCCACAACCTCGGCCGTGCCCTGGCCGGCAAGGCGGGGCTGGCCAATGCGGTCGCTGTGTCCATGGAGGCACCGGGCCACACGCCGGCGGCCGACAAGCCGGACGGTCCGGTCGTGGCGTCCGGCGACCTTCAGCGCCTCTGACTGCATCCGGGTGCGGGGGCTCTGCGTAACTGTTTTTGACGGGTTCGTTGCGGGCGCGCGCAAGCGCCTCGCCTGGTCCTGACAGCCAGCGGGCCCGTCAAGCGGGGAGGTCGTCCAGCCCTTCCACTACGGCTTCCCCGCTAACCTTTCCGGTTGAACCAGACGACTCGCGAACACCACGCCACTGATTTCGTGTGGTTTTCGGTCGCCAGTAGCGCCATCTGCCAGCCGCAGGACGCGCCCCCCTCACACTGATCTTCGACATCCTGTTCGGAGAGAGAGTGATGAGCGACGACAACAGCGCCCGGCTGGGGCTGCCGTATCTGGCGGCCGGTCAGATGCAGAAACACGTGACCCTGAATGAGGCCCTGACGCGGCTGGATGCGCTGGTACAGACCGCCGTGGTCAGCCGCACGACGACGGCCCAGCCACCCGCACCGGCGGACGGTGCCCTGTGGATCCTGCCCCCCGGAGCGACCGGGACGGACTGGGGTTCGCGTCCGGCGGGCGCGCTGGTGCGGGCCGAAGGCGGCGGCTGGAGCGCGGTCGCCACGCCGGACGGGCTGGTGGTTCTGGTGGTGGATGCGGCCGAACTGGTGGTGCGGCACTGGGATGGGTGGGTCGCGCTCGGCCGGCGGCTGGGCGAGATCCAGGACCTGGGTCGGCTGGGCCTTGGCGCGATGGCCGACAGCGGGAACCCCTTTCTGGCCAGGCTGAACAACGCCTTGTGGACCGCCCGCGAGGCTTCGTCGGGCGGCAACGGCGACCTGCGGCTGACCCTGAACAAGGAAACGACGGGCGACGTCCTGTCGTTGATGTTCCAGAGCGGATACGGCGGCCGGGCCGAGCTGGGACTGATCGGCGACGACGACCTGAGGCTCAAGGTCAGCGCGGACGGATCGGAGTGGCGTGAGGTCTTCGCTGTGGATCGGGCGACAGGGCGGACGGTCTTTGCCAGGGGTGCGGGCCGACGGGCCGTAACCGCGTTCACCGCCTCGGGCAGCTATGCGCCGCCAGACTGGGCTCGCAGCGTTGAAGCGGTGGCCGTCGGTGGTGGCGGAGGCGGCGGCAGCGGAGCTTTCGGTGCGTCTGGTGCGCGTCCGGGGGGCGGGGGCGGTGGTGCCGGCGGGATCAGCCGTGCCGCGTGGTCAGCGGACCTGCTGGTTGGGGGGCTGGTCGTCACGGTCGGATCGGGCGGAGTGGCAGGGGCGGACGGGGCCGACAGCACTCTGTCTCTCGGAGGCGTGACCCTGCTGAACGCCGCCGGTGGCGGTGGTGGCCAGGGCGGGGACTCGGGCGGTGGGGGCGGTGGCGGTGGAGCCGGAAGCCCCGCATCCAACGTCGGCGGTGACTCCAGCGTTTCGGCGACCGGCGCATCGGGCGGCAGCCGCGAGCGACCAGATGGCCCCGGTGGAGGCGGAGCCGGCGGCGGGATCGATGCGGCCGGCGTCGCCCGGGCGGGTGGAGCGGGTGGCGACGGCGGTCTGACCGCGGTCCTGGCCGCAGGCGGTGCGGGCGGGTCGGGCACGGCCGGCACCGGCGGCACGGCGTCGCCCCAGCCTTCACTGCATCGGGCGGGCGGCGGGGGAGGCGGGGGCGGTGCTGCGACGACCGGGCCCGGCCATGCGGGCGCGGCCGGCGGCGACGCGGGCGCCGGTGGTGGTGGCGGAGGGGCCGGCGTGACCGCCGGAGGCGTGGGCGGAACGGGTGCCGGTGGGGTCGTCTGGATGGTCGCCCTCGGATGACCCGCGCCCCGACACAGATCGAAGACCGCGCCGATGATCGTTTGCTCGACGCAGAGGTCCTGGAGGCACCCCGCTGGTTGAGCGCCGCCGAACTGTTCACCCACGGAAGCCATGGCTGGCGCCGCCACAGCTGCGATCTGGACGATCCGGAGGACCACCGATGACCAACGCCTCATCCGCCTCTTCAGACCTGTCCGCGCCGTTGGCCGAAGGCCGCTGGCTGTGGCGTCGACTGTATGTGTTCCTCACCAGCGGCGCGGCGTGGCTGCTGCTGGACCGGCTGATCGCGTTGACACCCCCTGAGGCCGCGCCCCGGCTGGCGCAGGGGCTGATGACACTGCTGGCTGTGACGATGGTGCTGTATCTGGTCGCACCGAGCGCCCAGCAGCTGATCGCCAGTCTCGCCATCCTGCGGGAGCGTCGGCCATGAGCATTCGCCTGTCCGCACGATCGCTCAAGCGGCTGGAAGGCGTCCATCCCCGGCTGGTGGCTGTGGTCAGGGAGGCTTCGGCCCTGACGCCTGTCGATTTTATGGTGACAGAGGGGCTGAGAACGCCCGAGCGGCAGGCGGCCCTCGTTCGGGCGGGAGCCAGCCGTACGCGCAAATCGCGCCATCTGACGGGCCACGCCGTGGACGTCGTCGCCCTGGTGGATGGCCAGGTGCGGTGGGACTGGCCGCTCTATCCGCGCATCGCGGCGGCGTTCAAGGCGGCTGCGGTCCGGCAGGGGACGCAGATCGTCTGGGGTGGAGACTGGCCCTCCATGCGCGATGGCCCGCATTTCGAACTCGACAGCAGGGCTTTCCCCTGAGGCAGCCGGCGAGGTCGACGGCACAACCTGCCGACCTCGGTCGGCACGACTTGCCGGGTGCCCGGCACATTCTGCCGGGCGCGGGACGTACTTAACAGGAACTAACGTAGCAAAAACAACGACTGTCGTTTTGGCACGCCTGCTTTCGGTCTGGTCTCGTCCTTGCTGCTACCCCTTCGAGCAAAATGCTCTCGGCAGCCAAAATGGCGTCGGACACCTTGAAACAAGGATCATCGTCATGGTGAACAGCGTTAATACGAACGTGGGCGCGCAAATCGCCCTCCAGAACCTCCAGTCGACGAACAACGAACTGGCTACGGTTCAGAACCGCATCAGCACCGGCAAGAGCGTTTCGTCCGCCAAGGACAACGGTGCCATCTTCGCCATCGCGACGGGTCAACGCGCCGAAATCGGTGCCTTGAACGCCGTCAAGGACAGCCTGAACCGCGGCGCCTCCGCCGTGGACGTCAGCCTGGCCGCTGGTGAATCGATCTCGGACCTCCTCAGCCAGCTGAAGGAAAAGGCCCTGTCT
This sequence comes from Caulobacteraceae bacterium, assembly GCA_965284375.1. Taxonomy (GTDB): domain Bacteria; phylum Pseudomonadota; class Alphaproteobacteria; order Caulobacterales; family Caulobacteraceae; genus Brevundimonas. The sequence goes on from OZ260074.1 coordinate 471,842, forward strand.
GCTACTGACAAGAGCCTGACCACCTCGGCTCGCTCGGCCCTGAACGAAGACTTCAAGGCCGTCCGTGACCAGATCGCCACCGTCGTCGCCAACGCCAAGTTCAACGGCGTGAACCTGCTGGACAACTCGACCGGCACCGGCGGCTACAAGGCCCTGGCCAACACGGCCGGCACGACCATCAAGGTGGCGGGTGAAAACCTGTCGCTGGGCGGTGCCAACGTGACCGTTACGGCCACGACCACGATCGGCACCTCGACGCTGGCCACGACCGCTCTGGGTCTGGTCAACGCCTCGATCGACAAGGTTTCGGCTTCCCTGGCTCGCCTGGGCACCGGATCCAACTCGTTCAGCACCCATCTGAAGTTCGTCGGCAAGCTCCAGGACGCTCTGGAAACCGGCGTGGGCAACCTGGTCGACGCCGACCTGGCCAAGGAAAGCGCCCGACTGCAAGCTCTGCAAACCAAGCAACAGCTGGGTGTGCAGGCGCTGTCGATCGCCAACTCCTCGACCTCCACCCTGCTCGGACTGTTCCGCTAAGGATCGACCGGAAGGGCGGGGTCCCAACGGACCCCGCCCGACCGATCCCCAGTCCCTTTATAGGAAGCCGCCGGCTCGACACCGTCGGAAGGAGCCATGCAAAACAATGCGAAGATAGGGCCAGTAACTGCGTCCCCCGTCCTGCCAGCCGCCGCCGCCGGTTCTACCACGGACGGCGATTTCCGTGACTCCCGGGCGTCCCAGGATGCCGATCGCAACGCGCGATACCGGCTGGTCATCGAGGAAGGGCCGCATGCCGGGTCGTTCATCTACAAGACGCTGGACCGGGTTACCGGTGAGGTCGTCAAACAACTGCCCCGCGAGCAGATCGTCAATCTGATGCAGGCGGCGGACTACAGCTCCGGCTCGGTCATCGACACCAAGGCCTGACGGCGCTGCACATCCCGACCCACCCGCCGCGCAGGAGCGATCCGCGCGGGTTTCGTCATGGTTAGCGCGCGTTAACCATGTGTGCACCGTTGCACCACTAGCCTTGCTGAAACCTCACAGGGCTGAGTCGGATGACGAATAGCGTCCATACCAACAACTCCGCAGCCGTCGCGCTGCAGAACCTCACGCGTACGAACGAACGGCTGGGCGACGTCCAGGGCCGGATCTCGACAGGCCTGAAGGTTCAGGGTGCCAAGGATAACGCTGCCATCTGGGCTATTGCCCAAGGTCAGCGAGCCGATATCGGAGCACTGAGCGCGGTCAAGCAGAGCCTGGACCGCGCGACGTCGATCGCTGACGTGGCGCTCTCGGCCGGCGAGTCGATCTCGGATCTGCTGAACCAGCTCAAGGAAAAGGTCGTTGCGGCCAAGGACGGCTCGCTCAAGACCCAGTCCCGCCAGCTGCTGGACAATGACTTCAAGGCCCTGTTGCGGGCCCTCTCGTCTCAGGTCAGCAATGCCGCGTTCGATGGCGGCAACCTGTTGAACGGGTCCCTGACCAGCGGCATCCAGTTCCTGGCCAACGCCGACGCCAGCAGTTTCGTCACCCTGACCGCCAAGGACCTGTCACTGGGCGGCACCATTATCGAACTGGCCCTGTCGGACAGCCTGCTTACGCTGACCGGCGCGACCCAGGCCCTGACCCGGCTGGATGATTCGATCACGCAGTTGAACGCCGCACTCGGGTCGATCGGGGCTCAGGCCAAGCAGATCGAGGCACACAACGGCTTCGTGTCCAAACTGATGGATACGCTGGAGTCCGGGATCGGCAACCTGGTCGATGCGGACCTCGCCAAGGAAAGCGCCCGGCTTCAGGCCCTGCAAGTCCAACAACAGCTTGGTGCCCAGTCACTGTCGATCGCCAACCAGGCACCGCAGATCATCTTGTCGCTGTTCCGCGGCGGCTGATCAGACCGCGCGACCGGGGCCGATCCGGATCGCCTCCGGTCGTTTCCGGAGCGGCGTTCGCGGCCCGAAGCCGTACAGGGAAAGCAGCGAAATCAGGGTATTGACGAAGGCGGTCATCACGGCGTCCTCCTCATCCGGCGCGCTGTTAACGGGCACCGTAGATCATTGTTCCCCGAGTCGGTCGCGGTGTCGCGGTTAACCTCGATCCGGGGTCGGACGTTAAGCCTTCATTACGCGCGACCCGTCACAGTGCGAGGCTGGAGCCGCCTGTGATCAACAACGGTTATCTTTTGGGCCTGTTCGGGGGCGCGTCGGCGAGCACGCTGCCGCCCGCGACCAATGCTGCCCTGAACAGAGCTGCCAAAAAACAGCCGACTCCGCCCTGGTCGTCGACTGTCCAGGCTCCCAAACAGGATGTACTGGTTCGGTCCGCTCTGGGCGGTCGCCGTTTCATCAATGAAGACGCGGCCCAGCTCGACCTCGCCTCGGCGTCACCCGATTATCGCAAGCTTTTTGCCCTTTATCAGGGACTGGACACCCTCAACGCCCTGACCAACCGGGCCGCGGCCAAGGGCGTCGGTGCGCTGGAATTGACCCAGCTGAGCAAGCGGTTCGGGGCCGGGTTGGCCGAGGTCGGATCCTGGGTCTCGGCCGCGGATTTTGACGGCATGCGGCTGGTGCAGGGCACGTCCAGAACCTCAAGCAAGACCACGGCGGCGGTCCCGCGCGACAGTGCCGTCTCCATCACCGGACCCATCCACGAGGGCTCGGTCGATACGCCGGTCGCCGCGTTCCAGGGCGATACGAGATTCAGCATCACCATCAAGACCCCGGTCGGGGTGACGGATTCCCTGACCACCGCGGTGCCGATTGACCTGGCTGACCTCGGGTCGAGTCCCAGGACGCTGGACAATGTCCTGCAGCATATCAACAGCAAGCTCGAGCTCGCCGGCTTCCAGACCCGTATCGGCCGTCAGCAGATCAAGGCCGAGCCCAAGACCGTGCAGGTCAACGGCAAGCCGGTAACCCTGCCGCCCGGCCCGGACCAGTGGGCCCTGGCGATTCGCGGAAACTCGACCGAGACCGTCGGCTTTACGGCCCCCGATACATCGAACGCTGTCTATGTCGTGCAGTCGGCCGGGGCCAACGGCCGCTCCGAGCTGCTGAAGTTCCAGAGCGACGGCGGCACGGCCGCCGCGCCGACTGCGGGCGGCGTCGGCGAGACCCAGTGGGTCGATGGTCGCGTCTCGCAGAACGCCTTGCCGGACGGAGCGAAAAATGTGCGGGCCAGCGCCGTGGGTCCGGATGGATCGTTGTGGTTGGTCGCCGATGTTACTGCCGGCTCCTCGAGCCAGCCGATCAAGGGCGTCCAGGACGTCGCCCTGATGAAATACGATACCGCCGGTCGTCTGGTGGCGACCCGGACCCTCGGCGCTGCGTCGACAGCCAGCGGCTATGCCATCGCCGTTGATGGCAGCGGGAATGTCGCCGTCGCGGGCTCGGTTACCGGCGCGCTGAACACCGGAACGACGGATGCCGGCAAGGTCGGCGAGGCCGCCGGTGTGGCGGACAGCTTTGTCACCGTCTTTGACAAGGACGGACAGGAGATCTGGACCCAACGCCGCGGTGCCCGCGCGGCCGATGAAGCCACGTCGGTCAGCTTCGGCGGCGACGGCACCGTCTATATCGCCGGCCGTGCCAAATCCGCCCTGACGGGGGCGGGGGCTGTCGGCGGCTGGGATGGCTATGTTCAGGCCTTCAAGGCCGGCGAAGCCTACCCGACGGCCGGCATCGTCGCCAAGGCGACCGCCACGACTCAGTTCGGCACGGTCAGCGACGACAGCGTCGATGCGATGACGATCGATGGCTCGAACCTCTACACTGCCGGCGTCGAGGATGGACGCGCGATCGTCCGTCGATTCACGCTCGACCCCTCCGGCGTGCCGTCCCTGTCTTCGACACGGGATCTGGGCCCGATCAGTGGCGAAATCGCCGGGGTCGCCGTGTCCGGCGGCAAGGTTATCCTGTCGGGAACGAGCCGGGACAGCGGACTGTCGGCCGGAACCGTCACCCGCGCCCATTCGGGAGGCAAGGATGTCTTCATCGCCACCTTGTCGAGCGATCTGACGGCCTCTTCGGCGGACAGGTTGACCTACTACGGCGGGGCTGGAGACGACACGGCGGCCGACGTCAAGATTCACGACGGCAAGGTCTGGGTGACAGGCGTCGCCGACCGCAGCGATGTCGCCAAGCCCACGGATCCCACCAGGGGCTATCTCGCTCGTATCGACCCGCTGAGCGGGGCCGTCGAATATGAGAAGACCTGGTCCGGCGACGGCGATCAGGCCAGACCCATGACTCTGGCTGTAGCCGCGGGCGGTGCCAGTGTGCTGGACCGGCTGGGCTTGCCGAAGGGCGAAATCGACCAGAGCGATTCGAAGCGACTGGTCGACGCGACGTCGTTGCGGGTCGGGGATCGCTTCTTTGTCAGCCCGGCAGACGGCGGCCGGGCCGCCGCGGTGACCATCGAGGCGAAGGACACGCTCGCGACCCTGGCCCGAAAGATTCAGATCGCATCCAGCGGCCGGCTCAAGATCACGGTCGTGTCCGAGGGCGGTGCTGTGACCGGCAAGGACGGCGAGGTCACGACGACGACCGGTGGTTTCCAGCGCTTGTCGATCTCGGCACGCGACAGCCGCTCCGGCGCGGTGATGACCGCGGGGGAGACGGGACGTGACGCTCTGGCCGGCCTGGGCCTGTCGCCGGGCTACATTGGTCAGACCGTCGGGGCAGACATCGTCAAGACTTTCGGCCTCGACCTGCCGAACTCGCTCAACCTCGGTGATGCAGCCTCGATCAAGACGGCGGGGGAGCGCCTCCAGGGCGCGATGAAGGCCGTTCGTGACGCCTATCGGGCGCTCAATCCTGCCACGACCGCGAATGCCTCAGGGCCTGTGCCGGCCTATCTCACGGCGCAGCTGGCCAACTACCAGGCGGCCTTGTCCCGCCTCGGCGGATAGACCCGACCGTCCACGAAGGACGTTGACGGCGCGGGCCCCGGCGGGGTTATTGGGGTCTCCTTCCGCGCGAGCCCTTCATGCCCCAGGACAATCGTCTTCTCATCGCCATCGGTGCCGGCCTGGCGATCGTTGCGGCCGTTGTGCTGGCGCTGGTGTTCAGTAGCGGCCGAGACAAGGACGCGGGTCCGCCGCCTGCGGCCCAGGGCGGCTTGACGGTCGATGTGGCCGACGCCCCAGAGCTCAGCACCACGCGCGAGCTACGCTGTTTCGTGAACGGCCAGTTCGTCGGCCTGGCCACCTTGGCCGATTGCGCCCGGCGCAACGGTGTGGCGACCGACGCACTCGACGTGGGTATCGACGAGACCGGCGCGCTGGCCGCCGCCCCGACTGCCGCCTTCGCTCCGCCGCCCAGCCTGCCTCCGGTCGAACTGACCGAGGCTGAGATACCAGCCCCAGCCGTCGAGCCGAACCAGCCGACAGCGCCCGCCGTCCCGGCTGCGTCCGGCAGTCCCTGCCTGCGCTACAGCGGATCGGACTGGCGCTCGCTGTCCCCGAACATGAGCCTGAACGCCTGCGTTCAGGCCCTCTATGCCGGCACCTGTGTGGGGCCGGGCGAGGCCCTCTATGGCCGCTCGGGTGAGACGACGCTTCGTCTGGTGCCGCGTCGGGTCGAGCAGTCGCCTGACAACAATCGTTTCCGCACCCTGGTTGAACAAGACCGGGCCTGCCAGTTCCCGGGTCTGCGCTGATGAAGATCCTCACGATCTGCGGCCTCGGCCTGGGCTTGCTGACGCTGGGGGCGTGCGAGAAAACAACCGAGGCACCGTTCGATCGGGGCGTCTGTTACGCTGTCGAACTCAGGGCCGAGGGTGAGGCTCCGCGTTTCAACAAGGTCGCGGAGAACCAGCCCCAGATCGAGTTTTGCGCGGCGCGGCTTGAGGAAATGCGGCTACGTTTCCTTCGTATGGGCGGCAGCCGTCGGGACGTGATCGGCTCATATCAAGGCCAATTCATCTTCATCGACCGCGCCGGCGTGTGGATTTCGAAGACCCTGGAGGGGTCGCGCTTCATCCTGTTGGCGCGGACGGGCGATGGCCGATTGGCCATTCCCAGCGCCATCCAGCGCGCCATCGACGGCACGCCGGTTTCGGTCTCGGCCAACCCCGAACCGGCGGCCACCATTTCCGTACCCTAGACGGATTGGAACAAACGTGGAACAAACTGGCCTGTGGATGACAGCGACAAAGCTGCCCTCAGGGCGGCGGAAGCGCGCTAGTCAGGCCTGACAACAACCCCGGCCCCGAACAGCGCGAAGCGCGGCGGGCCTGAACGATGAAGAAGGAGCTCGGCGATGGCGGGCAGCGTCAACAAGGTCATTCTGGTCGGAAACCTGGGCAAGGACCCGGAAATCCGTACCCTGAACTCCGGCGAGCGGGTCGCGAACCTTTCACTCGCCACCTCGGAGCAGTGGCGCGACAAGGCCTCGGGCGAGCGCAAGGAGAAGACCGAGTGGCACCGGGTCGTGATCTTCAACGACAACATCATCAAGGTTGCCGAAAACTACCTGAAGAAGGGCTCAACGGTTTACATCGAGGGCACGCTGGCCACTCGCAAATGGACCGATGCCCAGGGCGTCGAGAAATATTCGACCGAAGTCGTGGTCAACAAGTTCAAGGGCGAACTGACCATGCTGGGCGGCCGGGACGGCGCTTCCGGCGGCGGTGCCTCTCGTGGCGGTGACGACGACTATTCCTCGGGCTTCTCGACCGGCGGTGCCAACAAGCCGAGCGGCCCCAAGGAAAGCTACGACCTGAACGACGACATTCCTTTCTAGGGGGCCTGACGCGCGGTTGCGTGGACGGAAGTCGGGACGGAGCGTTGTCGAAACGCTCCGTTACCCGCTTTGAGCCCCCGTCGGCCCGGTCCTGTGTCATAGGCGGCGTGTGATTACCCCGGACAAGCCCCACAGCCCGCTCTCGGCGGTCGAAATTCTCGCCATCATCGCGGTGGTCGTGATCTGGGGCGTGAACAACGCCGCGGCCAAACTGGCGACCGAGACGATGCCGCCCCTGCTGGTGGGCGCTCTGCGGTTCTCGATCGCGGCCGCCTGCCTGATCCCGTTCGTGCGTCCGCCCTTTCCGAACTGGAAGAGCCTGGCCATCATCGTCGTTCTGGGCGGCCCGATCCACTATGGCTTGATCTACCTCGCCTTCTGGCTGGCGCATGACGTCAGCCCGGTCGCGGTGGCGGCGCAGTTGTGGGTGCCGTTCACGGCGCTCTTCGCCTTCCTCCTGCTGCGAGAGAAGCTGTCGCGCTTTGCGCTGGCAGGCATGGGTGTGGCGTTCGCCGGCGTGGCATGGATGACCCTCGATCCGCACGCCATCGAGGACTGGAAAGGCATCCTCGTCGGGATCGCCGCCGCGTCGGCCTGGGCCCTGACAACGGTGATCGCCCGCCGGACGACGTCCATTCAGCCACTCAAGATGCAGGGGCTTCTGGCGCTGGTCGCCTTGCCGACACTGGCGTTTGCGTCGGCCGCTTTCGAGCACGGACAGTGGGCGGCGATCCACAAGGCTGACGCCCTCGTCTGGGCCAGCATCCTCTGGGCCGGCCTGGTATCGTCAGTGTTGGCCACAACCCTGGTGTTCTGGCTGGTGCAGAAGCGCGAGGCCGGACGGGTGACGCCCTATCTGCTGGCCACGCCGGTCGTGTCTATCCTGATCGGCTGGGGCTTTATGGGGGATGTGCTGACGCCGCAGATCCTGGCCGGTGCCGCCCTGACCATGGGGGGCGTGGCCATCGTAGCGCTCGCCGAGCGCAGCCTGAGGGCCGGAGCGGCGCGAGCGTGACAGGAAAAAGGCCCGGACGCGTTGGCGTCCGGGCCTTTTCAGCATTCTGGTCTGGCGATTAAAGGCCGGGAAGCTTGAAGCCCGAGTCGCGGCGCTGGGCGATGACGATGCCGGTGCGGCCGCCGGTCAGCTCCTGCAGGCGGGCGTATTCGCTGGCAGCATCGACCCTGAGGGCACCCTCTGAGGTCTGGGTCGTGCTGGCGGCCTGGCTGGCGGCATCGCCCCGGCGCCAGAACATCAGCCGGTTGGCCCAACCCTCTTCCTTGTGCGCCAGATCCCCGAACTCATCATCGACGACATAGCGGGCGAGGGGATCGGCACGGTCGCCACCGGCCTGGGCGACCAGCTGCTGTTCACCCGCCGTGCGGGTGACCGCCTGACGCTGACCCAACAGGATCTGGCGGGCGGCCGATTCAGGGGCCAGTTCCTGCGGACGCGGCTGGCCCGGTGCGGGCGGACGCAGGCCGTATTCCGGCGGCACAGTCAGCGGCGCGGTGGACACCGTCAGGAATTCGTCGGGCGTGATCTTGCTCAGGCCGATCCCCTGTCGAACGCTCGAACAGGCGCCGAGCGCGAGCATCGAGGTGGTGAGGGTCAGGACGGCAATAGTGCGAAGGCGCATATGGAATCTCGGTGGCGATCTGGTTCGGGCGCCGGAACGGGCGCGCGCGTGGTGCCTGGATGAATGCGTTTGATTACGACTTTTCGGCGGCGAGGCCAACCTTGGCCGCCCGTTCTGACAGCAGGCTGTCCAGAATCAACAGGATCACGCCGATGGTGATGGCGCTGTCAGCGACGTTGAAGACCCACGGGAAAATCCGGGTACCCGAAAAATCGAGGAAATCGACGACGAAGCCGAAGCGGATGCGGTCGATGACGTTGCCGATCGCGCCGCCCATGACGAGGCCGATGGCGGTGATCAGCAGCCGGCGGTCCGCCTGCAGCGCCCACCAGCCCAGAACGCCGGCCACGATGATCGAGAACAGGCTCAGCATCCAGCGGGCCGAGCCGTCGCCGAACAGGCCGAAGCTGACCCCGCGGTTCTCGACCCAGGTCAGGTTGAAGATCGGCGGCCAGACCTCGACGCGGCCCATTTCGCGCAGATCGAGACCTGACAGCACCCAGGCCTTGGTCAGTTGATCAAGGCCGACAACGATAATGGCAAAGACGAAGGCCGTGACGGCGAGGCGTGAGATTTTCATACGAGCCGCTGAAATGTGAAGGGCGTCCGGTTAGCAGCCCGCAGCCCGAGCGCGAAGGGGCAATCGTGTCACGGTCTCCCGTCGCCGGCGCAGCGGTTGCCCCGGCGAGCCCGGGACCCCAGATGTAAGGCTCTCAAACCAGACAAGACACCGCCCACATCCAGGAGCGCCGATGCCGCATGCCGACAGCCTGATTCTGACTCTCGTCGGCGGCTTTGTGCTGGCGTTCGTGTTCGGCATGCTGGCGAACCGGCTGAAGCTGTCCCCTCTGGTCGGCTATCTTGTCGCAGGGGTCGTCGTGGGGCCCCATACGGCCGGTTACGTCGCGGACGTCGAGCTTGCACCCCAGCTGGCCGAGGTCGGCGTCATCCTGCTGATGTTCGGGGTCGGGCTGCATTTTTCTCTGGCCGACCTGATGAAGGTGCGAAAGATCGCCATCCCCGGAGCCCTGGTGCAGATCGCGGTGGCGACCGGACTGGGCTGGGGTCTGGGCCGGCTGATGGGGATGAGCGATCTGGAGGCGACCCTGATGGGGTTCGCCCTGTCGGTGGCCTCGACCGTCGTGCTTCTGCGGGCGCTCGAGGAACGGAAACAGGTCAAGGGCCAGGTCGGTCGGCTGGCCATGGGCTGGCTGATCGTCGAGGACCTGGTGATTGTCCTCGCGCTGGTCGTCCTGCCGCTGCTGATCATTCAGCCCGGTGAAGCGCTGAATGGCGCTGAACTGGCGCAGTCCATCGGCTGGACGCTGTTCAAGGTCGCCGGCTTTGTCGGGGTGATGCTGGTGGTCGGGGCCCGTCTGCTGCCCTGGCTCCTGGTCCGGATCGCCCATACGCGGTCCCGGGAGCTGTTCACCCTCGGGGTACTGGCCATCGCCCTGGGCATCGCCTGGATCGCCTACCGGCTGTTCCACTCGTTTGCTCTCGGTGCCTTCCTCGCTGGCCTGGTGTTGAACAGTTCGCCGCTGGGTCACAATGCGGCCGAACGGTCCCTGCCGCTTCGGGATGCCTTTGCGGTGCTGTTCTTCGTCTCGGTCGGCATGCTGTTTGACCCGACCATACTGGTGCGTGAGCCGCTGGCCGTGCTGGGCGTGCTGGGTATCGTCATTGTCGGCAAGTCGCTGGCGGCGCTGGCTATCACCACGGCCTTCAAGCTGGACAGGGCGACCAGCCTGACGGTCGCCGCGGCCCTGGCCCAGATCGGCGAGTTTTCATTCATTCTGGCGGCGGTCAGCGTCCAGCTGGGCGGCATGCGGCAGGAGACGCACGACCTGATCCTTGCAGCGGCCCTGCTGTCGATCTCGCTGAATCCGTTCGTCTTCGCCCTGATCGACCGGATGGGCGCGCGTCCGACGCCGCCATCGGCCGAGGCCATGGAAAAGGCCGCCGCCGTGAATCCGGCGACGGCCTGATCTGTCAGACGGCGTTCGGCGTCAGAGGACGCCGATCATCGAAGCCACGAGCGGGTGGCGGACGATGTCCTGTTCGGCGAGGCGCACCACGGCGATGTCGGGCACGGGCGTCAACCGCTCGGCGACGTCGGTGAGGCCGGAGATGCCCGGCAGCAGATCGGACTGCTGGGGGTCGCCGGTGACGACCATGGTCGAATGCCAGCCCAGCCGCGTCAGCAGCATCTTCAGCTGCACGTAGGTGCAGTTCTGGGCCTCGTCGACGACGATGAAGGCGTTGTTCAGGGTGCGGCCACGCATATAGCCGATGGGCGCGATTTCGATCAGACCCTCGGCCATCAGCGCCTTGACGCGTTTCATGCTGAGCCGGTCGGACAGCGCGTCGTAGAGCGGGCGCAGATAGGGAGCCAGCTTGTCCTCCATGTCGCCGGGCAGGAAGCCGATCGATTCCCCGGCCTCGACGGCCGGACGGCTGAGGACAATCCGGCCGATCTTGCCGGCCTCCAGAGCCTCGACCGCCTTGGCAACCGCGAGATAGGTCTTGCCCGTGCCTGCGGGCCCGAGCGCCAGGACCAGATTGTGATGGTCGATGGCCGTCATCAGCTCGGCCTGGCCGTCCGACTTGGGCTTGAGGGTCTTCAGATAGGCCTGGTCTCGATCATCGTTGGACGGATAGGGGGACCATCCGCCCTGGCCGTGGCCGCCCTGGCCATGGCCACCATGTCCCTGGCCGTTGTGTGTCGGAAGGCGACGGACCTTCGAGTCCTCCATGAACTGACGGGAATCGAGCACGCCGTGATCACGGGATGTCTCGCGGGTCTGGCGTTTGATGGCTGCACGCTTGGTCATGGACGCCTCCAGGGCATGAAAAAAGGCGATGCCGGAAAAGCATCGCCTCGAACGAAGGTGGAGAGGGGAGTAGAGGATGCGACGCATCCGCCCGGGTCGGAGGAAGGCCAAACTTCCAGCGGAACAAGCCGCCGAGCCGAACGTACCACGCACGCCCCCCGAGGTCTGACCGGACCGGGATTGATCCGGCTTCCGATTCGAGGCCGAAATGGCGGGTTCGAATCGCAGCAACAGAATGATGCTAGCGTGGTTTACGAAGGCTTAAAGCACTGATTGGCTTTAGATAAGGTGATGATTAGATGACGGTTCATGCGTTGGCGGACAAGAAACCGCAGCTTCCGCCCGAGGGCGAATACTGGGTGGCACCGAACGCGACCGTCATAGGAGACGTGATTCTGAAGCCGGGTGCCAGCATCTGGTTCGGGGCCGTCGTCCGCGGCGACAACGATCCCATCACCATCGGCCGTGACACCAACATCCAGGATGGCAGCGTGCTGCATTCGGACCCTGGGGAACCGCTGACCATCGGCGACGGTGTGACCGTCGGCCATATGGTCATGCTGCATAGCTGCGAGATCGGCGACAACACGCTCATCGGTATCGGCGCGGTGGTGCTGGGCCGGGCAAGGATCGGAAAGAATTGCCTGATCGGGGCCAACACCCTCATTACCGAGGGGAAGGTGATCCCGGACGGCTCGCTGGTCATGGGCCAGCCGGGCAGGGTGGTCCGCGCGTTGGAGCCGGAACAGATCGAGGCGCTGAAGGCCTCGGCGGCGCACTATGTGCAAAACTGGAAGCGTTACGGCCGCGATCTGCAGCCAGGGCATCTCACCGGGCCCGAAAACTAGTCCGCGCGGTCGTTGTGGGGGCGGGGCGGAGTGGAACCGGGTTCGGGGTCCCGGGACTGACCGCATTGATAACAGACTTCGCGCTGGCGCCGCTCGGACCACGCATAGACGTGGCGGCACATCAAACGTCGGATTTTCTGAAACACACTGGCGTCCCGGCGTTTGGATCTCGCCCCCGTTTCACAAGCGCAGAATTGGCTGTTTGGTTCCGGATAACGACGGTCGTCGAGAGTTTTGTTCCGGTGCGGCTGTCGGGCCAGGACGCACGTGCGCAACCCTTCAACCCGGCGTCACGCTCGGTCCGCCGAGTGTTTTTCGCTTCAACATGACGGTCGCGATGGGCTCGTCAGGCGACCCGGCGGCCCCCGATCGCCGCGAGCGCCAGCGGGGCGCGCGCGACCGGACCGACACCGATGGATACCCGGGCTGTCAGAAGGCGGCAGTCATGGGCAGCGAACGACAGGCTGCCCGACGGCGCGTAGAGGCCGGCGACGCGGTCCACCTGATCCGAGATGCCCCGCAGCGGGACGAGGGTGATCTCGAGGGGTATCGCGTTGGCCCCTGCGACCGCAACGATGACCACGGGGCGCGCTTCCCGAACGGCCTGAACCGCTGCGGCCCGGACGAGTGCATGGGAGTCCTCCACCCAAACGGACGAGAAGGGACGATCCTTCAGAGGCTGGGCATGAAAGGCTTCGATCCAGCTACCGGAAAGGCGAATCACTCCGCCGTCCCCGATCCGGTCGGCGATGAAGGCGCGCGGCAGGCGCAGGCCAAGCGCGTCGGGATGGAAGGCGGCGCGTGACGGCACGCCGGCGCGTACGCCTTCGCCTGCCGACAGACGCGTCCAGTGGTCGATCAGGAACTGCGTGTCAGGATGAAACATTGCCTTTGCCTCCGCCGCTCGCGCCGCAAGGGGCGGGCCGAACCAAGGCAACGGAAATGAAAGGCTTTATGGCGTCAGATGCAGGCTGGAGCGGCCCGCGCGTTGTCAGGGTCGCGTATGTTTGACTGGAGGTCGGCCCATGCGGGTGCGGATCATGACCTGGCTGCCGGCCCTTGCGGGCTTCATGGCCCTGATGGCGGTCGCCGAACCGGCCGCGGCACAGTGCGGTCCGGTTTGTCCGCCGCCGCCGCCGCCCTGCTGCGAGCCGCCACCACCCCCGCCGCCTCCGCCGCCCTGCTGTGAGACGCCGCCGCCTCCACCTTGCTGCGGCGGCGGTGGAAACCTCAACGTCAATGTGAACGTCAACGCCAATGCCAATGCCAACGCCAACTCCACGGCGGCGGCGCGGGCCGGTCTGAACGCGCGGGCCGGCGGCACGACCTTCGTCAGCGGTGGCGGTTCGGCCTATGTGACGGTCGACCAGCCCTATCCCACGACGATCAGCGGCCTGAACGTCGAAGGCGCGCGTGTGCGCCAGACGATCCGCGTCCCCTATGAATCACGCCGCCGTTTTGAAAAGCGGGTCGTCATCCAGGCCGTCTGTCTTGACGACCGCAGCGTCCCGCACCCTGCGTCCCAGGTCCGGCCGGACCGTGATGTGGATGGTGAATACGACGGCGAGTTGTACCGTTGCCTGGCGGGGACCTGGCTGCAGGTCACGATCGCCGAATATCTGGGCGACATCAGCTTCGATCACGGCGACACCATGAGCTGCCGCAAGGGCGAAGCGCTCTGGCACGGCCGGGGCGGCAGTGTCGAATGCCGGCCGGCCAAGCCGGAACGCGACTGCAATGAGCGTTCGCTGCTGCGCCGCTATGGTGCGGGCGTGAAGATCCTGACGATGATCCGTGAGGAGACCTACACCGAATACCGCGAGGAAGTCGTCGAGCAGGCCGGAATCGCGGTGTCGGGCGCCTCGATCACCCTCGATGGCGGTGTCGGCGGGCGCGTTTTCTGACGCCAGTCTGAACAGCGGTGTTCAGCCGCGCGTCAGGCACGGACGTCTACAACAGGTACCGTCGGCTCCGTCGACATCCTGAGAAGCAGACTGGGCCCCGATCCGAAAGGACCGGGGCCTTTTTTCGTCCGCCTACTGGGCCGCCGGGGCCGCCGCCGGAGCCACGGGGTTGTCCGAGGTGACGACCGCTCGCCACGCGGTGTCGGTCCGCAGATACTGGCGGGCGGCGCGCTGGATGTCCGCCACGGTGATGGCCTCGAGATCCGAGATGTGGGTCTGGATCTGTTCGACGTCGCCCGGGTTGGCGGCCACGCCGGACAGCTGCCCCAGCCAGTATTCGTTGCCGGCCTGGGTGCGCTTCAGCCGCTCGACTTCCGGCAGGCGGGCCCGGTTCAGCTCGTCTTCGGTGATCGGCGTATCCCGCAGCGAGGCGACGATGGCATTCACTGCGTCATAGAAGGCCGGGAAAGCTTCAGGACGGGTCAGGGCCTGGACGAAGATGGAGCCGTAACCCTTGAAGGTATCGGAGCTGCCCGTACCGACTCCGGGGGAATAGGCAATCGCCAGCCTCTCCCGGATCTCTTCGGTGGCGCGCAGGCCCATGACCTCGCCCAGGATCTCGACGGTCCTTGCCTCGGTCCGATCGTCGACCGCGTCGGTCGTTGGCCAGGCGATGTAGGCCAGGCCCTGCTCGCCGGGGCCGGTGTGCTTCAGAACGACAGGCTCAGGGGTGCCGGCAGGGAAGCGGCGCTCTGCGGCCCCGGGTGCCGGTTGGGGCGCAGCCGCGCGGGCGGGCAGGGCACCGAAGGTCGAGGCCACCGCGGCGATTGCATCGTCCACGGTCACGTCGCCCACCACGGTCACGTCAACCGGACCGGCGGCCAGGCCGGCGGTCACGCCGCTGCGCAGTTCGTCGATCGTCCAGGAAGCGACCTCTGCAGCGGTCGGCAGGGCCTGGCGTTTGTCGCCGCTGGCCAGCAGACCTCCCGACTGAAGGGCAAAGGCACCGCCGGGCGTGGCCATCTGCTGGGCGATGATCTGGGGGAACAGGCCCTGGATCTGCTGGAACGGCGCAGGGCGCAGGCCAGGGTCGGTCATATAGGCGGCCAGAACCTGCATCTGCAGGGTCAGGTCCTGCGGACGGGTTGCCCCTGACAGTTGCCAGGCGTCATCGTCAGCGGCAAAGCCGACACCGTAGATCCGGCCGCTCAGAACGCGGTTGATCTCGTCGGCCGTGAGCTTGCCCAATCCACCCGGCTGGAACACGAACCCGGCCAGCGCCAGTGGCGTCGAGCGGTTGGTCGGCAGGGAGAGTTCGCCGATGCCGGTCCGGACGCTGACCAGAATCTGCTCGTCGCGGAAGGCGGTCGGCTTGACCGTCAGGCGTACGCCGTTGGGGAAGGTTATGACCGTAGCGCCGACGGCGGCCAGCTCGGTCCGGCTCGTGGGTGCCGTGGGCGTCCCGAATTCGGCATAGGGCCAGGCCAGCTGGGCCTGAACGGCGGGGGCTGCAACCGGCACCTGACGTGAGGCGGCCAGGGCAGCGGTCACCGCGTCGGCACCGCCCTCGATATCGACGGGGCTGACGACCAGGATCACGGGACCCTGTCCTTCGAAGACCGGCGGCAGGACAGTGTTCACCTGTGCCGCTGTCAGGCCGTCGACCGACTGGTTGAACAGGGCCAGATTCGTGGCGGGCGTGGTGAAGACCGACTCATTGTTCGCCGCGTTCAGCAGGCCGTTGACCAGGCCCGGCGTGGTGCGGGTTGCCGCCGCATTGGCAGCATTCTCGAGCGCCGTCCGCGTGTCGGTGATCTCGCGCTGCAGCTCGGCGTCCGTAACGCCGTACTGGACCAGCTTGCGCTGCTCCTGTTCGATGGTCTCCAGCGCGCGCTTCCAGCCACCGGGGTTGAAGCTGGCATTGATGCCGCCGATCTCAAGGCTGTCGACGAGGGTGGAGCTGGCCGCGCCGGCACCGATGAAGGGCGCGTTCTCCTGACGCGAGATCTCGCCGAGCCTGCGGTTCAGGACCGCCAGGCCGAGGTTACGGACGAGATTTGAGCGACGCTCGCCGACCGTGTCCGGATCCAGGTCGGGATTGCGAACCCAGTTCAGCTGGATCGACGACTGGATGCCCGGCTCAACCAGAATGCTGGTCTGGGGGCCCCGCGGAGCGACCTGGCCCAGGTCCGGTTCGGCCCCTTCGGGAGCTTTCGGCTGCCAGCTCTCGAAGGCCGCGCGAATTTTGCCTTCCATCACATCGACGTCGAAGTCGCCAACCGCGATGAAGGTCGCCCGGTTCGGGCGGTAGTAGGCATTGTAGAAGTCCACAAAACGCTGACGCGGGGCGGTGCGGATGATGTTCAGGTCACCGATCGGAAACCGGTTGGACAGGCGCTGGCCGGGGGCCAGCAGGGCCAGCTGGGCCTTGGACGAACGCAGTCCGGGCGTATTGCGGGTGCGCTCCTCGCCTTCGATCACGCCACGCTCTGCGTCGACGGCGGCGGCGTCCATGAGCGCCTCGGACACCTGCTCGCGCATGATCCTCAGGGCAGCGTCGACGGTCTCGTCGTTCGTACGCGGCAGTTCCAGCTGATAGAATGTCTGGTCAAAACCGGTCGCGGCATTGGTGTCGGCGCCGAAGGCCAGACCCAGGCGCTCAAGGATGCGCAGCAGTTCATTCTCGGGGATGTTGGTCGTTCCGTTGAACGCCATGTGCTCCATGAAGTGAGCGAGACCCAGCTGGTCTTCGTTCTCCATCAGCGAGCCGGCGTCGATCCGCAGCCGCAGGGACGCCTGGCCCGGAGGGGTCGCGTTGCGCATGACTGCGTACTGCATCCCGTTCGGAAGGGTGCCGAAGCGGACACTGGAGTCGACCGGAACGTCACTGGTGGCCTGGGCCCAGGGGTCGGAAGGCGCGACCTGCGCCTGGGCCAGAACCGGCGAGGCCGCAATCAGGACGGTGGCGGATGCCGCGACAAGCAGCAGCAGACGACGGGGGGAGCGCATGGTCGGTCTCTTTCCGGAGGGCGCGATAGCCTCCGGTAAAGGGGCCGCGCCGGACAGGGGGAAGGGACCGCGATACCGTCATGGACCGCGCCCCCGCTGCAACCTTTCAGCGAAGGGCGGGACGCTCAAGTTACCGAAGATTAATGTGTGGGGCGCGACACATAAAAGCTGGCCGCGTTGCCTACGGCCGTAGCGCCCGTGATGACCGCGCGGCCTGATCCGGCGACCGAGGTGTTGGCCACGGCGGACACATTGCCGCTGTTGGTCTGGGTGTTCGTGGCACCGAGGAAGCCTTCGCACTCTGAACAGGCGTATCCGACGACATTGTTGCCGATGGCCTCGGCCCCGACGTAGGCGTCATAGCCGTTTGTGCCCGAGAAGGTAGCGGTGACGTCCACGCCGCCCGAGTTGAACTGGGCGTTGTCGATCTGGACGAAGACGTCGTTGTTGCCGACCGACAGTTCATTGGCGACGCCGCGGGCGCGGGCTTCGGCCTGGCCGAAATCGTAGGCGGTGGCCAGGGCAGAGGCGCGCACGAAGCTGGTATTGTTCTGGTCTGACCCGGTCACGACCGAGCCTCCCTCATTGTAGAGCACCGCCTGGTTGGCACCGGCGCGAGCCCTTGCGGCGAGGTCCCAGGCATTGCCGGCGTTCGAGCTGGCCTCGGCCTCGACGAAGTCGCCGGTTGAGCGCTGCACGATGGACAGGTTCTGGCCCGAGGTGGCGTTGCTGTTGACTGCGACCGCATTGACGGTGGCTTCGCTGTCCACGCTGCCGGGCGCGGGGATGTACTGGCTCTGGATTCGTCCGAACGAGCGGACCGTCGCGGAGGACGACTGGTCGACCGTCCCCTGAAGGAACGAGGCCTGGCCCGCGAGGGCCACGGTGTTGGAGATGGCCGAGGCGTTGACGGCAATACCGCCATGAAGCCGGGCGTCGCTGTCGCCGACCTCGGTGGTGGCGCTGACCAGACCACCCGTGTTGGACTGGGTCGCGTCGACGGTCAGGTCGGCGTTATAGGCGCTGACGGCCAGATAGTTGCCGCCGGCCTGTGAGGTGGCGTTGACCTCGCCGTAGGTGTTGCCGCCGAGTGTGAGATCGGTCCGCGCCACGGCATTGCCGCGCATGTCCTGATCAGACTGTACCGTGATCGCGCCGTTCTCGACCGAACCCGAGGCCGTATTGCCCTGGGCTGAGGTCTCGACCGTGACCTGGTCCTGGGCATCGACCACGTTCAGTGTCTGGCCGGCGAAGACATCGCCCAGCTTCAGCTGCTGGTTCAGGACGATTTCGCCATCCTGCGGTGGCGTCTGCGCGGCGGCCTCAGTAGCGGCTGCGGCGCACAGCACCGTCGCGGCGATCGTGCCAGCGAGACGGATCCGCGCGAGTCTGGCCATTGTTCGTGTCCGTGTTCGGGTAAGCGGGGTAATAGCCGCCGGTCGGTCCGACCGTGCCGCCGAGGGGGTCGGGTCCGGCCCCGAGGCAGACTTCCGGGCCGGGCGCGCCGTATAGATTGGCCATAAACTCGACCGTGGCCCGCTCGATCAGGGCGCGAACCGCCAACTGGACCGGTTCCAGCCCGCCCTCGCCGGCCGAGATGTCGAACACATTACCATTCAGGAAGTCGAACACACCGGCCGAGATCTCGCGGCCGATGATCTGCTTCTGATAGGAGACGACATCGACAACCTCGAGCGTGGTGGTCTGCACCAGCCGCAGGTCGATGGCGATGTTCATGACATAGGCCTTGCCGGAAAAGGCTGTCGACAAGGGTGTGTCGCTGGACGCCTGGCCGGCGGCCATGTCGAAGCCGCCCGAGCGGATGTTGTAGTTCACCTCGGTGATGCCACCGACAATGTAGAAGTCCGAGCCGGGCACCTGGCCGGCGAGGATGCGGCGGTATTGGGTGTCACCGGGGCCCCCGGGGCCGTCGTCGCCGATCAGCCGGTTGTTGGCATAGCGCAGCTCCAGCTCCGACACCGAGGTGTCGTAGCGTTCGACGATGTGAGCGCCGGCCTTGGCCAGGGCCGTATTGGCCATCAGCGATGCGCCGCCGGTGATCTGGCGGCCGCCGTCAGCGGAGACCGTGCCGGTGTAGTCGCTGATCCGGCCGACCGCGATGCGGGGCGACGGCAGGCTGTAGCGCCGGGCATAGTCGGCCATACAGTAGAGGGCGGCGGAGTAGGGGGTCGGGTTGGCGGTGACCGGTGCATTGCCGATCGGCGAGGCGTACTGACCGCTCGGGCCGGCTGAAGCCGATATACAGCCGGTCAGCAGAGCCGCTGCCGCACAGGCGAGGCCGGTGACGCGGATCCGCCGTGAGAGAGAGCCAGCGCTCATGGAAGCCTCAGGGTGCCGTTCAGGCTGGTCCCGGCGCTGATCGCGCCGTTGTTCACCTGACTGGAGTTTACGATGACCGTATTATGGTTGCCCTGAACCACGACGTTCAGATTGTTGCCAATGGCGGTTGAGCCTCCGATAGCTGAGCCGCCGCTGCTGCTCCCGGTACCCGAGAAGCTGGACGAAACCCCGCCGCTGGCGCTGGCGTAGCTGCTGGCACCAGCCTGGATGATACCATTGACGATCAACCGGTTGCCGTTCGCGTCCCGGGTCGACCCGGTCTGGGGTCGGGCGGTCGTATAGCGGGATCCGCCATAGCCGGCCTGATAGCTGCCCATGCTCGACGCGCCGGCCGACTGCGCCTCGACCGCGACGGGGGCGGCGAGGGCGACGATCAGGGGCACTGCGGCCCAGAGCTTCACGCGCATCTTCATGACGACGCCTCTCACGCAAACAGAGTCAACGGACCGGAAAGGATCCTTCGTCCCACTCTGGGTCATGGTTATTAAGAAGCGCTTGCCATGATGGCATTGGGCAAACGATTGGTTTGTCTTCGTGATTCGCCGGAGTTTTCGTCCTGGACGCGCAGCCGCCCGAACGTATGTTCAATGCCCCGGTGATCGCGGTCGGTGTCGCGGTGTCGATGCCCGTCCTCTATTGGCTCCAAACACGCTTGCCGGATGGCGGGCTGTCCCTCGCGTTCCGTCCCTCTTCACTCTGGGACGGTGGATGGTGGCCGGGGCTGCTGACATCGATGTTCGTTCATGGTGGCTGGCCGCACGTGGCGATGAACGCGATCCTCGGCCTGGCTGTCGGGACACCGGTCGCGCGCCTGATGCCGGGTGCCAGGGGGGCGATCGGCTTTCTCGCCTTCTATATAGTGTGCGGCCTGCTTGCGACGGCGGGGTACGGCCTGTTGCACATGACGAGCTACGATTCCCTCGTCGGGGCGTCGGGAGCGGTGTTTGGCCTGATGGGCGCTGCCCTCCGCCTGCTCGGCCGCAGGTCAGGACGGCTTATGACACTGACAGACAAGCGGTTCCTGACCCCGGCGTTGGCGATCATGGCCGTCAACGCGGTCGTCGGCCTGCTGGGCTTTGCTCCGGGCATGGAGGGCGCGCAGATCGCCTGGGAGGCTCACGCCTTCGGGTTTGCTGCTGGCGCGTTGCTGATCGGCCCGTGGTCGCGCCTGTTCCGGGCAACACCGGAAGCGTTTGATTCGCCGCCCGATCTGCGCGACCCTGAGGCCTGAAGCGGTCGATCCGCGGCCGCGCTCTATATAGAGAGGGAGGAGCCGCGATGCTGGTCGCCGAAATTCTCAAGGACAAGGGCGACGCC
>OZ260074.1:497500-2952657 GCA_965284375.1 Caulobacteraceae bacterium
ACTGTTTAGCAAAAACACAGGGCTCTGCGAAGCAGCAATGCGACGTATAGGGTCTGACGCCTGCCCGGTGCCTGAAGGTTAAAGGGAGTTGTGAAAGCGACGAACTGAAGCCCAGGTAAACGGCGGCCGTAACTATAACGGTCCTAAGGTAGCGAAATTCCTTGTCGGGTAAGTTCCGACCTGCACGAATGGCGTAACGACTTCCCCACTGTCTCCAGCACAGGCTCAGTGAAATTGAATTCCCCGTGAAGATGCGGGGTTCCCGCGGTCAGACGGAAAGACCCTATGAACCTTTACTATAGCTTCGCCTTGGCGTTAGCGACCGTATGTGTAGGATAGGTGGGAGACTATGAAACCGGGGCGCCAGCTCTGGTGGAGTCATCCTTGAAATACCACCCTTACTGTCGTTGACGTCTAACCGAGGGCCGTTATCCGGTCCCGGGACATGGCGTGGTGGGTAGTTTGACTGGGGCGGTCGCCTCCTAAAGTGTAACGGAGGCGCGCGATGGTGGGCTCAGACCGGTCGGAAATCGGTCGTCGAGTGCAATGGCATAAGCCCGCCTGACTGCGAGACTGACAAGTCGAGCAGAGACGAAAGTCGGCCATAGTGATCCGGTGGTCCCGCGTGGAAGGGCCATCGCTCAACGGATAAAAGGTACTCTAGGGATAACAGGCTGATTTTGCCCAAGAGTCCATATCGACGGCAAAGTTTGGCACCTCGATGTCGGCTCATCACATCCTGGGGCTGGAGCAGGTCCCAAGGGTATGGCTGTTCGCCATTTAAAGTGGTACGTGAGCTGGGTTCAGAACGTCGTGAGACAGTTTGGTCCCTATCTGCCGTGGGTGTTCGAAGCTTGAGAGGATCTGTCCCTAGTACGAGAGGACCGGGATGGACATACCTCTGGTGGACCTGTCGTGGCGCCAGCCGCGCAGCAGGGTAGCTATGTATGGAATAGATAACCGCTGAAAGCATCTAAGCGGGAAACTAACCTCAAAACAAGGCTTCGCTGAGGATCGTGGAAGACTACCACGTTGATAGGCCAGGTGTGGAAGTGGGGCGACCCATGAAGCTTACTGGTACTAATAATCCGATCGGCTTGATCGTTTCTCAGCAAAACTCATTCGATTTTCGAATACGACAATGTCTTCTCACAATCGTCTATCCGCCTGGTTGACCTGGTGGCTATGTCGGAGGTTCCCCACCCGATCCCATTCCGAACTCGGTCGTTAAGCCCTCCAGAGCCGATGGTACTTCGTCTTAAGGCGCGGGAGAGTAGGTCGCCGCCGGGTCTACCAGACGGATAGATGATTGTATTTTGGGCTGTCGCCCATCTCTCGAACCGCTCTTTCTTTACAACGCCGCTCTTGCCGCGGGATGGAGCAGCCCGGTAGCTCGTCAGGCTCATAACCTGAAGGTCGCAGGTTCAAATCCTGCTCCCGCACCCAAGATCTCAAAGCCCCGTCTGGCATCCGCCAGCGGGGCTTTTTGCTGTTTGGCCGCTGGCCTGATCGGACGGGCCCTTCGTTCCTGTTACCGCGAGTTCACGCCACCGCCTCAATCCTGCCCAACTCCGCTACAAACGTAGCGCGACAAATGTAGCGAATACCTGAGGAGCCGGTGTGATCGAATCCCTGCCACGACGCGAGCGCGAGGTCTTTGAGGTCCTGTGCCGCCTGGAGGAGGCCACCACGGGCACCGTGCGCGCGGCCATGAGCGGCGAGCTCAGCGATTCTGCAGTTCGGACCCTGTTGGCGCGGCTGGAAGCCAAGGGTCTGGTCGGCCGGCGCTCGGCCGAGGACGGCTTTGTCTATCGCCCGACGCAGCGACCGCAGGCGTTGGCGGCCGGTGCCCTGCGGCGCACCGTCGACACCTTCTTCGCCGGTTCGGCCGTGTCGGCGGCGACCGCTCTGCTCGGCCTGACGCAGAGGCTGAAACCCGAGGAGCTCGAGGCATTGGAGCAGGCCATCGAACAGGCGCGGGAGCGCGGTTCGTGAACGCCGCCCTGTTCCTCGAACTGCTGCTTAAGTCCGGTCTGATCGCCGGCGCGGGCCTGCTGCTGGCGTCAGTCCTGCACCAACGGCCCGCTGCCGAGCGGGTCGACATCCTGCGTGCCACAGTCTGTCTGCTGATCGCCCTGCCCATGGTCATGGCGATCGCGCCGGGCTTGTCGGTTCCCCTGCTGCCCCCCATCGAGAACGCCGCCGTCCTGCCGGGGGCGGTCGCCAGGGCCGGCGCGCTGGGATCGGTCCAGAACCTGGTGCTGAACGGTTCGGTCCCGAGGCCGGCGTGGGGAGATCTGGTGCTGTGGACTTGGGCTGTCGGAGCCTTGTGGGTGCTCGGCCGGTTCGCGGTCGGCATCTGGACCCTGCGGCGCTGGACCCTGCGAGGGCGTCCCGTGACTTCGCCCGACTGGACAGTCCCGTTGGCCGGGCTGGCTCCGACCCGCCGTCCGCGGCTGGTTGCGTCATCGACCGTCGGTGCGCCGCTGAGCTGGGGCATTCCGCCCGGCGTGGTTCTGATCGGCGAGGCGCAGCTGGCCCGGCCCGAAACCGCCCGCGCCGTCCTGGCCCATGAGCTGGCCCATCTGCAACGCGGTGACTGGGTCTTTCTGATCCTGTCGAGGGTCGCCCTGGGCCTGTTCTGGTTCAACCCGCTGGTCTGGAAGCTCCATGCCGCCCTGTCGGCCCGTAGCGAGGAGGCGGCGGACGCCGCCGCCCTCGGCGAGGTCGATCGCCGGACCTATGCCCGCGCCCTCGTCGATCTCGCCTCTGACTTCAACCCGCCCGCCGCCCTCGGGATGGCGGGTCCTGCCGAAACCCTGACCCGAAGGATTGCCTGCATCATGAAGACCTCAGCCCCGCTTCGCCGCCGTCCGCTCGCCATCGCCCTGACGGTCGGCGCCCTGATCGGCGTCGCCACCCCGATCGCTGCGCTGGAACTGACACCCCGGGCACCTGCTGCGTCACAAATGTCGGCCGCACCCATGGCGCAGGCAGATCAGGTTGATGCCGTCGATGCAATCAATGCTGTTGAAGCTGTCGCCCCGGTGGCTGCTGTCGATGCTGTCGATGCGGCGGCACCCGTCGCCTCTGACGGCGACGGGTACGAGAGCCAGGATACCTACGCGCTGCCGCCTCTGCCGCCTCTGCCGCCTGCACCGCCTGCACCGCCAGCGCCGCCGGCTCCGCCTACGCCCTATGTTGCGATGGCGACCCCGCCTGCCCCCCCAGCTCCGCCTGCGCCGCCGGCGCCCCCCGCCCGCGCGCCGCGTGCTGCCGGTTGGATCCACAACAGCCGGCCGTTGACGGAGCAAGAAAGACAGGCCGTTGTTGAGGCGCGTCAAGGGGCTGCCGAGGCCCGGATTGATGCTCGGGAGGCTCGCCGTGAGGCGGTAGTGGCCCGGGTCCGGGCCCGGGCCCCGGCCGCCGCCGCGCCGGAAGCGCGGGCCCATGCGAGGGCGGCGATGGCCGAGGCCGCCCAGGCGCGCGCCCGGGCCGGCGTCGCCCGCGCGCACGCCGCCCGTGAGATGGCCGGCGCCCGGGTGAACATGGCCCGGGGCGCCGATCAGATGGTCGCCGGAGCCGGCCAGATGCGCGAGGAATCGACGCGGCTGCGTGATCCGGCCTATCGGGCGACGCAGATCGCGCGGGCTCGCGAGCGCGGCGAGACCGTCACCGACGCGGAACTGCAAGCCCTGTCGCCGCGTCTGGTGACCCGGGCCGACGAGCTCGAGCGCCGGGCCGTCGAGTTGCGCGGACGCGCCGCCCGCCAGCCGTCGTGATCTGACGCTGTGTCCGCCCGTTCCGGTCAGGCCGGAGCGGGCAGGCCGTCAGCCTTTTTGCGCGTCCCACCAGCGCACGGTGTCCGCGTCGCGGGCGCTGAGCTCGGGATAGGCGGGGTCGGAGCCGACGTCAGGGACGCGCCGCCATGAGCGGGCGCATTTGGGGTAGTCGGCGAGGCGAACCTCGACCGTCACGGCTTCGCCGCCGGTGACCAGTTCGGCTCCGGACGTCCGGAACACCTCGGCGGCGTCGAGACCCTCGAACGGGCCGAAGGCCGTGGCGGGGCCGGTCACAACCGGCCAGGCGTCGAGCGCACCGCCGATCGCCTTATCCCGGCGCGCGGCCTCGAGCGATTCATTGACGACTTCCAGAACGGCCTGAACGTCCGCCCAGCGTTTGGCCTCCTCCACGTTCTGCCACGCCCCCGACGTCTCCGGGATCACCCTGGCGCAGTTCGAGCCGCCGTCGGGATATCGCGTGCCCCAGGCCTCTTCCATGGTGAAGGGGGTCAGGGGGGCCAGCCAGGCCGTCAGGCGCATGAAGACCTCATGCATCACCGTACGCGCCGCGCGACGACGGATTGCGTCGGGACGGTCGCAGTAGAGGCTGTCCTTGCGGATGTCGAAATACAGCGCCGACAGGTCGTTGGAGCAGAACTCCAGCACCGGCCTGACGACGTCCTGGAAGCGGTATTCGGCGTAGGCCTTGCGGACGTCGCGATCCAACTCCCACAGACGGTGCAGGATGAATTTCTCCAGCGGCGGCATCTGGTCCAGCGGCAGGCGTTCTGCCTCGTCGAAACCGACCAGGGCCCCGAGCAGGTAGCGGACCGTGTTCCTCAGCTTGCGATAGGCGTCGACCGTGGTCTGCAGGATCTGTTTCCCGATCCGCTGGTCCTCGGCATAGTCCACCAGCGACACCCACAGGCGCAGGATGTCGGCGCCGGATTCCTTGATGATAACGGCGGGATCCGTGGTGTTGCCCTTGGACTTGGACATCTTCTCCCCGTTCTCGTCCTGGGTGAAGCCGTGGGTCAGGACGGCGTCATAGGGGGCGCGGCCACGGGTGCCGCAGCCTTCGAGAAGGTTGGACTGGAACCAGCCGCGATGCTGGTCGGAGCCCTCGAGATAGAGGTTCGCCGGCCAGTGCGAGGGGCGGTCGCCCGTATAGCCGTGCGCCGGGTCGCGCGTCTCGAGGGTGAAGGCGTGGGTGCAGCCGGAGTCAAACCAGACGTCGAGGATGTCCTCGATCTTCTCGTAGCGGGCCGCATCATGGGCACCCAGGAAGTCGGCGTCAGGTCGGGTGAACCAGGCGTCGGCACCGCCTTCGGCCACCGCTGCGGTGATCCGGGCATCGACTTCGGCGTCGATCAGGGGCTGGCCGGTCTGTTTGTCGACAAACATGGCCAGAGGCGTACCCCAGGCGCGCTGACGGCTGATCAGCCAGTCGGGCCGGCCCTCGACCATCGAGCGGATACGGTTGCGTCCCGCCTCCGGGTGGAAGGCCGTCTTGTCGATCGCCTCCAGCGCCCGCTCGCGCAGGGTACCGTCGTCCTTGAGCGGCGTGTCCATGCGGATGAACCACTGCGGGGTGTTACGGAAGATGATCGGCGCCTTGGAGCGCCAGCTGTGCGGATAGGAATGCTCCAGCCGCCCACGCGCCAGCAGATTGCCGGCCTCGATCAGTTTTTCCATCACCGCGCCGTTGGCGGGACCGAATTTGCCCGTCTTCTTGCCCTCGGTCTCCAGCACCTTGAGGCCGGCGAACAGGGGGACGTGGTCATAGTAGGCGCCGTCGGGATCGACGGTGTCCGGGACCTCGTGATGGCCGTGGGCCTTCCAGACCTCGAAGTCGTCGGCGCCGTGGCCCGGCGCGGTGTGGACGAAGCCGGTTCCTGCGTCGTCGGTCACATGGTCGCCGGCCAGCAAGGGCACGGAGAAGCCGTAGCCGGGAGCCAGGGCGGCCAGCGGATGGGCGCACTCGAGGCCGGACGGGTTTACCCCATCAACGCGCGTCCAGGTCGCGATCTTCGCGGCCCTGAAGACGTCCTCCGCCAATTTGTCGGCGACGATCAGCCGGTCGCCCGCCTTGGCCCAGGGCTCAAACTCCAGCCCCGTCTCCATCGCCGTGACCTCGTACAGGCCATAGGCGATCTCGGGACCGTAGCTGATGGCCCGGTTGGCCGGGATGGTCCAGGGCGTGGTCGTCCAGATCACGATCGACGGATTGGCGTGGCGGAAGGCCAGGAGTTCGTCGGGATGATCGTCCGTCGCGCCGGTGACGGGGAATTTGACCCAGACGGTCGGGCTGACGTGGTCGTGGTATTCGATCTCGGCGTCGGCCAGGGCGGTGCGCTCGACCGGCGACCACATGACCGGCTTTGAGCCGCGATAGAGCTGGCCAGAGTTCTTGAATTTGTGGAACTCGCCGACGATGGCCGCCTCGGTCGTGAAGTCCATGGTGGCGTAGCGGTGGTCCCAGTCGCCGAGTACGCCCAGCCGCTTGAACTGCTCGCGTTGCACGTCGATCCAGCCGGTGGCGTATTCGCGGCAGGCCTGGCGGAACTCGGCCTTGGAAATCTCGTCCTTGCGCTTGCCCTGCGCGCGATAGCGCTCTTCGATCTTCCACTCGATCGGCAGGCCGTGGCAGTCCCAGCCGGGGACGTAGTCGACGTCGTTGCCGAGCAGGAACTGCGACCGGACGACGAAGTCCTTCAGCGTCTTGTTCAGGGCATGGCCGATGTGGATGTCGCCGTTGGCGTAGGGCGGGCCGTCGTGCAGGACGTAGAGGGGTGCGCTCTCGGCCTGGCGCTGCTTGCGCAACGCCGAATAGAGGTCGCCCCACCGTTCGATGATCGCCGGCTCCTTTTGCGGCAGGCCACCCCGCATGGGGAAGGGTGTCTCGGGCAGGAAGACCGTCTCGCGATAGTCGCGGCCGGCGGGCGTGTCGTTGGGTTGGTCGGACTCGGGGGCCATGAAGTCTCGTCTCGTCGTCAATGGGTGATCGTTCGCGGAGTTTTCGATGCGCCGGCCCGGGAGGGCTGCCTGGGCGCGGGTCGATATCCCGGCGTGCACGGGGCCAGAGCCCTGGGCGCTACGCCGGGCGTCTAATCGAAATCGGGCGAAACACGCGGACGGTCATGGTGCGCTTGGTCTAGCAGACAGCGAGGTCCGGACGCCAGCCGGGATTGCCAGCCGGGGGCGGTGGCGGGATAGTCGGCCTGTCATCGGAGGGGTCCTCATGCGCCGCCACGTCCTGATCGCCGTCGTCTGTCTGGCCGGCCTCGCTGCCTGCTCCTCGCCGGAGGGGACGGCGACCGAACCGGCCGATGCGCCCGCGACCCTGCCGCCGGGGCGTCCGGCGATCTATGAGGCCGCGAAGGTCGGGCCCGAGGCGTTTGTCCGGGCTCTGTATGCGGTGCACGTGACACCGGGCACCGGGATGGGCGAGCCGCCGGCACCGGGTCAGGATCCGATCTACGACCGGATGCTGAACGCCATGATCGGCGAGGATTTCCGCAAGGCGAACGGCGAGGTTCCGACGCTGAACTATGATCCGATCTGCGCCTGCCAGGACAGCGGCGACTTTACCCTGGACTCCGTCACGGTCACGCCGGGCGCGGACGCGCGCAAGGCCGATGTCGCGGTGGTCTTCACCAATCTGGGCCAGACAAAGCGGCAGACCCTGAAGCTGGTGAAGGAGGGGGCGATGTGGAAGGTGTCCGACATCACCGTGCCCGGCGAAAAGTCGCTGACCGAGCAGCTGATGGCGGCGATCAGCTGACCAGAGCCGTCCGGGCGGCGGCAGCGTCGGCCTTGATCTGGACCTTGAGCGCGTCGAGGCCGTCAAAGGCCATTTCACCGCGCAGGAAGGCGACCAGTTCGGTCTCGACCGTCTGGCCGTAGAGGTCCCCGTCAAAGTCGAACAGCCAGACCTCGAGCAGGGGTTCCGGAAGTGCGTACATCGGCCGGACGCCGAGGTTGGCAACGCCGTCGATGACACGGCCATCCGGCAATCGGGTGCGGGTGGCGTAGACCCCGTAGGCCGGGCGCATATAGTCGCCCATGCGGATATTGGCCGTCGGCACGCCGATGGTGCGGCCGCGTTTGTCGCCGTGCACGACCTCGCCCTCGATGGCGAAGGGACGGCTGAGGATGGCGGTGGCGCGGGCCATGTCCCCCGCCTTGAGCGCCTCGCGCACGGCGGAGGACGACAGTTTCAGCCCGTCCGGATCGTCGACGCGTTCTGTGACGCCGACAGAGAAACCGAGCGTCTCGCCCTGGCGGCGCAGGGACTCGGGCGAGCCGGTCCGGCCCTTGCCATAGGTGAAGTCGAAGCCGATGGCGGCGTGGCGGATGCCGAGGCCATTTTGGTGGCCTACCGCGCTTCGCGCTACTTGAGGCCCGGCCAGGACATCCCGGGCAAAGGCCTCTTCCGACAGGGCGGCCATGTCGGCATCGAAGGGCAGCAGATACAGGGTGTTCACGCCCAGCGGCTCGAGGGCACGGGCCATCTGGTCCGGTGTCATCAGGCGGAAGGGGGCGGCCTCGGGCTGGAACCAGCGGCGCGGATGTGGATCGAAACTGACGACGCCGAGCGGCGCGTCAAGGCGACGGGCGACGTCGCGGGCGGCGGCGATCACGGCCTGGTGGCCACGATGGACGCCGTCGAACGCACCGATCGCGACGGCCGCGCCCTTCAGCCCGTCCGGCAGGCCGCGCCAGTCGGTGACGATCTCGACCAAGTCAGTCTTTCGCGGGGCGCCGGCGGCGGGGAACGCGGACGGTGGCGACGCCGTCCATGATCAGTTTGCCGTCGACGAAGCCCTCGCAATTCAGCTCGACCCGCGCGCTTTCGGGATCCACCGAGATGACGCTGATGCAGACCACGACATCGTCGCCGATGCGGACCGGGGCGTGGAACTGCAGGGTCTGGGAGATGTAGATGGCACCCGCGCCGGGCAGGATGGTGCCGACCACGGCCGAGCCGAACGAGGCCGACAGCAGGCCATGGGCGATACGGCCGCGATAGGCGGTCTTGGACGCGAAGGCCTCGTCCATATGCACGGGATTGAAGTCGTCAGAGGCTTCGGCGAACTGCTGGATGCGCTGTTCGGTGACGGGGATGATCTTCTCGGCGGCCATGCCGACGTGAAGCTCCTCCAGGATGTAGCCGCCGGAGGGATGTTTCGTGACCAGATCAACCATAGCTCGGCCTTAGCGCGATTTGCATCCGCTCACCACGTTAGATCGAGCATGGCGTACCGGGCCCAGGTGGATTCCGCCTGCAGCAGGTCGGCCGCGCGGGCCGGATCGACGCGGCCATCGGGTCTGCGGGCGGCGTCGCCGTGGATGCCCTGGGCGATGAACAGGCAGTCTAGAGCCTGTTTGTTGGCCCCCAGCACATCCGTGACGACCCCGTCTCCGATGCACAGGACGCGCGCGCGGTCCACGGGCTTGCCCAGCAGGGCGGCGGCCTCCGTGAGGGCCAGATCATAGATCGGATCGAAGGGCTTGCCGGCCATGGTCACGCGACCGCCGAGGCTTTCGTAAAGATCCGCCAGCGAGCCCCCGCAGTAGATCAGCTGGTCGCCGCGCTGGACCACCCGGTCGGGGTTGGCGCAGATCAGCTCCAGATCGCGGGCGACGCCGGCGGACAGGCGCTCGCGGTAGTCTTCGGGCGTTTCAACCGTGTCGTCCACCGGGCCGGTGACGGAGATGAAGGCCGCGTCCTCTGCGCCCGGGACGGTGTCGAGGCCGAGGCCATCGTACAACGGCCAGTCCCGGTCGGGCCCGATGATCCAGGCGGGGCCGGGCGCGCGTTTGGCCAGTTCCATGCGGGTGGCGTCGCCGGAGGTGACGAAGGCACGCCAGCTGTCACGCGGCACGCCGAGGGCGTCGAGCTGGGCGACCACGTCCGACGAGGGGCGCGGTGAGTTGGAGATCAGGACGACGTGACCCTGGTCGCGGTTGAAGCGGCTGAGCGCCTCGCAGGCGGCGGGCCAGCTATCGCGTCCGTTGTGGATCACGCCCCAGACGTCGCAGAGCAGGATGTCGTAGTCGGCGGCGATGTCGCCGAGACCGGAAAGGGCATGGGGGAGGGTCATGCGCGGCTGATAGCGGTTTCGGGAGGGGGGGTGAAGAGCGGGTCACCGTCGACCGCTTCCTCGTTCAGGTCCATGAGGACGGTCTCAAGCTGAAGCAGGGGCCTGGAGACGATGAAGTCGTTCCGGTCAGGGCGCTGTCCGGCACGGAACAGGTGCCGATACAGTCTCTCGCGGTCCGAAACCGGCTCGAACCGTCCAGTCTCAAGGCCTTCGAGCCTCATGAGCTGGAGGGTGTGGATGTAGAGGCGATCGCTCACCTTGGGACGGCGGCCCTGGGGCATGGACAGGCCTTTCAACAGGCTGGGGCGCGTGATTCTTCGCCGGCTGTTTCCAGACGGTGCGGGGAGGGCGCGGAGCGGCCGGGCCTCGCCCGGTGCTTTGATTGTTTTACCGTTTCGACGAAGCAGACCACTCCGCGCGGCCGTTTTCCACGCGCCCGCCGGCTGGCGGCCCTTGCTTCGGGCCTTACCGGCGGCCCGGCCCGCCCTTGCAGGCAGACCGGACGGCGGAACGTGCTGATCGCGTCAGTAGCGGTTCCGTCCCCAGGCGCGCGGCGAGCAGGGGAATGCCATCCATCGACATCCCCAGGGACCCCCGGACTTTCCTCCGCCCGGGCTTCATCGCTCGACCACAGCCCGCCGCCATCGAGGAACGTGGATCCGACGCCCTCCCCACCGACGGGATGGGGGGATTATGGGACGGGGTCTTCCTGCGGCGGGGAAATGACGCTGCTGGTCAGGGGAAGTGACGCGAAGTCAGAGGGTTGGGTTCGGTAGCTTGTCTGGCTGGCGGCGGATTGCTGGCATTGTCTCCTCCCCGTTCGCGATGCTCATGGGGAGGAGACGGGGGCACCGCCGGAACATTCCCTCCCGCTCCGCCGTTGGACAGCGGGGCTGTGAGGAGACGAGCATGCAAGGCATCCGGAAATTGGCGGCGGTCGCGGTCTGCGGGCTGACGCTGACAGGCTGCGCCACGACCGACAATCGCGTCACGGCCTGCCAGCGCGACTATGAGCGAAACCGGCAGTATGCGACGGGTGCAGGCGCGGCGCTGGGCGCAGCCGTCGGAGCGGCGATCGCCGGCGAGAATGACCGCGAGCGGGGGGCTGTCATCGGTGCCCTGGCCGGCGGTCTGTTGGGCAATCAGCTGTCGGCGCGCGAGGACCCCTGCGGCTACGGCTTCGGCGGCTACAACCGCGACGGCCGGTACGGCTCTACGCGCGTGCCGCGGCCGGGCGACTACGGCTATTATCCGTAGGCTCTAGTCAAACCTCAGGCCGACCTCGTCGCCGGACTGCCAGGCCACCGTGCAGGGGCGATCGACCGAGGCGATCCGCAGCACGATGCGGCCCGCGACGGTGACTCCGGTCGCTGCGGTCAGACGGACCTTGGCACCGCCTTCGGTCAGATTCCGGATCACGACATCGGCGCACTCGTGGTGGATGCCGTACAGGATCTGACCCTTCATCGCCGTCCGAGGGCGAGGCCGGCGGCGTGCGTCGACAGGGGGATCTTCGGAAGAGGCCATGGCACCGGAAGTATACGCCGGGGCGGAACGCCAGGGGTTAAAATTCCCGGGCGTCGGATCCGGACCCTATCCCATACGCCGCCGGTGATCCGCGCTGCGCAGGGTCGAGCGGATGAAGTCGGCGGGGGGGTCGGTCTCGGCGAGGACGGCTTCCTTGATCGCGCGGGGCTCGCCGAACAGATGGCCCTGGCCCATGCCGATATCGAGCTCGAGAATGTCGACGATCTGACGCTCGCTCTCGCATTTCTCGGCGATCAGCTCGATGCCGTAGCGGCGGGTCAGGCCGGCGAAGTCGGCGGCCGAGATGTCGCGCAGGCTGGGCAGGGCCGAGGCCCCGTCCATAT
Source organism: Caulobacteraceae bacterium (assembly GCA_965284375.1). Classification (GTDB taxonomy): domain Bacteria; phylum Pseudomonadota; class Alphaproteobacteria; order Caulobacterales; family Caulobacteraceae; genus Brevundimonas. The sequence goes on from OZ260074.1 coordinate 509,261, forward strand.
CGAGCAGTTGTTCGATCAGCAGGTCGGCGGCGACCTTCATGAACTTGACGTCCGATCGCTGGAGGTCGGCGAAGTCGAGATCCAGCGTCTGCACCTTGTCGATCGAGAAGCGGAAGCCGAGGTCGGCCAGCTTGGCCATGTTGCGGGCTTCGGCGGCCCCGCGGGCGTCGAAGGTGGCCTGCCCGAGCTCGAAGATCAGGGCCTGGTTCAGGTCGCGGTTCTCGGACAGGAAGTCGAGGAACTGCGGGAAGAAGGTCTCGTCGCCGAGCGACGACAGGGCGACATTGCAGAAGACGCCGACCTTGCGGTCCTGGCGCGCCAGACGACGCACGATCTGGGCGCAGCGGAACAGCAGCAGGTTGTCGATGGCGGGCACCAGACCCTCGCCCTCGGCGACCGAAAGATATTCGGCCGGCATCATCACCCGGTCGTCGGCGGCGCGCAGGCGGGTGAAGCTTTCGTAGAAGATGGTCCGGCGCTGGGGCAGGGAGACGACCGGCTGGAGGTAGAGGTCGACCCGGTTTTCGGCCAGGGCTTCGTGAATGGTGGCCAGCAGGACATTCGCCTGATCGCGGTGACGCGCCTCGAACGGGCTGGACGGCACCGGCTGGGCCATGCGGTGGTCGAGGGACTCGCTCATCTGCGAGATCAGCGTCTCCAGCATGCGGACTTCGCCGGACAGGGCCTCGTTCGAGGTCACCGCACCGGATTCGATGGCCTGGGCCAGTTCGGTCAGGGCTCCTTGCGTCGACTCCATGGCGTCGGCCAGCAGGCGGTGCGCCTCGCGGACGCTGTCGATTTCCTTCTTCAGGGCGGCCTTGTCGGCCTTGGCCGTGATCAGGGTGTGGGCGGCCAGCAAGAGCCCGAACACACCGATGCCCCCGGCCACGCCGGCACCGGCGCCGAGATTGGAACTCCACAGAAAGATCCCGGCTGTCATGGCCAGGAACAGATATGCGAAGAACAGGATGCCTTGGGTCAGTGCGCGCATTGGAAACGGATCGTCCGTCTTCCCGGATGGAATCGCCCGAGTATCAGGGTATCAGAGCATAACGCCTAGGGTCCGTGCACGGATTCCCCCCAACCAATCGAGGTTAACGATGGAATTGTTCGATCTGACCGGCAAGGTCGCCGTGATCACGGGTTCCTCCAAGGGAATCGGAAAGGCCATCGCCGAGCGCATGGCCGAACACGGCGCGCGCGTGGTCATCAGCTCGCGCAAGGCCGGCCCGTGCGATGAGGTCGCGATGGCGATCAATGCGAAGTACGGTGAGGGCCGGGCGATCGCCATTCCCGCCAACATCGCCTCCAGGGAAGACCTGCAGCGGCTGGTCGACGAAACCAACGCCGCCTTCGGCAAGATCGACATCCTGGTCTGCAACGCCGCGACCAATCCCTATGCAGGGCCGATGGCAGGGATCAATGACGAGCAGTTCGGCAAGATCCTGCAGAACAACGTGATCTCGAACCACTGGCTGATCCAGATGGTCGCGCCGCAGATGCTGGAGCGCCGGGACGGCTCGGTGATCATCGTCTCGTCGATCGGCGGCCTGCGGGGCAATGCCCTGATCGGTGCCTACAACATCTCCAAGGCCGCCGACATGCAGCTGGCCCGCAACCTGGCGGTCGAATGGGGGCCGTCGAACGTGCGGGTCAATACGATCGCGCCCGGCCTCGTGCAGACCGACTTCGCCAAATACCTGTGGGAGAACCCGGACCTGCTGAAGCAGGTGACCGATCCCGCGCCGCTGAAGCGGATCGGCCAGCCCGACGAGATCGCCGGGGCGGCGGTCTATCTGGCGGCCCCCGCGTCGGCCTATATGACCGGCCAGACGCTGGTGGTGGACGGCGGGATCACCATTGCCTGGTGAGGGAGCCAGCGACGCGCGCTCAAGTAGCCCGAAGGGCGGTAGCGCCACCAAAATGAGTCAGGACCTGACCTGGCGGCTCGAGTCGATCGCCTTCGGGGGCTTTGTCGGCTTCATGCGGCTGCTTGGAGTTGAGCGGGCCTCGGCCCTGGGCGGCTGGGCCCTGCGAACCCTGGGGCCGAAGACGGGCACGCAGCGCACGGTGATGCGGAACCTGCGCATCGCCTTCCCCGACATGCCGCCGGCCGAGCGCGAAGCGCTCGCGCTGGCGCAGTGGGAGCAGACGGGCCGGGCCTTCGCCGAGACGGCGGTGATGGACATTCTGGTGAAACAGAACCGGATCGAGGTGGTCGGGCTGGAGCGGCTTCACGCCATTCGCGACAGCGGTCGGCCGGTGGTGTTCGCCGGGGGGCATTTCGCCAACATCGAGACCCTGGCGGCGACGATCACGGGCTCGGGCGTGCCGTGCCAGATCACCTATCGCGCGGCCAACAATCCCTATGTCGATGCCCAGATCATCGCGGCGCGGGCGCGTTATGGCGTGAAGCTGTTCGCGCCCAAGGGTGGCGACGGCGCGCGGGAACTGCTGGCCGGGATGGCGCGCGGCGAGTCGGTGGCGCTGATGAACGACCAGAAATTCTCCGAGGGCCCCGAGGTGACCTTCTTCGGCCAGCCGGTGAACGCGGCGCCGGGACCCAGTCGGCTGGCGCTGCGGTTCGGCACGGTGCTGCAACCGATGTCGGTGGTGCGGCTGCCCGGGGTGCGGTTCCGGCTGACGGTCTATGAGCCGATCGCGCTGGAGAAGACCGGCGACCGGTCGGCCGATATCGCGCGCGGCGTCCAGGCGATCACCACCTTCATCGAGGACCGGGTGCGCGAGAGCCCGGTCGACTGGTTCTGGGTCCACAAACGGTGGCCCGACAGGGTCTATGCGGCGCTGGCTTCCTCGTCGTCCGACTGATCAAGCGCGCGTTTGGGGGCCCCGGCGTAGTCACCCTTGTTCAGGCGGCGACGATCGGGCCCGAAAAAGCCCTCGGTCTTGATGAAGGGCCGCGACTTGACGATGACCGCATTGAGCCGGTCGAGGACCGCGCGGGCGGTGATCGGCTTGGCAAGGAATTCGGTCACGCCGGCATCGCGCGCCTGGATCACGCGCGTGGCCTCGCTGTGACCGGTCATCATGATGATGGGGAGATAGGGGTTGGCGCTGGTCGGGTCGTTGCGAACGAGGCGCGTGAACTCCAGACCGTCCAGCTCGTCCATTCTCAGATCGAGGAACACCAGGTCGATGGCATGTTGCCTGAGGCGTTCCAGCGCCACTGCGCCGTTCTGCGCCTCATGGATATTGACGATGCCGACGGACCGCAAAACGGACGCGGTGATCGCGCGCATGTGCGAATTGTCGTCGACGATCAGGACCTGGAGATGTTTCAGCCTGGACATGAATTTGCGATCCGCCGGGCGCGAGACGTGAGACGTTAGACCGCCATTGTGCGCCGTCAGGCTTAAGCTTTCGTTCTGGTCCGCCGGTTTTCTGTCGGACGGCGTCGACGTCAGATCTCGCCGGGGTTCGTCGGACGCGCCTTGTCCGCAGCACGGCGCAGAGGGCCGCTGTAGTTCGGGGTCTCGCGGCGGCGGCGGTCGGGACCGAAATAGCCGTCGGTCTTCACGAACGGACGGGGGTGGAAGATCACCGCCTGGATCCGGTCGAGGATGGCCTTGGCGGTGATCGGCTTGACCACGAACTCCGTCACCCCGGCGTCGCGTGCCTCATAGATCCGGGCCTTTTCGGAGTGTCCGGTCATCATGATGATCGGCAGATAGGGATTGGCGCTGTCGGGGCTGTTGCGGACCAGACGGGTGAATTCCACGCCGTCCAGGGGGAACATCTTGAAATCGACGATCACCAGATCGGCGGCGAACTCACGCAGTACCTCAAGGCCCGCACCCCCGTCAGACGCTTCCCTGACCAGACGCACGCCCGCAGACTGGAGCACCGCTGAAGCAATGGTCCGCATATGGGCATTGTCATCGATAAGCAGGATCTTGAGGGTGCTGAGAGACGACATGAGGCTTTCGTCGAGGTCGAGCGTACGCCCGTAATAGCGCCGCTTTAGGGACCAAAGCGCGCGGCGTCCATTATTGATCCGCGCCAGGCCGGTCCGTAATCGTTTACTTTATGCCGTTTCAACCATGAGGGACGGATCGAGGTTTCGTTCGCGCCACTTCATCCGCCAGCACAGGTGGGGGCCGGTGGCGCGGCCGGTCATCCCGACCCGGCCGATCGGATCGCCGCGCTTGACGGTCTGGCCGGCCCGGACATCGAGGCGCGACTGGTGCAGACAGGCGGTGATCAGGCCCTGGCCGTGGTCGATCAGGGTCAGCCCGCCCTCGAAATGCAGGGCCGGCTCGGCGAGGGTCACCCGGCCATCGGCGGGCGCGCGGATCGGCGTCCCCTGGGGCGCGGCCAGATCGATGCCGTAGTGTGGCCGGGCCGGCGTGCCGTTGAGGACCCGCTGGCTGCCCCACCGGCTGCTGATGCGGAAGGTCTCAAGCGGCCAGATGAAGCCGTCACGGAATCCGTCGGCGTCGGTCCGGCTGGCGAAGCCCTCGGTCTTCAGGGCGACCTCGCGCTGGATGCGAGCGAGCAGGTCGGGATCGCTCGGTTCGATGGTGGACGGCGGCAGGCCGTCGATGCGGGTCGAGGAAAACTGGCCCGGGGCGATGGCCAGGGTTCGCCGGACCGAGCGGCCATTCGAGCGAACCTCGATCTCGGTACCGGGCGGCGCGTCCCGGTCGAACCCGACGATGAAGACGCCGTCGGCCGAGGCGGTGGTCAGGGCTTCGCCATCCACGAAGACGAGGGCGCGCGGCCAGGTCCGGCCGATGGCGTGGCCGCCCTGAACCAGCGGGCCGGTGAGGCGCAGGTCGCTGTCATCGCGCGCCCGGACAACCGGGGGCACCAGCCCTGTCGCCGCCAGGGCACCGCCGCCGATCAGAAGCTGGCGGCGCGGCAGGGTCACGGAACCTGGCCCAGACTGAGGAAGGCCTCGTTCGGCCCGGCATAGGCCTCCTGACGGCTGACCGACCAGTAGCGCAGGGCCTCCAGCGGAATGGCCTTGCCGCTGACCGCACAGGTGACCGTGCGTCCGGGCTTCAGTATGGCGAATTCGCCATCGCCATAGTGGAGGGTCGCGGTTCCGGACGGAGTCTTGGCCATGACCGGCAGGCTAGCGTGGCTGTCTGGATCGCGCCACGGATTTCCCCGTTCAGAACAGGTCGCCCTGACCGGGCGGAGGAGTCTTGGGCCTGGGTGTGGCCGGACGAGAAGCGGTGGACGGGGGGCCGCCGTCGCCGTCGATGCGCGCGCCCCTTGCGCCGTCGGCGAAGACCAGCCGCACGGCCTGACCGTCGTGCAGGGCGGCGGCGGCGGCGATCATGGCCCCGTCTCCGGTCTCGACGCGGGCGAAGCCGGGCTTGGGGGTTTTCGGATTGAGGCTGGTCAGGGCGCGGGCGAGCGCCGCCAGCCGCGCCTCGTCCCGCTCAAGCCGCAGGGGAAGGGCGGCGAGGCGGCCCCCGACCGTTTCGAGCCGGGCCGCCCTCTGGTCGAGGCGCCGATAGAGGGGCTGGGGCGACAGTCTGGAGAGGGCGCGGAGCAGGCGTTGCTCACGGGCCTTCACATTGGCGGTCAGACCCGAGCCGAGGCGGGCGGACACCGCCTCCAGCCGGTCCCGGCGGCGCTCCATGGCGCGGTCAAGCAGGGCGGGCGAGAGGCGGCCGGTCACACCGACCAGCGCGCGCTCGTGCAGGACGAGATTGCGGCTCAGGCCCGAGGCGAGGCGGCTGCCGGCATGATCCAGCCGCTGTTGCGGCAGGGCCAGGACATCCTCGGGCCGGGCCGGCAGGCCGCGGGCAGCGGCGCGCAGCCGGGTGCGGCGGTCCTCAAGGATGCGGCCGCCCGCGCGGGCGAGGCGGCGGTCGAAGTCGGCGACGGCGTACTGGAGGTCGGCCAGGACCGGGGTGGCGATCTCGGCCGCGCCGGTCGGCGTCGGCGCGCGGCGGTCGGAGACGAAGTCGATCAATGTGGTGTCGGTCTCGTGCCCGACGGCCGAGATGATCGGGATGGCGGCGGCGGCGACGGTGCGGGCCAGGGCCTCGTCATTGAAGGCCCACAGGTCCTCGACCGAGCCGCCACCGCGCGCCACGATGACCACGTCGGGGCGCGGGATCGGGCCGCCCGGGCGCAGGGCATCAAAGCCGCGGACGGCGGCGGCGACCTGACCGGCGGCGGCATCGCCCTGGACGACGCAGGGCCATACGATGACCCGGCAGGGCCAGCGCTCGGCGATGCGGTGCAGGATGTCGCGGATCACCGCCCCGGTCGGGCTGGTGATCACGCTGACCACGGCGGGGAAGGTCGGGATCGGTTTCTTGCGGCCCGGTTCGAACAGGCCTTCGCCGGCCAGCTTTGCCTTCAGCCGCTCCAGCTGGGCCAGAAGCGCACCGGCCCCGGCGGCCTCCATGGTCTCGATGACGATCTGGTAGGAGGAGCGGGCGGGGTAGGAGGTGATCTTGCCGGTGACGATGACCTCGAGGCCCGACTCGGGCCGGACGCCGAGGCCGCGGACCGACCCCTTCCAGATCACGCCGTCGATCGCCGCCTTGTCGTCCTTGAGCGTCAGATAGACGTGGCCCGAGGCGTGGTGATTGACCTTGGAGATTTCGCCCCGCAGCCGGACATGTCCGAACCGGTCCTCGAGCGTGCGCTTGAGGGCGAACGACAGTTCCGAGACCGTCTGGGGCGGATTGTTGTCCCGCGCAGGCACCGGCGGCACATCGGCCGGGCCCTCGAAGACGTAGGAGTCGTCGCTCATGGGGGGAGACTAGCGGGGCGCGGGGGCGGCGGGAATGGGGAGAGGGACGGATGTCTGCTTTGGGGGGTTAGCGGACGTTGCGGCTGTCGCCGCCAGATAGCTGCCATATGCCAGAAGCGGAAATTGCTGCCCTGCTCCAAAACGGACGTTCAGCCCCGCCTATGCCTGAAGTCTGTAGCCGACCGCTGGTTCGGTCAGGATTAGCTGGGGCTGGGCGGGGTCGGCTTCCAGCTTGTGGCGAAGCTGACCGATGACGACGCGGAGATACTGGGTGTCGGCAACATGGGCCGCGCCCCAGACGGCGGTGAGCAGGTCAGCGTGACCGACGAGCTTGCCGGCGTGGCGCGCGAGATGGCCGAGTAGGTCGTATTCCTTGGGCGTCAGGCGCACGGGCTGGCCGTGACGCGTCACCAGCCGGCGGTCCAGGTCTATGGTCACGTCGCCGGCGACCACACGGCCCCTGTGCACGGCAGGGTCGGCGGTCTGTCGAAGGCCAGCGCGAATGCGGGCCAGAAGTTCGCCAACCCCAAAGGGCTTTTCGACGTAGTCAGCGGCCCCCAGGTCCAGTGCCTCGATCTTCTCGGCCTCGCGATCACGGGCAGACAGAATGATGATCGGCTTGCTGTAGAACTCCCGCGCCCGGACCAGCACGTCCTTGCCGTCCATGTCGGGAAGGCCAAGGTCGAGCACCACGGCGTCGGGGCTCCACAGGGCGATGCCGCGCAGCCCCTCCTGACCGCTGTCGGCGCGCTTCGGCTCATAGCCGGCGGCGTCCAGCGCCGGCGAGAGGAAGCGGTGGATCTGCGGCTCGTCGTCGATGACGAGGATGCGAGGTCTGGCGGCCGACATGGCGCTTTATAGCAGGTCCCGATGGGTAGCGATGGACTTGGGCAGGCTGATCAGGATGCGGGTGCCCAAACCGTTGTAAATGGGGCTGGCGGCGGCGATCCGGCCGTTCATGGCCTCCACGAACCCCTTGGCAATGGCGAGGCCCAGGCCCGCGCCCTTGGATCGATCCGGCTGCTCCTCCATGCGTCGGAACTTGTCGAACACCAGCTCCAGCTCGGCGGTGGGAATGCCCTTGCCCTCATCCTCGATACTGATGACCACCGAGCCCCGGTCCTCATAGGCCGCGAGTTCAATGGTGGAGCCGTCGGGGCTGAAGGCGATCGCGTTCTCGAGGATGTTGACCAACGCCTGTTCCAGCAAACCCTGATCAAGGCTGACCATGCTGAGCTGGGCGGGAAAGTCGCGGGTCAGGCGGCGTGAGCCCAGCCGGCGCGAGACCCGCTCGGCGGCTGCGTTGAGGACGTCGCGCACATCGGTCCAGTCGGCCTTGATATTGAGCGCCCCACCTTCGAGCCGGGTCATGTCCAGCAGGTCGCCAACGTAGCGGCTGAGACGTTCGGCCTCCTCCCGGATGCTGAGCAGCAGGTCCTTGCGCACCTCGGGCTTGAGGGTCGGACCATAGTCGATCAGGGTGGTGGCCGCACCGAGCACAGTCGAAAGCGGCGTGCGCAGGTCGTGGCTGACCGAGTTCATCAGGGCTCCGCGAAAGCGATCTGCGCGACGTAGGGTCTCGGTCTCGACCGCGTCGCCTGCCAGTTGCGCCCGTTCCAGCGCCACAGCGCCCTGTTCCAGCAAGGCCAGGGCCAGCCGTTCCTCGTCCGAGCCGGGCGCGAGGGCGTCCGCCTCGATCCCCGCGACGCCGGAACGGGACCGGACGCCCTGAAGCGGTCGGAAGGTCCAGCTGGTCTGGGGAAGCGTCCCCGTGCCGTGCCCGGCGGGTTCGCCGCGCTCCCAGGCCCAGCGCGCGGCGGCCATGGCGGCCGAGCCCAGCGGTTCGAGAGTCGGGGCACCGGCGACGGGCGCGATGTCGCCATCGTGGGGCAGCAGCACCACGGCCTTGGCCCCGGCGGCGGCGGCAGTCTGTTCGGCCAGAACCGTGGCGGTCGCCAGCTTGCCGTCAGCAGCGGACAGGGCCTGGCTGGCGGCGAGCAGGGCCGACACCGCCGACGCGCGTCGCTGGGCATTCCGGGCCTGGTCCCGGACGCGACCGGCCAGACTTCCGGTCGCCAGCGCCACCGCCCAGAAGGCGAGCAGGGTGAGGATGTCGGTCGGCGACCCGATGGCGAAGCTGTAGCGCGGTTCCAGGAACAGGAAGTTGTAGACCAGGAAGGCGACCGTTGCCGCCGCCAGCGCCGGGCGCAGGCCGTAGAGGACGCCGGCCGCCAGCACAGCAGCCAGATAGATCATCCCCAGATCGACCCGTTCGAAGCTCCGGTCCAGAAACAGGGCCAGGCCGGTGGCCACGCCGATGAAGCCCGCACCGACGGCATAGCCATGCCAGTGGAGCGGCCGGGCGATCGCCGGCACGTCTGTCTCCGGACGCACGGGCGGCGTCCCGCCGGGCTCCGTGACGATATGGATCGCCACGCCCCGGGCCGACCGCAGCAGTCCGACGGCGAGTGATCTGCCCAGAAGTTCGTTGATGCGGTTGTCCCGACCTTTGCCGATAACGATCTGGGTGACGTTGTTGCGATGCGCGTAGTCCAATACGGCCTTGACCACGTCGTCGCCGGTCAGGACGACCGTCCGCCCGCCAAGCTGCTCGGCCAGCATGAAAGCCTGGCTCAATCGGGCGGCGCTCTCGGGACCGGAGACCGGTCGGTTCGGCCGTTCGACATGTGCGATGGTCCACGGCGCGTCCATCATCATGTCGGACAACCGACGACCGGCGCGAACCAGAGAGGCGGCGATGGCGTCGCCCCCGACCAGGACCAGAATGCGCTCTCCCGCCGCCCATGGTCCCTCGACGCCTCGCTCGCGCAGGGTCGCCAGCAGCTGGTCGTCCACAGTCTGGGCGGCACGCCGGAGCGCCATCTCCCGCAAGGCGGTCAGGTTCTCGACCTTGAAGAAATTCTCCGAGGCCAGACGCGCCGTCTCGGGCACATAGACCTTGCCCTCGGAAAGTCGCTTGCGCAGTTCGTCGGGCGTGATGTCGACGACCTCGATGTCGTCGGCCCGGCTCAGGGCGCTGTCGGGGACGGCCTCGCGCTGGCGCACCCCGGTGATGCGCAGCACCACGTCGGACAGGCTTTCCAGATGCTGGACGTTCAGGGTGGTCCAGACGTCGATGCCGGCGGAAAGGATCTCCTCGACGTCCTGCCAGCGTTTGGGATGGCGCGAGCCGGGGACGTTGGAATGGGCATATTCATCGACCAGCAGCAGGCCGGGCTTGCGCTCCAGTGCCGCGTCGATGTCGAACTCCATCAGCGCGCGGCCCTTGTAGTCGATCGGCCTGCGCGGCATCACCTCCATCCCGCGCAGCAGGCTTTCGGTCTCGCGCCGCCCGTGGGTCTCGACCACCCCGACAAGGACGTCGCCGCCCTCGGCCTTTCGGCGGCGGGCGGCGCGCAGCATCTCATAGGTCTTGCCGACCCCCGGCGACATGCCGAGGAAAACCTTCAGCCGTCCGCGCTTCGGTCGCTTGGCGGCGACCTTCGAGGGATCGGGAGGGGGCGGCGTATCCGGCAAGTCAGGTCGCGGCGGGGAAGCGGGCGTCGAGCGCCCGGTTGGTCAGCAGCACATTGACGCGCGGCTGGCCGATGAAGCCGAGGAAGGCACCCTCGGTGTTGCGGTCGATCACCTGCTGCACCACCGCCACATCGATCCCTCTCGCCTGCGCCACGCGCGCCGCCTGCAGGCGAGCGTAGGCCGGAGAGATGTGGGGGTCGAGGCCCGAGGCCGAGGTCGTCACGGCGTCGGCGGGAACCACCGTTGCGCCCGTCTCGGCCCGGATAGCGTCGGCGTCGGTCTTGATGCGGGCGGCCAGATCGGCGTTGAGCGGCCCCATGTTCGAGCCCGACGAGGCCGAGGCGTCATAGCCGTCGCCGGCGGCCGAGGGACGCGGGTGCAGATAGCGGGCCTCGGCGAACGGCTGGCCGATCAGGGCCGAGCCGACGATCTGCCCTCGGGCGTCACGGATCAGGCTGCCGTCGGCCTGCGACGGGAAGGCGAGCTGGGCGACGCCGGTTACCGCGAACGGATAGGCGACGCCGAGCAGGAGGGTGAACAGGGCGACCATGACGATCGCGGGACGGAGTTGGCTGAGCATCGGCATCGTCCTCTAGAAGACCGCCTTCAGCGAGGCCACGGCGCGGCTGCCGTAGATGTCGCCGAAGCCGTGTTCGTCGGTGTCGTGGTAGCGGACATCGAGGGCCAGGTTGTCGGTCAGTTGCCGGGCTACGCCCAGGTTCCAGGTGGTGTAGTCGAAGTCCGAGGACACGAACTGTCGTCCGACGGCACCTGAGACGGTCCATTTGTCGGCCGGCGAGAAGGCGGCGTTGGCCTCGACATAGGTCGCCTCATCCTCGGCAGCGCCGAAGAAGTCGGGCGAATAATACACAGCCGCGCCGAGGGTGGCGGGACCGAAGGCGCGCGAGGCCGCGACCTTGGCCTCCACATAGTCATAGTCCGCGCCGCCCGGCTGGCCGGTGTAGAAATAGCCGACCGTGCCGAAGTCCCAGTTCCAGCCCGCGAACTCGGGCCGGACGCCGGCGTAGAGGTCGATCTCGGCGCTGGTGTCCGGATCGCCGGGGAAGGCGACATTGGAGGCCCAGGCCCCGGCGTAGAAGGTTCCGCTGGTCAGATCGACGCCGCCCGAGATCGCGGCGTCTTCCTCGGTCTGGCTCACGCCCCGGAAGACGTAGTCCGAGCCGACGGCGACATTCCAGGCGATCGACGGGCCGGCGGGCTCGGCGACGGTCCGGGCGTCGGCCTGGGAGGCGATGCCCCAGACGACCAGGCCGATCAGGCAGGCACCGGCGAACCAGACGTCGTGGCGACCGGAAGACTTGAGGTGGGTTTTGCGGGTCATGAAAATCACTCCTTGGATTTGGGCGATCACGCCAGGCCGAGGCCGGAGATGACGATGTCGATGAGTTTGATGCCGACGAACGGGGCGATGAGGCCGCCGAGGCCGTAGATCAGCAGGTTGCGGGACAGCAGCGCCCCGGCCCCGATGGCGCGGTATTTGACGCCGCGCAGGGCCAGCGGGATCAGGGCGACGATCACCAGGGCGTTGAAGATCACCGCTGACAGGATGGCGCTCTCGGGGCTGTGCAACCCCATGACGTTCAGCGCGCCGAGCGCCGGCAGGGCGACCACGAACATCGCCGGGATGATGGCGAAATATTTGGCCACGTCGTTGGCGATCGAGAAGGTCGTCAGAGCCCCTCTGGTGATCAGAAGTTGCTTGCCGACCTCGACGATCTCGATGACCTTGGTCGGGTCGCTGTCGAGATCGACCATGTTGCCGGCCTCGCGGGCGGCCTGCGCCCCTGTCTGCATCGCGACGCCGACATCGGCCTGGGCCAGTGCGGGCGCGTCATTGGCACCGTCGCCGCACATGGCGACCAGCCGGCCCTTGGCCTGTTCCGCCTTGATGAGGCGCATCTTGTCCTCGGGCGTGGCCTCGGCAAGGTAGTCGTCGACCCCGGCTTCGGAGGCGATCGCGGCGGCCGTGACCGGATTGTCGCCGGTGATCATCACGGTGCGCAGACCCATCAGGCGCAGCTCGGCGAACCGCTCCTTCATGCCGGGCTTGATCACGTCCTTCAGGTGGATGATCCCAACCAGAATGCCGTCCTCGACCACCGCCAGCGGCGTGCCGCCCGAGCGGGCGATGCGGTCCACCGTCTGGTTGAACTCGGCCGGGGCCTCGGCCGCGGCCAGGTTCAGGGACTTGAGCACGGCGTCGATCGCGCCCTTTCTCCAGGACTTGACGCCAGACCCTTCGCCGGGCGCATCCACGCCCGACTGACGGGTCACCGCCGAGAAGGGGATGGCCTTGGCCCCGGCGGGCAGGTCGGCAGCGAGACCGGCGTTGCGGCCCAGTTCGATGATCGAACGGCCCTCGGGCGTCTCGTCGGCCAGGGACGCCATGACAGCGGCGCGCATCGCCGCCTCCGGCCGGACACCGGGCACGGGGATCACCTCGGTGGCCATGCGGTTGCCGAAGGTGATGGTGCCAGTCTTGTCGAGGAGCAGGGTATCGACGTCGCCCGCAGCCTCGACCGCGCGGCCCGAGGTGGCCAGGACGTTGACCTTGAGCAGCCGATCCATCCCGGCGATGCCGACGGCGGACAGCAGGCCGCCGATGGTCGTCGGAATGAGGGTGATAAACAGGGCCCCGAGCACGATCGGATCCAGCTTGATGCCGGAGTAGGCCCCCAGACCCAGCAGAGTCACCACCGCAATCAGGAACACCAGGGTCAAGCCCGCCAGCAGCACGGACAGCGCCAGTTCGTTCGGCGTCTTCCGGCGGTTCGCGCCCTCGACCATGGCGATCATTCGGTCGAGGAAGGTCGAGCCCGCCTCGGCCGTGATGCGCACCTTGATCCAGTCCGACAGCACCGTGGTGCCGCCGGTCACGGCGGACCGATCGCCACCGGCCTCGCGGATCACGGGAGCCGACTCACCGGTGATGGCGGCTTCGTTGACCGAGGCGACGCCCTCGACGATCTCGCCGTCGGAGGGGATGACGTCGCCGGCCTCGACCAGCACGATCTGGCCGATCCCCAGCTGGTAAGCCGGGGTCGGAACCACGGTCCCGGTGACCGGATCGACGATCAGCTTGGCCTTGGTGTCGACGCGCGTGGCGCGAAGACTGTCGGCTGCGGCCTTGCCGCGCCCTTCGGCGACGCTCTCGGCGATGTTGGCGAACAACACGGTCGCCCACAGCCAGATCGCCAGCTGGATGGCAAAGCCGGCGGCCTCACCGGAGACGACGGCGGCGATGGCCGAAACCGTCGCCAGCAGGGCCACGATCCAGGTGGTGAAGATCACCGGGTTCCGCAGCAGTTTGCGAGGGTCCAGCTTGACGAAGGCGTCGCCGACCGCCCGGCCCAGCATGGGCCCGGACAGGCCGCCGGCGAGAGGAGCGGCCCGGCGGGTTCCGCCCAGGTGCTCGGGATTTGCGAGAGTCATGTCAGAGGTCCCGGGATCAAAGCCCGGCCACCACGCCGAGCACCTGGAAATGCTCGACGAGGGGACCGAGGGCGAGGGCGGGGAAGAACTGCAACCCGCCCAGGATGAGGATGACGCCGATCACGAGGCCGATGAACAGCGGCCCGTGGGTCGGCAGCGTGCCGGCGCTCGGTGCCAGCTTCGGCTTGACGACCAGACTGCCGGCGATGGCGAGCACGGCGATGGCGGGCACGAACCGGCCCATCAGCATGGCAATGCCCAGGGTCGTGTTCCACCAGGGTGAGTTCGCGGTCAGGCCGGCGAAGGCCGAGCCGTTGTTCCCCGCCGCCGAGGTATAGGCGTAGAGCATCTCCGACAGGCCGTGCGGACCATCGTTCAGAAGCCCGGCCAGTGCCGTCGGCAGGACCGCCGCGACCGCTGTGAAGCCCAGGACGGCGAGCGGCAGAACCAGCACCGCGATCATCGCGAACTGGATTTCTCGCGCCTCGATCTTCTTGCCCAGATACTCCGGCGTCCGCCCAACCATCAGCCCGGCGACGAACACTGCCAGCACGGCCATGACGACCATGATCGCGATACCCGAACCAATCCCGCCGGGCAGGATCTCGCCCAGCTGCATCAGGAACATCTGGAGAGCCCCGCCCAGCGGCATATAACTGGCGTGCATGGAGTTGACCGAGCCGTTGGACGCCCCCGTGGTCTGCACCGCCCAGGCGACCGAGGCTGGCACTCCGAAGCGAACCTCCTTGCCCTCCATATTGGCGGAGGCGTCGACCCCTGCCGCGACGAGGGCGGGCGCCGGTTGGGTCTCGATGGCATACATCGCCGCGCCCGACAGGCTGAGCAGAACCAGGGCGGCGATGGCGAGGGCGCGGATGTCCTTCTTCGCCAGAACGCTGCGGCCGAAGGCGAAGAAGGCGGCCCAGCCGAGCACATTGATCGAGATGGCCGTGATCAGATTGGTCAGCGGCGAGGGGTTCTCGAACGGGTGCGCCGAGTTGACGTTGAAGACGCCGCCGCCGTTGATGCCCAACTGCTTGATAGCGAGTTGGCTGGCGGTCGGGAACAGGGACAGGGTCTGCGACCCGCCCTCGAGCCCGGTCGCCGTGGCCGAGGCGGCCAGGGTCTGGGTCACGCCGAGGCCGACCAGCACGAGGGCGAGAACGATGGACAGGGGCAGCAGAACCCACAGGGTCGTGCGGGTCATGTCCGCCCAGAAATTGCCGACCCCCTCACCGCGACTGGCGACGAAGGCCCGTGCCAGGGCGGCGGCGATGGCCGCCCCGGTGGCGGCCGAGAGGAAGTTCTGCGTCGTCAACCCGACCATCTGGGTCAGCGTCGACATCGTCGTCTCGCCGCCATAGCTCTGCCAGTTGGTGTTGGTGACGAAGCTGACGGCGGTGTTGAAGGCCAGATGCGGCGACAGCCCCTCGAACCCCTGCGGGTTCAACGGCAGGCCGCCCTGTAGCCTCAGGATGGCGTAGAGGACCAGAAAGCCCGCCGCATTGAAGGCCAGCAGGGCACCCGTATAGCCGAGCCAGCCCTGGCTGTGCGCCGGGTTCACGCCGGCGGCACGGTAGAACAGGCCCTCGACCGGCTTGAGCACCGGATCGAGCCATGTCCGCTCGCCGTTCCAGACGCGCGACATATAGATGCCGATCGGCCAGCCGATCAGGGCAGCGAGACCGAGGGTCAGGGCGATCTCCGCCCATCCTTGAAGGTTCATGGTGGCGGCTCCCTAGAACCGCTCGGGGCGCAGCAGCGCCGCGACCATATAGACGGCGACGACAACCGCGCCGACACCCCAGAGTATGGAGACCAGCATCGTCACACCCGCTTCAGGAAAACGGCGAGAGCGGCGAAGACCAGAAAGGCCGCGCCGCCGGTCGCCAGAAAGATCAGATCGGCCATGCCGACGCCTCCGACTGTTGGAGACGGCAGAAGGTCACCGAACCGCGTAAGGCCGCCATTCGGGTTTGCGGTCGGCGCATAAGGAAAACGTAAGGGCGGGCAGCGGGCTTATGCGTGCTTTACACGCGCGCGCCGCTTTCCGCATGGCGCGCTTACGGCCGTCGGATGTCGACTTCGTCTCCGTCTTGAAGGAGACCGCCATGACCCGAAACCACCTCCTGATTCTGTCGATGACGCCCCGTCCGGCCGCCAGGAGCAGCGTGTGGAGCATGACGCTCAACGTTCTGGGCCAAGCCTTTGGTGCGCTCGCCGTGAGCCCGGAGCGTCGGCGATGATGCGAGGATATGAAGGGGTGTCGGCGGGCAAGCCCGCGGCCCCGAAGCGTTACTGCGTCGTCCGGTCCGGCGAGAGTTGGCGTGTGGAGGTGAACGGCTGTTTCACCCGACCAATCCCCGACCGGAAATCGGCGAACCGCTTGGCGAGACAACTCCAGCGGCAGCAAAATCACCTCAACAGGTAGTGCCGGGGCCGCCCAGATGGACGCGAGCCCGTTCCAGGCAGCGGACGTCCGGGAGGTCCGCTGCGGGTCGATAGCGGGCTGTCGCCTTTGGGTGGACTGCGGACATTGGTTCGGCCGACTTCCAGAGCCTGGCGCCAGGCCGCCCCCTGGCCATCGCACCACCTCTGCCCGGTCGGCGGCGGACAGGTCCATGCGGGCGGCCTGGCCGCGCGGCCTGACGTGACCTGACGCGGCGCGCGCGCCGGGTGTCCCCGGCCAGCGGTCGTGCTAACTTCGCCACTGGAGGGATTTCATCATGTTCAGGACCGCCGTCATCGTGGCGCTCGCGTCCCTTGCCTCGGCGACGGCCGGCCGGGCCCAGGAGCAAAGCCATACCCTGGCCGACGGCCGGGTCGTGACGGCGCCCGCCGCCGCCACGGACATCTGTGCGCTGAGACTGGAACACGACGACGATCGCTACGCCTACTTCGCGAGCTTTCAGTGCCGCGACGTCGACGCGCCGATCGCAGGAAACGGCTTCTTCGGCATCGGACGCCAGCACGGCGAGACGTCCCCCCGCGAATACCTGCATCAGGTCACAGGCGTGTTCTGGCCTGACGAGACCTTCGAACAGCGGGACGCAAGAATCCGCGCAGCGACGCTCGAGTTCGGCGGCGGCAAACACCAGTTCCTTTGCCTTGGCGGCGAGGACCCTTCCACCGGCATTGCGGAGGCGAGCTGCGTGCTCGACCAACCCCGTACCCAGCTGATCGTCAGCGCGGAATCCGACACGGTTGAGCATGCCTACGTCGTCATGCTGATGTTCCTGACGCGCACCGCGATCCGCTAGAGACGCTTGCTCAAAAGCCGCCTGCGGGAATGTCCGCAATGGGTCGGGAGCTGATGGTCGCCTCGGGGTGGGAAGCGGACATTCGGAGATGTAGTCTGGCACGATGACCGACGCGGACATTCGTCTCAACATCCTGCTCATTGCTCAGCGTGGATTGCTTTTCGCGGTGCCGCCAAGCCTGCGTGCCATGACATGCGGCTGGAGCGGAACGAACGTCAATGTTCGGTTCGTGTTCGACGGCCCCATCAGCGAGGATGATGAGGAAAGCGCGAGGATGGTCGGAACGGAAGTCGTCGCGGGCTTTCCATCGCCATGGACCCTCACCGAAGAGATAGTGCGGCTCGACTATCCGGGCGACCTGCGATCCGACGCTCTACCTCTCTGGGCTTACGCGCGGAAGGAAACCACGACCGAGGGGCAGCCCATTTACTGACCGGGCCAGCGGCGGCACCAAACCAAGGTCCTCTATGGGTCGAAAGCGGACCCTTCAAACGCACTTCAATCGACAGGCGTCCGGGATAAAAAGGGGTCGGCGGCTCAGTCGGCCGGGTGCCATCCCGGCGGGACCGGCAGGACGGTGAAAGAAGCCGGGATCTGGCCCGTCGCCTGGTCCGTCACGGTCGCCGTGCAGGCCGCGCCGCCACGGGTGTCGGGGGCCACCGCATAGCTGTGGCCCGCCTGGGGCACGAAGGCGAAATGGGCACCGCAGTAGAGCTCGGTCGTCCCGCCATAGCGGAGCGTCTGCAGTTCCATATAGAGCGGCGCGCCGGCGGGGACCGACGCCGGCTTGTCATAGGTGAACAGGAGGCCGCCGGTGATGTCAGCCCGTCGCGACCATTGGGCGTCGGAGACCATCAGCTTGGCGTGCTCACGGTCCTCCAGCGCGCCCCGGGTCAGGGACAGCTGCGCCAGGGGGCCTGCGCGCGGCGCCACATAGGTCGGCGTGCATCCCGCTGCGATCAAGGCGGCGCAGATCCCGGCCGGTAAAGCCATTCTGAACATCGGCAAATCTCCCCCAGCCCTTAGTCAAGGGGTCGGGCGGTGCGTCGTCAAGCGCCGGATGCGAGACTGTCATGGCCGGTGGCGCCGTCCGCCTGCAGTCGTCCTGGTTCTACGGGACGACCCGGTCGGGGCCGACGGCGTCCCCTGTTCAGGAGCGACAAGGTAACGCGGTTGTTACGCTCAGGAAGCATTGTTCTCTTGAGCGGCCTCAAGGTAACAACAGGTTGTCTGGAGGGGCATGCGTGTTGAACGAATCAGAACGGCGGGCACCCGACCGGGAGGGTGACGCACACGGTGCAGAGGAATTGCGGCTCGCCTCGGGGGTGGCTGTTCAGAGTCCGACGAACCGTCCCCCGATCCAGACACGCCTGCCGGACATCGTCGACGCGGCCCGGATCGGTGCCTGGGAGTGGAACCTCCAGACCGGTGAGCTTTGGCTGAACGAGCGCTGGGCCGAGATGCTCGGCTATACGCTGGCCGAACTTGAGCCCGTCACGATCGAAACCTGCAGCCAGCTGCGCCAGCCGGAGGATCAGGCTGCCGCCATGCAGAAGGCCGCGCGCCATCTGGCGGGCCTGGAACCCTATTTCGAGGCCGAGGTGCGAATGCGGCACAAGGCCGGCCACTGGGTCTGGATCCTGGACCGCGCCCGGCTTGTGTCCCGGTCAGAGGATGGTCGACCCCTGATCATGGTCGGCGCCCATCAGGACATCACAGCCCGCAAGGCGGTGGAAGCCGAACTGGCCCGGGCCAACGAGCGGCTGCAGATCTGTATGGACATCGCCGGTATCGGCATGTGGGAACAGGACCTGGGAACGGGCGAGTTCCACATCGATCGCAATATTCGCGGGATCTACGATCTCGATCATGATGTGAAATCCCTTTCGCGCGACGCCCTCATGAGCCTCGTCCATCCGGACGACCGTCAGAAGCTCGCCAGCGCCAGCGCACGGGCCATCGAGACGGGGGAACCCGTAGACACGCCGTTCCGCTACCTGCCGACCCATGGGGCTGAGCGCCATATCCAAAGTCACGCCGTGGTCGTGAACGCCGCGAGCGGGCATCCCGTCCTGCTCGGCGTGAATCGCGATGTCACAGAAGAGGTGATGCGCACGGCGGAGCTTGAGGCGAAACGGATCGAGGCGGAGGCCGCGGTTGTTGCCAAGGGGCAGTTCCTCGCGACGATGAGCCATGAGATCCGAACGCCGATGAACGGCATCATCGGCATGCTGGAAGTGCTCCGCCGCGCCGAGCTCGGTGCGGCCGAGCGCGAGCATGCCGGGATTGCCCTGCAATCGGCGACCCATCTTCTGCATATTCTGGACGACATCCTCGAGGTGTCGCGGCTTGAAGCCGGACAGGCGCGGCTCGACCCGCGCGACTTCAATGTGCGGGCCATGGTGGGTGAAGTCGTCGATCTGTTCGGTCGGGGGGCCCTGCGCGAGGGCGTCGAGCTGGTCGCCGAGATCCATGATGACGTGCCGGCCGGCGTGGTGGCAGACGAGGCGCGGCTGCGTCAGATCCTGACCAATTTCGTCGGAAACGCCGTGAAATTCACCGAAACGGGGCGGATCGTGGTCGAGGTCCGTTACCGGCGGGATGAGGCTCGCATGATGCTGGCGGTCCGGGACACGGGGATCGGTATCGCGGCGGAAGCCTGCGAGCGACTGTTCCAGCGGTTCGTCCAGGCCGATGCCTCGACGACCCGCCGATATGGCGGGACGGGGCTGGGTCTGGCGATCTGCCGCCAGTATGCGGACCTGATGGGCGGCGCCATCGGGGTCGAGAGCGAGCCGGGCCGGGGCAGCCGGTTCTGGCTGGACGTGCCCGCACCCGCAGGAGAGGGCCAGGGGGCTGTCGCGGACGCGCCCGGCGAGGTTGCCTCCCGCCCGCTCAGGGTCCTGGTCGCGGAGGACAACGAGACCAACCAGAGAGTGATCGCCTCGCTGCTCGCCAGCTTCGGGCACAGTTCCGTCATCGTCCCGGATGGTGCCCAGGCCGTCGCAGCCGTTTCCAGTGCCGATTTCGATGTGATCCTGATGGACGTGCAGATGCCGGTCATGGACGGGCCGACCGCCACACGACATATCCGCGCCCTCGGTGGCCGGGCGAGCATGCTGCCCGTCATCGCGCTGACGGCCAATGCGATGCCCGGGCAACGGGCCGAGTATCTCGCTGCGGGCATGACGGACTATGTGTCCAAACCCATTGATGTCGCGACGCTGTTTGCAGCGCTGGCGAAAGTCTGAGCTGCGGTCGGGGCCCGGGGGGAAGGCTGCGCGGCAGTGCACCTGACGGGGGCGGGAACGGTCAGGCGCACCACTCGTTTGCCTTGCATGGCGGACCCGTATCGTATGGACCCTGACGATGAGGACCCCCGCGAACGGGACCTTGAGCGGCGCAGCGACGCGCCGGCGGTCAGTCTTTGGCTGGCCATCGGGGTGATCGCGCTGCTGGGCGTCGGGGTCTATGTCTTCTCGGCGATCGTGATGCGGTGATCACGGGCGACTTGACCGCCCTCGCGGGGGCGGTCATTGCCCGCGCATGAATATCCTGCTGGTTGGATCGGGCGGACGTGAGCACGCCCTGGCGTGGAAGATCGCCCAGTCGCCGCTGTTGCGGCGGCTGGTCATCGCGCCCGGCAATCCCGGCATGGAGACACTGGGCGAACTGCGCCCGATGAAGGTGACCGACGCCGACGGTCTGGCCGCCCTGGCGCGCGAGATGAAGGCCGATCTGGTCGTCGTGGGACCCGAGACGGCGCTGGAAGCCGGACTGGCCGACCGGCTGGCGGCCGCCGGCATTCCCTGTTTCGGGCCGACGGCCCGGGCAGCCCAGCTGGAAACCTCCAAGGCCTTTTCCAAGGCCTTCATGGAGCGGCACGAGATTCCGACCGCCGGCTATGGCGTCTATGACCGGCTGCACGAGGCGCGGCAGGCGCTGACCGTGTTCAAGCCGCCCTATGTGATCAAGGCGGACGGTCTGGCGGCGGGCAAGGGCGTGGCCATCAGTCCCGACAGGCGCGAGGCCGAGGCCGAGATCGAGCGGATGCTGGGCGGACGGTTCGGCACGGCCGGCGCCCGCGTGGTGATCGAGGAGTTCATGGTCGGCGAGGAGGGCTCGCTGTTCGCCGTCTGCGACGGCACGCGCGCCGTCCTGCTGGGCGGGGCGCAGGACCACAAGCGGGCCTATGACGGGGACCTGGGCCCCAATACGGGCGGCATGGGCAGCTATTCGCCGGCCCCGGTGTTCACGCCCGAACTGGTCGAGGCGGCAGACCGGCTGATCGTCCAGCCGGTGGTGGCGGCCATGGCGGCCGAGGGGGCTCCGTATCGCGGGGTGCTGTACGCCGGGCTGATGGCGACCGAGGACGGGCCCAAGGTGGTCGAGTTCAACGCCCGCTTCGGCGATCCGGAATGCCAGGTGCTGATGATGCGGCTGGACGGAGACATCGTGCCCCTGCTGCTGGCCTGCGCGCGGGGCGACCTGACGCGGGCCCCGCTGCCGTCGTTCCGCGACGAGACGGTGATCTGCGTGGTCATGGCGGCCTCGGGCTATCCCGACAGTCCGCTGGAAGGCTCGATCATCCGCGGGGCTGAACAGGATTTCGGCCCGCATGTGCAGGTCTTCCACGCCGGCACGCGGCGGCGCGCCGACCGCCAGCTGGCGGCGGCGGGCGGGCGGGTGCTGAACGTCTGCGCGCGCGGCAAGGACATCGCCGAGGCGCGTGAGCGGGCCTATGCGGCGGTGGCCAGGATCGACTGGCCGAGCGGCTTCCACCGCACCGACATCGGCTGGCGGGCGCTTGAGCGGGAAACGCCGGGGGAGGCGCGCTCGTGACCGACCCCCTGCCGCCCGAACCGCCGAGCCATTACCGTGACGGCAAGGAGCGTCTCGCCGACCTGATCGTGCATCTGACCGGGCTGGCTCTGGCGCTGGTCGGGGGCGGGATGCTGCTGGGGCTGGCGATCGGCTTCGGGGACGCCGGAAGCCTGACGGCGGCGGCGATCTATGCGGTCGGGCTGCTGACCATGCTGGGGCTGTCCACGGCCTATAATTTCGCCGCGCCGCGATTCCAGCCGCTGCTGCGGCGGTTCGACCACGCGGGCATCTTCGTGATGATCGCGGGCTCCTACACGCCCTTCACGACCCAGCATCTGACCGGGGCCTGGGCCTGGGGGATGACCTCGGCGGTGTGGGCGATCGCGGCCTTCGCGGCCCTGGCCAAACTGTTCCTGCCGGGGCTCGGCAAGGGGTTCTGGATCATCGTCTATCTGGCGCTGGGCTGGCTGATGGTGATCGCCATCCAGCCGATCCTGCACAGCCTCGGACTGGCACCGCTGATCCTGATGCTGGTCGGCGGCCTGCTCTATTCCGTCGGCGTCATCTTCTACGCCAACAAGGCCATGCGCTTTCGCCGGGCGATCTGGCACGGCCATGTCGTCGTGGCGGCGGCCGTCCACTGGGTGGCCGTATTGCTGGCCGTGCTGAAATAGCCGGGTCTCAGGCCCAGGCGAACAGCAGCCGGCCTTCACCCATCCGCTCGCGCAGCCGCGGCAGGTCGGCGTGGGCCACCGAGAAACAGCCGTATGACCGGCCCAGCTTGCCTTCGCGGGCGAGGAAGGCGGGATCGGCGTAGTCCGCCCCGTGGATGATGATGGCGCGCTCGCGGGCGCGGTCGTTGGAATATTCCAGCCCGTCCAGCAGGACGTTGGGGCCCTGCTGCGCACCATAGCCGGCCCCGGCGGTGGCGAACGAGCCGACCGAGGACATGTAGCTGTCCGGTGTATTGCCGAAGTCGCGGGCGAAGCCGGTGTGGGTCGGGTCCGAGCCGCGGCCGTGGCTGGTGCGCATCAGGGTGACGGCGCCGCCGTGCAGGTCGACCTCATAGAGGCGTTCGTCACCCGAGAATTTCTGGAAATCGACCAGATACATGCGGTCGCGTTGCGTGATCCTGTCCTTGTGGATGTCGAGGGCAGCAAGGGCGCGGTCCATCAGTTCCTTGCGCACCTGGCCGCGCGCGTCCAGCGGACGGGTGGTGTTCAGCTCGGCCGTGATGATCTCGGCCGGTTTGGCGACGGTCACCGTCGTCGTGGGAGCGGTCGCCTGCAGTGACCGCAGGGCCGACGTCTGCGTCGCGGCCGATGTCGTGGCGCAGCCCGACAAAAGTGCGGCCCCGCCCAGAATGAATCCACGTCTCGCCAAGCGCATGCGACGCCCCTCGCACGTTACTGAAGGACGGGGTTGTTTCAGTTTGTAACCCGCACATCAACCGGAGCCTTGGCGAAACCGTGCGGAGGTCTAAGGTGCAGGTCTGTTCCGGGGAGAGTTTCGTGAAGACGATCACAAGTTTGCTGGCGGCCGCCGCCGTCCTGATGGCCACAAGCGTTGCGGCGCAAACGCCCGCTCTTGCGACCGTTTCGCCTGCAGAGGGAACGACGTTCGTGCAGATCGGCCGGCTTCTGGCCGATCCGGCGACGGGCGTTGTGCAGCGCGATAAAACTCTCGTGATCAGAGGGAACCAGGTCGTCGAAGTGCGCGACGGCTTTGTCGGCGAGGGCCGGATCGTCGATTTGCGCGACTCTTTTGTGCTGCCGGGTCTGATCGACAGCCATGTTCACCTGACCAGCCAGCAGAACCCGAACGGGCGGCTGGAAGAGGTCACCCAGTCCGATGCCGAACAGGCGATGGTCGGTGCGCGCTACGCCCGCCGCACCCTGATGGCGGGCTTCACCACGGTGGCCGATCTGGGCGGATCGAACGAGGCGGTCTTTGCCCTGCGCGATGCCATCCGCCGGGGCGACGTCCCGGGGCCGCGCGTCATCGCCGCCGGCTCGGCGGTGTCCGTCCACGGCGGACACGGCGACATCAACGGCTACCGCGAGGACGTCATGCACCTGCTGTCGCCCGAGAGCGTGTGCTCGGGGGTCGACGACTGCATGCGGGCGGTGCGTACCCAGGTGCGGGCCGGGGCCGACATCATCAAGATCACAGCCACCGGCGGCGTGCTGTCGAACACGGCGGCAGGTCTCGGCCAGCAGTTCTCGGACGAGGAACTGGGTGCCATCGTCGGAGCGGCGCATCGCATGGGGCGCCAGGTCACGGCCCACGCCCATGGCGCGGACGGGATCAACAGCTTCCTGCGAGCCGGGGGCGACTCGATCGAGCACGGCACCTATCTGGACGCCGAGTCCGTTCGCCTGATGCAGCGCGACGGCGTCTGGCTGGTGCCGACCCTGCTGGCCGGGGATTTCGTGGCGCGGGTCGCCTCGGGCCCTGACAATTTCTTCACCCCCGCCCAGACCGCCAAGGCGCTGGAGGCCGGTCCCAAGATGCTGGACATGGCGCGACGCGCGCATGACGGCGGCGTGCGGATCGCCTTCGGAACCGACACGGGCGTTTCGGCCCATGGCGACAACGCCCAGGAGTTCGCCCTGCTGGTGCGGGCCGGTCTGACCCCGCTGGAGGCCGTTCAGGCGGCCACGGTCGGGGCGGCCGAACATCTGCGGATCTCGCGCGAGGGGGGCCGGATCGCGGCGGGCATGCCCGCCGACCTGATCGCGGTCACGGGCGATCCGCTGAGCGACGTGACCGTGCTGGAGCACGTGCGGTTCGTGATGAAGGGCGGCGTGGTCTACCGGGAAGAGTAGGTCCGGACCGCACCCAGCAGCAGCCGCTGAAACCCGGCCTCGTCCTCGAACGTCGCCTTGACGGGCCATGAGAGCACGCGTGTCCGCCACTCGGGCGGCAGGCGGAACCAGTCCTTTTCGGTGGTGACCAGCCGGGCCCCGTAATGCTGCGCCCGATCAGCCAGGAACCGCAGGTCCTCCTCGCGGAAGGCGGCGTGGTCGGGGAAGGGGGCGAAATCCATCACTTCGGCCCCCGCCGCGTCGAGCGCCCGCTCGACCTTCCACGGCTTGGCGATGCCGGCGAAGGCGACGATGGGCCCCTTGGGCGGCGGACCGGCAGGGGTCAGCCGGGCGACATGGATGGGCAGGTCACCGAAGGCCTCGATCAGTTCGGGATCGACGCCGGGCGCATCCGCCGGCAGCAGGACGACGACCGCGTCGGCGCGGGCCAGGCCGCGGCGCAGTTTCTCGCGCATCGGGCCGGACGGAAACACCGAACCGTCACCGAAGGGCCATTCGTCATCGCGGGTCTCGCCGTCGACGACCACAAGGCTGAGCGTCTTCTTCAGGGTCGGGTTCTGATGGGCGTCGTCGAGGACCAGAACCCCGGCCCCGGCTGCCGCGGCGGCGCGGGCCCCGGCGACCCGGTCATGCGCGATCCAGGTCGGGCCGCCCAGCGCCAGCATCAGGGGCTCGTCGCCAACGTCGGCGGCGGTGTGGATCGCGGCATTGACCTGCGTCGGCTCCCGCAGCGCGCCGCCATAGCCGCGCGACAGGCCGTGGGCGTTGACCCCGGCCTCATGCAACAGCCGGATGGCCTCGCGCGTCACGGGCGTCTTGCCCGAGCCGCCGACGGTCAGGTTGCCCACGGAGATGATCGGCACGCCCGGATCGACCGGGGTGGCGCGGGCGATGCGGCGGGCGGTGACGGCGGCCCAGATCCACGACAGGGGTTTGAGCAACAGCCGCGTTACGGCCCCGTGGCGGGCGTCACGCGTGTACCACCAGCGGGGTGTGTTCAACTTCATCGGCGGCCTCGCGGGGGCAGCAGGGGGGCGATGGCATCCCAGAGCCGGTCGAGACCCGAGCCGGCCTCGGCCGCCGCGCGGCGACCCCGCTCGCCCATGCGTTTGGCCTCGGCGTCGTCGGCCAGCAGCGGCGCGATGACGGCGGGCAGGTCCCAGGGCGCCTGGACGATCGCCAGACCGCCGGCGGCGGACAGGGCCCTGGTCACGGCGGCCCAATTGCTCATGTCGGGGCCGGTGACGGCGGGCTTGCCGAGGCGGGCCGGCTCGAGCGGATTATGGCCGCCGACGGGTGGCTTCTCCAGCGCGGCCGAGAAGGACCCGCCCATGACCACCACATCGGCCAGTCGCAGGAACAGCCCCATCTCGCCCAGGGTGTCGGCGACATAGAGATCGGTGTCGCGGTCGGGTTCGCGGCCCTGCGAGCGGAGGGCGAAGCGGTAGCCGTCGCGGGTCAGGGCGGCGGCAATCGCGGCGCTGCGGTCGGGGTGGCGGGGCACGAGGATCAGGCAGAGGCGATCGGCCAGCTTGTCGAGCGCGCGGACCAGGGCGATCTCCTCGCCGTCATGGGTGCTCGCGGCCACGACCACCGGCCGGTCGCCGATGGCCGCGCTCAGCCGGGTGAACGCCCCGGCGTCGTGCGGCGGAGCCTCGCCCGACAGTTTCAGGTTCACATGGCCGTCGATGCGCGCGCCGAGGCTTTCCAGCCGCGCCGCCGAGGTCTCGTCCTGCGGCAGGATGCGGTCGAAGGCGGACAGGATGTCCCGCACCGCGGCGGGGAAACGCCGCCAGCCGTCGACGGTCTTCTCCGTGATGCGGGCGCTGGCGAGGACCAGTTTCACCCCGCGCCGGCGGGCCTCGAGGATCAGATTGGGCCACAGCTCACTCTCGACGAAGACGGCCAGCGAGGGTTTCCAGTGGTCGAGAAAGGCCGTCACCGCCCCCGGGGCATCGACGGGCGCGAACTGGTGGATGACGCCGGTCGGCAGACGGTTCGCCAGCAGGGTCGCCGAGGTCAGGGTGCCCGAGGTGACCAGCACGGTCAGGTCCGGCCGCGCCTGTCGCAGCCGGTCGACCACGGGCAACAGCGACAGGGTCTCGCCGACGCTGACCCCGTGCAGCCAGACCAGATCGCCACCGGGCCGGGCGACGCTGGTCAGGCCGAGGCGTTCGTCGACGCGGACGGGGTCTTCCTTGCCCTGTTTGGCGCGGGCATCGAGCAGGCGCGGGGCCAGCGGCTCCAGAAGCCGGGTCAGAAGCCGGTAGACGATCAGGGCGGGGCTCACGTCAGACCCGCTCGAGACCGGTGATGGTGTCGGCCTCGGCCTCGACGGCCGTGATGCGGGCGGTCCAGTCGGCCGAAACCTGGGCCATGTCCCCGCCCTCGGGCCAACGGGTCACGTCCCAGACGATGGCCCCCTTGCTGAAGGGCAGGGGCAGGATGGCCTTGTCCCAGCTGTTCAGGCGGATCGCGGGGTTGCACGACATGCCGATGAACAGGACCGGTGCACCGGACATCTTTGCCAGCAGGGGGAGTCCTTCGGCCATCTGTTGCGCCGGGCCGCGCGGGCCGTCGGGGGTGATGGCCAGGGCTCCGACCCTGAGCTGGCGCAGCCCGTCGCGGAAGGCCTGGGTGCCGCCCTTGGCCCGGTCGGCCTTGTCCTTGTTGGCCGATGAGCCGCGCACCGCCGGAATGCCCTGCAGGGCGACGGCGCGGGCGATGAACTGGCCATCCGGGCTGAGCGATATCAGGGCCTTGGCCGGCTGGGCCCGGTCCAGCGGCCAGCACGATGGGCTGAGACCGATGCGCGAGTGCCAGAAGACGCACAGCACACCGCCGCCCTGTTTCCAGACCGCTTCGGCCACCTCTTCATTGCGGTGGGTCCAGCGGATAGTGGCGAAGCAGAAGCGCATCCACCCGGCCAGCAGCGAGGCCAGGACGGCCTGAATCACGGGATTGCGGAGCGGCCTCACGACACCGCCGCCACGGTCACGGGTTCTCCATCCAGCGACTGCGCTTTCGCCAGCCGGGCATAGAGGCCGCCCTTGCTGACCAGCACATCGTGGGAGCCGGTCTCGACCACGCGTCCGGCGTCGATCACATGGATGCGGTCGGCGTTGCGCACGGTCGACAGGCGGTGGGCGATCATCAGGGTGGCGCGCCCCTTCATGAGGCGTTCAAGGGCGGCCTGGACCAGGGCCTCGCTCTCGGTGTCGAGGGCCGAGGTGGCTTCGTCGAGCAGCACGATCGGGGCGTCTTTCAGGAAGGCGCGGGCGATGGCGATACGCTGGCGCTGCCCCCCCGACAGGCGCAGGCCCGCCTCGCCGGCCCGGGTCGCATAGCCTTCGGGCAGGGCGGTGATGAAGTCGTGGGCGGCGGCGGCGTCGGCGGCGGCGGCGATGTCCCCGGCGGTCGCGCCCGGCCGGCCATAGGCGATGTTGGCGGCGATGGTGTCGTCGAACAGGAAGGGCTCCTGTGTCACCAGGGCGATCGAGGCGCGCAGGTCGTGCAGCCTCAGCTCGCGGATGTCGCGGCCGTTGATGATCACGGCCCCGCCGGTCACGTCATAGAAGCGCGGCAGCAGGCTGAGCAGGGTCGACTTGCCGCCGCCCGAGGGGCCGACCAGGGCGACCGTCTCGCCGGGGGCCACGGTCAGGGAAACGTCGGACAGGGTCGGCAGGCCGCCATCCGCGGCTGTGGCATAGGCGAAGCTGACGTGGTCGAAGGTCACCGTGGTCGGCCCCTGGGCCAGGGGCGCGGCGTCGGGCGTCTCCCGAATCTCGGGCTGGATGTCGAGGGCGGCGAACAGGCGGCGCGCGGCGGTCAGGCCCTCGGTCATGACGGTCTGCAGATTGGTCACCTGCCGCAGCGACTGGCCGGCGGCCATCAGCAGGCCGATGAAGGCGGCGAAGGCCCCCACGCTCATGGCCCCGTCCTGTGCCCGCCAGCCGGCATAGGCCATGACGGCGGCGACGATGACCATGGCCACCAGATTGGAGAAGGGGCCGGCGAAGGCGCGGGAGTCGGCGGACTTGATCACATGGCGCTGGCGGCGGGCCACGACCTCGCCGACGCGGCTCTGTTCGGCCGCCTCGCGATTCTCGATCTTGATCAGCCGGACGCCGTCGAGGTTTTCCATCAGGGCGGTGGACAGGTTCTCGGTCTCCTGCATCGCGCCGGTGGTGGCCTTGCGCGTCCGTTTGGAGAACCGGCCGAGGACCAGGCTGATCATCGGCACGCCCAGCAGGACGATGGCCGTCAGCTGCCAGTCGATGAAGGCCATGGCCACGATCACGGCGAACAGGGTGATGCTGTGCTGGGTGTAGTTGACGACGCCATTGGTGAAGGCCTCGCGCACCAGGTTGGCGTCGAACAGGACACTGGAGACGAAGCTGCCGCTGTGCTGGCTGCGCAGGCGGGCCAGGTCGGCGCGGATCATGGCTCCGAACAGCCGCACCTGGATGTCGCCGACGATGCCGTGACCCAGCCGGTTGACCAGGGCGGCCTGACCCAGCGACGCGGCGGTCCAGACGATGGCGACCAGGACGATGGCCGCGGGGATGTAGATCAGCGCCTGCCCGGGCGGGACGTCGATCAGGCCCCACAGCTTGATGGGTGTGTTGGCCTGCAGGAACAGGCCGTTGACCGCGGGTTCCAGCAATTTCAGCGTCGCCGCCGACAGGCCGCCGGCCACGGCCGCGCACAGGATCGACAGAAACAGCGCCGCCTTGTGATGCGAGAGATAGTCGCGCCAGATCCGGTCCAGCAGCGGGCGAAGCGGCTCTTTCTGGTCGGTGGCGGGGGCAGGGGTCGTCATCGGTCCGAGGTCGGACGGCTGGAGGGGGAAGTCAAGCGGGGAAGGTACCGGCGGGGCGGGTGACGCCCGGCACGTAAACGACTATCTCCACCCCATGTCGCGTTACGACCTCACCACCCCCGGCGGACGGTTCAAGGCCCGGTGGGACTATGTCTGGAAGGATCATGCCTTCCTGCGGCGGTGGTTCATGAACGCCCACTGGCTGGGGCCGGATCTGGTGCGGACCAACCAGCCGTCGCCGCGTCAGCTGGCGTTCTGGCAGTCGCAGGGAATCCGGACGGTCATCAACCTGCGCGGGGCGCGGGACGAGGCCTATTATGCGCTGGAGAAGGACGCCTGCGAGCGCCTCGGCCTGACCCTGATCGACGCGCCGCTGGATTCGCGGGATCCACCGCAGAAGGATCGGGTTCATCGGGCGCGGGAGTTGTTCCGGACCATCGACTATCCGGTGCTGATCCACTGCAAGTCAGGGGCGGACCGGGCCGGGATGATGGCGGTCTTCTATCGCCATTTCCATCTGGGCGAGCCGATCTCGGTGGCCATCGACCAGCTGTCCAAGAAATACCTGCACCACCGCGAGGGGCTGACCGGCGTGCTGGATTATACGCTGGAAAAATACCTGCGCGAGGTCGAGCCGGCGGGGGTCAGCTTCATCGACTGGGTCGACAGCGACGCCTATGACCCGAAAACCATCCGGGCCGAGTTCAAGGCCGGCTGGTGGGGCACGATCCTGACCGAGAAACTGCTGAAGCGGGAGTAACCCCTCAGCCCCAGGGGCCGCGCGACGGGCCCCGCGAGGGGGTGTCGCCACCGCCTTCGGCGGCACGCTCGGCGTCGCGGCGTGCCTTGCGGCCCGCCTCCCAATGGCGGAACCAGCGGGTCCAGTCGCGCTCCTGCCGCCAGGCGCCGACCCACAGCACCAGCACCATCAGCAGAAAGACGAGGGAGGCGATCTCCTCACCGCCCAGCGTGCGTCCGAACAGGGTCATGGCTTGTCTCCGGTTTCAGGCGCGCCAGTCCGGGCTGAAAGGTGACCCGGACCGGACGGGCGGTTCGGTCAGTGCGCGTGGTCGGCCTGGCCCGCGTCGCCGCGCGGATCGATCATCCGGTGCGCATGCAGGATGAAATAGCGCATGTGGGCATTGTCGACGGTGGCCTGGGCCCGCGCCTTCCACGCCTTGCGGGCTTCCTCATAGTTGGGGAAGGCACCGACGAACTCGACCTTGGACAGGTCGCGGAAGACCGGCGCGTCGAGGTGGCGCAGCTCTCCGCCGATGACGAGATGCAGCAGCTGGGGGGCTTCGGTGTCGGGGGTCATGAGGCGTCCGGGGGAGGGAGCTGGGGGCGATTGCGGAATAGGCGCTGCGGGCCCGCCGATCAACGGGTTTGGCCGAACTGCAGCACTCTGGCATTATCCGAAGGCGATGACTGAACCGGAAAGCCTCATTCTGGTCTACCTGCGCCGTATCGACGCCAAGGTCGATGCGCTGGCGTAGCGCGTCGATGAACTGACGCAACGGGTTTCTGCCGTTGAGGTCGGCCTTGCCGCGGTGCGGCGCGACTTGGGTCATCTGGCCGAGGCTGACGCCCGGCTGCAGTCGTCGTTTGACAAGCTGAGACAGGATGTCGACCGCATCCAGCGTCGTCTCGAACTGACGGACGAGCCCGCCGCCTAGGCCATCGGTATCGGCAGGGTCCGGCGCACGATCAACGGGTGAAGCGCCGGGGCGCTGCAGATCAGGCTGTTCTGACGCGGATCGGGCTGGTTGAATCGCCAGCCGCCGCCATGGTGGTCGCTGACCTTGCCGCCGGCCTCCTCGACGATCAGGGCCCCGGCGCAGACGTCCCAGTCCCATTTCGGCGTCAGGGCGATCGCCGCGTCAAAGGCCCCTGCGGCGACCAGGGCCATGCGATAGGCGATGGCGTTGCGCTTCTCGAACCGCATCGCGGGCCAGGGCTCGGGCCAGTGCGGCCCCTCCATCAGCCGCGCGTCGGCCAGCACCGAGGCGTCGTCCAGATCGGTGGTGTCGGAGGCGGTGATCGGTCGACCGTTCAGGAAGGCCCCGCCGCCGCGCACGGCGGTGAAGGTCTCGCCCAGGGCCGGGGCGTGGATGACGGCAGCGATCGGCCGGCCGTCCTCGACGACGGCGATCGGGATGCACCACCAAGGCTTGCCCTTCATATAGGCGACGGTGCCGTCGATGGGATCGACCACGAAGATGCGGCCGGACGACAGGCGATCGGGCGTGTCGGTGGTCTCCTCGGACAGCCAGCCGTGGTCCGGGCGGGCGGACAGCAGGGCGTCCTTCAGCAACTGGTCCACGGCCATGTCGGCCGAGGTCACGGGCGAGCCACCGGACTTGGACCAGATATTGAGACCCGCATCCCGTTCCGCCAGCGCGAGGGCACCGGCGGCCAGGGCGGCGTCGCGGATCAGGGTCAGATCGGCGGCGAGGCTGTCGGCGTCGCTCATTTTCCGGCGATGGCGACGGCGTCGAACAGCAGCGACGGGCTGTTGAACGAGCTGCGGAACTCGAGGTCGGACCCGCGCTGCATCCGCGCATAGAGATCCAGCAATTTGCCGGCGACCGTAACCTCGCTGACCGGGTAGGCGATCTGGCCGTCCTCGAACCAGAAGCCGGATACGCCCGCTGACCAGTCGCCGGTGTTGGCGTTCAGCGACGGGCCGAACATCGATGTGACCAGCAGGCCGCTGCCTGCGCCACCCATCAGGCCGGCCAGATCGTCCGCGCCCGGTTCCAGATGCAGATTGTGGGTCGAGACGCCGGGCGGTCCGGCCAGGCCGCGCGAGGCGTGTCCGGTCGAGGCCAGGCCCAGCTGCCGCGCCGCCGCGCTGTTCAACAGCCAGGTGGTCAGGATGCCGTCCTCGACGATGGCCTGGCGGGTCACGGCCACGCCCTCGTCGTCGAAGGGTGTCGAACCGAGGCCGCGCGGGCGCGAGGGGTCGTCAATCAGGCTGGCACCGGCGGGGAGAACCCGCTCACCCATCCGGTCCTTGAGGAAGGAGGTGCCGCGCGCCACCGACGGGCCCGAGATCGCGCCCAGCAGGGGCGACAGGACCTGGCCGGCGACCCGGTTCTCGAAGATCACCGGGGCGGTGGTCGAGGCGATCTTGCGCGGGCCGGTGCGGGCGACGGCCCGACGGCCGGCCTCGGCACCGATCGCGGCGGCAGACGGCAGGTCGGACAGGTGGCGCACGGCGCGATGCTCGCCGCCGCGCTCCATGGCCCCGTCCTTTTCGGCGATGACGCCCGCGCCCAGCGAGAAGGCCGAGCCGTGGTAGGCGCCGTCAAACCCGTGCGAGGTCACCAGCCGCCAGCGGCTGGACGAGGCGGCGGCGTGGCCGCCTTCCGATTTGGCGACACCCGGCACGGCGAGGGCGGCCGCCTCGGCCTCGGTCGCGACAGCCTCGAGATCGGCGGCGCTGCGCTCACTCGGATCGTAGAGGTCCAGGTCAGGGAAGGGGCCGCGCGCCAGCCGGTCCTGCGGCGCGAAGCCTGCATAGGGGTCTTCCGGTGCCAGCCGGGCCATGGCCACGGCGCGTTCGACCAGCCGGGCCCGGGTCGCGTCGGACAGGTCCGAGGCCGAGACGGTGGCCTGGCGCGTGCCGATGAAGACGCGCAGACCCAGATCGCGGCTCTCCTCGCGCTCGACGTCTTCGAGGGTGCCGTTGCGCACCCCGATGGACAGCGAGGCCCGCTCGGCCGAGACGGCCTCGGCAGCATCGGCTCCGGCCTTCAGCGCGGCGGCAACCAGTTCGGGCAGGATGTCGGGGGAGGCGGTGGACGCATGACTGTCAGGCATGCCCCGATATGGCGGGGACCGCCGCTCCGCGCAACCGGCCGAGGCGAGGGAGCATGGCCGGCGGGCATCCTGTCGCGCCGCAGCGAGCCGGCACGGTCGATCAGCCGTGCGGAACGCCGACGAAGGCGTGGACCACCAGCATGGAGCCGGCCAGGATCAGAGGCAGAAAGGTCAGGCTCATGCCGATGATACGGCCCGCGGTGGGGCGTTTGTCGCTCATGCTCACGGCGTGGATCAGCCGGCCGAGAAACAGGGCTCCCCCGAGGCCGTGCAGCACATAGGCAGGCATCCCCAGCATGGCGAGGATGGCCAGGGCCCCGATCCCCGCCGGGATGTATTCCGACGCATTGCCGAACACCCGCGACGCCAGCAGCACCTGGGCATTGCCGCCGTCGCCCAGCAGAACCTTGTTGCTGCGCCGGGTCATGGCGACCCGCGCGCCCAGCACCACCAGCAGAACGATCATCGCGCCGCTCCACAGGGCGGCGGCCTGGGCGGGGCTCATGTCGGTCAGGATGGTCATGGCAGTCAGTCCTCGCGCCCCACCGGATAGAGCCGGTAGTGGTCATCATAGAACGGGGTTCGCTCATAGAACCACTGCAAACGCGCGTCGCCGTCGGCGGCGAAGGCGGGGTCGGCTGCCAGCTTCGTCTCGAACGCGACCTTGAGGGCAGGATCGGCCGCCATCATGGCCTCGGCCAGCGGGGCGATGGCGTAGCCCTCGATGTATTCGACCCGGCTGAGGACTTCGGGGACCAGGCCCCAGGCGAAGAAGCTCTCGTTCGACTGCGGCTCCAGCAGCAGCACCACGACGTCGCCCAGCGGCTGATCGGTCGACACGCGCACCGAGCCGGCCGGGTAAGTCCAGTCGCGCCGGGTCGGTGTCACGGCGGTGACGGCGACCTGGACATGGCCTTCGTTATGGCGTGAGGCGACCTTGGGATCGTCGAGGCGCAGCATCTCGACCGGGACGGTGCGTGGTGCCTCCAGCGTCTCCATGCGGACGCCATGGATGCGCAGGCGTTCGATCAGGTCGGCGCGATAGGACGGCACCCAATAGGCCTTCGGTCGAGCGAGGGTCAGGGTCGGATGCGAGCCGAAGAAGGGCAGGGCCCAGGGTTCGGGATCGGCCTGGCCGAGCCAGCGGACTTCCGACCGGCCCGAGGCGGGGCTGTCCCAGGTCTCGTAGCGGATGCCCTTGAAGGTCCGGGTCGTCGTCGGTGTCGCGTCGGCCTCGAAATTGGCCGGGATGGCGGTCGGGCGCAGGGCGCTGTCCTCGGCGATTGCGGCCCGCAGGGCGGCACCCTGCCGGGCCAGCAGGCGCATCGTGTCCTCAAGGAAGACATAGGTCCCCAGAACGCGCTGCTCATAGGGCTTCAGGCTGTGGTTCTCGATCAGGATGGTCGGCACATGGGCGGCCGCGCCCCAGCCGTTGGAGAACCGCTCGCCGAGGCCGCCGTCCGACAGGCCGGCGCGCGGATTGCGGTCGTCGACACCGAACACCAGCTCTCCGGGGATATGACCCTGCGCCTCAAGCCCGGCGTTGATCGCCGGCTTGAACACCGTATCGAGCCAGCGCGACGAGGCGGGCGAGCGCGAGTAGACCCCGTTCTCGCCGTTGAAGCCGTAGGTGACGTCATACTGGTAATCCATGCCGTCGGTGACGTGGATGTCGACGTACAGGTCGGGCTTGTATTTCAGGATCAGGCCGCGCACCGCCCGCATCTCGGGCTGGTCGAGCTTGAGATAGTCACGGTTCAGATTCTGGTTCGCCGCCGTATTACGCCAGCCCTGGATGCGGGGACCGCGCTGGTTGGGGCGGCTGTAGGCGCTGGCCCGCTCGTGGCCGTCGACCGACAGGATGGGGATCAGGATCAGATTGACCCGGTCCAGCAGGTCCGACTTGCCGTTGAAGGCGATGTCGCGGAGCAGCATCATGCCCGCATCCTTGCCGTCGATCTCACCCGGGTGGATGCCGGCCTGGGCCAGCAGCACGGGCTTGGACGGGTCGAAGACGGCCCCGTCCTTCGAGGCGATGACGGCATAGATGGGCCGGCCCTCGGGCGAGACACCGAACTGTTCGATGCGGATCAGGTCCGAGGCGGCGTCCAGCCGGTCGAACCAGGCGCGGGTGTCGGCGTAGTTCGGGCTTTCGTCGTGTTCGGCGTCGGCCTCGAAGGCCGTCACCCAGGGGTCCGCTCCATCCCGCAGCAGGCTGCGGCTCGCGCCGTGCCAGACGGGTGCCGGCGGCAGGAACGGCTGGTCCCAGGGCGCGGCGTTGGGGACGGACGGCGGGGTCTGGGACATGGCGGGGCTCACGCTACTGGCAAGGGCGGCAAGGACCGCGGAGATCAGGATCGGGCGCATGGGCCTTCGTCGGACGATCCCACCCGTCTGGCAAGTCTCATCCGCCGGTCGCCGGAGACCAGGCTCCCGAGGCGATAAGCACGCTACCGGCCCGGACCATGTTCCACAGGGTGTAGGACAGGACGACAAGCAGGGCCGCCACGACGATCCGCCGCGAGGGGGCGAAGGCGGCCGTCGCCGTCGTCACCGCGAAGATGCAGACCCCGACCAGCAGTCTCGGCGTCCAGAAGGCGGCCCAGACCGGGTCCGCCAGCGCCAGCAGCCCGAGCAGAAGCCAGACCATCGCATTGGCCGCCAGCACACAGCCGAAGACGACGCGTCGGTGGGTCCAGAAATGATCATCCAGGTCGATGCGGGTCTCCACCCCTTCGGCCGTGACGCGCGGAAAGGTGATGCTGGCCGCCACATAGAAGGTCGCGGCGATGACCAGGCCGATCAGCAGCAGGGCCGGGTTGAACGGCGCGCCGCGAAAGAACCGCCACGCCTGATTCCAGAAGGTCGCCAGATCGAGGGCCACGAAGACGGCCAGCAGCGGCGTCAGCCAGCCGAACCGCACCCGATGCCGCTCATGCAGCAGGCGCGCGAACCCGCCGACCAGTTCGGCGACCGACAGGCCCAGCAGCAGGCCGTAGAAGCTGAAAAAGAATTCAAAGGCGCTCATTGGGACCCCGGTCGCGATACTTGCCCTGGTCCCGTTCGGGCGTCAGGCGGCGGCCGCGTCACCTGACGAACGGACCTGAGCCCGGGGCACGCAAGGGAGGCGCAAGCCGCTCGCCGACTCGCGCCCGGTCTGCCCTGATGGAAGCGCCGCGATCAGCGGTTCTTCTTGGCCTCGAGCTGGGTGACGATGGTCTGAAGCTCGGCCCGCCGTGCGACGTGGGCGTCCATCTGCACCTGCTGTTCGGGCGTCAGGGTCCCCTGGGACTGGCCGGCGGCCTGAAGGGTGGCGACCTGTTCGTCGATGGTGCCGATCTCGCTCTGGGCGTCCCACAGGCGATCTTCCTCGGCCTCGGTCAGGCGCGGCGGGGCCGGACGGGGCCGGCGCGTCGGGACCGCGCGACCGCGACCGATGAGCACCTGCGCGTCCGAGACGGTCGGAACCGAAACGACGGGCATGGCCATGACGAAGGCGGCGGCGAGGACGAGAGCAGATTTCATCGGGACGGGTCCATGGGAGGTAAAGCCGAACCGTCAAGTTAGATTACGTTTTCGTCATCTGGAAAGCGTTTTTCCGACACATTCCGACGAGAAGCGCGCCACCGTCGCGCCGGCGCATCACTTCCAGATCGGCGTTCCGTCACCCGGCAGGCCGAGTCTGGCCCAGATGTCGGACACCCGGGACACCACGGCCTCATCCATGCGGATTTCCTCACCCCATTCGCGCTTCGTTTCCGGCGGCCATTTGTCGGTGGCGTCGAGGCCGATCTTGGACCCCAGGCCGCTCTCGGGACTGGCGAAGTCGAGGTAGTCGATCGGGGTGTTCTCGATCAGGGTGATGTCGCGGGCCGGGTCCATCTTGGTGGCCATGGCCCACATGACCTGTTTCCAGTCGCGGGCGTCGATGTCGTCGTCCACCACGATGACCCACTTTGTGTACATGAACTGGCGCAGATAGCTCCAGACTCCCATCATCACCCGCTTGGCGTGACCCGGATAGGCCTTCTTCATCGACACCACGGCGATGCGATAGGAACAGCCCTCGGGCGGCAGCCAGAAGTCGGTGATCTCGGGGAACTGCGCGCGCAGCAGGGGGATGAAGACCTCGTTCAGCGCCTCGCCCAGTACCGAGGGCTCGTCCGGCGGACGGCCGGTGAAGGTGGTCAGATAGATCGGGTCCCTGCGCATGGTGATGGCGGTGACGTGGAAGACCGGGAAGGTCTCGACCGAATTATAGTAGCCGGTGTGGTCGCCATACGGGCCTTCCGGCGCGTGTTCGTCGAACAGGACGTGGCCTTCCAGCACGATCTCGGCATGGGCGGGGACCATCAGGGGCACGGTCTTGCAGGCGACCAGCTCGGCCTTGGCCCCGCGCAGCAGGCCGGCGAACTGGTATTCGGACAGGGTGTCCGGCACCGGCGTCACGGCGGCGAGGATGGTGCCCGGATCGGCACCCAGCACGATGGCGCAGGGCAGGGGACCCTTTTTTCCTGACTTCTTGTGGCGGGCATAGTGCTGGGCCCCGCCGCGGTGGGCCAGCCAGCGCATGATGGCCCTGTCCTTGCCCAGGACCTGCATGCGGTAGATGCCGAGGTTGAAGTCGTCCTCGCGGTCCTCGGACGGGCCCTTGGTGACGACCAGTCCCCAGGTGATCAGGGGCGCGGGCTCGCCGGGCCAGCAGCCCTGGACGGGGAGGGAGGTCAGATCGATCTGCTCGCCCTT
Source organism: Caulobacteraceae bacterium (assembly GCA_965284375.1). Taxonomy (GTDB): domain Bacteria; phylum Pseudomonadota; class Alphaproteobacteria; order Caulobacterales; family Caulobacteraceae; genus Brevundimonas. The sequence continues at coordinate 547,298 of OZ260074.1, forward strand.
GAGCACGATCTCCTGCACCGGCGCGGTTTTCACCACCTTCGGCCGCATGGACATCACGGTCTTGGCCAGCGGCAGCATTTCCATGGCATCGCTGAGCCCGCGCGGCGGCGTCGGATTGCGCAGGAAGGCCAGAAGTTCGCCGACTTCCCTGAGTTCGCCGGCGGTGGTGCGGGTCTTCTTGTCCATGGTCACGCCCATGGCCACGCGCTTCACCGTACCGAACAGATTGGCCAGGCACGGAATGGGGCTGATCGTGCCGTCGGGCATGACGGGCTTTTCGAACAGGACCGCCGGACCGCCGTTGCGCAGCAGCCGGGTCTGGATTTCGGTCATCTCGAGATGGGTCGAGACGGGTTCGGTCACCCGGACCAGTTCGCCCTCGGCCTCCAGCATGGCCATGAAGTCGCGCAGGGATTTGTAGGCCAATGAACCGCTCCGATGGAGCGTGTGGATTAGGCGGACACGGGCGTCCTGTCACGTGGTCGGAGGGTGCGGCCCTTTAGTAGGCCCGCGTGTCCGAGACCAGCGCCCACAGCGGCAGGTGCAGGGCGCTGGTCGCCGCGCCGATCTGGGCCGTGGTCAGATGGGCGCGGCCGGCCTCGGCGCGGCGGGTGTCCTCGGGCGAGAGGTGCAGCAGGGCGGCCAGCTCATCGACCGCCAGGCCACGCGCCTCTCGCCACCGCTTCAATCGCGCGCCGACCGCCGCATCGCGCGGATCAACGCCGGGAAATCCCAGCACCGAGCCCATCCGCCTGTTCCCTCCGCGCGTCGGCTAACCGCGACGCTTCAGGCCCATTCTTCATCCCAGCTGAACGACTTGTCGAGCCAGTCGCCCAGACGGCCGTCGGGACGGGCGAGGGCGTGGATGCGGTCCATCTCCTCGGACGAGAGCCGGAAGTCGAAAATGTCGAAGCTCTCTTCGGCGCGGCTGACTTTCGAGGTGCGTGGGATGGCGATGATGTCCTGCTGGATCAGCCAGCGCAGGGTCACCTGTCCCGGCGACTTGCCGTGGGCCTTGCCGATCTCGATCAGGGTGGCGTCGTCGGCGATCTTGCCCTGGGCCAGCGGCGACCAGGCGGTGATGGACGAGCCCAGGTCCTTCGCCGTCGCCTTCAGCTTCGATAGCTTGAGATAGGGATGGTATTCGACCTGGTTGGTGACCAGTTTCGCCTTCGACAGCGCCTGCGCCTGGCGGAACTCGGCCGAGGGGAAGTTGGACAGGCCGATGGTCCGCGTCAGACCCTGTTCCTTCGCCTCATTCAGCGCGCCCAGCGTCTCTGCGAAGGCCGGCTCGGTCTTCGGCCAGTGCAGCAGCAGCAGGTCGGGCGTGAAGCCGAGGCTGTCGGCCGACTCCCTGGCCTGTTTCAGCAGGCCGGCGCGGTCGAAATGGGCGACCCAGATCTTGGTGGTCAGCCAGATGTCCTCGCGCGCCACATGCCCGGCGGCGATGGCGTCGCGGATGCCGTCTCCGACCGCCGCCTCATTGTGATAGATCCACGCCGTATCGATGTGGCGATAGCCGATGCGCAGCGCCTCGGCGACCATGCGGCGCGCGTCCTCGGGCTTGAGGTTCCAGGTCCCGAATCCGAGCAGGGGAATGGCGTGGCCGTCGACGGTGATGGTGGGCTGGTCGGTCATGAGAGGCTCCGGGCGGGAGCCGCTTACCTAGGCCGACACGCCGGCCGATCAAGCGTCAGCGGCGTCGGTAGGTGAAATCATAGCCGCCGTCGGACCAGGTCTGACCGCCGTCGTTTGAGGTCAGGCCCCACTGCCGGACCGAGCCGTCGGGCTGGGGAGCGACCGTCATGCGCTGGATGACGCCGGGCGCGCCCGGAGCGTCGAGCACCATGGCCGTGTCCTGCAGCCCGCCCTCGAAGACCGTCACCGACCCACTGCTGTCGACATAGAACTGCCGCCACTTGCCGCCGTTTGTGGTGTCGAGGATGCTGAAACTGGCGCCGAAGTAGGAGGCTGTCACACCGCCCGGACCGAGGGTCTGGTGGTAGTTTTCCTCAATGGCGCAGCCGTTGACCGCCGACGAGATTGTGCTTCGGGCAAGGACCGTATCCGTCCCGGTCTGGCTCACATCCCACTCTCCGAGCCAGAAGTTGAAGGCGCTGTGGTCGGCGTCGGAGCAGTCGATCCGCGCGGGGCGTGGCGGCGGTGCATTCTGTGCGGGTGCGGCGGTCTGGAGCGCGAGGGCGAGCAGGGCGATCTGGATCATGGTGTCCTCCCGCGCTTCAGGAACGACCGCAAGGGCGGCGGGTCAACTTAACGTCTGTTCATCAACCCTGGCGGCACCGGAGGGGGCAAGGCAGGCTTGGACAGGGGAGACGCGGTCCGCTAAAGGCCGTCGCCACCCTGTTCCGCCTTTCGAGCGACCCCCATGACCGACACCGCCATTCCTGACCGCCTGTCCGTCGATCCCGACAGCCCGTTCCACGACGCCGATCTGCTGTCGAAGGGCATCGGGGTCCGCTTCAAGGGCGAGGAAAAGACCAATGTCGAGGAATACTGCATCTCGGAAAGCTGGGTCCGCCTCGCCGTCGGCAACCGCGTCGACCGCCGCGGCAAGGCCCTGACGGTCAAGCTGCAGGGTCCGGTCGAGGCCTGGGTCAAGGGCGAATAGGCCCCCGCGCCCCTGTGGCTCGCCCGAAAAAACTCTGACGCCGACCGCTTGTCGGCTCTCATCGCAAGGTCCAGGTTCCGGCTCCCTCGTCTGAGTCCCGGAGCCGTCATGCGTCTGTCCGCCCGCCTTCTTGCCGCCAGCGCGCTCGCGTTGACCTTTGCCGCGCCCGCCCTGGCCCAGGACGCCGCCACCATTGAGCGGGCTGCGGTGATCCGCGACGCGGCGATGAACGAGAACATCGCGCTCGACTATGTGACCCAGCTGACGACCCGGTTCGGGCCGCGTCCGGCCGGCTCGAAGTCCGAACAGGACGCCGCCGCCTGGGCCGCCGGCTATATGCGGGCGCAGGGCTTCCAGAACGTCCGCATCGAACAGTTCCCGCTGGTGGGCTGGGAGCGTGGCGAGGAGAGCGCCTCGATCGTCGGCGATCATCCCCAGCGTCTGGTCGTCGCCGCCCTGGGCCATTCGCCGGGCACCAATGGTGTCATTGAGGCCGAGGTCGTGCGCTTCGACAGTCTCGAGGCGCTGAACGCCGCCCCGGCCGGGTCACTGGCCGGCAAGATCGCCTTCGTCGACGCGGGCCAGATGGTGCGCATGCAGGACGGCGCCGGCTATGGCCCGCTGACCCGCATCCGCGGTGCCGGACCCGCCGCCGCCGCCGCCAAGGGCGCGGCCGCCTTCATCATGCGCTCGGCGGGCTCGGACGAGCATCGCATGCCGCACACCGGCACCACCCGCTATGTCGAGGGCCGGGTGCCCGTTCCCGGGTTCGCGCTCAGCGCGCCGGACGCCGACCAGTTGTCGCGTCTGGTCGCCATGGGCCAGCCGGTGCGGGTGCGCCTGTCCTCGACCGCCCATACCTATGACACCGTGTCCCAGAACGTCATCGGCGACATCGTCGGCCGTTCGCGCCCGGACGAGGTGATCGTGCTGGGCTCGCACATGGACAGCTGGGACCTCGGCACCGGGGCCATCGACGACGGCGCCGGCGGGGCCATCACCCTGGGCGCGGCCAAGGCCATCGCCGAGAGCGGACGACGTCCGGCGCGGACGATCCGCGTGGTCCTGTACGGCTCGGAGGAAGTCGCCCAGCCGACCGACACGGGCAACGGCGGCGGGGCCTATCTGCGCGGCATCGGCACGGCGGTGGAGAAACACATCATCGCCGGCGAGAGCGATTTCGGCGCGGACCGGGTCTATGCCCTGCAACTGCCGCCGGGTGCCCAGACCAGCGACTTCGCCAGGGCGGCGGCGCAGGTCCTGTATCAGATCGGCGTTCTGTCGTCGGCTGTGCCGGAACTGCACGGCGGTGCCGATGTCGGCCCGCTGGCCGAGGCGGGCGTGCCGGTGTTCGGCCTGAGCCAGGACGGGACCCGCTATTTCGACCTGCACCACACCGCCGACGACACCTTGAACAAGATCGACCCGGAACAGATGAGCCAGAACGTCGCCGCCTGGGCTGGACTGCTCTGGCTGATCGCGGACTCGGACGTCGACTTCCGGGCGATGCGGCCGGCGGCGGCAGCGGCGCACTGACCGACCCGCGAGCGTGGCGAAACTGGTAGACGCAAGGGACTTAAAATCCCTCGACTTCGGTCATGCGGGTTCGACCCCCGCCGCTCGCACCATCCGCTGAGTCCCACTGTCACGCGCCCGCCATGGGCGACCGCTATGGCGACGCTGTTCCCTGGAGTCTGCCGCCGATGAAGCGCGCCGCCGCGGCCCTTGCCGCCTTACTGCTGTCTGCCGCCCCCGCCCTGGCGCAGACCCCGCCCGCTCAGGACGCCCCGCATCCGCCCGCCCTGATCGTGACCATCGTCGTCGACCAGTTCGGGGCCAATCTGTTCAACCAGTATCGCGAGCGCTTCACCGGCGGCCTGCGCATGCTGGCGGACCGGGGGCTGGTCTATGCCAACGGCTATCAGCAGCACGCGATCACCGAAACCTGCCCGGGTCACTCGACCGTCCTGACCGGTGTGAACCCGGCCGCCTCGGGCCTTCCGGCCAACGACTGGATCGACCGCGCGACCGGGCTGGAGGTCTATTGCCTCGGCGCGCCGCAGAACACCCTCGCCCACGGCCGGGTCACCGACAACGGCCCCGTCGGCCCCGACAATCTGCGCGCCACCACCCTCGGCGACTGGCTCAAGGCTGAAAGCCCGACCAGCCGCATCTACGCCGTCTCCGGCAAGGATCGCGGCGCGATCAACCTGGCCGGTCATCACGGCGACGGTGTGTACTGGCTGACCGACGGCTTCGGCTTCACCACCTGGGTCGAGCCGGGCCAGACCGCCGCCGACCGCCTCGCCCCCGTGGCAGCGCTGAACGCCCGCATCAATGCGCGTCTCGCGGCGTCGCCCCCGACCTGGACCTATACCAGCCCCGCCTGCCGCGCCCTGGAGGCGGACTGGACCATCGCCGGCCGGACCCTTCATTCGGCCCTGCCACCCACCGCCTTCAAGCTCGATACCTCCCCGGTCCTCGACGAACTGACGCTCGAGGCCGCGACCACACTGATGGACGAGCAGGCGCTGGGCCGTCGGGGCGTGACCGACCTGCTCGGCGTCAGCCTGTCGGCCACCGACCGCATCGGCCACGCCTTCGGCCAGCAGGGGCCGGAGATGTGCGAGCAGATGGTCCGTCTGGACGCGGCCCTGGGAGCCTTCCTCGATCATCTGTCGCGCCTGCCCGGCGGCGTGCTGGTCGTATTGACCGCCGACCACGGCGGCTCCGACTTCCCCGAACGGTCGGTCGCGCGCGGCTATGCCGATGCCGCGCGGGGGGATCCGACCCTGCTGACGCGGGTCAATACGGCGCTGAAAGCCCGGTTCGACCTCACGGTCGATCCCCTGTCGTATGGCGGCTCCGGCCTGATGATCGTGGGCGCCAACAACATCGCACTGGCCGATCCGCGCCGCGACGCCATCGCTTCGGCCGCCGTCCGCCTGCTGCGGGCCGAGCCGCAGGTCGCCGGGGCCTGGACGCTGGAGGAGGCCATGGCCTCGCCAATGCCGCCCGCCGGTCGCAGCCCCCAGGAAATGAGTCTGCTGGAACGCGAACGCCTCGGGGCCGTCCCGGGCCGGTCTGCCGACATCCTCATGGCGCTTCAGCCCAATATCACGGTGGCGGCCGGTCGTGTCGGCGGCACCGTCTCGGGCCACGGCACGCCCTGGGACTATGACCGTCGCGTCCCGATCGTGTTCTGGTCGCCGGACAGCCGGGGTCAGGAACGGTTCTTCGCCATCCGGACGATCGACATCGCCCCCACCCTGGCCCACGTCATCGGCGTCGAGGCTCCGGCGACGGTCGAGGGTCGCTGCATGGACCTCGGCCTGTTCGGGGCATCGGCCTGCCCGGCGCCCTGACGGGTCCCGGCGTCGCGTCCTGATCGTCAGCCACGGTTCGCAAGGACGATCAGGCCCGCGCTCAGCGCTTCTTGCCCAGCTCGGCCGCGATGTCCTTGATCATGCGACCGGCCTTGCGGTGGGCTGCGGCCAGCTGGTCGCGGGTCACGCCCCAGCGCTTCATCCAGTGTTCGACGGCCTGACGCTCGGACATGTCCAGCCGATCGCGATCGATGAAGCCGCGCTTGTCTTTCAGGCCCGCCATGGTCCGCTCCGTTGCTGGGCGTGAGTTAGCGCGAAACGGCGCGGCGCGCGACCGGTCGCCATAACTTCGTGTTTCTCGCAAAGAACCACCCTTAACCCGGCGCGGTTTCATGGGCACAAGGACGAATCGCCCCTCACTTCCTATGGATAGTCGATGAAAAGAGCCCGGCGCGCCCGCATCGTCGCGACCCTGGGACCCGCCAGCCGGGCCCCCGGCATGGTCAAGGCCCTGGCCCAGGCCGGCGTCGACGTCTTTCGCCTGAACTTCAGCCACGGCTCGCACGAGGATCACGCGGCGGCGCTGAAGGCCGTGCGCGGGGCCGAGCTCGCCCTGAAACGGCCGCTCGGGGTGCTGGCGGATTTGCAGGGACCAAAGCTGCGACTGGGCAAGTTCAAGGATGTCGAGATCGACGTGAAGCCGGGTCACAGGATGCGCTTCGACCTCGATCCCACACCCGGCGATGCGACGCGGGTGCAGATGCCGCATCCGGAAATCTTCAAGGCCCTGCGCACCGGCATGCTGCTGCTGCTCGACGACGGCCGGGTGCGGCTGCGGGTCAACGAGCGCACCGACGACTGGGCCGATGTCACGGTCGAGAGCGGCTCCAAACTGTCGGACCGCAAGGGCGTGGCGGTGCCCGAGGCCGTGGTGCCGGTCTCGGCCCTGACGCCCAAGGACCGCGAGGACCTGGCCTTCGCCCTGCGCATCGGCGTCGACTGGGTGGCCCTCAGCTTCGTGCAGAAGGCCGAGGACATGGCCGAGCTGAAGCAGATCGTGAAGGGCCGCGCCGCCTGCCTGGCCAAGATCGAAAAGCCCCAGGCGCTGCTCGAGCTGGAGAGCATCCTCGACTATTGCGACGGGGTGATGGTGGCGCGCGGCGATCTCGGGGTCGAGCTGGACCCGGAAGAGGTTCCCGTGGCCCAGAAGCAGATCATCCGCGCCGCCCGCCGTCGGGGCGTGCCGGTGATCGTCGCCACCCAGATGCTGGAATCCATGACGTCGTCACCGGCCCCGACCCGGGCCGAGGCTTCGGACGTGGCCAATGCCGCCTATGAGGGGGCCGATGCCCTGATGCTGTCAGCCGAGACCGCATCGGGCGACTATCCGCTGGAATCGGTCGGGGTCATGAGCCGGATCATCGAGCGGGTCGAGAAGGACCCGATCTGGCCCAGTCTGATGGATGCCGAACACGCGGGCATGGACGATTTCGACGCCGATGCCCTCGTCGCCGCGGCGCGCAAGGCGGCCGAGGCCCAGTCGACGGCCTGTATCGTGGTCTTCACCACCCTGGGCGGGACCGCGCGGCGGATGGCGCGCGAGCGGCCGCTGCAGCCGGTGCTGGCCCTGACGCCCAATCCTGACACAGCCCGGCGGCTGGCCCTGGTCTGGGGGCTGGAGACACGGCTGGGCAAGGAGCCGACCTCGCTGGAGGATGTGACCGAGGACGCGGTCAACAGCGCGGTCGAATACGACATGGCCCAGCCGGGCCAGCGTATCCTGATCCTGGCCGGAACGCCGTTCGGCGCGCCGGGGGCTGCGAATCTGCTGCGACTGGCCCATGCTCCGGCGAAGGGCGGCAAGTCGCGCGCCTGATCCTCCAGGGTCGGCATGATCAAATACATCGGCTCCAAACGGGCGTTGCTGACGCAGATCGCGACCGCGGTCCGTGCCGGCCTGCCCGACGGGGGCACGGTGTGCGACCTGTTCTCCGGCACCGCGCGGGTCGGCCACGCCCTGAAGGGAGCCGGGTTCCGGGTCTGGTCGAACGACCACAACGCCTATGCCCACACGCTCGCCACGGCCTATGTGCAGGCTGACCGCGAGCGCTGGTGGGACAAGGCCGAGGCCGTTCTGGCCGAGCTGCGGACCGTGACGCCCGAGGCCGGCTGGTTCACAAAAACCTTCTGCGAGGACGCCCGCTATTTCACGCCCCAGAACGGCGCGGTCATCGACGCCATGCGGGAGCGGATCGCGGCCATGGCGCTGGAACCCGAGCTGGAGGCGATCGCCCTGGTCAGTCTGATGGAGGCCGCCGACCGGGTGGATTCCACGGCCGGCCTGCAAATGGCCTATATGAAGACATGGGCGGCGCGGGCGTTGAAGCCGCTGGAGCTGCGGATGCCCGACATCCTGCCCGGCGTCGCGGCGGGGCCGTGCAAGGCGACCCGGGCCGACGCCGTCGAACTGGCACCGCAGGTCGAGGCCGACCTCGTCTATCTCGACCCGCCCTACAACCAGCATTCCTATCTCGGGAACTACCACTGCTGGGAAAGCCTGATCCTGTGGGACCGGCCCGAGACCTATGGCATCGCCAACAAGCGGATCGACGTGCGCACCCGCAAGAGCGCCTTCAACAGCCGACCCGGCATCGCGCCCGCCCTTCAGGCGGTGATCGAGGGGCTGAAGGCCCCGAACCTGATCGTCTCGTTCAATGACGAGGGCTATCTGGGCCGCGACCAGCTGGTCAACATGCTGTCCGGCCGCGGCGAGGTGCAGGTCATCGAGATCGCCCGCCCCCGTTACGTCGGGGCGCGCATCGGCATCCACAATCCCAAGGGCGAGAAGGTCGGTGCGGTCGGGCGGCTGAGGAATGTCGAATATCTGTTCGTGGTCAGCGAACGGCCTGTGACCCTGGCGGATGCGGCCTAGGCGCGGGAACGCCCGTTTTACACCGCCGTTATGTGGGCATGGAAATGTCGCCCATGACCTCCGCCCGCCGTCTTGAAGGCGTCCGTGCCTATGGCCGCGCCGCTGATGCGTTCGAAACCGTCGCCTGGCCGCCGCCGTCGGCGGCGCGGTTCGATACGCGGGTGGCGAATGATCCGGTGGTCGAGGAGCCGGGGCTGAAAGGCGTGGTGGAGGGCCTGCCCGGCTGGGCGACGGTTGTCGCCGGCGGGATGTTCGCGGCGCTGATGGGCGCGCTGCTGGGCGGGGCGTTGCAGATCTGACTCGTGCCCGCCACGCGGAGCCGATAACCTGAGCGCGAAAAGAGGCGCTCCATGCTCGCAGTCCTGTTCTCCCTGATACTGCCCGATCCCACGCAGTCGGCACCGCCGGAAATCTGTGTCGAGCGGCCGGCGCTTTGTAGAACGCTTGAGGCCTACGACCTGCAGTCCGACGGTCGCAGCGTGATCGTTCAAGGGGGAATCCTCGTCCCCTGGCAGGACAGCAACGACCTCACCCTCTTCGTCGGTGAATCCGTCGTGCTTGATATCGAAGGGCCCAAGCCGGTTGTCGTCTCCTTCGGTCGGGCGGACGTCGTGCTGGATGATGCGAGGACCCGGATGCTCACCCGGGTCGTTGCGGGCACCGCCGACGACCTGCCGCACGAGCATACCGGCGACCACCTCATCCTCGATGGTCCGCCGTCACGTCTGCGGGTGAGTTTCCGGCAGGCTGCCGGCACCGACGACATGCTGCTGACGGTCGAGAACGGCTATGAAGGGATGCTGACCTACGAAGCCGCCATGATGGTGATCGGCGAGGATGGCGGCCAATGGGCGCGGACGTCCGTTTGCACAGTGCCGCCCGGGATTTATGCGATGGAGCACTGGCCGCACGCCATCGTCGCCCTGTCGCTTTCGAGTATCCAGTTGGGACCGAAAGGCGAAGTCGGCGAGGTGGTCTGCCGCTAGCCTTCCAGCAACGCCCGGATCGGGGCCCAGCTGCGGCGGTGCGCGGGGCAGGGGCCCAGCGTCCTGAGGGCTTCCGAATGCACCGGGGCGTTATAGCCCTTGTGGCCGGCGAAGCCGTAGCCCGGGTAGTCAACATCCAGTTCGACCATCAGCCGGTCCCGCGCCGTCTTGGCCAGGATCGAGGCCGCCGCGATCGACAGGGACAGGCTGTCGCCCTTGACCACCGTCTGGATGGGGCACGGCAGTTTGAAGCGGTAATTGCCATCGACCAGGGCCGCGGCGGGCTGCACCGCCAGCGCCTCGATGGCCCGGCGCATGGCCAGGCCGGTGGCGTGCAGGATGTTGAGCTGGTCAATCTCCTCGACCGAGGCGAAGCCGACGCCCCAGGCGATGGCGCGGGCCTTGATCTCGATCTCCAGGGCCTCGCGGCGGGCGTGGGTCAGGGCCTTGGAGTCGTCGATGCCCGCGGGCAGGTCGTCGGGGTTCAGGATCACCGCCCCCGCCGACACCGGCCCCGCCCACGGCCCGCGCCCGGCCTCGTCGACCCCGCAGACGGGGCCGCCGCTGGACTGGAGGAGCAGCGTTTCGAGCCGGAGCGTGGGGAGTGCGCGGGCGGGCTTCAGCCTGGCCTGTGCGGGGGATGCGGGCGGCTTGCTCATCGCCCGGTCCTCGCACCCACCTCGGCGTGGCGGAAGCATTCGACGCCGTGGTCGTTGACCATGCCCACAGCCTGCATGAAGGCATAGACGATCACCGGGCCACAGAAGGTAAAGCCGCGTTTCTTCAGGGCCCTGGCCATGGCCTCGGACTCCGGCGTCTGCGTCGGCCGCCCGGCACTGTCGGGCCAGGCATTCCGGATCGGTGCCCCGCCGACGAACGACCACAGCCATTCGCTGAAGTCCTCGCCGTTCTGCTGCATCTCCAGCCAGATCCTCGCGCCCTTGATGGCCGAGTTGATCTTGGCCCGCGAGCGGATAATGCGCGCGTCGCCCAGCAGCCGCTCGATGTCGGGGTCATCATACGCCGCGACCTTTTCCGGATCGAAGCCGTCGAAGGCGTCGCGCATCCCCTCGCGCTTCCTCAGGATGGTGATCCACGCCAGCCCGGCCTGGAAGCCGTCCAGCACCAGCTTCTCCCACAGCGCCCGCGCGTCATACTCGGGCACGCCCCATTCCGCGTCGTGATAGGCGACGTACAGGGGATCGGTCCCGCACCAGGCGCAGCGGTTCAGTGAGTCGGGCATGGAAGCAGGGTAGCGGATCGAAGGCGGGATACGATGTCCGCTAACGACCCTTAGCGGACCTTGAGTGGTCCCGCTGGAAGGTCCGCAAGGTAGTCGGCAATCGCCGCGACCGTGACCTCGGCTCTGCTCCGCGTCGTCGCTACGCGACCGCCGCCCATGTGGACCATTTCGATTTCTTCCAGATAGGAGACAGTGTCTTCGAGGGTTTCGCCGCGCCTTAGTCGGCCAGCCACCTGGAGCAGATAGCTGTCATATTCGTCGGCACACGCACCGCCATCTTTCCAGTGGTCGTCTCCCAGTTGGCTAAGACCTATAGGGTCCCATTCGGACCACCCAATCTCGCGAAGGCGCGAGAGCTTTATCTTCGGCTGCTCGATCATCTTTTGATGTTGCCTCCTCGAACGTCTGCTTTCCACCCCGTAGCCGACAGTCCGCTCCCGACCCTTAGCGGTCGTTCGCTGAGCGCCGCTTCGGCCACCACCAAAACGACATTCTCGCCATCTGGTCTTTGCGATGGTCACCGAACGCAACCGAGAAGTCCGCAACGCCCGCTTGCAGATCTTTGATGGCCTGCCGAAAGTCACCGAGGCTCTCTGGACAAAGCGAGAGGGTGAGGCGATCCGCAGTCTCATTGAGGCTGGGTGCACCTTCTGGTGAGGGGGTAATTTCCAGCCGAAGCTTCGAAGGGTGAACAACCCGAAGAGTGTGCGCGCCGAAAATTCGGTCTGCGGCGACACAAGTTGGACCGGTCACGGTCATGGTGCGGTGGGTGGGAAAGGTGAACGGCGATGCGGCGTCGATCAGCTCCAAGATGCTCGCGCACCCCTCATCGTCCGCCGTAAAGTGCCAACCCGCATACATGCGAAGCATGGGAGCGTATCGCCAAACGCTCAGTTTGCCCCGTTGTCGCCAGTCTTCGAGCGCCGTCATCATAGGGCGGATCATAGGCCAGCGGAGTCCGCTTTCCACCCCGAGGCGACTGTCGGCTCCCGACCCATTGCGGACATTCGCCGTTGTCGCCAATCTGCGTCCAATTGGAGCGTAGGGTCTTGCTTACGTTCGGACGCTGACGAGATGTCCATGACGAAATGGCGACCTTGGATCATCGGGATTTCGTTATTGGCGTTGGGTCTGCTGATGTTTTTGGTTGGCTATTTCTCGCGTCAATTCAGCGGACAAATAATCCCCGAAATTGCAAGCAAGGGTCTGATGCTGGGTGGTTTCGCTTTAGCTGCGCTTCACTCAACGGGTGGTTTCAACAAGTTCGTATGGTCGATCAGAGCAAACTTCAACGACGCTGAAATCCGCCGTCTTAAGAAGCTTCGAATCTACGGTGCCCTTGCTGTCGTTCCCACGGCCATCGCACTAACGCTTCCACTCATCTCGTCGGCCTTCGCGACCTTCCGGGGTGAGCTTTCTCATGATTCAGTCGTGATTTCTTCAATCGTGATTACAGCATTCGGCTGCATTTTTGGGGGGCTTAACAGGTTGGCCGAATTCCAGCTGCTAAAGCAGTCGTCCCTCCGGACGGGCCTGTTGGCGACGTAGGATAGCCGCCCGCGGACCTGTGTATTCGTCCACCGACTCTCTCCTTCACAAATGTCCGCTTCCCCCCCCCTTGCGGACCTTGGCCTGAGGTTCAGACCTGTCCGGCGACCGCGCTCATCCCACCTCCGCGAACGCCCGCACGGGGAAGGTCCCGAAGGCCTTCACCTTCGGCGGGGCGGCGGTGAAGCGGAAGCCGCTGTCCGGCAGAAGCTCCAGCCCGCGCATATGCTCGCAGATCGGAATGCCGGCCCCCAGCAGCACCGTGTGCGCAGGGCGGGCGCGGGTGCGGGTGTCGTCGATATTGTGCGAGTCGATGCCGACCAGGGCGGCACCCGCCTGAACCAGCGCGGCGGCTGCGGCCCCGGTCAGGAAGGGGTGGTCCTCGAAATAGGCGTCGGTGCGCCAGTGGCGGGCCCAGCCGGTGTGGACCAGCACCGCCTTGCCGCGCAGGTCCAGCCCCGCGAAGCGGTCGGCGTCTATGGCCTGAAGGTCCGGCACCCGCACCACGATCCCGGGCAGGGCGGCGACGCGGTCAAGGCCGACGTCGCTCAGGTCCTCGCCGTCGGCATAGCGGTGGAAAGGTGTGTCCAGATAGGTGCCGGTGTTGCCGACCATCTCGATCCGGCCGATCTGGAATTCGGTGCCGGGGTCATAGTTCACCCGTGACGCCTCGCGGCTCAGGTGGTCGCAGATCAGGGGCGCGGGCAGGCCCTTGTAGGTGATCATGCCGGCTTCGATGGTGTGGCTGAGGTCGATCAGCGGCATGGGCAGGGTCCCCGGACCGGAATCGGTCGTGGGTCAGGATACCGGTTTCTGTCGCGATTGAAGCTGACACAGTCCTGTGTTCAGCTCACCCTTCGTGAGCCGGGAGGGACAGGATGACGAGGCGGATACGGGCCGGGCTGGCGATGCTGGCGGTCGCCCTGCCGACTCCCGCCCTCGCGCAGGACGCCCAGCCCCTCACGCTTGACGGCGTCTATCTGTTCCGCACCGACGCGCAGCAGGATGGGCGGCCGGTCTGCAGCGAGGTCTGGACCTTCGGCCCCGATGGCGCGATGGCCGTCGAGAGCGGGCAGGAGCGCGTCCGAAAGCGTTTTCGCACCGAGACCGACCGCGACGGGACCTGGATCGTCGCCGAGACGCTGGAGACCAACGGGGCCCCGGACTGTATGGGGCAGCGGACCCCCGACGTCACGCCGGGCGAGCACCGGACCTATGTGGTGCCGATGAACAGCGGGGTCATCCTGACCTGTCCGCCCCCGCAAAGGATGCCGGACGGCGCGCCCTACATCTCCAGCTGCTACGGCTCGATCATACCGGCCGGCCTGGCGGGCTAGGCCGGCTTCTTCCGGGTCGACCACCGTCCGGAGGCGGGGCGGGGATCGCCGGACATCGGCCGGCTTGATCCACATCAATGCGGTGACCCGCCCCGGCGTCCACTCGCCGCGATCGTGCTCATCCTCCTGATGAAACCGGCACCAGATGACCGCCCCGCAGCTTCTCGGCTACATCGGTTGGGCGATCCTGATCCAGCTTGTCCTCTGGAGCGGTGTGGGGGTTTGGCTGGATCGTCGGCGGGCGGCCCACCGGACGACCGGGAGCCCCGGTCAGACGGCCCCGTGGCAGGAGTTCCGGGTCGTGCGACGGTCGTTCGAAGATCCGGACGGCAGCCAGTGCTCGTTTCATCTGTCGCCGGTCGATGGCCGCCCCCTGCCGGATTTCAGACCCGGCCAGTTCCTGACCGTGGCGGTGACGCCCTTCGGCGCGACCGGGCCGGTGGTGCGATGCTATTCCCTGTCCGACGCTCCGGATCCCGACCGGTACCGGATCACGATCAAGCGGGTGCTGTCGCCCGCATTGCGACCGGACCTGCCACCGGGCCTGTGCTCGGGACATTTTCACGACCACATCCAGGTCGGCGATGTGATCCGCGTGCGCGGGCCGTCGGGCACCTTCTGCATCGATCCGGACCCTGATCTGCCGGTGCTGATGATCGCCGGCGGCATCGGGATTACTCCGATGGTCAGCATGCTGGGCTGGCTGGGCCGGGCGGCACCCGGACGCCGGGCGCACCTGATCTATGCGGTCCAGAACGGCGGGTTGCATGCTTTCCGCCCCGAGCTGGAGGCGTTTTCCCGGGCCTGTCCCGCTTTCCACCAGACCGTTGTCTATTCCCGTCCCCTGTCGACGGACGTGCAGGGGCGGGATTTTGATCGTGAGGGTTTCATCGACCTGCGAGTGGCCGGGCCGATCCTCTCGTCCCTCGGGCGTTGCGCCGCCTATGTGTGCGGCCCCCCGCCGATGATGGAGGCCCTGGTCCCGGCGCTGCGGCTCGCGGGGGTCGCCGAGGCGGACCTGGATTATGAGGCCTTCGGCCCTGCGTCCGTACCGCGCCCGGCGGGGCTCCTGTCGGACCCGCGCGACGGCCCCGTCGAACACCTGCCGGTTCACTTCCGGCGTTCGGGGCGGACACTGGACTGGACCGGCGAGCGTGACAGTCTGCTGGCCTTCGCCGAGAGGAACGGGATTCCGCTCGATTCCGGTTGCCGGGCCGGCAGTTGCGGAAGCTGCGAGACCCGGCTGGTGTCTGGTCAGGTCCGATATGTGACGCCGCCCGCATGGGAGGTGGCGAAGGGCTACTGCCTGCCCTGCGTCTGCACCCCGACCTCGGCTCTGGAGCTCGACGCATGACCGGCTGGCGCGCCCAACTGATCGGCCGCGAGGTGCTGCCGTTCTATCTGGCCCTGCTCCTGCTGGGAGGGGCCGCGCTCGCGATCGACGCCCTTCTGCACCTGCTGGATTCGGTCTGGATCGGGCGCTGGCTGGGTATTCCGGGCGTGCTGCTGATCATCGGCTCATTCGGCTATTCGCTGGCCCGCCGAAAATGGATCAGGACCCCCTCGCCGGCCGGGCTGTTGCGTCTGCATGAGCGGATGGCCTGGGCCGGGTCGTTGCTGGTCCTCGTCCACGCGGGGATCCATTTCAACGCCATCCTCGCCTGGCTGGCCGTCTGGGCCATGCTGATCAACATCGTCAGCGGCCTGACCGGAAAATTCCTGATGAAGCGGGCGCGGCTCCGGCTGGAAGAGACCCGGGCCCGGCTCCGGACCCAGGGACTGTCCGAGGCTGAACTGGAGCAGAGCCTGCACTGGGACAGCCTGACCTATGACGTCGTCCGGAAATGGCGGGTCGTCCACTACCCGATCACGCTCGCCTTCGCGGTCCTCGCCCTGGCCCACATCCTGGCGATCTTCTGGCACTGGAACTGGCGATGAGGCGGCCCTGGATTCTGGCGATCATCGCCGCAAACCTCGCCGCCCTGATCGCGCTCGTCTTCCTCTACCCGGGCCTGATGATCAGTCCCGGTCAGCTGCCGGTGGCCCATTCGGAGCCCTCGGTCGCCTGCGCCGACTGCCATCTGCCGTTCCGTGGGGCCGTGGCCGGGGCATGCATCGCCTGCCACATCCCGGCGAAGATCGGGGTCACGCCCAGCCGGGGCGACCCGTTGGCCCGCGCGGGATCACGCCCCGGGTTCCATCAGGCGCTGAACACGACAGACTGCCTGGCCTGCCACACCGGTCACGCCGCGCCGAGGCTCAGCCATCTGACCGGTCCGCGGTTCTCACATGACCTGCTGCGCGCCGACGTCCGGCCGCGCTGCGCGACCTGCCATGCCCCGCCGGCCAACGCCCTTCACCGGGGTGTCCAGGGCCAATGCGTCTCATGCCACACCACAAGGGGCTGGACGCCCGCGACCTTCGATCATCAGCGATATTTCCCGTTGTCGGGGCCGCACAATGTTCGCTGCGCGACCTGCCACACCGGCGCGAATTTCAGCCGCTACACCTGTTTCGGCTGCCATGCGCACCAGCCTGACCAGACCCTTGCCGAGCATCGGGAAGAGGGCATCCGCGACATCCGCGACTGCGCCCGCTGCCATCGCGGCGGGCGTTCGGAGGAAGGGGGGGACGACGACTGACGTTCAGCGGACCATCCACCCCGGGTGGCGAACGCTCACTGCCCGCCCGTCCACCGTCAGCGCGCCGTCGATCCGGTCCAGCCTGAGCGCGGCCATGGCCGTCCCGTCCCGCCCGCTCAGCACCTCGCCGGCCCGCAGGTCGCCTTTCAGCACCTCGCTGCCGAAGGCCGGAGCCGGGCCGTCGAAGGTGATCGGCAGCATCCGGGTCTTGATCGCCCCGCGCCGCTTCATGCGCGAGGTCGTCTCCTGGCCGACGAAACAGCCCTTCTGGAAGTCGATGCCGTTCAGCAGGTCGAAATTGGCCTCGATCGGATAGGTCTTGTCGAAGGGCGTGTCGGCCGCCGGGTCGGGCACGCCGACGGCGAGCCGGTGGGCCTGCCAGTCGTCTTCGGTGGCATTGGTGTCGCCCTGGTCACCATAGCGCCGCCCGCCCAGGGCCGGAAGGCGCGGGTCGGCGACGAAGCCGGTCGCCTCGCCGTCCCAGGCCGCCCAGACCGCGTCGGGACTGGCCATGATCTCGACCTCGGCCCGCAGCCGGTACATCCCCAGTCGCTGCAGCAGGGCGTCGCGCCGGTCGGCCGCGACGTCCAGCACCACACCCGTCTCCTCGCCCCAGAGGAACAGATCGAACAGCAGCCGGCCGGGCGGCGACAGCATGGCCCCGAAGCGGAGCGCACCGGCCCCCAGGGTCTCCACGTCCTGGGTCAGCAGATTGTGCAGGAAGGGCCGGGCGTCACGTCCGGAAACGCGGATCAGGGCGCGGCTGTCGAGGCGGGCGATGCGAAGGGCCATATCCTCTAGATAGGCCTGCTGACGCCTGTGGACCACAGGTGAGACACGTCTGATTTGCCGGGAGAATCCGTATACGGTCGATCGATGGCGAGCCGGTTCCCGATTCTGTACATCGCCGAGGCTGATCCCGAGGACGCCGTTCTGTCTTGCGGCGTGCTGGCGTATCTGGTCGAGGCCATGCCTGCGGCCTCGTTCACCGTGGTCGGATCTCCCGCCAGCGCACCCCTGTTCGCGGACACGCCCCGGCTCGACCGGCTGATCGTGCTGGAGCGCGAGGGGCGGCTGGAATGGCTGGCGCTGTGGAACCAGGTGCGGGCGGTGAAATGGGGACTGGTGGTCGACATGCGCGGCTCGGCCCTGTCGGGCAAGCTGAAGCGACAGAAGCGGGCGGTGCGCGGCGAGGGCGAGGCCGGCCTGCATGCCGTCGAGTTGGCGGCCCGGGTGCTGCAACTGGATGACGCGCCGGCCCCCCGGCTGTTCCTCTCTGACGAGACGATGGCTGCCGCCGACGCCCTGATCCCCGCCGGAGACGGCCCGATCCTGGCCGTCGCGCCGGGCGCGGACTGGATGGGCAAGCAGTGGCCGCCCGAGCGGTTCGCCAAGGTCGCCGGCGCGCTGCTGGCCGAGACCGGTCCCCTGGCCGGCGGTCGGCTGATGATCGTCGGTGACGAGGGCGATCGCGACGCGGCGCATACCGTCCGGTTCGCGGTCAAGCGCGAGCGGGTGATCGAACTGCAGGGCCGGCTGACCCCGCTGCAGACCGCTGCGGCCCTGCGTCGGGCGACCCTGTATCTGGGCGGGGATTCCCTGTGGACCCATCTGGCCGGAGCGGTGGATGCTCCGGTGGTGGCGGCGTTCGGGCCGTCGGACGAGGCCGAACGCGGCCCCTGGGGCGGCGTCGCCGTACGCGGCCCGCGCACGGTGGACGAGTTCCGCAAGATCGACCCGCACCTGAACCAGGCCATCCTGCACATGAACGACCTGCCGGCCGAGCGGGTCCTGAAGGCGGCGTTGAAGCGGCTGGCCGAGCCGGTCTGACACTCCGTCCGTGGCGGTACCCCCTCGGCGCGGTCATCGACCGGGGGGGGGCGTGAAGACCCGGCCTACCGCGGCTGGAGGATAAAGCCGGCCACGTCGTCGACGACGCCGGGGGCGAGCGGCAGGGTCGGGTCGCTGTAGGTGGCGCTGTTGGCGGCGCGGTCGGCCGGGGCGATCTTCAGCAGGTGGTTGACCCCCTCCCAGATCGTCAGACGGGCGTCGGGACGGGCCGCCGCCAGGGCGTTCGCATCTGCAAGGCCGACCTGGAGGTCCGTCGTGCCCTGGCCGATCATCACCGGTCCGTCGTAGGCGGCGACCATCCCGGCGGGGTCCAGCGGCAGCCAGGACATCAGATAGGGCTGGACCGAGGGGCGGAACAGGGCGGCCAGCGGTGGCGGGACAGTCGTGACCGGGCGTCCGGCCTCGAGTTCGGCGAGGATGGCCAGCGCCTGGGCCCGCAAGGGTTCGGGCGCGTTCGCCAGTTGCTCGCGCAGGACGGCGCCGATCGGC
The DNA here is from genome assembly GCA_965284375.1 of Caulobacteraceae bacterium. Taxonomy (GTDB): domain Bacteria; phylum Pseudomonadota; class Alphaproteobacteria; order Caulobacterales; family Caulobacteraceae; genus Brevundimonas. The sequence continues at coordinate 566,281 of OZ260074.1, forward strand.
CGGCCGGCTCCGGCCAGAAGCACCAGGCCGCAGACGGCGTCGTCGCCTCCGGCCACGGCGGCCAGGGCGACCAGCGCCCCCTCGCTATGGCCGATCAGCCAGACGCAGGGCTGGCCGGTCAGGCGAGCCGTCTCGGCGGCCCAGGCCCGCGTGTCATCCGCATAGTGGGTGAAGCGCAAGTCGGCTTCCGCCATCCCGGCGAAAACACTTGCACCAACACCCCGCTTGTCGGTGCGGACGGTGGCGACGCCGTGGGCGGCGAGACCCTCGGCGAGCAGGCGGTAGCTGGCGGCCGAGACGCCGAGCGGGCTGTTGCCGTCCCGATCGGTGGGTCCGGAGCCGGCGATGATCACGGCAGCGGCGCGGGTTCCGGCCGAAGGCGTCAGAAGGGTCCCGTGCAACGGTGCGGGCTCTGACGGCAGGGTGACCGGCGTGCTGACGGGGTCGGAAAGAAGGGCGGCGGCGAGGATCAGGCTGAGCATGGCGGTCTCCGGTGAGCCGGGTTCAGAAGGGTTGGCGGTCGGGGTCGGCGCGCCAGACGCGCCAGCTTTCGATGACTGACCAGAGGACGGCCGCCATCACGCCGCCGAGCAGGACCACGAGGCCGGCCGGCTCGGGTGCCACGAACGAGGCGGCGACGCCCGATACGCCCAGCAGGAACAGGAGTCTGCCAGCCAGGCGATTGCTCCGGTCCCAGGCGAGCCGGCTCTTGTAGGTCCAGGGCGTGCGCAGGCCGACAAAGGGATTGGGGCCGACCCGGCCGAGGAAGGCGCCGATCATGACCAGGGTCAGACTGAGACCGGCCATCGGCAGGCCGCCCGCGATCGAGGTCACGCCGGCAAGGCTGGCTCCGCCCGCGAAGATCGCAACCCCTGTGATGGCGAGCAGACTCACCAGCTGCGCCGCCCGCAGCGTGCGCCGACGCGCCGGGTCGTCAGACCGGGCCGCGGCGATGCCCAGCCCCAGGCCGAGAACCGTGAGCAGCAGGCCCAGTCCGACGATCAGTCCGCCGACCTCGAGACGCGTGCCCCAGCGATCAACCTCGCCGGTCAGGCCGTAGTGCACCGGCAGCAGGCCCGCCGGTCCGGCCAACATCACCCAGGCACCGACGCCGGCGAGGGTCAGGCCTGCAAGTCCGACACCCGTATCGGTGACGGTCGGCTTGATCGAGGAGGTCATCGCGGGGTCCCTTCGTCCTCATCCGGCGCGCGGGCACCGGTCATGGCCAGAAGGAAGGCGAGCGCCTCCTCGACGGCCGAAATTTCGAGCCGGTAGCGGATCGAGGCCCCTTCGCGCTCGGGCGAGACCAGACCGGCCTCCTTGAGCGCATTGAGATGGCCGGTGATCGTGGGCCAGCTCATGTCAAAGGCGGCGGCGATGTCGCCGGACGCCATCGGACCCTTGCGCAGCATATCGATGATGCGGCGTCGGACCGGATGCGACAGGGCTTTGAACAGCAGGTTCATAAGGAAGAACGCTAATTAGGAAAAACCCTAATAGCAAGTCTGTTTTTTTTTTGCCCGGAGTGCGCACCTTGATGTGGCGGAGAGATTTCTGTCAGTTTTCAACGCAGTTCACCGGAACCGCCCTGTCGAGCGCGTGTCGCATCGGGTGCCGAAAGGCCGTCGCTGTGAATGTCTGCCGGGGGCGGAGACCGGACACCGGCTCAGCCTATTGAGAGCGCCGCACCAATCACCATTAGCAGGAGCGCAGCATCTTTGCGGAGCACTGCAAGCGCGAGTTTATTGAGCTAATAGTGAACTGCGACGAAGGTTTTGGTCTGAAATCCGCGTGACGAGCAGAGCTCACGGTCGCACCTCTCGCAATCAAGAAGGGCTCCATGCTAGGAAAACTTCGTTCGAAGGGATGCAGAATTGATCAAAGTCATCGTCCACGCATGGGATTTTATCTTCAATCACAATGTGAGCCCTCTGCGTCATATCCAGGACGTGGCCATCAGGCACTATGTTCTTCAGGCTTTGGGCTTCATGTGGGCCGTGAGCTTTTCGATCGCGATCGGCAGCTACACGACGGCTATCGCTAACATTATCGGTCACGCCGTATTGATAGGTGCCACTGCCATAACGGTCGCCGCCTACACGGCGGCGAAGGTTAAGCCATCCGTGTTCAAGGGGTCCGGTCGCCGCCTGGATGGCGAGCACGATTGAGCCTCGAACCCGACCGATGGCCAAGTTTCAAGCTCACGTGAGGGGGCGTTGGCACAAAGGTCCGGGTCCCGGGTCATTTGTAGCTGGCCCGTCGGTCTGAAAACGCGCGCACGCGCCTGCGCTATGCGCGGTAGCTCCCAGGCGTCAGCCGTAGCCGCATCAGTGCCTTTACCCCGTCAGGACTGAGGCCATACAGGGCCCTGATTTGCGCAAAGCTGGCCTAATCGCTCAGCGCCATCTCTATGATTTCGCTTTCGACCGCCGGGTCGAACGGGGCATTTGACATGTTCGCCCCCCCTATCGTTGCGGCCAGGCCAGTCAGCCCGATAGCGGCCGTCAGCGGCTACGGCGTGCCGGCCGGCGGATGCACCGCTCAGATGGAGAAGCTGACGCCGCAGCCGCAGCTGGAGGCCGCGTTCGGGTTGCGGACCACGAACTGGGCGCCCGCCAGTTCGTCGACGAAGGCGATCTCGGAACCCTTGAGGAAGGGCAGGGACACGGCGTCCACCAGGGCCGCCTGACCGTCGGCCGCGATGCGGATATCATCCGGCTCGGCGGCCTGGACCAGTTCAAACCGGTACTGGAACCCCGAACAGCCGCCGCCGTCGACGGCGACGCGCAGCATGACGGGGTGACCCTCGTCCTGACCCAGTTTGGCCAGCCGCCGGGCGGCGGTGTCCGACAGCGTCAGTCCGTGACCGCCGGCGGAGGGCGAAATCTGGAAGGCCGGCGCGGATTGGACGGTGCTCATGGGGGTCTATATGAGGCGTGCAGGGCCGATCGAAAAGGCCCGCTAATGAATGAGCGGCCGACCTTGATCCCCGAGCGCGCCCCCTGGGCCGAATATCCCGAGCACAGTCGCGGCCGGCTGACGCCCGAGCCGATCAGTCGCACGCGCAACGCCTATGCCCGGGACCGCGACCGGATCATCCATGCCACCGCCTTCCGTCGCCTGAAGGAGAAGACCCAGGTCTTCGTGGCGCACGAGGGCGACCACTACCGCACCCGCCTGACCCACAGCCTGGAAGTGGCGCAGATCGCGCGGTCCCTGGCCCACGCCCTGCGGCTGGATACCGATCTGGCCGAGACCGTGGCCCTGGCCCATGACCTTGGCCATCCGCCGTTCGGCCATGCGGGCGAGGACGAACTTCAGGCGCAGATGCAGCCGTGGGGCGGTTTTGACCACAACGTCCAGACCTTTCGGGTCGTAACCCGGCTGGAGCACCGCTATCCCGGGTTCGAGGGCCTGAACCTGAGCTGGGAGACCGTCGAGGGCGTGGTCAAGCACAACGGGCCGGTCTCGCACCGGCTCGACGAGCCGGCGTGGAAGGCGATTGCGGACTATACCCTGGATCATGGGGCACCGGCCTGGGACCTGCGTCTCGGCACCTTCGCCTCGCTGGAGGCGCAGGCGGCGGCCATCGCCGACGACATCGCCTACAACAATCATGATGTGGACGACGGGGTGCAGGCCGGTCTGTTCACGCTCGAGGATCTGGCTGACGTGCCGCTGATCGGGCCGGTGCTGCACGGGGTCCGCAAGGACTGGCCGGCTATCGACGAGCGCATGATCCGCATCGAGGCCGTGCGCCGCATGATCGGGGCCATGGTCGAGGATGTGCTGGCCGAGACCGAACGACGGATCGCGGCCGCGAACATCCGCTCGACCGAGGACGTCCGAACCGCCGACCGCATGCTGGTGGCCTTTTCGCCGGCGATGCTGGCGGATCTCGGCGTGCTGCGTCAGTTCCTGTTCGAGCGGATGTATCGCCACTATCGCGTCAACCGCACCCGCAGCCAGGCCCGGCGGCTGCTGGGCGAGATGTTCCAGCTGTTCATGGCCGAGCCCGCGACCCTGCCGCCGGAATGGTCGGGCAAGGCGGGCGTCGCCGACGCCGCGAAGCGGGCGCGGGCGGTGTGTGACTATATCGCCGGCATGACCGACCGCTATGCCATCGAGGAACACCGCAAGCTGTTCAGCCTCGACCTCGCTCTGGACCTGTAGCCGCTCCTGACCGACATCCTCGGGCCAGACCCCGTGGATGTCAGTGGAGGGATGGCGGAGGCGGCCTGAAAAAGGACTCGGACCGGGATAGAGTGCTCGGAGGGCGCGCCGATTCGCGCGGCCCGACTGGAAGGCGCGGTCATGTCCCACGAAGATCCCTATCGTCCGAACCCGGGTCGTGAGTCCGGTCAGGATCGCGGTGCCTATACGCCGCCGACCGATGATGACCTGCCGTTCAACCGTGGCGGCTACGACGCGCGCCGGGGCGGCGGCAGCGGGGGTGGCGGTGCCAAGGCCCCGCCGATGACCCTGATCATCTCGGCCGCCGTTCTGCTGATCCTGATCATCGCCGTGGTGATCTATTACCGGGCCGGCCCGCGGTCCTCGAACGACGCCCCGCCCGCGGTGGGCACGCCCGTCGGCGAGATGAAGGTGGAAGCGGCCCGGGACGCCCAGCCGGTCGATCCCGAAGCCGGCATCGACGTCTATGCCAATGCCGAGGCTCCAACCGCAGCCCCGACCTTCACCCCGCCGCCTGAAACGGTTCAGCCGCGCCCCGCTCCGGCACCCGTCACGGCGACGCCGCGTCCGGTGCCCGTCGCACCGGCCCGCGGTACCCCCGCCGTCGTTCCGGCACCGAAGGCCGACCCCGCGCCCGCGCCCGCCGCCGGAGGGACCTCGGGCGTCCAGATCGGCGCCTTCTCGACGCCGGGTCTCGCGGACCGCGAGTTCGCCGCCATCGTCGGCCGCTATCCCCAGTTCACCGGCGGTGCCGACAAGCGGGTGCAGGAAGTGACCGCCTCCAACGGCGCGACCGTCTATCGCACCACCGTCACGGGTCTGAGCCGCGAACAGGCCACGGGCCTTTGCAATGCGATCAAGGCCGGCGGCGGCGATTGCTTCGTGCGTTGACCGGGCGGTGACCTCCGCCGCGATCTACGGCTGCAGCGGCCACCGGCTGACGGCGGCGGAAAACGCGTTCTTTTCCGACGCCGACCCGTGGGGCTTCATCATCTTCCGTCGCAATGTGGACGGTCCGGACCAGCTGCGCGCCCTGACCGACGACATGCGGGCCTGCCTGGGCCGGGACGCGCCCATCCTGATCGACCAGGAGGGCGGGCGGGTGCAGCGGATGGGCCCCCCTCACTGGCCGAAATATCCGCCGGGCGAAGCCTGTCTGAAGGCCACCAACGACCCGCTGACGGCGCGCGAACTGGTACGCCTCGGCGCGCGGCTGATGGCGCATGACCTGAAGGCGGTGGGGATCAATGTTGATTGCCTGCCGGTACTGGATGTGCCGGTCCCGGGGGCCCACGACATCATCGGCGACCGGGCCTATGCCCACGACCCGGCGACCGTGGCGCAGCTGGGGCGGGCGGCGGCGGAGGGGCTGCTGGCGGGCGGCGTCCTGCCGGTGATCAAACACATGCCCGGCCACGGCCGCGCCTTCGCCGACAGCCACCACGACCTGCCCGTGGTCCATGCGGATCTGGCGACCCTGGACGGCTGGGACTTCGCCCCGTTCAAGGCTCTGTCGGACATGCCGCTGGCCATGACGGCCCATGTGGTCTTCGACGCCATCGATCCGAAACGGCCGGCGACGACCTCGAAGAAGGCGCTGACGTTGATGCGGGATCATCTGGGCTTCGGCGGCTTGATCATGACCGACGACCTGTCGATGAAGGCCCTGTCCGGCTCCCTGCGCGACCGGGCCGAGGCGTCGCTGAAGGCGGGCTGCGACGTGGTCCTGCACTGCAACGGCGACCTTGACGAGATGCGGCGGGTCGCCGAGGGCACCGCCAGGCTGAAGGGACGGTCGGCGAGGAGGGCAGCGGCGGCCCTGGCGCGGATCGTCCACACGCCGGAACCGCTGGACGAACGCGAGGCCCGCGACCGGTTCGCCGCCCTGCTGGCCGGACGGCTGGACGCGGCGCACGGCCCTGATGTCGGGGAGGCGCAATCATGAATTCCTTCCCCCCTTGCGGGGGAAGGTGGCAGGCGAAGCCTGACGGATGGGGGGTGAGACTCCGGCCCTACCAGTCGGTTAGACTTCCGGTTCCCTGTCTGCCGAACCAGACCCCCCATCCGAGCCGCTCCGCGGCCCACCTTCCCCCGCAAGGGGGGAAGGAGATCGTTCAGTGACCGACGCCTTCCAGCCCAATCTGGACTTCACAGCCGCCGAACAGGTCGATGAGCGCGAGGCCTTTGTGGTTGATCTGGACGGCTATGAGGGCCCGCTGCACGTCCTCCTGGCCCTGGCCCGGACGCAGAAGGTCGATCTGCTCAAACTGTCGATCACCCGGCTGGCGGAACAGTATCTGGCCTTCGTCCACGAGGCCCGGCGGCGCAATTTCGCGCTGGCGGCGGACTATCTCGTGATGGCGTCCTGGCTGGCCTATCTGAAGTCGCGCCTGCTGCTGCCGCGCACGGAGAAGGCGGGCGAGGAACCGCCGGCCGAGGAGATGGCTGCGGCCCTGGCGTTCCGCCTGCAGAAGCTCGAGGCCATGCGCAAGGCGGTCGAGGCCATCACCAGCCGGCCCCGGCTCAAGCGCGACGTCTTCACCCGCGGCGATCCCGAGGCCACCGTGATCGTGCCGTCGGACCGGGTCGACGCCAGCCTGTACGAACTGATGGCGGCCTATGTGACCCAGCGCCGCCGCGAGGGGCAGCGTCAGTACAATCCCGGCCAGCGCGTCGAGGCCTTCGCGCTGGAGGCGGCGCGCGACTGGCTGCGGGACATCCTGCCCCGGCTGGAACAGTGGACGCCGCTGGATCAGGTCGCCCCGGCCCACCACCCGGCCGGAGGCCCGACCCAGGCCAGCTTTACCGCCTCGACCCTGTCGGCCAGTCTGGAGCTGGTGAAGGAGGGGGCGATGGACGTGAAACAGGCCGCGGCCTTTGCCGACCTGTATCTGAAGCGGCGTGGGATCGGGCTGTCGCTGGAGTTGATGCCGTGAACCTACTCACCGTGCATCCCGGCGACTGCCGGGATCCAGATTACGAACCCGGGCAGCTGGCTCTGAGCCCCGCATTCGCTGATCCGTGCATCGAGACACTGCATCTGGGCCCCGGCATTCGCCGGGGTGCACGGGGGTTGTGATGATCCAGTTCGCCCCCGACCACGGAGAGATCGAGCGCCGCGTCGAGGCCCTGCTGTTCGCCGCCGCCGGGCCCCTGTCGGCGGCCGAGATCGCGCGCCGCCTGCCCGAGGGGGCCGACGTCGGCGGGGCCATCTCGGCCCTGCGCGACCGCTATCAGGGCCGCGGCGTCGAGCTGGAATGCGTCGCCGACCGCTGGCGCTTCCGCACCGCCGCCGATCTCGCCTTCCTGATGACCGAAGAGCGCGAGGAACCGCGCCGCCTGTCGAAGGCCGCGCTCGAGACCCTCGCCATCATCGCCTACCACCAGCCCTGCACCCGGGCCGAGATCGAGAGCGTGCGCGGCGTCTCCCTGTCCCGGGGCACGCTCGACCTGCTGCTGGAGATGGGATTTGTGAAGCTCAAGGGCCGCCGCCGCACGCCGGGCCGCCCGGTCACCTACGCCACCGCCGACCGCTTCCTCGAGCATTTCAGCCTCGCCAGCCTCTACGACCTGCCCGGCGTGCAGGAGATGAAGGCGGCGGGCCTGCTGGACCTGTCCATCCCCGTCGGCTTCGAGGTGCCGGACCCGTCACGCGCCTCCGACGGCGACGACGATCCCCTGCTGCCGGGGGACGAGGACGCGCCGGAATTTGCCCGTGACTTTGTGTGCGAGGACTGAGGGCGGGCTGATGTTGGCGAGCGATCCCGACGGTGCGTGCAGCGAGGTGATTGGTGGTTGGTGATTGGTGGTTGCGACGTCTCTGACCGTGGGGCCTTGGGCACCGGCGGCGACCCCATCAGCCACCAATCACCAATCACCAGCCACCTTTCGTCCCCGCTCAACGGGGATGATGCATTCCCCGCCAACCCTTGCTAATCGCTTCCGATGATCGCTCGCCTTCGCCCCATACCCTTCGACCTCGGCCCCGTGCATTTCGTCGGCATCGGCGGCATCGGCATGAGCGGCATCGCAGAGATCATGCTCAAGATCGGCTATTCGGTTCAGGGCTCGGACGCGAAAGCCAGCGCGAATACCGAACGGCTGGAAAAGCTCGGGGCCCGCATCTTCATCGGTCACGACGCGGCCCACATCGGCGACGGCGTCTCGGCGGTGGTCTATTCGACGGCGGTCAAGACGACCAATCCGGAGATGGTGGTCGCCCGCGAGCGCCGCATTCCGCTGGTGCGCCGCGCCGAGATGCTGGCCGAGCTGATGCGGCTGCAGTTCTCGATCGCGGTCGGCGGCACCCACGGCAAGACGACGACGACCTCGATGGTCGCCGCCATCCTCGACGCCGGCGGGCTGGATCCGACGGTGGTCAACGGCGGGATCATCAACGCCTATGGCACGAATGCGAAGGTCGGCGACGGCGACTGGATCGTGGTCGAGGCCGACGAGAGCGACGGCAGCTTCCTGCGCCTCAAGTCGACGGTGGCCATCGTCACCAATATCGACCCGGAGCACCTCGACCACTACGGCGACTTCGACGGGGTGCGGAAGGCGTTCGTCGACTTCGTCGAGAACATCCCCTTCTACGGCTTCGCCGCCGTCTGTCTGGATCACCCGGAAGTGCAGCGGCTGGTGGCGGCGATCGATAACCGGCGGCTGGTGACCTATGGCATCAACCCCCAGGCCATGGTCCGGGCCGACAATGTCGAGATGAAGCCCGACGGCTGTCGCTTCGACGTGATCTTCCAGGGCCGGGGTCTGGCCGCGCTGGACGAGCCGACGCGGATCGAGGGCCTGCATCTGCCCATGGCCGGTTGGCACAATGTCGCCAACGCCCTGGCCGCGATCGCTGTGGCGCGCGAGCTGGATGTGTCCGACGACGACATCCGGTCGGGCCTGGCCGGGTTCGGCGGCGTCCGGCGGCGCTTCACCACCACGGGCGTGGTCGGCGGCGTCCGCATCGTCGACGACTATGGCCACCACCCGGTCGAGATCGCCGCCGTGCTCAAGGCCGCGCGTCAGGTCGCCGAAGGCCGCGTCATCGCCGTGGTCCAGCCGCATCGCTTCACCCGACTGGAATCGCTGATGGAGGAGTTTTCGACCTGTTTCTCCGACGCCGACGCCGTCTTCGTGGCCGATGTCTATGCGGCGGGCGAGACGCCGATCGAAGGCGTCGACAAGGACGCCCTTGTCGAGGGCATCCGCCGTTTCGGTCACCGCTCTGTCCAGGCACTGGAGAGCGTCGAGGCCCTGCCGGGCGTGATCGCGGCGGAGGCGAAGGACGGCGATCTGGTGGTTCTGCTGGGGGCCGGCGACATCACCCAGTGGGCCTATGCCCTGCCGGGGCAGCTGGAGGGGCGGGGGTGAGCTGGCGCGACGCTCTCCCCGCTGTCCGCGGCAAACTGCTTCGCGATGAGCCGCTCGGGCCGTTCACCTGGTTCCGGGTGGGCGGGAACGCGGACGCCCTGTTCATCCCGGCCGACGCCGACGACCTGGCGGATTTCCTGAGGGCGCTGGACCCGGCCGTCCCTGTGACGCTGCTCGGCGTCGGCTCCAACGTCATCGTCCGCGACGGCGGGGTCGAGGGGGTGGTCATCCGGCTGGCCGGGCGGCCCTTCGCCGGGATCACGACCGAGGGCGACGCGATCACCGCCGGCGCGGGCGCGCTGGACTCCATGGTGGCCAAGGCTTCGGCCAAGGCCGGGCTGGCGGGTCTGGAGTTCTACGCAGGGATCCCTGGCACCATCGGCGGGGCCCTGACCATGAACGCGGGCTGTTACGGCGCGGAGACGAAGGACATTCTGGTTTCGGCCCGGGGCGTAACCCGGTCGGGCGGGCGGGTCGACTATGCCCTGGCTGATTTCGGCTACACCTATCGCCACTCCGAGGCGCCGGCCGACATCATCTTGATCGAGGCGACTTTCCGGGGGACGCCTGACGATCCCGAGGCCGTCGCCGCCCGCATCGCCGGGATCACCTCGCGCCGCGAACTGACCCAGCCGATCCGCGAGAAGACCGGCGGCTCGACCTTCAAGAACCCGCCGGGTCATTCGTCGTGGAAACTGGTCGACGAGGCGGGCTGGCGCGGGAAGCTGTTCAAGGCGACAGATGGCAAGGGGGGCGGCGGGGCGATGTTCAGCGAGCTCCACTCCAATTTCATGATCAACCCCGGCGAGGCGACAGCGGCGGATATCGAGGGTCTGGGCGACACCGTCCGCTTCGATGTGCTGGCGAAGACGGGGGTTCAGCTCGACTGGGAGATCAGGCGCATTGGCCGGCCCGGCTGAGATCGCCGTCTGCCCGGGCTGCGGCTCGCGCCTGCCGGCCGTCGAGGGGCCGGTCCACGCCTATATGACCTCATCGCCTGCCTGCTGGGCCGCGTTCAACACGGTCATGGCGCGGGAGTATTCCGACCCTGGCCTGATGGCGGTGCACCGGCTCAGCGTCGACGCCTGGGCGGTACAGCATCCCGGCGACGGCTCGCGGCGGGCCATCCAGTCCGTCGGCCTGCATCTGGCGCGGCTGTGGGTACAGATCGAACAGGGGCTGGAAGGCGAGGCGGCGAATACGGCCATGCTGGGCTTCGCCGCGCGCAAGGGCGATCTGCCCGAGCTACCGCCACGCCGGTCATACGCCCTGACCGTCGCGGACGTCGTGGACGCAGAGGCCCCCGATGCCCATCGCGCCGCCGTGCGCCGCTGGGCGGCCTCCGTGTGGGCTGATTGGGCCGATCACCACGACTTTATCCGGCGGTGGGCGCAACAGGGTTGAGGCGTTGTTAAGGACATTCGCCGCAACAGATCGTGTGATCCGGAGTCCGTCATGAGCCGCCCCTTTTCCGACCTGCACGTCGCCGTCCTCATGGGCGGACTGTCGTCCGAACGGGAGGTCTCGCTGTCCTCGGGCAAGGGCTGCGCCGACGCCCTCGAGGGTCAGGTCGCCCGCGTCAGCCGCGTCGACGCCGGCCGCGATCTGGCCCAGGTGCTGGCGGCGCTGAAACCCGACGTCGTCTTCAACGCCCTGCACGGCGCATGGGGCGAGGACGGCTGCGTCCAGGGCGTGCTGGAGACGCTGGGCCTTCCCTACACCCACTCGGGCGTGCTGGCCTCGGCGCTGGCGATGGACAAGGACAAGTCCAAGTCCGTGCTGCGCGCCGCCGGTGTCATCGTGCCCGGCGGCGGCCTGTTCGACCGGCATGCGGTCGCGGCCGGCCACGTCATCCCGCCCCCCTATGTGATCAAGCCCAATGCCGAAGGATCGTCCGTCGGCGTCTATCTGGTGCGCGAGGGCGAGCCGCCGTGCGCGGCCCCCGGCGAGGCCGGCTGGGCCTGGGGCGAGCAGGTGATGGTCGAGCCCTTCATCGCCGGCAAGGAGCTGGCCGTGACGGTTCTTGGGGAAAAGTCGGGGCCGCGTGCCCTGACCATTACCGACATCACCCCGGCCAAGGGCTTCTATGACTACGAGGCCAAATACGCGCCGGGCGGGTCTGTTCACGTGCTGCCGGCGGTCCTGCCGCCCCATGTTTTCGAGACCGCCCTGCGCGAATCCGAACTGGCGCACGCGGCCATGGGCTGCCGCGGCGTGTCGCGATCGGACTTTCGTTATGACGATATTAAGGACGAACTGGTCCTTCTGGAGGTCAACACCCAGCCGGGCATGACGCCGACCTCGCTCAGTCCCGAGCAGGCCGCCCATGTCGGGATGGATTACAAGACCCTGGTACGTTGGATGGTGGAGGACGCCTCATGCCCGCGGTAGTTCGCGGCGGTCGGCGACAGAGTTCGAACCAGCCTGCAAAACGCGGCGCGGCTCCCAAATCACAGGGTCGCGGGCGTGCGCCCCGCAACGCCCAGGCCACGCCGGGCAAGATGGCGGCGCTGGGCCGGCTGGACCTGTCTCCCCGCGCCGTTGTCATTTCCATCTGCGCCGGGGCCGTCGTTCTGGCGGTCGTTCTGGCGACCGGCGCGCGGGCCGAGCGGATCGGGGCCTCGATCCACCATGGCGTCGACGGCACCGCCGCCAGCATGGGCCTGAAGCTCGAGAAGGTCTTCATCGAGGGCGAGTCGCCCGAGGCGACCGCCACCATCCAGCGGGCCGTCCAGTTGTATGCGGACCAGCCCATGACCGCGATCGACCTCGACGCCGTGCGCCGGCGGGTCGAGACCGTGGGCTGGGTCAAGAGCGCGCGGGTCGTTCGCCTGCTGCCCAATACCCTGATCGTTCATGTCACCGAACACGATCGTCTGGCTGTCTGGCAGGCCGCCGGTCGCAACGTCGTCATCGACAGCCATGGCGTGGTGATCGCGGGTGCCGACGCCGGTCGCTATCCCGACCTTCCGCTGGTCGTGGGCAAGGGCGCCGAACAGGCCGCCTCCGAAGTGCTGCCGCTGATCGCCCAGAGGCCTGGCCTGCAGGCTCGGGTCGAGGCCCTGGTGCGCGTCGACGAGCGCCGCTGGGACCTGAGACTGAAGGACGGCAGCCTGATCCAGCTGCCCGCCACCGACCAGGACGCCGCCCTGATCCAGCTCGACGCGCTGGACCAGCGCGAACGGCTGCTGGAACTGGGCTTTGAGCGGATTGACCTGAGAACGCCGGGGGAGGTCGCCGTCCGGCCCTCCGCCGGCGCCGCGTAGAGTTTAGGGGAACGCTTATGGCCGGACGGTCTGTGGATAAAACGGTGGACGGCACCAAGGGTGCCGCGGGACGCGCGCCGGTCGTGGCGGCGCTGGATCTCGGTCAGTCCAAGGTCGCCTGTTTCATCATGAAGCCGGAAGGCGTGCGCCACGCCGACCGTACCATCCGCGTCGCGGGGGCCGGGCATGTCCAGTCGCGCGGCGTGCGCGGCGGCGGCATCGTAAGTATGGATGAGGCGGCCCAGGCCATCGGCCATGCGGTCGAGCGGGCCGAGCGCGCCGCCGGCTCGCCGGTCTCGGGCGTCGTCGTCACCACGGCCATCGGCCAGATGGCCAGCCACCGGGTTCAGGCCCGGGTCTCGCTGGGAGCCACGCCCGTCGGCGACGCCGATCTGGCGCGTGCCATCGCCATGGCCCTGGCCCAGATCCGCCTGCCCAACCGCCGCCCGATCCACGTCCTGCCGATTGCCTGGTCCGTCGACGGGGCGCGCGGCGTGCATGATCCCCGCTCGATGAAGGGCCATTCGCTCGGCCTCGACCTGCTGGTCGTCTCCATGGCCGAGGGGGCCTTCAACGGCCTGAGCCACTGTCTCGAGCTGGCGCATCTGGACCTTCAGGGCGTCGCGGCGGCTCCGGTCGTCTCGTCGCTGGCGGCGCTGGAAGACGACGAGATGGACCTGGGCTGCGTCTGTATTGACATGGGCGGCGGCTCGACCTCGGCGGCCGTCTGGGGCGGACGCTCCCTGCTGCATATCGAATCCCTGAACGTCGGGGGCGATCACGTCACCGCCGACATCGCCCGCGGCCTGTCGACCTCCAAGGCCGGCGCCGAACGGCTCAAGACCCTGCACGGCTCGGCCATGGCCTCGGCCAATGAGGACCGCGAGATGCTGGAGGCCCCACCGCGCGGCGAGGACCCGTCGGCCGGCCCCATCTTCGTCCAGCGTGCCATGCTCAAGACCGTCATCGCGCCGCGCGTCGAGGAGACGCTGGAACTGCTGCGCGATCGCCTGCGTAATGCGGGCGTGGGCCTCGAGCCCGGGGCCGGCCTGGTGCTGACCGGTGGTGCCAGCCAGCTGAACGGCGTGCGCGAACTGGCCGTACGCGTGTTCGATCGCCCGGTTCGCCTCGGCAAGCCGCAGCGCGCGCCCCACCTCGCCGACGCGGCGTCCGGACCGGCCTTCTGCTCGGCTGCCGGCGTCCTGCTGCGCGCGGCCTACGGTCCCCGCGAGGCGGTTTCCGCCCGCAAACTGATGTCCCGGCAACTCTCGGCTGCGGATGCGCCTCGCATCCATCAGGGCGGGATTGTGGCCCGGGCTGCCGGCTGGTTGCGCGAAAACCTCTGACACCTCCAAGGGTTGCGTCACAAGTCCTGTGTCGCCGTGTCTGGCCGGTGTCGAGACTGTGTCCAGATTGTAACAACGGTACGCCAGAGTGGTCGCCAAGCGGCCACAATCCCTTGTCGCTTGTCACTTAGCTGCTAGCGTGGCGGTCCGAAGCAGAGTCCGCCGCAAGAGCGGGCGCTGCCGTTTGATTCCATTTTCTGGTTGGGGCCCATAAACCATGCTTCTCAAGCGCAAATACCTCTTTGGCACGACGATCCTCGCGGGTGTGATGGCTGTAACGGCTCCGGCCTTTGCCCAGAGCCAGCTGCCGGCCGTCAGCGTGCAGGGTCAGTCCGACCAGCAAGCCACCGAAATCGGCGAAGTCGTCGTCACCGGTTCGCGTATCCGTCGCGACCCGACCAACGCCCCGACCCCGCTGATCCAGGTCGGTCGTGAAGAGCTGCTGGCCACGGGCCTGACCAGCACGATCGACTACCTCGCCACCATCCCGGCGCTGTCCAACTCGCTGGTGCCGTCTGACACCACCGGTTCGCTCGGCATCGCCGGCCTGTCGTTCGCCAACCTGCGCTCGCTGGGTTCGGGCCGGACCCTGACCCTGGTCGACGGCATCCGCCACGTCGGTTCGCAGGGCGGCAACCTGGCCGTCGACGTCGACACCATTCCGCGCCTGCTGATCGAGAACATCGAAATCATCACCGGTGGTGCCTCGTCGGTCTACGGCGCCGACGCCGTCTCCGGCGTGCTGAACTACACGCTCCGCAAGGATTTCGAAGGTCTCGAGACCGACCTGAACTACGGCATGATCAACCAGGGCGGTAACCCCTCGTACCGCGCCTCGGCGTTGGTGGGTCGCAACTTCTTCGACGACCGTCTGAACCTGTACGCCTTCGCCGAGTGGGAATCGCTTGCGGAAATCAACGGCTCTGACATCGACTGGCTGGTCGATGGCCGTGGCCTGGTCGGCGTGGACGCCGATCCGACCGCGCTCGCCAACGGCCCGCCGACCGACGGCATCTTCGACACGGGGCTGTTCTACAACCTGCGCTCGGTGAACCGTCCGCGTTGGGGCGTCACCACGATCGCCAACGCCCAGCAGCCCAGCGCTCTGAACGACCCGGACGTCGGCCTGTTCAACTGCTCCAGCGTCACTTCGGCCAACTGCTATTCGATCGATCCGGCCAAGACCTACTGGTACGACCAGGGCGTCGCCCGCCTCGTCAACCTGGGCACGCGCGTCGGTGCCACCGGCATCAACCGTCCGTTCAACATCGGCGGCGACGGCTACAACAACAACACCGACTTCTCGGGCTTCAGCCGCACGCCGTCTTCGGAGTCGAGCCGCTACCAGGTCGGTGCCAACTTCACCGTCACGTCCAACATCTCGGGCCGCCTTGAAGCCAAATACGTCAACGAAGACTCGACGATCACGACCCAGCCGACGTTCTTCGACGTCTTCATCGCCGACCTGACCACCAGCGCCATCACCGGCGGTCCGGTTGGCGCCAACACGGTCCAGGGCGTCTCGGGCAACAGCTACTTCACCCGTACCGACAACGCCTTCCTGCCGTCGATCATTCGTACGGCGATGGCGACCAACACGGTCCCGACCTATGCCGCCGGCACGCTGACGGCTCCGGGCGTTGTGACTGCAACCACGGCGCGGGCCTGGGCCCGTCACTCGGCCTTCGGTCCGGATCGTACCCAGGTCAACAACCGTGAACTGATGCGTTTCGTCGGTAACCTGCACGGCTCCTACGACCAGGTCGCCTTCATCAAGAACCTGGACTGGGATCTGGCCTACACCTACGGCCAGATGGAAAACTCGAACCGCGAGCGCGGCATCGACAAGATGAACCTGTCCTTCGGCCTCGACGCTGTTGTCGACGCCGCCGGTGAAGTGAACGGCCGTCCGGGCGAAATCGTCTGCCGGGTCAGCCTGATGGCCAAGCGTGGCCAGCCGATCGCCAACTTCAACCCGCTCGACACCCGCGCGACCTACGCCCCGACCGACGCGGCCATTGCCAACTGCAAGCCGCTGAACGTCTTCGGCGCGGGCAACCAGTCGCAAGCCGGCCTGAACTACATCGACGCCGTCATCACGGTGCGTGAGCGGAACGAACAGGAAGACGCGATCTTCTCGGTCGCCGGTCAACTGTGGGACTTCTGGGGTGCCGGTCCGATCGGCTTCTCCCTGGGTGCCGAACACCGTCGTGAATACACTGAAGCCGTGGGCCGCAGCCGCGACACCGCGGGCCGGAACCTGCAGCTGAACACCGGTGCCGACTTCCCCGGTGCCCAGTATGAGAGCGACGAGTTCTTCGGCGAACTGGCCCTGCCGCTGATCCGCGACAGCTGGCTGGGTGAATATGCCGAACTGTCGGGTTCGTACCGCCGGTTCGACTACACCACCGTCGGCAAGGGCGACGTCTATGGCGTCAACCTGGTCTACCGTCCGATCGAGGACATCACCTTCAAGACCAGCTACAACACGTCGTTCCGTGCGCCGAACCTGGGCGAGAATTTCTCGCCCCGGACCCAGACGTTCGCCAACGGCTTCGTTGACCCCTGCGACACGCGTCAGATCACGGCCCCGGCCCGTACCGCCGAGATCCGTGCCAACCGTATCGCCAACTGCACCACGCAAGCCTCGGCCCGCGGCCTGACCTATGACTTCGCCGGCACCACCGCTTCGGTCGCCGACGACTACCTGCCCACCTACAGCGCCGGTATCGCCGGTGTGTCGGGTGGTAACCCCTTCCTGAAGCCGGAAGAATCGTCGTCCTTCACCTTCTCGGCCGCCCTGAAGCCGCGGTTCATCCCCAACGCCTCGCTGGTGCTGGACTATTACGAGATCGAGATCACGGACGTCATCGCCTCGGTCTCGGCCCAGACGCTCGCCAACCAGTGCGTCGACGGCCCGACCCTGAACGCCGCCGCCTGCGGCGTCATCTTCCGCAGCGGCCCGACCTCGGGTGATCCGTTCGACGTCTTCAAGGTCGGTGCCCCGGGCAGCGATCCGGTCGGCGGCTTCCTGATCGGCTCGTTCAACTATGCCAAGCGCACCACCCGCGGCATGGACTTCACCCTGAACTACAGCCTCGATACGGAAGAGACGTTCGGCCACAACTGGGGCACGTTCGACTACCGCATCGGCGGCAGCTGGCTGATCGAGCAGAAGTTCTTCAACGACGCGGTCAACAAGGCCGCGTTCACCGAGACTTCGTCCACGCTCTTCTACCCGCGCGTTCGTTTCACCTCGCGTCTGACGTGGGCCCCGACGGACAAGCTGTCCCTGACCTGGTCGGCTGACTGGCAAACCGCCCAGAACGTCCAGTTCTACCGGGACTTCGTGGCCAGCGGGAACTTCGACTCCCAGCCGGTCGAGTGGCTGCGGACCGACAACTTCGTGCGCAACGACTTCAGCGTTCGCTACGACGTTCGCGACGACCTGACCCTCCGGTTCGGCGTCACCAACGCCTTCGACGCCCAGCAGGCACCGTACCTTGGTTCGGCACTGTACTCGCAGTTCGATCCCTTCGGCCGTCGCTTCAACATCGGTCTGAACTGGCGTCCGTTCTAGGTCGGACAGTCCGGCTCAATACGGAAAGGGCGGCTCGCAAGAGCCGCCCTTTTTCGTTTCCGGCGTGGAAAACTGCGGCGAAGGTTAACGAAAACCGTGGCTCCGCCTCCGACTCACCCTATCGGGTAACACTTGCTTAAGCAGTTCAGGTGCTTGCTTAACGCGCTCATAACCAATGCGAATCGGCGGGGATTTCGGATTGGGGACAGCAAGGGCAGGGTCGGATAAGGTCGGAAAAATATGTCTCTCTCGCTGGTGCGTCCTCAACACACGGAACTGAAGCCCCGGATCGTCGTCTTCGGCGTCGGCGGCGCAGGCGGCAATGCCGTCAACAACATGATCGATGCCGGTCTGGAGGGCGTCGAGTTCGTCGTCGCCAACACCGACGCGCAGCATCTGTCGTTCGCCAAGACCGACCGCCGTGTGCAGCTGGGCGAGACCATCACCCAGGGTCTGGGCGCGGGGGCCCATCCCGAGGTCGGCATGAACGCCGCCGAGGAATCCGCCGAGGAAATTCACGGGCACCTTGAAGGTGCCCACATGGTCTTCATCACCGCCGGCATGGGCGGCGGCACCGGCACCGGTGCCGCGCCCGTCATCGCCAAATGCGCCCGCGACCGCGGCATCCTGACGGTCGGCGTCGTGACCAAACCCTTCACCTTCGAAGGCCGCCACCGCATGCGGCTGGCCGATGCGGGCATCGCCGAGCTGCAACGCTACGTCGACACCCTGATCGTCATCCCGAACCAGAACCTGTTCCGCGTCGCCAACGAACGCACCACCTTCGCCGACGCCTTCGGCATGGCCGACCAGGTGCTGCACTCGGGCGTCCGCTCGATCACCGACCTGATGATCCTGCCCGGCCTGATCAACCTCGACTTTGCCGACGTCCGCGCCGTCATGTCCGAAATGGGCAAGGCGATGATGGGCACCGGCGAGGCCTCGGGCGAGGACCGCGCCCTGCAGGCCGCCCAGAACGCCATCGCCAACCCGCTGCTGGACGAGACCAGCCTCAAGGGAGCCAAGGCCGTGCTGGTGAACATCACCGGCGGCATGGACATGACCCTGCTGGAAGTCGACGAGGCCGCCAACGCCATCGCCGGCGAGGTCGACGCTGACGCCAACATCATCTTCGGTGCCGCCTTCGACCCCGCCCTGGACGGCAAGATCCGGGTCTCGGTCGTCGCCACCGGCATGGAAGACCTGGCCGCCGCCCGGACCACGCCGAACGCCGCACCCTCGGCCTTCGACACCCGCCGTCCGGCCGCGCCCTACGCCGCCTCGCGCGCCGAACCCGTCCGTCACGAGCCGGTCCGTGAGCCGGCCCGCGCCGAAGTCTCGCGCCAGCCGGAGACGGCCCCGATCATCCCGACCTTTCAATCCGCCCAGCCGACCTTCGGCACTGCGGCCCGGGCTCCCGAGCCGCGCCCGGAACCCGTGATCCACGTCGCCGAGGAACGCACGCTGGAGCCGATCGTCGATCCCTGGGTCGAGGAGTATGAATCCTCGCCGCGCGCCCGCACGGCGGCCGAAGCGACCGCGCCGGTCGCCCAGGGCGACCTCTATATGGACCGTTCGGCTGACCGCGCCGCGTCTCAGCCTGAGACGCGCCGGGAAGAACCGGCCTATGACGACTACGACGACCGCGATCACCGCAAGTCGGGCTGGAGCCTGTTCGGCCGTGGCAAACGCGCGCCGTCACAACCGACCTATCCGCCGGCGCGGCCGACCGAGTCCCGGATGACCGAGATGCGCCCGACCACCCAGGCCCAGCCGGCCCCCGAGCCCGAGCTGAACGCCGCGGAAGACGATCTGGAAATCCCGTCCTTCCTGCGCCGCCTGGCCAACTAGGGATCAGGTCGTAGGGACCAGGGATTAGGGATTAGGGAAGGGCGGCTCGCATGAGCCGCCCTTTTCGTTTCGTGGTGGGGTGGCCAGGAGTCGGCTTCCGGCGTTCGAGCCGGTTTTCTCCTAATCCCTGGTCCCTGATCCCTGATCCCTAATCCCTGGTCCCTGATCCCTCGAGCCCTGGTCCTTCCCGCTTCGAGCCGGCGAAACGGTTACCAAAACCGAAACAATCCGAAACCCGACGTTCATTTCGCTCTTGCGAAGGGGCCGCTAGACGGTTGCTGGGGCGAACTCCGCACGGGCTGCGGACATCGCAATTTTGAGAGTTTGAGTTTGCCGGTCAGTTCCGAGCATCGCCAGAAGACGACCATTGCCCCCGCGATCATCGCGGGCGTGGGCGTGCACACGGGCGACCGGGTGCGTCTGGCCGTGCGTCCGGCGCCGGTCGGCACGGGCATTGTCTTCGTGCGCACCGACATCAAGGACCGCGACAATCGCATTCCGGTCTCGGGCGAGGCCGTCGTCGACGCCCGTCTGAACACCATGATCGAGAACGCCGCGGGCGTGCGCCTGTCGACCATCGAACACCTGATGGCCGCCTTTTCCGCCCTGGGCGTGACCAACGCCGTGGTTGAGGTGGACGGCCCCGAACTGCCGATCCTCGACGGCTCCGCGCTGCAGTTCGTCCAGCTGCTGGACCGCGCCGGCTTCCGCCGTCAGGAAGCGCCCGTCCGCTACATCGAGATCCTGGAACCCATCCGGGTCCAGGAAGGCGACAAGACCGCCGCCCTGCTGCCCTGCGATCGCTACGAAATGCGGTTCGAGATCGACTTCGATACGTCGGTGATCGGCAACCAGGTGGTCGACTTCGTCGTCGACGAGGAAACCTTCCGCACCGACATCATGGCCGCCCGCACCTTCGGTTTTGCCCATGAGGTCGAGGCCCTGCGCGCCGCCGGTCTGGCGCGCGGCGGCAGCCTCGAGAACTGCGTCGTCATCGACGGCGACCAGATCCTGAACTCCGGCGGCCTGCGGATGGAACGCGAGTTCGTCAAGCACAAGGCGCTGGACGCCATCGGCGATCTGTATGTGCTCGGCGCGCCCCTGCTGGGTCGCTACGAAGGCTTCAAGGCCGGCCACGCCATCAACAACCTGCTGGTCCGGGCCCTGCTGGCCAATCCCCAGGCCTGGCGCGAAGTGACCCGCATTCCCGAAATGGCGATGGCGGGATAAGCCCACGCTTCTCCCTCCCCCGACTTGGGGAGGGATGTCGACGCGCAGCGGCGACAGGGTGGGGAACGCCAGTCACGCGCCGACCGCGCCTGTTCCAACACTCCCCCACCCGGATCGGCTGCGCCGATCGTCCCTCCTCATGAAGGGGAGGGAGAGGCGCTACCCCGGCCGGATCGCGCTCATCAACCGCCCGAAGTCCGGTTCTCCGTTCAGATGGGCCCGGCGGTTGGAGAAGAACCGTATCTCATCCGTCCGTGTGTCGTGCCCGGTCCAGGCTGCGTTGCCGATGCCTGCCTGCTCCAGCCGCCACAGAACGAACCCGGGCAGGTCGAACAGGCGTTTGTCCGGGGTTTCCCCGGGCTCGAAGAAGCGCGCGCTGCCGGGGTCATGGTGGTCGAACCGGTCCTGGAAGTCCGCCCCGACTTCATAGGAGGGCTGGGCGATGCACGGGCCGATGACGGCGACCATGCGGCGGGGCTCGGCCCCTACGGCCTGCATGGCGGCGACGGTCGAGTGGATGATGCCGTCCAGCGCCCCCTTCCAGCCGGCATGGGCCGCGCCGACGACCCCGGCCTCCGGGTCGGCCAGCAGCACGGGCGCGCAGTCGGCCGTCAGCACGGCGCAGATCACACCCGGCGCTGCGGTGACCGTGGCGTCGCCCTCGGGACGGTCTCCCTTCCAGCCGGTCCCGGCCACGCGGGCCATGGCGGAGTGGATCTGGAAACAGGCGGCGAAATCGTCGGGGACCCCGCCCAGATGTTCCGCGATCCGGCGGCGGTTCTCGGCCACGGCGGCGGGATCATCCTGCGAGCCGATGCCGGTGTTCAGCCCCTCATAAAGCCCCGTCGAGACGCCGCCCTGACGGGTGAAGAAGCCGTGGCGGACGCCGGCCCGGTCCAGCAGGGGGTGTGTGATCGGCGCGAGAAGCATGCGGTCCATTCATCGTTGTCGACCGGATCCGGGACCCGGGTCAGGGCGGTCTGGCGGGCTCAACATGGTCCCTTCACCCGCGTCCGAGCAAGTCCGCCCGGCCTACGTCCGGGTTTGGCGCAGGCGTCTGGCAGGCTGGGACTCGACGCCATCGGATTTCAGACTCCTCACGGCAGGGTCTGAAATCCGGTGTCTCGAAAATTCAACGGCTTGGGAGAACATTTCAGACGATTCAGGCGATTCAGACCTGTTTTTTTCCGCTCGTCGTCAATCCTCGAATCCCGGGACCACCAGCGTCCGCGGCGAGAAGATCGCGCAGGCCTTGAACAGGGTGCCCATCTGGTCGTCCGCGGTCAGCCGGGCCAGCTGGCGCTCGATGACTGGCTCGGCGTCCGGCCGTCCGGCCTTCAGCCGGTCGGCCCGGGCCTCGATCCCGAGACGGCGCAGGAACGCGCCCTGGCCCTGGGTTCCCGTGACATCGGCACCGCCGCGAACGGCCGCCTCGAGCACGATCGGGAAGTCCGCCCACTGGGTCAGGTCGGCCTCGCCGGGCGTCTCCAGCGGGTCCACCTTCTGATGCCGGCGCAGGCCCTGCAGTGTGTCGCCCGCCCCGGGCCGCGCGCGGCCGTAGTCGATCAGCAGGGCGGCCCCCGATGCGGCCTTGATCAGGGCTGCCACGTCGCGACCGAAGGCGGCCTGCTGGTCCGAAATCTCGACCGTCTGGCCGGGCTCGACGGGGTATTCCGGCCTCTGGAAGCCGCCGGTGATCCTGACCAGGCCGAAGGTCAGGCCGCCCTCATCGGTCAGGCCGACGCGCCGCTCGGCCCAGCCGTCCTCCGTCTTCACGAACTGGCGCGCGGGCAGGCAGTCCAGCACCTCATTGGCGATCAGGATGACGGGCGCGTCGGTCTCGATCCGGGTCAGGTCGGCGACCCAGCGCGGGTGGATGTCGCTGTCGTTGAGCATCCGCGCCTGGGCCGCGCGCAACGGCGGGCTGGGCTCGATCAGGACCAGGTCCACCGCCGCCAGAAAGTCCGGGGCCAGCCGCGCTGCCCTCAGGGCGTCGGCCATCAGGGTGCCGTCGCCGGGGCCGACCTCCACCAGCCGCACCCGTTCCGGTGCCCCCAGTCGCTGCCACAGCTCGACCGCCCACAGGCCGATCAGCTCGCCGAACATCTGGCTGATCATCGGCGCGGTCACGAAGTCGCCGGTCGCGCCGATGGCCGGGCGGGTGGCGTAATAGCCGCCCTCGGGGTCATGCAGGCAGCGGGCGACATAGTCTGCGACGGTCATAGGCCCGGTCAGGGCGATCTCGCGCGCCAACCTGTCTTTAAGGGACATGGATCAGCCGACCGCGGGTGGCCGGCTCCAGGCGCGCCAGATCAACAGCAGCCCGATGATCATCATCGGAATCGACAGGATCATCCCCATGGTCAGGCCCAGAGGCAGATTCTCCAGGCCGGCGTCGGGCTGGCGGACATTCTCCAGCAAGGCGCGCGACAGGCCATAGCCGAACAGGAACAGGCCGGTGACATAGCCCGGCTTGGCCAGCAGCTTCGCCTTGTAGACGGCGAGCCACAGGATACTGAACAGCAGCAGGCCCTCGAGTCCGGCCTCATACAGCTGACTGGGATGACGCGGCACGTCGCCGGCCGGGCAGCCGTTGTAGAGGCGATAGATGCGGTCGTTGCAGAAGCGGATGGCCCAGGGGACGGTCGTCTCGCGGCCCCACAGCTCGCCGTTGATGAAGTTGGCGACCCGGCCGAAGAACAGGCCAAACGGGGCGGCGGCCAGGGCCATGTCCCCGACGCTCAACGCGCGCAGCTTGTGGCGCCAGGAGAAGCCGAGAACCGCAATGGTCGTGCCGATCATGCCGCCGTGGAAGGACATGCCGCCGTCCCACAGTCGGAACAGCGCCAGTCGCTCGCCCCAGTTCGCCCCCGTGAACAGGTGGCCGTAGAGCTCGGGCTGATAGAAGAGGGCATATCCCAGCCGACCGCCGAGGATGATCCCCAGGGTGATGTAGAGGACCAGGTCGTCCAGCTGCAGGGTGGTGATCGGGGGCTTGCCGGGCTGCCACAGGGCGTTGTTCTTCACCAGGCGCGCGGCATACCACCAGCCAAGGACGATCCCCGCGACATAGGCCAGCGCATACCAGCGGATATCCAGCGGGCCGAAACCGAAGAAGGGGCCGATGCTGAGCAGCACCGGATCGAACTCGGGAAATTGCACGGGCGCTCCTGTCAGCGGTTCTTCGCTGGCGGTTTAGCAAGTGGCGCGGGGCGCGTCCCTGAAATTTCCGCAACATCCTGTCGGTCGGCGCCCAAATCACGCCATAGGTCGCATCGACAGCAATGTTTCGTTCACCATATCGGGTGAACCTTCCTTAACGATGCTCGCCCCGTCGAGCTGGAGCCACCAGATGCAGACGCGCAATCCCCTCCTCGATGAGTTCGCCAAGCTGACGACCGGTGCCATGGGTCTGGCCCAGGCCGCCGGCGAGGAAGCGAAGACCGCCTTCCGTGCCCAGACGGACCGGATGGCCGCCGAGATGGACCTGGTCCGCCGCGACGAGTTCGACGCCCTGAAGGCCGAGATCGCTGCCCTGCGCGCCGAGGTCGCGGCTCTGAAAACCCCTCCGAAGGCGGCAAAAAAGCCTGCAGCGGGAACGTCCACAGCCTCGGTTCCCCCTCAGGACGCAGCCGGTTGAGCCGAATCTGCGAACCCGCCTACCGTTCCATGACAGGGCGTGAGTCGCGTCCGGAGAGTGCCTGATGGACGCTGTACGGCCCGAAGAAGTCGATGTTCCCTACGATCCGCTGGATGTTGTGGAGCACGTCCTGGTGGCCGAAAACCTGCCGTTCGACCGCACCGACGAGGGTGATCTGGCCTTCGCCCTGGCCGGCGACTGGAAGGATTATGAGCTGTGGTTCGCCTGGCGGCCCGAGGGCGATTGCCTTCAGCTGTGCTGCGCCCTCGACCTGCAGGCCTCAAAGCGTCGCCGTGCGGCGGCCTATGAGCTGGTCGGCCTGATCAACCAGCGGACCTGGATGGGTCATTTCGAGGTCTGGGCCGAGGACGGCGAGATCGTGTTCCGCCATTCCCTGGCCCTGCCCATGGGTGAACGTCCGACCCTCGCCCAGGCGGCCTCGATGATCGACGCGGCCGTCGAGGCGGCGGATCGCTACTACCCGGCCTTCGACTTCATGATCCGCGGATCGAAGAAGCCGCAGGAGGCGATCGATGCCTGCCTGTTCGAGACCGTCGGCACGGCCTGACGGCCATGACGTCCGCCACGTCCTCCGGGCCCGTCGTCCTGCTGGGATGCGGTCGTCTGGGCTCAGCGATCGTGGAAGGCTGGTTGAAGACCGGCGCGGTCGCGCCCGCGGACCTGATCATCCTGACCCCGTCGGAAAAACTGGCCGCCGAAGCGGCTCGTGCGGCGGGTGCCCTTGTCAATCCGTCTCCCGTCGCGCTGAACGATGCGCGGGTGGTTGTGCTGGCGACCAAGCCGGCGATGTGGCGTGCCGCCCTGGCCCCGCTGATCCCCCATCTCGGACCGCAGGTCAGACTGGTCTCTGTTATGGCCGGTGTGGCTGCATCGGACATTTCAGAGGCTGCGGGCCGACCCGTGGCGCGGGTCATGCCGACCACCGCGGTGGCCCAGGCGCGTGGCGTTGCGGCCCTCTGGTCGTCCGATCCCGGGACGCGCGAGACGGCCCGGTCGCTGTTCGCACCCATGGCGGACATCGTGGATCTTGACGCCGAGCCCCTGATCGATGCGGCCACCGCCGTGGCCGGCTCGGCACCCGCCTTCATCTACGCCTTTGTCCAGGCCCTGGCCGAGGCGGGGCAGGCGGACGGCCTGTCGGCCGAGGCGGCTGAGCGGCTGGCCCGGGGCGCGCTGCGCTCGGCCGGCGCGGGCGTCGAAACCGACGGGACCCTGGACGCCCTGATCGCCCGTATCGCCTCGCCGGGCGGCACCACCCGCGCCGGCCTTGACGCGATGGCGGACAATGGCGCGCTGAAGCGTGCGGCGACGGCCGCCATCAGCGCCGCCGTGCAGCGGGCGCGGTCGCTCTAGCGCGTGACGTAGCGGCCGGCAGCGAGGTTCACGGCCAGCCGGCGATAGGCACGGTCGGCGTCCTGCCATGTCGAAAAACCGTACACGTCCTCGATACTGTTCGAATACCAGTCGAACCGGATCGGACTCACCGTACCGTCCGCCGTGGTGATCTGCCCTTCGATGGTGGCACCGCCGATCGAGACGCTGCGGATCCCGTCGAGGCCGGGCCGGTCGACCAGTTGCTGGAAGGTGGGGCGGTTGGGCTTCAGGTCCGTCAGGACCAGATCGATCCGGGCACCGTCGAGGGCTCGTCGGCCCGAGAGGGTACGCGCCACGACCTGCATCAGGCGGTCGGTCTGTTCGGTCACGTCGCGCTGACCCAGCGTCTCGACCTGGTCTTGCAGGTCCGGACCCAGCGCGACGCTGACGACGACCGGCCCGGCCCGCTCCGACTGGGCTTGTACGACCTGACCCGGCACGACGGTCACGGCGACGGGCTCTGCCGTCGCCGGGGCAGCGATTGCCAGCACGGCGGCGAGCGGAGCGAAGAAGGCAAATCTGCGCATGGGTTTCTCCAGTGCCTGTTGGAACCGAAGATGCGCGTCACGGTGCCGCTTCGCCAGTGGCGGCAAGCAAATGTGATCAGCCGGGCAGGCGGATCAGGGCGCGCAGCCCGCCCATGTCGCTGCGCTCCAGGGTGATATCGCCACCGTGGCCGCGCGCCACGTCCCGCGCGATGGCAAGACCCAACCCGACCCCCTTATGGTTCTGGTTGCGCGACGCGTCCAAGCGCGAGAACGGCCGGAAGGCCTCTTCATGCATGTCCTCGGGGATGCCCGGACCGTCGTCCTCGACGGCCACTTCGAGACCGCCGGAGGGGAGGGCGCGGGCGCTGAGCCTGACGTGTTCACCGTGAGCCGCCGCATTGCCCGTGAGATTGGTCAGGGCCCGCTTGAAGGCGAGGGGGCGCAGCGAAGCGGTCAGCTCCGCCGGCACCTTGACCTCGACCGCGGCACCGGCACGACGCGCGTCCTCACCGGCGGCACCCAGCAGGTCGGAGATGGACACAGTCTGGGCCGCTTCGCCTGACTCGCCACGGGCGAAGGCCAGGTATTCGTCGATCATATGCTCCATCTCGTCCAGGTCACCGCGCATGGCGTCGGCGCGCTTGAACGGCGGGGCCAGCGCCAGCTCGAGGCGCAGGCGTGTCAGAGGCGTGCGCAGGTCGTGGCTGACCGAGGCCAGCAGGGCGGTGCGCTGGTCGATGTGGCGCTGGATCCGTTCCCGCATGGCGAGGAAGGCGACGGCGGCGGCGCGGACCTCCCGGGCCCCATGGGGCTTGAACCGCTCATGCGTTTCGCCCCGGCCGAAGGCCTCCGCCGCCTCGGCCAGGCGCTCGATCGCACGGACCTGATTGCGGATGAACAGGATGGCCACGCTCATCAGCAGAACCGTTGCGATCAGGAGCCAGAGCACGAAGATATGGGCCTGGGTGGCGACGGCGCGCTCGCGCGGAGCGATGATGCGCAACACGCCCTGCGGCTGCTGCACCCGGATATCGACATAGGCGGGGTAGCGGGTGGTGTCGAACCAGAACGGCTGATCCAGCCGCGCCGCCAGCGCCTTCTCCAGGGTCCGGTCGATCACACCCACCGGTCCGCGTCGCGTCTCGTCGGGCAGGGTCGCGCCGTCCTGAAGAACGATGGACAGGGACATGGTCCGCTCGGCGCGGTCGGCGATGACCGCCATGTTGCGGGGTCTTGGGTCGTCGCGCCAGCTTTCGGCCGCCCAGGCGATGTCGCCGGCCAGTCCATCGGACAGCCGGGCGGTCACCGTCTGCCAGTGCATGTCGAAGAAGGCCCAGGTGACGGCCACCTGCATGACCAGCACCGGCAGGACGATGATCAGCAGCGACCGTCCCCACAGCGAGGTCGGCATCTGCCGCTTCAGGAACCGCGGCCAGAGGCTGGCGGGAAGCAGCCTCATTGGGGGGTCAATCCGGGGCCAGCATGTAGCCGACGCCGCGCACGGTCTGGAGATAGCGCGGGTTCTTGGGGTCCGCCTCCAGCTTGCGGCGCAGGCGGGTGACCTGGACGTCCACGGCGCGGCCGGTGATGTCGGCGGTGTCGGGCGACAGGCTCATCCGCTCGACCGCCGAATGGGCGTGGATGGCGAGGGTCTTCAGAAGCTGGGCCTCCGCCTCGGTCAGGCGCTGCATCTTGCCGTCGCGCATCAGCTCCAGCCGCTCCATGTCGAACACGGCGGGCCCCAGCTTGATCTCGCGCGGGGTCAGGGGTTTGCCGCCGGTGCGACGCAGGATGGCGTCGACCCGCAACGCCAGCTCGCGCGGATCGAAGGGCTTGGACATATAGTCGTCGGCCCCGCGCGACAGGCCCTCGATCCGGTCGTCGGGATCGCCGCGGGCGGTCAGCAGCAGGATGGGAGTCTTCGAGGTCTCGGCCTTGGCCCGTACCCAGGTGGTCAGGTCGAAACCGCTTTCGCCCGGCATCATCACGTCCAGCACGACCAGGTCGAACTCGATCAGTTCCATCATCCGCTTCGCTGCCGCGGCATGGGCGGCACCGGTGACGCGATAGCCTTCGCGAGCGAGGAATTCCTTCAGCAACTCGCGGATGCGGTCATCGTCATCGACG
Organism: Caulobacteraceae bacterium; assembly: GCA_965284375.1. GTDB lineage: Bacteria > Pseudomonadota > Alphaproteobacteria > Caulobacterales > Caulobacteraceae > Brevundimonas. The sequence goes on from OZ260074.1 coordinate 594,774, forward strand.
ACCAGCAGATGCCGGCCGGCACCGGGCCCCGCGATCGGACCCGAGCGGCCGCTGGAACGCACATCGCTCATGCGGATGTACCCGGACGCGCGGTCCAGGCGTTGACCTGAGCGGTTCGGGCGGGTCTAACCCGGTATTCTGCGCGGGAGACGTTATTCAATGGCCTTCGTTCCTTTCGACGATCGTGACGGCTGGATCTGGATGGACGGCGATTTCGTGCCCTGGCGGGAAGCGAAAACGCACGTTCTGACCCATGCCCTCCACTACGGTTCGTCGGTGTTCGAGGGGGAGCGTATGTATGGCGGCGAAATCTTCAAGCTGACCCCGCATAGCGAACGCCTGAAGCGTTCTGCAAACCTGCTTGATTTCGATCTTCCCTACAGCGTGGCCGAGATCGATGCCGCCTGCAAGGCGACCTGCGAGAAGATGGGGCTGTCGGACTGCTATGTCCGCCCGCTCGCCTTCCTCGGGCCGGAACAGGTCAGCGTGTCGGCTGCTAACAACAAGGCCCATGTGGCGATCGCCGTCTGGGAATGGCCCAGCTATTTCGATGCGGAGACCAAGGCGAAGGGTATCCGTCTGGAGTGGGCCAAATGGCGTCGCCCGGACCCGATGACCGCCCCGTCGGCGGCCAAGGCGGCGGGTCTCTACATGATCTGCACCATGTCCAAGACCGCGGCCGAGAAGCGCGGCTATGCCGACGCCATGATGCTGGACTGGCGCGGCTATGTCGCCGAGGCGACCGGCGCCAATGTCTTCTTCGTCCAGGACGGTGTGCTGCATACGCCGCCGGTCGACGCCATCCTGGACGGCATCACGCGCCAGACCATCATCGAGATGGCGACGGCCAAGGGCATTGAGGTGGTCGTGCGCCACATCCGGCCCGAGGAACTGGCCGGCTTCAGCGAGTGTTTCGTGACCGGCACCGCCGCCGAGGTGACGCCGGTGAGCGAGATCGGTGAATACCGATTCACCCCCGGCGCCCTCAGCCTCGGCCTGATGGAAGACTACGGCCGGCTGGTGCGGCGACTCTAGGCGGCAGCGGGTCTGCGGCGACGCAGGCCCCACCAGACCGCGCCGCCTATGACCACGATCGGCAGCAGCACCGAGCCCGCCGTAATCAGCACGGCCAGCATGCCCATGGACAGGCCGAACGCATCCCCGAGTGCACGGGCGACCGGACGGGTCGGGCTGTCCGCGGCCATGACGCCGCCCGGACGGTAGTCGAGCGTCAGGCGCGCCGACTGAACACGGTCGTTCAAGGCGCGGAGCTGGATCTGCCGGGCGTCATATTGCTCTTGCAGGTCCGCGAGCTGTCGCTCGATCTCCAGCCGTTGGGCAAGGGTTCCGCCTGACCGGGCCTGCAGCGCGCGGATGCGTTCGGCCAGGGAGGCGGTCGTCTTCGCTCCGGTTGTCATCGTGTCGATGTCGCGCGTGATATCCTCGCCCTCGGTCACCGCCTCGTCCAGACGACCGCCGGCATTCTGTGCGTCGAGGGCCAGATTGGCGCGGAAGCGGTTGATCCAGTCGGGCTGGCCCCGCAGTTCCAGCTGTCCGCCGGGTTCCCGTGCGGTCCAGTCGGCCCTCGACGAAATGACCTGGCAAAAACCGGGGCCGGCGGACGCGCAGGCCAGTTCGTGCCGGCTCATCATATCAGCACCCCGGTCGCGCGGCAGGGACAGGGCGTAGCGGTATGCATAGGCGATCTGCGCGACGGGGGCGAGCAGCTCTGGCCGCGACGGGACCGTTTCGCCGGGCTTGACGGCTGCGTCCGGTCGCGCGCTGGCCGGCGTCGCTGCCGCCGAGTCGCTCGTGACCGCGGTGTCGGCGGCGGCTTCCGAAGCGTTGTCCGCGGTGGCGTCCCGGTCCGCGGCACCGCAGCCCGACAATAGAGTCAAACTGGCCGCGGCCAGAATCAGAGCCTTGCGCATGGTCTTGGTCTCCCTGTTCCGTGTTGATCACGGTTCCGTGATGACGCGCGTGGATCGCGACAGATTCAGGGCTGGAAACAAGCGAAACGGCGGCTTGCCATTACGGACGCCGTGGCGTTCAACGGTCGGGGGTCGGCGGGGAGCCGGTCGGGGAAATGTCGTCCATGTTCAGCCTGCTGAATCTCCAGAGCGTGCTCGGGCTCTTTGTCATCGTTGCCGCCTGCTGGGCCCTGTCCGAGAACCGCCGGGCGTTTCCGTGGCGGCTGACGCTGGGGGCGATCGCGGTGCAGGCGGCGCTGGTGCTGGCGCTGTTCGCCATTCCGGGCTCGCAGAGCGTCCTGGCGGCGATCACTGGCGCGGTCGACGGGCTGGCGGTCGCGACCAACCGGGGGACGCAATTCGTGTTCGGCTATCTGGCCGGGGGCGACCAGCCCTATGCGGTCCAGAATGACGGGGCCCTGTTCACCTTCGCCTTCCAGGTGCTGCCGCTGATCCTGGTGATCTCGGCCCTGTCGGCGCTGTTGTGGCACTGGAAGATCCTGAAGTGGATCACCCACGGCTTCGGCTTCATCTTCCAGCGGACCATGGGGCTGGGCGGCGCGTCCGCGCTGGCGGTGGCGGCCAACATCTTCCTCGGCATGATCGAGAGCCCGATCGTCATCCGCGCCTATCTGGACAAGCTGACCCGGTCCGAACTGTTCCTGATGATGGTGGTCGGCCTGGCCACCGTCGCCGGGTCCACCATGGTCGCCTACGCCGCCATCCTGGCCCCCGTGATGCAGAACGCGGCAGGCCATGTTCTGGTGGCCTCGATCGTCTCGGCCCCGGCGGGCGTACTCCTCGCCCGCATCATGATCCCCGAGACGCCGGGGCAGGGCGGGGCGGTCGCCGATTACGGTTCGGCGCTGAAGTACGACAGCGCCATCGACGCCATCGTCAAGGGCACGGCGGACGGGCTGATGGTGGTTCTGAACATCTCGGCGGTGCTGATCGTGTTCGTGGCCCTGGTGGCCCTGGTCAATGTCATGCTGGGCGGCTTCTGGCTGTTCGGCGATCACGTCACCGTCGAGCGGCTGCTGGGCTGGCTGTTCATGCCGGTGGCCTGGCTGACCGGGGTCGAATGGTCCGAGGCGGGCAAGGCCGGCTGGCTGCTGGGGGTCAAACTGACCCTGACCGAATTCGTCGCCTTCATCGAACTGGGCAAGGTCCCGGTCGCCGAGATGAGCGAGCGCACCCGGATGCTGATGACCTATGCCCTGTGCGGCTTCGCCAACATCGGCTCGGTCGGGATCACGGTGACCGGCCTCAGCGTGCTGATGCCCGAGCGCCGTGAAGAGGTGCTGGGCCTGGTGTGGAAGGGGCTGTTCGCCGGCTTCCTGGCCACGCTGATGACAGCCGCGGTTGTGGGCGCGATGCCCGCCGCCATATTCCACTGACGCCGCAGCCCTCCTGCATGAGAATTGGCCGATGAAACTCTACACCTCGCACCGCGCCCCCAACCCGCGCCGCGTCCGCTGGGTCATGGCCGAGAAGGGCATCGAAGATGTCGAACTGGTCGAGATCGACATCCTGACCGGCGAGCACAAGACGGCGGATTACCGGTCGCGGGTCGGGGTGCCCCATGTGCCGGCGCTCGAGCTGGATGACGGCACGACGATCTCTGAATCGATCGCCATCGGCCGCTATCTTGAGGCCCTGTACCCCGAGCCCAACCTGTTCGGGATCGACGCGCGCGAACAGGCGATCATCGAGATGTGGACCCGGCGCTGCGAATTCTATCTGGCCAATCCGATCATGCTGAGCGTGCGCCATTCGCATCCGGCGCTGGCGGCGCTCGAGGCGGTCCAGATGCCGCAGCTGGCAGAGCTCAACCGGGCCGCGGCCGAGAAATTCATGAAGACGCTCGATCGCCGGCTGGCCGAGCACGAGTTTCTCGCCGAGGACCGGTTCACCATCGCCGACATCGTCGCCGTCGTCGGTCTGGATTTCGCCCGGCTGATCAAATACCGGCCGCCCGAGGAACTGACCCATCTGGCGCGGTGGCTGGAAACGTGCCGGGCGCGGCCGGCGGCGAAGGCCGGGGCCTAGACCATTTTTGTTTCAGGTCGAATCGACCTGAATCCAAAAATGGTCCAGAATCAATCTGGAGCGAAATCCGAGCCTTGATGGACTGCGTCCATCAAAACCGATTTCGCTCTAGTCCTGATGCTCGACCACGTGGCGGCCGCGCACCATGCGGACGAACGGCAGGGGACGGGCAGGGTGCGCCAGTCGCTCTGACACCTCGCCCAGCACGAAACGGGTGATGGCCGGCAGGTCGACGGCCCGGGCCTCGTCCAGCGGCAGCCAGGCGATCTCGTCCAGCTCGCCCGAGCCCGCCGTCGGTTCCGGGTGCAGGAGGGCCCTGGCATCGGCCATGAAGAAGCGCGCGTCGAAGCGGCGGCTGCGTCCGGGCGGAGTGATGGCGCGGGCGACATAGGACAGGGCCGCCAGATCGGGCAGGGCTCCGACAGCCCGGAACTCGCGCCACGGGCCGACGACCGATGCCACCGGCGCGGGCTCGGCCAGCAGCAGGCCGGTTTCCTCAAAGGTCTCGCGCACGGCGGTCAGGGCCAGGGCGTGGGCGCGACGGACGGGCATTTCGCGGGTCAGGCGCGCCATGTCCGGCGTCGGCAGGGCATTGGCCGACGCCGCGCCGAAGTCAGAACGGTCGATGCGGCCACCGGGGAAGACCCATTTGGACGCCATGAAGACGTGGCCGGGGGCCCTGCGACCCATCAGGACCTCAGGTGCGCCCTTGCGGACCCGCGTCAGGATCAGCGTCGCGGCGTCCCGGGGCGTCTGCCGCGCGCCTGTGCGCGGGGCGTCGGCCAGGTCCTGACCGGAATCGAACGGCTGGCTCACCGCCTCTTGCCCTTGCGGACGCCCTTCAATCCGCCGGACGGACGCCCACCCTTCGGCGGCTTGGGCCCGCCCGGACGTTTGTCGCCGCGTTTGGGGAAGCCGCCGCCACCGCCGGGACCCCGGCCACGCGCCCCGAGACGGGCGGCGGGCGCATTGGGGTCACGCGGCCCGGGATCGGACAGCATCTCGAACACCAGACCGCCGGTGATCGGCGTGGCCTCGCGCAGCTTGACCTCGACGGTGCGCCCGAGGGTCCAGCGCTCGCCGGAGCGCTCGCCGACCAGGGCGTGCTGTTTGTCGTCGTGGTGGAAATACTCACCGCCGAGCGACGACACCGGAACCAGACCGTCGGCCCCCGTCTCGTCCAGACGCACGAACAGCCCGAAGCGGGTCACGCCGGTGATGCGGCCGCTGAAGGTGGCTCCGACCCGCTCCTGCAGGAAGGCGGCCATGTAACGGTCCATGGCGGCGCGTTCGGCGGCCATGGAGCGGCGCTCCGTCAGGGTGACCTGTTCGGCGATGGCCGGCAGTTCGCTGATCTCGCGGTCCGTCAGCCCATCCTTGCCAAGGCCCAGGGCCCGGATCAGGCCCCGGTGGACGATCAGGTCGGAATAGCGCCGGATCGGCGAGGTGAAGTGGGCGTAGCGGTCCAGGTTCAGGCCGAAGTGGCCGACGTTCTCGGCGGCATAGATGGCCTGCATCTGGGTGCGCAGGACGACCTCGTTGACGACCTCGGCGTGGTCGCCGCCGCGCGTCTCGTCCAGCAGCTTGTTGAACCGCTTCGTCGTGGCCGGCTCGCCCTTGGTCCAGGGCTTGCCGATGGTCTGGAGGAAGTCACCGAGGTTGAACAGCTTCTCCTGACTGGGCGCGTCGTGGACGCGATAGAGCAGGGGGGTGCGTTTCTGCTCCAGCGTTTCGGCGGCGCAGACATTGGCCTGGATCATCATCTCCTCGATCAGCCGGTGGGCCTCGAGGCTGACGCGTGGCTCGATCGAGGCGATCTGGCCATCGGGCGTCATGCGGATCCGGCGCTCGGGGCTTTCAATGGCCAGCGGGCTGCGCTTGAGCCGACCCTTCAGCATGGTGCGGTAGGCGGCCCACAGCGGATTGAGGATGGCCTCCATGATCGGACCGGTCGTGTCGTCTTGCTGGCCGTCGATCGCCGCCTGGGCCTGTTCGTAGGACAGCTTGGCCTGGGACCGCATCAGGCCGCGCAGGAATTTGTGCCCGGTTTTCCGGCCGTCCTTGTCGAAGACCATGCGCACGGCCATGCAGGCGCGGTTCTCGCCCTGTTTGAGACTGCACAGGCCGTTGGACAGCCGTTCGGGCAGCATGGGTTCGACGCGGTCGGGGAAGTAGGTGGAATTGCCCTTGTCGCGGGCTTCGCGGTCGAGGGCGGTGCCGGGCCGGACATAGGCGGCGACGTCGGCGATGGCGACCCAGACGATCCAGCCGTCGGCGTTCTTCGGGTCCTCGTCGCGCATCGCATAGACGGCGTCGTCGTGGTCGCGGGCGTCGGCGGGGTCGATGGTGATCAGGGGCAGGTCGCGCAGGTCCTCGCGGCCCTTCAGCGACGGCAGTTCCTGATCCTCGGCCTCCTTCTCGACGGCCTCGGAGAAGCCCATCGGCACATTGTGGGCGGCGATGGCGATCAGGGAGGCGGCGCGGGGATCGTCCTCGCGGCCGATCTTTTCGAGGATCTTGCCGCGTTTGGGACCATAGCGCTGGTCGCCCTTCTCGATGGCCGCGACCACTAGATCGCCGTCGCGAAGGCCCTCGGCCTGGGCGTGCGGGACCAGCAGCACCTCCTTCGAGCGGCGGTCGACGGGTTCGACCCGGACCTCCTTGTTGGATTTTCGGATGACGCCGAGGACGCGGTTGGTGTCGGTATCCAGCACCTTGATGATGCGGGCTTCCCAGCCGTTTTCCCCGCGCGAGAATTTGGCGAGGATGCGCGCGCCCAGTCCCGGCGCGGGACCGGCCTTGCCTGTGGTGTCGGGCACCAGGATGGCGCGCGGCGCATCGCCTGACGCCTCGACCAGGCTGACGAACAGTTCGCCGTCGATGTCGCGCTCGACCACGTCGGCGACGCCGACCGGGGGCAGGGCGCCGACTTCGGAAAAGCCCTTGCGCCCGCGCTTGCCCAGTTTCCCGGCTTCCTCAAGCTCACGGATCATTTCGCGCAGCATGCGCCGTTCATGACCCTTGAGGCCGAAATGTCGGGCGATGTCGGCCTTTTCGGCCGTTCCCGCCTCGCGCAGGAAGGCGATCAGCGTGTCTTTGTCGGGGAGGCCGGCGGGGGGCCGGCTAGATGATTTTGTCATTTGGATTCCTTGATACCGCGCTTCGGCGCTCTTCGAGAGGCGAAATCTTGCGCGGCTTGTGATGGAGGGGGCCTGCGCCTAGCTTCCGGCTCGAAGCCCCCTGGAGTGTTTGAATGTCATTGGCCGCAACCCCCGTCCTGTCCGGTCCGACCGGCTCCCTGCTGGACCTGATCGGCAAGACGCCGATGGTGGAGGTGACAAAGATCGACACCGGCCCGTGCCGGCTGTTCCTGAAACTGGAGGCGCAGAACCCGGGCGGATCGATCAAGGACCGCATCGCCGTGTCGATGATCGCGGCGGCGGAAGCGGAGGGGTTTCTGAAGCCCGGCGGGACCATCGTCGAGGCGACGGCCGGCAACACGGGTCTGGCGCTGACCCTGGTCGGTCAGGCCAGGGGATATAAGGTGCTTCTGGTCATCCCGGACAAGATGTCCAAGGAAAAAATCCAGCATCTCAGGGCCATGGGTGCCGATGTTCGCCTGACACGTTCGGACGTGCCGCACGGCCATCCCGAATACTACACCGACATGGCCGAGCGGCTGGCACAGCAGATCCCCGGTGGATTCTACGTCAACCAGTTCGCCAACGACGCAAACTCCCTCGCCCATTTCCAGACCACGGGGCCAGAGATCTGGGAGCAGATGGACCACAAGGTCGACGCCTTTGTCGCCGGGATCGGCTCGGGCGGGACCATCACCGGCATCGCCCGATTCCTGAAGAGCGTCGGATCGGACGCGAAGATCATCCTGGCCGATCCGGTGGGCTCAACGCTGGCGGGGATCGTCAACGACGGGGTGCCCGGGCCGGAAGGCAGCTATACGGTCGAGGGCATCGGCCAGAATTTTGTGCCTGACACGGCCGACATGACCTTGATCGACAAGGCCTATTCCATCCCGGACGCCGAGGCGATTGCCACCGTCCGCGAGCTGCTGCTGAAGGAAGGCGTCCTGGCCGGATCGTCCTCGGGTACGCTGATTGCCAGCGCCCTGCGCTGGTGCCGTGAACAGACCGAGCCGAAGCGGGTGGTGACCTTCGTCTGTGATACCGGCGCGAAATACCTGTCCAAGGTCTATAACGACGCCTGGCTGGCGGATCAGGGTCTGAGCGGCCAGCCGATCAAGGGGAATCTGTCGGATCTGATCAGCCGAAAATACGAGAACGGCGACGTCGTCGTGGCCGGGCCCGACGACACCCTGGACACAGTCTTCAAGCGGATGCGCGGAGCCGACGTCTCGCAGTTGCCGATCATTCAGGACGGTCGTCTGGTCGGCATCCTGGATGAAAGCGATCTGGTGCACGTCATGAACACCGACGAGATCACGCGAAAGGAGCGGTTCGCCAAGCCGGTCGGTTCGGTCATGACCCGCGATCTCGACACGGTCCAGGTCGGCGAGAGTCTGGATGCCCTGATCCCGCTGTTCGACCGCGACCGGGTTGCAATCGTGCTGGACGGCGAACGGTTTGTGGGTCTGATTACGCGCACGGATCTGATCAATCATCTGAGCCTCAATCGATGAGACAAGACGCCCGGTCCCGGCTCGCAGGCCTCGCGGCGATCAGCCTGATCGCCACGCTTGCGGGCGGACCGGGCGCGCTCGCGAGCCCGCCCCAGGTCCAGGTCGGTATCCCGGGATGCCGTGACGACGTGCCGGTGATGGCCTCGAGGGAGGCTGTCACCTTCGAAAGCCGGGGCCGCCCGATCCGGGCCTATCTGTATGCCCCGCGGGGGCCGGCGAACGGGGCCGGTGTGGTGATGTTGCACGGCGGAACGGGGTTCGAGATGAACTCGATCCTGTTTGACGCCCATGCCATCCAGCTGGCGTCGCGGGGCTACTGGGTCATCCTGCCGGCCTATTTCGACGCGGCCCGACCGGATCCCGGCCGAAGCACCGTGACCGCGCGGGCCTGGCGTCAGGTGGCGATGGACGCGGCGGGGCAACTGGCACTCAAGCCGGGTGTGTCGGCCGGGCAGGTGGCGATTTGGGGCTATTCCCGGGGAGCCGGTGTGGCCGTGAATGCGGCGACGGACCCCGCATCGACCACCCGTTCGGTGATCCTGGCTGCAGGGGGTGGCCCGGTCGACGAGAGCGTCGCCGGTCGTGACCTGTCGGTTCTGCTGTTGCATGCCCGTCGCGACGAGGCCGTGCCCGTCCGCGCCACCCTCCAACTGGCGGAGGACCTGCGGGGAGCCGGGGCGGCGGTTGAGGTGCAGGGCCTGGACTTCGACGGGCATCAGTATGATCTGCCCACCTGGTGCGCCGTCATGGACCGCACCCGTGCCTTCCTCGAAAGCCGTCGGGGGCCTCAACATGGACCGGCGTAGCCTGCTGACCGGAGCGGTGGCCTGGGTTGCAGGGTCGGCCGGTGCGCAAGAGGTCGCCGGACCGACCTATGAAGGCATGACCTTCGAGAGCCACGGCAAGACCATCCGTGCCATCCACTACCGTCCGGTCGGTGAAGGTCGACGGGCCGCCATCGTGATGATGCACGGCTCTGACAGTCACATCGCCAACCGCGGACCGTGGCATCGACTGGCTATGCGGTTTGCAGGCGACGGCTATCAGGTGCTGACCCCGCTTTTCACCGACGCCTACCCCGATGACGGCATCCGGCCGCCGGCCATGATGGAGGCGTGGCGCGATGTGGGCGAAGACGCCATCGACTGGTTCATCGACCAGGGCGTGGACCGGCGGCGGACGGCCATGTTCGGCTACTCCCTCGGGTCCTATGTCGCGGTCGACGGGGCCCTGGGCAACAGCCGGGCGGCGGCGGCGATCGGTCTGGCCGGCGGAGTTGACGTCTATACCCCCCGCGTGCCGCGACGACGTGTGCCCGTGCTGATCATCCGCGCGGAGAACGATACTCATGTCCTTCCGCGCAACACGGCGACCTGGGTCAACTTCCTGCGCGATCACGACATCAATACCCGGGTTGAAGTGATCGCCGGCGCTGGTCATATCTTCCGACCGCCGGAATGGGCCGAGATTTTCACCCGCGCCTCGGCCTTCTATGCCGGCAATATCGGCCGCACCGACCAGGACAATTGATGACCAAGCTGAAGAACAGCCAGGGTTTCTCGACCCGTGCGATCCACGCCGGGCAGCGGCCTGACCCGACCACGGGCGCGGTCATGACGCCGATCTACGCGACCTCGACCTATGCCCAGGAAAGCCCGGGGGTGAACAAGGGCTATGAGTATGCGCGCGGCAAGAACCCGACACGCGAGGCCTTTGAGGCCTGTCTGGCCGATCTCGAGGGCGGGACCCACGGCTTCGGCTTCGCCAGCGGCATGGCGGCGACTTCCACGGCACTCGAACTGCTGGATGCAGGCTCGCACATCGTCACCGGCGACGACCTGTACGGCGGCTCCTGGCGGCTGTTCGAGCGCGTGCGCCGGCGCTCGATGGGGCTGGACTTCGCCTATGTCGACCTCAGCGATCTGGCGAAGGTCGAGGCGGCGATCACCCCGAAGACGAAGCTGATCTGGGCCGAGACCCCGACCAATCCGCTGATGAAACTGGCCGATATCGAAGGGCTGTCGCGGATCGCCCGGGCCCACGGCCTGCTGCTGATCGTCGACAACACCTTCGCCACGCCGTGGAGCCAGCAGCCGCTGAAGCTGGGGGCCGATGTGGTCATGCATTCGGCGACCAAGTATCTGAACGGCCACTCCGATATCATCGGCGGGGCGCTGGTCACCGCGAACCCCGACCTGGCCAAGGAAATCAAGTTCCTCCAGAATTCGATCGGCGGGGTGATGGGGCCGTTCGACGCCTTCCTCGCCAACCGCGGCCTGAAGACGCTCGGGCTGCGGATGAAGGCGCATAACGAGAATGCCATGGCGGTGGCGCGCTGGCTCGAGGACCGCAAGTCCGGGGTGGCCAGGGTCATCTATCCGGGACTGATCAGCCATCCGCAGCACGATCTGGCCTCACGCCAGATGAACGGCCAGTACGGCGGCATGGTCACGGTCCTGATCGACGGCGATCTGGAGCGGACCAAACGCGTGCTGGAGCGGGTGCAGGTCTTCACCCTCGCGGAATCGCTGGGCGGGGTCGAAAGCCTGGTCAATCACCCGGCCATCATGACCCACGCCTCGGTGCCCAGGGAACTGCGTGAGGCGGGCGGGGTAACCGACAACCTGATCCGGCTGTCGGTCGGCGTCGAGGAGGTCGAGGACCTGATCGCGGATCTGGATCAGGCGCTGGCGGTCTAGCGACCGGCTGGCGCTCAGTCCCCGCTGAGCAGGGTCTCGCGCCAGAACAGCAGGCTGGCCCAGAACTGGTAGTCCTGGTTGACCTTTTTCCCGAAGCCGTGGCCCTCATCCTGGCCGAGTAGGTGCCAGGCCGAGCCGCCTCGCGCGCGGACGGCCGCGATCAACTGGTCGGCTTCAGACGCAGGCACGCGCGGATCATTGCCGCCGGTGACCACCATCAGGGGGATGTTGATCTCATCGACCCGGGTCATCGGGGAAATCTCGATCAGGCGGGCGCGCTGGGCTGCGTCGCGCTCGTCGCCGTATTCGACCCGGCGCAGGTCGCGGCGATAAGCCTCGGTGTTCTCCAGGAAGGTCACGAAGTTGGAGATGGCCACGACGCAGTTCGCGCCGCGCAGGCGGTCGCCATAGTGGATCGCCCCGGCGTAGCACATGTACCCGCCGTACGAGCCGCCGGTGATGGCGATGCGCGCCGGATCGATCGCCCGATCGGCGCCGAGCCGGTCGAGGTAGGCACCGATGTCGCGCACCGAATTCTCGCGCAGGTCGGGGCCGTTATCCAGGCTGACGAACCGCTTGCCGTAACCGGTTGAGCCGCGCACGTTGGGGAAGAAGATCGCGACCCCGAGCTCATTGACCAGATAGTTGTTGCGACCTAGGAAGCCGGGCCGGCTCTGGCCCTCGGGCCCGCCGTGGATATTGACGATCAGCGGGAGGCGGCCCGGGAATCGGGCAGGATCCGGACGGTAGAGGAAGCCGGAGACGGACTCTCCGTCAAAGCTGGCGACCTCGATCAGTTCAGGCTCGACGTTGCGTGTGGCATCCAGGCCGCCGGTCTCGCTACGGGTCCAGCGGGTGACCGCCAGGGAGCGGGGATCGACAGAAAAGGCGTCCGAGGCGCTGCGGGCCGAGGAGAAGGTCAGGCCGATCTCGCCCCAGGGCGCGATCTGGAGCCCGCCGGCGCTGCCGGCCGGCAGGTTGTCGACGGTACGAACCCGGCCAGACGCGGTATCCAGCAGGCGCAGGCGGGTGCGTCCGGCCTCGTTGATCGCATAGGCGATAAAGCTTCCGTCCTCGGCGATGTCGAAGTCCTCGACGTCCCAGCGCGGCTCCGTCGAAACGGCCGTGAAGGCACCTGTGGCGATATCGATACGGCCCAGCCGCTGGAAGTCGCTGTCCTGATCGGAGGTGACCCACAGGGTGCCGTCGGGCGCGAACTCGGCACTGTTGTAGGCGATCGGCAGGCGGTGGTCGCCAATGGAGGTCAGGCGGCCGCTGGCCAGGTCAAGTGAGAAGAGATTGGACTTGGTGACCTGGATCGACTGGATCACGAGGGCTGTGCGCCCGTCGGGCGAAAAGTCGGCGATACTCCAGCCGCCGCCGCTGACCTCGGCCACCATGCGGGCGGTCGAGGGATCACGAGGGTCCATCACATAGAGGTCGCTGTCCTGGCCGTTTCGTCGGGTCGAGGAATAGCCGATCAGGCTGCCGTCCTGGTTCCAGGCCCCGAAACTGTTGCGGCTGCGACCGCCGTCCGTCAGCAGGTTCAAGCGGCCCTCAACCAGGGTGTAAAGCTGGAAGAACTCGTCGCCGCCCTTGTCCTTGTTGACGACCAGCAGGTCACCGGCGGGCGACCAGCGGCCGCCAACGGGCTCAACCTCGAAGCTGAGCTGTTCGCGGGCTCCCAGGGGCATGGCGACGCGGTGAATCTGGGCCGTATTGCCGAAGCGGGTCGAAATCAGCATCGACCGGTCCGCCGCATTCCAGCCCGTGAAGGCGGCGGTGCGGAATTCCATATACGGGCGGGTCTCGGCCGCCAGCGCCGCCGGAATGGCCGGTATTCCGTCAGCGACCAGTGCCGCGGGCTTTTCCACGACGTCTGAAACCTGAGCCATGACGGCCGTCGGGGCCAGGACGCAGGCGAGGACGACGGCAAGCGAACGTATGTGCATGGAACCCCCGGTTCAGCCAGACGGGGTCCGGCGACGCCGGGAGGGTGTCACTGAAAGAGGACGTGAGTCCAGTTCGGGTCGCGAGGCCCGGAAGCGCTGACTCAGGCGGCCTTGGAGTCCGGCAGCGCTGTCTGGTGGCCGGTGGCTGGGACGACCTTTTTCTTGGCCGGGGCGCGGGGCTTCTTGACGGCCGAGGTCGTCTTGTCGGCGGCGCGTTTTGCGACTTCGTCGTCGATCATCGGGATGATTTCGGCGGCCGAGGCGATCTGCGTCGGCGAGGCCGTGGTGGAGGCGGACAGCCGCATGGCATTGGCGCGAAGGACCTTCAGGTCCGGATCGGTCATGGTGAGGATCATGTCGGCCAGCGGGGTCATCTGCGTCTCCAGAGGGTTGAAAAACAGTCGGGCCGGCGCCTGTTCGGCGGCCGGCCCTTCCGTCAGCCGGGAACTAGTCCCGGCAGGGTCGCTTGTCGGAAACTATTCGGCAGCCTTGAGGCGACCGGCCGATTCCTTGCCCGAACGCGAGTCGCGTTCGACTTCGTAGGAAATCTTCTGATTTTCGTTCAGCGTGCCGAGGTCGGACGTTTCAACGGCCGAGGCGTGGACGAAAACGTCCTTGCCGCCGTCATCGGGAGCGATGAAGCCGTAACCCTTGGTGGAATTGTACCATTTAACAGTGCCGGTAGCCATTTTGAGACCTCCGTTAGGCGTTGACCGCCGGAAGAGGTTCCGGGTCGGCCTGTCGGGTCTGAATGGGATCGGCTATGGACCTCGGTGCGCGATGCAAAGGGGCAGCAGCGTTTCGCAAGAGATCGACGTAGCCCCAGATGGGCGCTTTGGGCCCCAATAGCAAGCGTCGTGATTCCCGACGGGGACGGCGGAGCCCGCAATCACAGGCTCCGCCGGCTTTCGTCAGTTGGGCATGGACACCGTGTCGGTGACGTGGATGACGCCGTTGGACTGCAGGACATCGGCCTGGGTCACGGTGGCAACGCCGCCCTTCTCGTCCGTCAGGATCACGGAATTGCCGCGCAGGGAGGCGGTCAGAACGCCGCCTTCAAAGGTCGTCAGGGCCGCGCGACCGCCGCCGGCGCGGATGCGCGAGAGGATGTCGGCGGCGGTCAGACGGCCGGCGACCACATGATAGGTCAGGATCTTGGTCAGGGTCGCCTTGTTGGCCGGCTGTACCAGAGTTTCGACGGTGCCGGCGGGAAGCTTGGCAAAGGCGGCGTTGGTCGGGGCGAAGACGGTGAAGGGGCCGGCGCTGGACAGGGTCGGAACCAGGCCGGCGGCGGTGACGGCGGCAACCAGGGTCGTGTGGTCGCGCGAGTTGACGGCGTTCTCGACGATGGTCTTCGTCGGGTACATGGCGGCACCGCCGACCATGACGGTGTCGGACGCCTGGGCGTTCATGCCGCCCATGCTGTCCATCGAGGAACAGCCGGCGGCGGCGAGGGTGCCGATGGCCAGGGCGGCCATCAGGGCGGTGCGGGTCGGGGTCAGTTTCATGGCTTCATCTCCTGAGCGGCCGTCTGTGCGGCACGCGTCAGGAACGGCAGGCGAAAGCCCATGGATGCCTGTTTCCGGCCGTCTGCGGCGTCTGGCCGCGCGGCGCAACCGTCAGGCCCGGATGCACGTAGCGGGTCCCCGATATGAAAACGGCGGCGAAGGCTGTTGCCCTCGCCGCCGTCAAAATCCTGCGTCGGTCAGGCCGACGCGAGACTTCAGCCTTCGGTCTTCAGCTGACCAGCGGATTCCTTGCCCGAACGCTTGTCGCGCTCGATTTCGTAGGAAACCTTCTGGTTTTCATCGAGGCCGCGCAGGCCCGCCTGCTCGACGGCCGAGATGTGGACGAAGACGTCCTTGCCGCCGTCGTCAGGCTGGATGAAGCCGTAGCCCTTGGTGGAATTGAACCATTTAACAGTGCCGGTAGCCATTTTCAGGACCTCCGTTAGCGTTGGCCCCAGGGAATAGCCCCTGCGGCCTGTCGGGTCTGAATGGAGCGGCTAGACCTCAGTGCGAAAGCAGAGGGTGGCGTTTCGCAGAGAGCTCGACAAAACGCTTTTGGCCTGTCGGCGCGACGAAATCAAGCGGGTGGCCTACTCGGCGGCTTCGCCTTCGGGGGTAGGAACATAGTGTTCCTGGCAAAGCTTGCGCAGCGCCGCAGTCAGCGTCGGGCCGTACAGGGAGTCCTGGATACGTTCGAAACCCTCGGCCTGGAGGGCGGTCTTGATGTCGCCGACGGTGCGGCAGCCCCCGCCCCGCGCCAGTTCATAGGCGCGTTCGAGGGTTGTGGGACGATGGTTGCTCATCGCCTCTAGATAGGGCCTTTGTCACGAAAAGCGAGGGCTAGAAGGCGACGCTGATCCCGGCCACCAGGCTGTCGGAGTAGCGCTCGTTGGCGTGGGGGACATCGGCCGCGTCTGTGGCGTGGTAGCGCAGCTCGGCCTCAAGGCTGTCGGTCACGGCGAAGGTCAGGCCTGCGTTCCAGCCGGTGTAGTCGTCGCTGTTGTCCTGCTCGCGACGGCCGATCGCGGCGGAGGCCTGAAGCCGGTCGGTGAAGGCCCAGCCGATCTGTGCCTCATACCAGGTCCAGGCCTGGACCGAGCCTGTGCCGTCGGGCGAATACTGCAGGCGGAGGCGGCCGCTGGCCGGCCCGATCGAGCGCATCGCATCGGCGGTGAATTCCCACGCATCGTCATCCGTGCCCGGGTCGGCGTCGACCTGCTGCTTGTAGGTGGCGTTGAGATCCAGATCGAAACCCGCGACGTCGCGACGCAGGCCGACGCCGGCCTCCAGTTCGAGGTGCGAGCCTGTCGAGCTCCGGATCGTGTCGAAACCGGCACCGGCGTAGACCGGGCTGGAGGCGCGGTTCCATTCGGTCTGGCCCCAGACATAGGCCTGGCCGTCGGACTTGGAGGCGTCCTTGGAGCGATTGTCGGTCGCCGTGCCGAAGGCGAAGGACCAGTCGCCGCCGGGAGCCGGGGCAGGGCCGGACTGGGCGGCGGCGGTGCCGGCGCAGGCCAGAAGGGCAGCCGTGGCGACGGCGCGGATCAGGAGTCGGGTCATGGGCCCCGCGACTAGAGGCGCATCTTGTCGAATTTATCGCACGCCTCGGAGAATTCGTCCTTCAGTCGCTGGATCAGCTGCGCGGCCGGGAGGACGTCATGCACCGCCCCCGCGCCCTGGCCGGCGGACCAGACGGTCTTCCAGGCCTTGGCCTCGTCGCCCATGTCGAGCTTGTGGTCGGGCAGGACCTTCGGATCGATGCCGTTGGCCTGAAGCGACTTGGTCATGAAATTGGCCGGGATGCCCGAGACGGCGGCGGTGTGGACGATGTCCGTCGCGCCGCTCTCGATGATCATCTCCTTGTAGGCGTCCGGGGCCATGGCCTCGGTGGTGTTGATGAACCGGGTGCCCAGATAGGCGAAGTCGGCCCCCAGCATCAGCGCCGCCGCCACGTCCTGGCCGTTCGACAGACAGCCCGACAGGATGATGGTGCCCTTGAAGAACTCGCGGACCTCATTGACCAGGGCGAAGGGGTTGATGATGCCGGCGTGGCCGCCCGCGCCGTTGGCCACCAGGATCAGGCCGTCGACGCCGCTCTCGGCCGCCTTCCTCGCATGGCGCACATTGGCGATGTCGTGGAAGACCACGCCGCCATAGCCATGGACCGCATCGACCACGTCGCGCACCGCCCCCAGCGAAGTGATGATCAGCGGCACCTTGTGCTCGACCGAGACCATCATGTCGGCCATCAGCCGCGGGTTGGTCGGATGGACGATGTGGTTGACGCCATAGGCGGCCGCATCGGGGTGAAGGCGTGATTTGATCTCGACCAGCCACTCGGCATAGGCCTCGGTCGTGCGGGCGTTCAGCGAGGGGAAGGTGCCGATGACGCCGGCATTGCAGCACTCGACCACCAGATCCGGCCCGGAGACGAGGAACATCGGTGCCTCGATGACCGGCAGTTTCAGACCTTTTTGCAGTGAAGCCGGAATGGCCATGGCGGTTCCCCCTGGTTTTCTTTGACTACGGATAGCGGGCTATCCCTGCGGAAGGCAATTGCGAAAGGCGAGGGCGTCGAGCGGCTCCTGAAACGTCGAAACGCGCGGATTTCAGACTCCCGCGGGCAGAAAATGGGGTCTGAATCGTCTGAATCGTCTGAAATCAGCGCGTCACGTCCGCTCTCATAGCGCGCGCCTGCGTCAGACGCGGACGCAAGGTGACGCGACGACGCGATGGCGCTAGAGGCGTGGCCATGACCACAGACGTATCCAGCCTGTCCCAACTCGGCCAGATGACCGCCGCCCCCGCCAGCCCGGAGACCGCCGTGCTGGAGCGGGTGCCGAACCCGCATCCCGACACCCTGTATCTGGCGCGCTTCACCGTGCCGGAGTTCACCAGCCTGTGCCCCGTGACGGCCCAGCCGGACTTTGCCCATCTGGTGATCGACTATGCACCGGGCGACTGGCTGGTCGAGAGCAAGAGCCTGAAACTGTACCTGACCAGTTTCCGCAACCACGGTGCCTTCCATGAGGACTGCACCGTGGCCATCGGCAAGCGGCTGGCCGGGCTGCTGAGCCCGAAATGGCTGAGGATCGGCGGTTACTGGTACCCGCGCGGCGGCATCCCGATCGACGTCTTCTGGCAGACGGGCGTCGCGCCGGAGGGGCTGTGGCTGCCCGACCAGGGCGTGCCGACGTATCGCGGGCGGGGATAGAGCCCATGTCGCTTCGTCCGTTCCATCTCGCCTTTCCCGTCCATGACCTGGACGCCGCACGTCGCTTCTGGGGCGGGGCGATGGGTTGCCCCGAGGGTCGCAGCTCGGCGGAATGGATCGATTTCGATTTCTTCGGCCATCAGATCGTGACGCATCTGGTTCCGGAAATGGCGTCGCCTGACTCCGGCGGCAATGCGGTCGACGGCCATCAGGTGCCGGTGCCCCATTTCGGCGTGGTGCTGGAGATGAAGGACTGGCAGGCGCTGGCCGACCGCCTCGTCGCGGCGGGTACGCAGTTCGACATCGAGCCCTATGTGCGATTCAGGGGCGAGCCGGGCGAGCAGGCCACCATGTTCTTCCGCGATCCCAGCGGCAACGCCATCGAGATGAAGGCCTTCGAGGACCTTGGCCAGCTGTTCGCGAAATAGGCCGGTCTCCGGTGTGTCGGGCCGGACGGCATGACCGAACCCCGCCGCCTTCCGCTCGAGACCTGGGGCCGGCACTGGCTGCTGCGCCTGCAGACCGCCGCCGACCGGCGCACATGGTCGCGCTACGGGTTCGAGTTCCTGATGTTCGGGATCAAACAGGGGTGGGCCTGTCTGTTCGGCGGGGCGATGCTGGGGCTGTTGCTGGCGACGCATCTGTGGTGGCCGGATGATGCGCCGGTCAGCCGCTACGACTTTCTGGTGATCGCGGCCGTCGCCATCCAGGCTGCCATGCTGGCCCTGAAGCTGGAGAGCTGGGAGGAGGCGAGGGTGATCTTCGTCTTCCATGTGGTCGGGACGATCATGGAGCTGTTCAAGACGCAGCACGGCTCGTGGATCTATCCGGAGGACAGTGTCCTGCGCATCGGCATGGTGCCGCTGTTCTCGGGCTTCATGTATGCCGCGGTGGGCAGCTATATCGCCCGTATCTGGCGCATCTTCGACATCCGGTTTCGCCACTATCCGCCGCTGTGGACGACCTGGGTGCTGGCGGCGGCGATCTACGTCAACTTCTTCGCCCATCACTGGCTGCCGGACATCCGGCTGGGCCTGTTCGCGGCGACGGCGCTGCTGTTCGGGCGGGGCTGGTTCTATTTCTCGCCGGACCGTCGGCGGCGGGCGATGCCGTTCCTGCTCGGCTTCTTTCTGGTCGCGGTTTTCATCTGGCTGGCCGAGAACGTCGGCACCTGGGCCCAGGCGTGGGCCTATCCGGGACAGGAGGACGGCTGGGAACCGGTCTCGCTGGCCAAGCTGGGCAGCTGGTTCCTGCTGATGATGATCAGCGTGGTACTGGTGTCGCTGGTGCACCGGCCGGAGGCGGAAGCGGTCGGACCGGTTGAGGGAGGCGGTCGATGAACGACGGTTGGCAGGAGTCGGCCGAGGCATGGATCGCGGCGCAGGGTGAGGCCGGCGACTATGGTCGGCAGTTCGTCCTCGACGCGCCGATGATGGCGCGGGTTCGGGCGGGAGCCTATGCCTCGGCGCTGGATGTCGGTTGCGGCGAGGGCCGCTTCTGCCGTCAGCTCAAGGCCGAAGGGGTCCGGGCGGTCGGCATCGACCCCGCGCCGGCGTTGATCGACCACGCCCGTGCGCTGGACCCCGAGGGCGATTACCGGATCGAGAGCGCGGAGGCGCTGGGCTTCGCCGACGCAGAGTTCGATCTGGTGGTCAGCTATCTGTCGCTCATCGACATTCCCGACGCATCGGCGGCGATCCGGGAAATGGTGCGGGTGTTGAAGCCCGGCGGAACCTTGTTGATCGCGAATCTGACCAGCTTCAATTCGGCGGGGGACGTCGCTGAACTGGGCTGGACGCAGATGGCTGATGGCCGTCGGGCGTTCGCCATGGACCACTATCTGGAAGAGCGCTCTGCCTGGATCGCGTGGCGCGGCATCCGGATCGTCAATTGGCACCGGCCCCTATCCACCTACATGACCCTGCTGCTCGAGGCGGGGCTGGTACTGCGCCATTTCGCGGAGCCAGGCCCGCAGGGTGGCGATCCTGAGCGGGGTGCGAACTACCGTCGCGCGCCCTGGTTCATGATCATGGAATGGACACGGCCGGGCTGACGCTCAGCCTGGGCCGTGCGGTTCCCAGCCGCCCGCCGGAGGATTCAGTCCGTCAGCGCACCGGTCGAGCACCCCGACGCAGGCCGACAGGCCCAGGGCGGCGGTCGCCAGCGCGATGACCAGCCAGCGACGCGGCGCATGTTTCGAATGATCCATGGTCCTCTCCCTGTCCGCGCCGGATGGGGCGCGCCGATTGTGGCGGGGCGGAGGCATGGCCTTGCCCCGACGGCCCGGCGCGGTAGGAGAGAGAATGACCACAAGCCACACCGACGTCGTCATCCTGGGCGGGGGCCATAACGGCCTCGTCTGCGCCTTCTATCTGGCCAGGGGCGGGCTGAAGGTAACCGTGCTGGAGCGGCGGCATGTGGTCGGCGGGGCGGCGGTGACGGAGGAGTTTCATCCCGGCTTCCGCAACTCGACCGCCAGCTACACCGTCAGCCTGCTGAACCCGAAGGTCATCGCCGATCTGGAGCTGGCCCGGCACGGCCTGCGGGTGGTCGAGCGCAAGGTGTCCAACTTTCTGCCGTTCGACGACGGCCGACATTTCCTCGCGGGCGAGGGGCGGACGCAGGGGCAGCTGGCGAAATTCTCGACGCGGGATGCGGAGCGGCTGCCCGAGTATGAGCGGCGGCTGGAGGTGGTGGCCGCGGTCCTGCGCGACTGGATCCTGAAGGCCCCGCCCAATGTGGTGGAGGGCGGCTGGATGGCCATGCTGCCGGAACTGCTGAAGGGCGCGTCGCTGGGCCGGCAGGCGGCGGGGCTGGATACGCAGGGGCGGCGTGACCTGCTGGACCTGTTCACCAAATCGGCCGGCGACTGGCTGGACGGCTGGTTCGAGAGCGATCCGATCAAGGCCCTGTTCGGCTTCGACAGCGTGGTCGGCAACTATGCCAGCCCCTATACGCCGGGCTCGGCCTATGTGCTGCTGCACCATGTGTTCGGCGAGGTGAACGGTCGCAAGGGGGTCTGGGGCCACGCCATCGGCGGCATGGGGGCGATCACCCGGGCCATGGCCGCCGCCTGCGCCGAGGTCGGGGTCGACGTCAGGCTGGAGACGCCGATCGCCTCGGTGCTGACCGAGAAGGGCCGGGCGGTCGGGGCGGTGACCGAGGCGGGTGACGTGGTCCGGGCGCGGGCCGTGGTGTCCAACCTGCATCCGCGCCTGCTGTTCGAGCGGTTCGTGGATGATGCTGTCGTACCGGCAGACTTCCGCGAGCGGATCGGGAACTACCAGTCCGGTTCGGGCACGTTCCGCATGAATGTGGCGCTGTCGGAACTGCCGAATTTCACCGCCTTGCCGGGCCCGGGGGACCATCTGACAGCCGGGATCATCATCGCCCCGACGCTGGCCTATATGGACCGGGCGCATGCGGAGGCGCGGCTGAACGGCTGGTCGGCCAAGCCGATCGTCGAGATGCTGATCCCCTCGACGCTGGACGACAGCCTGGCCCCGCCGGGGCAGCACGTCGCCAGCCTGTTCTGCCAGCATGTCGCGCCCGATCTGGCGGACGAACACCGCGACACGGTGGCCGATCTGATGATCGAGACGGTCGACGCCCACGCGCCGGGGTTCAAGGCGTCGGTGGTCGGCCGACTGGCGCTGGGGCCGCGCGATCTGGAGCGGCGGTTCGGTCTGGTCGGGGGTGACATCTTCCACGGCCGGCTGAGCCTGGACCAGCTGTTCAGCGCCCGGCCCGTGCTGGGCCACGCCGATCACCGGATGCCCGTGCCGGGCCTCTATCTGTGCGGATCGGGGGCCCACCCCGGCGGCGGTGTCACCGGCGCGCCGGGGCATAATGCGGCGCGGGCGGTGCTGAAGGATCTGGGGCGCTGAGGGCGCGGCCGCCCCGGTTGTGAGGCGGCCCGGACAATGTCAGGCTCCGGGTCAAACGGGGAGATAGCCATGTCTCGAGTCACTCGGTCCGGGCGCGCAGGTCCGGCGCTGGCGGTCATTCTGATGAGCGGACTGCTCGCGGGTGTCGGAGGGGCGACCGCCCAGACATCGGCCGGCTTCAACTCGACGCGTCCGACGGTGCGGATCGAATACTGGCAGAAGCGGCTGAACGAGATTTCGGCCCGTCTGGCGCAGCCGGACAGTCTGGCACCGGTGAGACTGGTGTTCCTCGGGGATTCCATCACGGATTTCTGGACCATGGGAGACAATCCCTGGTTCCCCGGCGCGGTGGGCGGGCAGGCCGTCTGGAATGAGAGTTTCGGCGGCGGCGATCCGGGGCTTCTGGCGCTCAATCTCGGTATCTCGGGCGACCGTACCGAGCACCTTCTTTACCGGATCCAGCCGGGTTCCGACGGCGGTCTGGGGGAGCTGGACCGGCCGGATCTGGCTCCTGACGTCATCGTTCTGATGATCGGGATCAACAACAGCTGGGACGCCGAGACTCCGGCCGTGGACAGTGTCCTTGAGGGCATAAAGGCCGTGGTCGCCGCCGTGCATGCGCGCAAGCCGGACGCCCTGATCGTCCTGCAGTCGCTTTTGCCGACCCAGGAGACGGCCCGGAACGACGAGGTCGTGATTCCCGTCAATGCGGCGCTGGCCGGGTTTGCGGCAGGGTCTGGTCAGTCGGACCATGTCCGATACCTCGACCTCTATCCGGCCTTCATCAATGCCGACGGCCGGCAGAACAGCGGCTTCTTCATGGACGCGGTCCATCCCAATGCGCGGGGATACAGGGCCTGGCGCGACCGGCTGGTGCCGTTCCTCGCGTCGATCCGGGACCGGTGATCGTCCAGCCCCGGTCCGGCGCGATCGCGCTCTAGACCTGCGCCACGCCCATGGCCTTGAACAGGGCGTCGCGGACGGCGGCCTCTGTGAAGGGCTTCTGGATCGTGGCCTGGCCGCGCCATTCGTCGGGCAGGCCGCCTTCGCCATAGCCGGTCGAGAAGACGAAGGGCACGCCGCGGGCCTTCAGGGCTTCGGCGACCGGAAAGACCTGGCGACCCGCGACGTTCACGTCCAGCAGGGCGGCGTCGAGGTGTTCGCCATCCGCCACCATGGCCAGGCCGTCGTCGATATTGGCGGCAGGCCCGACCGGGATGCAGCCCATGTCTTCGAGGATGGTTTCCAGCAACATGGCGACCAGGGACTCGTCCTCGACAATGAGGACCCGACGTCCGGTCAAAGGTGCGCTCATGAGTTTATCCCGCGATCGAGCGGAATCGAAAAATCCGCACTGAAACCGTCGTTTGCGTAGTCGAGATTGACCTCGCCCGCCAGATCGTGGCGGACGTTTCGTTCGATCAGCCGGCTGCCGAAGCCCCGGCGGTCCGGCGGCGCGACCGGCGGACCATCGACTTCGCGCCAGGTCAGCTGCAGCCGTGGCCGGGCCTGGTCCAGGACCGACCAGTCGACCAGCACCCGCCCGTCGGGGGCCGACAGCGCGCCGTATTTGGCGGCGTTGGTGGCCAGTTCGTGGAAAATCATGCCCAGCGACAGGGCGGCGGCGGGCTCCAGCGCCACCGGCAAACCGTTCAGGGTGACGCGGTGAGCGCCGTGCGCCTCGGTCTCATGCTCGAGGATCGCGCCCAGATCGGCCCCTTCCCAATGGCTTCGGGTCAGCAGGTCGTGGGTGTGGGACAGGGCCAGCAGACGCGCCTGGAACCCTTGGGCAAAGGTCCGGGGATCGGGATGGGAGCGGGCGGTCTGGATGGCGATCGACTGGACCGTGGCCAGGGTGTTTTTCACCCGATGGTTCAGTTCGTCGATCATCAGCTTCTGGCGCTCGGCCGCGACGACGACGTTGGTGACGTCATGGCCCTGGACGAAGACACCGACGATCCGGCCATCGCCGTCACGGATCGGCTGGTAGACGAAGTCGACATAGGCGTCATGGGGTGGCTCGCCGGCCGAGCGCTGGACCTTCACGAGGCTGGCCTTGCCATGGACGGGCTCCCCGGTCTCGAAGACGCTGTCCAGCATGTCGATATAGCCCTGGCCGACGACTTCGGGCAGGGCCTGTTCGAGCGGCTGGCCCTCGAGGTTGCGATGCCCGGTCAGCCGGCCGTAGGCCTCATTGTAAAACTGGAAGATGTGGGTCGGCCCGCCCAGGACGGCGACGAAGCCCGGAGCCTGCATGAACATCTCGACCAGCCGGTTGCGCTCGCCGGCGAGTCGCAGATTGTCCTCCTGAACCAGACGGGCGCGTTCCAGAACATTTCCGCCGATCATGGCGTCGACCGCTCGCGAGGACGCGGTGCCGTGCGTCGCCTCTGTGCGCTGGCGCAGCTGTTCCAGCTCGGTGATGTCGGTGGTGTGCTGCAACAGCCAGATCACCTCGCCCTCGGCATTCAGGATCGGTGTGTGGGTGGCGCTCCAGAACCGCTCGGTCATGACGGGCTCGCCGCCGTCAACGGATCGGGGAATCGAAAAGCGGACCAGGGCCAGGTGGTCACGCTGACGACTGTCGCGCGCCTTCTCGAGCGACGCCCTCACCTGACGGACATTTTCCGGTGCGTCGTCGCCGGGGCCGGAGTCGAAGGCAGCGAACATCGGGCGGCCGATGATGGCGTCGCGGGTGCTGCCGGTCACTTCGAGATAGGCTTGGTTGGCACCGGCGATACGGAGATCGGGTGTCAACAGCACATAGGGGTTCGGAGAGGCGTCGAACGCCACCGCCAGATCGACCGCGAGGTCCCCCGATTTCGCCAGATGCTGCAAGCGATCTCCCACCCCAGTCGCCCCGTAACGCTCAGCGCCGCAATCGGTTCACGGCTGGTTGGCGTGACGGATGATGGTTCTGTTTGAGACATCGCTTCCGACCGCGCTAGTGTCCGGCCATGTTCCCGGTTTCGCTTATTCTCGCGGCGGTTCTGATCATGACTCCAGGCCAGGCCTCGACCGCGGATCCGCGGGTGGACGTTGAACAGGGCGTACTGGTCGGACGGACCGTCGGGGACGTCAGCCGTTTCAAGGGCATTCCCTATGCCAGGGCCCCGGTCGGGGCGCTGCGCTGGCGTCCGCCGCAGGCCGCCGGGCCGTGGTCCGGTGAGCGCGACGCGGGACAGGTCGGTCCAATCTGCGTCCAGCCGCCGGCCAACGGCGACCCCGGCGTCGGCCCGCTGCCGATGAGCGAGGACTGCCTGACCCTGAACGTCTGGACACCGACGGCGCGGACCGACCCGGTGCCGGTCATGGTCTGGATTCACGGTGGCGGGTTCAACAACGGTTCCGGTACGGCGGCCCTCTACGACGGCGCGAACCTGGCGAAGCGGGGCGTGGTGGTCGTGACGATCAACTACCGGCTGGGACGGCTGGGCTTCTTCGATCATCCGGCGCTGGCGGCGGAGCGCGCGGCGGGGGAGCCGGGCGGCAACTACGGGATGATGGACATCGTCCTCGCCCTGCGCTGGGTGCGGGACAATGCGGCGGCGTTCGGGGGGGACGCCGGGAATGTCACCATTTTCGGCGAGTCGGCCGGCGGGGCCGCGGTGACCCGGCTGATGATCTCGCCGGACGCGCGCGGTCTGTTTCACCGCGCGGTGGTGCAGTCCGGACTCGGTCGGGACACGGGTGTGCCGCTGGATCGACCCTCGGCGATCGGTGGCCCGTCACTGCAGGATCGGGGTACCGCTTTCGCGCGTGCGGTCGGCGCGAGCACGGCGGACGACCTTCGCGCCCAGCCTGCCGAGGCTCTGCTGACACCGGCCCCGAATTTCTACGGCGGGGACACCCTGGTGATCGACGGGACGGTCGTGGCCGGGGATGTCGAGGCCGCCTTCGCCGCCGGGCGCGAGGCACCGGTGCCGTTGATCATCGGCACGAACAGCGCCGAATTCTGGTGGATCCGGCCGTCGGAGATCAGCCCCTATGGCGCGATCGACGATGCACTCACGGCGCAGGAACGGGTCGACCTGTATGCGGCCTATGGCGGTGAGGACGGCTATCGCGCGCATGTCGTCAGTGATCTGGCCTTCAATGAACCGGCGCGGCATCTGGCGCGGCTGCATGCCCGTAATGGCCATCCGACCTGGCTTTACCGGTTCGACGTGGTGCCGGAGTCGAATCCCGAACCCAGTGGCGGCGCGACGCATGCGTCGGAGCGGCCCTATGTGTTCGAGACCCTGCACACCGTCGGGCGGCCGATGGGCGAGCGGGACGCGCGGGCGGCGACGGCCATGGCCGACTACTGGACGACCTTCGCGACCCGGGGGAATCCGAACGCGCCGGGCCGTCCGGCCTGGCCCGAGTTCGGCGCCGAGCCGGACCGTTTGCTGGAGTTCACCAACGCCGGCCCGGTGGCCAAGCCCATTCCGTTCGCGGAACGGCTGGATCTGATCGAGGCCTATTACGACCGGGTGAGGTGAAGAGCAGCCTTCTCCCTCCCCATGAAGAGGAGGGCGAACGAGGTGCCTACAGCGTGTCCAGCACAGCGCCGTGGGTCCGGATGACCTCGGCATAGAGCAGGCCTGAATCCTTGATGGTCCGCTCCTGGGTCAGGAAATTCACGTGGGTGATGCCGAACCGCTTGGAGTAGCCGAGCGACCATTCGAGATTGTCGAGCAGCGACCAGGCCATGTAGCCGCGGATGTCGACACCCTTGCCGATGGCGTCGTGCAGGGCCTTCAGGTGGTTCTTCAGATAGTCGACACGCAGGGGGTCCTGCACGCGTCCGTCGATGGCGTGGGGCGGATCATACCAGGCCGAGCCATTCTCGGTGACCATCAGCGGCAGTCCGTTGGTCTGTTCGTGCAGCCAGACGAGGGTGTCGGTGAGGGCGGGGGGATAAACCTCCCAGCCGGTCTCGGTGTGGGCGTGCTGGACCTGTTTCACCGGTCGCGCGCGGACGGGCCAGGCGTCGGGTGCGTTCTCGGGCACAGAGCGGGTGTACCAGTTCAGTCCCATCCAGTCGGTCGGCTGGGCAATCAGGTCGAAGTCTTCCTGCGGGAATTCGCGGTAGGCCTCGCCGTAGACGTCCCTGAGTTCGGCGGGGTAGCCGCGGCCCATCAGGGGGTCGAGGAACCAGCGGTTCATCTGGGCCTCGGCGCGCTTGCGGGCGGCCTCGTCCTCGGGCTTGTCCGAAGCGCTGTATTTCGGCTCGATGTTGAGGACGATGCCGATCTGACCCTCGCCCACTTCGCGGAACCGTTTCACCGCGGCGCCGTGGGCGCGCAGGACGTTGTGGCCAGCGATCATGGCCTCGAAGGCCGACTTGTGGCCGGGGGCCAGGGCTCCGTGCAGATAGCCGCCGTCCACGATGACCCAGGGCTCGTTGATCGTGCCCCAGGTCTTCACCCGTCCCTTGAATTTCTCGAACAGGACCTGGCCGTAGTCGGCGAACCAGTCGGCGATGTCAGGATTCAGCCAGCCGCCGCGGTCGTCGAGCGCGGCCGGCAGGTCCCAGTGATAGAGGGTGCACAGCGGCTCGATGCCCTTCTCGAGCAGGCCGTCGATCAGCTTGTCGTAGAAGTCGAGACCCTTGGGATTGATGGCCCCGCGGCCCTCGGGCATCACCCGGCTCCAGCTGACCGAGAACCGGTAGGCCTGCAGGTTCAGGCGGGTCATCAGTTCGATGTCCTGACGCCAGCGGTTGTAATGGTCGCAGGCGACGTCGCCGGTGTCGCCGTTGAGCATCATGCCCGGCGTGTGGCTGAACCGATCCCAGATCGAGGCCCCCGCCCCGTCGGCCATCGACGAGCCTTCAATCTGATAGGCGGCCGTCGCGGCTCCCCACAGAAAACCTTCGGGAAACCGATAGTTGCCTGTGTTTTCTGACGTCATCTGAAAGAGCCTTGATGCGCTGGAACGCGAACTGGGAGGGCAGATTTGCGGCGGTCGGTACGCCTGTACCCCCGCCGACACAACCTCGGTGTGGCCAAACTAGGGCACTTGCAGGGCCCATGGCTAGTGTGTCATGTAATCGGTTACACGGTTTTTTCAGACGGACCCGCGAAAAGCGGGCCGGGACTGGAAATGCCCAGGGAGGATGGACTTTGGCGCCGACGGCGATCCGGCAAACCTGCGTGAAGGCGGCGGCGTGAAAGCCGCCACGATTCGCGATGTCGCCGAGCGGGCCGATGTGTCCGTAGCCTCGGTTTCGCGCGTCCTCAACGGGGCCGGTCCGGTGACCGAGGCGACCCGCAACAAGGTCCTCAAGGCCGCCGCCGCGCTTCAGTATGTGCCGCATTCGGGTGCCCGCAGTCTTTCGACCAGCAAGACCCAGACGATCGGCGTGATCCTGCCGGATCTGTACGGCGAGTTCTTCTCCGAGCTGATCCGCGGCATGGATGTCGCCGCCCGGTCGCTGGGCTATCATCTGATCGTCTCCAGCTCGCATGACGACGCCGAGGAAGCATCGGCCGCGATACGGTCGATGCGCGGACGCGTTGACGGGCTGATCGTTCTGTCGCCGCATCTGGATGCGGCCAACCTTGCGGCGGGCCTCGCGGGCCGGACGCCCATCCTGCTGATGAACGGCGCCGGCGGCGAAAACCGCGCCTCGATCGTCGTGGACAACCACGGCGGCGCGGTCCAGGCCGTCGAGCATCTGATCGCCACCGGCCGCAAGCGCATCGCCCATATCTCGGGACCGACCGGCAACCTTGAGGCCGAGACCCGACTGGCCGGCTATATGGAGGCCATGGCGCGCGCCGGTCTGCCGACGACGGTGGTCGAGGGCGCGTTCACCCAGGCCTCGGGCCAGGTCGCCGGCGCGGCGCTGGCCGCCGTCGGTACGCGCCCGGATGCCGTCTTCGCCGGCAATGACAATATGGCGGTCGGCGCGATGCTGGCCTTGCAGGACGCCGGCCTGCGCGTCCCCGAGGACGTCGCCATCGTGGGCTTTGACGATGTGCCGCTCGCGGGCCTGGTCCGGCCCGCGCTCACGACCCTGAGAATCAACATCGCAGAAACCGGACGCAGCGCCCTCGAGCGCCTCGTCCGCATGATCACCGCAGCGGGCGAAGCCGTCGCCGATACCGCTTGCGAGGTCGTGCGACCGGAACTGGTCGTGCGCCCGTCCAGCCATCCGGCGACACCCGACCACTCCAATCCCGGCGGGCGTCTTCGCGCCATCGCCGATACGCCATCTCTGAAGGGGGAGACTTTCTGATGACCCGCAAATCCGTTCACTACATGGGGGCTGCGTCAGCCCTCGCCCTCGCCGTCTCGCTGGCCTGCGCCGGCGCGGTTTCGGCCCAGGTCGCTTCCTCGACCTTGAGGGGCACGATCTACGAAGGCGCTGCAGCCGAGTCCGGCGGCACCGTCACCGCGACGGAAGTCGCCACCGGCTACGTCAGCCGCGGCCGCATCGGCGCGGATGGCGGCTATGTCATTCCCGGCCTGCGTCCCGGCACCTATCGCATCAATGTTGCGACTTCAGACGGCCAGTCCGTCGAGGACACCATCACCGTCGCCCTGGGTCAGGTCGCGACGCTGGACCTTGATGTGGCACCGGTTGTAACCGGTTCCATCGATCCCAATGCAACGGAACTGGGCGATGTCGTGGTCACCGGCCGCCGGGTGTTCGAGGTCCGCACGCCGGAAGTCGCCACCAACGTCAGCCAGGCGCAGATCAACTACCTGCCGCAGATCAGTCGCAACTTCCTGAATTTCGCGGCCCTGGCACCCGGCGTGCGGGTCACCGAGGGCGAGACCGAGCGGACCATTTCCGCCGGTGGCCAGGGCGCCTCGGCGATCAACGTCTTTATCGACGGACAGAACCAGAAGTCGACCATCATAGACGGCGGCGTGGCCGGTCAGGACGACAGCCGCGGCAACCCGTTCCCGCAGGCCGGCGTGCAGGAATTCCGCATCATCAGTCAGAACTTCAAGGCCGAGTACGAACAGGCCTCGTCGTCGATCATCACGGCGGTGACGCGGTCGGGCACCAATGACTTCACCGGCGACGCCTTCGTCACCTACCAGAATCAGGACTGGATCGCCCAGGACCGCTTCGCCCAGGAGCGGGGAGATCCCCGTGCGGACCTGAAGCGCCTGCAGTACGGCGCGTCCGTCGGCGGTCCGATCCTCCGCGACCGCCTGCACTTCTTCGCGGCCTATGAGCGCAAGGACGAGACGCGGTCCAATACCGTGGTCCTGAACCGCGCGATCTACGCCCCGTTGTTCGGTGCCGACACCGGCAGCTTCTCGGCGCCGTTCGAGGAGGATCTGTTCTTCGGCAAGCTGTCGTGGTCGATCGACGACCGCCAGCGACTGGACGTGACGGCCACCTATCGCAACGAGGCCGACATTCGCGACTTCGGCGGCAACAACGCCTATTCGCGCGCAAACCAGATCAACACCGACACGCGGTCGGTGAACATCCGGCACCAGTACCAGGGCGACGGCTTCCTGAACGAGGCTTCGCTCGACTTTTTCGAATACACCTACAATCCGACCGCGCTGAATTTCGCTGACTACGGCCGGTCCTACGTCATTTTCCGCGATGACAATGCCGCTCCGGGTTTCCAGTACAATGTGTTCAACCGCGAGGACACAGTGTTCAACACCGGTGGCCAGAGCAACAACCAGGATATCCGTCAGCGCAGCTGGACCTTCAAGGACGACCTGACCTTCACCGATCTGACCTGGAACGGCGCGCATACCGTCAAGATGGGCGTGAAGTTCTCGGCCCAGAACATGTTTGTGAACAAGCAGTTCGGCCGCAACCCGCAGTTCATCTTCGACGTCGACGCCCGGCCCGAGATCAACGGAAGCCGCGACATTCCGGTCCGGGTGGAACTGGGCGTCTCGGTGCCGCCCGCGGACGTCAACAACAACGTCTTCGGCCTGTACATCCAGGACGACTGGCAGATCACCGACAAGCTGGAAGTGAACCTGGGCCTGCGCTGGGACTATGAGGACAACGCGGTCAACAACGACTACAGCACACCGACCAACATCCGTAACATGCTGGCGGCCATCGAGAATCTGCCGACCTACAACTTCCCGTCCTATTTCAAATATACCGACTACATCACCGACGGGCGTGACGCCTTCACCGGGGCCTTCCAGCCGCGGATCGGCTTCTCGTACGATGTGTTCGGCGACGAGCAGACGGTGATCTTTGGCGGCGCGGGCCGCTACTATGACCGCGTCGGGTTCAACTTTGCCTTCGACGAGCGTTTCAAGCCGCAGCAGTTCAACAAGGAAATCTTCTTCTCCGTGGCCGGCGGGATGCGCGGCGGTGTGAATACCGTCGCCTGGAACCCGACCTATCTGACTCCGGCGGGCCTTGATCCGCTGCTGGCGGCAACGCCGGGCTCGGGCGAGGTCTTCCTGCTGAACAACAATATGGAGCCGCCGCGGACCGACCAGTTCAACTTCGGCGTCCGCCAGAAGTTCGGTGATTTCCAGACGGCCCTGACCCTGGCCTATGGCAAGACCGCGAACCTGTTCGCCTGGTATATTGCCAATGCCGGATCCGAGACGGGCAACCGCTTCTCGGGTCCGACCCCGGGCTCGGTCGGCTTCCCGCAGTATCGAAACCTGATCTTCTTCGGCAACAACGACGCCGAACAGACCTTCAAGGCCCTCTATCTGACGGTCGACAAGCCCTACGACACCGCCAGCAACTGGGGCATGCAGTTCAGCTACACCCTGTCCGACGCCAAGCGGAACGGCAGCCGTGACAACGGCATTGCCGGGTTCGATTTCGACTACAACCGGCCGGGGCTGTCGCCGACCTTCCCGACCAACCAGGACGAACGTCACCACATTGTCGCGTCCGGCATCGTCGGCCTGCCGATGGACTTCCGCCTGTCGGGGATCCTGACGCTCGGTTCGGGCCTGCCGTTCACCCAGTTCGTCTGCCCGACGGCATCGAACCCGGACATCTGCTGGAACGGCGGCCGGCCGGAGAAGCGCAGCTTCATCATCAAGGACGCCTTCGCCTTCCGTCAGGTCGACCTGCGCCTGACCAAGGCGTTCGACCTCTTCAACGGGCAGTCGGTCGAGCTGATCCTGGACGCGATCAACGTGTTCAACTTCAGGAACTACAGCAATTTCGAACAGTGCCTGTGTTCCTCGCAGTACGGCCAGCCGAGGGGCCAGTTCCTGCCGACCCGCAGCCTTCAGGTCGGTCTGCGTTACCGCTGGTAAGAGTCTCCTGAGCCTGGCGGCCGCCTCCCGGTCCTGACGGGAGGCGGCCACTTTTTTTGACTGTGTCGCGTTTGCGTATGAGGATGGAGCCCATGGATCGTCGCCGGTTTCTGATGGGCACCACCGTCGCTGGCGTTGCGGCCCTGTCGGTCGGCGGGTGCAGCGGCGCGAGCCTCGACTATTTCCGGAATTCCTCGACGCCGCGGGTCGACCCCGAGGTCGACGAGCTTCAGCACCGCACGTTCAACTGGTTCGCCCATGTCACCAACCGCACCAACGGCCTGACGCCCGACCGCTGGCCGACGGAATCCTTCTCGTCGGTCGCCGCCGTCGGCTTCGCCCTGACCTGCTGGCCCATCGGCGTCGAACGCGGCTGGATCAGCCGTGAGGAGGCGCGCGAGCGCACCCTGACCACGATCCGCTTCTTCCACGACGCGCCCCAGGGTCCCGGAGCGACCGGCGTGACGGGGTACAAGGGCTTCTTTTACCACTTCCTCGACATGCAGACGGGCCACCGGTTCGGTCTGACCGAGCTGTCGACGGTCGACACCGCCCTGCTGGTGGCCGGCATGCTGTTCAGTGCCCGCTGGTTCGACGGCGACCATGCCGACGAGGCCGAGATCCGCCGGCTGGCCCAGGCTGTCTATGACCGGATCGAGTGGGACTGGGTCATGGTGCGGCCCAATCGCATCTCCATGGGCTGGCATCCCGAGTCCGGCTTCATCGAGGCCGACTGGCACGTCTACAACGAGGGCATGCTGGTGCTGCTGCTGGCCATCGGCAGCCGCACCCATCCTGTGCCGGCGACCGTCTGGGACGAGTGGTGCAGCGTCTACGATCAGAGCTGGACCGACCGCTGGGGCCCGGCGCACCTGCATTTCCCGCCGCTGTTCGGGCACCAGTACAGCCACATGTTTGTGGACTTCCACGCCATCTACGACCCGTGGATCCGGGCGAAGATCCGCGAGACGGGCGAAGAGTTCGACTACCGCATCAACAGCGCGCGCGCGGTGCAGGCGCAGCGCAAATACGCCATCGACAATCCGATGGGCTGGGCCGGTTATTCGGCGGACGTCTGGGGCCTGACGGCCTGCGACGGGCCGGGTGATTTCAAACAGGTCATCGACGGGCGCGAGCGTGAGTTCTTCAGCTATTCGGCGCGCGGCCCGGGCGACCGGGACGACGGCACCCTCGCGCCGACGGCGGCCATGGCCTCCTATCCCTTCGCGCCCGTCGAGGTGACCGCCTGCCTCAAGGCGATGAAGGCCCGTTATGGTGCCGGCATCTACACGGAGTTCGGCTTCCTCGACTCGTTCAATCCGACCCTGACCGGGCGTCAGGGCCGGCTGCAGCACGGCCGCATCGTGCCGAACGTCGGCTGGATCGACGGTGACTATCTGGGCATCGATCAGGGCCCGATCGTCATCCAGATCGAGAACCACCGCTCCGAGGCCGTCTGGGCGCGGATGCGGCTTGAGCCCAATCTGGTGCGAGGCCTGAAGCGCGCCGGCTTCTCCGGGGGCTGGCTGAATCTCCCGGCGGTGCGCGCGCTGTGACGAACATGCGCCCCGATCGCCGCGTCGCGCTGGGCCTGCTGGCCGGCGCTGCCGCGTCCGGTCTGGCGGCATGCGGTGGACGCAATGACGGGATCACCCGCCTGCGGTTCTGGGCCATGGGCAATGAGGCGACCAACGTCCCGCAGATCCTGCCCGCGTTCGAACGGCTGAACCCGGGGATCAAGGTCGAGGTCCAGGCCCTGCCGTGGACGGCGGCGCATTCGAAGCTGCTGACCTCCTATGCCGGGAATTCGCTGCCCGACCTGAGCCAGGTGGGCAACACCTGGGTGTCGGAGATGGCGGCGATCGGCGCGATCAGCCCGCTTCCGGCTTCGGCAGCCGATCTGCTGACCGACCAGTTTCCCGCGGTTATCGAGACCAACCGCATTGGCGGGCAGGTCGTGGGCGTGCCCTGGTACGTCGACACCCGGCTGATCTACTACCGCGTCGACCTGCTGGAGCGGGCGGGGTTCGGCGACGGCGTGCCGCAGACCTGGGACGGCTGGAAGGCCGCTATGCATGCGGTCAAGCGCGTGGCGGGGCCGGGTAACTACGCCGTGCTGTTGCCCGTCAACGAGTTCGAACAGCTGCTGACCTTCGGCCTGCAGGGCACCGAACCCCTGCTGCGCGAGCGCGACACACGGGGCAATTTCTCCAGTGCCTCGTTCGTCGCCGCGCTCGAATTCTACAAGAGCCTGTTTGACGAGGGGCTCGCTCCCGTCGCCTCGTCGACCCAGATTTCCAACGTCTGGACCGAGTTCGAGCGCGGTTATTTCAGCTTCTATTTCTCCGGGCCATGGTCGATCGGTGACTTCAAGAACCGGCTGAAGCCGACGACCCAATGGATGACCTCGGGCGTGCCCGGACCGGCCGGGCCGGGGGCCTCGGCACCGGGCGGATCATCCCTGGTGGTCTATCGCCATTCGCCGCATCAGGACGCGGCCTGGAAATTGGTGCGTTACCTCGCCGATCCGGCGGTGCAGGCGCGCTTCAACGTGATCACGGGCGACCTGCCGGCCCGCCAGAGTGCGTGGGACGCCCCGGCCGTCGCCAGCGACCCCTATGTCGCGGCCTTCAAGGGCCAACTGGCGCGCGCGAAAGCAGTCCCCAAGGTGCCGGAGTGGGAGCGGATCGTCACCGAGATGCAGATCGTCGCGGAGCGAATGGTGCGCGGCGAGTTCACGCCACGGTCCGCCGCCGCCGAGATCGACCGTCGCGCCGACCGGCTGCTGGAAAAGCGCCGCTGGATGATCGAACAGGGGAGGGCGGTATGACCGCTGTCGATGGAACGGTCATCGCCCGGCCCGTACGCGGGCGGGGACGCGGTGCGCGCGAGCGGGCGGCGTGGGGCTTTGTGGCACCGTCGCTGATCGCCATCGGCGTCTTCTTCGCCGTTCCGGTTTTTTCGGCCCTGCTGCTCAGCCTGACCGATTTCGACATCTATGCGCTGGCCGACATCGGCAATGTGCGGTTCGTCGGGCTGCAGAACTATGAGCGGCTGCTGGGCAATCCGTTGTTCTGGGGGGCGATGCGGAACACCGGCCTGTTCGCCCTGATCGGCGTACCCCTGTCGATCGCCACCTCGCTGGCGGCGGCCGTGATCCTGAACGCGCGGGTGATAAAGTGGCGGCCGGTCTGGCGGGTGATGTTCTTCGCTCCCTATGTGACGACGCTGGTCGCCACGGCGGTGCTCTGGAACTATCTGCTGCACACCAAATACGGCGTCATCAACTGGGCGATCCAGAGCCTGGGCCTGCCGGCCGTCGACTGGCTGGGCCAGCCCTCGACCTCGATCCCGGCCATACTGATGTTCGTGGTGTGGAAGATATTCGGCTATAATATGCTGATCTTCCTGGCCGTTCTTCAGACCGTGCCGGATGATCTGTACGAGGCCGCCCGCATCGACGGGGCCGGGCCGTGGAAGCAGTTCAAACACGTCACCCTGCCGGCCATCGCCCCGACCCTGCTGCTGGTGTCGATCATCTCTGTCGCCGGCTTCTTCCAGCTGTTTGCCGAGCCCTATGTGATGACCCAGGGCGGGCCGGCCCAGTCGACCGTGACGGTGCTCTACTTCATGTACGAAGAGGGCTTCAAATGGTGGAACCTCGGGTCCGCCAGCGCCGTGGCCTTCGTCCTGTTCCTGTGCATCCTGGCCGTGACCCTGGTCCAGCTGGCGGTGGCGAAGCGGATGGGGGCGTACGAATGACCGTCCTCCACGCCGTCATCCTCGGGCTTGACCCGAGGATCAGACCATCCGGCGCTCAGCGGTGGGTGGATCGCGACGGTCGAAGGGCCAACGGCGCTGCACCGTGCGGACCGACGTCCGATCCTCGGGTCAAGCCCGAGGATGACGGTGAGAGGGGGCTGGTCACATGAAGGCCAAAGCGATCGCCCTCAACCTCGCCGTCGGCCTGATCGGGCTGATCGTGCTGTTCCCGCTGCTGTGGATGCTGTCGGTCAGCTTCATGAACACGGGCGAGGCGGCGACCTTCCCGCCGCCCCTGTTGCCCAAGACGTGGACGCTTCAGCACTACCGCGACCTGTTCGTGATCCAGGGCATGGGCCGCTACATGTGGAACAGCTTCGCCTTGGCCTCGATGGCCACTGGCCTGGCGCTGCTGTTCACCGTGCCCGCCGGCTATGCCTTCGCCAAACTGGCCTTCAGGGGCCGGGACCGGGTGTTCCAGATTCTGGTCGGGGCGCTGGTCGTGCCGGCGCAGATCGGCACCCTGCCGCTGTTCCTGATGCTGAAGTCGATGGGGCTGGTGAACACCTATGCCGGGGCGCTGGTGCCCTGGCTGGCCTCGATCTTCGGCCTGTTCCTGGTGCGGCAGTATTCACTGAGCATTCCCGACGAAATGCTGGAGGCCGCGCGCATCGACGGGGCGTCGGAGGGGCAGATCTTCCGGCGGATCGTCCTGCCGACCCTGCAGCCGATCATCGTGACGCTGGCCCTGTTCGTCTTCCTGGGCAGCTGGAACGACTTCCTGTGGCCGCTGATCATCCTGACGGACCAGTCCAACTATACCCTGCCGGTGGCGCTGGCCGCGCTGTCGCGCGAGCATGTGCAGGACATCGAGCTGATGATGGCGGGTGCCGTGATCACCGTGGCCCCGGTGCTGATCCTCTTCCTCGCGCTGCAGCGGTACTACATCCGCGGCATGCTGGCGGGGAGCGTGAAGGGATAGGGCTGCCACCCCCCGTGCATCCCGGCGAAAGCCGGGACCCAGTCCTTTCGTTGGGCAGACGGCATGGGATCGATCGTGGTGCGAGGCCGGAGCCACCGGATCGCCCAAAGCACTGGGTCCCGGCTTTCGCCGGGATGAACGGAGTTTGAGTATGCTGGCGAAACTCATCGCAACGATCGGGGCGGCTGCGATGCTGGTGTTCGCGGCGTCCGCCCACGCCCAGGCACCGCGCACACTCGACGCGTTCGAGACCCTCACCCCCTGGTCGGCGGACGCCTCGACCGATGTGTCCTCGGCCATCACCGCCGTTCCCGGCCATGACGGCAGGGCCATGCGGCTGGCCTATGATTTCAACGGCCGGTCCGGCTACGCCTTCGCCGCCCGGGCCCTCGATCTGGACGTTCCGGCCAACTACGAGATCAGCTTCTGGCTGCGCGGCGAGATGCAGCCCAATACGCTGGAGATCAAATTCGTCGATGCCTCCGGCGACAATGTTCACTGGCGTCAGATCCGCGGCTTCCGCGCCAATGCCGAATGGACGCGCTACACCATCAAGGCGCGCCAGATCGTCCGGGCCTGGGGGCCGAACCCGGATCACACCTTCCGCGGTGCCGAGCGGATCGAGTTTGTCGTCACCGCGGGTGAGGGCGGGGCGGGCTGGATCGAGGTCGACCAGCTGGAGCTGCGCGACCTGCCGCCCGAGCCGTCCGTGCCGCCGCGCCCGCTGACGCGTGCGTCGAGCGAGGACGGGCTGAATGTTGCTGCGCGGGCAGTGGACGACGACCCCGGCACCGCCTGGCGCAGCGGCGCGGCCGGGGACCAGAGCCTGACCCTGGATCTCGGCTATGAGCGCGAATTCGGCGGCATCACCCTGCGCTGGGCCGAGCGAGCCGCGGCTTCGGCCTACCGGCTTCAGGCCTCTTCAGACGGCCAGGTCTGGCGCAATCTGGCGGCGGTGGCCGACGGTGACGGCGGGGTCGACTGGCTGCGGACGCCCGAGGCTTCCGCGCGCTGGCTGCGGCTTGAGCTGCGGTCGCCGGTCCCGGCGACCGGTGGTGACCGCCCTGTCGCTGCCTATGCCCTGAACGGCCTCGAGATCGAACCGCTGTCCTTTGGCGAGAGTCCGACGGCCTTCATCCGCGCCGTGGCGGGCGAGAGCCGGCGCGGCCTGTACCCGCGCGGCTTCTTCGGAGAGCAGCCCTACTGGACCCTGGTCGGCGTCGACGGCGGTGGCGAGAGCGGGCTGATGGGCGAGGACGGAGCCATCGAACTGCGCCGCGGGGGGCCGTCGATCGAGCCGTTCGTGCTGGACAACGGACGGGTCGTGACCTGGGCCGATGTGCAGGTGAGCCAGTCGCTGCAGGACGGCGACCTGCCGATCCCGACCGTGACCTGGACCGGCGACGGCTGGACCCTGGCGACCACGGCCTTCGCCGAGGGGACGCCGGACCTGGCCCGGCTGTACGGGCAGTATGTGTTGACCAATACCTCGAACCGGCCGCGGACCCTGACGCTGGCCCTGATGGCGCGACCGTTCCAGGTCAACGGCCCGGCGCAGTTTCTGGCGATACCGGGGGGCGTCGGGCCAATCGAACAGATCGACTGGAACGGCGCGACCCTGGTGCTGAACGACGCCATCCGGATCAGCAGCCTGGCCGTGCCGGACGCCGTGTCCATGGCGACGTTCGCCGGCGGCGCGGACCCCCGGAGCCTGCTGGCTGACGCCGGCCGTCGCCAGGATCCGGCCGCGCGGACCGTGGAGTCGGACCGCAGCGCCCTGATGTCCGGGGCCCTGCTGTATGACGTCACCCTGCAGCCCGGCGAGGTCCGGACCTTCGGCCTCGTCACCCGGCTGGCCGGTCCGACACCCGATCTGGCCCCGGTCGCCGAGGTGGCCGCGATCCTGGACGCCGCCCGGACCCGCGTCGCCGCCGGCTGGCGCGAAAAGCTCGACCGGTTCGACCTGACCCTGCCCGCCGGTCAGCAGCGGATCGAGGACGTGATGAAGTCCTCGCTGGCGCATATGCTGATGTCGCGGCAGGGGCCGATCCTGCAGCCCGGGACCCGCAGCTATAATCGCAGCTGGATCCGCGACGGGGCCATGATGGCCGAGGGGCTGAACCGGCTGGGGCACGAACAGGAGTCGGCGGCCTATCTGCGCTGGTACGCCCCGTACGTGTTCGACAACGGCAAGGTCCCGTGCTGCGTCGACGGCCGCGGGGCCGATCCGGTGCCGGAGAACGACAGCCACGGCGAGTTCATCTTCCTCGCCGCCGAGACCTGGCGCTACACCCATGACGAGGCCTTGCTGCGCGCGGTGTGGCCGAAGGTGCAGGCCGCCATCGGCTATATGGACGGCCTGCGCGCCTCGACCCGAACGGCCGAATTCCAGGCGGCGGACAGGCGCCATCTGTTCGGCCTGCTGCCCCCGACGATCAGCCACGAGGGCTATTCGGACAAGGCCGCCTATTCCTACTGGGACGACTTCTGGGGCCTGCTGGGCTATCGCGACGCCGCCTTCATCGCCGACCAGATCGGCGAGCCGGTGGCGGCGGCCCGCATCCGGGCGTCCGAGGCCGAGTTCCGCACCGACATCATGGCCTCGATCGCGGCGACGGCGCGGGTGCACGGGATCGACTGGATCGCCGGGGCCGCTGACCGGGGCGATTTCGACGCCACCTCGACCACGATCGCCCTGTCGCCCGCCGGGCTGATGGAGGACCTGCCTCAGGAGCTGCTGCAGGGCACTTTCGACAAATGGTGGGCCAATTTCACCGCCCGGCAGGAGAACCGTCAGGCGTGGAAGGACTACACCCCCTATGAGCTGCGCAATGTCGGGGCGCTGGTGCGTCTGGGGCGCCGCGAAGACGCCCTGCGCGCGCTCGATTTCTATTTTGCCGACCTGCGGCCGCGCGCCTGGAACGGCTGGGCCGAGGTGGTGGGTCGCGACCTGCGGGAGCCGCGCTTCATCGGCGACATGCCGCACGCCTGGATCAGCTCGGATTACATCCGCTCGACGCTGGACCTGCTGGTCTATGAGCGTGACCGCGATCAGGCCCTCGTGCTGGCGGCGGGCGTGCCGACGGTCTGGCTGGCGGGCGAGGGGGTCGGGGTGAGCGGCGTGCGCACGGCCTGGGGGCCGCTGACCTACCGGCTGCGGCGGGACGGCGAAGGCTATGTCCTGACGCTGGACGGGCAGGTCACGCCGCCGGGCGGCTTCGTGATCCAGTGGCCTGCCGGAGAGACGCCGCCCTCACAGGTGCGGATCGACGGGCGGGCGGCGCGCTGGAACGGGTCGGAGCTGGCCATCCCGGCGGGAGCACGGCGGGTCGAGATGCGGTGACCGGTTCCTTCTCCCGCAAGGGGAGAAGGGAGACGCGTCAGTCCCCGTAGCCCTCGTACTGCTGGCCCTGGGCCAGGTTGCCGAACTTGGTCGTATTGGCGTCGAAGCTCAGCTTGATGATGCCGATGGGGCCGTGGCGTTGCTTGCCGATGACGACCTCGGCCTGATGTTCCAGACGGTCCATGTCCTCCTGCCATTGCAGGTGTTCGGGCGAGCCCTCGCGCGGTTCGGCGCGGCCGAGGTAGTAGCTCTCGCGATAAACGAACATGACGCAGTCGGCGTCCTGCTCGATCGAGCCGGATTCGCGCAGGTCGGACAGCTGGGGCCGCTTGTCCTCGCGCTGCTCGACCTGACGCGACAGCTGCGACAGGGCGAGGATGGGCACGCTCAGCTCCTTGGCCAGGGCCTTGAGGGCACCGGTGATCTCGGACACCTCCTGCACCCGGTTCTTCTGGCTGTTGCTCTCGCCGGTGGTGATCAGCTGCAGATAGTCGACGATGATCAGGTCGAGCCCGTGTTCCTGCCGCTTCAGGCGGCGGGCGCGGGCGGCCAGTTTGGAGATGGACAGGCCGCCGGTGGCGTCGATGAACAGGGGGCTTTCGCCGATCTCGACCGCGGCCTCGCGGATGCGGCCGAAGTCGCCGGCGTCGATCTCGCCCTTGCGCAGCTTGTCCGACGACACGCCCGAGGCGTCGGCCAGGATCCGCATCGCCAGCTGCTCGGCGCTCATTTCCAGCGAGTAGAAGGCGACCACCCCGCCGGCGACGGTCTTGCGGCCCTCGGGCGTCGGCTCCCAGCGATAGCTGCGGGCGATGTTGAAGGCGATGTTGGTAGCCAGCGCGGTCTTGCCCATCGACGGGCGGCCGGCGAGGACCAGAAGGTCGGAGGGGTGCAGGCCGCCCAGCTTGGAATCCAGGTCGGTCAGATGGGTGGCCAGACCCGCCAGCTTGCCATCGCGCTGATAGGCCTCGGCGGCCATCTGGACCGCGCCGCCCAGGGCGCTGGAGAAGCTGACGAAGCCCGATGAGGGCTTGCCGGTTTCGGCCAGGGTGTAGAGCCGCTGTTCCGCCTGTTCGATCTGGTCGATGGCGGCGGTTTCGGGCTGGGGGGCCTCGCGCACGATCTCGCCGCCGATGCGGATCAGATCGCGGCGCAGGGCCAGGTCATAGACGACGCGGGCGTAGTCGGGGGCGTTGGCGGCCGGCGGGGCGCGGTCGACCAGGTCGGCGAGATAGCGCAGGCCGCCGAACTCCTGGAAGGCAGGGTCGAGCTTGAACCGCTCCATCAGGATGGTGGGCTCGGCCAGCATGCCCTGGCGGATGTGGTCCTCGATCGCCTCATAAAGGCGCTGGTGGAACGGCTCGTGGAAATGGCTGCCGCGCAGCCGGTCGGACAGGCGCTCGAACACCGCATTGTCGAACATCAGCGAGCCCAGCAGGGCCTGCTCCGCCTCCAGGTTATGGGGCATGGACGGGATCGATCCCGAGTCTGCGGGACCGGGGAAGGCAAGCGGTGCGAAGGCGTTCATGGGACCCATGTCTTACCCATGCGCGCGGGTTGCGACACGTTCGGACGCAGCCTTCATCGGGGACAGATTGGGGCCGCTGTGGACGACAGCGAATTCCGTAGTCGGATCAGTTAACGGTCAAGCTGCGGGGCAGGGGTGACGTTCGATCATCCATTCACGCATCGCCTGGGTGACGCTGATATTGCGGCGGCTGGCCGGTATGGCGTTGAAGCGACCGAGGATGTCGTTGGGCGAGAAGGAGACCTTGTCGGGCATACAGGTCGCGGGACGTTGTCCGGCCCGCCGGGCGGCGGCTTGCTCGGTGCGGACCGTTCGCACGGCACCGCGGAATTCGCCGATCAGGCGGCGGGTATCCGAGCGCAGCATGGCGGTCGGATTCTGCGGAATCCGCGCCGCCGTGGCGAGGAATTCCTGGACCGTCATGGCGCTGGCGGACGTGGCGAACAGGGCCGCGGCAAGGCCGATGGCTAAGGCAAGTTTCTTCATGGTCATCTCCCCGACGGGATCATTTTGAGCGTGAATTTGCGGCGAGATAACGGCGGTCGCGCAAGAGAAAGGGGCGCGTCCGGCTGGACGCGCCCCTCATGTCTTTCAGCCATCAGGCCAGGGTTCAGGCTTCCGAACCGAGGCCGTCCTGCTGGCCGGCACCACCGGCGACCATGTCCTTGGCCTGTTCGAGGGCCGCTTCGCGGTCCTCGTCGTACGCGGCCTTGATCACGTCCTCACCCTTCGCCTGACGTTCGGCTTCGTCGGCCGAGCGGGCGATGTTGATCTTGACTGTGGCCGAGACTTCCGCGTGCAGACGCACGGTGATCTCGTGAACGCCGAGCGTCTTGATCGGGGTGTTGAGCACGATCTGGCTGCGCTCGACCTTGCCGCCTTCGGCCACAACGGCCTCGACGATGTCGCGCGCGGCGACCGAACCGTACAGCTGACCCGTCTCACCGGCTTGCCGGATCATGACATAGGTCTGGCCGTCGATCTTGGATCCGATCGTGCCGGCATCGGCCTTGTTCTTCTCGTTGCGGGCCTCAATGGCGGCGCGGTCGAGTTCGAATGCCTTCAGGTTCGCCGACGTGGCCCGACGGGCCTTGTCGCGCGGCAGAAGGAAGTTACGGGCGAAGCCGTCCTTGACGGACACAACGTCGCCGATGGCGCCGAGATTCTCGACGCGCTCAAGCAGAACGACCTTCATCTTACTTCACCACATAGGGCAGGAGGGCCAGATAGCGGGCGCGCTTGATGGCCTTGGCCAGTTCGCGTTGCTTGATCTGGGAAACGGCCGTGATGCGCGAAGGCACGATCTTGCCGCGTTCGCTGATGTAGCGTTGCAGCAGTTTCACGTCCTTGTAGTCGATCTTCGGCGCACCGGGGCCGGAGAACGGGCACACCTTGCGGCGACGGTAGAAGGGACGGCGGGCCGGGCCGGAGCCGGCCGGCGCGCCCGGCGACGGGGCAGTCGTATCGGTCATGTTCCGGGTTCCCTTAGAAGGTGGCTTCGGCGGCGGCGTCGTCACGCGGCGTACGCTCGCGTTCACGTTCGCGCTCGCGCTCGCGGCGGGCCAGCAGCGGCGACAGTTCCAGGTCGAGTTCCTCGACGCGGACGGTCAGCCAGCGCAGGACGTCCTCGTTGATCGACAGCTGACGTTCCACTTCGGCCATGGCGGCGGGCGGGCAGTCGACGGCGAGCAGCGAATAGTGCGCCTTGCGGTTCTTTTTGACCCGATAGGTCAGGTTGCGCAGACCCCAGTACTCGATCTTGGCGACGGTGCCGCCGCCGGCTTCGATCAAGCCCTTGATGGTGTCGTTCAGCGCTTCGGCCTGTTGCGCGCTGATATCCTGGCGCGACATGACCGTGTGCTCGTAAAGAGCCATGCGGTAGTCTCCCTTTTAGAGCGTCGGCGCGAGGGGACCGGGTAAGTCCTCTCCCACGATGGATCCTGGCGCGGCGGCCGGGATGACTTCCCGAACCCTTTGGAGCTCCGCAGCCAGGACCGAAGCCCTGGAAAGGCGGCGCGTATAGGGGAAAAGCCGTGGCTCGGCAAGGCGCGCGTGACGCTGGAAGCTGTCCGGTCACGTAAACGCGTCAAAGTTGACAAAATGAACGAAGCTCGACAAAGTTGTATTCAGCATAGGAGCTGGGTATGAAAAAGACGATTGTTACGTCGCTCTTCGCAGTGGTCGCGGTCACGCTTTGCGCAGGCGCTGACGCCAAAAGGCCGGTGCCAGACAGCGCGAAA
This sequence comes from Caulobacteraceae bacterium, assembly GCA_965284375.1. Classification (GTDB taxonomy): domain Bacteria; phylum Pseudomonadota; class Alphaproteobacteria; order Caulobacterales; family Caulobacteraceae; genus Brevundimonas. The sequence goes on from OZ260074.1 coordinate 638,783, forward strand.
AATGTATCGCTGTCCTATCGCGAACTATCCACCACGAGCGCAGTGGGGTGCGGGCTAGATCCAAAAAACCAAGGCTTAGACCCGCGGTGTCAAACTGCCCTAGAGTGGTGTTTCGACTATTGTTATGCGGAGTATGAAGCCGTTGCGGCTGTTTGCTCTTCTCTAGGATGGACTCCTCAGGCCGCAATTTGTCATGCTGCCAACTCGGTAGTACATGCCAACTGTCGGTTGGATTGCCGGGAGAATAATTAGTTGATCAAATTCACGTTCCTTATCGATCAGGTTGGCTTGATACATTTTGATCTCAATCAACCAGCTCTGAACGAAACTAAATCTGCCTGGATTTGCGTTGTAGAATGGAGCGGGATTTCGAAAGGAAGTTCAAATGTATTCGGCGCGTCCAGTATTCAGAGCGGGTCGTTGGCGCTCGATTTTATCCGTACTGAGCTGAGTGCGACGTATCCGATGAAGGCGATAAGCGAGCTTGGCGTTCCGCTTGTTTGAGCAACTGTTATTGGCAGTTGTAATGTCGGCTGGATCGGCATCGTAAGAACCAACTCTCGCTGTTGGCTGACGTTGTGGAGTTGAGTGACACGGCCTTGCCGCTCAGGTGCAGGCCAACACAACCTGTCCGGACTCTCATCACCCCAAGCTGCGCGACAGCCAGCCGATGGGGCCCGCCGACAGCAGGAGCATGGCGATCGCCTGCCACCAGAGCCTTCGGATGAAGATCAGCGAAGCGAAGACCACCAGCACGCCGAGATCGACCAGTCGCCCGGAGAGGAAGTCGAGCACCGAGCCGTTCGTGATCGCCTGGACGATGTCCATGATGATCGGCCAGGCGAGGGCGGCTGTGAACAGGCTCCAGAAATAGGGGCCGTTGCGATGGTAATAGGCCTTCAGGTCGATGCCGTCGGCGGATACCTCGTCCGGCAGGGCCGCAGCCGAGAGCAGGAACAGGATGACCATCTCGACCAGCAGCGGCAGGAACTGGCCGATGGTGAGCCCGGTGTCCTGCGGGCTGTAGAGGCTCCACCAGACCTGGATGAGCGTGAGGACGACCAGCACGGAGGCCACGGGGGCCGCCCAGTGCCACCGCACCAGCCCCCCGGCCCGGATCAGCCGGTTCAGGCTGACCAGCACATCGACCAGCGCCAGACCGATGATGATCGACGCCATGACCGAGGTGTATTCGAACGCACTCATCCCGCCCATGGAGCCCCCCGAACCACGTTCGGCAAGACCAGTCCGGGGCGGTCCTCAAGTCAAGTGTGTGACGGCCGCTATTCCTGCGGGCGGATGACCATGCAGGTGACGCGGCGTTCTGACAGGGCGGCGCAAGCGCCCTGGGCGGCCTGTTCGGTCATGCCGGTGAAGCGTGAACGATACCAGCCTTCGGCGTTCTGCACCGTGCGTTCAGCGGCGCTGAACTGGGCCCGGAAACGCCGGTTGACCTCGGTCAGCCAATTGGCCGCCACGGTCTCGTCACGGAAGGCACCGACCTGGACCGACCAGGCCCCCGCGGGTGCGCGAGTGGCGGCCCTTGCGGGGGGACGCGCCGGAGGACCGGCCGCAGGGCGGGGCGAGGCTGTTGACGGGCGCGAGGCCGACGGACCGCCGTTCAGCGACGTCGTCAGGTCCACGGGGCGAACCTCCGCGCGCTGGACCGGCGGCGGCGGGCGGGTCTCGGACGGGGCCGGGGTGACGCGCGTCGGCGCAGGCTGGGCGGCGATGACGGCGGTATAGGCCACGCCGCCGGAACCGACCTCGGTCGCGCTGTCTTCCGTGCCGGCCGAGGCGTATTCGACCGCGCCGGTCGTCTCCTGGCCCACGCCGAAGCCGTGGGATTCGAAATAGGTCTGGGCTATCTGGATCGACTGGCCCTGTGCCCGCGCGCGTTCGACCTCGAAGCCGGTGTCCATCAGGGCGGCGACGTGGGCGTTGCGGCTGGCCGTGGAGCGGCCGCCGAGCACGATGGTGATCAGCCGCCGGCCGTCGCGCACCGACGAGGCCGCCAGGTTGTAGCCCGAGGCGTTGGTATAGCCGGTCTTCATGCCGTCATAGCCGTTGCCGGTGTGCAGCAGGCCGTTGGTGTTGCGGTATTCGCGACCGTTGTAGGCCCAGTCGTGAAGGCCGAAATAGCGGTAGTACTGCGGATAGTCGCGCATGATGGCCCGCGCCAGGACGGCGAGGTCGCGGGCTGAGGTCAGCTGGCGGCTGTCCGGCAGGCCGTTGGCGTTGACGTACTGGGTCTGGGTCATGCCCAGTTCGCGCGCCTTGCGGGTCATCTGGGCGGTGAACCGGTCTTCCGAGCCGCCGATATGCTCGGCCAGGGCCACGGCCATGTCGTTGGCGCTGCGCACGGCGGTGGCGCGCATGGCGTTGTCCAGGCTGATGGTCTGGCCCGCGCCGAGGCCGAGTTTGGACGGCGGCTGGCTGGCGGCGTGGGCCGAGACGGTCAGGACATCGTCAAGCTTGGCCTTGCCCTCGGTCAGGGCCTCGAAGGTCAGATACAGCGTCATCATCTTGGTGATGGAGGCCGGGAAGCGGCGCTGGTCGGCGAAACGCGAGAACAGCACCTCGCCCGACTCGGCGTCGACGACGATGGCGGCATAGCGCGCATTTTCCGCTGACTGGGCCACCAGGGGCGCGGTGGTCGGCGTGGCGGCCATGGCGGCCACCAGCAACAACGACAGCAGTCCTCGACGGATCAGGGCGGAGAACGACAAAGGCAGGCCTCACAAGACATTGAGCGCGACGGCGGCCCCACCACGCGACGCTGAAACAAAGGCTAACATGCGTCATCGGGGTTTCATGACGGTAAACAGGCCGTCAACGCATTTGTGAAGCCGGTTCGCCTGTCAGGCGGGGTGCCGGGACTGTGAAGTTATTGTGCAGTGCACAAAAACCCTTGACCGCACTTCGCACATGCACCATATCACCGCTTGTCGCGATGGACCGGTTCCGCGCGAGACATATTCCAGGCGGTCCCCCGACCGCGCAAACGTTCAGGAGACCATCATGGCCGACACCACCGCCGAGACCGTCAAGAAGACCGTCGAAACCGCCGCCAACACCGTCAAGGCTTCGGCCGAGAAGGCCCAGATCACGTTCAAGGCCAACGCCGACCAGGCGCAGGCCGCCGGCACCAAGGCGTTCCGTGACGTCGCCGAAAAGTCGGCCGCTTCGCTGACCGAGATGAACGCCCAGGGCAAGCAGAACCTGGAAGCCATGGTCGCCTCGGCCGCCGCCGCCCAGAAGGGCGTCGAGACCCTGTCGGCCCAGTCGGTCGCCTTTACCAAGAAGTCCTGGGAAGACGGCGTCGCCGCCGCCAAGTCGATGACGCAGGCCCGTTCGATCCAGGAGCTGCTCGAGCTGCAGACGACCTGGGCCAAGTCGGCGACCGAAGCCTATCTGGCTGAAGTCACCCGCGCGACGGACGTCCTGACCGCCTCGGTCAAGGACAGCTTCCAACCCATCAACGAGCGCGTCACCGCCTCGGTCGAGAAGTTCCAGGCCGCCCGCTAAGGCGACCTACAGCTTCAGTAAGCGTACGAGGGGCCCCGGCGGAAACGCCGGGGCCCTTTTTGTTTCTCTCTCCCCCGAAGTGGGGAGGGAAGATCGCGCAGCGATCCGGGTGGGGAATTCCAGGGGCACGCCGGGTCAGTGGATGAATCACACTTCCCCATCCGGGCTCGTCTTCGCCTCGCCGTCCCTCCCCACTTCGGGGGAGGGAGAAATCGCTGCCCGCGCAAACCTGTGACTGGACGCGCCTTCAATTCCGGCCATCATTGCCTATCTGATCCTCCTAATCCCCAAAACTGGACCACGAATGCCGCCGTCAAGAAGGCCAGGTGAACAGAACGGCGGAGGCCTTGGGGCCGCCACCGTCACCGAGACCAAGCCGAAGCTTCAGAAGCCCTCGCTGTATCGGGTGCTGATCCTGAACGACGACTACACGCCGATGGAATTCGTCGTCTATGTGCTGGAGCGGTTCTTTCAAAAGGACCGCGAGGCCGCGACTCGCATCATGCTGCATGTGCACCAGCATGGAGTCGGGGTCTGTGGCGTCTTCACCTACGAGGTGGCCGAGACAAAGGTCGCACAGGTGATCGAGACGGCCAGACGCCACCAGCACCCCCTGCAATGCACGATGGAAAAAGACTGAGAGGATCTGTCCATGCCCTCGTTTTCTCGTCCTCTCGAAGAGACCCTGCACCGCGCGGTGCACTACGCCAACGAGCGTCGGCATGAGTACGCCACGCTCGAACACCTTCTGCTGGCGCTGATCGACGACCCGGATGCGACCAATGTGATGGCCGCCTGCAACGTCGATCTGGTCAGTCTGAAGGCGGCGCTGACCCTGTATGTCGACACCGACCTGGCGGCCCTGGCCACCAGCGACGGCGAGGACGCCAAGCCCACCGCGGGCTTCCAGCGCGTGATCCAGCGCGCGGTGATCCACGTCCAGAGCTCGGGCCGCGAGGAAGTGACCGGCGCGAATGTGCTGGTCGCCATCTTCAGCGAGCGCGAAAGCCACGCCGCCTACTTCCTGCAGGAGCAGGACATGACGCGCTATGACGCGGTCAACTACATCGCCCACGGCATCGCCAAGAAGGCGGGCGGGGGCGACAAGAGCCCGGCCAAGACCGGCGGCAGCCCTGAGGACGCCGAGGACGCCGCCGCCGCCAAGACCGGTGGTGAGGCGCTGGAGGCCTATTGCGTCGACCTCAACGAGAAGTCGCGCAACGGCAAGATCGACCCCCTGATCGGCCGTCACGCCGAGGTCGAGCGGGCCATCCAGATCCTGTGCCGGCGGACCAAGAACAACCCGCTGCTGGTCGGTGACCCCGGCGTCGGCAAGACCGCCATCGCCGAAGGCCTGGCCCGCAAGATCGTCAATCACGAAGTGCCGGAGGTGCTGGAAGGCGCCACCATCTACAGCCTCGACATGGGGGCGCTGCTGGCCGGCACCCGCTATCGCGGCGACTTTGAGGAGCGGCTGAAACAGGTCGTCAAGGAACTGGAGACGCACGACAACGCCATCCTGTTCATCGACGAGATCCACACGGTGATCGGGGCCGGGGCGACCTCGGGCGGGGCCATGGACGCCTCGAACCTGCTGAAGCCGGCGCTGGCTTCGGGCAGCCTGCGCTGCATGGGGTCGACGACCTACAAGGAATATCGCCAGCATTTCGAGAAGGACCGGGCCCTGGCCCGCCGCTTCCAGAAGATCGACGTCAATGAGCCGACGGTCGAGGATACGGTCAAGATCCTGAAGGGCCTGAAGACCTCGTACGAAGGCCACCACAAGGTTCGCTACACGGATGCGGCCCTGCGCACGGCGGTCGAGCTGTCGGCGCGCTACATGACCGACCGCAAACTGCCGGACAAGGCGATCGACGTGATCGACGAGGCGGGGGCCAGCCAGATGCTGCTGCCCGAAGCCAAGCGCAAGAAGGTCATCGGCCAGAAGGAGGTCGAGGTCGTCATCGCCCGCATGGCCCGGATCCCGGCCAAGTCGGTCTCCAAATCCGATACCGAGGGCCTGCGCCAGCTTGAGACCGATCTGAACCGGGTCGTCTTCGGCCAGTCGTCGGCGATCGAACAGGTCTCCGCCGCCATGAAACTGGCCCGGGCCGGCCTGCGCGATCCGCAGAAGCCGATCGGGGCCTTCCTGTTCAGCGGCCCGACGGGCGTGGGCAAGACCGAGGTGGCGAAACAGCTGGCCTCGACGCTCGGCATCGAGATGCTGCGCTTCGACATGTCGGAATATATGGAGCGGCACACCGTCAGCCGGCTGATCGGCGCGCCTCCGGGCTATGTCGGCCATGACCAGGGCGGCCTGCTGACCGACGCCGTCGACCAGCATCCGCACGCCGTGGTCCTGCTGGACGAGATCGAGAAGGCCCACCCCGACGTCTACAACATCCTGCTGCAGGTGATGGACAACGGCATGCTGACCGACGCGGTCGGCAAGAAGGTCGATTTCAGGAACACCATCCTGATCATGACCACCAATGCCGGGGCCGCCGACAATGCCCGCGCCTCCATCGGCTTTGGCCGGGGCAAGGTCGAGGGCGAGGACGAAAAGGCCATCCAGCGCCTGTTCGCGCCCGAGTTCAGGAACCGTCTGGACGCCATCGTGGCCTTCAAGGCGCTGGACGCGGGCACGATCAAGTCGGTGGTGACCAAATTCATCCTGCAGCTGGAGGCCCAGCTGGCGGACCGGAACATCACCATCGAACTGACCGACGAGGCGGCCGACTGGCTGGCCAAGAACGGCTTCGACGAACTGTATGGGGCGCGGCCTCTGGCGCGGACCATCCAGGAGCACATCAAGAAGCCGCTGGCCGACGACATCCTGTTCGGACGCCTGACGCGCGGCGGCCATGTGAAGGTCGCGCTGAAGGACGGCAAGATCGACTTCGACATCACCCCGTCCAGCGCCGCCCAGGTGAAGGCGTCGCGGGCCGCGGATCAGGTCGTGGACTAGACCGTCCGCATCGCTGAAAGAGCAGAAGGCCCGGGCAGGGATGCCCGGGCCTTTTTCTTTGTCCTGTGCGCAGGCAAGGTCATGTCGAAGCGGAGGACGGTACCATGAAGAGCGGCGCGGTGCTGACCGAACGGCAGCAGAAGTGGTTCGCTACGGTGGAGGCCAATTTCGAAAAGGCCACCGGGCGGCCCGTTGCGGTCTGGGTCGACATCCTCAAGGGCTGCCCTGAGACCCGGCCCAAGGCCCAGGCGGCCTGGCTGAAGGCCACCCACGGCATCGGCTCGAACCACGCGGCCCATATCCTCAGCGCGGCGCGGCCCGATGACGCCCTCGGCTGGGACGATGCCGAAGCCTTGCGCGCCGCCCTGTGGGCCGAGCCACGGTCGCTGGCCATTCTGGAAGCGATCGAGCGCGCAGCGGCGGGCACCGACGGCGTCATCTCGGGCCAGCGAAAGGGCTACACCTCATTCAGCCGGGCGGTACAGTTCGCCGCGACCCGGCCGCTGAAGGGCGGCCGGGCGCTGCTGGGGCTGAAGCTGGACCCGGCGGCGTCGCCGCGGCTGACGGAGGCCGTGCGCAAGGAAAGCTGGTCCGAGCGGCTGTCGGCCGTCATCGAACTGGACGGACCCGGTGCCGTTGACGGCGAGATCGCCCGCCTGTTCGCAGCGGCGGCCGAGAACGGCTAGCGGCGGCGGCCGAGGCCGCCCAGCAGCACGGCCAGGCCGGCGACGATGCCCGTGGTCAGCAGGGGCTTGCGGCGGGCGAAGTCCAGACCCTGACGGGCCCGGTCCTGATATTCCACCGGGGCCTTGGCGACGAGGCCGTCGAGGCCGTCGATGACCCGGCCGTAGGCGTCTTTGGCCTTGCCCTTGTACTCGTTGATCTTGCCGTCGATCTGCAGTCTGGAGTCGCCGGTCAGACGGCCGAGGCCGGACTGGGCCTTGCCCTCGAGGGTGTCGGCGGCGCCGTCGATGCGTTGGTCGGTCATGGAGAATCCTTTGGCTGTGAGCAGGGCGGGGAGGCCTGCAACCAAAGCGTATGTCGGGACCGCCGGTTCCTGCAGCAAGGGGTTCGATGGGGAGCTTTTTTGGAGGAGGGACGCCCGGGGCTGTTCGCGGCCATGGCGGAGAACGGCTGATTATACCCGGGCGATATTGACCGGATGGTTTGATCCGGGTAAATCCAGACTTCTCATCTCCAGGAGCCGCCCGTGACCGTCGCCGCCGACCATCCCCTGATCGCCTTCGCCGGCCAGCGCCTGATCGCGCGCGGCCCGGCGGCCGAGGTCCTGCCCTTCGTCCAAGCGGCGTCAGGGGCGGGGGAGGCGGTGCTGGCGTTCGACGCCGTCACGGGAGGCGTGGTCGACCTCGACCTGCGTGGCGCGGTCGCCGACGCCCTGGCCCGGCTGATCCCGGCCCCCGGGGCCGAGAAGCGCGGTCCGGGCCGCCCGAAACTGGGCGTCACCGCGCGTGAGGTGACCCTGTTGCCGCGCCACTGGGACTGGCTGGCCGGTCAGCCGGGCGGAGCGTCCGTCGCCCTGAGGAAACTGGTCGAAGGTGCGCTGCGCGACGCCGAGGGGCCGGATCGGGCGCGTAAGGCCAAGGACGCGGCCTATCGCTTCATGACCGCGATGGCGGGGGATTTGCCCGGCTATGAGGAGGCGACGCGGAGGCTGTTCGCGGGCGACGGGGCGGGGTTTGAAGCGGCTGTGGACGGGTGGCCGGAGGGGGTGCGGGACACGGCGCGCGGGATGGCTGAGCTGACAGACCTTTGAGCAGCCTAGGTGAACCAGTTGGCCTTGTTACATCCGCAGATAAAATGGAGCTTGACCCCATTCTTCTCGAGTTCCGCCTTATCGTCTAACCAGTCAGTATCCGTCGCGTTCGCAACAGAACATTTTGCTTTACAGGCAAGCGCAACGAACTTCCGATCGCTTAGATCAAATTTCTTCAATGTTGAAGTTGTCGGGAAATCTGTGAAGCTACCATCCCTGTTTTTTTCTAACGTAATTCGTTCCAGACGATTTGAGGCGGATCCGACAAAGTGCTGAAAAAACAGATTGCCAACGCCCGGTTGGCCTAGATCTATATTTTTTCTATACTCCTCCTCCACCAGCCCTGCGTCATCGATGACTAGCCGTCCACTTTTCATCAAGTCGGCTAGGAAATCGACAGTAGCTAAGCGGCAGAGCGGCGAGGCGTTCGAATCGCGTCCGTTGGCGACGATCAGGACATTAGTATCAACAGCACAACGCACTTATGCGCTCGCTTGGAGGCGCTTAATGCGGGCACGCTCAGCGGCGAGAGTTTCTCCGAATGCGTCTCCCATGAAATGATCAGGCCAGTTTTCTATCTGGCCGAGGTCATCGACACGAAGCTCCTCAAGCTCCGACTCGCCTGCGTCCGACCGACAGAAGTATAGTCTGACATTCTCAGGATCTTCTTCTCCCTCGGCTATCCGCCGTTGCATGCGCAACAACAAATGCTCAGAATGGCTTTCGAATATCACTTGCAAGCTGCGGTTCTTGGTCACATTTATTATCAAGTCGGCCAAATTTGCTTGCGCCAAAGGGTGCAAATGGATCTCCGGCTGTTCTAGAATTACGGTCGATCCCCGGGGAACGTAATATAGCAACGCGATAATTGGCAGTACTTGAGAAATGCCGAAGCCAACGTCGGTTAATAGTGCGGACGGTCCCCCCTTTTGCGTTGTCACTAACGCCTGCCAATAGTTTGAGCCCTTTGCGAGCTCTTTGACCGAAAAACTCTGAATAAGTCCCATCTCGGAGAGCCAGTGAGCGACCATTTCTTGGAAGCTCTTTAGATGCCCTTTGGGTTTTAGATTGTGCCGTTCACCAGCCGCTGTTGCGGCCAAGATCGCGTCGATAACTTTCTCTCCCCGCACGCCAACGTCTCGTGGTCGTGTGCGCGCCCAAGTATAATCCCTCTTCGGGTATTCTCGAAGAGGGCCAAGATAGTAGATTTTATCTATCTCGTTTTCGTAGACTGTTTCTAAGTCGGCGAGGAACGAAGCGTTCTGATAATATGTGCGCGCCTGATCAGGGAAAGCGTAGGACTTAATCGGTCCGGGGAGCTGCCATGCGCGACCAGGTGTCCGTATAAAACGGAAATCATCTCCCGTCGCCTTTAGGTCAAAGGCAGTTTCTTCACTCTTCTTCGGAGAAAGAGTGAACTGTAAGTTTCCGACCTCATAACTCAGATATCGTGAAATCGGTCCAAGCGAGCTAGATCTTACTTCTCCAGCGACTGAAACTGAATTCGATCGAACGAGAGCCTTGGTACGCTTCGAAGAAGGATCGCTGACGGAAAATTCATTGTCTAATGCAAACGAAAGGCACCAGGATAGATTCAATGACTCGTTATGTCTATGTATGACATCCGAGAATGTTCCAAGATCCGTGTATATGCCTCGAAGATCAAGCGATATAGCTCGGTCAGTCGCCTCCTTCGTCTGCTTTAGCATCAGCAGAAACTGAATGAGGCTGGATTTACCCGATGAATTTGTGCCGAAAAGACCAGTTATGCTGCCGAACCGAAGCTCCGCATTCTTCCAGGTTTTGAAGTTTTCGAACTTTAACTTGGTTAGCATCTAGTCGTTCCGCTTGTTTTTGGCTCGGCGCGCCGCGACCAAATCGGCTCGGTAGCTACCCTACCTTCACCCGCGTCGCCGCTTCCGGCAAGTCTTCCCCGAACGCGCGCTGGTAGAATTCCGCGATCGTCGGGCGCTCCAGCTCGTCGCATTTGTTCAGGAAGGTCAGGCGGAAGGCCAGGCCTACGTCGCCCGCGAAGATGATGGCGTTCTGGGCCCAGGTGATGACGGTGCGGGGGCTCATGACGGTCGAGATGTCGCCGTTCATAAAGGCGTTGCGGGTCATGTCGGCCACGCGGACCATGGCGGCGATGCGGCGGCGGCCGTCGGCGTCGGACCATTCGGGGACCTTGGCGGCCACGATGTCCGCCTCGACGTCGTGGTCGAGGTAGTTGAGCGTGGTGACGATGTTCCAGCGGTCCATCTGGCCCTGATTGATCTGCTGGGTGCCATGGTACAGCCCCGAGGTGTCGCCCAGGCCGATGGTGTTGGTGGTCGCGAACAGGCGGAAGAATTTGTTCGGGCGGATAACCCGGTTCTGGTCCAGCAGGGTCAGGCGACCCTGCGCCTCCAGCACGCGCTGGATCACGAACATCACATCGGGGCGGCCGGCGTCGTATTCGTCGAAGCACAGGGCGATCGGCCGCTGGAGGGCCCAGGGCAGCATGCCCTCGCGGAACTCGGTGATCTGCTTGCCGTCCTTGAGGACGATGGCGTCCTTGCCGACCAGGTCGATTCGGCTGACGTGGCTGTCGAGGTTCACGCGGACCATGGGCCAGTTGAGGCGGGCGGCGACCTGTTCGATATGGGTCGACTTGCCGGTGCCGTGGTAGCCCTGGACCATGACGCGGCGGTCGAAGCTGAAGCCGGCGCAGATGGCCAGGGTCGTCTGCGGATCGAACCGATAGGCCTCGTCGATCTCGGGCACATGGCTGTCGCGCTCGGTGAAGACCGGCACGGTCATGTCGCTGTCGACGCCGAAAATCTCGCGCACGGTGGCGCGACGGTGCGGTTCCAGCGTCAGCAGGGGATCGGGCGAGGCGTCGAGGGGGGAGGTCATCCCTTTCCTCTAGACACCGGCCGCGCGCGGCTCAACACGCGCGACCGCGTCCGGCACGTTATTCCGCGCTCAGGGCCAGGTCCACATTGCCGCGGGTGGCGTTGGAATAGGGGCAGACCTGATGAGCCGTCTGGATCAGGTCGTCGATGACCGCCTGATCGAGGCCGTGGTCGGTGACCTTCAGGGCGATGTCGAGGTTGAAGCCCTCGCCGCGGGTGTTCTTGCCGAAGCCGACGGTGGAATGGATCTTCGTGTCCGGGCCGACGGGTGTGCCCGCCTTGCCGCTGACCAGCCGCAGGGCACCGAGATAGCAGGCGGCGTAGCCGGTCGCGAACAGCTGCTCGGGATTGGTGCCGGCCCCGCCGTCGCCGCCCATTTCGGCCGGGACGGACAGGCTGACGTCGATCTTGCCGTCATCGGTGCGCGAGCGACCGTCGCGGCCGCCGCCGGAGGCGGTGGCGTGGGCTTTGTAGAGGACTTCCATGGGCGGGCTCCGGGGTGAGGGGAGCCATAGCTAGGTGCCCGCCGCCCGTATGCTAGCCCGCCAGCCCGGCCTTCTTCAGCGTCTTGTAGGCCTTGATGACGCTCTGCAGCTTGGCCTCGGCACCGCGGTCGCCCTGGTTCAGGTCCGGGTGGAAGCGTTTCAGCATCTCGTGATAGCGCGCCTTGATCCCGGCCTTGTTGGTGCGGGCGTCGAGATCGAGCACGGTCAGGGCCGCGCGTTCCAGCTTGCCCAGCCGGAGCGTATCCTCGCCCTCGGGTCCGGCCTGTTCCCGGGTGCGCCGTCCGAACAGGCCGAAGCTGTCCTGCCAGCTGCCGGCCCCCTTTGTGTTGGCCGTGCCCATTTTCGAGGCGAAGGCGGCGGCCTCGCGGCTGAATTTGCCCGCCTTCATTTCCCAGGTCGGGCGACCGCCGGTCATGGCCTCGTTTTCCTTGGCCGCGCGGACCTCGCCGTCGCTCATACCGGCGTAGAAATTCCAGCCCTTGTTGTACTCGCCCGCGTGGCGTTGGCAGAAATCATAGAAATCGTTCAGCCGTTCGCGGGACTTGGGGGCCCGGGCCGTGGCGGCGGAGCGGCAGTCAGGCCAGTTGCACGGCTTCTCGCCGGGCTTGAGGTGCAGGACGTCGGCTTCCGCCGCCTCCTCCTCGGGGCGCGGCGGCTTGATCCGCATGTCCTTGAAGCGGGGCTTGTATTCGAACTCGGATGACATCCGTGCGAGTGTAAGGTCGAATTGGTCACCAACAAGGACACACCGATGCCGGAAGGCCCTATTGCGACGATTATCCGGGAAAAACTGACGGTCGGTCTCGCTCCGGACCGGCTGGCGATCGAAGACGACAGTGCCCGGCATGCCGGTCACCATCACGAAGGCGGGCTGGACGGACAGCCGGGCGGCGAGAGCCATTTCAATCTGACGGTCGTGGCCAAGGCCTTCGAGGGGCAGGGACGGCTGCAGCGGCAGCGAGCGGTCAACGCCCTGCTGCGGGACGAACTGTCCGGTCCGGTCCACGCCCTGTCCATCCAGGCCTTGACGCCACAGGAAGACGCCGCCTCGCGCTGACTTCGTCGAACGCCGATTGTCACAGGAGTGTCAGCGTTCACCTCGTCTTAGAATCTTGGGCCTAGCGTCCCCGTCGGAAGTAGGGTGGGGCAGCGCGCAATGGTTGAATCCGACGGCATCGGCAAGTCGATCAGCGGCGAGCCGGGCGCGGGCGAAGCCGCGCAGGCCCTTCGTGCGATCCTGCAGACCCAATACCTCCGCTATCTGATCATCGGCACCTGGGCGGTCGGCCTTCTGGCGACGGTGGGTCTGACCCCCGCGGCGCTGTGGTTCGTCCTCACCCTCGCCGCCGGCACCATCCGCGGGGCGGTTGAAAAGCGCATCAGCGATCGGGTTGGCACGGGCTGGGGTCTCATCTTCCCGGCCGTCGCCACCGCGACCACAGCCGCCTGGGCCGTCGCGCCCCTGCTGGCCTGGTTCTCGGACGCCGCATTCGGCCATGCGCTGGCCATGGCCCTGCTGGTCTCGGGCTATGTTCTCGTGTTCTCGCAACTGCGCAGTTCACCCCGTCAGGCGCTGGTGATTTCGTCGCCGTACGGCATCGCCGGCGTGGTGATCGCCGCAAGCCTTTGGGGCACGCCGGAGTTCTGGCAGTTCCTGGCCGTCGTGCCCTTCACGGGCGCCGGCATGGTGGTGCTGGTCATGATGACGATGCTGCGGGAAGAGCGGATCCGCGCCTTCCAGGACCATCAGGCGCATCTGATCGAAGAGCTCGAAGCCGCCCGCGACCGGGCCAACGCCGCCAACGACGCCAAGTCGAGCTTCCTCGGCGTGATCTCCCATGAACTGCGCACGCCGATGAACGGCGTGCTCGGCGCAGCCCAGCTGATGGCGGCCACCCGTCTGGAGCCGACCCAGCGAGAATATCTGTCGATCATCCGCAACTCGGGCGACAATCTGCTCAGCCTGCTGAACGACATTCTGGACATGACCAAGATCGAGGCGGGCAAGATGACCTTCGAGGTCGTCGATGTGTCCATCGAGGATCTGCACAAGCGCGTGACGGGCCCGTTCCAGGCCCAGGCAGAGGCCAAGGGGCTGAACTTCACGGCCCGCTTCGAGGGCGACGTTCCCGCCGTGGTGCGCGGTGATCCGCTGCGGGTTTGCCAGGTGATCCACAACCTGCTCTCGAATGCGGTGAAATTCACCGACCGGGGAGACGTCGACTACGTCGTCCGCGGCGAGCGTCTGAGTGATCACCGGGTCCGGTTCGACTTTGCCGTGACCGACTCCGGAGCCGGCATTTCACCCGACGATCTGGCGCGGCTGTTCCAGCCGTTTACCCAGGTCGACGATTCCTCGACCCGCCGTTTCGGCGGCACCGGTCTGGGCCTGACGATCGCGCGCCGGATGGCCAACATCATGGACGGTGAAATCGCCGTGACCTCGACCGTTGGAGCGGGCTCGACCTTCACCTTCTCGGTCGAGACCGAGGTCGTCGAATGGGCGCGTCAGGCCCCTGCCGAGGCGATCCACGCCGAAGTGGCCGACGGCCAGCCGCTGAGCGTCCTCGTTGTGGAGGACCACCCGGTCAACCGCATGATCCTGGAGGCCTGGCTGGGTTCGGCGGGCCATGCCTCGATCAGCGCAGAGAACGGCAAGGTCGCCGTCGGCATGGCCGAGGACCAGGCGTTCGACCTGATCATCATGGATGTGAACATGCCCGTGATGGACGGCCTGACCGCAACCCGCGCCATTCGCGCCGGCCAGGGTGTGAACAGCGAGACGCCGATCGTGGTGCTGTCGGCTTCGGCCCGCAGCGAGGATCATGCCGCCGGCCTCGACGCCGGGGCTGACGCCTATCTGAACAAGCCGATCGATTTCGCCGCCCTGGCCTCGCTGATGAACCGGGTCGGTGGCGGGCGGGCCGGCGTCCGCGGTTCCATGGACACACCCCAGGCCGCCGCCGCCTGAAGCAGCGTCAAACGCGTTCGCAAGGGGGCCGCCGTGTGAACGGCGCATGATCAGGGACGTTCAGAGCCCGCTCAAACGGGCGGGTCCAGAGTCGGGGCAAGTCGAAACCTTTCGACCGACTCTGGAGACGTCTCATGAAGAAGATTCTCACCGCCGCCATTGCCGCGACACTCGCCATGAGTTCGCTGGGCGTGGCCTCCGCCGCCGAAGCCCAGTCACGCGGCCACAATGAGTACCGCCAGAATGGTCATGACGACCGACGGGATGATCGCAATGATCGTCGTGAAGATCGTCGCGATGACCGTGAAGACCGCCGCGAGTGGCGTCAGGACGCGCGCGAAGATCGCCATGACGCTCGCCAGCAGCAACGCGCCTATGATCGCTGGCAGCGGGCGGAGCGTCGCTACAACGTCGGCCGTTATCAGGCACCGCGCGGTTATCAGACCCGCCAGTGGGCCTACGGCCAGACCATGCCGTCCTACTATCGCTCGAACCAGTATGTCGTGAACGACTACAGCCGCTACGGCCTGCGGGCCCCTCCCCGTGGCTATCAATATGTCCGCAGCGGCAACGACGTGGTCCTGGCCAATTCGAACAACGGCCTGATCGCCGCGATCATTGCGAGCCTGTTCAACTAGCCGGCCGGGATGGCCTGAAAGCATCGCCCCGGAGGGAAACCTCCGGGGCGATTTTCGTTTGCTCCGCAGATCCCTACATGAGGTCGGATGCGCGCCTTCGCCGAACTGCTGGACCGACTGTCGCTGACAGCCTCGCGCAATGCGAAGCTGGTGCTGCTGCGCGACTATCTGGCGTCGACGCCTGACCCGGATCGGGGATGGGCCCTGGCGTCCCTGACGGGCGAGCTGACATTCGACGCCGCCAAGCCGGCCATGATCCGCAAGGCCGTTGAGGCCCGGGTCGATCCGGTCCTGTTCAAATGGTCCTATGACTATGTCGGCGACCTGGCCGAGACGGTAGCGCTGATCTGGCCCCGGGACCCGGACTACAAACCCAATCGCGAACCCGATCTGGGCGAGGTGGTCGAGGCCCTGAGGACGGCTGGCCGGGGCCAGGTCAAGGAGCTGCTCGAGGGCTGGCTGGACGCGCTGGAGCCCAAGGGGCGCTGGGCCTTGCTGAAGCTGATGACGGGCGGACTTCGCGTCGGTCTGTCGGCGCGACTGGCCAAGACGGCGGCAGCCATGATGCGGCCCGCGGCGGTCCGTGAGCCGCCCGATCCGGAGGGCGGAGAGGCCCTCGTGGCGCTCGAGCCGGTCGATACCTCGGACATCGAGGAGCTCTGGCATGCGCTGGAGCCGCCCTATGCCGACCTGTTCGCCTGGCTGGAAGGCCGGACCGAAAGACCCAGCGGCGATGCCCCGGGCCGGTTCCGGCCCGTCATGCTGGCCGTCGCCATCGATGAGGCGGTCGACTTTCCACGCCTGTCACCCGCCGACTTTGCCGCCGAGTGGAAATGGGACGGTATCCGGGTTCAGGCCGTGCGCGAGGGCGGAGTCCAGAAGCTGTATTCCCGCACCGGCGACGAGATCTCCGGTGCCTTTCCCGATGTGATGGAGGGGCTGACCTTCGAAGGCGCGGTCGACGGCGAGCTGGTGGTCTGGCGCGACGGAGCCGTGGCCCCGTTCGGCGACCTGCAGCAGCGGCTGAACCGCAAGGTGGTCGATGCAAAGACGATGTCGGCCTTCCCGGCGGCCATCATCGCCTATGACATTCTCGCGGATGGCGGGGAGGATTTGCGGACGCTGGCGCTTCGCGACCGGCGGGCACGGCTCGAGGCCCTGGCGGGGCAGGGCGGTGATCGCCTGCATCTGTCGCCGGTGGTGCCCTGTTCGGACTGGTCCGGTCTGGCGGTCCTGCGCGCCGATCCGCCGGTCGGGGCGGCGGCGGAGGGGCTGATGCTGAAACGCTGGGACAGCCCCTACCTGGCCGGTCGGCCCAAGGGGCCGTGGTTCAAGTGGAAGCGCGATCCCCATGTCATCGATGCCGTGCTGATGTACGCCCAGCGGGGACACGGAAAGCGGTCCAGCTTCTATTCCGACTACACGTTCGGCGTCTGGACCGAGGACGATTCGGGGTCGGGGCCGCTGACCCCTGTCGGCAAGGCCTATTTCGGCTTCACCGACGAGGAGCTCAAGCAGCTCGACAAGTTCGTGCGTGACCACACCGTCGACCGCTTCGGGCCGGTGCGGTCCGTCCGGGCCGAGCGGGACTTCGGCCTGGTGCTGGAGATTGCTTTCGAAGGGTTGAACCGCTCGACGCGACACAAGTCGGGCGTGGCGATGCGCTTTCCGCGGGTCAGTCGGATTCGCTGGGACAAGCCCGCCCGCGAGGCGAACACCATCGCCGACGTCATGGACCTGCTGGACGCCATCGAGCGCGGCGGGGGGCGGATCGCTCAGGTCGCGGGCTGAGTTCGGCCGCGCCAGGAGGTGTCGAGCTGGTCGGTCAATCCGCACAGCTGAAGGAAACCAATCACGGGTACTTCGTGGCGCAACTCTGCCCTGGCGAGGAACAGCTGCGCCGGGGCCTCTGCACGCGCCATCAGCGGCAGGACCACCCACGACGGGGGGAAGGGCCGGACATCGATGTTCGGATCGGCTTTCAGATGCGGGCAGTACCGCAGCGAGCGGGACGAACAGGCCTTGTGCAGCGGCGCAATGGCCCCGGCATCAATCAGGACGCGATCGTCCCCGATATCGGCGGGCAGGGCTCCTCCGCGACCGGTCGCGCGCAAGGCTCCGGCGGTGAACGGATGGGCCACCTGGGTAAAGCGATCCTCGGGCGTCGTCGGCTGGCCGCACATCGGGCAGAGCATGTCCCGCACGCTCAGGCGCTGACGCACGGCGTGGTTCTGGGAATACAGCGGCTTGCCTTGGCCGGCGTTGTCGGCCTGGACGATCGCCAGAGCACCGTTGACAGACGGACAGGGGCGTACCCCCAACACCGGCTCGCCGGTCCAACTCGTGACCCAGGGCACATCGACGCCGACTTTCAGCGCCGAGGGTTTCGCAGACTCACTCATGGCCATCGGCTTAGGCCCGCATCGTGTCAGCCCGAAGCTGCAAATGAAGCGCGGGGTGCCAAATCGGATGCGAGGCGTTAGACCCCGCGGATGTCCAACCTCGTCGCTCCCCTGAACGAGGCGGTCTCCGCCGGCCAGAAAGCCGCCGCGCTGGACGCCGCCATGATCGCCAAGCTGACCGAAATGGCCGGCGACTTCGCGATCAATCTGACCGTCGCCGTTGTCATCCTGGTCGTCACCGTCTTTGCCTCGCGCTGGGCTTCGGGCGTGACGCGGCGGGCGTTGTCGCGCGTTCGCGGTTTCCGCCACGACCCGACGGTGCTGAGCTTCGCCGTTCAGGTCGTCCGCGTGGTGGTCTTCATCATCGGCTTCATCGCCGTGCTCCAGAGGCTCGGCGTCCAGACCACCTCGATCATCGCCGTGCTGGGCGCGGCGTCCCTGGCCGTGGGGCTGGCCCTGCAGGGCACACTGTCGAACGTGGCGGCCGGTGTGATGCTGCTGATCCTGAGACCCTATCGCGTCGGTGACCTGATCGATGTCGGTGGACGGGTCGGCAAGGTCCAGCGACTGGACCTGTTCCTGACCCAGATGTCGGACGCCAACAACGTCAAGATCGTCGTCCCCAACGCCAAGGTGTTCGGCGACACCATCCTGAACCTGTCCGGGCAGAAGACGCGGCGGATGGAACTGAAGATAGGCGTCGGCTACGGCGACAATCTGAACACGGCGCGGGACGCCATGGTCGGCGCGGCCTCAGCTCATCCGCACGTGCTGCCCGATCCCGCGCCCTGGGCCGGCGTCACCGCCCTGCGGGACAGTTCGGTCGAGATGACCCTGCAGGCATGGACCACCTCCGACGACTACTGGCAGGCCAAGGCCGACGTGCTTCAGGCAGCCAAGGAGGCACTCGACGCGGCCGATATCGAAATCCCCTTCCCCCATCAGGTCGCCGTGCCCTATGGCGAGGATGGGGCGTCCAGGGCGTCCCCGGTGGGCCGGAAGACCGGCAGAGCAAGGGCCAGCGATCCGTCGCCGGGCGATGCCCATCAGGACAGTGGCAGCGAGGGCTGAGACGTGCGTTACGATTTTGGATCCGACAACACCGCCGGCATGGCTCCTTCCGCGATGCAGGCCTTGATCGAGGCCAATGACGGCTTCGCGAAAGCCTATGGTTCGGACGACGTCACGGCGCGGGCGGCGGACCTGATCCGCCAACGGCTGGATGCCGACGCCGACATTCGCTTCGTCTTCTCGGGCACGGCGGCCAATGCCATCGCCCTGTCGATGCTGGCCTGGCCGCATGAAGCGGTGCTGGCCCACCACGCGGCCCATATCTGCACGGACGAGACCGGGGCACCGGGCTTCTTCGGCTCGGGCGTGGGCCTGATCGGCCTGCCGGGCTTTTCGGGCAAGATCGATCCCCTGGCGCTGCACGCTGCGCTCGACGAGCCCGAGGTCGGACACCGTCAGCCGGCCGCGGCGATGAGCCTGACGCAGTCGACCGAGTACGGCACCGTCTACACAGAGGAAGAGCTGCGCCACCTGATCGAGCCGGTGAAGCTGAAGGGTTGCGGCGTGCATATGGACGGTGCCCGGCTGGCCAATGCGGCGGCGGCGGGGTTCGATCTGACCCAGATCGCGCGGTTGGGCGTGGACGTACTGGTGTTCGGCGGGGCCAAGGCCGGGGCGAATTGCACCGAGGCCATCGTCATGTTCGACAAGAGCCTGTCGCGGCGCATCGACAACCGGCTGAAACAGGCGGGCCAGACGGCTTCAAAAGCTCGCTTCCTGGCCGCGCCCTTCCTGGGCCTGCTTGAAACCAACGCCTGGGAGGACGGTGCCGCCCACGCCAATCTGATGGCGCAGCGGCTGGCGGCGGGCATCGCGACCCGATCGGCTTTCACGCTCGCCCATCCGGTCGAGGCCAACGCCGTGTTCGTGCGCATGCCGCCGCCGGCGCACGAACGGCTCAACGACATGGGCTGGGCCTGTTACCGGTTCGACGACGGGTCAGTCCGGTTCGTCTGTTCCTGGGCCACCGAGGCGGCCGCCGTGGACGAGATGATCGAGGCGATTGCCCGTATTTAGGCCGTCCGCCTGGTTGAAGCGTCACCGCCGCCTCCCTAACTGGGAACAAAGCGGGACCTTTGGCCGTTCGAAATCCGAACGCCGGTCCGGCGTAGACTGCCAGGGGCGGACCAGATGAACGCGCCATCGCGCATCCCCGACCGGGTGGCCGAGGACCTGACCCTTTTTCGTGAGGTGCGGGCTGCCATGCCCGCCCTGGCAGCAGGTCTGGGCCCCGAGGACCTGTCGGCGCAGTCGATGCCTGACTGCAGCCCGGGCAAATGGCATCTGGCCCATACCAGCTGGTTCTTCGAGGCCATGATCCTGGCCCAGGAACCCGGCTATCAGCCGGTCGATCCCCGGTTCCAGACCCTGTTCAACAGCTATTATGAAGCGCTGGGGCCGAGGGTGGAGCGCGCCGAACGCGGCCTCATGACCCGGCCGACGCTGGAGGATGTCCTGGCCTATCGCCGCGAGATCGACCGGCGAATGACGGCCTGGCTGGGGCAGGGGGATACTGACCCGCGGCGTCGCTATCTGTTCACACTGGGCCTGCATCACGACCAGCAGCACCAGGAGCTGTTCCTGATGGATCTGCTGAACCTGATGTCGCGCTCGCCGCTGGACCCGGCGGCCTACGCCACGGTACCCCGCGCCTGTCAGGCCGACTCTCCCGGGCGCGACTGGTGCCGGTTCGACGGCGGGCTGGTCGAGATCGGCCACGGCGGACCCGGCTTCGCCTTCGACAACGAGGGGCCAGCGCATCGCGTCTGGCTGGAGCCCTATGCCCTGGCCGGCGATCTGGTCACGAACGGCGACTGGCTCGCCTTCATCGCGGACGGCGGTTACGCCCGACCGGAGTTCTGGCTGGCGGACGGCTGGGCCACCGTGAAGGCCGAAGCCTGGAGCGCGCCGCTGTACTGGCGCGACGAGGGTGGACACTGGACCCGGATGACTCTCACCGGCCGCGTGGATGTGGATCCGGCAGAGCCTGTCGCGCACGTCAGCTTCTATGAGGCTGACGCCTACGCCCGCTGGGCCGGCAAACGGCTGCCGACGGAAGCCGAATGGGAGCACGCGATGCGATGCCGTTCCGACGCGTTTTCCAATGCGTTTGGTGAGGTGTGGCAATGGACCGCGGGAGCCTACGCCCCCTACGCGGGTTTTCGACCGACCGAGGGTACGGCCTCGGAGTACAATGGCAAGTTCATGGCCAACCAGATGGTGCTGCGGGGGTCGTCCTTCGCCACGCCTCCGGGACATGCGCGGGTCAGCTACCGCAACTTCTTCTATCCGCATCAAAGGTGGGCGTTCATGGGACTGCGACTGGCCGAGGATGCTCCTGCGCCGCTGACGCGCGAGGCCGAACCCGCCGAAACGGCCCGTTTCCGCCGCGACCTGATTGCGGGCCTGTCGCGCTCGCCCAAGGTCGCGTCGCCCAAATGGTTCTATGACGCCGAAGGTTCGCGCCTGTTCGAGGAAATCACCCGGCTGCCGGAATACTATCCGACCCGCCAGGAGGCGACCCTGCTGCGCCGTGTGGCACCCGCCTGGGCCAGACGGTTTGGCCCCGGGGCGGTTCTGGTCGAGTTCGGTTCAGGGGCCAGTGAAAAAACCCGCATCGTGCTGGACGCTGCGCCCGACCTTGCAGCCTATGTCCCCATAGACATCAGTGCGGACGCCCTGGACGCGGCGGCGAGTCGGATCGCGGGTGCCTATCCGACGCTGAAGGTCGCGCCGCAGGTTGGAGATTTCCTGCACCTGGGGGCCCTGCCGGCCGGGATCGGCGATGGCCGTCATGTCGGGTTTTTCCCCGGCTCAACCATCGGCAATCTGGAAGTCGAGGAGGCGGTGGCCTTCCTCAAGGCCGCGCGCTCGCTTCTGGGTGACGATGCCCTCTTCGTGCTGGGAATCGATCTGGTGAAAGAGCCGGCGGCCCTGATCGCCGCCTATGACGACGCTTCCGGTGTCACGGCGGCCTTCAACCGAAACCTTCTGGTCCGGGCCAACCGCGAGCTGAAGGCCGACTTCGATGTCGACGCTTTCGCGCACCGGGCGGTCTGGAACGCCGCGGCGTCCCGTATGGAGATGCATCTCGTGGCGACGCGGGACATGGCTGTCAGAATTGACGGGCAGGGCTTCGCCTTCGCGCGAGGCCAATCCATTCACACGGAGAACTCGCGGAAATTTACCGAGGATACGGTGCGCCGCCTGGCCGAGGCGGCTGGCTGGACCGTTGGGGCGTTCGAGACCAGTTTTGACCCGGCCGTAGCGCTGGCGTTGCTGGAAGCGTGACGCGACGAGGGCGGCTTCCGACCGGACGCCGCCCTCGATTATCGGGACGAAAAATCTAGTCTTCGGCTGTGCCGGGCTCGCGAGCGCGGGCGCCGTGGGACGCTTCGCCGCCCTTGCGCCCGGCCTGAGCGGCGAGGCTGCGGTCCTGGGAGAAGCTGCGTTTTTCGCTGGGCACGCTGGCCCCGCCCTTGCGGGCGATCTCGCGCTGGCGATCCGGGTCCATGGACGCGAACCCGCGTTTTGATACGCCGCTGGCGCGTGGTGTCTGACCTTGAGCCATCGGAGGTTCCTTTCGAGGAGACGGTGACGGTTGCTGAACTGAACCCTCCCGCCGGAGTCCGGTTCCGGTTTTCCGGTCACGGAATTGCGAGCGAATCACAGCGTTTGCGTCATCAGCCGCCATAGGGGCGCGCGTCGCCCGGCTCACCGCCGGGCATGTCTTGCTGAGGGATTTCTTCAGGTTGGGCACCGGGGTCGATGTCCGGCTGCGGCGTTTCAGGCGGCATGATCTCAGGCTGGCCGCCGGGGCTGTCGGGCTCGATGTAGGTCATCGCGATCTCCTGTTCCGCCCATGAAACGCGCCGGGGGACCAAGCTGTTCAATCACGTTTCAGCGGCGCGCCGTTTTGACCGGAACCCGGCCGCTGGACGACGGTTTGAGGGGTTGAGCCACAGGAGCCAACGATGACCGAGACCTATGCCGGCCCGACCAGCATTGAAGACATCGAAGATGACATGGACGGTGCCGCGGCCGGGCCTGATCGCCGCGCGGACGAAATTCTGGCGACTGCCGGGCACCAGACCGTCGGAAACCGCCCCCTGCGACAAGCCGTGCGAGAGGATGCGGCACAGGCGCGCGATTGGGGCCGGGATCGCGCCGGGCGACTGCGGGGTGCGGTCGAGGCCGAACCGATGAAGGCGACGCTCTATGCCCTCGGCCTGGGCGTTCTGATCGGCATGCTGGCCGCGCGCTAGACCATTTTTGCTCCAGGGCGAATCGACCTGAGGCAAGACCGACTTCGCTCTAGGCGGGACCGGACGCCGGTCGAGCGATCGGCGCACGGCGCAAGGCTTCATCGGACACGAACGGATTGGTCCGGCGCTCGGCCCCGAAGGTCGAGGTCGGGCCGTGGCCCGGCACAAAGGCGACGTCATCTCCGAGCGGCCACAGCTTGGTCGTGATGGCGTTCAGCAGGCTGGCGTGGTCGCTGCGCGGGAAGTCGGTGCGGCCGACCGAGCCCTGGAACAACACATCTCCGACCTGGGCGAACCGGGCTGCGCGGTTGAAGAAGATTACGTGTCCCGGCGTATGCCCCGGGCAGTGCAGGACTTCCCAGGTGGTGTTGCCCAGCGTCAGCACGTCGCCATCGGCCAGCCAGCGGGTCGGGGTGAAGCTGCGGGCACCGGGCAGGCCGTAGAGCTGGCCCTGGGCCGGGATACCGTCGATCCAGAACTGGTCATCCGGGTGCGGGCCGATGATGTCGAGGCCGGTCTTCTCCTGCATCTCGGCCGCGCCGCCCGCGTGATCCAGGTGCCCATGGGTGATCCAGATGGCCTCCAGGCTCAGGCCCTGCTTCGCAACGGCGGCCAGCAACTGGTCGACGGAGGCACCCGGATCGATGATCGCCGCCTTCATCGTCTCGCGGCACCAGACGAGGGTACAGTTCTGCTGCAAGGGCGTGACCGGGAAGACGGCGACGCCGATCGGGGCGGGGGAGGGGTTCATTCCGTCTTGATAGCGGCCCGTCGCCTTCTCTGAAACCGTTCCGTGCCCCGCGTCTCACGTTGACCTTTGGAACCGTCCTCGACATAAGGGCGGGCTTCAAAGGTGCCGCCTCCAAAGGGCGGCCCTTGTTGCTTTACCCACACCGAGCAGCGCCTGCCTGAAAGGTGCCGCCACAGAGCGTCAGAATCCCGGCCATGCAAGTTGTCGAAAAGTCCAATGAAGGTCTCAGCCGCGTGATCGCGGTGACCATTCCCGTCGCCGAGCTGAACGCGAAGCTGGACGCCAAGCTGAAGGAAGTCGCGCCGAAGATGAAGCTGAAGGGCTTCCGTCCCGGCAAGGTCCCGATGTCGCACGTCAAGAAGACCTTCGGCCGCGACTTCATGGGCGAGATTGTCAATGACGCGCTGAATACCTCCAGCCAGAAGGCCCTGGACGACGCCAAGGTGCGCCCGGCCGCTCCGGCCGAGATGAAGCTGACCTCGGACATGGACAAGGTCATCGCCGGTCAGGAAGACCTGGCGTACGAAATGGCCCTGGAAGTCATGCCTGACTTCACCCCCACCGACGTCAAGAAGCTGAAGCTCGAACGCCCCACCTATGAGGCGACCGACGCCGATCTGGACGAGGCCCTGACCGAACTGGCGGGCCAGGCGAAATCCTACGAGGACAAGAAGGGCAAGACCGTCAAGGCCGCCGACGGCGATGAGGTCACCATCGACTTCCTCGGCAAGCTGGACGGCGAACCCTTCGAGGGCGGGTCCGCCGAGGACACCCAGCTGGTGATCGGCTCGAACCGCTTCATCCCGGGCTTCGAAGAGCAGCTCAAGGGTGCCAAGGTCGGTGATGAGCCGGTCCTCAACGTCACCTTCCCTGACGATTACCAGGCCGCCCATCTGGCCGGCAAGGCCGTGACGTTCGACGTCAAGGTCAAGGCGATCAAGGCCGAGGCTCCCGCCAAGATCGACGAGGACTTCGCAAAGCGTATCGGCATTGAGTCGCTGGACAAGCTGAAGGAACTGCTGCGCACCAATCTGAACCAGCAGTATGTGGGCGCCGCCCGCTTCAAGCTGAAGCGTGCCCTGCTGGACGCCCTGGACAAGGCCCACGACTTCCCCCTGCCGCCCAAGATGGTCGAGGCCGAGTTCGACGGCATCTGGCAACAGGTGCAGGCCGACAAGGAAGCCGGCCGGCTGCCCGAGGACGACGCCAAGAAGTCCGAGAAGAAGCTCAAGGAAGAATATCAGAAGATCGCCGAGCGCCGTGTCCGTCTGGGTCTGGTGCTGGCCGAGATCGGCCGTGCGAACAACGTCCAGGTCACCGACCAGGAGCTGAACAACGCGATCATGGCCGAAGCCCGCAACTATCCGGGTCAGGAACGTCAGGTGCTGGACTTCTATCGCCAGAACCCCAATGCCGCCGCCCAGATGCGCGCGCCGATCTACGAAGAAAAGGTCTGCGATCTGATCTTCGACACGGCCAAGGTGACGGACACCCCGATCACCAAGGAAGAGCTGCTCAAGGAAGACGACGACATCTGATACGGAGCGGCGGTTTCGAGAGCTTGCGGATGCAACCGGGGTGCATTGCTGCGAGCCTGAAACACGTGCGCCCCGATCTCGCCATCTTGTCGACCTAGCCCTGTCTGCAGCCTGCCCCGGGGAAAACCATGTCGATTTCAGCACTCGCTCTGGCTGCAAGCCTGCTCGTCCAGACGCCCGGAGCCGTCCAGGTCCCGGCACCGCAAACAGCGACTGAACTGGGAGAGGTCGTCGTCGAGGGCCGCCGGCTTCGAGCGGTCGTCCAGAATTTCGTCGGCGAGGTGGCTGCGCCTGCCACCGGCAATCGCGGCGCGGCACGCTGGAACAGTTCGGTCTGTATCGGCGTGGTCAATCTTCGCGCCGATATCGCCCAGTATATTGTCGACCGGGCGTCTGACGTCGCGCGTGAACTGGGCGTTACCGCCGGTGAACCCGGTTGCAGCGCCAACGTCCTCATCATCGCCGCTGCGGATGGCCAGGCTGTCGCCGACGGGATCGTCGAAGCGCGGCGTCGCGCCTTCATTCCCGGAGGATCGGGCATGACGCGGTCGTTCCAGGCTCTTGATGCCTTCCGGACGTCCGATGCACCCATCCGTTGGTGGCACGTCAGCGGTCCGGTCGATTCCGAAACCGGCGAGTTGGCGACGCGCCTGCCGGGTCGGGAGGCACCCCAGATCGCCGTATCGAGCGCGTCCCGGCTTCGGACGGATATTCGCGACGACATGTTCAAGGCCATCATCGTTGTGGACCTTACCAAGACGGCGTCACTCTCGCTGACCCAACTGGCCGACTATTGTACGCTGGTGGCCCTGGCCCAGGTTGATCCGAATGCCGATCTGGCCGCCTATGATACCGTGTTGAACGTGTTTTCGAGCCCGGACACACCCGGGCTGACATCCTGGGACATGGACTATCTGAACGCCCTGTACAGCATCGAGCAGAACCGGTTGACGCCGGGTGGTCGGGGTGCGGAGATCGTGGATCTGATGACGCGCAACGTGCGGGCGGTTCCCGACGCGGAGTGACGCACTCGCCACGGTCACTGTCTACCGCGGGACCCCGGATGCACGGTCGGTTTCCGCCCGCTCAGGGCTGGCCCGGTCGATACTGAGGCCTTCGCGCCTTGCGTCAACGGTTCGGCAACGCGATATCCTGTTCAACAGGGTCAGCGACCGGTGAGTCGCGCCCACCTCTCCCGTGACCCGGGCATCCCGAGAAGGCCTCAATGCGCGATCCGATCGAACTGATGAACATGAACCTCGTCCCCATGGTGGTGGAGCAATCCAGCCGGGGCGAGCGAGCCTTCGATATCTTCTCGCGCCTGCTGCGCGAGCGGATCATCTTCCTGACCGGGCCCTTCGAGGACGGCATGGCATCGCTGATCTGCGCCCAGCTGCTGTTCCTCGAGTCGGAGAACCCGAAGAAGGAAATCAGTATGTATATTAACAGCCCCGGCGGTCAGGTGACCTCGGCGCTCGCGATCTACGACACCATGCAATACATCCGCTCGCCGGTTTCGACGGTGTGCATGGGCATGGCCGCCTCGGCCGGTTCGCTGATCCTCGCCGCCGGTGCCGCAGGCGCGCGCGTGTCCCTGCCGAACGCCCGTATCATGGTGCACCAGCCCTCGGGCGGGTTCCGTGGCCAGGCCTCTGACGTCGAGCGTCATGCCGAGGACATCCGCTACACCAAGCGACGCCTGAACGAGATCTACGTCCACCACACCGGCCGGACCTATGAGGAGGTCGAGAAGACCCTCGATCGCGACCACTTCATGAGCGCCGAGGACGCCAAGGCCTGGGGCATCGTCGATCACGTCTACGACCGCCGCGAACAGGCCGAGAGCGACGGGATCAAGACGGTCTGATCGTCTCCGCCGAAGGGCATTCACATCCGTGATGCGAAAGAGGCGCGCCATGCCCGGCGCGTCTTTTTCATATGTGCTATCAGGCCCCATGCAGCACACCGGCCAGACCAGCGCGACCGTCGAGGTCGACGGCGATATCTATGAGTGGGAACTCCGTCGGCAACCCCGGCCCAAGGCCGACGGCACCTGGGACGGGGTGGCTATCACCCTGAGGCTGTCGGGCCACCAACGCGAGGCGATCGTTCAGTTCCCGATGCCGATGCGCCCGAACGGGCGTCCCGACATGGAGAAGCAGCAGATCCAGGCCGAAGCGGTAAGCAATGCCGTGACGGCGGTGATCGAAGCCGGCTGGAACCCGACCTCGCGTGGCAAGCCCACGACCTTCGAGGTCGATGCCGACGGTCGCTAGGGCTAGCCCTTGAACCGCCGGAAGCCGGCCTCGTCCGCCATGGCCAGCATTTCCGTATCACCCGACGTGTCGCCGTAGGCCGCCGCCAGTTTCGTGTCGGCTCCGAAGGCGGCCCGCAGCCGCCGCACCTTCTCTTCGCCCCGGCAGTTCGGGCCGGCGAAGGCCCCTGTCACCCGGTCATCGGCGTCGAACACCAGCGGGGTGCCCAGCAGGGCCTCGGCCTCCAGACGTCGGGCGAAGGGCGCGACCGTGGTTTCAGGGCTGGCCGTGACGATGACGCGGTAGGCCCCCTTCGCACCCCAATCCTTCCAGCAGGCGAGGGCGTCGTAGCGAAGGAAGCCGGGCCAGACCTGGCCTGCAAAGGCCTCGGCGTCGGCTTCCAGCTGGGCACGAGGAGTCCCCTTGAGGAATTGCCGCACCGAGGCCGCCTTGAGTCGTCCCCGGTCGCGATCGCCAGCGTAGGTCGCGAGATCCGGAGTCATCCGCGCCAGCCCTCTGAACCAGCCGCCCGACCCGGCCCGCCAGCGAAGAAACTGGGTAAAACTGTCGCGAACCGTCAGGGTACCGTCGAAATCGAAGGCGACGATGGCCTGATCCTTGCGAGGTGGCTGGCGAACCATAGTGGGACTTCCCATGTCAGACATTCGCCGCGATCTCCCTCAACAGTGAACTGTCCGCTTCGGACTCCGGCCAAGCTTGGTCGGGGTTGTCGCGGGCGTCTGGATGGGTGATTGTCAATTTTTGAAGACCTTTGCGCCCATTGTCCGGGAATCAACGCGAAGGATGCGCGTTAGCCCCATATCGGGGTGAACCGCGGGAGTGAGAAGGCTCGATGACCAAAGCCGCCGGCACAGACGCCAAAAGTACGCTCTACTGCTCATTCTGCGGCAAGAGCCAGCATGAGGTGCGCAAGCTCATCGCCGGGCCGACCGTGTTCATCTGCGATGAATGCGTCGAACTGTGCATGGATATCATCCGTGAAGAGCACAAAATCTCGTTCTCCAAGGCCAAGGACGGCGTGCCGTCGCCCAAGGAGATCCGCGAGGTCCTTGACGATTATGTGATCGGGCAGAGCCACGCCAAGAAGGTGCTGAGCGTCGCTGTCCACAACCACTACAAGCGTCTGAACCACGCGACGAAGAACAACGACGTCGAACTGGCCAAGTCCAACATCATGCTGATCGGGCCGACCGGTTCGGGCAAGACGCTGCTGGCCCAGACCCTGGCCCGCATCATTGACGTGCCCTTCACCATGGCCGACGCCACCACCCTGACCGAAGCCGGTTATGTGGGTGAGGACGTCGAAAACATCATTCTGAAGCTGCTGCAGTCGTCCGACTACAACGTCGAACGGGCCCAGCGCGGCATCGTCTACATCGACGAGATCGACAAGATTTCGCGCAAGTCCGACAACCCCTCGATCACCCGTGACGTTTCGGGCGAGGGCGTGCAGCAGGCCCTGCTGAAGATCATGGAAGGCACCGTCGCCTCCGTGCCGCCGCAGGGCGGTCGCAAACATCCCCAGCAGGAGTTCCTGCAGGTCGATACCGCCAACATCCTGTTCATCGTGGGCGGCGCGTTCGCCGGCCTGGAGAAGGTGATTGCGGCGCGCGGTGACGGGGCCTCGATCGGCTTCGGTGCCAAGGTCAAGGAAGTGGATGAACGTCGCACCGGCGACATCCTGAAGGGTGTCGAGCCCGACGACCTGATGCGCTTCGGCCTGATCCCGGAGTTCATCGGTCGTCTGCCCGTCCTGGCGACGCTCGAGGACCTGGACGAGCCGGCGCTGGTTACCATCCTGACCGAGCCCAAGAACGCCCTGGTCAAACAGTACAAGCGCCTGTTCGAGATGGAGAACGTCGACCTGACGTTCACCGACGACGCCCTGATCGCGGTGGCCAAGAAGGCCATCACGCGCAAGACCGGAGCCCGCGGCCTGCGGTCCATCCTGGAAGGCATCCTGCTGGAGACGATGTTCGAGCTGCCCACCTTCGAGGGCGTCGAGGAAGTCGTCGTCAATGCCGAGGTCATCGAGGGCAAGGCCCAGCCGCTGCTGATCTATTCCGAGACCAAATCCAAGAAGGCCGCGCCCGACAGCGCTGCCTGATCCGACCCCGGACACGACGGACAAGGGCGGTCCCGCACGGGACCGCCCTTTTTCATGCGTTCTGCCAGATAGCCGATGCGCCGGGGACACAGCCTGTCAGCGGCGAGGTTCACCGGTTTCCGCGGTCGCGCCGCACCATCCATGCCGCGGCAAGGCGGACTTCCCGTGGATCGTGCAGCTGCACCGCTTGTGGATGGAAGAGCGTGGTCCGCAGCCGTCACGCTTGAACGCAGCGCAGACAGAACCACATACTCATTCGAAGGCCGCCGAATGGCGGGCCGAGTCGAAACGGTGGAGCACAGGCGCTCCCAACGCCGGCGCGGCGGGTCCGAGATCAACGAGGGCCCCTGTGAAAGTACGCATCACCATGACCGAGACAAAAACCCTGCCCGTCCTGCCGCTGAGGGACATTGTCGTCTTTCCGCACATGGTCGTGCCGCTGTTCGTGGGCCGCGAGAAGTCCGTCAAGGCGCTCGACGAGATCATGAAGGGCGAGAAGCAGATCCTGCTGGCCACCCAGAAGAACAGTGTCGATGACGACCCGTCGGCCGATGCCATCTATCCGATCGGCGTAGTGGCCACGGTCCTGCAACTGCTCAAACTGCCGGACGGTACGGTCAAGGTGCTGGTCGAGGGCAAGAGCCGCGCGCGCCTCACCAGATTTACGGACCGCACCGAATATTTCGAGGCCGAAGCCGTGGAGATCGCCGACGATCCGGGCGAGCCCGCCCAGTCGGAGGCCCTGTTGCGCGCCGTGATCGAGCAGTTCGAAAACTATGTGAAGCTGAACAAGAAGGTCCCGCCCGAGGCCCTCAGCTCCATCCCCCAGATCACCGATCCGTCCAAGCTGGCGGACTCGGTCGCGGCCCATCTGTCGGTCAAGATCGCCGACAAGCAGGGCCTGCTGGAAACCATCGCTGTGCCGGCCCGCCTGGAGACTGTGTACGGGCTGATGGAGGGCGAAATCTCGGTCCTGCAGGTCGAGAAGAAGATCCGCTCGCGCGTGAAGCGCCAGATGGAGAAGACCCAGCGCGAATATTATCTGAACGAGCAGATGAAGGCGATCCAGCGCGAACTGGGCGAGACCGACGACGCCCGCGACGAGATCATGGAGCTGGAGAAGCGCATCCGTAAGACGCGCCTGTCCAAGGAAGCCCGCGTCAAGGCCGAGGCCGAGGTCAAGAAGCTGCGCAACATGTCGCCGATGTCGGCGGAATCGACGGTAGTCCGGAACTATCTCGACTGGCTGCTGTCGATCCCGTGGGGCAAGGCCAAGACCAAGCCGATCGATCTGGACAAGGCCGAGGCCATCCTCGAGGAGGACCACTACGGCCTCGAGAAGGTCAAGGAACGGATCATCGAGTACCTGGCCGTCCAGGCGCGCACCAACAGCCTCAAGGGTCCGATCCTGTGCCTCGTCGGGCCTCCGGGCGTCGGCAAGACCTCACTGGCCAAGTCGATCGCCAAGGCTACGGGCCGGGAATACATCCGCATGTCGCTGGGCGGCGTGCGCGACGAGGCCGAAATCCGCGGCCACCGCCGGACCTACATCGGCTCCATGCCGGGCAAGATCATCCAGTCGATGAAGAAGGTGAAGACGACCAACGCCTTCATCCTGCTGGACGAGATCGACAAGCTGGGGGCCGACTGGCGCGGGGACCCGTCCTCGGCCCTGCTGGAGGTGCTGGATCCGGCACAGAACAATGCGTTCGGTGACCACTACCTCGAGGTCGATTACGACCTGTCCAACGTCATGTTCGTGACCACGGCCAACAGCCTGAACATGCCCCAGCCCCTGATGGACCGGATGGAGATCATCCGGGTCAGCGGCTACACCGAGGACGAGAAGGTCGAGATCGCCAAACGCCACGTCCTGCCCAAGGTGACCGAAGAGAACGGGCTCAAGCCGGCCGAATTCATCGTGCCGGACAGCTCGATCCGCGACCTGATCCGCTACTACACCCGGGAAGCCGGCGTGCGGTCGCTGGAACGCGCCCTGGGCGGTCTGGCGCGCAAGTCGGTGCGCGAGATGTCCAAGAACAAGACGCTGTCCGTCACCATCGACGACGCCAAGCTGGCCGAGTTCGCGGGGGTTCGTAAGTTCCGCTACGGCGAGACGGATGAGGAGGACCAGGTCGGCATCGTTACCGGCCTGGCCTGGACCGAGTTCGGCGGCGAAATCCTGACCATCGAGGCCATCAAGATGCCGGGCCGCGGGCGCATGACGGTGACCGGCAACCTGAAGGAGGTGATGAAGGAGTCCATCTCCGCCGCTGCCTCCTATGTCCGGGCCCGCTCGCTCAGCATCGGCGTCAAGCCGCCGGCGTTCGAGAAGACCGACATCCACGTGCACGTGCCGGACGGCGCGACGCCCAAGGACGGCCCCTCGGCGGGTGTGGCCATGACCGTGGCCATGGTCTCGGTCCTGACCGGCATCCCGATCCGCAAGGACATCGCCATGACCGGCGAGATCACCCTGCGCGGCCGGGTCACCGCCATCGGGGGGCTGAAGGAGAAGCTGCTGGCAGCCCTCCGCTCGGGCATCAAGACGGTGCTGATCCCGGAAGAGAACGAAAAGGATCTCGCCGATGTGCCTGACAATGTGAAGTCGGCGCTGGAGATCGTTCCGATCAAGACCG
Organism: Caulobacteraceae bacterium; assembly: GCA_965284375.1. Lineage (GTDB taxonomy): Bacteria > Pseudomonadota > Alphaproteobacteria > Caulobacterales > Caulobacteraceae > Brevundimonas. Next base: position 671,111 of record OZ260074.1, read on the forward strand.
CTGACGAGGCCCTGAAATGGGCCCTGACCGGAACCCTGACGCCGGTGGAATGGGACGAGGCGACCGACCCTCTGCCCGCGCCCCAGCCGGTGCAGGACCCGGGCACGGCCGTCGCCACCCACTGACGGTTTGAGCCACTCAACAGAAACGCCGCCCCGGGCAACCGGGGCGGCGTTTTCGTTTGGCTTTCTCGACCGGGAGAGACGGGTTTCTAAAGCGAGTCCACCATCACCAGTTCGGCGTCTGCCGTGGCCGTGATCGTGATCTCCGCCTCGTCCCTGATGGCCGCGCCGTCGCGGGCGTTCAGGGGCACGCCGTTGACCTCGACCGCGCCGACGGCGGGAACCAGATAGGCGTGGCGACCTTCGCCCAGGCTGTAGGTCAGGCTCTCGCCGGCGTTCAGCGTGGCCCCCAGAACCCGGGCGTCGGCATTGATCGTCAGGGCGTCATCGGTCGGATCGCCCGAGGCCAGGACCGAGAACTGGCCCGTCCGGTCGCTCTTCGGAAACTCCTTGGCCCCCCAGCTGGGCGTTGCGCCGCGCTTGTCGGCCTCGATCCAGATCTGGAACAGGGTGGTCATCTCGTTCTCGAGGTTGAACTCGGAGTGACGCACGCCGGTGCCTGCGCTCATCACCTGGACGTCGCCGGCCCCGGTGCGGCCCTTGTTGCCCATCGAGTCCTCATGGGTGATGGCCCCGGTGCGGACATAGGTGATGATCTCCATGTCGGCGTGGGGGTGGGGCGGAAAGCCTGACTTGGCGGCGATCTCGTCGTCGTTCCAGACGCGCAGCCGGCCCCAGCTCATGCGGGCGGGATCATAGTAGTTGGCGAAGGAGAAATGGTGTCTGGCGTTCAGCCAGCCGTGGTTGGCGCCGCCGAGGGTGTTGAAGGGTCTGACGTCGATCATGGGGGTGCTCCCGGAACTCCGAGGGTTATGAACCTCGCTGGCGGCTATATAGGCAACAGTGTTAGTGGCGGAAAGGGGTTACCCGACCTGGGCCCTGTGCCTCAGCATCGCATCCGCCAGCACGCAGGCCGCCATGGCCTCGACCACGGGCACGCCGCGAAGGGCGACGCACGGATCGTGCCGTCCCTTGGTGCGGACCTCGGTCTCGGTGCCGTCGCGGGTGATGGTCTGGCCCGGCGTCAGGATAGAGGAGGTCGGCTTGAAGGCGATGCGGGCCGTGAGAGGCTGGCCCGTCGATATACCGCCGAGGACGCCGCCCGCGTGGTTGGACAGGAAGACGGGCCGTCCGTCCTCGCCCAGTCGCATGGCGTCGGCGTTGTCCTCGCCGGTCAGTTCCGCCGCGCCGAAGCCCGCGCCGATCTCCACGCCCTTGACCGCATTGATCGACATCATCGCGGCGGCGAGTTCGGCGTCCAGCTTGCCGTAGAGGGGCGCGCCCCAGCCGGCGGGCAGACCCGTGACCTCCAGTGCCACCACGGCGCCGATCGACGAGCCGGCCTTGCGGATACTGTCCAGATAGGCCTCCCACGCCGGAACGACCGCCGCTGAAGCCGCGAACAGGGCGTTGTCGTAGACGGCGTCGAAATTGAACGCTTCAGGCGCAATCCGGTGCGGTCCCAGCTGCACCACGCCCGCCCGGATCGAGATGCCTTCGCCCAGCACCTTGCGCGCCACTGCCCCGGCGGCCACCCGCATCGCGGTTTCGCGGGCCGAGGAGCGTCCGCCGCCGCGGTGGTCGCGGACGCCGTATTTGGCCTGATAGGTGAAGTCCGCATGACCCGGCCGGAAGGCGCGGGCGATCTCGCCATAGTCCCTGGAGCGGGCGTCCTCGTTGTCGATATGGATCGCGATGGGCGTACCTGTGGTGACCGGGCCGTTGCCGTCGTCGAACACACCCGACAGGATGCGCGCGGTGTCGCTTTCGCGCCGCTGGGTGACGAAGCGGCTGCCACCCGGTTTGCGGCGGTCCAGCCAGGGCTGGAGGTCCGCCTCGGTCAGGGCGATCCGCGGTGGGCAGCCGTCGATGACGCAGCCGATCGCCGGCCCGTGGCTCTCGCCCCAGGTCGTGACGCGAAACAGGTGGCCGAAGGTATTGTGCGACATGGATGCGACCTAAGCCGCCAGCCGGTCCGGCGTCCAGACGCGCGTGAATCGCAGCAGCAGATCCTCGGCCGCCGAGCGCGTATCCTCGGAGGGCTGAAGCGTCACGAACAGATGCCCCTGGAGCCGGGAGCCACGCGCAGGCAGGCCAAGGCCCTTCAGGCGCAGCCGCAGGGGCTGATGGCCCGCCACCAGCCAGACGGAGCGAGGACCGGCATGGGTCTCGATCTCCAGCCGCCCGCCGTCCTCGAGCAACCGGGGAGGGACCGGAGCGGTCATGTAGAGATCGTCGCCGACCGCGCTCAGCTGGCCGTCGCCCCGCACCAGAACCGGCAGATACAGGTCGGCACCGGCGTCTCCCGCGCCCTTCAGCCGCAGGTGCTCGCCGCTGCGCAGACCTGCGGGGACCCGGACGCGAAGCGTGCGGCGGCCCAGTTGAACATCGACGGAGCCCCCGTTCAGGGCCATGCCCGCGCCCAGGCCCAGGACAGGCGGGGTGGGCGCGGGCCGGACCGGGGCGGCCAGCGCCAGGGGCGCGGCATCCTGCTGGACCAGACTCCAGGCCGCGATGACCTTGCGGAACCGCTCCTCGCTGCCACCCGGTGCGTCAGGCCGGGACGCCTTGATCGCCGCACGAAATGCGGCCGTCAGGACGGCACGCTCCGTCGGGCCCGGCAGGCCGAGCAGGGCGTAGGCCTCGCGGGTGGAGGCGATCTCTGAACCGGATCGGGCGCGCATCCGGCCACTAAGGCCCGACATACGGTCAATGCCCGGTTAACCGTGACGCACTCGCCCGCCGGGGCTGGATGCACTATCTGATCCCCATGACCTCCCCCGTGATCCCGTCCAGCCCCACCCGTGAAGAGTATGCGCGCGACTACGCTGCTGCCCTTGCTGCGAATGGAGACGAAACCGTCTTCGATCGGACCGAGCCGGTTTCACTGTTCGTCGAATGGCTGAACGACGCGAAGGGGACCGAGCCGAACGACGCCAACGCCATGGCGCTCTCTACCGTCGACGCGGACGGATCTCCGGACAGCCGGATGGTGCTGCTGAAGGACGTCGATGATCGCGGCTTCACCTTCTATTCCAACAGCGAGAGCGCCAAGGGCCGGCAGCTGGCCGGGCACGATCGGGCGGCCCTGCTGTTCCACTGGAAATCCCTGCGGCGGCAGGTCCGTGTTCGCGGACGGATCGAGCCTGTGACCCCGGCCGAAGCCGACGCCTATTTCGCCAGCCGGGCACGTGAGAGCCGGATCGGGGCATGGGCCTCGGACCAGTCGCGTCCGCTGGAGGACCGGGCCACTCTGGAACAGGCCATAGAGCGTGAGACGGCGCGCTTCGAGGGCAGTGAAGTGCCGCGTCCGGCGCATTGGACCGGCTGGAGGGTCATTCCGGACCAGGTCGAATTCTGGCGCGATCGACCCTACCGGCTACATGACCGCCTGCGCTTCGACCGGGTTGGCCAGGACTGGAGCCGGACCCGACTGCAGCCCTGAACCGTCAGGTCCCGTAGCGGGCCATAAAGGTTTCCACCGCGTCTGCGGCGATCTGGTCGATACCGCGAACAGGCATGACCTCGTCCCCTGTGACGAGGGGCATGAAGAAGACCGGGTGTTCGATCATCCCCATCAACTGGCCCGCGGCCCAGGACGGCCGTGCGATCCGGAGCTCGCCTACGCCCACGAGCTCACGAAGGGTATCGATCAGGACCTTGCCGAAGTCGGCCTTGCCACGGGCAAAAAACTGCATGGCCACGTCGCGAAACCGGGGGCGCTCGGCCATGACCAGGCGGAACACCGAACGGATGAACGGATCGGCCATGAACCCGGCATAGGCTCCGGCGAAATACATCAAACGCTCCCGGGCCGAACCGCTGGCAGTCTGGACGCGTCGCATCAGACGCTCGAAATCGACCGCGGCGTCCTCGATGACGGCGGCAAACAGCTCGGCCTTGCCGTCAAACAGGGCGTAAAGGGTCGCTGTGGATACACCGGCGTCGCGCGCGATCGGCTCGATCCGGGTCCCGGCGTAGCCCTTTGTCACGAAAGACCGGCGCGCATGCCGCAGGATCGCCTCTCGTTTGGTATCGGGGAAGTGAGGGTGTTGCGCCGCCTGGGCCTGCATGAAATTCACTGCTCTCTGAAGCGGCCAAGGTGGCCTGACATCGGGCAGGGGGCAAGGGGGAGCCGCCGGCTTCCATAATCAGCCGTCGAGCAGTGCGGCCAGCAGCGGATGCGCCAGTACCGGCGCCACCAGTCGAACGACGGCCTGAGGGTCTTCCAGCCGGACCGCGGCCGTGGCGTCGGCGACCACGAAATCCGCCTTCTGACGCGACGGTTCGGTCAGGCGTTCATGTCCAGGCCGGACGGTCGCCAGATACTGGTCGATGACCGAGTCCGCCGTGCGCCCGCGCTCGGCCTGGTCGCGGAGCAGGCGTCGGATGAAGCGAATGTCGGCGGGCGTATCGACGAATACCCGGATATCGAACAGGCTGACGAGGCCCGGCGTGCAAAGCACATGCGTGCCCTCGACGATCACGACCTCTGCCGCCCTGACGGGCTCGCCGCCGGGTTCGCGCCCGTGATGAACGAAGGAATAGATCGGTGCCGTGATGTCCTGCCCAGCCTTCAGCCGGGCGAGGTCCCGGATCATCAGGTCGTGATCCCGTGCCGCCACGTCGTCGAAGTCGAAGGTCGCCGGGTCGAAATCCGGCAGGCTGGCAGCATCACGGTAATAGGCGTCCTCGCGCACCAGGACCCCGGCACCGTCGGGCAAAGCCGCGACCAGCGCCTCGGCCAATGTGCTCTTGCCGGAGCCGGAGCCTCCGGTGATGGCGATCAGGATGGGCATGGGCCGCTTCTAGAGGCCGGGCCTGTGTTTCGCCAAGGGGCGGGGCACCGGAAAGATGACCCGGCGTCACGTTGCTTATCCGCCGCCACGCCGATAGCGTAACCCGCAAGCGCCTCGAAAAAGCAGGTGCAGGCTTGAGGGATCGAGATGCTTGGATTGATGCAGGATTGGCCGCTGACGGTCGACAAGATCCTCGATCATGCGAAAAATTGGCATGGCCACCGCGAGGTCGTGACCCGGTCCGTTGAGGGGCCGATCGTCCGCACCACCTATGCCGAGATCCATGCCCGCGCCAAACGCGTCTCCAGCGTGCTGAAGGGCTGGGACGTCAAGGTCGGTGACCGGATCGCCACCCTGGCATGGAATACCAGCCGCCACATGGAGGCCTGGTACGGCATCATGGGTATGGGTGCGATCTGCCACACCCTGAACCCGCGCCTGTTCCCCGAGCAACTGGTCTACATCATCAACCACGCCGAAGACCGCATCATCTTCGTCGACATGACCTTCATCCCCTTGCTTGAGGCCATCCTGCCGCACTGTCCCTCGGTACAGCGGGTGGTGGTCATGACCGACGAACTGACCATGCCCGCCACCAAACTGCCGGGCGCGGAATGCTACGAGGCCCTGCTGGGGTCGGCGTCGGATGATGTCGTCTGGGGCGGCTTCGACGAACAGACCGCCTGTGGCCTTTGCTACACCTCGGGCACGACCGGCAATCCGAAGGGCGTGCTGTACTCGCACCGTTCGAACTTCATCCACACCCTGCTGGGCATGCAGTCCACGGTGCTGGGGCCGTCGCCGAAGGAGGTGATCCTGCCGGTGGTGCCCATGTTCCATGCCAACGCCTGGGGCATCGCCTTCGCGGGGCCGGCGTCGGGCGCCAAACTGGTCATGCCCGGCGCGCGCATGGACGGTGCCGCCATCTATGAGCTGATTGTATCCGAGGGCGTGACCTTCTCAGCCGCCGTGCCGACGGTCTGGCAGATGCTGCTGACCCATCTGCGCGAAAACAACCTGACCATCCCCACGGTCAAGCGCGTGATGATCGGCGGCTCTGCCGTGCCCGAGAGCCTGATCCGCGCCTTCCATGACGAGTTCGATATCGACGTGATCCAGGGTTGGGGCATGACCGAGACGTCGCCGATCGGGACCACCTCGATTCTGCCGCCCGAACTTGAGGCCCTGCCTTATGACGAGAGCATGAAATGGCGGGTGAAGCAGGGCATGCCGCCCCTCGGCGTGGAGCTCAAGCTCAAGAATTACGCCGGTCAGGAGATGCCGCACGACGGGCACACCTACGGCCGGCTGATGATCAAGGGGCCGACCATCGCGGGGGCCTATTTCAAGGGTGAGGGTGGCGACATCCTCGACCATGAAGGGTTCTTCGACACCGGTGATGTCTCGACCATCGACGAACATGGCTTCATGCAGATCACCGACCGCGCCAAGGACGTCATCAAGTCCGGTGGCGAATGGATCAGCTCGATCGAGATCGAAAACATCGCCATCGGCCATCCCAAGGTCGAACTGGCGGCCGTCATTGGCGCGGCCCATCCCAAATGGGACGAGCGGCCCGTCCTGATCGTCAAGCTGAAGCCAGATCAGGGGCAGAACAAGCAGGAGCACTTCGACTTCCTGCAGGGCAAGATCGCCAAATGGTGGATGCCCGACGATGTGGTCTTCGTGGACGACATTCCTCTCGGTGCGACGGGCAAGATCGACAAGAAGCTGCTGCGCGAGCGGTTGAAGGATTATCGCCTGCCGACGGCGGGGACCTGACGCGGTGGCGCGGGAACAGGTGAGGGGTGAGGGCGCGGTCCTCGCCCTGCTGGCCCTGAGCCTGGCCGCCCCCCTGCTGGTAATCGCCGCCGCGCTGGCAACCCGCTCGGGCTCCCTGTCACCGGACACGGGCTATGACCTGCTGACGATGCGGATCGGCTGGTGGCTGGCCATCGCCGGTGCTGTGGCGGCCTTCGGAGCCGTTGTCCTGGCCATGCGGGATTTTCGCCGGCTCGGCTTTCTGGCTCTGGTGGCGGTCGTGGCCGGCGGCGGGACGCTGGCCGGCTTTGTCTGGCACAACGGCCGTCAGGCGACCGCGCCGTCCGAAGACATCAGCACGGACCTCGCCGAAATCCCCGGCTTCGGCGATCTGAGAGACGAGCGACAGGGTCAGGGGCCGCGCGCCACCGCCGGCGTGGAGGTCTGTCCGGGTGCCCTGCCGATCATGAAGCAGATTGCCCCCGGCTCGGCCGCCTGGGCGCTCGAGCGGGCGGGTTTCACCATCCGTGGGGCGGGCGTGGCCCGGGCCGACGGCAGCCGCGAAAGCTTCTGGTTCGGCTTCGACCACGATGCCGTGATCCGCATCCGTCCCGGTCGCACCGACATTCGTGTGGCGGCACGCGATGACCGGACGCACGGCGGGGACGCCTGCCGCATGGCGTCGCGCATCAGCGAGGCGCTGCGGACCAGCCGCTGACGCTCAGCTCCGGGTCCATTCGGCGTCGATCGACGGGCCCGGCCGCGCCACGACGCGCCCGGTGGCCTCCAGCGCGATCAGATGCGCCCAGACCGACAGGCCGGCCGCGGGCCAGAGTCGCGGGTCGACGGCGGCATAGAGGTTCGGAACGACGTCCGAGATCCTTCGGTCGCCCGCCGCCAGGCGTGCGAGGATCTGGGCCTCGCGCGCCAGTCGGTGCGCCCTGTAGGCGGTCAGGAAGGGCGCGGGGTCCGTCACCGGCGCGCCGTGGGTCGGCCAAAGGCTGGCGAAATTCCGGGCGATGACACGGTCCAGACTGTCCAGATAGGCCCCCATATCCCCGTCGGGCGGGGCCACGACCGTGGTCGACCAGCCCATCACATGGTCGCCGCTGAACAGGGCATTCTCCTCACGCAGGGCAAAGGCCATGTGGTTCGACGCGTGGCCCGGCGTGGCCAGCACCTCGAGCGTCCAGTCGTCTCCCTCGATGATCTCCCCGCCGCCCAGCACGATGTGGGGCGCAAAGGTCTCGTCCTCGTCCTCGTCCGGCGTCCCCGAGGCGTGGATGGTCCGGACCGGCGGCCGCGCGGCCAGGATCGGCGCGCCGACGGCCGCGGCGAACGGGTGGGCGAGCGGCGCGTGGTCCCGGTGCGTGTGCGTCACCAGAACATGACTGACCGAACGGCCTTCGATCGCCGTCAGCAGCGCCGCCAGATGGGCGTCGTCCAGCGGGCCTGGATCGATGACCGCGACCCTCGCCCCGGGATCGGGGCGGCCGACGATATAGGTTCCGGTGCCGGTGAAGGTGAAGGGGCCCGGGTTGTTCGCAATCACGCGCTGGATCAGCGGCGAGACAAGGTCGACGCGACCGTACTCGAACGGCGTCATGGAGACGAAGGGGATCACCGGGCCCGGCCCGGGGCTTGCGTCAGGACTTCGTAAACCTTCTGCGGAGTGCGCATCGTGGCCGTTTCCATCGCCCTGGCTGTCTCAAATCGGCTCCAGCCCGTGGCTGCGGCCTTCCTGTGTCTCATGGCGATGCAACTGGCCGTGGCCTCCTGCACGCCCGAGCCCGCGCCCTATGCCGCCCGTGTGGCCATCCTGCGCTGAGGCGTCAAAGGGGCAGCCGGCTCAGATCATAGCCGGCGGACGCCGCGGCGGCGCGCAGATCGTCGGCGTTCGCCCCGCGCATCCGTTCGGCCATCGCCCAGACCATCGTCGAGCGCGTGCCTGAGCGACAGAACATGACGGTCGGAAGGCCGTCAGCCAGGGCTCCGCTGACGGCCTCGGCCTGGGACGGCCCCGGCATGCCGGACACCGGGACCCAGAGGAAGGACAGACCGGCCGTCCTGGCCGCGGTCTCCATTTCGGCTGCCGTGGGCTGGCCGGGGTCTTCGCCGTCGGGGCGATTGCTGATGATCTGCCGGATTCCTGCGGCGGCCAGGTCGGCCAGCGCCTCAGGGGCCAGCTGCGGCGAGGCCCATACGGTGGCTGAAAGCGGACGGGGGCTCATCTCTACTGTCTCCGCACCCGAACCGCCCGGCTGTCGCCCACCGTCAGCAGGAAGCTGCCCAGGCTCGCCTTGCGCACCCGCACCGGCTGACCGGGGCGATTCTGGAACCGGACCCGCTCGGAATCGATCTGACGCCACACGCCGCCGTCGGCCAGGCGGAAGACCCAATGGCTGTCCGGGGTCTGGGTCGCGCCTTGCAGGGTGCTCTCGATCGAGTTGATTTCGACAGCGCCTTCGGGCCCGAATACACGGGGCATGGCGGGCAGGTCGAAACCGAACAGCTGGCGCCGGGCCTGGCCGATCTGGACACGGTCCATGATCACGACCTCACCCTGTCGTTCAGCGGAATCCAGGGCACCAACGGCGGCGTCATAGCAGCCGAGGCGGGCCGCATTGTCGGCGATGGCGCGGCAGGCCGTCACCTGCGCGAGCGTCTGCGCACGTTCCTGCGGCGGTGCGGCCGACCCTGACAGGGTCGCGATGGCCGCGGCGGCTCCAAGCGCTGAAATCAAAGACATCACTTCGTCCCCGACCGCCCGACGCGGCCTGCCGGATTCAGTCGGACAAGTCGCCTCTCGCGTCAACCGAAAGCCCGGCGACGGCGGCTGTGACCGTATCGCGGCCTAAATACGACAGTCGCGCTTCGAGTAGGTTACAACAGTGTAATTATGCTGGCGAACATGACCCGGCGGCGCATAACTGGGTCAACTGCGGCGGGGGAATCTGTCCGCGGGGGAAGGGACTATTCCATTTTAAGGCCGTGACGCCCCGGAAACGGGCGCTGTCCACAACAGGAGACTCGCCTTGAGAACCCAACAAACCCGTATTCGACTGCTGTCGACGACGATGATCGGTGGCTTCGCCGCCCTCGCCTTCGCCGTACCGGCGATGGCGCAGACCGCGCCTCAGGACGAGACGCAGCTTGACGAAGTCGTCGTCACCGGCTCGCGCATCCCGCAGACGAACCTCACCACCACCAGCCCCGTCACCCAGGTGACCGGCGAGGACATCGACGTCGCGGGCGTGACCCGGGTCGAAGACCTGATCTCGCAGCTGCCGCAGGCCTTCGCCGCCCAGAACTCGACCGTGTCCAACGGCGCGTCGGGCACGGCGACGGTCTCGCTGCGCAACCTCGGCTCGTCGCGCACCCTGGTGCTGATCGACGGCCGTCGGATGGGCTACGGCTCGCCGAACGACGACGCGGCTGACCTGAACCAGATTCCGGAACAGCTGGTCGAGCGTGTTGAAGTCCTGACCGGCGGCGCTTCCGCCGTTTACGGCTCGGACGCCGTCGCCGGCGTCGTCAACTTCATCATGAAGAAGAATTTCGAAGGGCTGCAGATCGACGCCCAGTACGGCTTCTATCAGCACAACAACGACTATGACGGTGTCGGCAACCTGCGCGCGGTTATCGCTGCCCGCGGCGCGACCAACCCCGCCCAGTTCAAACTGCCCGACGACAATGTCTCGGACGGCGAAAGCCGCTCGATCAACATCACCCTCGGCGTTTCGGCACCGGACGGCAAAGGCAGCATCCTGGCCTATGCCGGATACCGCAACAACAACCCGATCCTGCAGGCTGACCGCGACTATTCGGGCTGCTCGATCGGCGCGCCGGGTGCCGCGCCTGCCGACTTCACCTGCGGCGGTTCCAGCACGTCCTTCCCGGGTCGTTTCACCGACTTCGGCACGTTCAACTCGACCCTGGGTGCCGGCCGGACCTTCACCCCGTTCAGCAACTCGCTGAACCAGTATAACTTCGGCCCGCTGAACTACTATCAGCGCCCCGACGAGCGCTACACCCTGGGCACCTTCGCCCAGTACCAGGTGAACGAGCACGCCGAGGTCTTCGCCCAGCTGATGTTCTCGGACTACAAGTCGGTGGCTCAGATTGCCCCGTCGGGTAACTTCTTCAACACGGCCGACATCAACTGCGGCAACCCGCTCCTGGGCGCGCAGCAGCGCACCACGATCGGCTGTACCGCTGGTGACGTGACCGCCGACAACCGTCGCACCCTGTACATCGGTCGTCGTAACGTCGAGGGCGGCGGTCGTCAGGACACGCTGAACTACGAATCCTACCGCGGCGTCGCCGGCGTTCGCGGCGAGATCGTCCCGGGCTGGAACTACGACATCGCCGCGCAGTACTCGCGTGTCGCCCTGTCGCGGGTCTACCAGAACGACTTCTCGGTCACGCGCCTCGGCCGGGCCCTTGACGTCGTCAGCGTCGCCGGCGTCCCGACCTGCCGGTCGGTCGTCAACGGCACAGACCCGGCTTGCGTCCCCTACGACATCTTCATCCTCGGTGGCGTGAACCAGGCGCAGCTCAACTATCTGCAGATCCCGCTGGTCCAGACCGGCGAGACGACCCAACAGATCGTCACCGCTGCTGTCACCGGTGATACCGGCTGGACGGTGCCCGGTGCCGCCGACTCGGTTCAGGTTGCGTTCGGTGCCGAGTATCGCCGCGACGCCATCGCGTCGACCACCGACGCCTCCTTCGCCAGCGGCGACGGCGCCGGCCAGGGCGGACCTACGATCGGCCTGTCGGGCGATGCGGACGTCTCCGAAATCTTCGGTGAAATCCGGATCCCGATCGCGGACGATCAGCCGTGGGCCTATACGGCCTCGATCGACGCCGCCTACCGTCGTTCGGAGTATCAGAACTTCGGCGCCGACACCTACAAGCTCGGTGCCGACTATGCGCCGGTTGAGGACGTTCGCTTCCGCGCCAGCTATTCGCGCGCTGTGCGGGCCCCTAACGTGATCGAACTGTTCGCGGCCCAGGGCTTCAACCTGTTCGACGCGGCTCGCGATCCTTGCGACGCGACCACGGGTGCGGTTCCGGCTTCGTGCATCGGTGCCGGTGCCCACCAGGTGACCTCGGGACAATCGACCGGTGGTGGCCTGAACAGCCCGGCGGGTCAGTACACCTTCCTGGGCGGTGGTAACCCCAACCTGGATCCGGAAACCGCCGACACCTTCACCTACGGCGTGGTGTTCGAGCCGTCCTTCCTGCCCAAGTTCAACATCTCGATCGACTACTACAAGATCAAGGTTGACCAGGCGATCCAGACCCTGGGTTCGCTGAACACCCTGAACCTCTGCTACAACAGCGCCAACGCCGCTGCCTGTAGCCGCATCCGTCGTAATCCGGGTGGTGGTCAGCTGTGGATCGGTTCGGGCAACGTCCAGGACCTGAACATCAACATCGGTGGCTTTGAAACCGCCGGCGTCGACGTCAACGCCAACTACGGCGTTGATCTCGAGGACTGGGGCATGCCTGCCACCGGTTCGCTGGCCTTCTCGTTCGTCGGGACTTTCCTGAGCGAACTGACCACCGACACCGGTGCCGGCACCACGCAGTCCGTCTATGACTGCACCGGCTTCTACGCCAACCAGTGCGGCGCTCCGAACCCGGAATGGCGTCACCGCGCTCGCGTCAGCTGGATGACGCCGTGGGACCTCGATATCTCGGGGACCTGGCGCTACTACGGCGAAGCCGAGTTCGCTGTTCTGGGAGCCGGTGGGTCTCTGAACAACGCCGGAACGCGCATCGATCGCTTCTTCGATGCCGAGAACTACTTCGACCTGGCGGCGACCTGGCAGGTGATGGATACCGTCACCCTCCGCGCCGGCGTCAACAACGTCTTCGATAACGATCCGCAACTGTCCTACACCGTGGGTACGACCGGCAACGGTAACACCTACCCGCAGCTGTATGACTCCTTCGGCCGTTACATGTTCTTCGGCATCACGGCCAACTTCTAAAGCCTGATACTCAAAGACAATCTGGGGCGGCGGATCTTCGGGTCCGCCGCCCTTTTTGTTGTCTGGAACCCCGCCGCAGAAAAACCATTTGCGTTGTCCAGGCGTTTCCAACCGACGCCGTCACCCATCGCTCCGGATGCCTTCATGTTGATCACGTTCGTTTCCGCCCTTTTGCTCTCGACCCAGACACCGGCTTCGGCGGCCCAGGATGGCGTCGTGAACACGGCCCCGGAAGTTGAGGCCGTGGAGACCGAGCGTTTTCGCGAGGCGGTGGCCTATGCCAATCCGATGCCGCGTGGCGCGCCGGACAGTGACTATCCGCTGGTGGCCTGGTGCGAGGCGCTGGTGAACGGTCACATCGCCCTGGGCGAGACCCTGACCAACCGCGATCCGCTGGACCTCGACATCATTCGCCTGGGCCGGCTCGAGGCCGCCGATTTCCGTGGGGCCCTGGACGCCGCACAACCGCGTCAGACCGCCGCCAGCCGTGCCGCCGCCGCCGCCGCCGCCGCCGAGGCGACCGCCAAATGGGCCCCGTTGGCCGGTCAGGACGAGGCGGTTCGCAGCCAGGCGTTCGGTCTGTTCTTCGGCCTGCCGGGCCGCTGCGAACATGCCGCCCGTCGCATCCGCGAGAACATCACGACGCCGCCTGCGACGCCGCACGACGTGGGTCTGGAATAGGGTTTCCTTCTCCCGCAAGGGGAGAAGGATAATCCTACGCCGCGTCGCTGCGTGCGGTCGCACCCGGCTCATAGTTGAGGATCGGTGAGAGCCAGCGCTCGGCGGTCTCGACGTCCCAGCCCTTGCGACGGGCATAGTCCTCGACCTGATCGGGATCGATCTTGCCGACGCCGAAATAGTGGCTTTCGGCATGTCCGAAATAGAGGCCTGACACCGAGGCCGGGGGCGTCATGGCGAAGCTTTCGGTCAGGGCCATGCCGGCGTTGGCTTCGGCCTGCAGCAGCCGGAACAGGGTCGCCTTCTCGGTATGATCCGGCTGGGCCGGATAGCCGGGCGCGGGGCGAATGCCCTGATATTGCTCGGCGATCAGGTCCTCGACCGTCGTCGCCTCGTCCGCCGCATGGCCCCACAGTTCGGTGCGGACCTTCTTGTGCAGCGCCTCGGCAAAGGCCTCGGCCAGACGGTCGGCCAAGGCCGTGGCCAGGATGGCGGAATAGTCGTCGCCAGCGTCCCTGAACTGTTTGGCGATCTCGAGTTCGCCGTGGCCGGCGGTGACAGCAAAGGCACCTATGTAGTCCTGGCCGGTCTCGGCGACGAAGTCCGACAGGGCCAGGTTGGGCTTGCCGTTCGACTTTTTGATCTGCTGACGCAGGGTATGGAAGCGGGCGATTTCGGCGGTGCGGGTCTCGTCGGTATAGACGGCGATGTCGTCGCCGACGGCGTTGGCGGGCCAGAAACCCACCACGCCCCTGGCCGTGAACCATTTCTCGTCGACGATCCGCTTCAGCATGGCCCGCGCGTCCTTGAACAGGTCGCGTGCGGCCGGGCCGACGATCTCGTCCTCGAGGATCTGGGGATAGCGGCCGATCAACTCCCAGCTGGCGAAGAAGGGCGTCCAGTCGATGTGGTCGGCCAGATTGCCGAGGTCCCAGCTGTCAAAGGCGCGCACGCCGATGAAGGACGGGGCGCAGGGCAGGGAGGAGGCGGCATCGGGCTGGAACCGGTTCTGACGCGCGGCGGGCAGGGTGGCGCGCGCCTTGACCTCCTGACCGCGGGCGTACTGTTCGCGGATGCGGATGTACTCGCCGCGGGTGACGGCTTCGTTCTTCGCGCGCTCCGTTTTGGAAAGTAAACCTGACACGACGCCGACGGCCCGGCTGGCGTCCACGACATAGGTGGTCGAGCCGGCGCGATAGCCGGGCTCGATCTTGACCGCCGTATGGGTCCGGCTGGTGGTCGCACCGCCGATCAGCAGGGGGATGTCGAAGCCGCGCCGTTCCATCTCACGCGCCACGAACACCATCTCGTCCAGCGACGGCGTAATCAGGCCGGACAGGCCGATGATGTCGACCTTGTGCTCGATCGCGGCGTCCAGGATGCGGTCGGCCGGGACCATGACGCCCAGGTCGATGACCTCGTAATTGTTGCACTGAAGGACCACGCCGACGATGTTCTTGCCGATGTCGTGGACGTCGCCCTTGACCGTGGCCATCAGGATGCGGCCGGCCTGCTCCCGGGGTTTTCCGGCCTTCTCGGCCTCCATGAAAGGCTCGAGGTGGGCCACCGCCTGTTTCATCACGCGGGCCGACTTTACCACCTGCGGCAGGAACATCTTGCCCGAGCCAAACAGGTCGCCGACGACGTTCATCCCGTCCATCAGCGGACCTTCGATGACATGCAGTGGCCGATCGAACGTCAGGCGGGCTTCCTCGGTATCGGCGTCGATGAATTCGGTGATGCCGTTGACCAGCGCATGCTCGATCCGCTTGCCGACGGTCTGGTCGCGCCATTTCAGATCGACCACCCGCGCCACGCCCTTGTCGCCCTTGTAGTTGGGCGCGATGTCCACCAGCCGTTCGGTGTTGGAGACATTGGTCCGCTGTGGCCGGTTCAGGATCACGTCCTCGACGGCCTCCCGCAGCGTCGGCTCGATGTCGGTATAGACGGGCAGGTCGCCGGCATTGACGATCCCCATGTCCATGCCCGCCTGGATGGCGTGGTACAGGAAGACGCTGTGGATCGCCCGGCGCACCGGCTCATTGCCGCGGAAGCTGAACGAGACGTTCGACACCCCGCCTGACACCCGCGCATACGGCAGGGTCGCCTTGATCGCCCGCGTGGCCTCGATGAAGTCGACGGCATAGTTGTCGTGTTCCTCGATCCCCGTCGCCACGGCGAAGATATTGGGGTCGAAGATGATGTCCTCGGGCGGGAAACCGACCTCGTCGACCAGGATGCGATAGGCGCGGGTGCAGATCTCGATCTTGCGGGCCGCCGTGTCGGCCTGGCCCACCTCGTCGAAGGCCATGACCACGACGGCCGCGCCATAGCGCAGGCATTTGACCGCCTGTTCCCGGAACTCGGCCTCGCCCGCCTTCATCGAGATCGAATTCACGATCGGCTTGCCCTGGACGCATTTCAGGCCCGCCTCGATGACCTCCCATTTGGAGCTGTCGATCATCACCGGCACGCGGGCGATGTCCGGCTCGGCCGCGATCAGGTTGAGGAAGGTGACCATGGCCGACTGCGAATCCAGCAGGCCCTCGTCCATGTTGATGTCGATGATCTGCGCGCCCGCCTCGACCTGCTGACGCGCCACGGTCAGGGCGGCGGAGTAGTCCCCGTCGATGACCAGCTTCTTGAATTTGGCCGAGCCGGTGACGTTGGTCCGCTCACCGACGTTGATGAAGGTGGGGCGCATCAGGCGACCAGTTCAAAGGGTTCGAGGCCCGACAGCCGCATCGCCACCGGCCGGTCCGGGATCACCCGGGTCGGCAGCTTCGACACCGCCTCGGCTGTGTGCCGGATGTGCTCCGGCGTCGTGCCGCAGCAGCCGCCGACGATGTTGACCAGGCCCGAGGCCGCCCATTCCTCGATGAAGTGCGCCGTCTCGTGCGGTTGCTCGTCGTACTGGCCCATGGCGTTGGGCAGGCCGGCGTTGGGATAGGCGGCGACCAGGGTATCGGCGACGCGGCTCAGTTCGGCGATGAACGGCCGCATCAGGTCGGCACCGAGGGCGCAGTTGAAGCCGACGGCGAAGGGTTTGGCGTGGCGCACGCTGTTCCAGAAGGCCTCGGCCGTCTGGCCCGACAGGGTCCGGCCCGAGCGGTCGGTGATCGTGCCCGAAATCCAGATGGGCAGGGCCTCCAGCCCCTCGTCCTCGAGGTCCTTGATGGCCTTGATACAGGCCTTGCAGTTCAGCGTGTCGGTGATGGTCTCGATCAGATAAAGGTCCACCCCGCCCTCGTTCAGCGCCTGTACCTGATGGCGATAGGCGTCATAGACCTGGTCGAAGGTCACCAGCCGCGCACCAGGATCGTTCACGTCCGACGACATCGACAGCATCTTGTTCAACGGCCCGATGGAACCGGCGGCGAAGCGCGGCTTGTGCGGCTCCCTGGCCGTCCAGCGGTCGGCCGCGGCACGGGCCAGTTTCGCGCCTTCCAGATTGATGTCCCGGACCGACTGCGCGTCGAGGTGATAGTCGTCCTGGGCGATGACGGTCGCCGAGAAGGTGTTGGTCTCGCTGATATCCGCGCCCGCCGCGAAATACTGGTCGTGCAGGTCGGCGATGATGTCGGGCCGGGTCAGGCACAGGATGTCGTTGTTGCCCTTCATCTGGCCGACATGGCCGGCGAAGCGGTCGCCGCGGAAATCCGCTTCCGACAGGTCGCGGCCCTGGATCATCACGCCCCAGGCCCCGTCGAGGACGAGGATGCGCTCTTTCGCCGCCCGGTGCAGGGCGGCGATGCGGTCGCGACGGGTCATGCCGGCACCGCCTTCGTTTCCCGCACGCCCAGCACCCGGCAGATCGCATAGACCAGGTCGGCGCGGTTCAGGGTGTAGAAGTGGAAGTCGGCGAACCCTTCTTCCTGCAGCCGCGCGCAGGTCTCGGCCGCCACCGAGGCCGCGATCAGCTTGCGGGTCTCGGGGTCGTCGTCCAGCCCGTCGAAATGCGCCGCCAGCCAGTCGGGCACGGCCGCACCGCACGCCGCCGACATCCGCTTCAGGCCGTTGAAATTGGTCACTGGCATGATCCCGGGCGACAGGGGAATGGTGATCCCGGCGGCGCGCACACGGTCGCGGAACCGCAGGAAGGCGTCGATGTCGAAGAAGAACTGGCTGATCGCCCGTGTGGCACCCGCGTCGACCTTGGCCTTCAGCACATCGAGGTCGTGAGCGGCTGAAGGGCTCTCCGGATGGCCTTCGGGATAGCAGCCGACAATGACGTCAAAGCCCCCCTTGGCCGTGATCGCGGCGGTCAGCTCGGTCGCATTGGCGTAACCGTCCGTACGCGGAACATAGGCCCCGCCGATCCCCCCGAGACTGGAGTGTCCACCCGGAGGATCGCCGCGCAGGGCCACGATGTGGCGCACCCCCGCGTCGCGATAGCCCTCGATGACCGCATCCACTTCGTCGCGGCTGGCCTCGACGCAGGTCAGGTGGGCGGCGGGCGTCAGGGCCGTCTCTGCCAGAATGCGCTCGACGGTCCTGTGGGTCCGCTCCCGCGTCGAGCCGCCGGCACCGTAGGTCACCGAGACGAACTCGGGCGCGAGCGGAGCCAGCCGTGTGACGGCCTTCCACAGATTGGCCTCGGCCTCGTCTGACTTGGGCGGGAAGAATTCGAATGATACGCGGGGCCGCGAGGCGTCCTGGCCGGCGCGGGCGACGGGACCCAATGGCGACAGCAACAGGGCGCGGGCCTCGGCGAGGCTGCGGGGGGCAATGCTCATGCGACGCGCGCCCTTGCCGCGGCGGGTCGCCCGGCGGTCCAGATCGAGACGGTCAGGCCGTCGGTGTCGGGCGGCAGGGCAATCGACGCGCTCGGTTTCAGGCCCGCGTCGGACAGCCAGAGTTGCATCTCCTGGTCCGAGAAGCCCAGCCGGCGGTGTTGATGATCCACGCGCAGATGTTCAAGCTGGTGCGGCGCGAAATCGACGATCAGCAGCCGCCCGCCGGGCATGACCAGCCGGGACGCCTCCGCGACGGCCGCCGCCGGGTCGGCGAGGTAGTGCAGCACCTGGTGCACCAGCACCAGATCGGCACTGTGTTCCGGCAGGCGGGTGGCGAAGATGTCGCCGTGGCGCAGTTCGACCTTGTCGAGGCCCGCCTTGGTCACATTGGCGCGGGCGATGTTGAGCATGTTCTGGCTGAGATCGAGCCCGACCGACATCTTTGCGCTCTTGCCCAACAGGGTCAGCATCCGGCCCGATCCGGTGCCCAGGTCCACGATGCGTTCAAACGGTCCATCCCCGGCGGCGCGCTTGATCGCCGCCTCGACGGCAGTTTCGCTGACGTACAGCGAGCGGATGCGGTCCCACTGCGGTGCCACGCGCTCGAAATAGGCGCTGGCGGCGGCACCGCGGTCGAGGCGGACCTCTTCCAGCCGCTGGTCGTCGGCCTGATGGGCCGCTGCGTCCAGCAGATCCAGCACCGTGTCGACCAGGCGGCGCGCCAACGGATCAGATGACAGGCGGTAGAAGACGCGCGCCCCATCGGGGAAGCGCTCGATCAGGCCGGCGTCGGTCATCAGCTTCAGATGTCGGGACACGCGCGGCTGGCTTTGATCCAGAATGCGCGACAGTTCCATCACCGACAGCTCCTCACCGGCCAGAAGCGACAGCACCCTCAGGCGGGTGGGCTCGCCGGCGGCGCGCAACGCTTCGATCGTCTGGTCAGGACTAAATGACATTCGTTTATATAAGGATATCCTTATATGATTTGGCAAGTAAATTGCGACACGCGACAACCGGCCGAAAACGGGCGTAGACTGGGTGGGTCAAGAGGAACCCGGCAGGAGCCCGTCATGAGCCGCATGTCTTTCGCCCCCATTGCGCTCGCCGTCGTCGGTCTCGGGACCGCCGCCGTGGCCCAGACGCCGCCTCCCGGCATGGCCGGTATGGGCGGGCCCATGACGCTTGAGTCGATGCAGGCGCGGCAGGACCAGATGTTCGACCGGATGGACGCCAACGCCGACGGCATGATCACCGGCAATGAGCTGGCGGTGCTGACCCAGCCCCCGATGAACCAGATGGGGGGCGCGCGGATCCGGTCGATGATCACTCGTGCCGACGCCGACCGGAATGCGCGCATCAGCCGCGAGGAAATGCGCAATGCCGCTACCAGCCTGTTCACCAGCCTGGATACGGACCAGGACGGCCTCGTCAGCCCCGCCGAGCGCGCCGCGATGATGCCCGCCGGGATGGCCCCCGCGCCCGCGCGCATGTCCGTCCCCTCGACGGCCCCCGCCGAATCCAGCGGCATGCCCGCCGGTATGGATCCGCCGAACGGCGGCTAGTTCGGCGTCGGCGTCTTCAGCGGTTCGCCATTGAAGGCAGCGTTGAGGTTCTGCATCAGCAGCATCAGCATGCCCTGAACGGCCTCGGTCGTCGCCCCGGCCGTGTGGGGCGTGAGGACGGTGTTCGGCACACCGGCCCAGCGTGTCACGTCGGTCGGTTCGTCTTCGAACACGTCCAGCGCCGCCTGACCCAGCCGGCCGTTCCTCAGGGCCGCGATCAGGCCGTCTTCGTCGATCAGTTGCCCGCGCGCGACATTGACCAGAAGACCCTGGGGTCCAAGCGCCTCGATCACCTCGCGCGAGATCAGGCCGATATTGCTGTCGTCCGCCTTGCAGGCGACAACCAGGATGTCGCTGTCCCGTGCCAGTTCGACCAGCGATGCGGCGCGTGGCCAGGCGGCGTCTCTCGCGCGCGGGCTCCACCATTTGACGGGCATGCGAAACGTTTCGGCCCGGCGCGCCACCGCCTCGCCGATCGCCCCAAGGCCAACGATGCCGAGGCGCTGGCCCTTCAGCGAAGGGGTGATCAATTTCGATTCCGGGGTCCAGTCTCCGGCC
This sequence comes from Caulobacteraceae bacterium, assembly GCA_965284375.1. Taxonomy (GTDB): domain Bacteria; phylum Pseudomonadota; class Alphaproteobacteria; order Caulobacterales; family Caulobacteraceae; genus Brevundimonas. Next base: position 691,332 of record OZ260074.1, read on the forward strand.
CGCAACGCCCGGTCGCCGGCGACGATCTGGCGACGCGCGCCAAGGATCAGACCCAGGGCGTGGTCGGCGACGTCCTCGTGGTTGATCCCCGGGGCGTGGGTCACGGGCAGGCCGCGGGCCGTGCACCAGGGCACATCAATCCGGTCGTAGCCCGAGGTGAAACAGGCGATCAGCTGCAGATTGGGCAGGCGTTCGATCAGCGCCTTGTCCAGTTCGAACTCTCCGGCGACCACCAGGGCGCGGATATCGGCCTGGGCCTCGACCGGCGGCCCCTCCCAGAACCGGTAGACGGTCCACTGGCTTTCGAGGAAGGGCGTCAGCTGCCCCAGATGACGCTGCATGATCAGAATGGCGGGTCGGTCGGTCATGCCGTGACATCCTTGGTTCGGGATGGAGCCTCAGTCCCGGTGAACAGCAGCCGGTCGGCCTTGACCGCCTCGATGATCATGGCCGTCACAGCCCGGATGCGGGCCAGGGACCGCAGGTCTGCGTGGACGACCAGCCACAGGCTGCGGTCGAGATGGACCGCCTCGGGCAGGACCCGCTTCAGTCCCGGCTCCCGCGCGGCAATAAAGTCCGGCAGCACGCAGAGGCCGGCACCGGCCAGGGCGGCCTGCAACTGGGCGATCAGGTTTGAACTCTGAAGGCCGACATGAATGTCGACATCGGGGGCCTTCATATAGTCGAGCTCGGGAGCATACAGCAGGTCGCCGATATAGCCGATGAAGCGATGACCGGCCATGTCGGCCCGGGTCACGATCGGCGGCCGCGCGTCCAGATAGGCGGGAGCGGCATAGAGGCTGAGCCCGTAGTCCGTCAGCTTGCGGGACGTCAGCCGCCCTTCGCGCGGTGCGCTCAGGGTCACGGCGATATCGGCCTCGCGTTTCGACAGGCTCAGTACGCCCGATATGGCGACCAGCTGGATGTCCAGCGCCGGGTGACGGTCGGCCAGTCGCGCCATCAGGGGGGCCAGGACATAGCTGCCGAACCCCTCAGGCGCGCCGATCCGGACGGTGCCGGTCAGGGCCTGATCCGCCTCGCCCAGTTCGCTGGCGGCCAGCAGGGTCAGGCTTTCGATGCGCTCGGCCGTCGGCATCAGCCGCTCACCGTGGGCGGTCAGGGCATAGCCCTGCGGGCTGCGGTCGAACAGCCGCGCGCCCAGCCCGGCCTCGAGCGCCGCGATGCGGCGGCCGACGGTGGTGTGGTCCATGCCGGACCGTGTGGCGGCTCCGGTCAGACGCCCGGTCCGGGCGACAGCCAGGAAGGCGCGCAGGTCGTTCCAGTTGAAATCCGCCATCTCGATCTCGTTGTGCAGATACGCACAACGATAGCGCATTATTTGTCATCGCCAATGTGAAAACACCGTGCGATATCGCCGATACCCCAGCCGCTTCCCCGGACAGGTCCTTCGCCATGCCCTTCGACGCCTTCAGCTATCCGTCCTCGACTGACGCCGACGTCTCGTTGGCCGGCCTGATCGATGCGACGGTTGAGTTGTGCCCGGAATGGACAGCCCTCAACCCCGACCGCGCGCTGGCGTTCCTGTTCGTAGCGCCGCAGGATTGCGCCGCCGTCGATGTAATCGCCGCCCTTTGACCGGACCCGCCATGACCCAGGACCGCACGACCGCGTCACCCAATGACGCCCTGTTCGCGGCCTTTGCCAGCGCGCCCGACCCGACGGTGGTGGCCGAGGCCCTGACCACACTGATGCAGAACGCCGCCGCTGCGGTGCGCACGACGATGGTTCAGGCGGCCAGTCCCCGGACCCTCCCTTATGATCCGGCGACGCTGACCCGCGCCATGATCGACTTCAACACGGCCGTCATGATGAGGCCCGCCGCCCTGTTCGAGGCGCAGGCCAGGGGCTGGAGCGACTGGACCGCCCTGTGGCGCACCATGGGCGAGCGCGCGATGGGCGGCGAGCCGGCGACCCCCGTTGCCGCCCCGGCCAAGGGCGACCGTCGGTTTTCGGACCCCGCCTGGAGCGATGAGCCCGTCTACGACTATCTGAAACAGGCCTATCTTCTGGCCGCACGCCAGTTGCAGGATTTCGTTGCCACCGCACCGGTCGATGAAGCCACCCGCGCCCAGGTCGACTTCGCCAGCCGGCAGATGATGAATGCCCTGGCCCCGACCAATTTCGCCCAGACCAATCCGCAGGTCGCGCGCCGCATGGTCGAGAGCGGCGGCCTCAGCATGCTGACCGGCGTGTCGAACCTGCTGGAAGACATCGGCAAGGGGCAGGGGCTGGTCAGCCGCCGCGCGCCCAATGATTTCGAGCTGGGCGTCAACGTCGCCGCCACGCCCGGCGCGGTGGTGTTCCGGAACGACCTGATGGAGCTGATCCAGTACGCGCCGACCACGGACAAGGTCTATCGCCGCCCGCTGCTGTTCATCCCGCCGCTGGTCAACAAATACTACCTCTTCGACCTGACCCCCAAGGCCAGCTATCTGAAATGGCTGGTTGATCAGGGCCACACCGTCTTCGTCGTGTCGTGGGCCAATCCGGACGAGAGCCACGCCGAAAACGGTCTGGACGCCTATGTGAAGGACGGCGTCATCGCCGCCCTGGACGCCGTCGAGGCCGCCACGGGCGAGCCGGACGTCGATCTGGTCTCCTACTGTCTGGGCGGAACGCTGTCGGCGATGACCCTCGCGTACCTGGCCGCGACCGATCGCGCCGATCGCGTGGCGTCGGCGACGCTGATCGCGACCCTGGTCGACTTCGGCGACATGGGCGAATGGTCCGTATTCACGGGTGAGACCGACCTGAAGGCGTTCGACCGCTATCTGGACGAGCGCGGCTATGTCGAGGCACACGACCTGACCAAGCTGTTCTCGACGGTACGCGCCAACGACCTGATCTGGTCGTCGGTGGTGAACCACTATCTGCTGGGTGACGAGGTGCGCGCCTCGGACCTGTTGTGGTGGTTCGACGACGGCTCGCGGATTCCGGCCCGGATGCTCAAGGAGTATGGCTCGCAGGTGCTGAAGGGCAATCGCCTCAAGGAGGCGGGCGGGGTGTCCATCGACGGCGTCGCGCTCGACCTGTCAGCCATCACGACGCCGGTCATGATCGTGGCTCTGAAGGACGATCACGTCGCGGCCTGGAAGAATACCTATGCCGGTCGACATTTCTTCGGCGGGCCGACGCGGTTCCTGCTGGGCGGGTCCGGGCACAACGCGGGCATGATCAACCCTCCCGCCGCCAACAAGCACGGCTACTGGGTCAATGACGCCGCCCCGGATGATGCTGACGCCTGGCTGGCCGCCGCGGCCCAGAAGGCCGGATCGTGGTGGCCCGAATGGCAGGGCTGGCTCGACGCGGCCGCCGCCGACGACAAGGTCAAGGCCCGCAAGGTCGGCTCGGGCAGGCTGAAGGCCGGCACCGCGGCACCCGGCGACTACGTCCGGGTCAAACACTAGGAAAAAGGGGCGGCGGTTCGAAACCGCCGCCCCTTGTCGTTATCGTCCGAACTTCTGGAACTTGATCCGGTGCGGGATCAGGCTCTCGACGCCGAGGCGACGCTTCTTGTCCTCTTCATAGGCCTCGAAGTTTCCTTCGAACCATTCGACGTGGCTGTTGCCCTCGAAGGCCAGGATGTGGGTGGCCAGACGGTCCAGGAACCAGCGGTCGTGGGAGATGACCACGGCGCAGCCCGCGAACTCTTCCAACGCCTCTTCCAGATTCTGCAGCGTCTCGATGTCCAGGTCGTTGGTCGGTTCGTCGAGCAGGATCAGGTTGCCGCCGGTCGCCAGTGTCTTGGCCAGGTGGACGCGGTTGCGCTCTCCGCCCGACAGCTGGCCGACCTTCTTCTGCTGGTCGCCGCCCTTGAAGTTGAAACTGCCGACATAGGCGCGGGTGTTGATCTCGCGCTTGCCGACCATCATCACGTCGGTGCCGCCCGAGATGACTTCCCAGATGGTCTTGTTGGGCTCGAGGTCGTCCCGGCTCTGGTCGACATAGGCCAGCTTGACCGTCTCGCCGACCTTGATGGTGCCGCTGTCGGGTGTTTCCTGGCCCGTGATCATGCGGAACAGGGTCGACTTGCCGGCGCCGTTGGGACCGATGACGCCGACGATGCCGTTGGGCGGCAGTTTGAAGGTCAGATTGTCGAACAGCAGCTTGTCGCCATAGGACTTGTTGAGGTTTTCGACCTCCAGCACGACATTGCCGAGGCGCGGGCCGGGCGGGATCTGGATGTGCGCCTGGGTCTGGGCCCCGCGCATGCTCTCCTGCTCGTCGACCATCCGCTCATAGGCGGCCAGACGGGCCTTGGACTTGGCCTGACGGGCCTTGGCACCCGAGCGGACCCATTCCAGTTCGCGGGTCAGGGCGCGCTGGCGGGCTTCGGACTCGGAGTTTTCCTGCACCACGCGTTTCTGCTTGGCTTCGAGCCACGAGGAGTAGTTGCCTTCGTGCGGGTGGCCCTTGCCGCGGTCCAGCTCCAGCGTCCACTTGGTGACGAGGTCGAGGAAGTAGCGGTCGTGGGTCACGAGGATGACGCAGCCGGGGAAATTCTCGAGGTGATGCTGCAGCCAGGCCACCGACTCGGCGTCGAGGTGGTTGGTCGGTTCGTCGAGCAGCAGCATGTCGGGCTTGCTGAGCAGCAGGCGGGCCAGGGCCACGCGGCGCTTTTCACCCCCCGACAGATTGGTCGTGGCCCAGTCGTCCTCCGGGCAGCGCAGGGCGTCCATGGCCATTTCGATGCGGCTGTCGATGTCCCAGACGTCGCCGGCGTCGATCTTTTCCTGCAGGGCCGTCATCTCGGCCATCAGCTCGTCGGTGTATTCCTCGGCCATTTCCATGGCGATGGCGTTGAAGCGGTTGACCCACTGCTTCTCTTCGCACCACGCCTCGACGTTTTCACGGACGGTCAGGCTGTCGTCGAGCTGGGGCTCCTGCTCCAGATAGCCGCGCTTGATCCCGTCGGCGGCCCTGGCCTCACCCGAGAATTCCTTGTCCAGCCCGGCCATGATCTTGAGCAGGGTCGACTTGCCCGAGCCGTTGACCCCGACAACGCCGATCTTGGCGTCGTTGTAGAAGCTCAGCCAGATGTTCTCGAAGATCTTCTTGCCGCCGGGAAAGGCCTTGGTCAGGCCCTGCATCTGGAAAATATATTGCTGCGCCATGAGGTGCGGTGCGCCCTGTCGTCTGGAGTGTCTGGGAGGTTGGCGCGGGATGTAGCCGCCACGCCGCCGTTCGGCAAATCCCTAGCGGGCGGGCAGGGCGGATTGATGGCGCTCAGGCATAGTTGAAGCTCACCGAAATCCGCTCGCTCTTCGCCGCATTCGGCGGGACCTCGTGTCGCAGCCAGCTTTCCCACATCAGCACCGTGCCCGCCTGTGGGGCCAGATAGACGAAGGGCTTCTCGGCCTCGGGGGCGTCGGCGTGGACGCCGGGGCGGGCCATCATCATCGGCAGGCGGGGGTCCTCGAGTTTCAGGGCGGAGGCCCCGTCGGGGACCTCGACATAGACGGTGCCGCTCAGGAAGGCGTGGGGATGGATGTGGCCCGAGTGACCGCCGCCGGGCTTGAGGATGTTGACCCACAGGCTGTCCAGCCGCGGCTTGCGCGCCAGGTCGAAATTCAGCGCCTTTGCATAAAGCAGGGCGTGCCGGTCGAGATGGCGTTTCAGCTCGCCGAACTCGGGCATCCGCTGGGGCAGGTCGGCGAGCGAGCCATAGGAGGTATAGCCGCGATAGCCGTGCTCTCGGCACCAGGCCCGGCCGGCACCGTCCTCGACGGCCAGCATGCGGCAGGCGTCGGCGAGGCCGGCGTTGAAGGCGTCGAAGCCGGGGCCGGCGGCCAGTGAGGCTTCATAGACCTGGGTGACAAAGAGGGGGCGCAGGGTCATGCGGGCTTCTAGCGCGCCGCGTCGGCGTCGTCGCGCACGATGATCCCGTCCTTCATCACCATCCGGACCGCACGAACGGCTGTGATCGCGACCGTCGGATCGCCCTCGACGGCGACCAGATCGGCCAGCAGGCCGGGCCGCACCGCCCCGATCCGCGCGGACTGGCCGAAGATGCGCGCATTGCCCGAGGTCGCGGCGATCAGTACTTCAGGAGCCGTCATGCCGTTCTCGACCATCAGCTCCATCTCGCGGGCGTTGGTCCCGTGGGCATAGACCCCGACGTCGCCGCCCATACAGATGTCGACACCCGCCGCACGGGCGGCAGCGAAGGCCCGGCGTTTGGCCAGCACGGCCTCGGGCGCGGGCTCCTGACCGGACCAGCCGCGATACCGGCTGATGGCGTCGGTCGCCGCCAGCGTGGGGCACAGGGCGACATGGCGATCATGCATGAGGCGGAAGACCTCGGGTGTGCCGGCGTCACCGTGCTCGATCGTGTCGACGCCCGCCAGGATGGAGCGGCGCATGCCTTCGGCCGTGCCCGCATGCACCGCCACGGGCCGCCCGGCGGCGTGGGCGGCCTCGACCGCATCGGTCAGTTCGGCCTGGGAAAAGGTGGGGCGGCTGGGCTCGCCGGGTCCCCAGCGATAGTCGGCATACAATTTGATCAGGTCTGCCCCCGCGCCGATCTGGCTGCGCACGACCCGGATCAGGTCGCCGGCATCGGCCTGTTCGGCCCCCAGCGGCACCTCGACGCCCGGTTCAAAGCCTCTGGGGCCATAGGCACCGGTCGCCACGATGGCGCGGGTCGAGGTCAGGATGCGGGGACCGGGGACAATGCCCTGGTCGATCGCCTGTTTCAGTCCGACGTCGGCGTAACCGGCCCCTTCGGTACCGAGGTCGCGGACGGTGGTGAACCCGGCCATCAGCGTCGCGCGCGCCGCCACCGTCGCCCGCGCGGTGCGCAGGGCCAGCGGTTCGTGCAGCACCTGATCGTCCCAGCTGGTCTCGTTGTAGGGGTGAAGGAACAGGTGGGAATGTCCCTCGATCATGCCGGGCATCAAGGTCATGCCGGGCAGGTCGATGACCCGTGCGTCCGCCGGGGATACCACGTCGGGGCCGACCGCCTCGATCATTCGCCCGCGCACCAGAACAGACCAGCCCTCATGTGGCCGGGCCTCGACGCCGTCGAACACCCGCGCGGGCCGCAGCAGGACCGCCTCCTGGCTCCAGGCCGGTGTGCCGACGCAGAACGCCAGTAGAAGGAGAATCGTCCGCATCGCCGCCATCCCGTTTCAGCCCGGGCACTGAAGCGCGCGCCGGGAGGCGGGACAAGTCCCGCCAACGCTTCAGTCTTCCAGCGAAGCCTCGCCGCGCAGGATCGCCTCGGCCTGGGCCGTGTGCTTGGCCCCGGTGCGGTCGTGCAGGATCAGCGGCGGCAACAGCCTGAGGGGGGCCTTGCCCGTCTTTACGGCGCTGACCAGCACGCGTTTCGCCGGTTCATCCGCATACGGATGAATGCCGCGCACCGCAAAGGAGCCGGCCTTCTCGCCGAGCAGGGCCAGCAGGTCGGCCAACCGGTCGGCGCGGTGGATCACCACGATCCGCCCGCCTTCGCGCACCGCCTTCAGCAGGAAGCCCGTCCATGCGGCCAGCCCGTCGTCCGCCATCCAGGCACCGCGCTTGCCGGGTGAGGGCGCGCGCAGGGCCCCGGGATCGTCAAAGAAGGGCGGATTGCTGATCGCCCAGTCGAACAGCTCCAGGTCAAGCGCCCGGAACCCCGCCGCCACGTCGCCCTCGAGAATCGTCGCCTCGACGCCATTCAACGTCGCATTCTCGCGCGCGAGGGCTGCCATGGCCGAATCGCGCTCCAGACCGGTCAGGCGGACGCCCGACCGCCGCGCCGCGATTTGCATCAGCACGGCACCCGCGCCGCATCCTGCCTCAAGCAAACGCTGGCCCGGCTGCAGGGAGATCGAAGCCGCCAGCAGGGCGGCATCCATGCCCGCGCGGTAGCCCTTCACCGGCTGGCGCAGCCGGACGCGGCCGCCCAGCAGGGCGTTCTCGACGATTTCTGTGGCTTCGGACGGGAACGATGCGACGGTCACGTGGCTTGACCCTTCATGGCCCGATCACCATTGTGCGCCTCATCGCCGCCCGGCAAGACGGCGGCTGGATTTTCAGGCGCGATCCTCCCTCCGCGCTGCGCCGAATGAGTTTTCCGTTGGACGCTGTCACCGTCGCCCATCCCCGATCGAAGGGAGACGTCGAGCCACTGGTTCGGCTGGCGCGGAGTGATATGGCGGCCGTCGACGCCCTGATCATCGCCCGCATGCAGTCGCAGGTGCCGGTGATCCCTCTGCTGGCAGACCATCTGGTCAGCGCCGGTGGCAAGCGGTTGCGGCCCTTGCTGACGGTGGCGGCCGGGCGTGCCTCGGGTGCGAGGGGTGAGATGATCGGGGCGGTCAAACTGGCCGCCGCAGTCGAGTTCATCCACACCGCGACCCTGTTGCATGACGACGTCGTCGACGGCTCGAACCTGCGGCGCGGCAAGACGGCCGCCCATCTGATCTGGGGTGCGCCCACCAGCGTACTGGTCGGCGATTTCCTGTTCGCCCGGGCCTTCGAACTGATGGTCGAGACCGGCCAGATGCGGGCGCTGGGCATCCTCGCCCGCGCCTCCAGCGTGATCGCCGAGGGCGAGGTGCTGCAGCTGACCCGCGCCCACGACCTGAATCTGGATCAGGAAACCTATCTGCGGATCGTCTCGGCCAAGACTGCTGAGCTGTTTGCCGCCGCCGCCGAGGCCGGGGCCGTCGGGGCCGGTGCCGGTGAACAGGCGGTTCAGGCCCTGCGCGCCTATGGCCTGAACCTCGGCCTCGCCTTCCAGTTGGCCGACGACGCCCTCGACTATGGCGGCGTCTCGGAAGAACTGGGCAAGAACGCCGGCGACGACTTCCGCGAAGGCAAGGTGACCATGCCGCTGCTGCTGGCAGCCGCCCGTACCCGCGGCCGCGAGGACGCCTTCTGGGATCGCACCATCAACAAGGGCAAACGCACCGAGGACGACTTCCGCCGGGCTCGCGAACTGGTGGTCGGGACGGGTGCCGTCAGCGCCACCCTCGACGCCGCCCACGAATACGCCGATGCGGCCAAGGCGGCTCTGGCCGAACTTCCCGCCAATGAATGGCGTGCCGCGCTGGAACAGCTGGCCGATTTCGCGGTCAGCCGGGCCGCCTGATCGCCTCTCTGTTCCCGGCGAGGGAGAGAAGCGGTCTTACCGCAGGCTGGCGCAGAACCGCTGAATGCGTGTGCAAGCCTCTTCGAGCACCGCTTCTGACGTCGCATAGCTGATGCGGAAATAGGGGCTCAGGCCGAAGGCCGAGCCCTGCACCACGGCCACGCCTTCGGCGTCGAGCAGCTCGGCGGTGAAGGTGTCATCGCTGTCGATGGTCACCCCGCCCTCGGTCGTCTTGCCGATCAGTCCCTCGATCGACGGATAGACATAGAAGGCCCCTTCGGGCGTGGCGCAGCGGATGCCCGTCGCCTGGTTCAGCATCGACACGACCAGGTCGCGGCGCGCCTCGAAATGGGTCGCCCGCTCGGCAATGAAGTCCTGCGGCCCGTTCAGCGCCTCGACCGCCGCCCACTGGCTGATGGACGAAGGGTTGGACGTCGTCTGGCTGGCCACCTTGCGCATCAGGTCGATCAGCGGCTTGGGCCCGCCAGCGTAGCCGATGCGCCAGCCGGTCATGGCATAGGCCTTGGAAACGCCGTTCACCGTCAGGGTCCGGTCGTAGAGGTCCGGTGCCACCCGGGCGATCGTCTGATAGTCGAAGTCGCCGTAGATCAGGTGCTCATACATGTCGTCGGTCATTACCCAGACTTGCGGATGACGGCGCAGCACGTCGGCCAGCCCCTCCAGCTCGGCCCCCGTATAGGCCGCCCCCGTGGGGTTCGACGGGCTGTTCAGGATCAGCCATTTCGTGCGCTGGGTAATCGCCGCCTCCAGCGCCTCGGGCTTCAGCTTGAAGCCGTCGGCCTCATGCCCGACCACCGTCACCGGCTCGCCGCCGGCCAGCAGCACCATGTCCGGGTAGCTGACCCAGTAGGGGGCCGGCACGATCACCTCGTCGCCCGGCGAAAGGGTGGCGACCAGGGCATTGTAGATAACGGTCTTGCCGCCCGACGCGACGTGGATCTGGTTGGCCGCATAGGTCAGACCGTTTTCGCGCGCGAATTTGGCCGCGACCGCCGCCTTCAATTCGGGCAGGCCGTCGACGTCGGTGTATTTGGTCTCGCCCCGCCGGATGGCCGCGATGGCGGCCTCCTTGATGTTGTCCGGCGTGTCGAAGTCCGGCTCGCCGGCCCCCAGACCGATCACGTCACGGCCCTCGCGCTTGAGCTCGCGGGCGCGGGCGGTCACCGCCAGGGTGGCGGAGGGTTTGACGCGGGCGAGGGCGGACGATTGCAGGCTGGACATGGCGACTCCCGGGGGGGCGGAGCGCAATCCTTACGCAGTTGCGAAAGGACGATCAAATGCTGTGCTCAGGCGGGCTGCCTGTTCGGCCCACCCTCGCCGAGTGCCTGACGCAGGGCGGGAAGCCGGCTTCGGCTTATCGGGAGGGATGCGCCGTCCTGCATCAAGAGGGTCGTCCGGCCGCCGTCCCGGGCATAACCGGTCGCCAGGGCGAGATTGGCAATCACCGATCTGTGGATGCGCAGAAAGCCGGCGGGCAGCCCGGACTCCAGCCGATCCAGCCGGGCCGCGTGAAGAAGACAGCGTCCGCCGGTCAGTCGCAGCTCGACATAGTCATCGGCTCCGACGACGGCGATGATGTCCACGATAGGGACCAGCTCAACGCCTCTTGATGACGCCACGGTCAGCCGGTCGGGTTGATTGGCGGCCCGCGTCAGGGCGGCCTCGCGTCCCTGGTCCTCGCGACCCAGCCGGACCACCTCCACCATCAGCAGGGGCAGGACAAGGCCAGCCGCCAGCAGAAAGAAGGACAGGTCTAGCAGCCATTCCGGAAACAGGAGGCCGACGGCGAGAAACAGCGCGAGATAGGCCAGGCTCAGCCGCGCCCCGGGTCGCGTGTCGCGAACCCCGATCACGGCGGCGACAGTCGCGACGCCGGCCCCGATGATCAGGGCCCAACCGGTCTTCCAGTCGAAACCCGGAATCAGCCAGGTCGCGGCCACGGCGATCAAGGCGAGGCCGGTCAGGGCCCGGCGGGCCTTCGGCAGGAAGCGCGACGCAGCATAGGAGACCAGCAGGACGGAGAAGGCCGCAGCCAGAAACCAGATGCCGGTCAGCCGCCAGGGGTGGAGCGGATAGGCATAGGCGAACAGCGACCGGAGGCTCTCGACGATCGCCTGAAGGCCCGCGACGCCGGCGATCGCCGCAAGCGTCAGGCTGGAGCCCGTGCGGCGCAGCGCGTGGATCACGCCGAACCCGAAGGCCGCGGCGAACAGGGCTCCGGCGGCGACAAAGGTAACGGCCAGAAAGGCACTGCGGTTCGGGGCCGGGTACGGTGCGACCGTCAAGGTTCCGACCGGGTGTTGCAGCCGCAGTCCGCCGTGAAAGGATGACAGGTGGACGACGAGGTCGTTGTCTTGCGGCCGCCAGAGGGAATCCCGGATCAGGAACGCGGTCTGGTATCGTCCGGGACGTTCCGTCGCGGCCGAGCGTCCCGGACGACCATTGGCACCCAAGCGCTCGCCGTTAAGCCAGGCCTCGGACGACACGACGCCTGCAATATACAGGGCCTGGGGCCGCTTATCCGTCGGCGGGGCGAGGGTGGTTCTAACCCACATCTCGCGACCCTGCGGGTCGATCATGCCGGGTTGCGCGCGGCAGTCATGGAGCACGGGTGCATTGGAGCCGGGGCTTCCGCGACAGGCCTCCCATCGCGGTTCTGCGGCACAAGCCACCGTCGCGAGCCATGAGAAGAGCAGGGCCATGATCAGGGTGCGCCACATTCGCCCAGCCTAACGCGCCATTGGCCGAAATGCGCGGCCGTTGACCGAGCCGGCATGACCGTTGGCCGACCCGTCCGGACAGGCCTGCGCTCATGGGCTCAACTGCCGGCATGACCTATTCATCCCTGAACCGACGCTCCCTCCTCGCCGCTGCCGCCATGGCCGTGCCGGGTATCGCCCTGGCCCAGTCCCAATCGGCCGGGTCACAATCAGGTCCTTTCCGGTTCGCCGGCTGGAGGGGCGCGGAAACGGACGCTGAACGCGGCTTCTTCGAGGTCCCTGAAGATCGTCGCGATCCCGCCTCAAGGCGCATATCGCTGAGCTATGTCCGCTTCCGTTCAACGGCGGCGCGGCCCGGCCCGCCGATCGTCTATCTGGCCGGTGGCCCCGGCGGGACGGCGACCGGCGCGGCGGCGGGGCCGCGCTTCCCTATCTTTATGGCCCTGCGCGAGGTTGCAGACGTCATTGCGTTTGATCAGCGGGGGACCGGCCTGTCCAACCACATCCCGCCGCTGGCACCCTCGACGGCCCCGGCACCCGTCCTGACCCGGGACGGCCTGACCCGCCATTTCCGGGACGCATTCCAGACGGCGTGGGCGGACTGGTCCCGGGCCGGGGTCGCCATGGGGGGCTACAATACAATCCAAAGCGCGGATGACATCGACGCGCTGCGTCGCCACCTCGGGGTCGAGAAGGTCGATCTATGGGGTATCAGCTACGGGAGTCACCTGGCCCTGTCAGTCCTGAAGCGGCATCCGGACAGGATCGGCCGCGTCGTCCTCGCCAGTCTGGAAGGGCAGGACCAGACCGTGAAACGGCCGGCCCGGACGGACGCCTATCTGCAACGGGTGGACGCGCTTCTGGACGCCGATCCGGCGGTTCGCGCCGCCGTTCCCGACCTGCCTGCGCTGATGCGGCGCGTTCATGACCGGCTGGAGGCTGCACCTGTGGCCCTCACCGTGCCCGGCCCGGCCGGCCCCATGGACCTCCGGGTCGGCGGCTTCGGGGTGCAATTGATCGCCGGCGCCCTGATCGCCAATCCTGCCACGCTTGCGCTGCTGCCCGGCCTGTATCTGGCCCTCGATGGCGGCCAAATGGCTACGCTCTTGCCCTTCCTGGGCTCCATGGCCGGTCAGCTGGGCGTGACGGGCATGCCCGAAGCCATGGATCTCGCATCCGGCATCTCGGCCGGTCGGCTGAGCCAGGTTGAGGCCGAGGCGCGCACCGCGGTCCTCGGCGACGCCCTGAACTTCCCCATGCCGCATCTGCTCGGCGCGGTCGAAGGCGTCGATCTTGGCGACGATTTCCGGGCGCCGTTCCGGATCGACACGCCCGCCCTGCTGGTCGCCGGCACTCTCGACGGCCGGACCGTGCTCGAGGAACAGGCGGAGGTGGCGGCGCAGTTCCAGCGCAGGACGCAAGTGATCGTTGAAAACGCGGGCCACAATGTCTTTGAGTCACATCCGGACGTGCAGGACCTGATCGTGCGCTTTTTCCGGGGAGACACGATCAGCGACACCCGGATGAGCCTGCCGCCGCCGACGTTCCGTATCGCATGATCGACCCGGGCCGACGGTCGCGCCGCAGGGCGGGCTGGTCGGTCATGTTTGGCGGCGCGGGAGGCCTCGCCCCGGCGGCCCTGGCCTGTTAATCCCGGCCCATGCGTCGCCTGATCGACTTCATCCTGAACATGGAAGGCCGCCGCTGGCGGGCGGTGCTGGCGACGGCGCTGTTGCTCGGGGCGACCCTGGCCCTGCTGGCCCTCGGCAAGAGCCAGTTCGGGCTGGCGGCCGAAGACAACCTCGAGGCCTGGCTGCAGGGTTACTCCGGCAGCCCCTGGGCGTTCGCGGCCACGGTTGTGCTGTTCATCGTCGCCGCCTTCATCGGCGCGCCGCAGTTCATCCTGATCGCGGCCTGCGTGGTCGCTTTCGGGCCGTCGCTGGGCTTTTTCTACAGCTGGGCGGCGACCGTTGTCTCGGCGGGGGTCACCTACTGGCTGGGGCGCGGGCCGACCGCGCGGCTGGTGGACCGGTTCGGCGGCCGGACCATGGGGCGGCTGAAGGGGTTCGTCGGCAAGAACGCCTTCTATGCCAGCTTCATGATCCGCAATGTGCCCTCGGCCCCCTTCATTGTCGTCAATATGGCGTTCGGCGCGACCCGGGCCTCGTTCTGGCGCTTCTTGGCGGGCTGCGCCCTGGGCGTTCTGCCCAAGACGGCCCTGGTGGCTTTCTTCGGCGGTGCGGTGGTCTCGGCGGTCAGTGGTGACGGGGTCTGGACCTCGCTGGTCCTCGCGGGGGTCGCGGTGGTCTGGCTGGGCCTGATGCTGGGGGTGCGCGAACTGGTGAAGCGGCGCGAGGCGGCGTCCGGCGCCGACTAAAAGAAACAGTACTTGTTGCGAATAGGCCGGCTGTCTATATGCGGTTCTGGTCCTGCCCCTTTTTCGGAGACGTCCCATGTTGAAACTCTACTATTCGCCCGGTGCCTGCGCCCTGGCCTCGCACATCGCCCTCGAGGAAGCGGGCGCGGACTATGAAGGCGTCAGGATCGACCTGAGGGCGGGCGAGCAGCGGACGCCCGAGTACCTGGCCATCAATCCCGCCGGCTCGACCCCTGCGCTCGTCACCGATGACGGCGTACTGACCGAAAACGTGGTGATCATGGGCTTCGTCGCCCAGATCCATCCGGCCGCGAAGCTGGCGGATGACAGCTCCAGCTTCAGCTTCAGCAAGATGCAGTCTTTGAACGCCTGGCTGGGGTCCAGCCTGCATCCCGCCATGGGGCGGCTGTTGTTCAGCCGTCCGGCACTGGAAGGTGAGGCGAGGGACGCCGCGGCCAAGGTCGTACTCGACAAGCTGGACGTGCTCGAAAACCACCTGTTCGTGGGCCCATGGGCTCGGGGTGAGGCCTATACCGTGGCCGACGGCTATGTGTCGGTGTTCACGCGCTGGGCCCGTCAGGCCGGACTTCTGGATGCCGCCCGCTATCCGAAACTGGCGGATCATCTCGACCGCATACAAACGCGCCCGGCCGTTCAGAAGGTGTTGGCGGCGGAGGGGATAGAGGCCGTCTGACGCGGGTGTGACGGGATCGTGATTGACTTGGAGGCGTCATTGCCCCCGCGGTCGTCCGGCGCGCGCCACCGGGCACCCGCGGGGGCTTGTATTAGCCGCCGCACACGGGCAAACGAGCCGTAAGGTCGGTCAGGCGATAACGATCAGGAGGCGGCGCGTGGGGATGCGTGGTGCCGGGGCGTCGCTGAAGCGGATCGAGACTGACGAAACGCCCCTCAAGGCCCGAACGAACGGTATCCCGGACCCATGTTCTCCAGCATTTTCGGCGCGATCTCCAACGACATCGCCATCGACCTCGGCACTGCCAACACCCTGATCTACATGAAGGGCAAGGGCATTGTCCTGAACGAGCCGTCCGTGGTCGCCCTGCGCAACGTCGGTGGACGGAAGATCGTCCACGCCGTCGGCCTTGAGGCCAAGCAGATGCTGGGCCGCACTCCGGGCCACATGGAAGCCATCCGTCCGATGCGCGACGGGGTCATCGCCGACTTCGAAGTCGCGGAAGAGATGATCAAGCATTTCATCCGCAAGGTTCATAACCGCAAGGGCTTCGTGAACCCCAAGGTCATCGTCTGCGTGCCGTCGGGCGCTACCGCCGTCGAGCGTCGCGCGATCAACGATTCCTGCCTCAATGCCTCGGCCCGCCGCGTCGGCCTGATCGACGAGCCGATGGCCGCCGCGATCGGCGCGGGCCTGCCGATCCACGAGCCCACCGGCTCCATGGTGGTCGACATCGGCGGCGGCACCACCGAGGTGGCCGTACTGTCCCTGTCGGGCATCGTCTATTCGCGCTCGGTCCGCGTGGGCGGCGACAAGATGGACGAGGCGATCATCTCCTACATGCGCCGCAACCATAACCTTCTGATCGGCGAGACCACCGCCGAGCGCATCAAGAAGGACATCGGCACGGCCCGGATCCCGGCCGACGGCGAAGGCCTGTCGATCGACGTCAAGGGCCGCGACCTGATGCAGGGCGTGCCCCGCGAGGTCCGCATCTCGGAACGTCAGGCCGCAGAAGCCCTGGCGGAACCAGTCTCGCAGATCGTCGAGGCCGTGAAGGTCGCACTGGAAGCCACCCCGCCGGAACTGGCCGCCGACATCGCCGACAAGGGCATCATGCTGACCGGCGGCGGCGCCCTGCTGCGCGGCCTGGACGCTGAAATCCGCGATCACACGGGCCTTCCGGTGTCCGTGGCTGATGATCCGCTGTCCTGCGTGGCCATCGGCTGCGGTCGGGTTCTGGAGCATCCGCGGTGGATGAAGGGCGTGCTCGACTCCGCCCTCTAGGGTCCAGGTCGAAACACTGCCGCAAATCCCTGTCATCAGGGGTTTTGAACCTGTTCCCAACAGGCACGGATTTTGCGATAGGCTATGAAATCGGCGGGGGGCGTCCCGCTGATTCCCTCTTTTCCAGGAAGGCGCGCCGTGGCGTTTCGCGACGGACCGTTCGAGAATATCAAGGTGCCGCTGGTCTGGACCGCGGCGGTTGCTGTCGTGGCTGCCGCGATCGGCTGTGTCCTGCTGCTGATCAGTGACGCCCGGGCCCAGACGTCGCCCTATCAGCCGGTCCGCGCCGGCGTGGAGTCCGTCGCCGGTCCGGTGGGCGGAGTCTTCGCCGCCCCGGTGCGCTGGTTCGGACACGCCTCTGACTTCGTGGGCGGCTATTTCTTCGCCGTGTCCGAGAACCGGCGGCTGAAGCGAGAGCTGGCCGACCTCGAACCATGGCGCGACCAGGCCATCGCCCTGAAGAACGTCAACGCCCGCTATGAGGCCATGCTGGGCATCCGGCCCGAGCCGCCGGTGGCGATGCAGACGGCACGGTCGATCTCCGACGCGCGCGGACCGTTCTCCAATGCGCGCCTGATTGACGCCGGCTCGTCCAAGGGGATCAAGGTCGGCAATCCCGTCATCAATGAACAGGGCCTTGTCGGTCGTGTTGTCGGTACGTCGGGCAATGTCAGTCGCGTCGTGCTTCTGACCGATGTCGCCAGCCGCACACCAGTGCTGGTCGATCGCACTGATGCAAGGGCGCTGCTGACGGGGGACGGCTCGCCGAATCCGCGGCTTGAGTTCGTCCGGGGTGTCGGTGCGGTCCAGGCCGGCGACCGTATCCTGTCGTCGGGCGACGGTGGCGGCTTCCCCCGCGGCGTGCCGATCGGCGTCGCGGCCAAGGGCATCGACGGCTCGTGGCGGGTCAAGCTGTTCAGCGACCGGGGCGCGATCGACTATGTGCGGGTGATGCTGTTCGAGGACTTCAGCCAGCTGATCGGTTCAGACGACCTGAATGCTCCGCCGCTGGCGGCGCTCGGCACCTTGCGCGAAGCGACGGCGGACCAGACCGGGGCCATCGCCGATTCCGCAGCGCGCCGCGACGCCACCCGTGCGCGAAATGAGCAGACCCGCTCCGACAATGCCCGCGCCGACGCCGCCGAGGCAGCGCGTCCTCGACCCACGATCCCGGCAGCGGCACCCGCGCCCCGTCCGGCCGCCGAGACGCCGCCCCCTGCGGCCGTCACACCACCGCCCGCGGGAGGGACCGAATGAGACGCCCGGTCGCGGTCCGCATCGTCGGGCCGGTGCAGTGGATCGTCATTCCGGCCCTCATCACGGTCGCCGTCACCATCGTTCTGGGGACGCCTGTCGAGCTGTTCGGCCTGAGCCTTCCGGAACCGGTGATCCCCATGGTTCTGGCCTTTGCCTGGCCGTTGATCCGGCCGTCGGTGGTCGCGCCGCTGGTGCTGACCGGGCTGGGGCTGGGGCTCGACATCTTCACCTATGGGCCGCTGGGCCTCTGGGGGCTGTCGCTGCTGGGCATCTATGCTGTGGTGCTGGCGTCGCGCAGCTTTCTGATCGGTCAGGACACGGCCGTCCTGTTCGTCTGGTACGCCGCCTGCTGCGGCCTCGCCTTCCTGCTCGTCTATCTGGTGCGGATGATCATCGACCAGAACGCCGCCAGCCTGCTTGCGCTGTTGGGCCAGTTGATCCCCACCCTGCTCCTGTTCCCGTTCGCCGACCGCATGATCGAGCGGTTCGAGGACGGCGACGTGAGGTTCCGATGAGCGCGGAACCCTCCATCTTCTTTTCGGACGTCAACGAGCGTCAGGGCTCGTTCCTGCGCCGGACCTTCATCCTCGGCGGCCTGACCACGCTCGGCGGGCTGGCCCTGACCGGTCGCCTGGCCCAGCTTCAGGTGTTCCAGGCCGGCGAGTACGCCACCATGGCGACCAACAACCAGTTCAACTTCCGCCTCGTACCGCCGCCGCGGGGCCGCATCCTCGACCGCAACCGCGTGGTCATCGCCGGAAACCGCCCCAGCTTCCGCGTCCTGGTCGTGCGCGATGAGACCAAGGATCTGGACCAGACGCTGGACCTGCTTGGCCGGCTGCTGCCGGACACCATGGACCGGCGTCGCTCGATCATCCGCGACGTCAACGCCGCGCCGCGCTTCTCGCCGGTCCCGGTCAAGAGCGACCTGACCTGGGAGGAGTTCGCGCGCGTCAACCTGTACGCCAACGAACTGCCTGGCGTCATGGCCGACATGAACGAGGCCCGCTACTACCCGTTCGGCGGGGCCTTCGCCCATGTCATCGGCTATGTCGCCAAGCCCAACGATCGCGACATCAAGGCGATCCAGGACAAGGGCGAGGAGGTTCCGCAGATCCTCTACAACCCGGGCTTCCGCATCGGTCGACAGGGTGTGGAGAAGGCCTTCGATTCCGACCTGCGCGGCGAGGCTGGCGGCAATCGGGTCGAGGTCGACGCGCGTGGCAGGGTCGTGGCCGAGGATGTCGGCGGGTCCCGCCCCGCAGTCCCGGGTGCCGATGTGGTCCTGACGCTGGACGCCGACATCCAGAACCGCGCGCTGGAAGTCTTCGGCGAGGAGTCGGGTGGCTGCGTCGTGATGGACGTTCGCAACGGCGATATCCTGTGCATGGTGTCGGCCCCGTCGTTTGATCCCAACCTGTTCGTGGGGGGGGTGCCGTCCAGCATCTACAAGGCCCTGTCCGAATACGAGCGCAAGCCGCTGCTGGACAAGACGCTGAATGGCGTCTTCCACCCCGGTTCGACGTTCAAGATGACGACCGCGCTCGCCATTCTGGATGCCGGCGTTGATCCGACAGAGCGCGTGGTCTGCACCGGCGGCTATCGATACGGCAACCGCACCTTCCGCTGCTGGGAGGCACGCGGTCACGGCGCGCAGGACATGCACAACGCCATCAAGAACTCTTGCGACGTCTATTTCTACCACATGTCGAACCGGGCCGGTGTCGACCGGATCCAGGACGTGGCCAAGAAGATCGGCTTCATGCAGACCTATGACATCGGGGTCGGCAACCAGAAGGCGGGCTCGGTCCCGAGCCGGGCGTGGAAGGCCAACTACAATCGCAACAATCCGAACCCGGAATCGCGCGTCTGGTTTCCGGGCGAAACCCTGTCGGTCGCGATCGGGCAGGGGGATGTCAACGTCACCGCCCTGCAGCTGGCCGTGATGACCTCGCGGGTGGCCAACGCCACCAAGGCCGTCGTGCCGCGCCTGATCAAGTCCGTGGGCGGCGTCGAACGGCCCAGCGGTGCGGCCGTGCCGGACCTGCCGTTCCCGCGCGAACACCTCGAAATCGTGCGTCAGGGTATGATCGCCGTGGCCAATGACCGCTCGGGTACCGCCTATCGCCAGTCACAACTGGGCCTCGGCGACATCCAGATGGCCGGCAAGACGGGCACGGCCCAGGTTCGCAGCTACGGCACGGGCTCTCGCAAGAGCAATGTCTGGCAGCTCAAGGACCATAACCTGTTCGTCGCCTTCGCCCCGGTCGACGCGCCGCGCTATGCCGTTGCCGTCATCATCGAACATGGGGGCAAGGGCGGTGCCACGGCGGGTGCGCCGCGCGCGCGCGAGATCATGCGCACCACCCTGCTCAAGGATCCCGAGATGCTGGAACGCATCCAGCGTCCACCGCCGCCCGAGGCGCTCGGGCCCGAGACAGGCGATGAGGTCGTCGCCGGTGCAGCCCCCGAAGAGCCCATCGCCCAGGTCGCCCCCGCGCCCTCCGCCCCCCGCGCACCGACAGTCGCGAGCGGCCCGCGCCCCTATTCGCCGGGTGCACCGCAATGACCGCTTCTGCCCTGACCCGTCCCGGCGAACGCGAGCGCCTGTCGGTCAAGCTGACCCAGATCGACTGGCGATTCACCGGCCTGCTGTGCGTGGTCGCCGGTATCGGGGCCCTGATGCTCTATTCGGTGGCCAAGGGCAGCTGGGAGCCCTGGGCCGCCAAACACCTGATCCGTTTCGGCGTCCTCCTGGTCGTCATGCTCCTGCTCTCGATGGTCCACCTGAAATGGTGGTTCCGGCTGTCCTATCCCGTCTACGGCCTGGCCCTGCTGATGCTGGCGCTGATCGAAGTGCCCGGGCTGGGCTATACGGCCATGGGCGCGACGCGCTGGCTCGATGTCGGCATCACCCGCATCCAGCCGTCCGAGCTGATGAAGATCGGCCTCGTGCTGGGTCTGGCGCGCTGGTACCACGGCGCGACGGCCCAGGAGGCCAGCTTCCACTGGAAGCTGTTGATCCCGGCCGGCATGATCGGCCTCCCCTTCATTCTGGTGGCGCACCAGCCCGACCTGGGCTCCGCCATGCTGATCGGCATGACCGGCGCGGCCATGATGTTCATGGCGGGACTCAGCTGGAAGATCATCGCCGGCGTGACCATCCCCGCGGCGATCGCCGTGCCCTTCTATGTCATGTTCGGCATGCACGGCTATCAGCGCAACCGCGTGTTGACCTTCCTCAATCCGGAAGGCGATCCGACGGGCACGGGCTATCACATCATGCAGTCCAAGATCGCCCTCGGCTCGGGCGGCCTGCTGGGCAAGGGCTATGGCCTGGGCAGCCAGAGCCAGCTTGAATTCCTGCCCGAGAAACACACCGACTTCATCTTTGCCGCGGTGTCGGAAGAGTTCGGCTTCGTCGGCTCCTTCACCGTGATCGCCAGCTATATCGCCATCATCCTGATCGCCCTGCGCATCGCCTCCCTGTCGCACAGCCATTTCGGCCGTATGGGCGCGGCGGGCATGACGGCGACCTTTGCGCTCTATGTCATGATCAACGGAGCCATGGTCATGGGCCTGGCCCCGGTTGTGGGCGTGCCCATGCCGCTGCTGAGCTATGGCGGTACGGTCATGCTGACGGTGATGATCGGCTTCGGCCTGGTGCTGGCCACGCGCGTGCACCGTTATGCCGAACTGCCCAAGGGCCACGGATTGTTCTGATGATCGTCTCCCTCCCCCTCGTGGGGAGGGAGGTCGCGCAGCGACCGGATAGGGATTTGTCCAGACGCACCCCACCCTGTCGCCTCTGACGCGCCGACATCCCTCCCCATGAAAGGGAGGGAGAGCTACGGTGGGGAATGCGCAGTCCCAAACCCGATCCACGGCCCGTCCCGGACACCCCGGTCGTCGCACCGGCCACCTTGTTCCAGTCAGACTGCGGCGAGACCCCCTGTCCTGAACCGGTCCTGCCCTCGGCCACGCCGGAGCAGCAGGCGGCCCTGACAGACGGGGTGCGTATGCGCGAAAATCCCGCTGAATGGGCCTTCGTGCGGTTGTCCAAGCTGATCGAGGACTTCGAGAAAGGCCTCGACAGGGATGAGGAGGTCGGTGCCCGCATCGTCGGCCTGCCGGGTGACGGCACGATGTCGATCGACGACGTCGGCTTCTGGGGCCCGGACTTCATCATGTTCCTGGGCAAGAACGCTGACGGCAAGCCGGTCCGCCTGATCCAGCACTATGGCCAGATCAACGTGCTGCTGGAATCCCGCAAGAAGCCCGAGGAACGCGAAGCCCGCAGGATCGGCTTCCAGCTGTCTGAACTGGTCGAAAAGACCAACCCAAGGTGACGGGCTACCGGCCGCTGGCCACGAGCCAGTTCTAAAGCCCCGCCGCCCAGTCCGTGGCGCGGAGCAGGCTGTCGACGATGCCCGGCTCGGTCGAGGCATGGCCGGCGTCCTTGATGATGTCCAGTTTCGCCTCGGGCCAGGCCCGGTGCAGGGACCAGGCGCTCGTGATGGGCGTGACGACGTCGAACCGGCCCTGGGCGATCCAGCAGGGGATGTGTTTGATCCGGCCGATGTTCTTCAACAGCCAGCCCTCTTCCGGGAAGAAGCCGCCGTTCATGAAGTACCAGCATTCGATGCGGGCGAAGGCGACCGCGAACTCGGGTTCGGCGAACTTATCGGGGCGGGCTTCGGGCCCTTCGACGCTGACGGTCTCGCCTTCCCAGCTGGACCAGGCGATGGCGCAGCGCTCGCGCTCGGTCCTGTCGTCACCGATCAGCCGCTTGTAGTAGGCACCCATCAGATCATGACGTTCATCCTCCGGAATCGGTGCCACAAACCGTTCCCAGGCGTCTGGGAAG
This sequence comes from Caulobacteraceae bacterium, assembly GCA_965284375.1. Taxonomy (GTDB): domain Bacteria; phylum Pseudomonadota; class Alphaproteobacteria; order Caulobacterales; family Caulobacteraceae; genus Brevundimonas. The sequence continues at coordinate 713,652 of OZ260074.1, forward strand.
ATGTTCGAGGCCCCGTCCTGATAGAACCAGTGCAGCTCGGGCTTGGTCAGCAGGAAGATGCCGCGCAGCAGCAGGGCCACGACCCGCTCGGGATGGGTGATGGCATAGGCCATCGACAGGGTGGATCCCCAGCTGCCGCCGAACACCGCCCATTTGTCGACGCCCAGCAGTTCGCGCAGGCGTTCGATGTCCTCGATCAGTGTCCAGGTCGTGTTCTCTTCCAGCGACGCATTGGGTCGGCTCTTGCCACAGCCGCGCTGGTCGAACAGTACGATCCGGTATTTGGCCGGATCGAAATAGCGCCGCATGCCGGCATTGACCGCGCCACCGGGGCCACCGTGCAGCACAACGACGGGCAGGCCCTGCGGATTGCCGCATTCCTCATAGTAGATCTCGTGGATCCCGCCGGTCGGCATGAAGCCGGTGGCATAGGGCTCGAGCTCCGGGAACAACTCCCGGCGGGGCGTCTCAGGCAAGGTGAAGGCCATACGGTTACTCAAGTCTCGTTTTCGCCGATCAGGCGTTGTCAGTCTGTGACCGCAATGCGGCAAAGGCGAGTAAAAGCCAAGCCACGATCATCAGGAGGCCCCCGACAGGAGCGACCGCCCCCATGACCGGCAGGCCGAGAAGCGCGATGGCCGAGAGCGAGAGGCAAAACACCAGCCCGCCCACAGTCGCCAACCAGCCGGAAAGCACGATCAGCCGGGTACGGTTCGGCCAGGTGGCGCAGACCAGCCCCAGCACCGCATGCACCATCTGGTAGTGGCCGCCCGTGGTCAGCAGGGTCTTGACCTGCGGACCTGCACCATGCGCCGCGAAGGCCCCGATGCCCACGGCGAGGGCTCCGTTCAAGGCTGCGAAGACGGCCAGACGACGCGAAACTCTCATGAGCGGAACGCTAGCCGACAGACTCTCGCGAGTCTGCTATTGCGCGCTCCATGACCGCCGCCCAGAGACTTGCATTCCAGTATGTGTTGCTCTTCGGCGCCACCGGGGTCAGCCTTCCGTTTGCAGGGCTGTGGCTAAGCGCGCAGGGGTTGAGCGGCGCACAGATCGGTACCCTGCTGGCGGTCCCCATGCTGGCCCGAATCATCACCGGTCCCCTGCTGTCGGTCTGGGCGGACGGATTCAGATACCGCCGCACCCCGATCGCGATCCTGGGACTGGTCATGACCCTGGGCTATGGCGCTGCCGGACTGGTGGACGGCTATTTCGCCTGGGCCATCTGCTGGTTCGTCGGTGCGACGGCGATGGGCGTGCTGGTGCCCCTGACCGATGTGCTGAACCTGCGTCTCTCAGACCGGTTCGGCTACACTTTCGCGGTGCCGCGCGGCCTGGGATCGGCGTCCTTTGTTGCCGCCAACATCATCATGGGGGCCTTGCTTCTGACACAGCCGACCGAAGCCATCATCATCTGGCTGGTCGCGGCCTCGCTGGGTGTCACCGTCGTTGCGGTCCTGGCCCTGCCTGCCGAGCCGGTCGCCGACGGTGGGCCATTACGCGGGCGCGAGCGTTTTCGCGGCATCGGCCGGCTGCTCAAGGATCCGGTCTTCATGACCGCCATCTTCGCCATCGGCGCGGTGCAGGCCGCGCACGCCTATCAGTACGGTTTCTCAGCCATACTGTGGAAGACGGAAGGGATCAGCGAGGCTGTCACCGGCCAGCTGTGGGCCTTCGGCGTCATAGCCGAGATCCTTCTGATGTGGTTGTTCGAGCCTTGGCGCCGACGGGTCGGGATCACGCCCTGGACCCTGTTGATCATCGGTGCGGCGGCCGCTGTGTTTCGCTGGAGCGTCATGGCCTTCGCGCCGCCTCTCTGGCTCTTGTGGCCCCTACAGGCGCTGCACGCCCTGACCTTTGCCGCCACCTTCCTCGCCGGTATTCAGATCGTCGAACGGCTGGCACCGCGCGACAGCCAGACCGCCGGTCAGATGCTCAGTTCGGTCCTGTCGGCGGGTGTGCTGATCGGCCTGGCGACCGCTGCCTCAGGCCCTCTGTACGATCATTTCGGCGCGGGTGGCTATTGGGCCATGGCGGCGATGGCGGCGGCAGGCCTGCTGGCCGCACTGCCGCTCCGGCATCAGTTGGCCCGTGAGCGCGCGAACGGTGACATGTGACGGACCATGGCTTCGGCCGCCGCCTTGACCGCTCTGCGGACGTCCTCGTCGGACTCCTGCTCGGGTGCCCGAAGCAGGCCGACCGCCGGCGCGTCGAGCCCTTCGGGCAGGCCCGATAACACTTGATAGAGCAGATAGCTGCCGGCGTCGTCCTCGGCGTCCGAGCTGGTGTCGACCGCCAGTCCGGCCTCGTTAAGGGCTCGGACGATATCCGCTGCCGGTGCCGTGGCCCGGGCGATGGAAGGGCCCACGGTGGTCAGCCGCCTGACCCCGTCGAGAGACCGGCTTTCAGCTCTCAGTTGCAGTCTGAACGCCGAGCTGCGGCGCGTCCGTCCGACCAGCAGAAGTGCCCGGCATTGCCGATCTTCGAGATGAGCGGCCAGGGTCTGTGCCAGTTCGTCCGGCAGTCCGCCCGCGACCGCGACGGTGCGCGCCCCCGCAGGACTCCAGGGCCGACCGGACAGATCCTCAACGGGATCCCAACCGGCGTCGTTGGTGTCATAGGCGCAGATCACGATCGCGGGGCGGTGATCCAGTGCCGTTTCGGCGGCTGTGTCGAGCATGAACCCTGCTTACGCGTGACGGATGCGTGACGGGTCGGACGGTGTGGTCATCCCGCGATCTCCGTCAAGACGAAATCAGCCCCGGGGCCCTCCGCAGACTGAAGATTCAAGCGTCAGGCGAGATCTCCAATAGCCGCGTCCAGCAGCATATAGGCTCGTCCCCCGTCCGAGGTCAGCCGGCTCTGGATCGCTGGCCCGTCGCCCACGCTCGCGCGCGCCATCAGGTCCCGGGTGACCGCGCGCACATACGCCTCGGCGTCCGCGCGCAGATCCGGATCGGTCAGCACACGGCGCGAGACGCTGCGGACAGCAGCCGGTGCCACCCGCCGAACGATCTGGCGGGCTCGGTCCGGATCACGTTCGGCGACGGCATGGGCAGCCTCTTCGATGCGCGAGCGGGGCAGCAGGGCGTTGGGATCGACTCCCATCCGGCGGATGGCGGCCGTGACCCGTTCCTCCAGGGCATCGATGTCAGCGGCCGGCATGATCGGCGTGTCGAGGTCCAGTGGCGCTTCATCGGGGCCGTCATCGACCAGGTCGCTCCAGCCCAGTCGATCATCGACCGGTGGCGCAGGGGCGGTCGATCCCGGCATTGGTTCCAGTTTCAAACGGTTCCGGAGACCGAAGCCACGGGGCTCTTCGGCCTTCGCCCGTTCACGCGGGCTCTCCGGTTCCAGCGGCGCGGGAGCGTGCACCGGCTCGCGGCGACGGAGGGCCGGTGTGTCGCCCGACACCACGCCCATCAGCCGGACCGCTTCGGTCAGCATGTCGTAGTTGCGGCGCACCCGCTCCTGGAAACCGGCGTCCAGCGCCTCCGTCTCGGCGGCCGCTTTCTGCGAGGCGGCGGACAGGGCCGCAAGACCTTCCTCGACCGAGGTCCGCACGGCATCGACCCGCTTGCGGGCTTCCTCCGGCAAGCGGGCCGCGCGTTCGTCCAGATCGCCGATCGACTCATCGATCTGGATCAGGGCGGCGTTCATACGCTCAAGCGTGGCTTCGAGGCGCTCGACGGCGCGTTCGCCGGCCTCGTCAACCAGCCCGCCGGTCTCGGTCACGATCTTGCGGGCGCTGTCGACCCGCGCGTCGGCGGCCTGGTCCGCCTTCTGGGCGGCGTCGAACAGGGCTTCTCCCAGCCGGTCCGCGCGCATGCTCGCCTGTTCGGCAGCGTCGGCGGCGGCGGCGCGCGACTGTTCGGCCGTCGCCTGCAGTGCCGAGAGCGCCAGCCGGGTCTCCTCGACGAGGGCATCGCGCGCGTCAGCGGCGAGGGCCTCGAACCGGTCCAGTGCCAGCTTGGTGGCTGCATCGAAGCCGTCGGCTTCGCGCTGGGACATTTCGACAAGAGCCCGGAACTGGTCGGTCGCGGCCTCGACCAGATCCTTGATAGTCTCGGCCGTACGCGTCGATGTCTCGCCCAGTTCGCCGGCGGCTGATCGGCTGGCCGACAGCTGTTCGGTCAGTTGCGCCCGCTGGCTTTCGACCTGGGCCGAGAAGTCTTCCTGATCGGTGCGCAGGGCGTAGGCGGCGGTGACCAGGGCGGCGCGTTGCTGGCCGAGGCCTTCCTCAACGGACAGGATCTGTTCGGCGACGCCCGAACCGGCGTTTTCGAGCCGCAGGGTCTGACGGGCCAGATCGTCGGCGGCGACGCGGGCGGCGTCCTGGGCCTCGCCGGCGGCGGCGGCCAGATCGGCGGCGCGCGCGGCCAGCGCCGCCTCGGCTTCACGCAGTTGGGTCTGGGCCAGGTCAGAGGCGTCGACGACCATGCGCGACTGGCGCGAGACCGCATCAAGGACTCCGGTGGCCTGGCTGTCCAGCTGGGCACCGAGGGCCGCCATCTGGGTGCGCTCCCCGCCCAGTTGTTCAGTCAGCCGGCGGGCGGTGCGACCGGCGGTTTCCGCCGCCTCGTTCAGGCGCGTCGTTTCCTGTGACAGCGCCTCTCTCAACAGGGCCATGTCGTTGCGCGCCCGTTCGGCGGCCAGCGATGCCTGGTCAATATCGTTGCGCAGGGACTGCAGCACCTCGCCGGTCTGCTGCGCCGCCAGTGCGGTCGGTGCGACCAGGGCTTCGGAGAGTTGTCGCGCGTGACGGGTCTCGGCGGCGAGGCCGGCCCCCTGGCGAACGGCATGGGCCAGCATGATGGCCATTCCGGCGGGGGCCAGGGCGATCAGCGCATAGACCGCCATCCGCAGGGGCTCCAGTTCGACGGCTCCGGATCCGAATTCATACATGAACCAGGCGGCGACGCCGCCGATCCAGAGCGCCGAGGCGACGCCGGCGACCAGATAGGCGTGACGGCCGGACGGGAGCGGGCCGTCACGGTGCTGAAGCGGCACCGTGATCGGTGCCGGCATTGGCTGTGGTTCGAAGGCCACCGGCGGGGCATCGGCAGAAGCGGTCAGCTCCGGCATGATGGCGGACGGGGGAAGCGTTGTGCGGGTCGTCTCAGCTGCGGCGCGTTCCTCGGCGCGGCGCTGATCTTCTGCCAGACGACGTCTCCGGCGCTCGGACATCGGACGATCGACCGCAGCTTCGGTTGTCGCTCCGGCCATGGTCTCCAGAACGGAGTCGGTGATCCCGACGTCCGGTTCCGGATCGGTCAGGTTCAGCGGGGGCCGTTGACGGGGTGGTTTCATAGGGCAGCGATCTCGTCACGGAGCAGCGTCGGTGACCGACACGCGGGAGGACGGTTCGACCCTAACGAGTCAATCGCGGCGCGCAAAGGCGACGACAAGCGATTCCCGTGACAGTCCACACCCGGCGGGTCAGCAGTCCTGCTTACGCTCGGAAGAGGCAGCGAAAATGGCGCTCGCGGGGCCGCCGTCACAGTCTCGAACCCGATGAATTTCACGCTGTGGCTTTTGCGGCGGGTCGAGGTCCAGGCCGAACTGCGCCAGCGCCGCGGCGGCCAGAATGGCGACGAACCCTGCTATAAACTCGATCAGCGCCTGCATCGCCGATCTCCTTGTCCGACTGCGGTCCAACCTATGCGCCAAAAACCGCGTTCGGACAATCCGGGCCTGCATGAAGAAAGCGTCACCATTGACCGGCAGTGTCAGGTCATGGAACGGAAACGGTCGGCGCGCGTCCTGTAACGCTTGAGGCGTACGGCACCCGTCACGCGAATGGGCCATACTTCGCCATGAACGACACGCCGGCCAGAGACGTTAGCGAGCTTTTCGCCCCTGGCCGTAACTGCTGGCGGGTCGAGAAGGCCGACCGTTTCGGTATCCTGATGGAGAACGCAGCCTATTTCGAGGCGCTGCGCTCCTCGCTGGCCAAGGCGAAACGCTCGATCGTCATCCTGGGCTGGCAATTCGATCCGCGAACGCGGCTGGACCCCGAGAGCCGCCACAACGATCACCAGGCCCAGATCGGCCATCAGCTGCGGATGCTGGTCAAGGCGAACGCCGAACTGGACGTGCGGCTCCTGATCTGGAAATCTCCCCTTCTGATCGCGGCATCGCAGGGCTTCTATCCGCACAAGGCTCAAGGCTGGTTCCGCAAGCGGATGGTCGAGTTCCGGCTCGACAAGCCCGGTCCGATCGGCGCGTGCCACCACCAGAAGGCGGTCATCATCGACGACGCCGTCGCCTTCTGCGGAGGCGGTGATATTTCGACGGACCGCTGGGACTCCGAACAGCATCTCGACGGCGATCCGCGACGTCGTCAGCCGTCAGGTGACATCCCGTCGCCTCGGCACGAGGTCATGACGGTTCTGGACGGGGCCGCCGCGCGGGCACTTGCGGACCTGGCGCGGGAGCGCTGGTTCCGGTCGACGTGGGAGCGGACGGTGCCTGACGACGTCGACAGCGACCCCTGGCCGGACGGAGTCGAGCCGGTCATGCGCGATGTGCCCGTCGCTGTAGCCCGAACCGAGCCGGCGACCGGCGGGCGGGCCGAGGTGCGCGAAAACGAGGCACTGCATCTCGACGCGATCCGCGCCGCGAAAAAGCTGATCTATCTCGAGAACCAGTATTTCACCTCTCCGGTCATCGCGACCGCCCTGGCCGAACGGCTGGCCGAGCAGAACGGTCCCGAGATCATCCTGGTGTCGACCGGCAGCAGCCCCAGCTGGTTCGATCGCATCACCATGGATACAGCCCGTTCCGAAATCCTGTTCCGGCTCGAGCAGGCGGACCGGCACAACCGGTTCTTCGCTTTCACGCCCTACACCAGGGGCGGCGAGCGGATCATCGTCCACGCAAAGGTGTCGATCTATGACGACGCCATCCTTCGCGTCGGTTCAACCAATCTGAACAACCGCTCCTTCGGCTTCGATACCGAATGCGACGTTGCGGCGGCACCGACGGATCAGGCCGGGCGGGATGCGATCCGCGCGTTTCGGCACCGCACCATCGGCCACTGGATCGGGATCGACGGGTCAGAGTTCGCGGCGGCGGAGGAGACGGCCGGGTCGATCGGCGCGGCGATTCATCACTTCGACAACGGCCGGATGCATGCGCTGGGTGCCGAACCGCCCTCACGCGTCGAGCGGATCATCGCCGAATTCCAGCTGGGTGACCCGACCTCAACCCGCGACGCCTTCCAGCCGTGGAAGCGTCGGACGCGGTCGCATCGGACGCTGCCGGCCCCTAGGCTGACGTGATTTCGAAATCGATGATCAGCGGCAGATGATCCGACGCCATTCGTGCAAGGGGTGAGAACGGTGCCTTGACCGCCGTCACACGGATCTCGGGACTGGTGAAACAGTGGTCGATGCGGATCGCCGGGAAGCTCGAGGGGAAGGTCTTCACCGACGGCTTGAGGCCCAGGCTGCGTTGGCAGTCTGACAGTTTCGCCACCAGCGTCTGATAGGGTCTCGTCACCGAGGTGGCGTTGAAGTCGCCGGTCAGCAGGGTGGGGCCGGTACAGTCCGGATGGCCCAGCCATTCGGGGCCGACCAGGGCGGATGCCTGCAGGCGCTGCTCGCGCGGGACCAGTCCGAGATGGGTGGTGATGACGTTCAAGGTCACGCCGTCAAACTCGATCGCCGCCCAAAGGGCTCCGCGCGGTTCAAGACCCGGCACGCCGCGGATGGTTGGCAGTGGACCGGATTTCACCAGCCGCTCAGGCCGCGCCGTCAGGATGGCGTCGCCATACTGTTCCGCCTCGACGCGCATCGCGGCGTGGAAATGGAAGGTCATCGCCAACTGGTCGGCGATGGACTGGGCCTGGTCGACGAAACCGGTTCGTGCCCGCCCGACGTCCAGCTCCTGCAGGCAGACAATGTCGGGCTCATGCTCTGCGATGACCGCGGCGATGCGGACCACATCGAGCTTGCGATCAACGCCGACGCAGCGGTGCACATTGTAGGTCAGCAGACGGGGCATGAAGTCAGGAACGGGTCCGGGGGGGGGTGTGGGGGGCAGCCCTTACCACACGGAATGCGACACCAACGCGGCGCAGCGCGTTTCGGGTCAGATCACGACGATCTTGTCCTCGACCTCGTTCGGGTTCCGCGCGGTCGGGGGGAAATGCTCGGCCAGCACAGCACCGCACAGGCCGATGGCCGCCACGAAGCCGCCGGCGGGATCGCCCTTGCGCAGGCCCTTGGCCAGAACGGCGACCGCATCGCCCCAGACCGACTGGTCGACCCTGCTGTGAATACCTTGGTCGGCGACGACCTCAACCTGGTGGTCGCCGAGGGCCGCAAAGATCAGGACGCCTGTTCGCGCCTCGGTGACATGCAAGCCGTGGGCGAGGAACTGCTGCAGCGCGGCCTTGCGCACGCGCGCCTGCCGGATGGCGCGGGGCGTCACGAACCGCGACACCGCAGGGATCGAGGTCAGCAGGAAGACGACCAGAAACACGATCGCCTGGATCAGGGCGTAGGTGCCCAGCGCCTGGCCGACGACGACATCGCGGGACGCGAGGTGCGCAGCCTCCCAACTGCTCCCCAGGCCGGGGACCCAGGCAGGATCGAACCCGAGTGGAATCAGGCCCAGGGGCAGGATCAGCGCCGCCGCCGCAGCCCAGCCCAGCGAGATGTCCCGATAGGCCGACACGCGTCGGGCCATGACGCAGAAGATTTCGCCCGACGTCCGGGATTCCGCCGCGCGAATCGAATCGGCAATCCGGATCTGCACATCGGGGGTCAGTTTGATCACCATCCGCCTGATGCGCCCCCGCCGCCGAAACTGCCGCCGCCGCCGCCAAATCCGCCACCGCCGCCGCCGCCGAAACCGCCACCACCGCCGCGGCCGCTGTTGCGCAAGGCCTCTGACGCCGCCCAGATCAGGATCGGCCCGATGCCGCTGCCGGGCCGGCGACGACCCCGGGCTCCGCCGCCGATCATCCGCAACAGCAGCAGGCCGAAGATCAGGGCGATGATGACGGCAGCACCGACCGGCAGGCTGGATTTCGGCCGCTCTGCCGCGGCGGCGCGAGCCTGGGCTTCTGCCGGATCCAGACGCAGCTGGCGGTCGATGGCGTCCACGCCCTGTTCGATGCCGCGCTCATAGGAGCCTTCGCGGAACGCCGGCAGGATGTCGTTCTGGATGATCAGGGCGGACAGGGCGTCCGTCAGGATTCCTTCGAGACCATAGCCGACCTCTATCCGCACCTTGCGTTCGTTCGGCGCGATGATCAGCAGCACCCCGTTGTTCTTGCTTGCCTGACCGATGCCCCAGTCCCGGCCGAGCCGATAACCGTAGTCCTCAATCTCATAGCCCTGCAGGTCCGGCACGGTGACGACCACCACCTGGTCGGTGGTGTCACGCTCCAGCGCCGCCAGCTTGTCGGCCAGCGCCTGCTCTTTCGCGTCGGAGATCAGGTCGCCCCGGTCGACGACCCGCCCGTTCAGAGGCGGGAACGTCGGGCCTGTCTGCGCCAGCGCCGCGCCGGCCATCAACCAGACGGCGGCCAGCAGGACCGTCAGGAAGGCGACGGCCCGGCTCACGGATAGGCCGGACAGGGCGTGGTTCACTGGGCCGTCGGTGCCGCGGGCGGTGCGGTGCCGGGTGCGACGGCGGGTGCCGAACCGCCCGGTCTGGCGGCCGGATTCAGGGCATCGAAATTGACGCCGGGCGCGGTCTGGGCGGCGTCGGTCGCTGTAAACAGTTGCATCGGCTGTGAGCCGCCATGAATGGTCTTGGCCCAGATCACCGTCGGGAAGGTGCGCAGGCTGGTGTTGTAGTCGCGCACCGCCTCATTGTAGTCGCGCCGCGACACGGCGATCCGGTTCTCGGTGCCTTCGAGCTGCGACTGCAGGGCGATGAAATTCTGGTTGGACTTGAGGTCCGGATACCGCTCGACGACCAGAAGCAGCCGGGACAACGCCTGTGACAGCTGGCCCTGGGCGGCCTGATACTGCTGGAAGGCGGCCGGATCGCTGAGTGTGTCGGGGGTGATGGTCACGCCGGTCGCCTGGGCCCGGGCCTGGATCACCTGCGTCAGGGTGGTGCGTTCCGCGATCGCCGCGCCCTGGACGGTGGCCACCAGATTGGGGACCAGATCCGAGCGCCGCTGATACTGCGACTGGACGTCCGCCCAGCGCGCCTTGGCGGCTTCTTCCTTGGTGGGGATGGCGTTGATGCCGCAGCCTGCGGCTGCGGGCGCCAGGACCACGACGGCGGCGAGGGCCGAAAGACGGGGCGAAAACCGGATCATGGACATCTCCTGACAGAGTTGAACCCGACTATCGGGCTTGTCCGGCGGCGGTTCAAGCGTCCAGCGATTCCGGTACCACGCCCACAGACCGGCAGGCGGCCGTATAGGTGTTGGCGAGCAGGCAGGCGATGGTCATGGGACCGACGCCGCCCGGCACGGGGGTGATCCGCCCCGCCGTGGTACGTGCCTCTTCAAAGGCGACATCGCCGACGACCCGGGTCTTGCCTTCGGCGGCCTTTACGGGGTCTCGGGAAGGCACGCGATTGATGCCCACGTCGATGACGGTCGCACCTGGCTTGATCCAGTCGCCGCGCACCATTTCGGCCCGACCCACGGCGGCGACCAGAATGTCGGCCGTGCGACACAGGGCGGGCAGATCCCGGGTGCGGGAGTGGGCGACGGTCACCGTGCAGCTCTCGCCCAGCAACAGCTGCGCCATCGGCTTGCCGACGATGTTGGAGCGCCCGACGATCACGGCGTTCAGCCCGGACAGGTCACCCAATTCGGCCTTCAGCAGCATCAGACAGCCCAGCGGCGTGCACGGCACCAGCCCCGGCAGGCCGACGGCCAGCCGTCCTGCGTTGACGACATGGAATCCGTCCACATCCTTGTCGGGGTCTATCGCGCCCAGCACCGCGGCGGCGTCGATCTGGGCGGGCAGGGGCAACTGGACCAGGATGCCGTGAATGCCCTGGTCAGCGTTCAACCCGGCGATCAGCGCCAGCAGCTCGGTCTGGGTGGTCGTATCGGCCAAGCGATGGGTGTCTGAGCGCATTCCGGCGCGTTGGGTCGTCTCGCCCTTGTTGCGGACATAGATCTGGCTGGCGGGGTCCTCGCCGACGATGACGACGGCCAGTCCAGGCGTGACGCCGGACGTCTGCTTCAGCCGACCGGAAGCGGCGGCGACCCGGTCGACCAGACCCAGGGCAAAGGCCTTGCCGTCGATGAGGGTCGCGGTGGCGGGATCGACCGTCATGAATGGGGCTCCGATTGTCGGGGAAAGTCTCGCTCGCCGCGATTTACAGACGGCGCGGTTCGGCGTCTATGATCACGGGTCGTAACCGGGGGACTTTCATGCGCCGTCATACAATTCTGACTGCTGTCAGCGCATTGACGCTGTTGATCGCAGGGCCTGCCCTCGCGCAGACGCCGGTGCCGCTGTCGCCGGGCCGCAGCGTGGACGGCCAGATCGCCGAGGGTGACGCCGCCGGCCCCGAAAATGCATGGCGCTACGACAGTTTTGCAATCAACGCGCGGGCCGGGCAGCGGCTGGAAGCCGTCATGCGCTCGGCCGCATTTGACACCTATCTGGAGGTTTTCGGTCCGGACGACGCGGAAACCCCTATCGCCAGCGACGATGATGGTCTCGGCGAGGGCACCGATTCGCGACTGAGGTTCACCGCCAGTAGCGCGGGCGTCTATGTCCTGCGGGCGCGTCCGCTGTCGGGCCTTGACGGCGGAGCCTACTCTGTGGCCCTGACCGAACGACCGCGCGCGCGCCCCGCACCGCGCCCGGCCCGGATTCGCGTCGGACAGAGCCTGCAGGGCCGGCTGACGGCGACGGATCCCGAAAGCGATGACGGCGGCACTTATGACGCCTTCGTCGTCCGGGCCCGCTCGGGTGAGCGGTTCGCCATCAACCTGACCGCCGAGGATTTCGATCCGATCGTTCGGGTCGGCCGGATGGAGGATACGACCTTCAACGAACTGGCCATGAACGACGACGGCCCCGACACCGGCCTGAACTCGCGGCTTGTGTTCACGGCACCCGAAGCGGGTGAATACGTCATCCGGGCGACGCCGCTGAATGGTTCGGGCGAGGGTACCTATACGCTTGCCCTGACCGAGGGCCCCGCACCCGCGCCCGCATCGCCCATCGAGATCGGCGCGACGGTCCAGGGCGAACTGACGGCCAGCGACGGCAAGAGCGAATCGGGCCGTGCCGCCGATGCCTACCGCTTCTCGGGCCGCGAGGGCCAACGCATCCGCATCGACATGAGTTCGTCGGACTTCGACACCTATCTGCAGCTGTTCGACGACAACCGCCTCAGCCTGGCCGAGGACGATGATGGCGGAGCCGAGGGTACGGATTCGCGCCTGACCTTCACCCTGCCGGCCACCGGGTCCTACATTGTCGAGGCGCGCGCCTTCTCTGAAGATACCGGAAGCTATGCGCTGACCATCACCGAGATCGAGCCCGAGAAGGCACCGGAAGCGCTGGCCTTCGGCGCGACCGTGCAGGGCGAAATCGCCGAAGCCGATTCTACCGACAGCGAGGACCGGGGCTTTGATGCCTTTTCCTTCACCGGCACGGACGGACAGCGGATCCAGGCGATCATGCGCTCCGGCGACTTCGACACCTTTGTGCAGATCGGTCGGGCCGGAGCCGAGTTCGAGGCTCTGGCGTCGGATGACGACGGGCTGGGCGAGGGGACGGACTCCCGGCTCAGCTACACCCTGCCGGCCGACGGCGACTACGTTCTGCGGGTCCTGCCGCTGGGGTCGGATGGCAAGGGGCTGTATTCGATCGAGCTGATCGACCGGGGTCCGCAGCCGCAGCCGGGCAGCCTGCTGGTCGGGGCCACCGCGCGCGGCACCCTGACCGAGGCGGATGCCACGGCCGAGGATAACAGCTTCTATGACGCCTATCGCGTCACCCTCAAGGAAGGCGAGAAGCTGCTGCTCACCATGGTCTCGAACGAGGTCGACAGTCTCGTGGTCATCGGCCGCGAAAAGGACGACGCTACGTTCGAGGTGCTGGGGTCGGATGACGACAGTCTGTCGGACACCCACGCCAAGCTGGAATGGACGGCACCGGCGGACGGAACCTACGAGATCCGGGCCGGCACGTTCCAGCAGGGTCAGACCGGTGCCTATGCGCTGAACGTCGAGAAACAACCGTAGCCGTTGGCCGACCGCCGAGACGTGCTAGACCGCTTGCATGGCGTGGCTGGCTGACGATTTCGACCCGATCCTCGGGGGCGACCGGGCTGAAAGCCTGATCGCGGCACAGGCCGGTCGTGGCTTGCGTTCGCTGCGGCGCTTCCCCGCAGGTCGTGACGCGGCGCTCGACAATGCGCGCACGCTCGCGGACACCAGTCGCTGTTCCGGGCGCGGCCGCCCTGCGGCCACTGCGCACGTCCGGGCAAGGATGAGCCTCGTGAAGGAACAGGCACTGAAACAGGCGGTGGTGATCGGCGTGAGCTTCGTCGGCTCCGTCGGAGCGACAGCGGCCATGACGCCGGGGCAGGCAGGCTGATGCCCATGGCCGATGCCGTTCTGGAAGCTTCGAAGGCGTCGATCGTCAAGGGCTCGAAGAGCTTCCGCTCGGCGTCGCGGCTGTTCGATCCCGAGGTGCGTGAGGACGCGTGGCTGCTGTACGCCTGGTGCCGCGCCTGCGACGACGCCATCGACGGGCAGGACCATGGCCATGGGCACGAGGAGCTTGCGCCCGAGGAACAGCGTCGTCGGCTGGAGGGCCTGTACGATCAGACCCGCCGGGCGCTGGCCGGCGAGGCGATGGCCGACCCGACCTTTGCGGCCTTCCAGCGGGTCGCCCAGCGGCACCGGTTGCCGGATCGTTGGCCGCTCGACCTGATCGATGGTTTCGCCATGGACGTGGATCACCGGGTGTACCGCACGATCGACGACGTGATGGCCTATTGCTGGCACGTCGCCGGGGTCGTCGGCGTGATGATGGCGCGGGTCATGGGCGCTTCGGATGCCGAGGTGCTGCGCCGGGCGCAGGATCTGGGGCTGGCCTTCCAGTTGACGAACATCGCCCGCGATGTGGTCGAGGACGCGGAAAACGATCGGGTCTATCTGCCGGCCGACTGGCTGGTGGAGGCGGGGCTCGAGCCGACCGCCGGGGCCGTGGCCGACCCGGCTAACCGGGCGAAGGTTCACGCCGTGACGACCCGGCTGCTGCTCCTGGCCGAGCCCTATTACGACAGCGCCCGCGACGGCCTTCGCGGCCTGCCGTTCCGATCCTCGATGGCGATAGCGGCCGCGCGGGGTGTCTATCGCGAGATCGGCCGCAAGGTGCGCCGACGGGGGCCGGGTGTCTGGGGCCAGCGGGTGGTCGTGCACAAGCCCGTGAAACTGTGGTTGTTCGGACGCGGCCTGCTGATCGCGATCTGGACCCAGGTGCTGGACAAGGGCCGGCCGTCGCCGCCGCGTCCCGCCCTGTGGACCCGGGTCTAGGCGCGGCGTTCTGCGCGCAATCGCTTGAGTTCGACGTGCAGGGCCTTGGGATCGGGCGCGATCAGAAAGCCGAACGACACCGCGCCGCCGCGGCTCTGGACGGCATGGTGCAGGCGGTGCGCCTGAATCAGGCGACGCAGATAGCCATGGCGCGGGACCCAGCGGAACGGCCAGCGCTGATGCACCAGCCCATCGTGAAATATGGCGTAGGCCGCGCCATACAGGGTCACGCCGATGGCGACGGCATAGACCAGCCAGGACCCGGTCAGCCAGCCGAGGCTGAACAGACTGATTCCGGCGACGGAACCGACGACGGCATAAAGGTCGTTGGTCTCCAGCAGGCCCGTGCGGGGCTCGTGGTGGCTGCGATGCCAGCCCCAGCCCCAGCCGTGCATGACATAGCGGTGCGACCACCAGGCGAAGCCTTCCATCAGGGCGAAGACGCCGAGCGTTACGGCGATGAAGGCGGCAGAGATCATGGAGGGACGATACCCGCTGGCCGCTGAGGTCGCCAGCGCGACACATCGTTCCGGGCAGCCTCATGTCGGCCGTGACCGAGGTTTTGGCCTTGCCGCCCCGGTCCGCTATGCGTTCTATCGCGCTTCCAGCCCGGGAGCGGAAGCTCAAGCCTGGGTCCCCGCCTTCGCGGGGATGCACGGAGTCATAGCGTTGACCGACATCACCGCCCGCAAGGACCAGCATCTCGACGTGATTCTGTCCGGCAAGGCGCGGCATGGGCTCGACAGTGGCTTCGCGGACGTCCGGTTCGTGCATGAGGCCCTGCCCGATCTCGACCATGGCAAGATCGACCTGGGCACCGACTTCCTTGGCCGACGGCTGAAGGCTCCGCTGCTGATCAGTTCCATGACCGGCGGCCCCGCCCGGGCCGAGGCGATCAACGCCCGGCTGGCAGAGGCGGCGCAGCATCTCGGCATCGCCCTCGCGGTCGGCTCGCAACGGGCGGCGCTGGAGGACGGCGGTGCGCCGGGGCTGGACATGGCGTTGCGGCTGAAGGCCCCCGACACGCCGATCCTGGCCAATATCGGCGCGGCCCAGCTGACGCGTGGGTTCGGCGTCGACGAGGCGCGGCGGGTGCTGGACATGATCGCTGCTGACGCCCTGATCGTGCACCTCAATCCGCTGCAGGAGGCCTGCCAGCCCGAGGGGGATCGCGACTGGTGGGGCGTGGGTGCCGCGCTGGAGACCCTGGTCAAGACGCTGGACGCGCCCGTGATCGTCAAGGAAACCGGTGCCGGCATTTCTGCGGTGACGGCCCGGCGTCTGATGAATATGGGTGCCGCGGCGATCGACGTGGCGGGGGCCGGCGGCTCCAACTGGGGCACGGTCGAGGGCGAACGCGCGACCGCCGCGGCCGACAAGGCCCATGCGGCGGCCTTCGCCGACTGGGGCATTCCCACAGCCCGGGCCATCGCCGAGGTCAGGGCGGCCTGTCCCGGAGGGTTGATCATTGGCTCTGGCGGCATCCGCGACGGGGTCGATGCGGCCAAGGCCATTCGGCTGGGGGCCGACATGGTCGGTCAGGCGGCCGGCGTGCTGGCGGCGGCGATGATCTCGACCGAGGCCGTGGTCGAGCATTTCCAGATCGTGATCCGGCAGATGCGCACCGTCTGCCTGTGCACCGGCTCGGCGAACCTGGGTGCCCTGCGCAAGGCCCCGTTGCAGACCTGATTTCAGACTCTCCCGACACAAAAAACCGGGTCTGAATCGTCTGAATCGTCTGAAATTCCGGTCGCCGGGCATGACCACACCTTAAGGCCCGGCGACGTCAGGATCGGTCGTGGGCGCTCAGGCCGATGGCAGCAGGTCATCGGCGAACGGGCGATACCGCCCGGCGCGGACGCTGTCCGTCGCGCGCGCGATGTCCGGCGCGAAATAGTGGTCCGAGCCGTAGGCCGCGGCCGCCTCGCGCACGATCGCATAGACCCGTTCGAGATCGGGCGAGGTGGTCAGCGGACGGTGGAACTCGATCCCCTGTGCGGCCGCCAGCAGTTCGATGCCGACCACGGCGGCGGTGTTTTCGGCCATGTCCAGCAGGCGGCGCGCGCCATGGGTGGCCATGGAGACATGGTCCTCCTGATTGGCGGAGGTCGGCACGGTGTCGATGCTGCACGGATGGGCGACCATCCGGTTTTCGGCCACCAGGGCGGCGGCGGTCACCTGGGCGATCATGAAGCCGGAGTTCAAGCCGCTCTCTTTCACGAGGAAGGCGGGCAGTTCGCTCATCTTGGGATCGACCAGGATGGAGGTGCGGCGTTCGGAGATATTGCCGATCTCGCACAGGGCCATGGCGATCATATCCGCTGCGAAAGCAACGGGTTCAGCGTGGAAATTGCCGCCCGAGATGACGTCACCTTCCTCGATGAAGACCAGCGGATTGTCGGTGACGGCATTGGCCTCGCACGCCAGCGTCGCGGCGGCGTTGCGCAGCACATCGAGGATCGCGCCCATGACCTGGGGCTGGCAGCGCAGGGAGTAGGGGTCCTGGACTTTGGAGTCGTGGTGAAGGTGGGACGCGCGAATGGCGCTGCCGGCCATCAGTGCGCCCAGCCGACGGGCAACGTCGATCTGGCCGGGTTGACCCCGCAGGGCGTGAATCCGTGGGTCGAAGGGGCTGTCGGATCCCTTCAGCGCATCGGTAGACAGGGCCCCCGCGGCGATCCCGGCGGCAAAGGCGGCCTCGGCGGCAAACAGACCGGCGAGGGCGAGGGCGGTCGAACACTGGGTGCCGTTGAGGAGGGCCAGACCTTCCTTGGGGCCGAGGGTCAGGGGCTTGAGCCCGACCCGCGCAAGGGCGGCCTCGGCGGACAGGGTTTCGCCTCCATGGCGGGCCTCGCCGACGCCGATCAGGACGCAGGACATGTGGGCCAGCGGCGCGAGGTCGCCCGAGGCACCGACAGAACCCTTGGACGGGATACAGGGGAGGATGTCGGCGTTCACCAGGGCGATCAGGGCCTTGAGCGTCCCGCGGCGGATGCCTGAAGCGCCCTTCGACAGGCTCGCGATTTTCAGCACCATGAGCAGGCGGGTGACGCGGTCGTCCAGCAGGGCCCCGACGCCGCAGGCGTGGCTGAGGACGAGGTTCTTCTGCAGCGTCTCCAGATCACCGGTGGCGATGGAGGTGTTGGCCAGCAGGCCGAAGCCGGTGTTGATCCCGTAGACAGTGCGGCCCTCGGCCACGATGGCGGCGACCACGGCCGCGCCCTTGTCGACGCAGGCCCAGGCGGCGGGCGTCAGGTCGACGGTGCAGGGCGCGTCGAGGACGGCGCGCAGCTGGGCGAGGGTGAGGGGGGATTGGCCGAGGGTCAGAGTGGACATGTCTCAGGCTCCGATCGAAGGCAGGTTGAGCCCATGCTCGCGGGCCGCGTCTTTCGCGATCTCATAGCCGGCGTCGGCGTGGCGCATGACGCCCGTCGCCGGGTCGTTCCAGAGGACGCGTTCGAGCCGCCTGGCGGCCTCGGGCGTTCCGTCGGCGACGATGACCACGCCCGAGTGCTGGGAATAGCCCATGCCCACGCCGCCGCCATGGTGCAGCGAGACCCAGCTGGCCCCCGATGCGGTGTTCAACAGGGCGTTCAGCAGGGGCCAGTCGGAGACGGCGTCCGAGCCATCCATCATGGCCTCGGTCTCACGGTTGGGGCTGGCGACCGAGCCGGAGTCGAGATGGTCGCGGCCGATGACGATAGGGCCGCTGAGTTCGCCCGAGGCGACCATGTCGTTGAACATCAACCCGGCGCGGTGGCGGTCGCCGAGGCCGATCCAGCAGATGCGCGCCGGCAGGCCCTGGAAGGCGATCCGCTCGCTGGCCATGTCGAGCCAGCGGTGCAGGCCGGCGTTGTCCGGGAAGAGCTTTTTCATCGCCGCATCCGTCTTGCGGATGTCGTCCGGATCGCCGGTCAAGGCCGCCCAGCGGAACGGGCCGATGCCGCGACAGAACAGGGGGCGGATATAGGCGGGCACGAAGCCGGGGAAGGCAAAGGCGTCCTCCACGCCCGCATCGAAGGCGACCTGGCGGATGTTGTTGCCATAGTCGGTGACGGGGATGCCCATGGCCTGGAAATCCAGCATGGCCTGAACGTGATCAACGATTGATTTTCGCGCCGCGACCGTCACGGCGGCGGGATCGGAGACGCGCTTGTCCTCCCATTCCGCCACCGTCCAGCCGGCCGGCAGATAGCCGTTGACCAGATCGTGGGCGCTGGTCTGGTCGGTCACCAGATCCGGGCGAATATCGCGCCTCACCATCTCAGGCAATACATCAGCTGCATTGGCTAACAAGCCGACAGATATGGGTTTGTTGCTCATGGCGGCCTGTTCGATCAGGTTCAGGGCCTCGTCCAGGCTTTCGGCCATGACGTCGAGATAGCGGGTCTTCAGCCGCATCTCGATGCGGCTGCGCTGGCATTCGATGGCGAGGCAGGAGGCCCCGGCCATGGTGGCGGCCAGGGGCTGGGCCCCGCCCATGCCGCCGAGGCCGGCGGTCAGGATCCATTTTCCTGCCGTCTCTCCCCCCCAGTGCTGGCGGGCGGCCTCCATGAAGGTCTCATATGTGCCCTGAACGATGCCCTGGGTGCCGATGTAGATCCACGAGCCGGCCGTCATCTGGCCGTACATCATGAGCCCCTTGCGATCGAGCTCGTTGAAATGTTCCCAGGTCGCCCATTTCGGCACCAGGTTGGAGTTGGCGATCAGGACGCGCGGGGCGTCGGCGTGGGTGCGGAAGACGCCGACGGGCTTGCCCGACTGGACCAGCAGGGTCTGGTCGGCCTCGAGATTGCGCAGCTCGTGGACGATGCGGTCGAATGACGGCCAGTCGCGCGCGGCCTTGCCGATGCCGCCGTAGACCACGAGGTCTTCCGGTCGCTCGGCGACCTCGGGATCGAGGTTGTTCATCAGCATGCGCAGGGCGGCTTCGGCGGCCCAGGTTTTCGCCGTCATCTCCATGCCGCGTGGGCTGCGGATGACGCGCGTATTCGGTGTCTGTTGAGTCGTCATGGCGGCCTCTCTACGCTGCCCGCCCATGACCTTGGAAGACTCAGACGCGTTGGGCTGGCGCAGCGTGGCCGACCTGATCGGCGATCACCCCGATGCGGCGGTGGCCCTGATCGGCGCCGGGCTGAATGAACGCTCGTTGACGCCGGGACGCTGCGACCTTGGGCCAAAGGCGTTCCGGGCCGTGCTGCCGCGGTTCTCGACCTATGACGTGGAGACGGGTGGCGAGTTGTCGACGCGGGTGCATGACGCGGGGGACGTGGCGCTGAAGGGCGTATCACCGGCCGATGCCTTCGCTCCGGTGCGGGCAGCGGTGGCGGCGCAGGGCGCGCGGGCGCTGACGGTGCTGATCGGCGGCAACAACGCCATCACCCGGCCGGGCGTGCACGCCCTCGGACTGGACCGCGTCGGGGTCCTGACGCTGGACGCCCATTTCGACCTGCGTGACACCGATCAGGGCCTGACCAACGGCAATCCGGTCCAGGCGTTGCTGGAGGACGGGCTGGACGGGCGGCGGATCAGCCAGATCGGCCTGGCCCCCTTCGCCAATACGCGGCGGGCGCATGAGAAGGCGAAGGCGGCGGGGATATCGGTGCGGACGGCGCGGGACTGCCGCGAGCGGGGTCTGACCGTTGTGGTGGCCGAGGCACTGGCGCGGCTTTCGGCCCTCTGCGAGGTGATCTATGTCGATTTCGACATCGATGTGATTGACCGCAGCCAGTGGCCGGCGTCGCCCGGTGCGCGGCCGGGCGGGGTGTCGGTGCAGGACTTCTTTGACGCGACACGGGTGATCGGGGCGCATCCGAAGGTGAAGGCCGTGGACCTGACGGAATATGATCCATCGCTGGAGATCGGCGACCTCGGCGCGCTGACGGCGGGGCGGTGGTTCTGTGAACTGCTGGCGGGTTTTGAGTCACGATGACCCGCGCGGACAGGCTGATCATCGACTGCCGTCTGGCCACGATGGCTGAAGGCCGCGAGGCCTATGGAGCGATCGAGGACGGGGCGATCCTGATCCGCGACGGGCGGATCGTCTGGATCGGCGCGCGGGGCGATCTGCCGGTGCATGAGGTGGATGAAACCGACGGGCTGGACGGACGCTGGGTCACGCCGGGGCTGGTCGACTGCCATACGCATCTGGTCTTCGGCGGCGACCGCTCGGGCGAGTTCGAGCAGCGGCTGGGCGGGGCGACCTATGAAGAGATCGCCCGGGCCGGGGGCGGTATCGTCTCGACCATGGCGGCGACGCGGACGGCGTCGGAGGATGAACTGTACGCGAGCGCCCTGACGCGGTTGGAGGGACTGAAGGCCACGGGCGTGACGACGGTGGAGATCAAGTCCGGCTATGGGCTGGATCGCGAAACCGAACTGAAGATGTTGCGGGTCGCCCGGCGCATCGGGCGCGAGGCGGGGGTACGGGTGCGGACCAGCTATCTCGGCCTGCACGCGGTGCCGCCGGAGTATCGGACGGACAGGGCCGCCTATGTCGACCTGGCCGTCGACGACATCCTGCCCGCCGCCCATGCGGAGGGGCTGGTGGATGCGGTCGACGCCTATTGCGAGCCCATCGCCTTCTCCACCGACGAGGTCACGCGCTTGTTCGACAGGGCGAGGACGCTGGGCCTGCCGGTCAAGCTGCACGCGGACCAGCTGTCGGACGGCGGCGGTGCGGCCCTGGCGGGGCGGTATGGAGCGCTGTCGGCGGACCATGTGGAACACACGACCGAGGCGGGCGTGCAGGCGATGGCCGAGGGCGGTGTGGTCGCCGTGCTGTTGCCCGGGGCCTGGCTGATGCTGCGCGAGACGACCCCGCCGCCCATCGACCTGTTTCGGGCACATGGCGTGGTGATGGCGGTGGCGACGGACTGCAATCCGGGCACCTCGCCTGTGGCCTCCATGACCGCGGCGATCACCCTGGCCTGCGTCCAGTTCCGGTTGACCCCCGAGGAGGCGCTGGCCGGTGCGACGCGGCATGCGGCGCGGGCGCTGGGACTGGCCGACGAGATCGGTACGCTTGAGGTGGGCAAGGCCGCTGATCTGGCGGTCTGGGATATCGAGCGGCCGGCCGAGCTGGCCTATTGGCTGGGCAGGCCGCTGCTGGCCCGGACCTATGTCGCGGGGCGGGCGGTTCCGGCTCGGTGAGAGCGCCGAATCCTGCCAGCCTCGACGCATGAGCCGACGCCCGGATGTCATCGAATGCCTGCTGATCGCCGCCCTCGTGGCGACGACCCTGCTGACGGGGCTCGCCACGATCCGGCTGACCCTGGCCCTGTGGGGCTAGGCCTCAGGGCCGGTAGGTCACCTTGTCCGCCAGATCGGGACGCGGACGCTCCAGTGGCGGCTCGGCCAAGGTTCCGATGTGGATGAAGCCCGCCACCTGTTCGCCGCCGGCGACGTCGAGCACATCCTGGGCCTGCGGATCGTAGCTGTACCAGTCGGTGATCCAGCTGGCGGAATAGCCGAGGGCGTTGGCGGCGTGTTCCAGGTTCATGCAGACCGCGCCGGCGGACAGCTGCTGCTCCCACGCAGGCACCGTCTGGCTGGGCACCGGGGCCGAAATGACCAGCAGGGTCACGGGCGCGGCCGTCAGCTTGCGCAGCGCGGCCAGTGCCTTGTCCGGCTGGAGCTGGATCGCCGCCAGCGGCTTCAGCGCTTCGGCCAGGTCGACGCGGGCCTTTGGACCCAGAACGACAAAACGCCAGGGGAACAGTTTGCCGTGGTCGGGGCTGCGGGCCCCGAGGGTCAGGATTTCCTCGATCTCGGCCGCGGACGGGCCGGGCTCCGTCAGGGCCTGGGCCGGGGCGGACCGGCGCGTAGCCAGCCGCACGCGCATCTCGTCGGACGGCGTCACGCCGGGCACGGGGTCGCCGAGATCAAAATGCGGCAGGGCAGGGTGGGTCATACGCGGTTACCGTCGTCCTTGAGCCAGTCGATCAGGCACCGGTTGATGTGGT
The DNA here is from genome assembly GCA_965284375.1 of Caulobacteraceae bacterium. Taxonomy (GTDB): domain Bacteria; phylum Pseudomonadota; class Alphaproteobacteria; order Caulobacterales; family Caulobacteraceae; genus Brevundimonas. Next base: position 736,104 of record OZ260074.1, read on the forward strand.
CGGGGCGCTCGCGGTGCAGGAAATGTCCGCAGTCGGGCACGACGTCAAACCGGTAGGGGCCGGTGAACAGATGGGCCTGACGGCTCATCGGCTCAAGCCTGATGTCGTCGGCACCGCACAGGGCCAGCGTCGGCACGCCGATCGGATCGTCCAGCCGGGCTCTCAGGTCTTCGAGCGCGGGATCCTGACGCGCCGGATTGAAGGCCGCGCGATAGTAGTCGAGCGTCGCCGCGACCGCGCCCGGCTGGGCCAGCGTAGCCTTGACGCGGGCGATATGCGCCCGGTCGGCATGGCCCGGCGACCAGTCGTTCCACAGATAGTCGACCAAGGCGAAATCGTCGGCAGGGACGGCCTGTTCCGGCAGGCCGGGAAGCTGGAAGAACCACCAATGGAAGGCGCGATGGATCTGCGCCGGCGAGGTCAGGCTGGCTGCGACCACGGCCGGATGCGGAATGGCCATCAGCACCGCGCTCCGGACCCGCTCCGGGAAGGCGGCCAGAACGCCGTAGGCCGCCGCCGCGCCCCAGTCCTGGCCGATCAGGTGACAGGGCTGTCCGTCGCCGAGGGCGTCGATCAGGCCGATGATGTCCAGCGCCAGGGTCGCCCGGTCGTGGAAGGCCCCGGGTACGACCTCGCTGGGCGGATAGCCACGCAGGAAGGGGGCGACGGCGCGGAAGCCGGCTGCGGCCAGCGCCGGCATCTGATGCTCCCAGGTCCAGGCGTTGTCCGGATAGCCGTGCAACAGCAGGACCAGTGGGCCCTGGCCCGCTTCCAGACAGGCGAACTCAATTCCATTCGCGCGGACGCGGCCTTGCCGCACATCGTCGATCCCCATGACATCTTATCGGTCGACGACGAGGGCGACGGCAAGGGGGGGGCGTTGCGGGATCGGTGGCACCTGCGCCATAGGCAGGCCATGACTGATTCACGTACCGACTTCGACCGTGACCGCCCGCGGCCCGCATGGGACGACGGAAGCGATCTGCCGCCGCCCTGGCGCGACCATGGCACCAGCACCCTGTTCGAAAGTCCCTGGATGCGGCTGACCCGGCACGACGCCACGGCCCCGACGGGGTTCAATGCGGACTATGTCGTCATGCGGCCGCGCAACCTGTCGGTCGGGGTGCTGCCGGTGCATGACGACGGCACGGTCACCCTCGTCGGCCAGCAGCGCTTTGCCCTGATGAATTGGTCCTGGGAGATGCCCGAAGGCGGCGCGCCGTTCGACGAGGACCCGATTGAAGGGGCGCGGCGCGAACTGATGGAGGAGGCCGGCCTTGAGGCGGCCACCTGGCTGCCGGCCTACAAGGCCGAGATGAGCAATTCCGTCACTGATGAGCGGGCCATGGCCTGGATCGCCTGGGGTTTGACGCCGGTTCCGGTCGCGCCGGACCCGACGGAGATCATCCGCGTCGTGCGCGTGCCGTTCGGCGACCTGCTGCGCGAGATCGGCACCGGCGCGATCCGCGACATGTTCACGCTGGCGACGGCGCTTCGGGCCTACCATATGGCGCAGGAAGGCGAACTGCCGCCCGAACTGGCGAAGGCCATGCTGGCGAACGTATAATGCAGGCGATGGAAACCCCGATGCCCAAGCTGGAAGTCGTCACCGGGCGCAATGAGCCCTGGTCGCTGCTGCGCGCCGCGGCCGAGGAGACAGTGCGTGCAGAGCCCTATCTGGCCTCGCAGCTGAATGCAGTAATCCTGTCGCACAGTGATCTGGCCTCGGCCCTCAGCTTCCAGATCGCGCGCAAGCTCGGCGACAGCGAACTGGGGGCCATGTCGGTTCGCGAAATCTGCCGCGATGCCTTCGACGCCGCGCCTGCCATTGTGGCCTCGGCCGAAGCTGATCTGCAGGCCGTGGCCGAGCGCGATCCGGCGATCAAGTCGCTGTTGCAGCCGTTCCTCTATTTCAAGGGTTTCCAGGCGCTGCAGGCGCACCGGGTGGCGCACTGGCTGTGGACGCAGGGGCGCGAGGCGCTGGCCTTCCATTTCCAGAGCCGGATTTCGGAGCTGTTCCAGGTCGATATCCACCCGGCCGCGCGGATGGGTTCGGGTCTGTTCCTGGATCACGGCACGGGCATCGTCATCGGCGAGACCGCGGTGGTCGGCGACGAGGTGTCGATGCTGCATGCGGTGACGCTGGGCGGCACCGGGGCCGAGCGCGGCGACCGCCATCCCAAGATCGGCAAGGGCGTGCTGCTGGGCGCCGGGGCCAAGGTGCTGGGCAATATCACCGTCGGCGACTACGCCAAGGTCGCCTCGGGCTCGGTGGTGCTGAAGGATGTGCCGGCCGGCTGCACCGTCGCGGGCGTGCCTGCGCGACTGGTGAACTGCCCGACCGATGCGACGCCCGCGCGGACCATGGACCATACGCTGGCCGACATCGTCTACGACTTCGTCATCTGACCTGTCTCCTCCCCGTTCGCGCAGCGAATGGGGAGGTGGCGCGGCGCGGCTTCGCGCCGTGACGGAGGGGTGGAAGCGTTACCCCTCCACCGCTTTGCGGTTCCCCTCCCCATCTGCGATGGGGGGGGAGACAGCAATCCGGGGTTTCCCTTGGCCCGGCCTTTCTCTAGGGTCCGGCGCTTCACGAGTGACCACCGAGGCCGACCATGAACACCGCCGACATGAAGCGCGTCGAGACGCACCTGAAGCGCACCTTCAACACCGGCGGGATCATCCTGAAGCCGCGTGGCAAGCCCAATGACTCTTGCGAGGTCTATGTCGGTGACGAGTTCATCGGCGTCGTCTTCGAGGACGAGGATGAGGCCGGAAGCTTCATGTTCGAAATGGCGATCCTGGCCGAAGACCTGCCGCAGGACTGAGCCTTTCCGGCGGATGCCGGGCACGAAAAAGCGCCGGTGGAGCGATCCACCGGCGCTTCGTCGTTCAGGGGCTTCGACTTATTTCTTTCCGAAGATCGCGTCGAGCAGGCCGGACAGGAAACCCTTGCTCTCGACCGGCTTGGGCGCGGGAGCCGCAGCAGGGGCAGCAGCAGGCGCAGCAGCCGGGGCCGGAGCCGGAGCCGCAGTGATGGGTTTCGGTGCCGGGGCGGCAGCCACAACGGCCGGCTTGGGAGCCGGAGTCGGGGCCGGAGCCGGTGCGGCGGCCGGTTTGGCGGCGGCCGGTTTCGGCGCAGCGGCCGGCTTGGCAGCGGGCTTCTTCGCGACCGGCGCGGCCGCTGCCTTGGGAGCAGCCTTTACGGCCGGTTTGGCGACGGGCTTGGGCGCGGCCTTGGCGACGGGTTTGGCGACGGCCTTCGGAGCCGCCTTGGCGACCGGCTTGGCGACGGCCTTCGTCACCGCGGGCTTCGCGGCGGCCTTGGCGGGAGCGGCGGTCTTGATCGCGGGCTTTGGTGCAGCCTTGGGGGCGGGCTTCGCCGCCGGCTTGACGGCGGCCTTGGGTGCAGCGGGTTTCACGGCAGGTTTGGCAACGGCTTTCGGCGCGGCGCTCGACTTTGCCGCCGGTTTCGGCTTGGAAGCGGCTACGGCCGCCTTCGGTTTGGCGGTACTCGGCTTGGACGGTGCTTTAGCCATGGATTCCCCGACCCCTCGGTTCAGTTGGTTGATGCTGGCGGCGGAGCGCACGCCAGCGCGTGTCTCGAGTCGCAATGATAGCGGTGTTTGAGAAATGTCCCATAGCCCAAAGCAGATAATCGCCCGCGGCCCCCGCGCGGTCGCCGAAGCCGCCGCCGTCTCACTCGATTCCGACCCGCTGCTGGAAGGTGCGACCTATTCCATTCTCGAGGAGGATGAGGACAAGGGCATCTGGCGGATCGACGCCTTCCCCAATGATGACGACGACGCCCGCGGCATCGAGGCGCGGCTCAAGGCCCACGAGGGCCTGACCGTCGTGGTCGAGAAACTGGCCGACGCCGACTGGCTGGCCATGTCCTTGTCGGGCCTGCCGCCGGTGCGGGCCGGACGGTTCTTCGTCTATGGTGCCCACGACCAGGGCATCGTTCCGAACAACACTGTCAATCTGAAGATCGACGCCGGCGCCGCTTTCGGCACCGGCCACCACGGCACCACGGTCGGCTGTCTGCTCGCCTTTGACGAACTGCTGAAGCGCGAACGGTTCGAGCGGGTGCTGGATGTCGGTTGCGGCACCGGCGTGCTGGCCATCGCGGCAGCGAAGACGGGTTCGAAGGTGGCGGTCGGCACCGACATTGACCAGCCCTCGGTCCGCATCGCCAATGAGAACGCCAAGCTGAACATGGCCAATGCCCGGTTCGTCCATGCCTTCGGCCTGAACGATCGCAAGGTGCGGGGGCAGGGGCCCTATGATCTGGTCTTCGCCAACATCCTCGCCCCGCCGCTGGTTTCGCTTTCGCAGGACATCAAGGAGGCGCTGAGCCTCGGGGGCGTGGCCATCCTGTCGGGCCTTCTGCGGACCCAGGAACGGCGCGTGTCGGCGGCCTATCTGTCGCGTGGCTTCATCCTCGAACGGCGCATCCATCGCGACGCCTGGAGCGCCCTGGTGCTGAGGCGGGTGGGTTAACGCGGGAACGGACGCGAACCGGGACCGTTGCGGCAGTTCAATGGAGGATTGCCCGTGACCCAGTACGACCCGAACACCGACCCGACCCGCGTCCCGCCCGGCACGCCGGTCTATACCGAGACCGTCGAAACGACGGTCGTGCGCGAGTCCAATACGGGCTGGTGGATCGCCGGCATTCTGGGCGTCGTCGTTGTGGTGGCGGTGCTGTTCATCCTCTTTGCGCGCGGCACCGAGCCGGCGCAGACCGATGGTGCCCTGCTGCAGGCCCAGGCGGACGCCGCCGCGGCGCAGGCCCAGGCCGATTCGGCCCTGATCCAGGGACAGGTCGCCGGGGCCCAGGCCAGCGTCGACATCGCTCGCGCGGATGCCGCCCGTTCGCAGGCCGAAGCCATCCGCGCGGCCAGCGAGGCCCGTGCCGCTGAAGCCCGGGCTGCCTCGCCGGTGATCATCGAGCGTCAGGTCCCGGCACCCGCTCCGAACGGCGGTGTGACCGTCGTGACGCCGACCGCACCGCAGGGCTAGGCAACGGAACCCTTCTCCCCCTGAGGGAGAAGGTGGGCGGCCAAGCCGCTCGGATGAGGGGGCTGTTTCCGCAAGTCATCCGGAAAGAGCCAAGGCCCACCGTATGCATGGGTGTCTCACCCCTCATCCGTCTCGCGCCGCGAGCCACCTTCTCCCTCAAGGGGAGAAGGAAGCATCTCCACAGGGCGGGTACGCGGGTGCTATGCCTCTGCCATGCGCCAGTCCTTCGACGAAACCACCGATCCGTCCTTCGGGGCGAAACATCTCCCCCGCGTCCGCGCGAAGATGGCCGAGCAGGGCCTCGACGGGCTGCTTGTCCCGCATGAGGACGAGCATCAGAACGAATATCTGCCCGCCGCCAACGACCGGCTGGCCTGGCTGACCGGCTTTACCGGCTCGGCGGGTGCCGGCGTCGTGATGACGGACCGGGCCGCCGTCTTCGCCGACGGTCGTTACACGGTGCAGGTCCGGGCCCAGGTCGACGCCGGTCAGTTCGAGATCCTCGACCTCGACGGCGGCGGGGTGGCCAACTATCTCGCACGGGCCCCGAAGGGATCGGTGATCGGCTATGATCCCCGGCTGCACAGTCCCGACGCGCTGGCGGTCCTGAAGCGCGCCGCGGCCAAGGCCGGGGCCGAGCTGAAATCCGTGGACGCCAATCCGCTGGACATGGCCTGGGCCGAAGACCGGCCCGCCCAGCCGGCAGCGCCCGTCGTACCGCACGAGGATCGCTATGCCGGCGAGAGCAGCGCCTCGAAACGCGCGCGGATCGGCGAGGCGATGGCGAAGGCCGGAGCCGAGGCGGCGGTGCTGACGGCACCCGCCTCGCTGGCCTGGCTGTTCAATATCCGCGGCGGCGACGTGATCCGCACGCCCCTGCCGCTGGCTCAGGCCGTGGTGCGCGCGGATGGATCGGCGCGACTGTTCCTCGATCCGCGCAAGGTGACCAATGAACTGCCCGGCTGGCTGGGCGATGCGGTGACGATCGAGTCGCCCGAGGCGCTGGAGGCGTCCCTGGACTCCCTGTCCGGACAAAAGGTGCTCGTCGATCCGGGCCAGTCCTCGGCCTGGTATTTCGACCGCCTCGAAGCCGCAGGCGCGACCGTGGTGCGCGGCATGGACCCCTGCACCCTGCCGCGCGCGACCAAGAATCCCGTCGAGATCGAGGGTACCCGTCAGGCCCACATCCGTGACGGTGCGGCCCTGACCCGCTTCCTGCATTGGGTCGACACCGTGGGGCAGGAGACCCTGCCGGACGAGCGTCAGGTGGCCGAGGCGCTGGAGGGTTTCCGCGAGGCGACCGGGGCGCTGAAGGATCTGTCGTTCGACACCATCGCCGGGGCCGGGCCGAACGGCGCCCTGCCGCACTACAAGCCCGTGACCCGGACCCTGCGCCGCATGGAAAAGGGCAGCCTGTTGCTGGTCGACGGCGGCGGCCAGTATCTGGACGGCACGACCGATGTTACCCGCACGGTCGCCGTGGGCGAGCCGACGGCGGACCAGCGTCGTATGTTCACCCTCGTGCTCAAGGGCCATATCGCCATGGCGGTGGTGCGCTTCCCGGCCGGCACGACGGGGCACCAGCTGGATGTCCTGGCGCGGTTGCCGATGTGGATGGCGGGCCTCGACTATGACCACGGCACCGGCCACGGCGTCGGCTCCTATCTGGGCGTCCACGAGGGCCCGCAGCGGATCGCCAAGGCGGTCAACAGCCAGCCGCTTCTGACTGGCATGATCCTGTCCAACGAGCCCGGCTATTACCGCGAGGGCCACTGGGGCATCCGCATCGAGACCCTGCAGGTGGTGACACCGCCCGCGCCGATCCCCGACGGCGAGCGGCCGATGCACGGCTTTGAACAGCTGACCCTGGCCCCGCTGGATCGCTGTCTGATTGATGTTCCGTTGCTGACCCCGGACGAGCGCGCCTATGTCGACGCCTATCACGCCGAGGTGCTGGCCAAGGTCGGGCCCTTGCTGGACGGGGAGGCGCTGGACTGGCTGAGGGCGCAGGCCGCGCCGCTCTGACGGCACCAAACGGGGGCTTGCAATACTGTGCGGCTGCCACGACCTGAGACCCCACACACTGCAGGAGCGCTCTCATGAAAACCCGTCGTCTCGGCAAGGCCGGCCCTGAAGTTTCGGCCATCGGCCTGGGCTGTATGGGTATGGCCGCCTTCTACGGTCAGGCCTCGGACGAGACCCAGGCGACGGCGGTGATCCATCGCGCGCTCGAGCTCGGCGTCACCTTCTTCGACACGGCCGAGATGTACGGCCCGCACACCAATGAGATCCAGCTCGGCAAGGCGCTGGCCGACCGGCGGGACAAGGCCTTCGTCGCCACCAAATTCGGCATCGGCTACAATGCCGAGCGTACGGCCCTGACCGTTGACGGCTCACCGGCCAATGTGCGCCGCGCCATCGAGGGCAGCCTGAAGCGGCTGGGGATGGACCACGTCGACCTCTACTACCTGCACCGGGTCGATGCGAACACGCCGATCGAAGAGACGGTCGGGGCGATGGGCGAGCTGGTGAAGGAGGGCAAGGTGCGCTTTCTGGGCCTGTCGGAAGCCTCGCCCGAGACGCTGCGCAAGGGCCATGCGACCCACCCGATCACGGCACTGCAGACCGAATATTCGCTGTGGAGCCGCGATCCCGAGGACGAACTGCTGGCCACCTGCGACGAGCTGGGCATCGGCTTCGTGCCCTACAGCCCGCTGGGCCGCGGCTTCCTGTCGGGCGAGATCACCTCGATCGACGACCTGGCCGAAGGCGATTTCCGCCGCTCGAACCCGCGCTTCCAGGGCGAGAATTTCCAGAAGAACATCGACCTCGTCCACGCCGTCGCGGCGATCGCGGCGGACAGGGGCGTGACGGCGGCACAACTGGCCCTGGCCTGGGTGCTGGCGCAGGGCGAGACGCTGGTGCCCATCCCCGGGACGCGGCGCATCCGGACGCTTGAGGAAAACGCCGCGGCGGCCGATCTGGTGCTCACGGCCGACGACCTGGCACGGATCGAGGCGGTCTTCCCCAAGGGCGCGGCCTCGGGCCACCGCTATGCGGAAACGGCCAGGTCGGCGCTGAACCGGTAGGAGAAGGGTTCCTTCCCCCGCAAGGGGGGAAGGGTCACGATATCAACGCCAGCCACTCGTCCTCGGTCAGGACGGTGACGCCGTGTTTGAGCGCGTCCGCCATCTTGGAGCCGGCACCCGGCCCGGCGACCAGATAGTCGGTCTTCTTCGACACGGAGCCGGAGACCCTGGCCCCCAGGCTTTCGGCGCGGGCCTTGGCCTCGTCGCGGGTGAAGCGTTCAAGGGCACCGGTGAAGACGACGGTCTTGCCGGCCACGGCCGTGTCGGACTTCGGTTTTTCAGCGTCTTCGATCCGCGTCATCTCGGCGACGAGGGCGTCGACCATGGCGCGGTTGTGGGACTCGCGGAAGAACAGGGCGAGGGCCCGGGCCGCGACCGGGCCGACGCCGGACACGCCGGCAATCTGGCCGAGGCCGTCGGACGGACCTTCATCGCGGGCGACCGCCGCCAACCGGACCAGACTGGACCAGTCATCGACCAGCGTGGCCAGACCGCGCCGGGCGGGGGCGGCGAGACCGGGGAAGGCGAGCGCGATCTTCTGGTCGATGGGGGCTTCGGGCCAGGGATCGGCGGCGGGCGGCGACGCTTCGGCGAGGGTGGCCACGACGCGGGGGGAGACGGCGTGGGTCTCGTTCAGCCGGACCCAGTCCTCGCTGGGGATGCCGTCGGCCGCGGCGAGGCAGGCGGCCTCGAAGGCTGGCCAGGTCTCGAAGGCGCGGGCGAGGACGATGGACGTCTGCTCGCCGATGTCGCGAACGCCCAGGCCGTAGATGAAACGGTCCAGCGCGATGGTGCGGCGGGCGTCGATCCCGGCCACCAGATTGCGCACGCTGGTCTCGCCATAGCCGTCCTCGGCGTGCAGGGCGTCGAGCTTCTCCGCATCGCGGGCGAGGCGGAAGATGTCGGCGGGCTGGCTGATCCAGCCGCGTTCGTGGAAGGCGATCAGCTGCTTCTCGCCCAGACCCTCGATGTCGAAGGCACGACGGCTGCAGAAATGTTTGAGGTGTTCGATGCGCTGGAACGGGCAGGCCAGTTCGCCGGTGCAGCGCCGCACCACGCTTTCGACGCCCGAGGCGTTGGTCTCCTTCACCAGCGCGGTTTTCAGCGGGCAGATGCAGAGGTGCGGAAAGACCCAGGGGTCTCCGCGCCCGGGCCGGTCGGCGTCGACCACGCCGAGGATCTGCGGGATCACATCGCCCGCCCTCTGCAGGGTCACGGTATCGCCGATGCGAACGTCCAGACGGTCGATCTCGTCGGCATTGTGCAAGGTGGCATTGCGTACGACCACGCCGCCGACGGTGACGGGATGCAGCCGCGCGACCGGCGTGTGCGACCCCGTCCGACCGACCTGGATGTCGATCCCTTCCAGCACGGTGGCTGCCTGCTGCGCCGGGAATTTGTGGGCGATTGCCCAGCGCGGCGTGCGGGCGACGAAGCCGAGGCGGGCCTGCCAGTCCAGCCGGTCGACCTTGTAGACCACGCCGTCGATGTCATAGCCCAGCGTGGCCCGGTCGGTCTGGAGCCCGTCGTAGAGGGCGATCAGGCCCGCGCCGTCCTCGACCCGACGTGACCGCGCGTTGACCCTGAAACCCCAGGACGCCAGCGCCTCCAGCGCGCCCGCCTGGGTCTCTGCGAACGGAGCCGAGACCTCGCCCCAGGCGTAGGCGAAGAAGCGCAGAGGTCGTTTGGCCGTGACCGATGGGTCCTTCTGGCGCAGCGAACCGGCAGAGAAATTGCGCGGGTTGGCATAGGTGCGCTGGCCCCCCGCCTCGGCCGCCGCATTGAAGGCGTCGAAGGCGTCATTGGGGGCATAGACCTCGCCCCGCACCTCGACGACCTCGGGCCAGCCCTTGCCGGAGAGGGACTGCGGGATGTCGGCAATCGTCCGTAGATTGGCGGTGACGTCCTCGCCCGTGCGCCCGTCGCCGCGCGTGGCCCCGGTGACCAGGACACCGTTCTCGTAGCGGAGATTGGCAGACAGGCCGTCGATCTTGGGCTCGGCCACAAAGGCCACCGGTTCATCCACCGGCAATTTGAGGAAGCGGCGGATGCGCGCCACGAAGTCCGAGACCTCGGCGGGATCGAAAGCATTGTCCAGCGACAGCATCGGCACGCCGTGGGCGACCGGGGCGAACTGGCTGGAGCCAGTCGCGCCGACGACCTGCGAGGGTGAGGCCGGGCTGGTCAGGTCCGGGAACCGGTCCTCGATCTCAAGCGCGCGACGCTTCAATGCGTCGTAGTCGGCGTCGGAAATCTCGGGCGCGTCCTGACGGTGGTAGAGGGCGTCATGCCGGGCCAGTTCGGCGGCCAGCCGGTCGAGTTCCTCGCGCGCGGCGGACTCGGTCAGCTGATCGACGGGGGACTCTGGCATGGGCGGCTCGTCAGAAGGAATTCTCTACCGGTTCTAGCATTGCCGGCGAGGCTTTGGAGGGCTTGTCGGCACCTCATCGGGCATGACAGGGAGATAAACTGACACCGGCGGCACGGACCACTGGCGTCCCGCCGTCGTTCAGGAGCCGTCATGCGCCATACCCGTCTTCTCGCCCTGTCGCCCATTGTGGCGGCCCTGTTGCTTTCGGCCTGCGTCGCGACGACGCGCGAGCCTGCGGCGGAGGCTACACCCGCCCCGTCGGCCCGTAACGCCCAGCTGCTGGAGGATGTGCGCATCCTGTCTGCCGACGCCATGCAGGGACGCGACACGGGCGCGCCCGGCGGGGAGATGGCGCGCAACTATATCGTCGGTCGGCTCGACAGCCTCGGCGTCGTGGCACCGCCGATGGGGCGACTGCAGCCCTGGGAGATGCAGGGCCGGACCCGGACCGGGCCTAAGACCTACAACGGCGTCAATGTGATCGGCCTGATCCCCGGACGGCGCGTGACGGACCGCTACATCGTCATTACGGCCCACTACGACCATGTGGGCGTGAACGCCGAGGGACAGGTCTTCAACGGGGCCGACGACAACGCCTCGGGTGTCGCCACCATGCTGGCCATTGCCGCCGACCTGAAGCGGCAGGCTCCGGATCACAGCATCCTGATCGTGGCTCTCGACGGCGAGGAGCACGGCCTGCTGGGAGCCAGGCATTTTGTCGAGGCCCCGCCGGTGCCGCTGACCTCCATCGCCATGAACCTGAATTTCGACATGACGGCGCGGGCCGAAACCGACGGCAAGCTGTGGGTCACGGGGACGTATCAGCACCCGAACTTCCGCCCGATCCTCGAGGGCATTCCTGCCAACGGCGCGGTCGCCCTGGCCTTTGGCAAGGATACGCCTCAGGACACGGGCGAGGACAACTGGGTCGAGGCCTCGGATCACGGGGCCTTCTATCGGGCCCAGGTGCCGTTCCTGTATCTGGGTGTGAATTATCACGCCGATTATCATCGCCCGTCGGATGATTTCGAACGGATCACGCCGTCGGTGTTCATCAGCGCGACCGAATTGTCGCTGGCATCGTTCCGGGCTCTGGACGCCGCGCTCGATCGATAGTCGGGACCGCGATTCGCTCGCAAATTTAGCGGTTGCATACGGCCTCGGCATGGCCAATCCATGCCGGGACTGAAGGGGAATGCGATGACAGCGGCCAGTTTCGACATCCAGCACGTGCAAAGGCTCCGCAAGGTAGCCATGGGGCTGGGTATTGTTGCGGTTGTCGCCGTGGCTGTGATGACCCGGTCCCAATGGGGCGGCGGACTCGTTCACGAAGCGATAGAGGCGCTGGGCCTCGCCCTGATCGCCCTGTGCATCGTGGGTCGCGCCTGGTGCTCGCTGTATATCGGCGGTCGCAAGAAGGCCGAGATCGTCGACCGCGGTCCCTATTCCATCAGCCGGAACCCCCTCTACGTCTTCAGCTTCCTCGGGGCCTTCGGTGTTGGCGCACAGACGGGCAGCCTTACCCTGGCGGCCCTGTTCCTGCTGGTGACGGTGCTGGTGTTCTGGTTCACCGTGCGGCGTGAGGAAGCCTGGCTGTCCGAAGAGTTCGGCGCGCCCTATGCAGCCTACGTCGCCCGCACGCCCCGCTTCGGACCGGACTTCTCGAAATGGAAGGACGAGGAAATGCTGGAAATCAGGCCCCGGTTTTTCCTGACCACCCTGCTGGACGGTCTGGTCTTTCTGTTTGCGTTCCCGCTGTTCGAGGGCATCGACTGGCTTCAGAGGTCCGGCTGGCTGGTGCCGTTCTTTACACTGCCGTGAGACCCGCCATGCGTCTTGCCAGATTCGTCCTGCCTCTCGCCCTGGTTCTGTCGGCGGCGGCTTGCGACCGACCTGCCGCGCCGACTGATGCGGCAAAACCGCCCGCTGCACCGACCGCGCGGGCGTTCAGCTATGCGGCGACGTCGGATCTGTCCGGCTATTATCTGCCGACGAGCGAAGTCCGGCTGGGCAAGTGGGGCTTCAACCATGTCTTCGTCGGGCAGGCGTTCGAGTTCAGCGCCTGGACCGGGACGGACACCGAGGCGACGTTCGCCCCCGTCATGCTGCAGTTCGACGACGTGACCAGTCCCATGGTCCAGAACGAACTGGGCGAGGCCCGCAGCATCACCGCCCGGGTCCTGCCGACGCGCTACACGGTCTCTGACGATCGTATCGAATTCGAGGGCACCTCTGCCCAGCTCGGCCCGGTACGATTTGACGGGCGTCTGGATCCCGGAGCGCTGGCGACCTCGCGGCGCAACCTGGGCGACGAGGGGGTGGTGGTGACCGGAACCCTGACCGCCGCCGGCCAGACCGTGCGCAATGTGCGCCTGCGGTGGTGGATGGGCGACTGACGGGTCCTTATCCGCCGTTCCGGATATCCAGTTTCAGACCCATGGCCTCCGCCAGCGCCTTGCCGCGCCGCCGCGTCTGTTCGCCCAGAAGCACGTCGGCATAGCCGTCCGCGGCGGTGAGCACCAGGCTGTCGCCCTCGACCGCGGCACGGGCGTTGGCCAGAAGCTGTGGAGCCCGTCCCGACAGGTCGCAGGCCAGCCGGATGGCGAGGCCCAGCGCCCGGGCGGCGTTCCGTTGTTCCTCGGTCAGCAACCGGTCCACGGTGTTGGACTCCGGCGTGGCGACGGAACCGCCATAGCGGGCGTTGACCGCCGTCGCCAGAAAGGCGCGCTCGGCGTGGGTCTGGCCCGGCACCGGCGCACGCAGCACCTGGTCGAAGGCCAGCTCGACGCGGTGGTCCGGGTGCAGCCGGGCACCCAGGTCGGCCAGACGGCAGGCGGCATCGGCCAGCAGATCGTCCCGCCTCTTGCTGAACGTCACGGGCATGGCGGCGAGCAAGGGAGCGATCCAGCCCTTGAGCGCCCCGGGCAGCGTCGGCGAAATGCCCTGCCGGGCCCCCAGCGCGGACGAGCCGGCCAGCAGCGGGTCGGCGGCCGCAGTCTCCGGCTCCAACGCCTCGTAGATCAAGCCCTCGCGGACGCCCCAGGCCGAGACGACGATCCGCTTCAGTCCCAGCCGCTCGATCAGCCCTTCCAGCACCAGGGCCGCGTGCGGCAGGGTTTCCGAGCGCTTCTTCGATACGCGCGGCCATTTCTCGAGCGAGGCCTTCGACGCCCGCGCAATCAGCCCGGCGGTGGTCAGGACCTCGTCGGCGGTCATCGCATACTGATGCACGATCCGGAGCGGATAGCTGTGCATCTGCATATGCACCTGCGCCAGCGTCCGCCACGCCCCGCCGACGGCATAGAAGGTGTCGGCCCTGTAGTCGTCGACCGCCTGCAGCTCCTTGCCGATCGATTCCCGAAGCCGGTCGGCGTCGAAGCCGCCGTCGTCTGTGAGGGCAAAGGGTCCGAGGGGCAGGGTGACGCCGCGTCCGACCACGCCGCCCTTTATTCGCACCAGTTCGAGGCTCGAGCCGCCGAGGTCACCGGCCACGCCCTCGGCGTCGGGAATACCGGCCAGAACGCCCAGGGCGGCGTAACGGGCCTCCTCCTCGCCGGACAGGACGCGGATCTGCAGCCCCGTTTCGGCGGCGACCGTGTCGCAGAATGTCTGGCCGTCGGCGGCCTCGCGCACAGCTGCCGTGGCCGCGACAAACACCAGGGCCGGGCGGACGCCGTCGATCACGGCGGCGAACCGCTTCAACGCGACCAGGGCCTGGGCCGCGCCCTCGACCGACAGGTGGCCCGTCGTTGCCAGATCCCGACCCAGACCGGCCAGCACCTTTTCATTGAACACGGTCCAGATGGCCCGCCCCTCAAGCCGGTACAGGACCAGGCGGACCGAGTTGGAGCCGATGTCGATGGCGGCGACATCGCGCGGGGCCGGCAGCAGGGCCTCGGGCATCAGCGCTTTTTCCGGGAGGGCTCATAGCTGAGCTGGCCGGGCAGGGTCTTCACCTTGCGGCCGCGTCCCGACAAACTCGGGTTGGTCATGAAATATTTGTGGGCCGAGAAGGGCCGCTCCGGGTCAGCGGGCGCGACGCGGCGATAGGCACCGTCGGGCTCCAGTACCCAGCTCTGGGCATCGTCCTTGAGGTTGGCGACCATGATCTGGTCCAGCACCTGGTCGTGGACTGTGGCGTTCAGCACCGGCGTCATCAGTTCGACCCGCCGATCCAGATTGCGGTTCATCCAGTCGGCGGAGGAGATGAAGACCCGGGCCTTGTCATGCGGCAGGTCGCGTCCATTGGCGAAGGCGACGATGCGGGCGTGTTCGAGGAAACGGCCGACGATCGACTTGACCCGGATATTCTCCGACAGACCTTCGACGCCGGGGCGCAGACAGCAGATGCCGCGCACGACCAGTTCGATGCGCACCCCCCACTGGCTGGCGCGATACAGGGCGTCGATGACCTCGGGATCGACGAGCGAGTTCATCTTGGCCCAGATGGCGGCCGGCTTGCCCTGAGCCGCCGCCGCCATTTCCTTGCCGATCAGGTCGATCAGCGTCGTCTTCATGTTCAGCGGCGAGACCACCAGCGCCTCCAGCTCGTCGGGCTGGGCATAGCCGGTGATGTAGTTGAACACCCGCGAGGCGTCGCGGGCCAGCATGGGATCGCAGCTGAACAGCGACAGATCGGTGTAAACCCGCGCCGTCACCGGATGGTAGTTGCCGGTGCCGAAGTGGCAGTAGGTCTTGAGGCTCTCGCCCTCGCGGCGCACGACGACGCTCAGCTTGGCGTGGGTCTTCCATTCGACGAAGCCGAAGACGACGTGGACCCCGGCGCGCTCCATGGCGCGGGCCCAACGCAGGTTGGCCTCCTCGTCAAAGCGCGCCTTGATCTCGACCAGGGCGGTGACGTTCTTGCCGTTCTCGGCGGCCTCGATCAGGGCGGCGACGATCGGGCTGTCCTTGGACGTCCGGTACAGCGTCTGTTTGATGGCGATGACGTTGGGGTCGCGGGCGGCCTGGCGCAGGAACTGGACCACCACGTCGAAGCTCTCGAACGGGTGATGGATCAGCATGTCCTTCTCGCGGATCGCCGCGAAGATGTCGCCGCCGTTGTCGCGCACCCGCTCCGGATAGCGCGGCTCATAGCCCTTGAACTTCAGGTCGGGATGGCCGGAGGGGATCAGGTCGGCGACCTGGGCCAGCCCCAGCATGCCGGCGATCAGGACGACGTCCTGCGGTGCCGCGTCCAGCTCATTGATAATGAAGTTGCGCAGGTCGTCCGGCATGGACGCCTCGATCTTGATGCGCACAACCGAGCCCAGGCGGCGCTGCTTCAGCGCCTGCTCGAACTCCATGACCAGATCCTCGGCTTCTTCCTCGATCTCGATGTCCGAGTCGCGGATCAGGCGGAAGACGCCGCGCTCCAGCACGTCGCAACCGGGGAACAGATGATCGATGAACAGGGTCAGCAGGTTTTCAAGGCTCACGTAGCGCTTCTTGCCCGGCGTCGAACGACCGTCGGTGGCCAGCGGCCAGAACCGCTTCACCTGGGTGGGCACGGGCACGAGCGCATAGAGGGTGCGGTTGTCCGAGCGCCGCTTCAGCTTCAGCGCCAGCGAGAAGCCGAGGTTGGGCAGGAAGGGGAAGGGGTGCGCCGGGTCGATCGCCATCGGCGTCAGCACGGCGAACAGCTGGTTCAGGAATTCGGGTTCCAGCCGGTCGCGTTCCGTCTTGGTGATCCTGTCCGCGTCGACCACCTCGATGCCGGCGACGGTCAGCTCCTTGCGCAGCTTGCGCCAGCGCCGCTGCTGCTCGGCCATCAGGACCCCGGCGGCAAGGTTGACCTTGTCGAGTTGCTCCGCGGGCGTCAGGCCGTCTGCCGACAGCACCCGGACACGCTCCCGGACCTGGCCCTTCAACCCGGCCACCCGGGTCATGAAGAACTCATCCAGATTATTGGCCGAGATCGACAGGAAGCGCAGTCGCTCCAGCAGCGGGTGGGCGGGATTGGCGGCTTCCTCAAGCACCCGGCTGTTGAACGCCAGCCAGGAGATCTCCCGGTTGAAGAAGCGCGTCGGCGACGCCATCAGCGCTTCGGACAGATGCAGCTGGGGCGCGCGGGAAGAGGGGACTTCCTCGCCGCGTGTCTGGTCGCTGATCGCCGCGTCTTTCATGTCCCGGTTCTGGCGTGTCGCGTGCGCCGCTGCAACCTCGATGGCCGACAAAGAAACGCCGGCCGGTCACGGGACCGGCCGGCGTCGCATTTCAGGGCCTCAGAAGCCCCGCCTCCCGGCTACCAGCGCCAGGCGTCATAGACGACGTCGATGATGTAGCCGTCGTAGGAGTCGATCAGATAGATGTGGTTATCGACCAGCACCCACTGCGTGCCCGCAGGCGGATAGCCGAGGCCATAGGTCCGCCAGTCGTTCAGCTGGTAGCGCCAGAAGATCGAAGGCAGGAACTGGCCTTCATAGTAGCGCTGACCCCAGTAGTTGCGGGGCACCTGGTAGTAGCCATAGCCCGGCGCGAAATAGAAGCCGATTCGCAGGCCGTTGTAGCCCCGGAACCGCCGGTCGTTGCGCCACCAGTCCGAGCGGTGGTTGCGGTTCCAGCTACGCTGCCAGCTGTCGCTGTTGAACCGCTGACGGAACTCCCGGTACTCGCGGCGGTCCTGCCGGTATTCGCGCCGGTCCTCCCGGCGATCCTGACGATCATCCCGCCGATCATCCCGCCGGTCATCCCGCCGACCCTCGCGCCGGTCATCGCGCCGGTCGTCCTGCCGGGTTTCACGGCGATCCTCCCGGCGATCCTGACGATCATCACGACGGTCCTCGCGCCCGCCCGGGGTCTGAGGCGGCGGGTTGGGGCGGTCGGCCCTCCCCCCATCGCGGTCACCCTGCCGCAGCCGCCGCTGTTCGGCGTCATAGGCATCGCGGACGTCCTGCTGGGTGCGGAATATCGGCTGGTTGGGATCAGCCGGTTGCGGCGGGCGCTCCTGCCGGCGATCGTCGCCCCGGTCCGGACGGGTTTCCCGTGGCTCGTTCCGGGTGACCGGCGGTTGAGGCCGATCCTCGCGCCGGTCCTGGCGGGTCTCGCCGGGCTGTTCCCGGGTGACGGGCGGTTGAGGCCGTTCGTCACGCCGCTCTTCACGACGCTCTTCACGCCGATCCTGCCGGTTCTCCTGCCGCTCCTCGCGACGGGCCTGTTGCTGCTGACGCGGTCCGGCGTTTTCCTCGCCGCCGTTCTGGCGCGCGGCACCGCGCCTGCCCCCGTCCTGTTCGGTATCCTGCTGCGCGTCCTGGGCCAGGGCGGTCAGCGGTGCCATCGCAGGCAGGGCAAAGGCCGCCAGGGCCGCAGCCATCATAAGTGAGCGTTTCATGGTCTTCGTCTTCCCCGCACGTCCCTGTCAGACGGCTTGATTGAAGGGTCGCGTCTGGTCGATGAACCGTGACTGAACGAACGGCGTCATCACATTAATCTTCGGACAGAAAAACGCCCCGCCGACCGAAGTCTGCGGGGCGTTCCTCACGCGACGTCTGGTGCCCTAGTAGGCGCCGGCCAGGACGCTGGCGATCAAACCGGTGGCGATGGCGATCAGGACGATGTCATTGCCGGCGTGAACGTAGCGATAGCCGCGCGGTGCCGGGCGCAGGCCGTAGATGTACGGGTCGCGGACATAGTAGCCGCGGTAGTTCGACGGCAGATAGCTGCCACGTGACCAGCGCTGATTGTAGTAGCGCGGTTCGACCCGGTAATAGCCGTAGCTGGGGGCGTACCAGTAGCCGTTGCGGGCCCCGCGATAATCGCGGAAGTCGTCCCGGCCGCGCCACCAGTCGCGATTGTTGCGATCCCAGCGCTGATCGCGGCGGAAGTCCTGGCGGTCGTCCCGGCGCTCGGCACGATAGTCCTGGCGGTCATCGCGCCGGTCTTCCCGATATTCACGACGATTGTCGTATTCACCGTTGCGGTAGTCGCGCCGATCATCGCGTCGCTCGCGACGATAGTCCTGACGGTCGTCGCGGCGGTCCTGGCGATATTCCCGACGGTCGCTGCGGCTCTGGGCCTCGGCGGCCAGCGGGGCGGCGGTGGCCAGCACCAGTCCGAGCACGGCGGCCTTGGTGAAACGGTTCATGTTCGGTCTCTCCAAAGGGGGCGGGGCGCGGATGTCCTGCCCTTGATCATGAGGTGAGGCTCTCTCCGCGCGCATGAACCCGTGCTGAACGTCGCTGTCAGGTTCGCCTTCGGCCCGGTTGTGCGCGGGCGGATGCGCACCCACCTGAGGCCCTGATGTTTCAGGAGCCCGCATGACCCGTCCGATCGAACTCTGGTACTGGCCTACCCCCAACGGCTGGAAGGTCTCCATCGCCCTCGAGGAGATGGGTCTGGCCTATGAGATGAAGCCGGTGAACATCGGGACCGGGGAGCAGTTCGACCCGGCCTTCCAGGCCATCAGCCCGAACGGCCGGATGCCGGCGATCATCGATCCGGACGGCCCCGACGGACAGCCGCTGTCGATCTTCGAGTCCGGCGCCATCCTGCAATATCTGGGTGTGAAGTCCGGCAAATTCTATCCGCAGGACCCGCGGGGCAAGGCCGAGGTCGACCAGTGGCTGTTCTGGCAGGTCGGCGGCCTCGGGCCGATGGCGGGCCAGACCCATCATTTCCGCCAGTACGCCCCCGCGATCATCAAGGATCAGCGTCAGATCGCCTATGGCGTCCGCCGGTACACCGACGAAACCCACCGTCTTTACGGTGTTCTGGACCGAAGGCTGGCCGACCGTGACTTTTTGGCCGGCGAATATTCCATCGCCGACATGGCCAGCTGGCCCTGGATCCTGCCCGAGCATCAGGGGCAGTCGCTGGACGAATTTCCACATCTTGCCGCCTGGATGAAGCGGGTCGGCGAGCGCCCCGGCGTCATCGCCGGACGGGCGCTGGGCGAGGCCCTGCGGGGGAATCTGGCCTCCGCGGGCAAGTCGGCCGAGGCGGCGCGCAAGGTCCTGTTCGGGCAGCGGGCGCGGTGACGCTTCGTTAGGCGGTGTGACTCAGGGATTTACGAGAGATTTCAGAGGTCTGAATCGTCTGACGAGTATTCATTTTCGCTTTACTGAAAAGTTTGGCGGACCGTTTCGCTGTTAACTTTAACTTCAAACCGCCGGTATTTTATCGCTGTCAGAGGGCAGGGCCAGAACGGCTCCGAACCTGGGAGATACGGTGATGAACGCGCAAGAAACAGCGCCGCAAGTCGATCAAGAGCAGGGCCAGGAAGCTGGACTTCCCCTGCCGACCGCCGACATGAACGGCGACGATCTGTTCCGGCTGGGTATGATGTATTCGAGCGGTCAGGGCGGTTGCCCGATGGACCGCGTATCGGCCCATATGATCTTCAACCTGGCCGCCATGAAGGGCTCTATCGAAGCGCGCGTCTATCGCCGCGAGATGAGTCAGGAGATGGAGCAGGACGAGATCGCCGAAGCCCAGAAGGCGGCCCGCCGCTGGATCGACGCGGGCGTGGTGTCGCTGGCGGCTTAGGCCGTAGCTGGTGGCTGGTGACTAGTGACTAGTGGCTAGTGACTAAAGGTTGTATCGGTGTTCCTCCCAGGGAGGAGCGAAATGGCCGACGGAGCCGTCACCAGCTATCGGGACCTCAAGGTGTGGCGACGGGCCCTGGATTGGGCCGAAGCGATCTACGAGGCCACGGCGCATTGGCCCCGTGACGAGCGTTACGGACTCATCAGTCAGATCAGGCGCGCGGCGATTTCAGTCGCGTCAAACATCGCTGAAGGCGCGGCGCGACGGAGCACCGGCGAATTCATCCAGTTTGTCGGCATCGCCCAAGGGTCGCTTGCCGAGGCTGAAACCCAGTTGTTTCTGGCTCAAAGGCTCGCCTACCTCACGGCCGACGACGCGGATGCCCTTCTCTCAGGCGGCGATGAAATCAGCCGAATGCTCGCGGCGCTGTCTGCGTCTCTTGCAAGACGCAAACGCGGCGACCGACCTGGTCACTAGCCACTAGCCACTAGCCACTAGCCACTAGCCACTAGCCACTAGCCACCAGCCACCAGCCACCAGCCACCAGCCACCAGCCACTCAGAAATTCTGGTACTGCCCGCCGATGACGTAGCTGAAGCCGACCGGCAGGGCGTTTCGGAACAGCGTCACGAAATTCGCCACCTCCGCGAGGGTCGAACGTGGCACGAAGATGATGTCGCCCCGCCTCAGTGCCACGACCTCGCCGCGCCGGGGGCGAAGATCGATCGCCCGCATCATCCTGACCCCGCCCGGCCCGCGCCGGATCAGCGCCGCCTCGCCCTGTTTCGCCGTGGTCAGGAAGCCGCCGGCCTGGATGACCGCCTGATAGGCGTCGATGTCGCCGGCCATGTCGTAGACGCCCGGCGTGCGAACCTCGCCGTCGACCCAGACCTTCAGCGGACCCGCCGTCTTGAGCGTCACCTCGACCACGGGGCGGCGCAGCTGGCTGGCATAGGCGGCCGAGGCGTCGGCCTCGAGCTCGGCGATGGTGCGATCGGCGGCCATGAGCTGGCCGACCAGAGGCAGGGAAATTCGTCCGTCCGGTCCGACCTTCTGCGTCCGCGTCAGCTCCACCGCCGTCGGCGTGGCGATCTCGATCTCGTCGCCCGGATAGAGGACGTACTCGGGCTCGGTTTCGGTCCAGTCGGCGAAGCCGATCTCGGGGAAGGAGGTCCGGCCCGCGTTCTGCACCCGGTCGGCGCGTGACCCTTGGGGCAGGGGCATGCGCGACCCGTAGTCATCGCCGGTCAGGCTGTTGGCGACGCCCGCGCAGCCGCTCGCCATCGCCCCGACCCCGACAAGGCCCAGCAGCATCAGGCGACGGTCGAAGGACATGGCAGATTCGTTCCTGAAAGCGACTTTGACCGCAGCCTCGCCGCTTATGGGTAACCATGGGTTAACGCCGCTGGCCCAAGGCTTGGGGGGTTAGTCCTGTTCGATGGAATCAGTCCGCCCGCATGCGTACGACGGCCTACAGCACAGTCCGCCCGCGCTACGGCTTCTTCGATGTCGTCGGCCTGCTGTTCCGCGAACTGCTGCTGATGGTGGTGATCTTCCTGCTGGTGTTTGCCATCGGGACGGCGGTGATCCTGACGCTCAAGAAATCCTATACCGCCACCGCCAGCGTCTATGCCGGCGCGGGCTCGGAATATGTCTACCAGCCGCGCGTTGGAGCCACGGAACGCAGCCAGCCGCTGGAGGCCGACGCCGTGGCCCGGTCCGAAGCCGCCATCCTGGGCAGCCTCGAGGTCAAGCGCCGCGCCGTCCGCGCCGTCGGGGCCGAGACAGTTCTGGGGCCGGATGCGAAGGGTACGGCCGCCGAAAAGGAATCTGCGGCGCTGAAGGTCCTCGACGCGAGCCTCGGCGTCGGCACCACGGCCGGCAGCGCCATCATTTCGGTGTCCTACAAGTCTGACGACGCCGTCCGCGCGGCCCAGGTGCTGAATGCGGTCGTTGACCAGTATCTGGTCCAGCGCCGCGTGGTGTTCCGCGACCGCACCACGCCGGCCCTGGCGCAGCAGCGCGAGGCGTTCGAGAGCGACCTGAACACGGCGGACCAGGCCTATGCCGCCTTCATGCAGTCCAATGACATCGGCGATTTCGCCACCGCCAAGGCGACGCTGGCCGCGACCTATCAGACCACCTATGCCGAGGCCCTGTCGCTGCGGGCGCAACTGAACCAGGCCAGCCAGCGGCTGGCGACGTTGGAGACGCAACTGGCGCAACAGCCGGCCGAGGTGGTGCTGCAGCAGGACCTGAACGTCTCGGCCCAGGACCAGATCCTGCAACTGCGCACCCAGCGCGAGGCGCTGCTGTCACGCTATACGCCGGACGCCCAGCCGGTGAAGGACATCGAACAGCAGATCGCCGACCTGCAGACCTATGTCGCCTCGGGGACCACGGTCGGGGCCAAGGAGGTCCGCACCGGGCCGAGCACCATCTTCACCGAGATCGAGACGGCGCGGATCACCGCCGCCGCCGATCGCGACGGTCTGGCGGCCAGGCTGGCGGTCGCCAACGGCCAGCTGGGACAGATCCGCTCGCGTCAGGCCGAACTGACGCGGCTGGAATCGACCAACGCCAATCTGGCCGGCAACCGCGAGGTCCTGACCGCCAACATCCGCGACTTCCAGCAGCGCGAGAGCGCCGCCCGGGCCGACAGCGCCCTGGTCGCCGCCGGGGCCGACAATGTCACCGTCATCGCTCGCGCCGAGGCTCCCACCACAGGCACCAGTCTGAAGGCCCCGCTGCTGGCCCTCGTCTTCCTGTTCGCCGGCTTCACCGCCCTGTGCGCGGGCCTGCTGCGGGTCTTCACCCGGCGCGGCTATACCACCCCCGCCTCGACCGGCCGCACGCTGGAGATGCCGGTGCTGGCCGTCGCCCCGATGAAGGCCGCCCGATGAGTTCACATGGCATGGTAGCGTAGGGACCGGTAGCCGGGCGCGTAGCGATTCGATGGTCGATCTGACATCCGAAATGGCGGCGCTCTGGGCCGCGCTGGGGCCTGCGCCCGGCCATCGCGGCCGCGTGGTTCAGATCGCTGCCGCCAACTCGGGCGAGGGCGTCTCGACCATTGCCCGGGAATACGCCCGTCTGGCCGCCGTCCGCGCCCGCCGTCCGGTCTGGCTGATCGACGCCGACCTCTCACAGCAGGGGCAGATGGAGGCGGTGGCTTCCCAACCCGACCGGTTCGGTGCCCTGGGCAAGGCGGCGATCGCCACGCCCGACGGGTCGATCTTCTTCGCGATCACGCCGCGCGTCATGGACCGCGCGGGCAAGCCGGTGCATCCGGCCCGGCTGATGACGGCGCGGCCCTGTCTGGGCGGGCGGCTGTGGGTCACGCGGTTCGCGGCCGAACATCTGCGCTCCGGCCAGCGCGCCGAGGCCGTCAGCGATGCCCGCTACTGGGACGCCCTCAAGAAACACGCCGACACGGTGGTGATCGATGCGCCGGCCGCCGATCGAAGCGACCTGGCCATTACCCTGGCACCGTTCGTGGATGCGACCGTGCTGGTGGTCGCCGCCGACAGCACCGCCGCCAACGAGCCGCTGATGCTGCGCGACGAGATCGAGGCGGTGGGCGGCAGGATCGCCGGCGTCGTGGTCAACCGCTCCACCTACAACCCGCCGGCCTTCCTGAAGCGGCTGACCGGCTAGGCCGCAGCGTCGAGGCGGGCCAGTTCGCGCGCGCCGTAGAAATGCGGTTCGAACCGGCGGGTCCACAGCACCTTGCCGAGCCCGCGGGCGACCCGATCGTACATTTCCGCGCGTTTCGGGCGGCCGGTCAGGGTCAGGGCGGCGGCGGCGGCGCCCCACACAACGGCCTGTGCCGCGCCGATCAACATCCATCGGGCGACGCCGGGCCAGTCCTTCGCGGCCGCCGCCGTCTGGCTGGGCCCCTGGCCATAGGCGAAGGCGCGGGCGAGGGCGTATTTCAGCGTGGCCCGGTGGGCGGGCGCAAACTCCTCAACCCGGGCGTCGGCGGCCCAGCCGAACCGGCCGCCGCGTGCCGCCAGCGCCGAGAACAGGGCGTCATCCTCGCCGCCGGCGTGGTCCGCTGCCACATTGAACGGGGCCGCGCCGGGCAGCGCGGTGGCGCGGATCAGCAGGGAGTTGCCACAGCCATAGGGGACAGCGATCAGGCCGTTGCGGGCCGGGCCCTCGCGGCCGAAGAACCGTTCCAGATAGGGGGCCAGCCAGGCCTCGGCCCCGGGGGTGCGGCCGGTGATCGGGCCGAACACGACGTCGGCCCCGGTCTCGGTCTGGGCCTTCAACAGGGCCAGCAGCCAGCCGGACGAGGCGGCCTCGTCATCGTCGAGGAAGGCGATCAGAGGGGCCTGGGTCGCGGCCACGCCGGCGTTGCGGGCGGTGGCGACGCCCGGTGTCGGCGCATGGCAATAGATCAGCGGCCAGGGCGAGGACCCGCGCAGGGCCTCGACCAGACTCTCCGCCGAGCCGAGGGGGTCGTTGTCGACGACCACGATCCCGGCCAGGCGGTTGGCGACACCGGTCTGCAGGAACACGGACCGCAGGGCCCGCTCCAGACTCTCCGGCCGGCGCAGGGTCGGGATGACGACGGCGACGTCGCCCATCACACTGTATCCGCATAGAGGGCCGCACGGTACAGCCGCAGGGAGAAGGCGCGCGCCGCGACCGGCAGCCAGGCCGTCTCGGCCCCCTTGCGCGTCGCGAGACGCAGCAAGGGCAGACCCGGCAACCGCTTCAGCAGCCGGGCCGCCCTGTAGCTGGGATAGGCGGCGACAACCTCGGGGTGGCGCTGGACCATGCGGCCGAAATTCGGGGCCGACTGCTCATATTTGCCGGCCAGCGCCGCGACGGTGTCCAGCCCCATATGGGTCGCCGGATTGTCGATGTGCACGACCTCGAACCGGCGCGACACGCGCATGGCCCATTCGACGTCCTCCCAGCCCCAGCCGGTGAAGCCGGGGTCGAAGGTCTCGGACTCGAACACATCGCGGCGGACCAGAAGGTTGGAGGTGTAGACGTATTTCTCGGGCTGTCTGGCCCGCTCGGCCTGTGGCACGCATTCCGACTTCGCCGCCATGGCGCGGTGGACCTGGAAGCGGGCGTCGGTCGGAGCCTGCAGCAGGGAGAAGCCGCCGAAGGCCACCGCGGGATCGCTGGCCGCGACCAGCGTCGCCCAGTCGCGCAGAAAGTCGGGATGATCAGGACGCATGTCGCTGTCGAGGAACAGCAGCGAACCGCCGCGTGCCGAGCCCGCCAGCCGATTGCGGCCGATGGCCCGGCCTTCGTTGGCGGGCAGGCTGATCAGCCGCACCGGCAGGGCCATGGCGTCCAGCTGGCCGATCAGCCGGCCCGTCAGGGCGGCGTCGGCCGTGCCGTCATCCAGCACGATGATCTCCACCGCCCCGGCCAGGGCCGCAGCCTCGGTCTCAAGCCGTTCCAGCAGGTCCGCCGGGTCGTCGCGCAGGAAGGGGATCAGGACCGACAGTGCCGGGCTCGCACCCGTCCAGGCCGCGTTGTCCCGGGTATGGGTCCGGGAGCTCACGCCGCGGCTCTTCGCGCGCGAACCTGGGCCAGTAGCCTCAGGGCGACGTCGCGTACCCCGGCCGCGTTCAGCGTCAGGGCCGCGGCCGCATAGACGAGCGCGCCTGCCGTGGCGTCGAGGGCCAGCTCCGGGAAGCCGCCGAGAGCGGGCAGGCGGGCGACGGCCAGCGCCATGATCCCCGTCGCGATGCCGCAGCGGATCAGATTCTCCCACGGAATGGGCAGGGCCACGACGCGACGGCCGATCAGCATGGTGGCGATCAGCCCCAGACCGAAGCTGGCGGCCGTCGACCAGGCCGCGCCCATCACGCCGAACCGCGGCACGAGGATCAGGTTCAGGATGACGTTGGCAAGGGCGGGGATGGCCATGGCGATCAGCAGCCGCTTCGTCTTCTTGCCGAGGGTGAAGGCCTGGCCGAAATAATAGGCGGTCAGGCCGAACAGCAGGGCCGACAGGGCGATCCACGGGGTCACGCCCGAGGCAGCGGCGCGCAGGTCTTCACCGATCAGCAACTCGGCCAGGGGGCGAGAGACGAGGGCCACACCGGCCGCGGCCGGCAGGCCGATGAGCAGGAAGGTCGACAGCTGCTCGCGCGCAGCCTCCTTCAGCCGATCCAGCCCCCCGCGCTCCAGCGCCATGACCAGCGCCGGCTGGCCCGCCGAACCCAGCCACAGGAACAGGACGTCCAGCGTCCGGTTCGCGATCGAATAGCTGGCGTGATAGGCGCCGACCGCGGCCTCATCCATGAACAGCGCCAGCAGGAAGCGGTCGGTCGAGGACAGCACCACCGTCAGCGCCAGCGACGCCGCAATGGGGTAGCCATAGACGGCATAGGCACGCACGCGGGCCGGTTCAAACGCGCCGCCGCGCGCCTGTCTCAACTCGCCGGGCAGGACGAAGGGCAGGGCGGCCAGCGGTGCGAGGCCGAGGCCCAGCAGAGGCGCTGCGCCGCCTGCCCCCATCAGGGCGAAGCCGACGCCGATGGCGAGACCGCCGCTGGCCACGGCCATGTCGATACCCGCGGCCCTGCCCACTTCTCCGGCGGCGCGGAACCGCTCCTGGCCCAGTTTGACCAGGCAGCGCGCAGGACCGCCGGCGAGACCTGCAGCCAGAGCCAGTTTGAACAAGGGCTCGACCGGGACCAGCCACACCGCCAGACCCGCTACAACAAGGAATCCCGCACTGAGCGCAAAGGCGGTGCGGTACAGGCTGGCGAAATGGCCCCAGGTCTCGGCCCCCTCCGACTGGGCCGCCCAGAAGCGCGCCATGGCCGCTTCCAGCCAGCTGAACACCGCCACGTGGGCCAGGGTCATGACCGAGAAGGCGAGGGCGTAGCGGCCGAAATCCTCGGGGCTCAGCAGGCGGGTGAACAGGACGATGGCCAGAAAGCCGACCACGCCCTGCACGATATTGGCCGGCAGATAGCCCCAGACCCCGCGCCAGAACATCAGCGGACCCCGATCATCGGACGGCGCTGCGATCGCCCAGCAGCACGGGCAGGGTCACCGCCATGATCCACAGGTCCAGCCAGAACGACTGACGCTCGACATAGTCGATGTCCAGCTGCACCCGGCGGCGCACGTCCTGGGCCGTGTGCAGCGGGCCGCGCGAGCCGTTCACGGCGGCCCAGCCGGTCATGCCGGGCTTGATGCGGTGGCGATGGGCGTATTCGGCCACGAGACGGGCGGATTCGATGTGGCCGGTCTTCATGCCGATGGCGTGGGGGCGCGGTCCGACCAGCGACATCTCGCCGGTGAGCACGTTCAGCAGTTGTGGCAGCTCGTCGAGACTGGTCTTGCGAATGAAGCGACCGACGGCGGTGACGCGGTCGTCGTCCTGCGTCACCTGACGACTGGCCGTCGCGTCAGCGGCCTCCTGCTTCATCGAGCGGAATTTCCACACCACGATTTCCTCGTGGTTGAAGCCGTGGCGACGCTGGCGGAAGAAGATCGGCCCGGGGCTGTCCAGCCGTATCGCCAGCGCGACGCCTGCCATCACCGGGGCCAGCAGCACCAGGGCGGTCAGGCCGAAAATCATATCCTGCAGCCGCTTGTTGAAGGCGCGGCGATCGTCGTCGACCGGCCCCTGAACGTCCGCCAGCGGCGCGGCGGCCAGCCGATTCAGGGCGTGGCGGGTCTCGGCTTCGTCCCGGGGCTCGACGATCAGGCTGACTTCATTGGGCAGGGTCCGCAGCCGGGCGTTCAGATCGCGCACACGCGCCTCGGCCCTGGGATCAATGGCCAGAACGATGCGGTCGACATAGGGGGTCATCCGGTGGGTCAGCAGATCGTCGGCCGTGCCCAGCACCGGCACGCCCTCGATGGCGCGCGGGCTGCGCGCCAGCCGGTCGTCGAAAATGCCCAGCACGTTCAGGTCACGGCGCTTCAACGCCTCGCGAATCAGGGCCTCGGCATGGCGTGTGGCACCGACCAGCACGATGTTGGGCGTCAGGGCCCCGGACGCGCGCCAGCGCCCGACGATGTCGCTCCAGCCCATGTGCAGGGCGTTGAGGCAGACCAGCACCAGACCGGCCCAGACCAGCCAGGCCGACCACTGGGCCGCCCCGCCTTGCAGGGCCCAGCCGGACAGCAGGGCGACGACGGTCCCCGTCGCGACGATGGCGGCCACCGAAGCCAGATGCAGCGACGTCTTCTGGCCGCGAGCGAACCGGTAGCGCCCCAGCGATCCCATCAGGCCAATTATGGTAGCGGCCCCGAGGGCGAACGGGGCGACCTGCGAGATCGGGGCGTGGACCAGGGGGCCGGCCGCGGCGGCCCAGGCGCACAGCAGGCTCACGGCGGCCACGGCCAGGACGTCGATGGCGCGGAAATAGTGGGCGGCGAGGCGCGAGGCGTGCCGCTGTCGGGCGTTGCGCCATACATCCGGCCGGAAGGGCCCGCGGCGCGCGGCCCCCCCGGCATCGGGCGCGCCGGCGACGGCTTCGGCGGCCAGGGCCTGCAGGGCTGACGCGTCATGGCCGGTCGGTCCGGCCCGATCGGCGTCAAACATCTGGCGGCGGGTGGCGGCGTCGGTCATGGGGCTCGCGCGGGGGTTCCCCGCTACCATGCACACCCGCTCTCACTGTCCCGTTAACGCACGACGGTGCTCTTGCCCCGTTGCGTCCGCCCGCGCGCTCGGCTAATCACGCCGCCTGCCGGAGACGTGGCCGAGTGGCTGAAGGCAACGGTTTGCTAAATCGTCGTACCCTGTAAGGGGTACCCAGGGTTCGAATCCCTGCGTCTCCGCCAGAACCCTCTTAAAAGCGGTTCTGGAACAAATCCTCGCCTGTTTCGGGCAGCAATCACCCTGAATCTGTCCCTGAACTGGAACTGGCTGGTAGCTGTCGCATCCCCACCGCTGGTGCCGCCAGTCCAACGACAACTCAAGTCCACTGGCCGCAGGCAGGGCAGGGCGCGCGACGCCTGTCTGGCGAGCTGTCAAAGTGGTGAAACGGGTTGGTGGGTTCGGACATGGCCGCGGCGCCAGGCAGCCAGCCGGTGAGCGGCAGGCAGTCTGGGCTGACAAGGCCGCAACCAGTCCTTGATCGATAATCATACGTCTGCGTAACTGAACGCCATCCCATAGCGGACGGGGCGAAATCATGGATCCGGACTCGGTTGAAACGACGCGGTCGACCGGTCCTGTCTTCACCGTCCATATCAACCTGGGCACTCCGATCGATATCGGCCCGGTGGAAGGCGGCTTTCGACGTGTCATTCCGATCCTGGGCGGGCGGGTCGTGGGCGAGGGCTTCGGCGGACGGGTTCTGGAAAGCGGCGCGGACTGGCAGCTGATCCGGCCGGAGGGATACATCGATCTGGACGCCCGCTACGTGCTGCAGACCGACGAAGGCGGGTTCATCTACATCAGCAACATCGGCCGGCGTCAGCTGACGCCGGAAGCCTGCGCCGATCTGATCGCCGGTCGCCCGGTCGATCAGTCGCGGGCGGTGTCGAGGGGGCTGACCACAATGGAGTCTGGCTCGCCGCGCCTGCGATGGCTGAACACGCAGAAGTTTCGGCCGCGCGGGAAGCGGGGGCCGGACGGCATCGAGATCGGCTTTTACCGGCTGGACCCATCCGACGCCGGTGAGCACCCCTGGGCCTGACCGGTTGCATCCTGGCCCACAGCCTTCATCGAGACGGCAGGGTCGGTCAATCTGACGACATCCACCGGCGTGCGGCGTCCGATCAACTGCTTTCCGGCCATGAACTCGGGCGGCGCACTCACGGCCTCGACGCAGACGATCCGGTCGCCGCAGAGGTGGAAGACGGCGAACCGGCCGGTCGCGGGGTCGCCGCGAACCACGGTCCCGTCTGCTTCCTGCGGCAGACCGGCGATCTGCAGCTTGATGTCGTATTGGTCCGACCAGAACCAGGGCACTTCGGGTGCCGGCTGGGCGCGGCCGACGATGGCGTGGGCGGCCTGACGGGCCTGCTCAAGGGCATTGGGCACGCTCTCAAGCCGGATCGTGCAGCCGTGGACAGGCACAGGGCGGACCGTGACGTCGCCGATGGCATAGATGGCCGCGTCCGAGGTGCGGGCCATCTCATCCACGATGATGCCGCCGGAGCCCGCCGGGTCGCAGGCCAGACCCGCTGCGCGGGCCAGGCCGTCGTTGGCCAGAGCCCCGACGCCGACGAGGATCACGTCGGCCCCGACGAGGCTGCCGTCCGACAGTCGAACGCCGCCGTCCTCGAAACCGGCGACCTCGACGTTCAGGCGGATGTCGACGCCAGCCGCGCGGTGGCGCTCGGTGAAGAAGACCGACAGCGGTTCGGACGCGACGCGTTTCAGCACCCGGTCCAGCCGTTCCAGCAGGATGACCTCGGCCCCCAGTCCACGCGCCGATGCTGCTGCCTCCAGCCCGATATAGCCGCCACCCACGATGACCAATCGACAGCCGGGGCCAAGCTGCGCCTTCAGCCGCTCCGCATCGGCGATAGTGCGCAGCTCGATCAGGTCGGGTCGATCGGCACCGGGAATCGGCAGGCGGCGACCGGTCGAGCCTGTGGCCAGTATCAGGGCGTCATAGGGCTCGACCGTGCCGTCCGACAGCGTAACGGTGTGGTCTGCCGGCGAGATCGTGTTGGCGACAACGCCAGTCCGAAGATCAATGCCCTGCTCGGCATAGTAGGTGTCAGGGCGAAGCAGCAGGGATTCGAGGTCTGCCTCTCCCTTCAGCCAGGCCTTGGACAGGGGCGGGCGTTGATAGGGGGCGACGGGCTCTGCGCCGATCAGGACGATCTCGCCGGCGAATCCCGAGGCCTTCAACAGGGAGGCGGCCGATCCCCCCGCGTGCCCGGCACCGATGATGACCACCTTCATGAGGCTGCCCTATTCCGCATCCGGTTGCCGGTCGGGGTGGGTCTCGGCGAAAGCGGGAAGGGCCAGGCAGGCGGCCTCGATCGCCGCTAGGCGGGGCCAGCGTAACTCGACGCCGAAGCGGCGGGCGTTCGCCATCTGGGGTACCAGACAGATGTCGGCGAGGGTGGGCGTATCGCCGAACGCATAGGGCCGCATCTGGCCGGCTACGAGCGTCTCCAGCGCATCGAAACCGCCGCCGATGACGTCCCGCGCCCAGCCGTTGGTGTCGTCCGGTGTCTGGCCGCGCGCCTGAAGGGCCTTCAGCACCCTCAGGTTCTGAACCGGGTGAATGTCGCAGGCGATGACCTGGGCGAAGGCGCGAACCCGGGCGCGCGTGACCGGGTCGGAGGGCAGCAGGGCTGGATCGGGATACTGCTCGTCCAGATATTCGCAGATGGCCAGGGACTGGGTCAGGACCGCACCATCGTCCAGGATCAGACTCGGCAGCAGCCCCTGCGGATTGACGGCCAGATACCCGGGCGACAGTTGTTCACCCTTGCGCAGGTGCTGATAACGGTTCTCGACCGTCAAACCCTTGAGCTGGAGCGCAATACGGACCCGCCAGGCGGCCGAGGAACGGAAATAGCCATGCAGGATCATCGTCAGGGTCTCAGTGGGCGGACGGGCCGACGGTGACCGTGAGCGTGCCCAGCCCGTCGATCGCGCCGATCAGGGTATCGCCCTGAACCACGGGCCCGACCCCTGCCGGTGTCCCCGTATAGATCAGGTCGCCGGGCTCGAGGCGATAGAATCTGGACAGGTGGGCGATGATCTCCGGCACTGACCAGATCAGGTCGGCCAGGTCGCCGGTCTGTTTTGTCACGCCATTGACGGTCAGGGTGATGGCCCCCTTCGATTCATCGAACCCGGCGGCCGGATGGATCGGCCCCAGCGGCTTGGACTCCTCGACGTTCTTGCTGGCGTCCCAGGGTCGGCCGGTGTCGCGGGCCGCGAACTGCAGGTCGCGGCGGGTCATGTCCAGGCCGATGGCGTAACCATAGACCAGGTCCAGGGCGTCTGCCTCGGAGACCTCGCGGCCCGACTTGCCGATGGCGATGACCAGCTCGATCTCGTGCTGATAGTCCGAGGTCGACTGGGGATAGGCGATGATGCTGCCGTCCGGCACGACGGTCTCGGCCCAGCCGGTGAAGAAGAATGGCGGTTCGCGGTCGGGATCCTTGCCCATTTCGCGGGCGTGAGCGGCATAGTTGCGGCCGATGCAGAACAGGCGACGGACAGGAAAACTTTCGCCGTTGGTGGTCGGCGCCAGAACGGTGGGGGCCGGCTCGAAGGTCAAGGTCACGCGTTTTCTTCCCTGAAGAGGTTCAGTTTTTCCTGGCAGGCCCGGTCGGAGTAGCCGAACAGGACCAGGGTGTCGTCGGCTTTGAAGCGCAGCGCCGTCCACGACGGCACGACCAGCACATCGCGCGGTGCCAAGGCCATGGGCTTGTCGTCCAGAGACGCCGTGCCGGACCCCTCGACGACGACATAGATGCTCGCGTCGGTGGACCGGCGGGTCTTCGTCTCGAACCCGGTCGGCAACAGGCGAACGTGGGCGGAGATCGTCGGCATGATCGAGCCGCCGTCAGCCGGGTTGGTGAACTCCAGCGCATGGCCGAGATGAGGATCGGGCGCGGCTGAACCGGCCAGGCGGTCCAGGGCCGGTCGCCATTCGGCATAGGGGTAGTGGAACAGGGGTTGGTGCCCTGGGCGCCGATCGGCCGCACTGCCTCGCAGCGGCCGAAGATTATGGCCGTAGCGGCTCGAGGTGTCGCCGGGCGGGACGGTCTCGGGGTGGGCGTCGGTGCCGAGCTTCTCGGAGAAGCTCGCGTCGAAATGACTGACGGTCGGGATGTCGAGCCCGTCCAGCCAGATCATCGGGCTGTCGGTCGGATTGCCGTGATCGTGCCACTGGCCGCCCGGCGTCAGAACCAGATCAAAGGGGCGCATGATCGCCTTTTCGCCGTCGACGGCGGTAAAGGCCCCTTCGCCCTCCATGACGAAACGCAGCGCGCACTGGGTATGGCGGTGGCAGGGCGCGACCTCGCCCGGCAGGATCAGCTGCAGACCCGCATACAGGCTGGTGGTGATGCGCGACGCGCCGGGCAGGCCGGGGTTTTCAAGGATCAGCACGCGTCGCTCGGCCTGGGCAGCGCTGATCAGGTCGCCGGCGCGCATCAGATAGTCGCGCGCGGCATCGTAGGACCATTTGTACGCCACCAGGGCCGAGGCCGGCTGTGGCGTCACAAGCGAGGCCAGCACCTCCCACAGCGGCGTCAGACTGGCCGGGCGCATCTCGTCGTAGAGCGCCTGAAGCTGGCTGGACTGTTCGTTGCTGAGGGCGGCGTGCGACATGGTCTGGACCCTTCGTCAGATGGTGATGACGACGCTGTCATCAACCGCCTTGGCCCCCGCAATGCCCATGGCTTCGCAATAGGCGTTCCACACCTCTGGCGGCTGTCCGGCCTGGAACAGGAAACGTTCCAGGTGGCGGCCCACGATTGGGTGCGCCCTCATCTCCTCCAGCGAAATCCCGTCGATGAGGACGTCGCGCTCGGCGATCGGCAGGCTGACGAAAGCGGCGAGCGCCGGATCGCGGATGACACCCTTTGGATCCAGGCCGGCTTCGACCGCATCCATATCGGCCATCAGTTGCTTGCGCAGCATCTGGATGCCCCGGTCGCTGAGGCCCAGCTTTTCCGCCGTGCGGTCAGCGATGGTGCCTTGTCCCACCCAGGCGATGAAATCCTGATTGATGACGTGGGTGCTGATCCAGCGCCCGGTCTCGGCATCCTTGATCGGGCCGTGCCAGGTCGGGATGACGTCCTGGCGATAGGGTTCGGCCTCGGTCGGGACGCGTGTGAAGACCCAGGAGATGCTGAGCGTGTTCTCATCGTCGATCGGCACGCGCCATTCGAAATGGTCGCCCAGGAAGAAGCAGTTGGGCAGCAGGCAGACCCGGCCCACGGTCCACATTGTATGGTCCTCGGGCAGGTCCTCGCGCTGTCGGCGATAGATCAGGCCGTAGTCGAATTCGTCGAAGGCGACCTGCAGATGCCGGGGCCCCAACTCGGCCATGGCATCGGTCTGGCGGCGCGACCAGTTGGTGTGCATCCACTCGAAATGCACCGGGTCGATCGAATTTTCCTGGCACTGCAGCCAGTTGCAGGGGATCTCGGAAATGATGATCTGGGTGAAACCATTGGTCCAGGTGAACGGCTCCCAGTTGGGCAGCTCAGGCGCGGGCAGAGGGCCCATATAGGTCCACAGCATCCCGGCGTGTTCCTTCACCGGATAGGCGGTGATGCGAACCTTGTCCTTGTATTTGGCCTTGGCGGCGACGGTATCCTCGTAGGGCATCTCCACGCACTGACCCGCCTCGTTGTAGGCCCAGCCGTGGTAGTTGCAGCGCAGTCCACATTTCTCCACGAAGCCATACGACAGGTCGGCGCGACGGTGGGCGCATGCGCGCTGGACCAGACCGTACTGGCCAGACAGATCGCGATACAAAACCAGATCCTCGCCCATCAGGCGAATGGGCCTGATGCGGGTCTTGTCGTCGAAGTCGGTGACGCCGGCGATCGGAGTCCAGTGCCGGCGCAGCATCGCGCCCATCCGGGTGCCGGGGCCGACGCGGGTCAGCATCTCGTTGGTTGCAGCGTCCAAGACGGGCTCCCCTGTTCTCTACTTCGCAGCGGCGGCTTCGACGGAGAACCCGGCGATGCGCTTGTAGTTGTCCGAAAGCGCCCGAAGTTCGTCCTGGGTGATGTGGTCGTCCAGGTTCTCGAACGGGCGGTCCCCGGTCAGTTCCTCGACGCGGAGATTGATGATGTCGGGCGGCGAGGTGCGGTTGGTCTGCACGATCTTCGCCGTCGGTTCCAGCCGCGCCGCCTCATAGGCCTTCAGTGCGGCCCGCGGATCGCCGCCGGTCGCCAGCAGGTCGGCGAGGGTCCGGGCGTCGATCAGTCCCTGTGCCGAGCCGTTCGATCCACGCGGATACATCGGATGGGCCGCATCGCCCGCCAGGGTCACACGCCCGAACGTCCACTGGGCCAGCGGGTCCTTGTCGACCATCGGATATTCCAGGACCGTGTCGGCTCCCCGGATCAGGTCGCCCACATCCAGCCAGTCGAACTTCCAACCCTCGAACGTCGGGAGGAAGTCGTCCAGCCGCCCGCCCTTGTTCCAGTCGTTCATGGTCGATGAGGGCCGCTCAATCTCTGCCACCCAGTTGACCAGCTGATCGCCCGATCCATCGTCGAAGTTGGAGATCGGATAGATGACGATCTTTCCGGTCCGCAGCGAGCCGACGCGGAGATAGGTTCGGCCATCCAGAATAGGCTGGCGACGGGTCACCCCCCGCCAGGTGTTGATGCCGGTGAAGACCACCTTGTCGTCGGGATAAAAGACCTTGCGGGTGACGGAGTTAACGCCATCGCACCCGATCGCTACGTCGGCTCGCACCGGACTCGCGGCATCACCGGTCGAGGTCTGCTTGAACTGCAGGGTGACGCCATCCTCGTCCTGCGCCAGACCGGCCAGCGTCCGATCGACGACGACCCGGTCCTGGCCCAGTCGCGCCACGGCCTCCCGATAGAGCAAGGAATGCAACCTGCCGCGATTGATGGCGACTTCAGGCAGGGCATAGCCGGCGGCCAGGCCGCGCGGCTCGCCATATAGCTTCTGGCCAAAGCGGTTGTAGAATTCGCTGGCCTGGGTCTCGATACCCGCAGCGCGCATGGGGTCCAGAAGCCCCAGTTCGGCGATTTCGCGCATCGCATGCGGCAGCAACGTAATGCCGACGCCGATCTCCCGCACCTCGGGCGCGCTCTCAAACACGCGACTTTGCAGGCCCCGGCGGTGCAGGCCAATGGCCAGGGCCAATCCCGCGATCCCGCCCCCGATAATCGCGATCTCCACGTCGTCTCCTCCAGGCTGCTGAACGGGTCGCCGCGCGGTGCCCGGGTGAGGTTCAGTCTGCAGTGGTCATATCAATGGAAAGACGTCTGTTCAATTGCGCTTTCGTAAAATTCGAAAGGGGCGTCTGGATCGACCCGGTCGAATAGATCAAATAGTGCTTGAAAACAGAATAATAACACCGATTTCTGCCTTGGATGTTCGAGGCTCTATCGAGGGTGTAGGCTCTCAGGTTCCCTAGATAGGCCAAATGTAATACGTCTGACTATCGATGCTGAAATGACCCTTGCCGAAAAACGCATTATCCTGCCCTCAATCGACGAGAGACCTGCCATGTCGACCTTTTCATCCGCGACCCTGGCCGAGGCACGCCGATTGGGAGCTGCGACCCTGCACGAGGCGGCCGGACGAATCGGTGCCTTGCCGAGCGCCATAAAGCCGGTCGAATCGTCGATGACCCTGTCGGGGCCCGCCTTTACGGTCCACTGCCCCGCGATCTCAAACCTGCAGATCCACCACGCCCTCTATCATGCGCAGCCGGGCGATATTCTGGTCGTCCACGTCAGCGGTGGCGTGGAGGCCGGCTACTGGGGCGATATTCTGAATGAAGCGGCCCTTGCCCGCGGTCTGGGCGGGCTGGTGATCGACGGCGGCGTTCGCGACAGCGCCGGCCTGGCCAAGGCAGACTTCCCGGTCTTCTCGAACGGCATCTGCATTCGGGGGACTGGAAAGGACCATGACGCGACCGCCTGGCTCCAGCAGCCGGTGAGGATGGGCGAGGTGCTGATCCAGCCGGGTGACCTGA
This sequence comes from Caulobacteraceae bacterium, assembly GCA_965284375.1. Taxonomy (GTDB): domain Bacteria; phylum Pseudomonadota; class Alphaproteobacteria; order Caulobacterales; family Caulobacteraceae; genus Brevundimonas. The sequence goes on from OZ260074.1 coordinate 772,691, forward strand.
TTGTCGGCGATCGCGACGGCGTGGTCGTGCTTCCGCGAGATCAGGTCCAGACGGCCATCGCTGCCGGGCAAAGCCGGGAGGCCGACGAACTGGGCAAGATCGAAGCCATTCGGCGAGGCGAACGGACACTGGACCTCTATGGCTTTGCCAAGGGTGCGCCGACCGCAATCGTCGACGGAACACCCTTCACCGGCCGCGCCCGCTGAGGCGCGGGTCTTTCAGTCTGCGTCCGGGATGATCGGGGCGCGGGTCACCCCGTTGAACCGCGCCACGAACTTTTCGAGCAATCGAAGAAACTCTTCGCCTTCTTCGGGAGAGAAGGCGGACAGGGCGCGTTCCTTGGCGGTCAGGGCCGCCTGACGCAGGTTCTCCAGCTTGCGCTCGCCCTTGCCGGTCAGAACGATGACCTTGCGCCGGCGATCTTCGCGATCCTCGACCCGGACGACCAGGCCTTCGCTTTCCAGGCGTTTGACGACCAGGCCGGTCGTCGAGCGGTCGAGGCCCACCTTTTTGGACAGGCCGATCTGATCCAGATTCTCGCAGCATCGCAGGATGACCAGCACACCGTACTGGGTCGTGGTGACGTTGAACGCGGCGCTCTCCTCCATGAACAACGACACGCTGATCTGATGCGCGCGTCGCAGCATGAAGCCGGGGCGTTTGTAGAGGACGTCGACGCTGTTGACGTCGGATGAACCTGTCGCTGGACGTGCAGGCAAGTCGAGACCCCGATCTATCGAACCCGCCGCGGATGGACGGCTCGGTTCGGGACGGTCAATACACCGGGCGGCCGAAACTGTCGAATAGGGGAGGGTGCTCGCATCTGATTCAGGATTCGACATTGATGATCTCGGTCGGCTCAAGACGTCTCTGGCTGGCACCTCTCAGCAGGTTGAACAGGGAAAAGCCGGCTGAGGCGAGGACGAGGACAGCCGAAAGAAAGGCCGGTGCGGACCCCGTTCCGTAGGTGGTCGCCAGAATGGCCGAGGCCAGCGCCGCCCCCAAAGCCTGTCCCACGAACCGGGTCGATGACACCAGGGCACCGGCCGAAGCTGCGCGCTCGCGCGGTGCCGCCCCCACGATCAGGTGCGAGGTGGGCGACATGAAAATCCCCATGCCTCCGCCGATCAACGCCATCGGTACCGACAGCAGTCCGAAGCCGCTGTCGCTGGGCAGAAATCCCGCGATGACCAATCCGGTGCAAGCCATGACCATGCCGATGACGCCCGGCAGTCCTTTGGGCGCGCGGTCTGCAAGGGTGCCGGCGATGGGCGCGGCCATCATCATTGCGACGGGCCAGACCGCGAGGAGCAATCCAATCGTCCCGGTCTGCATGCCTGCCGCGTGAAGCCGGAAGGGCAGGGCGATCATGAAGGACAGGGTGCCGCAAAATGCGAACAACAAGGCTCCGGCGGGCAAGGCAAAGGTCGCGCGGGCCAGCAGATCGACCGGCAAGATCGGTCGGGGTACCCTGAGTTCGCGTCGAACCACGGCTATGGCGACCGGAATGCCAAGCAGGATCAGGCCCAGCCCGGCCGACAGATGTCCCCCCAGCAAAAGGCTGAGCCCGGTCATCAGCAGTCCGAACATCGCGGCGCACAGGCCCGCACCTGCAAGGTCGAACCGGCTGCTCTGCGCCTTTGGATCCGGCAGGGTCTGCCCCATCAGAAGTGACAGGATCGCGAAAGGCACGGCGGCTGCGAATACCCACCGCCATGATCCGAAGCTGAGGATCAGCCCGCCCAGTGTTGGTGCCGTCGCTGAGGCCACGGCGACCACCAGACCGTTCAGGGCGATCCCCCGACCAAGGCGCGCTGCCGGATAGGTCGCACGCAGCAGGGCGGAACTGACGCTCAGCGCGGCGGCCACGCCCAGGGCTTGAAGGCAACGGGTGGCCAACAGCATCGGGAAGCTGGTGGCCAGTGCGCTGCCCAGGCTGGCACCGAGAAAAACAAGCTGCCCCGTCTGATACAAACGGCGATGTCCGACCCGGTCGCCAAGGGCCGAAAAAGGCAGCAGGCTCATCAACATGACGACCTGGTAGACGGTGACGATCACGACAGCGCTGGCCGACGAGATCTGAAGCGACCGGGCGATCGTCGGCAGGGCTACGGTGGCAATCGCGTTGTCGACGACCAGCATGCCGGTGCCCAGCGACAGCGCCAGGATCGCCACATGCCGTCGCGGCCTGTCCAGGCCGATGTGGTCGGTCGATGTCACTCGCAGATGATGTTCAGCAAGACCTGTCGTCGGTCTTCGCGCACCATGCGGATGGCCCGCCGGATGGCTTCGGGCACCGCGAGGGGGTCCTCGATCCGTTCGCCGTAGCCGCCAGATGCCTCGACGTATTTCTCGAAGTCGGGCACCGGCCGCAGGTCGCTGAGCGGGGCGGGCTTGGGCCCTCGCGCGGCATGACCTTCGGGGAAGACGCCGATCGTTGAGGTCTGAACCGCACCCCAGCGGGCGTTGTTGCAGATTATGGTCAAGATCGGCGTCTCGTGCATGGCGATCGCCTGATGGCAGGCGGCGGGATTGCAGAACAGATAGGCCCCATCCCCAAGGGTGCACACAACGGGTCGTTCGGGGGCCGCCAAGGCCGCGCCGATAGCCGCCGGCATGCCCCAGCCGAGCCCGGCAGCCGGGGAGTGCATATAGAAACTGCCGGCGACCCCGGCGTCGAAGATTTCCCGGTCGACCCAGTATTCGTTGACGACGATCGCATCGTCCGGAAGCGCTTCGTTCAAACAGTGGTTGAGCCAGTCCTTGGTCATGCGCGGCTGATCGAGAAGCGGGGCCAGACGTTTTCTGCGGCGTTCGCGTCGGCCGTCAGCCAGGGCCGAAATTCTGGTCGCGCGTTCCGCGACACGCGTCTGGTCGGCTGTCCCGGTCAAGGCGTCGCTCAAGGGTCCAAGAAGTTGGCCGGCCGAGCTGGTGACGAACAGCTCGCCCCTGAAGGATCGAAGCGGATAGTCGAGAAACAGCGGGTCGACGCCCACATGGACAATGTGTGTTTCTGGTCGGGGCTCGCGTGTCTCCGGCAGCCACGGCACCTCGGTTTCAAGACAGATCAGGAGATCGGCCTCACCCAGAAACGGATGCACTGACTGGCCCAGGTGATAGGGGTGGTCGGCGGCCGCGCAGACATAACGCGACTTGGCCTCGACGATGCCGATGCCGAACCGGGCGCAGAGGTCACCCAGTGGCCCGACGGTCGTGGGATCGCGGCCGGATGCGGACGTCACCAGTATCGGGCATCGGGCATTATCGATCAGCGTGGCCAACTGGCGAATGGAATCAGGATCCGGAGCGGCGCGGCTGGTCGGGGCCAAGGGCCTGGCCCGCACGGTATGAGGCTCTGACGGTGCCGACAGAACCTCGCGCGGCAGGGTCAGATAGACCGGCCCGGCGGGCGCGGCGGCTGCCGTCATCAGGCCGCGGTCCAGAACGTCTTCGATGTTCAGGCCGGAGCGCAGTTCGTAGTCCCACTTGACCAGTTCGCGCAGCATCCCGGCCTGATCGTACATTTCCTGCGCCCAGTGGATTGCGCCGCTGCGGGCTCCCAAGGGGCCTTTTTCATACAGGGGCGTGCGACCGGCCATGAAAAGCATGGGAATTTCGTCGCGCTTGGCGTTCATCACGCCACACACGGCGTTGGCGGCACCGACGCTGACATGCACCATCACGGCCTGGGCCAGACCGGTCACCATGGTGTAGCCGTGCGCCATGCCGACCACGAGGTTTTCGTGGGTGCCGATGATCGGTGTCGGGAAGTCGAGTCCGGACAGCGGCTGGCGAGCATAGGCCTCTGCGACGGGGGCCGAGTCGGTACCGCTGTTAATGAACAGGTAGTCCACGCCCTTTTGCTTCAGCAGGGCCAGAAAGGTCTCGGCGACGGCTTCCGATTGAGGCTGGACTTCGGCTTGGCTTTCTTGCCTGGACTCTACGGCCATCGTTGCCTCTCCGTTCGTATCGTTTCCTGCACTATATGCGAAGACGTCTGCCGGTTTGCCAAGGAAAAACTCGACCCGGCCCCGTTTCTATCGCGTCATGACCTTGCAAGGCGAGGCAGCAGCCGGATATACAGACGTCTGTGCAATTACCCGCGAATGGGTGATAGACTGGCGAACGCCAGCCATGGAGAGCGGACATGATCATCGACTGCCATGGCCACGTCAGCGCGCCCCCAGAGTTGTGGGCCTACAAGGCCAACGTCCTCTCGCACCGCGGTTCGCACGGTCGGGGCGGGGTGCGGGTGTCGGACGACCAGATCCGCGCCGCCGCCAACAAGGTGGAGATGGCTCCTTGTGGCCACCTGGACATGCTCGACAAGCACGGCACGGACATGCAGCTGATCTCGCCGCGTCCGTTCCAGATGATGTCCAGTTTCGAGCCGGGTCGGGTGGTCCATTGGTTCGTGGAAGAGTGCAACAACATCATCCATCGGAACACCACGCTGTTCCCGGACCGGTTCATCGGGGTGGGCGGCCTGCCTCAGGTGGCCGGGGAGCCGATCGAGAATACCTTCGCCGAGATGGATCGGTGCATCAACGAACTGGGGTTCAAGGGGATGATCCTGAATCCAGATCCCTATGAGAATACCCGCACCGACCATCCGGGGCTCGGAGACCGCTACTGGTACCCGCTGTACGAGAAGCTGTGCGAGATGGACATTCCCGCGCACATCCACCCGACCGGATCGCGCGTCGACCGATCGCCCTACAGCCTACACTTCATCAACGAGGAGACGATCGCCGTCTTCAACCTGGTGAACTCCGACGTGCTGACGGACTTTCCCGATCTGAAGATCGTGGTCAGTCACGGCGGTGGGGCCATCCCCTATCAGCTGGGTCGCTTTGAGGCCGGTTCGATCAATCCGGGCTCAACCCGGCGGTTCTCCGAAGGGATGCGGAAGCTCTACTATGACACCGTCCTCTACACCGAGGGCGCGCTGCGCCTGTTGATCGAGACGGTCGGTGTAGATCAGTGCCTGTTTGGCTCGGAATGCCCCGGCGTCGGCTCCAAGATCCAGGACGGCCACGACCACACGATGGATCATATCGCGCCGACGATCGCCAAGTTCGAGTTCCTGAGCGACGCCGACAAGAAGAAGATCTTCGAGGACAACGCCCGCAAAGTCTTCAAGCTGGACGTCTAGGAGGACCCGATGGCCGAGATCGTTTTAGGTGCCTGGACCACACATGGTCCGACCCTGTCGACCACGCCCGAAGAATGGCTGCTGCGCCTGCCTGCCGACAAGGCGAAGACAGACCATCCGTTCCGGGGGGCGACCTACGATTTCGCGTCACTGGTCGAGCTGCGCAAGGATGAGGACCTCGGGGCCAGGGCGACGCTGGAAGAGCGCACCCGCCGGTCGAAACTGTGCCGCGCCGGGATCGATCGGCTGGCCGACATCTTCGAGGAAGCCCGCGTCGATGTGGCGGTCATCTTTGGCAATGATCAGCATGAAATCTTCATGGACGACCTGATCCCGGGGCTGACCGTCTTTAACGGCGAGATGATCTGGAACGCGCCTGCGACCGAGGAACAGGCCGCCAAATCGCCGCCGGGCATTCACGCGTCGGAGTGGGGGCACAAGCCGCCGCAGTATACCGAATATCCCGGTCATCCGGAACTGGCCAACCGCATCATCCGCCAGGCCATCACCGACGGTTTCGACGTGGCCAAGTCATCCAAGATCCCCGAGCATGAGGGTAATTGGCACAGCGGCATCGGCCACGCCTTCGGCTTCATTTATCGCCAGATCATGCGCGACAAGCCGGTCCCAAACGTGCCCCTGTTCGCCAACACATTCTTCCCGCCCAACCAGCCGACGGCGCGGCGCTGCTTCGCATTCGGCCAGTCGGTCGGCCGGGCGATCCGGGCCTGGGATTCTGACGCACGCGTCGCCGTCTTCGGCTCGGGCGGCATGAGCCATTTCGTCATCGACGAGGCTTTCGACGCCAAGGTTATCGAGGCGATCCAGGCCCATGACGCCGAAACCCTGTGCTCCATCGGCGAGGAGTATTTCCAGGCGGGAACGTCGGAACTGAAGAACTGGATCGCGGCGGCGGGCTGTCTGTTCGAGACCGACCTGAGCGGTGATCTGATTGATTACGTCCCTTGCTACCGCTCGGAGGCGGGGACCGGCACGGCCAACGGTTGGCTGGCCTGGAACAAGCAGGCGGCCCGATGAGTGACGAGATCCTGCTTCGCCTTGCCCGGCTCGATGCCTGCGCCGTCTCGGACGCACTGGACCAGGTCGGCGCGCCGCCGTCGGTGACGGGCTTGCAAGCCTTGTCCGTGCGTCGGCGTATCTCGGGTCGCGTCACGACGGTCAGGCTGGCTGCCGGCAAGCCGCCGGAAGGCGCACCCTCGCGTCACCTCTGCACCACCGCCATCGACACGTCGGCGGCGGGAGCCGTCATCGTCGTCGAGCAGAAGACCGGAATCGAATGCGCGGGTTGGGGCGGCATCCTGTCGAACGCCGCGCGAGGCCGTGCGATTGCCGGGGTCATCGTCGAGGGCCTGGCCCGCGATATCGACGAAGCCGCCGACATCAACTTCCCGGTCTATGCCCGCGGCGGGACCGCCCGCACCGCACGCGGCCGCATCCACGAGGCCGAGACCGGCGGAACCATCCAGGTCGGCGAGACGACCGTGTCGAACGGCGACTACGTCGTGGCCGATTCCAGCGGTGCGGCCTTCGTGCCAGCCGACCGGATAGAGGCCGTCCTGGCCGCCGCCGAGAACATCGCGGTGAAAGAAGCCGCCATGACCAAGGCGGTCATGTCGGGCCAGCCGGTCAGCGAGGTGATGGGCGGCAACTACGAACACCTTCTGGAGCAAGGCTGACATGACGGACGCCAATGTCGAACGCGTGGGTCGCATCGACACTGCCACCCTGTCGGACGCCCTGGACAAGCTGGGCATCCCGGGCCAGTGCCTGGGCATCAAGCCGCTGGATCACAAATTCCGCCTCGCGGGTCGAGCCTTCACGGTGACCTACGCCCCGGCGGGTCCCGGCGGGACGGTCGGCGACTTCATCGACGACGTCCCGGAAGGCCATGTCGTGCTGATTGACAACGGTGGCCGTCCCGACGCGACCGTCTGGGGTGATATCATGACGGCCTGCGGTCATCAGAAGAAGCTGGGCGGCACGGTGATCGACGGGGCCTGCCGCGATACCCACCTGGCGCTCGACCTCGGCTATCCGATGTACAGCCGCAGCTATTCCATGCGCACGGGCAAGGACCGGGTCCAGCTGGAAGCCGTCGGTCAGGTCGTCAACATCGGTGACGCCCGGGTTCATCCAGGCGACCTGGTGCGCGGCGATTCCGACGGCGTCGTGGTCATTCCCAAGGGCCGCGAGGACGAGGTGCTGGACATCGCCGAGGCCATCGAGGTGGCCGAGGGCCGGATCCGCGAACTGATCGCCTCCGGCATGCGGCTGGACGAAGCCCGCAAGCAGCAGGGCTATCACCTGCTTCAACGTCGCGAGAAGGCCTGAGCATGGCCTGGCGGATCGTCACGACCGCCACCATGGGCCCGCACGAGGGCACGATCGCACGCCTGACCGAGGCAGGCTGCGAAATTGACCGCCTGCCCCCCGCCGCCACGACCTGGACGCCGGACCTGATTGCCAGGTTCACACCGACCGCCGACGCCTATGTCGGGACCTTTCGCGGTATCGGCCTGCCGCGTGAGGTGATCGAGGCCTCGCCCCGGGCGCGGATCATCACCTCGCCGATCATCGGGGTCGAATACATCGATGTTCAGGCCGCGACCGAGGCCGGTCTGCTGGTCGCCCACGGGGCCATGTCCGAAAACTTTGACGGCATGGCCGAGGCCGGAATCATGCTGATCGCGGCGACACGCAAGGCCTTGGCCGGCAAGATCGCGGCGACCCGGGCCGGGCAGTGGAAGACGGCCCCGGCCGGGCGGCTGGTGCTGGGATCGACCATCGGCGTCCTGGGCCTGGGCCGGATCGGGCAGGGGATCGCGCGTCGGCTGGCGGGCTGGGGCTGCGAGGTCGTCGCCTGTGATCCCTATGTCGACGCCGATATCGCGACCCGGCTGGGTGTCGCGCTGCTCGATATCGACGCCTTGTTCCGCACCTCGGACGTGGTCGTGGTCCTGACCACCCTGACTCCCGAGACCCGCCATATCGTCAATGCCGCGCGGATCGCCCTGATGAAGCCGGGCAGCGCGATCATCAATATCGGTCGCGGCGGTTGCATGGATGAGGCGGCGGTGATCGCCGCCCTGGACGCCGGGCAACTGGCGGCCGTCGCCATCGATGCCTGGGAGGCCGAGCCGCCGCCCGTCGACCACCCCTTGCGCAACCATCCGGCCGTCATCGCCACCTCGCACGATGTCGGCCATTCCGAGGACCTCTATGCCCGCATCCCCGTCGTAGCGGCCGAGAATACCCTGGCGGCGCTGGCGGGGCAGGTGCCGGCCTATCTGCTCAATCCTGTCGCCTTGCCGGCCTGGCAGGCGCGCTGGGCCGCGGTTCCCAAACCTCTCGTCGGAGCGATCTGAGCGAGATTCCTCTCACAGCCGATCTTGCCGTGAACGTCACGCTCCGATGACGAAGCGGCCAAAGGAAATGCCCCGTGACCGACGCCTTCACCTATCCCGCTCCCAAGCTGTTTATCGCCGGTGTCTGGCGCATGGCCAATGACGGCGCGACCCAGCCCGTGCTGAACCCGGCCACCGGACAGACGATCGGCGACCTGCCCGTGGCGGGCATCTCCGACCTGGACGAGGCGCTGGCGGCGGCCGATGCGGGGTTCAGGGTCTGGAAGAAGACCTCAGCCTACGATCGCGCCCGCATCCTGCATGAGGCCGCGCGTCTGATGAGGGAACGCAGCCGCTATATCGGCTCGGTCTCGACCACCGAACAGGGCAAGCCGCTGGCCGAATCCAGCGCGGAGGCCATGGCCTGCGCCGACATCTTCGACTGGTTCGCGGAGGAAGCCCGCCGCGCCTATGGCCGCATCGTCCCGTCCAAGAACCCCGGCGTGCGCCATATGGTGTTCAAGGAGCCGATCGGACCGGTCGCCGCCTTCTCGCCCTGGAATTTCCCCACCACCATCCCGTCCCGGAAGATGGCGGCGGCCCTTGCCAGCGGATGTTCGGTCATCATCAAACCGGCAGAAGAGGCACCGGGCAGTTGTCTGGAGCTGGCGCGGTGCCTTGACGATGCGGGCCTGCCCAAGGGCGTGCTGAACGTGGTGTTCGGGGTTCCCGCTGATATCTCGACCTATCTGATCGCCTCACCGATCATCCGGAAGATTTCGTTCACCGGATCGACGGTGGTGGGCAAGCATCTGGCGAAGCTTGCGGCGGACGGCATGAAGCCGACGACGATGGAACTGGGCGGCCACGCCCCCGTGATCGTGTTCGAGGACGCCGATCTGGATCTGGCCGTGCGGCTGTCGTCCGGCGGCAAGTATCGCAACGCGGGCCAGATCTGCATCGCGCCGACCCGCTTCTATGTCCACGACAGCCTGCACGACGCGTTCGTCGAGAAGTTCGCTGCCTATGCCAACAGTCTGAAAGTCGGCGACGGAATGGACCCGGCGACCGGCATGGGGCCACTGGCCAATCCCCGTCGCCTGACCGCCATGGGGGAGTTCATCGGCGATGCGGTCGCCAATGGCGCGCGCGCGGCGGCGGGAGGTGAGGGGCTCGGTGGTTCCGGGAATTTCTGGCAGCCGACGCTTCTGGCCGATGTCCCCAACAGTGCCCGGATCATGAACGAGGAACCGTTTGGGCCCGTGGCAGTAACGCAGCGGTTCTCGACCTTTGACGAGGTGATCGAACAGGCCAACCGGCTGCCCTACGGCCTGGCCGCCTATGCCTACACCCGCTCGGCCCGGACGGCGGCGGATGTCGGCGACGCGCTGGAGGCCGGGATGATCGGGATCAATTTCGGGATCCTGACCGGCCCGGAGACGCCGTTCGGCGGGGTCAAGGAAAGCGGCCACGGGTCCGAGGGCGGGCACGAGGGTCTGGAGGCCTATCTTGTCACCAAATATGTCGCCCAGGGCTGAGCCGTGATCTCGGCGCAGGAGATCGCAGGCCTGATCGATGACCGGCCCGAGGACGGGGTGTTCCGGGTGCACCGCCGTCTGTTCACCGATCCGGATGTCTTCGATCTGGAGATGAAGGCCATCTTCGAGGGGGGCTGGGTCTTTCTCGGGCTGGCGTCCCAACTGCCCGATCCCAACGACTATTTCACCACCACCATCGGCCGCCATCCCATTGCGGTGATGCGGGCGTCGGACGGCTCGATCAACGCTTTCATCAACAGCTGTCCGCACAAGGGAGCACGCATCTGTCCGCTGGATCAGGGCCACGCCAAGCTGCACGTCTGCCCCTATCACAGCTGGTCCTTCGACAGCGCCGGCAAGAACCGCGCGATCAAGGGCCGGGTACAGGGCGCCTATAGCGAGGCTTTCGACCAGGACAGTCACGACCTGAAGGCAGTGGCCCGGTTCGGCGACTACAGGGGGCTGCTGTTCGCCAGCCTGAACGCCGACGTCGGCCCGCTGGAGGATCACCTCGGCGACGCGAAGCCCCTGATCGACCTGATCGTGGATCAAAGCCCCGACGGCATCGAACTGGTGCCCGGGGTGGTCAGCTTCACCTATGAGGCGAACTGGAAGATGCAGCTGGAGAACTGCTCGGACCAGTATCACTTCTCCTCCGTCCACCCCTCCTATCTGCGCATTCTGGAGCGCCGCACCGAGCGCGCCTTCGAGGGCTCCACGCAGAACATTTGGGACGTCGCAAAAGAGCACGTGGAGATTCCCGGCGAACCGACCGGCGGGACCTACAGCTTCGATCAGGGCCACGTCATGAACTGGCGCATGTCGGACGTGCCCGAGGCCCTGCCGCTGCACGAACGCAGCGCGATCCTGGAGCAACGTTTTGGCGCGGCGAAGCGCGACTGGATGCTGCATTCGCGCAACCTGACGCTCTTTCCCAACGTCCAGTTTGCCGAGAACGCGTCGAGTCAGCTGCGGATCATTCGCCCGATCTCGGTCGGTTTGACGGAGATGCGGACCTATTGTTTCGCGCCGGTGGGCGAAAGCGTTCAGGCGCGCCGGAAACGCATCCGTCAGTACGAGGACTTCTTCAATCCCAGCGGCCTGGCCACGCCCGACGACACGGTCGTCTATGAGGCCTGCCAGGAGGGCAACGCCTCGCAGGGGTCGCCCTGGCTGCAGGGCTATGGGCGTGGCATGTGCGCCAGTGTGAAGGGGCCGGACCGGTTCGCCGACCTTATCGGGCTGAAGCCCTCAAGCTCGGTCGCGGCTGACCGCTGGCTGAGCGACGAGACCATTTTTCACGCCTATTACCGGGCCTGGCGACAGCGGGTTTCGGCTGTCGCGGCGCGCGAGGCCGTGTCGTGAGCGCGGACACACTGTCGGCCGGTGAAGCCGCGACGCTGCTGCATCAGGAGGCGCTTTATCTCGACGAGCGGCGATGGGATGAATGGCTTGGGCTGTACTTGCCGACGGCCCGCTACTGGGTGCCCGCCTGGAAGACCGAGTCCGAGCCTGTCAGCGACCCTGATCGGGAAATTTCCCTGATCTACTACGAGAGCCGGGCGGGCCTCGAGGACCGGATCTGGCGGCTTAAAAGCGGCTTGTCCGTGGCCTCCAACCCACTGCGTCGCACGGCTCATGCCGTAACCAACGTCCTGGTGACGGATGCCTCGATACCGGGAGAGGTCGAGGTCAAGGCGACCTTCAACGTCGGGGTCTTCGATCCCCGGCGAAAGACCAGCCATGCCTTCTTCGGGCGCTATCTGTACCGCCTCAGGTCGACCCCCGAGGGCTGGCGGATTGCCGCCAAGACCATCGTCCTGCTGAACGACCAGATCCCGGCCGTGGCCGACGTCTATATGCTGTGATGGAGAATGCGATGTCACTGAAAGGCAAGGTCGCGATCGTCACGGGCGGGGCTTCCGGCATCGGGCTGGAGATCGCCAGCGATCTGGGGCGGCACGGGGCGCGGGTGGTCATCTGCGATCTGGCCGACAGCACGGGGGCCGTTGCGCGGCTGACGGAGGAGGGTGCAACAGCGTCAGGTGTCCGGGCTGACGTGGCCGACCCTGTCTCGGTCGCAGCCGCCGTCGAGGCCGTAATGGCCGCCCATGGCCGGATCGACATCCTGGTCAACAATGCCGGTCTGTTCAGCGACATCACCCGGGCCCCGTTCGACCGGCTGGAGCTGGCGGAATGGAAGCGGGTGCTGGACGTCAATGTCACGGGTCCTTTCCTGTTCAGCCGCGCCGTCTGGCCGTCGATGCGACAGGCGGGTGCGGGGCGGATCATCAACATCACCTCGGCCAGCATTTTCACCGCGCCGCCCCTGATGCTTCACTATGTGGCCAGCAAAGGCGCGCTGACGGCGATGACGAAGTCGATGGCGCGCGAGATGGGGCACGAGGGCATCACGGTGAATGCTGTGGCCCCCGGCTTCACCCTGAGTTCCGGCGTCCTCGAAAAGCGTAAAGACATGCTCGAGACCACTGCCGGTCGGGCACGCGGGATGCGGGCCTTGCAGCGCGATCAGATGCCCGAGGATATCGTCGGCGCCGTCACCTTCCTCTGCGGCGACGGGGCTGCCTTCATCACCGGCCAGACCCTGGTGGTGGACGGCGGCGCGGTGATGCATTGAAGTGAACGAAGAGGAACGGCCCATGACGATCTCTCTCCAGACCCTGAATGACCGCGCCGAGGCCCATGAGGCGGCGATGAGCGACCAGCTCGACGCGCTGGTGATGAAGTCGGTCCTTTATCAGTCCGGCGACATCGACCCGGCAGCGGAGCGCCCGCGTCCGGGCCAGCCGCAAGGGCGAACCTGGCTGATGGGGGAGGATCCGCGGCTGCGTCCGATGCCGACCAACGCCACCCTGATGGACTTCTTCAAACAGCGGTTCGGCCCCTCCCAGCACCTGCTTCAAAGCGCGCGGCTGGCCTTAAAGAACGGGCTGGACGAAAAGACCGTTCTGGCCTGTCTGTTGCACGACATCGCGGTGTTCGGGTTCATCCGCTCGGACCACGGATACTGGGGTGCGCAACTGCTCGAGCCCTATGTCGAGGAAGAGGTCAGCTGGGCAATCCGCGCCCACCAGGCGCTGCGCTTCTATCCCGACGAGAGCGTTGGCTATGAATACCCGGAGGTCTATCTGCGCCTGTTCGGGGCCGATTACGTACCCGATCCATTCGTTGATCGCGCCTATCAGGAAGCCCGCAAGCACAAATGGTATATGACGGCGCGGCTGGTCACGATGAACGACCTCTATGCGTTCGAACCCGGCGTTGTCGTGCAGATTGAGGAGTTCGAGGATCTGATCGGCCGCAATTTCAAACAGCCGGCGGACGGACTGGGCAACGACAACAGCCCGTCCACCCACATGTGGCGCACCATCATCGCCCCGACCAGATTCCTTTGACATTGCGAATCGACAGGCCAGGGATCGCCGCTTGAACGAGCTTCAATTTCTCGCCCCACTTGCGGCGGCGCTGCTGGCCGCCGGATTGTTTGCGGGCCTGCTCGCGGGCCTGCTGGGCGTCGGCGGCGGCATCATCATGGTGCCGGTGCTCTACTATGTGTTCGGCCTGCTCGGCGTGGACGAAGCCGTGCGCATGCATATGTCGGTCGGCACGTCGCTGGCGGCGATGATCCCGACCTCCATCCGGTCTGCCCTGGCCCATCGAGCCAAGGGCGCGGTCGATGAGGCGATGTTCCGGCGCTGGCTGCCTGGAATCGCGCTTGGCGTCCTGGCGGGCGTCCTCACTGCCTCCTTCGTCAAGGGGCCCGTCCTGATGACGGTGTTCGCCACGTTCGCCCTGCTGGTCGCTGTCTATATGGCGTTCGGCAAGGACAGTTGGCGCGTGGCTTCTGAATTGCCTGGTCGGCTCGGCCAGACGGTCATGGCCTTCATGATCGCGGGTGTGTCGGTGATGATGGGAATAGGCGGCGGCACCTTCACCGTCCCGGCCCTGACGCTGTTCGGCTACCCCATTCACCGAGCGGTCGGCACCGCGGCGGCGGTGGGTGTTCTGATCGCCGTCCCGGGTGCGATCGGGTTCGTTCTCGGCGGACTGGGAGAAGCCGGCCGGCCGTGGGGATCGTTGGGGTTCGCCAATGCGATCGGCGTTCTCTGCCTGATCCCGACGACACTGCTGGCCGCACCCTGGGGCGTCGCCCTGGCCCACAGGCTGGAGCGGCGGTGGTTGCGTCTTGCGTTTGCCGGCTTTCTGGCGGCGACGGGTCTCAAGATGACCCTGAGCCTGCTGGGCGTGTGAACGGCTTCAGTCTTCCGGCGCGATGGTGACGCTGAGACCGTCCAGGCCTTCTGACATCTTGATCTGGCACGACAGGCGGGAGCGTTCGGTCGGATGCTCGCTGAACTCCAGCAACTCAGCCTCGCCGGGTCCAGGTGGGGAAAGGCGGCTCCAATCCTCGTCGGCGACATAGACGTGGCAGGTCGCGCAACTGCAGCATCCGCCACAGATGGCCATGATTTCGTCGATGCCGCTGTCCCGGATCGTTTCCATTACGGACACCCCGGTCCTGGCCGGGACGGAGCGTGTCTCGCCGGTGCGAAGGGTAACGTTCAGAGTGGTCAAGTCCCAACCTCCGCTTGCGGCTCGGGTTTCGCATTCGCCCGCAGGGGATGCCAGAAAGTCGGCTTCAGCATCCAGGTCATCACAGCCGCAGCCAGGGGCATGGCGGCGAAAAGCATGAAGGCGAGGTGGTAGTTGCCGTTGAGGTCATACAGGCGTCCCATGACCCAAGGGCCGGCGGCGAAACCGATACTGGTAATGGCGGTGAAAATGCCGACCATGGTCCCGAAATTCTTCAGGCCGAAAACGTGCTTCGTCATTACCGTGGTGTCGACCAGCACCGCCGCGTGACCAGCCGCCCTCAGGACAACGAAGGCCATTAGGACGATCGGGCTCACCAGGTAGAAGGCCGCAAGGGCCGAGAATGTCAGTGTTCCATAGAGCAGGGAAAGTCCCTTGTTGGAGGTGCCGTCCAGGATGTTGCCGACCAGGATCCTGCAAACGATACCGACAAGGCCGATCGCGCTTACGGCCATGGCAACGGAGTCGCGTGACAGGTTCATGTCCTTGAGGATCAGGACCTGATGCTGGATGAAGCCCTGGTCGACAGTGGCTGTTAGGAAGGTTCCGCCAGCCAGCAACCAGAACTGTCCGGTCTTCATCAGCTTCATGGCCTCGCCGAGCCCTTGGGGACCAGCTTCGTCTAGCTGTGCCGGTGTGACGGGCCGGCCCGCGTCGGCACCCTTCGGCATGAAGAACAGTAACATCGGCATCACGATGAGCCAGATACCCAGGGACAGCGCCGGAAAGGCCAGGCGCCATCCGAGGGCCGCAACGAGGGCGGTGATCACCAGGGGCACGACGACGGATCCGAGGCTGGTCCCCAGCAGTGCCATGCCGATGGCGGTTCCCTGCGACGCATGAAAGGTTCGCGAAACGAGGATCTGCACCGCGACCATGGCCCCGGGCCCTGCCAGACCAAGGAGCACTCCGGCCAGGTAGTAGACCGCAAGGCCGTTCACAAAGAACAGGCTGACCAGCGCAATCCCGCCAATGCCGAGGGCGGCCACGAGCGCCGCCCGAACGCCAATCATGTCGAGACAACGCCCCACGACCAGAGCCGCGACCGCCCCGGTCAGATATTTTGCCGACGCCAGCAGAGTGGCCTGTTCCCTGGTCCAGCCGAACTCGTCGATCACCTCGGAAAACAGGAAGGGCAGGGCGAAGGCAGGCGCGCTGAAGCCGAACAGCAGGCAGCTGAACGCCAGAAGAAGCACCGGCCAGTTGGCCTGAAGCTCGCCTCTAAACGAGGCATCGAATCTGAACAGTGACACACTTCCTCCTGGGCTACGCCCGGTGGGTCGATTGTGGAGTGGAGACACCCTCACCGACCTCGTTGAGCCGAATATGCAGACGTCTGCTCAAACCGGCAAGAGGGCGCATCCAGCGTCGGCCCTGCTCATGGAGCTGGTCGACTTCGAACTTCGTATGTGTTGCGGGTTGCCGACCATGGGTTGCGGGCGGATCAAACGGGCGTTCCGTCAAAAGAGTGCCGCAAGCCGGTCAAAACGGCAGACGTCTGATTGTTGTTGATTGACAGCCTGGTTGAGGAGAGGCCCCGGTTCGAGACGCCCGGGTAATGAGGCGCTGCTGAAATTCTATGGGGAGATTTGGTCCAATGGTCGGGCGGGTGCGTTTTCGGTCTTGAGATCTGCGGCGGCTTTTGCGGCCTTTTCAGCACGCGCGGCCAGCCAGAAGGCGGGCTTCAGATACCAGATGAGAACGGCACCAATCAGGGGCAGGATCGCGAAGAGAATGAAGGCGGTGTGATAGTTGCCGTCCATCTCGAACAGCCGCCCCATGATCCAGGGGCCGATGGCGAAGCCGAGGCTGACGATGGCCGTGAAGACGCCAATAAGCGTGCCGAAATTCTTCAGGCCGAAGGTCTGTTTCGCCAGCACATTGACGTCGATCAGATTTGCCGCGTGCCCGGCGGCTCGCAGGACCACGAAGCCCATCAGCACGATCGGATTGACCAGGTAGAAGGCCAGCAGCGAGGTGATGCTGACCACCACATACATCGCGCTGAGCCCCTTGTTCGAGGTACTGTCCAGCAGATTGCCGATCAGAATGCGGAAGAAGATGCCGACGATGCCGATGGCGCTGACGGCCAGTGCCGCCGCATCGCGTGACATTGCCATGTCGTTCAGGATCAGCACCTGGTGCTGGATGAAGGCCTGATCGACGATCGCGCCGATAAACAGGGCGGTGGCCAGCAGCCAGAAGGCCCTGCCCTTCGCCAGCTTCAGCACCTCGCTCCACCCCGTCTTGGTCGGCGCGACACCGGCGATGACAGGTTCCGGCAGCGGCGTGTGGCCGCCCTTTGGGAAGAAGAAGAGCAGCATGGGAATAGCAATGAGCCAGATGCCGAGCGACAGGCCGGCGAAGGCCATCCGCCATCCCAGGGCTCCGATCATCGCGCTGATGATCAGGGGCACGAGCACCGATCCGAGGCTGGTGCCCAAAAGCGCCACGCCCGTCGCCGTGCCTTGGGATTCATGGAAAGTGCGCGACACCAGGACCTTCACCGCCACCATCGCGCCGGGGCCGGCGAGGCCCATCATGGCACCGACGATGTAGTAGGCGGTCAGGTTCGGCACCCAAAGGAAGCTGACAAGGGCGAGCCCCCCCAAGCCGATGGTGACCAGCAAAGCCGAGCGCACCCCGGTGATGTCGAGGAACCGGCCGACCATCAACGCGGACACGGCACCGACGAGATATTTTGCAGAAGCTAGCAGTGTCGCCTGCTCACGCGTCCAGCCGAACTCCTTGATAACCTCTGCGAACAGGAAGGGCAGGGCGAAAGCCGGCGCGCTGAACCCGAAGAACAGGCAGCTGAAGGCCAGCAGCAGGACGGGCCAGTTTGCGCGAAGCTCCTCGCGGAACACGGCATCGAACCTGAACAGAGACATACTTACTCCTGGGCCGTGCCCGGCGGGTCTCTTGCCACGATGGTTCATCGCTTCGACCTCGCCGCGAAGAATATGCAGACGTCTGCGTAAAGGAGCAAGCTGTTCGCATTTCCGCCACGCAGGAATAGAGGGGCGGAATGAACTGTCGCCTCGCCCTTCGTCTCACAGCTGGGAGAGAACGGTCTGCCGCTGTCGCCGGCCGCGGCCACACCCTGATGTCGTGCGGTCAAAACACGAACGCCCGAGCCGGAGGCGACCGCCCTCCATAACAGCAGACGTCTGATTGATATTGACAGGCAGCCTGATTGAGGGGAGGCTTTGCAGACGGGACGCCCGACTAACGAGGCGCTGCTGAATTCTATGGGGGATTTTTCGATGGTCAAACGCAAGCGCTATCTTGGAACAGCCGCGC
This sequence comes from Caulobacteraceae bacterium, assembly GCA_965284375.1. Taxonomy (GTDB): domain Bacteria; phylum Pseudomonadota; class Alphaproteobacteria; order Caulobacterales; family Caulobacteraceae; genus Brevundimonas. The sequence continues at coordinate 790,666 of OZ260074.1, forward strand.
TTTCGGCGCTGGTGTGCGTGGCTGCGGGCGCAGCGAACGCGCAGACGGTGTCTTCGGGGCAGGAACAAGCACAGCCCGAGACTGAGCTCGGAGATATCATCGTGACCGGTAGCCGGGTCGTCCGCAGCGGATTCGATGCGCCGACACCGACCACCGTGCTCTCGGCCGAAGAGCTGGAGCAGCGCGGATCGGCTCAGATCGGCGAGTTCCTGACCGAAGTTCCCGCGTTCAGGGCCACCCAGACGCCTCAGTCAAATCCGCAAAGCGCACGCGGAGCGGGTCAATATTTCGCCGACCTTCGCGGGCTCGGCAGCATTCGCACCCTGGTGCTGGTCGATGGCCGACGCTTTGTGCCGAGTTCGCCCGAGGGACAGGTCGATCTGAACCTGATCCCGTCGGTTCTGGTCAGCCGCGTCGATGTCGTGACGGGTGGCGCGTCCGCCCAGTGGGGCTCTGATGCCGTAGCCGGTGTCGTGAACGTGATCCTCAACAACAACCTCGATGGTTTCAAAGCCGATTTTTCCTACGGTCAGAGCACCTACGGCGACAACCAGGAATCACGGGCGTCCGTCGCCTGGGGGGGCGACTATTTTGACGGGCGTGGTCACGCCGTGGTCGGCGGCGAGTACGTGAAGAGCGAAGGTGTTGATTCCCACTACGATCGTCCCTGGGGTCGCGATCTTCAGGAACAGGTTTCCTATGCTGGCGCGCGGCTTGCCGACCAGCCTTCGCGATTCTTTGCCCACGGTGTCCAGCCGCTGATCTTCACGGACGGCGGGGTTATCATCGGCACCAATACGGGGGTTGGCCAACCGCTGCGCGGGATCCAGTTCGGCCCGGGCGGCACGGTGTTGCCCTTCACCTATGGCAATCAGATTGGCACTTCGGCCATCGACTTTTCGGGGGGTCAACCCGGCCTGTCGGTTCGCTCCGGCCATACCCTGTCCCTGCCGGTGGAGCGCTCGATCGCGATGTTCCACACCGACTTCAAGGTCAATGACAGCCTGACCTTGTTTGCCGAGGCGTCCTGGGCCAGGGCAGGTTCCGATTTCCACACGGCCTACGCGCGGGACTCAACCGCCAACGCCCTGCTGATCCAGCGCGACAACGCCTATCTTCCGGCCGCCGTGCGCAACATCATGACGACCAGCAACATCACCTCTTTCTCGCTCGGCCGTCAGCACAAGGATTTCGGTGAAGTCTCGGCCAGCAATTTCAACACGACGACGCGGTTCGCCTTTGGTGCTTCGGGTGCCCTCGGGGCCGGCTGGACCTGGGACGCCTACTACCAATATGGCGAGAACGAATATCGTTCGACGCTTGAACGGCTGAAGATCAACGCGAACCTCAGGTTCGCCACCGATGCTGTGCTCCTGAGCGGGACCATCGTCTGCCGCGACGCCGCCGCCCGGGCTGCGGGTTGCGTGCCTATCAACCTCTTCGGCGACGGCTCAGCCAGCCCGGAGGCCATCCGATACGTTACCGGCACGGCGACCTATGACGTCGACACGTCCCAGGAAGTGATGGCGGCAAACATCCAGGGTACACCCTTCTCGACCTGGGCGGGTCCGGTGTCGGTCGCGGCCGGCGTCGAGCGTCGAGTGGAAGATGCGGAATCACGGGTCGACGCCATCTCGCAGGCCAGCGGCTTCTCCTATGGTAATCCGAAGAATTTCGTCGGCTCCTATGACGTCGTCGAGGGCTATGCGGAAGTCGTTGTCCCGCTGCTGTCGAATGCGCCTCTGGCCGAGTTGATCGAGTTCAACGGGGCCTATCGCCAGGCCGACTATTCTACCAGCGGCAAAATTTCGACCTGGAAGTCCGGCCTGACCTGGACGGTGAACGACATGCTGACCCTGCGGGCGACGCAATCACGCGACATCCGGGCCCCGAACAACAGCGACCTGTTCGCCCAGACGAGCACGCAGGCCACGCTGCGCAATCCGTTCTCGGGTGCCACCACACAGATGAGTGTTGTGAGCGGCGGCAATGCGGCCTTGATCCCCGAAGTGGCCGACACCGTAACCCTCGGTGCCGTGCTGAGCCCCAGCGCCATTCCGGGCCTGCGTCTCTCGCTGGACTATTTCGACATCGACATCGCCGGTGCGATCTCCTCGTATGCCGCCCAGAACGTGCTGGACAGTTGCCTGGCCGAGATCAATGCCGGAGGCGCAGGCTTCTTCTGCGGTTTCGTCAACCGGACCGGCACCGGGACGACCACGGTGATCAACTCGATCGGTACACCCTTGCTGAATATCGCCGGCTTCAAGGCGCGCGGATATGATTTCGAGGCGGGCTATCGGTTTGATCTCGGTAAGGGATCTGTGAATGCCCGGGTGTTCGGAACCTATACTTCGGACCTGATCGCGGACGATGGGCTCGGTGTTGCCCGGACCTACAACACCGCAGGCGTAATCCAGACTGTGGGCAGTGTGGTCAACCGCGCGGGTCAGGCCGGCGGGTTCACCTCCAGCAGCGTCACTGGGGCGACCAGCCAGCCGCACTGGATCGTGAACGGCAGCGTGACCTACAGCGAGGACGCATGGTCGGTCAGCGTCAATCAACGCTATGTTGGCGGTGGCCTGATCGATGCCAGCCTGGTCGGGCCAGAAAGCCGTGACTACAATCCGGCGTCTCCGATTTCGATCGGTGACAATATGATTGATCACCGCTGGTATACGAATGTGTCTGCCAACTATCAGGTCACCGATCGGGTGGAAATCTATGGCGTTTTGAACAACGTCTTCAATGCCGAGCCGCCTTTTGCCTATACGAGCTACGTTGGCTTCTTCGACAAGGTCGGCCGTACCTACAAGGTCGGCATGCGCATGACGTTCTGAGGCTCGGCTCTCCGAGAAACGAACGAGGAGCGGCGGCTGGGAAACAGCCGCCGCTTTTCTTTGCTCAAAACGCTGTTCCTGCCGGCAGTCTTGTCCTGGGCGTCAACCGAACACTGCCGTACTCTTGCGGCCAGACGGTTGTCTCAGTTCGACGGGCTATTCCCGCAGGACGATCAGGGCATCCAGGGCGACCGGAGGCGAGGCGTCTGCGAAGGCCATGACCGGATTGATGTCGATTTCCGCAATCTCGGGGTGGGCGTTCAGCAGGCGACCGACGGCGCAGATACAGTCGGCCAAGGCGTCCAGATCGACAGCTGGGCCACCCCGAAAACCGGTAAGCAGCGCTGCGCCCTTCAGTTTGCGCAGTTCAGACAGGACCAGGTCCTTGGGGATCGACGCCGAGGCCAGCCGCACGTCGCCAAGGGCTTCGATCCAGACGCCACCAAGCCCGAACAACAGGATGGGCCCCCAAGCCGGATCGTTGCGACCGCCGATGACGATCTCGACCCCGCGCGGGCTCATGGTCTCGATCAGGATGCCGTCCAGCGTCAGGTCGGGGCGCGCTGCGGCGACGCTCTTGTGCATGGTCTCCCAGGCGGCCTTCAGACGCTCGGGACCATCGATGCCCACGATGACGCCACCAACCTCGGTCTTGTGCGGCAGATCGGCGGCCTGGGCCTTGGCCACGACGGGCCAACCGATGCGCCCGGCGATCTCGACCGCCTGTTCGAACGATGTCGCCAGACCGCCCTGCGGAACGTTCAGTCCGGCCTTGGAGAGGATCGCCTTGCCGATGTATTCGGCCAGGGTGCCGGCCCCCGGGAACCGTTCAACGGTCGCAGCGGACGCCGCCACAACATCGACCGCGGCGGCCTTGGCGCGCGCATAGCTCTGGAGGTGTCCGAAGGCCCGGATGGCGCGTTCGGGCGCGCGGAAGAAGGGGATGCCTGCGTCGAGGACCATCTTCTCCAGGTCCGGTGCGACCGGCGCCGCCCCGCCCATCAGGACCAGTGCAGTGGGGGCCGTGGGCCTGCCCAGGGCATCGATGACCGTCCTGGCCTTCAGCTTTCCGACGTCGGGCGAGGCGGGCATGAGCGACAGGATCAGGCCGCCGGGGCCGGCCCCGTCGCGCATGATGACGGCGGCCTCGCCATACATCGGCATGTCCTTCAGGCCCTGCGCTGTGATGTCCAGCGGATTGGTCTGGGACGCAAAGGCCGGCAGGCGATCCGCCAACTGCTGCGCCGTGGCCGGCGTCAGTTCAGGAATGGTCAGGCCGACCGTCTCGGCCAGATCCAGCGCCAGCCCCTTGAACGCCCCCGAGTCGGTGATCACGGCGGGGCCATCGGTCGATGGGTTGGGGAAACGCGCGAACATCTCGGCCGCGTCCAGCCACTCTTCCATTGTTTCCACGACAACGACGGCCTGTTCCTCGACCAGGGCGCGCATGGTGGAATAGTCCCCGGACAGGGCACCCGTGTGGGAGGTGGCCGACACCCGCGCCCGCTCGCTGCGGCCCGGATGTAGCATGATGATCGGCTTGCCGTTGCGACGGGCCCTGGCGGCCAGTTCCAGGAACAGACGCGGCTTGCGCAGTTGTTCCGCATAGATGGCGATGGCGTCGGTGGCGGAGTCGTCGACGATCTCGGCCAGATAATCCTCGATGCCGGTGACGGCCTCATTGCCCGTGGCGACGCTGTAGGACGCCCTCAGGCCGCGAGTCCTGGACGACAGACGCATGCTGGCCGCCATGGCACCGCTCTGGGCCAGGACGGCGACGGAGGGACGCGCATCCACCGGGTCGGGCGTGTTCGGCCCGAACCCCAGATGCACCCCGGTGACATAGTTGGTCATGCCCAGGGTGTTGGGGCCCAGCAGGGCCATGCCCGCTTCGTTACAGACAGCCGTGATCTGATCCTGCAACTGGCGCCCCTCATCGCCGGTCTCGGAAAAGCCGGCTGCGAAGACGATCATGCCGCCGACATCGCGACGCGCTGCGGCCTTGGCCGCCTCAAGCACGGCCGAGGACGGCAGGGCCAGGATCATCGCGTCGATCCCCATCGGCAGGTCATCGATCGTGGGCACGCAAGGCCGGCCGCCGATGTTCGCATTGCTGCGGCTGACCAGATGGATCTCGCCGCCGAAGCCGAAGCTGTCGAGGTTGGAAAGGGCCCGGCCGCCCATCGACGCCGGGTCTGGCGACACGCCGACGATGGCGATCGATCGGGGCCGGAGCATCCGGCTGACGGGAAAGGCCTTCATGGAATGGACTGGCATGGCGTCAGCTGGTGCGCCGATAGGTATCAAGACCGGGGCGGATCGATTTCTCGTCGAGGAACTGTTTCATCCCCTTGTTCCGCCCGCCCTCGGGATCCTGCGCCGCCGTCTGCTCGGCCTTGGCTCCCAGATAGTCCTCGGCCATGTCCCAGTCCATGGACCCGATGCGCTTGAAGACGGACTTGGCCTGACGCAGCACGGTCGGGTTCTTGGCCAGCAGGACCTGGGCCAGTTCCCTTGTGCGTTCGCGCAGCCGGGCCAACGGCACCGATTCATTCACCAGCCCGGTCTCACGTGCGACCTGTCCGCCGAACGGCTCGCCCGTCATGATGTAGTAGAGGGCGGCACGGTGGTTCATCGTTTCGGCCACGGCCTTGGTCACGGTTCCGGCGGGGATGATGCCCCAGTTGATCTCTGACAATCCAAAGGTCGCTTCGTCCGCGGCGATGGCCAGGTCGCAGGCGACCAGAGGCGAGAACCCGCCGCCAAAACACCAGCCGTTGACCATGGCGATCGTCGGCTTGGGATAGAGCCGCAATTTGCGCCATTGCCATTCACCCGCAGCGCGGCGGGTTCTAAGTTTGACGGCGGCCGGCGCGTTGTCGGTCTCGCGGAAATATTCTTTCAGATCCATGCCGGCGGTGAAGGAATCCCCCGCTCCCGTCAGAACCACGACACCGCAGCGCTCCTCGACCTCCAGGGCTTCCAGTACCTCAAGCATTTCGCGGTTCATCGTGGGGCTCATGGCATTGCGCTTTTCGGGCCGGTTCATCGTGACCCAGGCGATGCCCTCGTCGAACTCGACTTTGACGGTCGTCAAACGGGCGAATAGCTCGTCCGTCGATGCTGCGTTATCTACCATGGTATTCACCGCGCTCCCGGTTATTCAGGTTTCCTGATACCAGTCGGCTTTGCGGCGCGTCAATGCGGTGAAACAGGAACCAGAATGCCGGCCAGGACCATCTATCTCATCAAGCGACTGGAGGTCGCCATCCGGCTGATGCTGGAGCGGGAGTTACGTGATCTCGACCTGACCCCGAGCCAGTACACGACGCTCAGCATGCTGGCCGCAAACGGGGAGACCTCGTCGTCCGACCTGGCGCGCAGGGTCCTGGTGACACCGCAATCCATGTCCGAGATGATCAAGGCGCTTGATCGCAAAGGTCTGATTAAACGACGGGAAAGTGAAGCCAACCGCAAGGTTCTCGACATCGCCCTGTCCCCCGCCGGTCGGGCCCTGCTCGAGAAGGCCGAGGCGCGCGTGGACGCGCTGGAATCCGCGATGTTCGCCGCGATCACGCCGGTCGAACTGGACATCCTGCGCGATCGGCTCGTCACGATTCTGGCCAGGGATCGGCTCGGGCGCGACAAGAAGATCCCCGGAATCCAGGCGGCTTGACCATTCAGGATCATGGACGTATCAGGATTCCTGATCGAGCGGTGGTTTCCGCACGACTGTCCGGTGGATGATGAACCTCGACTTCGACGACCAGGCCTTGGCGTTCATGGACGAAGTGCGACTTTTCGTGCGCGCCAATCTCGACCGCGGCACCAAGGCGAAGGTTTTGCTGGGTCTGCTGCCGGACCGTGCAGAGCGAACGGTCTGGCAACGCGCCCTGGTCGCGCGCGGCTGGGGTGCCCCCGCCTGGCCGGTCGAGCACGGTGGCACGGGCTGGTCCGTGGTGGAGAAATACCTGTTCGATGAGGTGTTGTCCGAGGAGGGCGCGCCGCCCTCACCGGTGTTCGGCATGTCGATGCTGGCACCGGTTCTGATGCGCTACGGGCGTCCCGACCAGATCTCGACCCTGCTGCCCCGCATCCTGAATATCGATGACTGGTGGTGTCAGGGCTTCTCGGAGCCCGATGCCGGTTCCGATCTGGCCGCCGTCCGGACGCGCGCCCGGCTGGAAGGGGGCGAGTGGGTCATTACCGGCCAGAAAATCTGGACGACCCTGGCGCATCAGGCGGACCGGATCTTTGCCCTGGTCAGGACGGAGGACACGCCGAAAAAGCAGGACGGACTGTCGATCCTGTTGATCCCCATGAATGCGCCCGGGATCACGGTGAAGCCCATCATCACCATCGACGGAGCGCACGAGGTCAACGAGGTCTTCTTCGACGCGGTCCGCATTCCTGCAAGCGACATCGTCGGCGAGGCGGGCAAAGGCTGGGAGCACGCCAAATATCTGCTGGGCCACGAGCGAACGGGCATCGCCCGCGTTGGGCAGTCGAAGCGGGAGATCGGCCGGCTCAAGGGTCTTGCGGCCAGCAGGCTCCGCCATGGCCGACCGCTGATGGAGGACCCGGTCTTCGCCATGCGGATCGCGTCCCTGGAGATCGAGCTGCGTGCGCTTGAGCTGACCAGTCTGCGCATGATCAGCGCCCAGGTCGCGGGCGGCGGACCGGGGCCTGAAGCCAACATTCTGAAGATCCGGGGATCGGTTCTGCAGCAGGACATCGCCGAGGCGACCATGGACGCTTGGGGCACCGAGGGGTTCGCTGCGACGCCGGCCGTCGAAGGGCTCGAAACCGACCCTGCCGCAGCGGCTGCCATGGCCTATTTCAACCTCCGTAAGGTGTCGATCTACGGCGGCTCCAACGAGATCCAGCGCAATATCCTCGCGCGTTCCATGCTGGGTCTCTGAGATGGATTTCCGACCGACAGAAACCCAGGTGCTGATCGCGGACACGATGGAATCCCTGGTCGGCGACCATCTGCAGCGGACGCAGGGGACCTCGCGCATCGACCGGGCGGAGACCTCTGAAAGCCTGTGGACCGATCTGGCCGGCATGGGTCTGCTGGGGGCCGAGATCGAGGAAGCCGACGGCGGCAGCGGCGGATCGTTCGAGGATCTGGCCATCATCCTCCAGGGGCTTGGACGGGCCGGAGGCGCAGGGGCCATGGTTCCGGTCGTCGTGATGGCGACGGCACTGATTGCCCGGTTCGGCACCCCCGCCCAGAAGGAGACCTTGTCGGCAATCGCCGCCGGACGCAGCCGGGTGGTCCCGGCGGGCTTCGGGGCGTTTGGCAACACCGGTGCTGATGAACGCCCGGCCAGCGCCACGCGCGGCGACGGTGACTGGACCCTGACCGGCCGGGTCGTGAGGGTTCCCGGTGGCGATGTCGTCGATGCCTTCATCGTCGCGGCCGTAACGGCCGCCGGTCCGACGTTGTTCGTCCTGCCGGCCAGCACACCAGGGCTGACGATCCAGCGTCTCAAACTCTACGATGGCGCGGGGGCGGCTCACCTGGAGATGCAGGCCTGCCGACTTCCCGACGAGGCCCGTCTGGGCGGTGAGGGGACGGCAGGTCCCGCCATCGACTGGGCCGTTGATCGTGCCCATGCCGCCTTTGCCAACGAAGCCATCGGTCTGATGCAGGCGCTGTGTGACCTGACGCTGGGCCATCTAAAAACGCGCAAACAGTTTGGTCAGATCCTGGGCAGTTTTCAGGTCGTGCAGCACCGGATGGTCGATATGCGGATCGAGCTGGAGCTGGCGCGGTCCATGGCCATCCTGGCCACGGTGGCGGCCGACAATCCGGACGATCGACGGCGGGCGCGCGACATCTCCGCCGCGCGGGCTGCCATCGGCAAGGCCTCACGCATCGTTGGCCAGTCGGCAATCCAGCTGCACGGAGCCATCGCCCTGACCCAGGACTATCCGGCCGGCACCTACGTCAAACGGCTGACGCTGATCGAGCGCATGTACGGCGATACCGACTGGCACGTCGCGCGGTTTGCCCGCCTCGCCTGATCCCGGACGCCCGAGGCATCAGGGCTGGAGCGTACAGTCGTAGACCAGGACCTCCAGGAAGGCGAAGCGGTTCAGATGCGCCTCCACCGGTGCTGTCAGGCAAACGTCCTTAGATCTCCAGTTCGAGATGAACTGCTTGATCGGCGGAAAGTACATGTAAGTTATCGGCTTCTCCCTTTCCTTCGCCGAAGCGCAAGACCCCTTACGCCGCTTCTGCACGCTTCAAGGCCGCGCCCATGACGACAACGACGCCTGCCCCAAAACCCGCCCTTCGGCCCAAGGCCGGCCAGCGCGAGGACCGTTTGGCGACCTTTATCGCTGGCGACTTCATCGCCTCGTGCCAGTGCCGGGCGACGGCCCGCAAGGCGGAGACTGACCAGAATGGCTGAGTTCGCAGGTTTGCCCGTTGCCGGGCGGTCCGAGGACCTCGGCTTCGACACCGGCCGGTTGGCGCGGCTCGACGACTACATGGCCGGGATGGTCGAGGCGGGACGGGTCGCGGGCGTCACGACCCTGATCCTGCGCCACGGCAAGGTCGCGGCGTTCAAGACCCACGGATCGGCCGTGCTGGGCAGCGAGGCACCGCTGTCGCCCGATGCGGTCTTCCGTATCTATTCAATGACCAAGCCGATCGCTGCGACGGCGATGATGATCCTGTTCGAGGAAGGCTACTGGACGCTCGATGATCCGGTAAGCAAGTTCATTCCTGAGTTCGCGCGGCTGAAGGTCTGTGCCGGAATCGGTCCCGACGGCGAGATGATCCTGGAGGACGCCAGACGCCCGCCGACGATGCGCGAGGTGATGAGCCACACCGCCGGCTTCGCTTACGGCCTGTTCCCCGACGCTCACCCGCTGGAGCGGGCTTACCTCAAGAACCGCATCGCGCGCCCCGAAGGCGGGCAGGCCTTCATCGACAGCATCGCAGCCCAGCCCCTGATGTTCCAGCCAGGCACGGAGTGGTTCTATTCCATCGCCTCGGGCCTCCTCGGCGTGATCGTCAGCCGCATCTCCGGTCAGTCGTTCGGCGAATTCCTTCAGCACAGGATCTTCGGCCCGCTGGGCATGGTCGATACGGGTTTCGAGACGCGCGCTGACAATCAGGATCGCCTGGTCACCTTCTACCAGGACGACAGCCACGGCGGTTTGAAGGAGGTGACCGAGGTGCTCGGCGCGCCAATCAATCCCTTCACGAGCCCCCCAGAGTTCGAGGATGGAGGCGGCGGGCTGGTCTCGACGGTGAGCGACTACGCCCGTTTCGCCCAGATGATTTTGAACAAGGGCGCGCTGGACGGGGTGCGCATCCTGGCTCCGGTCACTGTCGAGCTGATGTCGACCAACGTCATCCCCGACGCGGTTCTGGCCACGACCAATCCGATGAGGCTGTTGCCGTTCAATCCCGCCTTCGGATTCGGGCTCGGCTTTTCGGTGTTCAGGGATCCGCGCGGCATGGGCTCGCCCGAGGGGCGTGGCACCCTGGCCTGGGGCGGGATGGGCGGAACCTGGTTCTGGATCGATCCGGAGAACGACCTCGTCTTTGTCGGCCTGATCCAGCGATTCGCTGACCCGATCTCCGGCGAGTTCCGCGCCAAGGCGCGAACCTTCACCTACGCGTCCCTTACACGACCTGAGCTCTAGGTATGAGCTCTCAATAGCTTGTCCATCCGGTCCGGGCCGAGGCGACCTTTACGCCGGCGAGGTCGTTCTCGGGGTTCCTGTCGTCCTGTGCGGCGGCACCCCGGTGCTCTTTGATCTCGCGCTGTCAGGCGAGCGCTACAAGGTCTCCGCCAAATCGGCACAGGCCGTTTCAGGGGATGAATTATCGTGTTGGCAGCCGCTGTTGCCTGCTCGGGTCCGGGGCAAGGGCTTCGCAACCGGCGGAAGTTTCCCTGATAGCGCCAGCCCTGCCCTGGTTCGCCAGGATTAGATGCGCCTGGCCAACGATCCAGAGATCGGCAGACGTCTGAGCGTTTGACGTACGTCGCCCGTTATCGCTATTCCGAATGACAAGGATGGTCAGGAGGGCTGGATGGGGGAGTTGCTGAAGGGGCGCACTGCGCTCATCACGGGCGCAAGCTCTGGCATCGGCCTAGCGGTTGCACGTCGCTTCGCGCTTGAGGGGGGGCGGCTGGTCCTCGCCGCCCGGCGGGCTGATCGGCTGGAGACCCTCGCAACCGAATTGCGCGAGCTTGGCGCGGACGTGCTGGTCCGGCCGACCGACGTCACGCAGGAAGATCAAGTCATAGACCTGTTCGCCGAGGCCGAAGCGTTCGGTGAGATCGATATCCTGGTCAACAACGCCGGGGTCGTCTTCCACACACCGACCGTGGACGTGACGCTGGACGACTGGCGGCGTGTGATCGATCTCAACCTGACCGCCGCATTCCTGTGCGGGCGAGAGGCGATGCGCGTCATGAAACCGCGCGGCCGGGGCAAGATCATAGCGGTCGGCAGCATCTCCGCCCAGGTGCCCCGCCCGGATACGATCGCCTATGCGACCAGCAAGTTCGGGCTGGAGGGGATGACGCGCAGCCTGGCGCTGGATGGTCGCGCGCACGGGATCAGCGCGTCGATCATCCATCCTGGCGTCACCGAGAGCGACCTGCGCGCGGGCGAGACCCGTCTGCGGCCCGGGCCCAACATGATGACCGGCGAGTCTGTCGCCGCGGCGATTACCCTGATGGCGGCCCTCCCGTTTGACACCAATCTGCTGACCGCCACCATGCTGCCGATCGCTCAAGCCTATCTCGGCCGGGGATGACGGCCCGTCCCGACTTCAAGGCGGCGGTGATCGGTGCCGGCGTCTCGGGCCTGTTTATGGCCGAGCGCCTGATGCGCGCCGGGATCGCCTTCACCGTGTACGAAAAGGCATCCGACCTTGGCGGCACGTGGCGGGACAACACCTATCCCGGCTTGTTTGTCGACGTGCTCTCGCGCCAATACGAATTTCCGTTTCGGCCCAATTTCGACTGGAGCCGGAAGTTCGCTCCCCAGCCCGAGATACAGGCCTATCTGCTTCAGGTCGCGCGGGAGCGTGGATGGCGGCGACACATCAGGTTCGACACCGAAATCGTCGAGGCGGTTTTCGAGTCCGGCCGATGGCGGCTGCGCACCAGCGATGGTCAGACTGATACCGTCGATGTCCTGATCTCGGCGACGGGCTTCCTGCGAGAGCCGAAGCTGCCCGATATCGCTGGCCGCGAGAGTTTCGCCGGGACGGCCTTCCACTCCGCGCGTTGGGATCACGGCGTGGCGCTCGAAGGCAAGCGGGTCGGCGTGATCGGCAGCGGGGCCAGCGGCATCCAGATCGCCGAGACGCTCGCCGTATCTGGGGTCGACGTCACGCATTTCGTACGTCGTCCGCAATGGATCCACGTCCGCGACAACCCTCGATCGACCCTGCTCGAGCGCCTGGCGCTGCGGCTGCCATTCGCGTACCGTTTCCGTTCGCGCCAGTTGTGGAAATGGCTTGGCGGCATGGACCTGTGGCGAACCCAGCCCGGTCCGGCGCGCGAGGCCGTGGCCCTCGAGCTGGCGAAGCCGCTCGAAGCGATGCACGATCCGGAGCTGCGCGAGAAATTGCGTCCGCGCATGCCGGTCGGCTGCGTGCGGATTCCCAAGTCCGACAAGAATTATTATGCGGCGATGGAGCTGCCCAATGCACAGGTCGAGGTGCGGCGGATTGAGCGGATCGAGCCGGACGGGGTCCGCATGGAGGACGGCACCCTGCTGGGCTTCGACGTTCTGGTCTATGCCACCGGTTTCGACGCCCAGGCCTATATGCGACCGATGCGCCTGATCGGCGCGGATGGCGTTTCGATCGAGGAATGCTGGAAGAACGGCGTGTTCTCCTATCGCGGCGTATCTCTTCCGGACTTCCCGAACTTCTTCATGCTCTACGGCCCCTTCAGTCCGGTGAACAATGTGCCCATCCCGATCGGGCTGGACCAGCAGACGGACTACATCCTGCGCGTCATCGACGCCGCGAGGACGAGGAAGGCTGTCGTCGCGCCCAGCCGCGAAGCCACGGATCGGTTTGTCTCGGACATTCGTAGCAAACTGCCGGACACGGTGTGGACGGGCTGCCCGAACTGGTATCGCGGCGAAGGTGACACCGAGATATTGTGGCCGTTCACGCAGGAGGAGCATCGTCTGATGCTGCGCGATCTTCGTGTCGAGGACCTCGATTTCACGCCGCGCGCACGGCTTGAACGGGTGTTGTCGGTCAGCGAACCGGCGGTGCCGTTTTCTCAGAGTGACGCCTAGGCGCACAGCCGCTCCGTTCGTCATCGCCCGGTCGTAGGCCGCGATCTGTTCTGCGGTCTGGTGGGTAATGGCACTGTCCGCGTGGTGCATGAGGAACAGGGCCCGCCCGCCAGGCTTTAGCACCCGGGAGACCTCAGCCAGGGCCAGGCGAGTGTCCGCATATTCGATGCCGAACTGTGATGAGGCACCATCGAAATACGATCCCGGAAACGGAAGCTTCTCCAGCGCCGTCCGGGGCGCTCGTCCGAATGGGGTTGGGCCATGCGGCCTCCAGGATGACGGCTCATGGGCGAGATCCGAACCGTCCAGTCGGTACCTCCGGACCAGACAGGCCAATCGCGTCTCCTTGGCCAATGAGGGCAGGATCGATTGACGAAGAGATAACTGTCCGATGAGCCAAATTCGTTATCGGTAATATTCAATATGAAAATGGTCGATCTTTGATTGAATACAATTACATAATTGTAATTGTATTACTGGTGTCCTGAAGGCAACGATTACATAAACAATATGTCTAAAAACATGACATTTGATGACAAGTGATCGAGAACTGAACTCTACTGGTAATCCGCATCGTCGCATCGATCGTGAGATGGCAGGGAAATCCAGCCTGCATTTTCGCGAATGCGACGACCACCAGGGAGGTCAAACCATGAAGCAATCCATCCGCCGCCATCTGCTGGCGACAACCGTCATCACCGGCCTTGTCGCGGGCTGGTCAGCCAGCTCCGCGTCGGCGCAGGAGGCACCGCAGAACACGGAACTCGACGAAGTCGTCGTCACCGGCTCGCGCATCCCGCAGACGAACCTCACCACCACCAGCCCTGTCACCCAGGTAACCGGCGAGGACGTCGATATCGCGGGTGTGACCCGCGTCGAGGACCTGGTGAGTCAGTTGCCGCAGGCCTTTGCCGCCCAGAACGCCGCCGTGTCGAACGGTGCGACCGGCACGGCGACGGTGGCGCTGCGCAACCTCGGACCGACCCGCACCCTGGTGCTGATCGATGGTCGGCGAATGGGTTATGGCTCGCCCAACGACGCGGCCGCCGACCTGAACCAGATTCCCGAACAGCTGGTCGAGCGCGTCGAGGTCCTGACCGGCGGTGCCTCGGCCGTTTACGGTTCGGACGCCATCGCCGGCGTCGTCAACTTCATCATGAAGAAGAATTTCGAAGGCGTTCAGCTGGACGCCCAGTATGGCTTCTACCAGCACAACAACGACTATGACGGTGTCGGCAATCTTCGCGCCGAAATCGCCCGTCGGGGTTCGACCAACCCGTCGCAGTTCGCCTTGCCGGATGATAACGTCTCGGACGGTGAGAGCCGCTCGATCAACCTGACGATGGGCGTCTCGTCGCCGGACGGAAAGGGCAGCCTGGTCGCCTATGCAGGCTACCGCAACAACAATGCCGTGCTCCAGCGCGACCGCGACTACTCGGCCTGCTCCATCGCGGCCCCCACCGCGGCCTCTGGCCCGACCACCTTTGCCTGCGGCGGCTCCGGCACCGGCTTCCCGGGCCAGTTCACCAACTTCGCCACCGGCGGTCCGAACTTCGCCTATACGCTCGGTGCCGGCCGGACCTTCGTGCCGTACAACGGCGATGCCAATGCCTATAATTTCGGCCCGCTGAACTACTATCAACGCCCTGATGAACGCTACACCCTCGGCGCACTGGGTCATTACCAGGTGAACGACAAGGCCGAAGTGTTCGCCCAACTGATGTTCTCCGATTATGAGTCGGTCGCGCAGATCGCTCCGTCGGGCAACTTCTTCAGCGTGCCGGACATCAACTGCGACAGCCCGCTTCTGTCCGCCCAGCAAGCCGGATTGATTGGCTGCGGCACCCGGGTCGATCCGGATCCGCTCACGCCCGGCAACCAGGCGCGCACGCCGCTGTACGTGGGCCGCCGGAACGTCGAAGGCGGCGGGCGACAGGACAGCATAACCTACGGCTCCTACCGCGGCGTCGCCGGCGTCCGTGGCGAGATCATGGCAGGCTGGAACTATGACATCGCCGCGCAATTCTCCCGCGTCCGCCTGGCCAGAACCTATCTGAACGATTTCTCGGTGACCCGTCTTGGCCGCGCGCTCGACGTGGTCAACGTCGGTGGCACCCCGACCTGCCGTTCGGTCGTCAACGGCACCGACCCGAGCTGCGTCCCGTACGATATCTTCACGTCGGGCGGCGTAACCGCGGCCGCCCTGAACTACCTGCAGATCCCGCTGATCCAGACCGGTGAAACGACCCAGCAGGTCGTGACCGCGGCGATCACGGGGGACACCGGCTGGACCATGCCGGGTGCCTCGCGCACGGTTCAGGTCGCCTTCGGTGCCGAGTATCGCCGTGACGCCCTGGATACTGTGACCGACACGTCCTTCCAGTCCGGCGACGGCGCGGGTCAGGGCGGACCCACGATCGGCTTCACCGGCGATACCGACGTCTCCGAAGTGTTCGCCGAGTTCCAGCTGCCTCTGGCCGACGACCAGCCCTGGGCCTATTCGGCCTCTCTGGATGGTGCCTATCGCCGGTCGGAGTACGAAAGCTTCGGGGCCGACACCTACAAGCTGGGTGCCGACTACGCGCCGATCGAGGGCCTCCGGTTCCGGGCCAGCTATTCACGCGCGGTTCGCGCCCCGAACGTGATCGAACTGTTTACGGCACAGGGCTTCAATCTGTTCGACGCCGACTTCGATCCCTGTGACGCCGTCGGCCGCGCAGCGAACGGCGCGGGACCCGTGCCCGCCAACTGCATCGGCGGTGCGGGCCACCAGGTGACTGCGGGTCAATCGACCAGCGGTGCGCTGAAGAGCCCGGCCGGTCAGTATAACTTCCTGGGCGGTGGCAACCCCAATCTGCAACAGGAAGTCGCCGACACCTACACGGCCGGCGTCGTGTGGGAGCCCAGCTTCCTGCCGCGCTTCAACCTGTCGGTCGATTATTACAACATCAAGATCGACGAGGCGATCCAGACGCTCGGTGCCTTGAATACGCTGAACCTCTGCTATCAGAGCAATGACGCTGCGGCCTGCGGCCGGATCCACCGCAACCCGGGCAACGGGTCACTCTGGGTCGGAAACGGCAACGTTGAGAATCTGAACATCAACATCGGCGGATTCGAAACGTCCGGCGTGGACGTGAACGCCAACTACGGTGTCGATCTGGAAGACTGGGGCATGTCCAACCTCGGCTCGTTGCAGTTCAGCTTTGTCGGCAGCCTGCTCACCAAGCTTGAAGTCAACACCGGTGCCGGCACGGCGAGCTCGGTTTACGACTGCGCTGGCTTCTACGGGAACCAGTGCAGCGCGCCCGGTGGTGTGCCCCGGACCCCCAACCCGGAATGGCGCCACCGGTCACGGATGACCTGGTCCACCCCCTGGGACGTCGATGTATCGGGAACCTGGCGCTACTACGGACCCGTTGAAATCGCCGTCCTGGGTGCCGGTGGTTCGCTGAACAATGGCGGGACCCGTCTTGATCGTCATTTCGATGCCGAGAACTACTTCGACCTGGCGGCCACCTGGCAGGCGCTGGATACCGTCACCTTCCGCGCCGGTATCAACAACGTCTTCGACAACGATCCGCAGCTGTCCTACAGCGTCGGCAACGGCGGCAACGGCAACACCTATCCGCAGATGTATGATGCGCTGGGTCGTTACGTCTTCTTCGGGGTGACTGCCAACTTCTAGGTGGTGACACCCGATCGGAAACCGGGCGGCGGATCATCGGGTCCGCCGCCCTTTTTGGTCGGAGACCACGACGGGGGATGCGGCGTGCCCGGAGACGGATGGCCCCGCGTCATACAGACCGGCCCTCAGCCGGCACGGCCCGGAGCTTGGGTGGGCGAAACAGATCGCGCGTTATTTGAACCGGACCGGGATTGGCGGGTTGCATGGTCGCTGCCGCAGTCTGGTGTCCGATGTCTCCCGTTCCCCGCCTTCCCGATCCCGTCCGGCGATTTCTCCAGGGGGTCAGGCCCGTGCATCTGGTTGCGGTTGCCGCGGTCGGCGTCGCTGCGATCGGCTTGATGGCGCTCAGGTTCGTCAGTCTGCCGGGGCCCGCTCCGGTCGCGACAGGGGAGGGGTTGAAGATCGAGGTGGTGGCGCCGGTCGAGCCCACGCTGGTCCCCGGGTCGGTCATGGAGGTGGGCGAACTGGTTGACGGCTTCCGTTACGTACGGCCGGTCCCTGCCGAACGGGTTCCTGCCTATGACGTGGCCTGGGCCGAAGACGAGGCCGCGCCGGTTGAACCGCGGCGGCGCGAAACCGGGGTCCGGCGGTATGCGTCATCGGACGCCGGTCCGGGTCCGGTTGCAGAGCCGGAGACGCCCGGAGAGCGCGGGCGCCGCTGGTTCGGTTTCGATAGCCCTCGCCCGGACTATGCCGCCGAGCGCCGCGCCCGGCAGCTGCGGATGGAGGCCCTCGAAGATCAAAGGCGCGCCGATTTCGAGAGCCGCCGGCGTTACCGTTCAGATCCGGCCGTGGAACGCCCCGTCGATGAGTCGACCGACGGTCCCTATGGCCCCGAGGTCGGCTGAAACGCCGCAGCACTGCGCGCCAACTTGACCCGAGGTGATCTTGGCATGCGGCCTCGCGCGGTCTAGGTCGAAGGCTCAACGTCTTTCAGGGAGACACCCATGGCCGATCTGGCTCAAGTCACCGAACACATCCGCGGCGCCGTGGGCGACAACTCCGGTCTGGGCAAGACCGTGAAGATCGACCTCGGCGATGCCGGTATGATCTTCATCGACGGCGCATCCGTGCCGAACACGGTCACCAATGACGACAAGCCCGCCGACGCCACCGTTTCGATGACGTGGGACGACTTCATGGCCCTGTCGGACGGCAAGCTGGATCCGATGATGGCCTTCATGCAGGGCAAGCTGAAGATCGCGGGCGACATGATGATCGCCCAGAAGCTGGCACCGCTGCTGAAGCGCTAGGCGAATGACGGCGAACTGATTTCCACGGCGCGGTTCCCTGCGGAACCGCGCCGTTTTCGTATCGGAGCACGACCATGGAATTCCGCCACAGCGACAGGGCCCTGCACTGGCAGGATCGGGTGCGCCGTTTCCTCGACGACCACGTCATCCCGCGCGAGGAAGAATACCGCGCCCAGGTCCAGCAGGATCACACCCGCCAGCCCCCCGCCATGGAAGAGATGAAGGCCCAGGCGCGCGAGGCCGGCCTGTGGAACATGTTCCTGCCCGGCGATCACGGCGCGGGCCTGACCAATATGGAATACGCGCCCCTGGCCGAACTGATGGGGCGTCACCTGTGGTCGGCCGAGGTGTTCAACTGCAACGCCCCGGACACCGGCAATATGGAAGTCCTCCATATGTACGGGAATGAGGCCCAGCAGGCGAAATGGCTCAAGCCGCTGATGGCCGGCGAGATCCGCTCGGCCTTCCTGATGACCGAGCCCGAGGTCGCCTCGTCGGATGCCACCAACATCCAGACCCGGATCGTGCGCGACGGCGACCACTATGTGATCAACGGCCGCAAATGGTGGTCGACCAACATGGGCCACCCCAATGTCGCGGTGACCATCGTCATGGGCAAGACCGACCCCGACGCCGCCACCCACGCCCAGCAGTCACAGATCATCGTCCCGACCGACGCCCCCGGCTTCCGCGTCGAGCGGATGCTGTCGGTGTTCGGCTATGACGAACGCCCCATCGGCCACGCCGAGGTCGTGCTGGAAAATGTCCGCGTCCCGGTCGAAAATCTGATCGCCGGCGAGGGTCGGGGCTTCGAGATCGCGCAAGGCCGCCTCGGGCCGGGCCGCATCCACCACTGCATGCGTGTGATCGGCGTAGCCGAGCGGGCGCTGGAACTGATGACGCAGCGGCTGCTGTCGCGCACCGCCTTCAGGAAGGCCCTGGCCGAGCATTCGGTGTGGGAACAGCGCATCGGCGAGGCGCGCACCAATATCGAGATGTGCCGCCTGCTGGTGCTGAAGGCGGCCTGGCTGATGGACGAGGCGGGTGCCAAGAACGCCAAGTCCGAGATCGCCCAGATCAAGGTCGCCGCCCCCCGCATGGCGCTCCAGGTCATCGACGACGCCATCCAGGCCTTTGGCGGCGCCGGCGTCTCGGCCGACACGCCGCTGGCAGAGATGTACGCCATGGTCCGCACCCTGCGCATCGCCGACGGCCCGGATGAGGTCCACAATCGCACCGTGGCCCGGCTGGAATACGCCAAATACGGCGGTCGGGGCGGCTAGGCGCGTCCGTCTCCTCCCTGGTCGCCGCGCGAACAGGGAGGAGACAATGACCGTCTCCGCCCTTTGCGCCGGGTCATGGGCAGTCCATATCTCCGCCCATGGCGATACACGGTGAACGGTCCGGACGACGAGGCGATTCAGTGGCGAAGGCGGCGCAGGCCGAACCGGTTGCCGAACGGCCCGATGGACCGCCGACCTGGCAGGCCCTGGGCGACCTGGTCCGGCTGGTCGGGCGCTCCAACGCCCCGCAGCTGAGACTGCGTCTGGTCGCGGCGATCGCCATGACCCTGGCCGGCAAGGGTCTGGGTGTGATGGCGCCGCTCGTGCTCGGCGCGGCGGTGAACCACCTGGCCGCTGGGCAGGGGCCTGAGGCGGCCATCGGGCTGGGCTTCGCCGGTTTCGCCGTGGGCTGGGCTGTGGTGCGGCTGCTGTCGGCGATCGCGCCCAACGCCTCCGATGTGGTTTTCGCCCCCGTCCGTTCGGCGGCCCAGCGCGCGGCGGCGACCGAGACCTTTGCCCATGCGCTGAGCCTGTCGCTGGACTTCCACCAGACCAAGCGCTCGGGCTCGCTGTCGCGGACGATGGACAGGGGTGCGCGCTCGGTCGACTTTCTGATGCGCATCCTGGCCTTCAACCTGGTCCCGACCGGGGTCGAGCTGGTGCTGGCGGCCGGCGTGCTGGCGGGCAAATACGACTGGCGCTTCGGGGCCGTGGCCGTGGGCGTCGTGGCCATCTACGCCGCCTCGACCTTCGCCCTGTCCAACTGGCGGCTGGAGCACCGGCGCGAGATGAACGCCGCCGACACTGAAGCCGCGGGCGTCTCGGTCGACGCCCTGCTCAACTATGAGACGGTCAAGTCGTTCGGGGCCGAGGCCCGGGCGGCACGCACCTATGACAATGCGCTGGGCGACTACACCCGCGCCGCCCTGAAGGCGAACAGCTCGCTGGCCCTTCTGAACGTCATGCAGGCCGTGATCATGAACGTCGGCCTTGGGGTCATGGCGGTGATGGCGGGCTTTGAGGCAGCGGCCGGCCGGATGGGGCCGGGCGACGTGACCGCTGCAGTGCTGATAATGATCTCCCTCTATGCGCCGCTGAACATCCTGGGCTTTGCCTATCGCGAAATCCGCCAGTCGTTCATCGACATGGAAGAGATGCTCAAGGTGACGCGGCAGACGCCCCAGGTGGCCGATGCGCCCAACGCCACGCCGCTTCCGCGCCCGGTCGATGCCAAGGGGGCCTCGCTGGCGTTCGAGCAGGTCGGCTTCCGCCACGATTCACGCGCCAACGGCCTGGAGGACGTGAGCTTTTACGCCCCGCCGGGCACGACGACGGCGCTGGTCGGGCCCTCGGGCTCCGGCAAGTCGACCATCGTCAAACTGGCCTTGCGCCTGCTCGACCCCCAGGAGGGCCGGGTGCTGATCGACGGGCTGGATGCGCGTCAGGTGACGCAGGAGTCCCTGCGCGCGGCGGTCGCCCTGGTGCCGCAGGACGTGGCCCTGTTCAATGACACCATCCGCGCCAATATCGGCTTTGCCCGGCCCGATGCCGATGAGGCGGCGATCTGGGCGGCGGCAGAGGCGGCGGAACTGTCCAGCTTTATCCGCGAGTTGCCGGACGGCATGGCGACCAAGGTCGGCGAGCGTGGGCTCAAACTGTCCGGTGGAGAACGCCAGAGGGTCGGCATCGCCCGGGCCTTGCTGGCCGATCCCTGCGTCCTGATTCTGGATGAGGCGACCAGCGCGCTCGACAGCCGCACCGAGGCCGCGATCCAGAAGACTCTGCGCCGGGCGCGGACAGGCCGGACCACCCTGGTGGTCGCTCACCGCCTGTCGACCATCGCCGATGCGGACCAGATCCTTGTGCTGAAGGCCGGCCGCATCGTCGAGCGGGGCGCGCATCACGAACTGGTGGCGCGTCAGGGCGGGGAATATGCGGCGCTGTGGCGCAAACAGACCCGTGGCGCGAAGACCGAACGCCCGCCGGTCTGATCGGGATCGGGTTTCAGGGCCCCGGTGGCTGCTGCTTGCGGTCGGACACCAGCATGAGGCTGTCGAGCACGATGCTGCGCGCCTTTGCCTGATCCAGCGGAAGCGTTTGCAGCAGTCGCAGCGAGCGCGCGTAGACTGTGACCACCCGCCAGTCGAACATCAGATCAGGCCTCGCGCTGTCAATCATGTCGCACAGGCCGCTGGCGGCCAGGCACAGGTCGGCGAGTTCGAACGGGCTGGCGGCGTCTATGACGCCGTTGGCGGCGCGATAGGCTTCTTTCAGGCGAAACGGCTGGTCCTCGAGCGTCGTGGGTGCAGCGACGCCTTCCAGACCGGCGATCTCGAGCTCCAGAACCGCTGTCGCCTGGCTTCGTCGGGATTCGATATTGGCGCGGGCACGGGACAGAGCCACACCGACACTGATCCCCCCGGGCCGGTCGATCACGCTCGAGAGCTTGGTCTTGACCCGGGCATGAGTGATGACGGCCATTCAGGGCTCGCGTCTTGTGGCCGCTTGCACGGCCTGTTGAGCATCGAAAGCCGCCCTCCGGATCACGGCCGAGCGTCTTTCTCCTGCGGGCGGACCCAGATCGCGAAAGCGGCGGTCCGGGCCGAAGTAGTCCCCCACCTCGAGAAACGGACGCGTGTCGCGGGCCGCCCAGACGATGCGTTCCAGCAGGGTTGAGGCGCTGAACGGCTTGGTGACCACGAAATTGGCACCGCAGTCGCGGACCTCCGCAATTTTGGATCGGCATATGTGCGCCGCGGTCATGATAACCGGCACCATCGCATTGTTCCCGGTTGACCGCCGCAACCATCGAACGAGCTCATAGCCATTGACCGTGGGCATTTCGCAATCGACGACCATCAGATCGATGGCTTGCCGGCTCAGGATTTCCATCGCTTCGGCTGCATTCTGGCAGGCGTACTGTGTCCGGATTCCGAAACCGAGGAGCGCCTGGCAAGTCAGGTCCAGGCCGAAGGTCGAATCGTCGACCACCATTGTGGACGCGCTGCCCAGGTTGATGACCGACGTCTCTCTAAGGGATTCGCCCAGGTCGCCCACGCTCGCCCCCTCACGAGAGAGTTGCGGTCAGCAAACGTCTCGCGTGTGAAGATAAGGAGCGCAGAGTCGTAATGAGAGGTTAACGCTCGCTTGCGCGCCCGATGGCGTAGAAGCGGTCGGCGCGTGCCTTGCGGATCTGGTCCGGTGTCATGCCGGAGAGGGCCTTCAACTCCTCGGCCAGCACATCGCCGACCGTGGCGATCGCGGCCGCGCGATCAGCATGCGCGCCGCCGACAGGCTCGGGAATGATCCGGTCAATGATCTTCAGCTCCAGCAGGTCCGGGGCCGTGATCTTCATGGCCATGGCGGCGTCGCGGGCACGGGCGCCGTCACGCCACAGAATGCCGGCCGCGCCTTCCGGCGAAATCACCGAATAGATGGAATGCTCCAGCATCAGCACGCGCCCGGCGGCAGCGATAGCGATGGCTCCGCCCGAGCCGCCTTCGCCGGTGATGGTGGCGATCGAGGGCACACCGAGGGTCAGGCAGCGCTCGGTCGAGCGGGCGATGGCCTCGGCCTGGCCACGCTCTTCGGCACCGAGGCCGGGATAGGCCCCCGCGGTGTCGACGAAGGTCAGGACCGGCAGGCCATATTGCTCCGCCAGATCCATCAGACGCACCGCCTTGCGATAGCCTTCGGGCCGCGCCATGCCGAAATTGTGCACGACGCGGGTCTGGGTGTCATAGCCCTTCTCGTGGCCCATCAGAACGACGGGCGCGCCGCGGAACCGGGCCAGCCCGCCCAGGATGGCCTGATCGTCGCCGAACTGGCGGTCGCCCTTCAACTCGACGAAATCGGTAAACAGCCCTTCGACATAGTCGACGAAATGCGGCCGCTGCGGGTGCCTGGCGACCTGGGTCTTCATCCACGGGTCGAGGCCGGCATAGATCTTCCGGCGCAACTGTTCGGCCTTCTTGCGCAGGCCGTCGACCTCTGCGTCGAACGAGCCGGAGGTCGAGGAGAGCAGATTCAGCTCCTCGATCTTCGCCTCCAGATCGGCGATCGGCTTTTCAAACTCGAGGTAGTGCACGGCCATCAGGCGTCCGTAACAGGCGCGCCGTCTGGCGCATCGGAAGGCGGCGGAAACTAGTCAGGTCAACGCCGGTGAGCAAGCGACGGTTCAGTCATCTCGCGCAAGGGGGTGTTTGCTCCTCACCACCTGCGCCAGCCGGTCGGTGGCGACATGGGTGTAAATCTGCGTCGTGGCGATGTCGGCGTGGCCCAGCAGGGTCTGGACGACCCGCAGGTCGGCCCCCCCGTCGAGCAGATGGGTGGCGAAGGCGTGGCGCAGGACGTGGGGACTGACTCGCGCCGGGTCGATGCCGGCGTCTATGGCCGCCTGATCCAGCAACTGGGCGAAGCGACGCGGGGTCAGATGGCCCTTGGCCGACGATGAGGGGAACAGCCACGGGCTGTCCGGAATTTTTTCCTCGCGGGCGGCCTCGCGGGCGACCAGCCAGACCTTCACCGCATCGCGCGCCGGGGTGTTCAGCGGAGCCAGTCGCTCCTTGCCACCCTTGCCGCGCACGATCAGCCAGGCCGGGTCCCGGCGCACCGCTTCGAGGCGCAGGCCCAGCAGTTCCGAGACGCGAAGGCCGGAGGCATAGGCCAGCTCGACCAGCGCCACGAGGCGCAGACCCGCCGCTCCGTCATGCGCCGCAGCGGCCGCCAGAAGTCGCTCGATCTCGTCCCCGCTCAGGACCCGCGGCAGGCTGCGGCCCTGTTTCGGCGCGTCGAGCCGTCGCGAGGGATCATCGGCACGCCAGCCCTCGCCGAGCGCGAACCGGTAGAACTGCCGGACCGCCGACCGTCGCCGCGCCTGGGTCGCCGGCGACAGGCCGAGTCTTGCCAGACCGGCGTACCAGGCCTCCAGTCCCGCCTCGTCGCCCTTCATCAGGCCGCCCTCGACCCCGGCCTCGGCGTCGGCCAGATCGCGGCCATAGGCGGACAGGGTGTGGGGCGAGGCGTCGCGTTCGACGGCCATCATCTCCAGAAAGGCTTCGATCTGCGGTGTGCTCATGCGTCGCAACGCTTTGCGACAGCGGCGCTTGGTGTAGAGGATGAGGCCGTCATGCCGTGCCTGTCCGCGCCCCGTCCGTCGAAACACCGCCGCCCGCGAGGCCGCGCGTGAGCCATGCCGTGGCGATTCCCGTTCATGAACGCACCATAGCCCTGGTCGGGCTGATGGGGGTGGGCAAATCGACAGTGGGGCGGCGGCTGGCCCGGCGGATGGGTCTGCCGTTCGCCGACGGCGATGTCGAGATCGAGGCGGCGGCGGGCATGACGGTGTCTGAAATCTTCGCCCGGCTCGGCGAGGCCGAGTTTCGCGCCGGCGAGGCCCGGGTGATGAAGCGGCTGCTGGACGGCCCCCGAATGGTTCTGGCGACGGGCGGAGGCGCGATCCTGAACGCAGAGACCCGGGCGGCCCTGCAGGCCCGTGCCGTCACGGTGTGGATGCGCGCCGATCTGAAGACAGTCTCGGAGCGGGTGCAGCGCCGCGATACGCGTCCGCTTCTGCGCGGCCGTGATCCGCTGCAGGCCCTGACGGCCATGGCCGAGGTCCGTTATCCCTTCTACGGCCTCGCCGATGTGACCGTGGACGTCGCGACCGGAGCCCATGGCGAGGCCGTGGAGGGCATCATCAAGGCGCTCGGGACCGTCGGCGTGGAGACCGCAGGATGACGACCACCCTGCCGGTCACGGGCGACCGTTTCGAACCCTATGACGTGGTCGTCGGCCGGGGGCTGCTGGCGGAACTGGGGGCCCGCGTCGCCCCGCTGGTCCGGGGTCGCATTGTGATCATCACTGACGAGACCGTGGGCTTGCTGCATGGCCCGGCAGCCCTTGCGTCGCTTGAGGCCGCCGGCGTCCGGGCCCGGCTGCTGACCGTTCCACCCGGCGAGAATTCGAAATCGTTCGCCGAGCTGGAGCGGGTGATCGATCGCCTGCTGGACTATGGTCTGGACCGGCGCGACCTGATCATCGCCCTCGGCGGGGGCGTGGTCGGTGATCTGGCCGGTCTGGCGGCGGCGCTTTACATGCGCGGCATCGACGTGGTGCAGGTGCCGACGACCCTTCTGGCGCAGGTCGATTCCTCGGTCGGCGGGAAGACGGCAATCGACACCCCGCGTGGCAAGAATCTGGTTGGAGCCTTTCACCAGCCGCGGCTGGTCGTGGCCGACATCGACCTGCTGGCCACCCTGCCTGAGCGCCAGATTCGGTCGGGCTGGGCCGAGGTGCTGAAACACGGTCTGATCTGCGACGCGCCCTTCTTCGACTGGCTGGCAGGCGAGGGCGCCGTCGGTGCCCTCGGCGACCCTGTCGCCCTGGCCCGGGCGGTCGTGCGGTCGGTCGAGATCAAGAGCGCCATCGTCGGCGAGGACGAGAAGGAGGCGGGCCGTCGCGCCCTGCTAAATCTGGGCCACACCTTCGGCCATGCCATCGAGGCGGAACTGGGCTTTGACGAGGCTGCGCTGACCCACGGAGAGGCCGTTGCGCTCGGCTGCGCCCTGGCTTTCCGCTATTCGGCCGCCAACGGCCTGTGTGCCGCGGCTGACGCTGACCGGGTCAGCGCCGTCCTCGCCGCGGCCGGACTGCCGACCCGGCTGGACCACGCCGGTGCCCTGAGCGCCGAGGGTCTGCTGGCGCGGATGGCCGGGGACAAGAAGGCCGAGGGCGGGCGGCTGACGCTGATCCTGGCCCGCGCGATCGGCGACGCCTTTGTCGACAAGGCAGTGGATCGCGACGGCGTGCTCGATTTCCTCAGGTCCGAGGGCGCGGCTTGAGCCTGTCACCCATGAGCGTGGGGATCCGGCCGCTCGAGAACCGGTTTGTCCGGCTGGAGCCGTTTACGCCAGCGCTGGAGGCCGAGGTTCGCATGGCGCTGGATTGTGACCCGGCCTCCTGGGACATCATGGTCGGTGCCGGCTATGGCCCGCATTTTGATGGCTGGTGGCAAAGCGCCCTGACCGCGATGGAGCAGGGAACACGGGTGGCCTGGGCCGTTCGACGTCTGTCCGACGGGGCGGTGGTCGGCACGACAAGCCTTTACGAGATCAAGCCGGACTACCGACGCTGCGAGGTCGGCGCCACCTTCTACCGGCCCGAGGTCCGGGGCAGCGCGGTCAATCCATCCTGCAAACGCCTGTTGCTGGGTCATGCCTTTGAGGCCGGTGCGGTGCGGGTCGAAGTCCTGACGGACGCCATCAACCCCGCCAGCCAGGCCGCCATCCGCAAGCTGGGTGCGCGCGACGAAGGGGTGCTGCGCAAGCACAAGATCACCTTCAGGGGCCGCATCCGCGATACGGCCCAGTTCGCCATCCTCGATGAGGACTGGCCGGACGTGCGGGCGCGGCTGGACGCCCGGCTGGCGGCGTTGACCTAGTCGACCGCACGGCAGTCGGTGGGTTCGCGGCCGTCCGACGTCCAGGTGGCCATCACGCCCTTGCCGCGCAGCTCATAGCCTGAGGCCCGGTACCAGATGCCGTCCGCCGCCCGTTCCTGGAACAGATCGACAGCCTCGCCGCTGGAATTGCGAACCGTCGCCATCTGGCGCGGATTGTCGAAATCGACGGACAGACGTTCGCTGTTGTTGCACAGATAGACGGTGCGGATGACGCGGTTCATGGCCCGATCCTGGGCTTCGGCTCCCGTTCGGCGGCGCGCGGTCTGGGCTTCCTGGGCCCGCACACGCACGGAATCTCCGTCGGTCGGCGCGTCCTTGGGTTTCTGTCCACAGGCGGTGAGGGTGAGGCAGGCGACGACGGCGACGGCCAGGAACTTCATGCAGACTCTCAAACAAGCGGGGCCGTGAGACCCTGCGAACTAACGTGCGTCGGATGCCGCCGTTCCCTTGCGCCGGGCGCGGAAGAAGTTCCGTAACAGCGCACCGCCTTCTTCCGCCAGTAGCCCACCCTCGACAGTCGGCTTCCAGTGACAGGTTGACTGCTCGAAGAAGCGCGGTCCGTGCGCCACCGCACCGCCTTTGGGATCGTCCGCGCCCCAGACCACCCGGCCGATACGGGCATGGCTGATGGCCCCGGCGCACATGGCGCAGGGTTCGAGCGTCACATAGAGGGTCAGGCCGGTCAGGCGATAATTTTCCAGCTTCGCCGCCGCGGCCCGCAACGCCACGATTTCTGCATGGGCGGTCGGGTCATGCGCGCCGATGGGGCCGTTTCGCCCCTCGGCGACGACCTCGCCGGTCGATTCGTCGACGATCACGCAGCCCACGGGAGTCTCTCCCGCGTCCGCCGCCGCTTGCGCACACGCCAAGGCCATGTGCATGAACCGCTCATCATGGCCAGCCATCCCCGAGACAACGACAAGAAGCCGCGCCCGCGTCAAGACGACAGCCGCGACGGCCCCCGCAAACCCTACGTCAAGCGCGTCGAAGGCAGCGAGGAGCGCGGGCCACCGAAGGGCGGCAAATCCTTCGGCAAACCGGGCGGAAAGCCTTTCGCCAAGGACGGCAAGCCCGCGCCCAAGGCCGACGAGGGCCCCAAGCGCAGCGAACGCGTGGCCAAGGCCATGGCCCGCGCCGGCATCGCCTCGCGCCGCGAGGTCGAACGCCTGATCGGCCTCGGCAAGGTGGCGGTGAACGGCAAGATCCTCGACACGCCCGCCGTGCTGGTCACGCGCGACGATGTCATCACCGTCGACGGCAAGCCGATCGGCTCGGCCCAGGCCACCCGTGTCTGGCGCTACAACAAGCCCGCCGGTCTGATGACCTCGCACAATGACCCGCAGGGCCGGCCGACGGTGTTCGACGCCCTGCCCAGCGGCTTGCCGCGCGTCATCTCGGTCGGCCGCCTCGACCTCAACACCGAGGGCCTGCTGCTGCTGACCAACGACGGTGAGCTGAGCCGGGCGCTGGAACTGCCCACGACCGAACTGGTGCGCCAGTACCGGGCCCGTGCCCGGGGCCGCGTCAGCCAGCTTCAGCTCGATTCGTTGAAGGAGGGCGTCACTGTCGACGGCATCCGCTACGGCCCGATCGAGGCCACGCTGGACAAGGCCAAGGAGAGCGAGGGCAATGCCCCCGCCAATCTGTGGATCAGCGTCTCGATCACCGAGGGCAAGAATCGTGAAGTCCGCAAGGTGCTGGAGCACCTCGGCCTGACCGTGAACCGCCTGATCCGCCTGGCCTATGGCCCGTTCCAGCTGGGCACCCTGCCGACCGGCTCGATCGAGGAGGTCGGTCCCCGGGTGATCCGCGAACTGCTGGCCGAACACATCCGGCCCGAGAACCTGCCGACCGGCAACACCGTCTCGACCCCGGCACCCGTGCCCGGCCGCCGAACCTCGGCCCCGATCAACAAGGGTGCGTCCGGCTCGGCCATGTCCGATCCCTCGCGCAAGCCCAGCCGCACCCGCGCCGCCGGGGCCGCCGCTGACGCTGCCGCCGAACGGGCCGCCCGTCCGCCCAAGAAGGCCGGCTGGGCCAAGACCGCGCCGCGGTTCGAGCATCCCAAGAAGAGCTTCACCCCTCGCGCCCGCCCCGAGGGGGCCGAACCGGCATCGGGGGAGCGCCCGAAACGCGTCTTCAAGCCGCGCGAGGACCAGTTCATCGACAAGCCCCGCAGCTTCAGTGGCAAGCCGGCGGCGGCTTCGGACGGTGCCAAGCGCCCGTTCAAGCCGCGTGAGGGCGGTTCGGTGCGCAGTGATGCTGCCGGCGGGCCGTTCAAGCCTCGGGGCGGTGGCTCGCGCAGCAATCCGCCCGGTGGCCGGCCCGGCGCGCCGCGCAAGCCGCGCTGAGCCCCTCTGGTTGACGGCGACGCCCGAACCGCCTGATCTAGGCGACGGGGGATGCCGTCATGTCGATGGAACTGCTGGAGGACAGGGGCGACGAACGCGACTATGCGCTCGAGCGGCTGATCATGCTGTCCGACGGCGTGTTCGCCATCGCCATCACCCTGCTGGCGCTGGAGTTGCGCCCGCCCGAGGACTGGGACCGTTCGCTGTCGGGCCTGTGGTCGGGCATGTGGCGGCCGGCGCTGGCCTTTCTGTTCAGCTTCATCGCCATCGGCGCCTTCTGGATCAGTCACCGGCGGATGTTCGGGCGGTTTCGCAGCGCGGACCTGCCGCTGACGATCCTGAACCTCTTGCTGCTGGGCTGGATCACGCTTGTTCCGGTGGCGACCAACCTCGTCTACACGGGCGGCCCGCGGGGCGGCGGCTTCATCGTCTATGTCGGCCTGCTCACCATGATCGGTCTGTCGAATGCCCTGTTGTGGAGCTATGTCGCCTTCGTCCGGCCTTCACTGTTCCGGCGCGAGCCGCCTCGCGAGGTTCGGCTGCAGGTGCTGGCGGTGATGCTGGTCCTGCCGGTGGTCATGCCGGTGGCGGGTCTGGTCGTCGCCCAGCGCCTTCCGGCCTGGTCGCTGGCCGGGGTCGGAGTGATCGCCCTCGGAGCGCGAGTCCTGCGCGGCCGTATCAAGCATCGTATTGGACAGGAGTGGAGACCATGACGGATCACAGCCACGCCGAACTGGCCCACAAGGGCGACCCCAGCCTCGACCGGCTGCTGTTCTTCTCGGACGGCGTCTTCGCCATCGCTATCACCCTGCTGTCGATCGAGCTGCATATCCCTCACGGCTGGGACGGGACTTTCGCGGGTCTGATCCGCGAAGGCTGGCCGATGTTCGGCGCGTTTCTGATCAGCTTCGCGGTGATCGGCGTGCTGTGGAATGCGCACCGCCGGGCCTTCCTGAGGATGACGCGTTTCACCAGCGGCGTGTTTGTGTTGAACCTCGGCCTGCTGGCCGGAATCGCCCTGATCCCGTTCGCGACCCAACTTCTCTACGTCAACGGACCGCGCGGCGAGGCCGTGGTGATCTACCTGTCTCTGGTCTCGACCATCGGCCTGATGCAAGGGCTGGTCTACGGTCATGCGGCCTTTATCGCCGACGCTATCCGACCCAGGCAGCACTGGGTGATGCGGCTTTCGGCCTTCGTGATGCAGTCGTTCATGCCGGGTCTGTGCAGCGGTGTGACCTTGCTGTTCATCGGCTTTCTCTATGGGCAGGTCGGGCTTGGCGTCGTCGCGCTGTTCGCCGTAGCGCTGGTGGCCGTGATCGCGTTCCGCATCGTGGCGAACCGTCGCTTCGGACGCGCCGTCCCCGCATGAGGATCGTCGCCGGAAGTCTGAAGGGCCGGGCCATCGTGGCGCCGGAGGGGCAGGGCACGCGTCCGACCTCGGACCGGGCGCGGCAGGCGATTTTCAACGTGCTGGAACACGCCGCCTGGGCAGAGCCGCTGGAGGACATGCGGGTCATGGACCTGTTCGCCGGATCGGGGGCCCTGGGGTTCGAGGCGATCAGCCGGGGCGCGGCCTTCGCCCTGTTTGTCGAGACCGATGAGGACGCCCGGGGCGCGATTCGCGAGAACGCCGACGCCTGGGGCCTGATGGGCCGCACACGGGTGCACCGCCGCAGCGCGACAGACCTCGGCTCGCGTCCCGGCTCGGACGGGGAGGCGTTTGATCTGGCCTTTCTCGACCCGCCCTATCGCAAGGGTCTGGGCGAACAGGCGTTGGTCCGGCTTCTGGAAGGACACTGGCTGCAACCGGGTGCCGTCGTCGTTTTCGAGCGCGGGTCGGACGAGCCGGAGATCGACACGCCGGGCTATGAGCGACTGGATGCGCGCGACTATGGCGCGGCGCGGGTGCTGTTTCTCAGGGTCGCCGCCTGAGCAACCGCTGCGACACCAGCGCGTTGAACGGGTCTGGCCAAGGCCGTCGCTTGCGCCGACAGTGGTTGTTCAGAGAGCCGCCGCAGTTCGCGGCTGAAGGGGTCCTGGATGAAACGCCTCATACTGGCCCTGCTGATCATCTTCATGGCGGCAGGAACACCCGCCATGGCGACCGAGGAACCCGTCTTCACCCAGGTGCTGAAGGACGGGGCGTTCGAGATCCGCGACTATGTGCCGACGATCGTGGCCGAGGTGACCGTGTCCGGCAGCCAGGAACGCGCCTCCAGTCAGGGGTTCCGGATCCTCGCGGGCTATATTTTCGGCGGCAATACGCGGCGTCAGTCCATCGCCATGACAGCCCCGGTGGCCCAGAGACGGGTCAGCGATACCATCGCCATGACGGTGCCCGTGAGCCAGACAGCCTCAGGAACGGGCTGGACCGTCCGTTTCACCATGCCTGCGGCCTGGACGATGCAGACCCTGCCGCAGCCGAACGACGCCCGGATCACCCTGCGTCCGGAGCCGGGCCAGCGGATGGCCGTGATCCGCTTCTCGGGCATCGCCGACGCCCGTCAGGTCGAGCGGCACAGCCGTGCGCTCGAGGGCCAGTTGCGGACGCGCGGCCTGCGCGCCTCGGGACCGATCAGCATGGCCCAGTATGACCCGCCCTGGACCCTGTGGTTCCTGCGCCGGAACGAGGTCATGGTGCCGATCGCGCGCTGATCAGCGCCGACCGAACAGCTTTTCCAGATCGGCCAGTTTCAGTTCGACATAGGTCGGGCGGCCGTGATTGCACTGGCCGGAGTGGGGGGTGACCTCCATCTCGCGCAGCAGGGCGTTCATTTCGGGCGCGGACAGCACCCGACCCGCCCGCACCGAGCCGTGGCAGGCCATGGTGCCGCAGACCTCACCCAGACGCTCGGACAGGGCCAGGGCGGCCCCGTGTTCGGCCAGGTCGTCGGCGATGTCGCGGATGAGGCCCTGGACATCGGTGTCGCCGAGCAGGGCCGGGGTTTCGCGCACCAGCACGGCCCCCACGCCGAACGGTTCGACGATCAGGCCCAGTTCGGCCAGTTCATCGCTGCGGGCCGAGACGCGTTCGGCCTCGGCCGGGTCCAGTTCGACCACCTCGGGGGTCAGCAGGGCCTGACGCGTGACCGCGCCGCGTGCCATCTGGACCTTCATCCGCTCATAGACGAGGCGTTCATGGGCGGCGTGCTGGTCGACCACGACGAGGCCGTCGCGGGTCTGGGCGACGATATAGGTGCCATGAAGCTGGGCCCGGGCGGCCCCGAGCGGATAGTCGATCAGGTCGGGCGCGGCCGGGGCGGCGTCGGCGGGCCAGCCGTCCGGCGAGGAGGGATGATAACCGGGTTCAACGCGTGCCGACCGCTCATTGAGGCCGGGGATGAGCTGGGCGTGGGCGCTGGCCGGGGCGGCCCAGCCCTGCCAGCCGCTCCAGCCCTGGGCCGAGGGCGAAGACGGGCTCCAGGCGGGGGCCGGGCCGACGCCCGCATGCGGCCGGAAGCCCGCCAGCGCGTCGGCGGCGACGGTGGTAGAGGCGCGGTGGCCCGCGGCGGCCAGGGCGTGTCTCAGGGCCCCGACGATCAGGCCGCGCACCAGGGCCGGGTCGCGGAAGCGCACCTCGGCCTTGGCCGGGTGGACATTGACGTCGACATAGAGCGGGTCGATCTCGAGGAACAGCACCGCCGCCGGATGCCGGTCCCGCGCGAGGAAGTCGGCATAGGCCCCGCGCAGGGCCCCCTGCAGCAGCCGGTCCTTCACCGGGCGGCCGTTGACGAACAGATACTGGTGCCCGGCATTGCCCCGGCTGTAGGTCGGCAGGCCCGCGTAGCCGGTGAGGCGGACATTGTCGCGGGCCTGGTCGATCAGCAGGGCGTTGGCCTCGAAGTCGCGCCCGAGCAGGGCCGCCAGACGCTTCAGCCGCCCCACATCGCCCGGATGTTCGGCGGGCAGGCGCAGGGTGGTCTTGCCGTCGAGGTCGAGGGTGAAGGCCACGCCCTCATGGGCCATGGCCTGACGCTTGATCTCCTCCGAGATGGCCATGGCCTCGGACCGCTCGGACTTCATGAATTTGAGCCGGGCCGGGGTGGCATAGAACAGGTCGCGGACCTCGACCCGGGCCCCGTGCGGGCCGGGGAAGCCGGCGGGGGCCACGGGGCGCTGGTCGCCGCCCTCGACCGTGATCTGATGCGCGTCGCCGCCCTCTCGCGGACGGCTGGTGATGGTCAGCCGGGCCACCGAGCCGATCGACGGCAGGGCCTCGCCGCGGAAGCCGAGGGTGGAGATCCGCAGCAGGTCGACGTCGCCCGCGTCGTCGGCCTCCAGCTTGGATGTGGCGTGGCGCTCGACCGCGAGGGCCAGCTGGTCGGCGGCCATGCCATGCCCGTCGTCGGCGATAAGGATGCGGGTCAGGCCGCCGCCGTCGGCCTGGACCTCGATGCGGGTGGCCCCCGCGTCGAGCGCATTCTCGACCAGCTCCTTGATGGCGCTTGCCGGGCGTTCGACCACCTCGCCGGCGGCGATGCGGTTGACGGTTTCAGGGGGAAGGCGCCGGATGAGCATGGATTCGCAAGTATGCCGCTTTCCGTCATCCGGAAGTAGCGAACTGTGATGCAGGCCTAGCTGCGCTCCAGACCCGCGAGGGCCTCGACAATATCCTCGGCCTTCTTGGCGACCACCGCCTGGGCGTCATAGAGGGCGCGGTTGTAGAAGAACGGGCCGATCTCCCGGCCCAGAAAATCGAGCAGCATCTCCGCGGGCAGGGCGGCGAGGTCCATGTCCAGTTCGTCGTGGAAATAGGCCCGCAGCCTCGCGGTAATGTCCGCGGTTTCCTCACGGCTGAAGGTGATCGGCTTCATCTCAGCTGACCTCGGCCAGGGCTTCCTCGGCCGCCACCCAGGCCGCTTCGGCGGCGTCGAGGTCGGACTGGGTTTTGGCCCGGGCCCGGGTGAGGCCTTCCAGCGCCTTGGGGTTGCTGACAGAGGCATTGGCCATGTCGTCGTCGATGCGGGCGATATCCGCCGTCAACTGGGCCATCCGCTCTTCGGCCTTCTTGACAGCATGGCGCAGGGTCGAGGGCGAAGGACCTGATTTCTTGTCGTTCTTCTTGCCCTTGTTGTTGGACGCCGGTGCGGCGGCGACCGCCTCATCCTTGACCTGGCTCGGCTTGACGGCCGCCTGTTTGGCCCGGTCGAGGACGAATTTCGCATAGTCGTCCATGTCGCCCTCATAGGGCTTCACCGTGCCGTCGGCGGCCAGCCACAGGCGGTCGGCGACCATCTCCATCAGCGAGCGGTCGTGGGTGATCAGGATGACGGCGCCGGAGTAGTCGTTGAGGGCGTCGAGCAGGGCCCGGCGGCTGTCGATATCCAGGTGGTTGGTCGGTTCGTCGAGGATCAGGACGTGGGGCGCATCCATCGCCACCTGATTGAGCAGCAGGCGCGCGCGCTCGCCGCCGGACAGGCTGGCGACCGTGGTTTCCTGCTTCTCGTAGCCCAGACCCCATTGCGCCAGCTTCGAGCGGCGCGCGCTCTCGGGCGCGTCGGGCATGGCGCGGCGGATGATCTCCAGCGGGGTGTCCGTCGGGTCCATGGCCTCGATCTGGTGCTGGTGGAACCAGCCCACCCGCATCTTGCGGTCGCGATGCAGTTCGCCCTCGGAGACGTTCAGCGCCCCGGCGATCATCTTGGCGAAGGTCGACTTGCCGGCGCCGTTGACGCCCAGCAGGCCGATGCGATCGTCCAGATCCATCCGCAGGTTCAGGTTTCGCAGGATGGGTCGGCCGGTCTCATAGCCGACATTGGCCCGCTCCAGGCGGATCAGCGGCGGGGCCAGCGGACGCGGCGGTGACGGCAGGATGAAGGGCGCGACCCGCTCCTCGATGGTCGTGGCCACCGGCTGCATCTTGGCCAGCCGCTTCATGCGCGACTGGGCCTGGGCGGCCTTGGAGGCCTTGGCCTTGAAGCGGTCGACGAAGGCCTGGAGGTGGGCGCGCTCGGCGTCCTGTTTGGCCTTGGCCGACATCTGCAGCCGGGCCTTTTCGGCGCGCGCCTTTTCGAACTGGTCGTAGTTGCCCGTGTAGAGGGTCAGATTGCGGTTCGCGAGGTGCAGGATGTGGGTGCACACCTCGTTCAGCATCTCGCGATCGTGGGAGATGATCAGGGCCGTGTGCGGGTATTTCTTGAGCCGCGCCTCAAGCCAGAGCGCGCCTTCCAGATCGAGATAGTTGGTCGGCTCGTCGAGCAGCAGCATGTCCGGCTCGGCGAACAGCGCCGCCGCCAGGGCCACGCGCATGCGCCAGCCGCCCGAATACTCCGACATCGGCCGCAACTGGTTGTCATGGTCGAAGCCGAGGCCGACGAGGATTTCGGCGGCGCGGGCGGGGGCGGCGTCGGCGTCGATCTCGATCAGCCGGGTCCAGATCTCGCCCATCTCCTCGGGCTCGGCGGTTTCGAGCCGGCCCAGCAGGCTGTGACGTTCCTCGTCGGCCTCGAGGATGGTCTCGAGCACGCTGACGGGCGTGGCGGGGTGTTCCTGGTCGACCGAGCCGATACGGGCGGTCTTGGGCAGGCTGATCTCGTCGCCACCCGCGGCCAGCTCGCCGAGGATCAGCTTGAACAGGGTCGATTTGCCGATGCCGTTCCGGCCGACCAGCCCGACCTTGGCCCCGGGCGGCAGGGAGACAGAGGCGTCCTCGAGGAATTTGCGGCCCCAGGCGTTGAAAGTCAGGTCGGTGATCTGAAGCATGGCGAAGACGAGGGTCCGATGGGCGAGGGCAGCCCCCCGACCGGCGGTGAGCGACAGGACAGAACGGGATCGTCCCTCAAGCAGCGCGTGGCCGCGCCGCGAGCGATAGGGACGCCTTGGAAAGGGCGGAGGGCGCGTCTATAAGCCCGCGACCTTCAATCTCCCAACAAGAAGTCACTCCCATGACCGAACGCACCTTCTCGATCCTCAAGCCCGACGCCACGCGCCGCAACCTGACGGGCGCCATCAACGCCGTGATCGAGGCCGCCGGCCTGCGCATCGTCGCCCAGCGCCGCGTGCACCTGACCGACGCGCAAGCCAAGAAATTCTACGAAGTCCACGCCGAACGCCCCTTCTACGGCGAGCTGGTCGGCCAGATGACCGCCGAACCGGTCGTCGTCCAGGTGCTGGAAGGCCCGAACGCCGTCGCCGCCTATCGCGAAGTCATGGGTGCCACCAACCCGAAGGACGCCGCTGACGGCACCATCCGCAAGCAATTCGCCCTGTCGATCGGCGAGAACTCGGTGCACGGTTCGGACTCCATCGAGAACGCGGGCATCGAGATCGCCCAGTTCTTCACGGACGATCAGATCGTCGGCTGATCCACGCGAAAGCGTTGGACATGCTGCGGCCGGATCGGAAACGATCCGGCCGTCGTCGTATCTGGAGCCTGAAATGCGGAGGTCATGCCCATGAAGGACTATCGGCATCGCGACGTGGCCCTGGCCGCCGGCCTGTCGGCGCTGGCGGGGTATGTGGATGCGATCGGCTTTCTGACGCTGGGCGGGTTCTTCGTCTCCTTCATGAGCGGAAACTCCACGCGGTTCGGTGTTGCGGTGGCCATGGGCCACTGGGACCTGGCCGCGAGGGCGCTGGGGCTGATCGGCCTGTTCGTGGTGGGCGTGGTGCTGGGGTCGACGGCGGCGCGTCGGGCGGGCGAGGGAAGAAAGGCTGTCGTTCTGGGACTCGAGGCCGTTCTGCTGGCCATGGGCGCCGGCCTGCTGTCGGCCGGCCGTCCGTTGGCGGGCATGATCCCCGTGGTGCTGGCCATGGGGGTCGAGAATACGGTGTTCCAGAAGGGCGGGGATGTGCGGGTTGGCCTGACCTATATGACCGGCACCCTGGTCCGGGTGGGCCAGCGGATCGCGACGGCCCTGCATGGCGGTGCGCGCTGGGACTGGGTCCCGTTCCTGCTGCTGTGGATCGGACTGGCGGCGGGCGGGTCCCTGGGCGCGCTGATGTTCCTGAGGCTGGGCGTCACCGCCCTGTGGGTCGCGGCGGCGGTCGTGGCCGTCCTGGCGCTGTTGAGCCTGCTGGATGAGCGGCGGCTTCCCCGGGCCGAGCCCTGAACATGAGACGGCCCCGGCGAGCGATCGCCGGGGCCGTGGTCGTGGTCGCGGTCCGGCCTACCAGATGCGGGCGCGGGCCGTGGGGGCGAGATACTGGGCGTCACCCGGCTCGACGCCGAACGCCGCGTACCAGGCGTCGATATTGCGCGGCGGGACAGCCGCCCGGTACTGGGCCGGGGCGTGCGGATCGGTGGTGACCTGCTGGCGCAGGGCCTCGTCACGCGAATTCTGACGCCAGACCTGGGCCCAGCCGAGGAAGACGCGCTGATCGCCCGTCAGGCCGTTGATGACCGGTGCCTCCGCCCCGTTGAGCGACATGTGGTAGGCGTCGAGCGCCAGCAGCAGGCCGCCCAGGTCGGCAATGTTCTCGCCCATGGTCAGGTCGCCGTTGACGTTGGTGCCTTCGAACGGGCTGAGGGCCGAATACTGCGCGCCCAGAACCGCCGCGCGTTCCTCGAACTTGGCCGCGTCCTCGGCGGTCCACCAGTCGCGCAGCACGCCGTCGCCGTCGGTCTTGCGGCCCTGGTCGTCGAAGCCGTGGGTGATCTCGTGGCCGATGACCGCGCCGATGCCGCCGTAGTTGATCGCCGGATCAGCGTTGGGATCGAAGAAGGGGGCCTGCAGGATGGCGGCCGGGAAGACGATCTCGTTACGCGGCGGGTTGTAGTAGGCGTTCACGGTCTGGGGGGTCATGCCCCACTCCAGCGGATCGACCGGACGCGTCAGCTTGCCGACGTTCCAGGCCCAGTTGAACGCCGAGGTGCGCTCGACATTCCCGTACAGGTCACCCTCGACCAGACGCAGGCCGTCATAGCTGCGCCATTGTTCCGGATAGCCGATTTTCACCCCGAAGCGGCTCATCTTGTAGAGCGCCTGCTGTTTGGTCTCGGGGCTCATCCAGTCGAGACCCTCGATACGGGCGGTCATGGCGCGACGCAGGTTGGCGACCAGTTCCTCCATCTGGGCCTTGGACTCGGCGGGGAAGTGGCGGGCGACATATTCCTGGCCCAGCGACTCGCCGAGCGAATTGTCGACCAGCTGAACGCCCCGCTTCCAGCGCGGACGGTTGTCCGGCACACCGTTCAGCACCTTGCCGTAGAAGTTGAAATTGGCCTCGACGAAGGCGCTCGACAGATAGGGCGCGGCCTGGTCGATGACGTGGAAGGCCTGCCACGACTGCAGGGTCTCGATCGGGGTCTCGGCGAAGACCCGCGCCATGCCGGGAAAGGCGGTGTTGTTGGTGGCGATCAGGGTCGGGACATGGGCCACCCCCGCGCCGTCGGCCCAGGCCGCCCAGTTGAAGCCCGGCGCGGCGACGGCCAGTTCGGCCACAGTCATGGGATTGTAGATCTTGTCGATCTGGCGGTTCTGGACCTGGGTCCAGTGCTGTTCGGCGATGCGGGTCTCGAAGGCTACGATGGCTTGAGCGGCGGCTTCAGGCTCGGGCCAGCCCGCCAGGGTCAGGGCGGTGACCACATAGGCCTGATAGGCGGCCTTCTGGGGCGCGAAACTGTCCTCGAGATAATAGTCGCGGTCCGGCAGGCCGAGGCCGCCCTGGCCGACATAGGCGGCGGTGCGGTCGGGTGCCTTGAGGTCCTCGAAGGTGCCGATTCCGAACAGGCTGGAGCCGAAGCCGGCCTGGGTGCGGCCCATCAGGGCAGCGATTTCCTCGCGGGTGTCGGCGGCGCGGACCTCGGCCAGGTCGGCCTGTAGCGGGCCTGCACCCAGACGATCGACCGTCGCCTCGTCCATGAAGCTGCCGTAGAAGGCACCGATGCGGCCGGCCTCGGGGCTTGAGGACGGATTGGCCGCGCTCTCCTCGATCAGGGCCTTCAGATTGTCCTGCGAGCGGTCGTACAGCATGTCGAACACGCCGAACGAGGTCTTGTCCGCGGGGATCGGGGTATTGGCCAGATAGGTGCCGCTGGCGAAGCGGTTGAAGTCGGCCCCCGGGCGGACGGTCGTATCCATGCCGCCGACGTCAAAGCCGAACTGGCCGATCCGGGCCTGGGTCGTGGACGGAATCTCGACGATCGGCGGTGCGGTCTGGGCCTGGGCGATCCCGGCGGCGAAGGTCAGGGCGGCGCCGGCGGCGCAGGCCATAAGGCGGAGTCTGGACATGGAAGCCTCGCTTGTGATGCGGCGGCAACCTGACCCAAGTTTTTCCGGCTGTCGCCGGGAAAACGACAGGATTACAAAACGCTAATCCAGAGCCCGGCAGAAGTCGGCCAGGGCGCGCGGGTACAGGTTGTGCTCTGCCGCCAGGACCCGTTGCGCCAGCGCGCCCGGCGAGTCGTCCGGCAGCACCGGAACCGTCGCCCGGGCCAG
The DNA here is from genome assembly GCA_965284375.1 of Caulobacteraceae bacterium. GTDB lineage: Bacteria > Pseudomonadota > Alphaproteobacteria > Caulobacterales > Caulobacteraceae > Brevundimonas. The sequence continues at coordinate 830,221 of OZ260074.1, forward strand.
CACCGGACCCTCGTCCACGCCTTCGGTGACCAGATGGACGGAACAGCCGGCCTCGGCGTCGCCGGCGGCTATGGCGCGGGCATGGGTGTCCAGACCCGGATATTTCGGCAGCAGGCTGGGATGGATGTTCAGCATCCGGCCGGCCCGACGGCCGACCAGCCAGGGGGTGAGCAGACGCATATAGCCGGCCAGGGCGACGACCTCGACGTCGTGCGCGGCCAGGGCGGCGTCGACGGCGCGTTCGTGGGCCTCGCGGTCCTTGCCGAAGGGGCGCTGGTCCACGGCCACAGCGGCCACACCCTTGGCCCCGGCGACGGCCAGACCGCCCGCTTCGGGTTTGTTGGACAGGACCAGAACGACCCTGAACGCCGCGTCGGCCTGCTGCCCCGCGTCGATCAGGGCGGCCATGTTTGAGCCGGCACCCGAAATCAGGACGGCCACGCGCACGGGGCCGGGACGGCGGTCCGACATCAGCGCGCCGGCGGAACCGGGTCGCCGACCGAGACAAACGACCCCGCCGGACCGGGGAAGACGACCGGGCTTTCGTAGCCGTCGTCCGACACGGCCGACACGCCGAAGAAATAGTCGTCGATGACGATGTTGCGCAGCACCAGCTCCGTCGCCGATCCGGCCCAGCGGCTGTAGGTCCATTGCGCCGCCGTGGTCGGGCGCCACCAGACGCGGTAACCGGCCGCGCCGGGCACGGCCCGCCACTTGATCGTGGTGTCCGGCTTGACCGCCCCCTCGATGGTCACGCCCAGCGGACTGGCGGGCGCATTGGCCAGGGCCGCCATGCTGACGATGTTCAGACGCGCGACCTGACCCAGATAGCTGAAGTCGACCCCCTCGATGGTGTCGCCATAGACCACGCCATTCTCGGTGCGCAGGTCCTGGTGCTGGCGATCGTAGTTTTCGGCCCCTTCCGAGATGCGGACGGCCGGGAAGCCGGCACGCAGCATTTCGGTCTGGTCGCCGCCGCGGCCATAGCGGTCGGTGCGATAGATCATCTCGACGTCGAAATTGGCCAGATAGCGGTCGGCCATGCCGTCGATGAAGCGGGCCAGGTTGCGCGAGGACGAGTCCAGCTCACCTCCGTTGTAGCGCCGGCGTTCGGCCTGGGCCGCGGTCTCGACCGTCTTGGTCCCTTCCGAAAAGACCCGGACGCGGGTGGTGTCGCGCACGCCGGACTGGCCTTCGGAGTTGCCGACGATGTCATTGTTCAGATTGGCCTCGACCCGCCAGCCCTGCGCCCTGGCGTAGTCGGCCAGGATCTTGCCGCCCAGCAGGCCCTGCTCCTCGCCCGACAGGACGGCGAAGACCAGGGTCGCGTTGAAGCGGTGTTTCGACAGCACCCGTGCGGCCTCCAGCACCGACGCGACGCCCGAGGCATCGTCATTGGCTCCGGGGGCGTCGGCCGTGAAATTCATCACGTCGGTGACGCGCGAATCGATATGGCCGGAGATGATGATGACCCGGTTCGGGTCTCCTGTTCCGCGCTGGATGGCGACGATGTTGACCACTTCGGTCGGGGTCGGCACCCGGGCCGCCGTGACGGTGTCAGAGGGCGTGACGACGCTCAGGCAGCCGTTGCAGTCGCGACTGATCGCCTCGAACTGCGCCTGCGTCCAGCGGCGGGCTGCGCCGATGCCGCGCGTGTCGGATTGCGTTTCCGACATCGTGTGGCGCGTGCCGAAATTGACGAGGGCCTGAATGTCCGCCCGCATCCGCCCGGGCTGAATGTCGTCCGCCAGTTGATGTAGCAGCGGCTGTTCCTGAACCACCGTCTGGGCGGCTGTCGAAGAGGCCGAAGCCAGAACAAGCGCGGCCAGGCCAACAGAAAGCACGCGCATTGAAAACCCCGCTCACAGACAAGGCGCGGACCTTGCCGGGCCGACCCCGTCGGGTCAACGGCAGCGCGACGCTTGCGCGGATGACAAGGCTCGGAAACAGTGACCGGACTCCCGGAGATCCCCTGATGCTCGCTCTCGTTTTCGCTCTTTCGCTCGCGGCTTCGCCTGCGCCACCCACCGATATGACGCGCAGCATCCTGACCGACGTCTGCCTGCCCTATGTCACCGGTGAGGCCAGCGATACGGTGGCGCTCGAGTTCCTCGGGTTCGTCCCGACCGGGACGGCGGACAACGAAACCCGGAATTTCCAGAGTGAGGACGAGGCGTATCTTCTGCGGCTGACGACCACCGGCAGCGCGGCCGAGGCTGATCTGAACCGCGTCTGCGTCATCCAGGCCCGCCGTGGCGGACTCGAAGCGGCCACGGGGGCGGTGCAGCCGGTGCTTCGCGCGCAGGGCTTTTCGCCCGAGGCCGATCAGCCGGCGGACCGGCCGATCTGGACCAGGGGCGGTCTAACCGTGTCGGTGCGACAGAACGAGGGGCGCGCCGTCCTGATCCGCGTCACCTACAGCAGTCTGGACGACGCGGGTTAGGCTGATTCCAGCTGCCCGCAGACGAAGGCGACCTCGCCGGCTTCCAGCAGCGAGGCCAGCACCGGCTCGGCATTCTCGGGCGACACGATCAGGATGAAGCCGATGCCGCAGTTGAAGGTGCGGCGCAGCTCGTGATCCGAGATGCCGCCGACCTCGCCCAGCCACTGGAACACATGCGGCAGGGGCCAGGCGTTCCAGTCGAAGCGGGCCTGCAGGCCCTCGGCGATGCAGCGCGGCGGGTTTTCGATCAGGCCGCCGCCCGTGATGTGGGCCGCGCCCTTGACCAGACCGGCCTTCATCAGCGGCAGGACCGGCTTCACATAGATGCGCGTCGGCTCCATCAGAGCCTGGGCGAGCGTCCGGTCCCGGGCGAAGGGGGCGTCGTCGGCCCACGACAGACCCGATTTCTCGACCACCTTGCGGATCAGCGAATAGCCGTTCGAGTGCGGACCCGAAGACCCCAGGCCGATGATGATGTCGCCCGTCGCCTGACGGTCCAGATACGGCAGGGCGTGGCCGCGCTCGACCGCGCCCAGCGAGAAGCCGGCCAGATCATAGTCGCCGCCCTGGTACATCCCGGGCATTTCGGCCGTCTCGCCGCCGACGAGGGCGCAGCCGGCCTGGCGACACCCGTCGGCGATTCCGGCCACGACGCGTCTGGCGGCGTCGATCTCGAGCTTGCCGGTGGCGTAATAGTCGAGGAAGAGCAGCGGCTCGGCGCCCTGGGCCAGCAGGTCGTTGACGCACATGGCGACCAGATCGATGCCGACGCCGTCATGGCGGCCCGTCTCGATGGCAATCTTCAGCTTGGTGCCGACGCCGTCCGTCGTCGCGACGATCAGTGGATCCTCGAATCCGGCGGCCTTGAGGTCGAACAGGGCCCCGAATCCCCCCAGCGAAGCCTCCGCGCCGGGGCGCCGGGTCGACTTCGCCAGCGGCTTGATGGCGTCGACAAGCATCTCGCCGGCATCGATGTCCACGCCCGCATCGGCATAGGTCAGACCGCTCTGGAGACCGTCACGCCGGGAATCGGAGGTGTCGCTCATGGGTCACGGGCCTGAATCAGTGGGAGGATTTCTGCGGCGGCTCTTGCCACAACGGTATCGCGCGGGGCTATAGCATCGGAATGACGCCGATCACCACCACCGAGGCGCTTCGCGCATTCTGCGAACGTCTGGCCGACCAGCCCTTCATCACCGTCGACACCGAGTTCATGCGGGAGACGACCTATTGGCCGCGTCTGTGCCTGATCCAGGCGGCGTCGGCCACGGACGCCGCCATCATCGATCCGATGGCGGACGGGCTGGATCTCGAGCCCTTCCTGGACCTGCTTCGCGATCCGAAGATCATCAAGGTCTTCCACGCCGCGCGCCAGGATACGGAAATCTTCGTCAAGCTCGGTGCCATGCCGAAGCCGATGTTCGACACCCAGGTGGCGGCCATGGCCGCCGGCTTCGGCGATCAGGTCTCGTATGAGGCGCTGGTGCGCCAGATGCTGAAGCAGGAAGTCGACAAGGGCAGCCGCTTCACCGACTGGGCCCGTCGTCCCTTGAGCGAGGCCCAGCTGGTCTATGCGCTGGGCGATGTGACCCATCTGGCGGCCCTGTATCCCAAGCTGCGTGACCGCCTGCAGAAGGACGGCCGTCTGGACTGGGTGATGTCCGAGATGGAGAGCCTGACCGATCCGGCCGTCTACGACACCGATCCGGAGAAGGCCTGGAAGCGGCTGAAGCCGAAGAAATTCAACGCCAAATACCTGTCGGTCTTCGTCGCTACGGCGGTCTGGCGCGAACGCACGGCGCAGGAGCGCGACCAGCCGCGCGGCCGCATCCTCAAGGACGAGGCCATTGACGAGATCGCGGCCCAGGGCCCGACCGACCCCGACGCCTTCAACCGGCTGCGCTCCGTGCCCAAGGGATTCGGGGCCTCGCGTCTGGGCATCGAACTGTCCGCCGAGCTGAAGCGCGTGCTGGCCGACCCCGAAGCCTTCGCGCCCAAGCTGGACCGTCCGGCCCACAATCAGCCGGCCCCGCCGTCGGTGGTCGAACTGCTGAAGGTGCTGCTCAAGGCGAAGAGCGACAACGCCGGCGTGGCCACCAAGCTTCTGGCCAATGTCGCCGACCTCGAGAAGATCGCCCTGGACGACGATGCCGACGTCGACGCCCTCAAGGGCTGGCGCCGCCAGCTGTTCGGCGAGGACGCTCTGAAGCTCAAGCGCGGCGAGATCGCCCTGGTCCTGAACGGGGCCCGGGTCGAGGTGGTGGAGATCGAGTAGCCGCTTACGCGGTGAGGGCGGCGATTTCCCGGGTGAGGTTCGCCCGGGCCGGAGCTTCGAACCGTTCGGCCCAGACCGGGTCAGCGAACAGGTGCCCGCCCTCGAGGAAGCGACTGAGGATCGCGGCGCGTCCGGCCCTGTACAGCGGCTCGGGCACATGGCCGTACTCGAACCGAATGGCGGCGGCGTAGTCGTCGTACCGCTGGTGCGTTGCGCCCAGGATCGACAGGTCGATCGAGACCAGTCGCGCGCCGATGCGGTCGCCGGGGGCCACGGAATGGCCTGCCGTCAGCAGGATCAACCGGCTGACTTCATCGATGAAGGTCTGTTCGGCGCCCGCCACCGAAAGCCGCTCGGCTGCCAGCTTCGCGCTTTCGGCCTCGTTGTCGCTTCGGGTCGCGTCATAGATCGCGTCATGAAACCAGATGGCGGCGTCCATCAGGCTGCGCTGCTGATCGGAAAAGTCCGTCGAGGCCGCGACCTGCGCCAGACAGTCCTCGATGTGGGTCATGGTGTGATAGCGCCGGTGCGGCTCGCTGTAGCGCGCGATCAGCTCATCGCGAACCGCACCGGAGATCATCTCGTCAGGCCACCGTCGCCTTGACGATCTTGCCCGGCGAACGCGGCGGTTCGCCCTTGGGCAGGGCGTCGACGTGATCCATGCCTTCGATGACCTCGCCCCAGACGGTGTACTGGCCGTCGAGGAAGGAGGCGTCGTCGAGGCAGATGAAGAACTGGCTGTTGGCGCTGTTGGGATCGGACGTCCGGGCCATCGAGCAGACGCCGCGCGCGTGGCGCTCTTTCGAGAACTCGGCCTTCAGGTTCGGCTTTTTGGAGCCCGAGGTGCCGGTGCCGGTCGGATCGCCGCCCTGGGCCATGAAGCCGGGGATGACGCGGTGGAAGACCACGCCGTCATAGAAACCTTCGCTGGCCAGCTCGGTGATGCGGGCGACGTGGCCGGGGGCCAGGTCCGGCCGAAGCTTGATGACCACGTCGCCCTGGTCGGCGCCGCTGTCGAGGGTGAAGGTCAGGGTCTGGTCGGCCATCGGCGCGCTCCTTGTGAATTATCGCGGGTGCATAGCCCGCAATGTCGTCGGGGGCTATGTGGATGCGATGACTGACGAAGAAAAGCCTGCCGACAAGGAACCTGAGCGCAGACGGATGGTGCGCCCGCCCTCGGGCGGGACCTCGGCCGGCCGCGGCATGGGCACCAAGATGAAGACGGCGGACACCAAGTCGATGTCCAGCCAGCAATGGATCAAGCGCCAGCTGTCGGACAAATGGTCGGAGAAGGCCCGCGCCGAAGGCTGGCGCAGCCGCGCGGCCTTCAAGCTGATCGAGATCGACGACCGCTTCCATCTGATCAAACACGGCAGCCGGGTCATCGATCTGGGGGCCGCGCCCGGCGGCTGGGCCCAGGTGGCGGTCAAGCGTGGCGCGACCTCGGTGGTCGGCGTCGACCTGCTGATGATCGAACCGATCGCCGGCGCGACCATGCTGCAGGCCGATTTCACGCACCCGGGCGTCGACCGGCAGATGATGGACCTGCTGGGTGGGCCGCCGGATCTGGTCCTGTCCGACATGGCCCACAACACCGTCGGCCACCGCCAGACCGACCACCTGAAGATCATCGCCCTGATCGAGATTGCCGCCGACTTCGCGATTCGCACCCTGCGGCCGGGCGGGAATTTCGTGTCGAAGAATTTCCAGGGGGGCGACGCCGGCGGGGTGCTGGCGCGGTTGCGCGCCGAGTTCGAGACGGTCAAATACGTCAAGCCGGCCTCAAGCCGGAAGGACAGCGCCGAGGTGTTTCTGGTGGCCTTGAACAAGCGATGAGCCTGGTCGCGCTGGCCCTGGCCGCCGCCTTGCAGGCTCCCGCCGGTGTGACCTCCACGCCGGTCGCCGACCTGATTGGCCTGACCCCGTCCGAGGTCGCCACCCTTACCGGCGCGGCACCGGGCATCGGCCCCGGCGACGCCTTGCGGATGGCCGACGGCGGCCGAACCGTCGCCCTGTATCCCGCGCGCCGCTTCTGGCGACAGCCGAACGCCGGGAACGAGGCCTGCCTGACCGGATTCGAAGACGGGCTGGCCGAGGGCGATTCGCCGGAACGCCGCCGGGCGCTGGTACGCAGAACCGGTGGCCTGCTGGCGTTCGAGAGCGGACGGCTGATCGGCGTCTATCCCGACCTGCTTCCTCAACCTACGGCGATCCCGAACCCCGCACCGACGATGCGAGACTTGCAGGCGCAGCTGCGCGCGCCACGTCCGCCATCTTCCCTGACGGTGGCTCCGGGACGTTTGCCCCTGTCTGACGGCACCGCCCTGCTGGAGCGTCTGAAACCCGCCATGCCGGGTGCCGCGCTGGTCTCCCTGTGCCGGCAAATTCCCGAGCGGACCTACCGGAGCGATCCGGGCATGGACGTCATCTGGGGGCTCGTCGGCCTGGCCGTCTTGCCTGCGGTTCCGTTCCGGAACGCCGAGGAGGCGCGGGCCGAGCGGGAAGGGGGCTCCCTGCTGGCCTTGGTCGAGCCCGGCACCGATATCGGGGTACCGGCCGAGGCCTGGGTCGGTCGCGGCCGCAGCGTCCGGGTTTATCGCGACCCGGTCGATCCGGACTATGCGGTGATCGCCGTCAGACTGGGTTCGGGGGACGATACCGCGGCAAAGGTCGGCCTTCTGGGCCTGCGCGGCACGCGCGTCGTCTGGAAGGCCGAGCGCGCAGCGGCTGATCAGACGGGCGTGAGGGCGCTGATGTGTCGGGACCCGGCCAACAGGGCGACAGACGCGCGGCCCGGCTGTTCGTCCACCGGTTTCCTCATCCCCTGATCACGCCGAGGCCATCTCCGCCGCACGCTTTGCCTTGCGGGCCTCGATCCGGGTCCAGATGCGGTCGTGGGCTGTGAAGAAGACCGTCTGCACCAGCGGCTCGATGATGCCGATGGCCAGCGACACGCGCCAGTCGCGGGTCAGGGCGTAGGCCACCGTTACGGCCACGACGAAATGCATCAGGCCATAGGTGACGGACTTGGCCGCGATCTGGCTGAACGAACGGGGCAGGGCGTGGCTGTGGCCGTGATGGCCGTGAGCACGGGTCTGTTCCTCGGGGACCATGATCTGCAGACGGGCGGTGACGGCTTCGGAGGCCTCCTCCAGCCCCGACAGAGTCCGGCGATGCTCGATCCGGTGCCAGACGCGGTCGTGGATTGAATAGGCGATGGTCTGGAAGAAGGGCTCGACCACGCCGACGGCCAGCGCCAGTCGCCAGTCGCGCGTGATGGCGAAGGCCACCAGTATGGCGACCCCCAGGTGCATCACGCCATAGCTCGCGATCTTGAGCGCGAGGCGGCGGGCAGAGCTGATCAACAGGCGAACCATGGGTCACCGGGATGTGGGGTGGGCGCCGCATCCGGCAAGCCAATTGTGCTTATAGCGACGATAAGGGCGGCCGGCCCTTGCGGTTGCCCGCCCGTCACCGCTATACGCGGCCCGCAAAACGGAGACTCCTCATGGAGATACGCGAAGGGCTCACCTTCGACGATGTTTTGCTGGAACCCGGCCCGTCAGAGATCATGCCCGCAGATGCGGACGTCTCGACGAAGCTCACCCGCGACATCACGCTGAACATCCCGCTGACCTCGTCCGCCATGGACACGGTCACGGAAACCCGGCTGGCCATCGCCATGGCCCAGGCCGGCGGTCTGGGCGTCATCCACCGCAATATGACGGTCGAGGAACAGGCCGATCAGGTGCGCGAGGTCAAACGCTATGAAAGCGGCATGGTCATCAATCCGGTGACCATCACGCCGCAGACGACGCTGGGCGAGATCCGCGCCATCGTGGCCAAGAAGAAGATCTCGGGCTTCCCGGTGGTCGATCCCGCCAGTGGCAAGCTGGTCGGCATCCTGACCAACCGCGACATGCGCTTCGACACCGACCCCGACCGCAAGGCCATCGAGATGATGACCACGGGCGATCTGGTCACCGTGCGCGAGGGTGCCGGACGCGACGAGGCGCGGGCCCTGCTGCGGGATCGCAAGATCGAGCGCGTCATCGTCGTCGACGAGGACTACCGCGCCACCGGCCTGATCACGATGAAGGACATCGAGAAGGCCCAGGCCCATCCCCACGCCGCCAAGGACGATCAGGGCCGGCTGCTGGTCGGGGCTGCCTCGACCGTCGGCGACGCGGGCTATGAGCGGGCCATGGCCCTGGCCGAGGCGGGCGTGGACGTGGTCGTCATCGACACCGCCCACGGCCATTCGATCCAGGTGTCGAGGGTCGTCGAGCGGATCAAGCGCGAGTCCAATCGCATCCAGATCATCGCCGGCAATGTCGCCACCTATGATGCGGCGAGGGCGTTGATCGACGCCGGCGCCGACGCGGTGAAGGTCGGTATCGGCCCGGGCAGCATCTGCACCACCCGCATCGTCGCGGGCGTCGGCGTGCCCCAGCTGACCGCCATCATGGAGGCGGTCCGCGCCGCGAAGGACTCCGGTGCGCCGGTCATCGCCGACGGGGGCATCAAATACTCGGGTGACCTGGCCAAGGCCATCGCGGCCGGTGCCTCGGTCGCCATGATGGGTTCGATGTTCGCGGGCACGGATGAGTCGCCCGGCGAGGTCTTCCTGTACCAGGGCCGCTCCTACAAGTCGTACCGCGGCATGGGCTCGGTCGGGGCGATGGGAGCCGGCTCGGCCGACCGCTATTTCCAGAAAGAGGTCGAGGACACCCAGAAGCTGGTGCCCGAGGGCATCGAGGGCCAGACGCCGTACAAGGGGCCGATATCGCCGGTGCTGCACCAGATGGTCGGCGGCCTGCGCGCCGCCATGGGGTATGTCGGTGCCGCCACCATCGCCGACTTCCAGCAGCGCGCGCGCTTCGTCCGCATCACCGGTGCCGGTTTGCGCGAGAGCCACGTCCATGACGTGATGATCACGCGGGAAGCACCGAACTACCGGCAGGGCTGACCGGAAAGGGTTGAACCATGGATATGACGCCTGAATTCATCGTCCTGGCCTTCGTGCTGATCCTGGCCGTCGTCCAGATTTTCTGGGCGGCCAGTGCCCGGACGGCCGAGCGGGGCCTCAAATGGAATGCCGGTGCGCGCGACGAGCCCGTCCCGCCGCCAGGCAAATTGGCCGGACGGCTGGACCGCGCCCAGGCCAATCTGTTCGAAACCCTGCCGATCTTCGCCATCGCCGTGATTATGGCGCATGTGACGGGCAAGGACGGCGGCCCCCTGACCCTGTGGGGGACGCATCTCTATCTTTTCGGCCGCGTGATCTACCTGCCGCTCTATGCCCTCGGCGTTGCCTACCTCCGGACTCTGGCCTGGGGTGTGGCGTTCGTGGGCATGGGTATGGTCATCGCCGCCCTGTTTGTTTGAAAGCCTGAATTGACCCCAGCCGCCCGCCTCGCCTCCGCCGCTTCCGTTCTCGACAGCATTGCCCAGGGCCGCGCGCCCGCCGATGTCGTGCTCAAGGCCTGGGGTGCCGCCAACCGCTATGCGGGGTCCAAGGACCGTCGCGCCGTCGCCGAGCGGGTCTATGAGGTGCTGCGGTCGCGTGGCCGTCTGGTCCGCGCCATGGGCGGGCGCGAGGACGGGCGGGCCTTGGTGATCGGCTCGCTGGCCTTCCTCGACGGACTGACGCTGGAAGAGATCGAGGCGCTGCATTCGGGCGATGGTTACGGCCCGCGCCCGCTGTCGAAACAGGAACACGCCCGTATCGAGGCCGGGGAGGGCGATCTGCCCGACTGGGCCGCCGCCGGCCTGCCCGAGTTCGTGGCCGAGGATCTCAAGGTGACCTTCGGCGAGCGCTGGAGCGAGGAGGCCGCCGCCCTGATGGCGCGCGCCCCGGTCGACCTGCGGGTCAATACGGCGCGGACGACGGTGGACGCGGCCCGTGCCGAGCTGACCGCCGGTGGCCTGACACCGAAGCCGACGCCGTGGTCGGCGGTCGGCCTGCGCCTGCCGTCCGAACCCGCCCCGAACGTTCAGGCCCTCAAGGCCTTCAACGCCGGTGAGGTCGAGATCCAGGACGAAGGCAGCCAGATCGTGAGCTGGCTGGCGGGCTCGGGCCTGAGCTTCACGCCGGACAGTATCGTCGTCGACTATTGCGCCGGCGGGGGCGGCAAGACGCTGGCACTCGCGGTACAGGGCCTGCCTGATGCCGATGCGGCGAAGGCGTCTGCGCCCCGTCCGGCCGGCTGGTCCCCGACCGGGGCCGAGGAAGAGACCGCCGCCCGGGCCGCGCCGCGCGCCGCCGGCCTGCGGTTGATCGCCTGCGACGTGGTCCAGAAGCGGCTCGACAACATCCGGCCGCGGCTGGAGCGCGCCGGGGTGGCCGCCGATCTGCGCCTGCTGGGCCCCAATGGCGGCGGTGTGGAGGAGTTCAACGGCCGCGCCGATCTGGTCTTCGTCGACGCCCCGTGCAGCGGTTCCGGGGCCTGGCGTCGCCGCCCTGAAGACGCCTGGCGTCTGAAGCCCGACGAGGTTGAGCGCCTGCACGCCCTGCAACTGCGTATCCTCGCCCAGGCCGCCCCGCTGGTGAAGCGCGGCGGACGGCTGGCCTATGTCACCTGCTCGGTCCTGACGCGTGAGAACGAGGCCGTCGCCGACGCGTTCGAAGCGGCGACCCCGGGCTTTCAGGCCATCGCCATGACCGATCTGCTCGCCGCCGGGACCCTGACCAGGGCGGCCCGTTCCGGCCTGGCCCCTGCCGTGTCCGGCGGGCGTCTGCGTCTGTCGCCCGCCTCGACCGGCACCGACGGCTTCTTCATGGCCCTCTACGAGCGGCGGGCGTGAGCCGGGACTGGACCCTTTCCAGTTTCGGTCCGAAGACCGCCCTCTGCGTCATGGCCGCCGAGCCCGAATACGGTCCGGCGCTGCGCGCCCGCATCCGACCGCTGATCACCGGCGTCGGCCCGGTCGAGGCCGAGGCGGGGGTCGCCCACGCCCTGGCCCTCCTGCAGGCTGAAGGGACCTTGCCGGACGTCCTGATCTCGCTGGGCTCGGCGGGGTCGCGCACCCTCGACCACGCCCGCGTCTACCGCATCGCCTCCGTCAGCTATCGTGACATGGACGCCCGTGCGCTCGGCTTTCCCAAGGGGGAAACACCGTTCCCGCGCCTGCCGGCCGTCCTGCCGCTCGCCGAAGGTCCCGCCGCCCTGCCCAGCGCGCGTCTGGCCACCGGGGCCAGCGTGGTCTCGGGTGCGGCCTATGACGCCGTCGACGCCGACATGGTCGATATGGAGACCTTTGCCGTCGTCCGCGCCGCCGCCCGGTTCGGCGTGCCGGTGATGGGTTTGCGCGGCGTCTCGGACGGTCGATCCGACCTGTCCGCGCTGGAACACTGGACCGACGCCCTGGCCGAGGTCGATCAGGCTCTGGCCGAGGCGCTCGACCTGTTGCATGACCCTTTCACGCCTGCCGTTACGGAGCCCGCATGACCGCCCCCGCTGATCACCAGAAGGTCCTGATCGTCGACTTCGGCAGCCAGGTCACCCAGTTGATCGCCCGACGCCTGCGCGAGGCGCGCGTCTATTGCGAGATCCATCCCTACGACAAGGCGGATGCGGCGCTGGCGGCCATGAAGCCCCAGGCCATCATCCTGTCCGGCGGTCCGGCCAGCGTGCACGAGGCCCACAGCCCGCGCGCCCCGCAGGCGGTGTTCGAGGCCGGGGTGCCGGTGCTGGGCATCTGCTACGGCGAGATGACCCTGTGCGAACAGCTGGGCGGCAAGGTCGAGGGCGGCCATCACCGCGAATTCGGCCGCGCCGAGATCACCGTGCAGAAGGCCTCGCCCCTGCTGGCCGACCTCGCCGCGGTGGGAGAGGACGAGACGGTCTGGATGAGCCACGGCGACAAGATCGTCGCCATCCCCGAAGGTTTCGACGTGGTCGCCACCTCGGCGGGCTCGCCCTATGCCGTGATCGCCGATGAGGCCCGCCGCTTCTATGGCGTCCAGTTCCACCCCGAGGTGATGCACACCCCGCGCGGCGCGACGATCCTGAAGAATTTCACCCATGGCATCGCCGGCCTGACCGGCGACTGGACCATGGCCGCCTATCGGGACGAGAAGATCGCGCAGATCCGGGAACAGGTCGGCGACGCGAAGGTCATCTGCGGCCTGTCCGGCGGCGTCGATTCCTCGGTGGCGGCGGTGCTGATCCACGAGGCCATCGGCGATCAGCTGACCTGCGTCTTCGTCGACACCGGCCTGCTGCGCAAGGACGAGGCCGAGCAGGTCACAACCCTGTTCCGCGAGCACTACAACATTCCGCTGGTACATGTTGATGCGTCGAAGGAATTCCTCGGTGAACTGGCGGGTGTCTCGGACCCCGAGACCAAGCGCAAGATCATCGGCCGGGTCTTCATCGAGATCTTCGACCGCGAGGCGCACAAGGTCGAGGGCGCCGAATTCCTCGCCCAGGGCACGCTGTATCCCGATGTGATCGAAAGCGTCTCGGCCTCGGGCGGACCGTCGGCGGTCATCAAGAGCCACCACAATGTCGGCGGCCTGCCGGACTTCATGAAGCTGAAGCTGGTCGAGCCGCTGCGCGAACTGTTCAAGGATGAGGTTCGGGCGCTCGGCCGCGAGCTGGGCCTGACCGACGCCTTCGTGGGCCGCCATCCGTTCCCCGGGCCGGGCCTGGCCATCCGCATCCCCGGCGAGATCACCCCCGAGGCCGTCGAAACGCTGCAACAGGCCGACGCCATCTATCTGGACGAGATCCGCAAGGCGGGCCTCTACGACAGCATCTGGCAGGCGTTCGCCGTGCTGCTGCCGGTCAAGACGGTCGGCGTCATGGGCGACGCCCGCACCTATGAGAAGGTGCTGGCCCTGCGGGCCGTGACCTCCACAGACGGCATGACGGCCGACTTCTTCGAATTCCCGTGGGATGTGCTGGGCCGCTGCGCCACGCGGATCGTCAACGAGGTCCGGGGCGTGAACCGCGTCGTCTATGACGTGACGTCCAAGCCGCCCGGCACGATCGAGTGGGAATAGACCCCATCGGGGTCATTCGGTGGTGTTTGCCTGGCAAGCCACCGGTTTGCGGGCCATCCCGACACGGCGGCTGATGTCGCCATGAACAGGCCACGCAGGCTGGACAGAGGCGTCTGAGCCCCTGCCGAAATGCACGTCCGGTGCGGCTTTCTCAGTCTCTATGAAACTTCTGCCGTATCAGGACGGCTTGTCACCGAACCGCGAAGACAACTTCACACAAGCGACCCGGAACCGTCACCATCCGGCGTGGGTGATGTCATATCCCCCCCTAAGCACAGCGCTGGGCAGGGGGCGATGTCATCATCGCATCGGGGGTCGTAGGCCCCTGACGACTTCTGCCGTGAAATTCTTTTGCACAACACGGTGAAAACGATGACCGGCATTCGACTGACGACCCTGCTCGCGGTTTCCGCCAGCGCCCTGGCCCTGGCCGCATGCGGCTCGGCGGAAGTCGCTTCACCCGGAGAAGGGTCCTTTGGCGGCGGCACGGGCACCGGCGGCGGCACGACCCCGCTTCCCGCCGGCACCCCGGCCGCAGACTGCCCCACCGGCCTCGCCAATGTCGGCACCGTGGCCGGCGGCACCCTGCGCGCCTGCCAGCTGCCTGCGACCATCACCGGTGCCCTGACCCTGTCGGTCCGCGCCGGCACCATCTATGCGATCAGCGGCCGCACGGAAGTCGGAACGGACCGCGGCCCGAACCCCGGTGCCCCCCTGGCCGGCAGCCTTCAGGGCATCCTGACCATCGAGCCGGGCGTCAAGGTGTTCGCCTCGGGCGGCACCGACTATCTGATCATCAACCGCGGCTCGCAGATCTTCGCCGAAGGTACGGCGACCAACCCTATCATCTTCACCAGCCGCCAGAACGTTGAAGGCAGCACCAACGTGAGCTCGCAGGGCCAGTGGGGTGGCCTGGTCATCGCCGGTCGCGCACCGACCGCGGTCTGCCCGGTGGGCGTCACCGCGCCGAACGATGCCTGCCAGGGCCTCGTTGAGGGCACCAGCGCCTTCTACGGCGGCACGCAGACGGCCGATAACTCGGGCATCCTGCGCTACGTTCAGGTCAACTATTCGGGCTTCGAACTGTCGCCGAACAACGAGCTCCAGGCTCTGACCCTGGCCGGTGTCGGCTCGGGCACGACGATCGAATATTTCCAGTCCTACAACAGCTCGGACGACGGCATCGAAATCTTCGGCGGCAACGTCAACCTGCGTTACCTCGTCATCAACGGCGCGGACGATGACGGTCTGGACACGGACACCGGCTGGCGCGGGGCTGCCCAGTTCGGCATCATCACCCAGAAGCCGACCGCCGTGACCAACGGCAGCCGTGGTTTCGAATGGTCGGCCGCCCCGTCGGGCACCACCTTCTACGCCCAGCCGAAAGTCTCCAACTTCACCATCGCCGGTCGTAACGCCGCCGTGGCCGCCGACGCCCTGATCGTCAACAACACGGGCACCACCCCGACCATCATCAACTCGGTGTTCACCAATCCGTCGACCTCGGCCGCGGCCTGCCTCGACCTGGACGACGCCCAGACGGTCGCCAACAACCCGATCTACCGCTCGGTCTTCTTCGCCTGCTCGCGTCCCTATGAAGATGACTCCAACGTCAACGCGGCCGCCACGGCTGCGGTGTTCGTCAGCCTGACCAACGTCAACAACGTGCCCACGGGCGTGTCGACGATGACGGCTCCGGCCGGCGCGACGATGACGAACAACAACCTGCTCTTCATCAACGGCGCCAATGAAAACGCCGTCGTGCCGCAGAACGCCCCGGCGATCTTCCCGTTCTTCACCAGCACCGCCTACATCGGTGCCGTGCGGAACGCCGCTGACACCTGGTACCTGGGATGGACCTGCGGACTGCGCGCCGGCTCGACCTGCTGACGACGGATGACGGGCGGCGGCCTCGGCTGCCGCCCGGCTGCCGCCACTTCCGTTGAATATTTTCCGAGGCGCCGATCATGAAGACCGTCACCCTGACCCTCACCGGGGTCCTGCTGGCCACCAGCGCGATGATCGCGCCGGGGCTGGCGTTCGCTCAAACCGCGCCGGCGTCGCAGAGCCCGACCGCCCAGACTCCCGCTGTCGAGGCCGAGCCCGAAGCGGACGAGACCCAGCTTGACGAAGTCGTGGTGCTGGGGCGCTTCATCCCGACTCCGAACCGCGAAAGCCCCGAAGTCGCCGCCTTCCTGACGGCCGAAGACCTCGAGCGCACCGGCGACGCCGATGCCGCCCAGGCCCTGGCCCGCGTGACCGGCCTGACGATCGTCGAAGGTCGCTTCATCTATGTGCGTGGCCTCGGCGAGCGTTACTCCTCGGCCTTGCTGAACGGCTCGCCCCTTCCCAGCCCCGAGCCGCTGCAGCGCGTGATCCCGCTGGATCTGTTCCCGGCCGACGTGCTGTCCGGCCTGACGGTGCAGAAGACCTATTCGGTCAGCTTCCCCGGTGAATTCGGCGGCGGCGTGATCGACCTGCAGACCCTCGCGACCCCGACCGATCCCTTCTTCTCGATGAAGGCCTCGATCGGTGCCAATTCGGAGACGACCGGGCAGGACGGCCTGATCTATTTCGGTTCACGCACTGATTTTACCGGCTTTGACGACGGTACGCGCGACATTCCCGGTGCGCTGCAACTGGCCTTCAACAGCGGCCGTCGTATCCAGGCGGGTCCGGACTATACGACGACGCGGCTGAACACGATCGGCCAGTCGCTGATCAACGCTCCGCTGCGTCTGGTCCAGCAGGACGAGACCCCCGTCAATTTCGGGTTCGGCTTTACGGGCGGTACGTCCACAGAGACGCCGTTCGGGACGGCGGGTGCGGTGTTCGTCGCCGGCTACGACAACAGCTGGAGCGGACGCGAAGGCGTCCGTCAGACAGGTCGCCTCGACGCCGGCCGGCTGGTCGTGGGTGATGACTTCACCTTCCGCTCGAACCAGAACGACATCAGCCTGAACTTCCTCGGCGGGCTGAGCCTGACCAACGAGAACAACGAGTTCAAATGGACGAACTTCTTCGTCCGAAACGTGACCAAGGAAGCCCGTTCCACCCAGGGCATTCAGGACGGTGCCGGCTTCCGTCGCAACGACAATACGGAATGGTTCGAGCGCCAGCTGTTCTCGTCGCAGCTGACCGGCGACCATTCCCTGGGCGAGGCCTGGGACTTCAAATGGCGGGTGGCCTACGCCAACACCACCCGCGATGCGCCCTATGAGACCAATTTCGCCTACGGCCGCAGCGCCACGGGCATCATCCAGCATCAGCTTCCGTCGAGCCGTATCCGGTTCAGCGCCGTCGACGACACGGTCGTGTCGGGCGGGGCGGACCTGAGCTACACCGTCCCGCTGTCGGACCTGCGCGATCTCGTCTTTACCCTGGGCGTCGCCAGTTCGGACAATGATCGCTCGTCCGAAGAGCGGTCGCTGGGCTTCATCGAACTGGTCCCGCTGACCCCCAGCCAGCTGCAGTCGCGGGTCGACTTCCTGACGGCCGACGTGAACATCGGGCCGTATCTGCAGATCGTTGAGTTCACGGGTTCCAACGGGGCCTCGGCCTATGACGCCAACCTGCGGGTCAATGCGGCCTATGCCCAGGTCGAGTGGGACGTGCTTCCGCTCGTCAGCCTCAACATGGGCGTTCGCTATGAGGATGGCGAACAGCAGGTGCGCCCGTTCGACCTGCTCACCGGTGGCGGCGGCTTCGCCGCGACGCAGATCAACGAGCAATATGTTCTGCCCGCCGGCACGGTGACGTGGAATTTCTACGAGGACATGCAGCTGCGCCTCGGCGCGTCGAAGACCATCGGTCGTCCCCAGTTCCGCGAACTGGCGGCCCAGCAGTACCGTGATCCCGAAAGCGACCGCGCCTTCGTCGGCAATCCGTATCTGACGGACACGGAAATCCTCAATATCGACGCCCGCTATGAGTGGTATTTCGCCCGTCAGCAGTATCTGACCGCCGGCGTCTTCTACAAGAAGCTGGACCGGCCGATCGAGGCCACGGTCACCGACCAGGGCTCGGTTATCATCCAGAGCTTCCTGAACGCCCCCGTCGCCGTCATCACCGGGTTCGAGCTGGAAGCGAAGAAATATTTCGAGTTCCCCGACAACGGGATGAGCTTCATCGCCAACAAGCGGTGGCTGGTCCAGGCCAACTATACCTATGCCAGCTCTGACGTGCAGGTCGGAGCCGGTGACACGGTCCCGGCGCCGGGCACCGGTGTGCCGGCCCCGGCGGCGAATTTCTTCGTCGACGGCAGCCGCCTGCAAGGTCAGTCCGACCACGTGGCCAACCTGCAGCTGGGCTGGGAAGACGATACGGACCGGTCACAGGCGACGCTGATCGTCAACTATGTGTCCGAGCGGACGTCCGCCCGGGCCACCGCGGGAAATCCGGACTTCATCCAGGAGCCCGGCGTGTTCCTGGACTTCGTCTACCGCAAGGACTTCACCTCGATGGGCCGCGAGCTCGGCTTCTCCCTGGAGCTGCGCAACCTGCTCGGCACCAGCTATGACGAATATCAGCAACTGGGATCCGACCGGGTTCAGGTGAACGGCTATGATCTCGGTCGCAGCGCCTCGGTCGGCCTGACCGCGCGCTTCTAGACACGAACCCGGGGAGGAGCGGTCGCCTGACCGCTCCTCCTTCGGTTTCCGTCAGGGATCAGAAGACCGACTGCTCGCTGCGTTCCAGGGTGGTTTCCCCCCGGAGAAGTTGCGCGTGATAGTCGGCCAGGGTGTCAGCGCCCGTCTCCGGGGTCGCATCGGCATCGTAGAGACCCGTTTCAGGGTTCAGCACCAGCATGGACTCCCCGGCGTAATAGCGTCCGATCCGGGCCAGCTCGGCCTTGGCTGCGAGCGCGGGTACCACCCGGCCCAGCGCGCCCAGCGTCGCCGCGATCCCGCCCAGCAGGCCGGTCGGCACCTGGCTGAACCGCGGCTCCTGCCCCAACAGGCGGAACAGGGCCTCGCCCTGCTGGCGCGGCGTCTGCGCCGGTCCGGGGCCACCGATCGGCAGGATGCGGTTATGGCGCGCGGGATCGTCGATGCAGCCGGCCATATAGGTCCCGAGGTCGCGGTCGCTGATCGGCTTGCAGGCGGTCAGGGCTCCGTCGCCGAAGACCATGAAGGGCTTGCCCGCCTTCACCCGCGCCACCTGGCCTGACAGGGATTTGAAATAGGCCGTCGGGCGGACGATCGACCAGGTCAGGCCGGACTCCATCAGGGCCTTTTCGAACGCCAGCTTGGCGTGCTGGAAGGCCAGCCGTGGCTTCTGCACACAGATGGCCGACAGCAGGACCATCTGCGTCACGCCGGCCGACTTCGCCGCTGCCAGGGCCTCCAGATGCGCGCGATGGTCGATGGCCCAGGCGTCGGCGGCCACTCCGGTGCGCGAGGCCAGGCACGAGACCAGCACATCGAACCGCTCGCTCCGGAAGCCGTCGCGCGCCAGCGATGCGGGATCCGCCGCCTCGCCGATGCGGACCTCGGCCCCGTCCAGCAGGCGGGCGCTGTCGTCCGGCGACAGATGGCCGCCGGCCCCCGCGCGCGACCGCACCAGACAGACGACCTGATGGCCCTTCTCGACCAGCGCCCGCACCGTCGCGCGGCCGATGTCGCCGGTCGCGCCGAGCACGAAGACCCGCAACGGGGGCGTCGCGCCGGAGGCGGGGGAGGGCGGGTGCGGGGAAACGGTCAAGGGCGCCGCCGGGCTACGGGATGACGGGAGGACATTCCGTACTATGGCGAAACGGCACGGGAGGCCAAGCCGTGCCCGGAGCGGCGAGGAGGATCACTGAGGGTGGGTGACCCTTTCCGGCCTTCCCGAACCCGAGCCGGGTCCGGCTCGTGGAGCGACAATCGGCAGATCGGAGTGGCGGGAAAGCGGACTCTTCGAATGGCGGCTTTGGGGGGAAGCGGACCCGACGACAGACTCCGTCATCCGTCGGATTCGCGTCATGAGCAAACACTCACGCGCACGCTGAAAGGATGATTTCAGTTCAGTCCATATTCTCGCTGGTTGAACGAGGCGTACCGCGCTGGTCAAGAGGTTCGCGTTTCGAAAGCGCCCCGGACGGGCCTTAACGGAAGGCGGCTCCAGTCCTGACCCCGAGCCTCTTGAACAGCATCGCAGCGGGACAGAAGCCGGTGAAGGCGGCCTGGATCGCGTTCAAACCGGCGAAGATCGCCAGTCCGATCCACCAGGGGTTTACGAAATGCGCCAAGGCGATGCTCGCCAGGATAACGCAGCCAAGGAAGGCGAATACAGCACGGTCAACGGTCATGGTCAGTCTCCAGTCAGGCCCGGCTTTGGACCGGATCAAGGGCCTGGCGCGTCCAGGCGACGATCTGTGGGGTACCCAGGAACCCGGCGGTTCGGGCGATGACCTGGCCTTCGCGAAAAAGCAGCAGCGCCGGAATGCCCGAGACGCCCAGCGCCGCTGCCGCCTGGGGCTCAACCTCGGAATTCAGCTTCAGCAGCCGGACATCGGGCTCAAGGGCCACGGCCGCAGCCGCGAAATTGGGTGCCATGGCGCGGCAGGGGCCGCACCAGGGTGCCCAGACATCGACCAGCACCGCCGCGCCTTTGGTAGACGCGCGATGGATGCCGAGCCCCTTGGTGTCGACATCGACCGGACGTCCGGTGAACAGCATCTCGCCGCAGCGGCCGCATTTGGCCGCCAGCGGGTCCTTGCCGTCCGGCGCGCGGTTGACCGCGCCACAGGCCGGGCAGACGAACTGGCGCATGGGTCAGGCCTTGATCTTGCGCAGACCCATCATTTCCAGGGCCAGTTTCTCGTAGAAGGGCTCGCTCTCTCCGCGTCTGATCTTGCTCAGGAAGTATTTTTCGAAGCCGACCTTGGCGAGGTGGACCCATTTTCCGCTCGCCGACCAATTGACGTTGCGGGGCGGGATTTGCGGCTGAGCGACGAAGGCCACGCCCCCGTCGCCGAAGTCCGCCAGGCAGAAGGCGTTCCAGGTCGCCTCGTGCGTCGGGGGCTTGCCGTCGAGTATCTCGGCCATGTTGTGGGCGATGGCGGTGACCATGCTCTCGATCATGAACCCGGTCTTGGGGACGCCGACGGGCACAGGCGTCTTGCCGGTCGGCGCAATGGCCACGCAGACGCCAAGGCCGAAGACGTTCGGATAGGTCGGATTGCGCTGGTGCTTGTCGATGACGACGAAGCCGCGCGGGTTGGTCAGGCCTTCCACGCCCCTGACGGCAGCGACGCCGCGAAACGCCGGCAGCATCATTGAATAGGCGAACGGGATGTCATGGGTCTGTCTGACCGCGCCGTCGTCGGCGATCTCCTCGACATGCATCAGCCCGGCTTCGACCGAGGCGACCCGGGCGTTGGTGACCCACTTGATGTGGCGATTGCGCATCTCGCTTTCGAGCAGGCCCTTGGTGTCGCCGACGCCGTCGAGGCCGAGGTGGCCGACATAGGGCTCCGAGGTGACGAAGGTCATCGGCACCCTGTCGCGGATCTTGCGTCGCCTGAGCTCCGTATCGAGGATCATCGCGAACTCGTAGGCCGGGCCAAAGCAGGAGGCTCCCTGCACGGCACCGACGATGATCGGACCCGGGTTCAGGACGAAGGCGTCGAAGGCCGCCGCGGCATGCTCGGCGTGATCCACATGACAGACCGACTGGGTGAAGCCGCCGTGCGGCCCCAGGCCCGCGATCTCGTCGAAGGCCAGATCGGGACCGGTGGCGATCACCAGATAGTCGTAGTCGACGACGGTGCCGTCGTTCAGCTCGAGCTGGTTGAGGGCTGGCGAGACCCGTTTGGCACCGACGCCCGTGAAGGCGATACCCCGCTTGGCGAAGACCGGCGGGAGATCGACCTCGATGGCGTCGCGCTTTCGCCAATGGACCGCGACCCAGGGGTTGGAGGGAACGAAATGGAAGGTGTCGCCCTGCGACACCACCTGGACCTCCGCCCTGTCGTCGACCGCGTCTTTGATCTCGAAGGCTGCGATGGCACCGCCCAGTCCCGCGCCCAGGATGACAATACGGGGTTTGGCCATGGTCGGTCTCCTGGATGGGCCGCTAACGGCCAGCGCGAAACGTCCGCTTCTTTTCGCAGGGGCGCTTTGTTTTGGATCAAAGCGCGACCGGACTGCCGGCCCTAGCTGAAGCTCATCGGTCTTGACTTAATATGCGTACACACAAATATACGCAAATACGAATTTAAAAGCTCGCGCACGGTTCCCGCCGGGCGCTCCAGAAGGACCCCCTCCAATGTTCGGTGCCCCCAAGACCAAGGACCTGAGCCCGCAGCAGGTCAAAGCCGCGCTCGACGCGAATACGATTATGCTGATCGATGTGCGCGAACCGGCCGAGTTCGCCGCCGAGCGGATCGCGGGCGCGCTCAATATCCCGCTTTCGACGTTCAATCCTGCGGCTCTCCCCGACGCGGGCGACAGGACGATCGTGATGCAATGCGCCGGCGGCAAGCGGTCGGCGATGGCGTTGGACCGGTGCCAAAAGGCGGGACAGGTCATCGAAACCCATCTGGCGGGCGGGCTCACAGCCTGGAAGGCCGCGGGCCTGTCGACGATCAGCGCGTGACCCTCAACGGCATAGCCCCCGGAGTTCGAGGTCGAATCATGGCGCAGCGGCCCTGTCTGATCGGCGCGCTCGGCGCGGCCTTGCTGCTGGGCTCCTGCGGAAGTCCTGAACCTGCGGCTCCGGTGGCTCCTAGCGCCCCACAGGCCGACCGGTTGACGGTGCGGACCCAGACTGTCGCCGACCTCAAGCCGGTCCCGGGGACGCTGACGACCCGCGACATGGCCGAAGCCCGGGCGCGAATCTCCGGGACCCTGGTCATGCTCGCTGTCAGGGAAGGAGACATGGTCCGCCAAGGCCAGTTGATCGGCCGGGTGACCGACGCCCGCCTCGCCCTGCAGACCGGAGCCTTCGACGCCCAGGTCGCCGCCGCCTCCGCCGAGGCCGGCCGCGCCAACGCCGACCTCGCGCGCACACGCAGCCTGTTCTCCCAGGGGATCTACGCCCAGGCCAAGCTCGATCAGGTTGTGGCCGAGGCGCGTGCCGCCGACGCCAACCTGACCGCGGCCCGCGCCCAGCGCGGTGCCAGCGTCGAACTGGCCGCCCAGGGGGCAATCCTGGCCCCGACTGCCGGACGCGTTCTGGTGGCCAGGGTTCCCGTAGGGTCGGTGCTGATGGCCGGCCAGACGCTGGCGACCATCACCGCCGGGCCGATGGTGGTGCGCATCGATCTGCCCGAGGGCCAGGCGCGCGCGCTTCAGGTCGGGGATGTGGTGCAACTGGCGGCGGGGGACCTGCGGGGCGTCGCGACGCAAGGCGCGATCAGCCAGATCTATCCGTCGATCACGGGCGGACAGGTCACGGCCGACGTGAGCGCACCGGGTTTGCCGCAGGACCTGATCGGGCAGCGGGTCCGCGCCCAGGTCAAGATCGGCGAGCGTCAGGCCCTGGTCGTGCCGCGGCGCTACATCCTCACCCGGTTCGGGATCGACTACGTCCGCCTCGTCCTGGCGAATGGCACGCTCTCGGAAACCCCCGTACAGACGACGGCGGGTCCCGACGCCAATACCGTCGAGGTGCTGGGCGGGCTTCGCGCCGGTGACGTACTGAGCCCCGCCGGAGCCGCCCGATGAACCTCGGTCTTTCCGGACGGCTGACACGGGCGTCGATCCGTTCGCCGCTGACGCCGCTCATCCTGCTGGCCGCAATTGCGGTGGGCCTGCTGGCCCTGATGTCGATTCCCCGCGAGGAGGAGCCGCAGATCAGCGTGCCTATGGTCGACATCATGGTCGCGGCACCGGGCCTGCGGGCCCCGGATGCGGTTGAACTGATCGGCAAACCGCTGGAGGCAATCGTCAAGAGCGTGGCGGGCGTCGAGCACGTCTACACCTTCGCCGACGACAATCAGGTCATGGTCACCGCCCGCTTCGATGTCGGGACCGATCCGGACAGCGCGGCCATACGCATTCACGAGAAGATCCGCGCCAACTACGACCGGATTCCAGCCGGGATCGGCGAACCCCTGATTCAGACGCGGGGCATCAATGACGTGCCGAGCCTGGTGCTGACGCTGTCGCCCCGGCCGGGTGCCGCCGGACAATGGACGGACCAGGCGTTGTTCGAAATCGCGGGCAAACTCAGGACCGAGGTCGCCAAGGTCGACAATGTCGGTCTGACATTCATCGTCGGCGGTCGTCCCCAGGAAATCCGCGTGGAGCCGGATCCGGCCCGCCTGGCGCAGCATGGGGTGTCGCTGGGCGTTCTCATGAACACCATTCGTCAGGCCAATCGCGCGTTTCCGGCGGGGCAGGTGCGCAATGGCGGCCAAGCGGTCGATGTGACGGCCGGCAGGACCCTGGCCAATGCGACGCAGATCGGCTTGCTGGCGCTGCCGTCCAACCGAGGTGAGAGCGTTTATGTTCGCGACGTCGCCCGGGTCATCGAGGCCCCGCGCGAGGACCAGGCCCGCGCCTGGCGTTATGCCCGGACAGGGCAAGGCTGGACCGCGGCTCCGGCGGTCAGTCTGGCGATCGCCAAACGGAACGGTGCCAACGCCGTTGTGGTCTCGGAAGCGGTTCTGGCACGTGTGGAGGCGCTGAAGGGCACGCTGCTTCCGGACAGCCTGAGCGTGGCGGTGACGCGCGACTACGGTGCCACGGCCAATGAGAAGGCCAACGAACTGCTGTTCCATCTGGGTCTGGCGACCGTCTCGATCGTGGTCCTGATCGGTTTCGCGATCGGCTGGCGCGAGGCGGGCGTGACGGCTGTGGTCATACCGACCACCATCCTGCTGACGCTCTTCGCCTCCAACCTTCTTGGCTACACCATCAACCGGGTCAGCCTGTTCGCGCTGATTTTCTCCATCGGCATCCTCGTTGACGACGCCATCGTCATGATCGAAAACATCGCCCGGCACTGGAGCATGGCTGACGAGCGGAGCCGTGTTGACGCCGCCGTTGATGCCGTCGCCGAGGTCGGCAACCCGACCGTCGTCGCCACCCTGACGGTAGTGACCGCCCTGCTGCCCATGCTGTTCGTGTCCGGCCTGATGGGCCCCTATATGGCGCCGATCCCGGTCAATGCGTCGGCGGCAATGGTCTTTTCGTTCTTCGTCGCCGTGGTCATCGCGCCCTGGCTGATGGTTCGCTTCGCCCGCAAGTCGCTGACGACCGTTGCTCACCACAATGAGGGCAGGCTGGGTGCTCTCTACCGGAACGTCGCGAGCCGCGTGATCGACAGCCGCCGGTCGGCCTGGATCTTCCTGATCGGCGTGGGGCTCGCCACCCTGCTCGCCTGCGCCATGTTCGCCACCAAGACCGTGACGGTGAAGCTGCTGCCCTTCGACAACAAGTCAGAGCTTCAGGTGGTCGTCGACATGCCCGAGGGTACGTCTCTGGAGGCGACGCAGCGCGTGTTGACCGAAGCCGCCCTCATTACCCGCGGCCTGTCTGAGGTGACCGCGATCGACGCCTATGCCGGGACCGCGTCGCCGTTCAACTTCAACGGTCTGGTGCGTCACTACTACCTGCGTCGCATGCCCGAGATGGGTGATCTGTCCGTCGCACTCGCCGAGAAGGGTGAGCGACACAGGTCGAGCCACGCCATCGCGCTGGACCTGCGTGAGAAACTCGCCGCGGTCGCGCTGCCGTCCGGCGGGGCGATCAAGGTGGTCGAGGCACCACCCGGACCACCGGTCATTTCGACCCTTCTGGCAGAGATCTATGGGCCTGACGCCCGGACCCGCCGCGCGGTGGCCGAGCGCGTGAAGGCCGCCTTCCACTCAGTCCCGTACATCGTCGATGTCGATGACAGCTATGGCCAGCCGCGGCCGGGGCTGCGCATCGTGCCCGATCGGGACCGACTGGAAGCCCTGAAGGTCAGCGACGGAGACGTGTACGACTCCATCGCCGCCGCCCTCGGGGGTCAGGTCGTCGGCTATGCCCATCGCGGCGACGGTCGCGATCCGCTGGAGATCTCCGTGCGCCTGCCCCAATCGGCGCGCAGTTGGGGCGAAGGGCTGGCGGCCATGCCTGTCGCCGTATCACAGGGCGCCGCCGGCGGGAGGCTGGTCTCCCTGGGCGAGGTCGCCACCGTGTCAAACGAAGCCGGATCGACGCATATCTTCCGCCGTGACGGGCGAGACGTGGACATGATCATGGGCGAGCTTGCCGGGGCCTATGAGGCCCCGATCTACGGCATGCTGGCGGTCGATCAGGCTATCCGGGAGGGCGACTGGACCGAGGTTCCGATGCCGGACATCCGTATGAACGGCCAGCCGACGGATGAAAGCCGGCCGACCGTGCTCTGGGACGGCGAGTGGGAGATCACCTGGGTGACCTTCCGAGACATGGGCGCAGCGTTCGGCGTGGCGATCCTGGGAATTTATGTGCTGGTCGTGGCCCAGTTCAAAAGCTTCCGCCTGCCTCTGGTCATTCTGACGCCGATCCCGCTGACCCTGATCGGGATCGTCATCGGCCATATCCTGTTCCAGGCACCGTTCACCGCCACCTCGATGATCGGTTTCATCGCGCTCGCCGGCATCATCGTTCGAAACTCGATCCTGTTGGTGGACTTCATCCGTCACAGCCAGACCGGGGACCGCCCGCTGCGCGAGGTTCTGCTGGAGGCGGGTGCCATACGCTTCAAGCCCATCGTGCTGACGGCGGCGGCGGCCATGATCGGGGCGGCGGTAATCCTGACCGACCCGATTTTTCAGGGTCTGGCGATTTCGCTGCTCTTCGGCCTCGCGTCATCGACCCTGCTGACCGTGCTGGTGATACCGGCCATCTATATTGTCCTGCGCGATGACGGTCGCCCCCTGGTCCCCAAGGAAGAACTGACATGAACACGGAACTTGATCGTGTATGCGCAACTTCTACATCACGCAGATGACCCCTCTCCCAATTCGTCCGTCGCCGAATGAGCTTCCCCGATTTGAGGAGTGCGTGGGGCCTGCAGCCCGCCTCCTGAAGCTCCTGGCCAGCGAACAGCGGCTGTTGCTGCTCTGTCGCCTGCTGGAAGGGGAGGCATCGGTGGGCGAGCTCGCTGACTATGCCAAACTCGCACAGTCTGCGGCCTCGCAGCATCTGTCGAAGATGCGAGCGGAGGGCCTGGTCGCAACGCGTCGCGAGGCGCAGACAATCTATTATCGGCTGGACAATGTCGCGGTGGTCCGGGTGCTGGATATTCTCCGCGAGCTGTATCGAGACCCGTCGCGTGCGCGTGCCGAAGGCTACGGGATTTAGGTGAAACAGGTCCTCAAGCGCCGATCAAGCAAGACTGGGGTACGGGCTCGCGCACTGAACCCTGCAACCCGCAGCGGTGGGCTCCCATGGGCCATCAACATCGCCGACGTGGGGAGTCGGATCGGCCCAGCCTGCACCGATCGAGCCGTCGGCATTGCCCACTTCGGCGCGATCCATCCCCGCTTGAGCAAGGCGCTCCTGGCCTGCCGACGACCGATCCACGCGGCGGTTGATGTGGGTCAAGGACGCGGCGCGCACCGGCGTCTCTGCTGCTTTGACATGATAAAGCAGCGCGCCCCGGAACGTACTTTTCGATTGGCCACCCGGAGACTGCCATGACCGATCTGCATCTGGAGACCGCGACGGCCATCATCGCACGGTCGCAAGATGGCACGAGCCAGGTTCCCGTGGTCAGGAGCTTCTTCGACGAACCGACCAATACGGTGAGCTACGTCGTCCATGATCCTGCGACCCGCGAGGCGGCCGTGATCGACAGCGTGCTGGACTTTGATCCGGCGGCAGGACGGACGTCCCTCGCCTCGGCCGACGCCATCATCGCCTATGTGAAGGCAGAGGATCTGTCCGTCACATGGCTGTTGGAAACCCACGCCCATGCCGATCACCTGTCAGCCGCGCCCTATCTGAAAGAGCGGCTCGGCGGAAGACTGGCGATTGGCCGCGAGATCGTTCACGTCCAGAAAGTATTCGGCGAAATCTTTAACGAAGGCAGGGAGTTTTCCCGAGACGGCTCCCAGTTCGACTGTCTGTTCGAGGATGGCGACCGCTTCAAGATCGGCGGGTTGGAAGCCATTGCGTTGCATGTCCCCGGCCACACGCCGGCGGACCTGGCCTATGCGATCGGTGACGCTGTCTTCACCGGCGACACCCTGTTCATGCCCGACTACGGCACAGCCCGCGCCGACTTCCCCGGCGGCGATTCCCGACAACTTTTCCGGTCAATCCGTCGGCTGATGGCGCTGCCCGAACACACGCGCCTGTACCATTGCCACGACTACAAGGCCGCCGGGCGCGACACCTTCGCTTGGGAGACGACCGTCGGCGCGCAGCGCACCAGCAACGTGCATGTGCATGAGGGGGTCAGCGAGGACGAGTTCGTAGCCATGCGCGATGCGCGCGACGCCACGCTTTCCATGCCCAGGCTGATCCTGCCGTCGATCCAGGTGAATATGCGCGGCGGTCATCTTCCCGAACCGGAATCCAATGGCACCCGCTACCTCAAGATTCCGCTGGACGTTCTGTGATGGGCGACCATGTCGGCAACGCCATGCCTGTCCCGAATTTTGTCGGCGGTACGCTCCCTGCGGTCATCGGCCGGATCATCGCCGAGTGCCCAACAGTGAAGAGGTCGGTCCAATTTCGGCCCGCGACATGCAGGTGCTTGCGGCCGCGCACGGGATGGCCTTCGCGCATGTGTCGACCGGTGAGGGCAAGATCACTGACGAGGGCGTCGCGGGCATGGTCGGCCGCCATCTTGCCGCGCTTCATCCACCGCTGGAGACCCGTAGAGTCTCCGTCGCAGATCGTGACGCGGCATGACGCTTGAACCCATCCAATACCTCCTGGGTGCCCTGTCGGGCAGCCTGGTAGGTTTCACCCTGGGCCTTGTCGGCGGCGGGGGGTCCATTCTCGCCGTACCGCTGATGGTTTACCTCGTCGGCGTCCCGAGCCCGCACGTCGCTATCGGTACGAGTGCGCTGGCCGTTGCCGCCAACGCCGCGGCCGGGCTGCTGAACCATGCACGCAACGGCACCGTGAAATGGCGTTGCGCGCTTATGTATGCCGGGGCGGGCGTCGCCGGAGCCTTCGCCGGCTCGACCGTCGGCAAGGCGTTCGATGGCCAGAAGCTACTGTTCCTGTTCGCCATCGTCATGATCATCGTTGGCGTTCTGATGCTTCGCGGGCGAGGCGATGTCGGCGATCCTGGTGCCGAATGCCACCGCGAGAATGCCCCCAAGGTTCTGGGCTTCGGTCTCGGTACCGGCGTCTTTTCGGGCTTCTTCGGGATCGGCGGCGGCTTCCTGATCGTACCCGGCCTCGTCGCCTCGACGGGAATGCCGATCCTCAACGCAATCGGCTCGTCCCTTGTCGCTGTGACGGCCTTTGGCCTGACGACGGCGCTGAACTACGCATTCTCAGGGCTGATCGACTGGCCCCTGGCCGCAGTCTTCATCCTCGGCGGTCTCGCCGGCAGCTTCGGCGGAGCGCTGGCGGCCAGGAAGCTGTCAGGCACGACCGGACTGCTGACCACGGTCTTCTCCGTCCTGATTTTCGTCGTCGCCGCCTATATGCTGTGGAAGAGCACGGGCGCATTTTTCTCATAGTTCCCGGTTTTTGACTGCCTGCGTCCGAAGCAATCGACCCGAAACGAGGCTGCTGGAGCCCGTGCGTAGACGCGACCTGATCGCGATCCGGACGTGTTCGGTTCTGAGCGCGCCGTACGGCGGCTCGAGTCTGCCGTAAGCGGACATTCTGAACCGCCCCTCTGAGTCAGGCGCTGTCGTTTGGCCCGTTCGACGGAAAGGTCTGCAATGGGTCGGGAGCCGACGGTCGCCTGAGGGCGGAGGGCGGACAGTGGACCGCGGTGCCATCCCGCATGGAACGGCCCGTTCTGCCGACTTCGTCTGCTCGCCCCCGATCAGCGCCGGGAAACGCCGCGGGTTCGCCCGGGTCCGGTTCGCTGCCGGCGCGCGGTACAGGATCGTGGACCATTCGTCGCAGCCGTCGGACCATGGCAGGCACCGCCACGAACGTGCATTGTCCGAGCCGAACCCGGTGTCGAACGCCGACCCTCTCCCACGAACGGATGCATGATGACACCGATCAGAAACCTGGCCCTTGTCTCCACCCTGCTGGCGACGCTCGCGGCATGCTCGGCCCCGGCGCCGACAGCCCCCGCGGCCGAGGTCGTCGACGCCAGCAGCAGCACGGTGCGGGTGCGCGGCACGGTCCAGTCCGTGACGGACGGTTCGATGACGGTTCAGACATATGACGGCCGAACGGTCGCCGTGCCGGTGGCGGCGACAACGCGTTTTGTCTGGGTCGTGGCGTCCAGCCTTTCGACCCTCAAGGACGGCGATTTCGTCGGGACCGCGACCACGGGTCCGAAGACGGCGCTTCGGTCGCTGGAGCTGGTGATCTTCCCTGAGTCGATGCGCGGCACCGGCGAGGGTCACTATGCGTGGGACGTACCAGGCGTTGTCGCATCTCGTGGTGGCGACCCGGTCGTGTCGAGTGCGATGACCAACGGCACGGTCGAGAGCCAGAGCATGATGACCAACGGGACCGTCCAGGCCCAGAGCGCCATGACAAACGGCACGGTTGCCAGCAGTGAAGCGTCGTCCGGCGGCCGTATGCTGACCATCTCCTACGAGGGTGGCACGGCAAACGTCACGATTCCCGAGGGAACGCCGATCGTGCGTTTCGAACCGACCGAAAGGCCTTCATTGGCGGTTGGTCAGAAGGTGTACGCCGTCATACCCAAGGGGACGACGTCTGCCGGGTTTCTGGCGATGGGCAAGGACGGCGTGACCCCGCCGATGTAGCCGGAAGGGCGTCATGGCCGACGCCCGGCCTGGCTCGCCTCCAGCACCAGACAGGATGACCCCGCTCGAGGGCTGAGCAAGCCGGTCTTGGGTTGTTCGCCGGCGGGTATTCCAGACAAGACCGGGCGTTCGAATACCCGGTTCTTCCCTTTGCCGCGTTCTTGGCATCCGGGGGGTGCCGACGGCACTATCCGCGAGACGACTTTCAAAACTCTCTGTTATCGTGCCCCGGTGCAGGTGGGAGTGGGCGCGGGACATGCTGAACACGACGGGCGCAGGCCGGGTGGCTGGCGGTGCGCGGCACCCGGACAAGGCGGTTGCCCGCAAGACCCAGATCGTGGTCGTGGGCGGCGGGGCGGGCGGTCTCGGGCTTGCGGCGAAGCTCGGCCGGACGTTCGGGCGCGAACGCTTCGACATCATTCTTGTCGATCGCAACCAGACCCACATCTGGAAACCGCTCCTGCACGAGGTCGCCGCCGGCTCGCTGGATGCCAATCTGGATGAGGTCGGTTACCGGGGGCATGCGTTCCGGTGGGGGTACCGCTTCTTTGACGGCACCCTCGAGGCCATCGACCGCGAAACCCGTCATATCCAGATCGCGCCTCTGAGCGACGAGAACGGTCGCGAAATATCCGCTGGCCATCGCATCCGCTATGACTACCTGGTTCTGGCCGTGGGTTCCGTCTCGAACGATTTCGGCACCGCGGGGGCGCGGGAGAACGCACTCTTTCTGGACGACCGCGCCCAGGCCGACCGCTTTCGCAAGATGCTGCTCAATCAGTGCCTGCGGGTCTCGCGGGCGATGAGCGCCGATCCGGAGACGGACGCCCGGGTGCGGGTGGTCATCGTCGGTGGCGGGGCCACGGGCGTGGAACTGGCTGCAGAGCTGTTCAACGCGGCCCAGGGGCTGGCCTACTACGGGCTGGAGGTGTTCGATGAGCGCCGCCTTTCGGTGACCCTGGTCGAGGCCGGCCCCCGCATCCTGCCGGCGCTGCCGGAGCGGCTGTCGCAGGCCGCGAGGGACGAGCTGGAGGCGATCGGGGTGCGGGTCCTGACCGACAGCAAGGTGACGGAGGTCACGCCCGAAGGCGTGGTCACCGCCGGCGGCGAGTTTATTCCGGCGGAGCTGCGGGTGTGGGCCTCGGGCGTCAAGGGCCCTGAGTTCCTTGCCGGGATCGGGGATCTGGAGACGACGGCCTCGAACCAGCTGGTGGTTCGGGATACGTTGCAGACGACGCGGGATGATCGCATCTTCGCCATCGGGGATTGTGCGCGATATGTCCCGACCGGGAGTGATCGCCCCATCCCGCCCCGCGCCCAGGCGGCCCACCAGATGGCCAGTATCGCCTTTCAGAACCTGGCCGCCCTCGTTCGGGATCAGCCGCTCAGGCCATTCGTCTACAGGGATCAGGGCTCACTGGTGTCCCTCTCCCGGTTTTCGACCGTCGGAAGCCTGATGGGCAATCTGGTCGGAGGGAAGATGGCCGTGGAAGGCCGGCTGGCCCGGTTGATCTATACATCGCTGTATCGAATGCACATCCTGACCATTCACGGCTGGATCAAGGGCCTCGCGCTGATCGCGCTGGGTCATGTCAATCAGGTCATCCGGCCCCGTCTGAAGCTGCACTGAGTCTGATCCTCCGGCCGCAAACACGCGTCCCAAAAGCGGCCGCCGCCGCCCGTCCGTTCCGGGTCGGGGACGGACATGGGCCTCGCTGCCGGGGGTCGATTGTCGGCGATCCTGGCCCATGCGACGGTAAGTGACCGCATTCGCAAAGGTCGGATTCATGCGCAGCCTCGCTCCTGTACTGCTCGCCACACTCACCCTCGCAGCGACGCCGGTCGGCGCGCAAATGGCCGCGGCACCGGACCCGGCTGTGGCGAGGGCGATCGAGGCCATCGCCAGCATACGATCGGCCGGCGGCCCCCGGTTTTCGCCTGACGGGTCGCGCATCGCCTACATCTCCAACGCGAGCGGAATCCCCCAGCTGTGGGTCATGAATGCGGACGGAAGTCGCCAGACGCAGGTGACCAACCTGAGCGACCCTGTGCAGTCGGTCGACTGGTCCCCGACCGGCGACTGGCTGGCCTATGACGTCGCGCCGGGCGGTGGTTTGAACGTGCAGCTTTATGTCAGCCGGCCGGACGGCTCCGAGTTGCGCCGGCTGACTCCAGGCGGGCGCGAGAACAACGCGCTGGGCGGCTGGAGCGACGACGGCCGCCGGGTGATCGGCGCCTCGAACCGGCGCGATGCGGCCCGGTTCGAGCCGATGCTGATTGATCCGGCGACGGGGGAGACGACCTTCGTCGGTGCGGGACCCGGACGCGCCCAGCTGACGGACCTGAGCCCCGACGGCCGGTTCGCTGTCCTGTCGCGGCTGATCAGCCGAGGCGACAACAATCTGTATCTGGTCGAGCTGGCCAGCGGAGCCGAGACACTGCTGACCCCGCACACCGGGACGGGCTCATTCGGCTGGGGCGAGTTCTCACCCGATGGCCGGCGTCTCTATGTGATTTCGAACGGTGGCCGCGACCGCGCAGCCTTCGGCGTCATCGACCTTGCCGAAAACGGCGCGCCGGGACCGATCCGCATCGTGGCCGAGCGCGCCGACGCCGAAGCCGAGAACGCCGTGCTGTCCAGGGACGGCGCTCGCGCCGCCCTGATCTGGAACGCGTCAGGGCGCAGCGAGATGGCGTGGCTGGACACATCGACGGGCGCGGTGACGGCCGGCCCGACGCTGCCGGTCGATATCGTTTCGGGCGCGGCCATGTCACGCGACGGTACGGTTCTGGCGCTGTCGGGGTCGGGTGCGAACCGGCCGGGCGATATCCATCGCCTGGACATCGCCAGCGGCACCCTCACCCAGTTGACGTTCAGCCCCCACGAGGGCGTCGATCTGGCCAGCTTTGTTCGCCCGACGCTGGTGACCTACCTCGCCCATGACGGGCTGGAGCTTTCGGGCTGGCTGTACCGGCCGCGCGGTGCCACCGGCCCGGGCCCGGTGGTGTTCAACTACCACGGCGGACCCGAGGGGCAGTCGCGACCCTCGATCAGCGATGTGACCCAGGCTCTGGTCGCCCGGGGCATCACGGTGTTCGCACCCAACGTCCGGGGCTCGACCGGCTTCGGCAAGCGGTTCATGAACCTCGACAACGGTCCGCTGCGCGTCGATGGCGTCCGCGACATCAAGGCCACCACCGATCATCTGGTCGCGGCCGGGATCGCCGATCCGGCGCGGCTGGGCATCATGGGCGGGTCGTACGGCGGCTATATGGTCATGGCCGGCGTGACGGAATATCCGGAGATGTTCGCGGGCGGTGCCAACCTGTTCGGCGTGGTGAATTTCGAGACCTTCTTTGCTCAGACCGAGCCCTGGATGGCCGCCATCTCTACAGTCGAATACGGCGATCCGGTCACCCAGGCCGACATGCTCAGGACCCTGTCGCCGATCCACAAGATCGACATCGTCACTACCCCGCTGATCGTGCTGCACGGTGCCAACGATACCAATGTGCCGGTGGTCGAGGCCGAGCAGATCGTCAACAGCCTGCGCGCGCGTGCCGTGCCGGTGGACTACGTCCTGTTCCCGGATGAGGGGCACGGCTGGAGGAAACTGCCCAACCGCATCCGCTCCACGACCGCGATCGTGAGCTTCTTCGAGCGGACGCTCGGGGCCAAGGAATAGAGGATCTACGATCCCCTGAAGCTTCGGAAGCAGACCCACGGGGGGGCCGCTATGGCTCGAGAGCGGACATCCGCCTCGCTGCCCGACACTGATATGGATTGAGAGACTGATATGCCCGTCACAATGTTTGGTATTCCCAACTGCGACACGGTCAAGAAGGCGCGCGTCTGGCTGGGCCAGAACGGGGTCGACCATGTCTTCCATGACTACAAGAAGGCCGGCATCGACCGCGCGCGGCTGGTGGGCTGGGTGGCCGAGCACGGGTGGGAGACGATCCTGAACCGGGCCGGCACGACCTTCCGGGCCCTGCCGGACGCGGACAAGGCCGGTCTGGACGCAGACCGGGCCGTCGCCCTGATGCTGGCGCAGCCGTCCATGATCAAGCGGCCGGTACTGGACCTCGGGGACCGCACGCTGGTGGGGTTCAAGCCGGAGCTCTACGCCGCCCTGGTGGTGTGACGGGCGAGGGCGCTCAGCCCTCGACGTCGACCTCGGGCCGGTCGTGGCCGTCGGCGCGCTCGGTAATCCACTGGCCCGAGGCGTCGGCGTATTCGATGAAGGCGTCTTCGTCGGGGACCTTTTGCTCGTGCGCCACGGCGACCGCGGCGGCCCGGGCCGAGTCGTGCGTCGGCCAGGTCTCGGAAAAGGTACCGCTCGCCTGATAGGCCCAGCCTCCGTCATGTTCGACGATGCGATAGGTGATCCGGGCCATGGGTCTCTCCTGCGTCAGCAAAGCTGGGTGTCCGCCATCGAACGCGAGGCGGCCGGATGGGTTGCCCGATGAACGGTGAACGACGTCGTCGGACGAATAATTCCCGCCGGCTGCATCCGCTGGCGCGTCCGGTGGCGACTACCCTATGAAAGCAAGGGCGACGGGCCCGGCGTGACGAGGGGTGATGACGATGGAAGACCTGTTCCGTTCCTATTGGTGGTTGATCTTTCCGCTCGGCTGGTTCGTGGCATCCGGCTTTACGACGATGCTCAACTACCGCCGCCAGAAGGACACGCTGAAGCTGATCCAGGCCTATGCCGACAAGGGACAGGAGCCGCCGGCCGCCCTGCTCAAGGTGCTGGAACGGCCGATCGATGCCGATGACGACTCGTGGCGCACGCGGCGCGACGGCCGGCCCGGCGACGGATCCTGGTTCTCGGTCGTCCTGTTCGGGGTCATGAGCGCCGGCTTCGCCTATGCCAGCTGGTCCGACATCTATGGTGCCGGTGAGGCCTTCCTGATCGTCGCCTTTGTCCTCGGGGCCCTGTGCCTCGCCAGCCTGGTCTCGGCCTTGATGGGACGTCGGCCCGGGCGCTGATGTCCGACCGGAACCGGGACCATGGGGGGATTTCAGACCGATGCCGAGCTGGTGGGCCGCGCGCTCGCCGGTTCGGACACCGCCTTCTCGCGGCTGGTCGAACGGCATCAGTCGGCGGTGCGCGGCTTTCTGCGTCGGGCGCTGGGCAGCGGCTGGGCCGAGGCGGACGACGTGGCCCAGGACGCCTTCCTCGCCGCCTGGCGGTCGTTGCGCTCGCTCAAGGATGCGACCGCCGTCCGGCCCTGGCTGTGCGGCATCGCCTGGCGCAAGGCCCAGGACCGGGTGCGCGCCTCCAGGCGGGGCGCGGCGCGCGACAGCGTCTGGCTGGAGACGGTGGAACTGCCGTCCGGCGTGTCGCACGAGGACCGGCTGTCCCTGGTCGCGGCCATGGGAGAATTGCCGGCGGACGTCCGTGCCTGCGTCGCCCTGTGCCTGGCCGACGGCTGGTCGCACGGCGAGGCGGCCCTGGCGCTGGACTTGCCACTGGGCACGGTGAAGTCCCATGTTGCCCGTGGACGGGCGCGACTGCTGAAAGCGCTGGGAGGTCCGGATGACGCCTGAACAGAAACTCCAGGCCCTGTTCGCCGCCGAGGCTCCGCCGGCGCGTGACCATGCGTTTCAGGCGCGCGTGGCTCAGCGGATCGCCCTGCGCCGGGCGTGGATGACGGTTGCGGCGCTGGTGCCCTGGGGTGTCGCGGCGACGGCGGTCCTGTGGGCGCTGATCCCGGTGATCGCGCCCCTGACGCAGGCATTGAGCGCCCTGGTGCCCGCCGCCGCCGCCCTTGCCGGTGTGGCGGTCAGCGCCGTCGCCGCCCAGACCCTGTCGCGTCGCTTCAGCCCGGGCTGAACCGCCTTACGAAAGTTTCATCTGGCGCGCCGCATCCATGGACGCCCTTCACCGCCTCTTGTCGTCAGAAGGCCGGGGCATCACGCTGCGGTTTCGAGACAAGAGGGGATATCCCAATGGACATGACGCCCATCCTGATCGTGCTGATCGTCTTCAGCGCCATCACGGCCGTGATCTTCGGCCCGAGCTATCTGAAATCACGCGAGAAACGCGACATTCAGCAGACCGTTCGTCACGCGATCGACAAGGGCCAGCAACTGCCGGCCGACCTGATCGACGCCATGACGCGCGACGTCGCCAGCAAACTGCCCTCGCGGAGCCGCGACATTCGCCGCGGCATCATCTGGCTGGCGGTCGGCATCGGCCTCGCTGCCTTCGGCGTCATCAACGACATGGGCTGGAGCGGCAATGACGACTGGCACGGCAATGTCGGCGACGGACTGCTGGGCTTCGCGGCGATCCCGGTCACCATCGGCCTGGCCTTCATCGTTCTGAGCTTCTTCAACCCGAACAAGGAATAGGGCGGGTCGGACGGGGGACAGATCATGACCCAGGATCTGATCGACCGACACGACGTCGAGCTCGCCGCCCTTGCGGCGGCGGGCGGACGGCGGGAGTTCGGCGAGCTGGTGCGTCGCCACGGTTCGGCGGTGCGAGGCCTGCTGCGGCGGATGGGGGCGCAGGCCACGCTCGCCGACGACATCGCCCAGGACGCCTTCATCCAGGCGTTCGAGCGGTGCGCCGAATTCCGAGGCGAGGGCACTTTCGCCGCCTGGGTCAAGCGGATCGCGGCCCGTCTCTACATCAAGCGGGTTGCGAAGGAGGCCCGCTATATCGCTGAAGTCGAACAGGAAGATGTCGCGCCCACGACCGATCATGCGGGCCTGATGGATCTCGACGAGGCGCTCAAGGGGCTCAGCGAGCCCGAACGACTGTGTGTCTCCCTTTGTCACGGGGCCGGCATGGCGCATCCCGAAATCGCCGCCGCCCTGAATTTGCCACTCGGTACGGTGAAGTCTCATGTCAAACGTGGTCTGGATAAACTCCGCGCGCGGCTCCAGCCGCAATCCGCGCAGCCCCTGGGAGGGACGCAGCATGTCGGCTGACGAGTTCGATCCCGAAATCGAGCGCCTGTTCGCGCGCACGCCGCATCTGACCGATGCGGCCCTGTTCAACGCCCAGGTCGAGCAACGCCTGCAGAAGGGGTCCCGCGTCCGCGTGCTGGCCCTCGGACTCGCCGGCGTGATCGGCGGCGTCGTGGCGATCCGCGAGACGATGAGCGTGAACCTGGGGCTGACCGGCGGAGACGGCGTGGTCGCCGGCGACGCCCTGGCTCAGGGCATCCGTTCCACCTCGCTGGGTATCCAGAGTTCGGTCCAGGGGGGGCTTGACCAGTTCGGCCTCGGCAATCTGGAACTGGGGTCGCTGGGCGGCATGCAGATGTTCTGGATCGCCGCCGGGGCCCTGATCGCCGTGGCCGCGGCCGGGGTGATGAAGCTGTCCCAGGAGATCTGACCCTGGCCCGTCATCTTCTGCCAGGGATGACGGGGAGGGGCCGCGTCGCTATCTAGGGCTCCAAACAGGAGCCTCGCCATGTCCAGCCAGAAGCAGGAAACCGTTCGGCGCCTCGCCGCCCCGGATATCCGGTCGCGCAAGGGCGGTGAGCCGATCGTCTGTCTGACGGCCTATGATGCCCCCACCGCCGCCCTTCTGGATGACCACTGCGACCTGCTGCTGGTCGGCGACAGCGTCGGCATGGTGGTGCACGGCCTGCCCAATACGGTCGGCGTCACCTTGGAGATGATGATTCTGCACGGCCAGGCCGTCATGCGCGGCTCGAAAAAGGCCATGGTGGTCATCGACATGCCGTTCGGCAGCTATGAGGGCGGCAAGGAACTGGCCTACGAAAACTGCGCCCGGGTGATGAAGGAAACCGGGGCCCAGGGGGTGAAGCTGGAAAGCGGTCCGACCGTCGCCGAGACCATCGCCTATCTGGTCCAGCGCGGCATTCCGGTCATGGGCCACGTGGGCCTGCGCCCCCAGGCCGTGCTGACCGACGGGGCCTTCAAGGCCAAGGGCCGCACCGACGAGGAACGCCTGCGCGTCATGTCCGAGGCCGAGGCCACCGCTGACGCAGGCGCATTCTCGATCGTCATCGAGGGCGTCGCCGAGGGGCTGGCCCGGGACATCACCGCGGCGGTCGACAAGCCGACCATCGGCATCGGTGCCTCGTCCGCCTGCGACGGCCAGATCCTGGTCACGCCGGACATGCTGGGTCTGTTCGACTGGACGCCGAAATTCGTCCGCCGCTATGCGGATATGCGCGGCGAAATCGATCGGGCCGTGGGTGCCTACGCCGCCGACGTGAAGGCCCGCCGTTTTCCTGCCGAAGTCGAGACCTACTTCTCGAAAAAGCCCGTCACGCCCTAAGCCGTGCGTTGCGGCGGGCAGGCCGACACTCTAGGGTCCGGCCGGATTGAATTTCAGCGGCCTCGGTGCCGTTTTCTGGGGGCGACGTATCCGTGGTTGATGTCTTCGAGCAGGTCGAGGAGGAGCTTCGCTCCGACCGCTACAAGCGGCTCGCCCGCACCTGGCTGCCCGTCGTCGGCGGCGTTCTTCTGGTCGCCCTGATTGCGGCGCTGGTGTTCTGGGGCTGGGACAGCCTGCAGACGTCCAAGGCCGACAAGGCCTCGATCGCCTATGATCGCGGCATGCAGTCGCTCCAGGCCAACAATCCGGTCGGTGCCGACGCTGCCTTCACCCAGGCGGCCAAGGACGGCAACGGTGCCTACAAGGCCCTGGCCCTGACGCAGCGGGCCGGCATTGCCGTCGAGGCCAACCGGATTCCGGACGCCATCCGGATGCTGGACGACGCCGCCAAGGCGTCGGGTGATCCCATCCTGTCCGACGCCGCCGCGTTGAAGGCCGCCTGGCTGGCCATGGATACCGAGACGCTCGCCCAGATCGAAGCCCGCCTGACGCCGCTGACCAAGGACAATCGTCCGTTCAGCGTCTTCGCGATCGAGGCCCTGGCCATGGCGCGGCTTCAGAACGGACAGGTCGCGCCGGCGCGTGAGGCGCTGCTTCTGCTCAAGAACGGTCTCGACACACCGGATATCGTCAGCCAACGCGCGGATCTGGCGATCGCGGCCATCGACTCCGGTTCGGCCGCCAATCTGAAGAAGATCGTTGAGGCCCAGCGCAGCCTTCCGGAGGTCCCGGTCGGCCCGCCCGCCGCCGCCGCCCAGCCCGGAGGGCCTGCCGAGGCCGCCCCGGCCGCCGCTCCGGCCCGCCCGTGACCCCCGTATCCAGGACGTCCGCCATGAATCGCGTACTCAAAGTCGCTCTGCTGGGCGGTCTGGCCGTCTCACTCGCCTCGTGCGCCAGCGTGCGGAGTGCCTTGCCGTTCGGGCTCGGTGGCAAGAAGGAACCCCAGGCCACGGCGACCGTGGGCCAGCGGATCTCCGTGCTTGAGTTTGAGCAGCAACTGGCCCCGTCGGCGGCCCTGTCGGGCCGTGACTTCTTCCTCCCGGGCCCCCAGGCCGCCACGGCCTGGACCCAACCCGGCGGCAATGCCGACAACTCCGTTGAGCACGTGATCGCCGCACCGGCCTTTACCGTCGCCTGGCGTCGCGGCGTCGGCGCGGGCTCGGCCCGGACGCGTCAGATCATGGCCCCCGTTGTGGCCGATAACGGCCGCGTCTTCGTCCTCGACGGCGAGGCCACGGTGTCGGCGCTCGATGCCGATACGGGTGCCCAGGCCTGGAAGGTCAATATCCGGCCGGATGAACGCGAAGGGGCCCGCAGTGGCTTCTTCGGCATCGGCGGCACGGGCGGAACGACCGGCGGCGGCTTCGGCGGCGGCGTGGCCGTGGGTGGCGGCAAGGTCTTTGTCTCATCCGGCTATCGCATCGTCACCGCTCTCGATCAGGCCACGGGCGCCGTGCTCTGGACCACGCCGGTCGATGTGCCGATCCACGGGGCTCCGACCGTCGCGGGCAATCGGGTGTTCGTCGTTGACGTCGAGAACCAGATCCAGGCCTTCGATATCGCCAACGGCCGGCAGGTCTGGTCCTACCGCGGCATCCCCGAGCCGGCCCGCATCATGCGCGCCTCCAGCCCGGCGGTGACCGGCGACACCGTGATTGCCCCGTTCTCGTCCGGCGAGGTCGTGGCCCTTCGTGCCTCGACCGGCCAGTCGGTCTGGCAGCAGGTGCTGTCGCGGACCAGCCGGACCAGCGCCCTGTCGGAAATTCGCGACATCGCCGGCCGTCCGGTGATCAGCCGCGGCGTCGTCTATGCGGTCAGCCACTCCGGACAGCTGTCCGCGCTCGACATCCGCTCGGGACAGCCGAAATGGGCCCCCTTGCCGATCGCGGGCGTCAATGCGCCGCTGCCGGTGGGCGACGTGATCTATGTCGTGTCCAAGGACGGCGAACTGACCGTCATCAATCGCGATACCGGCCAGATCTACTGGAGCCGCGACCTCAATGAAGGGCGCGTGCGTCAGGAGGGCGGGCTGCTCGGCTTCTTCGACCGTACGGTGCGTCCCGAGTGGTCCGGCCCGATGCTGGCGTCCAACCGGCTGGTCCTGACCAATTCGGACGGTGAACTGGTCGCCTTCGATCCCAAGAC
This sequence comes from Caulobacteraceae bacterium, assembly GCA_965284375.1. Taxonomy (GTDB): domain Bacteria; phylum Pseudomonadota; class Alphaproteobacteria; order Caulobacterales; family Caulobacteraceae; genus Brevundimonas. The sequence goes on from OZ260074.1 coordinate 871,252, forward strand.
CGGTGCCCAGACGGCCTCGCTCAAACTGGGGGCCGGCCCCATCTATCTGGCTCCCGCCGCCTACAACGGCGCGCTCTACGTTCTGAGCGACAAGGGCGACCTCGTCAGCATTCGCTGACGTCGGACCACAAACTGCGTTAGAAGGCCGACATGGCTCTCAAAGTCGCCATCGTCGGCCGCCCCAATGTGGGCAAGTCGACACTGTTCAATCGACTCGTCGGAAAGCGCCTCGCGCTGGTCGATGACCGCCCGGGCGTGACCCGCGACCGCCGCTATGCCGATGGCAACATCGGCGACATGGACCTGACGCTGATCGACACGGCGGGTTACGAGGACATCACCGACGACAGCCTCGAATCGCGGATGCGGGAGCAGACCGAGGCCGCCATCGAGGACGCCGACCTGCTGCTGTTCATGATGGACGCGCGCGAAGGCGTGACCTCGCTGGACGAGATCTTCGCCGACCGCCTGCGCCGTCAGCACAAGCCGGTCATCCTTCTGGCCAACAAGTCCGAGAGCCGCGAGAGCGGCGGCGGTATCGGTGAAGCCTATTCACTGGGCTTCGGCGAGCCGGTCGCCATCTCGGCCGAGCACGGCGAGGGCATGGCCGACCTGTACGCCGCCATCGTCGCCGCCAGCGCCGACATCTTCATCGAAGAGGTTGACGAGCCCGACAAGCCGATCCGCATCGCCATCATCGGCCGTCCCAACGCCGGCAAGTCGACCCTGATCAACCGCCTGATCGGCGAGGACCGTATGCTGACCGGCCCCGAGGCCGGGATCACGCGCGACTCGATCTCGGTCGACTGGGAATACGAGGGCCAGAACATCCGCCTGGTCGACACCGCCGGCATGCGCCGCAAGGCCCGGGTGCAGGAGAAGCTGGAGAAGCTGTCGGTCGCCGACACCATCCGCGCCATCACCTTCGCCGAGGTGGTGGTTCTGGTCATGGACAAGGACGACGCCTTTGACACCCAGGACCTGCAGCTGGCCGATCTGGTCGAGCGCGAGGGCCGCGCCCTGGTCTATGTCGCCGCCAAATGGGACCTCGAGGAAAGCCCCCAGGCCAAGCTGGCCAAGCTCAGCCAGACGGCCGAGGACAAACTGCCCCAGTTGAAGGGATCGCCCTTCGTCGCCCTGTCCTCGCACAGCGGCCGTGGCGTCGAACGGCTGATGCCTGCCGTGCTTCAGGCCCATGCCACCTGGTCGGTCAAGGTCAAGACCAAGGACCTGAACGACTGGCTGTCCATGGCGACCCAGAGGCATCCGCCCCCCGCCGTCGACGGCAAGCGGATCAAGCCCAAATACATGGCCCAGACCAAGGCCCGCCCGCCGACCTTCGTGCTGATGGCCAGCCGCGCCGAAGCCATGCCGGAACAGTACAAGCGCTATCTGGTCAACAATCTGCGGGAAAGCTTCGACCTGCCGGGCACGCCGATCCGTCTGATCGTCAAGTCGGGCAGCGAGAACCCCTATGCGCCGGGCGGCTCCAAATCGGGGCCCGAACGCTACAAGGGCGACGCCAAGACTGCGCCGCGCAAGGTCATCAAGAAGGCCGAGCGCGCCGAGATGCTGTCCAACCTGCCCGGCAAGGCGCTCGAGCAGAAGAAGGCCGGCAAGACCAGGCTGAAACCGATCGCCGGACTCAAGGCCAGCGCCTCGAAGAAGGCGGGCTCGTCGGTGGCCGTCCAGAAGGGCGCGCGGGGCGGGGCAAGGCAGGTTTCGCGGTCAGGGCGCGTGCGGACGGGGCAGAAGCACCTGCCGAAGAAGTAACCCCTGGTTGACTTGGGTCTGCGCGATTGCACAGTGCTTCGACCTGAGGGGAGATGAAGTGATGAAGATGGCCGTCATGCTGGTTGCGGGCGTTTTGCTTTCCGGGTCGGCAGCCGCCCAGGACGCCGCCGCGACCTCGGCCTGCCCGGTTCCGGAGTTCCCGGCCGTCGAGCGACCGACCAGGCCGTCCCGGCCGGCCGTTCCCTCCTGCGTTAACGAGGCCCGCGGTACCCACACCTGCAACAACCGGGTGCTCAATGCCTATGAGGTCGCCAACCGCGAATACCAGCAGGCCTTCAGTGCCTACGTCGCCCAGGTGAACAGCTATCTGCAGAAGCTGCAGACCTACACCCGACAGGCAGTGACCTACGCCGAATGCGAACGTGATGTGGTCCTGCCCTCGACCCTGATCAACGGCTGACGTCGGACTAGATCAGCGCCGCCACATTGGGTTCGCTCGCCCAGTCCCTGAACGTCACCTCCAGCGGCGGTTCCAGGTCGCCGCGGGCCAGTTCGACCATCAGCGGGCCGATGGCCGAGGGGTGGATGACGTCCTCGGGATCCTCGCCCGGATAGGCCTGGGCCCGCATGGCCGTGCGCATCCGGCCCGGATCCACGATGGCGATGCGCACCGGGGTGGATTCAATCTCGTCGGCCCAGCATTTGACCAGGGCCTCGGCCCCGGCCTTGGTGGCGGCGTACATGCCCCAGAAGGCCTTGGGCGCAGCGGCCACGCTGGTCGTGACATAGACAGCCCGCCCGGCGTCCGACGCCTTCAACAGCGGCTCCAGCGAGCGGATCAGGCGATAGACGGCGGTGAAATTGGTCTTTTCGACCTTGGCCCAGACGCGCGGGTCGGCGTGGCTGACCGGCGTCAGGCCCGAGGCCCCCATGGTCGCCGCCGCCTGCACCCAGACGTCCAGCCGCCCGAACCGCTCATAGATGGCCCCGCCCAGCCGGTCGATGGCCCCGCCATCCACCAGATCGAACGGGATCAGGGTCGCGTGCTTGCCCGTGGCGGCGAAGATGGCGTCGTCCAGTTCTTCCAGACCCCCCACGGTACGGGCCGTGGCGATGACGTGCGCCCCGGCCCTGGCCAGCGCCAGCGCGGTCTCGTAGCCGATGCCGCGCGAGGCCCCCACGACGAGGGCGATGCGGTCTTTGAGGTGCAGGTCGGTCATGGCGGGCCTGATAGCCCGCCCGTCCGCCGGGCGAAAGTCAGAACCCCGGCGCGGGTTGCCACAGGCTGAAACTGACGCCCTGATCATCGCTGACCGCGACCGAGCGCCCGGTCGAGCCGTCCGCGGGCACGGCCGTCTTGCCGCCGAGCTCGACCACCCGCTTGCACAGGGCGTCGACGTCGTCGACGCGGAAATACAGATGGGGAAACTGGCCCGGCCGCTCCGCCTTGGTGAAGCCGAAGGCCGGATCGCTGCCGGCGACATGGGCATAGGTCGGGCCGGACTCAGCCTCGTTGAACGACCAGCCGAACAGGGCCGAATAGAAGGCACGCGCCGTCCCGACGTCCGGGGTGTCGATGGTGAAATAGCCGAGCTGAACCATGCGACGCCCCTGGAGAAACGAGTTGACCCTTAAGAGCTGACCAGCAGGGAAAGTTGCCGGCCCGCCACGTCGCGTCCCCCGGCCTCGATCTCGCGATCCAGCAGGCGGGTCGGATATTCGCCGGTGAAATAGTGGTCGGTGAACTGCGGATTGTGCGGATCGCGGGGACCCGCTTCCATGGCGTCATACAAACCGTCGACCGACAGAAAGCCGAGCGAGTCGACCTCGAGGAAGGCCTTCATCTCCTCCAGCGACTTGTTGGCGGCGATCAGCTGGTCCCGTTCGGGCATGTCGATGCCATAGAAGTCCGGCCACAGGATCGGCGGGCTGGCCGAGCGTAAATGCACCTCGGACGCGCCCGCCGCGCGCACGGCGCGGACCAGTTTGACCGAAGTCGTGCCACGAACGATGGAATCGTCGATCAGCACCACCCGTTTGCCCTTGAGTACCGAGCCGTTGGGACTGTGCTTCATCCGCACGCCCTTCTGCCGGGCTCCCTGGCTGGGCTGGATGAAGGTGCGGCCCAGATAGTGGCTGCGGATGATCCCCATCTCGTAGGGGATGCCGCTTTCCTGGGCATAGCCCAGCGCGGCCGGCACGCCCGAATCCGGCACCGGCACCACGACATCGGCCTCGACCGCATGCTCGCGGGCCAGTTTCATGCCCATCCGCTTGCGCACGCCATAGACCGAGCGGCCGTTCACGACGCTGTCGGGGCGCGAGAAATAGACGTATTCGAACAGGCAGGGCCGGGCCGCGCGCGTCGGGAAGGGCTTCAGTGACTTGAGGCCTTCGTGGTCGATCACGACCACTTCGCCGTGCTCGACGTCGCGCTCGAAGGTCGCGCCGATGGTGTCGAGCGCGCAGGTCTCGGACGCCAGAACCCAGGCGTCGCCGAGGCGGCCCAGCACCAGCGGGCGGATGCCCAGCGGATCGCGCGCGCCGATCAGTTTGGACCGGGTGGCGCAGACCAGGGCATAGCCGCCCTCGATGCGGCCGATGGCGTCGATGAAGCGGTCGACGATCTTGGCCTTACGGCTCCGGGCGATCAGGTGAAGGATGACCTCGGAGTCCGAGGTCGACTGGAAGATGGCCCCTTCGCCGACCAGCTGGTTCCGCAGATAGAGGAAATTGGTCAGGTTGCCGTTGTGGGCGATGGCGATGCCGCCCTGGTCCAGATCGGCGAACATCGGCTGGATGTTGCGCAGGAAGCTGCCGCCGGCGGTCGAATAGCGGGTGTGGCCGACGGCTGCCGAGCCCGGCATCCGGGTCGACAGGTCGGCACCGCCGAACGCCTCGCCGACCAGACCCATGTGCCGCTCGGTGTGGAAGCGCGTCTCGTTGACGCTGGCCATTCCGCAGGCTTCCTGTCCGCGGTGCTGCAGGGCGTGCAGACCCAGGGCGACGACGGCGGATGCGGCATCCTTTTCGGCCCCCCAGACGCCGCACACGCCGCATTCGAGGCGCGGACGATCGTCGTCAGCGTCGCGATAGTGATCCCGGTGAACGACCGGATCGGCGATGGAATGCTCTGGGCGGCTCATCGTGGGGCTCCGATGAAGCAGGGAACGCTAGCGTGCGGCGGACGGCCGCGAAGTATTGTTTCTTTGGGGCGGGGGCAAGGCTTTCTCGTCGGAAAACCCTTGGCTCACGGACGAACTGACGACCGGCGACAGCGCATCCGCGCCCCGCCCGATGCCCGGCAGAACGATCTGGATCATTCGGGCCGCACCGGCCGTGACCGGCCGCAGGGCCGCCTCGCTGAGCCAGCGCGGGGTCTTTTCGCCCGGCAGGGCCGCGACGATGACCAGATGGAGGGCGCCCAGAAGCACCAGCGACCGCGCCGCGCCGACGAAGATGCCCACGATCCGGTCGAGGCTGCCCAGTTGCGGATGGGCCTGCGCCCGCTTCGACAGGATCGAACCGAAGATGCGGATGCCGAAATAGATCGCCAGGAAGGAGGCGATGGCCGCCGCGATGGTTCCCGCCCAGTCAGGATTGACGAGGGCCCGCCCCAGCGGAGCCGTCAGCGGCAGGGCGACCAGGGCGATGAAGGCCGCCAGCACGAAGCTGAGCAGGGTGATGATCTCGCGAGTGCCCCCGCGCACCCAGCCGGCCGCGGCCGAGGCGAGGATAACCAGAAGGGCGATAACGTCGAAACCGGTCATGGGCGCTCGAACTGAAGTCGGTCCGGCCTCAATAGCGGTTTTGCGAGATTCGTTCGACCGCTTCCGTCAGCCGGCTGACGGCCGTGACCTTCACGCCCTTGTCCTTGACCGTCAGGGGCGGTGTCAGGGCCTGGTCGAAGCCCAGTTTCTGCGCCTCGCGCAGGCGCGCCTCGGCCCGGCCGACGGCGCGAACCTCGCCGGACAGGCTGATTTCACCGAAGACGACACAGCCCTGGGGCAGGGGGGTGTCGGTGGCCGAACTGATCAATGCCGCCGCCGCCGCCAGATCGGCCGCCGGCTCGTTGATACGCAGGCCGCCCGCGACGTTCAGATAGACGTCCTGGTCCCCGAACCCGAAGCCGCAGCGCGCCTCCAGCACCGCCAGCACCATGGCCAGCCGTCCGGTATCCCAGCCGACCACGGCCCGTCGCGGCGTGCCATAGGCCGATTTCGACACCAGGGCCTGCATCTCGACCAGGACGGGCCGCGAGCCCTCGATGCCCGCGAACACCGCCGCGCCGGGGGCCCGGTCCTTGCCTTCGCCGAGGAAGAGCGCCGACGGATTGGCCACCTCGCGCAGGCCGGCGTCGCCCATTTCGAACACGCCGATCTCGTCGGTCGCGCCGAACCGGTTCTTGCCCGCGCGCAGGATGCGGAACGGATAGCCGCGCTCGCCCTCGAAGCTCAGTACGGCGTCGACCATGTGCTCGACGACGCGGGGGCCGGCGACCAGGCCGTCCTTGGTGACATGGCCGACCAGCACCACCGCCACGCCCTGCGACTTGGCCAGACGCACCATTTCCCCGGCACAGGCCCGCACCTGGGTCACCGAGCCCGGTCCCGCCTCATGGGCGTCGGACCACAGCGTCTGGATCGAATCGACGATGACGATGTCGAATTTCTCGCGCTTCAGCGTGCCGAGGATGTCCCGCAGTGCGGTGGCCGAGGCCAGTTCGACCGGGGCCTTTTCCAGCCCCATGCGCCGCGCCCGCGCCCGGATCTGCTCGACCGCCTCCTCGCCCGAGATATAGGCCACCCGCCGCCCTGACAGGGCCGCACGCCCGGCCACGTCCAGCAGCAGGGTCGACTTGCCCACGCCGGGATCGCCGCTGAGCAGGATGGCCGATCCCGGCACCACGCCGCCCCCGCAGACGCGGTCGAACTCGGTCACGCCGGTGATGATTCGCGGCGGCTCGGGCGTCTCGGATTGCAGGCCCTCGAACTGGACCCCGCGCCCGCGCGCCGCGGCACCGGTCGAGGGCTTCATCGCTCCCGGCGGGGCCGCGCGGCTCTCCTCGACGATCGAATTCCACTGGCCGCACGCGCCGCACTGGCCGGACCACTTGCCGTGGACCGCCCCGCAGGACTGACAAACATAGATCGCGCCGTCTCTCGCCATGAGACCGGCTTACAGGAGTCGCGCGCGCCGGGGCAGGGGGCGCGGCAAGCGGTACGTCCGGAATTGACGCCTGTTCAACCGGTTGCCCCCGCCGCCCTCGCTGTGCGAGCGTGGCCGTCACAGGGAGAAGACTCATGCTGCACCGTCTGGCCGCCGCCGCCATTGCGCTCACGCTCGGCCTCGCCGCGCCCGCCCACGCTGACACCCTGGTCGTAACGGCCGCCCGGATGGTTGATGTCGAGCGCGGTCGCTATGTGGCAAACCCGGTCGTCGTCGTTACGGACGGTCGCATCACGGCAGTCGGGACCGCCGTCCCTGCCGGCCTGCCCGCGGACGCGCGCCGGCTCGACCTGCCCGGCCTGACCCTTCTGCCCGGCCTGATCGACATGCATGTGCACCTGGCCTCGACCCCCTATGTCTCGGGCTGGAACGAGCTGGACTATGCCGATGACTTCGGCGCGGTGCTGCAGGTCCCGAACGCCCTGGCGACGCTGAACGCCGGCTTCACCACCGTGCGCAACGTCGGCGGTCCGGACTTCGCCGATGTCGCCCTGCGGCAGGCCATCGACGGCGGCTTTGTGCCGGGACCGCGCGTCATTCCCTCCGGAACCTCGTTCGGGGCCACCGGCGGGCACTGCGACACGACCGGCCTGCCGTATTCCTTCGCCCAGTCCAATCCGTTCAACACCGACGGCGTCGAGAACGCCCGCCATGCCGTGCGCGAAGTCCGCAAATACGGGGCCCAGGTGATCAAGGTCTGCGCCACCGGTGGAGTCTTCTCGCGCAACACCGAGCCGGGGCAGCAGCAGATGACCCTGGCCGAACTGACGGCCGTGGCGGACGAGGCCCATATGTGGGGCCTGAAGGTCGCCGCCCATGCCCATGGCGCGGCGGGCATCCGCGACGCCATCCGGGCCGGTATCGACACCATCGAACACGCCTCGCTGATCGACGCCGAGGGCATCCGTCTGGCGGTCCAGCACGGGACCTGGCTGTCGATGGACATCTACAACACCGACTTCACCCAGGCGACGGGCACCGAGTTCGGCGTGACCGAGGACAATCTGCGCAAGGACCGCGAGATCGGCCAGTTGCAGCGCGACAATTTCCGCGCCGCCCACGCAGCCGGTGTCCGGATGGTCTACGGCACCGACGCCGCCATCTATCCGCACGGCCAGAACGCGCGGCAGTTCGCCATCATGGTCCAGTACGGCATGACCCCGGCCGAGGCGATCCGGTCGGCGACGTGGAACGCGGCACAGGCGCTGGGCCGCGAGGGCGACGTCGGCGCGATCGTTTCTGGCCGCTACGGTGACCTGATCGCGGTGTCCGGCGATCCGCTGGCGGATGTGCGGGCTCTGGAGACGGTGCCGGTGGTCATCAAGGGCGGAGCGGTGGTGCGCGACGCACGCTGAGGGAATCAGCCGGCGTAGACGCGCGGGACCCGCGCCGTGACCGAGGTCAGCAGCTCATAGGCGATCGTTCCCGCTGCGTTGGCCGCGTCGTCCAGCATCCGGTTGGCGCCGAACAGTTCGACCCGGTCGCCGACCGCGACCTCCAGTCCACTGACGTCGACGGCGCAGACATCCATCGACACCCGGCCCACGATGGGCCGCATCTCGCCGGCGACAAAGACCAGCCCGCGCGGGCTGTAGCTGCGCAGCACGCCGTCGGCATAGCCTGTAGCACAGGTCGCGATCCGGGTGGGGCGGCCGGCGATGAAGCCGCGCGAATAGCCGACGCTTTCGCCCGTCGGGACCTCGCGCACCTGCAACACCTCGGCCGCCAGCGTGGCGACCGGCCGGATGCGGTCATCGGGCCGACCTTCGGGTCCGCCGCCGTACATACAGATGCCGGGCCGCAGCGCGTCAAAGGCATAGTCCGGACCCAGGAACGCACCGCCGGAGTTGGCGAATGACCGGACCACCCCCGGATAGCGCCCCGCCGCTGCGGCAAAGGCGTCCCGCTGGCGCGCGTTCATCGGCTCGGCCGGATCGTCGGCGCAGGCCAGGTGGCTCAGGACCAGATCCAGTCCTTCGAACGGCTCGGGAGCGTCCTCGGCCCGGAAGCCCAGTCGGTTCATGCCGGTGTCGATCTGCAGGCCGCAGGGCCCGCCGCCCGCCGCCTGCCATTCCGACTGCTGGTCGCCGGTGTTCAGCACCGGGCGAAGGTCGGCCGACCTCAGCCGCGCCGCCCGTCCGGCCAGACACCCGTCCAGCACATAGATGGCCGGCGCCGCGCCCAGGGCAGCGCGCAGTCGCTCGCCTTCGCCGGTCCGGGCCACGAAGAAGGTCCGCGCACCCTCGGCCATCAGCCGCGCCGCGCAGGCCGCCGCGCCCAGTCCGTAGCTGTCGGCCTTGACCACCGGATGCACGGGCGCGCCCCCGGCCGCTTCCAGGGTGTGGAAGTTCGCGGCGAGCGCGTTCAGGTCGATGGTCAGGGTGGCGGGTGCCGGCATCCCGCCATGTAGAAGGCTCGGCTTGTGCGATGCAACACGCGGGTGGTCCCCTCCATCCGTCATCCTCGGGGGAGGACGGTCAGAGTCGCGCGAAGGCCTCGCCGTCGGCATCGAACAGATGCGCCTGATCCGCGGGCACCCGCAGGCTGAGCGTCTCGCCCGCCGAGGGTCGCGCATTCCCGGGCAGAAGCACCGTCACCGGTGCCTCTCCGGCGGTCAGATAGGCGTAGGTGGCGTGGCCGAGCGTCTCCACGAAGGTGACGTTCGCGCTCACGGCGTCGCCCTTTCCCGCCAGGGTCAGATGTTCGGGCCGGATGCCGAGGGTGACCCTGTCGCCGACCCTGGCGCGGGCCGCATTGACCGCGACCGTCAGAGTCTCGCCCGCCGCGGTCCGCACCGTCGCGCCCTTTGCGGTCGCGGTAACGATCCCGGCGGCCAGCAGGTTCATCTTCGGACTGCCGATGAACTCGGCGACGAAGAGGTTGCGCGGGTGTTCGTACAGGTCCATCGGCGCGCCGACCTGTTCGATCCGGCCTGCGTTCAGCACGACGATCCGGTCGGCCAGGGTCATGGCCTCGACCTGATCGTGGGTGACATAGACCATGGTCGTCTTCAGCCGCTCGTGCAGGCTGGCGAACTCATAGCGCATCCGCACCCGCAGGGCGGCGTCAAGGTTGGACAGGGGCTCGTCGAACAGGAACACCTGCGGCTCGCGCACGATGGCCCGGCCGATGGCAACCCGCTGGCGCTGGCCGCCCGACAGGGCCTTGGGCTTGCGGTCCAGATAGTCGGTGATGTTCAGGGTCTCGGCCGCCCCGCGGACCCGCCGGTCGATCTCGGCCTTGTCGGCCTTCGCCAGCTTCAGCCCGAAGGCCATGTTCTCGTAGACGCTCATGTGCGGGTAGAGGGCGTAGGACTGGAACACCATGGCGATGCCCCGGTCGGACGGCGACAGGCCGGTGACCGACCGACCGCCGATGGCGATGTCGCCGCCGCTTTCCTCTTCCAGCCCGGCGATGGTGCGCAGCAGGGTGGACTTGCCGCAGCCCGACGGCCCGACGAAGACCACGAACTCGCCGTCGGCGATGTCGAGATCGATTCCCTTCAACACCTCTGTGGCACCGAAGCTCTTGGTCACGCCGGTCAGCCGGACGTCCGCCATACTGTTTCCTGCCCGCAGTTTCCTGGTTGGCCTGTCGCGCTTCGCGCGTCTTGAGGCCGGATTTTGCGGTCACCGTAAACGGTTACAGGAGCGGATCAATCCTCACCTCGAGCGGCGCGGGCAGGGGTTAGCGGGGACCCTTGCCCTTGTAGGGTGCCCGCGCCTCGGCGGGCTTGCCGCGCGCGTCCTTGGCGGCCCACGGACGATCGCCGCCCTTGGGCTTGCCCTTCCAGGGCTTGTCGCCGGCCGCGGCCGGGGCGGCCTCGGCGTCAGAGCGCGGGGCCCACGGCGTCTTGCCCTCGACCGGGGGCTTTTTGACCCAGGGCTTCTTGCCCTCCGGGGTCGGATCGTTCGGCGTACGCTTGACCCAGGGCTTCTTGCCCTCGGCGGCAGGCGCAGCGGAGTCCTCGCGCTTCACCCAGGGCTTCTTCTCACCCTCCGGGCGGTCCTCGCGGGGCTTCCAGGCGGGCTTGTCGCCCCCCTCCTCGCGAGCCTTCCAGGGCTTCTTCGCGGCCGGGGCCGCGCTGTCGTCACGCTTGACCCAGGGCTTCTTGCCGTCCGCAGGGGCGGCGTCGTCGCGTTTCACCCAGGGCTTTTTCGCGCCGTCGCTTTCGCGCGGCTTCCAGGCGGGCTTGTCGCCCCCGTCCTCGCGCCCGGCCCAGGGCTTGCGTTCGGGACGGTCGCCGGTCGGGCGGTCGCCCGCGGGCTTCTTGTCCCAGCGGCTGACCGGCTTCTCGCCGGGGCCCGGCTTCACGGCCGGATCGATCTTGACGCCATCTTCAAGGCCCAGCGCGATCGCCGCCTCGAATTTGGCCTGCATCTCCTGGGTGATCTCGAACTTGGTCTCGCGCTCGAAGATCTTGATCGAGCCGATGTCGCGCTTGGTGACATGGCCGAGGCGGCAGATGGTCGGCATCAGCCATTTCGGATCGGCGTTCTTGTCACGGCCGATGTTGATCCGGTACCAGGTCATGTCGCCGCCACGGGCAAAGTCCGTGTACGGAACATCGGCCTGACCCTTGTCGTTCTTGCCGGTTTCCTGCTGGCGCTTCATCCGGTCGTCGTCATAGACGTCCTCCGGTGCCGGGAGCTTCTGCTGGTAGAGGCGGATCAGGGCGGCCGCGATCTGTTCGGGCGAGCTCTTTTCCAGCAGCTGTTTGCCGAGCGCCAGGACGGCCTCGTCCTCGACCGGCGCGATCAGCACCGGATCGGCCAGCATGCGGGCCTGGTCATTGGCCAGGATCATCTCGGCCGACGGCGGGCCCGACCATTCGGCCTTGATCGAGGCTGACTGCAGCATCAGCTCGACCTTGCGGCGGCGCGTATAGCTGACCAACAGGACCGAGACGCCCTTCTTGCCGGCGCGCCCGGTGCGGCCCGAACGGTGCAGCAGGCCGGCCTTGTTGACCGGGATCTCGGCGTGGATGACCAGACCCAGATCGGGCAGGTCGAGGCCGCGCGCGGCGACGTCGGTGGCGACGCAGACACGGGCGTGGCCGTCGCGCAGCGCCTGCAGGGCTTCCGAGCGCTGGCTCTGGGTCAGTTCGCCGGACAGGCCGACGACCGAGAAGCCGCGCTCCCGCAGGCTGGAGGTCAGATGCTTGACCCGCTCGCGGGTATTGGCGAAGACCAGCGCGCCGGGGGCCTCGAAATAGCGCAGCACGTTGACGACGGCGAGTTCGACCTCGTTCGGGGCGACGCGGATGGCCTTGTATTCGATGTCGGCGTGCGAGGCGTTGCCGGCGACGGTATCGATCCGGAACGCGTTCTTCTGATAGGTCTTGGCCAGTTGCACGATGTCGCGCGCCAGGGTGGCCGAGAACATCAACGTGCGGCGTTCGGCCGGCGCAGCGTTGAGGATGAAGGTCAGGTCTTCCTGGAAGCCCATGTCCAGCATCTCGTCGGCCTCATCCAGCACGACGGCCTTCAGGGTCGAGAGGTCCAGCGAGCCGCGCTCGACGTGGTCACGCAGGCGGCCGGGTGTGCCGACGACGATGTGGCAGCCACGCTCGAGCGCCCGGCGCTCGACCTTGGGGTCCATGCCGCCGACGCAGGAGACGATGCGCGCCCCGGTCTGGGCGTAGAGCCACTGCAGTTCGTTCGACACCTGCAGCGCCAGTTCGCGGGTCGGGGCGATGACCAGGGCGACCGGCGCGCCGAACTCGGCGAATTTCTCGGCCTCGCCCAGCAGGGTGGGGGCCAGCGCCAGGCCGAAGGCGACGGTCTTGCCCGACCCGGTCTGGGCCGAGACCAGCAGGTCGCGGCCGGAGCCGTCTTCATTGGGCGCGGCGTCGAGGACAGCGGACTGCACCGGCGTCGGCTCGGCATAGCCGCGTTCGGAAAGGGCGCGGTCAAGCGCGGGATGACTGGCGGGGAAAGGCATGGGCAGTCCGTAAGGCGCCAACGCGGCGCGCGCCAGTCTCGCCCCGGAGAGAGGGCGACCGGCGAAGGGCGAGGTGTTTGCGCCCGGAACAAGGCCGAAGGGTGGCCCTGTCGATCTCTGACCGCTGAAAAAGACGACTGACAGACCGGCGTTCCGGGGGCAGACTGGCGCGAGGGGGACCGCATGCTGAAGACCATACTCGCCGCCACCACGGCTCTGACGCTCGTTTCGTCGGCTGGTGCCGCCTGGGCCCAGGCGCTGACACCACCGCAGAGGCCGGTTCAGACCGCTCCGACCACCCAACCGACCGCGCGGGCAGAATCACAGGGCACCGGCTCCCTGACCAGCGGACGGCCGGTGCGAGGCCAGCTGGCGCGGGGCGATGACACCCTGCAGAGCGGCGAATACGCCGACGACTGGACCTTTACGGTCCGGCGCGGCCAGACCTATGAGCTGACTCTCGCGGCTTCGGGCTTTGACCCCTATCTGATCGTCCGCGGCCCCGGGGGGCTGAGCGAGGACAATGACGACGATCCGGCCGCGCGCGGCTCGCGCGACAGCCGGGTGCGCTTTACCGCCCCGGCCGACGGCCAGGTGGTGGTGTCGGCGACCAGCTACCAGAGCGGCGAGACAGGCACCTACACCCTGACGCTGGGCGGGGCCGCCGCGACGCCCGCTGCGTCCCCCGCGGCCGTGGCCGCCTCGGACCGCACCATTCGCCTCGGCCAGACCATGGACGGCCGGCTCGGAGCCGGTGACCGTCAACTCGACAGCGGCGAATACATCAACAGCTATGTGCTGCAGGGACGGCGCGGGCAGGCGCTGGACCTGAGGATGACCTCCTCGGCCTTCGACCCCTATGTCGCCATCAGCGGCCCGGATGGCTTTTCCGCCTTCAATGATGACGATCCGGCGGTCAATGACGGGCGCAACAGCCGGCTGGTCGTGACCCTGCCGGCCGACGGCGACTATCGTATCACCGCGACCAGCTATGCCTCGGGCGAGCAGGGGGGCTATCAGCTCGCGGTGCTGGACGGCACCGGGGCCGCAACGCCGGCGCCACCGGCGGTCCGCCCGTCCGAACGCGCTTCGGCGACCGGCGAGATCGCCATCGGCCAGGCCGTGAGTGGCTCCCTGGACGCCGGCGACGGCACGCTGGAGACGGGTGAATATGTCGACCGCTTCCGCTTCACCGGCCAGCGCGGCCAGCGGGTGGCGGTGGAGCTGACGTCTTCGGCCTTTGACGCCTACACCATCCTGACGACCCCGTCGGGCGACCAGCAGGAGAATGACGACGCCCGCGACGGCGGTCACGACAGCCGGCTCGACACCGTGTTGTCCGAGGATGGCGAATACCAGGTTCTCGTGACCTCCTACGCCCCCGGCGAAACCGGCTCGTACCGCTTCAGTGTCAGCCCCAGCCTCGGCTCACCCCGCCAGGCGTCGGTTCAGGGCGGCGCGCGGGTGTTCGCGGTCATGGTCGGGGTGTCCGACTATGGCGGGGCCCAGAACAATCTCGATTTCACCGACGAGGACGCGCGCAAACTGTCCGAGACCCTGCGCACGGACGGCTCGCTGAATGACGCCAGCATCGTCCTGACCAATGCCGAGGCCACGGTCGCCGGCGTGCGTCGGGCCTTCGCCCAGGTCGCAGCCGAGGCCGGGCCCGAGGACACCTTCCTGTTCTTCTTCTCGGGCCACGGCGATCAGTCCGAGATCCCCGTCAGCGGGCTGGAACCGGACGGCAAGTCCGAGGCCATTGTTCTGCGCGACGGCGAGATCAGCGATGTCGACATGGCCGGCCTGTTCGGCAGCCTGCGCACCCGGCTGTCACTGCTGGTCCTGGACAGCTGCTTCTCGGGCGGGTTCGCCCGCAATGTCGTCGATCGGCCGGGCGTGATGGGCCTGTTCAGCTCGGAGGAAGACCTGACCAGTGCCGTGGCCGACAAATTCCAGGCCGGCGGCTATCTGTCCCATTTCCTGCGCGCGGGCATGGGCGGCGAGGCCGACGGCGACGGCGACCGGCTGGTCACCGCCGGCGAACTGGCCACCTATCTGCGTCGCCAGTTCCGCGACCAGGTCGAGGGCGTCGAATCCGAAACCCAGGACGGCCAGCGCAACTACCAGAATCTGGTCGTCGACCGGGGCGGGGTGCAGGTGGACGACGTCATCGTGCGGCTGCCGGCGGTCGCAGCGGCGGCGGCGGGCGGGCGCTGAGGGTCTGAAGGGGAGTGGTGGATGCGACAGGGATTGAACCTGTGACCCCCTCGGTGTGAACGAGGTGCTCTCCCGCTGAGCTACGCATCCATCAGTCGTGCCCCGTCCGGACGGGGAGGCGGCGACATAGCCCGCTGGCCCGCATGGCGCAAGATGTCAGATGCCGTCGCCCGGTCGGCCGGGCCGGCGGCTCAGACCTTTGACAGGGCCCTCAGAACGTAGAGGTCTGACAGCAGGCCATCGATCGCCTCCTCGACGTCCTCGAAGGAATCGATCAGCACGTCGCCGCCCAGGTCCTCGGGAGGAATGGGGCTGTAGCCGAAGGTGGCCACGATACAGGGCATGTCCGCGTCCCGCGCCGCGCCCGTGTCAGGGGCGGCGTCTCCGACCATGATGGCGCGCGCCGGGTCGCCGCCCGCCAGGGTGACCGCGTCCCTCAGATGCGCGCCCGAGGGTTTGCGTGCGCTGACCCGGTCCGGTCCGGCCACGACCGCGAAATGGCGGGTCAGGTCGAGGCGGTCGAGCAGAATCAGCGACAGGTCGGTCCGTTTGTTGGTGGCGACGCACAGGATCGCCCCCCGCGCCGCCAGCCGTTCCAGCGTCTCGACCACGCCGTCGAACGGACGCGAATGGTCGGCGATATGGTCGATGTAGTCGGCGATAAAGGCGTCCAGCAGGTCGGGCGCCTGCGCCTCGTCCCAGGGGGCACCGGCGCGCTCGAAACCGTGCTGAAGCAGGGCCCGGGCACCGCCGCCGATCAGCGACGAGGCACTCTCCATCGGGGCTTCCGGCAGGCCATGCCGGACCAGCATCCGGTTCAGGGTTCCGACCAGGTCGAGGTGCGTCTCCACCAGCGTCCCGTCCAGATCGAAGGCGATGGTCCAGCCTTCCAGATCGCGCTCTGTCACCCGTCTCTCCCGTTGGCTGCCCCGATGGGCTAGACCACGGGCGTGATTAGCCTCCGGACCGATTCATGACCACCCATCCCCCGTCCCATCCTGTCCACGGGAGGGCCGCCATCATCCTCGCCGCCGGCCAGGGCACGCGCATGAAGTCAGCCCTGCCCAAGGTGCTGCATCCCGTTGGCGGCCGCGCCATGCTGGACCACGCCATCGACGCCGCCGAGGCCCTGGGCTGCGAGCGGATCGTGGTCGTCGTCGGGGCCCATTCGCCCGAGGTGCGCGACCATGTCGTCAGACGGCTGGGCGAGGACGCCATCGCCGTTCAGGACCCGCCCCTGGGCACCGGTCACGCCGTGCGCGCCGCCGAGGCCGTGCTGGGCGATTTCGTGGGACAGGTGGTCATCACCTACGGCGACGTGCCCCTGCTGCGCGCCGCCGATATCGAGCCGGTCTTCACCGCCCATGAGGGCGTCACCGTCATCGGTTTCGAGGCCCGCGATCCAGGGGCCTACGGTCGACTGGTCATGGACGGCGATACGCTGGCGGCCATCACCGAGGCCAAGGAAGCCTCGCCCGAGGTTCTGGCCCTGACGGCCTGCAACTCCGGCGTCATGGCCGCGCCGGTCGGCCTGCTGTTCGAACTGCTGGCCGAGGTCAGGAACGACAACGCCAAGGGCGAATTCTATCTGACCGACGTGGTCGAGCTGGCCCGCAAGCGCGGTGCTCCGACCCGCGCCGTCTTTGCGAGCGAGGACGCGGTCATGGGCGTCAACGCCCAGGGCGAATTGGCCGTGGCCGAGGCCCTGTTCCAGAAGGTTCAGCGCGAGGCCTTTCTCGCCGCCGGCGTGACCATGCCGGCCCCCGATACGGTGCATTTCGCGTTCGACACACAGGTGGGCGGCGGCACCACCATCGAGCCCTATGTCGTGTTCGGGCCCGGCGCGAAGATCGCCGGCGGTGCCCGGATCCGCAGCTTCAGCCATATCGAGGGGGCAACCGTCGCGGCCGGTGCCGAGGTCGGTCCCTATGCCCGGCTGCGTCCCGGCGCGGACCTGGGCGAGGGGGTTCGGGTGGGCAATTTCGTCGAGGTCAAGAACGTCCGCATGGACGCCGGATCCAAGGCCAACCACCTGGCCTATCTGGGCGACGGCGAGGTGGGAGCCAAGGCCAACATCGGCGCGGGCACGATCTTCTGCAACTACGACGGCTTCTTCAAACACCGCACCACGGTCGGCGAGGGGGCCTTCGTCGGCTCCAACAGCGCGCTGGTGGCACCGGTCACGATCGGCGCGGGGGCCATGGTCGGGTCAGGTTCGGTGATCACGAAGGACGTGGCACCGGGGGATCTGGCGCTGGGGCGCGGCGCGCAGACGGCCAGGGCGGGCTGGGCGGCGCGGTTCATGGCGACCATGCGGGCGAAGAAGGCGGCGAAGACGTGAGCGCGGACGACCAGAAACGTCTGGCCGGCGAGGCTGCCGCCCTCCGCGTCGAACCCGGCATGGTCGTGGGTCTGGGCACCGGCTCGACGGCGGCCTGGTTCGTCAAGGCGCTGGCCGCCCGCCATCTGACCGGCCTGCGCTGCGTGCCGACGTCGGAGGCGACGGCCGAACTGGCGCGCGAACTCGGCCTGACCCTGTCGACCCTTGAGGACACGCCGCGCATCGACCTGACCGTGGACGGGGCCGACGAGATCGGGCCGGGCCTGGCCCTGATCAAGGGCGGCGGCGCGGCGCTGCTGCGTGAGAAACTGGTCTGGGAAGCCTCGACGCGCTGTATCGTCATCGCCGACAGCGCCAAGGTGGTGAAGACGCTCGGTGCCTTCGCCCTGCCGATCGAGGTGGTCGCCTTCGGCCACAAGACCACCGCGAACCGCATCGCCGATGTGCTGGCCGACCACGACATCGCCATGCCCGCCCGCGTCCGCAGCGCCGATCGTGGCCTGGTCCGGACCGACGGCGGCAATCTGATCTATGACGCGAAATGCGGCGTGATCCACGATCCGGTGCGTCTGGCCGATGATCTGAAGCTGATCACCGGCGTGGTCGAACACGGCCTGTTCCTCGATCTGGCGGATGAGGCGATCATCGGTGGCGAAGCCGGGGCGCAAAGCCTGCTGCCCTGATCCGTCCCCAAGGCCCGTGTCCGGCGTCAGTCGGAGTCCGCGGCCCGCAAATTCTGGTGGGCGCGACGGATGGAACTCGCGATTTCGGTCCGGCTGGCGTCGAGGTCGCGCCGCGAGCGTTCCGAGGCATAGAGGCCCTGGAGATAGGCCCTGTCCCAGTCGGTCAGGCCTGCCGCCGCGTCGGGCTCGTCGAACACATTGAGGATCGACGCGAACTGGCTGGTGTCGGCCTCCGGATCAATCTGGGCCAGGGTCACCATGGCGATATAGTCGGCCAGCTGGACCAGGGACACGCCGGATATCTTGTCGATATCGATGACGACGACCGTGCGGATGATCTTCTCGACCACCTGGGTGCTCAGGCGCGATGCCGCGTTCATTGAAATCGTCGGCGCATAGTCCATCGGGCCCGCGCACGGGTCACGGCATACGCCCGGCATCCGGATCGCGGGCATGCCGGTCTGGGTATCTGTCGGCAGGCTGACCTGCCACCAGCGCACGGGTTCGTCGGAGGTCTCGAAGGCGCGCAGCGCCACCCCGCCCCGATCCATGCCTGCGCCGCCCAGGCGGAACGCCCGCCGTCTTTCGTCGATCAGCCGCCGGGTGAGTCCGCCCGGGTCACCCGATGCGATGATGATCACATTGGGCTCACACCCTGGCGCTCCGGGCGTCAGTCCGATGTCATCGGCGACGGTCGAGACTCGATCCACGATATACTGTGCAGGGTCGGTCCTGAGGTTGGCCACGCCGATACAGATCCGGTCGTCCCAGCGCGCCAGGGCGCGTCCCTTGTTGGGGGCCGCGACCTCGTCCACGAAACTCCGGATCATGGCGTCCAGCGGCCTTCCGGTCACTTCCACGTCCTCGAGCGCGACAGGCGCGTCGGGATCCGGGGCAGACCGGGCATCCTGTGGCGGAGCCGGATCCTGCAGGGGACCTGCGGCCAGCACGGCGGCAAGCGCCAGAACAATCATAAGTCACGCCCCCGCGGTCCAAACTCCCGCAAGGGTAAGCACGGTCGATGTCTACGGTCAATTCGAGACCCGGGCCGACGGGGTGAAAGGCAGTCGCCGAAAGGCCATCGGGCACCTGACGGGGCTGGATCGATCCGCGATCGGGGGCGTCTGGCCGATGCTCCCGATCTGACAACCGGCGGGGTCGAACGCGGCCTGGTCCCCAATCTGGCAGATGAGGCCATCATCGATACCGAAGACGGGTCCGATGAGATCGTGCCCTAGCGACGCTGCGGTGCAACGCCTAAGTGCAGGCGTGCGTCCGTCCGTTCGCCGCCGATTTCAGACGATTCAGACTATTCAGACGCGGTTTTTGTTACGCCAGAGTCTGAATCCGGAGTCCTTATGACGACCTACGACTACGACCTCTTCGTCATCGGTGCCGGCTCGGGCGGAGTCCGCGCCGCGCGCCTGACGGCGCTGGGCGGTAAACGCGTCGCCATCGCCGAAGAGTTCCGGGTCGGGGGCACCTGTGTGATCCGGGGCTGTGTGCCCAAGAAATTCATGGTCATGGCCTCGGATTTCTCGCACCAGTTTCATACGGCCGAAGGCTATGGCTGGACCATCGACGCCAGCTTCGACTGGCCCAAATTCCTTCAGGTCAAGGACGTCGAGATCGCCCGCCTGTCGGGCATCTATGTCGCCAATCTGGGCAAGGCGGGCGTTGACCTGGTCCACGGCCGCGCGGTGTTGAAGGACGCGCACACCGTCGAGGTGACGCATCGCGACGGCGGCGAGAGCCAGACCATCACGGCAGAAAAGATCCTGATCGCCACCGGTGGCCGGCCCTGGATGCCGGCGGATCTGGCCGGTGTCGAACACGCCATCACCTCGGAAGAGGCCTTCCACCTGCCGGAACTGCCCAAGTGCATCCTGATCGCCGGCGGCGGCTATATCGCGGTGGAGTTCGCCGGCATCTTCGCCGGGCTCGGTGTCGAGACCACCCTGATCTATCGCGGGCCCAACATCCTGCGGGGCTTTGATGACGACGTCCGTGCCCATCTGGCCGGCGAGATCGAGAAGCGCGGTATCAAGGTGATCCTCGGCTGCCAGCACGCGTCCATCGAGAAGACGGCGACCGGCCTGGTCAACCGGCTGGAAAACGGCATGGAGATCGAGACCGATGTGGTCATGTTCGCCACCGGCCGCGTGCCGCACGTCAAGGACCTCGGTCTCGAGGCCGCCGGCGTGGCGCTGAACGACAAGGGCGCGATCCAGGTCGATACGCTGTCGAGGACAACGGCCGAAAACATCTGGGCCATCGGCGACGTGACGGACCGGATGAACCTGACCCCCGTCGCCATCCGGGAAGCCGTGGCCTTCCACGAGACGGTCTACAGGAACAATCCGCAGCATTTCGACTATGAAGGCGTCGCCACCGCCGTCTTCAGCCAGCCGCCGGTCGGCACGGTCGGCGTGTCCGAGAACGAGGCCCGCCACGCCTGTCCCGGGGCCGTCGATGTCTACGTCAGCCGCTTCCGGCCGATGAAATACGCCTTCACCGGTTCGGACGAGCGGATGCTGATGAAGCTGGTGGTCGACGCCGAGAGCCAGAAGGTCGTCGGCGTTCACATCGTCGGCCCCGAGGCCCCCGAGATGATCCAGCTGGCCGCCATCGCCGTGAAAGCCGGCCTGACCAAGGCCCAGTGGGATGCGACCTGCGCGGTCCACCCGACCATGGCCGAGGAGCTGGTGACGCTGAAAGACAAGCAGCAGCCCGGGAATATGTCGGCAGGCTGACAAACGCGACACCGGGTTCATTGTCCCGGGACGACCATCCGCCTATCTTGGCGGCATGAGTAGCCGCTGGACCCCCGATAGCTGGAGACAAAAGCCCGTCGTGCAGATGCCGACGGACTATCCGGACATGGCCGCGCTGACCCGGGTCGAGGATGAGCTGCGCGCCCTGCCGCCCCTCGTCTTCGCCGGTGAGGCGCGGCATCTGACCGCCAAACTGGCCCAGGTCGAGGCGGGCAAGGCCTTCCTGCTCCAGGGCGGCGATTGCGCCGAGAGCTTCAAGGAGTTCTCGACCGACAACATCCGGGACACCTTCCGGCTGATCCTGCAGATGGCCGTGGTTCTGACCTTCGCCGGCGGCAAGCCGGTGGTGAAGGTGGGCCGCATCGCCGGCCAGTTCGCCAAGCCGCGCTCGTCGTCGCTCGAGACCATCGGCGACGAGACCCTGCCCAGCTATCGTGGCGACATCATCAACGGCATGGCCTTCACGCCGGAAGAGCGGGTGCCGGATCCGCAGCGGCTGCTGCGCGCCTACAACCAGTCCGCCTCGACCCTGAACCTGCTGCGCGCCTTTGCCGGCGGCGGCTACGCCGACCTTTACAACATCCACCGCTGGACGATGGGGTTCGCGGCCGACAGCGCCTACGGCCACAAATACCGCGAACTGGCCGACAAGATCACCGAGGCCCTGACCTTCATGGAGGCGGTCGGCGTCACGCCCGAGAGCCATCCGGACCTGAGCCGGGTCGAGGTCTTCACCAGCCATGAGGCCCTGCTGCTGAACCTCGAAAGCGCCCTGACCCGTCTCGACGGGGCGACCGGCGAATGGTTCGACACCTCGGCCCACATGGTCTGGATCGGCGAACGCACACGCCAGCTGGACGGGGCCCACATCGAATTCGCCCGGGGCATCCGGAACCCGATCGGCCTGAAATGCGGGCCGACCATGGAGCCCGACGATCTGCTGTCTTTGATCGACGTCCTGAACCCGGACAACACGCCCGGACGCCTGACCCTGATCGGCCGCTTCGGCGCGGACAAGGTCGGCGACCGCCTGCCACGGCTGATGAAGGCGGTGAAGGCCGAGGGGCGGCGCGTGGTCTGGTCGATCGACCCGATGCACGGCAATACCCTGAAGGCCGGCAACGGCTACAAGACCCGGCCGTTCGAGCGCATTCTGGCCGAGGTTCGCGGCTTCATCGACGTAGCCGAGGCCGAAGGCGTGCATCCCGGCGGCGTCCACCTGGAGATGACCGGCCAGAACGTCACCGAATGTCTGGGCGGGGCGCAGGCCCTGACGGAGGACGATCTGTCGAGCCGCTATCACACCCATTGCGATCCGCGTCTGAACGCGGACCAGGCCCTGGAGCTGGCCTTCCTGGTCGCCGAGCGGCTGAAATCCGGACGACGGTCCCGGTCGGAGGCGGCATGAGCCCTGTGGGTGTCGGCAGGCCCGCGGGCGATGATAGCGGCGGCCGCTGCGCCTATCAGGGTGCGCCGGGCGCTTTCAGCCACGAAGCCTGTCTGGATCTGAGGCCCTGGGATGACGCGGTCGCCTATCCGACGTTCGAGGCGGCTCTCGAAGCCCTGAAATCGGGTGACGTCGGCTGCGCCCTGATCCCGGTCGAGAACACCACCATCGGCCGGGTCGAACCGGCCGCCTCACTGGTCGAGGCCGCGGGCCTCAATATCGTCTCGGAGGTCTGGCGACCGATCCGCCTGGCACTGATGGCCCCTCCGGGGGCCACCCTGAGAACGGTCAAGACGGCGGAAAGCCATCCGATCGCCCTGCGACAATGCCCGGACTCGCTGGCGGCCCTGGGTCTGACCCCCGTTGAGGCGTTCGACACCGCCGGTGCCGCCCGCGCCGTGGCCGAGGCCGGCGACCTGACGCGCGCCGCCGTTGCACCGGCCCGCGCCGCCGAAGTCTATGACCTGTCGATCCTGCGCAACGATATTCAGGATTCGAGCGACAATCGCACACGCTTTGTCCTGTTGAGCATCAAAGCGGGTTGACGCCGCACGATCCGTGCGGCCTTTGAGCGGCATGGTCCGTTCGCAAGCCATCGCTGCGACTGCATTCGCCCGCGTTTTCGCGGCTGCGGACCTGTATTTCTACGGCTTTCGATACGCCGGCTGAGGCGTCGGGGACATCGTCCTGACGGCCTCGCCGGCGACCGCCCCGCGACGGGGCGGCGGCTCGCAAAAACCCTCACCGCCGTGATCGAAACCGAAAGTCTGCTCCCGTGCCCCATTCCAGTATCAAGCCTGCCCTTCAGCAACCCTGGCCCGCCCCCGGCGGTGCCGTTGTGACCGACATCTCGCCCGAGCACATGGCGCTCGCCGCCCTGCGTCACGAGATTGACGCCCTCGATGACGAGTTGCTGGCCCTGTTCGAGCGGCGTCTCGCCATCGCCGCCCGCGTCGGCCAGGCCAAGGACGCGCCCGCCGGCCCTCATGTGAAGCTGCGGCCCGACCGCGAACAGGCCGTGCTGGCGCGGATGCTGGCCCGGGCCCGTCCCGACAACCGCGAGGCGGTGGAATCCCTGTGGCGACAGATTGTGGGCTGGGGTCTGGCCCGTCAGGGGCGGATAAAGGTCCAGGTCTGGTCGCCGGTCGAGCCGACCCGAGCCTTTGACGGCGCCCGCCTGCGCTTCGGGGCCGCCGCCGACATGCGCGCCGTTCGCGATCCCGAGGCGGCGCTGGCCTGGGCCGCAGAAGGCCATGGCGTCGCCGTTCTGGCGGTCAACGCCGACAGCGCCTGGTGGACGGGCCTTCGCCGCGAATGGTCGATGCTCAGCGTGTTCGACGGCTTTGGCGGGACGACGCCGACCGCACTGGCCGTCGGGCGGATCGACCCGGCGGCGCTTCCCACGGGCCGGCGCGTGCTTGTCGACGCCGGCGGGGACGCCGGAGATGGGGGCGGTATCCGCCGTCGCGGTCTCGCGAACCATCACGGCTGGACCCTGTCCCTGACCGACGCGGTCCTGCCGGTCGGCGGCCAGGAAGGCTGCGTCGGCGCGATCGGCTGAGGCCGCCCGAAGGCGGGCTCAGCCCGCCTTCGCCGCCCGGATGGCGCGGTCGATGTCCGCCGGCTGGATGCTGGCGCTGGCCCGGCCATTGATGAAGAAGGTCGGGGTGCCGATCAGGCCGAGGCCTGAGGCCGAGGTCTGGACATCCGCCAGATGGCCCGCGGTCTCCGGCGACGCCATCACCGTCTGCGCCGCCGGTGCGGCGACGCCGTTCGCCGCCAGAATGCCGTCGATCGCCGCCTTGTTCAGCGCCGGTTCGGCCATCAGGGCGCGGAATACGATCAGGTATTTGCCCTCCCGGTGTGCGGCCTGGGCGGCCCGTGCGGCATAGTGCGAGACGTCGTCGGTGCCCCGATCCAGGATCGGCCAGTCCTTGAACACGAACCGGACGTCCGGATGCGCCTGCATGAGGCGCAGGACGTCGGGTGCCGTCGCCTTGCAGCCGGGGCAGCGGAAGTCGAAGAATTCGATCACCGTCACCTTGGCGTCGGCCGGACCAAAGGCCGGGTCCCGGGCACTGACGGCCAGCAGGGACGGGTTGGCTGCGGCGCGCTGGTTGATCGCCTCGGTGCGGACGCCGTTCTCCCGGGCCTGAACGATCGACTCCCTGGCCTGGAGGGCTGCGCTGACTTCTTGCAGGATTTCAGGGTTTTTCAGCAGATAGGTCCGCACCCGTCCGTCGAAATCGCTGCCGGTGGCATAGGGTGCCGCCGCAAGGCCGAGGGCGACCAGAGACACAGCCATCGCGGCCATGCTCGATCGCGGGCGGTCAAAGAAGCCGGCAGGTCGCGCGGGGGCGGGCGTCGGGGATGGCGCGTCGGTCATGAGAGTCTCGAAAGGGAAGGGATCAGCCGGCGGCCGGTATGACGCCGCCCCGGTCGCGGCGACTGTTGCGGCGGTCCACGTCGTCCACGTCGTCCTGGGTGGCACCCGAGGCGAAGACGATGTCCATGGCGCGGGTCCATGCGGCGCTCCCGGGCGGCAGCATATCGCGGGCGCGCAGGGCGAACTGGGTCGCCTGGGTCTGCGCCCCCATGGCGAAATACATTTCAGCCGAGGCCAGACGGGCCTCGCCCTCCTTGTTCTGGCTGGCGTAGGCCTGACTCAGCAACCGCCACCCCAGGGTGTTGTCGTGCTCCAGCGCGGTGGCGCGCTTCAGCTGGTTCACCGCCTCGTCCAGCCTGGCGGGGTCACGGGTTTCCAGCAGGGCATGGGCCAGGTTGATGCGCAACAGGGGGGCGTCAGGCTTCAGCTCGACCGACCGCTGGTGCGCGCCGATGGCTTCAGCGGGGCGGCCCTCCTCGAACAGGATCTGGCCCTTCAGTTCCCAAAAATAGGGGTTCTCGGGCTGTTCGGTCAGGAAGACTTCGACGGCGGCCAGGGCTTTTTCCGTCTGGCCGTCGCGGTACAGGGCGATGGCGCGGGCATAGCGGCCGGGCACGGAGGTATCGCTTTCGGGATAGTCACGCAGCGTCTGGTTCGGCGCATCCATGAAGGCGTGGATCTTGGCCAGGATCAGGGCGTGCTCGGCGACGCGTTCCGGACTGTCCTGATGGCCGTAGTTCGACTGTTCGGCGACGAAGCGACGCAGATTTTCGATCCGCTCGGACGACAGGGGGTGGCTGCGGAAATAGGGGAAGCGGCGCTGATCGGAGAAGACTTCCTGCGACCGGAAATTCTCGAAGAAGGAGACCAGTCCTCGGCCCGATTCTCCAGCATTCTGGAGCGCCCGGGCACCGGTATTGTCGGCCTCGCCCTCCTGGTGTGTCATGTAGCGAAGCGCGCTCAGCGTGCCGAAATACTGGCTGTTGCCCAGCAGGACCGCCCCGGCGTCCGGCGCGCCGGCGGCGATGGCCAGTGCCCCAAGGGCCATGGTCATCAGCATCGGCTGCATCCCGGCACCCTCGGCCCCGTCGCGCAGGGTGTGGCGATTCTTGATGTGGCCCGCCTCGTGGGCGATGACACCGAGAAGCTCGTTCGCACTGCGGGTCTTCAGGATCAGGCCTGTATTGACGCCGAGGATGCGGCCGCGCGTTGCGAAGGCGTTCAGGTCATTTTCGTTGATGAGCAGGATTTCGATCTCGGACGGCTCGAGCCCCATGGCGGTGAACACGGGGTCCGACCACTCGTGGATGATGCCTTCGATCTCGGTGTCGCGAATGGCGCTCTGGGCCGATACAGGCGACGCCGTGGCCAGCAACAGACCGACGGCGACGACTGCGCAGGACAGCCGGGCGGATGCGTTTCGGGACAGCCAGTTCAAGTCGAACTCCTCATACCCAGTCTACGCCCCCGCCCGGCCGATGGTCACAACCTAATCGCGGCCTTTCAGCGGCGCCACCATCCGCGTTTCGGCTTTTCGGGTGGTGCGACGATCTGGTTCGGGTCTTCCGCGATCAGGGCGGCGACGTCGATCTCGGGCTGCGGCGCTGTCACCGCCTCCACCATCTGGGCCAGTTTTGGCTCGGGCGTGACCAGGGCTTCTGCGGCTTCGGCGGGCATGACGTCCAGCACAGCGGGCGTGGCTTCCTGCTCCATATCGCTCGCCTCGACCGGTGCCGACACGGCTTCGGCTTCTGCCTCGACGGCGTCGCTGGACGAGACCTTGCGGCGCACGCGGCGACGTTTGGGCTCTTCGGCCATCGGGACCGGCGGCGTTTCGACCTCGTCGATGACTACGGCCATCGGCGTGTCGACCGAGCCGTCAGCAGGCATGCCTTCATTGGTGGCCCGGGTCTCGACCCTGGTTTCGTGGGTCAGGCCCTGATCGCTGCCGCGATCCCGGCCGCGACCGCGACCCCGCCGGCGGCGCGAGCGAGGTCCGCGTTCGCCGCCGATCTCTCCTTCGGGGCGTTCGCCGACCATCTCGTCGACATCGCCGATCGGCGTGGCGGCGACGACGCTTTCCGTGCGCGCTTCCGTGCGCTCGGGATTGATCGGATCGAACCAGACGTAGGGATCCTCGAGCGACGGCGTACGACCGCGCACCCAGTTGAAGCCGTCGCGCTCGCTGCCTTCCTCGCGGACGCGGCGTCCGCCACGGCGTCCACGCCGGCGGCGACGGCCGTTTTCGCTGTCGTCATCGTCCTCGCCGGCGGCCGGAACGGGTGCCGTTGCCACGGCCTCGTCAGCAGAGTCTTCCGAACTGTCGCGGCGTCCACCGCGACGACGACGCCCACGGCCCCGGCCGCTGTCGCCCTCGACCCGCTCCGCGCGCTCGCGCGGCTCGTCGTCGTCCGAGTCCTCGCTGTCCAGTGCGTCGTCGTCGGCGATGATTTCCTCTTCGTCGCCGTCGTCCTCGTCGTCATAGGCGCTGTCGTCGAAATCGTCGTCGAGGTCGATAAAGGCTTCGGGCCGGACTTCCGGCACGAAGTCCTCATTGGTCTCGGTGCGGTCCAGCGAATGGTCGCCCTGGCCCAGGCTGTCATCGATCAGAATGACGACGTTCAGGCCGCGCTGGGCCATCAGGCGCTGCAGATAGTCGCGCTTGTGGTTGAGGATGTAGAGGGCGACGGCGGTGCAAAGGCGCAGGTTCACGGAGCCCGCGCCGTTCTTGCCGGCCTCGATGTCGACGGCGCGCAGGGTCATCAGCGCGGCGCTTTCGGCCGAGCGAACACGACCGGCGCCCTGGCAGTGCGGGCAGACCTCGGTGGCTCCCTCGATCACGCCCAGGCGGCGGCGCTGGCGGCTGATTTCCATCAGGCCGAAGCCCGAGATACGGCCCATCTGGATGCGGGCCCGGTCCTTGGCCAGAGCGTCCTTCAGCACCTTTTCGACGGTGCGGTTGTTCTTGGACTCATCCATGTCGATGAAGTCGATGACGATCAGACCGGCGAGGTCGCGCAGGCGCAGCTGGCGGGCAGCTTCGACGGCGGCTTCGATATTGGTCTTGGTCGCGGTGGCCTCGACGTTGCGTTCCTTCGTCGACCGGCCCGAGTTGACGTCGATGGCGACCAGCGCCTCGGTCTGGTTGATGACCAGATAACCGCCCGACGGCAGGGGCACGATCGGCTGGTGGATCTGGGTCAGCATCTCCTCGATGCCGTTGGTCGCGAACAGCGGACGCGCACCCTGGTACAGATGTACCTTCTTCGACTGGGAGGGCATCAGCACGCGCATGAAGTCGCGCGCCTCCTTGAAGCCTTCGACGCCTTCGACCTGGATGCCGTCGAAATCCTTGTCGAACATGTCGCGCACGGCGCGGCGAACGAGGTTTTCTTCCTCATAGATGATGGAAGGGGCGTTGGACTTCAGCGTCGTCTCGCGGATCGTTTCCCACAGGCGCAGCAGATATTCATAGTCGCGCTTGATTTCGGCCTTGGTGCGTTTGGCGCCGGCGGTGCGGATGATCAGCCCCATGCCCTGGGGCACATGCAGGGCGGCCGCGGCGGCCTTCAGACGCTTGCGGTCGGTGGCCTGGGTGATCTTGCGCGAGATGCCGCCGCCCTTGCCGGTGTTGGGCATCAGCACGCAGTAGCGGCCGGCCAGCGACAGCCAGGTGGTCAGGGCCGCGCCCTTGCCGCCCCGCTCGTCCTTGACGACCTGGACCAGCATGACCTGGCGGCGCTTGATGACGTCCTGGATCTTGTAGCGGCGCATCAGGCGGCGCTTGAGCCGCTCTTCCTCGGCCATGCCACCTTCGGATTCGTCATCGCCTTCGCGGGCGTGTTCGTCGTGGTCGTCGTCGTCCGAATGCGCTTCGGCCATGATGGCTTCGCGATCGGCGACGGGGATCTGGTAATAGTCCGGGTGGATTTCGCTGAAGGCGAGGAAGCCGTGGCGGTTGCCGCCGTATTCCACAAACGCAGCCTGCAGGCTGGGCTCTACGCGAACGACCTTGGCGAGATAGATATTGCCGCGAAGCTGACGCTTCGCGCGGGATTCAAAGTCGAATTCCTCGACCTGACGGCCCTCGACGATGGCGACGCGGGTTTCTTCCGCGTGCGCCGCATCGATCAACATGGTCTTTGACATGGAAATTTTCTCTCTGGCGCGCGCGGCCATCCCCGCGAAGGGGGCAGGCGGCTCGCCGAATGGGATTGAGGGCAGGCGCAGACGGCATCCCGTCGCCGCGACGAAGGCCGCGGGCGGTGTCGGTCTGTTCAGACCGGAAGGGAGCGCAGGCGATAGAGCCCATGGGGGTTCAGTACGGTCCTGGGGCCGAACGCGCCGTCTCAGGGGCGTCCCGGTCCCGTCTTCAAACCGACGGGCGCGAACCCGGCCGGCTTTCGGATGAGTGAAAGTCACGCCGCGAGGAGGGCACGCCCAGCCTGATGATCAGGGGACGCGATCGTTCGCGGACGGAACAAGCATAGGCATGTGGAACGTAAAATAAAAGCGCCACGCGCTTTAACCGGTTGGCGACGACGTTGCGTCATGATGGGCCCAACCAAGAAGGTGGGTCTGCCGTCACAATGCACGGACTGTCGCGTATCAACCTGGCGCAATGGCGCGCTCGCGAGTGGGCGATGACGGCTCTGGCCTTCGTCGTCTTTTGCGTCGCCGTGTTCGCGGCCGGGCGCGGGCTGGCATCGGGGGCCATGGGTGAGGTTCTGCGCTTGCGGTTGGGCGGTGACGCCGAGCACACGCGCGTGGTGGTCGATCTGGACCGGACTTCGCGCGGACAGGTGATCCAGTCCGGCGATGAAGGACAGGTTGTGGTGTCGCTGGCCGGCGTCGCGCCGCAGCGCGGGCTGAACGGCACGGGCACCGGACTGGTGCGCGGCTGGCGCGTCGCCGGGGCAGGCGTGGCCTCGAGGGTCGAGCTTGACCTGGCCACGAGCGCCGAGATCGAGCGCCGCTTCCTGCTGCCGCCCGGCGACGGGATCGCCCACTATCGCTATGTCATCGACCTCAAGGCCACGGGCCGGGCACCGACCCGTCAGCCCGGGCGCCCCCAGTCGAGGGCCCCGGCACGGTCGCCCGAAAGGCCCCTGATCTTCATCGACGCCGGTCACGGGGGTCGCGATCCCGGTGCCCATGGCGCGAGCTCCAATGAGAGTGCCATCACCCTGGCGGCTGCGCAGGCCCTGAAACAGGAGCTGGAGCGCACCGGCCGGTACCGCGTGCGGCTGACACGCGAAAGCGATGCCTACGTCGCCCTTTACCGTCGCGTCTCCATCGCCCGTCAGGCCGACGCCGATCTTTTCATCTCCCTCCACGCCGACGCCGGGTCCGATCCGGCCACGCGCGGGGCCAGTGTCTACACCCTGTCTGAACAGGGCGCGGGCCGGGCCGTGCGCGAGTTCACGCGCGGCGACAACTGGCATCGCAGCCTCAATCTGCCGGGGCGCGATCCGTCGGTGGATCGTATCCTGCTGGACATGACCCAGCGCGCCACACAGAACCGCTCGGCCCAACTGGCCCGGACGCTGCTGGGCGAGCTGGAGGGGGCCGACCATCCGCTGCTGCGTCGCAGCCACCGCGACGCAGGCCTGGCCGTGCTTCTGGCTCCCGATGTGCCCGCGGTGCTGCTGGAGATGGGCTTCATTACCAATCCCGAGGATGAGCGGCTGCTCAACGACAGTCGCGCCCGTCGCCGCCTGATGCGCGCGGTGGCCGAGGGAATCGACCGCTATTTCCGCGAACCTTCAGGGACGCTGCAGATGGCGTCGATCGACGGAGCGGCGGGCCAGCCCTAGGCGGTCGCCGTCCGGGGCGTCGGGCCGGGAGCCGGAGATCGACCTCGCCCTCGCGAACCAAAACCCCTATCTCCGCTGCATGCGCCTGAGAGTCGTCGATCTGGAAACCAGCGGGGGAGACCGGACCTCGGAGATCATCGAGGTCGGGTTCGTCGATGTGGTGCGCGACGGAGAAGGGTGGCGGGCGCTTCCGCCGGTGTCGAAACTGTTCCGGCCGCGCGGCGAGATTTCGTTTCACGCCATGGCGGTGCACCATCTGACGCCGGCTCACTTCTGTGCCGACGATCCGCATTGTGACGAATATGCGCTGCGCGCGATGTTCGCGGAGCCGGCGGACGTGATGGTGGCGCACAGTGCGCGGTTCGAGCGGGGCTTCATCGCCGATACGGCGGTCGGGGGCGTGCCGTGGATCTGTACTGTGCGCTCGGCCAAGGCCGTTTGGCCGCATGCACCGGGGCACTCCAACCAGGTGCTGCGATACTGGCGCGGCTTTGCGCTCGATCCGGCGCTGGCCGATCCGGCGCACAGGGCGGGGCCGGACGCTTGGGTCACGGCCCACATCCTGATGGACCTGCTCAAGGAATCGACGGTCGAGCAGATGATCGCCTGGACCAACGAGCCGCGCCGTCTGGACCGCATTCCCTTTGGCAAGCACCGCGGCAAGGCGTGGGCCGAGCCACCTGACGACTATCTGCGCTGGATGGCCGGGCAGGAGGATATGGACGCCGATGTCGTGGCCGCCGCGCGACAGGAAATCGCTCGTCGCGCCGGGGGCGTGACGGTTGCTATGGCGGACGCGAACGACGCAAGCTAAACCCGTGGCCGGGCCCGCCTTTCGGAGACTGCGGTGAAGATTGCCGAACGCTGGTTCGTAATGGCGGGTGTCGCGCTGCTGGGCGCGATCGCCCTGGCGGGGCTGATCGTCGCCGTCTATGCGGCCTGGCTGTTCCACGACCTGCCGGATGCGTCCGATCTGGCCGATTACCGGCCGGCGACCGCGACGCGTGTCTATGCGGGCGACGGCACCCTGATCGGCGAGTTCTCTGACGAGCGGCGCATCTATGTGCCCTATGAGCAGATCCCTCTGCCGGTGATCCAGGCCTTCCTGGCCGCCGAGGACCGTAACTTCTTCAATCACGGCGGCATTGATGTGGGCGGCCTGGGCCGGGCCATGTTCAAGAACGTGTTCAACGCGGCTACCGGACGGCGGCTGGAAGGTGGCTCGACCATCACCCAGCAGGTGGCCAAGAACGTCCTGCTCACCAACGAGAGCAGCATCAACCGCAAGGTCAAGGAAGCCATCCTGGCCAACCGGCTGGAGGCGACGCTGTCGAAACAGCAGATCCTCGAACTGTATCTGAACGAGATTTTCCTCGGCTATCGCTCATTCGGCGTGGCCGCGGCCGCCTACAACTATTTCGGCAAGTCGCTGAGCCAGTTGACGCCGGACGAGGCGGCCTTCCTGGCGTCCCTGCCCAAGGGGCCCAACAACTATCACCCCAAACGGCACCCCGCCGCCGCCAAGGGTCGCCGGGACTGGGTGCTGGGCGAGATGAACCAGAGCGGCTGGCTGAGCGACGCGGACCTGATCGCCGCGCGCGCCCGGCCGCTGACCACCCAGGACGCGCCGCGCCGGGCCCAGTATGCCGACGCCGACTTCTTCGTTGAGCAGGCGCGCCGCGAGGCCATCGACCGCTTCGGCAAGGAAGAGGTCAACCGCGGCGGCTATTATCTGCGCACGACGCTGGACCCCTCGCTGCAGTCCGCGGCGCGTGACGCCCTGATGAAGGGGCTCGAGAACTATGACCGCCGCCACGGCTGGCGCGGGGCCTGGGGCACGACGGACTTCGCCGAAGGCTGGCGCCAGACGGCTGTCCGGGGTCAGCGTCCGCCGGAACGCCGGGCCTGGGAAGCCGCCGCCGTCGAGAACGTCGCGGGAAACAGTGTGCGCATTCGCACAGCCCGCGATGACCGCACCGGCTATCTGCTGACCGGTGATGCGGCCTGGGCCAATGCGAACAAGCCGCTGAAGCGCGGTGATCTGATCTTCGTGGAAGCGCAGGGAGGCCAGTTCGCGCTGAAACAGGTGCCGCGCGTGAACGGGGCGCTGGTCGCCATCGAGCCCCAATCGGGCCGGGTCCTGGCCATGGTCGGCGGCTATTCCTACGCCTTGTCCAGCTTCAACCGGGCGACCCAGGCCAACCGGCAGCCGGGGTCTGCGTTCAAGCCGTTCGTCTATGCGACAGCGCTGGAGGGCGACTACACGCCCGCATCGATCATCCTTGACGCCCCCATAAGCTTCGCCGGCGGCCGCAACGGGGAGCGCTGGACCCCGGAAAACTACAGCCGCGAATATTATGGCCCGCAGACCCTGCGCCGGGGCCTCGAACTGTCGCGCAACGTCATGACCGTGCGGCTGGCCCAGGCCATCGGCATGCGCAATGTCGTCGATCTGGCGAAGAAGATGGGCGTGTCGGACAATCTTCAACCCAATCTGTCGGTCTCCCTGGGGGCCGGGGAGACGACTCCGTACCGACTGACCGCCGCCTATGCCGCCTTTGCCAACGGCGGTCGCCGCGTCGATCCCTATCTGATCGACATGGTCCAGGACCGGGACGGCGAGACGATCTTCAGCGCCGACCGGCGGCGTTGCCGCGACTGCGGACGGCCGTTCACCGGCCAGGAGTCGCCGCGGCTGGAGCAGCGCGGAACCCAGGTCATCGATCCGATTACCGCCTACCAGGTCAATTCCATGCTGCAGGGCGTGATCCTGCGCGGCACGGCGGCCAGCGCGGCCGGTCTCGGGCCCAACGTCGGCGGCAAGACCGGTACCACCAACGAATATCGCTCGGCCTGGTTCGTCGGCTTCTCGTCCGACATCGTGGTGGGGGTGTTCATCGGCTTTGACGACAACCGCCCGCTCGGTTCGGGCGAGACGGGCGCGACCGGGCCGGTACCGGTGTTTGCTGACTTCATGAGGGCGGCGCTGCGCGAACGTCCGGCGCGGCCGTTCGTGCGGCCCCGCAACGCCGTCTTCCGCACTGTCAACGGCATTGAGGAAGCTTTCCGCCCCGGCACAGAACGTCGCCGCGAGGAAGAACAGCCCGCCCCGCTGGAGCAGATTCCGGTCGGGCCGCAGACCTATAACGACGTGGTCCGGCGCGAGCAGGAGGGGCCCTCGGCGGCGTCACCGTCCGCCCCGCCGCCGGTGACCACACCGCCGCCACCCAAGAAGGAGCCGGCGGAGGATTTGAGCGGGCTGTATTAGGTGATCAGTGGCTGGTGGTTCGTGGCTGGTCGCCCCCTGCAGGGCTGCGCGGACCCCGCGCCCTTCGGCAGGGAGTGAAGCTGCAATCACCAATCATCAGCCACGTGCCACTAACCACTAGCCACTCGTCCCGGCGCGTCCTATGTCCGCGCCTCACTTTTGTATCGCAGGAGTTCGCGATGAGACCGGATGTCGAGGCCATGAAGGCCGACATCGAGCAGAGCATCGCTCTGCTCAGGAGGCGTCTTTGACTGGGATGTCGCGCTTCGAAAACTCGATGAGCTGAACGCGCGGGTCGAGGACCCGACGCTGTGGAATGACCCGGAAGCCGCACAGATCGTGTCGCGCGACCGCTCGCGGCTCGAGGCCCAGATCAACACCGTCCGCGAGATGGCCAGCGGCCTGGAGGACGGCGTCATGCTGTCTGAAATGGCCGATGAGGAAAACGACGAGGCGACGCTGGAAGAGGCCCGCGCCTCGCTGAAGGCGATCAAGGACCGTGCCGGCCGGGCCGAACTGGAAGCCCTGTTATCCGGCGAGGCCGATGGCAACGACGCCTATCTGGAGGTCAACTCCGGAGCCGGCGGTACCGAGTCCTGCGACTGGGCCGGCATGCTGCTGAGGATGTATTCGCGCTGGGCCCGGGCGCACGGTTATGAGGTCGAACTGGAGGCCGAGGAATCCGGCGACCAGGCCGGCATCAAGTCGGCCACGATCCTGATTACCGGCCCCAATGCCTATGGCTGGCTGAAATCGGAATCAGGCGTGCACCGGCTGGTGCGCATCAGCCCTTATGATGCAGCCGCCAAGCGACATACGTCGTTCGCCTCGATCGGGGTTTCGCCGGTGGTGGATGACGCCATCGAGATCGACATCAATCCTTCCGACGTGCGCACCGACACCTATCGTGCCTCAGGCTCGGGCGGTCAGCACATCAACAAGACCGACTCGGCGGTGCGCCTGACGCACATTCCCACCAATACGGTCGTGGCCTGTCAGGCGGGCCGGTCGCAGCACCAGAACCGCGAACAGGCCTGGAAGATGCTGCGGGCACGGCTTTATGAACTCGAGCTGCAGCGACGCGAAGCGGCGGCCCAGGCGGTGGCGGACGCCAAGACCGACATCGGCTGGGGCCACCAGATCCGGTCCTACGTCCTGCAGCCGTACCAGATGGTCAAGGACCTGCGGACCAACGTCGAGACCTCGGACACACAAGGGGTTCTGGACGGCGATCTGGACATGTTCATGGGCGCAGCGTTGGCGGCGCGGGTGGGCGAGACGCGCGGTAGCACCGTCGAATAAGGAAAAGGCCCCGGATCGCTCCGGGGCCTTTTGTCTTTAAGGCCTGATAGATCAGGACGAAGGGCCCTTCATGTCGATGATCTGCGGTGCCGGCTCGGGTGCGGCCGGGCGCGGTGCCGGCGTGGGAGCGGGCGCTTCGCGACGGCCTTGCAGGACGCGGCCCTGGAAATAGGCACCGATGTCGATCGACATCTGCTCGGCGGTGATGTCGCCGTCGACATAGGCCGTGGCGATCAGCTTGACCTGCTTGCCCGAGATGGCACCGACGACGCGGCCGCGGATCTCGACATAGTCGCCCGAGACATTCCCTTCGACGGCACCGGTTTCGCCCACGATCAGGCGGCCGACGCGGACGTCGCCCTTGGTCGCGCCATCTATCTGCAGATCGCCGCCGCCGGTGATGTTGCCATCGAACTGCAGGTCTGCAGACAGGGTCGAAAGCCCGCGCTGGCTCGCCGGGGCGGGGCTACCCGCACGCGGTGCGCCGGTCGGGGCACCGCCGGGCGTGGGCAGATCGGGCAGGGGCGGGATCGACGAGCCGCTGTTGGCGCGGGGCTCGGGCGACGGGACGGGGGATTTGGTTTTATTGAACAAGTTGGTCTCCGGCTCTCATGAAGCGGGCGGGGTTTTGCGGGCGGCCGTCCATCCACACCTCATAGTGCAGGTGGACGCCGGTCGAGCGTCCTGTGGTTCCCATGGCGCCGATGCGCTGGCCGAGCGGAATCCGCTGGCCGGGCGTCACTGCCGTGGCGTTGAGATGAGCGTAGCGCGTCTTGAAACCGCGACCATGATCTATCTCAACGGTGTTGCCATACCCTGAACGGACACCGACGAAAGAGACGATTCCCGGAGCCGGGGCATAGATCGGCGTGTTCAGCGGAGCTGCGAAATCCTGTCCCTGATGCAGGGCGGGGCGGCCGTTGAAGGGGTCGAACCGAACGCCAAAGCCTGAGGTGGTCCGCGCCTGGGTCGGCCTCCGGAAGGGCATCCCCTCGGCCGCATTGGCCAGGTTGCGCATATCCTTCAGGTCGTCGGCGGCGTGGCGGATGCGGATGGCGAACGGTTCGTCGACGTCCAGCACGGCGGCGAGGGCGCGAGGATCGCGGGCTTCGACCAGCGGGCCGCCCAGTGCGGCGTCGTGCGGGGTGTAGGCGGCAGGGTTCAGACCGGCGAGACGGAAGGCGAGGCGCAGGCGTTCAGCCCGGGTCTGGGCCTCGCTTTCAGCGCGCGCGATCAGCCGTTCCTGATCCATGCGGACCGCAATCATCCGCTGCACGGGTGAGGATCGTCCGGAGTCAAGCGGCAGGGCCGGACGCAAGGCCGCCTGGGCTCCGTCCACGCCGCGGAACATGCCCATGACCTGGGTCAGGGCGGCGTGGCGGCGCTCGACCATCTGTGCCATTTCGTCGAGCGAACCGGTGGTCGCGGTCATACGCACCACGGCGCTGTCGAGACGGGCCTGCAGGTCGGCATTCATGCGCTCGGACGCCGCGCGCGCGCGGGCGACGGTGCGATCGGCCTGGCTCTGCGCCACCATGTCGTAGATCAGACTGCCCGAGGCCGCCAAGGTCCAGCCGCCGATCAGCAAGGCTGCGACCGCCGCCAGCCCCTGTTTTCCGGGGGTCAGCGCCCAGGCGCGAACGGCCTCGCCATCACGCAGATACAGATATCGGGTCGGAAACCACTTTCCGATCAGAGACCGCCCGACGGTCGGATCGTGCTCGGTCATCACGCAACGCCCCCACGTAGGAGCGGGTATATGCGCCGGGTGATCTGGTCGGGGCAAGTCTCTTCACGATCTGTTAACCATCCCGGAGCGTGTTCGCGCGAACCAGAGCGGTATTCCCGCCCAAAATACGCCTGTGAGGCGAGTGCGCGAATCTATGTAACGGTTGTTACATCTGCGGTTGCGGCGAACAGTCCGTGGTCAGAGCGATTGCGCGGCGACCAAGACTTCCGCTGCGTGACCCTTGACTGAGACCTTGCGCCAGACCCGGCGAACGACGCCCGCGCCGTCGATCAGGAAGGTGGCGCGCTCGATCCCCATATAGGTCTTGCCGTACATGCTCTTCTCGACCCAGACGCCCCAGGCCTCGGTGACACCGGCTTCCTCGTCCGAGGCGAGGACGACCTTCAGATCGTATTTGGCCTTGAACCTGTCGAGCTTCTTCACCGGGTCCTTCGACACGCCGATGACGGAAACGCCGGCGGCGGCGAAGGCGTCGGCGTGTTCAGAGAAGTCCTTCGCCTCATTGGTGCAGCCCGGTGTGTCAGCCTTCGGATAGAAATAGACCACGGTCGGACCCGAGAGGGTGGCGCGGCCGCCGCCGTCGGCTGGCATGTCGAACCCGGGGGCCTTGGTGCCTTCAGCTATGTCAGTCATGGTCGTCCCCCGGTCAGATGGGGCGCACGAGCAGAAGCTTCTTCTTGCCCGCCGCCAGTTTCAGAACGCCGTCCGCATTGACGTCGGAGGCTTCAATAAGCCGCGCGCCGTCCGCGATCGCCTCGTCATTCAGTCGCAGGCCGCCGCCCTGGGCCAGTCGGCGCGCCTCGCCGTTTGAGGCAGTCAGGCCCGCGCGGGTTGCGACGGCAGCCAGCATCGCACCGATGACCTCGCTCGCCGGCAGATCAATGGTCGGAAGGTCGGACGACAGCGTGCCGCGCTCGAAGGCCCCCTCGGCCGCCGCCCGCGCGGTCGCCGCGGCATCCGCCCCGTGCAGCATCGTCGTGGCGGCATCGGCCAGTGCCTTCTTGGCGTCGTTGATGGCCGCGCCGTCCAGCGCCTCAAGCGCGGCGATCCCGTCCAGCGGCAGGTCGGTGAACAGGCGCAGGAATTTGCCCACGTCGGCGTCATCGGCGTTGCGCCAGAACTGCCAGTAGTCATAGGGGCTGAGCTGCTCGGCATTGAGCCAGACCGCGCCCTGGGCCGTCTTGCCCATCTTGCCGCCCGAGGCGGTCGTCAGCAGCGGCGTGGTCAGGCCGAAGGCGGCCTTGTGGTCCACGCGGCGCACCAGATCGACGCCCGAGACGATGTTGCCCCACTGGTCCGAGCCGCCCATCTGCAGGGTGCAGTTCCGGGCGCGGTTCAGCTCGAGGAAGTCCACCGACTGCATGAGCATGTAGTTGAACTCGAGGAAGGTCATCGGCTGTTCGCGTTCCAGCCGCAGCTTGACCGAGTCGAAGGCCAGCATGCGGTTGATGGTGAAATGCGTGCCGTATTCGCGCAGGAATTCGACATAGCCGTAGGTCGAGAGCCAGGCGTCATTATCGACCATGACGGCGTCGGTCGGGCCGTCGCCGAAGGTCAGGAACTTCTCGAACACCGTCTTGATGGAAGCGATGTTGGCCTGGATGGTTTCGTCGGTCAGCTGCGGCCGCGAGGCGTCCTTGCCGGTCGGGTCGCCGACCTTGGTCGTGCCGCCGCCCATCAGGACGATGGGCTTGCCGCCGGCCTGCTGGAGGCGGCGCAGCATCATGATCTGGATGAGGCTGCCCACATGCAGCGACGGTGCCGTGGCGTCGAAGCCGATGTAGCCGGTGACCACGCCTGCGGCGGCCGCGGCGTCCAGCTCGACCGGGTGGGTGATCTGGTGGATGTAGCCGCGCGCCTGCAGGGTTTGCAGGAAGTCGGACTGGAAGGCGGGCTCGGCGGTCATGGGCGGGGGATCAGGCTTGGCTTGGGAGGGAAGGGGCGTGTAGCACGGGCGTATGGAAGCGCGAACCGCCGGGACGCCCGGACAGCGACTGTCTTTGCAGCGCCACACCGACTCCGCCGGAGACGCGGCGTCCCGTGTCAAGGCGACCGCGTGGCGTCCGCAGCATGGCCACCTTGCCCTGCGGTATGTGATTCACGCCCCGGCTGACGATCTGCGCCTGCCGCCGATCGCGGACCCAAGCCGCGTCGATGGCCTGTGGCGGCACACCTGCCTTGAGGCCTTTGTCCGGACCCCGACGGGCGACGCCTATTATGAGATCAATCTGTCCCCCTCGACCCGGTGGGCGGCCTATCGGTTCGCCGGCTATCGTGACGGCATGGCCAACCTCGAGATCCCTCCGCCCCGGATCGAAAGCCGCGCCTATCCCGACCGATACGAACTGGAGGCGTTGATTGATCTCGGAGGCATTCCGGACCTGGCGCGTTCCGACTGGCGACTCGGGCTCTCCGCTGTCATCGAGGATGTGGACGGCGACAAGGCGTGGTGGGCGCTGGCCCATCCGTCCGGCCAGCCCGACTTCCATCACGCCGCCGCCTTCGCCTTCGACCTGTCCGCCATGGAGCGCCCATGAAATTCGGCATCGACCGCCTGCTGTCCGAGCCCGCGCTGAGGGCCGACCTGAAGGGGCGGCGCGTCGCCCTGCTGGGCCATCCGGCCTCGGTGACCGCGGATCTGACGCATTCGCTGGACGCCCTGATGGCCTGTCCCGACCTGACCGTCACGGCGGCGTTCGGGCCGCAGCACGGCATGCGGGGCGACCTGCAGGACAATATGATGGAGTCGGCGGACTTCACCGATCCGCGGCACGGCATTCCGGTGTTCAGCCTGTACGGTGAGAGCCGGCGTCCGACCGGTCAGGCGATGGGGACGTTCGACGTCCTGCTGGTCGATATGCAGGACCTGGGCTGCCGCATCTACACCTTCGTGACGACGCTGCTCTATGTGCTGGAAGAGTCGGCGAAACACGGCAAGGCGGTCTGGGTACTGGACCGCCCCAACCCCGCCGGGCGGCCGGTCGAGGGCACGACCCTTTTGCCGGGCTGGGAGAGTTTCGTCGGGGCCGGGCCGATGCCGATGCGGCACGGCCTGACCCTGGGCGAGATGGGCGGCTGGTTCATCGACCACTTCAAACTGGATGTCGAATACCGCGTCATCGCTATGGAGGGCTGGGCACCGGACGCGGCGCCCGGCTTCGGCTGGCCCATCGGTGAGCGCAGCTGGATCAACCCCAGTCCCAATGCCGCCAACCTGTCGATGGCGCGGGCCTATGCC
This sequence comes from Caulobacteraceae bacterium, assembly GCA_965284375.1. Taxonomy (GTDB): domain Bacteria; phylum Pseudomonadota; class Alphaproteobacteria; order Caulobacterales; family Caulobacteraceae; genus Brevundimonas. The sequence goes on from OZ260074.1 coordinate 911,380, forward strand.
GGGACGGTGATGCTGGAGGGCACGACCCTGTCCGAGGGACGGGGCACGACGCGGCCACTGGAGCTGTTCGGGGCCCCGGATATCGATGCGCGAGCCGTGATCGCGGAGATGCAGGCCTTTGCGCCGGAGTGGCTGGCGGGCTGCCGGCTGCGCGACTGCTGGTTCGAGCCGACCTTCCACAAGCACGTGCACCGGCTTTGCAACGGCGTGCAGATCCACGTCGACGACCCGGCCTATGACCATGCGGCGTTCAGGCCCTGGCGACTGCAGGCGCTGGGCTTCAAGGCGATCCGGCGGCTGTATCCGGACTACGCCCTGTGGCGGGACTTCCCGTACGAATACGTCTTCGACAAGCTGGCCATCGACGTCATCAACGGCGGGCCGGGCTTGCGGGAATGGGTCGACGATCCGGCCTCGACGCCTGCCGATCTGGACGCGCTGGCGGGGCCGGATGAGGCGGCCTGGGTGGAGCTGAGGAAGCCGTATCTGCTGTATTGAGCCCATGCGCCACCTTTGCCGTCATCCTCGGGCTTGACCCGAGGATCAGATGTTGGGCGAGGCTGCGCGTTCGTGAGGGCCCTGAGACATTGACTGCGCGACCCGCCACCCAGCACCGGACAGTGTGGCCCTCGGGTCAAGCCCGAGGGTGACGGCGGGGGAAGTGACCCCTACGCCGGTTTTTCAGCCAGCCGCTTGTCCAGATAGGCTCCGACGCGGCGTTCGACGGCCGGGATGTGGTCCTGCCAGAAGTGGGTCGCGCCCTCTTCCAGTTCGTAGTCGATGATGATGCCCTTCTGGGTGCGCAGCTTGTTGACCACGCGCTCGACCTCGACCGGGGGCACGACGGTGTCATTGGTGCCGTGCAGGAACAGGCCGGAGGCCGGGCAGGGGGCCAGGAAGCTGAAGTCGTACATGTTCGAGGGCGGCGACACCGAGATGAAACCGTCCGTCTCGGGCCTGCGCATCAGCAGCTGCATGCCGATATAGGCCCCGAACTGATAGCCGCCGACCCAGGTCTGGGAGGCCCCGGGGTTGTTGGACTGGAGCCAGTCGAGGGCGGTGGCCGCGTCGGCGAGTTCGCCGATGCCACTGTCGAACTCGCCCTGCGACTTGCCGACGCCACGGCTGTTGTAGCGCAGCGTGGCGAAGCCGCGCTTCTGGAACAGCTGGTACAGGGTCACGGTGACCGGGTTGTTCATATGCCCGTTCGCCTTGGGGTGCGGATGCAGGATCAGGGCGATCGGCGCGTTCGGGCGCTTGCCGGGCGAGTAGCGGCCTTCGATTCGACCAGAGGCGCCGGGCAGGATGACTTCAGGCATGAGCGGCGAAAATCCGTGTTCAACTGTCGTTTCGCATTGGCATAATACTTGACCGCAGCGGTAGGACTTTCTAAGACCAGCCTGCGCGACGATGCCTTTGCGAAGGCGCGGGTTCTAGCACAGGACCCTCGAAAAGCGCGCGATTTTTGAAGGTCCGTGATGCGTCTGTCGACCAAGGGACGATACGCTGTAATGGCGATGGCCGATCTGGCCCGGAACGGACAGGCCGACGGCGTCGTCCGGGCCGTGTCGCTGGCGGAAATCGCGACGCGCCAGGAGATTTCGCTGAGCTATCTGGAGCAGTTGTTCGCGCGGCTTCGCAAGGGCGGACTGGTGCAGAGCGTGCGCGGGCCGGGCGGCGGCTATCGGCTGTCCAAGGGCGCGAACGAGACGGTGGTGGCCGAGATCGTGCTGGCGGTCGATGAGCCCATCCGCGCCACCCGCTGCAGCGGCCATTCGTCGCCCAAGGGCTGTATGATGGCCGGGGAACGCTGCATCACCCACAATCTGTGGGAAGATCTGGGCGACGAGATTCACCGCTATCTGGCCGGGGTGTCGCTGGAAGACGTGGTCATGAACCGCACGGGTGCCCGTCGGCGCGCGACGGACGAAGAAGTCGGGGTAGCGGCGTGAGCGGGATTTATCTGGACTACAATGCCTCGGGTCTGGTGCGTCCCGAGGTTCAGGACGTCATGGCCAGGGCGTTGGCCGACAACGGCAATCCGTCGGCGGTGCATGCGGCCGGACGCCGGGCCCGGGCGCGGGTCGAGACCGCGCGGGCGCAGGTCGCCGATCTGGTCGGGGCCGATCCGACGGCGGTGATTTTCTCGTCGGGCGGTACCGAGTCCAATGCCCAGGCGATCCTGAGTGCGCTGGCGGCGGGCTGTGAGCGGTTGATCGTCAGCGCGACCGAACATCCGTGCGTGTCCGAAGCGGCCGTCGCCTCGGGCAAGCCGGTGAAGATGCTGCCGGTGGATGCGCGCGGCGTCGTCGACCTGAACAAGCTGCGCCAGTTGCTGGAACGGCCGGGCAAGGCCGTCGTGGCGATTCATCACGCCAATAACGAGAGCGGCGTCATCCAGCCGATCGCCGAGGCGGCGCGGCTGGTGCGCGCGGCGGGCGGCTGGCTGCACGTCGACGCCATCCAGTCGGCGGGCAAGATCCCGGTCGATATCCGGACGCTGAAGGCCGACAGCCTGACCCTGTCGGCGCACAAGCTGGGCGGACCGCAGGGTGTCGGCGCCCTGGTCATGGGCGAGGCGCGCGAGGCGATCCGCATCGTGCATGGCGCGGGCCAGGAACGCGGGCTGAGGGCCGGCACCGAGAATGTGCCCGGCATCACCGGTTTTGGCGCCTCGGCCGTCTGTGCCGCGCGCGACCTGTCCGAAGCCATGGCCCATGCGGTCTGGCGTGACGCGGCCGAGGCGGTGATCAAGGCGGCCGGCGCAACTGTCATCGGCGAAGGTGCCGAACGCCTGCCCAACACCCTGTTCATGGCCGTGACCGACTGGGACAGTCCGCAACAGCTGATCACCCTCGACCTGATGGGGCTGATGGTGTCGGCGGGCTCCGCCTGTTCGTCGGGCAAGACCAAGCCGTCGCGGGCCATTCTGGCGACCGGACGGACCAGCCTGGCCACCGGCGGCATCCGCATTTCGGGTGGCTGGGGCACGGTCGAGGAGGACTGGAAACGGTTCGCCGAGGCCTGGCCGGTCGCCTATGCCAAACACCGTGAGCGGACCGCCGCCCGCGCGAAAGAAGTCGCCTGATGGCCGCCGTTCAGAAGACCATCGACGCCGTCGCCGCGCTGGAGAAGTACGAGCACGGCTTCACCTCGGACATCGAGACGGAATACGCCCCCAAGGGGCTGAGCGCCGATATCGTGCGCTTCATCTCGGAAAAGAAGGGCGAGCCGGCGTGGATGCTGGAATGGCGTCTGGCCGCCTATGAGCGCTGGCTGGCCATGGAGGAACCCACCTGGTCGTCGGTGAAATACACGCCGGTCGACTATCAGGACCTGTTCTACTACGCCGCGCCCAAGGAGAAGGTCGGCCTCAAGTCGCTGGACGAGGTCGATCCGGAAATCCTGGCCATCTACGCCAAGCTGGGCATCCCGCTGAAGGAGCAGGAAGTGCTGGCCGGGGTCGAGGGTTCGCCGCGTTATGCGGTGGACGCCGTGTTCGACAGTGTCAGCGTGGTCACGACCTTCAAGGCCGAGCTGGCCAAGGTGGGCGTGATCTTCATGCCGATTTCCGAGGCCCTGCGCGAACACCCCGAGCTGGTGCGCCAGTATCTGGGGTCGGTGGTGCCGGTCTCGGACAACTATTTCGCGGCCCTGAACAGCGCGGTCTTTTCGGACGGATCGTTCGTCTACATCCCGCCGGGCGTGAAATGTCCGATGGAGCTGTCGACCTATTTCCGCATCAATGCCTCGAACACCGGCCAGTTTGAACGCACCCTGATCATCGCCGACAAAGGGAGTTACTGCTCCTATCTGGAGGGCTGCACCGCCCCGATGCGCGACGAGAACCAGCTGCATGCGGCGGTGGTCGAGCTGGTCGCCCTGGACGACGCCGAGATCAAATATTCGACGGTGCAGAACTGGTACCCCGGCGACGCCGAGGGCAAGGGCGGGATCTATAATTTCGTCACCAAGCGCGCCGACTGCCGCGGCGACCGGTCGAAGGTGTCATGGACCCAGGTCGAGACCGGCTCGGCCGTGACCTGGAAATATCCGTCCTGCATCCTCAAGGGCGAGGAGAGTTCGGGCGAATTCTATTCCATCGCCATCACCAACGGACATCAGCAGGCCGACACCGGCACCAAGATGATCCATCTGGGCAAGAATTCGAAGAGCCGGATCATCGCCAAGGCGGTGTCGGCCGGAAAGTCGGACTCGACCTATCGCGGGCTGGTCTCGGTGCATCCCAAGGCGACCGGGGTGCGCAACTTCACCCAGTGCGACAGCTTGCTCATCGGAGGCGACTGCGGCTCGCACACCGTGCCTTATATTGAAGCCCGCAACGGCTCTGCCCAGCTGGAGCATGAGGCGACGACGACACGCCTGTCCGACGACCAGCTGTTCTACGCCCAGCAGCGCGGCCTGTCTCAGGAGGAGGCGGTGGCCCTGCTGGTCAACGGCTTCGTCCGCGACGTCATGCAGAAGCTGCCGATGGAGTTCGCCGTCGAGGCGCAGAAGCTGGTGGCGATCTCGTTGGAAGGTTCAGTCGGATGACGACCGCCACCGACACACGAAGCGTCTTCGTCGAGCGTGCCCGAACCATGCCGCGCAACATAACTGGCTTCTTGGCGGTCGGCGGGATGCTGATGATGCTCGCGGGTCTGGGCTTTCTCATCGGTGGCGCCGCCGATCTGGCTGCCGGGCGCTCGCCATTGATCGACTTGCGGCTTTCCGGCGCGGCTGTTGTGCTGGGTCTTGTCCTCACCGCGTGGACCAGCAAACGGGCCCACAAACAATTCCTGTCCGCCGCTGCCGCCGCCGGCTTTAGCGCCGATGAAATCCGCGAAATCGAGAACGAGGCCGATCGCCTCGACGAAGAAGTAAACTGATGCTCTCAATCTCCAACCTCCACGTCTCCGTCGGTGACAAACCCATCCTGAAGGGGCTGACGCTCGACGTTCCGGCGGGCGAGGTGCACGCCATCATGGGGCCGAACGGGGCCGGCAAGTCGACGCTGGGCTATGCCCTGTCGGGACGGCCCGGTTATGAGGCGACCGAGGGGTCGGTCAGCTGGAAGGGCGAGGACCTGCTCGACCTCGACCCGGCGGCGCGGGCGGCGAAGGGCGTCTTCCTGTCGTTCCAGTATCCGATCGAGATTCCCGGCGTCCCGGCGCTGACCTTCGTGCGCACGGCGCTGAACGCCCAGAAGCGCGCGCGGGGCGAGGACGAGGTCTCGGCCCCCGCCTTCCTGAAACAGGTCAAGGCGGCGTCGTCGGCGCTGAAGATGGATTTCGACATGCTGAAGCGGCCGCTGAACGTCGGCTTCTCGGGCGGCGAGAAGAAGCGGATGGAGATCCTGCAGATGGCCCTGCTGGAGCCGTCGCTGCTGATCCTCGACGAGACGGATTCCGGCCTCGACATCGACGCCTTGCGGATCGTGTCCGAGGGGGTGAATGCCCTGCGCAGCCCCGACCGGGCCATGCTGGTGATCACCCACTATCAGCGGCTGCTGGACTATATCAAACCGGACCGGGTGCATGTGCTGGCCGCCGGCCGCATCGTCGCCTCGGGCGGGCCGGAACTGGCGCTGCAGCTGGAAGCGGAAGGGTATGACAAATACCTGCCGGAGGCCGCGTGAACGCGCCCGTTCGGATCGACCTGAAGGACGTTTCCAGCTTCCCCTCGCGCCGGGTCGAGGCGTGGAAATACACCGACCTGCGTCGCGTCCTGCGCGAGACGCCGCCGGTGTCGCCGCACGCCGGGATCGCGCCGGGCGGGCCGTTCGCGTCGCTGGGCGGGGATGAACGGGCGGTGGTCAATGGACACTGCGAGGGCTCGTCCGAACTGATCGCCGAGGGCCCGGGCGACCAGGTCGCGCGTCTGCGGTTCGTCTCGACGGCGGACGGGGCAGGGCACGAGGCGAAGGTGTCCGTCGACGTCAGGGCGGGGGCATCGCTGCTGCTGCTGGAAACCTATGAAGGCCGGGCGGCGGGCTATGTGTCCAATGTCGCCGTGAGCATCACACTCGGTGCCGGAGCAAGGCTGGTCCGGGTGGTGATCGAGGACGACGCCGACGACGCTGTGTCGATCTCGACCGCCGAGGTGTCGCTCGGCGAGGGCGCGCGTTTTTCCCAGACCGTGCTGACCACGGGCGCGAAGCTGCAGCGGCATGAGACGCGGCTGGCCCATCCCGGCGAGGGGGCCGAGGTGCGGATCGACGGCCTGTATCTGCTGGACGGGGCGCGGCATGCGGACCTGACCACGGTCGTCCGCCACGGCGGTCTGAACGGCGTCACCTCCCAACTGACCAAGGGCGTGGTGCGCGACACGGCGCGCGGAGTCTTCCAGGGCAAGATCGTCGTCGAGCGCGGGGCCGACGGCACCGATGCCCGGATGGGGCACCACGCCCTGATCCTGGGCGAACGAGCCGAGGTGGACGCCAAGCCCGAGCTGGAAATCTACGCCGACGATGTGCAGTGCGCGCACGGCAACACGGTCGGAAATCTGGATGAGAGCGCCCTGTTCTACATGCAGCAGCGCGGCCTGCCGGCCGACGAGGCGCGGGCCTTGCTGACGCAGGCCTTCCTGATCGAGGTCGTCGACCGGATCGAACACGACGGCGCGAGAGAGGTGGTGCGGGAATGGCTGACGGCTCGCCTGTGATCACCTTTGACCCCTATGCGGCGCGCGCCCAGTTTCCGATCCTGTCGCGGTCGGTGAACGGCAAGCCGCTGGTCTATCTGGACTCGGCCGCCTCGGCGCAGAAGCCTAGGGCGGTGATCGACGCCCTGACGGCGACGATGGAGCATTCCTACGCCAATGTGCACCGCGGCCTGCACACCCTGGCCAATGAGACGACCGAGGCGTTCGAACAGGCCCGGGAGACCGTGGGCCGGTTCCTCAACGCCGAAAGCCCGGACCAGATCGTCTGGACCAAGGGCGGGACCGAGGCGATCAATCTGGTGGCGGCGGGCCTCGGCCAGTCCATCCGGCCGGGCGACGAGATCGTCGTCACCCAGATGGAGCATCACGCCAACATCGTGCCCTGGCACATGCTGCGCGAACGCTCCGGCGCGGTTCTGAGATGGGCCCCGGTGCTGGAGGACGGGTCGCTGGACATGGCGGCGCTGGCAGCGCTGATCGGGCCCAGGACGCGGCTGGTGGCCGTGACCCATATGTCCAATGTGCTGGGCACGGTGAACGATGTCCGCGCCATCGCCGACCTGGCCCATGCGGCCGGGGCGCTGGTGCTGGTCGACGGCTGCCAGGGGGCGGTGCACTGCAGCCCGGATGTCCAGGCGCTGGACGCCGACTTCTACGTCTTCACCGGGCACAAGCTGTTCGGTCCGACCGGCATCGGCGGGCTGTATGGCAAGCGCGCAGCGCTGGAGGCCCTGCCGCCGTATCAGGGCGGTGGCGAGATGATCGCCACGGTGACCGAGGACCAGGTGACCTATGCCGGCCTGCCGCACCGGTTCGAGGCGGGGACGCCGCCGATCCTGGAGGTCATCGGCCTCGGGGCGGCGATCACCTGGATGCAGCAGTTCGACGCCAATGCGGTGCGGGCCCATGAGCATGCGCTGCTGGAACGGGTGCGTACACGCCTCGATGGCCGGAGCTGGCTGACCGAGATCGGCACGGCGGCCGGCAAGGGGGCGATCTTCACCTTCACCGTCGAGGGGGCCCACGCCCATGACATCGCCCAGGTGATGGACCGCTACGGCGTCGCTGTCCGCGCCGGCCTGCACTGCGCCGAGCCGCTGTCGCGCCGGTTCGGCATCACCTCGAGCGCCCGCGCCAGCTTCGCCCTGTATAACACCCACGAGGACGTCGACGCCTTTGCCGATGCCCTGATCAAGGCCCGAGAGTTTTTCGCATGAGCGACCCGACGACCCCCGCAACGATCCCGGCGGCCGATTCAGCGGCCTTCGCCGAAGCCTGGGACGCGCCGCAGAAGAGCGCCCTGGCCCAGGGCGAGATCGACCGTATGACGGACGACATCATCACGGCGCTGAAGTCGGTGTTCGATCCGGAAATCCCGGTCGACGTCTATGAACTGGGCCTGATCTACAAGGTCGACCTGTCTGACGACCGCGAGGTGCTGATCGACATGACCCTGACAGCGCCCGGTTGTCCGGTAGCGGGCGAGATGCCCGGCTGGATCGAGGATGCGGTCAAGAAGGTCGAGGGCGTCCAGTCGGCGCGCGCCAACCTGGTGTTCGAACCGCCCTGGGACCCGTCGAAGATGAGTGACGAGGCCAAGCTGGCCCTGAACATGTTCTGAGTGAGCGCATGACCGAGCTTCAGACCACGACCCGTCCCCGCCGTCCGCGTCCCAAGGCCGTCAGCCTGACGGACGCCGCCGCCGCGCGTGTGATCGAAATCATGGCCAGTGCGGCCAAGCCCTATGTCGCCCTGCGCGTCGGGGTGAAGAACGGCGGCTGCGCGGGGCAGGAGTACACCTTCGCCTATGCCGAAACGATCGAGCCCATGGACGAGGTGGTCGAGGACAAGGGCGTCACCGTCCTGATCGATCCCAAGGCGATCCTGTTCCTTATCGGGTCGGAGATCGACTACGAGACGACGAAACTGGCCTCGAAATTCGTGTTCCGCAATCCGAACCAGACCGATGCCTGCGGCTGCGGCGAGAGCGTCACCATCATTCCGGCCAAGGCGCTGGACGCCGACTGATGATCCGGCTCGAGGGTGTGACGAAGCGCTTTCGAAGCGCCGCGGGCGAACGTGTGGCTCTGGACGCGGTCGATCTGACGGTCGCGGCGGGCCAGGTGTTCGGCGTGGTCGGGCGCTCGGGTGCGGGCAAGTCGACGCTTATCCGGACGATCAACCTGCTGGAGCGGCCGGACGCGGGCACCGTGACCGTCGATGGTCGCGACATGACGGCCCTGTCGCCGGCTGATCTGCGGGCGGCGCGGCGGCGGATCGGGATGATCTTCCAGCATTTCAACCTGCTCAATGCCAAGACCATCGCCGAGAACGTGGCCTTCCCGTTGCGGCTCGACGGCCGGCCGGCCGCCGAGGTGGACCGGCGCGTCGCCGAGCTGCTGGAACAGCTGGGGCTGTCTGAACATGCCAGGAAGCATCCGGCCCAGCTTTCGGGCGGTCAGAAGCAGCGGGTCGGCATCGCCCGCGCCCTCGCCTGCGAACCGGGCGTGCTGCTGTGCGACGAGGCCACCAGCGCGCTGGATCCCGAGACGACCGACGAAATCCTGACCCTGCTGGACCAGCTGAACCGGGACCTGAAGCTGACCATCGTTCTGATCACCCACCAGATGGAGGTGGTTCGTCGAGTCTGTGATCGGGTCGCGGTCCTGAAGGACGGGCGGGTGGTGGAGGAGGGGGCGACCGCCGACGTCTTCCTGCATCCGAAACACGCCGCCACCCGCGCCATGTTGGCCGAGGGCGAGGAAGGGTTCGAGGCCGCCGATGTACCGGCGGGCGGGCGGCTGGCGAAGCTGACCTTCCGGGGCGGCTCGACCTATGAGCCCGAACTGAGCCGCGTCGCGCGCTCGGTGGGTGTCGACTATTCCATCCTGTCGGGGCGGATCAGCCGGATCCGGGGTGAACCCTACGGCCAGCTGGTCGTGGCCTTCACCGGCGGCGATGCGGAGGCGGCCGTCGCCCAGCTGACCGCGCGGGGCGTCGTGGTTGAAAGCGTCGGAGCGACCGCGTGATGGACGCCTTCTTCGCCAATATCGACTGGCCCGAGATCGCGCGCGCGACGCGCGACACCCTGCTGATGCTGGGCGGGTCGATGGCCCTGACCGTGGTGTTCGGCATTCCGCTGGGGGTGCTGCTGTACCTCTCCGGCAAGGGGCGGCTGGCCGCCAATCCCGTGCTGAACAGCCTGCTGTCGCTGATCGTCAACATCCTGAGGTCGGTGCCGTTCATCATCCTGCTGATCGTCATGCTGCCGGTGACGGTACTGCTGGTCGGGACCTCGCTGGGCGTGGCGGGGGCCATTCCGCCGCTGGTCGTCGGCGCCGCGCCCTTCTATGCGCGGCTGGTCGAGACGGCGCTCCGCGAGGTCGACAAGGGCGTGGTCGAGGCGACCCAGGCCATGGGCGGCTCGACCTGGCAGATCGTCACCCGCGCCCTTCTGCCCGAGGCCATGCCGGGCATTCTGGCCGGGGCGACGGTGACCGCGATCGCCCTGGTGTCGTATACCGCCATGGCCGGTGTCGTCGGGGCCGGGGGTCTGGGCGACCTGGCCATCCGCTTCGGCTATCAGCGTTTCCAGACCGATGTCATGGTGGTTACCGTCGTGCTGCTGCTCCTTCTGGTGCAGATCCTTCAGATGCTCGGTGACCGTCTGGTCGCCTCCGTTTCCCACCGCTGATCACGCTTCTCGATAAGGCCCGCCCATGCTCCGCCGCTCGCTCCTGACCCTCGCCGCCGCCGCCCTTGTCCTCTCTGCCTGCGGGCAGGGCGGCGCCAAACAGGCCGACGTCAACGCGCCGCTGATCGTGGGAGCCACGGCGGTGCCGCACGCCGAGATCCTGGAACACATCAAGCCGATGCTGGCTGCCGATGGAATCCAGATCGAGATCAAGGTGTTCAATGACTATGTTCAGCCGAACACCCAGCTGGTCGAACGCCGTCTGGACGCCAATTATTTCCAGACCAAGCCTTATCTGGACGAGTTCAACGCGTCGCGCGGAGCCGATCTGGTCACCGTCGCCGGCGTGCACGTCGAGCCCCTGGGTGCCTATTCGCGCCGCTTCCGCTCGCTGGCACAGCTGCCGAACGGGGGCGAGGTCGCGGTACCGAATGACGCCTCGTCGATCGGACGCTCGCTGATCCTGTTGCAGAAGGCCGGACTGATCCGTCTGAAGGATCCCGCAAATCCGCTGCAGACCCTGCGCGACATCGTCGACAATCCCCGCAACCTGCGCTTCCGCGAGCTGGAATCGGCGACGCTGCCGCGGGTGCTGGATCAGGTGGACATGGCCGTGATCAACACCAACTACGCGCTGGACGCCGGGCTGAAGCCGAAGACCGATGCCCTGGCGCTGGAGGGTGCAGACAGTCCCTATGTGAACTATCTGGTGGCGCGTGCGGACAACCAGACTGATCCCCGGATCGTGGCCCTGGCGGCCATGCTGCGCAGTCAGGCGGTCAAGGATTTCATCGCCGCCAAATACGACGGCGCCGTGATCCCGGCGGCCTGATGGCTTACGACCCGGACTTCGGCGAATGGGTTCGCGAACATTTCACGGCCCTGGGGCCGCTTGAGATCAAACGGATGTTCGGTGGGGCGGCGATCTACGCCAACGGCCTGATCTTCGCCCTGCTGGACGATGGCGTCGTCTGGCTGAAGGCCGATGAGGTCAATGGGCCGGTCCTGCAGGCCGCGGGCGCGCGGCAGTTCACCTATCCGACCAGGGACGGGACCGAGATGACGATGGCCTATTGGTCGCTGCCGGAAAGCGCGCTGGACGATCCGGATGAGGCCGTGGACTGGGCCAGGCAATCGATCGATGCGGCCCTGAGGAAGGCGGCGGCGAAGAGGGTACGAAAGCCCAGGCCTAAGCCGTAGAGGCCGCCAGCCTGGCTGCCTTCGCCACTTCATCGGGGGCCTGCACCAGGACGGCCGGCGTGACAGGCTGGCCTGTAGCCTCGGCGATCAGCTCGGCGGTCCTGCCTTCGACGGCGGCTTCCAGACGGGAGAGGAACTCATCCTTGCCCAGGCCGGTCGGGATGGGGGCGAGGAATTCGAGGGTCGCCGTGCCCGGTGTCTTTGCGAACGCCTCCTGCGGCCAGAACAGGCCGAGATTGGTGGCCAGCGGCACCACGGGCATGTCGAAGTCGCGGTACATGTGCCAGACGCCCGACCGATATCGGAATTTCTCGCCGATCTTCGCCAGGTTGCCCTCGGGATAGATCAGGATCTTGCGGCCTGCCGCATGGGCGTCGGCGGAGCGGTGCTTCAGCGCCTCGCGGGCTTCCCGGCCGCCGCAGTTGTTGACGACGATGGCACCGAGCTTGCGCAGTACTGTGCCCAGCAGCGGAAATTTTTCCAGGTGGTCGCCGGTTACGAAGGCCAGGTCGTCGAACTGGTCATAGGTGGCGAAGCCATCGCCCCAGCTCTGGTGTTTCGACGCGATGATAAAGGCCCCGGCCGGAAGCCGCTCACGGCCGCGCACCTGGATACGGATGCCGGCCAGCAGCCGCATGGCCTGCACCATGCGCTTCACATAGCGGCGGATAATCCAGCTGGTGGCCCCTCGCCCGGGAGCCAGAGCCGCGAAGGCTGCCGCCGAGGCATAGGTGATCGACAGGACCCAATAGGCGATATTGAAAGCGATACTGCGCATCCGGCGACTATGGCGCGAATTGGCGACCGGGAAAGGCCTCAGGCGGCCTTGGCCAACCGTTCGGCGCAGGACACCCGGTTACGACCGCCGCGCTTGGACGCATAGAGGGCGGCGTCGGCGCGTTCGAGGAAGGCGGATGCCGTCTCGCCGGTCTGCCGGACGGCGAATCCGGCGGACACGGTGACCGCGCCCAGTTCGTCATTGGTCGAGCGGCGGCGCAGGCTCCGCGAGGCGATTTCCTTGCGGACGCTCTCGAGCGCGGCTTCGACCATGGTGACGCTCTCATGGGGGAAGACCATGGCGAACTCCTCACCGCCGTAGCGGGCGGCGAAGCGGGGCGTGGCAGCCGCGCGGCCCATCACGCTGGCGACGTAGCGCAGGACCTGGTCGCCGGTCTGATGACCCCAGGTGTCATTGAAGTGTTTGAAGTGGTCGATATCCAGCACCGCCAGGGTCAAAGGCGTTCCGGTGGTCTCGGCATGCTCACAGGCTGAGGCCAGGTGCTCGTCGAAGGCCTTGCGGTTGGCGAGTTCGGTCAGGGCATCGGTCATCGCATCACGACGTACCAATTCCAGGTGTTCGCGCAGGCGGACTACCTCCTGGGTCGAAACTTCCAGCTTCTTCTCAAGGGATTCGGTCTCGTGCTGGACCTGCCGGGTGGCGGTGGTCAGGCCCGAGACGATGGTCTTCAGCCCCTCGCCATTTGCAGCGGCCTCGATGCTTGTGGCGGCCTGATCCAGGGTCTGGCCGTAGGCGGCCTGTGACTTGTGCGCCTGGGCGATGACGCTCGAAACGCTGGACAGTTCGCGGTCCAGTACCCGACCGGCGTCGCGGATCTGTTCAGTCAGCCGGCTGCGCGGCAGGTGCTCGGCCGCCAGCATGTCGGTGACGGCTTCGGTGAAGGGTTCGGACGCTTCAACGAGGCGCTTGATCTCGCCCGCGAGCGCCCCGTCGGGGTCACCGAGCGCATGGGCCCAAAGCTCGAAATTCTGCGGCGTCGGCCAGACTCCCGCGGCTTCCATCTCGTCGACAACCTGACGCGCCAGCCCGTATGCTTGCGGACCTCGCAGAGTGGTTTCGACCTTGGCCGTCATGCAAATCCCCCAACACCAGGACGACGCAGCGATCCTGTGCCGCGAAGCTATGCCCCCGGGGTTGGTAACGGCGGGTTAAATTGCGGTCAGTCCCGTCGATAGGTGAGCGTTTTCAACCCTTGGGTGAAACCTGGCGGCGCAGGAAGGCGGGCACGTCGCCCTCTCCGAACGGGCGGCCATTCGAGCGTTCCGGCTGGGCGTCGGCCCGGTCGCCGCGGCGGTCTGACTGGCGCAGATGTGTCTCCTGCACGGGGCGGTCCGACGGGATGGCCACTACGGGTACGGGGGCCGGAGCGAAGGCGGGCGTGGACGCGGCGGGCCCGGCGGCGGGTGCGGCGACCTCCGCGCCTGCCACCGAAGAGGCCTTGGCGCTGCGGCGGCTGCGTGAACGACGAGCAGCCGGTGCGGCGGCGGTGGCGTTGTCGGAGACGACTTCGGTGGAACCCTGGACCGGAGGCGCATCGGTCTCGACGGGCGGCGCCAGGTCGGCCTCGACCGCGGGAGCGGGAGCGGAATCCGCCTTCGGCGCGCGGGCACCGCGGCTGCGGCCACGAGCCGGGGCCTTGTCCGAGCGATCGCTGTCGCGGGTCGCCGGAGCCTTGCCGGGGGCGAAATCGACTCCGTCCAGCACCAGTTCCTCGGGGTCCATCTTGATCAGCTTCAGGACCTTGTCGAGCGAACGGTCGTCACCCGGGGTCACGATCATGAAGGTCTGACCGGTCTTGCCGGCGCGGCCCGTCCGGCCGATGCGGTGGACGTAGTCGTCCGCGTGGTGCGAGACGTCGTAGTTGAAGACGTGGCTGACGTCCGGAATATCGAGCCCGCGGGCGGCGACGTCGGATGCCACCAGCAGCTTGAGTTCGCCGGAGCGGAAGGCCGCCAGCGTCTTCATCCGCAGCGACTGGTCAAGATCGCCGTGGATTGGTGCCGCGTCGAAGCCGTGCTGTTTCAGCGACTTGGCGACGACGTCCACTTCGGATTTGCGATTGCAGAAGACGATACCGTTGCGCACGTCGGCGCGACCGATCAGGGCGCGCAACGCGGCGCGCTTGGCCTTCGGATCACTGGTCGGGATACGCACCAGATACTGGGTGATGGTCTCGGCCGTCATGGCGGGGCGCGAGGCCTCGAGCCGGGTCGGGTCCTTGAGGAACTGGGTCGTCAGCCGTGTGATCTCGGGCGGCATGGTGGCCGAGAAGAACAGGGTCTGGCGGCGCGGCGGGGTCAGTTTGAAGATGCGCTCGATATCGGGGATGAAGCCCATGTCCAGCATGCGGTCGGCTTCGTCGATGACCATGATCTCGACGCCGTTCAGCATGACCTTGCCACGTTCGAACAGGTCCAGCAGCCGGCCCGGGGTAGCGATCAGGACGTCGACGCCCTTGTTCAGCAGGGTGACCTGGTCGCCCATGGAGACGCCGCCGATCAGCAGGGCCCAACTCAGCTTGGTGCCCTTGGCATATTTCTCGAAGGACGAGGCGACCTGGTCAGCGAGTTCACGTGTGGGGGCGAGAACCAGGGCGCGCGGCATGCGGGCCTTGGCCCGGCCGGACGACAGCCGGTCGATCATCGGCAGGGTGAAGGCGGCGGTCTTGCCGGTGCCGGTCTGGGCGATGCCGAGCACGTCGCGACCTGCGAGGGCGACCGGGATGGCCGAGGCCTGGATGGGGGTGGCGGTCGTATAGCCGGTGTCGGCGACGGCCTTGAGGGTCGTGGGCGACAGGCCCAGCATTGAGAATTCGGTCATGGGTCCCTGGGACTGGAAGAAGGACGTCCCGCGCATCGGGCCGTCGTGCGATGTCGCGGAACCGCCCTGAATCTCTGGGCGAGCGGGCGGCGCGAATTCGCCAGTCCTGTCCCGAACGTGCGCCGCGTATATAAGTCCCCACCGCAGAGTCAACTATTCGTGTCGTATCGGGCAGGGGGTTGGCATTCCTTAAACCTTTGTTAATAGTCCGCGCCGGGACGGGTTGGTTGGGGGAACGGAATGCTGCGTACGCTCGGCGTCGCGATCCTGGCGGTCGCTTGCCTGATGGCCGGTTCGGTTCGGGCCGATATGAATTCTGCCTTCGGCAACACGGTCGTGTCTCGTTATCCGGACGGTGGCTGGGTCAAGCACTGGTTCAACCCTGACGGCAGCTACGCCGCCCAATTTTCCGACGGTCGAAGGCTGGCTGCCCGCTGGACGATCAGCGGTGACCGGATCTGCCTGACAGATATCCGCCCCTATATGCTTGTGCCACGCTTCTGCACCACGGTGATCGAGGCTGCGGTCGGCGAGAGTTGGCAGTCCCGTGATCCTATCGGGCGGCGCGTCCAGAATGTGCTGGTGGCCGGGCGGGCCCCCTAGGCCGTCTTCTCCCCCACGGGTTGCGCGGGCTCGCCGGGCGGCAAACCTTCATTAGCGTGCGGCCTGGCTTCGGGGGATGGTGTGTGCGTCTGTTTCTGATCGCCCTGACGGTCGCCTTAGCCGTCTGGCTTCCCCGCCCGCCCGCCGAGGGCAGGGAAGTGCCCGATCCTGTACGGCCGGTCCTGGCCGTCAACCAGGCCCTGCTTTCGATTGAACCGGGGCGGTACGGCAATCTTCAGCACATCCGCACGCCCTTGCCGCCGCGGTCCGTGGCCTTGACCTTCGATGACGGGCCCGACCCGACCTACAACGGCC
This sequence comes from Caulobacteraceae bacterium, assembly GCA_965284375.1. Lineage (GTDB taxonomy): Bacteria > Pseudomonadota > Alphaproteobacteria > Caulobacterales > Caulobacteraceae > Brevundimonas. Next base: position 927,474 of record OZ260074.1, read on the forward strand.
GGGTGCTGGATATTCTCGATGCGCGAGGCATCAAGGCGACCTTCTTCTTCGTCGGTCAGTATGCCCGGGCCCATCCCGAGCAGGTCCGCGAAGTGGTCAGGCGGGGCCACAATGTCGCCAGCCACAGCTGGTCTCACCCGACCAGACTTCGTAACTGGTCGCCGGATGCGCAGGTCCGGGAGGTCCGCCGGGGATATGAAGCGCTGGAGGCCGCGCTCGCCGACTCGCCGCCTGAAGAGCGTGCCCGGCTGGAACCGATGTTCCGCTTTCCCGGCCTCGGGGAGGGCGCGTTCATGAGCCAGTGGCTGAACCGGCGCGGCATCATTGTGGTTTCGGCTGAGGGCGGCACCGACGACTGGCGCGGCTATTCGGCAAATTCCATCACCCGCGTTGCCTTGACGGTCATCGAGGAAAATCAGGGCGGGCTGCTGATCCTGCATGAGACCCGGCCGCAGATGATCCGGGCCCTGCCGGGTCTGCTGGATGAGTTGTCCGCGCGGGGGTTCACCTTCGTCCAGATCACGGCTGGAGTGGACGGCAGGGCCCGTGCGCTGGCGGTATCTGATCCGGTGCTGACGCTGAAATGATCGAGGCGGGGGGTGTCGCGCCATTCCCTGATCGCAAGATCAAAAGGAATGGCGCGAGTGACGGGACTCGAACCCGCGACCTCCGGCGTGACAGGCCGGCACTCTAACCAACTGAGCTACACCCGCGTATCCCGGCCGCGGCGCTGAACGTTGCGTCGCGGCGAGGGGCGTCGTTTAGGCGGGGGGGGCTCGCACTGTCAAGCGAGTCTGGAGAGGAAAACGCCGCTCATCGTGCCCGGGCCCCCGGCCCCGCCACGGCGGCGGCCTCGGGCGGTGCAACCGGGCCGGCGATACCGCCATCGGCGGGCAACTGGACGGCGACCGCAGGTGCGGGTGGCTCATAGTAGACGCCGACGCCCGGGCCCAGTGGCAGGTCGAGCGCGACCCACAGTGCCACCATGGTCAGACCCGCCACCAGGAAGGCTCCCGCATAGGGCAGCATGGTCGACATCAGCGATCCAAGACCGAATTTCGGATCCCAGCGCTGGGCGAAGGTCAGGATCAGCGGGAAATAGCTCATCAGCGGCGTGGCGATGTTGGTCACCGAATCGCCCATGCGGTAGCCCGCAGTGGTCATTTCGGGGCTGATGCCGAGCAGCATGAACATGGGCACCACGATGGGGGCCAGGGCAGACCATTTGGCCGAGGCCGAGCCGACGAACAGGTCAAAGAAGCAGGAGACCAGGACAACGCTGATCAGCAACAACGGCGCGGGCATGTTGATCTGGCGCAGCTGTTCGGCGGCGTTGATCGCCAGGATGGGGCCGAGACCCGACCAGTTGAACATGGCCACGAAATGCGCGGCGAAGAAGACCAGGACCAGATAGGGAGCCAGCTGGATGATGCCCTCGCCCATCATCCGGACCAGATCCCGATGGCTGGTTACGCTGCGCGCGCCAAAGCCGAAGGCGGCACCCGACACGAAGAACGTCAGGGCGAAGAAGGCGGCCAGGGACTTGAAGAGCGGGTTGAATCGCTGCTGGGGGTCGGCGTCAGGATCGACGAAGGGCGAGCCGGGCAGGGCGGATATCAGGGCCCACAGTGCGACCATCGCGACGACAGCCAGGCCCGCGAATGCGAGGCCGCGTTTCTCGTCGGCGGACAGCGGTTGCTTCTCGTCCGCGGTGGGGGTGGATGTGCCTTTCGGTGCCCAGGGCCCGAGGCGAGGCTCGATGATCCGGTCGGTGATGAACCAGACGATCGGCGTGAAGACGATCACGACGCCGATGATGAAGAACCAGTTGCCGGCGATGTTCACGGAGTAGGAAGGATCGATCAGGCGCGCGGCGGGCTCGGTGATACCGAGCAACAACGCGTCCTGGGCCCCCGGAAACAGATTGCCGGCGTAGCCGCCCGACACCGCCGCAAAGGCCGCGGCGAGGCCGGCCAGTGGATGACGACCCGCAGCGGCGAACATGACGGCGGCCAGGGGAATCACCACCACATAGGCGGCGTCCGAGGCGTGATGCGAGACCATGCCGGTGATCACGATGACAGGGGTCAGCATCGCTTTCGGTGCGTTCAGCAGCGCGCTTCGGATGGCTGTCGCGAACAGGCCGCTGCGCTCGGCCACCGAGGCACCGTAGATGATGATGACCACGATCCCGAGCGGCGGAAAGTTCGTCAGGGTCGAGGGCATGCCGATGAGCAGTCGTTCAAGATTGGCAGGCGACAGCAGGCTTTCGGCGACGAGCGTGTCTCCGGTCACGGGATTGACCGCCGACCAGCCGAGGCCGGCTCCCACCAGACTGAGAACGATCAGTGCGCCGATCAGCCACAGGAAAAGAAATACAGGATCGGGCAGCCGGTTGCCGATGCGTTCGATGCCGTTCAGCATCCGGGTTCCCACAGTCATACGTCCCTCCCCGACGATCCCTGGATGAGGCACCATAGGGCGTGAGCGGGTGTTTCGAGGCAAGGTGCCGGGCCTGCGACACGCTGTCTCAAAATCTGCGAACCGTTCTCAAGAAAAACCTTTCGTCAGATGGGGTGGATCGGGGGTTTGAACGGGCGCGGTTCCGGGGCTAGAAAGCGCCGAATCCGCCCCTCCCTTCAAAGGCGGACAAGGTCCCCCCGGATGAATGCATTCCTTCTCGAATATCTGCCGATCGTGATCTTTACGGGGATCGCGGCCGTGCTCGGGCTCGGCTTCATGCTGGCGGCCTGGGTGCTGGCCCCGAAGAACCCGGACTCGGAGAAGCTGTCGGCCTATGAGTGCGGGTTCAACGCCTTCGACGATGCGCGGATGAAGTTCGATGTCCGGTTCTATCTGGTGTCGATCCTGTTCATCATCTTCGATCTGGAAGTCGCCTTCCTGTTCCCCTGGGCCGTGTCGATGTTCGACCTGTCCCATGCGGGCATGGTGTTCGCCTTCTGGTCGATGATGGTCTTCCTGGGCGTGCTGACTGTCGGCTTCATCTACGAATGGAAGAAGGGCGCGCTCGAATGGGAGTGACGACCAACACCACGCCGCTGATCGGCATCGGTAACCCGGGCAGTTCGCTCGCGGGGCCGGGGCCATCCGCGCGGCTGGCCACGCCGATGAGCACGACCATGTTCAACACCGGTGCCCGTTCGTCGGTGGAGGGCTATGATCCCGCCATCCACGACAAATTCTTTGAGGCCGTGAACGCCGAGCTGGGCGAGCGTGGCTTCATCACCACCTCGCTGGACGACGTCATCAACTGGGCCCGGACCGGCTCGCTGATGTGGATGACGTTCGGTCTGGCCTGCTGCGCCGTGGAAATGATGCAGGCCTCGATGCCGCGCTTCGACATGGAGCGGTTCGGCATGGCCCCGCGCGCCAGCCCGCGACAGTCCGACCTGATGATCGTGGCCGGCACCCTGACCAACAAGATGGCTCCGGCCCTGCGCAAGGTCTACGACCAGATGCCGGACCCGCGCTATGTCCTGTCCATGGGCAGCTGCGCCAACGGCGGCGGATATTACCACTACAGCTACAGCGTGGTTCGCGGCTGTGATCGTGTCGTGCCGGTAGATGTCTATGTGCCCGGGTGCCCGCCGACGGCGGAGGCGCTGCTTTACGGGCTGTTGCAGCTGCAGAAGAAGATCCGGCGGACGGGGACGATCGACCGATGAACGCGCTCGCCCGTGTTGAAGAGATCGAGACCGCGCTGACACCCTTGGGTGCCGAGATGGTCGGCGAGCTGGGCGTCGAGGCGCAGATCGCGTTCGGTGAACTGACGCTGATCGCGACGCGGGGCAACATCCTGGCGGTGCTGACGTCGCTGAAGGACCGGTTCGGCTTCCAGCAGTTGCTGGATCTGTGCGGGGTGGACTTCCCCGACCGGGCCGAGCGCTTCGAGGTGGTCTATCACCTGCTGTCGATGACGCGGAACGCGCGGGTGCGGGTCAAGCTGACGACCGACGAGGTCCAGCCGGTGCCCAGCGCCGTGGGCGTCTTCCCCTGCGCCGACTGGTTCGAGCGCGAGGCGTTCGACATGTACGGCATGCTGTTCGAGGGCCATCCGGACCTCCGTCGACTGCTGACCGACTATGGCTTCCAGGGACATCCGCTGCGCAAGGACTTCCCCATGACCGGCTATGTCGAGGTCCGGTACGACGAGGAACAGAAGCGGGTGATCTACGAGCCCGTAAAACTGACACAGGAATTCCGGAACTTTGACTTCCTGTCGCCCTGGGAAGGTGCCGAATACCCGGCGACCGTTCTGCCAGGCGACGAGAAAGCGCGGTGATCCATGGCCATGAATCGTGCAGCGATCCGTTCGGCGTCATCCTTCTTCCTGGTGACCTTCTCGACGGCGTTCCTGTTTACCCTCGGTGCCCGGCTGACCGGCTGGTTCACGCGCGCGCCGGAGATACCCGCCCAGCAGCTTCAGGCTCTCGGCGTGGCGATCATGGTCGCGGTGGTCTGTCTGGCCGTCGGCGCGGGCATTCGCAGGCTGACCCCCGGCGAGCTGCAGAGCGCGCTGCTGGGCGCTTCGGCGGTGCTGCTTTCGACGCCGCTGGCGCTGGCCGTGCTGACCGGCAACTGGGAGCTCTCGACGGCCGCGGTCTCGGGCATGGGCGTGCTGACCCTGGCCCTCGGCTGGGTCGTGGCCCTGACCCGCAAGACACGGCTGCACGACGAGGATTCCGCTGATGGCTGACGGCCACAACACGCCCCTGCCGATCGGGGCCACGGACATCTTTGACGACGGTCTGACAGACCACGCCCGCGCGCTGGACGACCGCAAATTCACGATCAATTTCGGCCCGCAACACCCGGCCGCCCACGGCGTCTTGCGTCTGGTGCTGGAGCTGGACGGCGAGCTGGTCACCCGCGTCGATCCGCACATCGGCCTGCTGCATCGCGGCACCGAGAAGCTGATGGAGGCGCGGACCTACCTCCAGAACGTGCCGTATCTGGATCGCCTCGACTATGTCGCGCCGATGAACCAGGAGCACGCCTTCTGCCTGGCCATCGAGAAGCTGCTCGGCCTCGATATCCCGTACCGCGCCCAGCTGATCCGGGTGCTGTATTCCGAGATCGGCCGGATCCTGTCGCACCTGCTGAACGTGACCACCCAGGCCATGGACGTGGGCGCGCTGACGCCGCCGCTCTGGGGCTTCGAGGAACGCGAAAAGCTGATGGTGTTCTACGAGCGCGCCTCGGGTGCGCGTCTGCACGCCAACTATTTCCGGCCCGGCGGCGTGCATCAGGACCTGCCCAACGCCCTGATCGACGACATCGGCCGCTGGTGCCTCGAGTTCCCGGCGGCGCTGAAGGACATCGAGTCTCTCGTTACAGAGAACCGCATTTTCAAACAGCGCAATGTCGACATCGGCGTGGTGTCGAAACAGCAGGCGCTCGACTGGGGCTTCACCGGGGTGATGCTGCGCGGCTCGGACATTCCGTGGGACCTGCGCAAGTCGCAGCCCTACGAATGCTACGCCGAGATGGAGTTCGACATTCCGGTCGGCAAGAACGGCGACTGCTGGGACCGCTACCTCTGCCGCATCGAGGAGATGAAGCAGTCGGTCCGGATCATGGAGCAGTGCATCCACAAGCTTCGCAACTGCCCCGGCGAGCCGGTGATGGTTGAGGACAACAAGATCGTCCCCCCGCGGCGCGGCGAGATGAAGCGGTCGATGGAAGCGCTGATCCACCACTTCAAACTCTACACCGAAGGCTTCAAGACGCCGGTGGGCGAGGTCTATGCCTCGGTCGAGGCCCCCAAGGGCGAGTTCGGCATCTATCTGGTCTCGGACGGCACCAACAAGCCGTACCGGGTGAAGATCTCGGCCCCGGGCTTCCGCTCGCTGCAGGCGATGGACTGGATGAACCGCGGCCACATGCTGGCCGACGTGTCTGCCATTCTCGGCTCTCTGGACATTGTGTTCGGGGAAGTCGACCGGTGACAGAAAAACCTCTGAGCGACGCGGTCCGGCAGGGCTGGGCGGTGGTCGGCTATACGGTGACCGACAGCGGCGGAGAGGCGTGGAAGCACAATTTCCTGCTGAGCCGGCAGGGTCAGCACAAGGTGCTGACCATCCGCAAGAAAATGATGGGCGAAGGCGTCGTCGCCTCTGAAATGGAAGTCTGATGAGCGTTCGTCGTCTCGCCAAGGTCCAGCCCGCCTCGTTCGCCTTCTCAAAGGCGACGAAGGCCAAGGCCGACTGGTGGATCGCCAAATATCCCGAGAACCGTCGTCAGTCGGCGGTGATCCCGATCCTGTGGCTGGTGCAGAAGCAGGAGGGCTGGTGCCCGGAGCCGGCGCTGCGCGCGATCGGCGAGCTGCTGGCCATGCCCTATATTCGGGTGCTGGAGGTCGCGACCTTCTACACCATGTTCATGCTCGAGCCGGTCGGCACGAGCGCGCTGATCCAGGTGTGCGGCACGACGCCCTGCGCGCTGCGCGGCGCGGGCGACCTGATGGACGTCTGCAAGAAGAAGATCGGCCCGAAGGACACGCTGAGCGCCGACGGTCGCTTCACCTGGCAGGAAGTCGAATGCCTGGGCGCCTGCGCCAATGCACCGATGGCCCAGATCAACGACTATTATTTCGAAGACCTGACGGCCGAGACGATGGGTCAGATCATCGACGACTTCGCCGCCGGCAAGACGCCGAAGCCCGGCTCGCGGGTCGGTCGCGCCAGCTCCGAGCCCGAGGGCGGGGCGCTGACCCTGACCGATCCCAAGCTGTATGACGGCTCGGCGGGCAAGAAGATCAAGAAGCTGCCGAACAGCGATCCGGTGCCGGCGTGACGCGGCCCGATCTGTCCGATGATGCGAAGATCGCCGAGTACCGCGCCGAACTGCGCACGGTGGGCCGTAACCAGCGGCTGGCCGGGTTTGCCCTCGTCGTTCTGGGGGCGATCGCCGTCTGGTCTGCGAGCTTTGCCGGTGTCGCCGGCCCGGCCGTGCAGTGGGCGGGCTATGCCGGTCTGGCTTTCGGCTGGGCGCTGATGCTGGCGGCCATCTTCCTTCGTACGCGTTATCACCGCCGCCGCATGGCGGAGATGGACTGAATCATGGTCGGAATCCTCGAAGACAAGGATCGTATCTTCACCAATCTGTACGGGCTCCAGGACTGGGGTCTTGAGGGGGCGAAGACGCGCGGCGCCTGGAACGCGACAAAGGACATGCTCGACCTGGGTCGGGACTGGATCATCGCCAACGTCAAGAATTCCGGCCTGCGCGGTCGCGGCGGTGCCGGCTTCTCGACCGGCCTGAAGTGGTCCTTCATGCCGAAAGAGGTGAAGGATCGGCCGCACTATCTGGTCGTCAACGCCGACGAGTCCGAACCCGGCACCTGCAAGGACCGGGAGATCATGCGCCACGATCCGCAACTGCTGATCGAGGGCTGTCTGATCGCCAGCTTCGCGATGCAGGCGCACGCCTGTTATATCTATCTGCGCGGTGAATATGTGCTGGAACGCGAGCGCATGGAGGCGGCGGTCAAGCAGGCCTATGAGGCCAGGCTGATCGGCAAGAACAACGTCCACGGCTGGGATTTCGACGTCTACATCCACCACGGGGCCGGGGCCTACATCTGCGGCGAGGAGACGGCTCTGCTGGAGTCGCTCGAGGGCAAGAAGGGCCAGCCGCGTCTGAAGCCTCCGTTCCCCGCCGGTGCCGGCTTGTACGGCTGCCCGACCACGGTGAACAATGTCGAGTCGATCGCGGTGGTGGGCACCATCCTGCGCCGCGGGGCCGAGTGGTTCGCGGGCTTCGGCCGGCCGAACAACACCGGCACCAAGATCATGTCGATCAGCGGCCATGTGAACCGCCCGTGCAATGTCGAGGAGGCGATGTCGATCCCGCTGCGTCAGCTGCTGGAAGACCATTGCGGCGGTGTGCGGGGCGGCTGGGACAATCTGAAGGCCATCATCCCCGGCGGCTCGTCGGTGCCGCTGATCACGCGCGAGATGTCGGAAGTCGCGCTGATGGATTTCGACTCCTTGCGCGACATGAAGTCGGGCCTGGGCACGGCGGCGGTAATCGTCATGGACCAGTCGACCGACCTGGTCCGCGCCATCGCCCGCATCAGCTATTTCTACAAGCATGAGAGCTGTGGCCAGTGCACACCGTGCCGCGAGGGCACGGGCTGGATGTGGCGCGTGCTGGAGCGGATGGCCGTCGGCGAGGCTGACCCGTCCGAAATCGACCTGCTGCTGGAGGTCTCGACCCAGATCGAGGGCCACACCATCTGCGCCCTCGGCGACGCCGCCGCCTGGCCGGTGCAGGGCCTGATCCGGCATTTCCGTCACGAGATCGAGGACCGCATCACCTCCTACCGCAGCCGCCGGGCGAATTTCGCCGGCCATGCGATCGCAGCGGAGTAGGGGATGCGTCTTCATCCCGCCCTGATCGTGCTCCTGGCGCTGGGAGCCTGCGAGGCGCCCGCCGCCCCCGATGCTGCCGCGGGAGTGGGGCCGGAGGCGACGACGTCTGCGCCCGCCGTGCCCACACCCGGGCCCCTGGTCCGGCCCGCGGCGTTTCTGGAGCAGGCCTGCCGGGACCGTGTGTCCGAGCAGTTCGGCCAGACGGGGACATCCGTGCGGTACGAGGCGCAGGGCACAGCCCGGGCCACCGTGTCCTGGGCCGCACCCGTGGATGGCGGCGTGTTGAGTTTTGAATGCCGGATGGGCGAGGCCGGTGCGGATCTGTTCCGCGATGGCCAGTCCGTGACCGTGAATGTACCGACGGCGGCCGATGCCGCCGAACAAGAGGCCCGCTGATGCCTATCGCCAAAGTCAACGGCGTCGAAGTCGAGTTCGAGCCCGGCATGACCGTGCTGCAGGTCGCCGAGCGCGCCGGGCACGAGATTCCGCGCTTCTGCTATCACGAGCGGCTGTCGATCGCCGGCAACTGCCGCATGTGTCTGGTCGAGGTGAAGCCCGGACCGCCGAAGCCGCAGGCCAGCTGTGCCCTGCCGGCCGCCGAGGGTCAGGAAATCTTCACCGACACGCCGATGGTCAAGAAGGCGCGCGAAGGGGTGATGGAGTTCCTGCTCATCAACCACCCGCTGGACTGCCCGATCTGTGACCAGGGCGGCGAGTGCGACCTGCAGGACCAGGCCATGGGCTATGGCCGCGACGGCTCGCGCTATGCCGAGAACAAGCGCGCGGTCGAAGAAAAGAACATGGGTCCGACCATCAAGACCTTCATGACGCGGTGCATCCAGTGCACCCGCTGCGTGCGGTTCGTGACGGAAGTGGCGGGCGTGCCGGACATCGGCATGATCTCGCGCGGCGAGGACGCCGAGATCACCACGTATCTGGAGAAGGCGGTCGACAGCGAACTGTCGGGCAACGTCAACGACCTGTGCCCCGTCGGTGCCCTGACCCACCGGCCGTGGCAGTACCACTATCGCCCTTGGGAACTGAAGAAGACCGAGACCATCGACGTCATGGACGCCCTCGGTTCGAACATCCGCGCCGATGCCAAGGGCTCCGAGGTGATGCGCATCCTGCCGCGCGTCAACGAGGGCATCAATGAGGAGTGGCTGTCGGACGTCAGCCGCTACGCCGTCGACGGCCTGCAGGCCCGGCGGCTGGACCAGCCGTATGTGCGCGAGAATGGCAAGCTGCGTGCGGCGTCCTGGGACGAGGCCCTGGGCGTCGTGGCCGGCAAGCTGACGGCGGCCCCGGCCAACCGGATCGGCGTGATCGCCGGCGACCTGCAGGACGCGGAATCGATGAAGGCGGCGCTGGATCTGTTCCGCGCCCTCGGCTCGAAGAATATGGACTGCCGTCAGGACGGGTCGGCGCTGGGCCATGGCCCGCGCGAGAGCTGGCTGTTCAACTCGGGTCTGGCGGGCGTCGAGAAGGCCGACGCCGTGCTGATCATCGGGGCCAACCCGCGCACCGAGGCCCCGCTGCTGAACGCCCGGCTGCGCAAGGCGTGGCTGGGCGGCGCATCGGAGATCGGCCTGATCGGGGATCAGGCGGAACTGACCTATGACTACAACTGGCTCGGCGCGGGATCGAAGACGCTGGCCAAACTGCCCAAGGCGGCCCTGGACGCGCTGATGAAGGCCGAGCGACCGGCGATCATCGTCGGCGGCGGGGCGCTGGCGGGTGAGGGTGGGCCGGCGGTGCTGAACGCGATCGGCGCGCTGGCCAAGAAGGTCGGCGTGGTTTCCGAGGGCTGGAACGGCTTCAACGTCCTGCACACAGCCGCTGCGCGCGTGGCCGGTCTGGACATGGGCTTCGTCCCCGGCGATGGCGGGTTGACGGTCGCCGGCATGCTGAAGCCGGACGCCCTGGACGTGCTGTTCCTGCTGGGTGCCGACGAGGTCAATCCGACGGCGTCCAAGGCGTTCCGCGTCTATCTGGGCAGCCATGGCGACCGCGGCGCGCACGGCGCGGACGTGGTCCTGCCGGGTGCGGCCTATACCGAGAAGTCGGGCCTTTATGTGAACACCGAGGGCCGGGTGCAGATGGCCGAACGCGTCGTCTTCCCCAAGGGGCAGGCGAAAGAAGACTGGGCCATCCTGCGGGCGCTGTCGGCCAAGGTCGGCCAGACTCTGCCTTACGACACCCTGGACGCGCTGCGCACGAAGCTGATGGCCGACCATCCGACCTTTGGCCGCATCGACTACCTGCCGACCCCGGCGGCGTTCGACGTCGGTTCGCTGGGCAAGAAGGGCGATCTCGGCGACGTCGTTTTCACCTCGGCGGTGCGCGACCCCTATCTGAACAACCCGATCACGCGCGCCAGCGTGACCATGGCCGAGCTGTCCGCCCTGCGGATCGCCCCGGTCGCCATGGCGGCGGAGTAAAACCCGATGGAATTCTGGACCACTCCGCTCGGCTGGACCCTCGCCACCATCGGCGGGATTCTGATCGTCACCGTCGGCATCCTGATCTCGCTGGCCTTCCTGCTGCTGGCCGATCGGAAGATCTGGGCGGGCGTTCAGATGCGCAAAGGCCCCAATGTCGTCGGGCCGTTCGGCCTGCTGCAGTCGTTCGCCGACTTCTTCAAATTCGTGCTCAAGGAAATCATCGTCCCGGCCGGTGCCGACAAGATGGTGTTCCTGCTGGCGCCGCTGCTGACCTTCATCCTGGCCTTCATCGCCTGGGCCGCCATTCCCTTTGCGCCGGGCTGGGTGATCTCTGATCTGAACGTCGGCATCCTGTACATCTTCGCCATCTCCAGCCTCGGCGTGTACGGCATCATCATGGGCGGCTGGGCTTCGAACTCGAAGTATCCGTTCCTGGGGTCGCTGCGCAGCGCGGCGCAGATGGTGTCCTATGAGGTGTCCATCGGCCTGGTGATCATCAACGTCATCCTGCTGGCCGGGACGATGAACCTGTCGTCGATCGTGACGCAGCAACAGGGCATGTTCTGGAACTGGTTCGCCTTCGGCGGCGGGGCAGGGACCTGGCCGACCATTGTGGTGATGATCCCGATGGCGGTGATCTTCTTCGTCTCGGCCCTGGCCGAGACCAACCGCCCGCCGTTCGACCTGCCCGAGGCCGAGTCGGAACTGGTGGCCGGCTATCAGGTCGAATATTCCTCGACCCCCTATCTGCTGTTCATGATCGGCGAATACGCCAACATCGTCTTCATGTGCGCCATGATGAGCCTGCTGTTCCTTGGCGGCTGGAATCCGGGCGTGCCGCAGGACTGGCTGGATGCCCTGCCGGGCTGGCTGGAGCAGGCGATCTATCTGATCACCTTCCTCGGCAAGATCGTCGTCGTCTTCTTCTTCATCGCCCTGGTGAAGGCCTTCGTGCCGCGCTACCGCTATGACCAGTTGATGCGGCTGGGCTGGAAGATCTTCCTGCCCACCTCGCTGGTCTGCGTCGTCGTGGTCGCCGCCTGGCGTGTGTTCGCGGTGGGTGCATGAGCCGGATCCTGATCCTCGCGCTGCTGGCGTCGATGACCAGCGCCTGCACCATCCCGACCTATGAGGCCGATCCCGTGTCGGTCTATCAGTGGGAACGCCGCCAGGAAGGCATCCAGCGCCGGCAGGCCGAGCGCGAACGCCTGTGCCGCATCACAAAAGAGGACGACCCGCGCAAGGAAGAGCTTTGCCGCGGCGTGTCCGGAGCCAGACCCTAATGTTCAACCGTCTCGTCCAGGCCGCGAAGGGCGCGCTGCTGATCGACGCCATCGGTGCGATCGGCCTGTCGTTCAAATACATGGCCCGCCCCAAGGCGACCGTGAACTATCCGTTCGAGCGCAATCCGCAGTCTCCGCGCTTCCGGGGCGAGCACGCCCTGCGCCGCTATGCCAACGGCGAGGAACGCTGCATCGCCTGCAAGCTGTGCGAGGCGATCTGCCCGGCCCAGGCCATCACCATCGAGTCCGAGCCGCGCGCCGACGGCAGCCGCCGCACGACCCGCTATGACATCGACATGGTTAAATGCATCTACTGCGGCCTGTGTGCGGAAGCCTGCCCGGTGGACGCCATCGTCGAGGGACCGAACTCCGAGTTTACGACCGAGACCCGCGAAGAGCTGCTGTACGACAAGGACCGGCTGCTCGCGAACGGCGACCGCTGGGAACGGCTGATCGCGAAGAATCTGGAGCTCGACGCGCCTTACCGGTGACCTGGCTCCTCCCCGCACGGCGAGGAGGAGACGGAGTCAGATCTTTTCGGCGATGATCTCCAGCACCATCGGTGTGATCATCACGGCGTTCGGATCGGCCTCGGCGGTGTCGAAGGCGGCGGTGACGCGGTCGGCCCAGGCCTGGTCGACCTTGCCGGCCTCGACCAGATGGCGCGGATAGTTGCGGCCCCAGGTCGCCGGCCACTGCCAGACAAGATCGCCCTTGCGCACTGTCTCCACGATCGGCTGCATCGAGCGGATGCGGAAGCCGGCGGCGGGCAGCAGGGCGGGCAGGGCGCGGCCGATGTTGGGCTCGCCGCCGGTTGCGCGCCAGTCTTCGACCACAAGCTGCTTGAACTCCTCCATCGCCGGCTGGTCCGGCAGGATGGCGAGGGTGTTGTAGTCGAGGTATTCGTGGATCACCGCCACGCCGCCGGGGCGCAATGCGTCGTGCAGCTTGGCCAGCACCGCGGTCGGATCGCTGACGAAGGCCAGGACCCAGCGAATCCAGAAGGCGTCCGCGCCGGCGGCGGGCAGGGGGTCGGTGACCAGGTCCAGGGTGGCGGCGTCGATGTTGCGCAGGCCCCGCGCGGCGGCGGACCGGCTGAGCACATCCACAAACCGGGCGGATCGCTCCAGGGCGTGAACGCGACCTTCGGGTCCGACGATCTCGGCCAGATCCAGACTGGCCCAGCCGGGACCGGCTCCTGCGTCGATGACGGTCGAGCCGACGGTGATTCCCGCCCGCCGCCAGGCATCCAGCACGCGCGGACGCCAGACCCTGTGTTGCAGCCCGAGACGCTCGACCTCGCCGTCATGTGTGCCCAGAAGATAGTCGCGTTCTTCGCTCATGACGGTTTCCTTGCCTGCCGTCCAAACTGGGACCGCGGGGCCCCCGGGGCAAGATGGTAAGCTGCGGTTGTCGGCCGTCGTATTCGGCCTTTGCAAAGGCCCCGGCGGCGGTTAGAAGTCGCGCGCTTTCCGAGGCATTCCGGGCGGGATTCGCAACCGGGTTTCGGTTTTTGTCTGAACGATTCGCTGGCCGCCGCTTCGCTCGCCGGCAAGGCGTTAGGAGCCGATTGCGCGATGCTCTTGCAAGGCCTGGCCTTCTATCTTCTTTCGGCGGTGGCCGTACTGGGCGGCCTGATGGTCGTGACGGCCAGGAACCCCGTGCACAGCGTGCTGTGGCTGATCCTGGCGTTCTTCTCGTCGGCCGGGCTGTTCGTCCTGCTGGGAGCCGAGTTCCTGGCCATGCTGCTGGTCGTGGTTTACGTCGGCGCGGTGGCGGTGTTGTTCCTGTTCGTCGTGATGATGCTGGACGTGGACTTCGTGAAGTTGCGCGAGGGCTATGCGCGCTACCTGCCTCTGGCGATGATCGTGGCCGGGATCCTGCTGGCCGAGATGATCATGATCTCGTTGACTGTGGTCAATGGAGGCGCGGCAGCTGACGCCATCGGGCCGGTCGCGGCGACGGCGGAAATGTCCAATGTCGAGGCCATCGGCCGGGTTCTCTACACGGACTATGTCTATGTCTTCCAGGCCGCGGGGATCGTGCTGCTGATCGCCATGATCGGGGCCATCGTCCTGACCCTGCGCCACAAGCCCAACATCAAACGCCAGAACGTCGCGCGCCAGGTCGGCCGCGATGCAAAGACGGCGATGGAAGTGAAGTCGGTCACGACCGGCGCGGGCATTACCCCCGAGGATCTGGTCTGATGGTCGTCACCCTCGAACACTATCTGGCGGTCGCCGCCATGCTGTTCACCATCGGTGTGTTCGGCATCTTCGTGAACCGCAAGAACGTCATCATCATCCTGATGTCGATCGAGCTGATCCTGCTGGCCGTGAACATCAATTTCGTCGCCTTCTCGGCCTATCTCAACGACGTGCAGGGGCAGATCATGGCCATGTTCGTCCTGACCGTGGCGGCCGCTGAAGCCGCCGTGGGTCTTGCCATTCTGGTGACCTTCTTCCGTAACCGCGGCGACATCGCGGTTGACGACGCCTCGGTGATGAAGGGCTGACCGTGAGTATCGAGACCCTCGTAACCCTCGGCGTCTTCGCGCCATTACTCGGCGCGGTCATCGTCGGCCTGTCGGGCCGCCGGCTCGGCGACCTGATTTCGAAATCCATCACCACGGGCCTGCTGTTCTTCGCCTGCGCCGTGTCCTGGACGGTGTTCAGCCAGTGGACCTGGGGTGGGCTTCAGGCTTTCACGGTCGAGCTGTTCCCCTTCATCAACGTCGGTGATTTCCAGTCCGTCTGGTCGATCCGGATCGATGCCCTGTCGGCGACCATGCTGGTGGTGGTGACCACGGTGTCATCGCTCGTGCACCTGTACTCCTGGGGCTATATGTCCGAGGACCCCGACAAGCCGCGGTTCTTCGCCTATCTGTCGCTGTTCACCTTCGCCATGCTGGCGTTGGTGACGGCCGCCGACTTCATGCAGCTGTTCTTCGGCTGGGAAGGGGTGGGGCTGGCGTCCTATCTGCTGATCGGATTCTGGTACAAGAAGCCGACCGCGAGTGCCGCCGCCATCAAGGCCTTCGTCGTCAACCGGGTCGGCGACTTCGGCTTTGCCCTGGGCATCTTCACCGTGTTCTGGATGTTCGGCACGATCCAGTTCGCCGAGTTGTTCCCGATGATCGCCTCCAAGGCCGGCACCGGCTGGGCCTTCCTCGGCCACACCTGGTCGGCGATCGATCTGGCAGCCTTCCTGCTGTTCATCGGTGCCATGGGCAAGTCGGCCCAGTTCTTCCTGCACACCTGGTTGCCGGACGCGATGGAGGGCCCGACGCCGGTGTCAGCCCTCATCCACGCGGCGACCATGGTCACCGCAGGCGTCTATATGGTCTGCCTGCTGAGCCCGATCTTCGAATACGCACCGTTCGCCTCGGCAATCGTTGCCCTGGTCGGGGCGGTGACCGCCCTGTTTGCGGCTACGGTCGGACTGGCGCAGAACGACATCAAGCGGGTCATCGCCTATTCGACCTGTTCGCAGCTGGGCTACATGTTCTTCGCAGCGGGCGTCGGTGCCTATCAGGCCGCCATGTTCCACCTGTTCACCCACGCTTTCTTCAAGGCCCTGCTGTTCCTTGGTGCCGGCTCGGTGATCCACGGCATGCATCACGAGCAGGACATGCGGAAGATGGGCGGGCTTTGGAAGCTGCTGCCGGTCACCTATGCGGTGATGACCATCGGCACCATCGCCATCACCGGCCTCGGCATCCCCGGCGTCGGCGGTTTCGCGGGCTTCTACTCCAAGGACTCGATCATCGAGAGCGCCTTCGCCTCGTTCTCGAGCGGGCACAGCGCCATGGGCCTGTTCGCCTTCATGATCGGCATCCTCGCCGCGGGCCTGACGGCCTATTATTCATGGCGTCTGGTGTTCATGACCTTCCACAACAAGCCGGTGTGGAAGGACGCGCATCACGACGATCATGCGGCCGATCACTCCCATGACGACCACGCCTCCCACGCCCAGCTTGAGACCCACGCCGAGCCGATCGCTGATACGCATGCCGACGACGGGCATGCCCATGACGATCACGGCCATCATGGTCCGCTCAAGCCGCACGAGAGCCCTTGGGTGATGCTGGTTCCGCTGATCCTGCTGTCCGTCGGGGCCGTCGCGGCAGGCTTTGCCTTCGCGCCGCATTTCATCGGGGATGGCGAGCATGCATTCTGGCGCGGTGCGATCTTCACCGGGCCGGACAATCACGTCCTGCACGAGAGCCACGCCGTTCCGACCTGGGTGAAATGGTCGCCGCTGATCCTGACGCTGATCGGCACCTTGGCCGCCTTCTGGCTCTATGTCCTGAAGGAAGGCATGGCGCGCCGGATGGCCGATCGGGGCAGCGTCGTCCACGCCTTCCTCTACAACAAGTGGTATTTCGATGAGCTGTATGACGCCGTGTTCGTGCGCGGGGCCAAGGCACTCGGCGACCTGTTCTGGAAGATCGGCGACGTGAAGATCATCGACGGAGGCGGACCCAATGGCATGGCCTGGGTGTCGCGGATGTTCGCGGGCGGTCTGGCCCGGTTCCAGTCCGGCTATGTCTATTTCTACGCCTTCGTGATGTTGCTCGGCCTGGCCGGTTTCCTCGCCTTTGCCATCTTCACGTGGGGAGCCTGATCTTGCCCCAGATCCCCTACATCCTGAGTATCGTAACCTTCCTGCCCATGGTGGGTGCCGGCCTGATCCTGCTGGCGCGCCTGATCAACAAGGGTTCGGCTGACAATGCGGCGCGCTGGATCGCCATGGCGGCCACGCTGGTGACCCTGGCGGTTTCCGGCGTGCTGGTGGCGACCTTTGATCCGTCGAGCGCAGCCTACCAGTTCGTGGAGCGGCAAGACTGGTTCGCGGGCGCGCAGTACCACATGGGCGTGGACGGGATTTCGATCCTGTTCGTGCTGCTGACGGCCTTCCTGATGCCGATCTGCATCCTGGCCAGCTGGAAGACGATCACCGACCGTGTGGTCGACTATATGATTGCCTTCCTGGTGCTGGAGACGCTGGTCATCGGGGTGTTCACCTCGCTGGACCTGTTCCTGTTCTACATCTTCTTCGAAGGCACCCTGGTGCCGATGTTCATCATCATCGGGGTGTGGGGCGGGGCGAACCGGATCTATGCCTCATACAAATTCTTCCTCTACACCCTGCTGGGATCGGTGTTGATGCTGCTGGCCATGCTTTGGATGGCCGCCGAGACGGGCACGACCAGCATTCCGGAACTCAAGGAATACGCCTTCAGCCCCTCGGTACAGCCGCTGCTCTGGCTGGCCTTCTTCGCCTCGTTCGCGGTGAAGATGCCGATGTGGCCGGTGCACACCTGGTTGCCCGACGCCCACGTGCAGGCCCCGACGGCAGGCTCGGTGATCCTGGCGGGCATCCTGCTGAAACTGGGAGGCTACGGCTTCATCCTGTTCAACCTGCCCATGTTCCCGGACGCGTCGAAGATGTTCGCGCCCCTGGTCTTCGCCCTGTCGGCCATCGCCGTCGTCTACACCTCGCTGGTGGCCTTCCGGCAGACGGACATCAAGAAGCTGATCGCCTATTCCTCGGTGGCACACATGGGCTTCGTGACCATGGGCATCTTCGCCGGCAACGCCCTCGGCGTTCAGGGCGCGGTATTCCAGATGCTGAGCCACGGCCTGATCTCAAGCGCGCTCTTCCTCTGCGTCGGCGTGGTCTATGACCGGATGCACACCCGCGAGATCGCCTTCTACGGCGGTCTGACCAGCCGGATGCCCTGGTTCGCGGCCATCTTCCTGATGTTCACCATGGCCAATGTCGGCCTGCCGGGTACGTCGGGCTTCATCGGCGAGATCCTGACCATGACGGGCGTGTATGGCGTGTCGACATGGACAGCGCTGTTCGCCGCGACCGGCGTGATCTTTTCGGCGGTCTATGCCCTGACGCTGTATCGCAATGTCATGTTCGGCGAGATCACCAATCCGGCGCTGAAGGCCATCACGGACATCGACAAGCGCGAGCTGCTGATCTTCGCGCCGCTGATCATCGGCACCCTGTGGCTGGGCGTGCAGCCCGGTCTGGTGCTGGACTATACCGCCGCCTCGGTCGAGGCCCTGACTTCCGCCTATCGTATCGCGATCGGCGGGTGAGACGATCATGCCTGACCTGATTTCCGCCCTTCACCTCTCAGCCCCGGAAGCGACGCTGGCCGTCGGCGGCCTGGTGCTGCTGATGCTCGGCGCCTTCATGGGCGAGAAGAGCGCACGACTGGTATCTATCCTGTCCGTCGCCCTGCTGGTCGCCGCCACCGCCGTCACCGTGACGGGCCCGTTGGGGCGGGCCTTCAACGGGGCCTATGTCGCCGATCCGCTGGCCGTCTACGGCAAGGCGGTGATCTTCCTGTCGAGCGCGGTGGCGATCATCCTCGGCGGCGGCTGGATGCAGCGGGCGCGGATCGCACGGTTCGAATACCCGATCCTGATCGTGCTGGCCTCGGCCGGTATGGGGATGATGGCCTCGTCGGGCGATCTGATCTCGCTCTATATCGGCATCGAGCTGCATTCGCTGGCGCTGTATGTGCTGGCCGCCTTCCACCGCGATGACCTGAAGGCGTCCGAGGCCGGGCTGAAGTATTTCGTGCTGGGGGCGCTGTCGTCGGGCCTGCTGCTCTACGGGGCCAGCCTGATCTACGGCTTCTCGGGCTCGATGCGATTTGACGAGATCGCCGCCTATGCCGCGACCAACCCGTCGACGGGCCTGATTTTCGGGCTGGTGTTCCTGATCTGCGGCCTGGCGTTCAAGGTTTCGGCTGCGCCGTTCCACATGTGGACACCCGACGTCTATGAGGGCGCGCCGACGCCGGTCGTCGCCCTGTTCGCCACGGCCCCCAAGGTCGCGGCCATGGTCCTGATCGCGCGGACGCTCGAAGGGGCCTTCGCCGGATCGCACGACCAGTGGGCGCAGGTCCTGATCCTGATCTCTCTGATCAGCTTCGCTGTCGGCGCGTTCGGCGGTCTGGCGCAGAAGGATATCCAGCGCCTGCTGGCCTATTCGTCGATCGCCAACATCGGCTACGCCCTTCTGGGCATCGCCGCCGGCACGACGGCGGGCATCCAGGCCATGCTGGTGTTCATGACCCTGTATGTGATCGACCAGTTCGGCTTCTTCGCAATCCTGCTGTCGCTGTCGCGAGGCGGGCGGCCGATCCGGAAGATCTCGGACCTGGCCGGTCTGCGCAAGGACAAGCCGGTGACCGCCCTGGCCCTGACCGCGCTCTGCCTGTCGGTGTTGGGCATGCCGCCCTTCTCGGGCTTCTGGGGCAAGTTCTACGTCTTCGGTGCGGCTGCCGACGCGGGTTACTGGATGGTCGGCGCCGCCGGCCTGGTCGCCTCGGTCGTGGCGGGCTTCTACTATCTGCGGATCATCAAGCTGATGTGGTTCGACAAGGCCCCCGAAGGTATCGAGCCGACGGATGCTTCGCCGATCGAGGCGAAGACCATCGCCTGGGTCGCCGCGGCCTTCTCATTTCCGCTGGTGATCGTCGGTCTGACGTGGATCGAGCCCCTGAGCCGGGCCGCCGCCGTCGGGTTCGGAGCCGGATAGGGCGCGATGCCCGCCGCCCCGATCCTGCTGCTGGAAGAGACCGACTCGACCAATGCGGACGCCCGCCGCCGCGCCGATGCGGGCGAGACGGGGCCGCTGTGGATTGTCGCGCGCCATCAGACCGCCGGTCGCGGACGGCGAGGGCGCCGTTGGGAGAGTGAAGGGGGAAATCTGTTTTCCACCCTGCTGCATCTGACCCGAAAATCGCCGGCCGAAGCGGCGCAGGTGACGTTTGTTGCCGCACTGGCCGTCGCTGACCTGATCGATGCCTTTGCGCCGCCGTCCCTGGTGACGATCAAATGGCCCAATGACGTGATGCTGGCGGGCGAGAAGGTCTCGGGCGTCCTGGTCGAGTCCGGGGCCCATCAGACCGGAGGCCTGTGGCTGGCGGTCGGGATCGGGGTGAACCTCGCCCATGCACCTGAGGGGACCGAACGGCCCGCGACGGCGCTGGTGCATCATCTGCGCGGCGACGTGACGGTGCCGCCGACCGTCGAAGGCGCTGCTGCGACCCTGGCCGAGGCCTTCGCGGTCTGGATGGAGCGTTGGGAAACGCTGGGCTTCCAGCCGATCCTCGACGCCTGGCAGGCGCGGACACCGGGCCTGGACGGGCCGGCGGTGGCCCGGCTGGGCCGCGAGACGGTCGAGGGACGGGCCGAGGGCGTGGCACCGGACGGGGCGCTGAAACTGAGACTGGCGGACGGTTCGCTGCGGCTGATTTCGGCCGGCGATGTCTTCTTCGGGGAGGCCGCGTAATGCTTCTGGCGATCGAGCAGGGCAACACCAACACGCTTTTTGCGGTGCATGACGGGACCGAGTGGGTCGCCCAATGGCGCACAGCCACGCACGCCAACCGTACCGCCGATGAATACGCCGTCTGGCTGAGTCAGCTCCTGTCCATGCGCGGCCTGTCGATCAGCCAGCTGGATGGCTGCATCATTTCCAGCGTCGTACCGCAGTCGATCTTCAACCTGCGCAACCTGGCGCGCCGCTATCTGTCGGTCGAACCCCTGGTCGTCGGCGACAATGTCGATCTCGGCATGACCGCGCGGATCACCAAGCCGAGCGAGGCCGGCGCGGACCGGCTGGTCAACGCCATCGGCGCGCACCTGCTCTATCCCGGCGACCTGATCGTGATCGACAGCGGCACGGCCACCACCTTTGATGTCGTGGCCGCTGACGGGGCTTTCGAGGGGGGGCTGATCGCCCCGGGGATCAATCTGTCGCTGCAGGCGTTGCATGAGGCCGCCGCAATGTTGCCCCGTATCGCCATCCAGAAGCCGGACCGGGTGATCGGCAAGGATACCGTCTCCAACATGCAATCGGGCGTCTTCTGGGGCTATGTCGCCCTGATCGAAGGCCTGGTCGCGCGCATCAAGGCCGAGTGGGGAAAGCCCATGACGGTCATCGGAACCGGCGGGGTCGCCTCGCTGTTCGAAGGCGCAACAGATTCAATCGACCGGTTTGATCCGGACCTGACCATCCGCGGCCTGCTCGAAATCTGGCGGCGGAACACCCATCTAAAGGACACATGAAAAAGAAAACCAACGACGAGTTCGTCTTCCTGCCGCTGGGCGGGTCGGGCGAAATCGGGATGAATCTGAACCTCTACGGCTACGGCCCCGAGGCAAACCGCGAGTGGCTCGTGGTCGACGTGGGTGTGACCTTCGGCGACCTGTCGACGCCCGGCGTGGACGTGATCGTGCCCGATCCGGCCTTCCTGGAAGGCGAGACGATCCGCGGCATCGTCCTGACCCATGCGCACGAGGACCATATCGGTGCCCTCGGCTGGCTGTGGTCGCGGATGAAGGCGCCCCTGTACGCGACGCCGTTCACCGCCTTCCTGATCCGCGAGAAGCTGCGCGAAGCGGGCATTCTGGATCAGGTCCAGTTGATCGAGGTGCCGCTGGGCGGGACCGTCGATCTGGGTCCGTTCGAGGTGACCTTCGTCACCATGACCCATTCGATCGCCGAGCCGAACGGCCTGGCCATCAAGACGCCGCTGGGCACTGTGCTGCACACCGGCGACTGGAAGATCGACGACGATCCCATCATCGGCGAGGTCACCGATGCCGGTGCCATCACCCGTCTGGGCGACGACGGTGTTCTGGCCATGGTGTGTGATTCCACCAACGTCTTCGTCGAGGGATCGGCGGGCTCCGAAGGCGGCGTCCGCGACGCACTGATCGATCTGATTGGCGGTCTGAAGGGCCGGATCGCGGTCGGCTGTTTCGCCTCAAACGTCGCCCGCATGGACAGCGTGATCCGGGCCGCCGAGGCAGCCGGGCGGCGCGTCTCGCTGGCGGGACGGTCGATGCATCGCATCACCTCGGCGGCCAAGTCGGTCGGCATGCTGAACGACGTGAAGCCGTTCCTGTCGGACGAGGAGGCCCGCGTCTGGCCGGCCGACCAGATCCTGTATCTGTGCACCGGCAGCCAGGGCGAGGCGAGGGCGGCCCTGTCGCGCGTCGCCGAGGGGACTCACCCCTACATCAAGCTCAGCAAGGGCGATCACTGCATCTTCTCGTCGCGCGTGATCCCGGGCAACGAGCTGTCCATCGGCCGTCTGCAGGACAAGCTGACCGACCGCGGCGTGCGCCTCTATACCGAGAAGGACCATCCCGGCATTCACGTCTCCGGCCACCCGTGCCGCGAGGAACTGCGCCAGATGTATCGTTGGGCGCGCCCGCAGATCGCGGTCCCCACCCACGGCATGCGCCGCCATCTGGCCGAACACGCCAACCTCGCCAAGGACATGGGTGTACCGGAGACGGTCACGCCGAGGAACGGCGACATGGTGCGTCTCGCTCCCGGGCCCGCCGCCATCATCGACGAGGTCCCGAGCGGCCGGTTGTATGTCGATGGCGGGCGCCTGGTCACCGAACAGGGCGAGGCCTTGAACGAGCGTCGGCATGCCTCGACCAACGGTGTGCTGATCGTCAGCTTCGCCATGGACAAGCGTGGCAAGATCGTCAGCGACATCGACGTCCGCGCCATCGGCCTGCCGGGTGATGCGCAATCGCCGCTGGGAGACTCGCTGGACAGCCTGGCCGAGCGCGCCGAGCAGGCGGTGCTGAAGCTGAAGGGTGCGGCGCTGGAGGACGAGATGGTCATTGAACAGGCCGTCGCCCGGGCGTTGAAGAAGGCCAGCCAGCAGATCTGGGATCGTCGCCCGATCGTGGAGACGATCATTCTTCGGCTCTAATCCGGATAGTCAGGCCTTTGAACCGGCGGGTTCGCTTCCTATAAGAAGCCGAATCCGCCGCCCAGGACCGCCCCCATGCCCGATGCCCCTCCCGAGTTTCTCTACAAGCGCGTTCTGCTGAAGGTGTCGGGCGAGGTGCTGATGGGCGAGCAGGCCTATGGAATCGACATGGCGACGGTGGCCGGCGTGGCCCAGGCCGTGGCCGACGTGGCCCGCGAGGGCGTGGAAATCTGCCTCGTCATCGGCGGCGGCAACATCTTCCGGGGACTGAGCAAGGCCGCCGGCGATATGGAGCGCGCCACGGCCGACTATATGGGCATGCTGGCGACCGTCATGAACGCCCTGGCCATGCAGGCCGCGCTCGAGAAAATCGGCGTCCAGACCCGGGTGCAGAGCGCCCTGACCATGAATGCCGTGGCCGAGCCCTATGTGCGCCGCCGGGCCTTGCGTCATCTCGAAAAGGGCCGGGTGGTGATCTTCGCCGCCGGCGTCGGTGCGCCCTTCTTCACCACCGACTCGGGTGCCGCATTGCGCGCCGCCGAGATGGGCTGCGACGCGCTGCTGAAGGGCACCAGCGTGGACGGCGTCTATACGGCCGATCCCAAGAAGGACCCGACCGCGACGCGTTACGAGACCCTGACCTATCACGACGTTCTGGCGAAAGACCTGAAGGTCATGGACGCCTCCGCCATCGCGCTGATGCGTGACTCGGGCATCCCGATCGTGGTTTTCTCGATCCGTGAAGACAATTCGCTACGTCGGACGTTGACGGGGGAGGGGACCTTTACGGTCATCTCGTCCAAAAAAGCCGCCTGACCTGCCAAAGACAAGAAAACGCGAGAGAAACGACCATGGCCAAGCCCGACCTCAAGACCTACCGCGACCGGATGGACAAGTCCGTGTCCGCCCTGAAGGAAGAGTTCAACGGTTTGCGCACGGGCCGGGCCAACGTCGGCCTGCTGGATCCTGTTCAGGTGCAGGCCTATGGCTCCAACGCCCCCTTGAACTCGGTCGCCGCCATCAGTGTGCCCGAGCCGCGCATGATCTCGGTCAGCGTCTGGGACAAGACCATGGTCGGGCCGGTCGAGAAGGCCATCCGCGCCGCCGGTCTGGGCCTGAACCCGATCGTCGATGGCCAGACCCTGCGCATTCCGGTGCCGCCCCTGACCGAGGAACGTCGCAAGGACCTGGCCAAGCTGGCCGGCAAATACACCGAACAGCAGAAGATATCCGTCCGCAACGTGCGCCGTGACGCCAACGAGGACCTGAAGAAGGCCGAGAAGGCGGGCGAGATCAGCCAGGACGAACAGAAGAAGATGGAAACCGAGGTCCAGAAGGATACCGACGCGGCCATCAAACGCATCGACGAGGCCTTGAGGGCCAAGGAAGTCGAGATCATGCAGGTTTGATGGCGGGATTTGCCGTAGGATAAGCGTCCATGTTCGCCAAACCCGCCCAGCCTGCTGTGTCGACTGAAGGGCCGCGTCACGTCGCCCTGATCATGGACGGCAATGGGCGCTGGGCCGAAGCGCGCGGCCTTCCGCGCGCCGTTGGCCATCGCGAGGGCGTGCAGGCGTTAAAACGGACGGTTCAGGCGGCACCCGCCCTCGGCATCGCATGTCTGACGGTGTTCGGCTTCTCGACCGAGAATTGGCGCCGGCCGGCGGAAGAGGTTTCCGATCTGATGGGGCTGGTCCGCTCCTATGTCGCGAGCGACCTCAAGCGCCTGGAACGCGAGGGTGTGAGGGTGCGGGTGCTGGGCCGCCGAACGGGCCTGCCCTCCGACATTGAAGCCATCATTGAACGGGCGGAGACTTCGACAGCCCACAACGACAAATTCATCCTCCAGGTCGCCTTCAACTACGGCGGCCGGGCCGACATCGTCGATGCGGCGCAGCGCCATGTCGATCTGGTTCTCGCCGGCAAGGCGACGGGGCCGCTTGATGAGGAGACCCTGGGCCTCGGTCTGTCCACGGCCGGCGCGCCCCCTGTCGATGTGATTGTGCGGACGTCGGGCGAACAGCGGCTTTCGAACTTCCTGCTGTGGGAGGCGGCCTATGCCGAGCTGGTCTACCAGAACGTGCTGTGGCCGGACTATGGCCCTGAGGCGCTGGCTGATGTCGTCGTGCAGTATCGCAATCGGGACCGGCGTTTCGGCGGCCGGGCGACGCCGTATGCGGCACCCGCCCTCGCGGTCGGCTGATGGCGGTCAAGGCTAGCGAAATCGGGCCGCGGGCCCTGTCGGCCATTGTGCTCGCACCGGCAGCCGTTCTGGCCATCTGGGCCGGCGGGCCGTGGTTCCTGGGCCTGATGCTGGCGGCATGTGCCCTGCTGGCTGTCGAATGGGCGAGGATGAGCGCCTCCCGGGCATGGCGCGTCATGGCCGGGGCCGTCGGCTTCGGCCTGGTGGCCGGGGTTGTGGCGGCTTATGCGCAACAACTCTCTCTCGCGCTGGTCATGCTTGTCTTCGGTGCCGTGGCGGCGGGTCTGTTCGCGCGCAATCGCGGACAGGAAGCGCTGGATGCGGCCTATGGGGTCCTCTACCTCGGCTGGCCGGCGGTGCTGCTGATCTGGTTGCGGGATTCTGACAGCCAGGCGGGACTGGCGTGGACGGTGTCCGCGTTCGCCATCGCCTGGGCTTCGGACATCATGGCCTATCTGGTTGGAAATCTGGTCGGCGGTCCCAAGCTGTGGCCGCGGTTCTCTCCGAACAAGACATGGTCCGGCTTTATCGGCGGTCTGGCGGCCGGGACGGTGGCGGGCAGCCTGCTGGCGACCTTCCTCAATATGGGCATCGGTCCGGTCTGGGGCGCCCTGCTCGGCCTGGCAGCGGCGCTGGCGACCATGGCCGGTGACCTGTGGGAGTCTGCTCTCAAGCGGCGCTATGGCGTCAAGGACGCCGGCAAGCTGATCCCCGGCCACGGCGGCCTGCTGGACCGGGTTGATGGACTGATGTTTGCTGTTGTGGTGGTGGCCTGCGGCCGTCTGCTGGTCGGGCTCTTCGGGGGAGGCGCATGATCCACCGTCGGATTACGGTCCTGGGATCCACCGGCTCGGTCGGTTGTTCGACGCTGGATCTGATGGATCAGATCGAGAGCGCCGGTACCGGGCGCTTCGAGGTCGTGGCTCTGACAGGCGGGACCAATATCGCACGGCTTGTGGAACAGGCCCGGCGCTGGAAGCCGCAGATTGCGGTGACCGCGGATCCGGCGCGGCTCGAGGAATTGCGCGACGGCCTCGCCGGAACAGGCGTGGCGGTGGCGGCGGGCGAGGCGGCGATTATCGAGGCGGCCACATGGCCGGTGGACTGGATCATGGCGGCCATCGTGGGCGCAGCGGGGCTGCGTTCGGCCTGGGCCGCCGCCTCGACGGGCGGCACCCTGGCGCTCGCGAACAAGGAGAGCCTGGTCTGCTGCGGCCCGGCGTTGATTCATCGGGTGAAACAATCCGGCGGCCGGCTGATCCCGGTCGACTCAGAGCATTCGGCCATCCATCAGGTCTTCCCGCACGACGCGCCCGAACAGGTCGCCAAACTGGTGTTGACGGCGTCTGGCGGACCCTTCCGGACCCTGCCACGCGAAGCGCTGGGTGCGATCACGCCGGAGCAGGCTGTGGCCCACCCGAACTGGAGTATGGGGGCCAAGATTTCGGTCGACAGCGCCACCATGGCCAACAAGGGGCTGGAAACGATCGAGGCGGCCTATCTGTTCGACATGCCGGCCGATCGGATCGAGGTGGTGGTGCATCCCGAGTCGATTATCCACAGCATGGTCGAATACGTCGATGGCTCGACCCTCGCCCAGATGGGTCCGCCGGACATGAAGACGCCGATCGCCTTTGCCTTGGGTTGGCCTGACCGGATCGCGTGGAAGGCACCGCGTCTGGATCTGGCAAGCCTCGGGAAGCTGACGTTCGAGGCCCCCGACGAGGCGCGCTTCCCGGCCCTGAAACTCGCCCGTCAGGCCCTGGAAGCCGGGGGTGTGGCACCCATCGTATTCAACGCGGCCAATGAGGTTGCGGCCCTGGCTTTCCTTGACCGTCGCCTGGGCTTTCTCAATATTGCCGCAGTCGTCGCCGACACCTTGTCGCGCGTGACGGGCCCGGGGGCGGTTTCCTCTTCCAAAGATGCATGCGACGCGGCCCTTGAGGTCGATGTGCAGGCGCGGCGGACGGCGGAATCGATTATCCGGGGCATCGCGGCGGCAGCCTGACGGCGAAGGGACCCTAAACGGTATGACGGGCTTTCTCGGCCAGGTATTTCTCTCCATCGTACCCTTCCTGCTGGTGCTGACGTTTATCGTCACCATCCACGAGCTGGGCCATTTCCTTGTCGCGCGCGCTTTCGGCGTGAAGATCGACCGGTTCTCGATCGGCTTCGGCAAGACAATCGTCGCCCGTACAGACCGGCACGGTACGGAATGGCGTCTGGCCTGGCTGCCTCTGGGCGGATACGTCAAGTTTTCAGGCGATCTCGATGCCTCCAGCGTGCCTGACCAGGCTGGACTGGCTGAACTACGCCAGCGGGTCATCGCCGAGAACGGGGCCGGGGCCGAGCGCGACTATTTCCATTTCAAGCCGATCTGGCAGCGGGCGCTGATCGTCGCCGCGGGACCGGCGGCCAATTTCCTGCTGGCCATCGTGCTTTTCACCATCCTGTTCAGTGTCGTGGGAGAGCAGATTGTGGCCCCCCGCGTGGCGCGGGTGACTCCCGGCACGCCTGCGGCCGAGGCAGGCTTCCAGCCGCGCGATCTGATCGTTGCCGTCAACGGACAGGCGGTTCAGGAAGGTGCCGAGGTCACGCGCATCGTCATTATGAGCGCCGGTGATCCTCTCCGGTTCACCGTGGACCGCGGAGGACGACAGGTTTTGCTGACCGCCACGCCGCAGCGTCGCGAGGAGCAGGATGAACTGGCCGGCAGGGTCAAGGTCGCCCGCATCGGGCTGGAGATGGCACCGCTGGCGCAGGATTACCGCTTCCGCCGCCTGAATCCGCTGGAGGCCGCCGGCAAGGGTGCCGCGACGATCAGCGAGACCGTCGGAACGACCGCCACCTATATCGGCCGCATCTTCACGGGCAAGGAATCGGGTGATCTGCTGAACGGACCGCTCGGAATTGCAAAGGCGGCCGGGGGGGTCACCCGTCAGGCTGTGGCTGCGAATCCCGACCCGGTCTGGATGGCGGCGAACCTCGCACTGACGTTTCTTCAGTTCGCCGCCATAGTTTCGATCGGAATTGGCATTGTAAACCTCTTGCCGATTCCGGTTCTGGATGGGGGGCATCTCCTGTTTTACGCATATGAAGCTGTGGCCCGCAGGCCAGTCCCCGCCAGCGTTCAGGAGGTCAGCTATCGCGTCGGCCTTGCTTTGCTTGCGGGATTGATGTTGTTCGCCACCTGGAACGACTTGCAAAAGCTGAGCCTGTTCAAATTCCTCGGCGGGCTCGCATGACGAGCCGACGCCAGCCCCCGATGGTTTCCCGTATGATCCGACAAGACGCGTCCGCCCTCCGTTTCGCCCGGTGCCTGAGCCCGAGCTTGCTGGCCCTTGCCGTGGCGGCGGGCATCGCTGGCCCGGCACTGGCTCAGTCTGCGCCAGCGGAGGCTTCCGCCATGCAGGCCGGTGCACCGGCCGAACAGGCTCCGGCGGCCCAGGCCGCCCCTGCCCAGGAAGAGCGGCTGGTCATCAATCGCATCCTGGTGCGTGGCAACCAGCGCATCGATCAGACCACAGTCCTGTCCTATCTGCCGATCCAGCCTGGCGATGTGGTCGATGCATCGGTGCTCGACGTCGCAGTCCGCACCCTGACCCGGACCCAGTTGTTCGCCGATGTTCAACTGGGTGTCTCGAACGGCGACCTGATCGTCGAGATCGTCGAGAACCCCATCATCAACCAGGTGGTGTTCGAGGGGAACGGGGCGGTCAGTGAAGACAAGCTGACCAAGGAAGTTACGCTGAAGCCACGGGGAATCTACACCCGTGCCCGAATCCAGGAAGACGTCGGCAAGATCGTCGAGCTGTACCGCCTGTCGGGCCGCATTTCCGCGACCGTCACGCCGAAGATCGTCCAGCTGGAACAGAACCGCGTCGACGTGGTGTTCGAGATCGACGAAGGCCCCGAAACCGGTGTGCGTGCGATCACCTTCCTCGGCAACAGCGCTTTCTCGGACAACGATCTGCGTGGCGTCATGGTCACCCAGCAGTCGGCCTGGTACCGGCTGTTCACGACCAACGACAACTACGACCCCAACCGCCTGGATTATGACCGGGAACAACTGCGGAAATTCTACACCAACCGGGGCTATTATGATTTCCGGGTTCTGTCGGCGATCTCGGAACTGACGCCCAACGACAGCGCGTTCGGCATCACCATGACGGTGGATGAAGGCGACCGCTACAATTTCGGCACCGTGGATGTGGTCACCGAGAACGACCGGCTCAATCCCGAATTCCTGAAGATGCTGCTGCCGATCAAGACCGGCGATCTGTACGAGAGCGACAAGATCGAGACGGCGGTCGACGCCCTGACCTTCGCCGCCGGTTCGGCGGGCTATGCGTTCGTCGAGATTGAGCCGACCTACAGGGCCAATCCCGAGACCGACACCGTCGATGTCACCTTCAACATCAAGGAAGGCCAGCGGGTCTACGTCGACCGGATCAATGTGATCGGCAACACCCGCACTCTGGACAATGTCGTCCGCCGCGAGATGATGCTGACGGAGGGCGACGCTTTCAATCGCACGCTCCTTGAGCGTTCGCGCAACAATCTGCGGGCCCTGGGCTTCTTCAAGGACGTCAAGGTCGAGGAGGCGCGCGGCTCGGCACCTGACCGTTCCGTGGTCAATGTGACCGTCACCGAGCAGCCGACCGGCGAACTTTCGGTCGGTGCGGGCTTCAGCTCGGTCGACTCCTTCGTCGTCAACCTTGGCATCACAGAGCGCAACTTCCGCGGCCGTGGCCAGAACGTCGTGGCGCGTCTCGAATGGGGCTCGCTGCGCCAGCAGGTCGACTTCCGCTTCACCGAGCCCAAATTCCTCGGCCGCGACCTGCGGGCCGGCTTTGACGCGTTCCATTCGCGCTATGACCTTAGCAAATACTCGTCATATGACTACCGCTCGACCGGCGGCGGCCTGCGGCTGTCGTATCCGTTGAACGGCTACACGCTGCTGAGCACGCGCTACTTCCTCAAGAGCGACGAGATCATCGTTCCCACGGGCTACTGCAATGCCTCCGGTTCAGGCTCGACCGCCCTTTGTGACCAGGTTGGATCGTTCCTCAACTCATCGGCGGGCTACACCCTGCTGGTCGACCGGCGGAACGATCCCGTCCGGCCCACGCGCGGATGGACCGGGTCGTTCCGTCAGGACTTCGCAGGCATCGGCGGCGACGTGAACTATGTGAAGACCGAAGGCGATGTCTCGGCCTATTGGGGCATCACGCCGGAATGGGTCGTGACCGCCTCGGCCTCGACCGGCTATATCGCGGGCTGGGGTGGCGATCCGATCCGGATCAATGACCGCTTCTTCAAAGGCGGCAACAGCTTCCGTGGGTTCGAAACCGCCGGTCTGGGTCCGCGCGATCTGACCACAAGAGATGCTCTGGGCGGCAATTTCTACGCCATCGGAACCCTGGAACTGACCGTCCCGAACTTCCTGCCGGAACAATACGGGATCAAGACGTCCCTGTTCACCGATGTGGGGACGCTGGGCGTGCTGGACGCCCGCTATACGGTGAATTCGCTGGGCAGCCCGGATCCGAATATCGTTGATGAACTCAAGCTGCGCGCCACAGCGGGCCTGAGCATTCACTGGCGTTCGCCGATGGGGCCGATCCGTTTCGACCTCAGCCAGATCATCGGCAAGGAAATTTACGACAAAACAGAAACGTTCCGCTTCTCGACCTCAACCCAGTTCTAGCCGCGGACCCGAATTCCGCTTCAAAGGTTCAAGATGAAATTGTTCGCTCTCGGCGCTTTCGCGCTCGCCTCGCTGGCCGCCGGTACCGCCGCCGCCCAGGCGCAGGCTCCGGCCAACCCGGGTCCGGTGATCGCAGGCGTCTGCGTCTTCCATAACGACCGCCTTCTCGCGACGTCCACGGCGGGCCAGTCGGTTCAGGCCGGCATGCAGCGTCTGGTCACCGAGGTGCAGGGCGAACTCCAGCCCTATGGTGCCGCGATCCAGACCGAGGCCCAACAACTGCAACAGGGCGGTGCCGCAGCAGACCCGCAGGGCACGCGCCGTCAGGCGCTTCAGCAGCGGGTCCAGGAAGCCCAGCAGCTGGAGCAGACCCGCCAGGCGGAGCTGCAGTACACCCAGCAGCTGCAGGTCCGGGCCATCGCCCAGGCGGCCGATCCGATCCTGGTCGCTGTCTATCAGGAGCGCGGCTGTGGCCTGCTTCTGGACCGTTCGGCCGTCTATATCTCCAACCCGGCGATGGACATCACCGACGTGGTCATCCAGCGCCTGAATACAGCCCTGCCTTCGCTGAGCTTCAACCGCACCCCGGTGCCGGCCGTGGCACCCGCGCAGTAAAAACGTCATGCCCGATCCGCGCTTTTTCGACAGCCTGCCGGCGCTGAGTGTCGCCGAGCTGGCCGGTCGGATCGGGGGCGAACTACAAGGAGGCGGAGACCTTCGGGTCTCCGCCGTCGCGCCCCTGGCTTCGGCGGGGCCGGCCGACGTCGCCTTTCTCGGCGACCGAAAATTCCTTCCGGCGCTGACAGAAACGCGCGCCGGCTGTGTGATCTTGCCGAAGAGCGCAATCGGATCGGCACCACCTGAAGCGGCCGTTATCGTGTCGAGCGAAGCGCAGGCTGCCTGGGCGCGGGCGTCGAGCCTGTTTCACCAACCTGTCGCTCTGACCCGGGCCGCCGATGCGGGCGAGGTCTCTGAGGACCAGTCTGTCGTGGTCGAGCCCGGCGTCGTGCTGGGGCCCGGTGTCCGCATCGGGCGGGGCAGCCGTATCGGCGCGAACACGGTTATCGGGCCGGGTGTCCAGATCGGGCGCGACTGCCAGATCGCCTCCAACGTCACGATCGGATTCGCCCTGATCGGCGATCGGGTCAAGATTCTGGCCGGTGCCCGTATCGGCGAGCCGGGTTTCGGCGCGTCGGGATCAAAAGACGGCCCGATCGATATTCCCCAGCTCGGCCGCGTGATCCTGCAGGACGGCGTCACGGTGGGAGCGAACTCCTGTATTGACCGCGGTGCCTATGACGACACGGTGATCGGCGAGAACACCAAGATCGATAATCTGGTCATGATCGGCCACAACTGCGTGATCGGCCGCAACTGCCTGTTGGCGGGCAATACCGGGATTTCGGGCTCGGTCATTGTTGGTGACAATGTGATCTTTGGCGGCAAGGCCGGTGTCGGCGACCATATCCGTATCGGCGAAGGCGCACGGGTGGCGGCCGGTGCCGGTGTGCTGGCGGACATCCCTGCCGGCGAGACCTGGTCCGGTTACCCCGCCAAACCGTTGCGTCAGTTCTTGCGCGAAGCGATCTGGCTCGCCAAACAGGCATCCGGAAAGGCGCGTTCCTAGGCGCCGACGGCGAGGAAGTCCGCAGGATGAGTGAGAACGGCAAGATCGACTATGCCGAGGTGATGCGGCGGCTGCCCCATCGCTATCCCTTCCTGCTGGTCGACAAGGCGGAAGATTTCGTCGCCAACACCTCGATTACCGGCATCAAGAACGTCACGCACAACGAACCCTATTTTCCGGGACATTTTCCAATCGATCCTGTCATGCCCGGCGTGATGATCATCGAGGCCATGGCCCAGACAGGCGCCCTGCTGATGTCCAAGTCGATGGATGTCCAGGTCGAGGGCAAGGTGATCATGTTCATGTCGATCGACGGCGTGCGGTTCCGCAAGCCGGCCCGTCCCGGCGATCAGCTGCGCATGCAGGTGGTGGTGACGAAGATCCGGGGGGACATTTTCAAGTTCCGCGGCGAGACCTTCATCGACGGCAAGCTGGCCTCGGAAGCGGACTTCGCGGCCATGATGGTCACGATCGACAAGTCGGTGAACGCGTGAGCCGAATCCATCCCACAGCCGTCGTGGATCCCGGTGCGCGGCTGGCCGAGGCGGTCGAGATCGGGCCGTGGTGCGTCGTGGGCCCCGGCGTGGTTCTGGAAGACAATGTGCGGCTGGTCAGCCACGCCATTGTCCAGCGGGATACAACGGTCGGAGCTCGCACCGTCATCCATCCCTTTTGCGTCATCGGCGGCGATCCGCAGCACACGGGCTACAAGGGCGAGCCCGTCCGGCTAGAGATCGGGTCCGACAACAGCATCCGCGAACACTCGACCTTCAACCGGGGCACGCCGCAGGGCTCGGGTGTCACCCGGGTCGGATCGCACGGGTTGTTCATGACCGGGGCCCATGTCGGCCACGACTGCGTCGTCGGGGACCATGTCGTGATGGCCAACAATGCCACACTGGGCGGTCATGCCCGCATTGGCTCAAAGGTCTTCCTTGGCGGTCTGGCTGCGGTTCACCAGAACGGCCGGGTGGGGCAGGGGGCCATCGTCGGTGGCCTTGCTGCGGTAACGCGCGATGTCATTCCCTACGGTTCGGCCTGGGGGAATCACGCCCAACTGCACGGACTGAACCTGATCGGACTGAAGCGGAAGGGCTATGACAGGACGGCGATCCGCCGCCTGCTGGGGGCCTTTCGCGACCTCTTCGAGGGCAGCGGGACTTTCGCCGAGCGGCTGGACGCGGTTGAAGGCGGCTATGCGGATCTGCCCGAGATCATGGAAATCACAGCCTTCATTCGCGAGGACGGCAAACGGCCCCTTTGCCTGCCGGGCGAATGATCGGCGCCGGGACCGGCAGCAAGCTGGGCCTGATTGCCGGCGGCGGTGCGCTTCCCATATCGGTCGCTGCCCGGTGTGAGGCCGAAGGACGGCCGGTGTTCGTCGTGCGGCTGACGGGCTTCGCTGATCCGCATCTGGCCCGCTATCCCGGCATCGAGGCGGGTTTGGCCGAGATCGGCAAGGTCTTGTCGGCGCTGAAGAAGTCCGGCTGTGCGGCGGTGACGTTCGCGGGAACGGTGAACCGACCTGATTTCAGGACTCTGAAGCCCGACCTGAAGGGCGCGACCCTCTTGCCGGGCATCGTGGCCGCGGCCACCAAGGGTGATGATGCGCTGTTGCGCAAGATCCTCTCGGTCTTCGAGAACGAGGGATACGCGATCGAGGGGGCTGACGACATTCTGGGCGGTGAGACGCTTCCGGCTGGAGCTCTCGGTGCCGTTCGACCGTCACCGGAGCAGTTATCCGACCTCCGGAAGGCGCTGCATGTTGCTGAAAAGGCCGGAGAGCTCGACATTGGTCAGGGCGCGGTCGTTTGCGCTGGCCTGGTCCTGGCCGTCGAGGCCCAGGAGGGGACCGACGCCATGCTGGCGCGGGTCGCCGCCCTGCCGGCGGACTTGCGCGGCTCAGAAGCCAGCCGCAAGGGTGCGCTGGGCAAGACGCCGAAGCCGATCCAGGACCTGCGTGTCGACATGCCCGTCATGGGCGCGCGCACCATCGAGATGGCGGCGGCTGCCGGTCTGGCAGGCGTCGGCGGCGTCGCCGGCAAGTTGATCCTGATCGACCATGCCGCCATCGTCGAGACCGCCGACCGGCTGGGCCTGTTTGTCTGGGGCGAGACGGGCGCATGAGCCGGTCGCTGAAGGTCATGCTGGTCGCTGCGGAAGCGTCCGGCGACGCCTTGGGCGCGGGGCTGGCCGAGGCACTGAAGGCTCGCCTGGGTCCGGATGTGACCTTTGTCGGTGTGGGCGGGCCGCGCATGGCCGAACAGGGGGTCCGCAGCCCGTTCGATATCGCCGAACTATCCATTCTCGGCTGGATCGAGGGACTAAAGGCCTATGGCCTGGTCAAGCGCCGGGTGACCGACACCGTCGCGCTGGCTGTCGCCGAGAAACCGGACGCCGTGGTCCTGATCGACAGCTGGGGCTTCACCATCCGGGTCGCCAAGGCCCTGAAGACGGCTCTGCCCGGGGTGCCCCTGGTCAAATACGTCGGGCCTCAGGTCTGGGCCTCGCGCCCGGGCCGGGCGAAGACCCTGGCGGCGTCCGTCGATCACCTTCTGGCCTTGTACGCCTTCGACGCACCGTGGTTCGAGCGGGAGGGCCTGCCGACCACGGTCGTGGGATCCCAGGCGCTGCACGTCGATTTCGGCGATGCCGACCCCGCTGCGTTCCGGGCGTCGCGCGGGATCGCGGCCGACGCCAGCCTTCTGCTGGTCCTGCCGGGCAGTCGCCCCTCCGAGATCCGGCTGATGACACCGGTCTATGAAGCCGCCATCGCGCGACTGAAGGTCCTCGACCCGGCGCTCGAGGTCGCGGTGGCTGTTGCGGGTACCGTCGCGGACGATGTCGCGGGCCGGGTGGCGGGCTGGCCGTTCCGGGCGCATCTGGTTGCCGAAAGTGAGAAATACGCCGCCATGCGCGCCGCCACAGTGGCGCTGGCGACGAGTGGAACGGTTTCGACCGAACTGGCACTGGCCAGCGTGCCCATGGTCATCGCCTACCGCTTCCAGCCGCTCAGCTATGCGATCATGAAGCCGTTCTTCACCGGCAAATACGCGACGCTGTTCAACCACGCTGCGGAGGCGGAAATCGCGCCCGAGTTGATCCAGAACGACGCCACGCCGGAGAAGCTGGCTGCGGAGGTCGGCCGTCTGCTGGCTGACCCTGAGGCTCGGCGGATACAGGCGGAAAGGCAGACGGCCGCGCTGGAGCTGATGGGCCGGGAGGGACGTGATCCGTCGGAGATCGCGGCTGAGGCGATATTGCGGGTCATCGCCGGACACACCAGCTAGAGAGAACGGCGCAATACAGAAAGGCAGGCAGCCATGATGATGATGCGGACCCTGGCCCTGGTGGTGGTCGGTATGCTGGCGCTCGGCGGGCCTGCCAATGCCGGTCCGGATGAGGATCGGGCGATCGTGGAAGCGCTCTACAGCCGCGTCTTCAACGGCAAGGACCTGACCGCCGTACCCGACCTGATCGCCGTCGACTACATCCAGCACAATCCGGCGATCGAGACCGGGCGGGACGCCTTCATCGCCGCCTTCACCGGATATTTTGCCGCCGTTCCCGGCCTGACGGTGGACATCAAGCGCATCATTGCCGCCGACAGCCTTGTCGTGGTCCATTCGCACTGGCGGGACAGCCCGACCGAGCGCGGCCAGGCCGTCATAGACATCTACCGAATCGAGAACGGCAAGATCGCCGAACACTGGGACGTGGTTCAGCCCGTCCCGGCGACCGCCGCCAACGACAACGGCCTGTTCTGAGTCTCAACCCCGCGACTGGATCGGCACATAGTCCCGTTCGGTCGGCCCGGTGTAGAGTTGGCGCGGGCGGCCGATCTTCTGGGTCGGATCACCGATCATTTCCTGCCACTGGGCGATCCAGCCGACTGTCCGGGCCAGCGAGAACAGAACGGTGAACATCGAGGTCGGGAAGCCCATCGCCGACAGGGTAATGCCCGAATAGAAGTCGACGTTCGGGAACAGCTTCCGCTCGATGAAATACTCGTCCGAAAGGGCGATACGCTCCAGCTCCTTGGCGACCTGGAACAGCGGGTCGTTCGGATCGCCGACGGCGGCCAGCACCTCGTCGGCACTCTCCTTCATCACCCGGGCGCGAGGGTCGTAGTTTTTGTACACGCGATGGCCGAAGCCCATCAGTTTGTATTTCTTGTCTTTCACACCCTGAATGAACTCCGGGATCTTGTCCGGGGTGCCGATCTCCTTGAGCATATTCAGCGCCTCTTCATTGGCCCCGCCGTGCGACGGTCCCCACAGGCAGGCGATGCCGGCGGCGATACAGGCGAACGGATTGGCGCCCGACGAACCGGCCAGGCGGACGGTCGAGGTCGAGGCGTTCTGCTCATGGTCGGCGTGCAGGATGAAGATGCGGTCCATGGCCCTGGCGAGCACCGGATTGACCACATAGTCCTCAGCCGGAACCGCGAAACACATCCGCAGGAAATTCTCGGCGTAGGTCAGTTCGTTGCGCGGTGAAACGAAGGGCTGGCCGACGTGGTATTTGTAGGCGCGAGCCGCGATCGTGGGCATCTTGGCGATCAGCCGGATGGCCGAAATGTTGCGCTGGACCGGATCATGGATGTCCAGGCTGTCGTGATAGAAGGCCGACAGGGCACCGACGGTGCCGACCATGATCGCCATCGGGTGGGCGTCGCGGCGGAAGCCCTCGAAGAAGCGGTCGAACTGGGCATGCAGCATGGTGTGCATGGTGATGTTGCGTTCGAAGGCCTCATATTCCGCGGCCGTCGGCAGTTCGCCATGCAGCAGCAGGTGGCAGACTTCGATAAAGTTCGACTGAGAGGCCAGCTGGTCGATCGGATAGCCGCGGTGCAGCAGGGTGCCGACGTCGCCGTCGATAAAGGTCAGGGCGCTTTCGCAGGCGGCGGTCGAGGTGAAGCCGGGGTCATAGGTGAAGGCGTCGGTCGCGGCGTACAGCTTGCGAATGTCGATCACGTTTGGACCGGTCGAGCCCGCCAGAACAGGCAGTTCAACACTCTTGTCGCCGTAGGTGAGGGTCGCCGTGCCGGCGGAATTAGCTTGTTCAGTCATTGCAGCCCCTGGGGGTTAGGCGGAGACCGGCGCGGAGAGGCGCAATCCACGGTCTGATGAATTGTCAGATAGTCTGTTGCAGCGCATCATCCAAGCGTCCGAGGCTTTCTTCGCGCCCCAAAGCCGCCAATGTTTTCGCGATGTCAGGCGAGACGCCGTCTCCGGTCAAGGCCGCGCGGACGGCGGGGCCGATCTTGCCGAAGCCGACCGCCTCTTCCTCGGCGAAGACCTTGAGTTCGGCCTCGAGCGCGAAGACATCCCAACTGGCGAACAGCGTGAGTCGATCGCGCAGTCGGGCGATACGTTCGCCGGAGTCGCCCATCAGCATGGGCAGGCCCTTTTCATAGATTTTCAGCGGTCGGGACCGCAGCACGAAGACGGTCTGGTCGGCCAGTTCAAGTGCGGTTTTCGCCCGGTCCTTCACGAAGGGCATCGCCTTGAGCAGACGCGCCTCATCATCGGGTCCCAAGGCGTGGCCGCGCGTCAGGTGGATGTCCAGGGTCATCTTGGCCAGCCGGTCGTCGTCGGCCAGGCGGATCCAGTGGGCGTTGACATGGGCCAGCTTGTCGAAGTCCAGTCGTGCGGGGGCCTTGCCGACCCCGTTCAAGTCGAACCATTCCATCGCCTGCGCGTCGTTGAAGAGTTCGTCATCGCCGTGGGCCCAGCCCAGCCGCGCCAGATAGTTGCGCATGGCCTCGGGCAGATAGCCCATGGCGGCATATTCGTGGACCGCCTGGGCCCCGTGACGCTTGGACAGTTTGGCACCGTCCGGGCCGTGGATCAGGGGGATGTGGGCGAAGACGGGCCGGACCCAGTCCAGTGCGTCATAGATCAGGCTCTGGCGCGCGGCATTGTTCAGGTGGTCGTCGCCCCGAATGACGTGGGTCACGCCCATGTCGTGATCATCCACGACCACGGCCAGATTGTAGGTCGGGGCCCCGTCCGAGCGCAGCAGGACCAGATCGTCGAGATCGTCATTGGCCCAGCTCACCGTGCCCTGGACCGCGTCCTCGACCGTCACCTGACCGGGCAGGGGACGGCGGAAGCGCACGACGTGCGGCCGGGACAGGTCGTCGACCGTGGGTTCGCGGTCCCGCCAGGGCGATTCGAAGGTTCGGCGTTCGGCCTTGGCCAGATCACGCAGGCGGCCGGTCTCATCGGCCGAGGTAAAGTCGCGGTAGGCGGCCCCGCGCTCCAGCAGGTCGTTGACGACTTCGCGGTGGCGGTCGGCGCGACTGAACTGGAACACCGGTTCCTCGTCGGCAAACAGCTCAAGCCAGCTCAGGCCGTCAAAAATCGCCTTCACCGCCTCGTCGGTCGAACGTTCGCGATCGGTGTCCTCGACCCGGACAAGGAACTTCCCGTTGTGTCCCTTGGCATACAAATAGTTGAAAAGTGCCGTTCGGGCCCCTCCTATGTGCAGGGAACCGGTCGGCGAGGGGGCGAAGCGGGTGACGACGGCGGGCTTGGGATCAGATGGGGAGGCCATGGCGGGCGTTATAGCGCCGACGCCGGCAAAGCCCAGCCTCGGTGAACGGGCGCGCCTTTTCCTGATGGACCAGGTGGCGGCCCAGACCCTGCGCTGGCGGATGTGGTCGCCCGTGGCTTTCGGGGGCGGTTGTGCCGGCTATTTTGCGCTGAAGAGCGAGCCGTCCGTCTGGCCGCTGGGGGTCGGGGCGGTGGTGGCGGGGGTTCTGTGGCTCGGTGCCCGATGGCTGGCGCTCGGGCGGATATGGACGCTGCCGCTGCTGATGCTGGCCTGTTTCGCCCTGGGGTTGGCGGTGGCCAAGTGGCGGACGGATGCCGTCGCGGCCCCCATTGCCCGGGCCATGGCCGAGCCGACCGTGGTCGAGGGCTGGGTGATCGATGTCGACAGTCCAGGATCGGCCGGGCACCGGGTGGTGATCGCGCCGGTGCGCATCCGCGGACTGACGCCGGAACAGACGCCGGTCCGCCTGCGCGCGACCGTGCGGGGTGCAGTCCCGGCCCCGGGCCAGGCCGTGCGGCTGTTCGCGATCCTCAATCCGCCCCCGGCCCCGGCCAGCCCGGGAGCCTATGATTTCGGCCGCAACGCCTTCTTCCAGAGTCTGGGCGGTGTGGCGTTCGCGCTCGGAGAGACCCGGCCTGCGTATCTGGCACCGCCGCCGTGGCGAGTACGGGCGGCCATGGCGGTCAACGGGATGCGGTTCGATCTGGCCAGCCGCATCGTCGACCGGCTGGGCAAACGGACCGGCGGGATCGCCGCCGCCATGACCACGGGGCAGGAGGCATGGCTGAACCCGGACGACGTCGATGT
The DNA here is from genome assembly GCA_965284375.1 of Caulobacteraceae bacterium. Taxonomy (GTDB): domain Bacteria; phylum Pseudomonadota; class Alphaproteobacteria; order Caulobacterales; family Caulobacteraceae; genus Brevundimonas. The sequence continues at coordinate 967,279 of OZ260074.1, forward strand.
GATGCGGGATTCCGGCCTGGCGCACATCCTGTCGATCTCGGGCCTGCACATGGCCGTGGTCGGCGGCTTTGCCTTCTTCCTGATCCGCCTGATGGTCGCCGCCTGGCCCTGGCTGGCACTGCGGGTGTCGGGCAAGAAGGTCGCGGCGGTCGGGGGACTGCTGGCGGTCGGGACCTATCTGGTCGTCTCGGGCGCGCCGCCGCCGGCCGAGCGGGCGGCGATCACGGCGTCCATAGCCTTTGTGGCCATCCTGCTGGACCGGCAGGCCATCACCATGCACGCCCTGGCGGTCGCGGCCTTCGTGGTCCTGCTGTTACAGCCCGAGGCGATCGTGACGCCCGGGTTCCAGATGTCATTCGCGGCCACCGCGGCCCTGGTGGCTCTTGTCGAGGCCTGGCCGCAGCGGCCGAAGGAACTCTCGGCCCCCCTGCCGATCCTGATCGTCCAGAGGGCCGGGGCCTGGCTGGGTGCCGCCATTCTGGCCAGTCTGGTTGCCGGCGCGGCCACCGGGCCCTTCGCCATGCAGCATTTCAACCGCACGGCCATGTACGGACTGCTGGCGAATCTGGCGACGGCACCGGTGTCGGATTTTCTGATCATGCCGATGCTGGCACTGGGGGCTCTGCTGGAGCCGCTGGGACTGGGCGCGCCCTTCCTGTGGCTGGCGGGGCAGGGGATCGGGCTGATGCTGGCCATCGGTACATGGACGGCCGGACTGCCGGGCGCGGTGCGGACGGTGGCCAGCGCCCCGGACTACGTCCTGCCCATCGCCTTTCTGGGGGTGCTGTTCTGCTGTCTGTGGCGGGGGCCCCTGCGGTGGCTGGGCCTGCCGTTCGCGGCCGCCGTCATGCTGTGGCCGCGCAGCCCCACACCGGATGTCTGGATCGGCGACGGCGGGAGCAATGCGGCCTGGGTGCAGGCCGGAGAGGCGACGGTCATGCGGCCCGGTGTGCGGCAGTTCGCGGTCGACGTCTGGTCGCGGAGACGCGGTGTGCTGCCGGTCGAGCGGGCCACGGAAGGCTGGACCTGCAGCCGGTCGTCCTGCGCGCCTGAAACGTCGTCGGCGGGTCCTCTGGCCGTGTGGTGGGGCAATCGGACCCCGTCTCTGGAACAGGTCGACGCGATGTGCCGTGCGGCCCTGGTTGTCAGTGTGCGCCCGGTTGTTCCGGCCCTGCCGGCGTCATGCGGTGATCGGCTGGTGCTGGACGGCACCGACCATGCGCGCGGCGGGGCCGTGGAGCTCTGGCGTGACGATACGCGATCCGGCCCGCGCTGGCGTGCGGTCTGGTCAGCGGATGTCCGCGGCGAGCGGCCGTGGTCCCGGACAACGGCTGAGCCGTTTCCGGGATGACAAGGCACCGCTTTTGTCATCCCGGCCTCGAGCCGGGATGGGGTCAGTGATAGCGGCGGATAAGGCCGACCAGCTTGCCCTGGACCTCGACCTGATCCGGGCCGAAGATGCGGGTCTCATAGTTGCGGTTGGCCGGCTCGAGCGCGATCGAGCCGCCCTTCTTGCGCAGCCGCTTCAGGGTGGCTTCCTCGCCCTCGACCAGGGCCACGACGATCTCGCCCGATGAGGCGGTGTCGACGCGTTTGATGACCACCATGTCGCCATCGAGGATGCCGGCCTCGATCATGGAGTCGCCCTCGATCTCGAGCATATAGTGCTCGCCCGCGCCCAGCATGGCCTCGGGCACCGGATAGCGGGCGGTCTCGTGTTCGATGGCGGCGATGGGCGTGCCGGCGGCGATCTTGCCCATCATGGACAGCTCGCGGGTGTCGTTGGCGGGACTTGCGGGCAGAGAGCGGCCACCGCCCTCGATCACGCCGGGCGTGAAACCCGCCCGACCGCGCGGGGCACCGGCCGTGGCCTGTTCCGGCATCTTGGTGACTTCCAGGGCCCGGGCGCGGTGCGCCAGACGGCGGATGAAGCCGCGTTCTTCCAGCGCCGTGATCAGCCGGTGAATGCCCGATTTGGACGCCAGATCCAGCGCCTCCTTCATCTCGTCGAACGAGGGGGAGACACCGGTCTCCTTGATCCGTTCGTGGATGAACATCAGCAGTTCGTGCTGTTTGCGCGTGAGCATGGCGTCGAATCGTCCAGAACAAGGCGTGAACCGTTGCCGATGTTCTGTAAGTGTTCTTACCTAATGTCAACTTAACGGGAACGCGCCTCTCCTGGACCCTCATCCTCGGGTTTGACCCGAGGATGACGATGCTGGAGTCAGGCCAGCAGCGCCCGCGTCGCCGCCTCTACGTCGGCCTGTCGCATCAGGCTTTCCCCGACGAGGATCGCCTGCGCATGGGCGTCAGACACCCGCCGCACATCGTCCGGTGTGAATATCCCGCTTTCGGCGACCAGCAGGGCATCGATGGGGCTGAGTCTGGTCAACCGCTCGGTCACCGCCAGATCGACCTCGAAGGTCCGCAGCGAGCGGTTGTTGATCCCCACCAGATCGCCGCCCAGCGCGGCGGCGCGCGCCATCTCGGTCTCGTCGTGGGTCTCGATCAGGGCGTCCATGCCGAGGCGGCGGGCCTCGGCCAGCAGGTCAGCGGCGAGGGGGTCGTCGATCATGGCGAGGATGATCAGGATACAGTCGGCCCCCAGCGCCCGGCTCTCGGCCACCTGCCAGGGATCGACGAGAAAATCCTTGCGCAGGCAGGGCAGGGCGGTCGCGTCGCGGGCGGTGACGAGAAAGGCGTCGTCGCCCTGGAAGCTGGGGCCGTCGGTGAGGACCGACAGGCAGGTCGCGCCGCCCCGCTCATAGGCGCAGGCGATGGCGGGTGGATCGAAGTCCGGCCGGATCAGGCCCTTGGACGGACTGGCCTTCTTGATCTCGGCGATCAGGGCCGGGCGGCCGGGCGCGGCCCGGCGGTCAAGGGCGGCGCGGAAACCACGCGGGGTGGAGGCCTGACTCGCCAGCGCCTCGATGGCGTCCTGCGAGGTCGCGGCCTTTCGTGTGGCCACATCGATACGCTTGTAGGCGGCGATGCCGGCCAGGACATCACTCACGCGGGGTCTTCCTCGATGACGGTGTTGGTGGCCTCGACCAGATCGGCGAGGGCCCTGGCCGCCCGGCCGTCGTCGATGACGGCGGCGGCCTGGACCGCACCCTCGGCCAGATCGGCGGCGCGCTCGGCGACGACGAGGGCTGCGGCGGCGTTGAGCAGGACGATGTCGCGATAGGCCCCCTTGCCTCCGTCCAGCAGGGCGCGGAGGGCCATGGCGTTCTCTTCCGCATCGCCACCGCGCAAGGCTGCGAGGTCGGCGCGCGGCAGGCCGGCGTCCTCGGGCGTGACCGTGAAGCGGCGAACCACACCGTCCTTCCATTCCGCCACCTCGGTCTCGCCCGTGGTCGTCAGTTCGTCGAGGCCCTGGCCGTGCACGGTCCAGGCGCGGGTCGCACCGAGTCGCCCCAGCACCTCGGCCAGCGGTTCCAGCAGGCGGGGGTCATAGACGCCCATGACCTGACGTTTCGCCCCCGCCGGATTGGACAGTGGCCCCAGCAGGTTGAAGACGGTGCGGAAACCGATCTCGGCGCGCACCGGCCCGACATGGCGCATGGCTCCGTGGTAGGCGGGGGCAAACAGGAAGGCGATCCCCGCCTCGTCCAGCGAGCGTCGCTGTTGGGCCGGGCTGGCCTGAAGATTGACGCCCAGCACCGACAGCACGTCCGAGGAGCCGGACTTCGAACTCATGGCCCGGTTGCCGTGTTTGGCGACCTTCAGGCCCGCGCCGGCCAGCACGAGGGCCGCGGCGGTCGAGATGTTAAAGGTGTGCTGGCCGTCGCCGCCCGTTCCGCAGGTGTCGATGGCGTCATAGGGGTGGTCGAGGGTGCGGGCGGCCTCACGCATGGCGGTGGCGAAGGCGGCGATCTCTTCCACCGTCTCGCCGCGGATGCGCAGGGCGGTCACGGCCGCCGCGACCTGGGCCGGGGTGGGCTCGCCGCGCAGACAGGCGGCGAAGAAGGCATGGGCCTCATCCGGGGACAGCACGCGGCCGTCGACCAGCTTGGCCAGCACGGGCTTGAAGCCGTCAGCCATCAGACCATCGCCCGTCGTTTGACGTTGGCCAGATCGAGGAAATTGGCCAGCAGGTCGTGGCCGTGTTCGGTGGCGATCGACTCCGGATGGAATTGAACGCCGTGGATCGGCCGCGTCCGGTGCGCCAGCCCCATGATCTCGCCGTCGGCGGTCCAGGCGGTGACCTCCAGCGCATCCGGCAGGGTTTCGCGGCGGACGGCGAGGCTGTGATAGCGGGTGGCGGTGAAGGGCGAGGGCAGGCCCCGGAACACGCTCTGACCCGCATGTTCTATCGGCGAGGTCTTGCCGTGCATCAGCGTCTTGGCGCGGATCACCTGGCCGCCGAACGCCTGACCCATGGCCTGGTGACCGAGGCAGACGCCAAAGATCGGCAGGTCGAGCGGCGCCGTCTCGATCACCGCCAGGCAGATGCCCGCCTCGTTGGGCGTGCAGGGTCCCGGCGACAGCAGGATCGCCTCGGGCTTCAATGCGAAGGCCTCGGCGGCGGTCAGGTCGTCGTTGCGGACCACGCGCGTCTCCGCGCCCAGCTCCGCGAGGTAGTGGACGAGGTTGTAGGTAAAGCTGTCGTAGTTATCGACGACCAGGATCATGATCTGGCTTCTAGGGGCTGCGGGGCCGTGCGCCAAGCGGGTGCGGCCGTAAGTCTTCGTTAACCGAACCGTCCTGAACTGGGACAGTCCAGCGGAGCCCGACCATGAACGACAAGACCATCGCGAAGGCCCGCACGCTGCTGACGCCGGTGGTCAAGCCGGCCAATCCGTACGCGACCCTGGGCGCGGCCGCCCTCGCGGCGACGGCGGCGGTGCTGATGGCCGGGGTGCTGATCCTCGGGCCGGGCGTGCGGTTCGACGAGACGGTCGTCTCGGCCCAGCCCTGACCCCGATCTAGCGGTTGCCGAACGGATAGCGCCAGGCGTCCTCCGCGGCCCGCATGGGGGCCCGGGCCTTGGCCTGGGTCTCGGCATATTCGGCCGCCGGATCGCTGTCTGCGACGACACCCGCTCCGGCCTGCACGTGGATCTTGCCGTCGGCGAACAGGGCCGTGCGCAGGACGATGCAGATGTCGGCCTCGCCTCCCGCCGAGATATAGCCGACGCCGCCTCCGTAGCCGACGCCGCGCTTGGTCGTCTCCAGTTCGTCGATGATCTCCATCGCCCGAACCTTGGGTGCGCCCGACAGGGTGCCGGCGGGCAAGGCGGCCAACAGGGTGTCGACGGCGTCCAGCTTCGGATCGGCGTCACCCTGCACTTCCGAGACGATGTGCATGACCGAGCTGTAGCGTTCGATGCGGAAGCTCTCGATCACCTCGACCGTGCCGGGTGCGGCGACGCGGCCCACGTCGTTGCGACCCAGGTCCAGCAGCATCAGATGCTCGGCCCGTTCCTTGGGGTCGGCCAGAAGCTCGGCCTCGAGCGCGCGGTCGGCCTCGGGCGTGTCACCGCGCGGGCGGGTGCCGGCCAGGGGGCGGATGGTGACCCGGCCGTCCTTGAGCCGGACCAGAATTTCCGGGCTCGAGCCGGCCAGCTGGAAGTCGCCGAAGTCGAGGAAGAACAGATAGGGCGACGGGTTCGACCGGCGCAGGGAGCGGTAGAAGGCGAAGGGATCGGCGGTCCAGGGCGCGGCGAAGCGATGGCTGAGCACGACCTGGAAAATGTCCCCGGCACCGATGTAGTCCTTGGCCCGCGCCACGAGCGCGCTGAAGGCGGCACCGTCGACGGGGGAGGCAAAGGCGGGCACCGGAGCCTCGATCGCTACGGGCAGGGCCGGCAGGGGCGCGCGGAGTTCAGCCTCGAACGCATCGAGCCTGGCCACGGCGGCGGCGAAGGCGACCCCGGCGCTCGCGCCGCTGTCGGGATAGCTTGCCGAGACCAGAACGATCTCATGCCGCACGGAATCGAAGATGGCGACGAGGGCTGGTCGGGTCAGCACGGCGTCCGGCAGATCGAGCGGATCCGGATTGGGCGCGCCGATCGGCTCGAGCAGCCGCACCATGTCATACCCGAAGACACCGAACAGGCCTGCGGCCATCGGCGGCAGGCCGTCGGGAAGCTCGAAGCGGGAGGCGGCCATCAGCTGGCGCAGCGAAGCCAGGGGGTCGCCGGCTTCTGCCGAATAAAGGTCCGCGGCGATGGCCGCACCGCGCGCCAGGTCCGCGCTGCCGTCCCGGCAACGCCAGACGACGTCCGGCTCGCGCGTGATGATCGAATAGCGACCGTTCACAGCGCCGCCCTCGACCGATTCCAGCAGGAAGGCGTGGGTTCGACCGTGTCCGACCTTCAGAAACGCCGAGACCGGGGTCTCGAGGTCGTCCACCAGCCGGCGGACCACGACGCGCGGGAGGCCGGCGGCCCACCCGCGCTGGAAGTCGTCGAACGCTGCGGCGTCGCTGCTTGCGGTCATTGACCCGGAGCAGGCGCCGGACGGCCGGGTGTCGCCGCACCGGGCGTAGTGGCGGGTGCCTCGGCCGGCAAGCCAAGCGCCGCACGGGCCAGGGCTTCGTCGTAGCGGGCCTTGGAGCCGGACGCCGCGGCCTTCAGGGCCATTTCGCCGACGGCATTGACGTTGTCGCTGGCCATCCGCTGGCGGAACTCGTTGGCAACCGGCGCCGCCAGGACAGCGGGGGCGGCAATAATCCGGTCGGTGCGGCCAATCACGAAGGTGTCGGCGGTGTTCTGCTGCGAGAACATTTCGCCGCGGCCGCTGCTGAACACGCCCTGGACAACCCCCTGGCCCCGTGCCTGTGCGGCTTGTCGGGTCAGCCCGGTCGCGGTCTGGATCGTGGCACCCGCCGATGCGGCTACGGCGGCGATGTCTTCGCCGCCCCGCACGCGGGCGGCCAGGGCATTGGCGCGGGTCGTCAGCAGGCGGACGTTCTCACGCAAGACCCATTGCTGGGCCAGCGGGCCGCGAATGCCGTCGAGCGGCGGCAGGGCGGCCGGGATGACCTCGTCGACGCGAACGACGAAATACTGGCCCTGGCCCATGTCGATGACTTCGCTTTCGGCCCCCTTGCCCAGGGTGGCCATGGCCTGGACCAGTTGGGGCGGCAGGGCGGGGGTGATGGGCTGGCCGTTGCGCAGATTTCCGTCCTCGCGGATGGCCGGAACCTGGATGATGCGGGCCCCGATCTCGCGCACGGCGACGTCAAGCGTCTTGCCGTCCTGACGCGCCTTCTCATAGGCCTCTACGCGGCTGTAGACGGCGGCGCGGGCATCCTCGGCGCGAAGTTCCTGAATCACCTGCTCGCGAACGTCGGTGAGCGTCGCAGGGCGGCCGGGCGTGATCGCCGTGACCTTGGCGACGACGAAGCCGACGCTGGCCTGGACCGGGGCGGATACTTCGTTCGCGGCCAGTCCGAATACGGCTGCGGCGATGGCGGGATCGCCCAGCGCGCTGCGCGGCGTGTCGGTGTAGTCGGAGGGCTGAATGTTGTTGGCACCGGCCACTGCGGACGGAGTCTGTCCACCGCGCAGTGCGGCGGCGATACGGTCGGCGGCCGCTCGGTTCGGGGCGGTCAGCGTCACGAAGGTCCGCTTCTCCGGCAGCGACAGGGCGTCGCGGCGGAAGTTGAACCGTTCCTGGATCCGGGCGTCTGTGATGGATGCCGTTGCGGCGGCACGGTCATCGAACAGCACCACCGAGGCCGTGCGGGCCTCGGGCAGACGCAACTGGGCGGCGTTCTGGTTCATGAAGGTGGTCAGCTGGGCGTCGGTCGGGGCCGGGGCCGTGCCGGCCATGGACTGGGTGACAGTGAACCAGCGGCCGTCGCGTGTTTCCAGCGCCTGGCTGGCGAGTATGGCACCATAGATGCGGGGCAGGCGCATGCCGGCACCCAGGGCGACACCAAAATGCTGGGTCGAATACTGGTCGCGAAGCTGCTCCTCAAACATCTCTGGCGTGGCGTTGCTTTCCGCCAGACGCGCCCGGTACTGGTTCTCGTCGAACTTGCCGGTGACGGAGTCGAAGAAGCCCGGTGCCTGGCGGATCTGACGCAAGATCAGTTCCTTGCCCGGCCGGATGCCGGTCTGCCAGGCCCAGTTCAGGAAACCGAGCTGCTGGGACTTCTGCTGCAGGTACTGGACGAGGCCGCCCTGGCCAACCAGCTCCTCGAAGGTCAGCGCGCGCCCGGCCTGTTCCTGGGACTGCTGAAGGATCCGGTCCATCTCGGACCGGAATTCGGCCTGGCTGAGGCTACGCTCCCCGGCGCTGACCACGTGTTTAGGCCCCATATTGCCCAGAACGTCGAGTTGGGTGCCACCGGTGATGAGCAGACCCATCGCCAGAACGACGAGCAGCCCGACGGCCCATTTGGATTTCGAGAAGGTACGGAACGCGGTGAGCATGGTCGGTCCTGCGGGACAGCGGCGATAGTGTCGCTTGGCCTATAGGGCGTGACCGACCCGCACGGCAAGACGATGGTGCCCTCTCGTATCCGGATGGCTTGGCTTGGGCGGGCCTGCCGCATAGAAGGCGGGCATGAAACAACCCGTCAAACTCATCGCCGGCAACTGGAAAATGAACGGCCTCGGTGCCAGTCTGGCCGACGTCGAAGTCCTTTGCACCGCGCTGCAAAGCCAGCCGGCGGCCTGCCGCGTGGCCCTTTGTCCGCCGTCGACACTGGTCGAGCGTATGGCGCGGACGACGGCTGGAAGTCCGATCGAGATCGGTGGGCAGGATTGCCGGGTCGAATCCCATGGAGCCTTCACCGGCGATGTCTCAGCCGCGATGCTGAAGGACGCCGGCGCGACGCTGGTCATCCTCGGGCATTCCGAGCGGCGTCAGGGTTACGGCGAGAGCGACCTGCTGGTCTCGGCGAAGGCCGAGACGGCGCTCGCGGCGGGATTGGCACCCATCGTCTGTGTCGGCGAGACGCTGGAACAGCGCGAAGCGGGCCGCGCGGTCGAGGTTGTGCGGTCGCAGGTCATGGCTTCGCTTCCGCTGGCGATTACCGGACGGGCGTTCGCCGTCGCCTATGAACCGGTCTGGGCCATCGGGACGGGGCTCACGCCGACCCTCGAGCAGATCGAGGAGGTTCACCGGGCCGTAAGGGCCGCCATGATCGAACGATTGGGTCTGGGCATCGCGGCGACGCCGATCCTGTACGGCGGCTCGGTCAAGCCGGACAATGCTGCGGAAATTCTGGCGGTCCCGGAGGTCGGCGGAGCGCTTGTCGGGGGGGCGTCGCTCAAGGCTTCGGACTTTTTGGGTATCATCCGGGGGGCGTAACCGTCAGGCCCTGTCGGGTCAGGAGGTCCGCAGGGGAAAGCGTGTTTGCTCCTGTCCGTCATCAATGTTAGACGCCGCCGCTTGATCGGCGCGGTGTCGCGCCACACATATCGGCTGCCATGCTCCAGACCATTCTCCTCGTCGTCATGATCCTCATTTCGCTTGCGCTCGCCGGCGTGATCCTGATTCAGCGCTCCGAAGGCGGCGCGCTGGGCATGGGCGGAGGGCCGTCGGGCTTCATGACAGCGCGCGGCGCAGGCAATCTGCTGACCAAGACAACCTGGATCCTTTCTATCCTCTTCTTCCTGTGCGCGATCGGACTGACCATTCTGGGCAACGTCGAACGCTCAAACCGGTCGATCGTCGATGCTGATGCCATCGGCGAACTGATCACGCCGACGACGCCCCAGACAGCGCCGTCGCAGGCTCCGGCCGGCCCGGACCGTCCGGCCGCCCCGTCGCTGCAGGATCTGGAAACCAGCCTGTCCGGAACGGCACCCGCGCCGACCCCGGTCCAGCCGGCCCCCGCCCAGTAAGGATGAGCGGGGACCTTATCCCCGCCTTCCGCTCCCGCCCTCAAAGTCTCCAGTCTGCTGCCCCCGAATCGGCGGTAAGGTAATCTCCCATGGCCCGTTACGTGTTCATCACCGGCGGCGTGGTTTCCTCATTGGGAAAAGGCCTCGCATCCGCCGCTCTCGGCGCGCTCTTGCAAGCGCGCGGCTACAAGGTCCGGCTGCGCAAGCTCGATCCCTATCTGAACGTCGATCCGGGGACGATGAGTCCCTATCAGCATGGCGAGGTGTTCGTCACGGATGACGGGGCCGAGACCGATCTCGATCTTGGCCACTACGAGCGCTTCACCGGTGTGTCGGCCGCGAAGTCCGACAACATCACGACCGGCCGCATCTATTCGACCATCCTCGAGAAGGAGCGGCGCGGCGACTATCTGGGTGCCACCGTGCAGGTGATCCCGCACGTCACCGACCAGATCAAATCCTTCTGCCTGACGCCCGCCCTGACCGACGACGGCGAGGACGTGGACTTCGTGCTGGTCGAGATCGGCGGCACGGTCGGCGACATCGAGGGCCTGCCGTTTTTCGAAGCCATCCGCCAGCTGGGCCAGGACCTGCCGCGCGGCCAGAGCTGCTTCGTGCATCTGACCCTGCTGCCGTTTATCAAGACAGCCGGCGAGATGAAGACCAAGCCGACGCAGCACTCGGTCAAGGAGCTGCGCTCGATCGGGATCCAGCCCGACATCCTGCTGTGCCGCTGCGAATTCCCGATTCCGCCCGAGGAAAAGCGCAAGATCGGCCTGTTCTGCAATGTGCGCCAGAGCGGCGTTATCCAGGCGATGGATTCCAACGACATCTATGCGGTGCCGCTGGACTATCACCGCGAGGGGCTGGACGCCGAGGTCCTGGCGCATTTCGGCATCGGGGATGCGCCCGAACCCGATCTGACGATGTGGGAAGAGATCGCCCGCCGCCGCCTGCACCCGGACGGTGAGGTCACCGTGGCCGTGGTCGGCAAGTACACGGTCCTGAAGGACGCCTACAAATCCCTGATCGAGGCGCTGCACCACGGCGGCGTGGCCAACAACGTCAAGGTCAACATCGACTGGGTCGAGGCCGAGACCTTCGAGGGCGACCGTGAGGCATGCGACGCGCGACTTCAGGACGCGCACGCCATTCTGGTGCCCGGCGGCTTCGGCGAGCGTGGCTCTGAAGGCAAGATCGAGGCGGCCCGCTTCGCCCGTGAGCGCAAGATCCCCTATTTCGGCATCTGTTTCGGTATGCAGATGGCGGTCATCGAGGCGGCCCGGAATCTGGCCGGCTATCCCAAGGCGTCATCGACGGAGTTCGGCCCGACGACCGAGCCGGTCGTGGGGCTGATGACCGAATGGACCCAGGGCAATCAGCGTGTCTTGCGGCAGCAGGGCGGAGACATGGGGGGCACCATGCGTCTTGGGGCCTATGACTCGACGCTCAAGCCCGGATCGAAAATCGCGCAGATGTATGGTTCGACGACCATCAGCGAGCGTCATCGCCACCGCTATGAGGTCAATATCAACTACCGCGATGCGATCGAGCACAAGGGCGGCCTGACCTTTGCCGGCCTGTCGCCCGACGGCGTCCTGCCCGAGACGGTCGAGCGCGAGGACCATCCCTGGTTCATCGGCGTCCAGTATCATCCCGAGCTGAAGAGCCGGCCATTCGCGCCTCATCCCCTGTTCGCGGGCTTCATCGAAGCGGCGCTGGTTCAGAGCCGTCTGGTCTGAACTTCTGCGGGCGATACCGGGTTGACCTCATCCGGATCAGCCGTGAGCGGAAGCCCTCGAACGACCGGCGATGGCGGCATCTGACGCAGGCGTACGTTCCCGGCCGGCTCCGGCTGTCCACATGGATGGAGCCTTTTGTCAGGCAGTTCAGCGCCTCGAAGATACCCATCTGATCCGGCCTGAAAGCCTTTTCAGAAAATCCGATCACGAATGGCCCGTGCGGCAGGCCTCCTTTCGACCCTGCCGTGCTGTCTGGCTGGCCTAGAAGACAGGAAGGAGGGGCGTGCCACGATCGGGCTCCCCCTTCGTCGTAAAAGGGGGAGCGCCGGTTACGAGCCCTATCGAGTCAGGCGCAACTTTTCTGCGGCCGCGCGGTAACGGTCGTAATGGTCGCCCTCGTCGGCGGCGATCTGGCGGAACATCGAGGCGGCGCGAACGTCGCCCGCAGCTTCGGCCTGATCTGCGAAACCGATGTACATGGTGACATTTTCATACTGCTCGCCTGCCATGGCATCGACCAGGTTGGCCGTATTGCTTCCGTCAAGCTTCAGTGCGTCGGCCTCGCGGGCAAAATGCTCGTTGGCTTCGACGTTGGCCGAGGATTCGAAAAGTAGAGCCAGCTCCTCCTGGCCGCTGGCACGTGCGACCTCGGCGTAGCGAAGATACTTCAGGTTAGCGAAGGCTTCGCCGTGCATGGCGGCTTCCAGGTTGGCCCGCGTCTGTGGAGCGAGGTCCTGTGCGGAGGCCGCGCCCGCCGAGACGGCGAGCGCTGTGAAGGCAGTTGTGAGCAGGGTCTTGAGGGTCACGCGAAATCTCCGGTGTCTGGGGGCGCCCGATGCGCCACCCATCTCTGGACGCGCAGTCTGACCGCAGCCTGACAGCCCGCTCATGCGCCCGCGTGCCGTTCTGACGCTGTGTTCAGCCAGGCGTCAGGTGACTGTCAGTTTGGAGCATCAGTCTTGCGTCACCGGTCGAAATCGGCCGGCGGCAATCCAATCCGTTCGTGAGATTTACATGAAAACGCTCCTGATCCCCTCCGTCATCGCGCTCGCATTGGGTGCAATGGGTGGCACCGCCATCCTGGGCTTCGCCGGTGCGGCGTCGGCCGGTCCGGTTTGCACCACCGCGCCCCGTGCCCAATGGTTGACCGAGGCGCAGATGCGCGCTCGCGTCGTCCAGTTGGGCTACACCAACATCCGCGTCCTGCAGGTCAGCGGCAGCTGCTATGAAATCTATGCGAAGGCGCGCAATGGGCATCGCGCTGAAGTCTATTTCAATCCTGTGACAGGGGCCGTCGTCCAGAACAACGAGGACTGAGCCCGGTGTCCAAGGCAACCATGTTGGCAGGGGGTGGGGCGATCGTCCCATCCCCTGCGGTGCCGCCCAGGCGCACCAAGGTCTGGGATCCGGTCGTGCGGCTGTTTCACTGGACGCTCGTCCTGGGCATCGTCGCCAATCTGACCGTGTTTCGCGAGCTGAAGGCGGCTCACCGCTACGTCGGCTACCTCATCGTGGCGGCGATTGCGATCCGGCTGGTGTGGGGTTTCGTCGGCCCGCGGCACGCCCGGTTCTCGGATTTCGTGGCCGGGCCCCGTCGACTCACCGGCTATCTCAAGGCCATGATCCAGCGACGGGAGCCACGCTACGTCGGCCATAATCCGGCAGGCGGTCTGATGATGGTGGCGCTTATACTGCTGTCGCTCTTCTGCGGCGTCACCGGCTGGATGATGGGTCTCGACGCCTTCTGGGGCGCGCCCTGGCTAGAAGCCACGCATGAGTTGGCCGCGAACACCATTATGGCCCTTGCGATCCTGCACGTCGTCGCTGCGCTTGTGGAAAGCTGGCGTCACCGGGAAAATCTGGTCATGTCCATGGTCACGGGCTGGAAACGCACCGCCAGCGGAACGGATGTCGACCATGCGTCTCCTCCTCGTTGAAGATACGGCACGGCTGGGCGAGCTCCTCTGCGAGGGACTGGCCCGGGACGGCTTTGTCGTCGACTGGCGGCAGGACATCGAAGGGGCGGTGGAGGCCACCGCCAGCGCGTCCTATGACTTGATCCTGCTTGACCTCGGCCTGCCGGATGGGAACGGGCTCGACTGGGTGCGGACGCTCCGACGCGCGTCCGACCTGACACCGATCCTGGTACTGACGGCGCGCGGCGGTCTGGAGGATCGGGTCACCGGGCTGGATGCCGGGGCGGACGACTATCTGGTGAAGCCCTTTGAAGCCTCCGAGCTGTCGGCGCGATGCCGGGCCATCCTGCGCCGACCGGGCCAGCGACTGACGCCGGTCCTGCATCTGGGCGACCTCGCGTTCGATGTCGCTTCCCGACACGCGGCACACGGCGATGTGCCCATTGAGCTCTCACGCCGTGAAGGCGATCTGCTTGAGGTTCTGATGCGGCGGGCCGGTTCCGTTGTCACTCGTGGGGCACTGGAAGAGTCGATGTATGCGTTCAACGAGCCCGTGACGCCAAACGCCGTCGAGGTGGCGGTATCGAGACTGCGCCGCAAGCTCGACGACGCCGGCTGCAGCGGAATCCTGCATACCGTCCGTGGCCTCGGTTACCTGATGCGGGACTCTGTCGCTTGATCCGTTCGTCGTCCATTTTCCAGCGATTGATGCTCGGCTTTGCCCTGATGAGTATCATCGGCGGCTTTGTCCTGTTGCTGTTCGTTGGGGTCGAATACGGCCTCTCATCCCGCGCAAGACGGGATGAAATCCGGTTCGCGGGAATCGCAAACGAGGTGGCCGATCACGTCGTGGTACCGCTTCTGGTTTTGATTGTGCCGATGACCCTGGCAGCCCTGTGGGTCATCCGCTCCTCCCTGCGGCCCCTGACCGTTGCCGGTCAGCGGATTGAGGCTGCGCAGGCTGCGGACAAGGGATTCCGGGTCGAGGCCCATGATTTCCCCGACGAAGCGACCGGGTTCGCTGATGCGGTCAACGGACTTCTGGCTCGCCTCGATGAGGCCGCCACTCGTCAGGAAGCCTTTGCTGCCGATGTCGCACACGAGCTGCGGACTCCCTTGGCCGTTCTGGGGTTGGAGCTGGACAGGCTTGAGTCGGCGGCTGGACAGAGACTCAAGCGTGATGTCTCAGCGATGTCGCGGTTGGTCGACCAGCTTCTGGTCCTCGCGCAGTTGGACGCCCAGGCAGCCGCTCCGGCGGCCGCAACCCAGGTGAACCTGGCGGAAATCGCTATTGAAGTTGTCTCGCAGTTTGCTCCGCTAGCGGTCCGGGACAACAAGTCCTTTGCCCTTGAGGTCGATCGAGCCGCGATTGTCGACGGACGTCGTGAGGCCATATCCGCGGCGCTTCGCAATCTTGTGGAAAACGGTCTGCGGGTGACGGCGTCGGGTGGAACCGTCATCGTCCGCGCCGGTCCCGGTGCGAGGCTTTCGGTGATCGATGGTGGGTCGGGCCTGGCACCCGAACACCTTGCCGAGCTCAGCCAGCGCTATCGTCGGGGCGACCACGCCAGTGGAAGCGGAGCCGGCCTGGGATTGGCCATCGTATCGCGCATCATGGAGGCGCATGGTGGGCGGATCGAGAGCCGACCGGACCAGTCAGAACTGATCCTCGTCTTTCCCTCCCTGTCTGAGGATCGAGCATGAGCCGACTTGAGCGCCATCCCGAACAACATCTGGTCGCTCGCATCGGCTGGCTTCGCGCGGCTGTGCTGGGAGCCAACGACGGCCTCGTCTCAACCGCAAGCCTGATCGTGGGCGTTGCGGCGGCCCAGACAAGCAAGACGGGGATTCTCGTCGCCGGCGTGGCGGGCCTTGTCGCGGGTGCCATGTCGATGGCGGCCGGGGAGTATGTGTCTGTCAGTTCGCAGTCCGATACCGAGAACGCGGATCTGGCGCGTGAAAGAGCCGAACTGCAAGCGGACCCGGAGGCCGAAACCCGTGAACTGGCCGGGATCTATCGCAGTCGGGGCGTCGATCCGACATTGTCGATGGAGGTGGCCAGACAGTTGATGATCCATGACGCCCTGGGGGCCCATTCCCGGGATGAACTTGGAATCTCGGAGCACACGACCGCGCGGCCGATTCAGGCGGCCCTCACATCGGCGGCGACCTTTTCGGTCGGGGCGGTTCTGCCGCTTGCGGTGGTGCTGGTCGCACCCGGCGCGTATCTGGTTGCGCTGGTCTCCGGGTCTGCACTTGTCGGTCTGGCCCTGCTGGGGGGACTCGGCGCGAAGGCAGGCGGCGCCGGGCTCACCAAGGCGGTTCTGCGGGTGACCTTCTGGGGGGCCTTTGCCATGGGCCTGACCGCCGCGATCGGTCGCATTTTCGGGACCGTGATCTAGGCCGCGAGACGGGCGGAATAACCACCATCATATCCGGCCTTGCGGGCCCTCGCTGGCGGCACCGTCTCGAGCCCGACCGCCGGCCGACGACTCAGCTGTCGCTTGACCGTCACCCCGTGCGGCCGACAGGCGGGCCGATTATCGGAAGCGGTTGCATCGTGCGGGCGACGGCGGTCAAATGTCGATGGCCACGCAAGGCCTGTTGGAATGCTGATGGCTGCGTCGCCCTTGCCCACCTACATCAGTACGCGCGGGTCCTCTCCGGAGGTTGATTTCACCGCCGCCCTGCTGGCCGGCGTGGCCCCCGATGGTGGCCTCTATGTGCCGACGGCCTGGCCGGACCTGAGGGGGACCTCGGCGGCGCAGGGCGGGAGCGCCGCGCTGGCGACAGCGATTCTGGGACCCTTTGTCGGGCGCGCCTTGCCGTCGGAGGTTCTGGATCAGGCGGCGACACGGATGGCCGGCCAGTTCCGGCACCCGGAGACCACGCCGCTCGTCGAGTTGGCACCGGGCCTGTTTGTTCTCGAGCTGTTTCACGGTCCCACTGCCGCCTTCAAGGACTACGCCATGCAGATGGTGGCGGTGCTGGCGGAGGCCGCCCTGTCAAGCCGGAGCGAGCGGCTGCTGCTGGTGACGGCGACCAGCGGCGACACAGGTGCGGCCGCCGTCAGGGCTTTCGGCGGCCTGGACCGCGTCGACCTGGTCGTGCTGCATCCGCTGGGGCGGGTTTCTCCGGTGCAGCGACTGCAGATGACTACGACCGGTGCCGCCAATGTGCTGAACTTGGCGGTACGGGGCGATTTCGATGACTGCCAACGCCTGGTGAAAGGGCTGTTGGCGCAGGCCGGCCTGACGGATGGGCGACGGGTCAGCTCGGTCAACTCGATCAACTGGGCGCGGCTGGCAGGTCAGATTCCCTACTTTGCCAGCGCGGCGCAGGCGCTGGGTAGCGAGGCGGACAGGGCGACCTATGTCGTGCCGACGGGCAATTTCGGCGATGCTTTCGCCGGCTGGGCAGGCCGGAAGATGGGTTTGCCCATGGGCGGATTGCTGGCGGCGACAAACCGGAACGACGCCTTGGTCCGGGCGCTCGAGACGGGCGTCTACGAACGCACCCAGGCCGTTTCGACCGCCAGTGTCAGCATGGACGTACAGGCTCCCTCCAATTTCGAGCGACTGGTGTTCGAGGCCTCGGGTCGTGACAGCGGCCTGACGCGCGGCCTGTTCGAGGATTTCGCCCGACACGGGCGGGTGACCCTGCCCGGCGACCTTTTGTCGGCGCTGCGGCACGAGGTGTCAGCGGCTTCGGTCAGCGAGATGGAAACGACGCAGGAAATCGCGCGGACCTATGCCGAGTTCGGGCGTGTGATCTGCCCGCATACGGCTGTGGCGCTCCACGCTGCGCGGCGGCTGGACCGGTCTGTGGGTCCTGTGGTCGCGTTGTCCACGGCCCATGCCGCCAAATTCCCCGAGTCGGTTGAAGCGGCCCTTGGCTTCGCCCCGGAACGCCCGCCGCAGCTTGAGGGCCTTGAAGGCCGGACCGAGGTGTTCGAGTCCGTTGACCCAACCCTCGAGGCTGTCCTCGCCGCCATCGGTTAGGTCAGGCCGCCTCGGTCTGTCTGGTCCACCAGTCCAGCCGCCGCAGAAAGGGGGTCGGATCCTTCGGTGTCACGATGGCGTTCGGGTCGTGGAACATCCGGTCGTGCAGTCTCGTGAGGGTGAAACGGACGGCCGCAACGGCGCCGAGCTCGGGCAGGGCACGACGTTCTGCCGGGCTCAGCGGGCGGATCGATTCATAGCCGGACTGGAAGGCCGCGATCGCATCGGGCAGGGCCGCACCTTCTGCGTCAAAGCCCCACGCGGCCAGGGCGATGGCCAGGTCATAGGCGAGGACATCGGTGCAGGCGAAATAGAAATCTATCAGCCCGCTGGGAGCCCCACCCTCGAACAGGATGTTGTCCGGGAAATAGTCCGCGTGGATCGGCCCGACGGGCAAGGGCGCAGCCTGAGCGGGCGCACGATCGAGAATCCAGGGGGCCATGCGGTCGAGCAAGACCTGGTCATCCGGCGTGGCACGCGACTGGCAACGGTCGAAGAGGGCGCGACGTGCGCTTGCTCCCATCGGATCCGGACGGGTCAGGGGCAAGTCGGCACCGGCCATATGCAGGCGTGCCAGCAAGGATCCGGCCGCGATTTGATCCGCTAATGAGGGCGAGCGTTTCCATGCTCCCGGCAGCCATTCGAGAATGGCAGCGGGGCGATTGTTGAGGCGGCCGATCACCTCGCCTGATGCGTCCTGCAAGGGTCGGGCGCATGGCAGGCCCGCCCTGGCCGCGTGCGCGGTCAAACCGAGGCAGAAGGGGAGGGCGGTTTCATCGGTCCGGCCCTCGAACAGGGTCAGGACGAAGCGGCCGCCAGCGGTATCGATCCGGTAGTTGGTGTTCTCGACTCCCTCGGCGATCGGCGTCAGCGTATGGAGCGCGCCGAGGCCAAAGCCGTGAATGAAGGGCTCGGCGTCGGCCTCCTCGACCCTGGTGAAAACTGCCATCTCAGCCGGCGTCGCGCGCGCTTCGCAGGGCAACGAGATCCGACAGGTCGGCCAACAGGCTCTCGGCCGTGGCCCATCGCCCGGCACCGCGGCCCCGGCATTTTACAGCAGATCCATCGACGGACGTGACCTTCAAGGCGTTGCCCTCTCCCTTCAGGTCCGTGAACAGCGGGTCCATGGGACCTGCTTCCAGCCGAACCTCGGCGACTAGCCGACCGTTGTCCAGATGGCAGCGGCACAACTGCCGTGCACCGGCGTCAGGCAGGAGGGAGGCCGAGAGGACATCACGGGGTATGTCAGCCTGGTCCGGCATCAGGCCGAAGGCTTCGAAAGCGAGCAGCCGCACCTTGGCTGCGGCGTCGAGGCCTTCTAGGTCGGACGAGGGATCCTCTTCGGCGAATCCGGCCGCGCGTGCCTCGGCAAGGGCAACGTCAAACGACGCGCCGGCACCGAGACGCTCGAGCATGAAGTTGACGGTGCCGTTCAGGACGGCCTCGAAGGACTGGAGAGGCCCCTCGGCCCGGGCCGCCCGCAGGCTTTCGACCATCGGGACGCCGCCGCCGATGGAGGCGGACCAGAGCAGTTTCGCGTCGTTCGCCTCGGCAAGCGCGAGCAGCCCGCCGGGATCACGGCTGACGGCCTGCTTGTTGGCACTGGCGACATCGATGCCAGCCTCAAGCGCAGCCTGGATCAGGGCGTAGCCGGCCTCGGCCTCTGAAAGGGCCTCGAGCAGAATGTCAGGCCCCCGGGCGACAAGCGCGGCCGCGTCCGACACCAGCAGGGGAGCCAGGCGATCTGCGGAGATCCCGGGGACGTCCCGGGCCTTGGCAGGATCGCGGACCAGCACGCCCACCACATGATATCGAGGGTCGCCGAGCAGGCGGGCCAGGGCACCGCCGCCGACCACGCCGCAGCCGGCGACTGCGATCTTCAACGGGGTTGAATTCCGGACGGGCCGGGGGGGGAGGCTCGCCGCGCCGATGATCGTGCGATGACCGTCGGCATGATTGCGAACCTCGACCCGGATCTGGCGCGTCGCGGCGAGATCGAGAGCGGCCGGCTGGACCAGGCCGCCGCCCAGTTCCATGGCCTCGGCCCAGCTGGCCTGATCGTAGCGTCGGGCCTCAGGGTCGACATTGGGGTCGCGATCGTAGAGCCCGTCCACATCCTTGATCAGCTGGACATGGTCGAGGCCCAGCTCTGCCGCGAGAAACAGCGCCGTCAGGTCTGATCCGCCGCGCCCCATCAGAACCACCCGTCCTTCAGAAGATACCGCACCGAAGCCCGGAACCACCACCACCTCGTGGTGTTCCAGAGCCCGATCCAGGGCACTGCGATCGAAAGCGATCGGGCGCGCATGTTCGACGGGTCCTTCGGCCTGAATGCCGAGGTCCGGTACGGACAGTGTCGTGGCGCTCAGGCCGATGCGGTCGCATGCAATGGCCGTAAGGCCGGCGGATCTCTCCTCGCCCTGGACGACATAGGCGGGCAGCAGGGGATTGTCGTGCGCAAGACCGAGGGCCCGGGCCTCGGCCAACAGACGATCGGTCTCGCCGGCAAAGGCGGAAACAACGGCGACCACACGGCGGCCTCGCCGGACCTGAGCGTAGATATCCGAAGCAACCGCGGGGGCATCCGCAGGCCCGGAAAGCACCGAGCTGCCGAATTTCATCACCACGACAGGCCGGTCAGTCCTGGCGGACGACGAGACAGAAAATGGTTCGGATCGAATGAGGGCCAGGCCTGTCATGTTCGCGATTTCCGGGATGCTGAGGGAGGGAGGAGGGCGGAAACGAAAAACCCCGCCCGGGGGTCCGGGCGGGGTTGGGTTGGGGCGATCCTGAGTTCTGGTGCGCGCTAACCTGTCCCCGCCAAAGGCGTGGTGGTGGTGGTGGTGGTGGTGGTCATGGTGGTACCGAGGCACCCGGTGCACAGCGCAACGTCGCCGCGCGAGGCGGTCATACGGGCGACGAACAGGGTGGCTGAACGGTTCAAGAGCGCGGCTCGCGTTTGTAAACTGAAGCGAAGCTGCGGGACGGCGGGCATGCGCGTCAAGTCGCGCCGCAATAATATTGCCGAACGGGTAGGGATTTGCCCGCGCGGATCAATCTTGTCCAGGTGACTGCGCTCTGGACGACACGGTTTTACCCTGTCTGGACAGGGTTGCGCGCAGCGGTATGCCTCGCAAGGCAACCGGATGGAGCATTCCGAGGCAGGCAGATGTCGGGACTCCCGGGCCGTCAGGGCCGGATGAAGTGCGGCACGAAGCGCGAGGTGTTGCGGGTGATGCGACCGGGGTCTTCGCGCAGGGCGATACCGGCCGGCTCGTCGCCCACCATCCACGAGCCGACGATCACATGCTGGCCGTCGAACCGTGGCGGGGCGTGCAGCGCCTGACGGATGTGGCTGCCCTCGCCATAGCCTGCGTCCAGGCCTTCTTCCCGCCGGTCCCCCTCGACGATCAAGATGTTGGCCCCTTCGCGTGAGAACAGCGGCTTGCGCACATAGGCGTCGCCCAGGGCTGTATGGCCCGGGGCGCTCTCGAACCAGCTCTCCAGCAGGTTGGGGTGCCCGGCGTGCCGTTCCCACAGCAGCGGCAGCAGCCCCTTGTTTGAAAGCAAGGCCTTCCACGCCGGCTCCAGCACCGTCACCCCGGCGTCGGGCAGGGGATCGGCATAGTCGTCGCGCAGCATCTGCTCCCAAGGATACAGTTTGAACATCGCCTGGATCAGCCAGTTTTCGTCGTCCACGAACCGTCCGTCGGCATTCAGCCCGATCTGGTCGAGGGCAATGAATTTCGGGTCCAGCCCGGCCTGGCGCGCCAGATCCTCAAGGAACCGGACCGTCTGTCGATCCTCCACGAAATCGGGGTCGGACGAGAAATGCACGAAGCCCCCTTCGGGGAAGATGGTCCGGAACCGCGTGACCAGTTTCTCATGCAGGCTGTTGAACTGGTCCGCGCCGGCGGGAAGGGTGCCGTCCGCGATCCGGTCCTCCAGCCACAGCCACTGAAACACCGCCGTCTCGAACACGCTGGTGGGAGTGTCGGCATTGTATTCGTACAGCTTCGCCGGTCCGCGGCCGTCATAGGCGAAGTCGAACCGGCCATACAGCGAGGGCTCGCCCCGCTTCCAGGTGTCGGCCACATAATCGCGCAGGCCTTCCGGAATCTCGAGCAGGGTCATCAGCCGCTCGGAATTCACTGCCTCGTCGACCAGACCCAGGCACAGCTGATGCAGCTCCGCCGTCGGCGCTTCCAGCCCGGCCTCGATCTCTTCCATCGAGAAGGCATAGGCAGCGCTTTCGTCCCAGTACCGCTCGCCGGAATCGTGGTGCCAGGTGAAGCCGAGGGCCTCGGCCCGCGCCTGCCAGTCCGGGCGCGGGTCCAGGGTGATGCGTTCCATGGCGGCCTACGCCGGGTCCTTGCTGACCGGCACGCTGGTTTCGATCAGGGGCGTCACGACCCGGATCTCCTGCGCCGTCAAACGGGCCAGCACGTCGTCGGCCGAGGCGTGGCCGGGCAGAATGCCAGCCTCTTTCAGCTTCGCGTCCAGATCGGCCCCGGTGCGCTTGTCTTCCAGTTCCTGACCGGCGCGCAGCTTTTCCTCGTTGATCGCCTGGCGCTGTTTGATGCGCTGAAGACTGTCGGCGGCCGAACCGATCCGCGACTGTGCGCCGGCCGATTGCAGGGCGACCGAGGTCTGGGCCTTCTGGACCGAGTCATTGACCTTCACGATGTCGATTTCGCGCCGCAGCGTCTCGATCCTCTGATCCGTGGTGGCGATGGCTGTGCGCAGTCGGGTCTCAGCCGCTTTCATGTTCTCGATCAGCGGACCGCGGTTGCCGATCTCGGTTTCCAGCTCGGCGATCCGGGTCGCGACCTCGCGCGCCAGGTCGGTCTTGCCCTGCCCCAGGGCGGTACGGGCCGAGCTCTCGTATTTGCCGATCTGGTCGCCGAAGCTTTTCATCTCGTTTTCGGCCATGCGGCGACGTGCCACCAGGCCTGCGAGGTCGTCACGCGCCTTGCCCTGGGCGTTGTCGGCGTCGCGGATTTCCTGATCCAGGATCTTCAGGGCATTGGCGTCGACCACCGACTGGCCGGCCTCATGGGCGGTGCCGCGGAACAGGGCGGACAGTTTTGCAAGCATGGACATGGTTCTGTCTCCCGGTTCAGGCGGCTTCAGTGCCGAAGGTGTCGCGCAGGCTGGTGGCGTCGATGGCATTCTCGGCCAGGGTGCGCAACTCGATCAGGACGGTCTGAAGCGTGGTCTTGCAGGACAGCTCTCCCATCAGCTCATAGACGTCCTCGCCGGACACCGAGGTGATGGCGAAATTGGAGAGCGGCACGACGCGCTGGGCCTTCAGCAGGAACTCATTGAAGGCGTGGCGATCGGCCTGTTCGGCGACGGGCCAGAGCAGTACCGAGACCACAATCTGCGATCCGCCGACGCTGAGATAGATGGGCAGGTCGCCGTACTCGTGCATGGTGGCGAGCAGAACCGGCTCGGCCCCTTCCAGAACGCGAAGGGTCAGCTCACCCTCGCGCACCAGGTCCGAGGCGTCGAGGGCTGCCTTGATGCCGGGTACGGTCCAGGCGGTTTCGATGACGGCGTCCATGGGATGTTTCACTCCAGAAGGATCGTTCAAAGGGCTGCGGCGCGAGCGCCGGACGAGAACAGGCCCGCGGGTCGACTCCGTGACGATGGCGTGGACCGCCGCCTTCACGTCGTCTTTCGCGGCGTCGGGAATCCAGAACTCTACCTTGACCATGCCCGCCTCACGCCGGGCCTTGCGCCAAGCACGTATACGATCATTCGCCGACGGCAAGGGGTTTGAGGCTGGATTACGCATGTTTCATGTAACGCGTAACAGGAACGGTTGACATCCGCTAGGGGTCTGCGATGACTTCTCGCCATCCGGGTATAACCTCCGATGCTTTGCGAGCCTATATGCTGTTGCAGCGTTTGAAACTGGCGCGCCTGTTCGACCGGGCGTTCCACGCCATGGCTGACCTGCACTGGACGGTGTTGTTCGCGCTGATCCTGGCGCACGCCGTCCTGACCTGGATCCTGCTGGCACTTGCGGGCGAAGCAAAGCTGCACGGCGCGGCGACCTTTTTCTACTGGTATGCGACCACCGCCTACACTGTCGGCTACGGCGATCTCAGCCCCCAGACCGATGCTGGTCGGTTGGTCACCGCCCTGTGGGTTTTTCCCGGTGCGATCGCTGCCTTCACCACCATCGTCGCCAAGGTCCTGGCCGCCATCGGCGAGGTCTGGCGCGTCCGCCGTTCCGGCAAGGGAGACTATTCCAGAATGACCGCCTCGATCGTCCTGATCGGCTACCACGCCGCCCGTACTCCGAAGATGATCGACGAACTGTGCGCTGATCTGTCGCCGGATCAAACGCTCGTGCTGCTGACCCGCCAGACGCTCACCGATCTCGATGCGCGACTCCGCTACGTCCAGTCGGAGAGCCTGACCTCTAGCGCCGCCATGGTCCGTGCCGGCGTGCCGACCGCCAGCCGTGTGCTGATTTTCACCGACTCCGATTCGGACACCCTGTCGGCGACCCTGGCGGCGACGGCCCTGGCGCCCGCGACCGCCCATGTGGTGTGCTATTTCGAGGATGAGGATCACGCCCGGCTGATCGACCAACACTGCCCGGAGGTCGAGGTCATTCTCGCCGCCGGTCCGCAACTGGTGGCCCGGGCCTGCAAGGACCCCGGTGCCAGCCAGGTCATCAGCGCCCTGACCAGCCATCTCGATGAAGGTGCAACCCTGTTCAGCCTCGCCTGGCCCGATCGTCCGCCACGCCCGTTCGTCGATCTGGCCAGGGCCCTGCTGGATCGCGGTGCGACGCTTCTGGCGATTCAGCCCGGTCGCGACAGCTCTCCCACCTTCAACCCGGCCGCCGATCGGGCGGTTGGACCGGGCGATCGCCTGTTCTATGTCGCGGCCAAAAGGGTCGATGTCGCGACCCTGACGGTCTAGAACATCAAACATGTTCAAGCGTCTGTTCGGTTCCGACGACAAGGCCACCCCGGCACCGGGGCTGGCCCAGGTCCGCAACATCACGGTCGGCCGCACTGTGTCGCTGGACCCGCTGGCCTGGCGGCGTCTGGGCGAAGAGACCCGGTTTGCCCTGGATCGCGATGCGCTCGAGATTACAGCCCAGGGTGTCATCACCCTGGACGGCGGACAATTCGTCCATCGCTTCTATACCGACGACCACATCATGCTGCAGGCCATGAGCGACGACGCCGCGGGGCAGGCGGCCTATGACTTCACGCTGTTCATGCCCTGGTCTTCCGCCTACCCGCCGGGTGAGCGGGAACGCCGACTGTGGTCGGATCGGCTGTCAGAGCCCGTGTTCGAGGGCGCTCCCGAGGATCTGCCCGCCTATCCGCGGCTGTGGTTCGCCGAAAGCGATGCGCGCCAGCCCCCGGTCACCCTGTGGGAGACCGTCTATGATGATCGCGCCGCGACGACGCCCTATGCGCGAATCTTCCAGACCTGCATGCTGTACGCGCGCGATCTGGCCGGAGGCCGTGAGCTGATGCTGGCGCTGGAGATGCAGCCGGACGGGGGCGAGACGACGCACGAAATCATGATCGGCATTCCACTGGAAATGGCCGAGTTCCGCGCCTGACGCATCAAGGGGAGATCACATGTTCGACTGGTTCGCATTCCAGACGGGGGCCACGGCCTTCATCATCGCCTTTGTGGCGGCGGTGCTGTTCTTCGTCGCCTTCAAATTCGTCTACCAGCTGGTCACGCCGTATCACGAACGGACCCTGATCCGTGAGGGCAACTCGGCCGCCGCCATCGGCCTGGGCGGGGCGCTGATCGGGTATGTCCTGCCTCTGGCGTCGGCCCTGTCGCATACCGTCAGCCTGCCCGAGTTCGCCGCCTGGGCCCTGCTGGCCGGCGTGATCCAGATCGCCTCGTTCATCGTCGTCAGTCGCCTGGTCTATCGCGCCCTCGCCGCGCGAATCGAAGCCGGCGAAGTCGCAGCGGGCATCTATCTGGCCTCGATTTCCATCGGCGTGGGCTTGCTCAACGCCGCCTGCATGACGGCGTGAGGCGCACCATGAGCGAAGATATCCTGCCTCCCACCACCACGATGCGGGACCTGAAACGGTCCCGGTCGCTGCAACTGACCAGTCTGATGGCCACGGTCGGCTTCTCGATGTCGGCGTGCGGCCCTACGCCGTCCGCCGCGCCGGTCGCGCCGCCCGAGCCGACACCGGCCTATACCTCGATCGATGAGTGCAAGGCCGCCAACGACGTTTCCGACACCGAATGTGACACGGCCTATGCCGCGGCCCAGTCCGAGGCGGAACGCTCGGCACCCCGTTATGCCACGCGCGCAGAGTGCGAGGGCCAATGGGGTCCCGAACAGTGCCGGACGTTGAACACCGGCGGCGGCTCCTTCTTCGGCCCGCTGGCGACCGGCTTCATTATCGGCCAACTGCTGAACGGCGGCGGCTACCGCGGGGGTGGTCCGCTGTATCGTGATCGTGACGGTCAGTATTCGAACGGCTACGGCGGTGGCTACCTTTCGCGTGACTATCGCACCGGCCGCAACGTTGCCAACGCCCGCGACCACACGCCCGCGGCGCGACAGGCACCCACACGGGTCCAGAGCCGGACGACGGTCGTTTCTCGCGGCGGCTTCGGCGGCGGCGGACGCGGCTACGGCGGCTAGCGCGCTGCCGGACCCGGGGCGCTGTTACCAAAGGCAAAGGACGCCGGTCGTCCGCGCCGGCAAAACATCTGCGCTGTCTCATGGAAATAGGGTACGACGGCCGGACGGCACCGCAGTCCCGGACCGACGACGACTGCAGAGACCCAACCAAGAGATATTGAGCAGATGACCGACGCCGCCCGAACGGAAGCCCTTCTGGACATTGTTGACGAGACCCGGGCCGAGAGCCCCGACCAGAGCGAGAAACTGGTCGTGCTCGGCTATGCCGAGCGCAAGGGAAGGAACGGGTTCTGGCCGACGAAGGCCGGGTGGAACTTCCTTGGCGACCGGGGCCGCCCGTTCGACATCAAGTAGTTCGTGTGACCCAATCGCCGGGCCCGTATGCGCATTCGCGGTGACCGTTCGGTAACCATAGGCCGGAGCCGAACAGGATGGGGTCTCTGGGGTCAACGATCCTGCGCCGCGCATCGGGCTGTGAGGCGTCTCATGCAGTCGGGGACGGCCGGTTGGCGGTTCAAGTACAGTGGTTGCGGGCAATCCAATTTCGGCCAGGCAAGGGAACAGCAATATGGCTCTGACAGGACGGGAACTCCGGTCTTCGGTTCATGACGACGGGACATTGAAGCTGATGCTCGCGGACGTCGTCATGGACGTCATGGCACCCGACGAGGTCGTGGTCAGGGTCGAGGCTGCCCCGATCAACCCCAGCGACCTTGGGCTGCTCCTGGGGCCGGCGGACGTCGCTTCGGTCCGGACCGAAGGAACCCCGGATCGCCCGGTCCTGGTGTTCGATATCCCCGTGCCGCGTCGTGCCAGCGTCGCCTCCCGGGTCGGCGTCTCGTCGGCGGTCGGAAACGAGGGGGCCGGCACGGTCGTTGCGGCCGGCGAGGACGCACGGGACTGGATCGGCCGTCGCGTCGGCATGGTGGGCGGCGGCATGTATGCCGATCTGCGGAAGATCAAAACGCGCGAGGCTCTCGCGCTTCCGGATGGCGTGACAGCGGCACAGGGCGCGGCTCTGACAGTCAACCCGATGACGGCGCTCGGCTTTGTCGAAACAGCGCGGGCCGAGGGGCATACAGCGATCGTTCACACGGCCGCAGCCTCGAGCCTCGGCCAGATGCTTCAGAAAATCTGCGCCAGCGATGGTGTTCCCCTCGTCAATATCGTCCGTTCTGCCGAACAGGTGGACTTGCTGCGGGCCATCGGGGCGACCCACGTCCTGAACAGTGGCGATGCAGATTTTCGGTCTCAACTGGTCGAGGCAATCAGCCAGACCGGCGCGACAGTGGCCTTTGACGCCATCGGCGGCGGCACCCTTGGCAGCGACATCATGCGCGCCATGGAACGCGGCGCTGTCAGCCGCATGAAGGAGTACAGCCGTTACGGCTCAAACAGCTTCAAGCAACTCTACACCTACGGTGCACTTGATCTGTCGCCAATGGTGCTGGACCGCCTCGCCTTCGGCTTCCAGTGGAGCGTGTCCGGATGGCTGTTGACGCCATTCCTGCAGAAGGCGGGAGCGGAGACGGTGGCGCGCCTTCGCAAGCGCGTCTTCGACGAACTGACCACGACCTTCGCCACCCATTACACGCGGACGATCGGTCTGAACGAAGCGCTCGATCCCCAGTTGCTCCGGGCCTATGAACGCAAGGCGACGGGCGAGAAATATCTGATCGATCCGACGCAAAAATGACCCTGTGATCAGATACGAGGAGGGGTCATTGCTGAGGCCTTTGCACGGCAGACGTTGTTCCGTTCAGGCTTGGTGAAGACCGTCGATCCCTGCCCCGGACCCGGATTTCGACTCCATCCACACGTCGCTGCGAGCGGTTCATCTCAGGGGAGAGTTGGCTGACAGTCGCTCGGGATTGATGCTAACGTCGTTATCTCGAGCCGTGCCATTCGGTTCGACGGGGGGAGGCGACAGGGTTTGCGCACCGCGACGGTCAATCTGGATCGTTCACGCCCGAGTGCGGCCTGGGCGCGCGTAGCGCTTCTGCTGTCTGTCGGGCTTGCGCTCTGTGCCGTGCTTCCGTCCCGGGCCATTGCGGCATCGCCCGGGGTCCATGAAGGCGTCGCCTCCTGCGCTGGATCGACCTGTCATGGCCGTCAGGCCCCCGACGGGGCGGTCGTGCGCCAGAATGAACTGGTAAGCTGGCAGGACCCGACCGGCCCGGGCGGGTCGCACAGCCGGGCCTGGCGGACCCTGACCTATCCTCGTGCCGAGGCGATCGCGCGGAGGCTGGGCCTGGGCCCGGCCCGGAACGCCCCGACCTGTCTGGGTTGCCATGCCGAGCCCGCCGCGGCCCGAGGTGCGCGGTTCCAGATTTCCGACGGAGTGGGCTGCGAGAGTTGTCATGGGCCGGCAGGCGGCTGGATTGCCAGCCACTACACGGTCGGTGTCAGCCATGCCGCCAACGTGGCCCGGGGTATGACGCGGCTGGAGGACCCGGTGGTCCGGGCCAATGTCTGCCTCGACTGCCACTGGGGCAGCGACAAGCCCAACCAGTTCGTGACGCATGAGATGATGAGCGCCGGCCACCCGCGCCTGTCGTTCGAGCTTGAGCTGTTCAGCACCTTCCAGCAGCATCATGACGTCGACGCTGACTATCTGCAGCGCAAGACGACGATGGACTCTGCCCGATTCTGGGCGGTCGGACAGGCCGCGGCCCTGCAGCGCATTCTGACCGTTTACGGTGATAACCGACGGGCCGGGAACGGAGTTTTCCCCGAGTTCTATTTCTTTGATTGCCACAGCTGCCACCGGCCAATTTCTGACGAGCCCGGCGCGCCGCTCATGGTCGAGGCCAATCCTGGCCGGCCCATTCCCCCCGGCACGCCGCCGTTCAACGACGAAAACATGATCATGCTGGCGGCGGCCGCCCGGACGGCACCTGCTGCCCTGGCGACCCGGTTCCAGACAGATTCACGGGCCTTCCATCAAGCCCTTGGATCGGACCGGAGCAGAGCTGTGGCGGCTGCTCAACGACTGGCGCAGACGGCCAGCCAACTGTCAGCCAGTTTCGCGTCCAGCCCCTTCAGCCGCGCCGACACCATCGGCATCCTCGAGGATGTACTCGGGTCGGCCCTGGCACCGCGATACACCGATTACGCCGGCGGTGCCCAGGCTGTGATGGCCGTGGACACCCTGCTCAACGCCCTTGTCGCCCAGGGTCAGATCGACGGCGGTACGGTTCGGGCGATGCGCCCCGAGATCGACCGGGCCTATGCCGCCGTGCGGGACCCCAACCACTATCGGCCGCAGGAATTCCGCAGCGCCATGGGCAGTATCGCGGCCGCCGTCAGGCGCGCGAGATGAGGCTTCGGGCAGCGATTCTGGTTCTCACCGCCTTCGCCGGTCTGACGCTGGCGGGATGCGGCGGCGGCGGTTCGTCAAGTGGCGGTGGCGGGGGATCCGGCGGTGGCGGAGGTGGGGGCAGCGGGGCGCTGTATGCGGTTCCCGGCGCTGAGTCCCTTTCGGTGGCGGATGTCGAGGGCGTGCTGGCTCGTGCTGTGGCCGAGGCCCGGGCGCGGTCGCGTCCGGCCGTGATTGCAGTGACGGACCGGGTCGGCAATGTGCTCGCCGTCTATTCCATGACCGGTGCGCCGGCGTCGATCACGCTGCGCGCGGGTGCGACGGCCAATGTTGACCTGCAGGGCGTCGTCGCGCCCGCTGCCGCCGGCGCGATCGCCAAGGCGGTGACCGGGGCGTATCTTTCTTCGGGCGGCAACGCCTTCTCCAGCCGCACGGCCAGCATGATCGTGCAGCAGCATTTCCCACCGGCTCCCTCGACGGTGGGCCTCGAGAGCGGGCCTCTGTTCGGGGTTCAGTTCAGCCAGTTGCCCTGTTCGGACATCTCCAGCCGGTTCGTCGCCGGTGGCGGGCCGTCGTCGCTGATCGGTCCCAAGCGGTCTCCGCTTGGTCTGGCGGCCGATCCGGGTGGCTTTCCCCTCTACAAGAACGGGGTGTTGGTCGGCGGTGTCGGCGTCATCGCCGAGTCCGATTATGGTTTCGATATCAATGTATTGAACGTCGATATTGATGACGAAGAACATATAGCCCTTGCGGCCGGGACGGGCCTGGCACCGGCCGCGGACATCGTCGCGGAGAGGGTATCGATTGATGGAACGACCCTGCGATACAGCGACGCCACGGCCGCGACCCTGATGAGCGCCCCGGCCTCGGTGCCGGCCTTTGTCACCCTGCCGGTGGGAACGGGCACCTTCACTCCGGTCGCCGGCTACTATGCCGGCCCCGGAGCCATCGCGGGTCAGGTTTACGGGACCGAGGCCTCGGGCGTTCGCAAGGCGACAGCGGGTGAGTTCAACAATACGGATGCGTTCATCCTGACCAACGGGTCCGGGGTCGGCCGATATCCGGTGCAGGCCGGGACGGACGGCGGTTCGGTAACGACACCGCTGACCGCCGCTGAGACGCGCGCCGTGCTGGAGGAAGCCTTTACCGTCATGAGTCGGGCGCGGGCCCAGATCCGCCGGCCGCTGGAAAGTCGCGCCCAGGTCTCCATCGTGGTGGTGGACACCTTCGGTGTGACCCTGGGGCTGG
The DNA here is from genome assembly GCA_965284375.1 of Caulobacteraceae bacterium. Classification (GTDB taxonomy): domain Bacteria; phylum Pseudomonadota; class Alphaproteobacteria; order Caulobacterales; family Caulobacteraceae; genus Brevundimonas. The sequence continues at coordinate 997,969 of OZ260074.1, forward strand.
TTCGTTCGCCGGATGCGCCGCTCTTCGGGATCGATGTCGCGGTGCAGAAGGCGCGCACAGCCAGCTTCCTGTCCCATCCGCTCGCCGCCGCTGACCTGTCAGGCAATCCGTCGGCGGATGTGCGGGCCTTCGTCAGTGATATGCGCACCTTCCTGTCCATGCCTGCGGCCCTGACGGGGCAGTCGGCGTTCAGCGTGCGGGCCGTTGGAAATCTGGCGCGACCCTATTTTCCCGACGGCGAGGTCGGCCCGGTCAGCGGACCACTTTCGCGACCGATCGCCCTGTGGAGTCCCTTCTCGACGGGCCTTCAGACCGCACTGGTCCTGACCAACCTGGGACAGCACGTCGGCTTTGTCAGCGGGCTGGGGCTCGATACCGCGGCGCGCTGTACCGCCTTGCCTGACGTTGTGCCCGGCCGGAACCGGCTTCAGAACGGCCTGCAGATCTTCCCCGGGGGCGTGCCCATCTATCGCGGCGGGCAGTTGATTGGCGCCGTCGGTGTGTCGGGCGACGGCATTGACCAGGATGACATGATCTCGTTCCTCGGCCTCCAGAACGCCGCCATTCGGGTTGGCGGCATCGGCCATGCGCCCGTCGCCATGCGGTCCGATCAGATCGTTGTGACCCAGTCTGGCCGGTCGACGCGACTGCGTTATGTCAGCTGTCCGTTCGCGCCGTTCCTGGATTCGTCGCAACAGAACGTGTGCAGTGCGCCGTGATGAAGGTGGACTGGCCTGCGCTGATCGTTGTGGGTCTGGTTTGCTTCCCGGCATCCGAGGCTGCGGCGCAGGGTCTTCCATTGGTCATCCACCCGGCGGTTCCGCAGCCCTCGCGCGAGGTTGATCCGCCCCAGACGGTTGACCCGGATGCGCCGATCCGCCGCCGTCCCGGCCGGGTCGAGAGTTATCCCGAGGCGGTCATCCAAAGGAATCCCGGTGCCGTGCGCGCACCGTCACCCGACGCCTTTCCCACCGATCACCTGCCGCTCCCCGACCGCTGGCGGGTGATCGAGGCGGTCGGAGTCCATGAACGCTGGTTCGATCCCTATAATCAGAACACCCTGAAGGGCGACCGGCCCCTGCCGGGGCATGAGGACCTGTTCGTTGTGGTTTCCGGGGTTTCGGACACGGTGATCGAGCCCCGCTCACTGCCGCTGCCGGTCGGGGTTCAGACATCCCAGGATCCGAACAGCCTGGATACGTTCGGCCGCTCGAACAGTCTGATCGTGTCTCAGACCTTGCTGGCCTCGGTGTCGCTGGTTGAAGGGTCAACGGCGTTCAAACCCCCGGATTTCGAAGCTCGCCTGACCCTGGCCCTGAACTACAGCGATGTGAGTGTGCCCGAGCGGCGCATCCTGTCGGTACAGCCCTCGCGAAGCCCTGACCGGCAGGACTCCTTCCTGGGCGTCCAGGAAGCTTTCATCGACTACCATCTGCGCAACGTGTCCAAGCGCTACGATTTCGACTCCGTCCGGGTCGGGATCCAGCCGTTCACCTCGGACTTCCGGGGCTTTCTCTTTCAGGACAACCAACTGGGCGTGCGGCTGTTCGGGAACCGCGATAACAACCGCTACCAGTACAATCTGGGCCTGTTTCTGCGACTGGAGAAGGACACAAACTCGGGTCTGAACGACATCACCCAGTCGATCCGCGACGACCAGGTTCTGGTCGCCAACCTGTACCGTCAGGACCTGCCGTTTCCAGGCCTGACCTCACAATGGACGGTGCTCTACAACCGTAACCGGGAGCGGGACGACATCCATATAGACGACAATGGCTTCCCCGCGCGCCCGGCCTTGCTGGGGGACCTGCGGGGACGGGACTATGATGTCGTCTACCTGGGCTACAACGCCGACGGACGGATCGGGCGGATCAATCTCACAGCCTCGGCCTATGCGGCGCTTGGCGAGGACCGCAACAGCATCTTCACAAGCCGGCCTGCCGAGGTCCGCGCCTGGTTCCTCGCGATTGAGCCGTCGATTGATTTCGACTGGATGAGGTTCCGCGCCTCGGGCCTTTACGCTTCGGGGGATCCGGACCCTTATGATGACGTCGAGGAAGGCTTCGATGCCATTTTCGAGAACCCGCAGTTCGCCGGGGCCGACACCAGCTACTGGATCCGCCAATCCATTCCCTTGGCCGGTGGCGGTCGGGCCATCGGCGTCAACACCCGTAACGGCGTCCTGAATTCGCTGCGGTCGTCGAAGGAGGAGGGGCAGTCCAATTTCAACAATCCGGGCACCGTTCTTCTCGGCTTCGGGACCGATCTCGACCTGACGCCGCAGCTGCGGGTCAGCGCCAACGCAAACCATCTGTGGTTCGCTGATACAGCCGTGGTCCAGGCCCTGCGTCAGGAAGGCTCGATTCCGAAAGAGCTGGGTTTTGACGTGTCGGTGTCGGCCATCTGGCGACCGTTGATGACCCAGAATGTGGTCCTGCGCGCCTCGGCGGCTGTTTTTGAGCCCGGTGACGGCTTCGGCGACCTGTTCCAGGCGAGAAATAGAGACGACCGGTTCTATTCCGTTCTATTGAACGCTGTTCTGACTTTCTGAGGGGGCGATGGGGACCTGGGGGGGCAAAAGACTGGTCATAGGGGCGCTGTCCGCCCTGATGATCGTTGTCGCCGGCACCCCGGCTGTCGTGGTGGCCGACGATGACGAGGCCCCTGTCGCGCGGGCCTATGTCACCGCCCCGCCGGCACCACGCGGTCAGACCCCTGAACAGGCGGCCGCGAAGAGCGTCGGCTGCGTGAGTTGCCACAGTCCGGTCGACGCTGCGAGCATGCACGCCTCGCCGGCCGTCGTACTGGGCTGCGTCGATTGCCACGGCGGCGACGCCGCCGCGGTCGTGCCTGCCGGTGCCGCAGCCAACACGCCTGAATACAATGCAGTGAGAGACAGAGCTCATGTTCTGCCTCGCTATCCAAAGAGCTGGCATTTCCCGAGTTCGGCCAATCCCGAACGGACCTACACCCTGCTGAACCGTGAGGCGCCCGAGTTCATTCGTTTCGTGAATCCAGGGGATTATCGAGTCGCCCGTCAGTCTTGTGGCAACTGTCACATGGAGTTGATTGAAAAGGCAGAACGATCCCTGATGGCGACCGGTGCCATGTTCTTTGGCGGCGCCTCTTACAACAACGGGATCCTGCCGTACAAAAACTACATCATCGGAGAGGCCTATACGCCCGAAGGGGAGGCAGCGCGTCTGCTGTCGCCGGGCAATCCGCCGGGCACGGTGACCCTCGACGAGGCGCGCCGAGGAGCCCTTCCGGTGCTTTACCCGATCCCGACGTGGCAGGTCACACCGCCGGGTGACATCTTCCGGGTGTTCGAGCGCGGCGGGCGCAACATCGCGACCCAGTTTCCGGAAATCGGCCTGCCCAGTCCGACTGGCCTGCTGCAGCGGCTGGAGGAGCCGGGGCGCCCTGATTTCCGCCAGTCCTCACGCGGGCCGGGCACCGGCCTTCGCATCGCCGTACCGGTACTCAACATCCACAAGACCCGCCTGAATGACCCCTACACCTGGTTCATGGGCACCAATGACCAGCCCGGAGATTATCGGTCGTCCGGCTGCACATCCTGCCACGTCGTCTATGCCAACGACCGCGAGCCGCGGCATAGTCTGGGCTATTCGCAGTTCGGCCGGGACGGCCAGACGGCAACGGCCGACCCAACCATCAGCCGTCAGGAGTCGGGCCACCCGATCCGCCACGCCTTCACGCGCGCCATCCCGACGTCCCAGTGCATGAACTGCCACATGCATCAGCCGAACATGTTCCTGAACAGCTACCTCGGCTACACGATGTGGGACTATGAAGCCGACGCGCCGACCATGTGGCCGGAGCGGCAGCGCTATCCCACGGCCGAAGAAGTTCGCGAGGTCCTGGACCGCAATCCGGAGGGCGCCGCGCCGCGCGGCAACTGGGCCGATCTGGACTTCCTGCGCGCGGTCAACGACCTGAACCCGACCCTCCGGGATACCCAGTTCGCCGACTATCATGGGCATGGCTGGAATTTCCGCGGCGTATTCAAGCGCGACCGTGAAGGTAATCTGCTGGACGCCGAGGGCGGCATCGTATCGCCTGATGATCCCGAACGCTGGCGGCGGGAAGGAGAGGGCCAGTTCGTGCCGCCGGGGACCAACCCCGGCAAGACGGTCCACATGATGGACATCCACGCCGAGAAGGGCCTGCAATGCGCAGACTGCCATTTCTCGCAGGACAGTCACGGCTCAGGCCTGATCATGGGCGAAGTCGCCGCGGCGGTGGAGATTGGTTGCAAGGACTGCCACGGGTCGTCCCGCGCCTGGCCGACCCTGCGCACCTCAGGTCCCGCGGCACCGCCCGAGGGTACGGATCTGACCCTGTTGCGTAATTCCGACGGCCAGCGCCGCTTTGAGTGGATCGAGCGCGACAATCGTCGTGTGCTGATCCAGCGCTCGATTGTCGACCCGACCCTGGAGTGGGAGGTGTCGATGGTGCGTGATGCGGTGGACCGCGCGAGTCCCCGCTTCAACCCGGCAGCGGCCCGCGCCAAGCTGATGTCGGTGTCACGGCCCGGACAGGCCAACTTTACCTGGGGCCCCGGGGTTGCAACGGCTGACCTGGCGCACAACGACGAGGAAATGGCCTGCTACAGCTGCCACACCTCCTGGACGCCGTCCTGTGGTGGCTGCCATCTGCCGGTCGAGGCCAATTGGCAGGCCACGAGTCACCGCGCGGAGGGCGGCACGACCCGCAACTACGCCACCTACAACCCGCAGGTCGCGCGCGACGACATGTTCCAGCTGGGCCGCCACGGGACCGCGCGCGGCGGGGTGATCGCCCCGGCCCGGTCGTCCTCGGCGCTGGTCCTGTCCTCGACCAATATCAACCGCGAGCGGATCTATGTGCAGCAGCCGCCGATCTCGGCGGTCGGCTTCTCAAGCCAGGCCTTCGCCCCGCATTTCCCGCACACGGTCCGACGCACAGAGACCAAGACCTGCAGCGACTGTCATGTCTCCGAGGCCGAGGACAACAACGCCATCATGGCCCAGTTGCTGATGCTGGGGACCAACACGGTCAATTTCGTAGGGATGAATGCCTGGGTCGGACTGGAGACCGGCATCGAGGCGGTGCGGGTGACCGAATGGGATGAGCCCCAGGCGGTATTCGGCTCCTATCTGCAGCGCTATGCCTATCCGGACTATTTTGCCCAGCACGTCGAGCGCAACGGGCGTGAACTGATCAACTGGACCCGCGGGGAAGCGTTCGATCGTGACGCAGGCGGCAGTGGGGATACCCGTCCGGTGGAGGAGATCGCCAACACCCTGCAGGGCACGGGCGGCCAGGCCCGCTGTCTGCAGTTGCGCGGTGAGTATATGTTCGTGGCCGAGGGCCGGGGTGGCTTCCGCGTCTATGACGTGGCCGCGATCGGCAACAAGGGGGTCTCGGACCGCATCCTGACTGCACCCTTCTCGCCATTGGGCAATGATACCCACGTGGCCTCCAGCAATGCGACCTGTATGGCCCTGCCGACCAACCAGTCGATCGCGCCGACCCGCAACACGCCTGAGATGCGGGCGGCCAACCAGGAACAGGCCTTTCATCCCATCTACAGCTATGCCGTCGTGACCGATGCCCGCGAGGGGCTGATCCTGGTCAATGTGGACACCCTGGCGGACGGGGATCCGCGCAACAACAATCTGCGTCGTGCGGTGACGTGGAATCCCGGCGGCCTGCTGGACGGCGCGCGCCACGTGACGCTCGCCGGCCACATCGCCTATATCGCCGCCCGCGCCGGTCTGGTGGTGGTTGATCTGGATGACCCGCTTCGGCCCCGGCATGTCACCACTGTGCGGCTGAACGACGTCCGGGCCTCGGCCCTGCAGTTCCGCTATCTGTTCGTCACCGACGCCCAGGGTCTGCGCGTGCTGGATGTGACAAGGCTGGAAGACCCCCGGGCCATCGAGGGTGCTGTGGTGCCGCTTGGCGATGCGCGTCGCCTGTATGTGGCGCGGACCTATGCCTATGTTGCGGCCAAGGGTGAGGGCCTGGTTATCGTCGACGTCAAAAACCCGCGTCAGCCCCGCCTGCACCAGCGGGTGACGTTCGACGGTCGGTTGAATGACGCCGAGGATGTGGTCGTGGCCTCCACAAATGCCTCCCTGTTCGCCTATGTCGCCGACGGGCGGAACGGGCTCAAGGTGCTGCAATTGACCAGCCCGGACAGTCAGCGGAATTTCTATGGCTTCTCGCCCGAGCCCCGCCCCGAACTGATCGCATGGGCGCGAACCCCTTCGCCGGCGCTGGCCCTGTCCAAAGGACTGGACCGCGACCGCGCTGTGGATGAGACGGGATCACAGATCGCCATCTTCGGCCGCCTTGGGTCGCGACCGTTCAACAGGCGCGAAATGGAGCGGCTGTTCCTCGACTATCGCGGCGAGGTGTACCGGGTCATCGACCGGCCCTCTCTGGACGGCTGGCTGGCGGCCGCCGGCGGGCAGTAGCCGCCCGGCTGGTCAGTGGTGGTGCGGCCCGGCCGTCCCGGCGCGTTCCTGCGCAAGATGCTTCATGAAGGCCTGCATCTTGTGCGTATAGCGGGCGAGGATCTTGTAACGCTGGACCGCCGTGAAATGGCTGACCAACCTGCGGCCGTTCCAGCGGTGAATGCCGAACGACGGCGGCGCCTCGGCGATCATCGGCCGCTTGTCCGGACGGTCCAGGTTCATCGGCTTGAGGTCCAGCACTACCTGCGGTGCGGTGGAAGGACAGACCGTCAGGGTCGTGCCGGCCCATGAGGTGACGATGGTGCGGTGGACGTGGCCGCACAGGGCGCCGACGACCTGACCGTGGCGCGAGACCACGTCGGTGAACCGCTGCACCCAGGGTTCGGCCGGGCCGATCGTCATCCACTCGATGCCGGTGTCGATGGGCGGGTGATGCAGGACAAGCAGGGTCGGCCGGTGCGGTGCCTCGGCCAGTCGGGCCTCCAGCCAGGCCGCCCGCTTCTCGCAGAAGCCGCCGCCGTGGCGGCCTTCCTCCAGCGTGTCCACCACCACGATCCGCAGCGGATGGTCGTCGACGACATACTGGATGAAGCCGTCCTCCTGGGCCGTATCGGGGAAGACCTGACTGAAATTGGCCCGGGTGTCATGGTTGCCCATACACATCAGGATAGGCAGGGAAAGCTGCTGGATTTCCTGACGAAACCATTCGTAGGACGCCACATCGCCCTTGTCGGCGATGTCGCCGGTGATCACGATCAGATCGGGCTTCGGTTCAAGCTTCATCACCGCCTCGACCGTCTGGCGGAAACGCTTCTTGTTCATCTCGAACCGGCTCTTCTGATCGAAGCCGATATGGATGTCGGTGATCTGAACGATCAACATGACGCTGTTCCCCCGTTCAAAGTCATGTCACTTCTATTTCTCCAGCGCCTGGCTGATCCCGTCCCAGTCATCGGCCGGTGGCGTCAGTCGGAAGTCCGCGATCCGCTTCGCGTAGATAGCGGCAACGCCCTCGAGGCCAGCGATCGTGCCCGCATCTCTGAGCTGCTCCAGCGCTGTCTCGGCCGAGGACCAGTCGCGCGACCGGTAGGCCTCCAGCATCGCCCTCATCCGGGCCCCGGCTTCGACAAAGGCTGCGTCCGAAGCGAGTCCCGGCGGGCCCATCAGGGCGAAGACCTGTTCGGGAGCGTCGCGGCCCGCGACCCGGATAATGTCCAGTTCGACCAGGGCGAAGCCGGGCAGGCGGGTGGCAAGTTCTTCCCCCACCAAAATCGGGACGCCGTAGTATTTCGTCAGACTCTCGAGCCGTGACGCCAGGTTCACGGTATCGCCGATCAGGGAGTAGCTCAGGCGCTGGCGCGATCCCATGTTGCCGACGCAACAGGGGCCGGTGTTGAGGCCGATCCCGATCTCTACCCGACCGGGCCAGGCCGGATCTCCGGCGCTTTCAACATTCAGTCGTTTGAGGGTCTCGAGCATCTCGAGCGCCGCCAAAGCCGCATTCTGCTCGTGATCAGGATCGTCGAGCGGCGCGTTCCAGAACGCCAGGACGGCGTCGCCGATGTATTTGTCGATGGTGGCCTTGCGGGCCAGAAGCACGTCGGTCATCGGGGTCAGCAGGTTGATCAGGAAGCGGATCAGTTCCTGCGGTCCGAATCGTTCGGAGATGCGGGAGAAGCCGCGCACGTCGCTGAACAGCACCGTCATCTGGCGCACTTCGCCGCCCAGCTCCAGCTGGCCGGGATCGCGGGCGATCCGGTCGACCAGCTCGGGCGACAAGTAGCGGTCGAAGGCGTTGTGGATATGGCTGCGAGCCCGCTCTTCTCGATAGAAGGATACGGCGGTGATGGCGATGTAGACTGAAACCACGCTCAGCGCCGGGAATGTCGGCTCGATCAGCAGGCCGGCGTTGCGGAAGGCGAACCAGGACGCGGCGATAACTCCGACGAAGGCCAGCAGGGCCAGCAGGCCGCCGCGAAGGGCACCCAGGCCCGGTGCCGAGAGGGCAATGACAAGGCCCAGTACGACCAGCAGCACGCGCTCCAGGCCAAGCGTCCAGTCGGGCCGGGTCAGGAATTTGCCGAGGATGATCTGTTCGGCGGCCTGGGCATGGACGACGACCCCCAATTCCTTCTCGCGGATGGGTGTTGAGACCAGGTCACGAAGGCCCTGGGCACCGGCACCGACGAAGACGATGTGGCCCTCGAAAAGCCGGTGCATCTCGGCCTCTGTCAGATCGCCCTGAAGGATTCGCCAGGCCGGCACGATCCTTTCCGGATGGTCGGCGGTGTAGTGCATCCAGAGCTCGCCGTTGTGGGTCGTCGGCGCCTCGAGGTCTCCGGTCTTGACGGCGACGACGCTGAGGCTTTCACCGGCACCGAGCTCTCCGCTTCCGTCGCTGCTTCTGACCAGGATCGCGCCGGCACCCTGGGCGACCCGGAGCGCTTCAAGCGAAAGAGACGGCACGATCCGGCCATCGATACCGGCCAGCAAGGGTGCCGCCCGGATGATGCCGTCGCGGTCGCCCTGAATACTGACGAAGCCGGCTCCCGAGGCTCTGCCGCCAATGATCGGAAGGGGGGCGATGGCACCCTTGTAGGCCGTCAGAGCCGCCAGCGGCGGCGTGCCGGAGACGGCGACGCCGGCCTGTTCCGCCGGCCGCACCGCATTGGTTTCACTGGTCAGGAAGTAGCCGGTCACCGTTGGACCGCGCCGCATGGCCTGGCCGAGCAGTTCATCATGGTCGGTCAGGGCGGCGATGTCGGCATAGTCGCCAGTCGCCTCCGGATTGGCCCGCAGGATCTCCGCGGCCCGTGCGGGTGACGTCCGGTCGGGCTCGGAAAAGACAATGTCGAAAGCGATCGCCGCGGCCCCGGCTTCTGTGAGGGAATCGGTCAGGCGCGCGACATCCGTGCGCGGCCACGGCCACTGCCCGAGCCGACGAATGGTCTCATCATCTATGTCGACAATCCGGACGGCGGCGTCCTCATACGGGCGTGGATAGGCGCGTTGATAGCTGTCGAACACCAGATTGCTGATCTGTTGCATGAACGGCGGCTGGAATATGTGCAGGACAAGCAGGAGCAGGGCCATCGTCAGGCCCGGTCCGGCCGCCGCGATATAACGCGTGAGCGAGAGGCTGGAGCGCGCGAGACGCGACCCGATTTCCTTCAACCGCTCGGTCTCAGGCTCCGCCCCCATCGCGTCTGCCTCACTCGATCTGTGCGCTCCGCGAATAGTCTATGGGACTCTCGCGGAACGATGTTACAGTAACCGCTCCGCAGTCGGGGATAGACTATCCCGGGCAATCTGCAAGCGGTTGGGGGTGTCGATGAAGTTTTCAGGGACCAGGTCCGCCTCGATTTTCCGGGCCGGCGTGATGATTTTCTCCATTGCAGGGCTTTCGGCCGTGGCGGTCGAGACCGCCTCAGCGCAGGAGTTTCAAGAGGTGTTTGCGGCACCGGACGATCCGGCGCTCAATTTCGAATTCGCGCGGCGCGCGGCCGCGGCCGGCGACCTCAACGGCGCGGCCGGTGCGCTTGAGCGTGTTCTGATTGCGGACCCGAACCGGCACAGTGCGCGCCTCCTCTATGCTGTTATCCTTTTCCGCCTCGATGACCTGCAGGGGGCGCGCGACCAGCTGGATCTGCTCGACCCGGTGTCTCTGACTCCGCTCCAGCGGGCCGAGGCCGCCCGCTATCGGGCCAGCATCGAACGCAGCCGGTCGACGACCCGGTTCGGTGGAAGTCTGACTGCCGGCCTGACCTATGAAGATGATGCCGCGGGGGCGCTGACGACCCAGGTGGACTCGATCTTCGCGCCTCCAGCCAGCGAAGCCGGGGGAGCCGCCGTTTTTACGGGACGCTTGCGTGCCGCACACGATCTGGGCGGCGCGACGGGCTATGCCGTCTTCGGTACGATCGGCGGCTATGACCGCACGACCTTTGACAACATCGACGGCGATGTACGCCGGGGTGACATCGAGGCTGGCTTGTCCTACGTCGGTCGCCTGAGTTCATGGAACATCAGCGCCGTGGCGCGGGCGCTTGAGCTGCGCGGCGACCCCTATATGCGAGAGGCCGGCGTCAAGGCCCAGGCCCGCTGGCGGACGAGCAATGCGACCTCCGTATCGGTGTCCGGTGAGGCCGTGAGCCAGACCTTCGATGAGCCCACCGTCGACGCCCTGGTCCTTCTCCTCGGCGGGGACCGTGACGGCTGGCGATATGACTTCAACGTCGGCGTAACCCATCGGCTGGACGCGCGAAGCAGCGTCGGCCTGTCGGCCGGCTGGCAGGACAAGCAGGCCGGATATGAACCCTTCGGCTACTCCGGGCCCGGCGTTCAGGCACGCTACGACCGAAGCGCGCGTCGGGGACAATATGTGGCCGTCTCCGGCGGCGTTCAGTGGCTGGACTATGATGCGCCCGATCCGGTGTTCATTGGTCCCACAGCCGCGGCGCGCGAGGATGTCCGGAGCTGGGCCCGCGTGGCCGTCGGTGCACCGATCAGTGCTTTCACCGGTGTCGGCGCGACCGGGGACTGGCGTCAGGATGTCGGGATCGAGGGGGCGCTGACCTATAGCGCCCGTGATTCCCTTGCACCGCTGGCGGATTATGACAGCTGGGGCGCGGAACTGCGCCTGACCTGGCGCTTCGGCGCGGCAAACTAGGAGAGATGGACATGACCCGGGTTCGTACCTTCGTCGCCGTCGCCGCCATGGTTTGCGCCGTGTCGGCCGCCGTTGCCGTCCAGGCCCAGGAGGCCGTGGGTGTCAATGCCGCTATCCGCAACAGCATCCGTACCCAGCCGGCGGGCGAGGGCACGCTGAGGGCTGCGGCGCTGAGAGCGCAAGTCCGCACCGGCGACGTCTTTGTCAGCGGTGCCCAGAGCCAGTTGCAAATCCTCCTGAGGGATCAGTCGATCTTCACCCTTGGATCGAATGCCCGTGTGACTATCGACCGCTTCGTAATCGATACCGACCGCAGCGCCGGCAGCGCCTCTGCCTCGGTCGCACGCGGTGCATTCAGGTTTGTGTCCGGACGTGGCGGCGCGCGCGCCGGTGCCGTGCGGACACCCGTCGCCTCGATCGGCGTGCGTGGCACCGTCGTCGAGACGGTCGTCGGCCCCGATGCCCTCCTGGTCCTGCAAGGCCAGCCTGGCATACCGCCCTTCAGCGGATCACCCGATGACGCCAGCCTGATCGTCCTGCGCGGTCCCGGCCCGCGCGGCTCAGGCTTTGACACGCCGGGCGCGATCGACGTCACCAGCGGGGACCAGACCTATTCCCTGGAGCGTCCCGGCCTCGCCATCTTCGCATGGCCGGGCGGGACGTTTGGACCCTTCGAACTCTCGGATGAATCCTCGTCGCGGTTGAGCGCCCTGCTCAGATCTGCCCCGACCTCGAATACGGATTCGAGTCCCGGAGACGTCATGTCCGCAGGTCTGGACTCCGGCGACGCCGTCTTCTTCGGCGAGGGTAGCCAGTCCGGACCGGAAGGCATCGAGCCGACCCTGGACTGCAAGCCCAACGTCCGGAACGGCGACCCGGTCGCCGGTGGGAGTCCGGGGGCGCAGGTTTGCGGTGGGGGAGGCTCACCCAACTTCTAGAGGGATAATGCCATGGCCGTTTCGGACCACGTTGATCTGCCCCGGTTCATCGAGGGCGTTAAAAAGCGCAACCCGGGTCAGGACGAGTTCGTCCAGGCGGTTCAGGAAGTCGCCGAAGACATCTTCGACTTCATCAGGGACAAGGAAGAGTACCATCACTACCAGATCCTGCGGCGCATCGCCGAACCGGACCGGGTGATCAGCTTCCGGGTGTGCTGGGAGGACGACAAGGGCAATATCCGCGTCCAGCGGGGCTGGCGGGTCCAGAACAACAACGCCATCGGCCCCTACAAGGGTGGCATCCGCTTCCACCCCAGCGTGACCGAGAGCGTACTCAAGTTCCTGGCCTTCGAGCAGACGTTCAAGAACAGTCTGACTGGCCTGCCGATGGGCGGTGGCAAGGGCGGGTCGAACTTCAATCCCAAGGGCAAGTCGGATCACGAGGTAATGCGATTTTGCCAGTCGTTCATGACCGAGCTCTATCGGCATGTCGGCGCGGACATCGACGTGCCGGCCGGTGACATCGGCGTCGGCGGCCGCGAGATCGGCTATATGTTTGGCCAGTACAAACGGATCACCAACCAGTTTACCGGCGTGCTCACGGGCAAGGGATTGTCCTACGGCGGTAGCCTGATCCGGACCGAGGCCACCGGCTATGGCGCGGTCTATTTTCTGAAGGAAATGCTGGGCCACATCGGCCAGGAAGTGGCGGGCAAGACCGCCGTGATTTCGGGATCGGGCAATGTCGCGACCCACGCGGCGGAGAAGATTGTACAACTGGGTGGCAAGGTCCTGACCCTGTCGGACTCCCAGGGATTCATCCACGATCCCGACGGTATCGACCAGTCCAAGATCGACTGGGTCAAGGTGCACAAAACCAAGCGGCGCGGCCGGATCTCGGACTACGTCACAGAGTTCCGCGGTGCCACCTATCACGACGGTCAGCGGCCGTGGGCGGTGCCCTGCGACGTCGTGCTGCCGTGCGCGACCCAGAACGAACTGAACGGTGCCGATGCCCTGACCCTCGTCGCCAACGGCTGTATGGCGGTATCCGAGGGGGCCAACATGCCGACCGATCTTGAGGGCGTACATGTCTTCAAAGCCGCCGGCATCCTGTATGCGCCGGGCAAGGCCGCCAATGCCGGCGGTGTGGCGGTCTCCGGCCTCGAGATGAGCCAGAACTCGGGCCGTATCGCCTGGAAGGAAGCCGAGCTTCAGCAGCACCTGGTCGACATCATGCAGGGCATTCATCAGCGCTGTGTCGAATATGGCGGAGTCGCTGGCACGTCACGCGTCGACTATGTGCGCGGTGCCAATATCGCGGGCTTCAAGAAGGTCGCCGAAGCGATGCTGGCCTACGGCGTGGTCTGAACCGCGGCAACAAGCCGGGGCGGGGTGGTGACGGTCGGCCGTGGTGGATGCGGCGTGGGTTGAGACGGCGCATGGAAGCTGTGGCAGGTCTCGCAATCCGCCGGGGCGGGCGTGGGCGATTTCGCCGTCGTCTGGCCGTGGCATTCCGCACATTCGCCGGCGGACGGCAGCAGCAGGTCGGTTGCTGACGCTGACGTCGCGGCGGCATGGCATCGGGCGCAGGACGGCTGACCGAGGCGGTCGATCCGGTGTTCGCGAACGCTATGGTCGAAAGCCCCGCGACTGAGGAAGTTGTCGGGTAGACGGACCGGCGTGAAGCGAATGGTCGGCGTCCGGAAGATGGTGTGGCAGTCGAAACAGGCTCCACGCGGGCCGAAGGCACCGCCGACCGTGGTAACGGCGCTGGCACCGGTCGGCGAGCCGCCCATGCCGGCTCCGGCCCCACCGATTTCGCCCGGCCTGCGTCGTGAGGTTCCGCCGCCGGCGACCGGTCCCAGGCCTTGCCATGACAATAGTGCCGCGATGACCTGGCGCGGCTCGCCGTGCGGTAGCTGGCGCACGCCGCCGGGAGTCGCGAAGGCGAGTGAGTGACAGCTGGCGCAGTCCCTTTCCATCTGGATGGGGATGAAGCCTTTGCCGTCGGCCTTGGGGCGGTGGCAGTTGGCGCAGGTCAGGGCTGTTCCGTAGCCACGCGCGCCGAGTGTCTGGGCCATCCTCGCCGCGCCGCCGGAGGGTGACAGGTGAAGTCTGTGTGGGAAGGTCAGACCGGAAGACTCGCGCGGGCGACTGTTCAGAGAGACCCGAGTGAGACCGTTTGGACCGGGCAGGGCAGGGCGGAAATTCGGGTGGCGCGCCCATGACGGGGCATCGGCCAGATCGGTATCCTTCAGCCGGTGCGTCAGGCCTGTGTGACACTGGACGCAGGTCTGGGTCGGGGTCAGCGTCGGGATCGGTTCGGGCGGATGGCTGGCGGCCGGATTGCCGACGTGTTCGACGTGGCAACTGGCGCAGCGCTGTTCAGGAATGTTGAAGGCGCGCCTGAACCAGGCGGTCGCCTGTCCGCCGAACTGATCTGGCGGCGGAGCGCCCCAGAGGATCCGTCCCCGCGCAGCGTGGTCCCGCACGAAGGACAGTTTGTCCGGCGAGCCTGCCCGTCGCACCGACGTCGCGGCGGCGGCCATGGCTGCGGGAGTCTTGTCGCCTGCGTGACACGTCTTGCAGGAGGCGTCGGTCACCGAGACAAACGCTTCCTGGTGACAGGACTGGCAGTCGTCCTCAAGGAAGGCATGGGCCGAGGACAACGGGCCGGCCGACCATTGCTGATCCGGATCGATCCGCGTCCTGAAATGGCCGTAGAATGCCGACAGCGGCCATAGCAGGCAGATCGCGAGGATCCCCAGTCCGAGGGTCCAGGCGATCCGCCGGCGGCCGAAAACGCGCGCCTTGCGGATAACGCCGCCGGCCGGCACGCCCGACGAACTTTCCCCTTCCGCGGGCTCTGCGGCCGCGAGGTTGATCAGGATCCGCCCGCCGTCGCCGGCCGACAGGTCGAGGATGTGATCGCCGAAGGTCAGGCGCGGCGCGTGGCTGACGTCGATATCGGTCCGGGTCACGAACCGCCCATCGACACCGAACGGCTCGCGACCGGCCGAGATCACGCTCACCCGGCCCGGCCCGGTTACCGTCAGGGTAGCGTGATGCAGGCTGACGGCCAGGTCGGGCAGGCGGATTTCGCAGTCTGCGCCGCGACCGATGCGGGCCGTGTCGGTCGGCAGGACCTTCTCACGAACGATCTCGGCCCCGCTGACGCGGCGTGTGACCTGGCGAAGAACAAGGGTCATCGGGCCATCACCAGTAGATGAAGACGCTGAAGACATGGGCGGTGATCGCCGCGATCAGCGCAATCGTGGCAGGGACGTGCACGCTCAGCCAGACGCTCAGCCAGGCGCGGATCTGCAGGTGGCGGCGCACCTGGCCCAAGGCGGCGGCCTTGCGTTGCAGCAGTTCCTCCATGCGGCTCAGCATCTGCAGTTCAACGTCGGTCGCCTTGCGGCGCAGACCCGGGAGACGTGACAGGGCCTTGCGGTTGCCGCATCCACCGCGTCCGCCCGACAGGCGGCGCCACAGCCCGCCGCCGACCTTGCTGTCGTCCAGTGACATCTGAACCACCCGGGCCTGGACCTCGGACAATGGCTGGGCCGCTTCGTTGATCTGACGATCCAGCGCTCTGAGGGTTTCCAGCATCTGCTTCTGGGTTGTCTCGCCGCGGTTTCGGCTGAGATAGCGCGGCAGGAGCGCGTAAACGGTCACGCCGAACAGGCCCGAGACCACCACCAGCACCATCAGGCCATAGGCCAGGGTGTGGATGTTCCAGCCGAACTGGAAGCCTGCATGCAGGGTGGTGATGACGAGCACGGCCAGTCCCAGATAGACGTGGGCCGAGACCCAGGCTTTCAGGGACCACTGGCCCGCTGTGATGGCGCGCTTTCGCAGGCCCAGAAGGGTCAGCCAGAGCACCAGCCCCGCCGAGATCGTGCCCGCCACATAGCCGTAGGCGCTGCCGCCGTTTGGCCGGGGCTGGACGTCCATCAGCAGATAGCCGGCGACGGCGATCACACACACGGCACCCGCCCGCCAGGCCCAACGGAAATTCCGGTGGCGCAGGAAACCCTCATGCTGGACCGCGTTCGAACGCTCGCCGGTTTTTTCCACTTTCGACAAGGGACTAGTCGCCCCTGTTCATGCGTTTGACCGTCAGAAATTCTTCTGGCGACACCCGGATTGCGGCCCCTGTCGGACAGGCGCGTACGCACGCCGGTCCGCCGGACTTGCCGATGCACATGTCGCATTTGATCGCGACCTTGGGCGGTTCAGCACCCTTGGGCTTGTGTTTGGCGCGCCAGGCCTTGTCGGGCTCCCCCGGTCCCGGTCCGACCCCGAACAGCAGTCATGAGATCAGGTCCGGCTTGTCGGGTGGCCGCGAGTCCATGCGGATCACGTCATAGGGACAGTTCCGCTGGCAATTGCCGCAGCCGATACAGGTCTCGTCGATGAAGACCTCGCCATCCGGTCCGCGATGGATCGCATTGGGCGGGCAATCGGTCATGCAATAGGGATGTTCGCAGTGTCGGCATGAGGTCGGAACATGCAGATGGGCGTAGGTCCGGCCCGCCTCACGGTCGAGACGTGACAGACCGTCATGAACGTCGGCACAGGCCTTCTCGCAGTTGTCGCAGCCGATACAGAGGGTCTCGTCGATCAGCAGAACATCGGTCGCCTCGCCGATGCCCTGGTCGACGAGGAAGTCGGCCACGGCGCTGTACATGTCGACGACGTCGCCGAACCGGCCCTTCTGCTCTTCGATGTAGCCGTTGACCCTTCGGCGGTCAGCCATGTCGGCCCGCAGTTTCTCCTCCAGCTCGGGTTTGCGCCTGAGCAGGGCGCGGAATCGGTCGCCGTCCAGTCGAACCACCTCCGACCGGATAGCCGCCTGGACCGTGGCGCTGCGCCGCCCACCGTCAACCAGGGCCATTTCACCGACGTAGGAGCCTGCCGGCAGATAGGACAGGAAGACCGGCTTTCCGCCGATCTGCTTTTCGACGACCATGCTGCCGGAGCGTACGACGAAAATGTCGTAGCCCTCTTCGCCCTCGTTGATGATGGCCTCGCCGGTCTTGACCTGACGGATTTCTGCGGTCTCGAGCACATCGGTCAGGTCGGCGGGCGTCAGGCCGGAACCGAACATCTGCAGGAGCTGGCGTTCGGTGGTGATGCGGTTGACCGTGTCGCGCGCCTCCTTCACCGACGCCATCAGCCGCAGGGCGGCCATCCGGGGAATTTCGAGCAGGATACTGGGTTCAGCGGCACGGACCGTGGCCCCTCGGGGTCGGCCGGAAATGAGGCCGACCTCGCCGACGATCGATCCTCTCGGGATTGGTACGGTCTGGCGCTTCTTGCCGCCGCCGACCTCGACCTCGACCGATCCGGAGGCGATCCCGAACACCGAGGAGCCAATCGAGTTGCGCTTGAAGACGATGTCGCCGGCATTGAAGGCGCGGACGTCTGAGTCCAGCAGGAACTCCCGCATTTGCAGAGGCGAAAGGCCGCGCAGGATTTCAATCTCCTGACGCAGGAATTCCAGCCATTCCGCGACAGACCGATTGCCGGGCAGACCCTTGAGGCGTGCCTCGAGAATCGGCTCGTCAGCGGGTTTCAGGTCGACGGCACCACCGATGTATTCGACGACGTCATAGCCCTGGTTGATGCAGTGTTTGATCAGCGGATAGCCGGCGAGCGCACCGATGACATAGACGCCGGGCACGGTGCTCTCGAACGTCGGCGACAGCTTGGGAAAGGCCTCGCGCGCGGCGCTGGTGAATTCCAGACCCACTGATTCCACGAATTTTCGGGGTGGGGCCGAGCCAAGCCTGGCGATGACCCGGTCGCACTGGAAGCGGGTGGCGCCTTCCGGTGTGTCGACCGTGATCCAGCCCGGTTCAATCAGCGTGGTCTCCGCGCTGGTCAGCAGGGTGATATTGCCGGCTTCCTGTGCCGCCAGCAGCGCCTTGGCATTGGCGTCCTTGGCCCGGGCGAAATCGGCCCCGCGGTTGACCAGGGTCACCGTATTCCCCTGGGCCCGGTCCGCGATCAGGCCGAGAGCGTTCTCTATTCCGGCATCGCCACCGCCGACCACACAGATGTGCTCGTCGACGTATTCGGCGGGGTCATCGAGTTGATACTGGACATGGGCCAGTCCGCCGCCCTCGCAGGACATGAGGTTGGGGTTGCCCTGTGTGCCGATGGCCAGAATGATGGTCTCGGCGCGGACGACTGACCCGTCCGATAGCGCGATGGCAAAATCGCCCCTCGCGCCCGTGACGGATTTGACCTCGGCGCGATAGCGGACGTTGATCTTGTGCTTCGAGGCTTCGCTGGACCAGGTATCGAGGATGGTCTCGCGCTTTCCGGGTTCGAAGCTGACGTCCGCGCGCACGACCAGCTGGCTGGGTGTGGCCATGATGTGCTTGCCGCGCTGGTATCGGAAAATGGTGTCCGACAGGTGGTCCGATTTCTCAAGCAGGACATGGCTCACGCCGCGGGCAGCCGCGTGCGCGGCCGCACTCAGGCCGGCGGGCCCTGAGCCCAAGATGGCGATCCGATGGACCCCCTCCACCACGTCCCCCCCGTGCGGCACGGTGAAATCAAACGGCGATTTCTGCCGTTTCGACCCGTCCCATGTGTAGCTTTACCATAGGAACGCGCCTCGCTACAGTGGATGAACGGTTGCGGAGAACGTTGAATGAGCGCGGAAATCGGCCAGTTGGCGCTGATCCTCGCCTTCATGCTCGGACTGGTTCAGGGATTTGCTCCGCTGGTGGGAGCGCATCGCGGCGATCCGGTGCTGATGTCCCTTGGCCGAGCGGCGGCCCTGTTGCAGATGGCGTTCGTCATCCTCGCCTTCGGGGCCCTTGCCACGGCCTATGTGACGATGGATTTTTCCGTCGAACTGGTCGCCAAACACAGTCACAGCAGCCAGCCTCTTCCCTACCGGTTCGCCGCCACCTGGGGCAGCCATGAGGGGTCGATGCTACTGTGGGTGCTGATCCTCGCCCTGCACGGCGGCGCGATCGCCTTTTTCGGACGCTCCCTGAGAGAGGGCCTGCAGGCGCGGGTCCTGGCGGTTCAGGGCATGCTCAGCGCCGCCTTCCTCGGCTTCTGCCTGTTCACCTCCAATCCGTTTTCCCGGCTGAGCCCTATTCCGCTCGACGGGACCGAGTTGAATCCGCTGCTGCAGGACCCCGGACTGGTGATGCACCCGCCACTCCTCTACCTCGGCTATGTCGGGTTTTCGGTGGCCTTCTCGTTCGCCGTGGCGGCGCTGATCGAGGGACGCGTGGATGCGGCCTGGGCGCGGTGGGTCCGGCCCTGGGTCTTGTCGGCCTGGATATGCCTGACCGTCGGCATCGCCCTCGGCAGCTGGTGGGCCTATTATGAGCTCGGCTGGGGCGGCTGGTGGTTCTGGGATCCGGTCGAGAACGCCTCGCTGATGCCCTGGCTGATGGGAACGGCCCTGCTGCATTCTGCCCTCGTACTCGAGAAGCGCGGGGCCCTGATCAGCTGGACGATATTGCTGGCCATCCTGACCTTCTCGCTCAGCATGGTCGGGACCTTCCTGGTGCGTTCGGGCGTTTTGACCAGCGTCCACGCCTTCGCCGTCGATCCGGAGCGCGGAGCCTATATTCTGGTCTTTATCCTGATCGCTACCGGCTCGGCACTTGGCCTGTACGCCTGGCGGGCACCGGCGATGCGGACCGGAGCCCTGTTCTCGCCACTGTCACGTGAGGCCGGCATCACGCTGAACAATCTGTTCCTGCTGGCGGCGACGGCCACGGTCTTCCTCGGCACCTTCTACCCCGTGTTCGTCGATGTGTTGAACGGCGACAAGATCTCGGTCGGGCCGCCGTACTATGCGATCACCTTTGTTCCGCTGTTCGTGCCGTTGCTGGTTCTCGTTGCCTTCGGGCCGATGATGAACTGGAAGCGCGATACGGCGCGGGCCGTGTTGCTCAGGCTACGCTGGCCGGTCGTGGTCGCCACGGTCGTGGCGGGCGTCGGGCTTGTGGTTTTCGGTCTGGCCAAGGTCGGAGCGGCCCTGGGGATCGCTCTCGGTGTCTGGCTGATCGCCGCCGCGTTCATGCTGCTGGCGCGACGCTGGGGACTGGGTCGCAAGGGCGCTGAGACCGGGCGGCTGATCCGCACCACACCCCTGGCCTTCTGGGCCGTCGCGGTCGCCCACGCCGGTCTGGGCGTGACCACCATCGGCGTCACCGCCATGACGGCGTGGACGGTGAGTTCGGTCCAGACCATGGTTCCCGGTCAGACGATCGATTTCGCGGGTCGCCGCATCACCCTCGATGCCCTCGGTCAGGCGACGGGGGTGAACTATCAGGCTGAACAGGCCCGCTTCCGCGTCGAGGGCGGTGGCCAGCCGTTCCTGATCGTGTCCGAGAAGCGCTTCTATCCCTCCAGTCAGACCCAGACGACCGAAGCCGGAATTCGGGGAGAGTCGACGGGCAACCTCTATATCTCGGTCGGCGAGAGTGCGACCCTGGGGGCGGCCACGGTCCGACTCTGGTGGCATCCGCTGGTCGGCTGGATATGGGGCGGTGCCTTGATCATGGCGCTGGGGGGCGTCCTGTCACTGTCGGATCGCCGGATGCGGCTGGCCATGCCGGCACGCAAGCCGGTCCCCGTGAAGACGGTGGAGGCGGTCACGTGAGGCGGCTGGCCTTCATCATTCCCGTTGTGCTGTTCCTGGTCGTCGCCGCAGCCCTGGGCCTGGGTTTGCGGCGTGACCCCACCATTCTGCCGTCCATGCTGATTGATCGGCCGATCCCGACGTTCGACCTCCCGGGTGTGATCCCCGGAGACACCGTGGGCCTGGCCTCGTCGGACTTCACCGGCAAGCCGGTCCTTCTCAATGTGTTCGCCTCCTGGTGTGTCGCATGCGTCATTGAACATCCCATGTTGCTGCAGCTGCAGGCCCAGGGCGTGACCATCCATGGGCTGGACTGGAAGGACGAGCCCGCTGACGGGGCCGAGTGGCTGGCCCAGCGCGGCAACCCCTATACGTTGATCGGGTCGGACCCCCGGGGTCGTACGGGCATCGATTTCGGCGTCACCGGGGCACCCGAGACCTTCGTCATCGACGGCCATGGACGGGTTCGCTACCGCCACGTTGGTCCGATCACGCCCGAAGTCTGGGCCAAAATCCTGCAGCCGATGCTCGATCGACTGGAGACGGAGACATGAAACGTTTCGTGCTTGGAGTGTTCTGCGCCCTGCTGATCGCCGGGCCCGTCGCCGCGGTGCTGCCGGAAGAACAGTTGGCCGATCCCGCGCTCGAGGCCCGGGCCCGCGAGATCAGCCGCGAACTCCGCTGCGTCGTTTGTCAGAACCAGTCGATCGACGACTCCGACGCCCCCCTTGCCGCCGATCTGCGGGCCATCGTTCGCGAGCGGCTGACGGCCGGTGACACGAACGAGGAGGCTATGGCGTTTATCGTCGCCCGCTACGGCAGTTTCGTGCTGCTCAAGCCGCCGCTGGACCTCGAGACCATCCTGCTCTGGAGCGCCCCCCTGCTGGTGTTGATCCCCGGCGGATTGGGTATCGCGCTTTATCTGCGGCGACGTGGTCAGGCCAGTGCGGCCGAGCCTGCACCCTTGTCGACCGACGAGCAGCGCACGCTCGCCGCCATTCTGAAAAACGGTGATGCGTCATGATACTGTGGATTGTCCTGACGCTGATGATCGCCCTGGCCGTGGTCGGCCTGGCCATTCCGCTGATCCGGCCCGGCGGGGCGCTGGACCGGCGAACAAGTTCCGCCGACGTCCTGAAGGCCCAGCTGCGCGATCTGGACCAGCAGGCCGAGGCCGGGACTGCGCCGCCCGAGGACATTGCGGCTCTTCGCCTCGAAGTCGAACGTCGGGCCCTGGCCGAGGGTGTCGAGACCGTGCCGACCGGTCGACCGCTGGGTGAAAAGTCGCTGATACGGCTGGCCCTGGGCCTGGCCACGGTCGTGGCCCTGGGCGGCGCGGGTCTTTACGCCCTGCTGGGACGGCCCGACCTTCCAGGGGCAGGGCCCCGCACTGCGGCGACGACCTCGGCTGCGGCTCCGGCTGACGCAGCCCACAACGGTGCCGACGTCCAGGCCATGATCGTGCAGCTGGAGGGTCAGCTCCGCCAGACGCCGGCGGACGTCAACGGCTGGCGCATGCTTGGATGGTCCTATTTCCAGACCGGGCGGTTCGCCGAGGCGGCAGAGGCTTATGGCCGGGCGGCGACGATCGAGCCGACCAATGCCGAGCATTTCTCGGCCCAGGGCGAAGCCCTGGTCCAGGCGGGTGGCGGCCAGGTGACCCCGGCTGCCTTGGCGGCCTTCCGCGGTGCCTTGCGTGCGGATCCCCAGGACCCCCGCGCGCGCTATTTCATTGCCGTCGAGATGGATCAGCGCGGCGAGCGTGATGCGGCCATGACCGCCTGGATCGACCTGATTAATTCCGCGCCGGAAGGTGCACCCTGGGCGGCCGAGGTGCGGGCATTCGTGCTGGACCTGGCGCGCCAGCGGGGACAGGATATTTCGGCCCGCTTGCGGCCGGCAGCGGCAGCCACCGCGTCGGCGGTACCACCCGCCGCCATACCCGGGCCGTCCTCAGCCCAGGTCGCAGATGCGGAGGCGATGTCCCCGGCCGATCGCCAGGCCATGGTTCAGGGTATGGTCGGACGCCTGGAAGAGAGGCTGAGGTCTTCGCCCCGGGATCGGGATGGATGGATCCGGCTGATGCGGGCGCGCATGGTGCTCGGCGACAGCGCGGGAGCAACAGCGGCATTGCGCAACGGAATGCGTGCGTTCGCCGATTCCCCCACGGAACAGGCTGCCCTCACGGAGGCCGCTCGCGGTCTCCGTGTGCCGGGCACCTGACCGCAACGCACCCCGCGCAGCCCTCAGTTTGCGCCACATCGACCCATTCAACGCGGCACGGGCTGCGTGCCTGAAGGCGGGATCGGACCCTGTTGACCCGGGACTGAGCTGCTCTGTCGACCCGGGACGGAACTGCCCGGTTGCGGAAGCCGTGAGCCTGATGTCGGCGGGTTTCGTGGTTGCGATGCGGTCCCCGGCCGGGTTGCCTGATTCCGCCCCTGAGCGGGAGTCGGGCCCGAATTTTGGCCCGAATTCGCACCCTGACCTTGAGCCCCACCCTGGGTCTTGCCTTCGGTTGGAGCCTGAGCCTGTGCACTGGCCTGAGGCTGAGGCTGAGGCTGATCCTGAGCCTGAGCCTGAGCCTGAGCACTGCCCTGAGGTTGAGGTTGTCCCGGTGGCTGACCCTGTCCCTGTCCCTCGCCGGGTCCCTGCGGATCCGGCCGCGGACCTTGGCCAGGGCCGCCCTCGCGAGGCGGCAAACGGGCGTCAAACCTTGCGATCGCGCTCTGCGAAAGGATGAAGGGTTGAGACAGCCGACGACCCGAGACCAGGACGGCCTGACCGGGTTGGCGGATCGTTACCCGTTCGCCAGCCACTTCCAGATCGATCTCGCCTTCGACCAGAACGATCACGGCGGCGGTCTCGGGGTCCTGCGACAGGTCCAGTCCGACGGCGTCGCCCGCCACAACCCCGAGCGCTTCGGGTCCGACCACGCCCTCGATGATCGTGCCCCGGATACCGATGGTGGCCGTTGGCGTGCGAAAGCTCACATGCTCTCGTTCCGCGCCCTGACTCCCGGACACGAATCTGAACACGCCGCGGGCGACGGAGAAGACGGCTGAAAGCGGGTCGGGCTCTGACTCGACTGCGAACCGATCGACCGTCAGGGAGGCATTGGCCCCCACCGTCAGCACAGACCGATCCCGTAACTCGACCTGCAGCCGGCTATCCGGGCCGGTGACGATCATGTCTTCGTAGCGAACGACTCCACCAACGACCGAAGCGCGCCACGCCGTCTCTGTGGTGCTGCGCGTCCGAACGGTCTGCACAACGGCGGTGTTGGTACCCACGGCTTCCTGGGCCATCGCGCGTCCGCAGCCGACCGAGGCCAGGACGGCACCGATAACGGCGACGACAGCGCGCATTCTCATCTTCGGACTCCCAAAGCCAAGCTTCAGACTGCCCCGATTTCGCCCGCCACCCAAGCCCCCGACCCGGTCAGCCTGTGAGGCCAGCCTGATCAGGCCATCGTTTGGTCAGGCCGTGACGTTGAACCCTTTCCGGACCAGGGTGTCATAGGTGTGGGTGACCTCATCGAAGCGAACCCTCTTCTGCTGACCTGCGAACGATGTCGGGTCACACCAAAGCCAGGCTCGACCTTCCACGACAGGATCGGCGATCCTGTCGGTATTCCAGCCCAACAACAGACGTCCCCCCGGTCTCAGGATCATGGCCATGGCCCGCATCGCCGCCAGTTGCTGATCCGGTGTATCGACACCATACCCGAGCACGCCGTTGCAGATGATGGTGTCGAAAGTCATGTCAGCGAAGACTTCGTCGATGCCGCAGAGGTCGCCGGTTCGATGCCGGCCCCGCTGCCCCCATTTCCCTGCCCTCGGGTCGAGGTCGGTCGTCCAGACCTCTCCGCCTCCGGCTTCCAGCGCCTTGTAGTCGTCAAGCGTATAGGCCCGGCAGCCGACCCAGAGGATCCTGCCGGCCTCGGTGGCGAATGCGGGGATATAGACCTCGATCAGCAGTCGTCGGTCAGGCAGTTGCCGAATGCTCGCGGCGCGTTCGCGCCGTCGGTCCGCGCCCGTCAGCCTGTCGTAGAGACGTCGTGCCATTCCAGGCATTGCCGGGTCCATCAGCGCGGCCCGTTCGTTCGGGCTCGGGCTGCCGTGTCCAGCGCGGTCCTGAGGTCGTCGAGTTGGGCCGTCCGGATAACCGGCGAATGGTTCGCCTCGACCCATTCCTGACCGTTGCGCGCCAATGTCTTCCGTCGCCCGGGGTCGGCGATGAGGGCGGAGATCGCCGCGACGAGCCCAGACGCATCGGGCGGATCGACATAGACTGCGTGCTCGCCGCTTGCCTCGCGAAGCCCACCCCGTCCGGAGGAGATCAGCGCGGCTCCTGCAGCATGCGCCTCAAGCGCTGTCAGCCCCATGGCCTCGGCGACGAAGGATGGCGTCACGGCGATGGCGGCGCGGCGGGTGACGTCGATCACGGTTGTCGGCGACGCGGACCGGTGGATATCCACACGATCGCCGAAGCGACCAAGGGCGAGCAGGTGGGGCTCGGCCCAGCGCCTGTGCTGCTCCCACTCACCCAGAAGCACGGCCCCACGCCAGCCCGGCTCCAGGTCGAGGATCCGGGCAAGCGCCAGACAGAAGGGTTCGAACCCCTTCTCCGCCATGGCCCGCCCGCAGAACATGATGATCGGTTCGCGGTTCTCTGGTGATTGCCGCCAGGCCTTGGCGTCGATCGGGTTGCAGATGGTCGCGGCCTTGGTTGCGCAGGCAGGATAATCTTCGCAGAATTCGGTACGAGCCGCCTCACTGACGAAGATCAGGTGGTCAAACGCCGCCAGTCTGTAGCCATAACGAAGGCGGTCGAGCCAATGCCGGGGCGGCTTGATGCGGGTGTGCCGGTAGAGGACGTGAACTCGCCCCGGCATCATTCTGGCTACGAGGGCCGCTGTTTCAAGCTGTTGATGATATTCGACGATCTCTGGATTCAGCCGCCGCAGAACCGTCGCGACCGCGCGGGCATGACGTGTTTTCTCCAATCCCGCCGGCACGGTAGCGATGGGGACGTCGGCCGGTTGATCGTCGCCTGCGTCGCATACGAACGTCGTTTCAGCCCGGAATCGACTATGCTCGAAGAGGGTTCTTGCGACCGTCTCCATGGAATTGGGCTGATCGCGGCGCATCGCCGAGCCGCGGGGCATGACGATGGCTATCCGCATCGAAGTCTCCGCGAGAGCGGTTCAGGACCCTCAGCGGTCATCGGCCCGGGCTCCGGGTCGGGCCTGGTTTGTTCAGCCCGGTCGCCCTGCGGAGTTTGAACAACAGGTTGATGAAGGGCTGGAGGAAGGACCGACGAATGGACTTCACATCGATGAAGGTGATGTCGTCGTGGCCGGACAATGTGTGCAGGCCGTCGCCGAACCCGGCGAGCAACTCTCCGGGCTCAAGCCGTATTGTGGGCCTCGCCGAAAACGCCTCGGGCGTCAGGACGTCGATGCGCAGCAGACTGAGGGCCGCGCCGTAGGTTCCCACGCAATCCTGAACCGGGAGATGAAGGGCACCGTCATACTCGAACGCCGTACCGCCGGGCCTCGAGCTTTCGAAACCGCTCCGAACTGGATTGGCAGGGTGGGTCGACCACGGCCCCTTGAGGGCGGGAGAAAAGGCGATGTGCAGTTCGCGCATGGCCCGATTACCGGGCCCATGCAGGGCATAGAACATCCACCACATCCCGCCATACCGGACGACGGTCGCGTCGATCGCGCCCTCGGGCAGGAGTTGCTGGACCGGCTCCCAATCGTCCGGGAAACGGTTGCAACGGAACAGGGTGAGGCGATCGGACTTGTACGCCTCGGGCAGCATGTACAGCTCGCCTGCATCCTCGATCAGGCTCGGATATGAGAGGTGTACGGCCTGGGTCAGGGCAACGCCCTGGTTCAGCAGCCGGTCTGCACCGTCATATTGGAAGTAATGGATTTCACCGCGCCGGACGCGGTAATCGTAATTCTCCACAAAGACGGTCAGCACGCCCTCCAGCTGGATGCCGAAGGGATCGGCGTCATATCGGAAGGATCCGCGGGGAGGCAGCCAGACGACTTCTTCCGGTCGCACGCCGCGTGACGCCGCCACACTGGCCAGCGGGCGTCTGACATAACCGGATCGCCAGATGTCGAACATCGCGCCCGCTAGACGTTCGTGGCCACGACGGATCGGGAGACTTCCCTGGCCGTCATCGCCATTCGGGGAGCCGGCGCATAATCGACTGCTTCAGCTTGCGGCCGCGGTCTGCCGCGGACCGGGGCTGAACGCGCTGGCAATGTCTGTGGTCGCGTCCCCAACGCTCGTGCATGGCACGATCGAGCGCCGGGTGGCGGTCGTGCTGATGAACGATCGCGCTCGCGCTACCGTCCGGGTTGATGATGAGTCCATTCTGGACCTTGAGCTCGCTGCCCCGGGTCATGCCGACGGTGGCGACACGCCCGAAATTGGGCCGCACCTCTGCCTTCACCAAACCCAGATGGACGGCGAGATTGCAGGCCGCCTGGTCGGCACCGAACGCACCGCCGACCTCTGACCGGGGGATCGCGGCCAGCATCAGCAGGGTCTTGCAGAAACGGATGATTTCGTCGCGAGGCCCGATCACAGTGCCCACGCAAATACACGGTTTGTGGGCGAGGGTCGCCACCATCTCGTCGCCCACCAGGGCCGAGAGATGTTTCATGTTGAAGGCGTGGTCGCCAAGGCGGCCGCCTTCGTGCTCCAGGAAGACTTCCAGCCGCCGAGGGGGCGGTCCGAAAGGCTCAGCCTGAAAAATTACATCCCGCACGTCCGTCAGAAGCACATCAACTGCGTTGGGCCAGCGCTCGAGCAGACTGCAATAGGCCGCGAAGCGCGCCATCACGGGATGTGGCTCCCAGCCCGGCTGCGGGGCCAGATGGATGGCCTCGACGCCGTGCTCGGCCAGCAGCCGGGTGACGTCGGGTCGATCATCAACCACCAGGGCGACATGGCCGTCGAATACCGCACGGAGTGACCGGACGAAGGGGGCAATCTGCGCGGCATCATACCCCGTCGCATAGCCGAGAACGAGATCCTCCGGAGCGTTGTGAGCTCTGCTTTCTGGCTCGCTTGAAGTAAATGCGTCCGCGAGCCAGGCAAGATAAGAAGATGATGCCCGTTTCATCGCCGGTTCATCCGTTGACCTGAACCGGTTTAACGAAACAGGGGCTGAAGCATGCCAGATTTAAGCTGAACGGGCGCTCGCTGGAAACATTCAGCCAAAACGGCTGGCGTTCCTGCGACTTCACAAAACTCGACGTCATTGAGTGATCTCCAAGCCAATCGATGGTCGTCGGCGAGGGGAAGGGCAAGTATAGGATTTATATGCGGGCGCTGCACCGGCTCGCATAATATGTCTGATCTCGTATCGCGCAGATCTCGGCACGAAGCGACAGAAGACACGGACGTCGGAGCTAACGAATGCCAAGTTCTATCCCCTCTATATCAGCCCTCACTGCGGCAGCCGAGCGAGGGCGCTCCCGCGTGTCGGTGCTCGGTCGTTTTGACGCGAACCTGCCCCTGGCTTTGCAGCTCCTGGGCACCATCGGCCTCGTCCTCGTCGGCACGCTGACCGCAGAGTTTCTTCGTCAGAATTTCGGCCTGACCCGGCTGTCGATGTTTTTCCTCGGTTCAGTGGTCGTGTCCGCTCTGGCGTTTGGAACGCGCGCTGCGGTCTTTGCCGCCTTTGCGGCTTTCCTCGCCTATAATTTCAGTCTCGTGGAGCCACGCTTCAGCTTTCGATTTGCCGGTGCGGAACAGGCCCTTACACTGGTGTCCTTCCTCTTTGTGGCCTTGGTCACCGGCAGCCTCGTCGGAAAGGTGCGCGAAAGCGAGCGGACCAGTCGGCGGCGCGCTGACCTGCTCAAGACGTTGTTTGAGGCCAGCCAGGCTTTCACAATGGCCGATGATGAGATCAAGCTGCGCCAGGCTCTGACCGATCGTCTCCAGGCGGCATCCGGCAATGTTGCCCTGGTCATCGCATCGCACGAGACCCTGAACGAGGACGCCGTTCCCTTTGACGGGCAAGCGTCCGTCCAGGAGGTGATTGACTGCTGCCGCAGATCGCAGGCCCTCCAGATTCATGGGGAATGGCGGGCACGGCGCCTGTCAGATGATGAGGGACTCGGACTTGCGGTTTGGCGGATTGAAGAGACAAGAGGCGCGGACGTCACGTCCCAGGATCGGTTGTGCGAGTTGCTGATTGATCTTGCCGCTGCGTCTCTGGCGCGGGCGCGCCTCGCCGACGCGAGGACAGAAGCCGAGGCCGAGCGACGCGCCGGCCGTCTGCGGGAGGCTATTCTCGGATCGCTCTCGCATGATCTCAGGACGCCGCTCGCCACCGTCATGGCGTCCGCCAGCAGCCTTCGCGACTATGACGAGCGGTTTGATTCCGGGACGCGGACAGGCCTGGCCGATGGCATCGTCCAGGAAGCCGGCCGGCTGAACGACTATCTCGAAGCCCTGTTCAGCCTCTCGCGGATCGAGTCGGGCGACCTCACGCCCCATCTCCTGCCTGTGTCGGTCCGAGAAGTGATCGACAACGTCCGGGCGCGACTTGGCAGCTTCGGTGAGACCCGGGTCACCGTGCACGAGGAAGCCCCGGCCGATGAGGTTCAGGCAGATCCTCTCCTGCTGGAGCAGGCTCTGTTCAATATCCTCGACAATGTGGAACTGCACGGTGGTAAGGGCGTCATCGCGACCGTTCAGACCCGAACGATCGAGGGCCAGGTGATGATTTCCATAGAAGATGACGGGCCCGGCGTGTCGCCGTCGGACAGCGCACGGCTGTTCGACAAATTCTACCGCGGAAAGCGTCAACGGCCCGATGGACGGGGGACCGGCGTGGGGCTTTCGATCAGCAAGGGCTTCGTGGAAGCGATGGGAGGCTCGCTGGGTCTCGACCCCACCATCCGGTCCACGTCGGGGCTCAGGTTGTTGCTTCGGCTTCCGGTTGTCGGCAGCCAATCCACATGAGCCGGATCCTGCTGGTCGAGGACGAACCGCATATCGTCAGGGCACTCACACCCGCGCTGGTCGCAGAAGGGTATCAGGTGACGGCGGCAATCAACGGGGGTGACGCGCTGGTGGCGCTGGCCAGCGAAGGATTCGACGCCATCCTGCTTGATCTCGGATTGCCGGACATGGACGGCAAGACCGTCATCGCCCGGGTCCGGGAGTGGTCGGAAGTGCCCATTCTGATCGTCAGCGCCCGACATCAGGAGGGCGAGAAAATCGAAGCGCTGGACCTGGGCGCGGACGACTACGTCAACAAGCCCTTCGCCATGGGCGAGCTCATGGCGCGCCTCCGAGCCCTCCTACGGGGCCGCGACCGGCGCTTCGCGTCCAGCTCTGTGTTCAAGTGCGGAACCCTGGAGATCGATTTTTCGGCCCGCATCGTCCGGGTACAGGGGGAAGCTGTTCACCTGACCCCTCGGGAATACGATCTGATGCGCGCCCTGGCCCGTCATGCCGGGCGCGTGATCACGCATCGCCAGATCGTCGCTGCCGTCTGGGGCGGCGCGGAATTGATCGAGGCCCAGGCCGTTCGCGTTCTTGTCGCCCAGCTTCGTCAGAAGATCGAGGTTGAGGCTTCGAGGCCGCGTATCATTCTGACCGAACAGGGACTCGGCTACCGGATGCGCGATCCCGATCTCGCAGGCGATCCCGGCTGAGGTCATGCGCTGTGGGCCAGGCGTGGGCGCATGCAAACTCCGGATACCGATCGCAGAGCGATACCGTTGCCTGGCTTCGGCGAGTCCCCAGCGCACTGCCCGCTGCTGACCGGCAGGCCGTTGGCGAGTTGGCGTCAGGTCAGGGCAACTTCTCGCTAGGGACCCGATCTTCTCGCAACCGGGTCCGGTGGTCCGCGGGATTGAGCCCATGACGGGCCATCTTGTCGTAGAGGGTTTTTCGGGGGATGCGCAGGTCGGCTGTCACCTGCCGGATGTCGCCGTTGTGCCGCGTCAGAGACTCGCGGATCAGTTCGGCCTCATAGGTCTGGACGCGCTGAACCAGCCCGGTTTCCGACAGGGCGTCCGAGGTGAAGGCGTCGAGGCCGACGGCGACCTGACTGGCGTAGTTGGCCAGTTCGCGAAGATTGCCGGGCCAGTCGTGTTCGAGCAGACGCCGGCGGATGACCTGGTCGATGGCCGGTACGTCCCGTCCCAGGCGGCGCGCCGCGCGACCGAGGAAGCGCGCGAACAGGAGCGGCACGTCCTCACGTCTTTCCCTCAGCGGAGGCGTCCTCAGCCGGATCACATTGAGCCGATAATAGAGATCCTCACGCAGGTCGCCGCGTGCGACGGCCTCGGCCGGATCGCCCTTTGTCGCCGCCAGAATGCGCAGGTCGAGCGCGTGAGGCTCCATGGCTCCCACGGGATGAACCTCCCGCTCCTCGAGGACGCGAAGCAGCAGCAGCTGGGCGGCGCGGGGTGCGAGATCAATCTCGTCCAGGAACAGCGTGCCCTGGTGCGATTGCTCGATTTGCCCTTCGCGGCGGCGGAACGCACCGGTCGGACCGACGGCATCGCCCATGAGCAGGCTTTCCAGTCCGTTCTCCGGTAGTGCGGCGCAGGAAACGGCCACGAACGGTCGAAGGCGCCGGCGTCCGGCATTGTGGATGGCGCGGGCGACGGCTTCCTTGCCGGCACCGGTTTCACCTTCGATCAGGACGTCAACCTGCGCGTCGGCCAGGCGCTGGATGGCGGCACGCAAGGCCTCGACCGGTCGGCTGGAACCGCCAAGCGGGATCGACCCCTCGTCGTCGGCGGCCTCCGCAGCGAGTCGGCGGTTGTCGAGGACGAGCGCCCGCTTCTCCAGTGCCCGCCGGACCGTCTCGATCAGGCGCTCCGGGGCAAACGGTTTGGCCAGGAAGTCATAGGCTCCGCGCTTCATGGCATCGACAGCCTCCGAGATGTCGCCGTGGCCGGTCATCATCACGACCGGCAAATCCGGATCCATCGCGTTCAAACGCTCGACCAGTTGACGGCCGTCGAGCCCGGGCATGCGCAGATCGGTGACCACGATCCCCTCGAATTTCCCTGTGACGGCCTTCAGCGCGGCCTCCGCCGACGGAAAGGGGACGACCGCCAATCCATCCAGCTCCAGCCGCTCGGCAAGGGCTTCGCGGAAGGCGTCGTCATCGTCGATCAGGGCGACGCGGTTCAGGTTCCGGAAGCTCATGTCGCCTTCGCCAGACGGATGACGAAGCGCGCTCCGGTCGGCGAAGGCTCGAGGGCCAACTCGCCGCCGAACGCCGCGACAATGTCTCTGCTGATGACGAGGCCGAGACCGAGTCCATCCGGTTTGTCGGTCGTGAAGGGCGTGAAGAGACGTTGCTGAACGGCCGGAGCCACGCCCGGCCCATTGTCCGTGACGTGGATGACGACCGTCTCGTCCTTCGCTTCGACTCCCAGTTTGATCGAAGGCCCGGCGACGCCGTCGAGTGCCTCGATCGCGTTTTGCAGCAGGTTGAGAACGACCTGTTCCAGCCGGTTCCGTTCAGCCCGCACGGCGAGACCTGTCGGCCCGCGGCGGCGGCTCAGCATGATGCCCTTTTCTCTCAGCCGCCCAGCCACGAGCAGCAGGGCACCGTCGATGGCCGCGTCGACGCCGACGGCCACGGTCTCGGACCGGGTCTTGCGGGCAAAGGCCCGCAGTTCGTCGGTAATGATCCCGACGCGCTCGGTCAGCCGATCGATACTGGCCAGCGAGCGAAGAGCGCCCGCGCTGTTTTCGCGGCGAAGCTGAACCGAGGCGCTGTCCGCGTGTGTCCGGATGGCAGCGACCGGCTGGTTGATCTCATGCGCCACCCCGGCCGCAATCTGGCCCAAGGTCGCCAGTTTGTTGGCCTGGATCAACTCGTCCTGCAGGTCCTGTCGGACCGACTCCAGCCGTCGCCGCTCGTCGATTTCGTGGTTCAAAAGGTCGTTGGTGGACCGCAGTTCCGACGTCCGCAGATCAATCTGACGCTCCAGTTCAATGCGAGCCTGTTCGGCTTCGCTCGCCCGTGCGCCAGCGCGCTGGCGACGGCGCAGCAGGATGCCGGTCAGCGCGGCCAGCAAGGCCACGCTCAGCGCTCCGAGCCAGCGCGCGACGGCCACTGCTCGCGACACCGCGTCGCCAGCCGGCGAGAGCAGGGTCAGCCGCCAGCCGATATCGGGGATCGCGTCCGATGCGACGGCGTACAAGTCTTCAGGAACGTCGGACGACGTGCGCACCACTCCACCCGCCTCCGCTATGAAGGGCAGGGGGGTCGGGATCATCGTTCCGGCTGTCTGGGTCGCGGCGAGTCGCCTTTGCAGGTCTGCAGACAGCGGGCGAGCGGCGTGAAACCGCCAGGCGGGCACCGTTGTGATCAAAACCACCCCGTCGTCACCAGTGACATAGGTCGGCTCGCCCGAAGCCCGCCATTCGGATTCCAGCGCGCCGAATTCGACCTTGGCCACAATGACACCCAGCGGTCGGCCCGAGGGCCCATCCACCCGGCGCGACAAGTACAGGCCTGGTCGACCGCTGACCGTGCCGAGAGCGAAGAATGTCGCCTGGCCATCCCGCATGGCATCGAAATAGTAGGGTCGGAAGCGATAGTCTGAACCCACGAAGCTGGTGGGCAGGCGCCAGTTGCTGGCCGCCAGGGTGATGCCGTCTGCATCCAGGGCGTAGATGGCCGCAGCCCGTACTTCTTTTGCGAGGGATTCGAGCTTTCGGTTCAGCCGCAATGTGTCGGCGGCATCCGGCCTGGCCAGAAGGCTCTTCAGGTCCGGGTCCTGGGCGAGGACCAGTGGCAGCGATCTATGCCGTTCCAGTTCACTGCGAAGCACGGCGGCATGAAGAGCGCTGGCGGTCGTGGCCTGACGTCCGGCCGACGCTCTCGCATCCTGGCGGGCGAGTTCTCCGCTGGCCGATATGACCACCGCGGCGACGAGAATCCACAGGACCGTGAAGAGTCGCCATTGAGTCGTCGTCGGCACAAAACTGCGCATGGCCCGATTATGTGGATTTGCGCACAAATGTCGATTGATGGTGTGCGGATTATCGCACGCGCAATCTCGATGACCGGGACCAGGTTTAAAAAAAGCCTGACAATTCAGATTTCATGGCGGCCTCTACGCCTTGCTTGTCGGTCTTCCCGAACTGCCGATACTGACCTCAATCGCGCCGTTCAGAGCGCTGCGGCGACCGGTGCTGCCCACTGGCACCATGGGAGGTCTTTTGTTGCAACCAGCCGCTACAGCCGGTGTGGCCGTCGTACGACGTCCGTTCTATCGCAGCCTGTACTTCATCGTACTGCTGGCGATCGTCGCTGGCGGCCTGATCGGCCATCTGTGGCCCGATTTTGGCCAGAGCCTCAAGCCGCTCGGCGACGCCTTCATCAAGCTTGTGAAGATGATCATCGCGCCGGTGATCTTCCTGACCATCACGACCGGGATCGCAGGCATGCGCGACCTGAAACAGGTGGGCCGGGTCGCGGCCAAGGCCTTTGCTTACTTCCTGGTCTTTTCCACCCTGGCTCTGATCATCGGTCTGGTGATCGCCAATGTGGTCCAGCCCGGGCGGGGGCTGAACATCGACCCTGCCACCCTGAACGCCGGGGCCGTGGCGCAATACGCCACAGCCGCGCACGAAAGCAGCATCACAGGCTTCCTGACCGGGATTATCCCGAACACGCTGGTCAGCGCCTTCGTTGACGGTAACATTCTCCAGACCCTGTTCGTCTCGATCCTGTTCGGCATCGCCCTGGCCATCGTTGGAGAGCCCGCTGCGCCCGTGACCCGTGCGCTGGATGCGCTGAGCCAGGTGGTCTTCAAGCTGGTGGCGATCCTGATGAAGGCCGCGCCGATCGGAGCGTTCGGTGCCTTTGCCTTTACGATCGGCGCCTATGGTCTCGGGGCCATCGCCAATCTCGCGGCCCTGATTGCGACCTTCTACGTCACCTCGCTGGTCTTTGTGATCGGGGTGCTGGGGCTGGTCTGTCTGGCGAACGGCTTCTCGATCTTCCGGCTGATCGCCTATCTGAAAGAAGAGCTGCTGCTCGTCCTGGGTACCTCCTCGTCCGAGGCGGCGCTGCCGAGCCTGATGCAGAAGCTGGAGCGCGCCGGCGCACCCAAGTCGGTGGTCGGCCTGGTCGTGCCCACCGGCTATTCGTTCAATCTGGACGGCACCAACATCTACATGACCCTCGCCGCCCTGTTCATCGCCCAGGCGATGAACATCGAACTCACCCTGCAGGACCAGTTGCTGCTGCTGGTGGTGGCCATGATCAGCTCCAAGGGTGCTGCGGGCATCACCGGGGCCGGGTTCATCACTCTGGCCGCGACGCTCGCCGTCGTGCCGGGCGTACCCGTGGCGGGCATGGCGCTGATCCTCGGCATCGACCGCTTCATGAGCGAGTGCCGGGCGCTGACCAATTTCGTGGGCAATGCGGTGGCGACCCTGGTCGTCGCCCGCTGGGAGGGGGAACTGGACCGAGAGGCGCTGCACGCGGCGCTCGGATCCGGTTCCAAGGCCCTGGCCGCGCCGCCGGATCCGGCGGCGGGACCGGGTGATCGAGACGCCGTAACGGCCGACTGAGAGCGGCCGAAATACAAAGGGGAGGATGAGACCATGAGGATCAACCAGAAGAGCGCACTGCTCGGAAGCGCAGCCATGCTGACGTTGCTCGCCGCCGCGCCCGGGGCCTGGGCGCAATCCGCGCCGTCTGCGCAGGCGCAGGCCGAGGCGGCCGAGGCGGCCGAGGCGGCCAGCAACCTCGATGACGTCGTGGTCGTGGGCTCGCAAATACGCGGGGCCAAGGTCAATGCCGCCTTGCCGGTGACCGTCGTCACCGAGGAACAGATCCTCGCGACCGGGGCCGTCAACGGTGACGACCTGCTCCGTTCGATCCCGCAGATGGGCGACGTGCTGTTCAGCGCGGCGAACAATCCGCAGACGTCGAATGCGGCGCGCGGCGACGTCAATTCGGTCAACCTTCGCTCTCTCGGCGTAGGCAATACGCTGGTGCTCCTGAACGGGCGACGGATCGTCACCCATCCGACCAGCCAAGGCACTTCAGACACGGGAACCGTGCCGGTGCTGAGCTACAACTCCAACGCCATCCCGGTGTCCGGAACCGGTCGCGTGGAGGTGCTGCTGGACGGTGCCGCGGCCATCTACGGCGCTGATGCCGTAGCCGGCGTGGTCAACACCGTGCTGCGCGACAATTTCGACGGTCTTCGGATTCACACCCAGTACGGCGGTGCGGAGAGCACCCACCTGCGTGAATGGAGCACCAATATTTTCGCCGGCAAGAATTTCGACCGCGGCAACATCTCCGGCTTCGTCGACTATACCGACCGAACCGCGCTGCGGGCCGAAGATCAGGACTATACGGCCTCGGCCAACCTGCGCAGCCTGTTCGTCAACGAGCCGGGCTTCGACACCAGTCTTGATCCGGATGCACGGGCGACCCGCGGACCCTGGGCCAATCTGCAGGCCCAGACCACGACCACCATCCGCCGGAACGGAACGGCCCTGACGACCTCGGCCGGCTTCTTCCATACACAGCCGACCAGTTTCGGCTGCGCCACGGCGATCGGACCCGACATCTGCATCGCCACCGGCAATGCTTCGTCCACCGGCATCCAGCGTGAGCTCCGGTACGATACCCAGACGGGCACGACGGTCACGCCGGAAGTGCAGCGCCTCAACCTGTTCCTGACCGGCCGCTATGAACTGAGCGCGGACGTCGAGGCCTTTGGCGAGGTCGGCTTCTACCAGGCCACGACGCAGAACATTCAGCCACCGACCATCAGCCTGAACGCCATCTGGATCCCGGCCTCAAACTACTGGAACCCGTTCGGCCCGGTGACCTTCGCCAACGGCCAGGCCAATCCGAACCGTCTTTCGGGCCTGACCGGCGTGCCGGTCGGCGGCCTGAACGTGCGGTTGGGCAACTATCGTTTCAACGACGCCGGCTTCCAGATCGTCGACGTCGAGAATTACCAGTCGCGCTTCCTGGGCGGCCTTCGCGGTGAGCGCTGGGGCTGGGACTGGGAATCGGCGCTGGTCTACTCCGAGGCCGAGGCGACCGACACGTCCAACGCTGTGAACATGACGGCGCTGCAGGCCAGCCTGGCCCTGTCGACCCCGGACGCCTACAATCCGTTCAACGGGGGCTGCGTCGCCAACACCTCGTTTGGTGACTGCACGCCCAGCTCCCAGGTCGCCATTGATGCGATCTCGACCGAGCTGACCCGCGTGTCCCGCACTACCCTGACCATGGCCGACTTCAAGATGAGCCGGCCGGATCTGATGGAGCTGCCGGGCGGGCCACTGGGCGTGGCGTTCGGTGTCGAGTTCCGTCACGAAACGCAGAGAGATGACCGTGATGCCGACCTCGACGGCACCAATATCTTCACCGATCCGATCGACGGCCGGGTGAGCGTTTCCAACCTGTCGGCGGTGAGTTCGAACCCCGATACCGAGGGCAAGCGCGACGTGTCGTCGGCCTATCTCGAATTCGCCGTGCCGGTGGTCTCGCCCGAGATGGGCATTCCGCTGGTCCATAACCTGGAGTTCCAGGTGGCCGGCCGGTACGAGCACTACAGCGACTTCGGCGACGTGGCGAAGCCCAAGATCGCCATGGCCCTGGACTTCTTTGACGGCCTGCGACTGCGGGCGTCCTATTCGGAAGGGTTCCGGGCCCCGAACCTGGAGCAGACCAACGCCACCACCTATTCGCGGCTTGCGACCAACAACGACTATCTGCGTTGCGAGGCCGATCTGCGTGCCGGGCGAATCACGACCTTCAACGCCTGCGCCCAGTCGGTCAGCTATTCGCTGCTCGTATCGGGCAATCCGGACCTCAAGCCGGAGGAAAGCACCAACCAGTCCGTCGGCCTCGTCTTCCAGCCCCGGTTCCTGCCCGAGTCCTTCGGTGAATTCACGTTCACGGTCGACCGCTGGCGCATCCAGCAGGAAGATATCGTCGGCCTGATCGGCGGGCAGACGGCCGTGGTCCAGGAATACCTCGCCCGACTGAGCGGCTCGTCCAATCCCAATGTGGTTCGCGCCGCGCCGAACAGCGATGACGTCACCTTCTTCGCGGGAACCGGCATCGCACCCGTTGGTGCGATCCAGACCGTCAGCGACCGCTTCGTCAACCTGTTGCCGCAGGATGTGCAGGGGGTCGACTTCGCGGTGCTCTGGCGTCTGCGGGATACGCCGTGGGGCAATTTCAGCGCCCAGGTGAATGTGGCCCAGCTGCTCGAGTTCAACCGCGATGCCGGGCCGACCGTCGAGGCGCTGGCCGCGGCCCGGACGGCCGGCCAGATCAATGTGGCCACGCCCTTGCCCATCACCAGCGATCTGCTGGCGCGCAACGGCCGCCCCGAGTGGAAGGCATCCAGCACCCTGACCTGGAGCCAGGGACCGATCCAGATCGGAGCCTTTGTCCAGTACACCAGCGCCGTGAACGAGACGGGCTTCCTCAGCACGACAGGAACGCCCTGGGTCGTCGAGGCGCAGACCACCGCGAACCTGTATTTCCAGTACGAGTACGAAGGTGCCGGGCCGGCGGCGGACACCCGCATCCGTGTGGGGCTGCGCAACATCACCGACCAAGCACCACCGCTGACGTCTTCCGGCTATCTCGGATCGCTGTATCGGCCCTATGGTCGTTACTGGCACGCCAGCATTACCAAGACGTTCTAGCACGGAGACCGGCGCGCGGCGGTCCGCGCGCCGGCCCATTGACGGGAGTTCGGCATGAGACGATTTGCACTTGCCGTCCTGACGTTGACCGGTGTCCTTGCGGTCAGCCCGGCTCGCGCCCAGGTCCCCGAACCCGCCAGCATCGCCTGTCCGGCGTCGGTTGGAGCCTCGACGCGCTGTCTGTCCGGCCAGGACGCGAACGGGGCCTGGTATGTCATCGCCATGCCCGCTGACTGGAACCACCGGCTGATCGTTCACGCGCACGGCGGGCCACGCACCGGCACGCCGGAGCCGGCGGATCCGCTCGAGGACCTTGATCGCTTCTCGGTCATGGTGGGGCAGGGGTATGGCTGGATCGGCTCGACCTACCGCCGCGGCGGCTATGGCGTTCGCATGGCTGCCGAGGACACGGACAACAGCCGCCGGATCTTCTGGAGCCGCTTCGGACGACCGGAGCGCACCCTTCTTCACGGCCAGTCCTGGGGCGGCAACGTCGCAGCCAAGGCTGCGGAACTCTACGGCCGGGGCGATGACGGGACGCTGAACTATGATGGTGTCTTGCTGACCAATGGCGTCCTGAGCGGCGGGACCCGCGCCTATCAGTTCCGGGCCGACTTGCGGGCCGTCTATCAGTATGTCTGCGGCAACCATCCGGCCGCGACGGACCCGGCCTATCCGGTGTGGCAGGGTCTGCCTGCGGGGGTGACGATGACCCGGGCCGAACTGCGCCGCCGGGTCGTGGACTGCACCGGCATCGGCCTGTCCGCCCGCGACCGCACGGCGGCACAGGGGCGGCGCAAGCGGGACATCCTGGCGGTCACCGGCCTCCAGGAAGATGAGCTGATCGCCCACATGACCTGGGCCACCTTCCTGTTTCAGGATCTGGTTCAGGTCCGGCTCGGCGGACGCAACCCGTTCGACAACAGCCGGACGGTCTATGCCGGTTCGTCTGATGACGCGGCGCTCAATGCCGGCGTCGAACGGTTCTCGGCCGACCCGCAAGCCGTGGCCATGCTGGCCCACGATGCCGATCTGACGGGGCAGATCCTGGCCCCGACCCTGACGATGCATGCCCTTCACGATCCGACGGTTTCGTATGAGGTCGAGGCGATCTATGCAGCGACAGTCGCCGCCGCAGGCCGCTCTGGCCTTCTGGTCCAGGTCGCGACCGACGAGGACCAGCACAGCAAACTGACCGATGCCGGATACCTGACATCGCTGACCGCCCTCGAAGCCTGGATCGACAGTGGTGTCGCGCCGGACCCCACACGTTTCCAGGCGGATTGCGTCAGGGCGCACCCGACGCGGGGCACCTGCCGCTTTCTTCCGTGAGCACAGGCCGTCAGGCTTGCGCCGGCCTGTCTTCGCCGGCGGTCGGGCATGGGCGTGCGTCATCGCCGCTTCGGGAAAAGCGGGGCGTGGGAGACTCGGCGAAGCGCCCGGGCCCTCGCCCGGAAAAGCAGTAGAGAAATACCGTTTCGACGAAGACAGAGCGCTCCGCGCGGACGGTTTTCCGGAAGCTTGCGTCGGGTGGCCGTGTTCGGGCCTTACCGCAGCGCCTCCGGCGGGCAGGTCGGGCGACGATCCCGATCCCTGGAACGACCTGGGTATCCCCCCGGCCCTCCACCCCGGGCAGGCGACCCTTAGGAGGTCCCTGCGCCGGTCCGGCTCCGTCGGCTCGCACCGACGGACCCCGCTCCATCCGCTCCCGCCGCCGCTTCGGTTCGCCGGCCGAGCGAGCCTCCCTGCGACGGGACGGGGAGCAGTTTCGCACGGGGCGTTGATGCGGCTGGGAGATGACGCTGGATGTTGGGTTAAATCACGTAAAAACCAATGGTTAGTCGGGCGAAGTCGTCTGGCTGGCGGCGGATGACTGGCATGGTCTCGTCCCTGTTGGTGGAGCGAACGGGGAGGGGGACCGCGAGGCGGTGGAGGGGGAGGCGGAACGCGGGTCGATCCGCCGACAGCCAGACGACTTCGCCCGGCGAACCTGTCCCGTCCCCCCGCAAGGTCGTCGGTCAAGCGACGGAGGTCAGCTTGACCGGGATTTCAGCATGGGCGTCACAACGGGAATGGTGAGCATCGTTGATCCGATAGCCATCAGCAGCAGGGCCGTGAACGCGTCGTTGCTGATGATGTGCCGGTCGAGGAGAATGTTGGCGAAGATGATCATGATCAAGGCCTTGGTCTGGAGCAGCCAGCCGATCATGGCAGTCTCGCCCTTGGGCCACTTCAGGATGCGGCCCGCAAGGTGCACCCCGGCCAGCTTGCCGACGACCGAGGCGACGAGGAGCAGGCCGG
Organism: Caulobacteraceae bacterium; assembly: GCA_965284375.1. GTDB lineage: Bacteria > Pseudomonadota > Alphaproteobacteria > Caulobacterales > Caulobacteraceae > Brevundimonas. The sequence continues at coordinate 1,038,711 of OZ260074.1, forward strand.
CGGCCATGAAGACTGCGGCACCGCCGACATCCCACTGGGTTCTCAGCCCGGTGCTGAGGAAGAAGACCGGCATGACGGCGAGGAGAACATGATTGCGAAACAGGTCCATCCTGGCGCGGTCGAACCAGGTGGTATCCAGAACCGCCCCCGCCAGAAAGGCGCCGACCATGAAGTGCAGGCCGGACCAGTCGCCCGCCAGACCGCAGGCGGCCAGCCAGATCAGACTCACGTACCAGCGGTCTGACTCCGGGATGCGTCGCATCAGGGCGCGCACAGCCACGGCCGCAACGCCGAAGCCGACAATGAAGACCGCCTGACGGCCGATGCGGTCCCAATCCAGCAGGATCAGGGCCAGCACGCCCCAGATCGCGATGTCATCGAGGCTGGCGTAACGCAGGATGCGCTGGCCCAGAGGCTGACGCAGGATTTCCAGCTTCTCCATGAACAGCATGAGGATCGGCAGGGCCGTGACCGCGCAGGCCATGCCGATGCCGAGAACGACCTGCCATTCCCGGGCACCGGCACCGGCCCAGCCGGGAAACTGCAGCAGGCCGATGGCCGCCACGCTGCCCAATGCCAGGGGCGTCGCCAGCGCCAGGCCGGCCGTGACCCCGGTCTCGACCCGATGCTTCCAGGCCTGGCTCAGGTCCAGTTCCAGACCGGCGATGAAGACGAAGATCATCACCCCCCACCAGGCGACGCCGTTCAGCGCCGTGATGACCTGGGGATTGAACACCGCGGCGTGGGCGTCCGGGAACGCAGCCCCCAGAACCCCCGGTCCCAGCACAACACCCGCGATGATCTGCACCACCACCAGGGGGGCGTAATACTCGGTCCGGAAGCCGCGCCAGATCAGATAGGGCACGCTGAAGATGATCAGCATGACGACCAGAAAAAGCTCGGTAGTGTTCATCGCGTGGCTCAAGACGGTCCCCCCGCTGCTCCTGCCGCCCCGGGCAGTTCAAAGCTCGGTCAGCCTCAGCATTCAACGGCCGGACTGACCATAGCGGCGTTCGACCGGTTCATATCGGTCCCAGACCACCCGGTCGGCGAGCGAGCGCAGCAGCTTGATGTATTCGGCGTGGGTCCAGGCCAGCGGAGTGGCGGAGTTGGTGCCCTGGCCGGGCGCATAGCCATGGTGCGTCGGATTGCCGACGCCGTCCCAGACCTGTTCGGGCAGCAGCAGGCCGTCGTTGGCGAAGGACTCCATGCCATGCACATAGCTCTGGCGGATGGCGCCGAGCCGGCTGGCCCTCTGGGCGGCGCTCAGGCCTGTATCCCCGAGCACGGCGGCCAGTTCGTAATGGCCGCGTTCGCCGGTAAAGATGGGCCAGACCCGTCCGCGCTGGCCGGGTGACATGCCGCCGACGCCGTAGTTGCCGCCGGTGTCGGTGTTCTCGCCATAGCCGTCGTTGCCGTAGCGGCGGAAGCCTGGCGCGCCGTTCAGGTCGTAGCGGACGCGGAAGCGGGCCTCGCGGGCCTGGTCGTCGTACTCCGGCAGGCTGGCGATGATCGAGGGCGCATCGGCGGCGCGCACGCCATAGCGGACCAGCTCGAGAAAGCCGCCGTCGATGATGCGGTCCTCTGGCAGGGCGGGCTGGCCGTTGTTCTCGCCCAGCGGCAGTTTGTCGTTGGGGTTTTCGTTGCGGCTGAGACGCAGGAAATAGCGGCCGTCGCCGTATTCGCCGGTGGTGGTGAACATGCGGGCCTCGACCTTCGAGGCATAGTCGTCGGCGGCGGCCTGGTAGCGGGCGGCGGAGGCCGGATCGCCCGAGGCGCGGGCGATGTCGGCGGCGACGGTCAGGCCGGTGATTACGGCGGCAGTGGTCGACGGGGAATAGCCCTCCTGCTCTTCCCACCGCTCCTGCTGGGTCCAGGGCGGGGTGATCTGGCGGTCGTTCCAGAGAATGCCGGCCTTGCCCCCGTCGACGAGGAAGTCCGCGGCAGGCTTGATCATGCGGGCGTACATGGCCGCCAGTTCGGCGTCGGTGATCTGGCCGGCCTTCCACAGTCGCCAGCCCAGCATGATCGGCATGGCGGTCTGGTCCAGCTGGACTCCGACCCATTCGATCGTGCCGTCGACCCAGGTCTTCTGCAGGAACCAGCCGGTGGCCCCGGTGTTGCCCGGGGTGTCGGCGCGGACCTGGACCTGGGGCAGGTAGCGGAAGGCGGCGACCGGCGTCTCGCGGTCGCCCAGCGCCATCAGGGCCATGGCCACCTGATAGAAGTCGCGGGGCCAGACGGCCTTGTAACCGGTCGAGGATTCGGTGGCGTCGACGGTGTCGCCCCAGGGATTGGACAGGGAGGCGATCAGGGCACCGGCATAGGTGCGGTCCTCCTGAACCTTCAGCATCAGGGCCGAGGCATAGGCCAGCTTGCCGTCGTCGGTGGACTGTTCGGCGATGCGGGGCAGGTCGGTCAGGGAGCCGACATAGTCTTCCCAGCCGACGCGATCACCCTCGCCGTTGAAGCGGGCCAGGACCTCGTCGAGGCCGGTGGTGAAGCTGTCATTGGCCGCACTGCGGGCCGCCTGCCGGGACGCGCCGAAGCCTATGACGAAGTCCTGACGCAGGGTCTCGCCCGGGCGGACGCGCTGCAGGCCGCCGGTCAGCATGATGTTGCCGGTCGCATCGCCGGTCGAGCGGTAGATGCGGTCGAGGCGGCCATCCGCCAGATCGGTCAGACCGTCCGAGGTCCCGACGAAGCCGACGCTGGCCGTGGCGAAGGGGCGGTCGGTCCTCAGCACCAGATGGGTGTCGCCCTCGTAGGCATAGAGAGCCCCCGGCTCCTCGACCTGAACGCCGTCGACGACGGGCCTTCCGATGGGGACGGCGTCGCCGGAATCGCCGACGCCGGTGTTGGCCATATGCGGCTCGAGCAGGAGGTAGGGGACGATGTCGCCGCGCAGGGCGCGGATCGAGGTCCGCACCACCAGGGCCTGTCGATCGGGGTCGGTGAAGACACGTTTCTCGATTTCGAAGCGGCCGTTCCGGTCGGTGGTGATGACGCGATACGCCGGCGACAGAGGACGGCCACGCGCGTCGGTCTGCAGGTATTCGGTGCGGCTGGTGGTGTCGCGTCCCTCGACGAAGACCTGATCGCCGACGACGACGGCGAAGCGCAGCTGCTTGATCTGGGCCTCGTGGATCAGGCCGTACATGGTCTCGGTCAGGACGCCGTCGGCGATGGAGAACCAGACGCGGCTGACGTCGCCCGTGCGCCCGCCGTCCCGGTACTGGCCGTCGACATAGGCTTCGTAGGACGCGCCCACGCCGGTCTTGGCGGCGTTGACCCAGGTCGGCCTGTCGCCGGGCGCGCCGGGGGCGACGGCGATGACCTGCGGCGCGGGATCGGCGACGGGGGCGGTCTCCGGCCCGGGCAGGAGACCTTCCAGGGTCGAGCATCCGGCGGCCGAGAGCAGGGCGATGCCGATGGCGAGGCGGGAGATCATGCGCATGGGGAACTCGTCAGGCGGGGGGCAGAAGGAAGGTGAGGGGGGCCTCGAGGCGCTGGTTCCAGGAGGCTTCGTTATGTTCGGCACCGGGGAACACCAGGCTGCGGAAGCGGTCGGGGGTCCAGCCCTGAGCCGTCGCGACGGTGTCGATCCGGCTCTGGAAGAAGGCGTAGAACTGATCCAGCGTCTCGTCCCCGCGATCGAAATAGAGCCGGTGGGTCGATGGATCGGGCAGGCCCCGGGCGATGACGTCGCTCCAGGTCTGGACAATGGTTTCGCGCCATCGCTCAAGCCGGTTGTCGTCGAGGCGCTCGACCCTGAGCGGCCAGTGGGTCGACAGGCAGCCGGCACTGCCAAAGACCGCGGGATATTTCATCAGGGCATAGAGGGAGATCAACCCGCCCATGCTGGAGCCCATGAGGGTCGTGTCGTCGCGCGCGGGCCGGGTGCGATAGGTCCGGTCGATGAAGGGCTTCAGCTCTTCAACCAGAAACCGCAGATAGCCGTCCGACAGCGGCTCGCCGCCATAGAGGGTCAGCAGATCGGCGCGAATGTCCCCGGGCAGGGCGCGGATCATGTCTGCGGGCACATATTCGCGCAGGCGCAGCGCAGTGTTGTGCACGCCGACCACGATCGGCAGGCGGATCTGGCCGTTGGCCGACAGGCGGGCAAGGTGTTCATCGACGCCCCATTCTTTGCCGTAGCCGGCGCGTGCGGCGTCGAACAGGTTCTGGCCGTCGTGCATGTAGAGGACGGGGTAGCGGGCGTCGGCGGCGTCATAGCCGGGCGGCAGCCAGACGCTGACGTCGCGCGGCTGGACGTGGGCCGATGGCGTCTGCGGATGCTCGACCAGGCGGCCTGCGGCGGGCGCGTCGGCGCGGGCGGACAGGGCGGTACCGAGGATCGGCAGGGCGACAAGCCCGGCGAGGGCGGAGCGGCGGTCCGGTCTCATTCGGCGACCTTCGGTTCCGTGACTGCCAGGCTGCAGGCGGCCGCGATGAAGAAGCTGACGCCGCCGAGGACCAGGGCCCAGATGGCCTGGCCGTCGAACAGGCTCTTCAGGATAAGGCCCAGGATGGTGGCGGCCAGCAGTTGGGGCACGACGATGAAGATGTTGAAGATGCCCATGTAGACGCCCATTTTCCGGCCCGGAACCGCCCCGGACAGAATGGCGTAGGGCATCGACAGGATCGACGCCCAGGCGATACCGACGCCGATCATGGGCAGCCACAGCAGCTGCGGGTCGCGGATCAGGAAGACGCCGATCAGACCGAAGCCGCCGAGCGCCAGATTGAGGGCATGGGCGGCCTTGCGGCCCGTGCGCCGGGCGACGACCGGAATGGCGAAGGCGGCGAGGGCGGCGACGCCGTTGTAGACGCCGAACAGCACCCCGACCCAGTTGGCCCCTTCGTTATAGGCCGCCGAGGCGGTGTCGCTGGTGCCGAAATGGACGGCGGTGACGGCGGCGGTGGTGTAGATCCACATGGCGAACAGGGCGAACCAGCTGAAGAACTGGACCACGGCCAGACCGCGCATCGTCTTCGGCATGCGGAAGACGTCGTCGATGATCTCGGTCAGGCCGTTCGACGTCCGGGCCCGGTGCATCAGGCCGACGATGATCTGCAGCAGGCCGAAACCGGCGAGGAAGCCGGCCAGGACATAGAGCTCCTTCTCGACTCCGATCGTCCAGACGCCATAGAGGCCGGCGGCCCCCGCGAGCAGCCAGACCAGACCGCCGAGCAGGTAGGTGTTGGCCGCCCGCGCGGGGGCCTGAAGGTCATCCGGGCCGGACCGGGCCAGCGCCAGACCCCGCGTCGTCTCGAAGGCGTCGATCTCTTCGGGGCTGTATTCGCGGGTCGAGACCACGGTCCACAGGACGGCCAGCAGCATGCCTGCCGCGCCGATGTAGAAGGACAGCTTGACCGAGTCCGGCGTGACGCCTTCGGGCGCGGTCGAGACCACGGCGAAGACATTGGTCAGGATCCACGGGAGGCAGGAGGCCAGCACCGCCCCCGCGCCGATGAAGAAGGTCTGCATGGCATAGCCGCTGGTGCGCTGTTCGTCGGGCAGGTTGTCGCCGACGAAGGCGCGGAACGGCTCCATGGTGACGTTGATCGCCGCGTCCATGACCCACAGGGTCGCCGCGGCCAGCCACAGCGACGGGGCGTTGGGCATGTAGATCATGGCCGCCGAGGTCAGGATCGCGCCGACGAGGAAATAGGGTCGACGACGACCCAGGGGCCCCCAGGTCTTGTCGCTGAAATGGCCGATCAGCGGCTGGACCAGCAGACCGGTCAGGGGCGCGGCGATCCACAGGATGGCGAGGTTGTCGACCTGGGCGCCCAGGGTCTGGAAGATGCGGCTGGCGTTGCCGTTCTGAAGCGCAAAGCCGATCTGGATGCCGAAGAAGCCGACGCACATGTTCCAGATGGCAAGCTGGCTCAGACGCGGTCGGCTGCGACCGACGAGGGCGGCGTCCGGTGTGATGGTGGTCATGTGCGGCGTCCCCTGCCGATTGGAACAAGGCGGATAGCCTGGCCGCCGCCGGGGGCGAGGCGCAGGTCCAGGGTGTCGGCGACCGTGACCTCGCGCGCCTCGATGACGATGGCCTCGCGGTTGGTCTGCCAGTGGGCGTCCGGTGCGTCGCGATAGATTTCGGCGCGGTACCGGCGGCCGGGATCAAGGAACGACAGCGAGGCCTGCAGCCGGCGCGGGTGCTCATCGGTCATGGAGCCGAGGAACCACTGGTCGGAGTGGCGGTCCTTGCGGGCGATGGTGACGAAATCGCCGACCTCGCCGTTCAGCACCCGGGTGTCGGACCAGTCGGTCACCACGTCCTTGATGAACTGGAACGGGCCGGGATTGGCCTCGTAGTTTTCCAGCAGGTCGGCGGCCATGACGATGGGGCTGTAGATGGTGACGTACAGGGCCAGTTGTTTGGCCCAGGTGGTGGCGACGCCGTCCGGGCTGCGGGTCTGCATGCCGAAGATGCCCGGGGTAAAGTCCATCGGCCCCGCCAGCAGGCGGGTGAAGACCAGATTGACCTCATGCTCGGGCGGATTGCCGGGCTGGCCCCAGGCATTGAATTCCATGCCGCGCGCGCCTTCGCGGGAGATCATGTTTGGATATGTCCGGCGCAGGCCGGTGTCCTTGAACGGCTCGTGGGCGTTGACCGCAACCTGGTGGCGGGCGGCCGCCTGGACGACGCGCAGGTGATGCCGGGCCATGGGCTGGCTCTCGTGCCAGGCCAGTTGCGGCTGGCCGTCCGGACCGCGCACCCGGGCCCCGCCGGCGTCGGCGACATAGCCGGTCTTGACCGAATGCCAGCCCAGCCGCTGGTACAGGGCGAAGCCCGCGTCCATCTGCTGTTCGTAGTGGAAGGCATTGCCGCCGGTTTCGTGGTGACCGATGATCTCGACACCCTTCTGACGGGCGTAGGCGGCGACCCGCTCGAGGTCGAAATCGGGATAGGGCTCGGTGAAACTGTAGTCCCAACCGGTGCCGAACCAGTCGCCGTCCCAGCCCCTGTTCCAGCCCTCGACCAGCACCCCGCCGAAGCCATGGGCGGCGGCGAAGTCGATATGTCTGATGACGTTGTCGGTGGTGGCACCGTGCTTCGGACCCGAGGCCCAGGTCTTTTTGTCGAGGTGCATTTCCCACCAGACGCCGACGTATTTCATCGGCTTGAACCAGCTGACGTCACCCAGCGCATTGGGCTCGTTGAGGTTCAGGATCAGGCTGGAGGTCACCAGATCGGCGGCGGTGTCGGCGATCTGGATGGTGCGCCAGGGGGTGACGAAGGGCGCGGTCAGCTGGACCGCCGCGCTGGTCAGGCCCGGCGTCAGCGCCGCCTTGAACCGCCCGCCCTCGACCCGGCGAAGGTTCATCCCGGAATAGTCGGTCAGGGCCGCCTCATGGATCGAGACATGCAGGCCGTCGTCAGTGCGAACCGTCAGCGGCGTCTGGGCCACGCCGACCGCGTCGATGCGGGTCCGGTTGTAGAGATATTCCTCGCGGTTCCACTCGAAGGCGGGGATCCACCAGGCCGTGCCGGCGTCGGCGACGGCGAACTCGGTCAGCTCGGCGGCGATGTTGACTGTGGTCACGCCGGGCTGTTCCGGCACTTCGTAGCGGAAGCCGAGGCCGTCGTCATAGAGGCGGAAGACCACGTCCAGCCGCCGGTTCGGGGCGTTGCGCTCGGTCAGGTGGACGCGCAGTTGGGTATAGCGATTGCGGATAAAGCGTCGCTCGCCCCACGGCTGCTCCCACGTATCGTCATGGGCGGTAGGGGCGTCGGCAGTGATCGTGAAATTACGCTCCAGCTTGGGGGCGTCGGTCAACAGAAAGCCCAGGCGCGACGGGGCAATCACAGTGCGCCCCAGCCGGGTGACGCTGTAGTCGGCGCGACCTTCGCCGTTGACCGTCACCTCGACCGAGAGGACGCCCTCGGGCGACGAGGCGCGCGCGGCACCCGGGGCCGGAGCGACGTCCTGCGCCGCTGCGGCGGCGGGCAGGGCGGCCATCAGGGCCGTGGTCGAGATCAGGAACCGGCGGGTCAGCATGGGGGAACGCTCCACGGAACAGCACTTGCCAAGCGCGGCTTCGGCGGCGCAGAACACGCAAGGTTTGCAGCAAATTTTGCAAAAACGATATCGACCGGAGTCCGCGCTTGAGCCGCCGCAACACCCGTCTTGAAGACCTGGCCAAGCTGGCAGGCGTGTCGATCTCGACCGCCTCGCGGGCGCTGAACGACAGCCCGGCGGTCAATGCGCGCACCAAACAGCTGATCTGGAAGCTGGCGCGCGAGCACGACTATCCGTTCCGCCGCTACATGCCTGCCGGGCCGATCGGCGCCGACGGCGTCATCGCCCTGGTGACACCGCGTCCGCAGGGCCGGGAGGGCCGGCTGAGCGACCCCTTCTTCCTCGAGCTTCTGGCCGGCGTCGGTGAGGCGGCGCGTGAGCGCGGCTGCGACGTGATCATGAGTCATTTCTCGCCGACCAGTTACGACGACCTGTCGGCGGCGATGAACACCAGCCGGGCCGACGGCGTGATCTTCCTCGGTCAGAGCACCCTGCATCAGAGCCTGAACCGGCTGGCCGAGACCGAGGGCCGGTTTGTCGTCTGGGGTGCCCAGATGCCGGACCAGGCCTATTGCTCGGTCGGGTCGGACAATCTGGCCGGCGGGCGGCGCGCGACGCTGCATCTGGCCCGACTGGGGCGCAAACGCATCGTCTTCCTCGGCGACCTTGAGCCACCCGAAGCGATGCAGCGGCATCGTGGCTATCTGGAAGCCCTCGCCAAATCCGGCATCGAGGTTGATCCCGCCCTGATCATGGAGGCGCATTTCGAGGTCGAGTCGGCCGAGGCCTCGGTCGACAGTCTGATCCGCCGCGGGGTGACGTTCGATGGTGTTGTCTGCGCCTCGGACCAGATCGCCCTGGGGGCCGTGCGGGCCCTGCTGCAAGCCGGCCTGCGGGTGCCTGAGGACGTCTCGGTGATCGGTTTCGACAATGTGCCGTTCAGCCGTTACAGCCGCCCCGCCCTGTCGACCATCGCCCAGGACACGATGAAGGCGGGCCGTCTGCTGGTCTCCAAACTGCTCGACAACCCGGGCGATTCCGTCGGCCGGTCGGAGCGGATCCCCACCGACCTTATCGTGCGCGAGAGCTGCGGCGGCTGACGTCATCCCGCCGCCAGAACCAGCCCCGCCATGGGCGGCAGCATCCCCTGCGGCGGCGCATTCAGATTGACGGCCTCGATGACGCGTTGGCCCTCGGGCAGGGTCCAGGCCACGGTCTGATGCCCCAGGTTGAAGACACAGGTCAGACGTTCGCCGTCGTGGACGCGCTCGAAGACCAGCAGATCGTTTCCGGTGCCCAGCACATTCATCTCGCCCTGCATCAGGGCCGGATGCGCCTTGCGGAAGGCGACCAGCCGACGCGTGGCGTGCAGCATCGAACAGGGGTCGCGCTCCTGCCGGTCGACGGACAGACCTACGTGACGCGGATCCATAGGGAGCCAAGGCTCGCTGGTGGAGAAGCCGGCCTGCGGCTTGTCGGCTGACCAGGGGATGGGCGTGCGGGCTCCGTCACGGCCCAGCGTCAGCGGCCAGTTGGCGATGGCCTCGGGATCGGCCAGCCGGTCGAACGGCACATCCGCCTGCGGCAGGGCCAGTTCCTCGCCCTGGTAGATGAAGACATTGCCGCGCAGCGTCATCAGCAGCAGCATCGCCATCTCGGCATAGGCCTTCAGATCGCGGCCCTCGGCCCAGCGCGAGATGGCGCGCGGGGCGTCGTGGTTCGAGAAGGTCCAGGACGGCCAGCCCTGTCCGCTGCCCCCGTGCCAGGCCTCGGCGCCCTCGCGCACCAGCGCGGCCCCCAGGGCGGGGGCGTAGAGGTAGAGGAAGCCGTAGGCACTGTTCAGATGATCGTCGCCCTGGGTGAAGGCCTGCATCTCGCGCTCGGCATGGTCGCCGCCGACCTCGGCCACGGTGAAGCGGCCGCCATAGCTGTCGGTCAGGGCGCGGATGCGGGTCAGGAAGTCGACGATCCCGGGCTGGGACTGGTTGTGGACCTTGTCCTGGAAATCGAACGGCCGGGTCCGCTTGCCGCCCGGGGGGAGGGGCGGATTGTCGGTCAGCCGGGGGTCGTGCATCGCGAAATTGATGGCGTCGAAGCGGAAACCGTCGACGCCGCGGTCCAGCCAGAAGCGGGCGGCGTCGAGCAGGGCGTCCTGGACGTCGGCATTGTGCAGGTTCAGCTGCGGCTGTTCCGGCAGGAAGTTGTGCATGTAGTACTGGCCGCGCCGGGCGTCCCAGGTCCAGGCCGGCCCCCCGAACACCGACTGCCAGTTGGACGGTGGCGAACCGTCGGCCCTGGCATCGGCCCAGACGAACCAGTCCGCCCGCGGGCCCGTACGCGACTGGCGGCTTTGCTGGAACCAGACGTGCCGGTCCGAGGTGTGGGCGAAGACCAGGTCCGTGATGATCCTGAGGCCCAGATCATGGGCGCGGGCGACCAGGCGGTCGAAGTCGGCCAGGGTGCCGAAGATCGGATCGACGTCGCAATAGTCGGCGACGTCATAGCCGAAATCCTTCATCGGCGAGGTGAAGAAGGGGCTCAGCCAGACCGCGTCCACCCCCAGCGAGGCGATGTGGTCCAGATGGGCGGTGATGCCGGCCAGATCGCCGACGCCGTCGCCGTTGGTATCAGCGAAGCTACGCGGATAGACCTGATAGATCACGGCCCCGCGCCACCAGTCGGCGGCGTCGGCGAGGACGGACGGATGTTCGAGAATCTGGGCGGTCACGCTGGTCTTTCGGATACGCAAACTAGATAGCCCAAGGCGGGCAGGGACACGGAAACGACGCCGGGCGCAGAGGCGACGGCGGGGCAGGCACCGATCAGGGCGCGCCACCGGGCGGACCCGACCTCGACCGCGACGTTGATGTCGCGCGACTCGGTCGCGGTGTTGAACACCACCAGGGTCTCGCCGTCATCATCGAGCCGGGAGATGGCCAGAACGCCGGGCGTCTGGTCGGCGGTTCGGACCACGACACGGCCCCGGCGCAGGCGGACGTCGGCGGCCCGCGCGCGGGTCATTGCGGCGATCCGGCGGTACATGTCGGCCCGGGCGTCGAACGGGCCCGCAGCACCGCCGATGCGCCGGTCGTCGGCATAGGCGGGGACGCGGGTCTCGAACATGTCCTGACGCGAGCGGCGGTCGTCACCGTCGCCGGTGAAGCCCTGTTCGTCGCCGTAATAGATGACCGGCACGCCGCGCCCCAGGATCATCAGCGCCTGCGCCAGCGCCGCCCGGTCCAGCAGTTCGGCGTCGCCGATGTCGGGACGGTCCTTGAGGATCAGATAGCCGATCCGGCCCATGTCGTGATTGCCGATGAAGGTGGGCAGGCGCAGCGCCGCTGCCTCGCCGCCGGCATAGACCGGATCGGCACTGATGACGCGGGCGATCCGGTCGGGACCCAATGTCCCGGCCACCGCCTCCTGGACCGCGCGCTGCCAGGCAAAGTCCAGCACGCCGGGCAGCCGGTCGACGCGGGTGTGGCGCGCCAGTTCGGCGGGTTCGAAGCCATAGACCTCGCCGAAGATCTCGAAGTTCGGGATGCCGACGCCGCGCGCGCGATCCAGCATGGCGGGGACGAAGGCCTGCCAGAACGCCGGGTCCACATGTTTGGCGGTGTCGATGCGGAAGCCGTCGATCCCGTAGGTCTCGATCCAGTCGCCATAGACGTCGATGAAGCCCTGGATGACACGCGGGTGCTCGGTCATCACGTCATCGAGGCCGGCGAAGTCGCCGTCCAGGGCGCTCTCGCCGTACCAGACGCTGTTGCCGCGATTGTGGTACAGGCCGACCTCATTCAGCCAGGCGGGGGACTTGACGCTCTCCTCACCGGTCGGGACGTAGGGCGTCCAGGCATAGTCAGGCCTGACCAGCCGATCGAAATCGGTGCCGGTGAAGCCCGGGTTGATGGCTGCGCCCTCGATCCCGCCGCGCCGCTGCACCGGATAGTCGCGGGCCCAGCGGTAGTCGCAGTCGTTCTGCGGACACTCCCGATACCGGATCACGTCGGCGGTGTGGTTGATGACGATGTCCAGATAGACCTTCATCCCGCGCGCATGGGCGGCGTCGACCAGGGCGCGGAAGTCGGTGTCGGTCCCGAGGTGCGGATCGACACGGGTGAAGTCGGTGATCCAGTAGCCGTGATAGGCTGCGCTTTCCTGCCCCGGCGACCCCTGCACCGTCTTGTTGCGGAACACGGGCGCGATCCACAGGGCGGTGGCCCCCAGCCCCTGGATATAGTCGAGCCGCGCGGTCAGGCCCTTGAGGTCTCCGCCGTGATAGAAGCCGGGATCGGTCGGGTCATAGCCGGTGACCAGCCGGTCGCCGCGCGCGCCGCCGCGGTCATTGCCGGCATCGCCGTTCTCGAACCGGTCGGGCAGCAGAAAATAGATGACCTCGTCCTCCGCCGGACGCTGGCGCAGGGCGGCCAGACCGTCGGGCGAGGTTTGGGCCCAGGCCGCCGGACCGACGCAGGCCGCCGCCACCGCGATCAGGGCGGCGACAGAGGCTCGATTCCGCCGGATGGGGCGTCCCGTCATGGTCTTGCGTTCCTCGATGTCCGCGGACGACGTGGCCCGATGGATCAGTTTGCAAGATTTTGCAGTGCTGGGCGCGTCTGTCAATCCATCCAGCAGACACGGCGGAAATGCGGCGGTGCGGGACAGAAGCGCCTTGTGCACTGCAATATGGTGGCTCGGTGCGTCACAATTCCGCCACGCCAGTCACTGGACCTTTACATTACCGGCTTGCAAGGTTCCCATAAGTTTGCATAACTTTGCGATGACAGCCGGACGCTTCGCCAGAAATGCGTCGGCCCCAGGGAGAATGATGATGAGAACTCAAGTCACTCGACGCGCGCGTTTGCTGACCGGTGCCGCGATCGGCCTGGTCGGTTTCATGACCTTTGCCGGAGCCGCCGCCGCCCAGGTTCAGACGCCGGATCCGAACGCGACCGAGGTCGACGAAGTCATCGTCACCGGCATCCGGGCCGCGATCCAGAACTCGATTGCCGCCAAGCGGCGCAACACCTCGATCGTCGAGGTCGTGACCGCTGAGGACATCGGCAAACTGCCCGACGTCTCCATCGCCGAATCGCTGGCTCGCCTGCCGGGCCTGACCGCCCAGCGCCTTGACGGCCGCAGCCAGGTGATCTCGATCCGCGGCCTCGGCCCGGACTTCACCACCGGCCTGTTGAACGGTCGGGAACAGGTCACCACCGGTGACAACCGCGGCGTCGAGTTTGACCAGTATCCGTCGGAGCTGCTGTCGGGCGTCACCGTCTACAAGACGCCCGATGGTGCGCTTGTGGGTCAGGGCCTGGCCGGAACGGCCGACCTGCACACCGTGCGGCCGCTGGAGTTTGGCCGGTTCGCGCTGGCTGCCAACGCCCGCTATGAGCTCAACGACATCGGTGCCCTGAACGCAGGCACCACGGACAACGGCGTCCGTTACAGCGTCTCGCTGATCGACCAGTTCGCCGACGACACCATCGGTATCGCGCTCGGCTATGCGCACATGACCTCGCCCTATCAGTCCGAGCGGTTCAACGCCTGGGGCTATCCTGAAGCGGCACCCGGTGCCCGGGTGATCGGCGGCACCAAACCCTATGTCATGTCGTCCGAGCTGGAGCGTGACGGCTTCATGGGCGTGGTCGAGTTCAAGCCGAACGACCGCTGGCACACGACGCTGGATGCCTTCTATTCCAAGTTCGACAACAGCCAGGTTCTGCGTGGCATCGAGTTCCCGCTCTACTGGTCGTCGGCTTCGCTCCAGCCGGGCTATACGGTCACGAACGGCCTGGTCACCCAAGGCCAGTTCACCAACGTCCGCGGCGTGGTTCGCAACGACGTCAACACCCGCGAAAGCGAGGTCAAGGCCTTCGGCTTCAATACAGAGTTCACGCCGAGCGACCGGTGGACCCTGACCGCGGACATCAGCTACTCGGGTGTCGACCGCACCGACCAGATCATCGAAAGCTATGCCGGCACCGGGGACAACGGCTCCGGCGCGGCGGACACGCTGACCTTCCGCATCGACGGCAACGGCGTTCCGCAGTTCGACAACACTCTGAACTATGCCGACTACAATCTGATCCGCCCCAGCAGCCCGCAGGGTTGGGGTGGCGGCGTGGTTCCTGGCGGTCAGGACGGCTATCTGAACAGCCCGACCGTTACGGACGAAATCTTCTCAACGCGCCTGCAAGCGACAGCCCACTACACGCAAGGCCCGATCTCGTCGGTGGACTTCGGCATCAACTATGCTCGTCGCGAGAAGGAGCTGGTGGCTGACGAGTTCTTCCTCGGCGTCCGCGGTGGCGGCTTCCCGGTCGTCCCGACCCAGTTCCGTCTGGGTGCGACGTCGCTGGACTTCATCGGCATTCCGGGGATGATCAGCTACGACACCCTCGGCATGCTGAACAGCGGCTTCTACGATCTGATCCGCAACCCGAACTCGGACGTCGTGTCCAAGAACTGGGTCGTTTCAGAGACGATCTACACGCCCTTCATGCGCGCCAACCTCAACACCGAATGGGCCGGAATGCCGCTCACCGGCAACTTTGGCTTCCAGATCGTTGCGGTGAGCCAGAGCTCCAGTGGCCGCGCTGCCACGGGCGGGGGCGCGTCGACCCTTTCCGTTCCGACCACGGGTGGCGACACCTATGCCGAGTTGCTGCCGAGCGCCAACCTGATCTTCGAGATCGGCGACCAGCGCTTCCTGCGTCTGGCTGCGGCCCGGACCCAGGCCCGCCCGCGCATGGACGAGATGCGTGCCTCGCGGACCTTCGACTTCAACAATGCGCGCAACGTGCCGGGCGCAACGGTGAACAACTCGCCCTGGAGCGGCGGCGGCGGCAATCCCGAGCTCAGGCCCTGGATCGCCAACGTCTATGACATTTCGATCGAGCAGTATTTCGGGCGCTCGGCCTATGTGTCGCTGGCCGGCTTCTACAAGGATCTCGACACCTACATCTACAACCAGAACCAGGTGTTCGACTTCACCGGCTTCCCCACCAGTGCCGGCACCGCCGTGATCAATCAGGGCCTTGTTTCGGCACCCGCCAACGGCGAGGGCGGTGCCCTGTACGGGGTGGAGTTCGCAGTCTCGACCCCGTTCGATTTCATCTCCCCCTGGCTTGAAGGCTTCGGCGGCCAGTTCTCGGTCTCCAGCACCAAGAGCGAGATCCAGCCTGATCCCGGCAACCCCGCCACGCCCATTCCCGGGCTTTCGGAAACTGTCGCCAACCTGACCGTCTACTATGAGAAGGACGGGGTTCAGGCGCGCATCAGCAACCGCTACCGGTCGGAGTTCCTGGGTGAAGTCGCCGGCTTCGGCAACGGCCGCACCCTGCGTCAGGTCGGTGCCGAAAGCATCGTCGACGCCCAGATCGGCTACCAGTTCGAGTCGGGTCCGCTGGAAGGTCTCTCGGCCCTGTTCCAGGTCAACAACCTGACGGACGAGCCCTTCTACACCTATGAGAACAACGATAAGCGCCGGCTGATCGACTATCAGTCCTACGGCCGGACCTATCTGTTCGGACTGAACTACCGCTACTGATCGTCCCAACCGGTCAGGAAGGGGCCGCCGCGGGGAACCGGGGCGGCCCTTTCGGTTGCTGGTGCCGGGCGGCGACTCCGTGAGGTTCCGTCGCCGCTCAAAGCGCTGGACGCCGCCGCGCACGGATGAAATCAACGACGCAAACAGGCCGCGCGCGAGACGACGCAAGGCACCGGGGAGAGACATGACCGATATCCAGAGCGCGCCGCGCAAGGGCACCAGCCTCGCCTTCGCCTACGTCACCACCCTGTTCTTCGCCTGGGGCTTTGTGACCTCGCTCATCGGACCGCTCATCGCGGCCGTCCGGCGGGTGTTCGAGCTGAGCTACACCGAGGCGACGCTGACGACCTTCGCCTGGTTCATCGCCTATGGCATCGCCTCGATCCCGGCGGCCGCCATCCTCGGCCGGCTGGGCTACAGCAAGGCGATCATTGTGGCCCTGGTGACCATGGTGGCCGGCTGCCTGATCGTGCCGATCGCCACCCTGGCCGACTTCTATCCCGGCGTTCTGATCGCCCTGTTCGTGATCGCTTCGGGCGTGACGCTGCTGCAGGTCGGTGCCAATCCGCTGGTAGCGGCGCTGGGGGCGCAGAAGAGCTCGCACGCGCGGCTGAATTTCTCGCAGTTCTTCAACTCGCTGGGCACCACGCTCGGGCCGTTGATCGCCGCCCCGATCCTGCTGACGGGCGGGGTGTTCGCCGCCGATGCGGTGATCTCCGACCCGGCCTCGCGCGCCGAATCGCTGCGCAGCATCGATATGGCCTTCCTCGCCGTGGCGGTCTTCTTCGCCGTGGTGGCGGGCTTCATCTTCAGCGCCCGCAAGACCATCAACGCCGCGGCTCCGGCCGCTACCGCCGATGACCGGATGTCGCCGCTGGTGGCGTTGAAGTCGCCCTGGGCCGTGTTCGGGGCCCTGGCCATCTTCTTCTACGTCGGGTCGGAAGTGACCATCGGCGACCTGATGACCAATTTCCTGCACAGCCCGCAGATCCTGAACATCCCGCTGGCGACCGCGGGCAGTATGGTCGCCTACTACTGGGGCGGGGCCATGGTCGGTCGTCTGGTCGGCGGCCTGCTGATGCTGACGAAGATCCCCGCCACCACCATTCTGATGGTCAACACCGCCGTGGCGGCGACCCTCTGCCTGGTCGTCACCCAGACCAGCGGGACGACGGCGGCCTATTGCGCCATCGCCATCGGCTTCTTCAACTCGATCATGTTCCCGACCATCTTCACCCTGACGCTGGAGCGGTCGACCGCCCCGGTCCCGGCGACCTCGGGCCTGCTGGTGTTCGGCATCATCGGCGGCGCGGTGCTGCCCCCGATCGCGGGCCAGATCGCGGACCGGGCGGCGACGCTGAACCCGGTCTTCTATGTTCCGATGGTCGGCTATCTGCTGCTGGTCGGCTTTGCCTTCGCCGCCTCGCGGGCCAGGGCCCGCCAGGCGAACGCCGCTGCAGCACCCGGCGGTCACTGACCACAGGCGGTCCGTCCCTCGCACCCCGGTCCGTCAGTCCGGGCGGGGCCGGGGACACGCCCGAGGATGATGGAGCATCGGCGATGGAGGCTAGGCGTCGCCTGACCACATGGCGTTGGCCCTCAGATAGGCCTCATGGTCTGGCAGGCCATCCACCGTCCGCGCCAGCACGTCAGAGACGTTTTGAAGACCGGCCGCGGTCCGGTCGGCGTCCTGGTAGGCGTACAGCGGATTGGCACCGCGCGGGACGATCCCCTGACCGTACATCACCGCCAGCCATGACCCCTGGCTGAAATATTCGTCGGCCCCGACCTGATACAGCAGGGCGCGATCCCGGAAGGCCTCGACCCGCTCGGCCAGGCTGTCGGGGATCGGCATGGCCGCGACCTGACGCCAGAACGGCGTGTCGGCCCTCTGGCTGGCGTGATAGTGCAGGATGACGAAGTCGCGGATCAGCTCGACCTCGCGCCCCAGACGCCGGTTGTAGCCGTCGGTGTTGACCGGGGCGAAATCCTTGTCCGGGAAATGCTGCAACAGGCGGTAGATGCCTGCCTGGACCAGATGGATGCTGGTCGATTCCAGCGGCTCGATGAAACCGCTCGACAGGCCCAGGCTGACGACATTCCGATCCCAGTATTTCTTGCGTCGGCCGGTCACGAACCGCAGGGGTCGCGGCTCGGCCAGCGGCTCGCCGTCCAGATTGGCCAGCAGGGTCTCGCGCGCCGCATCGTCGGACAGGTGGTCCGAGCAGTAGACATAGCCGTTGCCCGTGCGGTGCTGCAGGGCAATGCGCCACTGCCAGCCCGCCTCGCGCGCCGTGGACAGCGTATAGGGCGTCAGAGGCTTCACGCTGGCGCAGGGCACCGCCATGGCCCGGTTGACCGGCAGCCAGTGGGACCAGTCCTCATAGCCCGCCTTGAGCGCGCCTTCGATCAGCAGCCCGCGGAATCCCGTGCAGTCGATGAACAGGTCGGCCTTGAGAACCCGGCCGTCCTCGAGCGTGACCCCGTCGACGAAACCGTCTTCGCCGCGCTGGACGACATCGACGATCTTGCCCTCGATCCGCTCGACCCCCCGGCCTTCGCAGACCCGGCGCAGATATTTCGCATAGAGGCCGGCGTCGAAATGATAGGCGCTGAACAGGCTGTTCTTCGGTGAGCGGGGGTCGGGATCGCGGTCGCCCACCTTGCCGGCGTCGGCGGCCCGCGCGCAGACCGAATAGTCCCCCAGATCTCCGGCCAGGCCGCGGGCCTTGAGCGCGAAATACGTCTGCTGGAATTCCGCCAGGGTCGGGCCGCGGCCGAATGTCCCGAACGGGTGGACGTAGCGGTTGCCGACATGGCCCCAGTCCTTGAAGACGATGGCGACCTTGAGCGTGGCTTTGGTCTCGCGCATGAACTCGGCCTCGTCGAGGCCGATCATGGCGTTGAAGTCGCGGATCGGGGGCACCGTGGCCTCGCCCACGCCGACGATGCCGATATCCTCGGATTCGACCAGCGAGACCTTTGCATGCGGGCCGAGTGTCCGCTGCAGCGCGGCGGCGGCCATCCAGCCGGCCGTCCCGCCGCCCACGACGAGGATGTTGCGAATGGGTTCGGCCAAGCGAGTCTCCGGTCGGGTGCTTTCAGGCAAACGCTACAAGGTGTCCGCTACAACTGGCGTAAGCCGCTGGTGGCGTAAGCCGCTGGCGGAGCTAGATTATTGTGAAGCCGATTTCGTTCAAGCGCCACCGGTTTCCGGCGGACATGACCCGGCCGGTCATGGGGCGGGAGCGCCGCCTCAGCCTGAGTTTTCAGGACGGCGAAGCGCGGATGGCGGCGCCCGGTGTCGGGCGGCCTGATCCCGGGATGGCCGATGGCGGAAGCGGTGGGATTCGAACCCACGGACGGCTCTCACCGTCGCTGGTTTTCAAGACCAGTGCCTTAAACCACTCGGCCACACTTCCTTACCGGCGCACGCTGCCGCTCACGGCAGGCTGACGGGGTCCCATGGGGCACCTGTGTGTGCCTGCCGGGGGGACTGGCCGCATAGCGCCAAATGCGCCGTTAACCAAAGCGGAAATATCTCACAACCATACTTCATGCCTTCAGGGGCGGGTCATGGCTGGAACACTCACCACCAAATGGGTCCGGGGCGGGCTGGCGATTGCGCTGCTTTCGCTGTTGGCTGCCTGCGCCGGCGGTGCCCGGCCCGATGTCGGCCGTCTGCCGGTCGTGACCGACCCGGCACCGATCGTTTCCGGCACGATGCGCCCCTATCAGGTGCGTGGGCGCTGGTATCGTCCCGAGGAGCAGCCGCACTATGACGAGACGGGCACGGCGTCCTGGTATGGTGACCAGTTCAACGGTCGGCCAACGGCGACGGGCGAGCGATTCGACATGCATGCCCTGACCGCAGCCCACAAGACGCTGCCGCTGCCCGGACTGGTCGAGGTCACCAACCTGGGCAACGGGCGACGGATTGTGGTGCGGGTCAACGACCGGGGCCCCTTCGTCGACGGCCGCATCATCGACCTGTCGCGGGGTTCGGCCGAGGCGCTGGGCATGCTGTCGGCCGGCGTCGGGCAGGTGAGGGTTCGCTATCTGGGCCGGGCACCCCGGACGGGCGGCGGGACGACGCTTCAGTATGCCGAGGCCAGATCGGCTCCGGCTCCGGTTCCGGCGCCGACCCGGGGGGCGGCGCAGCCTCAGGACGCGGCCTCTGGCGGCCAGGCCTGGTGGATCCAGGCCGGGGCCTTCTCGGACCGGCGCGCGGCGCGACGCCTCGCAGATCGGCTGGGGGACCGGGCAAGGGTGGATGTCGCCTCTGCCGGAGACGGCGCGCTGTTCCGGGTTCTGGTCGGTCCCTGGCCTGATCCGAACGCCGCCGAACAGGCCCGCCAGGCGGTGATCGCACGCGGATACGCCGACGCCCTGTTGATATCGGCGCGCTGAGGCTTGCGAACCGGGCCGGCGCCGCCATTGTGCGCCGGTGACCCAGGGCAGATTCATCACATTCGAAGGCGGCGAGGGAACCGGCAAGTCGACCCAGGTCGCCCGGCTGGTCGAACGCCTGCGCGCCCGCGCGCTGGAGGTCGTGCAGACGCGGGAGCCCGGCGGATCGCCGGGGGCGGAGGATATCCGCAACATCGCCCTGAACGGCGACGCCAACCGCTGGTCACCGATGACCGAGACCCTGCTGATGTTCGCCGCCCGCAGCGACCATCTGGAGCGGACCATCCGACCCGCGCTCGAGGCCGGACGCTGGGTTGTGTGTGATCGTTTCGCTGATTCGAGCCGGGCCTATCAGGGGGTCGGGGGCGGAACCCCGGCGGCGTTCATCGAGGCGCTGGATGCTGCCATCGTCGCCGCAACCCAGCCGGACCTGACCCTGATCTTTGATCTGCCTGTCGCCATCGGCCTTGAGCGCGCCTTCGGTCGCGGTCTGTTCGAGACCCGCTTTGAATCCAAGGGGCTGGAGTTTCACGAACGGCTGCGGCGCGGGTTTCTGGACATAGCGGCGCGCCACCCCGGTCGCTGCGTCGTCATCGACGCCGATGGCGATCAGGATACGGTCGAGGCGCGCGTCTGGGCTGCGATCGAGGCCCGCCTGTTGTGACGGATCATCCGCGCGACCGTTTCGACCTGATCCCGGACGCCGCGGCCGAGGCGTCGTTCGTCGACGCCCTGGACAAGGGGCGGCTGCATCACGCCTGGCTGCTGTGCGGGGTCGAGGGGGCCGGCAAGGCGACGTTTGCCTATCGCGCCGCGCGTCGACTGCTGGGGGCGGCGGCGGATCCGTCGCGCGGACTGCTGGGAACCCGACCCGACGACCCGGTGGCCCGGCTGGTGACCGCCCAGTCGCATCCGGACCTGCTGGTGCTGGAACGCGCCGTCGAGGGCGGCAAGACGAAGAAGTCGATCTCGGTCGATCAGGCCCGCGACCTGCCCGAATTCTTCTCGAAGAGCCCGTCGCAGGCGCGATACCGGGTCGCGATCATCGATGCGGCGGATGATCTGAACCTGAACGCGGCCAATGCCTTGCTGAAGGTTCTTGAGGAACCCCCGGAGCGGGGCGTGCTGTTCCTGGTCACCCATGCGCCGGGACGGCTGCTGTCGACCCTTCGCTCTCGCTGCCGCCGTCTGGCCTTCCCTGTCTGGCCGCTGCATGCGCTGGAGGATCTGGTGCGCAATGAGACCGGCGTCTCGTCCGGAGAGGCGGCGCGGATCGCCGGCATGGCGGGCGGGTCCCCGGGCCAGGCGCTGGCGCTGGCATCCGGTGCCACGCTCGAGGCTGATCAGCTGGCCCAGGCCTGGGTCGCGGCACCGACCGTGGACCGGGCCGAGGCCATGGCGGTCGCGGACCGCTTTCGCGGGGCCGAGGGCCAGGAGCGGTTCGAGACCCTGATGGACCGGCTGATCGCCGCCGTGAAGGTGCGCGCGCTGGAGGAAGGCCGGTCCGGTGCGCGCTGGGCCGAGCTGTGGAGCCGCCTGTCCGAACTGCCGGACCGCACCGCCGCCATCAACCTGGATCGCGGCGACGTGCTGGCGGGTGCCCTGGCCGATCTGCAGCGCACCAAGGCAGCCGGCTGATGCTGATCGACAGCCACGTCAATCTGCATGCCCCACAGTTCGACGAGGACCGCGACGCCGTCATCGCCCGGGCCCGCGAGGCCGGCGTGGGCCTGATGGTCGAGATTTCCGACAAGCTGTCGACGTTCGAGGCCACGCATGGCCTGGCCATGGCCCATGACGACATCTGGTGCACGGTCGGGGTGCATCCGCATGAGGCGAAGGACTATGCCGACCTGACCGCCGGGCGACTGGCGGCGCTGGCCGGGCGCGACCGGGTCGTCGGGATCGGCGAGTGCGGGCTGGACTTCCACTACGATCTGAGCCCGCGTGAGGTGCAGGCGGCGGTGTTCCGGCAGCATATCGAGGCGGCCCGGCTGACGGGACTGCCGCTGGTCGTGCATACGCGCGAGGCCGACGATGTGATGGCGGCCATTCTGGAGGAGGAGCAGGCGAGGGCCCCGTTCCGGTTTCTGATGCACTGCTACACCAGCGGCCCGGAACTGGCTGAAAAAGCAGCAAAATTGGGAGCCTGGTTCTCGGTCTCCGGGATCGCGACCTTCAAGGCCGCCACCGAGGTGCGCGACATCATCGCGGCTATGCCCGAGGACCGGATCATCGTCGAAACCGACTGTCCGTACCTGGCCCCCGTGCCGCATCGAGGGCGGCGCAACGAACCGGCCTATGTGGGTCATGTGCTGGACAAGCTGGCCGAGATCCGCGGCTGGTCGCGCGATGAGGCCGAGGCGCGGACCACGGACGCCTTCTTCGCCCTGTTCGACCGTATCCCGGGGCCGTCGAAATGAGCGACGGCGGCGAGCTTGAGGTGGTCATCCTGGGCTGCGGCTCGTCCGGCGGCGTGCCGCGCGGCGACGGCGACTGGGGCGACTGCGATCCGTCGGAGCCGAGAAACGCCCGCACCCGCTGCTCGGCCCTGATCCGCCGTCATGGACCGGACGGCGTCAGCAGCGTGCTGATCGACACTTCGCCGGACCTTCGTGCGCAGATGCTGGCGGCGGACGTCCGGCATGTCGATGCGGTTCTCTACACCCACGACCACGCCGATCAGGTGCACGGAATCGACGATCTGCGGGTCTTCGCGATGCGCACGCGCCGGCGTATTCCGGCATGGATGGACCGGGCGACGCGGACGGCGCTGGTCGGACGGTTTCCCTATATCTTCAATAGTGAAGAGGGCTATCCGGCCATTCTGGACGAGATGGCCATTCCGCCCCACGGCGTGCCATGGGCCGTCAGCGGTGCCGGCGGCGCGGTCCCGGTCGTGACCTTCGATCAGGCGCACGGGCCGATCCGCTCGGTCGGCTATCGCATTGGGCCCGTGGCCTATTCCAGCGATGTGTCGGACCTCGACGACGCGGCGATCGAGGCGGTGCGCGGCTGCGAGCTGTGGATCGTGGACGCCCTGCGCTGGACCCCGCATCCCACCCACGCCCACGTCGACCGGACCCTGGAGTGGATCGCGCGGTCGGGCGTCAAGCGGGCGGTGCTGACCAATCTGCATCTGGACCTCGACTACAATGTCCTGAAGGCCGCGGTGCCCGCCCATGTCGACGTCGCCTTCGATGGCTGGTCGGCGCGCCTGTCGCTTGAAAGCATGCCCCTTGAAACCGGAGGCTCGTGATGAACCGTTTGATCGCCGCGATGTGCGGCATCCTCGCCCTGGCCCTGTCCTCGATCGCCGTGGCCCAGCCGGTTCCGGTGGAAGGCGACTTCAGCGCCGCCGGCATGATGCTGACGTCGGGCCAGCGGCTGGATGGGCTGCGCATCCATTACCGGACGCTGGGGACCCCGCGGCGGGGCGCGGACGGGCGGGTCGAGAACGCCGTCCTGCTGCTGCACGGCACGGGCGGCACGGGCGCACAATTCCTGTCGCCCCAGTTCGCCGGCGAGCTGTTCGGGCCGGGCCAGCCGCTGGACGTGGCCCGCTACTACATCATCATGCCCGACAACCTCGGCCACGGGGGCTCGTCCAAGCCCTCGGACGGGCTGCGGGCGCAGTTTCCGGCCTATGGCTATGCCGACATGGTGGAGGCGCAGCGGCGGTTGCTGACCGAGGGGCTGGGAGTGGATCACCTGCGGCTGATCCTGGGCACGTCGATGGGCTGTATGCACGCCTTCGTCTGGGGCGAGAGCCATCCCGACTTCGCCGATGCCCTGATGCCGCTGGCCTGCCAGCCGACGGCGATCGTGGGCCGCAACCGGCTGTGGCGCGCCATGCTGATGGACGGGATCCGCAGCGACCCGGCGTGGAACGGCGGCGACTATGTCGAACAGCCGCAACAGGGGCTGCGCACGGCGGTGGACATGCTGTTGCTGGCCGGCGGCGCAGCGATGCCGATGCAGCAGGATCTCCCCACGCGGGACGCCGTTGACGGCTGGCTGAAGGCCCAGCAGGACCGGCGCATCCCGGCGCTGGATGCCAATGACCTGTGGTACCAGGTCAACGCGTCTTCGGATTACGATCCCTCGGCGGGGCTGGAGCGGATCACGGTGCCGGTCATGTGGATCAATTCGGCGGACGACTTCATCAATCCGCCCGAGCTGGGCCTGTCGGAACAGTTCGCGCCGCGCCTCGCCCGGGGCCGCTATCGCCTGATCCCCAACAGCCTCGGCGGCAAGGGGCACGGGACGCATACCTGGGCCGTGTTCTGGAAACAGGACCTGATCGCGCTGCTGGCCCGGTCGGAACCCTAGAGGGCGGCGATGGCCGACGGCGGGGCGCGGTGACGCCAGGCCCGGACCAGTGCATCGCGCAGGGTGGCTTCATCGACCGTGGCCATATGCACCAGGGTCGAGCCGCTCTTGCCCCAGCCGCCGGGAACCGGGCAAAACATCGCGGGCTCTGCCTCGACCAGAACGGCCTGTTCCTCCGGCTTGAGGATGACCATGCCCGCATCCTTGTCGGGGTGGAGGCCGGCGAAGATGCGGTTTCCGACGCGGAAGTCCGTCCGCCCCATGTGTGCGCCCTCGAGCGCCTCAGGCAGGCTGAGGGCAACCCGCCGGAAGTCCTCGAGGGTCATCCGCCCAGCAACCGCGCCGCCTGGGGGGCGAAATAGCTGAGCACGCCGGCGCAGCCCGCGCGCTTGAAGGCGTGCAGGGTTTCGAGGATGGCGCGGTCCTCCTCAAGCCAGCCGTTGGCGATCGAGGCCCGCATCATCGCGTATTCGCCGGACACCTGATAGGCGAAGGTGGGAACTTTGAAGGTCTCGCTAACGCGCTGGATTATATCCAGATACAGCATACCCGGCTTGACCATGACGGCGTCGGCCCCCTCGGCGATGTCGAGGGCGACCTCGCGCAGGGCCTCGTCGGAATTGGCGTAGTCCATCTGGTAGGTTTTCTTGTCGCCGGTCAGCTGTCTGGCCGAGCCGACCGCGTCGCGGTAGGGGCCGTAGAAGGCCGAGGCGTATTTTGCGGCGTAGGCGAGGATCAGGGTGTCGTGGAAGCCGTTGGCTTCCAGCGCCTCGCGGATCGCCTGGACGCGGCCGTCCATCATGTCGGACGGCGCGACGATGTCGGCACCAGCGTGGGCCTGGATGAAGGCCTGTTCGGCGAGGCGTTCGAGACTGGCGTCGTTGAGGATGCGGCCATTCTCGACCACGCCGTCGTGGCCGTGGTCAGTGTAGCAGTCCAGTGCGACGTCGGTCATGACGCCGATGCCCGGAGCCGCGTCCTTGATGGCCCGGATGCAGGCGGGAATCAGGCCGTCCGGGTCGGTCGCGCCGCTGCCGATCGCGTCCTTGATGGCCCCGTCGACATTGGGGAACAGGGCGACGGCGGGGATGCCGAGGGCGAGGGCCTCCTTCGCAGCCTCGGCGGCGGCTTTCGGCGACAGGCGGAAGACGCCCGGCATGGAGGCGACCGGCACGCGGTCCTCGGCCCCGTCGTGGACGATCAGCGGCCAGACCAGGTCGGCGGGTGTCAGGGTCGTCTCGGCGACCAGCCGGCGCACCCAGGGGCTGGACCGCAGGCGGCGGGGGCGGGCGAAGGGAAAGGCGGCGGGCGCGAACGATTGGGTCATGGCACTGTCCTAGCGGGCTTCCGCGCCGGGGTGAAGGTGACGGCCCGTCGCCGCGTGACGGGGTGGAGCAGGGTCCGAAGGGTCTGAACGGTCTGACGTCGTCGGCAGATTCAGACTCCTGCGGACAGGAAATCGGGTCTGAATCGTCTGAATCGTCTGAAATTACGGCTTCGGTTCGGGTGAGGCGGGACGGGTCGAACCGGGCAGGATGGCATGCCACCACGTCAAAAGCGGTCGCAGGACCTGCGTCGCTTCGTGCCACAGGATGACGAAGGGTTGGGATGACGGATGGGCGCGGCTTGGCTAGAAGCGCGTTCGGACTCAAGGAACGCCCTATGGATTTCGCCCTCAACGACGATCAACGCGCCATCCAGGACGCCGCCCGCCAGTTCGCCGAGGCCGAACTGGCCCCGCACAGCGCCGAATGGGACGAGACCAAACATTTCCCGGTCGATGTGATGAAACAGGCGGCCGAGATGGGCTTCTGCGGCATCTACACCGGCGAGGAGCACGGCGGCATGGCGCTGGGCCGGGTCGAGGCGGCGCTGATCTTCGAGGAGCTGTCGCGCGGAGACGTGTCGACGGCGGCCTTCATCTCGATCCACAACATGGCCGCGTGGATGATCGACAAGTTCGGCTCTGACGCGCTGCGCGCCCGCTATGTGCCGCGGCTGACGACGATGGAGCTGATCGCCAGCTATTGCCTGACCGAGCCGGGCTCCGGGTCGGATGCGGCGGGCCTGCGAACCACGGCCAAGCGCGACGGTGACCACTGGGTGCTGAACGGCTCCAAGGCCTTCATCTCCGGCGCCGGGACCTCGGACGTCTATGTCGTCATGGCGCGCACCGGCGGGGAGGGGCCCAAGGGCATCTCGACCTTCGTGGTCGAGAAGGACACACCGGGTCTGAGCTTCGGGGCCCAGGAGAAGAAGATGGGCTGGAACAGCCAGCCGACGGCCATCGTCGCCTTCGACGACTGCCGCATCC
The DNA here is from genome assembly GCA_965284375.1 of Caulobacteraceae bacterium. Classification (GTDB taxonomy): domain Bacteria; phylum Pseudomonadota; class Alphaproteobacteria; order Caulobacterales; family Caulobacteraceae; genus Brevundimonas. The sequence goes on from OZ260074.1 coordinate 1,065,359, forward strand.
CCGCGGCCAATCTGCTGGGCATGGAGGGCGACGGCTTCCGCTACGCCATGATGGGTCTGGACGGCGGCCGGCTGAACATCGCCGCCTGTTCCCTGGGCGGGGCGCGGCTGGCGCTGGAGACGACTCAAGCCTACGTCACCACGCGAAAACAGTTCGGCAAACCCTTGTCGGACTTTCAGAATACCCAGTTCAAGCTGGCCGACATGGCGACCCAGCTGGAAGCCTGCCGGCTGATGGTGTTGCGCGGGGCCTGGGCCATCGACACCAACCATCCCGAGAAGACCAAATGGTGCGCCATGGCCAAGCGGATGACCACGGATGCCTGTTTCCAGATCGCCGACGAGGCCCTGCAGCTGCACGGCGGCTACGGCTATCTGAAGGACTATCCGCTGGAGCGGATCGTGCGCGATCTGCGGGTGCACCGGATCCTTGAGGGGACCAACGAGATCATGCGCGTGATCACGGCGCGGGAGATGCTGCGGCAGTAATCCTGGCAGGTGACGGTCGGCGCAGTTCGCGCAATAGTCGCGGCGAGAGGATCACGACCATGAAGCTGCTTATCGCCATCGCTGCCGCCTTTCTGGGTTTTTCCGCCGTCCCGGTCGCGGCCCAGGATGAAACGCAGATCGAGGAGATCGTCGTCACCGGATCGCGGGTGCGCGAGTGGGACGTGAATGAGGTGCCGGCGGTGAAGGTGCCGCATCGGGCCGACAATCTGATCGTCGCCGTGCGGGTGGTGAACGATACCCGCGAGGCGACCCTGCGGCGCACGGAACTGGTCCAGACCTTGCGGTCGATGGCGCGTGCGGCCGAGGGACGGCCCGACATCGCCCTGAGCATCGAGGACGATGGTGCCCTGGTGCCCCTGACTGAAGATATGGTCTCGACCCTGACGCTCGGAGTCGACGGCGCCCGGGCCGACACCAGCACCGCCAGCCTGGTCGTCAAGACGCCGATCCGCGCCGACGACACTCTGGATTCGGCCTCTGCCCGGATTGAGCAATTTGTGGCCCGGGCCGAGACATCGGGACGATCGCTGGTGAGCCTGTCCGGGGGCTGGGAGTTGTCCATCATCAATCCGGCCCAGTACCGGGCGTCGATTCTGGCGGCCATAGCGGAGGACGCGCGACGCACGGCGGCGACTTTCGGTCCGGGCTATGCGGTTGAGGTCTCGGGCCTGTCCAATCCGGTGACCTGGAAGCAGTCGGGGCCGCTGGACCTGTCGATGTTCATCCCGTTTGCCCTGACGGTCACGCCGCAGCCCTGAGAATGTCCGGGCTCGGTCTGGACGACCGGGGTGCGGCCCCCTAGAGCGGCGCCATGAGTGAGTCCGAAGTCCTGACGCGCGTCGAATCCGGCGTGGGCCGCATCACCCTGAACCGGCCCAAGGCGCTGCATGCGCTGAACCGGGCGATGTGCGAGGCGATGACGGCGGCGCTGCTGGACTGGCGTGACGACGCGGCGGTGCAGTCGGTGCTGATCGACCATGCCGGCGAGCGGGGCTTCTGCGCCGGGGGCGACATCCGCATGATCGCCGAGAGCGGGGCGGGGGACGCGTCGGAGGCGCGGGCCTTCTTTGCGGTCGAATACCGTCTGAACCATCTGATGTTCGAATACCCGAAACCGATCACCGCGATCGTGGACGGCATCGTCATGGGCGGCGGGGTCGGCATCTCCGAGCCGGCGGATGTGCGGGTCGCGACCGAGCGGACCACCTATGCCATGCCCGAGACGGGGATCGGCCTGTTCCCCGATGTCGGCGGCGGCTGGTTCCTGCCGCGGCTGCCGGGCCAGACCGGCGTCTGGCTGGCCCTGACCGGCGCGCGGCTGAAGGCGGCGGATACGGTGGCGCTGGGGATCCATACGCATTTCGTGCCGTCGGACCGGATCGAGGCCCTGAAGGCCGCCCTCCTGACCCATCCGGCCGAGCCCCGGACCATGGCCGACACCCTGTCGGCGGATCCGGGGCCGGCACCCACGGCGGGGCATCGCGAGGCCATCGACCGGCTGTTTGCCTTCGATACCGTCGAGGCCATTTTCGCGGCGCTGGAGGCGGACGGCTCGGACTGGGCGCTGGCCCAGCTGGCCGTTCTGAGGACCAAGTCGCCGCAGTCGATGAAGGTGACCCTGCGCCAGCTGCGCATCGGGGCGACGCTGACGTCCTTCGCCGACAGCATGGCCATGGAGTACCGGCTCGGCGGACGGGTGGTGCGCAGCCACGACTTCCAGGAGGGCGTCCGCGCCGTCATCGTCGACAAGGACAATACGCCGGACTGGTCGCCGGCCAGGCTGGATGGTGTGACCGACGACGCCATCGACGGCCTGTTCGCGCCCCTGCCGTCCGGCGAGGAATGGACCCCGCTTTCCTGAACGCGGCTTGCATCCGGTGCGGGATTGGGGCGTAGCTTCGCCGCAAACCGGAGGACTGCCCCATGTATCGATCCCTTTGTGCAACCGCCCTGGGCGCCGTTCTGCTGTCCGGCTGTGCCATGGCGTCCGGTGCGGGCATGGGGTCCGGCGCGCAGACCGCCGCCCGCGAAACCGCCTATGCCGCCGCCCTCGCGGACTCCCGCCGGCCGGCCGGTGACGTCGAGCGCGACGGGTTGCGCAAGCCGGCCGAGATGATGGCTTTCGCGCGGCTGGACGCCGGGGACCGCGTCGCCGATGTGCGCCCCGAGGAGGGCTATTTCACGCGGGTGTTCGCCACGGCCGTCGGGCCGACCGGCCATGTCTATGCCTTTGTGCCGAACCAGACTGCAGCGCGTGAGAACGGGTTCTCGGACGCCCTGGCTGCGGCCTTCCCCAATGTCAGCCGCATCACCGGCGCGCTGGAGACCCCGGGCTTTCCCGAGCCGCTGGACGTCGTCTTCATGGGGCAGGAATACCATGACTTCGTCATTCCCCGGTTCGGCGTCGATGTGGCGCGGATGAATGCCGCCGTGTTCGCGGCGCTGAAGCCGGGCGGTCTGTACGTTATTCTCGATCACCAGGCCGCGCCGGGCGCGGGAACGTCGGTGGTCGGTACCCTGCACCGGATTGAAGCGTCGGCCGTGCGGGCGCAGGTCGAGGCGGCGGGTTTCATCTTCGACGGCGAGACCACGGCCGTGGCCAATCCGGCCGACGACCACAGCCTGTCGGTGTTCGATCCGGCCATCCGCGGGCGTAGCGACCAGTTCGTCTATCGGTTCCGCAAGCCGGGCTGACGGCGACCGGCGTTCGGTATAGTCTGGGCCCGCTGCGCCGGAAGGGCGCTTCGGGAGGTTCCGCGATGCGTCGTTCCCTGATGTTGGCCGCCGTCGCGGCCCTGGCCCTGTCGTCCGCCGGCTGCATGGCCGGAATGGGCGTCCCGTCCATGCCGGATGCGGCCAGCTATGCCGGCGCGCTGGCAGAGCCGTCCCGCCCGGCCGCGGACCGCGAACGCGACGCGGCCCGCCACGCGGCCGAGACCCTGGCCTTTGCCCGGGTTCGGCCGGGCCAGGAGATCACCGACATGATCATCGGCGGCGGCTATTTCACCCGCGTGTTCGCCGCCGCCGTCGGACCGCAGGGGCACGTCACCGCATGGCAACCGGCCGAATTCCTCGGCTTCCAGGCCAGCTACCGCGAGGCCGCCGACGCTGCCGACGCCATGGCCAATGTCGACGCCAACCGGGCCCCCATCGCGACGCCGGCGTTTCCGGCTGATCAGGACCTGTTCTTCACGGCCCAGAATTATCACGACCTGCATCTGACACCGTTCGGGGCCGGGGCGGCGGCCCGGGTCAATGCGGCGGTGTTCGCGGCGCTGAAGCCGGGCGGGCTGTACGTCATCGTCGACCACGATGCGGCGGCGGGATCCGGCCTGTCGGCCCCCAACACCCTGCACCGGATCGACATCGAGGCGGTCAAGCGTGAGGTGACGGCGGCCGGTTTCGTGTTCGACGGCGAAAGCGCGCTTCTGGCCAATCCGGCCGATCCCCGCACGGCCAACGTCTTTGACCCCTCGATCCGGGGGCAGACCAGCCAGTTCATGCTGCGCTTCAAGAAGCCGCGCTGACGGCGACGCTGGTTCCGTCTAGCCTGACCTTATCGCGCCGTCAGAGCGCCTCAGGAGGTCTTGTCATGCGTCGTTCCATCATCCTCGCCACCGCGGCGGTTCTGGCCCTGTCGGTCGCCGGCTGCTCGCAGGGCACGCCCAAGGAGACCGCAGCGGCCCCGGCCGGCTATGCCGCCGCCCTGGCCGAGCCGTCCCGTCCGGCCGAGGATCGCGCGCGCGACGCCGCCCGGCACACCGAGGAAACCCTGGCCTTCGCCCAGGTTCAGCCGGGCCAGACCATCGTCGACATGATCATCGGCGGCGGATATTTCACGCGGGTCTTCTCGGCGGCGGTCGGGCCCGAGGGCCGGGTCATCGCCTGGCAGCCGGCTGAGCTGATCGCCTATCAAGCCAGCTATGGCGAAAGCCTGACCGCCGTGGACGCCCTCGCCAATGTCGATGCCCTGCGCTCATCGAGGGCCGCGCCGGTGTTTCCGGCGAACGTCGACCTCGTCTTCACGGCCCAGAATTATCACGACCTCCATCTGAAGGACAACGCTGCCGACACGGCCACGAAGGTCAATGCGGCGGTGTTCAGTGCCCTCAAACCGGGCGGTCTCTATATCGTCATCGACCACAATGCGGCGGCAGGCGCGCCCCTGACGACCTCGGACACCCTGCACCGCATCGACATCGAGACGGTCAAGCGCGAGGTCCTGGCCGCCGGCTTTGTGCTGGACGGCGAGAGCGCGGTCCTGGCCAACGCTGCCGATCCGCTGACCACCAGCGTGTTCGATCCGGCGATCCAGGGCCGCACCAGCCAGTTCATGCTGCGCTTCAGGAAGCCGGCCTGACCGAAAAACCGCCCGGTGCCGCTGGCGACCGGGCGGGGGACCGGCTAACCCTCCCCGAAACCAATCGGGAGACGCTGCCATGACCCTCAGGATCGCCTTCATCGGCCTCGGCAATATGGGCGGGGGCATGGCGGCCAACCAGGCGAAGGCGGGGCATAAGGTCGCCGCCTTCGACCTGTCGCAGGCCGCGCTGGACCGGGCGTCGACGGCCGGCTGCACACCGGTCGGGTCGGTGGCCGAGGCGGTCAGGGATGCGGATGTGGTCATCACCATGCTGCCCGCCGGGCCGCATGTGCTGAAGGTCTATTCGGAGCAGATCATCGGCGTGGCGCCGACCTCGGCCCTGCTGCTGGACTGTTCGACGATCGACGTGGACACAGCCCGCAAGGTCGCGGGTCTGGCCCGCGACGCCGGCTATGCCTTCGCCGACGCGCCGGTGTCGGGCGGGACGATGGCGGCGGACGCGGGAACCCTGGCCTTCATGGTCGGCTGCGACGAGGCGGACTTCGCCCGGATCGAGACCGCGCTGGAGCCCATGAGCCGGGCGACCTTCCGGGCCGGGGATCATGGCGCGGGGCAGGCGGCCAAGATCTGCAACAACATGATCCTGGGCATCACCATGCTGGGCACCTGCGAGGCCATCGCCCTGGCCGAGAAACTGGGTCTCGATCCGGTCAAATTCTTCGACATCGCCGCCAAGTCGTCGGGCCAGAGCTGGAGCGTGACGACCTATTATCCGTGGCCGGGGCCGGTGCCGACCGCACCGTCGAACCGCAACTATGACGGCGGCTTCGCTACGGCCATGATGTTGAAGGACCTGAAACTGGCCCAGGACGCGGCGGCCAAGGCGGGCGCGTCGACACCGCTGGGGGCGCAGTCCGAGGCGCTGTTCCAGCTGTTCGACCGGCTGGGCTACGGCGGGCGCGACTTCTCGGGCATCCTGCAGATGCTGCGCGGCAAGCTGGACGAACTCCCGAAATCTTAAATGAGAGTCGTTATCATTTAAGGGGTTGCGACGTTTTTGCCTTGCCGGGCGTGTGGACTTTGGGGTGTCATCGGCGCATCACCGCGCCGATTACGACGCCAGCGAAAGCCGTCAGCCCGTGTTTGACTACACCGCCGCATTCCAGTCCGCCGTCGACCAGGTGAAGGGCGAGGGGCGCTACCGCGTCTTCGCCGACCTGAAGCGCATCCGCGGCCAGTTCCCCAAGGCCGTCCGGCGGCGCGAGGACGGGTCCGAACAGGACTGTGTGATCTGGTGCTCGAACGACTATCTCGGCATGGGCCAGCACCCCGAGGTGCTGGAAGCCATGCAGGACGAGATCGACTCCGTCGGGGCCGGGGCCGGGGGCACGCGCAACATCTCGGGCACGACGCGGTCGGCGGTCGATCTGGAAGCCGAGCTGGCCAGCTGGCACCAGAAGGAAGCGGCCCTGCTGTTCACGTCGGGCTATGTCGCCAACGAGGCGACGCTGACGACGCTGCAACGCATCCTGCCCGGCCTGATCGTCTTCTCGGACAGCCTGAACCACGCCTCGATGATCGCCGGCATTCGCAACGGCGGATGCGAGCGGCACATCTTTGCGCACAATGATCTGGTGCATCTGGAGGCGCTGCTGCGCGACGCCCCGGCGGATGCGCCCAAGCTGATCGCCTTCGAGAGCGTCTATTCGATGGACGGCGACATCGCCGACCTGGCGGGCACCATCGCCCTGGCCCGGAAATACGGGGCCCTGACCTATCTCGACGAGGTCCATGCGGTCGGCCTGTACGGCACGACCGGCGCGGGCGTGGCCGAGCGGGACGGGGTGCTGGACGGGATCGACATCGTCGAATGCACGCTCGGCAAGGCCATCGGCGTCATGGGCGGCTATATCGCCGCCGATGCCGTGATCGTCGACGCGGTGCGCAGCTGGGCCGCCGGTTTCATCTTCACCACCAGTCTTCCTCCCGCCTTGACGGCGGGGGCTTTGGCCTCGGTCCGCTGGCTCAAGGCCCACCCCGAGGTGCGCGACGCCCATCAGGAACGGGCGGCGACGCTCAAGGCCCGGTTCACCGCCGCCGGTATCCCGGTGATGGACTCGGTCAGCCACATCGTGCCGGTGTTCGTCGGCGATCCCGTCCATGCCAAGATGATCTCGGACATGCTGCTGGAAGACCACGGCGTCTATGTCCAGCCGATCAACTATCCGACCGTGCCCAAGGGCACCGAGCGGCTGCGCTTCACGCCGTCGCCGAACCACACCGACGCCATGATGGACGATCTGGTCATGGCGATGGACCGGCTGTGGACCCACTGCAACGTGGCGCGACTGCCTGCCGTCGCCTGAACTCTGCCAACCGGTCATCGCGGCGAAAGCCGGCACCCGGTCCGGTCCAGCTTGACGCCGGCGTCCCGGGACTTGCCAGGCGGGCGCACAGTCCTCCAGATATCATCCAAAGAACGGGGTCCCGTCTTTCGGCGGGATGAACGGGGTGCCGGGTGAGCATATCGAATGATGGGCCAGAACCCGGCGAAGTCATCGTCGAACTGACCCGCAACGGGCCCTATCTGAAATGCTCGGCCATCCACGTGGCCACCGGGGTCGAGGTGTCCGCCATCGGGCCGGCGACCGAGCGGGTGGGGCTTGAACGGATCGCCATCGGCAAGCTGAAACGGGCGCTGGCCGCGCGGGCACCCTAGACCGGCTGTGGCAGGCAGCCGTCTGATCATGCGGGCCCTCCGGTCGCTTCAGATGGACGCGCCCCGCGGCACGGGCACCACAAGATGTTGTGGTCGCCCGTCCTGGGGCATAGATAGGCGCGCCGCCTTTCACCGCCTGCCAGGACGCCACCCGTGACCGCATCTTTCGTGCATGACGCCTATTTCTCGAAGACTCTCGCCGAGGCCGATCCCGACGTGTTCGGCGGCATCCAGGGTGAGCTGGCGCGGCAGAAGGAACAGATCGAGCTGATCGCCTCCGAGAACATCGTCTCGAAGGCGGTGCTGGAGGCACAGGGCTCGGTCCTGACCAACAAATATGCCGAGGGCTATCCGGGGCGCCGCTACTATGGCGGCTGCGAATATGTCGACGTCACCGAGAACCTGGCCCGCGAGCGCGCCAAACAGCTGTTCGGCTGCGCCTTCGCCAACGTCCAGCCGCACTCGGGTGCCCAGGCCAACCAGGCGGTGTTCCAGGCGCTGCTGACGCCGGGCGACACCTTCCTCGGCATGGATCTGGCCGCCGGTGGGCACCTGACACATGGATCGCCCGCCAACCAGTCGGGCAAATGGTTCCGCCCGGTGACCTATACGGTACGGCAGGACGATCATCTGATCGACTATGACAACGTCGCCGAGATGGCCGAGCGCGAGAAGCCGAAGCTGATCATCGCCGGAGCCTCTGCCTACAGCCGCCACATCGACTTCAGGCGCTTCCGCGAGATCGCCGACAGCGTCGGGGCGTATCTGATGGTCGACATGGCCCACTATGCGGGTCTGGTCGCCGGCGGGGCCTATCCCGATCCGCTGCCCCACGCCCATGTCGTGACCACCACGACGCACAAGACCCTGCGCGGCCCGCGCGGCGGCATGGTGCTGTCGAACGACATCGAACTGGGCAAGAAGATCAACTCGGCCGTCTTCCCGGGCCTGCAGGGCGGGCCGCTGGAGCATGTCATCGCCGCCAAGGCGGTGGCGTTCGGCGAGGCGCTGAAGCCGGAGTTCAAGCTCTATGCCCGACAGGTGGTGACCAATGCCCAGGCCCTGGCCGCCGTCCTGGTCGAGCGGGGTGCGGCCATCGTTTCCGGCGGGACCGACAGCCATATCGCCCTGGTCGACCTGCGGCCCAAGGGCGTGACCGGCAAGGCCACCGAGGCGGCGCTCGAACACGCCCTGATGACCTGCAACAAGAACGGCGTGCCGTTCGACACGGCCCCGTTCACCATCACATCCGGCGTTCGCCTCGGCACGCCCGCAGGCACCACGCGCGGCTTCGGGGTCGAGGAGTTCCAGCAGGTCGGCCACTGGATCGCCGATGTCATCGACTCGATGAAGGGCACGGACGAGGCTGACGCCGGCGTGTCACAGCGGGTGGCCGACGAGGTGCGCGCGCTGACGCGTCGCTTCCCGATCTACGGATAGCCCGCCGATGAAATGCCCCTTCTGCGGACATCAGGACACCCAGGTGAAGGACAGCCGCCCGTCGGATGACGGCGCGGCCATTCGCCGTCGGCGATCCTGCCCGAACTGCCAGGGGCGTTTCACCACCTTCGAGCGGGTCCAGCTGCGCGAGCTGGTGATCCTCAAGCGCAATGGCCGCCGTGCGCCTTTCGACCGCGACAAGCTGGAACGGTCGCTGAACGTCGCCCTGCGCAAACGCCCGGTCCAGGCCGAGCAGATCGAGCAACTGGTCAGCCGCATCACGCGCCAGCTGGAAAGCCTCGGCGAGACCGAAATCCCGTCCTCGACGGTCGGCGACTTCATCATGAAGGCGCTGAAGTCGGTCGATGAGGTTGCCTATGTCCGCTACGCCTCGGTCTACAAGGACTTCCGCCACACCGGCGACTTCGCGCGCTTCCTCGGCGACGAGGGTCTGGACGAAAGCTGATGCGCCCCGGAATTCAAGGGATGGGCGTCACATTGAAAGTGGCCACCTCGCTCGACGGGCGGATCGCCACGGCCAGGGGTGAGAGCCAGTGGATCACTGGCGAGGCCGCGCGGCTGGAGGGGCACCGCCTGCGCGCCGCCCATGACGCCATTCTGGTGGGGGTCGAGACCGTGCTGGCCGATGATCCGGAACTGACTGCGCGTCTGCCGGGGCGGCCGGTGGATCAACCGCTTCGCGTCGTGCTGGACAGCCGCCTGCGGACGCCGCCGACCGCCAAAATCGCGATTGGTGGCGACAGCCTGATCCTGACCGTGGCCGAGCCGGCCCCCGTCGGGACCGCGATCGTCGAGCGGATCGAGGCGGACGGCGACCGGCCGTCGGCGGCGGCCTGTCTGTCAGCGCTCAGGCGGCGGGGCGTGTCGTCGGTGCTGATCGAGGGGGGGGGACAGGTGGCGGCCAGCTTCCTGCGGGCCGGGCTGGTGGATCGGCTTGAGTGGTTTCGCGCGCCGATCCTGCTGGGGGGCGAAGGCCGTCCCTGTGTGGCCGCGCTGGCACTGGCGCGGCTTTCCGACGCCCCGCGTTTCCGGCGCCTTGCGGTTGAGCCTTGCGGTGACGACCTGTGGGAACGCTACGAGAGGATCTGATGTTTACCGGCATCATCACAGACATCGGCCGCGTTCGTGCGGTCCGGCAGACCGAGCGCGATCGCCGCTACGAGGTCGAAACGGCGTGGGACACGTCGGGCATCGATCTGGGCGCTTCGATCAGCCATGCCGGTTGCTGCCTGACCGTGACCGAGAAGGGGCCGGGCTGGTTCGCGGTCGAGGTCTCGGGCGAGACCCTGTCGAAGACCAGTCTCGGCGACTGGAGCGAGGGCCACCGGGTCAATCTGGAGCGGGCGGCGAAGCTGGGCGACGAAATGGGCGGACACATTGTCTCGGGCCATGTCGACGGCCTGGGCCGGGTCGTGTCGGTAACGCCCGAGGGCGGGTCCCACCGGATCGACGTCGAGGCGCCGGTGCCGCTGCACCGCTATATCGCCGCCAAGGGTTCGATCACGGTCGACGGGGTGTCGCTGACGGTCAACGCCGTCGAGGACCGGGTCTTCGGCCTGAACATCATTCCCCACACCTGGGAGGCCACGACGCTGGGCGCGCTGAAAGCCGGCGATGCGGTCAATCTGGAGATCGACATGCTGGCGCGATACCTCGTCCGGTGGCAGGAGACGGCGTGATGCAATTGGCCGCGAACATGAACGACAGTCCGATCAGTCCCATCGAGGACATTCTCGAGGATGCCCGCAACGGCAAGCCCTATATCCTCGTCGATGCCGAGGACCGGGAGAACGAGGGCGACATCATCATTCCGGCGCAGTTCGCCACGCCGGACCAGATCAATTTCATGGCCCGTCACGCGCGCGGCCTGATCTGTCTGGCCATCACCACGGAGCGCGCGCGCCAGCTGCGCCTGCCGCCGATGGCCGCCGACAACCGCACCAGCATGGGGACGGCCTTCACCGTCTCCATCGAGGCACGTGAGGGGGTCACCACCGGTATCTCCGCCGCTGATCGCGCCCGGACGGTGCAGGTCGCGTCGGATCCGACCAAGGGTGCCGATGACATCGTCTCACCGGGCCATGTCTTCCCGCTGGTGGCCCGCGAGGGCGGGGTGCTGGTGCGCACCGGTCATACCGAGGCGGCCGTCGACATCAGCCGTATGGCGGGCCTGACGCCGGCCGGCGTGATCTGCGAGATCATGAACGACGACGGCTCGATGGCGCGGATGCCCGACCTTGTCGCCTTCGCCCAGCTGCATGGGCTGAAGATCGGCACCATCGCCGACCTGATCGCCTATCGCCGCCGCACCGAACGCTATGTCGAGCGGGTCATGGATACGCCGTTCGAGAGCGTGCACGGCGGGCCGTTCCGGCTGATGCTGTACCGGAACACCATCGAGGGGGCCGAACACGTGGCTCTGGTCCACGGCAAGATCGAAGCCGGCAAGCCGACCCTGGTGCGGATGCACCAGGTCGATTTCGCCGCCGACCTGCTGGGTCATGTCGAGGCGCGGCAAAACTATGTGCCCCGGGCGCTGAAGGCGATCAGCGATCATCCGGGCGCGGGTGTGACGGTGTTCCTGCGCGATCCGAACCTGCACGGACTGGCCGAGCGGCTGGCGGGCACCGAGAAGCCGGCGGCCGTTGACCGCTCGATCCGCAACTATGGCGTCGGTGCGCAGATCCTGCTGGATCTCGGCGTGCGCGACATGATCGTGATGAGCTCGACCCGCCCCAATCCGACGGCGCTGGAAGGCTACGGCCTGCGCATCGTCGGCTGGCGCGACATGGACGGAGAAGACCAATCCTGAGCGAACCTGTCCGCGTCCTCGTCGTCGAGGCGCGCTTCTATGACGATCTGGCCGACGCCCTGCTGGACGGGGCGAAGGATGCCCTTCAGGCACAGGGCGCGCAGTTCGATGTCGTCTCGGTGCCCGGCGCGCTCGAGGTGCCGACGGCGATCGCCCTGGCGGTGGAGGCCGGGCGCTATCCGACAGCGCCGCGCTATGACGGCTTTGTCGCCCTCGGCTGTGTCATCCGCGGCGAGACCTACCATTTCGAGATCGTCTCGGACCAGTCGGCGGCCGGCCTGCGCAATCTCGGCCTGAACGGCGTGGTCATCGGCAACGGTATCCTGACGACCGAGGATGAAGACCAGGCCTGGGCCCGCGCCCGGCGCAGCGAGGGCGACAAGGGCGGCGGTGCGGCGCGCGCCTGTCTGGACCTTATTGCCTTGCGCAAGCGGCTGCGCGTAGGACTGGGCGGGTGACCGAACCCGCCAGCCTCAAATCCGTTCTCGAGCAACTCGCCGAGGCCGAAAAACAGCGTGCCGAGCCGCAGCTGACCAGCCGTCAGCGGCGCGCGCGCACCGTGGCGCGTCTGGCCGCCGTGCAGGCGCTCTATCAGATGGAACTGGCCGGGGAGGGCGTCGAGACCGTGATTGCCGAGTTCTCGAACCACCGGTTTGACGCCGATCTCGAGGGCGAACCTCTGGCCGAGGCTGATGAGGACTGGTTCGCCGCCATCGTGCGCGGCGTGGTCGCCGGACAGCGCGAGATCGACGAGGCCGTGAAAGCGCGGCTGGCGTCCAACTGGCGGCTGGAGCGGCTGGACTCGACGCTGCGGGCGCTGCTGCGCGCCGGAGCCTGGGAGCTGCGCGAGCGTCAGGACGTGCCGCGCGAGATCGTCATCGACGAATATGTCGAACTGGCCAAGGCCTTCTTCGACGACGCCGAGGCCAAATTCGTCAACGCCGCGCTGGACGGGGTCGCCCGGGACGCGCGGCCCAAACCCTAGAAGAGCGCATGCCCTCGGTCGACGTCGCCGGCGAGTTCGAGACCATCCGGCGGCTGTTCGCGCCCCTGGCCCATCCCGAATGGGGTCGCGGCCTGCAGGATGACGTCGCCGTGGTGCCCTCGCGCCCCGGTCATGACCTGGTGCTGACCAAGGACGCCATCGTCGAGGGGGTTCATTTCCTGCCGACCGATCCGCTGGACACGGTGGCCCGCAAGCTGATGCGGGTGAACCTGTCGGACCTTGCGGCCAAGGGGGCCGAGCCGTTCGGCTATCTGCTGGCCTGTCACTGGTCGGAGCGCTGCGGCTGGCCCGAGCGGATGATGTTCTGCGACGGGCTGCGCGTCGACCAGAAGGCCTTTGGCGTGGCCCTGCTGGGCGGCGACACCGTCGCGACGCCCGGGCCCGCGAGCTTTTCCATGACGCTGCTGGGCTGGATTCCCAAGGGACTCACGGTCGCTCGCGCCGGGGCCCGGGCGGGTGATCTGGTGTTCGTGACCGGCGCGATCGGCGACGGCTGGCTGGGGCTGGAAGCGGTCCAGGGCAGGCTGTCTCTGGATGCGGAGCGGATGGCGGCGCTGGCCGATCACTATCGCATTCCCCAGCCTCGCACCGTGTTCGCCCTTCCGATCCGGGACATGGCGTCCGCGTCGATCGACGTGTCCGACGGTCTGATCGCAGATCTCGGCCATCTGGCGGAGGCCGGGCGGGTGGGCATCGAGATCGATCTCGAGACCGTGCCCCGGTCCACGGCCGGTCAGGCCTGGCTGGACGGGCGGGTTGACGAGCAGGCGGCGCTGGAAAAGCTGGTGACGGGCGGCGACGATTACGAAATCGCCTTCACCGCCGCAGCCCGCGACGAGGGAGCCCTGCGCCGCGAGGCCGAGCGCCGCCATCTGCGGCTGACGAAGATCGGACGCGTCACGGCGGGGCAGGGCGTCGTCGCACGGTTCGCCGGCCAGACGGTCTCGTTCGACAGGACCGGTTTCACGCACGGCTGACAACGAATTCTCAAGGCGTGGCCCTCATCCTGACGCCATGCGCCGTCGTGACCTCATTGCCGCCACCGCCGCCCTGCCGGTTCTCGCCGTCGGAGCCGAAGCCATGGCTGAAGATGCGCCGGCTTCCGGCGGAGGCGGCATCAGCATTGCGGGTGTGGGTCTGCCGGTGATCGCCGGCGGACGTCTGCGCAACTATGTGTTTGTCACCCTGAGACTGCACCTCGGTGGGTCTGCGACCCCCGAATCGATGCGGCCGAAGGAGGCCTTCCTGCGCGACGCCCTGGTCCGCGCGGGCCATCGGACACCGTTCACGGTGGCGGATGACTGGACCGTGATCGACGCCCGGGCGATGTCGGCCAGCCTGATGCGATCGGCGACGGCGATAGCGGGACGCGGCTCCGTTGTTCGGGTCGAGGTCGTCAGCCAGACGCCGCGTCGTCGCACGGGCGTACAGGCCGGCTGAACTTCGTTCACCAACGCTGTTGCGTCAGCCCCCGGCATTTGGCACGTTTCCGCCGCAATTCCCCAAGGACGCAACATGCGTCCGGTACGCACGGGGGGACCGGAAGGCGGACAGAGGCGAATAACGCCCACCGCGCCAAGGGACCGGGCGTTTGAAGTTCACAGGATTTGGAAACGTCATGAGCAACTATCTGTGGCTGGTCATCGCCGCAGGCGCGCTGGGAGTCCTTTACGGCCTCGTCCAGACCGCCTCGTTGATGAAGGCCAGCACCGGCAACGACAAGATGCGCGAGATCGCCGCGGCGATCCAGGAAGGGGCCTCGGCCTATCTGCGCCGGCAATACACCACCATCGCCATGGTCGGGGTCGTGATCCTGATCGCAGCCTATCTGCTGATCGGGCCCTGGGCCGCGATCGGTTTCGTCATCGGCGCGGTGCTGTCGGGTCTGGCCGGGTTCGCCGGCATGCTGATCTCGGTCAGGGCCAACGTCCGGACGGCGCAGGCGGCGTCCGAGAGCCTCGGCAAGGGGCTGGACCTGGCCTTCCGGTCGGGTGCCATCACCGGGATGTTCGTGGCGGGCGGCGCGCTTCTGGGCGTGGCCGGCTACTATGCCTTCCTGACCCTGGGCGCGGGCTTCGAGAGCACCAGCCGTGAGGTCATCGATGGCCTGGTGGCGCTGGGCTTCGGTGCCTCGCTGATCTCCATCTTCGCGCGTCTGGGCGGCGGCATCTTCACCAAGGGCGCCGACGTCGGCGGCGACATGGTGGGCAAGGTCGAGGCGGGCATTCCCGAGGATGACCCCCGCAACGCCGCGACCATCGCCGATAACGTCGGCGACAACGTCGGCGACTGCGCCGGCATGGCCGCTGACCTGTTCGAGACCTATGCGGTGACCACGGTCGCCACCATGGTGCTGGCGGCGATCTTCTTCCGCGACCAGCCCTATGTCGAAACCATGATGCTGCTGCCGCTGGCGATCTGCGGCATCTGCGTGGTGACCTCGATCATCGGCAGCTTCTTCGTCCGTCTGGGCAAGAGCCAGAACATCATGGGCGCCCTGTATCAGGGCCTGATCGTCACCGGCATTCTGTCGGCGATCGCCGTCTATTTCGTCATCGAGAAACTGATTACAGGCCCGATCGTCACCAACACCGGCCTGACCATCGAGCCGATGAGCCTGTTCTGGTCGGGTATGGTCGGCCTTCTGGTCACCGCCGCCATCGTGGTGATCACCGAATACTACACCGGCTCGAACTTCCGTCCGGTGCGGTCGGTGGCCAATGCCTCGGTTTCGGGCCACGGCACCAACGTCATCCAGGGTCTGGCCGTCTCGCTGGAGTCGACCGCCCTGCCGGCGCTGACGATCATCGTCGGCATCGTCGCCTCGTATCAGCTGGCGGGCCTGTTCGGCATCGCCATCGCCACCACGACCATGCTGGGCGTGGCGGGTATGATCGTGGCGCTGGACGCCTTCGGTCCTGTCACCGACAACGCCGGCGGCATCGCCGAGATGGCGGGCCTGCCTTCGGACGTGCGTCACGTGACGGACGCCCTGGACGCGGTCGGCAACACCACCAAGGCGGTGACCAAGGGCTATGCGATCGGTTCGGCGGGCCTCGGCGCGCTGGTGCTGTTCGCGGCCTATACGTCCGATCTGGCCTACTTCTCCGACCCGGTGAACGCTGCCGTCTATCCGTTCTTCGCGGGAATGGGCGAGATCGATTTCGGCCTGACCAATCCGTATGTCGTCGTCGGCCTGCTGTTCGGGGGGCTGCTGCCCTTCCTGTTCGGCGGCATGTCGATGATGGCGGTGGGCCGCGCTGCCGAGGCCGTCGTGGCCGAGGTGCGTCGCCAGTTCCGCGAGAACCCGGGCATCATGACCTATGAGGTCAAGCCCGAGTATGGCCGGGCCGTCGACATCCTGACCAAGGCTGCGATCAAGGAGATGATCGTGCCGTCCCTGCTGCCGGTGCTGTCTCCGATCGTTCTGTTCGTGGCGGTGCTGTCGATCTCGGACAAGGCCACGGCCTTCGCCGCCCTCGGCGCCATGCTGATGGGTGTGATCGTCACCGGCCTGTTCGTGGCCATCTCGATGACCTCGGGCGGCGGTGCCTGGGACAACGCCAAGAAGGTGATCGAGGAAGGCTTCACCGACACGAACGGCGTCGTCCACGGCAAGGGCTCCGAGGCTCACAAGGCCGCGGTGACCGGCGATACGGTCGGCGATCCCTACAAGGACACCTCCGGTCCGGCGGTAAACCCGATGATCAAGATCACCAACATCGTAGCCCTGCTGCTTCTGGCGGTGCTGGCCAGCGGCAAGGTGTTCTGACCCTGACCGGCCTCTCCGGGCATCCGGAGAGGCCGGCCATTCCGGAAAAGAAAGAGGCCCCGGAGATCGCTGTCCGGGGCCTTCTTCGTTCTGGCTGTATCGCGGGCCTATTCGCGGCGCTGCTGGCCGGGTGTGTCTTCCTCGGTCCGAGGCAGCTGGCCGCGGCCGACGTTGCCCAGCAGTTGCTCGAGGATGGTCAGCTGGCGTCCGCGGGTCGGCGTCTCGCGGCCATTCATGGCGATGACGCGACCGTCTTCAAGACCGATCGAATTCACGCCCGACACCTGGCCGGCGTCGTTGAAGGTGATTTCGGTCACCGACCGCTGGGTCACATGGGCGCGGTTGTAGGTATATTTCTCGGTCACCTGGCTGATGTAGTACCAGACATTGTCGCGCTCGAAGGTCGAGGTCGTCGACGGCGTGCCGAGCTTGGTCAGCACGGTCTGTTTGGTGTCCGTGCCCGCGACGATGTCGGCAGGCTTGGCGTCGATGGCCTGGAAACCGTTCTGGCCCACCACCGGGGCGCAGGCGGCGGTCAGGGCCGTGGCCGACAGGACGGCAATAAGGAGCTTGGAACGGAGCATTTGCGGCGCCTGCGACATCAACAAGGTCTTTGACCTAACCGGAGCGGAGCCTTAGTTCAACGGCGCGGCGGAAAAGGGGCCGCATCATCATGCTTCAGAATCTATTCCGTACCGGGTCCCGGGTCCGTCCAGGCCAGACACTGTATGAACTGGCGGTGCGCCAGGCCCGCGATCCCGGCTTTTACACGCGGCTGGGCGTCGCCGACCGAATCGATGCGCGGTTCGAGCTCTACACCCTGCATGTGCTTCTGCTGGTCATGCGCCTGCGGGACGAGGGCGAGCGCGGCGCCGAGATCGGACAGGATCTGTTCGACACCTATGTCTCGGCTCTGGACAATGCCCTGCGCGAGCTCGGCGTCGGCGACATTTCGGTCGGCAAGAAGATGCGCAAGCTGGGCGAGGCGATGTACGGGCGCATGAAGGCCTGGGAGGCCCCGCTGCGCGACAACGATCCCGTCACGCTGGCCGAGGGTCTGGCGCGCAACGTCTATGAGAGCGAGGATTCTTCGGTCGGAGCCGCCCTGGCCAGCTATGCGCTGGGCAGTCGGGCGCGTCTGGCCGCGCAGACGTTCGACGCGGTGGTGACGGGGCCCGACTGGGCGGAGGTCGGGGCATGACGGTTCCGAACCTTCCCTACAGCGAGCCGGTCCGCCTGCATCAGGTGCCGGGCGGCGTGAAACGGACGCTGGAGCCCGATGCCGCGGCCCGCGCCCGGATCGCCCGGGCCCTGGACCTGGCCTCGCTCGAGGCTTTTACCGCCGAAATGAGCCTCGCTCCCACCGCGGCCGGCTGGCGCCTGTCCGGCCGGGTCCGGGCGAGTCTGGCCCAGACCTGCGGCATCACGCTTGAACCGCTGCCGGTCGAGGTGGACGCGCCGTTCGCCCTGACCCTGGCCGAGGCGGTGGACGAGGACTCTGATGAGATCGTCATCACCCTCGACGACGAATCACCCGACCTGATCGAGGACGGCCAGATCGACCTCGGCCAGTATGCGGTCGAACAACTGGCGCTCCTGCTGGACCCGTTCCCGCGCAAACCCGGGGCCGAGTTCGTTCAGCCGCCGGAACCGGCCGAAATTTCGCCGTTCGCGATCCTGAAGCAACCAAGGCCTGCCGACGAAGGTTGACGCAGGGGCCGAGCGGTTGCATCCCCCCGGTGTGGCGCTATCGTCGCCTTACTGACAAGCGCCGGACGACCGGCGCGACGGAGTCGAAACGGCTTGTCATCCCCCATCCTGATTTCGCTCGACGCCATGGGCGGGGACCACGGTCCCTCGGTCGTGGTTCCCGGCATTTGTGATTACCGCAAGCGCCACGGCGGCGCGGGCGTGCGCTTCCTGCTGCACGGCGACGAGACCGCCATCCGCGCCGAAATGGTGCGATGCGGACTGACCGACGATGTCTGCCTGGTCCGACACACCGACAAGGTCGTGGCCATGGATGAGAAGCCGGCGCAGGCGATGCGCCGCGGCAAGGGGTCGAGCCTGTGGAACGCCATCGAGGCGGTCAAGTCCGGCGAGGCCGGGGCGATCGTCTCGGCCGGCAACACCGGCGCCCTGATGGCGATTTCCAAGCTGTTGCTGCGGATGTCGGCGCCCGGCCTGGAGCGGCCGGCCATCGTGGCCGGCTGGCCGACGCCCAAAGGGATCACGGCCGTGCTCGACGTCGGGGCCAATGTCGAAAGCGACGCGGCCCAGCTCGTGGAGTTCGCCATCATGGGCGAGGCCTTCATGACCGCCGTCCACGGGGTGGCGAAACCGACCATCGGCATTTTGAACGTCGGCTCGGAAGACATGAAGGGCCATGAGGAGGTGCGCGAGGCGGCGCGCCTGTTGCGCGAAGGCGGCTTCGGGCTCGACTATTTCGGTTTCGTCGAGGGCACTGACATCGCCAAGGGCACGGTGGACGTGATCGTCACCGACGGCTTCACCGGCAATATCGCCCTGAAGACGGCCGAAGGCGTGGCCAAATTCATCGCCTCGCTGATGAAGGACGCCCTGACGTCCAGCCCGCTGGCAAAGCTGGGGGCGCTGTTGGCCATGCCGGCGCTGAGGCGCATGAGTCAGAAGATCGACCCGAATGCCATCAACGGCGGGCCATTGCTGGGTCTGAACGGCATTGTCGTGAAAAGCCACGGCGGTGCGACGCCCGGCGGCTACGGTGCCGCCATTCGGGTGGCTGTCGAACTGGCCCGCAGTGACTATCTGGTCAAGGTCAGGGAGAGTTTCAGCCGACTGACCGCTGTCCTCGAACAACCGCCGGCCCCCGCGGAGCCGGCCATGGAGACTCCCCGGTGAGCGTTGTCCGCAGTGCTGTGACCGGTGTCGGCTCGTTCCTGCCGGAACAGGTCGTTACCAACGCCGACCTGGCGAAGATCGTCGACACGTCTGACGAGTGGATCGTCGAGCGGACCGGCATCCGGCAGCGCCACAGGGCGCGCGACGACCAGCCGACCAGCGACCTGGCGACAGAGGCGGCCAGACGGGCGCTGACCGACGCCGGCAGGACGGCGGCCGAGGTCGACATGATCATCGTCGCCACGACCACGCCCGACTTGACCTTTCCTTCGGTCGCCTCGATCGTGCAGCGCAAGCTCGGGGCCCCCGTCTGCATCGCCTTCGACGTGCAGGCCGTCTGCTCGGGCTTTGTCTATGCGCTGAGCGTGGCCGACGGGTTCGTCGCCCGGGGGCTGGCCCGATGCGCCCTGGTCATCGGTGCCGAGGAGATGACCCGGCTGATGGACTGGACCGACCGGTCGACCTGCGTCCTGTTCGGGGACGGGGCCGGGGCGGTCGTCGTCGAGCCGCGTGAGGGTCAGGGGACCAAGGAAGATCAAGGCCTTCTGGGTTTTGCCCTGCGCTGCGACGGGACCAAGACCGACCTGCTCTATGTCGACGGCGGGCCGGCCACGACGGGCACGGTGGGCCATCTGCGCATGGCGGGAAACCAGGTCTTCCGGCACGCCGTGGTGAACATCGCCGAGGCCATCACCGCCGCCTGCGCGGCGTCGAACATCACCGTCGCGGACGTCGACTGGTTTGTGCCGCACCAGGCCAACCAGCGCATCATCAAGGGCGTCGGCGATCGTCTCGGACTGGACGAGAACAAGGTGATCTCGACCGTGGCCACCCACGCCAACACCTCGGCCGCGTCGATTCCGCTCGCGCTGGATGCCGCCATCCATGACGGCCGGATCAAACGCGGCGATCTGGTGCTGCTGGAGGCCATGGGCGGCGGTCTGACCTGGGGTGCGTGCGCCTTTCGTCTCTAGGGCGTATTTCCGGCTTTCCATTTGACCACGCTTGCCCTTTTGTGTCGGCGACCGACCTTTGGAGGGGAGCGGACCTTGCCCGAACACCAGACCCTGACGCGCGCGGACCTTTGTGAAGCCGTTCACGAAGAAGTCGGCCTGTCCCGGCAGGAATGCTCGTCGCTGGTCGAGCGCACGCTGGAACTGATCATCGAATCGCTCGAGCGCGGTGAAACGGTGAAGCTGTCAGGCTTCGGCGTCTTCCAGGTGCGCGAGAAGAGTGCCCGCATGGGTCGAAATCCGAAGACCGGCCAGCCGGCGGCGATCCATCCCCGTCGGGTCATCAGCTTCCGGGCATCCCAGATCATGAAGGGCCGGGTTCACGACGCCGTCGTGAGCGCCTGATCCCTTGCCCAAGAGCCCCAACGCCTTCCGGACGATTTCTGAAGCCTCTGACGAGGTCGGCGCGCCGCAACATGTGCTGCGCTTCTGGGAGACGAAATTCCTGTTCCTCGCGCCGCTGAAGCGGGCCGGGGGGCGGCGTTTCTATCGCCCGCAGGACATCGTGGTGCTGAAGGCCGTCAAGCGGCTGCTGCACGAGGAAGGCCTGACCATCAAGGGTGTGCAGAGGCTGCACAAGGAGCAGGGGCTGAAACGCCTCGCCCACTATGGCGACCCGGACGGAACAGTGGCGTTCGAGCCCGAGGGCGCGGCACCCGCAGAGGTTTCCGCTTCGTCCGGCGGGGGTGGGTCGAGCATCCGCCTGCGTCAGGTGCTGGCCGAACTGGAGGGCGCGCGGGCCCGATTGGAAGCGGTGCTGTCGAGAAGCGACTAAGAGCCGCTTTTTCGGTTTGCGGTGTCGCGAACCCCGTCTATAGGGAGCGCCTCTCGGAGCGTGGCGCAGCCTGGTAGCGCACTTGACTGGGGGTCAAGGGGTCGCAGGTTCGAATCCTGTCGCTCCGACCATTTTCTTCTGGAAAATCGGTTGGTTGAAGGGGTCGTCTCAGGACGGCCCCTTTGCAATTGAGGCGTCAGTCCTTGTCGGCCCCGCCTTCTGCCCAGCGGAAGAGCGGATAGAGGGGCACGCCCCAGCCGATGCCGGCGACGGCGAAGACCAGCAGGTCGATCAACTGGGACGGCGGCAGCAGGCCGCGAATCGCAATCGCGCCCCAGATCCAGCCGCTGAGGAAGACCAGGACGCCGACCATGGCCACGAAGCGACGAGTGCGTGCCCCCATGATCAGCGCTTGCTCCGGAACAGGAAGAAGCCGCCGAGGGCGAGGGCGGAGGCCGCCAGGGACCAGCTGACCCAGCCCCATTCGTCCATCGTGCCGATGCCGAAGACGCGAATGGCCAGGAACCAGCCGGCCAAGGCCGCGACGCCGGACACCAGCGAGGTGGCGAACAGGCCGCGGCGACCGGTGAACAGATCGGCCAGCCACGCCAGGGCAAAGGCCCCCAGAACGGCAATGGCGATGTCGGCGTACTGCAACGGCCTCTCCCTGGTTGCGTCGATGCGACGCCGACAAGCGACTCGATCTCGCCGTGATGGGCGGGCATACCGCTCATCTCCGGCGTCGGACACCTGACGCGCCGGTACTGTAACGGTCGGGACGGCGGGCGTCGAATGAAGCGTTTCATCAGTGGCGATCAGAGCCGGGCGGTCGCCATCTGGCTCTTTGCCTGTGCGGTCCTGGTCTTTTGCATGGTCGTGGTCGGCGGCGTGACCCGGCTGACCGGGTCCGGCCTGTCGATCACCGAGTGGAAGCCGATCATGGGGGCTCTGCCGCCCATGACCGCGGCCGACTGGCAGGTAGCCTTCGAGAAATATCGCGCCATACCGCAGTACGCCCAGGTCAACGCCGGCATGAGTATGGGCGATTTCCAGAGCATCTTCTGGTGGGAATGGGCCCACCGGCTGCTCGGTCGGCTGATCGGGGTGGCCTTCTTCCTGCCTTTCGTGGTGTTCCTGATCCTGCGGCGTATGCCGCGGCGGCTGATCGTGCGCTGCGCGGTGCTGCTGGGGCTGGGCGGGCTGCAGGGCTTCATCGGCTGGTGGATGGTGTCCAGCGGACTGTCGGAACGGGTCGATGTCGCGCCTGAACGGCTGGCGACCCATCTGGGGCTGGCGCTGCTGATCTTCATGGGTCTGATCTGGACCGGGCTGGAGGCCTGGAACGGCGAATCGCACGCGCGGTCGCCGCAGGGCTGGAGCCGGGCCGCGGGCCTGCTGCTGGGTGCGGTCTTCATCCAGTGTCTGCTGGGCGGGCTGGTGGCAGGGGCCAAGGCCGGATTTATCTACACCGACTGGCCGATGATGAACGGCGCGATCCTGGGCCCGGTGGACTGGGGCAAGGGGGCGCTGGCCTTCCTGCATGATCAGGCCCTGGTACAGTTCAACCACCGGGTCTGGGCCTATGGCCTGCTGATCGGCGGGACGGTCTATGCGGTGCAGGCCTGGCGCTGGCGGCTGGCCGAGGGGCTGGGCGTTTCGGCCTTTGTCGTCGCCGCCGCCCTGTGGCTGCAAGCCCTGCTGGGGATCGTGACCCTGGTCCACGCCGTACCCCTGTGGCTCGGTGCCCTGCATCAGGCGGGGGCGGCGCTGGTGCTGACAGCGGCGACGCTGAACCTGTGGCTGGTCCGGCGCTCGCAGGCGCGGCTGTTTACGTCCGGACCGCGCTCCAGGGGCCTGTGATCGCCAGGGTGATGCCGGGGTACTGGATGTTCACGAACATGGTCTGGTGGTCCGGCGCGAAACAGACGCCGGCCAGCTCGGAATTGCCCTGAAAGACGTTGCGACCGATCGTGTAGAGGCGGCCATCCGGCGTCACGCCCTTGAGGTGATTGCGCAGGGTGTCTGAATAGTTGTCTTCGCAGACGATCAGATGGCCCCAGGGCGCGACGGTCAGGTTGTCGCCCATGTTCAGGGATTTTTCGTCGGTCGTCTCGACGAACAGCTGAAGCCGCCCGGGTCGGCGGCGCTCGCCGCGCTTGCCTTCGTCGGTCGAGGGCACGTAGCGCAGAATCTGGCCGCGCTCGATCGGGCCGCCCGAGGTGGCGGTCAGATACAGTTCGCCGTCACCCCAGAAGACACCTTCGCCGCGTGACACCAGCGTCGCCCCGGCGGCGTGGCCGCGGGTGCGCAGGTCGTCGTTGGGGCTGTCGACGTCGTCCAGATCGATCCAGTCCACCTGTTTCCAGTCGCCGACGTTCCAGACCCGGTCCCGGTGATTGGAGCTGTCCGATCCGTGCGCGTCGCGGAAGGCCAGGGCCTGTAATTTGCCGCCCTCGGCCAGCTTGCCGGGCGTCGTCGGTATGAAACGGTAGAACAGGCCGTCAACCTGGTCCTCGGTCAGATAAACAATACCGGTGCGGGGATCGATCGCCACGGCCTCGTGGTCGAACCGGCCCATGGCCTTCAGCGGGACGGGATCGACGAGACCGGTCGCGGCCGCCGGTACCTCGAAGACATAGCCATGCGGCTTGCTCACATCGGCGTTCTCGGGCTTTTCCACGGTCTCTTCGCAGGTCAGCCAGCTGCCCCACGGCGTGATGCCGCCGCCGCAGTTGGTCGAGGTCCCGGCCAGGCTCAGGTGTTGGCTGACGGTCTCGCCGGTGGCCAGATCATAGATCAGCGTCGTCGTCCCGCCGGGCAGGACGCGACCGTCCTTGTAGGTGTCATAGGCGCGGGTCTTGTCGAGGCGATCGAGCCGCTCCTGATGGTAGCCGCCGGGGCCCCAGTTGCGGTGAGTCCGCGAACTGCCTTTGAGTTCGTGGTTCCGGACCAGGGCGACGCGGCTGCCGCCGAGCGGGAAACATCCCATGCCGTCGAACTGGCCGGGGACCAGCAGGCCGTCCGACATGGTCTCGCCGCCCTGGGAGATGACGCGGTAGCTGAAGCCCTGCGGCAGGTCGAACAGGCCATTGGGGTCGCGCTCCAGAGGACCGTAGCCGGCGACCTGGTTGACGTAGGTCTCCGCGGTCGCGGCCTGGGCCTGGGCCTGGACGCTGCGGGCGAGGCCTGAGAAGGCCAGGGCGGCGGCGGAACCGGCCATCAGTTCGCGGCGATGCAGGCGCATGGTGGTCTCCCGATTTATGGCCGCGCTTATGACGGGCGCAGTGCGCGCGGTCATCATGGTTCTGTGACGACGGCTCTGGGCAGCCAAACTCAGTCCTTCAGGGCCCGACCGGCCACGACGGCTTTCGCGCCGAATTTCGCCCGCAAAGCATCGATCGCGGTCTCGGTCTTCAGGGCCCGGGCCTCGGTGGTCTCGAACAGCGCCGGGGCATCCACCGCGTCCATGACCTCGCCCATGCCGATGCCGATCAGGCGGTAGGGCCGTCCCAGCTCGGGAGCCATCAGGACCCGGGCGGCGGCAAACAGGGCCCGGGCCGTCTGGACGGGCTCGGGCAAGGAGACACGGCGCGTCACGATCCTGAAGTCGGTGCGGCGCAGCTTCAGCACCAGCACCCGGCTGGCCACGCCGTCGCGGCGAGCCTTGGTCGCCAGCTTCTCGCACAGGGGCCAGAGTTCGTTCTCGAGATCCTCGGCGGATGTCAGGTCCTCATTGAAGGTGGTCTCGGCGCTCATACCCTTGCGATCATGGACGGGATTGACCGTTCGCGCGTCGCGGCCATGGGCCAGGTCGTGCAGCCGCAGGCCGGTCTCGCCATAGCGTTTGACCAGGTCGCGCACCTCGGCGGCGGCCAGGTCGCCGACGGTGGCGAAGCCGTCGCTGTTCAGGGTTTTCGCGAACACCGGACCGACCCCGGGCAGGATGCGGATCGGCTTCGGTGCCAGGACGTCTTTCGCTTCGGAGCCGAGGACGGAAAAGCCGCGCGGCTTGTCCAGTTCAGAGGCCACTTTGGCGAGGAACCGGTTGGGGGCCAGGCCGATCGAGACGGTCAGGCCCGTGTCGTCCTCGATCTGTTTCTGGAGCCGAATCAGCTGCAGGGCGGGCGGGCCGCCGTTGAGGCGTTCGGTGCCGGCCAGACCGATCCAGGCCTCGTCGAGCGACAGGGTCTGGACCAGTGGGGTCAATCTTCCCACGGCACCGAAGATGGCCTCGCTGGCGGCGACATACTTGCGGAAGTCGGGCTTGATGACGACGGCCTCGGGGCAGGCCTTCAGCGCCTTGAACATCGGCATGGCGGAATGGACGCCGTACTGGCGCGCCACATAGCAGCAGGTCGAGACCACACCCCGCCTGCCGCCGCCGACGATGACCGGCCTGTCGCGCAGCTCGGGGCGGTCGCGTTTCTCGACCGATGCGTAGAAGGCATCGCAGTCCAGATGGGCGATGGTCAGCTGATCCAGCTCGTCATGGCAGACCACGCGGCGCGAATCGCAGGCTTCGCACCGGTCGACCCTGTGGTCGCCGGTCCAGAGGCAGTCGCGGCAGATGGCGAGGATCGGCAAGGTCGAGCCCTGTGTGACGCTTCACCCCAACTTAAGACCCGTGGGGTCACAGTGCACGGAGAAGGCGACAAGCCTCCGTGCAGCCGCACTCCGCGAGGCGACAGGCCAGGTGATGATGTCCAAGAAAGTCCTCATCGTCGAGGATAACGAGCTGAACATGAAGCTCTTTCATGATCTGCTCGATTCCCAGGGCTACGAGACCCTGCAGACCCGTGAGGGGTTGCAGGCTCTGGCCTTGGCGCGCCTGCACCATCCCGATCTGATCCTGATGGATATCCAGCTGCCCGAGATCTCGGGGCTGGAGGTCACGAAGTGGCTGAAGGACGACGAGGAACTGAGCCACATCCCCGTCATCGCCGTGACCGCCTTCGCCATGAAGGGCGACGAGGAACGGATCCGCCAGGGCGGGTGCGAGGCCTATATCTCCAAACCCATTTCGGTGATGCATTTCCTCGACGTGGTCCGGAAACATCTGGGATAGGGATCGATGACGGCGCGCATTCTTGTCGTTGACGACGTCGAGCCGAACGTCCGCCTGCTCGAGGCCAAGCTGACGCTCGAGTACTATGAGGTGCTGACCGCCAGCGACGGCGCGACCGCGCTGCAGATCGCGTCGGACGAACGGCCCGACATCATCCTGCTGGACGTCATGATGCCCGGCATGGACGGGTTCGAGACCTGCCGGCGACTGAAGGCTGATCCTGTGACCCGTCATATCCCTGTTGTGCTGGTCACGGCGCTCGACGGGCGCGAGGACAAGATCAAGGGTCTGGAAGCCGGGGCCGACGATTTCGTCACCAAGCCGATCGACGACGTCATCCTGTTCGCCCGCGTGAGATCCCTCGTGCGTCTGAAGTCCGTGATGGATGAATTGCGCGAGCGCGAGGAGAGCGGCCGCAAGATTGGTGTCGACACCGACGGTGCGGGCCGTCTGCGTGGCTCTGGCGGGCGGGTGCTCATCGTCGACGATAATGTGCGTCAGGCCGAGAAGATGGTCGAACATCTGGCCGGGGAACATCGGCCGACGGTGGAATCCGATCCGGCGGCGGCACTCATCGCGGCGCGCGGCCCGGTCGATCTGATGATCGTCAATGTGTCGAGCTCGGAGTTCGACGGCCTGCGGTTCGTGGCCCAGGTCCGGTCAACGGAGGCGTCTCGCCGTCTGCCGATCCTGGCGGTCGTCGATCAGTCCGACCGGCCGCGCCTGCTGAAGGCGCTGGAGCTGGGGGTCAACGACATTCTGCCCCGGCCCGTCGATCCGGAAGAGCTGGAGGCGCGGACCCGCACCCAGATCAAGCGCAAACGCTATGCCGATTTCCTCAAGCAGAAGCTGGACTACAGCCTCGAGATGGCCGTCACCGACGCCCTGACGGGCCTGCACAACCGTCGCTACATGGCGGGCCAGCTGCAGGGGCTGATGAGCCGGGCGGGGCAGGGCGGTGATCCCGTCGCCGTGCTGGTGATGGATATCGACCACTTCAAAGTGGTCAACGACAGTTTCGGCCATGACGCCGGTGACGAGGTGCTGCGCGAGTTCGGGGTGCGTCTGGCGACCAATGTCCGCGCCATCGACCTGCCGTGCCGGCTGGGCGGCGAGGAGTTCGTGGTCGTCATGCCCGGAGCCAGCCTGGAGGATGCCACACGCGTCGCTGACCGGATCCGGCGTGACGTGGCGGCCCAGCCTTTCCCGATCATGGGGGGCACCGAGGGCCTGACGATCACGATTTCGGTGGGTGTGGCCGCGAGTTCGGGGGGCGGAGACACACCCGAGGCCCTGCTCAAGCGGGCGGACGAAGGCGTCTATGAAGCCAAGGCCCATGGCCGCAACCAGGTCATCGCGCGGGCGGCCTAGACCATTTTTGTTTCAGGTCGAATCGACCTGAATCCAAAAAATGGTCCAGAATCAATCTGGAGCGAAATCTGAGCCTTGATGGACTGCGTCCATCAAGACCGATTTCGCTCCAGGGGCCTTTAGCGGCTCATCCAGGGCTTGGACTTTCCGGTCGCAATGCGGGCGGCCTGTTCACGCTGGAAGCGGCCGCCGCGCGGGGGCTTCTCACGCGCCTCGATCGCCGCCTTCTTGAGGCGGAGCGCCCGCTGGACAGGGCTCTCGGTCGTTTCGGATGCAGGGACCTGCGGGTCGTCGGTCGGGTCGGTCATTTTGTCAGTCTAGCACGGCAAAGAAAAACGCCCGGCGTTTCCACCGGGCGTTCTCAATCTCTGGATCGGCCTCGCTCCGCTCGTTGACCGAGGAGGAGGAGGTCGTCAGGCAGATCTTACTTGATCTTGCCTTCCTTGAACTCGACGTGCTTGCGCACGACGGGGTCGTACTTCTTGACGACCATTTTCTCGGTCATGGTCCGGGCGTTCTTCTTGGTGACGTAGAAGAAGCCGGTGTCGGCCGAGGAGTTCAGGCGGATCTTGATAGAGGCGGGCTTGGCCATCGGGAATTACCTTTGCGACGGCGAAAGCCGCTGGAAATAAGAGGCGCGGAACATACTCAGGCGCGGCCGGAAGTCAACGGTGACTCGCGGCCTTCCATTCGCCAAGGCGCCGGACGGTGGCGCAGGCGGGCGAACCGTCCTTCCCGCGTCCGGGCAGATGAACCTCCAGCACCGCGCCCGGACCCAGCAGGGAGGCGGGAATGTCATGGATGTCGATCTTGGCCCGTCGGCTCCAGACGCTGGCGTGGTCGCCCGCCGATGTGCCGATACGGACGTAGACGAAACGGCGCTGTGGCCCCTCGCGTCGCACGAACGGACCCGTCATGCGGCCGTCCGGGTGGAGGGTGATCGGGACCTCGAACAACAGCGGGCCGTCGCCGGCCGTCGCGGGCTCATACGGCATATCATCCTTCTGGAGGCTGTAGCGCACCCCGGGAACCGGATCGCCGATGATCAGTCGAAGTGTCACGGTGTCGGCCATGGCCTGAGGTTAGGCGCGGCGGGCCGGGCATGCCAAGCTTCCGGAATGAAACAGATCGCCGTCATCGCCGCCGCCCTGGTCCTGTCCGCCTGCGCCACGGCACCCGTGCCGGTTTCGCCGCAGGATGCGTTCTTCGCCAGGCTGACGGCGCTGTGTGGCAAGACATTCGCGGGACGCGTGGTGACGACGGACCCCGCCGACGCCGACTTCGCCCGGTCGCGGTTGCTGATGCATGTGCAGGACTGCTCCGCCAACGAGGTGCGAATCCCGTTCCGGGTCGGCGAGGACCGGTCGCGGACATGGGTGGTGACCCGGACAGCCTCGGGCGTTCGTCTCAAGCATGATCACCGGCACGCGGACGGCACCGAGGATGAACTGAGCCAGTACGGCGGTGATACCGTGGACGAGGGAACTGCGGGTCGGCAGGAATTCCCGGTCGATCAATTCTCGAAGGATATGTTCACGCGCCGCAACGCCACGGTGTCGAACACCAATGTCTGGGCGATTGAGGTGCAGCCGGAGATGTTCGCCTATGAGCTGCGCCGGCCGAACCGCGCCTTCCGGGTCGAGTTCGACCTGACGCGGCCGTTGATCGAGGTCTCCGCGCCCTAGCCCGCCGCCATCACGCCGCAGATGACGCGATCTCCGGCCCCGCCGAGGGGCTGGCTGGTCTGGTCGTCTGCATTGGCGTGGATGACGAGGGCCGAGCCGTCGGCATCCCAAAGCCATTGGCCGGAGCCTTCGCGGGCGATCCGGGCGCGGGTGGTGAAGACCTCGGCCCGGACGCGTCCCTGGGCGTCGGCGAAGACGTTGGGCAGGTCGCCGTCGTCGGGGCCACCGGCGTTGAGCAGGCCGTGCGGTGCCTTGGGGTCGCCATGGTTGATGTGGGCCCCGGCCGAGGTGAAGGGCGCCGCGCACTGGCCCGTGGCGTGGATGTGGGCCCCGTGCCAGCCCGGGGTCAGGCCTTCGGCCTCGATGCGGATCAGCAGGCCCGTCGCCCCCTGGGTCAGGATGGCCCGGCCGACGGTCGCGCCGGACGTATTCATCAGCGTGGCCTCGCCGAAGTCACCGACCGCGGCCCGGGCGGGGGTGTCCGAATAGTCGTTTGTGGTGACGCTGACGCAGCCGGCGAGGACGGCGACGAAAGGCAGGGCGGCGAAGGCGGTCAGACGGGCGGTGCGCATGGGCGGGGTCCTTGACGGGGCGGGGCGGGGAGCCGGAGACCGCTTTGCCACACGGGCCCCCGGATGCTAGAAAACCTGTTCGCGGATCACGTTCCGATTCCGGCCATTTAAAGCCTGATTTCCTTGACTGACGACAGCTATAACGACGCGCTTCCCCCGGTCTCGGGCGGCGGCGGCGGCGACATCTCCATCATCACCATCGAAGACGAGCTGAGGCGCTCGTATCTCGACTACGCCATGAGCGTGATCGTGTCCCGCGCCCTGCCGGACGCGCGCGACGGGCTGAAGCCCGTGCACCGCCGCATCCTGTACTCGATGCACGACCTGAAGATGACGCCCGACCGGCCCTATTCGAAATGCGCGCGCGTCGTCGGTGACGTGCTGGGCCGGTTCCACCCGCACGGCGACGCCTCGGTCTATATGGCGCTGGTGCGCATGGCCCAGCCGTTCTCGATGGGACTGATGCTCGTCGACGGCCAGGGCAATTTCGGTTCGGTCGACGGCGATATGCCGGCCTCGATGCGATACACCGAGGCCCGGATGGCCCCGGCCGCCTCGGCCCTGCTGACCGACATCGACAAGGACACCGTCGATTTCCAGCCGAACTACGACGAGAAAGAGCTCGAGCCCGTCGTCCTGCCGGCGCGGATTCCCAACCTGCTGGTCAACGGGGCCGGCGGTATCGCCGTCGGCATGGCCACTAACATCCCGCCGCATAATCTGGGCGAGATCATCGACGCCTGCGTCGCCTTGCTGGATGACGCCAATATTTCGGACGACGCCCTGCTGGACATCGTGCCCGGGCCCGACTTCCCGACCGGTGGCGAGATCATGGGCCGCACCGCGCCCCGTAACGCCCTGCGCGACGGTCGCGGCTCGGTCATGGTGCGCGGCGTCGCGACGATCGAGACGATCCGCAAGGATCGCGAAGCCATCGTCGTCACCCAGCTGCCCTACCAGGTCAACAAACAGACCCTGATCGAGCGGATCGTCGAAATGGTCCGCGAGAAGCGGATCGAGGGCATTTCCGACGTCCGTGACGAGTCCGACCGCGACGGCATGCGGATGGTCATCGAGCTGAAGCGCGACGCGTCCGGCGACGTGGTGCTGAACCAGCTGTGGCGCTTTACCGCCATGCAGAGCTCGTTCGGCGTCAACATGCTGGCGCTGAACCATGGCCGCCCGATCCAGATGGGGCTGCGTCAGTTGCTGGAAGCCTTCCTGGAGTTCCGGGAAGAGGTGGTGGTCCGCCGCATCAAGTTCGAACTGGCCAAGGCCCGCGACCGCGGCCATGTGCTGGTCGGTCTGGCCGTGGCCGTGGCCAATATCGACGAGGTCATCCACATCATCCGCAGCTCGGCCGATCCGGCCGAGGCGCGCGAGCGTCTGCAGGCCAAGAGCTGGCCCGTGGGCGACATGATCGCCCTGATCGAGCTGATCGCCGACCCGCGCTCGATGCTGGTCGACGGCGACAAGCTGAACCTGACCGACGAGCAGGCCCGCGCCATCCTCGGCCTGACGCTCAGCCGCCTGACCGGCCTGGGCCGGGACGACATCTTCGCCGAGGCCCGCGGTCTGGCCGACACCATCCAGGGCCATCTGACCCTGCTGAGCGATCGGGCCAACATCCTGGCCGTGATCCGCGAGGACCTGCTGCTGGTGCGGTCCGAGTTCGCCGTGCCGCGCCGCACTGTCATCGGCGAGGGCGATTTCGAGCTGGAAGACGAGGACCTGATCCCGCGCGAGGACATGGTCGTGACGGTCACCCACGGCGGCTACGTCAAGCGCGTGGCGCTGAACGCGTATCGGACCCAGCATCGCGGCGGCAAGGGCAAGTCGGGCGTGGCAATGAAGGAGGACGATGCCGTCGTCGGCCTGTTCTCGGCCTCGACCCATACGCCGGTGCTGTTCTTCGCCACCAATGGCAAGGCATACAAGCTGAAGACCTGGCGTCTGCCGCTGGGCAGTCCGCAGTCGCGCGGCAAGGCCTTCGTCAATCTGCTGCCGATCGAGCCGGGCGATTCGATCATGAACGTCCTGCCGCTGCCCGAGGACGAGGCCGAGTGGGCCAACCTCGACATCATGTTCGCCACCCGGTCGGGCGATGTCAGGCGCAACAAGCTGAGCGACTTCGCGACGGTCAACCGGGCCGGCAAGATCGCCATGAAGCTGGAAGACGGCGACCATATGGTCGGCGTGGCCCTGTGCACGGCCGAGGACGACGTCATGCTGACCACCGCGCTCGGCCGCGCCATCCGCTTCAAGGCCGACGATGTGCGTGTGTTCAAGGGCCGGGATTCCACCGGCGTGCGCGGCGTGCGTCTGCAGAAGGACGACGAGGTCATCTCCATGGCCGTGTTGGGCCGGGTCGATGCGACGCCCGACGAGCGCGCGGCCTATGTCAAACACGCCTCGGCCATGCGCCGGGCGACGGGCGAGGGTGACGACGAGACGCCGGCGATCGATGCCGACGACGACGTCACGGGCGACGCCGCGCTGAGCATCGAACGGATCGCCGAACTGGGGGCGGCCGAGCAGTTCATCCTGACGGTCACCGACACGGGCTTCGGCAAGCGGTCCTCGGCCTATGAATACCGGCGCACGGGCCGGGGCGGGCAGGGGTTGACGGCCCATGGCCTCGGCGGCCGCGCAGGCACGCGTCTGGCCGCCTCCTTCCCGGTCGAGGACGGCGACGACCTGCTGCTGGTCACCTCGGGCGGGCAGATGATCCGCACACCGGTGGGCCAGGTCCGCATCGTCGGCCGCTCCAGCCAGGGCGTCACGATTTTCCGCACCGCCGACGGCGAGCGGGTGGTGTCGGTCGAGCGCCTGCCGGATAGCGGCGGGGGCGATGAGGCCGCGGGCGAAGGCGAGGCCGAACAGGACTCCGCCGAAAGCTGATTGCATGAGGTCTCCCGGTCGACGCATGCTGATGCGTCGTCGGGGGACCGGAATGTTGCGCTATCTGTTGCTGGTTTTGACGCTCTGTCTCGGCGCGTGCGCCTTGCCGAAGGCGGATCCGGAACGGGAGGCCCAGGCCGACCGTGTTTACGAGGCCGTGCGGCGCAATGACGTCGCCGCCGTCAAGGCGATGGCGACACCCGCCCTTCAGGACCAGGACCTCGCCGGGCCGTTCCGGGAGCTCCAGCGTCACGTTCACGCCAGCGCGCCGACCGAGGCCGAGACAATCGGCTGGAGGAGCGATGTGTCGACGGCGAACGGCACCAGCTATCGCGTTGTCCGGCGGTACACCCACTCGGAGGGTCAGGTCGAAACCGAAGTGCTGATGGTCCGGAACGCGGAGGATGCGTGGCGCGTCGATGGCTTCAGGGCCGTCCGGGTGACAGCGGCGGCGGTCAGCGCCGTCGAGGAACAGGCCGTAGCGGCGCGTTTCACCCTGAGCGGCAAGTCGCTTGCCCACTATCTGATTCTCGCTGGCGCTGTGCTGTCAGCGATGCTGTGTCTGGTTTCCGCTGTCGTCGCCGGCTTCCGCAGGCGCTGGGCCTGGATGATCCTGAATCTGTTCGGCGTCGGCCAGTTCACGCTGAACTGGACGACGGGGGCTGTCGTGTTCCAGCCGATCTATATCGCCATTTTCGGCGCGGGTTTCCTGAAGGGCATGGGCCCCGCCGATCCATGGTGGATCATGGCGTCCTTCCCGATACCGGCGATCCTGTTCTGGAGTCTGGGGCGATGGCGCAAGAAGGCGCCCAAGGCGAAGCGCGACAAGACTTCGGACCCGGTTGCAGGGACGCCTGACCTTTGAGTTTGACCCTGTTCATCGACGGCGCGCAGGCCACTGCTGGCGATCTGGCGACCGTGGCGCTGGTCAACTACGGCGCCTACACCTCGTTCCGGGTGGAGCAGGGCGGCGTGCGGGGTCTGGATCTGCATCTGGCGCGGCTGGAGGCCGAGGCGGTGGAGCTGTTCGGCGAACCCGTCGGCGAAGCGCGTCTGCGAGACCTGATGCGGTCGGCCGTGGCGGGACGCGAGGCCTGCTGGCTGCGGGTCAGCCTGTTTTCGCCGGAGATCGGACCGCGGACGCCCGACTGGACAGGACCGCCGAGGGTGATGATCGCGGTATCGCCGCCGGCCCCGCCCTTGTCCGACGGCGTGCGTCTACAGGCCCAGACCTATGCGCGGGAGGCCCCGCACCTCAAACATGTGGCGACGTTCGGGCTGATCCGGGCCCGGCGTGTGGCCCGTGCCGCCGGTTTCGATGATGCCCTGTTTGTCGATGGAGAGGGCCATGTTTCCGAGGGAAGTCTCTGGAATATCGGATTTATCCGGGGTTCTGAGGTGATCTGGCCCCGGGCCCGGATGCTGGCAGGGATCGCCCAGGCGCTGGTCCAGCGGGGCCTCGCGCGCGTCGGCCTGACAGGTCGGACAGCCCCGGTCCGCATCGAGAACCTCGCCTCCCTTGAGGGTGCCTTCCTCTGCAACAGCGCTACGCCGGCCTGCGCCGTGGGGGCGATCGGCGATCATGTCTTTGCAACATCCCCGGCGGTGATCGAACGCCTTCAGGAAGCCTGGGCGTCGAACCCCGTGCAACCGATCTAGGCTGTGACGACGACGACTGCTAAACCTCTGGAAAGCGGGGAGGACTGTATGCGCATCGGCCTGTATCCGGGCACGTTCGATCCTGTCACCAACGGGCATCTGGACATCATCGGACGCGCGGTAAAGCTGGTCGACCGGCTGGTCATCGGCGTGGCCCGAAACGACGACAAGGGCCCGTTATTCACCACCGACGAGCGCGTCGAGATGGTCAGGGCCGAGGTCGCGCACCTGGGTGACCGCGTCGAGGTGCGGCCGTTTTCCAGCCTGCTGATGCATTTCGCCGAGGAACTGGACGCCAATATCATCGTGCGCGGCCTTCGGGCGGTCGCCGACTTCGAATACGAATTCCAGATGACGGCGATGAACCAGCGCCTCAATCCCGACATCGAAACCGTCTTCCTGATGGCGGATCCGCGGCATCAGGCCATCGCCTCGCGGCTGGTCAAGGAGATCGCCCGGCTGGACGGCGCGATCGACAGTTTTGTGAGCCCCGTCGTCGCCAGGGCGGTCCGGGACAGGGTCAAGGGATAGAATGAGCTTCAGGATCGTAACCATCGGCGCGCTTTCGCTGGCGCTTTTCGTCACCGTCGGCCCGGCCGCGGCCCAGACAGCGTCCGGTGACTGGCGCACGGTCGCGCCCGAGAACCTTCTGGTGATCGACACGGCCAAGGGGCGTGTCCTGGTCGAGCTGGACCCGACCGTCGCGCCGTTGTCGGTGGCGCGGGTCCGGACCCTTGCGGATCAGGGCTTTTACGACGGCCTGAAATTCCATCGCGTCCTGCCCGGTTTCATGGCCCAGACGGGCGATCCGCTCGGTACGGGGACGGGAGGCAGCGAGCTTCCGGACGTCCCGGGCGAGTTCCAGTTCCGGCGCGGTCGTGACCTGGGGTTTGTCAATCTGGTGGCTGCGCCCACGGGTCAGCTGGGCGTCGCGGGCTCCATGCCTGTGTTCACCCAGCCGGATGCCCAGATGATGGTGACGGCCGATTTCAAGACCTCCGCCCAGGCCATCTTCTGTCCCGGCGTCGCAGGCATGGCCCGTAATCAGGACCCCGACAGCGCCAACAGCCAGTTCTTTCTGATGACCGGTGCGAATGACAGTCTGAACGGCCTCTACACGCCGTTCGGTCGCGTCGTGGCAGGGCTGGACGTGGTCAAGGCGCTGAAGGCGGGAACCGAGTCCGGAAACGGCCAGGTCGCGGACCCGGACATCATGACTCGCGCCCGGACGGCCTCGGCGATGCCTGAGGGGCAACGTCCGACGGTTCGGGTGATGGTCCCGCGCAGCGCGGCGTTCTCGGCCCTGGTCGAGCAGAAACGCACGGAACTGGGCGCGCGCTTTACGGTTTGCGACGTGCAGCCGCCTGTCCAGGTGACGGGCAGCTGAATTGAGGGGGACGACGATGCGACAGTTTCTCGGTCTTGCGGTGCTGGCCATGATGACAGCCGGCGGTGCGGCGGCCCAGGATGCGGGCGGGACTCCGCCCCCGCCGCCCGTCCCGGTGCCACAGGCCGCGATGGTGGCTCCGGAGTGGCGGACTGTCCCGGCTGAAAATCTGCTGGTCATCGACACGACCAAGGGCCGGATTCTGGTCGAGCTGACACCCGAGGTCGCGCCTCTGCATGTGGAGCGGATCAAGCTGCTGGCGCGGCGGGGCTTTTACGACGGGGTTCCGTGGCACAGGGTCATTGACTGGTTCATGGCCCAGACCGGCGATCCGCTGGGCAATGGCGAGGGCCAGAGCCCCTATCCGGATCTGAAAGGCGAGTTCACCTTCCGGCGTGACGTCACCCTGCCGTTCGCCGCTGTGGCCGAGCCGGCCGGTGCCCGGGTCGGCTTCTTTCATTCGCTGCCGATCCAGACCCAGCCGGACTCCGCCTTCGCCCTGACGGCGGACGGCAAGGTCCACGCCTGGGGGCTTTACTGCCCCGGCGTCGCCGGCATGGCCCGTGACGAGGGCAATGACACAGCCAACAGCCAGTTCTTCCTGATGCGTCAGGCCTATCCGGCGCTGGACAAGCGCTATTCCATCTGGGGCATGACGGTGTCCGGCCTGGATGTGGTGCGGACCCTGAAGGTCGGCGACGGCGACAACGGCATGGTCGGTGCTGAACCGGACCGCATGACGCGGGTCAGGATCGCCGCCGACATCCCGGAGGCCGAGCGGCCCTCGGTGCAGGTGCTGGCGACGGATTCACCCCGGTTCCGGGCCCTGGTCGAGACGACGCGGGCGGCGCGCGGAGCGGACTTCTCGGTCTGCGACGTGACCCTGCCGGTTCAGGTGGTCAACTAGCCGGATCGGGGCGCGGGCCACCACGTCCCCGACGCCGCCGGCGGCCGGCGGTCTGTTCGGCACGCATCTGCTGCAGCAGCAGGCCCTCGCGGAGGCCGCGATCCGCGACGCGGACACGTTCCGACGGCCAGGCCCGCTGGACTGCCTCCATGATGGCGGCCCCCGCCAGAACGAGGTCGGCGCGGTCGGGACCGATGCAGGATTCGGCGGCGCGACCGCCGGGGCCCATGGCCATCAGTTTCGCAGCGGCATCCTCACAGTCGCCCCGGGTCATCCAGAGGCCGTCGACGAGGTTTCTCTGGTAGCGGTGCAAACCCAGATGGATGCCGGCCAGGCTGGTGATCGCGCCGGACGTGCCGATCATATGGCCGCGACCGCCGGTGAAGACGTCCCGCAGGCCCGGATCCACGGGCGCAGCGGCGATGGCCTGACCCATGTCCGCGACCATGGCTTCGTACCAGGCGTCCAGTTCGGTCTCCGGTTCGGGATGCCGTTCGGCGAGGGTAACGACCCCGACCGGCGCGGACATCCAGCCCTCGAGCGTGAAGCCGCCCCGGCCCGTCAGCCTGAGCCAGCTGAGTTCAGTCGAACCGCCGCCGACGTCGACGACCAGCACGGCCTCGGAAGAATGATCGAACAGGTTCAGACAGCCCTCGACCGCCAGCCGGGCTTCCTCGACGGGGTCGATGATGCGCAGCTTGAGCCCTGTGCCGAGGCGAACGCGTTCGATGAAGGCCGCGCCGTTGTCGGCCTGACGGCAGGCCTGGGTCGCCACGGCCATCAGCCGTGATGACGAGACGTCCTTTTTGGCGATCCGCTCGGCGCACAGGGCCAGGGCGTCGTAGGCCCGATCCATGGCGGCATCATCGAGACGGCCCGTCCGCGTCAGGCCTTCGCCCAGGCGCACGATGCGGCTGAAGGAATCGACGACCCGAAACCCGTCGCGCGCCGGCCGGGCGATCAGCAGCCGGCAATTGTTGGTCCCCAGATCGAGCGCGCCGTAAAGCAGCGCCTCGCGACCTGATGCCCCGGAACCGTTGGCAGCGCCGCCACGGGCGCGCTGACCATCGGGTCGCCGGGACTGGGACCGGTCGTCGCGCCGTGGCGCGCCGTCGGTCTTCGGCATGGGCCGAACTTTCAAGGTGGGCGGTCCAGTGCGGCGCCCGTCCAGAGCATCCTAGGACCATCCAACGACAGTCGCCAAGCGGGTGACGCGAAAATGAACGGGACGACAAGGGTCAGGCTCAGGTTGGTTGGCGCAACTTGCCGGTATGAAAGATCAAACCGTCGCGAAATTCGGCCTTGGCCAGATCGTCCGCCACCGGGACGACGCCTTCCGTGGTGTGGTGCTGGACATCGACGCCCGTTACGCGGGCGATCCTGCCGAGACGGGAGCCGTGACGCCTGACCAGCCCTTCTATCAGGTTCTCGCCATCGGGCCGGACGGCGGCTTCGTCGCCTATGCCGCCGAGACGGCGCTGGAGTTCGATCCCGAACTCTCGGCCCTGACCCGGGAGGCCGAGCAGCGCTGGTTCACGATCGACGCCCACGGTCGCCATGCCCCCCTGGCCCACGCCATTCACTGACGGGCCCGCTGGCGCGGCAGACGTCGCGCGCCTAGATTGCTGGCAAGGGCCTGTCAGAGCCCGCGGGTAACAGGAGATGTCATGTCAGACTTCGAGCATGTGTTCGAAACGCCGCCCGAGGGTGCCGCGGCTGACTGGACCATCCCCCAGGACTGGGCTGCGTATTCCGCGGTCGAGCACCAGACCTGGGACACGCTGTATGCCCGGCAGATGAAGATCCTGCCCGGCCGCGCGGCCGAGGTTTTCATGAAGGGCCTGACCGCGCTCGACCTGAACACCGGCGGCATTCCGGACTTCGCGGTGATGAATCCAAAGCTTCAGGCCCTGACCGGCTGGACGGTCGTCTGTGTGCCCGGCCTGGTGCCGGACGATGTGTTTTTCGACCATCTGGCCAACCGTCGCTTCCCTTCGGGCCAGTTCATCCGCAAGCCCGACCAGCTGGACTATCTGCAGGAGCCGGACATCTTCCACGATGTGTTCGGCCATGTGCCGATGCTCAGCGATCCGGATTTCGCGGACTATATGGAAGCCTACGGCAAGGGCGGGCAGCGGGCGGCCTCGCTGGGCATGCTGCAGAATCTGGCGCGGCTGTATTGGTACACGGTCGAGTTCGGCCTGATGCAGGAGGCCGACGGTTTGCGCATCTATGGTGCCGGGATCGTCTCGTCGGCCACCGAGAGTGTCTTTTCGCTGGAGGACGCGTCCCCGAACCGGATTGGCTTCGAGCTCGAACGGGTGATGCGGACGCTGTACCGGATCGACGACTTCCAGCAGGTCTATTTCGTCATCGACTCGATCGAGGCGCTGAAGGGCGAGACGTTGAAGGATTTCGGCCCGATCTACGACCGGCTGAAGGGCCAGTCCGATATCGGTATCGAGCAGATCCAGCCCATTGACCGTGTGATCACGCGCGGTACCCAGGAGTACGCCCACAAGGGCGGGAGATTCGCAGCATGAACAGATGGATCGTGATCGGAACCGTGGCGGCGATCGCCGTCGGGGCCTCAGCCTGTACGGATAGCCGGCGCGCCCGCAATGCGACGACCTGGGGCGACAAGCCGGCCGACATCACCTGCTGGACCTATGGGACGCAGACCTATGCCGGACGATCGACCGGCAAGGTCGAGTATGACGACGGAGGCCGCGTGTCCTTCGTGGATGCCGCGAACGGGCGCTACATGACGATCGAGGGCGACTGCCGCGTCGTCTATCTGGCCGACAAGAACGACACGGTACCCGTGGTCGCCCCCGCCGAGCCGGTTCCGCCCAAGGCCTGATCAGTCCTCATGCGCGATCAGGCTGCGATGCCGGGTGTCACGCATGAACAGATAGACCAGCAGTGACACGCCGATCATGCCGGTGACGTACCAGAAGAAGGCGCTCTCGATGCCTTCGGACTTGAACCACAGGGCGACGTATTCGGCCGTACCGCCGAACACCGCATTGGCGATGGCGTAGGGCAGGGCGACGCCGAGGGCGCGGATGTGGGCCGGGAACAGCTCGGCCTTCACCACGGCGTTGATGGCGGTATAGCCGCTGACGATCACCAGCGAACCCAGGGCCAGCAGGAAGGCGATGAAGGGGCTGTCGGCCGTGGCCAGAGACGACATGATCGGCACGGTGAACAGCACCCCTGACACGCCGAACGCGATCATCACCGGCTTGCGGCCGATGCGGTCGGACAGGGCGCCCACGGCGGGCTGCAGCAGCATGAAGATGAACAGGGCGGCGGCGCTGATCTGGGTGGCGACGTCCTTGGAGAAGCCGGTGGTGTTGACGAGGAATTTCTGCAGATAGGTGGTGTAGGCATAGAAGGCGAGCGTGCCGCCGGCGGTCAGGCCCAGCACCAGAAGGGCCTCGCGCGGGTGTCTGGTGATCAGCAGCAGGGCGCTCGATCTCGGCGGGCCCGAAATGTCGCCCTCGAACGCCCGGGTCTCGTCGAGCCGGCGACGCAGCCAGAAGACCACGACCGCCAGGGCCGCGCCGAAGAGGAACGGAATGCGCCAGCCCCAGGCCTTCAGGTCAGGCTCGCTCAGGGTTTGCTGCAGCAGGATCAGCAGCAACAGGGCCAGAAGCTGGCCCGAGATCAGGGTGACGTACTGGAAGCTGGACCAGAAGCCGCGGTGTTTCGCCGTGGCCATTTCGGACAGATAGGTGGCTGACGACCCGTATTCGCCGCCGACGCTGAGCCCCTGCAACAGGCGCGCGAAGAGCAGCAGCGCCGGGGCCGCAACGCCGATCGACGCATAGCCGGGCGTCAGGCCGATGATCAGGCTGCCGGTGCACATCAGGGTGACCGACAGGGTCAGGCCGGCCTTGCGCCCCTTGCGATCCGAATAGACGCCCATGATCCAGGCCCCGACCGGCCGCATGAAAAAGCCGACCGCGAAGATGGCCGCCGTGCTCAGGAGCTGGGCGGTGGCGTCACCCTTGGGAAAGAAGACCGGCGCGAAATACAGGGTGAAGGCCGCATAGGCGTACCAGTCGAACCATTCGACCAGATTGCCCGCCGATCCGCCGATGATGTTGCGCAGGCGGCGGGCGGGGGTCATCGGAGACGTCGACATGTCGCGCATCGTCAGGGCCTGACTTTCTGCCTCGAGAGAGTCCGCACTCTCATCCGCGGGCCGGGGACAGCGCCGACCACGCCGTCCAGAGGCCGATCGCATGGACCAGACCATAGGCCAGGACGATCAGCGAACTCCACCAGACAAAGGGGGCGATGCCGGCGGCTCCCTGGGGATTGAGCGCAATGGCCGGGATCAGCTCCAGGCCCCTGAGCAGATAGATCCCGCTGATGACGACCAGTCCCGTACGAAGCAGCGGCAGGCGAGGGATCAGGCCCGCCCCGGAAAAGGCGTAGGCCGCCCAGACGGCCAGCACGCCGGCAATGCCGAGGGTGATCAGGGCGGCTGCGGGGTCGCCCCGTTCGGCCATGCGCGCCATGCCCTCGCCGGCCCCGAAGAAGCGGTACCAGGCCGGGCCGCCCGCAATAACCCCCAGATGCAGGAGCGAGGCTGCGGCGCTCATTGTGCCTGCGAGAAGAAGCCAGCGATTCATGAGCGTGGTGTCCCCGTCCTGCGAAGCCCGAGCTTAGCCGCAGCGGCCACGGGCGCAATGCGGCGCGTCCTCGACGTCAGTCGAGCGCCGGAGTGTCGGCCTCGGTCGCGATACGGACGGAGAAGGCCGTCACGGTTCAGATCCGCTGGAACGGATAGAAGTCGCTGCCGAGGTTCAGGATGCCCGTCAGTTCGTCCAGGGCGACCCGGCTTTCGTCGAGCAGCGACGGATCGGCGAGGTCAGCGGGCGTCAGGCTGTCGCGGTAGTGGGCCGCGCCCCAGATCGACAGCCGGTCGTGCAGCGCGTCGGTCATCCGCATGGCGGGGTTGGTTGCCGCCAGCTCGGCCTCGGTCAGGACGACGCGCAGGCGCAGACAGGCGGGCCCGCCGCCGTTGCGCATGGACTGGCGCACGTCGACGTATTCGACCCGACCGATGGGGCCGTTGGATGAGGCCAGCCGTTCGGCGACGGCGTGGCTGCGCGGGTTGTCCCGGGTCTCGGTCGGACAGATCAGGGTCAGGCGATCCTCGCCCGGGATCTGCACCAGCATGGAGTTGAAGAGATAGCTGGAGATGGCGTCGGCGAGGGGCAGGTCGGCGGCCGAGACCTCGACAAAGATGGGCTCGAACAGGCCCTCGGCAGCGGCGCGGATGTCGGCCTTCGTCGTCCTCGTGTCCTCGAAGGCCAGCTCGTGGAAGAACAGCGTCTCCAGAGCCCCGACGCAGACGACGTCATTGTGGAAGGTGCCGCCGGCGATCGCGGGCCGCGATTGTCGTGGCAAGACGCTGCGGGATGCGCCGTGACGGCGAGCGACGGCTTCGGAGGCTTCCCGCGTCTGGCGGGCCGGGAAGGCCCCGGACCAGGGTTCGAAGGCCTCGCGACCCCAGACGAGAATGTTGACCCCGGGTGCGCCATGGTCGGCGCACAGGCGGACGTGATTGGCCGCCCCCTCGTCGGCGAGATGGGCGACGGAGGGCAGGGCGTCGTGGACGGCGAAATGCGTCGGGTCGGGGAAGAGGGCGTCCAGCGCGCGCTTCGTCTGTTCATGCTCCAGCGAGCGATGCAGGTTGGTGACCAGGTTGGCGGGAGTGAAATGCACCCGGCCGTCGGCGCTGTCGGCGCCGGGCGTCACGGTGGCGGCGTTGGCCGCCCACATGGGCGAGGCCGAACAGGCGGCGGCGGCGAAAGACGGCGCGTCCTTCCAGGCAGACCCCAGCACGGCGGCGTCGGAGCCGGTGAAGCCGAGGCTGCGCAGGAAGGGGATGTTCGGGCGCTCGTGCGGCGGCAGTACGAACTGCGGCAGGCCCAGATCGGCCAGCCGCTTCATCTTGTCGAGCCCCTGCAGCACGGCCGCGCGGGGGTTG
The DNA here is from genome assembly GCA_965284375.1 of Caulobacteraceae bacterium. Classification (GTDB taxonomy): domain Bacteria; phylum Pseudomonadota; class Alphaproteobacteria; order Caulobacterales; family Caulobacteraceae; genus Brevundimonas. Next base: position 1,108,187 of record OZ260074.1, read on the forward strand.
GAGGCCTCGCCGGCGTTGAGGCTGGAGGCGAGATTGCCGGGCGACAGACCGGCGTAGGAATGGGTGGGGCCGATCAGGCCGTCGGCATTGGCTTCGACGGCCGAGGTCACGACCTCAACCCCTTGATCTCGCTTTCAATGTTCTTAACCGCGCCAGCCTCGAAACTGGCCACCGGATAGGCGCAGTAGTCCGCCGCGTAATAGGCGCTGGGCCGGTGATTGCCGCTGGCCCCGAGGCCGCCGAAGGGCATGTCGCCGGCGGCACCGGTGGTCGGGCGATTGAAGTTTACCACGCCCGCGCGGATGCGGCGGATGAAGCGGTCCCAGTTCGCGGGATTGTCCGAGACCAGGCCGGCGGACAGGCCGTAGCGGGTGGCGTTGGCCTCGGCGATGGCGGCGTCGAAGCTGGCCACGCGGGTCACCGACAGGAAGGGGGCGAACATCTCCTCGTCGGGCACGGCGACGCCCGTGACGTCGATGATGGCGGGCTTCACGAAGGCCCCCGGCAGGTTGTCGACCGGGCCCGAGGCGCGGATGACCCGGGCCCCCATGGCGATGCGGTCCTGTAGCGCCTTCAGCGCGGCCTCGGCGGCCTTCACCGAGATCAGCGGTCCGGCATAGGGCTCGGGCGTCGAATTCCACGGGGCGAGGATCAGTCGCTCGACCATGGCGTTGACCGCTTCGACGATGGCGTCGCCCTGCGGCCCCTCCGGCACGATCAGACGGCGGGCGCAGGAGCAGCGCTGGCCCGTGGTGACGAAAGCGGACTGGACGACGATCCCGGCCACGGCCTCGGCGTCCGCGGCGTCCCAGACCACCAGTGGATTGTTGCCGCCGAGCTCGAGGGCGAGGATGACGTGCGGGTCGTCGGCGAATTTGCGCCGGAAATGTGCGCCCGCCGCGCCCGAGCCGGTGAACATCAGGGCGTCGATGCCGCTGTCGAGCAGGGCCGCGCCGGTGTCGCGTCCGCCCTGGACGATATTCACCACGCCGACTGGCAGGTCGGCCTCGGCAAAGGCCTCGGCCATCAGCTGGCCGGTCAGGGGCGTCTCTTCCGAGGGTTTGAAGACCACGGTATCACCCGCCAGCAGGGCCGGGACGATATGGCCGTTGGGCAGGTGGCCGGGGAAGTTGAACGGCCCCAGCACCGCCGCGACGCCGTGCGGGCGATGGCGCAGGGTGGCGTGGCCGAAGGCGGTGTCTGACGTGCGCTCGCCGGTGCGCTCGTCGTAGGCACGGATGGAGATGTCGACCTTGCCCGCCATGGCGGCCAGCTCGGTCGTGGTCTCCCACAGGGCCTTGCCGGTCTCGCGACTGATGGCCTCGGCCATCTGCGGCGCGCGGGCCTTCAGCACGGCCTGATAGCGTTTGACGGCGTCGATCCGGTCCTGTCGCGGGCGGTCGGCCCAGTCGGGGAAGGCGGCGCGGGCGCGTTCGGTGGCCGCGTGTACTGCGGCGGGAGCGGCGGCATCGCCCTCCCAGACGGTGTCGCCGGTGGCGGGATCGATGGATTTGAAATGGGTCATGAATACATTCCCCTTCCCCCCTTGCGGGGGAAGGTGGCAGGCGAAGCCTGACGGATGGGGGGCAGGGTCGGATCAGATCGGCCGGCCGGGATTGTGGCCGCGAGCAGCGCCCCCATCCGACCGGCTTCGCCGGCCACCTTCCCCCGTGAAGGGGGAAGGGATTGAGCGAACTGCATCACGTTTTCACCCGCACCGTGTCGCCGGCCCGGACCTTCAGCGCGTCGGCGGTCTCGCGGCCCAGGGTGGCGACATCGTCGTTGAAGGCGGCGCGCTGGCGGACGGCGCGGAAGGCGGACACGCTGTCCGTCGAGATCAGCGAGGGAAGTTCGGCCTCGACGTCATCGGTGGCAACGGCGACGGTCATGCGTCGGGCGTCGCGGACGGTGCGGATGTTGTCGCGGCCGCAGGAGACGGTCGGTCCGGCGTCGAAGATGTCGATCAGGCCGTTGGGCCGAAACCCTTCCGACTCCAGCAGCGCCATGGCCGGCACGCCCTGCGGATGAACCTTGCCGATCACCGCGCGGGCCGCCTCGGGGAGGAGGTCGATGTAGATCGGATGACGCGGTGACAGGTCGAGGATGAACTGTTTGTCGGTCGAGCCGGTCATGCGGTCGGCGTCGTCGAATTCCATCGGGAAGAATTTGTGGGCTACATGGTCCCAGAACGGGCAGGCCCCGTCGGGCGTGAACACACCGCGCAACTCGGCCAGCACGGTGTCGGCGAACAGCTCGGGCTGCGCCCCGATCAGCATATAGCGGGACTGGCTGAGCAGACGGCCTGCGCCGCCCTTGCGCCGGTCGGCCTTCAGGAACAGCGACCCGACCTCGGTCCAGCCAGTGCATTCATTGACCATGACCAGCGTCTTCTGGTCGAGGGTGACGCCCAGCGACGGCGACGTCTGGGTATTGTTGACGATCCGGAACGAGAAGAAGGGCCGGTTGAGACCGACCGCGGCCTTGACCGAACCGATGCCGTCGACATCGCCTGTGTCGGTCTCCTCGAGCATCAGCGTGTACCACCGGGCCTGGGGCTCGAGCACGGCGTTGAAGCTGTCGCGGCTGAGGTCCAGCCGTTCCGCCAGCTGGTCGGGGTCTTCCGGCAGGCTGGTGAAGCCGGGTCCCGACAGGATGGCGAGCTCCAGCAGGTGGTCCAGGTCGACGGGCGCGGCGGGTCGGACGACGAGCATGGGGTTACATCGTCTCCAGACGCAGGGACTTCAATTTCAGGGCGTCGATTTCGCCGGACGCGATCTTGCACAGGATCAGGGCGCTGAGCTGCGCGCGTTCGACGAAGCTGTCGGGCCAGGCGAACTCCTGATCCGAGTGGATGTCGCCGCCGAGGACGCCGAGGGTGTCGATATTGGGCAGGCCGGCGGCGTGAAGATTATTGCCCTCGCAGACCCCGCCGGACGGCTTCCAGGCCAGCGCCTGTCCCAGCAGGGCACCGGTGTTGCGCACCGCCTCGAACAGGGCGGTCTGGGACGCGTCCATCGGCTTGGGCGCGCGCGTCATGCCGCCGTGAAGGTCCAGCGTCAGGCCGGGGAAGGGCGGTTCCGCCGCGATATCGGCCACGGCGTCGGCGACCCAGGTCGCGGCCTGGGCGTCCGGGACGCGGACATTGAACCGGACGACGGCATTGTCTGCCACCACGTTCAGGGGGCCGCCGCCGGATATCGCGGCGACATTGACCGTGACACCCTCGCGCTGACCGTTCAGCGCGTGCAGGCGGGCCGCGAGGATGGCGGCCCCCGCCACGGCATTGGCCCCCTCGTGGAAGGCGCGGCCGGCGTGGGCGGCCTTGCCGCTGACAATGAGGTGGTAGTTGCCGCTGCCCTTGCGGGCCCCGGCAAGCGTGCCGTCGGCCAGCGCCGGCTCATAGGTCATGCCGATGTGCCCACGCGCGCCCAGTTCGGCCAGCAGGGGTGCCGAGGCGGGCGAGCCGATCTCTTCATCCGGTGACAGCAGCACGGTCCAGCCGACGCCGCCCCGGTCAGGGTGGGTTTCGAAGGCTTCGAGCGCGGCCAGCATGACGCTGATTCCGCCCTTCATGTCGGCGATGCCCGGGCCGTTCAGGGCTCCGTCCGGCCGGGTCGAGACGGTCTGGAAGCCGCTCCCGACGGGGAAGACGGTGTCATAGTGGCCGGTCAGGATGATCTGCACGGGCGCGTCGGGCCGGGCGCGAATCATCAGGGCGTCGGCGTGGGCTTCGGCCCGGACGGTCCCGTCGTCTCCGACCGATGTGGAGCCGCGGGTCGGAATGCGCTCGATCCGTGCCGACAGTTTGCCGGCCTCTGACTCCAGCCGGTCGAGCATTCGCGCCAGCCCCTCGGCATTGCGGCTGCCCGTATTGATGCCGCACCAGTCCACCGCACGGTCGACGATGGTGGCTTGCCGCGCCGCGACATGGTCGAGCACGAGCTGGTCGGAAGGCGAAATTTGCATGCTGGAGAACCCTAGCCGGACCGGGCCCAAAGGTGAAGGCGAGGGCTTGCCCGTTTCCACCGTCGGACGCGCGCGCTAGGCTGGCTCACCATTGAGGGAGCACAAATCTATGACTGACTGGATCCGGGCGTCGAATCCGACGACGCCGATCACCACCGAGGACGAGGCGATCGCAGCGGCGAGGGCCAGCGCCCTCGCCATCTTCCTGGGCGTCCTCTGGGGCGTCGTCGGGATCGTCTATCTGATGACCGCCGGTCAGGCGATCATGGACGCCGCCGTGGCCCAGGCTTCGGCCCAGAGCCCCGAAGCGGCCGGCATGGCCGGCGTGATGGCCCAGGGCATCGTCGGGCTGTCGATCGCCTTCGTGGTCGTTCAACTCGTTCTCGGGCTGGTGCAATGGTTCAAGCCCGGTGTCGTGATGCCGATCATCTTCGCCCTTCTGGTGGCGTTCGGACTGGTGACGGGACTGATGTCCGCGTTCGGTGTCGGCCAGGCGGATACGGCCGCCGCCGTCACCACGCCCGTCTGGCAAACCTGGGGCGGCCTGGTGATTCTGGTCATCCAGATGGTGCTTCACATCGCCGGGATCCGGGGTGCCCAGAAGCTGGACAAGCTGCGCATGGCGGCCGCCCAGGACTACTGAACACGTTCTCTATCGGTTCGGGCGCCGGTCCTCGCGACTGGCGCCCGCTTCCCGTGACTGGCGGCGCCAGCGGATCGACAGGCTGGCCTCACCCTGTCCACCGAATTTCGAGCTGACGGTCAGGTTGCGGCGCACGCGCCATTCGACGTTCACGGCCGCCCCGTTCTCGCCGCCGCCGATGATCTCCAGATAGACGTTGTCGTTGATGTAGCGTCCGCCGGCGACGGTCAGGCCGGACGCCTCGCCCCCGAACGACAGCCGGTCCAGACCGGCCAGCTCGCGCAGATTGCCGATCACATCGAAGCCGCCTCCGCCGGCCAGGGCCGCGACACCCGCCGCAAGCTGGGCCGCCTCGAACGGAGAGAGCTGGGACGCGGATCGTCCGAACAGGACCTGGGACAGGATCTCGTCCTGGGGCAGGGATGGCGTAGAGGTCAGGACGATCTCTGGTCGAGCCGCCGTGCCGGTCACGCGGATCGTGGCGGTCAGGGCCGGATCCTCCCGTGTCGCGGTCAGGTCCAGCCGGATCAGTTCGGGATTGGTCGACAGACTGACCGTGCCGCGATCATCGAAGACGAACCGTTTGCCGGCGAAATCGTAGTCGCCGCGCACGACCCGCGCCGTTCCGCTCAGAACCGGGCGGCTGATCGTGCCCGTGACCCGGGCGTCGACATTCATTTCCACGTTCAGGCCACGCCCGATAACCCGGACGTCGCCGCCGGGAGAGCGGAGCCCGATATTGAGGCCGAACTGCAGGCCGCGCTGGCGATTCTGATCCTCTTCGGGCACGTCGCCGCCGGGCTTGTTGATCTCGACGACATCCATACGGACGATACCGTTCGAGCCCGGCGGATTCGCTTCGATGCGGGCCTCGTCGATATCCATCTCGCCCGATAACGTGATGTTGCCCTCCTCGCCGCGCGTCACGGTCAGAAGACCCGAGGCCTTGGCCTTGGCGATGTCGTTGTCGATGATCCGGAACCGGTTCAGCAACAGCTGGAAGCTGGATCCCGAGCCCTGACGCAGCCCGATGCGGCCGTTGCCGGACACCGCGCCGCCCGCGCCGTCGGTGGCGCTGAAGTTTTCGACCAGCCCCGTCGTATCGTCGAACCGGCTGGCCAGGGTGACGGCCTCGAGCCGGACGCCGGTCGCGCTGTCCCGGAATGTGCCTTGTTGCAGGTCAAGCCGGCCGGTGAGGCGAGGGGCCGCCAGTGAACCGGCCAGGCTGGCCTGGGCGTTGACCTGGCCGGTCAGGGACCGTTCGCCACCGGCGAGGAGGTCCCAGATCGGCTGGATCTGACCCTGGATGGAGATGTCGCCCGACATGTCGCGCGTGCGCACTATCGCAAGCCGCAGGGGGGCCGCCGAGGCCTCGACCGGCAGGGTCAGGTCAGCCGTGGCGCGGACCGCGTCCCCGTCGCTGGCCTGGGCCTGTATCCGCAGGCTGTTGTTGACCAGAACGGCATTCAGCGTTCCGTCGACGGCCAATCCCCGCGGCGCGTCGATACTGCGGATACCCTGGAGGGCAATATTGGCCGAGCCTGACAGGTCGTCACCTGCCCCCCGCAATGACAGCCGTCCGGTGACCGCGCCGCGCATGTCGCGGACCAGGGTGCCCAGGTCGACGCGGGTCAGGTTTGCCTCGATGATCGCCGCCCGCGAATCCTGTCGCAGCTCGCCCAGGAGCACGCCACCGCCGATGGCGAGATCGACGCGCGCGACACGGCCGTCTCCTGAAAGGGCGATGACGGCGGGGTTGCGGGTCGTGAACGGAATCTCGCGGACGCGTCCCGCCCCTTCCAGCACGACCGACTGGGCCGGGCCTTCCCGCGAATAGACGCCGGTTCCGTCAAATGACACCGGAGTCGCGCCACCGATGTCGGTCTTCAGGGTGAAGGGCAGGCGGCTCAGGGTTCCGCGCCCGTTGAGGTCCAGGGTCCGGATCACCCAGGTCGATCCGACCAGCCGCACATTGCGGCCGTTGACGTCCAGAATCGCGGTCTCGGCACCCTCGCCGTCGGTCAGCCGGACCCGGCCGTCGGCTGACCCCGAGGCCAGGAAGGCACCCGGACGGGCCGTGAAGGTCAGGTCGGCGCTGGACGGGAAGCTGTTGAACAGGGCGATCGCGCCCTGGGCCGTCACGCCGCCGGCATTGAGGTCGACGTCCGTCAGCCGGATGCGATTTCCGCCGAGGAAGAAATTCCCGCTGGCGATCGCGGGGCCATAGTTTGACGCGGCCGTCAGGGCGATCCGTCCGTCGGACGCGTCCGCGCCGCGTCGGAAGCTCAGCACCATGTCGGTGTCGGTGAGCGTCAGGGCCCCGGCACTCAGTTTGGCGAATTTCGCCGTCAGATCGGCGCGCGGCTGGGCCAGGGTGCCGGTCAGGGCCCCGTTGCCGGTCATGGCTCCGTCGATGGCGACGGGCCCGATTCCGAACGGCCCCCGCGCATTCCAGTCCAAGGCCAGCCGCAGCCGCCCGTCGCCCTCGATCAGGCCCCGCGCGCCGGCGGTGCCCTGGGCTCCGGTCAGCAGGGCCCGCTCCACCTCCACCCGACCGCCGTTCAAGGCACCGGTCAGCTGAAGCCGCGGAGTCGCGCCCAGCAGGCGGTCCAGTTCCGCCATGCCCGTCGCAAGCCTTCGGCCCCGGGCGTCGAACGTCAGCCGCCAGGGCTGGCCGGCGCGTGCCATGGAGGCGGTGATCGGTCCGCCGAACGCACCGCTGCCTCCCTTGCGCAGGCGGGAGATGTCGGTGATGTCCGCCTGGCCGCGGAAACCAAGTCCTCCGGTCAGACTGCGTCCACCGGTGCCCGAGAGGGTCAGGGCCTGCCCCGTCGCTGTGATCCGCTCAAGCAGGATTGCCCCGTTCCCCAGCCGGGCCGCTTCGAAGGACACGCGGGGCTTGTCTCCCAGAAGGCCACCGACGATTCCGGCACTGGAGCCGCCCGCCACGCGGATGTCGCCGTCCAGATCCAGCCGCCCGAGCCGCATGCGGACATTCAAGGGTCCCCGGACCCGCTGCGCCCGGTAGCTTGAGACGTCCGCCCCGAGCAGGTCGGCCGACCCGTTCAGGGTCCAGGCCGCGGCAGTGCCCTTGAACACGCCCTTGTAGGCCGCTGCGCCGGCGGCAGGCCGGCCGACCAGCCGGGTCAGGGAGGGTGTCGAAACGCCCAGCCTGATCCCGTCGGGACTGCTTTGGTCGCTGAGGCGGATGTCGCCGCTGGCGCGGGCATTCAGGTTTTCAGCGATCAACCGCCAGCCGATGCCTTGCAGCCCGTCCTTGTCCGTGTCCGCCGAGGTGGCGAATCCAAACCGGGCCGTGCGTCCGACCCTGTCGACGAAGGGACGCAGCAGGTCGGAACCCGAAAAATCAGCGAATCCCGCGATCCGGGTCCTGCCCTCGCCATAGCGGCCCTTGATCACCAGCGGTACGAAGTCGCCGGTGCGGACCACGGCGTCGACGACGGAACCGTTGACGACAGCCGTGGCGAAGAAGGGCCGGTCCGGGGAGTAGCCGAGGGCCCCGGCCAGCGGGCCGCCCCGGGCCTCATTGGCTCTGAGGTTCAGACGCAGGTCGGCAATCGTTGCGCCGATCGTGGCGTTGACGCGCAAAAAGTCTCCGGGACGGCTGTTGCTGGCGGCGTTCAGGATCGCCGTCTTGGGTCCGCTGCGGGGGATGTCCGCCTCGCCGGACAGCTTCCAGCGCCCGTACTCGCGGCTGAAGCCTTCCAGCAGTTCGACATCGGCGGAGAAGCGGTCGATGTCGACCGAAATCGGCTGTGGTCCCGGCGGGGTGGTGGAGGGTTCGACCTCGGGCCGGCGGATCAGCCGGATCACCTCGGCCTCGACCTCGGTGGCGTGGAAGCTGCGCGCCATCAGGGGCCACCAGTCCCAGTCCACGCGGACCTTGCGCGCCTCCAGCCAGACGCCCCTGGCGTCGGTGACGGTGACGCGATCAATGGTGAAGTCGTCGAACAGATCGCCGCGCACGCCCTCGACATTGATCCGGCCGTAGCGTCCCAGCTTCTTGCCGGCGACGAAGCTTGTGACCAGATCGCGGCCGGGTCCGGACAGCAGATACATCCGCCCGCCGACCAGGGCGATGATCAGGATGACCGCAACGATCGCCGCCCCCATACCGCCGAAAAAGGCGAGAGCCTGAAGCCGCGTACGCTTCTTCTTCGCCGTCTCGGCGGGCGTGTCCGGTGTGTCGACAGGCGGGGGAGCGTCGGTCAAAACGCCTGTCCGATACTGACGTAGACCTGGAAGTCGGCGTCACCCGCCTGACGGTCCAGCGGGAAGGCAATGTCGGCCCGGATCGGTCCGAACGGCAGCTTGTACCGAAGTCCGAGACCGGCACCGTAGCGCAGGTTTCTGAAGTCCGGCGTCGCCTGGAACCCGACAGAGCCCGCATCGACGAAGGCCACGGCCTGGAAGCCGCGCCAGACGTCGTGTCGAACCTCGACCGAGGCTTCGACGAGGCTCAGACCGCCGCGCGGGGTGTTGTCGGGCAGCCTGGGTCCGACGCCCTGGTACGCAAAGCCGCGCACCGAGCCGCCGCCGCCGGAATAGAACAGGCGGTCGGACGGGATCGTCAGTTCGTCACCGCCGACAATCGAACCCAGGCGCGCACGGCCGGCCAGCACGGTTTTCGCGTTGTCCTGCAGCGGCAGATAGGCGGTGATCTGTGCCTCGGTACGCAGGAACACGATGGTGTCCTCGCCGGACACGGCGGTCGGTTGCGCCCAGCCCGACAGCCGCCAGCCGGTCGTCGGATCGAGCGGGTTGTTCGAACGGTCGATGTAGGCGCTGGCACGGCCGGTCAGGATGATCAGGTCCCGGTCGAAATTAATCGGCATCCGGGTGAGCGGATCAAATCGGTTTTCGTCGTATTTGCCGGCATCGAGACCGACGCCATAGCTGAGGTAGGACGTCTTTCCGAGCCGCTGCTGCAGGTCTGCGGCCAGGGCCACGGCGGTTCGTCGGTAGGCATCCGTGTCCTCATTCAGCACGACGGCGGACAATTTCAGCGTCTCGCCGGGCCGTCGCCAGTGCGGCAGGCTGATATTGACGCCCAGACGGCTGTCGACATTGGCGGCCCGCGCCTGCCAGACCACGGTGTCGGCGCGGCCGAAACGGTTGTGCCAGGTCCAGATCAGATCGACGCCGGACCCCTCCGCCGTCGAGAAGGTGGCCCCCGCTTCCAGGATGCGGCGGGGCCGGTCGGTCAGGCTGACGATGATCGGGCGGTTGCCGTTGGCGAGCGACTGGTCCCCGGGGGCCAGGGCGACGCCGACGCCATCATAGACACCGGTCTCAAGCAGCCGGCGCTCCAGTTCGGCGACATCGTCAGGATCATAGACCTCGCCTTCGGACCAGGGGGCCAGCCCGGCGACCCAGGCGGGGTTGGTCGGCCCTCGCGTTTCAAGACGTACGCCGTTCAGGCGCACCAGGGCACCGGACGAGATCCGGTAGTTCGGCTGAACGGTGAAGGTCGCATGATCGACCACGACCCGGCGAGGTTCTGCGGCGGCATCCGCATAGCCCCGGCGGGACAGCGTGGCCACAACGCGGCCCTCGGTCGCAATGACATCGCTCGCGCGCCCGGCCTGATCAGGTTTGACCGCAATCTCGCCGAGGGCTGCCGAAATTGATTCGGAGTCCGGCTCGGGCGCGATCCATTGCACCTGCGGATTGCTGAGCAGGAAGCGTCGCCCCGGAGTCACATTGACGATCGCCACGGGGCGTTCCTCGCCCTCAACGTCATCCTCGAGCACCGGCTGGTAATAGCCTTCGGAGCGCAACAGGGCTTCAGCCGCCCCCATGGCGCCACGGGCACGCCGGCGGGCCTCGAACCGGTTGGAAGGCGGATCGTCCACCTCGCCGATGGCCAACACCAGTTGCGCCCGAAGTTCAGCGTCCAGCTCGCCCCTGACCTGGGCGCGCGGTTCAGCGTGAGCAACGGATGCGAGAAGGGCGAGACCCGCCGTGCTGACGAGAAACAGGGCGTGCCGTGGCGTCAAACTGGAACCTTCGTCAGGGCGAACCGCCGCCGATCAGCGGACAGATCAGTAGAAGAGGGTTTCACTCTCTGGCTTGACCGATTCTTCGGACGACCGCTTCTCAGGCGCGAGCACGGTGGAATCTGCCGGCGGCGTGTCGACCGCGCTCGGAGCCGTGACCGGAACGCCGACATCCTCGGCTGCCGGAGCCACCGGGATGTCCATCGCCGTATCGGCCGTCTCAGGCTCGTTCGAGACCTGTGGCGCGTCGCAGGCCGCAACAGCGAGGGTGCCGGTCAGAACGAGGCAGGCGATCAGTCGTCTCATAGATGGCGTCTCCCCGGGTCGACGGTGCAATGCACGGGCCGTGCAAACGTTCCATATCCCCGAACCGCACGAGGGTCACCACATCGACGGTCGATCGTCGAAGTTTTTGCCGCTTTGTGGCCTACGTCCAGCGGGTTCTCGCCTCATCGAGGGACAGGGGCGCACCTTCCGGTATCGCGTCAGCCGGTGAACCGGTGAAGCGCGGCGCGGGCGCGGGTTGAGGCGGGCTGTCGCCGACCCAGGTCTGTCGCGCGGCGTTGTGAGGGTGCCCGGGCGCTTCCTCCAGTGTCAGGACCGGGGTGACGCAGGCATCCGAGCCTTCAAAGCGGCTGGCCCAGTCGTCGCGATCACGGGTCGCGAACGTGGCCTCGAGTCGGGCGTGCAAGGCCGGCCAGTTGGGGATGTCGTACTGAGGTGCTTCCTCCGCGGACAGGCCGAGGCCGGTCAGCAGGGCGGCATAGAACTGTGGTTCCAGCGCACCCACGGCGACGAAGCGGCCGTCGCGGCAGGCAAAGCAGCGATAGAACGGTGCTCCTCCATCCAGCAGATTTGCCCCGCGGACGTCGCTCCAGAGACCGCGCGCCGCCAGGGCCTGGAAGAGGCTCATCAGAAGCGCCGACCCGTCGGTCATTGCGGCGTCGACGACCCGGCCCGAACCCGTTCGTCTGGCCTCGATGATGGCAGCCAGGACGCCCGTCACCAGCATCATGGCTCCGCCGCCGTAGTCACCGATCAGGTTCAGCGGCGGCCGTGGCGGACGATCGGGCTCGCCCATGGCATGAAGTGCCCCGCTCAGGGCGATGTAGTTGATGTCGTGTCCGACCTCGGCCGCCTTGGGTCCCGTCTGCCCCCAGCCGGTGACACGTCCGTAGACCAGTCGCGGATTTTGAGCGGCGCAGACATCAGGGCCGAGACCCAGCCGTTCCATGACTCCGGGCCTGAAACCCTCGATCAGTCCGTCGGCTACCCTGACGAGGTCCATGACCCGTCTTTGATCGTCGGCATCCTTGAGGTTCACCGCGACCGAGGACCTGGCGCGATGGAGAACCGCGCCGCCCACGTCGGCGAAGACCGGCGTGCCCGCACCGGCCCGGCGGGTCAGCCGGAGCACGTCGGCGCCCAGGTCGGCCAGAACCATGCCGGCGAAGGTCACAGGACCCAGTCCGTCGAACTCGATTATGCGCACGCCAGCCAGTGGTTTCATGGCCGATGCCTAGCGTGACGCCATCTATCCGTCGACCCGGCGCTTGACCCGGGCACCGGATTGCAAGAGAAGGCGCGTCGCCGGGTCGCGATCGTGATCCCGCAGGTGTGCGTCCTTAGCTCAGTTGGTTAGAGCATCTGACTTTTAATCAGAGGGTCCTCGGTTCGAGCCCGAGAGGACGTACCACCCCTTTTTCAGCGCCAGCGGCAGACCGCCGGGCTCAGCGTGGCTTCGGCTTGCGGGCGCGGCATTTCTTGCACACGAGCGAGCCGGGCTTCGTGCGGCTGTATTTGAATTCATGCTCACACCGTTGCCGGGCGAGCCATGTCTTGAGCCATTCAATCATGATGGCGAGCCTACCCGGAATTGCGCCGCGGTGAAGTGCCTGTGGTGCCCCGGCGATGACGGCTTTCGTCACAGCGCCGGGCGTGGTTCAACAGATCATGCGTATCGCTGTCTGCAGTCTCGCCATCGCCACCGTCCTGGCCGGGTGTCAGGGGGGCGGGGCGATGATGGACGGGGCCCGGCAATTCGGGGCCGGGGTCGGGGCCGCAGCGACAGCACCGCTGGATGACCTGAACCTGCGTCGTGAGTATATCCCGACGGTCCTGCTGCAGGCCGAGGCCAGCCCCTATGATCTGCGAAACCTCAATCAGTGTTCCACCATCGGGGCCGAGATCGCGCGGCTGAATGAGGCTCTCGGGCCGGATACCGACGAGCCGCCGGCGCAGAACGGTGCCTTCCTCAGCGAGCGCGCGGCGGACGCGGCGGCGAAGGCGGCGCTGGATGCCATCCGGGACGCCACAACAGACTTCATTCCGGGGAGGGGCTGGATCCGCCAGCTTTCCGGAGCCGAACAGCATAGCCGGCATGTCCAGTCCGCCATCCAGTCAGGACGGATGCGGCGATCCTTCCTGAAAGGGACGGGGATGCAGCGCAACTGCGCCCCGCCTGCCGCCCCGGCCTGGTTCCGGCCACGGGGGCGCAGTCAGAGGTAGACCGGGTGACCGGTCCGCCAACTCATTCCAAGATTAGTCACGCCATTCGCCTGGACGACCTGACGGTCTCGCGCTTGCGATACGGCGGACCTTGTCGCTGCGGTCGCCTCTGATTTCGCGGTCGCCGCCCTTGGTGAAAGCTTCGAACGACGGCTTGTCGATATTCCGGAATGTCCCGGTCTTGTCCCAGTCCCAGTCAAAAGAGATCCGTTCGCCCTTGTGGGCGAACTTCCCGGACCAGTGGGCGAAGAACGAATACTTGTCGCCGCCTATGATGATGACGTGGCGATGCAGGGCGGTCTCGTTGCCGTCCGGGCGAGGCGGTTCCTCCAGATAGGTATTGTAGGCGTGGAAGCCTGATTTCTCGATGCGCATGGCTAGTTCGACGTATGCCGGGTGTGGAAGTCGCGGCGGAAGCCCTCGAAGCGGTTCTCGGCGATGGCGGCGCGCATGGCCGCCGTCAGGGCCTGGAAGAAGGCGATGTTGTGCCAGCTCAGCAGCACCTTGCCGAGGATCTCGTCGGCGCGGATCAGGTGATGCAGATAAGCTTTTGAATACTGTGACGAAGCGGGGCAGGCGATGGTCGGATCCAGCGGGTCCTGGTCCTCGGCAAAGCGCGCGTTCTTGAGGTTCATCGGCCCCGCCCAGGTCCAGGCCTGACCGTGGCGGCCGGCGCGCGTCGGCAGGACGCAGTCGAACATGTCGACGCCGCGCCAGACCGCCTCGACCAGATCGACGGGCTTGCCGACGCCCATCAGATAGCGCGGCCGGTCGGCCGGCAGCATGTCGGGCGCATAGTCGAGGACCTCGCACATGGCCTGATGCCCCTCGCCGACGGCCAGACCACCGATCGCATAGCCGTCGAAACCGATCTCCTGCAGCCGGTCCGAGGACTCGCGGCGCAGGTTTTCAAAGGTCGAGCCCTGCTGGATCCCGAACAGGGCCTGGGTCTCGCGCGTGCCGAAGGCGGCCCTGGAGCGCGCGCCCCAACGCGCCGACAGCTCCATGGCAGCGCGGGCGGCAGGTTGCTCGGCGGGCCAGGAGACGCACTGGTCCAGCTGCATGGAGATGTCGGCGCCGATCCGGTCGGCCTGGATCTCGATCGAGCGCTCGGGACTCAGGACGTGTTTCGAACCGTCGATATGGCTGGCGAAGGTGACCGCGTCTTCCTTCACCCTGGAGATACCCGCCAGCGACATGACCTGGAAGCCACCGCTGTCCGTCAGGATGGGCTTGGTCCAGCCCATGAATTTGTGCAGCCCGCCGAGCCGTTCCATCCGTTCGGGGCCGGGGCGGAGCATCAGGTGGTAGGTGTTGCCCAGGAGGATGTCGGCCCCGGTCTGCTGCACCTGATCGACCGTCATCGCCTTGACCGTGGCGGCGGTGCCTACGGGCATGAAGGCCGGCGTGCGGATGTCGCCGCGCGGAGTCCTGAGCACCCCGGTGCGGGCGCGGCCTTCGGTGTTCTGGATATCAAACGGGAAGGGCATTTTTGACTTCGCTCATCCCGCGCTTCGGAACAGCAGGCTGCCGTCGCCGTAGGAATAGAAGCGATATCCGTCGGCCACCGCATGGGCGTAGGCCGCCCGCATCGTGTCCAGTCCGGCGAAGGCGCTGACCAGCATGAACAGGGTCGACTTCGGCAGGTGGAAATTGGTCATCAGCACATCGACGGCGCGGAAGGCGTAGCCAGGGGTGATGAAGATGGCGGTGTCGCCCTGGAAGGACTGGATGACGCCGTCGGGCGTCGTGGCGCTTTCCAGCAGCCGCAGCGAGGTGGTGCCGACGCAGACGATGCGTCCCCCGGCGGCGCGGGCGGCGTTCAGGGCGGCGGCCGTGTCAGCGGAGACCACGCCCCATTCGGAATGCATCTTGTGGTCGGCCGTGTCGTCGGCCTTGACCGGCAGGAAGGTGCCGGCCCCGACGTGCAGGGTCAGGGCGTGGGTCGTGACCCCGCGCGCCCTGAGGGCCTCCATCAGGGCGGGGGTGAAATGCAGACCGGCGGTGGGCGCGGCGACCGAGCCGTCCAGCTGGGCGAACATGGTCTGGTAGTCCGACCGGTCCCGGTCGTCCTCGGGCCGCCTTGCCGCGATATAGGGGGGCAGGGGCATGACGCCGACCTCGCGGATGGCCTCGTCCAGCGCCGGGCCAGCGAGATCAAAACGCAGGGTCACGAGACCGTCGTCGGACTTGGCCGTGACGGTGCCGGTCAGGCCCTGGAATGTGACGCGGTCTCCGGCCTTCAATCGTTTGCCCGGCTTCATGAAGGCCGACCAGACGTCGGGGGCGTCGCGGTGATGCAGGGTGGCCTCGACCGCGACGGTCAGGGTCTCGCCCTCCGGTCCGATCCGATCGCGCACGCCGGACAGGCGCGCGGGAATGACCCGCGTGTCGTTGAACACCAGGGCGTCGCCGGCGCGCAGGAAGTCCGGCAGGTCGCGCACGATCCGGTCTTCGAGTGCGCCGTCCTTGACCACCAGCAGGCGCGCGGAATCCCGCGGCTCTGCGGGGCGAAGCGCAATGTGGTCGTCGGGCAGGTGGAAGTCGAAATCGGCGGTCTTCATGCCGTGGGGCTAAGGCCACGGGCATGGCCGCCGGTCAAGTGGGCCCGGTTACCGGTCCTGACCGCCGTGGCGGTGTTCGGGCGTGATATAGTATCGGTCGAGGTCGGCGGGGTCCATGCGACGGCCCGTGGTGTCGGCGACGATGGTGGCGATATCGTCATTGGTCTTGCCGGCGTCGCGCATCTGCTCGATCTCGTCGCTGATCATTTCGACGAACTCAGACACCTCGAACCGTTCCTCGCCGAGGCCCAGGGCCTCACGCAGGCCGCGTTGGGCCTTGATGGCTTCGTCGAGGCTGAAGGTCACTGGGTCGGTCATGGCAGTCTCCGGGCGGGTACCCCGACAACTGCCAGAGACGGACGAGGTTGCAAAGGCGGCCTTCCATGTCTGTCAAACGTCAGCCCTGCACACCGGAGATCGCGTTGCCGGGGGCCGAAAGGACCTAAAGGCCGACGAAGCCCGCGCTGAGGTCCCACAGGCGGGCGGCGCGGGCCTCATTACTGGCCTTGGCCGAGAGGGGCTGGGCGAAGGCCTCGCGACCCGCCTTCTGTCGGTTGCCCCAGCTCCAGTGCACGCCGGAGCGGGCGAAAGCGGGATCGGCGACGACCTCGGCAATCCGCTCTCCCGCCAGGGTCTGGGAGACATAGCCCTTGGTGATGGTCTTCTGGAACCAGGGGAAGATGGTCTGGAAGAGCTTGGGCGCGTAGCGGAACAGGGCCGTGTCGGCGACGCACCCCGGATAGACGGTGTTGAAGATGACGCCCGTCCGGTCATGGAACCGGCGGTGAAATTCACGGCTCATGATCATGTTGCAGAGCTTGGAGTCCTTGTAGGCCTTGCCCGGCTTGAACGGCTTGCCGTCGATCATGGCGACGGGGGCGAGGAACCCGGCCTCCAGCCCCTCCAGGTCTCCGAGGTCGGCGGGGGCAGGGATCGGCACCTTGCCGCCGAACTCTTCGGAATTGGCCGTGACGGTGCCGAGGGTGATCAGGCGCGGGTTCGGGCCGCTCTCGCGCAGCCTGGGCAAAAGCAGGTGGCTGAGCAGGAAATGCCCGAAATGGTTGGTGGCGACGCTGATCTCATAGCCCTCCGGGGAGCGGGCAGGCTCCTTCAGCAGGGGCAGGTAGACGGCGGCGTTGCAGACGAGGGCGTCCAGCCGGTGGCCGCTGGCCAGAAAGGCGGCGACGAAGGCACGCACACTGGTCTGCGAACCGAGGTCGATCAGCATCGGGCTGACCGACGCCTCAGGGATGTCCAGCGCGGCGATCGCGGCCCGGGTCCTGGGCAGGTCCCGGCAGGCCATGACCACATGCCAGCCGCGCGCCACCAGCGCCTGGGTCGCATACAGGCCGACACCGGAAGAGGCGCCGGTGACGATCACGGTCGGGGTGGAGGCGGTCGGCATGCAGTGAGAATCCTGTCGGCTGTGCCTGCCATCATGCTGAGGAAACGCGCGGCGTCGAGACTCCGGAACCCTGCGAGCCTGCGTTGACCCGTCGGCCACGACAGGCCAAACCCGGTGCATGCTGCAGAACCTCGAAACCCTCGCGCGCGAAGCCAAGTCCTGGCCGTTCGAACAGGCCCGCAATCTTCTGGCCCATGTGCTGAAGAAGCGGCTCACGGACGCCGAGCGGACGGCGGCGAAGCTGTTGATCGACGCCGGCAAGGCGGACGAGGCGCTGGCGACGTTTCCGGCCCTGCAGCGCGAGGTGATCCTGGAGACCGGCTACGGCCCGTCGGGCCTGCCGCACATGGGCACGTTCGGCGAGGTGGCGCGGACCACGATGGTGCGCAACGCCTTCCGGGCTCTGACCGGCGACCACTGGCCGACGCGGCTGATCGCCTTTTCGGATGACATGGACGGGCTGCGGAAGGTGCCGGAGGGCGTCCCCAACCCGGAGATGCTGACCGAGGACCTGCACAAGCCGCTGACCGTGGTGCGCGATCCGTTCGGGACGCATGACAGCTTCGGGGCGCACAACAATGCGCGGCTGAGAGCCTTCCTCGACGGCTTCGGCTTTGAGTACGAATTCCTGTCCTCGACCCAACAGTACCGGTCGGGGCGGTTCGATGCGACGCTGCTGACCCTGCTGGCGCGGTTCGACGCGGTGCAGGCGATCATGCTGCCGACTCTGGGGGAGGAGCGGCGCGCGACCTATTCGCCTTTCCTGCCGCTCAGCCCGGCCACCGGCCATGTCCTGCAGGTGCCGACACTGGAGCGGGATGTGGAAAAGGGGACGATCACCTTCGACGACCCGGCTGCGGGGCGCACCGAGGTGCCCGTCACCGGCGGCCATGTGAAGCTGCAGTGGAAGCCTGACTGGGCCATGCGCTGGACAGCGCTCGACGTCGACTACGAGATGTCGGGCAAGGACCTGATCGAAAGCGTGCGCGAGAGCTCCAAGGTCTGCCGGGCGCTGGGCGGGGTGCCGCCCGAGGGCTTCAACTACGAGCTCTTCCTCGATGTCGAGGGCAAGAAAATCTCCAAGTCCAAGGGCAATGGCCTGACCATGGACCAGTGGCTGCGTTACGGCACACCGGAGTCGCTGAGCTGGTATATGTTCCAGTCGCCGAAATCGGCCAAGAGCCTGCATTTCAACGTCATTCCGCGGGCGATCGACGACTATCTGGCGGCCATCGAGGCCTACAAGACACAGGAGCCGGCCAAGCGGATCGACAATGCCGTCTGGGCCATCCA
Organism: Caulobacteraceae bacterium; assembly: GCA_965284375.1. GTDB lineage: Bacteria > Pseudomonadota > Alphaproteobacteria > Caulobacterales > Caulobacteraceae > Brevundimonas. The sequence continues at coordinate 1,126,586 of OZ260074.1, forward strand.
TGCGGGTACGCCGCCGACTCATACCTCGCCGGTGTCTTTCGCCCTGCTGCTGAACCTGGTGGGCGTGGCCAATGCCTCGGACAAGGCGCAGCTGTGGGCCTATTTCGCCAAATATCTGCCCGAGGCGACGCCCCGGACCGAGCCGTTGCTGGACCAGCTGATGGAACGGGCGCTGAACTATTACGAGGACTTCGTGAAGCCGACGAAGTCATACCGCCTGCCGGACGACAGGGAGGCCGCGGCGCTGCTGGATCTGGCCGGACGGCTGAAGGCCCTTCCCGCGGACACGACCGATGGCGAGCTGATCCAGGGCGAGGTCTATGCCGTGGGCAAGGATCACGCCTTCGAGCCCCTGCGGGGCTGGTTCGGGGCGCTGTATGAAGTGCTGCTGGGAGCGTCGCAGGGACCGCGGTTCGGCTCGTTTGCAGCGATCTACGGTCTGCCGCAGACCATCCAGCTCATCGAAGCCGGGGCGAGCGGCGAGCTTGCGAAAGCGTGAGTCTTCGACCCTTGCCGGTCCGAAATCGTACATGAACGGAATATAACGGCCACGCTCCGGGAGCCTTCATCGGCCCTGGCGCATTCTGCCTGACATCGACCCCCCTCGATGAACGGAGAGACCCATGTCGAAGATCATGAAGACGACCCTGGCCACCGCCGCCGCCCTGGCGGCCCTGGTCACCGCCGTCCCGACCGCCTCGATGGCCCAGCAGGCCAACGGCATCACCAACTGCGACGCCCCCGGTGGCCGCCAACGGACCGGTGCCCTGATCGGTGCCGTCATCGGCGGCCTCGCCGGCAGCCAGATTTCGCGGAACGAACGGACTCTCGGCGCAGTCGCCGGTGCGGGTGCGGGTGCCGCCGCCGGTTCCTACATCGGCTGTAACCAGCAACGCGCCCGGGTCGGCTCGGAAGCCAGCAGCGGTGCCCAGTACCGCGCCACCTCGAACCTGCGCATCCGCTCGGGCCCCGGCACGGGCTATCGCCAGTCGGGTTCGCTGCGTGCCGGCCAGCCCTTCGCCGTTATCGGCTCGCAGGGCGAATGGGTTCAGATCGCCGGTGGCGGCTGGGTGAATGCCAACTACGTCACCGCCAACTAGACCACGATCTCCCTGAAGACATGGAAGGCCGTCCCGAAAGGGGCGGTCTTTCCTGTTGGTGCCATCGCCTCGCGGCTGCTTGAGCGCGATGTCGGCGCTGGAGGCCCGTGCCGCCGGGCCCTCACTGGCTCACCCACTGGATGCGACCCATCCAGACGATGTCCTGCCGGGACAGGATCCTGTCTTCATAAGCGGGATTGACCGAGGTCAGGGTCACGGAACGCGCCGTAATCGCCGCCACCTCCTTGGCCAGGGTCTCGCCGGAGAGGGTGCGCACCACCACCCGGTCGCCCTTTCGGACCTGGATCGCGTCGCGGTCGACCAGGACCCGGTCCCCTTCGCGGTACAGCGGCACCATCGAATCGCCGTCGATGCGCAGGCTGAACAGCGTCTCCTTCGGGCGGGGCAGTTCCGTCTGTTCCCAGCCGTCGCCGGTCGGCAGACCCGCATCATCGAAGAAGCCGTCCTGTCCCGCACGCACCAGGCCGAGCATCGGTGCGGTTGCGGGCTTATCCGGCGCGTCCTGGGCGAGGGCGGCGAAATCTCCGAGCGACAGGTCGGTGGCGTGCAGGATGCGGGTCAGGCTCTCGGTGGAGGGCCAGCGCGGCCGGGGCGGATCGCCCGGTCCAAATCGCTTGGAGCGGTTGAAACTCGTCGCATCAAGGCCGGCACGAAGGGCCAGGGCCGAGACGCTGAGGCCCTTGTGCCTGGCAAGGGCGTCGATGGCCTTCCATAACTGCGAATGAGAAAGGGGCATCCGATGTCCACCGCGACCGACAGGCGAGTCGTCCGCACGGTATCGGGGACAGATAGGAATATCTACCTGTTCTTGAGGTCGAGGGTCGAGGGTCGACGGGCTACGCCGGCCCGGCCGCACGCCGGTCCTGCCAGGCCCGGACGGTGCCCAGGACTATGGCGAGGAGTATCGCGAAGCTGGCCAGATTCATGACCGCATAAAACGCCGCGACCGGTGGGCGGAGGTCAATGGCCATCAGGACATGACTCATAACGATCAGGGCCAGCAAGGCACTGGCCCAGACCGGCCACGACCGCCGGCTCTTCCAGGCGAGGCCGGCGTAGACGGCAAGCAGGATCGTATCCACCACCATCAGAGCCCACTGAGGGCCGGACAGCCGGCTGTCGTCCTGCAGGAGCAGCGACGCCAGCAGACCCAGGGCATAGGCTCCGGCACCCACCCGCTCGGGCTCATCGCCTTTCAGGAAGGCGAAGGCGATGACCATCACGGCAATCGCGGTTCCAATCTGGGTATAGAGCGTGTCAAGCAACGGCGTCATCTCGCGCCCGTCCTGATGAAGGGATCAGCCTATTCCACTCCAGCCGCCCGACGCTCCTGCCATGCCCAGAAGGTGCCGACGGCCATGGAAACGAGAAGGGCGTAGTTTGACATGTTGATCACAGCCGCCACGGCGTTGGGAGGCGGCCGCAGGTCCGCTGCCACCAGGATGTGACCCGTCACGATCAGGGCTTCAAAGCTGGTGGCCCAGATGAGCCAGGTTCGGCGGCTGTAGAAGGCGAGTCCGACAAACACGACCAGCAAGACGGTCTCGAGCCCCATGAACCCCCATCGCGGGAAGCTGAGGCTGGTGCCGTCCCGGATCATCGATCCGGCCACGAAGATGAGGGCATAGGCGGCTGCCCCGATCCGTTCGGGTTCGTCACCCTTTACAAAGGCAAAGGTGACGACAAGGACGGCCGCTGCAAGGACGAGCTGGGAGTAGATAGTCTCAAACACAGAATCGCCCCCATGCGACATGCATGAGGGCGACAATGCCTTAAATCAGGACCGGCGGAAATGACCTGCCGGCGACATTACCTCGAATTAAACCGCGCGGAGACGGTGCTCACCCGTGGTCGGGACCTTGTCACCATCGGGGTATTTGTCCTCGCCGGGCCCGGCGTAGACGCCGTAACCCATACGACGGTGATCCTTGGCCAGTTCGACATGGCAGGCGACCATGGCCTGGCGGGCAAGGCCGAGGGCGGCGATGGCTTCCAGCGCTTTCGACTGGGCCTCGGCACCGACCATGGTCGAGACGCCGACCGCAGTGCGAGCACCGATCATCGACTGTACCAGAGTCGTGGCATGCGTGATGGCAGTATCAACCGACTGTTCGGTTGCGGTCAGGTCGCCAGCGAGACAGGCGATCACTTCGTTCTTGTTCACGGTAAGCCCTCCACAGAAACGTTACCGGCAATCCTTAACACGGTTCCGGGATGCCCGGTAGGGTTTTGTTCACCATGTCCGCTAGCGCTTTGTTAGCTATATCGGGGTCGAGGCCGGGACCGTCTCCGCCGCCGCCGCCGATCGGAGGTCTGTCGCCCGGCTTGTCGAGGGGGCCGATCGCCAGGGCGTCCAGTCCCAGTTTGCGGGCCAGGGCCGCCAGTGAGGCGTGTGTGCCGACCATGTGCGACCGGGCCGAGGCGAGTGCGCTGATGGAGGCTGCGGCTTCTTCGAAAGCACGCTGCCCCGCCACGGCGGACAGGCCGGTGTCCGCCCTCGCAGAGGGCAGCATTGCGGTCAGCGTCGCGGTTTCGGTCAGGGCGTGGTCAATTGCGGCTTCGGCCGCGAACAGCCGCGCGGCGAGGGCTTCGCCGATGGATTGTCTGGTCATCATCGTCCTCCGGTGACCTTGCGTCACACGGAGAGCCGACCATGAGTGTTGCTAGAACACAACTACAGGTCGTCAACCGCAAGTAGGAAGTGTGCGGTGAGAGCGGCGATGGGCTGGCCCGGATCGTCCTGCCAGGCCTCGGCGAGGACGTGGGCGACCCGGCGACCCGCGCGGCTGATCCGCGCGCTGGCGTGAACATCCTTCGGACGGCCCGACCGGAGATAGGCGACGCTGACATTGATCGGGCGCGGCAGGCGCAGGCGGGGATAGAGGGCTGCGACCTGGGCTACTGCCGTGAGCTCCAGCAGGGCCGCGGTGGCCCCGCCGTGCAGCGCGGGCAGGATCGGGTTGCCGATCAGTCGATCCGCAAACGGCATGGTGACGACCAGAGCGTCTCCCTCGCCGGCGGTCGTCAGCCCGAGGAACCGGGCATAGGGCAGGCTGTCCAGCAGAGCGGTCATTCCGGTGCCTCGCCGGTGACGCGTCGGTTGGCCCCGGGACCCCGCCCTTCGCCGGATCCCAGCATATAGGCGCTCTGAACGGCCGCCACGGGGTCCTCGGCGGTGTCCTCGAACGCCCAGGCGCGGACAAAGGCCACCGAGCGGGTGAGGCGATAGCATCGGGCTTCGGCGATCAGGTCACGACGGGCCTCTGCCGCGCGCATATAGTCCACGCGCAGATCCAGCGTGGCGATGCTCTCGAACCGTCCCAGCGCCACCCAGGTCGCCAGACCTCCGACATGATCCAGCAGGGTCGTGACCAGGCCGCCGGACAGCACGCCCGTCTCCGGGTCGCCGACAAGGTCCTCGCGCCAGGGCACACGGATGCGGACGCGGTCCCCGTCCACACCGTCGTAGGTGAAGCCGAGGGCATGGGTGTGGGCAGCACCGCTGGCCAACTGGGGCAGGAGGTCGAGGATCGGGGACGTCATCTGCTGCTTCTCCGTCGAGGACGAATTGAGCGCAAGGCCGTCGGATGCGTTGTCTGCTGCGCCATGACCGCCATATCCCGTCCATGACCCGTTTCGAAGACCTGCTGCGCCCGACACCGGTCGGTCTCTATTGCCCGCCGGGCGACTTCTATATCGATCCGGTCAGGCCTGTGGACCGGGCCGTGATCACGCACGGCCATGCCGATCACGCCCGCGCGGGGCACGGTGCGGTTCTGGCCACGCCGCAGACGCTGGCGATCATGGCCGAGCGGTACGGAGAGGCCTTCACCGAAGCGCGGCAGGCCGTCGCCTACGGTGAAGCGGCGTCGCATAATGGCGTTGAGGTTTCCATGGCTCCTGCGGGCCATGTGCTGGGTTCGGCCCAGGCGGTCGTCCGCTGGAAGGGCATCACCATGGTCGTGTCGGGCGATTACAAGCGCCGCCGCGATCCGACCTGCGCGCCCTTCGAGCCGGTGCCGTGCAACGTCTTCATCTCGGAAGCCACCTTTGGCCTGCCCGTCTTCACCCATCCGCCGGACGTTGAAGAGATCGGGCGGCTGGTCCAGTCGCTGGGCCAGTTCCCGGAACGGGCCCATCTGGTCGGGGCCTATGCCCTGGGCAAGGCCCAGAGGGTGATCCGGCTGCTGCGGGAGGCCGGCTGGGACCGCCCGATCTACGTCCATGGCGCGCTGGAGCGGCTGAACGGCCTGTATGAGCGGGAGGGCGTCGATCTTGGCCCGACCTTGCCGGCGACCGGGCTGAAGGCCAATGCGCTGGGGGGCGAGGTAGTGATCGCGCCGCCGTCCGCGACCCAGGACCGCTGGGCTCGCCGCTTTGCCGACCCGGTGCTCGCGTTTGCGTCCGGCTGGATGGGCGTCAGGGCGCGGGCGCGGCAGCGGGGTGTGGAACTGCCGCTGGTCTTGTCGGACCACGCCGACTGGACTGAACTGGTCGCCACCTTTGCCGAGCTGAAGCCGGAAGAGGTGTGGATCACCCATGGTCGGGAAGAAGGCCTGTTGCGCTGGTGCGAACTGAAGGGCCAGGCGGCGAGGGCGCTTCGACTGGTCGGCTATGAGGAAGAGGACGAGGAAGACCCGGCTGCTTCGTCCGGGGGCGTCTAGGCGACGGCGCGCGCCGCAACAGCAGGCACCGCCGCAGTCCGCGCGGTCGCGGTCGCCTGTTCGAGGGCCAGGTTCATGGCCATCCGCAGGCGTTCGGGCTTGATCGGCTTCTCGACCACGGCGGCCATGCCGATCTCAACATATTTTCTGGCATCGTCGGGGTCGGCGTTCGCGGTCAGGGCCACGATCGGAATCGCGCTCACCGGTCCGGCGAGGGCGCGGATGGCCTGCGTCGCCTGTACGCCGTCCATGCGAGGCATCTTGATGTCCATCAGGATCAGGTCGAAGCGACGCTCCTGCACCGCCTCGAGGGCCTCGACGCCGTCTTCGGCGGTCTCCGAGGTGCAGCCGAACATCTCGCACAGCGCCTGGGCCACGACCCGGTTGGTGGCGTTGTCGTCGACGATCAGGATGTGCGGATTGGTCAGCAACTCACCGTCGCCGATGCTCTCGACATTGGATCGAACGGCTACGGGGGCCTCGGTACGTTCGACGTCAATGTCGAAGGCGAAGGTCGCGCCGCGACCGGGGTTGTTTTCGGCCCAGATGCGGCCGTCCATGCGCTCTACAATCTGGCGGCAGATAGCCAGGCCGAGACCGGCCCCGTCGGGACCTGAGCCATGCACGAACGGATCGAAGATTTCATCCACGCGCTCGGGATCGACGCCCGGACCATCGTCGCGGACCCGCGCCTCCAGGTGGATGCGGTTGCCGGTGGCCACTGCCTTGAGACGGGCCTCGACCACACCGTTACGTGCGAATTTCAGCGCGTTGCCGATCAGGTTGTTGAACAGCTGCTTCATCCGCATGCCGTCGGTGACGGCGGCCAGTTCGGTATCACCCTCGTAGCTGACCATCAGGGTGACATCGTCCTGGGACGCGCGCGGAGCCCACAGGGCCTGGATATCGTCCATCAAGGCGCGGAGTGGCGTCGGCTCCTGGTGCAGCTCCAGTTCGCCGGCCTCGGCCCGCGACAGGTCAAGGGCATCCTGAAGAATCCGCAGCAGGGACTCGGAGGACTCCATGATCGTGGTGACATGCGCCTGAGCTTGCGGGTTCAGGGGTTGACGGCGCAACAGTTCCGCCACCGCCAGCACGCCGTTCATCGGCGTGCGGAGTTCGTGGCTCATGATGGCCAGGAACTGGCTCTTGGCGCGGGCGAAGGCGAGGGCCTGTGTTCGGGTGTCGCTGAGAATGCGGGCCTGTTCGGCGAGTTCTTCATTCTGGCGACGCTGATGATCATTCACCGCCTGCAACAGGGAGACCGCCGTGCCCACGCCGTGATAACGGCCTTCGCGCGTAACGATAAAGCCCCGCATCAGGGCACCGGGGCCGCTCTTCAGCAGGATGTCGCAAAAGGCGTCGATGTTCACGCCGGCGTCGACCACCGCGGGCTCGGCCTCCATCAGATGTGAAATCGGCCGCCTGGCGTAAAGCGCATGGCCAAAGGGCGTGGCGATCTTGAGCAGGAAGGCGTTACGTTCGATCAGGCCGATCGGGCGATCGGCTTCCACGACCGGGATCACCAGAGTATCGGGTTCGCTCTCGAAACGAGCGAACACGACGCTTCCCGGCGTCTCTGGCGACACCGCTTCGGCTCGCTCGGTCAGAACCTCGATGGTCGGCATATCCGGCCATTACTCCACTGCGACAGATGGACATTGACCCCAAAGCATTTGCAGAAGGGTTAAGAGCGGTAATGGCCGTTTTTTGGCCCTCTTTGCTCTGCCTCCGACGCTGGTGTAGAAGGCCGCCCCGCCATTCCGGCGCCCCATCACCTTGTTTATGCGCGCGGCCAGTCGGCCGACCGCAGGTTTGTCATGAGCGATTCCGGCCTCAGCCCTGCAAAATCCGCCCTTGTCCTGTTCTCGGGCGGGCAGGACAGCGCCACCTGTCTGGCCTGGGCGCTGGAGCGTTTCGCGCGGGTTGAAACCGTGGGTTTCGACTATGGCCAGCGTCATGCGGTGGAAATGGAGGCGCGCCTGACGGTGCGTGAGGGGATGGCTTCCGTCCTGCCGCAATGGGCCAGCCGGCTGGGGCCTGACCATGTTGTCGACCTGACGGGCTATGGCCGGATTGCGGAAAGCGCCCTGACCAGCGACCGGGCGATCGAGATGGACGCGCGCGGCCTGCCGACCACCTTCGTACCGGGACGAAATCTCGTGTTCCTGACCTGCGCTGCGGCCCTTGCGGACCGGCGGGGACTGGACGTCCTGGTCGGCGGCATGTGCGAAACCGATTTCTCGGGCTATCCGGACTGCCGCCGCGACACGATCGACGCCATGGCGACGGCTCTGAGCCTCGGACTGGACAAGCCGGTCGTGATCGAGACGCCGCTGATGGCCCTGACCAAGGCCGAGACCTGGGCGCTGGCCCGGCAGATCGGCGGGGAGCCTCTGGTCGAACTGATCATCGAGGCGTCGCACACCTGCTACCGCGGCGATCGCGAGCATCGCCATGCCTGGGGCTATGGCTGTGGCGACTGTCCGGCCTGCCAGCTGCGTGCGGCGGGCCACGCGGAATGGGCCGCAGCATGACCTATTCAGCCAAGGAAGTCTTTCTGACTGTTCAGGGCGAAGGAGGGCAGGCGGGCCGGCCGGCGGTGTTCCTGCGCTTCGCCGGCTGCAATCTGTGGAGCGGACTCGAGCGCGACCGGGCGACGGCCGTCTGCACCTTCTGTGACACCGACTTCGTCGGGACGGATGGCGACGGCGGCGGCAAATTCACCAGCGCCGAGTCTCTGGCGGACCATGTGCAGTCGATGTGGCGGGGCAGGGCGGGGGATCCCATGCTGGTTGTCTGCACCGGCGGCGAGCCGCTTCTGCAACTGGACAAGCCGCTGATCGACGCGTTGCACGCGCGCGGGTTCGAGATCGCCATCGAAACCAACGGTACCCTGACGGCACCGCCCGGGATCGACTGGGTGTGCGTCAGTCCCAAGGCTGATGCGCCCGTTCTCCAGTCATCCGGTCAGGAGCTGAAGCTGGTCTTCCCCCAGGCGAAGGCCATGCCGGACCGGTTCGAGCACCTGCCCTTTGAACGGTTCTGGCTGCAACCGATGGACGGCCCTGACCAGGCGGCCAACACGGTAGCGGCCATCGATTATTGCCTGGCCCACCCGAAATGGCGGCTCAGCGTCCAGACCCACAAATACATCGGCGTCAGATGAGCGTTTTCGAGATCACCAAGGCGGCCACCTTCGACGCGGCCCACCATTTCCCCAACGAGCCGGACGGAAGTCCCTATCGCCGGATGCACGGTCATTCCTTCTCGGTCGAGGCGACCGTACGGGGCGAGGCGCTGGACGGGCATGGCTGGGTGGCTGACCTCGGCGCGCTGGATCGTGCCCTGAAGACGGCGGCCGAGGAGCTGGATCACGGGCTGCTGAACGACAAGCCCGGGCTGGAACTGCCGACGCTGGAGCACCTGTGCCTGTGGTTTGCCGATCGGCTGAGGCCGGAATGGCCGGGGCTCAGCCGGATCACGGTTTCACGGCCCACCATTCATGAGCGGTGCGTTCTGACGCTCTGATCTAGCAGTCGCGGCCCTGGCGCTGGCGCTGTTCGCAGCGGCGCTGTTCGCGTTCGCGGTCCCGCTGCTCGCGATCCCGTTTGGCCTTTGTTTCTTCATCCGAGGTGGTGACGGCGTCAAACCCCGCGCCGACGACTGCTCCCGTGACCTGGGCCGCGCCACCGACGACCGCGCCGGCCGTTCCCACGACCGCTCCGACCAGGCAGCCCTGCAACATGAGCGCTCCGGCCGTGACAGCGGCCAGGGTGGCGGTGCGTCTGATCATCTGGGTCACATCGACCTCCCGGCGGTTGAGGATTGGTGGGCGGCGAGGGGTTCGAACCCCCGACCCCCTCGGTGTAAACGAGGTGCTCTGACCAGCTGAGCTAGCCGCCCGATTCCTCCGCCCTGACCTAGAACCGGAAGCTGGCCCGAAGGAATAGCATGTAACGCACGTAGTTCTCGATCATCTCGGCGTCCGCGTTGACCGACAGCATGCCCAGTTCGTTGCCGATGTTCAGACGCAGGCCAACGATCGGACCTCCCCCTTCAATCGTGCCGCCGTTCAGGGTGAAGTCCGGCCCGCCCGAGCGGAAGCGGGCGATGGTCTCGCCCGGATCAACCGAGATGTTCTGGCGCCAGCCGACCCGAAGCTCGGGGCGCAACCAGCTGTTTTCGCCAGTGCCCATGCCAAGATTGATCGCGGCGGTTGCCGAGAACAGGTGTCCGCTGCGGTCGTCGATCGACAGGTCGAAGCCGTCGCCGCCGCCCGATTCTGTATGGGCACCTTCGTTGAGCGAGAAATATTCGGCGAACAGTTCGGGGCGGATGCTGAACCGTCCGAAGGCGCGCTCGTAGGAGACGCCGCCGGCTGCGGCGACCGTAAAGCCGTTCCAGTCAGATTGATTGGACAGATTCAGACCTGCACCGACGAAACGCCGCTCCGAGGTGAAGCTCGCATACCCCGCAGCGGCACGGGCCCAGGTGGTCCAGTACTGGCCCTGGGCACGCCAGTAGAGGCCCAGTTCCAGCAGGTTGGCGGACAGGACTTCCTCGGCTTCGGCCTCGGGATCCTGGAGGTCGGACGAGGTGAAGGCCACCGATATGCCGATATTGCCCAGGCCAGAGCCGCGCTCGACACCGCCGGCGACGCCAAAGCCTTCCGAGCGGAAGCCGTAGGTGTCTGTCTTGTCCTTGTCGGCGTAGAAATTGATTTCCTGCACCCAGGCACTGGTTTCACCCGGCGCGGCCGATGCGTTGCGCCCGGTGAGGGCCCGCGTCACGGCGTCGACGCCCGACGACAGCGAAAGCAGCGGACCACCCGAGTGATCCGGGAGCAACTGTTCGTACAGGTTGATAAAGTCGTCGCGTCCGGACTGGGCCAGGAAGGCGTTGCGAATGGTTGCGGCGTCAGGGTCGCTGATCGACGCATAGAAGGCACCGTAGAAGGCGGCCTCGGACGCAATCAACCGGGCCTCGGACGCCGTGCGCTGGCGCACGTCCACATAGACATCGCCCGCGGGCACGTTGGCGCCAGCCTCGACCACATAGAGATAGGGCGAGTTGGCCTCAATCGACCTCAGGTCGATCGTGCCGAAGTTCAGGGTGGTCGCGTCAATCAGCGTGAACCGGCCGGGCGTGTTCAGCAGCGACGTGAACCGGACGCCAAGGCCGGCACCTGTCGCCAGTGTGGCCGTTCCGGAGACGTTGAAGCCGCCCGAGGTGCTGCTGGCCGGGTCGAGGGTGATGACCAGGTCACCATCCGCCCCGACGTTGAGGCTCGTGATGTTGGTCCGCGTCGTTTGACGCGCATCCAGCGTGCCGTTCGTCACATTGATCGCGAGCCCGCCGTCCGAGTCGGAGATCGCACCCCGTACGATGCCGCCACCGGAGATCAACAGACTGTCTGCTCCGGCACCGAAAGAGATGTCGCCGAGGACGAGGCCATTGCGAATGTCGACGGTGTCGGCGCCCGATCCCAGTTTGATCGCGCCCACAATGATGGGTTCATTGTCGTCCGGAACCCCGTCGCCGTCACTGTCCGGGTTTACGGTGGTCGCCGCGGCGGCAACGCCCGACTGAATCAGTGTCACGCCGGTCGTGTTCGCCCGGACATCAATCGCTGTGCTGGTGCCGGTCACTGCATCGCCGGCGTCGTTCGGGCTCAGTGCCGCCTGGATCGACCGGGTGTTGGTGATCGAGGTCAGCGTGCCACTGAGATCCTGGATCCCGGTTACCGTCGCTGCGCCGCCGCCTGCAGATGCGAGGATCGAGTTGTTATTGACGAGGCTTGAAACCGATGCGCCGGCCTCGATCAGGATCGCGGTCGCCGCCGAGGTGGAAAGTTCGCTCGCGACAGCGCCCGTGATGCTTCCCGCGTTGAAAATCTGCGGCAGGGTGGTGCCGGCACCGATCCGGATCGCCGTTGCTCTGGAATCGAGTCCGAGAGCTGAAATCCCGGCCTCGTTCCTGAGGCCGCCCGCAACCGTGACCGTCTGGCCGGCGTTGCCACCCAGCACGATGCCATTCGCGTCGACGCCGCTGTAGACCCCCTGGCCGCTGATCGAGCCGCGGTTGATCAGGCCAAACGCATTGTCGCCGGTTCCGACGGCACCGAGCGAAATCGAGCGATCCGACGCGCCGATCAGCAGCGCCGGAGCGGAGCCATAGCTGATCACCGAGCCCGTCGATTCGGACGCGTCAGCAATCCCGTCGCCGTCTTCGTCCGCATTCGCCGGATCTGCGTCTGTGGGCGGTCGATCAACAACCACGCCGCCGGCGACACTGCCGGCGATGATGACCGCGGGTCCGCCCTGCAGCTTGTCGTCCAGGTCGAGCTTGCTCTCGAACAGGTCGCTGCCGCGGGCTGTGTAACGATAGCCGGAGGCGCTCAGATCGCCCTGGAGCGACAACCGGCCGGCCACGTCGCCGCCGATCGACACGGCTGACGTGTTCAGACCGCGCGCGGTGACGGTGCCCAGAAGGGTCACGGCCCCCGAGATCGGGCCCTGGGTCCGGATGGCGATCGAGTTGTCGCCGAATACCCGGACGGTGCCCTGGCTCTGGAATCTCCCGATCAGGCCGGATTCGATCGAGATCCCGTAAGAATTGTTTCCGTCGACGCTGATCAGGCCACCTGTGCCGATCGTCAGGTCGCCTGTGACCGGCGCACCCGCTGCATATCGGACGCCGTAACGGCCACTGCCGGTCGCCCATGGACCATCCAGATCGCCGTCGCTGTCACTATCCGGATAGGTTTCGATCGTATCCGCGACGTTGATTGATCCATTGATGGTCAGATTGGAGGTTACGCCCGGATTGACCAGCACGCCCGTTGCGCCGTCAGCCGCCGGGTTCAGGTTGATCGCGCCGCCGGTGTCGATCGTCAGGTTCCTGCCGGTGTCGATGGTCACCGCCGAGCCTGACGTCACATTGATCGCGCCGCCGCTGGCGATGCGGATTTCGTCGGGGCCTGATCCCGTCGCATTGGACGTCGTGATCGGTGTGGTTCGGGCAGTCGATATCACGACCTCGGCCATCGCGCCGGAGGCCATCATCAGGGGAGCGATCGCAACCGCGGTCGCGAGTAGAATACGCATTCGGTAGAAACCCCTGTGGACGATACGCCAGAGACGCGGCCGATCCTCTAACAGGGACCGTTGCAGCCTGCCTCAAGTTTCTCGAATTTGAGGCGAATGCAAGGCCGAAGCCGTGCGGCCGGGCAACAGGGCAAGCGTCGCTATTGCGCAATTAGGTATCAAAGTGATATCACTTTCATATTGCCTTGAGGGAGCGAACCATGTCCACGACACACTCCAGATCCACTGAAAGACCCGCAGCGACGGCCAATGGCGTCGTCATGCTGCTGGTCGGCCTCATCCTGCTGGTCCTCGGCCCGGTCAGCATCGCCCAGGAGCCTGAAAGCGGCCTGAGGGTCGTGGTCGGGCTTGTGGCTGCCGTGACGGGTCTGCTGCTGATCTGCGGTCTGTATTCGCTTCAGCCCAACGAGGGCATGGCGATCCTGCTGTTCGGCGACTATCGCGGGACCGACCGCAAGACCGGTCTTCGCTGGGTCTTGCCCTGGTATAGCCGCAAGAAGGTCAGCCTGCGCGTCCGCAACCTTACGAGCGACAAGCTGAAGGTAAACGACAAGCGCGGCAATCCGATCGAGATCGCCGCCAACGTTGTCTGGCGCGTCGAGGATTCGGCCCAGGCGCTGTTCGACGTCGACGACTACCAGGCCTTTGTGGCGATCCAGGTCGATACCGCCCTTCGCGATATCGCCTCCCACTATGCCTACGACCACGGCGAGGACGGGCAGGGGTCCGAGATGACCCTGCGGTCCGACGCCGAGGATGTCGCCGGGCGCCTGCGGGACGAATTGGGCACCCGGCTTCACGCCGCGGGCCTGGCGATCGATGAAGCCCGCCTGGCCCACCTGGCCTACGCCCCGGAAATCGCCGGCGTCATGCTGCGGCGGCAGCAGGCCGAGGCCATTCTGTCGGCACGTCGTCTGATCGTGCGCGGGGCGGTGGCCATGGTCGAGAACGCGCTCGCAGACCTCAGCGAGCGCGGCGTCGTCGATCTGGACGAAGAACGGAAGGCCGCCATGGTGTCCAACCTGCTGGTCGTCCTGTGTGCCGACCGCGAGGCCCAGCCCGTGATCAATACCGGCACCCTGTACGGCTGAGTCCATGGCGCGCCCGACGAAGCCCTTTCTGATGCGCGCCTCTCCGGGGGTGATGGCGGCGGTCGAGCGATTGGCCGCCGCCGAACTGCGCTCGGTCAACGCACAGATGGAGACCCTGCTGCGCGAGGCGCTTCATCGGCGCGGCATCGTACCGACGGAAGTCGTTCCGCAGGCTGACGACGCTTGAGCTTGGCTTCCAGCAGCGCTACGGGCCGCTGATGGTCAAGTCGCATATGTCAAAGGTCCGCAAGGCCCGACGCATCCAGAAGCGGGTCGCACGCGTGGGTGCCTCGAGCATCAGTGCCGCGGAACGCGAACTCATGAGTCTGGCCGGTCTCGAGGTTCAGGAAGGCGAACTGCGGCTGATTCCCGGATGGGATGAGGAGGTCTCCGAGACCCTCGCGGCGACCAAGGCTGCCGGCGACGACGGCCGCCCGCGTCTGGTCGACACCACCATGCTCTATGCACCGCGTTCGGGCGGGGTGAAACGCTATCTCCTGTCCAAGAAGGCCTGGCTGGAGACCAATCGCCCCGGTGTGGCCCATTCGCTGGTCGTGCCCGGCGCGCACCACAGGGCCGGCGACGACGGCATCGTGCAACTGCACGCGACCAAGCTGCCGTTCGGCGATGGCTACCGCTGGCCGACCTCGGTGCGCCGCTGGGGGGCCTGGGTCGCCTCATTGAACCCGTCGATCATCGAGGCCGGCGATCCCTATACGCCGGGGCAGGGGGCGCTTGAGGCCGGTCAGCGCGCCGGGTGCCCGGTCGTAGGCTTCTGCCACTCCGATCCGGCCGGGCTGGCGGCGCTGCATTTCGGCGAATGGGCCAAGAAGCCGGTCGAGAAACGCTGGGCCCGGCTGTTCGGCCAGTTCGACAAGGTCATCTCGCCCAGCCGCTTCATCGCCCGCCGCCTTGAAGAGGCCGGGGTCGGCAATATCGTGATCCGGCCTCTGGGGGTCGAGATCGACACCTTCCGGCCCGACCGCCGTGACCGTGACTGGCTGATGAAGAAGCTGGGCCTGCCCGCCTCGGCGCGCCTGCTGTGTTTCGCCGGCCGTCCGGCCCGGGAAAAGAACATCGATGTCCTGATCGAAGCCGTCCAGAAGCTGGGCGACCCCTATTATCTGGTTCTGGTCGGGGCCGGCGCAGGCATGCCGGCCGAGGAGCGGGTCATCTCCCTGCCTTACGAGGCCAATCCCAAGGCCGTGGCGAAGATCATCGCATCCTGCGACGCGTTCGTGCACGCCAATGACAAGGAGCCGTTCGGCCTGATCGTGCTGGAGGCCATGGCCTGCGGCCGCCCGGTCGTCGGCGTGAATGCGGGCGGGGTCAAGGAAACCGTCGACGACACCGTCGGCCAGCTGGCGAAGAGCGCGGACCCGGTCCAGTACGCGGCCGCCATCGAGGCCCTGTTCGCCCGCGACATAGAGGCGATCGGGGTCGCCGCCCGCCTTCGGACCGTCGAGCGGTTCTCGTGGAACCGCGTGTTTGAGGACCTCAGCTCGGTCTATGCCGAGGTCAGCGGCGAGCCGGCCTTCGCCCGGCCCGGCGAGTGGAAGGCGCACTGACGCCGTTCAGCCGGGCCTTCGGCACCCCCTCGACAGCGCTCCGGTACGCGCCCAGTCTGGGTCGGAACGGGGAGCCTCAGCTGATGAAACGCCTTCTGCTCGCGGCAGCGCTGTCGTTGCTGACCGCTACCTCCGCCCTCGCCCAGACGGTGATCCTGGTGCGTCATGCCGAGAAGGCTGACGCCAGCGCGGATCCCGTGCTTTCTGCCGCCGGCGAGGCCCGCGCCACCGCCCTTGCTGTTGCGCTCAGCGACGCTGACCTGACCCATGTCTTCGTTTCCCCGCTTCAGCGCACCCGTCTGACGGCCGGGCTGACGGCCCAGGCCCATGCGGTCACGCCGGAAGTTTTCTCGTTCGAGGGCGGCACGGACGCCCACATCCTGAGGATCGCCGACCGCATTCGTGCGCTGCCCGCCGACGCCGTCGTGCTGGTGGTCGGCCACAGCAATACCGTGCCGTTGATCGCCAGGGCCCTGGGCGAGACCGGGGCGTCGGAGATGCGCGATTGTGAGTATGACCGGCTGATCGTCGTTTCCGTACAGGCGGACGGCGACTCTCCGGCCGTCATTGGTCGGTACGGGGAGCCGGCGAACTGCTGATGCGTAATTAAGTCCGGGTAATATTGACGAACTGATTTCTGTACGGGTAAAAAGCGTCGTCGGCCATGGATCATCCATGCGCGGTGCGATGGAGAAACCGGATGCAGCAGGACCTGACCCAAGGCTCGATCAGCAAACAGCTGATCGGAATGGCGGCCTTCATCGGCCTCGGCCTGCTGTTCCAGACGCTCTATTTCCTGATCGACCTCTATTTCGTCGGCTCGATCGGTGCCGATGCCCTGGCGGGTGTCGGCCTGGCCGGGGTGTTCTTTTTCCTGGCGATGGCGGCCGCCCAACTGGTCTCGGTGGGCTCCCTGTCGCTGATCGCCCGCGCCATCGGGGGCAAGGACGTCGGTCAGGTTGACGGCGTCTATCGCCAGTCGATGCTGCTTTCAGGCGGGCTGTTCGTCCTGACCCTGGCCCTCGGTTACGGCCTGGGTGGGACGGCCATCGACGCGCTGGCCGCGGACCCCGCCACCGCCGCCCAGGGCAAGGCCTATCTGCACGGGTTCCTGCCGGCCCTCGCCCTGATGTTCCCGACCGGGGCCATGGGGGCTGCGCTCAGGGCAGCCGGCGTGGTGCGGCCGACCATGCTGATCCAGACCGGCACCGTTCTGCTCAATGCCATCCTGGCACCGATCCTGATCGCGGGCTGGGGTTCGGGCCTTCCGCTCGGCGTGTTCGGCGCAGGCCTCGCGAGTTCGGTGGCAGCGATGGTCGGCTTCCTCGGGTCTGTCTGGCTGTTCGGTCGCGTGCAGACCCTGATCGCGGATCCCCTCCGCCTCGATCGGCCCAGCCCTGTGATCCTTGCGCGAATTGTCGGGATCGGTCTGCCGTCGGCTGTCGAATTCCTGCTCATGTTCGTCACCATGGGCGTCGTCTATTCCGTCATCCGCAACTACGGCAGCGAGGCCCAGGCCGGTTTCGGGGTGGGGTCACGGGTCATGCAGGCCATCTTCCTGCCGGCCATGGCGATCTCGTTCGCCGTCGCGCCGGTCGCCGGCCAGAATTTCGGGGCCGGCTTGCCCGACCGCGTGCGCCGGACCGTGCGGGACGCCGCCCTGATGAGTTCCGCCCTGATGGCCTGCCTGACCGTCCTGTGCCTCTGGGAGTCGCGGTGGCTGGTGGCCCCGTTCGCGCCTGATCCTGCGGTGGCACAGGCCGCCGCGACCTATCTCGGGATCGTATCGTTGAACTTTGTGGCAACGGGCCTGATCTTTACGGCCTCAGGCACGTTCCAGGCGCTGGGTGACACCCGGCCGGCCCTGGTCGGAGGCGTGCTGCGCCTGATCGTCTTCAGCGCGGCGGCTTTCTGGATCTCCGCCCAGCCCTGGGCCCGGCTGGAGCATCTGTGGTGGGCGTCTGCTGCATCCGCGCTGCTTCACGCCGTCGTGGCCCTGCTGTTCCTCAGGGACCAGATGAAGCGGAAACTGTCGGGGCTGACGCCTCGTGGGGCGCCAGCCTGATCACACGTCCAGATCGGCCACGACGAACTGGGCATTGTCCTGGATGAACTGGAACCGGGCTTCGGCCTTCTTGCCCATCAGCCGTTCGACCAGATCCTCGATCTCGTCTTCCGAGGCCGGGACGGTGACCCGCGCGAGGGTGCGCTTTTTCGGGTCCATGGTGGTCTCCTTGAGCTGGGAGGCCATCATCTCGCCCAGGCCCTTGAACCGGCCGATCTCGGTCTTCTTGCCCTTGAAGACGGTGGCCAGAAGCTCGTCGCGGTGTGCGTCGTCGCGGGCGTATTCGGACAGGGGCCCGGCGCTGATCCGGTAGAGCGGGGGCAGGGCCATGAACAGCCGGCCCTGTCGGATCGTCTCGGGCATGGAGCGGTAGAAGAAGGTGATCAGCAGGGCCGCGATGTGCGCGCCGTCCACGTCGGCGTCCGTCATGATGACGATCCGCTCGTAGCGCAGGTCTTCGATATTGAACCGGCTGCCGGGCTGCACGCCCAGCGCCAGCGCCAGGTCGGACAGTTCGATGTTGGCGCGCAGCTTGTCCGCCGTGGCGGAGGCTACGTTCAGGATCTTGCCGCGCAGGGGCAGGATGGCCTGGGTCGTGCGGTCGCGCGCCTGTTTGGCCGAGCCGCCGGCCGAGTCGCCCTCGACGATGAACAGCTCGGTGCCGTTGGCCGACTGGCGCGAACAGTCCGACAGCTTGCCGGGCAGGCGCAGCTTGCGCGTGGCCTGGGCCCGCTGGACCTCCTTGTCCTTGCGCCGCTTCAGTCGGTCCTCGGCCCGTTCGATGACGAAGCCGAGCAGGGTGTTGGCCTGTTTGGGGCTCTCGGTCAGCCAGTGATCCAGCGGATCGCGCATCAGCTGCTCGACCAGCCTCTGGGCGTCGGGGGAGGACAGCCGGTCCTTGGTCTGGCCCTGGAACTCGGGATTGCGGATGAAGACCGAGATCATGGCCCCGGCGTTGGCGATGACGTCCTCGGCCGTGATCAGCTCGGCGCGCTTCTCCCGGACCAGCTCGCCATAGGCCTTGAGGCCCTTCACCAGAGAGGCGCGGAATCCGGCCTCGTGCGTGCCGCCGTCGGGCGTCGAGACGGTGTTGCAATAGGATGAGACGAAACCGTCGGCCTCGCCGAAGCCGATCGGCGACCAGGTCACGGCCCATTCGACCGCACCCGCCTCGCCCTTGCGCTCGACCCGGCCGGAGAAGGCCGGGGTGACCGTCTCCAGGTCGCCGATCCGCTCGGCCAGGGCGTCGGCCAGGCCGTTGGGGAAGTGGAACACCGCCTCGGTCGGGGTCTGGTCGGTGATGCGTTCGGCGGCACAGGTCCAGCGGATCTCGACGCCGCGGAAGAGATAGGCCTTGGAGCGCGCCATGCGGAACAGGCGGGCGGGTTTGAAGGCGGCACCGACGCCGAAGATCTCCTCATCCGGCTTGAACCGGATCAGGGTGCCTTTCTTCTTGGACGGCGCGCCCTGGACGATCGAACCGAGCGGCAGGCCGCGGCTGAACGACTGGGTCCATTCGTGGCCGTCGCGCCAGACGGTGACGTCCAGCCGTTCGCTCAGGGCGTTGACGACCGAGACACCGACGCCGTGCAAACCGCCCGAGGTTTCATAGGCTTTGCCGGAAAACTTGCCGCCGGAGTGCAGCACGGTCATGACGACTTCGAGCGCCGACTTGCCGGGATGTTTGGGGTGCGGGTCGACCGGAATGCCGCGACCGTCGTCCTTGACCGCCAGCCAGCCGTCGGCGTCGAGATCGACCGTGATCAGCTTCGCATGGCGGGCCACGGCCTCGTCCATGGCGTTGTCGAGCACCTCGGCGAACAAATGGTGCAGCGCCCGCTCGTCGGTGCCGCCGATATACATGCCGGGGCGTTTGCGGACGGGCTCGAGCCCCTCCAGCACCTCGATCGAGGAGGCGGAATAGCTGCCGGGCAGGGGCGGTGCGGACGGGACCGCGGGCGAGGCGACGCGGACCGGTTCCGGCTTCGGTGCCGCGGCCTGCGGCGTCAGGGCTGGCTCGGGGGCCGCGTCAGGCGTGGAGACGGGATCGGCGGGACGCGGCTGCGTCGGCTCGTCATCGAACAGCGAAAGGAGGTCGGCGGACTGGCCCATGCGGATACTGTGCGGCGATTCGGGAGCCGGTCTGGTAGGCCCCGCCGCGCTTCTCCACAAGCGGCACGGCGGCCTCGACCGGTGACGGCAGGATCGCGCGGGTCAGGACGGCCAGGAACAAGACCCACGGCAGGCTCTGGTGTTGCACCAGGATGCTTTCCGACAGGCTCAGGATGAAGAAGGCCCCCAGAAAGCCCAGCGCCCACCAGCCCTCGCGGATGCCCGACCCCATGGACCGGAGGACGGTGATCAGGGTCGTCGTCGACAGCAGCACACCGACCAGAACCGCGCCCGGCCAGCCCAGCTGGACCAGCAGGTCGATCCAGCCGTTGTGCGCGCTCGGCACGATCCAGCCCGTCTCCTTCCGCACCCAGTCGGCGGGTCCGGACTCGCCGATCCGGCCCCAGAAGGCTCCGTAGCCGTAGCCGGTCCACGGCCGATCGGCGACCTTGCGCATCAGACTGTCCCAGATCTCGGTCCGGCCGGTCAGGGACGGGTCCTTGCCGAGCGCCTCCAGCACGGCGACCGAATGGGTGTCCCAGGTCCAGATGCCCAGTCCGGTCAGAACGACGGCGACCCAGATCGCCGCGACGCTGAAAGCCGCGCCGCCGCGCCTCAGCGACCAGAAGCCGCCGACCAGACCGAGGCCGACAATCAGGCACAGCAGCGAGGTCTTGGACTGGGTCGCCAGCACCAGCAGGCAGGACAGGCCAAGGGCGATGGCCGGCAGAAGCCGACGCGGATCGGGGGAGGCGAGGCAGGCCGCCGAGGCCGTCGCTCCGATCACCATCACGGCTCCCATCTGGTTCTTCTCATACCAGAGGCCCCGCCACAGGCCGGCGTTGTCGTACTGGTGGACGCCGATTGCGGGGAAGGCGAACACCATCACCAGGCTTCCGACCGCCATCAGCAGGGCGGTGTGCATCAACAGTCGCGGCAGATGTGGGCCCCGGAACACGGCCCCCAGGTACAGGGCGAAGACGCCGCTGATGGCCAGGGCGATGATCCGCCGGCTGGTTACCTCATAGTCGATCGACCAGTATTTCGAGGCGAAGGCCAGACCGACGACCGACAGAATGGCCAGCACCGCCGGCCAGGCCCGCCACATCCGGTCGAGCCGGAATGCCGCCATGCCGAAGATGGCGGCATAGGCCGGCAGCCAGACCAGCCGCAGCACGGGCGTCTCTTCCTGCAGCGGTGCGAAAACCGGCCCGATCAGGGCACCGGTCAGCATGGCGAGGATGACGATACAGGTCGCTCGCTCCCACAGGCTGGGAACCGGTTCGGTCAGGACCGCTTCTGGAAGGGACTCGCGCACCCCTGCAGGGTCGGGCCTCAGGCTTAACGAAGGGTTGGAATCCGATGGCGGGCGATCTGCTGAGGGCCCGGGACGGGCGGGAAGCCCGTGTCGGCTTCGTCGAACTGTTCTTCGACCTGATCTTCGTCTTCGCCATCACCCAGATTTCCCACACCCTGCTGGCGCATCTGACCTGGGTCGGGGTGTTGCAGGCCGCGATCCTCCTCGGCGCAGTCTGGTGGTCGTGGATCGACACCAGCTGGATCACCAACTGGCTCGACCCTGAGCGAGTTCTGGTCCGGATCATGATCTTCGCCCTGATGGGGGCCGGTCTGGTGATGTCGACATCCCTGCCGGACGCGTTCGGAGACAAGGGACTGGTCTTCGCCTGCGCCTTCGCGACGCTGCAACTGGGGCGGGGATTGTTCACGCTGTGGGCCGTGCGTCGGGACGAGGTTCTGCTGAAAAATGTCCAGCGGATTGCCGCCTGGGCCGCCCTGGGCGCGGTGCTCTGGATCGGCGGCGGGCTGGTCGAGGGGCAGACGCGTCTACTGATCTGGCTGGTTGCCGTGATCGCCGAGTTCACCGGCCCCGCCGTCACCTTCTGGACCCCCGGCCTGGGCCGCTCCAGCAGCAGTGACTGGGAGGTCGAGGGCGAACACCTGGCCGAACGCGTCGGCCTGTTCATTATCATCTGCCTCGGCGAATCCATTCTCGTCACCGGTGCGACCTTCGCCGGCCTGGAGTGGACGCCGCCGGTCGTGGGAGCGTTCGCCACGGCCTTTGTCGGCAGCCTTGCCATGTGGTGGATCTGGTTCAGCCGGGCGCATGACGCGGCGTCCGAAGCGATCGCAGGATCCGATGACGCCGGCCGCCTGGCCCGCAGCGCCTATACCTACGCGCCGATCCTCGTCGTCGCCGGCATCGTGGTCACCGCGGTCGGTGATGAAATGTCGCTCAGCCATCCCGGCGGGGTGGTGAAATTTCCTGTCGCCGCCGCCCTCATCGGCGGGCCGATGCTGTTCCTGATCGGCGCGCAGGTGTTCAAGCTGGCCGCCTTCGGAACCTGGTCGGCACCGCGGCTCGGCGGCATCCTCGCACTGGGGGCGCTGGGCTTCGTCGTCCCGTCCCTGACGCCACTGGGGCTGGCGGTCGCCGCGACGGCGGTGCTGGTCGGCGTCGGCGTGTGGGAAACCGCCGGGAGGGAGAAGGCGCGGACGGGACACGCCGTAGCCGGTGACTGACAGCCGTCAGGTCTTCTCCACAAAGCTGTCGATCACCTTCTTCTCGCCGGCCTTTTCGAATTCGACCAGCAGCTTGTTGCCCTCGATGCCGGTGACCAGGCCGTAGCCGAACTTCTGGTGAAACACCCGCTCGCCCTTCGACCAGTCCCCGCCCGCCTTCGGGTCGGCGGTGGCGACCAGCCGGCCGTCGCCCTCGATCAGGGTGTGCCGAGCCGTCCGCGCCGCCGGGGCCTTGGCCGCGGTGAACGACTGGGCCCGCTTCCAGCCCGGCGAGGAATAGCCGCTGCCGAAGGTCGGCATGTCGTCCCAGCGGCTCTTGGCGTCCTTCATGCCGGGCGTGACGCCATAGTAGCCGGTGTCGCTCTCGGCCTCGACATGGGCCATCGGCAGTTCATCGACGAAGCGGCTGGGCAGTTGCGAGGTCCAGCGGCCATAGACCAGCCGGTTGGCGGCGAAGGAGATGCGCGCATCGGACTTGGCCCGGGTGACGCCGACGTAGGCGAGGCGGCGTTCCTCCTCGAGGCCCTTTTCGCCCTTCTCGTCGATGCTGCGCTGGCTGGGGAAGACGCCTTCCTCCCAGCCCGGCAGGAAGACCAGCGGAAACTCCAGCCCCTTGGCCCCGTGCAGGGTCATGATCTGGACCGCGTCGTCCGAGCCGCCGCGATCGAGGTCCATGACCAGCGAGACGTGCTCCAGATAGGCGGGCAGGGTCTCGAACTGTTGCATGGATTGCGTGAGTTCCTTGAGGTTATCCAGCCGCGTCTGTCCGGTCGCGCGATCGGCCTTCTGCATGTCGGTATAGCCGCTCTCTTCCAGCACGGCCTCGGTCAGCTCCCAGTGGGTCGTGGTCCGGGCCAGGGCGCGCCAGCGGTCGATATCGCGGACGAAGTTGGACAGGGCCGTCCGCGTCCGCGCCTGCAGTTCGTCCGAAGTGATCAGGTCGCGCACCGCGCTCATGGCGGAGACGCCGGACAGCCGGGCGATCTGCAGCACCTTCTGGACGCTGGTGTCGCCGATGCCGCGCTTGGGCACATTGACGATCCGCTCGAAGGCCAGGTCGTCGTCCTCGCTCAGGATCAGCCTGAGATAGGCGTGGGCGTCGCGGATCTCGGCGCGTTCGAAGAAGCGCGGCCCGCCGATCACCTTGTAGGGCACGGCCAGCAGCACGAACCGTTCCTCGAACGCGCGCATCTGGAACGAGGCGCGCACCAGCACCGCCATGTCGTTGTAGGCGACGCCCGAGCGGCGGGCGGTCTCGACCTCATCGGCAATCAGTCGCGCCTCGGCCTCGCCGTCCCAGACGCCCCGCACCCGGACCTTGTCGCCGCTCAGGTCCTCGGTCCACAGGGTCTTGCCCAACCGGTCGCGATTGGCCGCGATCAGGCCGGACGCGGCCCCCAGAATATGCTGCGTTGATCGATAGTTACGCTCGAGTCTTACAACTTTGGCACCGGGAAAGTCGCGCTCGAAGCGCAGGATGTTGTCGACCTCGGCCCCGCGCCAGCCATAGATGGACTGATCGTCGTCGCCGACGCAGCAGACGTTGCCGGTCGAGGATGTCAGCAGGCGCAGCCACAGATATTGGGCGACGTTGGTGTCCTGGTATTCGTCGACCAGAATGTAGCGGAACCGGCGACGATATTCCTCTGCGATATCGGCATGTTTTGACAGGATCGTCAGGTTGTGAAGTAGCAGATCGCCGAAGTCGCAGGCGTTCAGACTGACCAGCCGTGCCTGATAGGCGGCGTAGAGGGCATGGCCCTTGCCGTTGGCGAAATCCTCTGACGGCGGCAGCTGGTCCGGCGTCCAGCCACGGTTCTTCCAGTGGTCGATCAGGCCGTTCAGCGACTTGGGCGTCCACCGCTTGGTGTCGAGATTGGCGGCCTCGAGCAGCTGTTTGCAGACCCGTTCCTGATCATCGGTGTCGAGGATGGTGAAGGTCGATTTCAGCCCGACGAGCTCGGCGTGCCGACGCAGGATCTGCGCGGCGACGCTGTGGAAGGTGCCCAGCCAGCGCAGGCCCTCGGCTGACGGCCCGATCAGGTGGGTGATCCGCTCGCGCATCTCGCGCGCCGCCTTGTTGGTGAAGGTGACGACCAGCAGCTCCCACGGCCGGGCCCGGCCCGTGGCCAGAATGTGCGCCAGCCGGGTCGTCAGCACCCGCGTCTTGCCGGTCCCGGCCCCGGCCAGCACCAGAACCGGCCCGTCGACGGTCTCGACCGCTTCGCGCTGTTCGGGATTCAGGCCCGCCAGATAGTCGGCGGTCGCGGGCTCGACACCGTGCGGGCCGCGCGAACGGGCCAGGTCGGAGATACGGGGGGCGGGGGCGTCAGGCAGACTCATCGGCGGAACATAAGGTGCACGGAGCGCAATGTCAGCGGCGTCGTGGGTTCGCCTCGCGGAACCGTCAAGCGAGGCCGTCGTTTCGATGGCGTGATACTGTGGGAAGGGACCTCAACATGGCCGACAACATCAACAATACAGGCAGTGGCGGCGGCAGTGCCGGCCTCGCCTTCATCGTCGGCGGCATCGTCGTCGTTCTGGCGGTCGTGGCCTATTTCGTCTTCGCCCGCGGCGGCGCGACCGAGAGCAAGGATATCAACGTGGACGTCAATCTGCCCGAAGTCTCGGCCCCGGCCGTACCCGGGACGAACTGACCGATGACGGACCCCAACATCCCGGAATCGGTCCAGGCTCGTCCGGAGGTGCACAACACCACGATCATCAATCCGGTCCGGCGCAGTGGCGGCTCGGGCTGGATCGGGCTGCTGGTCGGCGGACTGGTCATCGTGCTGCTGATCATCGCCTTCGTCGTCTTCACCAACGGCGGGATGACCGGTGCCAGGGATACCCATGTCGATATCAACGTCGACCTGCCGCGTCCGACGATGCCGGATGCACCGAAGATGCCGGACCTTCCTCGCGTGCCACCCGTCGACCGGCCGACCTTGCCGGGCCCGGAGCCCCTGGCGGAGAACTGATCGTCAGCGCAGGCGGTAGCTGATCGTCGTCACGACCCGGACCTTCTTGTCCGGGGACTGACTCTCATCGCCGATCTCGTCGCGGGCGAGGATTTCGAACGAGCCCTGCGTCGCCTGACGGATCGGCCCCAGCGGCGCTCCGGAATCCTGTGCGAACCGTTCGGCACCGGTCCGGGCTGCGGCAGTGGCCTCGGCGATCATCGCCGGCCGGACCGCGTTGAGCCGGGTGAAGACGTAGGTGGGTCCGCTGAAGTCCTGCAGCACCACGCCCTGACGCACGAGGTCGTTGAGGGCCCGCGTGGTGGCCTGAACCCGGTCCACGTCTGTCGTTCGCACGATCACGGTCTGGGCCAGAATGAACCGCGGGCCGCCGTTCTGGTTGGCGTATTCCCGCGAGCGGGTATCCGCGACCTCCAGCCGTCCGAGCGACACGGCATCCGCCGGATAACCCTGCGCCGTCAGGAAGCTGCGGACGATGGCCAGATCGCCGTCGACCCGGGACTGGACCTCGGACAGGACCTCTCCGGAGGCGGTGAACCGCAGCGGCAGGATGGCGAGATCGGCCTTCACGTTCCGCTCGGCCAGGCCGCGTACGCTGACCGAGCGGTCGCCGACGCGGGCGTTGACGATCCCCTGTCCGATCAGGGCTCCACCCCCCAGCATGCCGATGGCCAGAAGGCCGCCGACGACCGCAGCGGGGATCAGTTTTTCATGGGCCATGGGACGCCTCCTGCCAGAAGGATGCGCCAACCCTGCCGGCTGTCAATCGGCGGTCTCGGGTTCGGCGAAAGACCGGTCACCGGCTGCCCACGCCAGGGCCAGCAGGCGGCAGGCCGAGGCCAGGGGGGTCCGCCCACGCCGTTCATCGATCCGCTTCATCAGCCCGGCCTGGGACAGACAGGCGACCGCCGCCACCTCGTCCAGCACATCCCAGAAGGCGGGCTCGAGCGCTACCGAGGTGGCGTGGCCGGACAGCGAGACAGACCGTTTCTTCAGCATCAGCCCCGGCGTTCCAGCAGCGCGCGATCCTCGATCCGGATACGCCAGGCCACGAGTAGCGCATTGGCCACGCTCCAGACCAGAGCGATCCAGATCTGACCGAAGGCCAGCGGCAGGACGAGGATTTCGAGGGAGGCGACCACATAGTTCGGGTGCCGCACAAACCGGTACGGGCCCCGCGTCGCCAGGGGCGCACCGGGCAGGGTGATGATCCGGGTGGTCCAGAACCGCCCCAGGGTCGAGATCACCCACAGCCGCCCGAACTGGAGCAGGATGTACAACGCCAGCCACCACAGGTTCGGGACCATGGTCCACGGCGTCACGATGGCGATCGCCGCCAACCAGCTGGCGTGAAGGATAATGAACAGCGGATAGTGACCGGCACCGATCTCGACCGCGCCCTCGGCCAGCAGCTGCCTGGTGTTGCGGTCGGCCAGCCGGAGCTCCCACAGGCGCTGGGCGGCGACAAGGCCGAGCACCAGCCACAGCCACATCATGCGTGCACCAGCATCAGTCCGGCGGTGAAGCCGGGACCCAGCGTCGTCAGCAGCAGCGGTCCCTTCGCCCCGTCATCCAGCATGGCCTTCAGCACGAACAGCACCGTCGCGGCGCTCATGTTTCCGTGGTCGCGCAGCACGTCACGGGTGTGGGTCAGCGCCCCCTCGGACAGGGCGAAACAGGCCTCCAGCGCGTCGATCACCTTGGCCCCGCCCGGGTGACAGACGTAGCCTCCGACATCGGCCGGCGTCATGTCCTGACTGGACAGGAAATCCATTGCGATCGGTCTGAAGTCATTCTGGACCAGGGTCGGAATGTCGCGACTGAATACGACCTTGAGCCCGTCATCAGCGACGTCCCAGCCCATGACGTCGAGGCTGTCCGGCCAGGTATGTTCGCGACTGGCACCCAACGCCGGGCCGGTTGCGTCATCGCGGCAACTGATCACCGCCGCCGCGGCCCCGTCGCCGAACAGGGCGGTGGCGACCAGATTGCTCTTGGACCGGTCCTGCGCCCGGAAGGTAAGGGCGCAAAGTTCCACGACCAGAAGCAGGACGCGCTCGTCCGGTCGCGCCCGTGCCAGATCCGCGGCCCGTGCCAGTCCCAGGACCCCGCCGGCGCAGCCCAGGCCGAAGATCGGAAGCCTTCGGACGTCCGGGCGGAACGGCATCACCTGCATCAGCCGGGCGTCCAGACCCGGGGTCGCGATTCCGGTCGTGCAGACCACGACGATGGCGTCGATGTCGGCGGGTTCCAGCGTCGCCTGATCCAGCGCCTTGCCGGCCGCCTCGGCCAGCACCTTGACCGCGTTTTCAAGGAACAGGTCGTTCCGTTCCGAGAAGCTGTGCGGCTTCAGATACCATTCGATCGGTACACAGGAATGCCGGGTCTCGATCAGGGCATTGCGGTAGATCGGTGCCAGACGCTGGAAGCCACCGTGGGTGGTGGCGAACATCTCGGCCCCGTTGGCGGCGACGTCTTCCTGTCTCAGCTCATAGGGTGGCCAGGCGACGGCAAGGGACTGAAGCCGGGCAACCGGCGCCATCGAGGCAGGAGAAGACATCAAGGCGCGGCTTTCAAACAATGTTATCGACGTTAACCCAAGCTACGCGTGGACGTTCCAACCGGACGCCGACTTCGCTACACTGCGTCACCCAGCCGGACCCCGCCATGACCCTGACCGCCGACGCCGACGATTTTCACAAGATACGTCCGCAGCGACTGCGCCCGCTGACGGCGCTGAGGGCTTTCCAGCGCCTGATCCGGGACAAGGAAGACACCGTCCAGGTCTTTCGTATCATGCAGGCCCTGAGCGGCCGCTCCGTCTCGCGGGGATACCAGCGTATGCTGTCCACGATGGAGGGCGGGCGTCAGGCCTTCCTGCACGAGGAGCTGGCGCACAAGCTGGACGATCCCGCCTGGCTGGCGCGGTTCCAGCCCGGCACGGTCGGGGCGACCTATCGCGCCTTTCGCGAGGCGAGAGGCTTCAGCGCCGACGGCCTGGCCGAGGTCGAGCGCGAAGTGGTGCCCTTCATCGACGCCCCGCATCCGGTCATCTGGTACTCGCGCCGCCTGCGCGACATCCACGACATCTGGCACGTGCTGACAGGTTACGGCACGGACGCCCTGGGCGAGGCCTGTGTCGTCTCCTTCTCCTATGGCCAGACCCGTAATCTGGGCTTTGCCTTCATCGGCTGGGGCGCGGCGCGGGAGATCCAGCGCGAGGCGCGATCGGTGCCTGCCCGCCGTGCCGTCTGGCAGGCCTGGCGCAACGGCAAGGCTGCCCGCTGGCTGCCGGGCCTCGACTATGAGGCCCTGTTCGAACAGCCGCTCGAGGACGTGCGCCGGCGTCTGAACATCGCGCCCGCTACGGTCTATCAGTCCGTGCCGGTCGAGGTGCGGGCCGGCCTGAAATTGCGCGGCTGAGGCGCGTCTTTCTGATCGCACAGGCAGGGCTTGTGGGTCGACGCCCATATCCCGACTTGCCCCGCCGACCGCCCACGTCCACTGGACGCCCGTGACCCTGCGCTCCGATTCCCGCGACGTTCCGAAGGCCTTTGGCCTGTCGACCGCCACCCTGCTGGCGATCGGCGGCGTGGCCGTCTGCGCCTTGATCTGGGGGACGACATGGTTTGCCATTACACTGCAGCTGGGCAGCGTCGCGCCACTGGCCTCGATCGTCTGGCGCTTCGGCCTGGCCGCGATCATCCTGTTTGTCGGCTGCCTCGTTACCCGGCGCTCGTTGCGCCTGACCCGGACCCAGCATCTGGCCGCCCTGGCCCAGGGCGTGTTCGCCTTCTCGATCAGCTACAGCTTCACCTATGCCGCCGAGGGCCGGATCGCCTCGGCCATCGTGGCCGTCATCTTCGCCGCCCTGGCCTTCCTGAATCTCGTGCTCTTCCGGGTCGTGGCCAGGCAGAAGGCGGCCCGCGCCGCCTGGGCCGGGGCCCTGCTGGGACTGGCGGGCGTGGCCGTGTTGTCGGGGTCCGAAATCCTCGGCTCGGGCCTCGGCCTGCATGCGGTCGAGGGTGTCGGCTTTGCCCTGCTGGCGGTGACGGCCTCGGCTTTCGGCAACTATTTCGCCTGGCGCGGCCAGAACGCCGGCTCGGCCGTCATTCCGTCGACGGCCTGGGCCATGGCCTACGGCACGGGGGTGCTGGCGCTCTACGGACTGGCGACCGGTGTCGACTGGACCATCGAGCCGACCCCGCAGTATCTCGGCTCGCTGTTGTACCTGGCCGTGTTTGGCTCGGTCATTGCCTTCGTGGTCTATTTCACGGTCGCCCGGGCCCGCGGCTATGCCCTGGCCAGCTACATCTCGGCCCTGACACCGCCGATCGCCATGCTGGTCTCGGTGCTGTTCGAGGGCGCGCATTTCGGCTGGCCCGCCCTGGCCGGACTGTTGCTCGTGCTGTCGGGACAGGCGCTGCTGATCCGCGCGCCGCGGGTCGCAGCGGTCTAGCCGAACCAGCCGCGCTTCTTCTTCGGCTGCTTCGGCTTGCCGGGCGACTCACCCTTTTCAGCCGCTTCCGCCTCGCGCCGGTCACGCTCCGCCTTGACCCGCATCGCCACGAGCACGGGGATCAGCCCGTGTTTGATGCGCGGATCCTGACGCGGGTCGCTCACGGCTCAGTCCTCCCGTTTCGCGCCGTCGAGCAGGCGATCGGCCCGCGCCCGCTCCGTCTCTATCAGGCTGCGGTCGGCGCTGGAGCGCCCATGAGCGGCCCGATTTTCGGCGGCGGTCGCCTTCGCGCCTGCCTTTGCCCGCGCCTTGCGCGCCTTGTTCAGATTGACGACCTCGCCCATGCCGGGCCTCCGCTGTCCAACCCGACCGTCGGTCAGGCGAGCCTCATGGTAAACCCGTCCCGGTTCGGCGAACACCGCGAAGTCGGCGCGGTTGATGATGCTGCCGCAGCTTACCGCGAATTCACGAAGAAGCCGCTGATTTCAGCGCGGGCCTTGCCTATCTTGGAGACGGCGTCCGTTCCGGACGTCTGGAGACGACCGCCTTGATCCGCCTGATCCTGAACTTGCTGTGGCTCATCTTCGGTGGCTGGATTTCCGGCCTGCTGTGGCTGCTGGGCGGGGCGATCCTGGCCCTGACCGTGGTCGGCCTGCCGTGGACCTTCGCCGCCTGGCGCATCGCCAGCTATTCGTTCTGGCCCTTCGGCCGCGAGGTTGTCTGGCGCGACGAGCTCGGCCAGTTCGACGCCGGGACAGGGCCGCTGGGGCTGGTGCTGAACATCATCTGGTTCATCTTCGCCGGCTGGTACATCGCCCTGTCGCACCTGATCATCGCCTTCGCCGAGGCCATCACCATCATCGGAATCCCCTTCGCGCTGAAGGATCTGGAACTGGCCAAGCTGGCCCTGGCCCCGGTGGGCCGCACGATCCGCGACAAGCCCTGATCAGTCGTCGGCCAGCAGCACGTCGAGATAGGTCTCGCGACGGTTCAGGAAGCCGCGCGTGATCTGGAAATGCTCGGTGTCCTCGTATTCGACACGGTCCAGCCCGTTCGCCGAGGCCTGGTAAAGCCAGGCGTCCGGGTAGCCGAGGATGATCGGCGAATGGGTGGCGATGATGAACTGTGATCCGTCCACGACCAGCGCGTGCAGTCTTGCCAGAAACGACAGCTGCCGTGCTGGTGAAAGGGCGGCTTCGGGCTCGTCGAGGATGTAGAGCCCGCGACCCATGAAGCGGTTTTCGAACAGGTTGAAGAAGCTCTCGCCGTGGGACTGTTCATGCAGCCCGGTCTGGCCGGCCCGCGCCGTGCCGGTCGTTTCCAGATAGCTGGCGGTGTTGAAGAAGCTTTCGGCCCGCAGGAAATAGCCGTCGGTGGCCTTGATCGGGGCCCGGACCGGCCGGACGAAACGGTGCAACGGGGAATGTGACGCGCGGTTCGAGAACTGGTGGTCCCGCGATCCGCCCTCGGGGTTGAAGCCCCAGGCGACGGCGAGGGCCTCGATCAACGTCGACTTTCCCGCCCCGTTCTCGCCGAGGATGAAGGTCACGCGGGGATGAAAGACCAGGCTCTCCAGCCCCTTCAGGACCGGCAGGTCGAACGGATAGACCGTGTCGTCCCACCCCTCGCGCCGCTCGAAGCGCGCCTCGATCCAGTAGGGGCGGGTGAGGGCGGTCATTCTGCTTTCAGCCCGGCGAGATCATCTTTTCGGGGCGAACGGCCGCGTCGAACTCGGCGTCGGTCAGATAGCCGCCGCCGACGGCTTCCTCGCGGAGGGTGGTGCCGTTCCTGTGCGCCGTCTTGGCGATCTTCGCGCAGGCGTCATAGCCCAGCCTGCCGTTCAGGGCGGTGACCAGCATCAGCGAGTTGTCGAGCCCGCGCTTGATATTGTCCTCGCGCGGCTCGATGCCGACCACGCAGTTGTCGGTGAAGCTGATCGCCGCGTCGGCCATCAGCCGGACCGACTGCAGGAAATTGTAGGCCATCACCGGGTTGAAGACGTTCAGCTCGAAATGCCCCTGCGAACCGGCGAAGGTCACGGCGGCATGGTTGCCGAACACCTGGACGCAGACCTGGGTCAGGGCCTCGCACTGGGTCGGATTGACCTTGCCCGGCATGATCGAGGAGCCCGGCTCGTTCTCCGGCAAGGCCAGCTCGCCCAGGCCCGAGCGCGGGCCCGAGCCCAGGAAGCGAATGTCATTGGCGACCTTGAACAGGGAGGCGGCGACGGTGTTGATCGCGCCGTGGCTGAAGACCATGGCGTCGTGGGCGGCCAGGGCCTCGAACTTGTTCGGTGCCGTGGTGAAGGGCAGGCCGGTGATGGCGGCGATCCGCTCGGCGACCTGCTCCGCGAAACCGATCGGGGCGTTCAGGCCCGTGCCCACGGCTGTGCCGCCCTGGGCCAGTTCCATCAGCTTCGGCAGGGTCAGCGCGATGCGCTCGATCCCGTTGGCCACCTGCTGGGCATAGCCACCGAACTCCTGGCCCAGCGTCAGGGGCGTCGCGTCCTGAGTATGCGTCCGGCCGATCTTGATGATGTGTGCCCAGGCCTTCGCCTTGGCGTCCAGCGCCTCATGCAGATGCTTCAGCGCCGGGATCAGGTCATTGACCGTCTGCTCGGCACAGGCGACGTGCATGGCCGTGGGGAAGGTGTCGTTCGACGACTGGCTCATATTGACGTGGTCGTTGGGGTGGACCGGCTTCTTGGAGCCCATCTCGCCGCCCAGCATCTCGATCGCCCGGTTCGAGATCACCTCATTGGCATTCATGTTCGACTGGGTGCCAGAGCCGGTCTGCCAGACCACCAGCGGGAAATGGTCGTTGAGCTTGCCGTCGATGACTTCGTCGGCCGCGGCGACGATGGGGTTGCCGATGGCCGGGTCGAGCTTGCCCAGCGCCATGTTCGTCTCGGCCGCCGCCCGTTTGACGATAGCGAGGGCCCGGACGATCGGCAGGGGCTGCTTCTCCCAGCCGATCCTGAAATTGCCGAGCGAGCGCTGGGCCTGGGCTCCCCAATAGCGATCGGCGTCGACCTCGATGGGGCCGAAGGTGTCGGTTTCGATGCGGTGCGTCATAGTCGGAAAGGGCTCTTCGGACGTGGCGGTTGGGTGCGCTGCGGTGTAGCACGGGGGGGCGTACGGACAAGGCGAAGACGGCGATGCGCGGCGCTGGAGGAGGGATCGGGATGCTGGATCTGGCAGGCAGCGCTTCGTTCCCGGGGCAGGAAACGGCCCCTCTCGTCGAACTGGTAACCGAACAGGGGCGGATGATTGTGGCGCTGGATCCCGCTCGCGCACCGCTCACGACAGGCAATTTCCTCAGGTATTTGGCGGACGGCGACTATCTGGGCGGAAGCTTCTTCCGGACCGTCATCGGGCAGACCAACATCGACACCCCGAATCCGATCGACGTGATCCAGGCCGCGACGTCGCGTGGCTCGAACGACGATCTGAGGCCTCCCATCCCGCTGGAGCGGACTCGCGATACCGGACTGAGGCACCTCGCCGGCACCATCTCCATGGCGCGCGACGGGCCGGATACGGCGACATCCAGCTTTTTCATCGTCACCGAAGACACCCCCGGCCTCGATTTCGGTGGTGCGCGCCACCCCGATCGCCAGGGCTTTGCTGCCTTTGGCCGACTGACCGAGGGCCTCGACGTCGCCCGACGCATCCAGCATTTGCCCACCAACGGTCAGGAGCTTTTGACCCCGCCCGTCGTTATCCGCGGTGCCCGGGTGATCAGCCCCGCTCCGGCGAAACGCTGGCCGTGACCCAGGGCTGGATCGGCATCGGCAAGGTTCGCGCGCGCGAAGTCGGCGATGTCATCGAAATCACCATCGACGGCCTGACCACCCAGGCCAAATACTACAAGCCGCTGGTCTATGAGTTCATGCGCAAGGAGTGGAACTCGCGCCCCTCATACGGTGACTACACGGTCGAGATCCTGATGGAACACGTGGGCGATCCGCCGTGGATGGACCTCGACAACCTGGCCAAGGCCCTGCTGGACGCCATCAAGGGCTATCTGTTCCACGATGACGCCCAGGTCGCCCGTCTGCTGGTCGAGCGCCGCGAGGGCGAGCGCGAGCGGATCACGATCCGGTCCTTCCCCCGCCGCCCGTCCTGAACCGCAGGGTCGGCAGGCGCAATTGCATGTCCGCACCGATGAACAGCTGCGGTTCGGATGGCGGGTCGACGCCGGCTTCCCGCTCCTTGCGCGTGACACAGGCCCGCGCTCCCGCCGCCAGCGCCAGGAAGTCTGTCGCCGTCGGAAGCGTCTCCAGAATGCAGCCGTCGAACCAGGGATAGGTTTGATCCGCGGCGCAGCCGAACGAGGTCCGTTCGCGACTGGCCGCCGTCAGGACCATGCGGTTGGGGGCGGACAGGGCATTGACGAAGATCCCCGAATAGCAGGCCGACACGATGACCACCGTGGGCCTCGCGCCACAGGCCCGGCGCACGATATTGACCATCATGTCGGGCGTCATGGCCGGGGCATCGCCGAACACCATGGAGGTCGGCGTCCCGTGCGAGGTGAAATACAGCAGACACCCCGCCGTGCCCTGGCTGGCCGCACCATAAAGGCCGTCGAGGATGGTTTGAGGCGTTGCCGGGTGCGGCGCGTCGGGCCTCAGGCTGTAGTCGACCATGGTCGCGCGCGGCAGGCCGGCGTCAAGGAACCCCTTCACCAGGTCGCGGCGCGCATTGTCGAAGGCTTCGATCGGATGACCGCGTCCGTCGCGCCAGTCCGCCGCGACGATCGCCGATGTCCAGCCTGCCAGACGGCCGGCTCCCGGCTGTGTGGCCTGCGCAGCGGCCGGCGTGATGAGCCCGGCCCAGAGCGCCAGCACGATGATCAACACGCGTCCCATGACCGCTTTCCCCGGTTCCTCCGAACCGAGGTTAGCCGACGAGGCCGGAAGGGGAAGGGTCTACTTTTTGCGGAACTGGTCCAGCGACACGACCTTGGGGCCGTCGTCGCCGGTATCGACCGGTAGCGTCCGGGCGGGTTCGCTGGCCGCGATCTCCGCGGCGATTTCCTCGACCGTGGCCGGGGCCTCGAACTGCAGCAGGAACTGCACGGACGGATCATAGAAGCGGGTCACCGCCGTGTACGGCATGGCCAGCACCTTGGGCATGCCACCGAATTTCAGCATCACCGAGAATTTCGTCGGTTCGACCTTCAGGTCCCAGTACTGGTGCTGAAGCACGACGGTCATTTCGTCGGGATATTTGGCCATGACGTCGGGCGGGATGCTGACGCCGGGGGCCCGGGTTTTGAACGTGACGTAGAAATGGTGCGCGCCGGGGATGCCTTCGGGCAGGGCGGCGCGCTCGAGTGCCGAGCGGATGACGCCGCGCAGCGCATCCTGCGCCAGCTGCTCATAGTGCATCTCGTCGACTGGAGGAGTTTCGTCGGCCATGGGTCGCCTCGATGGTTCGCGCGACTGATAGCGGTGCAGGACGGCGGGCGAAAGATGCCGACATGGTGAAAGTGCCGGGATTCTGTTGGCAGGCTCCCCATCCTTTCGAGGAAAGAGAGGAGGGCACCTCAAATGTGGGGAGGTGGAGGGCTTCTGTTGGCAGGCGCCCTCCGGGCCCCGCCCCAGGAACTGATCCCTGAGGACTTAAGTGTTCGAAATCACCCGAACCGCTTATGCGGCGAGAGCGACTTCTCCAGCGAAGTTATCGTTCGCAGTTAGAAAATGGCCCGATACGGTGGGCCAGGACGGGCGAAAGCAGTCTTCTTTACACGTCCGTCGATGCTAGTCGGCCCCATGCTCGCTCCGCCGATAACGCGGGGAAGAAATGGTGGAGCCGCCGGGAATCGCACCCGGGTCCGGTCCGCTTATTACAAGCGCGTTTATCGCCATATCCGGAGCAAGCTCCGGCAAAGCCAATATAGGCCCTCCGGCGGCGGCTTCCAAGGTCCGAAGTGGGACCGTGGGTCCGCGTCAGTCGTCCCGCTCCTCGCGCAAGGCCCGGCGCGCGGCCTCGAGGGCCTTGTGATAGCCGTCACCGTCGCCGAATTCGTCAAATCCGGCATAACGGCCATGAGCCCCCATCAGCCGCCGGGTGTGTTTGATCGGGCACCAGTATTGCTCGGTCCGCGCCGATACCTCACGGACATAGGCGATGACGCCGTTCACATACGAACAGTAGGCGCAGTTCAGCTTCTCGAGGGCGTTGAGATACGGCAGGCCGGTCCGGTCAAATATCATGTAGCGGCCGCGCGGGACCTGCGGGATGCCGTAAACGCGAAAACAGACCGCCTGATAGAGCGACACCCAGAGATCGACCACGGCGAACGGCAGGATCAGCGAATAGATCACCGGGGCTGTCAGCACATAAAGGATGGGCGCGCCCAGGATGTACTTCAGCAGGTGGATCCGGCGCTCTTCCAGCCGGCGCACCGCCTCCGCCTCGAACCGGGCCCGACCGTGCTCCAGCCCGAAACGGAAGCCCGACCGCTGGCGCGAGAACTCGGCCGCGAGGTCGTGCTCCAGCGCCCGGATTTGCTCGATGAGGGAATCGACCCGGTTCGTCATGCTGGCTCTCGACATCCCGCGCACGTGACGGATCAGCCCGCGCGACGTCGCGCCGGCCGACGCAACCGCCGCACCCCGCATCTGCATAGCATCCGCGGCGACAGACGTCTCAGGGCGCGAGCAACGGGATATCACCGGCTTCACGGTGCCGACGCCAGCCCGGAGTCTGGTTCCTGAACCAGGTCAGCTGGCGTTTCGCATAGTTGCGTGTCGCCTGACGGGTCGCCTCGACGGCGGCCGCCAGCGTCGTCTCGCCCGCCAGATGGGCCGCGAACTCGCGCACTCCGACGGCCTTCATGGCGGGCAGGGCAGGCTCCAGCCCCCGCGCGACCAGGGCACCCACCTCATCCAGCGCGCCCTGTTCCACCATCGCCGCGACCCGGGCGTCGCAACGGGCATACAGCGCCTCTCGCTCGGGCTCGATCACCAGCCCGGTCCATGATCCCGGTTCCAGCAAGGGCGTCGTATCGGCGGTCCAGTCGCTCAGCGCCCGTCCGGTGTGCCGGGCCACCGCCCAGGCCCGGGTCAGCCGCTGACGGTCCCCGGTCTCGATCCGCGCCTCGGCCGCCGGGTCAAGCTCCGCCAGCCTGCGCCGGAACGCCGTCTCTCCGTCGGTGTCGAAGGCCGCCCCGGCCGCATCGCGCGTCTCGACCGGCACCTCCGGAATGTCGGCCAGCCC
This sequence comes from Caulobacteraceae bacterium, assembly GCA_965284375.1. GTDB lineage: Bacteria > Pseudomonadota > Alphaproteobacteria > Caulobacterales > Caulobacteraceae > Brevundimonas. The sequence continues at coordinate 1,163,526 of OZ260074.1, forward strand.
CGTGGTCAGGGCGGCAAAATACAGGCCGGTCCCACCCACCAGCAGGGCCGGGCGCCCCTCGGCGGCCAGTTCGGTCAGCACCGGCAGGACCGCCCGGCTCCAACGGCCGACCGACCAGCCGTCCGCCGCATCGACGACCCCGTACAGCCGGTGCTCGACCGTCGCCTCTTCCTCGGCCGACGGACGGGCGCTCAGAACACGCAGGTCGGCATACAGCTGCTGGCTGTCGGCGTTGATGATCACGGCCCCGGTCCGTGCCGCCATCTCCAGCGCGCGCCGCGACTTGCCCGAGGCGGTGGGGCCGGCCAGCAGGGTGATCGGCGAAAGGATCTCAGGCGGGGACAATTCAGGGCTCGCGAGGCAGGGGTGTTCGGCGATAGAACGCAGGCCCCTCAGCCGCAACCCGCAGGACATCCCCCGTGATCGATCGCCCCGCCGTTCTCGCCGCTCTCGATGCCATCATCGATCCGAAGAGCGGGCAGGGACTGGTCGCCGCCGGTCTGGTCCAGGGCCTGACGGTCGCCGAGGATCGCGCCGGCTTCGTCATGGAGGTCGCCGCCGGCGAGACAGCCCTTTACGCCCCGGTCCGCGACGCCGCCGAGGCAGCCCTGAAGGCCCTTGCCGGCATGACCCGGGTTGCTGTTGTCCTGACCGCCGAGTCGGCCCCGGGCAAGAAACCTGCCCGAACGGCCTCCCTGTCGCCCGAGGCCGTCGACCAGACCCGGCCCAGGGCACCCGTCGCGACCGACCGTCCCGCCCATGTGCGCCGCGTCCTCGCCATCGCCAGCGGCAAGGGCGGGGTCGGCAAGTCCACCGTCTCGGTCAATCTGGCCGCCGCCCTCGCGGCCCGGGGCCTGTCGGTCGGGATCCTGGACGCCGATGTCTACGGCCCGTCGCTGCCCACCATGCTGGGTATGTCGGGCAAGCCGGAATACAGTGACGGCAAGATGCACCCCCACATCGCTCACGGGCTGAAGGCCATGTCCGTCGGCCTGCTGACCAAGGCTGACGACGCCATGATCTGGCGCGGGCCGATGGCCTCCCAGGCCCTGACCCAGATGCTGACGCAGACGGCCTGGGGTACCGAGGAGGCCCCGCTCGACATCCTCGTGGTCGACCTGCCGCCAGGCACCGGTGACGTCCAGCTGACCCTGGTGCAGAAGACGCCGCTCGACGGTGCCGTGATCGTCTCCACGCCTCAGGAAGTCGCCCTGGCCGACGCCCGCCGAGCCTTTCGCCTGTTCGAGAAGGTCGGCGTGCCGACGCTCGGCCTGATCGAGAACATGAGCGGCCCGGTGTTCGGCGAGGGCGGGGCGAAGGCCGAAGCGGGGCGGCTGTCCATCGCCTTCCTCGGGACCCTGCCCCTGGACGCCGCCTTCCGCGAGGGCGGCGATGCCGGGTGCCCGACGGTTCTGAATGCCCCCGACGGGGACATCGCAGCGCGCTTCGCGGGGATCGCGGAGGCGGTCGCGAAAAAACTCGACCTCTGAGGGTTTCCAAACGAAACTGTAGTCGCCACCTTGTCGGTTCCTCTCCCTTCGCCCCGAGATCCCCGATGAGCGTCGACGCCCTGTTCCGTCCCTTCCAGGTCAAGTCCCTGAAGATGCCCAACCGCATCGTCATGGCCCCCATGACGCGGTCCTTCTCGCCGGGTGGGGTCCCGACCAGCGACGTCGCCGCCTACTACCGTCGACGGGCCGAGGGCGGAGTCGGCCTGATCGTTACCGAGGGCACGGTCGTCGACCGGCCCGCCGCCCGCAATGACGCCAATGTTCCCCTCTTCCACGGTGAGGCTCTGCCGGAGTGGAAGAAGGTGGTTGAGGAAGTGCACGCCGCCGGCGGCCTGATCGCCCCGCAGATCTGGCATGTCGGCTCGGCACGCGGCCGGGGCCAGGACTGGGCCCCGCTGGGCAAGGTCGACAGCCCGTCGGGCATGACGTCGCCCGGCAAGCGCGGTCTTGAGCCGATGTCCGATGAAGACATCGCCGACACCATCGCCGCCTTCGGCCGATCCGCCCGGGCCACGCGCGAACTCGGCTTTGATGCTGTCGAGATCCACGCCGCCCACGGCTATCTGATCGATCAGTTCTTCTGGTCGGGCCTGAATGACCGCGACGACCGCTGGGGCGGGTCCACCATCCGCGAGCGCGCCCGTTTCGGGGCCGAGGTGGTCAAGGCCGTGCGCGAGGGCGTCGGACCCGATATGGCGCTGATCATGCGTCTGTCGCAGTGGAAGCTGCAGGATTATGCCGTGCAGAACGCCCTGACGCCGGACGAGCTCGGCGAATGGCTGGCCCCGCTGATCGAGGCCGGTGTGGACGTCTTCCACTGCTCGCAGCGCCGCTTCTGGGAGCCCGAGTTCGAGGGCTCGGACCTGAATTTCGCCGGCTGGACCAAGAAGATCACCGGCCTGCCGACCATCACCGTCGGCTCAGTCGGTCTGGACGGCGAGTTCATCGCCTCATTCGGCGGCGCGGGCTCGAAACCGGCTTCGCTGGACGGCCTGATTGCGCGTCTGGAAAAGGACGAGTTCGACCTCGTCGCGGTCGGCCGCGCCCTGCTGGCCGATCCCAACTGGGTGGCCAAGGTCCGCGACGGCCGTCTCGACGAACTCGAGGATTTCCAGGGCGCTGCCCTCATGACGCTGAGCTGACGACAGCGGGGAGGGGCGAGGTCGAGGCGCAGGGAGCGACCTTTTCGACCCTCGCCCCTCCGGCTTCGGGCCTCTAACATCCGTCCATGATCGCGGCCGTGCTCATCACCACACTCTGGCTCAGCCTCATCATCGGGGCGCGCTACCTGCTGCTCGCGGGCGGCGTCTGGTGGATGCTGTGGGGCCGGGCGGGCGGCGTCGGTCGCCAGCTCAATCGCGAGCGGCCGTCACGCCGGCTGATGCTGCAGGAAATCCGCTATTCGTTGATCTCGACCCCCATCTATGCCTTTCCGGCGGCGATCGCGCTCGAGGCCTTCAAGGCTGGCGGCACGCGTCTCTATCTCGAACCGTCCGTATACGGATTGTGGTGGCTGCCGGTCAGTTTCTTGATGCTGCTGGTGATCCAGGACACCCACTACTACTGGACGCATCGCCTGCTGCACCACCCGCGCCTGTTCGCCCTGACCCACGCCGGCCACCATCGCAGCCGCGAGCCCAGCCCCTTCGCCAGCTTCGCCTTCGACCCCATCGAGGCCATGCTGACGGCCTGGGTCCTGCCGCTGCTGGTGTTCCTGATCCCGATCAATCTCTGGGTCGTCGTCACCCTGCTGACGCTGATGACCGTCACCGCCGTCATGAACCACTGCGGCTGGGAGATGTGGCCCGACCGCTGGGTGCGTTCAGGGCCCGGCGCACACCTGATCACCGCCACCCATCACAGCCGTCACCACACCCATATGAAAACCAACTACGGCCTGTATTTCAGGCTCTGGGACCGGCTGTGCGGGACAGACGCGATGCCGGATGTGAAGTGACGGGTGGCTGGTGGCTAGTGGCTAGTGATTGGTATTGCGATGTCCGTCTTTGAGCAGTCTCACTAGCCACTAGCCACTAGCCACTAGCCACTAGCCACCAGCCACCAGCCACCAACCCCTTCTCGACTATGTCGTCGGTTCAACCACCACAGCCGTCCCGTAGGCCAGCACTTCGGTGATCCCCGGCATGATCTCGTTGGCGTCATAGCGCATGGCCAGGATGGCGTTGGCCCCCATGTCCTGCGCATGGGCGACCAGTTCCTCATAGGCTTCCTGCCGCGCCGACTCGGCCAGTTTGACATAGGCCCCGACGCGCCCGCCGAAGATCGACTGCACCCCGCCGACCATGTCGCTGATGGCATTGCGCGAGCGCACGGTGATGCCGCGCACGACGCCCAGCGTCCTCACGATCCGATATCCCGGCGCATCATTGGTCGTCACGATAAGCATGGTCATTTCCTTTCGAGAACGCGGAAGACGAAGGCGTGATCGTCCTTCTCGCCCGCCGGATGCGTCTCTGACGAAACCTCGACAAAGGCCCCCTCGTCGAACGCCGGGAAGACCGCGTCGCCCGCGGGTTCGGCCTCGACTTCGGTCAGATACAGCCGCTTCGCCCGGGGCAGGCTCTTTTCGAACAGGGCCGTACCGCCGATGACGCAGATCTCGTCGACCCCGTCCTCTTGGGCCGTCTCGCGCGCGATCTCGATCGCCTCGTCCAGGGTGGTGCAGACCAGCGCCCCGCGCGCCGTGAACGATTCGTCGCGCGACAGCACCAGGTTCAACCGGCCGGGCAGGGGCTTGAGCGGCAGGCTCTCCCAGGTCTTGCGGCCCATGATGCAGGGCTTGCCGACGGTGATGGCCTTGAACCTCTGCAGATCGCTGCGCAGCCGCCAGGGCAGGTCGCCGTCGCGACCGATGACGCCGTTCCGCGCACGGGCGACGACCAGAACCAGTTTCGCAATCGTCATCAACGGGGCTCCAGCCAATGCAGCCATTTGCGCTGCATGGCCTGTTCAAGATCGATCCCCGCCCGGTCACAATAGATCAGCAGCATCCCCAGTACATCCGCCGCCTCGTCGCCCAGCTTGCCGGCGTCGGCCGCGCCGCGCGCCCGCCCGCTCATGCGCAGATGCTCGGCGGTCAGCTCGCCCAGCTCTTCCTGCAGCTTCAACAGCGCCCAGTCACCGGACCGGTCGATGCCGTGCTGTTCGGCATAGAGGTCGGAGATGCGCAGGACGTCGGCCTGCAGCCCCTTCAGATCGAGGGACATCAGATGGCGACCGGGGCCTTGATATGCGGCCAGGGCTCATAGCCTTCCAGCACGAAGTCCTCGAGCGTGTAGGCAAACAGGTCGTCGCGCGGCGTGATCGTCATGGTCGGGGCGGGGAGGGGCTGACGGCCCAGCTGGAGCTCGGCCTGTTCGACGTGGTTCAGATACAGGTGGGCGTCGCCGAAGGTGTGGACGAATTCGCCCGGCTTCAGCCCGCACACCTGCGCCACCATCATGGTCAGCAGGGCGTAGGAGGCGATGTTGAACGGCACACCGAGGAAGACGTCCGCCGACCGCTGGTACAGCTGGCAGCTCAGCTTGCCGTCGGCGACGAAGAACTGGAACAGGCAGTGGCAGGGGGGCAGGGCCATGTCGTCGACATCGGCGGGGTTCCAGGCCGAGACGATGTGGCGCCGGCTGTTGGGATTGGTCTTGAGCCCCTCGACCAGTTTGGTGATCTGGTCGATCATCCGGCCGTCCGGCGCGGCCCACGACCGCCACTGCTTGCCATAGACCGGGCCCAGTTCGCCCTCGGCGTCGGCCCATTCGTTCCAGATCGAAACGCCGTTGTCCTTCAACCAGCCGATATTGGTCTCGCCGCGCAGGAACCACAGCAGCTCGACGATGATCGAGCGCAGGTGCAACTTCTTGGTCGTCAGGACCGGAAAGCCCTTCGCCAGATCGAACCGCATCTGCCGCCCGAACACGCCCAGCGTACCGGTGCCCGTCCGGTCGTCGCGCTCACTGCCGTTGTCGAGGATGTCGCGCAGCAGATTGAGATACTGCCACTCCGGATGATCGGCCGCGACGGCGCCGGCGCGGGCGTGGACGTCTGCAAGGAGGACCTGGGCGTTCATCCGGCAACAGTGGCGCTGATTCGGTCGCCTTGGCAGGCGTGACATCGGCTTGCTCACAGAAACGTGCCGCCCTGTGGGTCGATCAGTCCCGCGTTCGATCCCGCCGGGCCTGCGCAAGCTGCGCGCGGTTCTTCACGGCCCAGTCGCGCTTGACGGTGATGGGTTTGCCGGACCCGACGCCGACAGGCTTGCGTCGCTTCACGCCGGGCTGGATCAGCCCGTACCGCCGCCGCGAATAGGCACGGGCGCAGTCCATGCAGTGGCGATAGGTGCGCGCCGCGTACGAGGCGTGCCAGTTCCGGCCTTCCTGCAGCACGGTCTCGCACTCACGGCAGCGGTGCACCCTCGGTCAGCCCCGAAAGCCGTCGGTATCCAGAAACGCCTGCTCCTCCGGGGTCGTCTCCCGGCCCAGGGCGCGGTTGCGGTGCGGGAATCGGCCGAACCGGTCGATGACCTTGTGATGGTGCTCGGCCCAGCGGTCGTCGGCGGTGCGCTCCATGGTCTGGAACAAGGCCAGCTGTCGATCCTGCAACGCTCGATCCTCGGCATGCTGCAGCGGCAGATAGAAGAACCGGCGCAGCTCGTTCTCGACCGTATGGTCCTGCCGGGCGTCCAGCGCCATGATGGCGAAATGCCGCGCCAGCGGGTCGGTGGCGAAGGCGTGACCGGTGCCCCGGAAAACGTTGCGCGGAAACTGGTCCAGCAGGATCAGCAGGGCCAGTGAACCCTCCGGCGTCTCGGCCCAATGATCCAGTTCGCGCCGGGCGGCCATGAAGTGGGCGGCCTCGAAACGCTGCCGGAACAGGGCGTCAAAGGCCTCGTCGCGCGCGAACCACTTTTTCGATCCGGCCTCTTTCCAGAAGCCGACGACGTCGGATGGCGTTATCAGGGTGCTCATGACCGATCAGATAGCCACGCCGCTGCCCGTTTTCCATGACCGCGACTGTGATCTGTCGATCATCCGCGGCCAGCGCGTCGCTGTCATCGGCTACGGCAGTCAGGGCCGGACCCACGCGCTGAACCTGCGCGATTCCGGCGTCGTCGACATCGTCGTCGGCCTGAAGTCCGGCTCGGCGACCCGGGCGAAGGCCGAGGCCGACGGTTTCCCCGTCCTGACCGCCGGCGAGGCCGCTGCCGGTGCCGACGTCGTCGCCGTCATGGTTTCGGACGAGGCCCATCGCGACCTGTGGCGCGACGAACTGGCCCCGACGATGAAGCCCGGAGCGGCCCTCATCTTTGCCCACGGCCTGTCGGTCCGGTTCGGTCTGGTTCAGCCCCGCGCGGATCTCGACGTCATCCTCGCCTCGCCCAAGGGCATCGGCCCGCGTATCCGCGATCTCTATGTCGAAGGGCAGGGGGTCTTCGCCCTGTTCGGGGTTCATCAGGACGCGACCGGCGGGGCTCATGCCCTGGGCCTGTCCTATGCCGCGGCCCTGGGCTGTGGCCGCAAGGGTATTCTCGAGACCACCTTCGCGGCCGAATGCGAAAGCGACCTGTTCGGCGAACAGGTGGTGCTTTGCGGCGGGGTCGGCGAGTTGATCGACGCCGCCTTCATGAAACTGGTCAAGGCCGGCTATCCGCCCGAAGTCGCATGGTTTGAATGCTTCTATGAGGTCAAGCTGGTCACCGATCTGATGTTCGAGCGCGGTATCGCCGGCGCCTTCGCCAAGATCTCCAACACAGCCGAATACGGGGCCTATCTGACCGGCCCCCGCATCATCGGCGAGCCCTCGCGGGCAGCCATGGACGACGTCCTGACCGAGGTCCGCGACGGCTCGTTCGTGAAGCGGTTGATGGCCGACTATGACGCGGGCTCGCCTGACCTGCTCGCTCGCCGCAAGGCGCTCGGCGACCGCACCATCGAAGCGGTCGGGGCGCATCTGAATGCCGTGGCGGCAAGGGCGGTGGATTGAGGCCGGGGTGCCTCGGGCCCCGCAGGGCTGTCTCTTCTTTCCGCGGAAAGATGGTCGGAGTGAGAGGATTCGAACCTCCGACCCCTGCGTCCCGAACGCAGTGCTCTACCAGGCTGAGCCACACTCCGACTTGAGGAGGGGGCTTATAGCCACGGCCTTTCGTGCCCGCAAGCGCCGTTTCACGGTCCGGGAAAATAGTCTCGAAACCGGTTCTTGCATCGCCCGCGGCCTTCGCGTATCTCGACCGCCTTCCGGCGCTTCGGCCCCGGATGCGCCGGACCTGCTGGGGAATGGTGTAATGGTAACACTCCGGTTTTTGGTACCGTCATTCAAGGTTCGAGTCCTTGTTCCCCAGCCATCCGCGTCTCCTGACATCACGCGAGACTTGCGTTCGGGATTGACGCGGGCAAAAGCCGCAGCACGCGGTGGCCGGATGGAGGCACAACCGTCCCTTCGCATGCTTCGGACGGCTTCTTGAGCCCAGCCGCCGACTCAATCCAGCGGTGCATTCTGTTCGCCAAATTGCGCTCAAACGTTGAAAAACACGGGATTTTCCTGACAAGGCGAACCAATTTGGCCGGCATGCGTTCGACTGTCCGCTAACGGACACAGCTCTTGTATGGGGCCGGTTCGCGGGGGGTGTCGCGTGTCGAATCTGCCTGACCTTCGGGTCATGATCGTCGAAGACCAGGCCCTGCTCTCCATGGAGCTGGAACTGGTGCTGGGAGAATGCGGCTGCGAAGTCGTGGGCTGCGCCATGGACAAGGCCAGTGCCTTTGCGATCGCCGAGCGGGAACGGCCTGAGCTGGCCCTGATCGACCTGAACCTGCTGGACGGCCTGACCGGCCCGGAGATCGGCCGGCGGATGGTCGATGAGTTCGGCTGCGCCGTCGTTTTCCTGACTGCCAATCCGGAACAGATTCCCGAGGGCTTCGCCGGTGCGCTCGGCGCGGTCTCCAAGCCGTTCGATGAGGCGACCATCTGCGCCGTGATCGCCTTCGCACGCCAGCTGATCCAGCATCGGACCCTCGGAGAGCCACCAAGGCGGTTCCGCATGGCTCCATGGCTGACGCCGCCGCCGGCCACCGTGGTGTCGCCGTAACGCTACGGGCGACGTGGCGCGTGGCGTCTCAAGCCAGCCCGCCGGTCAGATCCAGCCCCGGGGTTCGCGGCGGATCGCCCTCGGGCGCGAGGTCGAGTTGCATCAGGGTGACGTCCAGCCAGCGCTCGAACTTCCACCCGACCTGGCGATAGACCCCCGCCTCGCGGAAGCCCAGCGACCGGTGAAGCGCGATCGAGGCGACGCTGGTGTCGCTGTCGCTGACGGCACCGATGATGTGCCGCAGGCCCAATGCGCGCGTCCGATCGATCAGGGCGATCAGCAAGGTCCGGCCCACACCCTGGCCGCGCGCCGTCTCCTCGACATAGATCGAACCCTCGACCCCATATCGGTAAGCCGGACGTGGCCGGAACGGTGAGGCATAGGCATAGCCGGCAAAGCGCCCGTCGACCTCGGCGACCAGCCACGGCAGGCCGTGACGTGTCACGGCTGCAAGCCGGTCCGCCATCTCGTCCAGGGTGGGTGGCGTCATCTCGAACGTCGCAGTCCCGCCCTCGACCTCTCGCCCGTACAGGGCCGTGATGGCCGCAATGTCTCTGGCTTCAGCGTCGCGGAGCACACGGGTCATGGAACGGTCGGGCCGATCAGGCGCGCTCCCATCCCTTGTCGATGGCCCAGACCGCGAAGGCATAGTCGTGGGCGACCTCCTTCAGATAGTCGAACCGTCCCGATGACCCGGCGTGGCCGGCCTCCATATTGATTTTCAGCAGGATCGGCTTGCCAGAGGTCGTGGCCGGCCGCAGCTTGGCCACCCATTTCTCCGGTTCCCAGTAGGTCACCCGCGGATCGGACAGACCGCCCGTCGCCAGCACAGCCGGATAGGCCATCGGCCCGACCTGATCATACGGGCTGTAGCTCATCATATAGTCGTAGGCCTCGGGATCCTCGATCGGATTGCCCCACTCGGGCCATTCGGGCGGAGTCAGCGGCAGACTGGTGTCGCTCATGGTGTTGATCACATCGACGAAAGGCACCTGGCCGATGACTCCGGCCCACAGATCGGGCCGCATATTGTTGACCGCCCCCATCAGCAGGCCGCCGGCGGAACCGCCCTGGGCCACGATATGCCCGGCCTTGCCGTGGCCACTCGCTATCAGATGCTCGGCGGCGGCGATGAAATCGGTGAAGGTGTTCTTCTTGGTGAACCGACGGGCATTGAGGAACCAGCCCCAGCCCTTGTCGGAGCCGCCCCGGATGTGGGCGATGGCGTAGATCCAGCCCCGGTCGACCAGCGAAAGACGGTTGGTCGAGAAGCTCGCGGCCATCGGGATCCCGTATGAGCCATAGCCGTAGAGCAGCAGCGGGGCCGAGCCGTCGACCGGCGTCGACTTGCGGCGCAGCACGGTCACGGGCACCAATTCGCCGTCCGGGGCAGGGGCGTTCAGCCGTTCGACGACATAGTCCGCCGCGTTGTGACCGGACGGCACCTCCTGCACCTTGCGCAGCGTCCGCTCGCGGGTGGCCAGGTCGTAGTCATAGGTCGAGGTCGGCGTGGACGGCGAATTATAGCCGTAGCGCATGATGGTCGTATCGAACTCCGACGCCCCGGCCAGCGACAGGGAATAGGCGGGCTCGTCCACAGCGATCTCGTGCTCGGCCCCGGACCGGTCGCGGATAACGATCTTCGTATTGGCGTCGGCGCGTTCCTGACGGCCCACATAGTCCTTCACCAGCGCCACGCCCTCGATGTAGCGGCCCGGCGTATGCGGAACGAGGTCGGTCCAGTCGGCCTTGCCTGGGTTTCCTGTCGGGGCCTCGACGATCTTGAAGTCTATGGAGTCATCGGCATTGGTGCGGAACACCCAGCGGTCGCCCCAGTGATCGGCGTCATAGAGTCGGCCGACCTGACGCGGCTCCAGAACGACCGGCGTCGCGGTCGGGGTGGCCGCCGGGATGACACGGGCTTCCGAGGTCTCCTGATTGGCGATCGAGATCCGGATGAAGGCGTCATCGGCGGTGCGGCCGACGCTGATGAACATGCCGTCGTCGGCTTCGTCATAGACCAGGCTGGTCTCGCCGCCGCGCGCGGGGCGGCGGAAGATCTTGTCCGGCCGTCCGTTGTCGTCGCGGTTGGTCCAGAAGATCCACTGGCTGTCGGGTGAGAAGGTGAAGTCGCCGGTCGCCGAGCCGATGGGATCGGGCAGAACCGCGCCGGTCGCCAGGTCCTTGACGAAAATCTGGTGTACTTCGGAGCCCTGCGCGTCCTCGGAATAGGCGAACAGGGCGTGGTCGGGACTGTGGTCCGCGGCCGAGACCTCGGAATAGGCCTTGCCCTCCGCCAGGGCGTTCGCGTCAAGCAGCAACTGGCTGGCACCGCCCGCCCGGGGCTTGCGCATATAGCGGGGATGCTGGTCGCCCGTCTGGTATTCAACGAAATATTCCCACGGTCCGTCGGGCGAGGGGACCGAGCTGTCGGCCTCCTTGATCCGCCCCTTCATCTCCTCGAACATCGCCGCCTGCAGGGGCAGGGTCGAGGCCATCATCGCCTCACGATAGGCGTTCTCGGCGTCAAGGTGCGCCTTCACGTCGGCCTTGATGACCGTCGGGTCGCGCAGGACGGTCTGCCAGTTGTCGTCCTTCATCCACTGATAGTCGTCGGTGCGCACGCGCCCCAGCTGTTCGATGGTCACCGGTATCTTTCTGGCGACGGGCGGGACGGGCGTACCTTGGGGCATCGAGGCTCCGGTTGTTCGGGCTTGGGCGGGAAGGGCGGTCGCGGCCAGGGCGGCAGCGGACGTGGCGAGCAGATCGCGGCGGTTCATCGAAAGGCCCCCTGAAATGAGTCCGGACCTTGTGCGCGCGGGCGACCCGCCGTCAAATGAACAAATGCCGCTGTCCCGATAGGGCGATGTTCGAACTTCAAACGCCACCAGAACCGCTTCAGGACCCGCCGCCCCCGGCGGGGCTCGTCCTGCCGTCGTGGGATCTGACGGTCGGCCTGATCAACGCCACGGTCCAGATCGACCAGATGAATGGAGACGGGACCCGCCGGGTCGGCACCGCCTTCCTGATTGATGCCCCGCGAGCGAACGGGGAACCGCGCACGGTTCTGGTGACCGCCCACCACGTCCTGAGTGGCATGCCGGCCGCCGAGGCCCGGGTCGGCTGGCGGGTCGAAGTGCCGGGAGGGGGCTGGCGTTTCTCGCCCGAGCCACTGCGCATCCGGGATGCCGCCGGCGAGCCCGTCTGGATGAAACACCCCGACCGCGATGTCGCCGTCATGGAAGTCTCGGCTCCACCGGTTTTCGCCCGGGCGGCCATTCCGCTGGCATGGCTCGCGGACCGGGACTCGCTCGATACTTGGCAGGTCGGGCCGGGCGATGAGCTGTTCGCGCTGGGCTTCCCGCGCGGCTATGCGTCGAATACGGCGGGGTTTCCCATCCTGCGCGTCGGTCGCGTCGCGTCCTGGCCGTTGACGCCGGTTGAGAGCTTTCCAGTATTTCTGCTTGATTTTCCAGTCTTTCCGGGAAATTCCGGCGGGCCTGTTTTCTGGACCCCGGCGGCACGCAAACTGCCCGGGACGGTTCAACCCGAGCACCCGTTCATCGCTGGCGTCCTGACGTCAGAGGTGCGGCCGTCGGACGAGCCCCTGGGAATCGGTCTGGTCGCGCACGCTGTTTATGTGAGGGAAGCGATTGCCCTGATGGATGCGGAGGAGCGTTCTGCCGCGGGACGATAGCCGTGCCGCTCAACACGGAAGCAGAATGCGCATAAGATATATTATGTGAAATGATAGCTCGACCTTCGGGCAGCGATCAACCGGCTACGTCCCGGGCATAGATCGGGTTGGCATAGATCCAGGTCATCTCGCGATCAGCCCCGAACGCCGTCGGAACCATCGTAGTGACTTCAACCCGATAAACCCCCGGCCGGTCGTCCACATAATGGTAGATTCGCTGTCCCGCCGCAGACTGTGCGACTTCGATCCCGTTACGCAGGACGCGCACGACCGCTCCCAGTCTTCGGGCGCTCGCCGGCAGCTCCACCGTGTAGCGTGTTCCGCGTGCGACCCGGATCTCGTCACCCATCCAGGCGTCGGAATCGGGATTGCTCGCCTTGAACATGAACCCGGTGGAATCGCCGAGAACATCCACCGCGACATACAGATGTCCCGCCCGGATTGCGCCATACACCAGGGCCGAATCGGCGGTGAATTCACCCGAAAACGGCCTGGCTGATACGATGTGGTTGCGAGCGATCCGCATGACGTCCTCCGCCGGCGGAAAGACCATCTTCTCTTCGCCCCACAACTCGATGGCCTGGTGCAGATCAGCGGCGTACAGGCCGACAAACCGGCGCTGCTGGGTGATCCGGTCCCAGATACGGAGCGAGGGCTCGGCCTTGGTGCCCAGTTCCAGATAGCCCGCCATCCGGTTGACGGGCAGCATGGCCACGGCCGCCAGCTTGGCTTCCAGCGGCGCGGCATAGAACTGGTCGGCCAGATCGAGGATCTCGATCCCGTCGATACGGTCGTCGACGGGGCCTTCCCACGCCCATTTCCGATGCGCCGGATGGGCCAGGATGCTCAGACCGTCCTGCGCCTTGATCGCTTGCAGATAGGCCGATGTGGGGACTTCCCTCTTGTCGGGTGCGGTCGTTACGTCCATCCCCAGCAGATGCCCTTCCGGCCGGGCGTTCTCGACCCCGGTCAGCATAAGCACGCCGTCGCGCCAGCCCTGTTTGCCGTCCCCGATGGCTTTCAGCGTCTCGTGATCGGTGACCACCAGGAACCGGATGCCCTGGTCGCCCGCGACCCGGGCCAGGTCTTCATAGGTTCCGGTGGCATCGTCCGAATAGGTCGTGTGGACGTGAACCAGCCCCGCGTAGTCATAGTGCCCCGCGTCGGTCGTTGATCCGATATATCCGACAGAGCGGCTGGCCAGCGACGCCGTGCGGGCACTTCCGATCAGGGGGACAGCGGCGAGAAGCAGAGCCGTGACCAGGACCGCGACGGCACGCGGGCGGCCTCGAAGCATCCGATGCCCTGATCGGACGCGGTCCGTCATGGAGCGAATCTGAAGCATGCCCAACCCCCTGCCCGATGCGGCGCAGGTCTACGGTCAAGCTGTTACAGGGCAGCCACACGGGGACGACCGTGCAGTGAACCTCTTGTGTCGAGTGTCACGTTCGGGCGGGAGGCGTCCGGTTCTGCAGGCGCGCTGCCAGACTGGAGGTGTCCCAGCGCGCGCCGCCCATGGCCTGAACCTCGGAATAGAACTGGTCTACAAGGGCCGTCAGCGCCAGATGGGCACCGTTGGAACGGGCTTCATCCAGTACCAGACCCAGATCCTTGCGCATCCAGTCGACCGCAAAGCCGAATTCGAACTGGCCTTCGGCCATCGTTTTCCAGCGGTTGTCCATCTGCCAGGACTGGGCGGCCCCCTTGGAAATGGCGTCATAGGTCGCGCCGGTGTCGAGGCCTGCGACCGCGGCGAAATGGACCGCCTCGGCCAGGCCCTGGACGACCCCGGCGATGGCGATCTGATTGACCATCTTGGTCAGCTGGCCGGATCCGGACGGCCCCATGTGTTTCACTGCCTTCGAATAGGCCATCAGCGCCGGTTCGACCCGGGCCAGCGCAGCCGTGTCGCCACCCGCCATGACACTGAGCTGGCCGTTCTCGGCCCCGGCCTGTCCGCCGGACACCGGAGCGTCGATGAATTGTCGGCCATCCTGCAGCGCCAGCGCGGCCATTTCCCGCGCCACCCGGGCCGACGTCGTCGTGTGGTCGACGATGACCGCGCCTGCACCCAGATGCGACAACGCCTCGCTGACGACCTGCCGGACGTCCTCGTCGTTCCCGACGCAAAGGATAAACAGATCGGCCCCGTCCGCGGCCTCCGCGACCGTCGTTGCGAACCGGCCACCGTGCGCGGCGGCCCATGTCCTGGCCTTGTTGGGGCTGCGATTGAAGCCCGTGACGTGATGTCCGGCATGAACCAGGTGCCGCGCCATCGGTCCGCCCATGACGCCGAGACCTGCAAAGCCGATCTTCATGCCTCGGGCTCCAGGGCGATGCCGTAGCGGCCGCGATAATAGGTCAGGGCCGCACCGGGCCGGGTCTCGAAACGCTCCACGGCACCGACGACGACCAGATGGTCGCCCAGAACGATCCGGTCGGTCGCGACACACTCAAGGCGGGTCAGGGCGTTCATCAACCGCGGCGGTTCGGGACTCTGGCTGTCGAACTCGTCGGATGAAAGCCGGCAGACACCCCAGGCGAAACGGTCCGACATCTCGCGGTCCTCGACCGGCAGCATGTGGATGGCGAATCGTTCGGCGGAGGCGAAGGCGTCATGACGATCCGACCCCCGGTCGAGGCACCACAGAACCAGCGGCGGGTCGAGCGACACCGAGGTGAAGGAGTTGACCGTGATGCCATAGGGCCCCTCCTCCGTATGCGCCGTGACGACGCAGACGCCGGTCGCGAAACCGCCCAGCGCACGGCGATAGGCCGGGATGTCAAAGGCAGGATCTGATGGGGTGCTCACGGAGCGACGACTAGGCGAGGCCTCGCGTCGGAGCAAGGCCCGCAGGCATGGGAAACGTAGCATTAACCCTGCGACGCCCATCCTCGGTCCGTGTTTTACCGTCGAGGCCGCGTCCGATGTCCATGAGCGATCGTCCGATCGTCATCAAGAAGATCAAGAAGGTCATCGGTGGCGGCCATCACGGCGGTGCCTGGAAGGTGGCCTATGCCGACTTCGTCACCGCGATGATGGCCTTCTTCCTGCTCATGTGGCTGATCAACACGACCGATCCGGAACAGAAGCGCGGCATCGCGGAGTATTTCGCGCCGGCCAGTGTCTCGCAGACGACCTCGGGTTCGGGCGGCATCCTGGGCGGCACGTCGCTGGGCGACGACGGGGCCAAGAGTTCCGGATCGCAGTCCGTGATCAGCCAGCTCTCGCCCGAGGCTCCACCGGACGCGTCCCAGGACACCGGCCAGAGCCAGAACCTCGCCGCTGCCAGCGACGCTGCCCTGGAACAGGAAGTCGCGCGGCGCGAGGCCGCCGAATTCTCTTCGGCCGCCGAATCCCTTCGCCAGGCCATGCAGGCGATGCCCGAACTGGCCGAGCTGTCGAAACAGCTGATCATCGACCAGACGCCCGAGGGCCTGCGCATCCAGCTGGTCGACCAGGAAGGTCGATCGATGTTCGAACAGAACTCGGCGCGCCCGAATCCGCGGGCCCAGCTGTTGCTGCGGACCATCTCGAAAGTCATCACCCAGTTGCCCAACCGGATTTCCGTGACGGGCCACACCTCGGCTGCGCCCGGTTCCAGCCGGGCCACCGGCCCGAATGACTGGACCCTGTCGTCGGCCCGCGCCAATGCGTCGCGGTTGATCCTGCAGGCGGCCGGGGTCGACGGTGACCGGGTCTATCAGGTCTCGGGCAAGGCCGGGTCCGATCCGCTCTATCCCGACGATCCGACGCTGGCTGGCAACCGGCGGATCGCCATCGTGCTGCTGCGGGAGGCACCGGTCCTGCCGACGGACACCAGCCTGTGACGGTTCGCCCCGCACGTCCGTGTGGGGCGAACGGGCTTGCTCCCGGGCGCGACGCGGGCGCAAATCATCCCATGAGCATGCGGCTGCCCCACTCCCGGCGAACTTGGATGCGGACCTGACACCGTGACCTTTGTTCCCCAGCGCCAGCTTCGCTTCTACATGACCTCGGTGGCCCCCTGCCCGTATCTGCCGGGGCAGACCGAGCGGAAGGTGTTCGCCAACCTGCCCTTCAGTGAGGGGGCCCACGTCAACGACGAGCTGACCCAGGCGGGGTTCCGCCGCAGCCAGAACATCGCCTACCGGCCCGCCTGCGAAGCGTGTGACGCCTGCGTTTCCGTGCGGCTGCCCGTGCCGGAGTTCGCCTTCTCGCGCTCGCAGCGCAGGGTGCTGAAACGCAATGCCGACCTGTCGCGCGATCTGGTGGAGGCGGAGGCGACGACCGAACAGTTCGACCTGCTGCGCCGGTATCTGCACGGACGCCATCCGGGCGGCGGCATGAGCGGCATGAGCTGGCTGGACTATGTCGCCATGGTCGAGGATACGGCCGTCCGCACACACCTGATCGAATACCGCTTGCCCTCACCCGACGGCGGGCCCGGCGATCTGGTGGGTGTCTGCCTGACCGATCTGCTCGGGGACGGGCTGTCGATGGTCTACAGCTTCTTCGATCCGGACATGGAGGCGCGTAGTCTCGGCCGGTTCGCCATTCTGGACCATGTGCGCCAGGCGATGATCGTCAACCTGCCGTTCGTCTACCTCGGCTACTGGGTCAGGGGTTCGCGCAAGATGGACTACAAGGCCGACTTCCGGCCGATGGAACAGCTGACCCGACTGGGCTGGGAACGGCTGCTGGATCAGCCGGCCGCGGGCACGGACGTCTCGTAGCCGGACGGTCCGGAGTCTATCCGGTCGCCGGACCACACCCCCGGATCAATCCCGCCGCCGAACTTCACCAGGGCATCGATGCGCTTCTGGATCGGCGGGTGACTGGCGAACAGGCCCTCGAGGCCGACGCCGTTCGGCTGGTTGTCGAGGAACAGCTGCTGCAGTTCGTCCGGCCCCCTGAGCGAAGACCGGCCCTCGACCTTGCGCAGGGCCGAGATCATGGCGTCCGGGTTCTTGGTCAGCTCGACCGCGCCGGCATCGGCGACATATTCCCGGGTCCGCGACAGCAGCATGCGGATGACGATGGACAGGGCAAAGCCCACAGCAGCGAAGGCCAGGCCGATCAGGATCAACGGCAGGGCGTTCTTGTTGTCCCGGCGGCCGCCGCCACGCGAGTACAGCAGGCCCCGGAAGACCAGTTCGGCGATGACGCTGATGATCCCCGCGAAGATCGAGGCGATCACCATGGTCCGCACATCCTTGTTGATGACGTGAGTCATCTCGTGGGCCAGAACCGCCTCCAGCTCGTCCCGGGTCAGGGTGTTCACGAGGCCGCGGGTGACGGTCACGCTGTACTGGCCCTCGTGCAGGCCGGTGGCGAAGGCGTTCAGGCTGTCGTTGTCGATGACGCGCAGGGTCGGCGTGCGGAGACCGCGCGAGATCGCGAGGTTTTCCAGCAGGTTGTACAGGTCTGGCTCAGACCTTCTCTCAACCTTCCGCGCGCCCGTCATGAGGTCGATCATGGTCTGGCTGCCGAAATAGGAGATGGCGAACCAGATGCCGGCCACGATGAAGGCCAGGGGCACGGTGCCGCCCAGCCATGACGCGGCCAGCGCCATGTCGTCCCCGAGTCCGCGGCCCGTGCCCGGCAGGAAGCCGATGCCCATCAGGATCAGCTGCACGCCGTAGAGGATGAAGATCATCAGCACGGGGAAGCCGGCCAGCAAGACGGCAGACCGAGTATTGTTCGCCCAGATATGGGTCTGGAGCCCGACGGCGGCCATTGAAGCGGTCCTTTAAGCCGTGAAGCTGACCTTGGGCGGGGCGGCGGTCAGGGTGGCGCGCTCGCCCTCGCCCACATCGAAGAAGGGCTTGTCGGCATTGAAGCCGACCATGCCGGCGAACAGAACGGTCGGGAACTGGCGGCGGACGGCGTTGAACTCGCTGACGGCATTGTTGAAGAAGCGGCGTGCGGCGGCCAGCTTGTTCTCGATGTCCGACAGCTCGCGCTGCAGTTCGAGATAGTTGGTGTTGGCCTTCAGGTCCGGATAGGCCTCGGCGACGGCGAAGAGGCGGCCCAGCGAGGCGGTCAGCATGTTCTCGGCCTGGACCTTGTCATTGACCGAGGTGGCACCGGCGGCGGCGGCGCGGGCGGCGGTGACGGCGTCGAGCGTGCCACGCTCATGCGAGGCATAGCCTTTCACGGTCTCGACCAGATTGGGGATCAGGTCCTGGCGCTGCTTCAGCTGCACGTCGATGTCGGCGAATGACTGGTCGGCGCGCTGATCCAGGGTGACCAGCCTGTTGTAGGCGCCGACGATGACGAACAGCACCACAGCGACAATGACGGCGATGACGATCAGGGTCGTAAGCATGTCGATCTCCTGCACGGGCCGAGCACCGGCCCTCGGAGATTATCGGTCACCCTGACGACCCCTGATAGTGAAATCGGCGTCACCTGAATTTGCGCAGCCCTCGGGGGCCCTGCCGCCCGCCCCCGGCGCGCTTGCCCAGCCAGTCCTTCCAGTCTGGCCAGTTGCGGCGACGCGCGCCGCCGTCGACCCATTCAGGACCGTGGGCGCTGTCGAAGACCGCGACGTCGGCGAGGCCGCCCTGCTTGTAGCCCTGCAGCTTGACGCCCTTGCCGCGACCCATCTCGGGCAGTTCGGCGATCGGGAAGATCAGCGCCTTGATGTTGTCGCCGATGGTGGCGACGTGGTCGCCGGTGACGCGCAGGGCGGCCAGCATCTCGCCGTTCAGCACCTGTTTGCCGCCGCGCTTCTGGGCCAGCAGCTCGTCCTCCGGGGCGACGAAACCATAGCCGGCCCTTGAGGCGATCAGCAGCTTTCCGCCGGGCTGGTGCATCAGCAGGTTCACGATCCCGGCCTTCTCGTCGAGGTCGATCATCAGGCGCAGCGGCTCGCCGTGACCCCGTCCCGAGGCCAGCTTGTCCGCCCCGACGGTGAAGATGCGGCCGTCGGATGCCGCCACCAGCAGTTTGTCGGTCGTATAGCCGGGGATCAGGAAGGCCAGGCTGTCGCCTTCCTTGAACTTCAGCTCCGACGGATCCTCGACCTTGCCCTTGGCCGCCCGGATCCAGCCGCGCTCGGACAGGATGACGGTGATGGCCTCACGCGGGATGAAGGCCTCGACCGAAGCGAAGGCGGCCGTGTCGACGGCCTCGGCGATGGTGGTGCGCCGCGGCGAGACCAGGGCCTTGCGCACGGCCTCGAGGTCCTTGCCGACCTGTTTCCACTGTTTGACCGGCGAGGACGAGAGTGACTGCAGCGCGGCAAGTTCATCAGCCAGCGCCTTGTATTCCTTCTCGATCGTCATTTCCTCGATCCGCGCCAGCTGGCGCAGTCGGGTGTCGAGGATGAAGTCGGCCTGGAGTTCGGACAGGCCAAACCGGGCGATCAGCACGGCCTTGGGCTGTTCCTCCTCGCGGACGATGCGGATGACCTCGTCGAGGTTGAGGAAGACAATCCGCAGACCTTCCAGCAGGTGCAGTCGCTTCTCGACCCGGTCGATGCGCCAGCCTGCCCGGCGGACCAGCACCTCGCGACGGTGATCGAGGAAGGCCTGCAGACAGGCTTTCAGCCCCATGACCCGCGGCGTGCCGCTGGCGTCCAGCACGTTCATATTGACCGGGAAACGGATCTCGAGATCGGAAAGTTTGAACAGGCTTTCCATAAGGACTTCAGGCTCTACCGTCCGGGACTTGGGTTCCAGAACCAGCCGGATGTCCTCGGCCGACTCGTCGCGGACGTCGCCCAGCAGCGGGGCCTTCTTGTGCTCGATCAGGTCGGCCAGGTCGGCGATCAGCTTGGATTTGCCGACCTGGTAGGGCATCTCGGTGACGATGATGCGCCAGACACCGCGGCCGAGGTCCTCGGTTTCCCAGCGGGCGCGCAGGCGGACACCGCCGCGTCCGGTCTCATAGGCCTCGAGGATGGAGGCGTGCCCTTCGACGGCGACGCCGCCGGTCGGGAAGTCAGGGCCCGGCACGATCTGCGCCAGTTCGGCGGTCGTGGCCTCGGGCCGCTCGAGCAGCAGGTGGCAGGCGTCGATCAATTCGCCGACATTGTGCGGCGGGATCGAGGTGGCCATGCCCACGGCGATGCCCGACGAGCCGTTGGCCAGCAGGTTGGGGAAGCCGGCGGGCAGGACGATCGGCTCCTCGTCCTGATCGTCATAGGTGGCCTTGAAGTCCACCGAGTCCTGGTCGATGCCCTCCATCAGCAGGACTGCGGCGGCCGTCAGCTTGCACTCGGTGTAACGCATGGCCGCGGCGTTATCGCCGTCGATGTTGCCGAAATTGCCCTGGCCGTCGACCAGCGGATAGCGCTGCGAGAAGTCCTGGGCGAGGCGGACCAGGGCGTCATAGATCGAGGCGTCACCGTGCGGGTGATAGCCGCCCATCACCTCGCCGACGACCTTGGCGCATTTGCGCGCCGCCGCCTGCGGGTTCAGCCGCATCTGGTGCATGGCGTACATGATGCGCCGGTGCACGGGCTTGAAGCCGTCGCGCACGTCCGGCAGCGCCCGGTTGGTAATGGTCGACAGCGCATAGGCCAGATAGCGGCGCGAAAGCGCCTCGCTCATCGGCTCGTCGACGATGCGTCCGCCTTCCGGCGGCGGGGTGTGAACGGTCATGGGACTTCGAATCAGGTGTTTCGGGTCCCGTGTCCAGCGCCCCGTTGACCGATCACCCCAACCCGGATGTTCAACCGACCGTCAGATCGGCGATCCGGATCGCCTGCTCCAGCCTGACCGCGCCATTGACGTCACGGACCTCGGCCAGAACCGTCGGGGCCTCGCCGCCCCAGCCGATCGTCAGCAGGCCGAAATTCTGGTCCCGGAAGACCTCGCCGACCCGCAGGGCATTGGGCGGTGTCACCGGCCAGACCTCGGTCAGGCCCGACGAGGTAATGTCCCACAACGGATAGGGTGTGTTGACGTCCAGCCGCGAGATTTCCCCGTAGTGGGTGTCCCCCGACAGGCAGAACAGCCCGTTGGCCTTCCTGTCGCGGATGGCAGCGATCAGGCGCTGGTGGTCGTGGGCGAAATTGATCCAGCCCTCCCATCCGGCGAAGTCGGCCACGACCTGCAGGCTGGAGGCGAACACGCGGATGTCGGCCGGAACCGACAGCTGCTCTTCCAGCCACCGCCACTGGGTTTCCCCCAGCTGTGTCGCCGTCATTTCGGGATTGCGGGCATAAGGACCGGGCGTCGGCTGGCCGGCTTCAGCGCGCTTCTCGACCCAGGCGTGATAATCCTGGTCGCCCAGTTCCAGCGGCACCAGAGGCGTGCGGTTCCAGCGCAGGTCGGGCAGGATGACCTGCACTCGCCGACCGGCCGGGCCGAAGACATGGGCGGTGTAGATGCCGTCGCGCGTGCGACGCGGGCTGTCCGCGGGTTCGTCGAAGAAGTCCAGGAACAGACGGCGCGTTTCCTCCTTCATCGGATAGTCGGCACCGGCGTCATTCTCGCCGAAATCATGATCGTCCCAGATGGCCAGGATCGGAATGCCGCTGGCCTTCAGTCGCTGGAACCCCGGCTGGGCTGCCATCTCGGCATATTTTCGGCGCATTACTGCCGGGTCACGGGTGTCCAGATAGACGTTGTCCCCCAGGAAGATGAACAGGTCCGGCCGGGCGGCCAGCACCGCGTCCCAGATCGGCTGGGGCTTGTCGCTCTTGGCGCAGGAGCCGAAGGCGATACGGGTCAGGGTCCGCTCGCCCTGCGGATGCGGGTCAGCCGCCGCCTGTACCGTCCCGGCGATCAGACCCGCGCCGACCGTCCCGGCCATCAGGCCGCGTCTCGAGAGACTGTTCATTTCGCCATCTCCGGGCTGAAAAGGGAAACGGGGCGCACCGAACCGATGCGCCCCGTCCGTATACGCGACTGGGACGCGACTAGAAGTGGCGGCGCAGGGTCACGAAGGCCTGACGGGGCGCGCCCGGCAGGAAGGTCTGGCGACCGGCAGTGTTCTGGAAGCCGCCCGAGCCGACCGTCGAGATGTGGTCTTCATCGAACAGATTGGTGACGTTGAACTGGACTTCCGTCCCGTCCAGCCAGTCGGCGCGATCGATGAAGCGGTAGCCGGCGGTGAGCTCGAACAGCGTGTAGGACCCTACCGATTCATCGTTCAGGTAGCTGGAGAAGCGCTCGCCGGTGAAGGACCCTGCGATCGTGCCGTAGAGGCTGCCGTTGTCATAGGCCAGTTCTGCCCGGGCCAGGGTCTCGGGTGTGTTGATCACGGTCTTGCCGGCCGTGGCCGCCACCAGGGCTCCCGTACCGTCACGAACATCGTCCTCGTAGGTCGAGTCATTGTAGCTGAACGAGCCGAAGGCCGACCAGTTGTCGGTGAAGTTCCAGACAGCGGCGGCTTCGAAACCGCGGCTCTGAACGGCACCGACGTTCTGGATGCCGTTGCCGAGACCCAGGATCGGGGCACCGAGCGCGACGCCCAGCAGGCGGTTTTCGAACTGCACGTCATAGACGGCAACCGAACCCTGGAGCTGGTCGAAGCGGAAGCGCCAGCCGGCTTCCAGAGTCTTCGAGCGTTCCGGCTCGAGGGTTGCCCGCAGCGCCGCGAAGCCGGCCGCCGTGGCCGAGAACGGACCGCCTGTGTTCGAGGATTCATAGGCGCGGATGTTCTCGGCATAAGAGCCGAACAGCTGCTGGTCGCCGTTGAGGTCCCAGGCGACGCCGATCTGGGGCAGGAAATTGTCTTCCGCCTTGATCGTTCCGGTCTTGTTGGTGCCAGTCACGGTGGTGGCCGAGTTCTCGACGCTCAGAGACTTGAAGCCTGCGTTGACCGTGAGGGCCTCGGTAACCGACCAGCTGTCCTGCAGATAGAACAGGCGGGTCTCGGTCTCGAAGTCATATTCCCACTGGGTGAAGAAGGGGTTGGCCAGGAACTCCAGCGAGTCGCGGGTGTTGGCGGCGCGGGCGAGGCCGTAGAAGCGACGGGCCTGGTTGAAGTCGTTGTTCTCCATCCAGAAGCCGCCCTCGATCTCGTGGTTGCCCACGGTCAGGGTGGCCGAGCCGATCACACCGCGACGCTCGATGTCGTATTCGGTGGTGCGGATCGAGATCGGGCTGGGCGCGGCGATCGCGGCACCGGACTGGTCCGGCGCGCCGACCGGGGTCGCGAGATAGGGGGTCCACCACAGACCCTGGCCTTCGTTCTTGTGGCCATAGCCCGTCAGCGACACGGCGAGCGCGTCGGTAACCGGATAGTTGAGAGTCAGGGCACCGAGGGTGTCATCCCGCAGGCCCGACGCGTCGAAATAGGCGTCATCGACGGTTCCGATCGGGGCCGGATAGACGGTTCCGGCACCGGCGTTGGTCACGGCCGCGCCGGTATCGCCGCGATTGTTGGCGACATCAGCGATCAGGACGGCCAGGGCGTAGTTACCCGAAATGTTGTCGAAGTCGCGGCCGAGGCGCGCGATCTGCTCCAGCGACATGTCCTGGTAATCGTTCTCGCGCCGCTCGGACCGGTTGATGAAGCCGGTGATTTCACCGCGACCGACAGGCTGGAGCAGGCTGAAGTTGATCTGCTGCTGGTTTTGCTCGCCCACACCCTTCCACTTGTCCATCCGGTGATCGACGAAGGACAACGACAGGGCGGTTCCGGCCGGGCCGAAGGCACCGGTGTCGATGCGAACGAACCCACGCGTGGTGTCCTCGCTGCCGTAGGTGCCGGCGACGTCAAAGCCGAACATGTCGGCCGGACGACGGCTGACGAACGCGACTGTGCCGCCCAGGTTGCTGCTGGAAGCCGTGCCGAGCGCGCCCGAGCCCTGGGCCACGTCCACGCGGGCCACGTTCTCGGAAATGATGGCGCGCGAGATGTGCAGGCCGTTGTGGTTGCCGTAGCTCATGTCACCCAGCGGCACGCCGTCGAGGGTGAAGCCCAGCTGGTTCTGGTTGAAGCTGCGCAGCACGATGCGCGCGGACCATTCGTAGTTGCCGAAGGCATCGGCCGACTGGAAGCTGACGCCCGGCAGCCGTTCAATGGCCTTCAACGGGCTGGTACCGGGGGCTTCGACGGCGATGGCGGCTTCGGTGATCGAGGCCTGCTGCCGGCTCTGGCCGAGACCGAAGACGACGACTTCGTCGAGCGCGGTGACCGGACCGTCCGGCTCCGAAACGACGGTCTGGGCCAAGGCCGGTCCCGATGACAGCATGACGCCGCCGATAACGAGCGCGAGCGTCGAAACGCCCGCCAAAAGACGATGATTGGTCATGGTTGTCCCCGAAGATCGTTGTCGTGCCGATGCACGCGACGCGGCCATAGGAGGGGGCGACAACAGCCCGACGACGGCTCAGCGGCGCTTCCGTGACAGCCACCGGTTCGCTCGTCTTTGAGGCCCGGCGTTGCCTAACGGCCTCGCTTGCTCCGCACGCGTTGCATTTACAGGGGTCGGAGTTACAGGCGCCCGGCCTCGCGCAGCTTGTCGATCATCCACACCCTGGCGGGCGGAATCGGCCGGTTCTGGGGGTGGAAGACGAACTGTTCAAGGAAATGACCGGTCAGGTCGAGGCCGGAGCCGACGTCGCCTTCGCCCAGCCCCGCCTGCGCCCCCAGCATGAAGGGGGGCAGTTTCAGCAGCTTGTCGGCATAGGGCTGGCCCGCGTCGCGGCTGACGGCGCGGCCGGTGCGCGGGCTGACCCAGATCAGGTCATCCATGGACCCCGTCACCGCGCAGCGCGACAGGTCGAGGCCGAAGCCCAGATCCTCCAGCAAGCCCGCCTCGAAGCGTACGAAGATGGCGGGCCAGACGTCCGGCAGGGCGAAGGCCGACATCAGGGCCTCAAAGGCCAGGAAGGCACCCGGATGCGGCTCGCGCTCGGGCAGCGCCCCTTGCGCCACGGAGGCCGCTGCGGCCAGGCCGGTCAGGGCCATCGGGTCATCGAACAGGGCGCTGGGTCCCTCCCCCACCGGCTCCAGCCGGGCGGAGCCGAGGTGGTCAGAGGTCCGGGCCCGGTATTCGGCCGTGACCCGCGCCCCGGCCTGGAGGAACGGCTTCATCTTGCGCGAAGCCCCGCCGGCGACATAGGCGGAGCGGCGACCGTGTTCCTCGGTCAGCAGTTCGACCACGACACCGGTGTCGCCATGGGCGCGGGCGGACAGGACGAAGGCGTCGTCGGTGAAATCCATACAGGGGTGTTAGAGGACCGCGCCGGGGTTGGCCATATGTTCCGGTTTCCGGCTACTGCGCCGCCGCCGCTCTGATCCGCGCCGTCATGTCCCGCGCCAGGGCGTTGGGGATCGGGAACGTCAGGGCGTACAGGGCGATGCGCCACTTGCCGTCGTCGCCCCGCACCAGAACGCCGGTGCCCCGGCTGGTGCCATAGCTGGCGCTGTCCAGGGCCTCGTCGAACCAGACCACGCAACGGCAATCCAGCGGAGCCAGGGTCAGCGAGCGCGAGCGCGGCACATAGGTCCAGCCCCGTCCGCGGTTGAAATAGGGTTCGGCGTAGGACCGGAACTCGGCGATCGACCAGTGCTCGGTCACATCGGAGCCGATGTAGGTCGCGCCGGGCGTGAACAGGTCGAAATACACTGCGCCATCCGCCTTCGACGCCGCTGCGTGCAGGGCGTCCAGCGTGGCTGCGGCGGCCGTCTCCTCCGGCGTGTCGGCGGCCTCGCCCGCCGCGTCGACGATCGGCGTGGCGGCCTCGAAGGCCTTGATCTCCGCCGTCATGGCGTTCGCAAGGTCATTGGGGATGGGATAGCTGAGGGCGTAGCGCAGCACGCGCCAGCGCTCGCCGTCGCGGACCAGCATCCCCTCTCCGCGCGCCGTGCCATAGGTCTGGCTGTTCAGCACTTCATCGAACCAGGCGACACAGGCGCAAGGATCCGGGGCCAGGGTGACATGACGCTGTCCACCGCCGTCGCGGGCTGAATAGGTCCAGCCCTCCCCCCGCGCGAACACCGGTGCGGCGAAGGCCAGGAAGGCCTCACGGTTCCAGCGCTCGGACGTCTCATTACCGACCCAGACCAGGTCCGGGGCCAGACGGTCGGCCCAGGCGGCCGAGTCAGCGCGGGCCGCTGCTGCGTGCATCTGGTCGAGAGCGGCGGCCGCCTGCTGCTCGGGCGTGGTCTGCAGGACGATGGCGAGGGTCAGGGCGATCAGGGACATGCCCCACTCTACGCCGGCTTTTCCCGCGCCGTCACGCGCAGGGTCTGGCGGGTCAGTCCCCGGCGCTTTCCGGAACCGGATAGGTCGACGGCTTCAGGACCCTGGCCAGCGCCAGCAGATTGCGCGCCGCATTGCGCCCGACGCGGTCCGACCAGTCGTGCCCCTGGTCGGTCTCGACATAGTCCGGGCCCGGACCCGGCCCGAGGTGCCAGTAGGTCCAGCTCTGGCCCGGGATGGTGAAGCCCATGTCGATCAGGCCCTGACAGACGGTGGCCACGATATTGTGGGCCCCGTCCTCATTCCCGGTGACGACGACGCCGGCGACCTTGCCGAACGCGACCGGGCGGCCCGCCTTGTCGAACTCGGCAAACATGGCGTCCATCCGCTCCAGCGCGCGCAGGCAGACGCTGGACATCTGGCCCAGCCAGGTCGGGGTGGCGAAGACCACGATGTTGGCGGCCATGATCTTCGCGTGGACCGCGGGCCAGTCGTCACCCTTGCCTTCGTCGGTCCTGATCCCGGGCTTCAGGTTCAGATCCACCAGCCGGATCATCTCGACCTCGGCCCCGCCCTTTTCGAGTTCGGCGATCACGACCCTGGCCAGAGCCTCGGTGCTCGAGGTCGCGGGCGACGGCTTGAGGGTGCAGTTCAGGATCAGGGCCTTCATCGGCGGTCGCTCCAGCATGAGACGGACCAACCCCCGGGAGGGTGATCGCGTTCCACCCGACGGACCACCAAGGGCCGGGTCATTTAACCGGACGGTTGACAACAGATCGGAGCCGGGTCATTTAACTATACAGTTACATACGAAGCGACCCGATGCAGACCGACCCCCTCAGCGCCAAATTCGCTGCCCTGGCAGACCCGACCCGTCGCGCCATCCTGGCCCGGCTGTGCGAGGGCGAGGCCAGCGTCAACGATCTGGCACAGCCCTTCGACATGAGCCTGCCCGCCGTTTCGAAACATCTGAAGGTGCTGGAGAAGGCCGGTCTGATCAGCCGTGGCCGCGAGGCGCAGTGGCGCCCCGCCCGCCTCGAGCCGATGGGTATGAAGGGCGTCGCTGACTGGCTGGAACACTATCGCCGGTACTGGGACGCCAGCTTCGACCGCCTCGACGCCTATCTGAAGAAAATCCAGAAGGGAGACCCCGATGGCCGACGAAACTGACAACCCCTGCTACACGCCGGGAACGCCGAACGGGTTTGATCTGACCCTCAGTCGCCACTTCGATGCGCCGCCGGAGACGGTGTGGCGGGCCTGGACGACGCCGGACCTGCTGAAACAGTGGTTCTGTCCGAAGCCCTGGTACGTCTCCGAGGCGGTCATCGATCCGCGTCCGGGTGGGGTCTTCAATACGGTGATGAACGGCCCCGACGGCGAGGTCATGCCGAACAGTGGCGTGATCCTCGCGATCGAGCCCAACCGCCGGCTGGTCACGACCGATGCCTTCACGCCGGACTGGAGACCGGCCGGCCTGCCCTTCATGGTCGCCGAGATCACCCTGACGCCGACACCGGATGGCGGCACGGACTATGTCGCCGTCGCGCGGCACTGGAATGCGGACACGATGAAACAGCACGAGCAGATGGGCTTCGAGGCCGGCTGGAACGCCGCCGCCGATCAGCTGGCCGAACTGCTCAGGACCCTGTGAGCCAGACGATGACGATGACGGACCCCGCCCTGCCCGAGCTCCCGCCGCTCCTGCCGCACCGGCTGGACATGGAGCGGATCTTCGATGCGCCCCGCGCCCTGGTCTGGGCGGCCTGGACCCGCCCGGAGATGCGCATCCACTGGATGGGGCCGGTCGAATGGCCGATGCGGTCGGGGACCAACGATCTGCGCGTCGGGGGCCTGTGGCGCGCCTGCCTCGGTTCGGCGACAACGGACGAGGTCCTGTGGCAGGGCGGCATGTATCGCGAGGTGATCGAGCCGGAGCGTCTCGTGTTCACCTTCCGCTGGGACGAGAGCCACGAGGACGGCCCGCCCGCCGACACCCTGGTGACCGTGGTCCTGCACGAACTGCCGGACGGCCGCACCCGGATGGTCTTCACCCACGAAGGATTGAAGTCAGAGCGGAGCCTCGAGGGCCACACCCACGGCTGGACCTCGACCTTCGGCCGTCTGAACGACTGGCTGAATCAAGAACACCGAGAGGGGAGACGACCATGAAGATCGTGACCAGCCTGAGCTTCCCGGGCAATTGCCGGGAAGCGTTTGCGTTTTACGCCCGTGTACTGGGCGGGGAGATCACCGCCGCCATGCCATACGGGGATGGACCGCCGGAGATGCCCGTGCCTGCCGGGATCAGGGACTGGCTGATGCACTGCTGGCTGCAGGTGGGCGACCAGGCCCTCATGGGCTCGGACATGCACCCCGACTACACGCCGGACATGCACAAACCCAAGGACGGCTTTGACGTCACGCTTCACACCGACACCGTGGAGGAAGGCCGACGCCTGTTCGAGGGCCTGTCGGAAGGCGGCGAGGTGAGGATGCCCTTCGCCGAGAGCTTCTGGTCGCCGGGCTTCGGTGGCTTCACAGACCGGTTCGGCGTGCCGTGGATGATCAATGTCCGGCCGTCTGCCGACTGGCGGCCCGCTTCGTAAGGGCCGCTCCGTCTGATGGAACGCCTGCCGGGCTCGCTCGGCGCGTGCCTCAGCGCCCCATCGCCGTCGGGACGTCGTGACCCAGGGCCTCCGCCATCCCCTGCTGCGACAGCAGGAAGACCGCGTCGCGCTGGTGGTAGTTGTTCGACAGGACGATGACGGTGACGTCCTGATCCGGCTGGTACGTCATCAGATTGCGGAATCCCGACCAGCTTCCGGTGTGGAAGATCTGACGGTCCAGGAAGGGTGGCGAGACGCGTTGGCCGATGCTGTTGACGAAGACGCCGAAGCCCCAGTCACGGCGCTGGCGACCGCGTTCCGGCGGCGTGTCCGCCGGCGCATGGTCGGCGATCATCATGGCATGGCTGCGCGGGCTCAGAAGCTGGCCACGATGCAGCGCCCTCTCCCAGACCAGAAGATCGTCCAGGGTCGAATACAGGGCCCCGGCGGCGAAAATGATGCTGACGTTGGCGTCCGGTTGGGGCGATGGCCCGCCGCCACCCAGATTGGCGTAACCCATGACAACGCCTGATCGACCGTCGTCATAGCCGGTGTCAGCCATGCCCAGCGGTCTGAAAAAGGCCTTCTGCAGGTAGTCGTGCAGCGGCATGCCTGAAGCCTTTTCGACCACGGCCCCGAGCAGGTTATAGCCGGCATTGTCGTACCGAACCTTGGTGCCCGGCACGAACTGAAGCCCATATCGTTTTGATTCGTCAGTAAGTTCTTCGGATGTTGCGGGCGTGACCCGCCGGACGCCCCAGCCGGGTCGGGCCATCAGGTCCGGGACGCCAGAGGTATGCGACAACAGATGATAGAGCCGGATCGGCTCCCAGGCGGCGGGACACGGCTGGATCCATTTGCACAGCGGATCGTGGGTCGACAGCACGCCCTCGTCCTGCAGCCTAAGGATGGCGGCGGCGGTGAACTGCTTGCTGACCGAGGCGAGACGGAACCGCGAGTTCAGTTGCAGGGGAGCACCGGTCCTGCGGTCAGCGAAGCCGTGCACCAGCCGGAACAGGACCTGATCGCCGCGGGCGACCAGAACGCCGCCGGTGAACTGGCCCGAGCCACCCCAGCGATCCAGTTGGGCCTTCAGCGCCGGAAGCGTCTCGACCACCTCGAGCGGCGGTCGGGGCGGCAGGGGCCTGGCTTCAGTCCCGGCCACGGTTGCGGCGGGTCGGACGCTGACCCATGCGAACAGCCCGCCCGCTGCGATTATGAGGCAGGCCAGAGCGGCGATCACAAGCCGGGGATGCCCCCCGGCGTTTTTCGGGACGTTGAACACTCGGACTAGACGTCGAAATCCAGCCCGAACTGGGCGTACAGGGCCCGTGAGTCCTGCCATTTCGGGTCGACCTTGACCGTGATGAACAGGTGCACGGGGCGATCCAGCAGCTCGGTCAGCTCTTCGCGCGACTTCTGGCCGATCCATTTCAGCGTCTGGCCGCCCTTGCCCAGCACGATGGGCCGCTGGCTTTCGCGCTCGACATAGATGGTCTGTTCGATCCGGGCCGAGCCGTCGGCCTTGTCCTCGAACGCGGTGGTCTCGACGGCCGCCGAATAGGGCAGCTCCTCGTGGACGCGCAGATAGACCTTTTCGCGTGTGATCTCGGCCGCCAGAACCCGCATCGGCACGTCGGCGGACTGGTCTTCCGGATAGAGCCAGTGGCCGGCCGGCATGGCGCGCGCGAGCCGCTGTTTCAGATCGTCGACGCCGTCGCCGCTGAGCGCCGAAATCATATAGACTTCGGAATAGACGCCGGTTTCGAACATGGCTTGCGACAGGGCCAGCAGGGTGTCGCGGCGCATGCCGTCGATCTTGTTCAGGGCCAGGATGACCTGGGTACCGGTCGCCTTCAGATTGGCGATGATGGTCTCGGTATCCTCGGCCGAGCGGCGGTCGGCGGCCTGGCCTTCCTTGCCCTCGGCGGCGATGTGCGACGCCGCGTCGATCAGGTGCACCACCACATCCGCGTCCGACGCACCGCCCCAGGCCGAAGCCACCATGGCGCGATCCAGCCGACGGCGGGGGGTAAAGATGCCGGGCGTGTCGACCAGCACGATCTGGGCGTCGCCTTCGATGGCGATACCGCGCACGGGGAAGCGCGTGGTCTGCACCTTCTGGGTAACGATCGAGACCTTGGTGCCGGTCAGGCGGTTGACCAGGGTGGACTTGCCAGCGTTCGGCGCGCCGATGATCGCGGCAAAGCCTGCACTCTGGTTTTCTGTATCGGTCAAATCACGCCTTCACGCTGCAGCAGGCCGATCGCGGCCGCTTTCTCAGCGTCCTGACGCGAACGCCCTTGTGCGGTCAAGGGCGGATGTCCGGCCACGCTGACTTCGACGGTGAACGTCGGGGCGTGATCCGAGCCCTTGCGTTCGACGATACGGTAGACGGGCAAAGGCTTTGCGTGGGACAGCGCCCACTCCTGCAGGGCCGATTTCGGATTGGTCAGGGATTTCCTCGGCGGCGCAGCCAGTTCGTCCGCCCAGGTCCGGTCGAACACGGCCCGCGCGGCCTCGATGCCGCCGTCGAACCAGGCCGCGGCGAGGATCGCCTCCATCGCGTCGCCCAGCACGCCTTCGCGACGGCGACCGCCCTGTTTGGCCTCGCCGGGAGACAGGCGCATGGCGTCGCCGACCCCTATGGCTTCGGCCACGCGGGCGCAGGCGGCCTTGTCGACGAGGGCATGCAGGCGCGAGGACATCTCGCCCTCGTCGGCTTCGGGATAGTCGCGCATCAGCCGGTCGGCGACGAGCAGCCCAAGCACGCGGTCGCCGAGGAACTCCAGCCGCTGATTGTCCGCGAACAGGCGTCCGCGTGCGTCGCGCTCGGCCCCCTCCCCCACGCTGGCGTGGGTCAGGGCGAGATCCAGCAGGGCCGGATCCCTGAACGCGTGACCGAGGCAGCGCGAAAGGGCCCGGACTGCCTCGGCCCGTCTATCTGCCATCAGTGCAGGACGGTGAAGAACCGGCTCGGACGGATGTTCTTGAACCAGCTGACCGGATTCCACAGCGACGCACCGGGCGTCCACGAGAACAGGATGATGTCCGCCTTGCCGATCAGGTTCTCCGCGGGCACGAGGCCGACGCCCTGGGACTGCTCGACGCGGCTGTCGATCGAGTTGTCGCGGTTGTCGCCCATCATGAAGTAATGGCCGGCCGGAACCTCGAAGACGGGGGTGTCGTCCAGGTCATTGCCGGGACCGAAGTCCTGGATGGTGATGGTCTTGCCCTCGGGCAGGGTCTCGCGCATCCGCACGATCGGCATGCCGTACATGTTCGTTACATCGTCGCCGCTGACCACGACGTCGCGCACGGGCTGACCGTTGATGTTCAGCACATTGTTGATCATCTGGATCCGGTCGCCCGGCAGGCCGATCAGGCGTTTGATGTAGTCGGTCTTGTTATCGCGCGGCAGTTTGAACACGACGATGTCGCCGCGTTTCGGCGTCTGCCCCAGGATACGGCCGTCGAAGATCGGCGGGCTGAACGGGATCGAGTGTTTCGAATAGCCGTAGCTCCATTTGGACACGACGATGTAGTCGCCCTCATAGAGGTTGGGCTCCATCGACGCCGACGGGATGGTGAAGGGCTGGAACAGCACGACGCGCAGCACGAAGGCGATCAACAGGGCGAAAAAGATCGTCTTGATGAACTCGAAGCCCTCGCTGCTGGAGCCGCCACCGGACTTCTTCTTGCTGCCCTTGCCGCGGGCGTAGACCGGGGTCGTGTTCACCTCCTCGAACGGGGCGTCACCCGAGTCGCTCCAGACCGGCGGTTTTGATGCGGCGGCCACAGCGGCACCGGCGACTGCGGCGGCGACCGGTGCCGCGTGATCGTCGTGGCCATGCGCGTCAGGCGCTGCGTGACCGTGGTCCTCATGCCCATGGGCCGGCGCGGCGTGTCCGTGATCATCGTGCCCGTGGGCCGACTCTGCGTGGCCGTGATCGTCGTGACCATGATCGGCGGGCGCAGCATGACCGTGGTCGTCGTGGCCGTGCGCATCAGGCGCTGCGTGACCGTGATCGTCGTGGCCGTGCGCATCAGGCGCTGCGTGGCCATGGTCGTCGTGGCCGTGCGCGGCGGGCGCTGCGTGACCGTGATCGTCGTGGCCGTGCGCATCAGGCGCTGCGTGGCCATGGTCGTCATGGCCGTGCGCGGCAGGCGCAGCATGCCCGTGATCATCGTGACCGTGACCGGCGTCATGACCGTGACCGTCGTGCGGCTTGTGCTCGTCGCTCATTGTGACTCTATCCCCCAGCCGCTGTTCGCGGTCATTGCGGCGAAATCGGTATAACGTGATTAAGCCATCGGCAAGGCTTCGATCACCACGAACGCCAGGGCGTAGGGATGCTCGTCGCTGAGCGTCAGATGTATCCGGGGTTCGTGACCGGGTGGTGTCAACCTTCGCAGGTGTTCCGCGGCATGGCCGGTCAGGGCCAGGGTCGGCTGTCCCGACCGCTGGTTCACCACCCCCATGTCCCGCCAGTAGACGTCGGCGCGCATGCCGGTCCCCAGGGCCTTGGCGCAGGCCTCCTTGGCCGCGAAACGCTTGGCATAGCTCCACGCCGGATCAGGCTTGCGCTCGGACCTGGCCTGCTCCAGCCCGGTGAAGCAGCGTTGTTTGAAGCGATCGCCGAACCGTTCGAGCGAACGCTGGATACGACGAATGTCGCAAAGATCGGCACCGACGCCGATGATCACGGCACGGCGTCCATGGCCGCCCGCATTCGGTGTATGGCGCTGGTCAGGCCGGTGAACACCGCTTCGCCGATCAGGAAATGGCCGATATTCAGCTCGCGCACCTCTGGAATGGCCAGCATGTGCGGTGCGGTGACGTAGTCCAGCCCATGGCCGGCATGGACTTCCAGGCCGAGGTCGAAGGCCAGCGTCGCAGCCGCCTGCAGACGCTCGAACTCGACGGCCCGGTCGTCGCCTTCGAGATGGCAGTATCGCCCGGTGTGAAGTTCCACCACCTGGGCCCCTACCGCATGGCAGGCCTCGATCTGTGCGCGGCTCGGTTCGACGAACAGGGACACCCGCATCCCGGCGTCTGCGAGAGCCTTCACGACCGGCTGGATGCGGGCTTCCTGCCCCGCGACGGCCAGCCCGCCCTCGGTCGTCACCTCCTCGCGCCGTTCCGGCACCAGACAGGCGGCGTGCGGGCGATGGCGCAGGGCGATGGCCAGCATTTCATCGGTCACGGCCATCTCGAGGTTCAGCGGCCGCCCGGCCTCGGCGCAGAGCTGGCTCAGGGCTTCGATATCGCTGTCGGTGATGTGGCGACGATCCTCGCGCAGATGGGCGGTGATGCCGTCGGCCCCAGCGGCCAGAGCCTCACGTGCCGCCCGCACGGGGTCGGGATGAACGCCGCCGCGGGCATTTCTGACCGTCGCGACGTGGTCGATATTGACGCCGAGCCTGACCCGTCCTGCCATCGGACTACGCCTGCTTCGCCAGGCGGCGGCTGCCGGGATCCTCGACCGGCAGGGCCGCCAGTTCCGGCGGCAGGGCGTCGGCGGCATAGGCCGGCACGTCGAGCGTCGCCAGCGCCACCAGGGGCACACCCACATCGGCCCGGCCGCCCGAGCGATCCACGATACAGGCCGCCGCCACGACGGTGCCGCCCGCCGCCTCTATGGCCGCAATACATTCCCGCGAACTCAGGCCCGTGGTGACGATGTCCTCGACCATCACGACCTTCTGGCCGGGTTCGACGTGGAAGCCGCGACGCAGTTTGAATACGCCGCCCTCGCGCTCGACATACATGGACGGCACGCCCAGCCAGCGCGCGGTTTCGTAACCCGGAATGATGCCGCCGACGGCGGGCGAGATCGCCACATCCACCGGACCGACCGCCGCGGTGATCTTCTCCGCGAGCGCCTTGCACAGGCGGGCGCAGCGTTCGGTGTCCATGAAGACGAGGTTCTTCTGCAGGAAGACCGGACTGTGCAGGCCCGAGGACAGCACGAAATGGCCTTCACGCAGGGCACCGGCGCCGCGGAATTCGTTGAGTACGTCGTCTGAGGTCATGGCGGTTGTCATAACGGGCGCAACCGCTGCCGCAAGCCCCTAGCCCCGCGCCCTTTCGACCGTGTCGACCGAAGGGTTGGTACGCAGGGCCGCCATGATCGAGGTCGCGTGTTTGGCGTCCTCGACCTCCATGTCGATGTCGACGTCGAAGAAGTCCTGCTGCCGGTGGCTCATGACCAGGTTCAGGATGTTGCCGCCGGCCTCGCCGATGATGGTCGCGACCTGACCGAGGACGCCGGGCGCGTTCTTGATTGTGGCCCGGATGCGGGCGGCCGCCACGGCCCCCTGCTCGGCCTGCGGCGTCCATTGCAGGTCCTGCCAGACCGAATCGTCGTCGGCGACGTCGGCCAGGCGCTGGCAATCGATCGTGTGCACCGTCAGTCCCGCTTCGGGTTCGAGGATGCCGACAATGCGGTCACCCGGCACGGGCGAGCAGCAGTGGCCGAAATGGATGCTGACCCCCGGCGTCAGGCCGCCGCCGCGCACGAACAGGCGGGCCTGTTCGTCGCCGATCCGCTTGCGATCCGGACCGGCCTTGAGGCGGCCCTTCAGTGCGGGGAACAGGGTCTCGCCGACCTTGGCCGCCGAAACCCGCCCGCGGCCGATGGCCTCGTAGAGATCGTCCTCCGATGCGAACGACAGGGTCTCCAGCATCGCCTTGAGCGACACCTCGGCCAGGGACTTCCCGGCGCGCGACAGGGTCTGCTCCAGCGTCCCCCGCCCGAGTTTCTGGAACTCACCGCGCTCGGACGTCCGGATATGGCGTCGGATGGCCGAGCGCGCCCGGCCGGTAATCGTCAGGGACCGCCAGTCGACCGGGATTTCCCGCTTCGCACCGCGCACGATCTCGATGACGTCGCCGTTCTGAAGCTGGGTCCGCATCGGCTTCAGTTCGCCGTTGATCTTGGCCCCCACAGCCGTGTCGCCGACCTCGGTGTGGACGGCATAGGCGAAGTCCAGCGGCATGCCGCCACGCGGGAGGGTGATCAGCGACCCCTTGGGCGTGAAGACGAAGACCTGCTCGAGGTACATCTCAAGCTTGGCGTGTTCGACCCAGTCCTCACCGCCCTCGCCGTGCTCGATGACCTGAACGAGGTGGCGAAGGTTCTGCAGCGGGTCGCGACCGCCGTCCGCCTCCATGGCCTCCTTGTCGAACCCATAGGACTTGTTCTTGTAGGCCCAGTGCGCCGCGACGCCGTCCTCGGCCACGCGGTCCATGGCCTCGGTCCGGATCTGCATCTCGATACGCAGACCAGACGGGCCGACAACAGTCGTGTGCAAGGACCTGTAGTTGTTGGACTTCGGGGTCGATATGAAGTCCTTGAAACGCTCAGGCACCATCGGCCATGCGCGGTGGATGACCCCGAGGGCGCGGTAGCAGTCATCCTCGGCCTCGACGAGCACCCGGAAGCCGTAGATGTCCGACAGCGACGAGAAACCGACCGACTTGCGCTGCAGCTTGCGCCAGATCGAATAAGGCGTCTTTTGCCGGCCGAAGACCTGGGCCGTGACGCCGGCCTCGGACAGTACCCGCTCCACCTCGCTCGACACCCCGTCGATGGCCCGGCCGTGTTCCAGCTTCAGGGCCTCAAGTCGGCGCTCGATGGCGGTACGGGCGGTCGGGTTCAGATGTTCGAACGCCAGCTCCTCCAGCTCTGAGGCGATGGAGTGGATGCCGATCGAACGACCCAGCGGCGCATAGACCTCCAGCGTCTCGCGGCTGATCCGCTCGCGCTTCTCAGGCTTGACGTGTTTCAGGGTCCGCATGTTGTGCAGACGGTCAGCCAGCTTCACCAGCAGGACGCGAACGTCCTTGGAGATGGCGAGGATGAATTTGCGCAGGTTCTCGGCCTGGCGCGTGTGCTCGGCCTGAAGCTCCAGCCGCGACAGCTTGGTCACGCCCTCGACGAGCGACGCGACCTCCTCGCCGAACCGCTCGGCGATATCGTCGCGCGTGGCCGAGGTGTCCTCGACGACGTCGTGCAAGAGGGCAGTAACGATGGTGGCAGTGTCGAGCCGGTAGTCGGTCAGGATGCCGGCGACCTGGATCGGATGGGCGAAATACGGATCGCCCGAGGCCCGCATCTGCGAGCCGTGCATCTTCATCGCATAGACATAGGCGCGGTTCAGCAGCGCCTCGTCCGCGGTCGGGTCATAGGCGCGGACGGCCTCGACCAGTTCGAACTGGCGCAGGACCTTCGAGCGCGGGTGGTCGGACGGGTCCACGTGGGGACGCGGACCTCCGGGATCGTTCAGATTGGCGGGTTCGGGCGTCGGCGCGGGCTGCCGCGCCGGCAGGATGGTGATACCGTTGGCGGGTTCCGCCGTCAGTAGCGTTCCTCCTGGCCGCCGTCGCGGTCGCTTTGCAGCGCCCGGATCAGCTCGGCCTCGGCCATGTTCATGTGCTGGGGTTCAGCCAGCAGGCCCACGATTTCCGCTTCGTCCTCGGCTTCGGTGCGCTCGTCGACGCGTTGCAGGGCGACGATGACCGTCTCGCGAAGTTCGTCCGGCACGACGGTCGAATCGGCCAGTTCGCGCAGGGCCACGACCGGGTTCTTGTCGTTGTCGCGATCGATGGTCAGCGGCGCGCCGTTGGCGATGGCGCGGGCGCGGTTGCCCGCCAGCAGGACCAGGCCGAACCGGTTCGGCACCTTCTCGATGCAGTCTTCGACAGTGACGCGAGCCATGAATATCCTCGGGCGCGGGGGGAGAACCGCACAAACTATAGGGTTGGACTGAATTGTGCAACGCCGCATGGGCGGGAATGAGGCGTCAGCGGCAAGGCGTGGCGTCTTTTCCGACGGAAGCGGCAGCGGCGAGCGTCGACGCCGTGCCTCCCGCTGGATGCAACCAGTCCGGCGCGATCTCTGCCAGAGGGCCCATCACGAAGCGCCGGTCGGCCGCCCGCGGGTGAGGCAGGATCAGCCCGGACAGATCGCCCGTCGTCCGACCATAGGCGATCAGGTCCAGATCCAGCGTCCTCGGGGCGTTCGGCGCATCTCTCAGCCGCCCGAAAGCCTCCTCGATCCGGCCCAGCGCCGCCATGAGCTCGTGCGGCCCATGGGCCGTCCGCACGATCACCACCCCGTTCAGGAAGGGCGGATCGTTCGGGTCGGGCCAGGCCGCCGACCGCCACCATGATGACCGCGCGACCACGTCGATCCCCTCGGAGCGGAACCGCGCCAGGGCGGCTTCCAGCGCCTCGCCGCAGTCAGTCCAGGGTCCGCAATCATTGCAGCCCAGCGCCACGACGACAGCGTCATCCAGCCCGGCCGCGTCTTCGAACGGCACAGACGGCGGCGCTTTTTGCGGCGAGCCGGACTTTTCCATAGGGGTGTCTTACACCAAGGAGGACGTAAACGCCGCCCGTCACCGAAGGATTCGCCCATCTTGCCGATCGCCCCCGAGATTGCTGTGGCCGAACCGCCCAGAGACTGTCCGCTTTGTCCGCGGCTGGTCGACTACCGCCGCGAGAACCAGCGTCAGAATCCCGACTGGTTCAACGGCCCCGCCCCGTCGTTCGGCGATCCGGATGCCCGTCTGCTGGTCGCGGGACTGGCCCCCGGCCGCACCGGGGCCAACCGCACGGGTCGGCCGTTCACGGGCGATGGTGCGGGCGTGATCCTGTACGAGACGCTGGTCAGGACCGGTTTCGCGACAGGCCAGTACGAGGCCCGACCCGACGACACGCTGACGCTGGTCGACTGCATGATCACCAATGCCGTCCGCTGCGCCCCGCCCGGAAACAAGCCCCTGCCCGCCGAGGAGACGACCTGCCGCCCGTTCCTGACGGCGCGTCTGGCCGCCCTGCCCCGGCTCAAGGTCATCGTCACCCTGGGCGACGTGTCGCGCCGCAATGTGCTGAAGGCGCTGGGCCTGTCCGGCTCTGCGGCCCCGCCCGGCCACGGCGTCGAGGCCTCGCTGGGCGGCTATGTGATCCTGAACAGCTACCACTGCTCCCGCCTCAACACGAACACCGGCCGACTGACGCCCGCCATGTTCGAGACCATCTTCCGGCGCGCCCGCCAGATCATTGAAGCCTGACCGAACGCCGCTCTCCAGGCGGGCGAGTGTGGCTCTCCCGCCACGCGAATCAGCGGGCACCGGGTGTAGCGTCATCCTCCAGGAACAGTGCTGCGTACCTTGCGTTGATCGAACAGCTTTGGAGGGCTGTGATGCGTAGGTCGAACGGGGCGTTCACGCCCCAGGAACGGAAGACGGCCATCTGGGCCCTGCTGATGGCGGGCCTGATCGCGGCACTGGGGGTGTTCGTCCAGCAATACAGCCAGCCATCGGTCGGCCCTGGCGGGATCGATGCCTATGCGGCGGCCTCGACCCCGGGGGTTCTGGACGCCCAGCCCGTACTGGACCTCTCTACCCCCTTGGGGTGAGCCGTCAGCCCCGGTCCTTCATCAGCCGGGCCTTGTCGCGCTGCCAGTCGCGCTGGGCCGTGGCCTCGCGCTTGTCATGCAGCTTCTTGCCCTTGGCGAGGGCGATCTCGATCTTCGCCTTGCCCGCTTCGTTCAGATACAGCTTGACCGGAATAATCGTCTGGCCGTCGCGCTGGACGGCGCCGATCAGCTTGTCGATCTGCTTGCGGTGCAGCAGCAGCTTCCGGTGCCGCCGCGGCTCGTGGTTGAAGCGGTTGGCTTGCTTGTAGGGCGGGATGTCGGCGTTCACGAGCACGATCTCGCGCCCCTCCACCGCCGCATAGCTCTCGGCAATATTGGCCCGGCCGTCGCGCAGCGCCTTGATCTCGGTACCCAGCAGCATGATGCCGGCCTCGACATAGTCCTCGAGAAAATAGTCGAATTTCGCTCGCCGGTTCTCGGCGATGATCTTCATCTTGGGGGCTGTGGATGCCATCAGCCGATACCCGCCTCCGCCATGGCGCGGTCGATGGCGGGTTTGACGGCCTCGACCGTCGGAGCCAGCGGAAGGCGCACCTCCTCGCTGCAAAGCTGCAGGCGGGACAGGGCGTATTTGGCCGGCGAGGGCGAGTTGTCGAGGAACAGGGCCTTGTGCAGGCCGATCAGGCGGTCCTGCCAGTCACGCGCGGTGGCATAGTCGCCCGCGGCGGCTGCCTCATGCAGTGCGACCATGCCTTCGGGAGCCACATTCGAGGTCACGGAGATCAGGCCGACCCCGCCGTGGGCGTGGTAACCGAGATAGCTGGGGTCGTCGCCCGAGATCAGGTCGAACTGGCCGCCGATGTTGGCATGCATCCAGCTGACGCGCGACAGGTCGCCGGTCGCGTCCTTGATGCCCACGATGTTTGGATGGGCCGCCAGCCGCGCCACGGTCTCGTTCGACATGTCCACCCCGGTTCGGCCAGGCACATTGTACAGCAGCACCGGCAGCTGGACCGCCTCGGCGATGGCCTCGAAATGCAGGGCCAGACCCTGCTGCGACGGCCGGTTGTAATAGGGGGTGACGACCAGGGCACCATCCGCCCCCACGGTCTTGGCGTGACGCACCAGTTCGATCGCCTTGTCGGTCGCCGAGGCCCCGGCGC
Organism: Caulobacteraceae bacterium; assembly: GCA_965284375.1. GTDB lineage: Bacteria > Pseudomonadota > Alphaproteobacteria > Caulobacterales > Caulobacteraceae > Brevundimonas. Next base: position 1,204,086 of record OZ260074.1, read on the forward strand.
CCGCGATGACGCGGATACGACCGGCCGCGACCTGAACGCACAGTTCGACGACGCGCTTGTGCTCGTCCAGACACAGGGACGCGCTCTCACCCGTCGTCCCCATCGGCACGACGCCGTGTATCCCGGCGGCGATCTGGCGTTCCAGAAGCCGGGTAAAGGCGGCTTCGTCCACCTTTCCGTCACGAAGTGGTGTGATCAGGGCGGTGATCACGCCCTTGAACAAGGGGGCGGTCATTGAGAGAGATGGTCCTGCGTGGAAATGGCGACAGTCGCCGCGACAAGCGCTGGAGGGTAGGTTGCCGGTCGCCTGACCGCAACCACGACGCATGGAGTTCGGACACGCAATGATCGCTGCCAGCCTCGCGGCCACCCTGGCCCTTCTCGCGCCCGCGCCTGAAACCCTGCTGTCACAGGAAGTCCCCTACAGCGCCGTTGCATCGGGGCCGGTCAGCAATCAGGCGCGTGTGCTGAACGATCAGGACACGGCCCTTTTCCGTCAGGGTCTGGCCGCCGCCCGCGCGCGCGATCTGATCGGGGCCCGCACGGCCACCTCCCGGATCGGGGACCCGACGGCTCGAAAACTGGTCGAATGGGCCTTGTTTGACACCTCGGCCGAGCAACTCCCGTACAGTGACCTCGTCGTGGCGCAGACGGCGTTCACCGGCTGGCCGCGCGCCGAGAGCCGCCGGATGGCCGCTGAGCGCGCGCTCGACCTGGTCTCCGCCGGTCCCGAAGCGGCCACGGCCCTGTTCGCGTCCTCGCCGCCCCTGACCGTCCAGGGGGCCATCGCCCTGACCGACGCCCTCGAGCAGCGCGGCCGCCGCAACGAGGCCCGTGCCCTGATCACCGACTGGTGGCGCACCCGCTCGTTCGACGACGCCACCCAGACCCGTATTCTCAACCGGTGGGGCGGCTGGCTGACCCAGGCCGATCATGAGGCGCGGCTGAACATGCTGCTGCTGGGCTCGCACGGTCCGGCGACCCGGGCCATGGTTGCGCGCGTGCCGGCCGATCGACAGGCCGTGGCCAATGCCGTGATGGCCCTGCGCACCGCCTACAGCCCGGACGCCATCGTGGCCGGCCTCAGTCCGTCGCAGGCTATGGATCCCGCTGTCGTGCTGGAGCGGGTGCGCCTGCTCCGCTCGCAAAGCCGCCAGTCGGAAGGCTTTGGCCTGCTGCGCGCCCTGCCCGCCGCGCCGTCGCACACCGATGGCCAGAACACCCTGTGGAGCGAGCGCCGCAACTATTTCCTCGACGCCCTGCAACAGCGGAACTGGCAGGCAGCCTATGACGCCATGGCCGGCCACGGCTTCCCCGCCGGGGACCGCAAGGTCGACGCCGAGTTCTTCGCCGGCTGGGTTGCGCTGGTGAAGCTGAACGACCCCGCGCGGGCAACGACGCATTTCGAGGCCCTGCGCCAGATGTCGTCGACCCCGATCACCCAGGGCCGCGCCCTCTACTGGCTCGGCCGCGCGGCCGAGGCACAGGGGTCAACGCCGGCCGCCGTGAACTATTACCAGGCGGGTTCGCGCCACATCCAGACCTTCTACGGCCAACTGGCCGCCGAGAAGGCCGGCATGACGACCCTGACCCTGCCGGGCGATCCCGCCCCGTCCGCCGCCGATATCGCTGCTTTCGAAGGCAATGAGGTCGTGCGGGCGCTTCGAATTCTCGGCGAGGCCGGCGAAACCAGCCTGTTCCGCGTCTTTGCCTATCAGCTCGATGACAGCCTGCCCGACGGCTCCCAGTTGGCCTTGCTGATGGATCTGTCGCGCAACTATGGCGAAGGCTTCACCGCCATGATGGTCGGACGCGCCGCAAGCCAGCGCGGCTTCCTGATGCCCGAGCGTCAGTATCCAGTGCGCATCCCGCCTCAGGTTGCCGGGGCCGCGCCGCTCGAGTTCACCCTGGCGATCACCCGTCAGGAATCCAGTTTCGATCCGCGCGCCCGCTCCGGTGCCGACGCTCGCGGCATGATGCAGTTCCTGCCGGCGACCGGCGCAGCTGTCGCCCGCCAGCTCGGCATGCCCTTCTCGGCGGAACGCCTGTGGGACCCGGACTTCAACATGACGCTGGGCAGCTACCACCTCGGCGACCTGACCGGCAATTTCGGAGGCTCGATGCTGCTGGCGACGATTGGATACAACGCTGGCCCGGCGCGGCCGCCCCAATGGACCGCGCGGTGCGGTGATCCGCGCGCCGGCACCGTCGACCCAACCGACTTCATCGAGTGCGCGCCCTTCACAGAGACCCGCAACTATATGATGCGAGTCATGGAAAACATGCAGATTTATCGCGCCAGATTGAATGGCGGTTCGGCCCCATTGAGACTGTCGGAGGACCTAAGACGCGGCGTGCCGGCGGGCCCGGCACCCTACGCTGCCTCCGCGCCCGAGACGGATTCGACGGCGACGCCCTACCCGGCCAGCTGACGTCGGCCGGCGGCCAGAAGCGGGCCGTCCGGTCCGTCGATCCAGCGACCGGTCAGGCCAAATACCTGGGACATCACCTCGGGCACAAGGGCCCGCATGGGTGGCGCATCGGCAACGACCCTGCCGTGATCCAGCACCACGACCCGATCGGCGAACCGCGCCGCCAGGGTGAGATCATGCAGGCTGACCAGCACGGCCTGCCCGCCCCGGGCCCGCGCCTGAAGGCGTTCCAGCACCATCAGCTGCGCCTCGGGGTCCAGCCCTGCGATCGGCTCGTCGACCAGCAGTCCCGTCGCACCCGTGGCCAGCGCCCGGGCCAGCAGCACCCGGGCGCGTTCGCCGCCGGACATCTCGGCCACGCCTCTATCGGCCAGATGGCCGGCCTCGACCTCGTTCAACGCGTCAAGGGCGCGCGCCTGCGCCGCGCCGGCCTGAAGGAAGGGCACACCGAGGGCGGCGACTTCTATCGCGGGCAGGTTCCAGGCTATCCGGCGTTCCTGCGGCAGGTAGGCGACCCGTTCGGCCCGACGGCCTGGTGCCACTGACAACACATCCTCGTCGCCCAGCCGCGCCTGCCCGCGCGTCAGAGACAGAAGGCCGGCCAGGGCCCGGATGACACTGGACTTGCCGGCCCCGTTCGGCCCGACTACGGCCACCAGCTCTCCGGCATCAATGGACAGGTCCACCGCGTCCAGCACGTCTCGCCCACCCAGTGACGCTGTTGCGGCGATCAGGGCCAGGGCGCTCAAAGCCGCCACTCCCGCGCCGCCCGCCAGGCGATCAGGGCGAACAGCGGGGCCCCGACCAGCGCCGTCAGCACGCCCAGTTTCAGTTCCTGATCGGTCGGGATCAGCCGGGCCAGCAGATCCGCCAGCACCAGCATGAGGCCACCTGCCAACGCCGAAGGAGCCAGCAACCGCCCCGGATCGCCGCGCACAGCACTGCGCACCAGATGCGGGGCCGCCAGACCGACGAAACCGATGACGCCCGCGACCGCCACCGCCGCCCCGGCCGCAAGAGCGGCAGCCAGCAGGGCCAGCAGGCGCAGTCGCAGCATGGGCAAGCCCGAGGTCCGCGCGGTCTCCTCGCCGAGGCTGAGCATCCGCAGGCCCGGCGCGGCCAGGGCCGCGAGTGCGCCCGACACCAGGACCGCCGGGGTCACCCAGGCCACATCGATCCAGCTGCGGTTCTGCACAGAACCGAGCAGCCAGCTCATGACCTCTGCGGTGGCGATCGGTGACGGCGACAGGTTGAAGATCAGGGCCGTGGCCGCGCCGGCGAAGCTCGACACCGCCACGCCGAACAGGATCAGGGCCTCGGGCGACCGCACGCGGGCCGAAAACAGCATCAGCAAGCCGCCTGCCAGACCGGCTCCGGCCAGGGCCGAGACCTCGACCGTGCCCGGAATAGCCGCCGCTCCCAGGACAATGGCCATCGCCGCGCCGAGTGATGCGACCGCCGACACGCCCAGCACGCCGGGATCAGCCAGCGGATTTCTCAGCAATCCCTGCATCACCGCGCCCGCCAGTCCCAGCGCCGCTCCCACCATCAGGGCGGTGACCACGCGGGGCGCGCGGACCTGCCACAGAACCTCGCCGGGGCCAGACGCTGGATCGCTGAACGCCTGCGTCCACTGTCGCGCATCGAACGCGCTTTCACCGAGCATGACACCCGCAACAACGGCCGCAACGATCAGTACCGTCAGGATCAGGGTCAGGCGCGAAACCTTCACGCACCGGCCCTGAGCATCGCGGCGGCATCGGCGGCGAACCAGGCCGGACAGGTCAGGGTCGCCGCGGGCAGTCGGGCCGCGACCCGCCCTCGTGCCAGCCGCCGCAGGACGGGATGACGCCCGGCGCCGCGCCAGTCACCCCGCGCTTCATCGAAGAAGCCCAGAACGAACCGGGCCGGCGGCGACAGGACCATCCGCTCGATGCTGACGGGCATGAAGGACGGCGCAACCACGGCATTGGCGAAGCCCGCGGCCGTCAGGATGGCGTCAATCAGCGTCCCCCGCCCCGCCGTAAATCCCCCGGCGGTCAGATACAGGGCCCGCGGTGTCTGCGACCTGCCCGTCCCGGCCGGCTTCGCCAGGGTCTGGTCCATCCGGGAGATCAGGGCCTCACCCGGCCTCGTAGCCCCCAGGCCTTGCGCGACAGCGCGAATATTCCCGCGTATTCCTTCAAAGCCCGTCGCATCCTTGATAGTCAGCACGCGGACGCCGTCGGCCTCCAGTCGCGCCAGCAGGCGAGGTTCTCCACCCCAGTACCGCACCACGACATCCGGCTGAAATGTGATCGCCGCCTCCAGCGTCGGCCGCACGAGGCGACGCCCGGCTGCGGCCTGACGCATCCAGGCGTCGGGATCGTCGGCGCGCGGCGACAGGGCCAGCTCGGCGTCCGGTGCCAGCGCCAGCACATACTGATCGGCACACTGATCCAGCGACATGACCCGCAACGGTCGCGCCTCGGCTGCGCCCGGCCCGATGAGGATCACGCCGGCGACCGCCAGTGCGACGCGCTTCATGGCTTGAGCAGCCCCGCCATCAGGCCGTCCATCAGGGTGTTGACCAGGCTCTCGCGATCCACCCAGTCGAAATAGGGTTTGGTGATCATCAACGACACGACGCCATGACCGCCCGCCCAAAGCGCCTGGGCCGTACTCCTGGCATCTCCGCGCAGATGTCCCGCCGCCCCGATGTCCTCAACCGTCCGTTCGAACGAGCGGAAGAGCTCATGCCCCAGCTCCGTCGCGGCGGACTGGGCCCCTTCGCGCAGCTCTATGGGGCGGGTCATATAGGCCAGCCGATAGGCATTCGGATTTTCGAACCCGAAATTGACATAGGCCCGCAGCATCAACCGCAGGCGGACTTCCGGCCCACCGGGATGGCTGATCGCGGCCTCATTGGCCTCCAGCAGGGAAGAAAATGCGCGGTTGCAGATCTCGTGCAGGATCGCGCTCTTCTCCGGGAAATGCATGTACAGCGCAGTGGACGACAACCCGACCTCGTCCGCGATCTTGCGGATCGTGGCACCTTCATAGCCATGTTCGACGAAGATCCGCTCAGCCGCCGCAAGGATTTCCGCACGGCGCGCATGACCCTCGCCTTTCGGCTTTCTCTGCGAGCGGGGATTGAGGGTCACGGCGGTCAAGCTACGCACTCCGAACGTCCTCATCCTGAATAGCGGCATTCCCCGACATCCGCCAACCGCTTGCCGCGCGCGAATCAGCAGGATAACCATGCGTTGTGGAACCGCTGGGGATAAGCAATCTTGAGGATCGACGGCGCGACGCTGATCGGTACGGTCCGCCGCTGCCCCGCAGCGCGGCCGAACGAGGGCTTGCGCCTTTTCAGGCCGGCGTCCTGCTTTTCCTGGTGACGTCGACAGGTCTCCTGGTGTGGTTGGCACCTGCAAGCCTCGGGCGGGGGATCATCCTGGTCGGGGCCTGGGGCTTTCTGGCCGTGGCGGTCTGGCGTGTCGGTCTGATCATCGTGAGCGCCGTCTCGTCCCCGGCTCCGCCGGAGCCGTCGATCTGGCCGCGCTACACCGTCCTTGCGGCCCTGCATGACGAAGCCGAGGTGGTCGGCCAGTTGATCGAGCGGCTGTCGCGGATCGACTATCCCTCGGATCGGCTGCAGGGTCTGCTCCTGCTTGAAGCGCACGACCACGACACCATCGCCACGGCCCTCGCGACGCCCCGACCGGGCTGGCTGGACGTGTTTGTGGTTCCGCCCGGCAGGCCGCAGACCAAGCCCCGGGCGCTGAACTGTGGGCTCGCCCACGCCACCGGGGACTTGCTGACCGTCTATGACGCCGAGGACGATCCCGATCCCCTTCAGCTTCGCGAGGCTGCGAGCCGTTTCGCCGCCGACCCGAGCGGTCGGCTGGCCTGCCTCCAGGCACCCCTGCGAATCCGGCCGGGCCGCCCGTCGGACGGATCACCCTTCCTCGATCGCCAGTTCGCCGCCGAATACGCCAGCCTGTTCGAGACAGCCTTGCCCGGGATGGCACGGCTGGGCCTGCCGTTCCCGCTGGGCGGTACCAGCAATCATTTCCGGACCGACGTCCTCAGCGCCGTCGAGGGGTGGGATTCCTGGAATGTGACCGAGGACGCCGACCTCGGGTTCCGCCTGTGGAGCCGGGGCTGGCGACTGGGCGTCATCTCCCGCCCGACCTGGGAAGCCCCGCCGGGCCGGCTCGATGACTGGCTGCCCCAGCGTACGCGCTGGCTGAAGGGTTATCTGCAGACCTGGGGCGTTCATACGCGCCGGCCGTGGCACCTGGGCTGGCGCGGTGCAACCGCCCTCACCCTGACCGTCGGTGCCGGCCTTGCGGCAGCGGCGCTGCACGGCCTTTCGCTGGCCTGGGTCTCGGCCGCCGTGCTGGTGTCCCTGATCGCCGGCCTTCCGCCGGAGACGCCGGCCCTGGCCGTCAGCGTGCTGGTCCTCGGCGCGGCCTCGGCCTGGCTGTCATGCGCGATCGGGGCGCGGCGGGCGGGCGTGCCCTACGGCCCGACGGATATGATCGTGGCACCGGCCTACTGGGCCCTGCTCAGCCTGGCCTTCGCCCATGCGCTCTGGCGGCTGATCCGTAACCCCTTCGCCTGGGACAAGACCCGGCACCGACGCGACGCCCCGCTCGCGGAGGACGAAGCCGTCGCGGAAACACACGAGGTGCTGGACGCGACCGCGCCTCTCCGCCTATCAGCCACCTATGCCGCCGCGTCTGAACCCGTCGCCTGAGACCCTGATCACCCGCGCCTGGGCTGATTACGCCCTTCTGGACAGCGGCGACGGCCGCAAGCTGGAGCGCTATGGCCGCTTCACCGTGGTCCGGCCGGAGCCCCAGTGTTTCTGGGCCCCGCGCGATCCGGCCGCCTTTGACGCCGCCGACGCGGTGTTCGATCCAACCGATGAGGATGAGAGCGGCCGCTGGCGTTTCGCCGGCCATCCGGTCGACACCTTCCCCCTGGCCTGGCGCGACGTGCGCTTCACCAGCCGGTTCACGCCCTTCCGCCACCTCGCCTTCTTCCCCGAACAGGCCGCCAACTGGGAATGGCTCGACGGGCGGATCCGGACCCTGCGCCAGCCGCGCATCCTGAACCTGTTCGGCTACACCGGCGTCGCCAGCCTCGCCTGTGCCGCGGCCGGTGCCGAGGTGACCCACGTCGACGCCTCCAAGAAGTCCGTGGCCTGGGCGCGCGAGAACGCCGAACTGTCCGGCATGGCCGACCGGCCGATCCGCTGGATCGTCGAGGATGCGCGCAAATATGCGGCGCGCGAGGTGCGGCGCGGCTCGAAATACGACGGCATCATCCTCGATCCGCCCAAATACGGACGCGGCCCGACGGGTGAGGTCTGGCGGCTGTTCGAGGACCTGCCCGGCCTGCTCAAGGACTGCGCCGCCCTGCTGTCGGACGATGCCTCCTTCCTGCTGTTGAACGCCTATGCCGCGCGCATCTCCGGCCTGTCGCTGTCGCACCTGATGGCCGAGGCGACCGCCAGCCGTGGCGGGACCATCGACTGGGGCGAACTGGCCCTGGCCGAGGACGGGCCAGCCGGCCGCGCCATCGGTCTGAGTTTCTTCGCGCGCTGGTCAGCCCAATGACCGGCGTGGCGGACAGGCTGATCACCTCCCTGACCAATGACACGGTCAAGGCCGTCCGCGCCCTGCACATGCGCAAAGAGCGCGAGGCCACCGGCCGGTTCCTCGCCGAGGGGCTGAAATTCATCGGCGAGGCGCTGGATCAGAACCGCAGCCCGCGCCTGCTGCTGGTGGGTGAGGACGCCCGGCCGCATCCGATCCTCGATCGAGCCCGCGAAGCGACGCGGGCTGGCGGCGGCGAAGTTGTGGTCGTGACCCACGCCATCCTTGAAAAAATCAGCCGCCGCGACAATCCACAGACCGTGCTGGGCGTATTCGATCAGGTCTATACGCCCCTGTCGGCCATCCTGCCGGGCTCGGCCCCCGCCTGGGTGGCCCTGGAGCAGGTGCGCGATCCGGGCAATCTGGGCACCATCATCCGCACAGCGGATTCCGCCGGTTGCGGCGGTGTGATCCTGATCGGCGACTGCGTGGATCCCTATTCGGTCGAGGCGGTGCGGGCGACCATGGGCTCGGTCTTCGCCGTGGCCATCGTCAGGACCACGCCCGCCGAGTTCCTCGCCTGGCGCCAGATGTGGCCCGGCAGCGTCATCGGCACCCGGCTTGATGCGACCGAGGGCTATCGCGACGCCGCGATCCAGCATCCCGCCCTGATCCTGATGGGCAATGAACAGGCCGGCCTGACCGATACCCTGGCCGAGGCCTGCGACGTCAATGTCAAAATCCCCATGCGCGGCCGGGCCGACAGCCTGAACCTGGCCGTCGCCACCGGGATCATGGTCTATGCGGTGACCGACAAGGCCCCGCCCCTCGGCAGCTAGGCGTCCTCGAGCAGCACAACGCCCGGAGCGCTTTTCAGGGCCCCGCGCAATGCGCCGTCCAGCCGGTAGCGGCCCGGAAGTTTCAGTTCGACCTCACGGCGGCCGTCCAGCGAGGCGATCAGCGAGACCTCGCCGCCCTTGCCTGACGACTTCGCCCGCTCCAGCCGGGCACGCAGGGCCTCGGCATCGGCGGACCTGGCGGAGACGTGGATCCGCAGACCCATCGCGCCGTCATCGATCAGGGCATCGAGACGTGAGGCGTCATCCCCGAAGAAGCGTACCTCTCCGTCGGCCGATTTGGCGCGCACCCGGACCATGAGCGAGGCTCCGACCTCAAGCACCTCGCGGCATTTGCGCAGCTGCTCGGGCGGAAACAGACATTCGAATTCCCCGGTCGGGTCCGAGAAGGTGACGAAGGCGAATTTCTCGCCCGACTTGGCGCTGGCCCGTTCCTGACGGCGGCGCACCACGCCGGCCATGAGGAAGGCCTCGTGGCCGCTTTCGGCCAGGGCTGTAGCCTCGGCCACGAAGGTGACCCGTTTGCGCTTCAGGGCCGGGGCCATGTCCTCCAGCGGGTGGCCGGACAGGTAGAAGCCGACGGCGGCAAGTTCCTGGTCCAGCTTTTCGGGCCCCACCCAGGGCTCGACCGGCTTCAGGCGCGGGCGCGCCGCCCCCGCCTGATCCCCGCCGAACAGCGACACCTGCGACGAGGCGCGCTCCGCAGCCACGCTCTGGCAATAGGCCATCAGGGTGTCGGCCTGCTCGAACAACTGGCGCCGGTTCGAATGGAAACTGTCGAAAGCCCCGGCGCGGGCGAGGTTCTCGAGGGCCCGCTTGTTGACGCTGCGCGGATCGACCCGTTCGAGGAAGTCGAAGATGTCGGTGAACCGCCCGCCGGTCTCGCGCACCTCGACCAGGTGTTTCATCGCCTCCAGCCCGACGTTGCGGATCGCCCCCAGGGCGTAGAGAACCGAGCCGGCGCCGTCCTCGTAGCCCACATCGAAATCAGCCGAGGAACGGTTCACGTCCGGCGATTTGATCGGCACCTCGAAACGACGACAATCCTGATAGAAGACAGCCAGTTTGTCGGTATTGCTCAGGTCGAGCGACATGGACGCGGCCATGAATTCGACCGGGTGGGTCGCCTTCAGCCAGCCGGTCTGGAAGCTGATCAGGGCATAGGCCGCGGCGTGCGACTTGTTGAAACCATAGCCTGCGAACTTGGCCACCAGATCGAAGATGCCGCCCGACTGTTCTTCGGAAACGCCCTTTTCCGACGCGCCCGCGATGAAGCGCGCGCGCTGGAAATCCATCTCCTCCTTCTTCTTCTTGCCCATCGCCCGGCGCAGCAGATCGGCTTCGCCAAGGCTGTAGCCCGCCAGGACCTGGGCGATCTTCATCACCTGTTCCTGGTAGATGATGACCCCATAGGTCTCGGTCAGGACCTCGGTCAGGGAGGGGTGCAGATAGTCCACCTGCTGGCGACCGAATTTCCGGTCGATATAGGTGTCGATCATCTCCATCGGCCCGGGCCGGTAGAGGGAGATCAAGGCGGTGATCTCCTCGATCGAGCCGCAGCGCATCTTGCGCAGGGTGTCGCGCATGCCCTGGGATTCCAGCTGGAACACCCCGACGGTCTGGCCGGAGGCCATCAGCTCGTAGGTTTTGGGATCGTCCAGCGGCAGGGCGTTCCAGTCGGGGGCCGCGCCGCGCCGTTCCAGATAGATACGCGCCCGGTCCAGCACGGTCAGGGTCTTCAGGCCGAGGAAGTCGAACTTCACCAGACCGGCGGCCTCGACCCATTTCATGTTGAACTGGCTGGCCGGGATGGTCGATCGCGGGTCCTGGTAAAGCGGGGCCAGCTCGATCAGTGGCCGGTCGCCGATGACAATGCCGGCGGCGTGGGTCGAGGCATTGCGGTAAAGCCCCTCAAGCTCGAGGGCCGTCTCCAGAAGGGTCGCCACGGCCTTGTCGCTGTCGCGGGCTTCGCGCAGGCGCGGTTCGATCTCGATGGCCTGGGCCAAGGTGGTCGGAGCGGCTGGATTGTTGGGGATCATCTTGGCGAGGCGGTCGACCTGCCCCAGCGGCATCTGCAGCACCCGGCCGACATCGCGCAGCACGGCCCGGGCCTGCAGCGTGCCGAAGGTGATGATCTGGGCCACCCGGTCCTTGCCGTAGCGGGCCTGGACATAGTCGATCACCTCCTCGCGCCGCTCCTGGCAGAAGTCGATATCGAAGTCGGGCATGGAGACGCGTTCGGGGTTCAGGAACCGCTCGAACAGCAGGCCGAACCGCAGGGGATCCAGATCGGTGATGGTCAGGGCCCAGGCGACCAGAGATCCGGCCCCTGACCCCCGGCCCGGCCCCACGGGGATGCCGTGGTTCTTGGCCCATTTGATGAAGTCCGACACGATCAGGAAATAGCCGGGGAAGCCCATCTGCTGAATGATGCCGACCTCCCATTCGAGGCGGGCCCAGTAGTCGGCCTCCGGTGCCACGGGCGTGACGGCGTGCAGCCGCGCCTTCAGCCCCTCGCGGGCCTGATGCATCAGTTCGTCGGGCTCGGATCGGCCGGCACCGGCATCGAAGCGCGGCAGGATGGGCGCCCGCGTGGGGGCCAGGAAGGCACAGCGACGGGCGATCTCGATCGTGCTGTCGCAGGCCTCGGGCAGGTCGGCGAACAGGGCGCGCATGGCGGCGGCCGGCTTGAACCAGTGCTGGCCGGTGATACGACGCCGGTCTTCCTGACCTATGAAGGCCCCGTCGGCGATGCACAGCAGGGCGTCGTGCGACCGCGCCTGAGCCGCCTTGGCGTAATGGACGTCATTGGTCGCGACGACGGGCGTGTCGTGGCTCCAGGCCCAGTCGACCAGACCGCGCTCGGCCTGACCCTCGCTGGCCAGGCCATGGCGTTGCAGTTCGACATAGAAGCGATCGCCGAACACCCGCGCCATCTCGGCCAGGGCCGCGGCGGCCTCATCCGGTCGGGACTGGACGAACAGGGGATCGATCGGGCCGTCAGGGCCGCCCGACAGCAGGATCAGCCCCTCGGAGCGCTCGGCCACCATGGACCAGGGCACGCTGGGCTCATCCATGGAGCCGGCGTCGAGAAAGGCCGAGGACGACAGGGCGCACAGGTTCAGCCAGCCGGCCTCGTTCTGGACCAGCAGAACCACGGTCGGGACCTTGGCCCAGCGCTCGTTTATCTTGCCGCCGATGCCGGTGACGGGGATGGCGCAGGCCACGATCGGCTGCACCCCGGCCCCTTTCGCCGCCTCGCTGAACTCCAGCGCACCGAACAGATTGGCCCGGTCGGCCACGCCCACCGCCGGCATGCCAGCGTCGGCTGCCAATATCGGCACCTTGCCCGCCTTGATCGCGCCTTCCAGCAGCGAATAGGCCGAACGGACGCGCAGGTGGATGAAGCCCTGGTCTCCTGCTTCGCTCACCGTCCGACGCCTCCGCTCATGGTTCGATCAGACCCCGAATCGGCCCCGGCTCAAAGTGTCCATGTCCGCCGGAAAATCACGGGACACGTCCGGACACCTGGCCGGAAACGCCCGTCGTCAGGCGCTGGTGACGACCAGCGCGGCCTGCCACACCATCCAGACGAAGCCGCCGCAGGATGCAAGCGACAGAAGCTCTCTCGTCCAACGCGCCATGATCTTGTCCCCAGATTGCGTGTTCCGGTTACGTTCTATGTTCCCTTTGTGTTCCGGTCAAGCGCTTTTGAGGTGAACACGACTCGTCCCGCCCTGTAGGATGGGGGTCACGCCACGCACATCCGCCCTCCCGGCGGCAGGCGGCGCAGGAGAGCGGCCATGGCCAAGGGTCAAGTCAAGAGCAACAAGGAAGTCCGCAAACCCAAGGCCGAAAAGCCCAAGCCGTCCGTGTCGGTCAGCAGCAGCTCGCCCTTCACCACGCCTCCTGGAAAGAAATAGGCGCCGGGACCCTTCCCCCTTCACGGGGGAAGGGTCTCAGTCCGCATCCAGCCGCCGCTCGCATTCCACCACGCCGTCCGCGTTCCCTGCCCCGGCGTACAGGTCCCGCGCCGCTGACCAGGCCGTGCGCGCCGCTGGCGTCTTGCGCAAACCGTCCAGGGCCAGAGCGGTGAGCCGCAGGGCGTTTGCCATGTCCGGTGAGGCCCCCTGCCCGTTCGACCGGTACAGGGCGGCCGCCTGTTCGGCGTGCGCCAGCGCCTGTTCCAGATGGTCGGCCTTGCGGTCAATGTCGGAGAGATGACGCAGCGCATGGGCCTGCAAGAGCGGTGCGCCGCTCTCGCGGCTGAGGGCGGCGGCGCGGGCGTAGGCGTTGCGGGCGTCGGGCGACCGGCCGTCTGCCATGGCCTCGCGCGCCGTCGTCAGATGGGCCTCGATGGCATCGGTCATGGGTGGCTCCGCAGAAGCCGGAGCCTTAGCACCGCCGGCGTCAGTAGGCGTGGCTTTCCGCCGGCCGCTCTTCCAGATAGCCGTCCTTCAGCGCGAACACCCGGTCCATATGCCCGGCCAGTTCCATGTTGTGGGTGGCGATCAGGGCGGCGACGCCGGTGTCCTTGACCAGTCGGTGCAGGGCCTCGAACACGGTCTGGCTGGTGGCGGGGTCGAGGTTGCCGGTCGGTTCGTCAGCCAGCAACAGGCGCGGACGGTTGGCCAGGGCGCGGGCGACGGCGACGCGCTGCTGCTCCCCGCCCGACAGCTGGGCCGGCTGATGGGTCAGGCGTTCGCCCAGACCGAGCGCGGTCAGCACCTCGGCGGCCCGGGCGCGGGCCTGCGGCTGGGCCACGCCGGCGATCCGCAGCGGCAGGGCGACGTTGTCGCGCGCGTCGAACTCGGGCAGCAGATGGTGGAACTGGTAGACGAAGCCGATCTTGGCCAGGCGGATGTGGGTCCGCGCGCGCTCGTCGAGGTGGCCGACGTCGACGCCGTCGATGCGGATCTCGCCCGAGGTCGGCCGCTCCAGCAGGCCGGCGGCATGCAGCAACGATGACTTGCCCGAGCCGGACGGTCCGATCAGGCCCACGACCTCGCCCGGCCGCACGTCCAGATCGACGCCGCGCAGCACGGTCAGGCCGCCGGACGCGGTTTCGTAGGTGCGGGTCAGACCGCGGACGGATAGGACCGGGTTACTCATACCGAAGCGCCTCGACCGGATCCATTTTCGCGGCCCGCCACGACGGCAGCAGGCTGGCGATACAGCTCATGAACAGGGACCAGACGGTGACCCAGAAGACGTCGCCCGGATCGACCAAAGCCGGGATGGCGTCCAGCATATAGACGTCGGCGTTGAACAGCTGGATGCCCAGCAGCGCCTCGAGGAAATGCTGGATCGGGGCGATATTCAGGCAGAAGACGAGGCCGAGGAACAGGCCCGTCGCCGTGCCGGCCACGCCGATCGCGGCCCCGGCGACGAAGAAGATGCGCAGCATCGACATCTGGCTGGCCCCGACGGTGCGCAGGATGGCCACGTCGCGGGTCTTGTTCTTCACCAGCATGACGATCCCGGAAATGATGTTCAGGGCCGCGATGGCGACGACCAGGCCGAGGATGATGCTCATCGCCACCCGCTCGACCTTCAGCGCGCCCCAGAAGGCGGCCAGCCGGTCGCGCCAGTCGCTGACCAGACCGCCGGGTCCGGCGGCGGCGCGCACGGGATCATAGAGCTCGGCCACGCGGTCGGGCTGGTCGACCTTCATCTCGATGACGTCCCAGACGCCCTCCTTGCCGAAGAAGAGCTGGGCCTGTTCGAGCGGCATGAAGATAAAGGCGCGATCAAAGTCAGCCGTGCCCGAGGTGAACAGGCCGCCGACCCGATAGACCTTCTCCAGCCCGCCGAGATTGCCGAAGGCGCTGTCGGCCCCCGTCGGGGAATACAGGGTAATCGGATCGCCGACCCGCAACCCCATCCCCTCGGCGAGCGCCTTGCCGATCAGGACATTGTCGCCGCCATAGGGCCCCTGACCAAAGGTCCGCTTCGCCTCGGCACCGAGGCTGTCGTAGACGAAGGACATGGAGTCGAGATCCTGCGGGCGAAGACCGCGGACGACGGCCCCGGTCGTCTGCCCCCCGGCGCGCACAAGCGCCTGGTTCTCGGTCACCGGCGAGACGCTGATGACGCCGGGCACCCGGCTGATCCGGGTGACCGCCGCCTCGCGCTCGGGATCGCTCAGGATCTGGCCCTGGACGTACATATGCCCGTTGAAGGACAGCATCCGGCTGAGCAGCTCGGACCGGAAACCGGCCATGATGCTCATGACCACGATCAGCGCCATGACCGCCAGCGAGATGGCGACATAGGAGATGATGGCGATCAGGGCGATACCGCCCTCTTTCCGCTTGGCGCGCAGATAGCGCAGCGCCAGCTCGATCTCCCAGGCCGAGAACGGCCCGGCCGGTTTGGTCGGCTTGTCCGCCGCGACGTCCGTCATCCGCGCACCCTGGCCAGGGCCTCGTCCAGCGGGATCGAGACCTTTTCGCCGGTCGCCCGACGCTTCAGCTCGACCACGCCGTCGGCCAGACCCTTGGGCCCGATGGTCAGCTGCCAGGGAATGCCGATCAGGTCGGCGGTGGCGAATTTGCCGCCGGGCCGCTCGTCGGTGTCGTCGTAGAGGACGTCCTTGCCGAGCGCCTCCAGCTTGGCGACGGCCTCCTCGCAGGCGGCGGAGACGGCGTCGTCATTGGCGCGCAGGTTGATGACCACGACGTCGAACGGGGCGACGGAGTCCGGCCAGATGATGCCGCTGTCGTCGTGGCTGGCCTCGATGATGGCTCCCAGCAGACGTGACACGCCGACGCCATAGCTGCCCATGTGGACCTCGGTATCCTTGCCGTCCGGCCCGGCGACCTTCGCCTTCATCGGCGCGGAATATTTGGTGCCGAAGTAGAAGATGTGGCCGACCTCGATACCGCGGGCCGTCAGGCGGTCGGCTTCGGCGGTCTGCGTCTCGAACTGGCCGGCGTCGTGCATTTCCTCGGTCGCGGCGTACAGGCCGATTCGTTCGTCGACGATGGCCTGCAGATCGTCCCAGTCGACGCCCGTCCCGGGGGCCGGCATTTCAACCAGTTTGCGGTCACAGAAGACCTGGCTTTCACCGGTGTCGGCCAGGACGATGAACTCATGGCTCAGATCGCCGCCGATGGGGCCGGTATCGGCGCGCATCGGGACCGCCTTCAGGCCCATGCGGGCGAAGGTGTTCAGATAGGCCACGAACATGCGGTTGTAGGCCTTGCGGGCCGAGGCCTCGTCGATGTCGAACGAATAGGCGTCCTTCATCAGGAATTCGCGGCCGCGCATCACGCCGAACCGGGGACGGCGCTCGTCGCGGAATTTCCACTGGATGTGGAAGAGGTTCAGCGGCAGGGATTTGTAGCTCTTCACAAAGCCGCGGAAGATGTCGGTGATCATCTCCTCATTCGTGGGTCCGTACAGAAGTTCGCGCTCGTGCCGGTCGGTGATGCGCAGCATCTCCGGGCCGTAGGCGTCGTAACGCCCTGATTCCCGCCACAGGTCGGCCAGCTGCAGGGTCGGCATCAGCAGTTCGACGGCCCCGGCCCGCTCCTGCTCCTCGCGCACGATCTGCTCGATCCGGTTCAGCACCCGCAGGCCCAGCGGCAGCCAGGCGTAGATGCCGGCCGCCTCCTGTTTGATCATCCCGGCGCGCAGCATCAGCTGGTGCGAGACGATCTGGGCGTCCGAGGGCGCCTCTTTGAGCGTGGGGAGGAAATAGCGCGACAGGCGCATGGGCAGAATCCGGCAGAGAGGCTTGGGACCCGAGCTTTAGCCGGGTCACCGGGGCGAAAGCTAGGCAGTCCTCACAAACGCGCGGAACCGCTCAGGGATGCGGCAGGCCGATGCCGTAGCGGGCGGCCAGATAGGGGATGATGGCTTCATCCTGCAGGAAGCGCTTTCCGGTCGTTTCGCTGGTTTGCGCCCCGGCCCAGTCGAAGGTCCCGTCCAGCACCAGGATCGGACAACTCTGGTGCGCCTCACCGACCATTGCGATCACCGGCGGGCGCGGCCGGGCGTGATCGAGGCGCGTGATGTCGAGCTGCGTCCCGAGCGCCGGATAAAAGGCCAGCACCCCTTCCACGATCGCTCCGGCGGGGCAGTACCAGGGCCCGCCCTGATCGTCGGTCCAGTCGGGATTGAGCAGGAAGAGGCGGTCGGTCATGCCGCGACCCTAGACCGGCGGAGCCAGGTTCGGCAGCGGCATCCAGCCGATGAAGACCAGGACCATCACCACCAGCCAGACGAGGAACGCCACCCAGGTCGTGGTGATGAATTTGCGCTTCAGGTCCGGCTTGTCGGGCGCGCCCCACTGGCCCCCGTCGGTGGGCGGCTCGTGGCTTTCCCGCGTCGTCCCCAGCGGCAGGACGGCGAACAGCACCGTCCACCAGCAGACGATATAGATGGCAAACATCGTGATCGGGCCGATGGGCATCAGTGGGCTCCGCTTTCGGAATGGGTTTTCGGCGTTTCCATCAGTTCGACCAGGACCCCGCCCATGTCTTTCGGATGGACGAAGATGATCGGCGTACCGTGGGCCCCGATGCGCGGCTCGCCGGTGCCGAGAATGGTCGCGCCCCTGGCCCGCAGGGCGTCGCGGGCGGCGATGATGTCCTCGACCTCGAAACAGACGTGGTGCTGACCGCCCCGGGGATTTTTCGCGAGGAAGCCGTGGATCGGACTGTCGTCACCCAGCGGCTCGATCAGCTCGATCTGGGCGTTGGGCAGGTCGATGAAACAGACGCGCACGCCCTGGGCCGGCAGATCGAACGGCGCATGCGCCTTTGTCGCGCCGAGCAGGTCCCGGTACAGGGCGACACTGGCCTCGATGGAGGGGGTAGCGACGCCGACGTGGTTCAGTTTCCCGATCATGGGGAGCACATAAAGAAAATCCTCCCCCGCGCATACGGGGGAGGATGATCCGTCGCAGAGCAGACCCGTTGTTTAGACGGCTCCGCCCGACATGGCGGCGACTTCGCTGGCGAAGTCGGGGCCTTCGACCTTCTCGACGCCTTCGCCGAGGGCGAGGCGGACGAAGCCGGCGAGGTGCAGGCCGGGGAAGCCGAGTTCCTTGCCCGTGTCGGCGACCAGCTGTTCGATGGTCACGTCGGGGTTCATCACGAAGGGCTGTTTGATCAGCACGACTTCCTTCTGGAACTTGTTGATCTGGCCTTCCACGATCTTGGCGATCATGGCTTCCGGCTTGCCTTCTTCCTTGGCCTTTTCGGTCAGGACCTGACGTTCCTTCTCGATGGCGGCGGGGTCCAGATCGTCGGTGTTCAGTGACAGCGGGGCCGTGGCGGCCACGTGCATGGCGATCTTGCGGCCCAGTTCGCGCAGGGCGACCTTGTCGCCGCCACCGTGCAGGGCGACCAGCACGCCGATACGACCGAGACCCGGCGACACCGCGTTGTGGACGTAGGAGGCGACAACGCCCTCATCAACCGACAGGCGGGCGGCGCGACGCAGCTGCATGTTCTCGCCGACGGTGGCGATCAGCTGGGTGACCTCGTCCTGGACCGTCTTGCCGGCTTCCAGTTCGGCGCCGTGCAGACCTTCGAGCGTGGCGTGCTCGAGGCCCAGTTGGGCGAACGACTTGGCGGCGTTCTGGAACAGGTCGTTGCGGGCGACGAAATCGGTCTCGGCGTTGAACTCGATGGCGGCACCGACTTCACCGGCTCCGACTTCCTTCGAGGCAACGGCCACCAGACCTTCGGCAGCGACGCGGTCGGCCTTCTTGGCGGCCTTGGACAGGCCCTTGGCGCGCAGCCAGTCGATCGCGGCGTTGATGTCGCCGTCGGTTTCCTGAAGTGCCTTCTTGCAGTCCATCATGCCGACGCCGGACTTGGCGCGCAGGTCCATCACGAGGGCGGCGGTGATCTCGGCCATGGGGTATCTCCTTGGGTATGCGTATGCGGGAACGGCCGGGCTGATCTAGCCCGGCCGTATGTCAGTTTCGCCGTCGGGAAGCGGGTCGGTCTAAACCGCGGCTTCTTCGGTTTCGACGGCGTCGTTGGCGTCCGAGGTCGCAGCCTGTGCGGCTTCGTCGGCGACAGCCGGTTCAGCGGCAGCGATCATTTCCTCGGCAACAGCTTCAGCCACGGCGGGAGCCACTTCGGCTTCTGCGGCCTTGGCGGCCTTCGGAGCCCTGGCTTCACGCAGCATCGGCTCGTCCGGGTTGATCGCAGCGCCCAGGTCGACGCCCGAGGCCGACTGGCCGGCGGCCAGACCGTCCAGGACGGCGTCGGCGATCAGGTCGCAATAGGTCTGGATGGCGCGGGCGGCGTCGTCGTTGCCCGGGATCGGATAGGTGATGCCGTCCGGGTCCGAGTTGGTGTCCAGGATGGCGATGATCGGGATGTTCAGCTTGCGGGCTTCAAGGATGGCGATGGCCTCCTTGTTGGTGTCGATCACGAACATGATGTCCGGGATGGAGCCCATGTCCTTGATGCCGCCCAGCGACAGCTCGAGCTTGTCCTTCTCGCGCTGCAGGTTCAGCAGCTCCTTCTTGACGCGGCCGTCGCCACCCGACTCGAGCAGGCCTTCCAGCTCGCGCAGGCGGGCGATCGAGCCCGACACGGTGCGCCAGTTGGTCAGGGTGCCGCCGAGCCAGCGGTTGTTCATGTAATACTGGGCGCAGCGCTTGGCGGCTTCCGCGACCGGATCAGCGGCCTGACGCTTGGTGCCGACGAACAGGACGCGGCCACCCTTGGCGGCGACGTCGCGCACGGCGACCAGCGCCTGGTGCAGCAACGGGATCGACTGCGACAGGTCGATGATGTGGATGTTCGAGCGCGATCCGAAGATGTAGCGCTCCATCTTCGGGTTCCACCGGTGCGTCTGGTGGCCGAAGTGCGCGCCCGCTTCGAGCAGCGAACGCATGGAGAATTCTGGCAGAGCCATGAGGTTAGTCCTTTATCCGATTGATCCGCCGCAGGCGCTGTAAAGACCGAAGTCCTCGGAACGGAGCGGGCAGGATTTCTCCCTGGCCGCGCCACGCCTGCGTGTGAAGTGGGCGAGCTTCTAGGCGGGTTGCGGCCAAAAGGCAAGCGGCGAGCGCGCACTCAGGTCCCGCGCGGCTTGACCCGGCTGGTCGCCTCCGCCTTCGTCGGATCCTCCGGCCAGGGGTGTCGGGGGTAACGTCCGCGCATCTCGCTGCGCACCGCGGCCCAACTGCCGGCCCAGAAGCCGGGCAGGTCCTTCGTCACCTGCACCGGCCGCCGTGCCGGGGACAGCAGGGCGAGCGTCAGCGGTACACGTCCGCCGCCGACAGTCGGATGGGTGGTCACACCGAACAGTTCCTGCACGCGGATATCCACGCGCGGGCCGCCGGGGGCCGCATAATCGATCGAAGCCGAGCCGAGTGGGGTCTGCAGTCGCGCCGGTGCCCGCTCATCCAGAGCACGCGCCCGATCCCACGGCACCAAGGCCTTCAGCCCGGCCTCCAGCGCCGTGTCGCTGATGGCGTCCAACGCCTGCACGTCTTCCAGCAACGGCCAGAGCCAGCGCCCGGTTTCGGCCAGCAATCCCGCCTCCGACACGTCAGGCCAGCCCGCCTCCAGCGACGCGAGGAAGGCCAGCCGCGCTCGCAGACCCGTCGCCCGCTCGCCCCACTTCAGACGGGAGAGGCCCTCGCGCTCGACCTCGGCCTTGAGTGCTGCCGTCATGGCAGCGCGATCGGGGGTGCCGACGATCTTCTCATCGACCACGATCGCCCCGATCCGGCGGAGACGGCGCAGGGTCATTCGGCCAGACGGTTCGCGGCCCAGCCGATCCTCGATCTCGATCCTGCCCTCGAGCGACGCGATATCAAGCGGTACGGCAAGACGGATACGGTCGCGCGCATCACCTCCGCCCAGTTCCGCCACGGCCAGCCACGGCTCCCGGGCCAGAAGGTCCGTCGGCTCGACAAAGGCCCCCCGGCCCGAGGCCAGCACAACCTCCCCCGGCTTGCCGCGGGCTTTCGCAACCCGCTCCGGGAAGGCTTCGGCCAGAAGAGTGCCGGGCTCTGCCTCGCCGCCCTGCCCGCCCCCGGCCGCCCGCGCCCAGCGGTCAGCCAGCTTCGTCGCATCGCGCGCCCGCAGAGACCGGTCCCGATCCAGCGCCCTTAGACGTTCGCGCAGGTCGACGTCGTTTCCGCCCAGCCCCGGCTCGCTCAGCACCGCGGCGATCCGGGCACCGAGGGCCGCGTCGCCGGCGTCACTGGCGACGGCGACCATATGCGCCAGCCGTGGCGGCAGCGGAATGCGCGTCAGCCTTTGTCCGTGGGCCGTGAGGGCCCCCTCGCCGTCCAGCGCATCCAGACGCTCCAGCACCTTGCGCGCCTCGGCGAAGGCCCCGGCCGGCGGCTGGTCCAGCAGGGCCAGCCCCTCTGTCGTCCGGGTGCCCCAGCGCGCCAGGTCCAGCGCAAAGGCGGTCAGGTCGGCCTCGAGGATTTCGGGCCGCTGATGCGGGATCAGGCCCCGCGTTGCTTCCTCATCCCACAGGCGATAGCAGACGCCCGGCTCCACGCGCCCGGCGCGGCCTCGCCGCTGCTCCGCTGAAGAACGACTGACGCGCACCGTCGCCAGCCGGGTCAGTCCGCTGGAGGCTTCAAACCGGGGCACGCGGGACAGGCCACCGTCGATGACCACGCGCACACCCTCGATGGTCAGGCTGGTCTCGGCCACCGAAGTCGCCAGGACCACCTTGCGCCGCCCGGCCGCGGACGGCTGGATGGCCCGGTCCTGCTCGGCCGCGTCCAATGCTCCATAAAGCGGCGCGATATCGACCGACGGATCACGCACAGTCTCCCGGAGCCGCTGGGCCGTGCGGTGGATCTCACCCTGCCCCGGCAGGAAGACCAGCACCGATCCGGTCTGCTCACCCAGCGCGAGCCTGACCGCCCGCGCTGCGGCATCCTCGATCCGCTCGGCCGCACCACGGCCGACATGGCGTGTCTCGACGGGGAACATCCGGCCCTCGGCCTCGATCACCGGCGCTCCGCCGAGCAGGGCCGACACACCGGCAATGTCCAGTGTCGCCGACATGACCAGCAGCCGCAGGTCCTCGCGCAGCAGTCCCTGCGACTCGCGGGCCAGCGCCAGCCCGAGATCCGCATCCAGCGACCGCTCGTGGAACTCGTCGAACAGGACCACGCCGACGCCCTCAAGCCCCGGATCGTCCAGAATCATCCGGGTGAACACGCCCTCCGTAATCACCTCGATCCGCGTGCGGGGGCCGATCCGGCTCTGCAGTCGGGTGCGATAGCCAACGGTCTCCCCGGTGCGTTCGCCCAGAATCGACGCCATCCGCTCCGCCGCTGCGCGCGCGGCCAGACGACGGGGCTCAAGCACGAGCACCTTGCCGTCGCCCAGCCAGGCCTCACCCAGCAGGGCCAGCGGCACGACCGTGGTCTTGCCGGCACCCGGCGGCGCAGCCAGCACGGCGACGTTTCCGGCCGACAGAGCGGTCTTGAGCGGCTGGAGGACGGCATGGATTGGCAACATCACCTGCGATCTACCTGCAACGAGGCGGGTCACGAAAGCGTCGTTGCCCCTTCATCAATCGGAAACCGCGTTGCCAGCGGGGTCCTGCGCCGCTAGCGTCCGCGCCATTGAAGGCGGTCCGGGGAGGACTCGCCGTGTATCAGGGGGCGAGACTCGATGTCCGCAGAAGGCCTTAGGCCCAAGGGGAACCGTCTGTTCCTCAAGAAATCCGTAGCCCAGATCCAGAAGGAAGCGGCCAAGAGCGAGTTGAAACGCTCCCTGGGCCCCATCAATCTGATGAGCCTGGGCATCGGCGCCATCATCGGTGCCGGCATCTTTGTTCTGACCGGCCAGGTCGCCGCTGCCAACGCGGGCCCGGCCATCATGCTGTCGTTCGTGGTCGCGGGCATCGCCTGCGGTCTCGCCGGCCTGTGCTACGCGGAACTGGCCTCGACCATGCCCGTCTCGGGTTCGGCCTACACCTATGCCTACGGCACCCTGGGCGAAGTCTTCGCCTGGATCATGGGCTGGCTGCTGGTGCTGGAATACGGCGTTGCGGCCTCGACCGTGGCCGTCGGCTGGTCCGGCTATGTGGTCTCGATCCTCAACGACTTCGGGCTCGCGGACAGCCTGTTCCCGATGATCCAGTATGCCGGGGGCGAGGGACACTCCTGGGCCACGCCGCTGATCCAGGCCGTGACCTCGGATGCCGGTGTCGCCAGCTTCCCGCTGACGGGCACCTTCAACCTCGTCGCCGCCATCGGCATCGCCGCCGTCTGCAGCCTGCTGGTCCTGGGCGTCAGCGAGTCGGCCTCGATCAACAACGTGATCGTCATGATCAAGATCGTGGTCCTGCTGACCTTCATCGCGGTCGGCATCCAGTACATCAACCCCGACAACTGGGTGCCGTTCATCCCCGAGAACACGACCGGCAAGTTCGGCGAGTTCGGGGCGTCCGGCATCCTCAGAGGGGCCTCGATCATCTTCTTCGCCTACGTCGGTTTCGAAGCGGTCTCGACCGCCGCGGCCGAGGCCAAGAACCCGTCGAAGGACGTACCGGTGGGCATCCTGGGTGCCCTGATCGTCTGCACCCTCATCTATATGGCCGTCGCCGCAGTCATGACGGGCGT
Source organism: Caulobacteraceae bacterium (assembly GCA_965284375.1). Taxonomy (GTDB): domain Bacteria; phylum Pseudomonadota; class Alphaproteobacteria; order Caulobacterales; family Caulobacteraceae; genus Brevundimonas. The sequence goes on from OZ260074.1 coordinate 1,227,544, forward strand.
CGTCCCCTACCTTGAGCTCGCCAGCCCGGCGCCGGTGGCCGTCGCCATCGACCGCATGGGTCTGGAATGGGCCAACATCTCCGTGGCCTCGGCGGCGGGCGGCCAGCTGAACCTGATCAGCTTCCTGATCAAGATCGGTGCCATCACCGGCCTGTCCTCGGTCATGCTGGTGCTGTGCTACGGCCAGACGCGGATCTTCTACACTATGGCCCGGGACGGCCTGCTGCCGCGGGTCTTCGCCGTGATCCATCCGAAGTTCCGGACCCCCTGGATGGGCACCATTCTGCTGGGCATCCTGATCGCCATCGCGGCGTCCTTCCTGCCCATCTCGATCCTCGGCGATCTGGTGTCGCTGGGAACGGCCGTCGCCTTCTCCATCGTCTGCCTGAGCGTGATCTTCCTGCGCATCAAGCACCCGGAGATGGAGCGCCCGTTCAAGGTCCCGGGCGGCATCGCCACGGCCGTTGCGGGCATCGTGTCCTGCCTCGCACTGGCCGGCTTTAACTTCTGGCCGATGATCCAGCACGCCATGGACGGCAATCCGCTGCCGCTCACCATCCTCGGTGTCTATGCCGCGGTCGGGGCTGTGATCTACATCATCTACGGCTTCTGGAACTCCAAGCTCGCCAAGGGCATCGACATCACCGAAGAGACCACGATGTCGTCCCCCGCCGAGGCCATGGGCTCCGGTGTGGACAACCAGAAGGACTGATCCCCGCGATCAGCCCCAAACGACGAAAGGCCCGGGAGCGATCCCGGGCCTTTTTCGTTGCCGCCCCGGCCGCGCTCGCCTAGACGCTGCAGCGGACCTGGGCGGATGTGGCGGAACTGGTAGACGCACCAGATTTAGGTTCTGGCGCCGTGAGGCGTGGAGGTTCGAGTCCTCTCATCCGCACCACAAGAAAAGCCCGGCCTGACCGTCGGGCTTTTTTGTCAGGCCGACTGTTCTTGCTTTGTTCCAGTTTGCTGCTAGTCTCCCTGGATGGCTGAAGCGGCGAAAGGACGAGGGGCCCGATCCAATGCGACCGGGCGGTTCGAACCCGAAACCGTGCAGGCCTTCGACGACGGCTGGACGACCGACGACGCCGGGGCCGCGCCCCTGCGCACCACGCTGACGCCGGAACATGCCCGGACCATCATCGCGAGGAACACCAGTCCGGACATCGGTTTCGACCGGTCCATCAACCCCTACAAGGGCTGCGAACATGGCTGTATCTACTGCTACGCCCGTCCGTCCCATGCCTTCATGGGCCTATCCCCGGGCCTGGATTTCGAGAGCCGACTCTTCTTCAAGCCCGAGGCCGCGCGTCTGCTGGAGCAGGAACTCTCAAAGCCCCGCTACGTCTGCAAACGCATCCACATAGGCGGCAACACCGACCCCTATCAGCCGGTAGAGCGGGACCTGAACTCGACCCGGTCGATCCTCGAGGTGCTGCAGCGGTTCCGGCATCCGTTCAGCATCATCACCAAATCTGTCCTGATCACGCGCGACGCGGACATTTTCGGGGCGATGGCTGCCGAGGGGCTGGCATCCGCCTGCATCTCGATCACCACCCTGGACCGCGGTCTGGCCCGGGCCATGGAGCCACGCGCCTCGACCCCGGCCAAACGGCTGGAGGCCATTCGCCGACTGGCCGATGCCGGCGTGCCGGTGACGGTCGGTTTCGCCCCGGTCATCCCCGGCCTCAACGATCATGAGCTTGAGGCGGTACTGGAGGCGGCGTCAAAGGCGGGCGCGGTCTCCGCCATGTACGTCACCCTGCGCCTGCCGCTCGAGATCAAATCCCTTTTCGCCGAGTGGCTGGCCGACTCCCGGCCGGAACGCGCGGCGCGCGTCATGTCCCTGATCCGCCAGACGCGTGGCGGCCGCGACTACGACCCTGACTGGTCCCAGCGGATGAAAGGCACCGGCCCGGTCGCCGATCTGATCGCGGCCCGGTTCAAGGCGGCGGTGAAGCGCTACGGCCTCGACGCGCCTAGGCCGCCTGTGGACGAGACGAAATTCCGCGTGCCGGCGGACATGAAGAAGCAGATGGACCTGTTCGATCTTCCTGCCCCCATTTCGGGGGAAGGTGGCTCGCGGAGCGAGACGGATGGGGGCCTGCCGGATGCAGCCTGAACAGACGATCAAGAGGGCTCGCCGTTTGCGCAAGACACCCACCCGCGCGGAGGATTTCTTCTGGTCGCTGGTTCGCGACAGGACGCTCGACGGTCTTCGCTTCCGGCGACAGGTCCCGATCGGGGTCTATGTGGTCGATTTCGCTTGTTTGTCAGCCCGGCTGATCATTAAGGCGGATGGTGGCGTCCATACCCTGCGGACGTTCGATGACGCCAAACGCGATGGGTGGCTGACCTTGCAGGGATTTCGGGTCCTGCGATTTTCGAACTCCGATATCCTTGCACGACCAAACCACGTGCTGGCAGCGATCCGTGAGGTCGTCGGCAAGCCCCCATCCGTCAGGTTTCGCCTGCCACCTTCCCCCGAAATGGGGGAAGGAATCCGGGAGTATTAGTCCTCCTCCGACGCGCCCGGATCGATCGCATTGGTGACCAGGTCCCGCCAGGTCGGATCGCTGGCATCCACCAGATCGACGTCCTCCATCAGGGCCACCGCCCCGCCGCCATCAGGCAGGATCAGGCCGAGGACTTCCATCTCCTCGCCGTCGGGCCCGAGGTGCGTTTCCGCCTGCACCGCGACGGCCGCCTGCTCGCCGTCGTCATCCCACCAGATCACCGGCTGCGGCAGGTCCATGACGATCGGCCTGGGGTCGTCCGTCTCGCCCAGGGCGAAGACCGCGCGACGGGCCTGCACATCGTCCAGCGTCGCCACCGCGCCGGTGAACGGCTTGAGCCGGGTCCAGTCGTCGGCGTCGAAGCCGCCGCCATCCTCGTCCGGCAGATTGTCGTTCATGGTCATCGACTGAAAATCCCCACCAGCTCGACATGGGCCGACCACAGGAACTGATCGACCGGCGTGACCCGCTCCAGCCGGAAGCCGCCGTCAATCAGGATGCGCGCGTCACGGGCGAAGGTAACGGGGTTGCACGATACGCCGACTACGACCGCCGCCTTCGTCCCCGGCAGTTGACGCGTCTGTTCGATCGCCCCGGCGCGCGGGGGGTCCATGACCACGGCGTCGCATCCACGAAGGTCATACGGAGCCAGGGGCCGACGGAACAGGTCGCGGGCCTCGGCGGTGATCGGCTTCAGGCCGCGGGCGGAGCCCATGCCGGCCTTCAGCGCTGCGATCCCCGCCGCCGAGGCGTCCGCCGCCAGTACCGGCGCGACTGCGGCCAGCGGGAATGTGAACGCCCCCGCGCCGCAGAACAGATCGGCGATCTTCTTCGCCCCCTGCACGGCCTCGACCGCGCGCTGAACCATCGCGGCCTCGGCCTCGGGCACGGCCTGCAGGAAGCCTCCGGGTGGCAGCGGCACGGTCGCAGCGCCAAAGGCGATCGTCGGCTGACGCTCCATCATCAGGGTGTCACCGGCCAGGCTCAGCCGCGCGACATCGGCCCCCGCGGCGGCCCGGATCGCCCGCATCTGCGCGTCGCCCGACAGCCCGCCCGAGCGACGCTCGACACCGGTCACGTCGATGTCCAGTCCCGTCAGCGTCAGGGTGACATGCAGGGTCGGTGCCGATTTCGGATGCTCCAGAAAAGCCTCCGCGATCCGCGCCAGCGCCGGAATGGCCGCGACCAGTCGGGGATGGGCGACCGGACAGGCCGTCACCTCGACCAGCCGCCAGCTCTTGCGGGCCTTGAAGCCCAGCACGACCCGGCCATCGTCGGCGCGTCGCGCATGCAGCGCCAGCCGACGCCGGCTGGCAGCCGGCACGGCCACCGCCGCCTCGATCTCGGTCTCGATGCCCTCGCGGGCCAGCGCCAGCCGGACCTGGTCGCGTTTCCAGTCGAGATAGGGACCGTTGGCCCAGTGTTGGAGCGAACAGCCCCCGCAGTCGCCATAGTGGGGCGAGACCGGCGCGATCCGGTCAGGGCTGCCGGTGACGATCTCGACCGCGTCCAGCCGGCCGTCACGCACCTCTCCCCGCACCACCTCGCCGGGCAGGGTGAGGGGCGCGAAGACCGGGCCGTCGGCCGTATCGGCGATGCCGTCGCCCTGCCCGCCCACGCGCGCGATCGTCAGTGTTTCCGTCATCGGCCGTTCCTAGAGACTCCGGGCGGCTTGTGAAACCTGAACGAAGATGAACGGCCCACTCAAAAGCCGTTCAGCTTCACCCGCCTATTCCTCATAGCAACAGACAGGGAGCCGACCGTTCGGCCCTCGTCTCCACAAACGAGGATCAAACCGATGTTCGCCCGCCTGACCATGAAGACCGCAGCCGCCGCCACCGCCCTCGCGGCCGTGGGTGCCCTGCTGGTCCCGACCGCGGCCTCCGCCCAGGCCTACGGCTACCAGGGTGCCCAGAACTACGGCTCGGGTGCCTATAGCCAAGGCTACAACTACGACCAGTCGTCGCGATATGGCTACCAGGACGACCGTTACGGCGATAACCGCAACAGCGCCTATTCGTGCCGGTCGGATCGCAGCAACCGTCAGGGAACCGGCGTCGCCGTCGGTGCCACGCTCGGCGCGGTCGTCGGGTCGCAACTGGCAGCGCGGGGTCGACGGACCGAAGGCAGCATCCTCGGCGGTGTCCTCGGTGCCGTGGTGGGTGCGGGCGTGGGCAGCAGCTCGGCCCGTGACTGCGGCGACAGCGCCGGTCGCTACGGCTACAGCTACGACCAGTCGCAATACGGCAATCAGGCCCGTTATGGCGACCAGTCGCGTTACGGCAACGGCTACGGCTATCAGTCGAACGACCGTGGCTACGACCGGGATGATGGCTATGACCGCTCCTACGGGTCCGACCGGTCGTACCAGGACCGCTACCAGTCCGGCTACGGCAACGCGTCGCGCTATGAGACCGGCTGCCGCACCGTCGAGGTTCGCCGCCGGGACCAGTACGGCCGCTATGTCACCCGCACCGAGCAGTCCTGCCCGGCCCGCTACTGACGACAGAATTGCGTCGCCGGTTATTTTTCAGCCCCCCTGTCGATCGGCGACGTGACGGAGACCCCCGGTGGAGCAATCCACCGGGGGTTTTTCCATGCTCGAGACGCTAACGCGGGCCGCCCGGCGGCTGGGTGCCTGAGCGCGCCCACAGCAGATATTCCACGTTGCCGTCGGCACCCGTGATGGGGCTTTCCGCCGTCGCTTGCACCGTCCAGCCCTCAGTCTCCAGCCAGTCCGCGACCGACGCCAGAGCCGCCTGACGGGCCCCGGGGTCCTTGACCACCCCCTTCTTCGACCCGCCCGGTCCGGTCGCCTCGAACTGAGGCTTGACCAGGGTGACGAGGTCCGCATCCGGCGCGGCCAGCGCCAGCGCCGCCGGCAGGACCTTGGCAAGGCCGATGAAACTGGCGTCGCAAACGATCAGTTGCGGGGCCTGCGGGATCAGGTCAGGGGTCAGAATACGCGCGTCGGTCTGCTCCAGATTGACCACACGAGGATCGGCGGCGACCCGCGCATGCATCTGGGCCGAACCGACATCAACTGCGAACACCCGCGCGGCCCCCCGCGTCAGACAGACCTCGGTAAAGCCCCCTGTCGAGGCCCCGACATCCAGCACCACCCGCCCCTCGACCGGGACGGGCCAAAGGCTCAGGGCGTGATCCAGCTTCAGCGCGCCGCGCCCGACCCAGCCATGCGGCTCGACCACGGTCAGTACGGCGTCTTCGGCCACCGCCTGCGAAGCCCCCTTCGCCACGACGCCGTTCACGCTGACGCCCCCGGCCAGGATCGCCGCCTTCGCCCGGGCCCGGCTGTCCACGAGCCCCTTCGACACCAGCAGTACGTCCAGGCGCGTCATCGTTCGTCCAGGCCCAGAAGCGGCGACAGATGGTCGAGAAAGACCCGTCCCTTGCGCGGCAACTCTCGGTGAGTCCACAGGGCGGTCAGATCGATCGGCGGGCCGGACCAGTCCGGCGCGACCCGGACCAGCCGTCCGCTGGCCAGTTCCTCCCGAACTGCGAAGGACGGAAGCAGGGCGACGCCCGCGCCGGCCATCGCCAGACTGCGGACCACGGACCCGGCGCCCGCCGTGACGGCTCCGGAGGCTTCGAAGCTGACCGTGGCCTGCGGCCCGTCCAGCCGCCAGCGCCCGCCCAGGGTCGAGCCCGAATAGACCACGCAGCGGCCCCGCAGCCGATCCTCGAGCGGCGCATCCTCGTCCAGCTTCGACAGCGTCTCGGGCGACGCGACCAGCCAGCGGCGATAGGCCCCCAGACGCCGCCCGGTCATGCCGCTGTCGCTCAACGGACCGAGGCGCAGGATCAGATCGATCCCTTCCGCCACCGCATCGACGCGGGCGTCCGTCGCGGCCAGATCCAGCCGGACGCGGGGGAAGGCCGCCAGAAAGCCCTCGACATGCGGCGCGACCTCATCGGTGGCGAAGGCGATCGAGGTCGACACGCGCAGGCGGCCGACCGGCTCGCGGTCGGCGCCCGCCGCCGCCTCGACCAGGGCCGTGTCTTCATCCAGCAAGCGCTGGGCCTGCTCATAGACGCGCTGGCCGGCCTCGGTCACCGACAGCCGCCGCGTGGTCCGCAGCAGGAGCCTGGCCCCCAGATCCGCCTCCAGCGCCGCGATCGCCCGGCTGGTGGCCGGCTGCGACAGGCCCGCATCGCGTCCCGCCCGCGAGAAGCTGCCGGTCTCGACGGCGCGAACGAACAGGCGAAGGGCCGACAGACGATCCATGCCGCCTGTTTTCATGCGTTTTACGCATAAGTCAAAGTCGATCTCTCCGGCTACTGGCCGGCCGGCGTTCGACGCATCTTCCTCTCCGACGACGCACCCCGCGTCCGCCACGCACCGGAGACCGCCATGACCCAGTTCCCGATCCACACCCTCGAAACGGCCCCCGAGGGGTCGCGCCCCTATATCGCCGCCGCCAGGGCCGCCTTTGGCCTCGTGCCCAATCTGGTCGGCGAGTTCGCCGAAAGCCCGGCCGTGATCGAGGGCTATCTGTCCCTCGCCGCCGCCTATCAGAAGTCCGGCCTGACCCCGCTGGAGCGCGAGGTCGTGCTGATCGCCGCCGCCGTGGAGAACGCCTGCCACTACTGCGTCGCGGCCCACACCACGGTCACCCAGGGCCAGAAGCTGGACCAGACGGTGATCCGGGCGGTCCGCGACGGCGGTCCCATCGCCGATTCGAAACTGGAAGCCCTGCGCGACTTCGCCACCCGGGTGGTGCGCGAGCGCGGCTGGGTCTCGGACGCCGACGTCAACCGCCTGATCGCCGCGGGCTACACCGCTGCCAATGTGCTCGAGGTCGTGCTGGGCGTCGGGCTGAAGACCATCTCGAACTACATCAACCACATCGCCGAGACCCCGGTCGACGCGGCCTTCCAGGCCAATGCCTTCGAGCCCCGCAAGGCCGCCTGATCCTTCACCCGTAACCCCCGGGCGGTGTTGGACGAAGCCCCGTTCGACACCGCCACAGGAGACCGAGCCATGCGCTTCCTGAACATCCTTTTCGCCCTCGGCGTCCTCGGGGGCGTCATCCTGCTGGTGTCCCTGTCCGGCCACGGCACGCTGATCAACGCGCAGTCGATCAGCCCGACCATGCCGGCGATGCTGGGCTAGAGTCCGTCCAGCCGCACCAGCGCCGCCTGCAGCTTGACCTTGCCGGCCTCGGCCTCGGCCAGCTTGGCCCTCTGTTCCTCGATCACGGCCGGGGCCGCGCGTTCCACGAAATTGGGATTGCCCAGCTTCTTGTTCACATGGCCGATGTCGCTGTCGAAGGCGGCGATCTCCCGGGTCAGGCGGATTCGCTCCGCCGCCACATCGATGATGCCCGCCAGCGACAGGGCCGCCGTCGCGCCGCCCGACACGAAGGTCACGGCCCCGGCCGGAGCCGCCTCGAGGGTGGTCAGGTCGCCGGCCCGACCCAGCGTCAGGATCAGGTCCCGGTGCCGCGCGATCCGCTCCGCCGTCGTCGCATCCGGCGCGACAAACGCCAGCGGCGGCTTGGCCGAAGGCGGCACATTCATCTCGGCCCGCAACTGTCTGATTTCAGTCACCAGATCGACCAGCCAACCGATCTCGGCCTCGGCCCCGGCGTCGATGAAGGCGTCCGGCAGTTCGGGCCAGGCGGCGCCGATCAGGGTGGCCTCGGCGCGCGGGGCCCCCTCCCCGGCCAGCTTGTCCCAAAGCTCCTCGGTGATGAAGGGCATGACGGGGTGCATCAACTTCAGGGTCTGGTCGAGCGTCCAGGCCGTCATGGCCCGGGTCTCGGCCTTGGCCGCCGCGTCCGAGCCCATGAACACCGGCTTGGCCAGCTCCAGGTACCAGTCGCAGAAGACGTTCCAGACGAAGCGGTACAGGGCCGAAGCGGCGTCATCGAAACGACCGCCCTCGATCGCCGACGACACCTGCCGCTCGGCCTTGGTCAGCTCGCCCCGGATCCAGCGGTTGATCGTCTGGTCCACCGTCGCCGGATCAAAGCCCTCGACGCGCGCGGCCTCGTTCATCTGGGCAAAGCGGGCGGCATTCCACAGTTTGGTGCCGAAGTTGCGATACCCTTCAATGCGTTGGCGCGAGAGTTTGATGTCTCGCGTCCCCGACAGAATGGCCATGGTGAAGCGCAGGGGATCGGCCCCCAGCTCGTCGATGATGCCGAGGGGGTCGATGACATTCCCCTTGGACTTGCTCATCTTCTGGCCCTTCTCGTCGCGAACGAGGCCGTTGATGATGACCCGTTTGAACGGAACCTCATCCATGAAGTGAAGCCCCATCATCATCATCCGGGCGACCCAGAAGAAGATGATGTCCGCTGCGGTCACCAGATCGCTGGTCGGATAGAAGCGGCGCAGATCCTCGGTCTCGTCCGGCCAGCCCATGGTCGAGAACGGCCACAGGGCCGAGCTGAACCAGGTGTCGAGCACGTCCTCGTCCTGGATGAGAGCCTTGCCGCCCGCCTGGGCGAGGGCGTCTTCCTCGGTCTCGGCGACATAGATGTTGCCGTCGGCGTCATACCAGGCCGGAATGCGGTGACCCCACCACAGCTGACGCGAGATGCACCAGGGCTCGATATTGCGCAGCCATTCGAAATAGATCTTCTCGTACGACTTCGGCTCGAACACCGTGTCGCCCTGCTCCACCGCCTTGATCGCCGGCTGGGCCAGGGTATGGGCGTCGACGTACCACTGGTCCGTCAGCCAGGGTTCGATAACCACGCCCGAGCGGTCGCCGTGCGGGATCACGTGGCGGGTCTTCTCGATCTCTTTCAGCCAGCCGTCTTCCTCGGCCTTCGCAACGATAGCCTTGCGTGCAGCGAAGCGGTCCATACCGGCATACGCCGCAGGCACATCCGGCGTGTCGTCGGCGGTGATGCGCCCGAAGGCGTCCATGACGTTCAGCGCCGCCAGCCCGGCCCGCTTGCCGACCTGGAAGTCGTTGAAATCGTGCGCCGGGGTGATCTTCACGGCCCCCGATCCCTTGGTCGGATCGGCGTACTCGTCGGCGACGATGGGGATGCGGCGGCCCACGATCGGCAGGGTCACGAATTTCCCGACCAGCCCCGCATAGCGCGCATCGTCCGGATGCACCGCCACGCCGGTGTCGCCCAGCATGGTCTCGGGCCGGGTCGTCGCCACCACGATGTAGTCGCGTGTCTCGAATTCCGTCGCCTCGCCCGCCTCATCGAAGGCGACCGGATGCTCATAGGTGACGCCGTCGGCCAGCGGATAGGCGAAATGCCAGTAGTGGCCGTCCATCTCCTTCTGCTCGACCTCGAGGTCCGAGATCGCCGTCTGGAAATGCGGGTCCCAGTTGACCAGCCGCTTGTCGCGATAGATCAGGCCGTCGCGGTGCAACTGGACGAACACCTTGCGCACGGCGGCGTTCATGGCCGGATCGAGGGTGAACCGCTCGCGGCTCCAGTCGCAGGACGCGCCCAGTCGACGCAGCTGCTGGACGATGGTCCCGCCGCTCTCGGCCTTCCACTCCCAGACCTTGGCCAGGAAGGCCTCGCGGCCCATGTCGCGGCGGCTGGCGTTGCCCGCGGCCGCCAGCTGGCGCTCGACCACCATCTGGGTGGCGATGCCCGCATGGTCCGTGCCGGGCAGCCACAGCACGGCCTTGCCCTTCATCCGGTGATAGCGGGCCAGGATGTCCTGCAGGGTGTTGTTCAGCGCGTGGCCGATGTGCAGCGAGCCGGTCACATTGGGCGGCGGAATGACGATCGAATAGGCCTCGGCGGCCCCGTCGGTCCTGGGCGCGAACAGGCCGCTCTCTTCCCATTGCGCGTAGATGCGCGGTTCGGCGGCGGACGGGTCGAAGGTCTTGTCGAGCATTGGGAAGGGTCTTCGGACAAAGAGAAAGGGCGGCCCCGACTGGAGCCGCCCCGGAATGATCTAGCCTTGATCAGGTCGCAGGTGAAGTCAGCCGGCCGTACGGGCGATGCGTTCGACTTCCTTGCGTACCTGGGCCTCAACAATGGTCGGCAGGTTGGTGTCGAGCCATTCCTTCAGCATCGGGCGCAGCAGGCCGCGGACCATTTCGTCGATCGTCGGGCCGGACGGGAATGACACATCGGCGGGCTCGGGCTGCCGGAGCGACGAGGCGAAACCGGCAAAGGCCGAGGCGGCGCTTGCCGAAGCACTATCGCCGACCAGGCTGTCATAGGAGGTCGTCGGGACCGACGGATGCTCGGGCGTATGCACCTCGACCGGTGCGGCGGCGAAGATCGACTCGCTGACCGGTTCGGTGGGGAACGTCTCGGGCGCTTCGGGGGCGGACACGTCCAGATCGCCGATGCTTTCGGCGGCCGGTGCCTGCCAGGCCTCGGTGAGTTCCAGCACGTCCTCATCCGCCGGCTCGGGCTCCTCCATCGACGGCGTCTCGTCCATCAGGGCGGGCGAGACATCGACGACCGGGGCGGCCTCGACTTCAGGCTCGGGGGCGACGGCGGCCGTCGCCGTCTCGGCGGGCGCGTCATCCTCGGAGATGATCCGGCGGATCGACGCCAGGATTTCCTCCATCGTCGGTTCCTGGGCGGCGGTCTGGTCGGTCATGTCGAAACCCCGGGCGCGCGGTCGAGGCGCACAATCTGTCGAATGGCGGCGCGGGGCCAAAGAGCCGCCCCACACGTCTGTCGTCGCATCTCAGCCCGCTGGAATCAACGGGCGTTTTTCGCCTGATCGGTTAACTGTAACAGGCTCCAGTCGCCCCACGCGCGATCAGTCGCGCGGCGCGGTCTGGATGACATCGGACTTGAGCTGGGTATCGATGGGCGCGTCAACGGCGTCGTTGGCGGGCATGACGGGCGGCGCGGCGATCCGGTCGATGGCTTCGACAATACCGTCCCACGGCAGGGCCCCACGATTGCGCACGCGGTTGAAGTTGGCCGTCGGGTCGTAGACCGCCAGCGAGGCGTCCAGATCCTGACCTTCCAGGCGGCCCATGGCGGCCAGCAGATTGGCCTGGGCGACGTATTCATTGCGTCGCGCACTGGCCAGGGTGACCTCCGCGCTGCGCAGCTCCAGCTCCTGGTTCAGCACGTCCAGGGTGGTGCGCAGACCGACCTGGGCCTCCTGACGCACACCCTCGGCGGCGACGGTGGCGGCGCGAACCGCCTCCTGTCCGGCCGTCAGCGTCGAGCGGGCGGAAAGCGACTGTGCATAGGCCGTGCTGACCGTCTGCAGGGTACGGCGACGTTCGCCCTCGACATTGATCTGGGCCACATTGGCGCGCTCGCGGGCCTGGGCGACGCGCGAGCTGTTCAGACCGCCGGTGAACAACGGAACCGAGATCGAGGCACCCGCCTGGAGCCTCGTATTGTCGACGATGTCGCCCGGACGTCCGATGTCGTTGCTTGTGCCGCCATAGGACGCCGTCAGGCGGGCCGAAGGCATGTATTCCGCCCGGGCGGCCGCGACATTGGCTTCCGCGGCCTGAAGGCTGTAGCCGGCAGCGCGGACGCCGGGATTGTCCTGCAGGGCAACATCCAGCGCGGTGTCGAAATCGGTGGGCAGGTTCGGCAGGACCGGCATGGGAGCCAGGTCGCCGGGGGCCTGGCCGACGACGGCCGCATAGACGGCGCGCGAGACAGACAGCTGGGCCTGCGCATTGGCCAGGTCCGCTTCGGACTGGGCCAGACGGGCTTCAGACTGGGCCACATCGGTGCGGGTGATCTCGCCGACCTCGAACCGGGCCGAGGACTCATCCCGCTGACGCCCGAGCACGCCGAGGTTGGACTGGCGGATTTGCAGGATTTCGCTGTCCCGAATCACGTCGGCATAGGCCTGGATAACCGACGCCAGGACCGTCTGTTCGATATCGCGCAGGTTTTCGCGCCCGGCCATGATGTTGGCCTCGGCGGCGCTGATGCCGTGACCGATCCGGCCGCCGGACCAGAGCGTCTGCGACAGACCGATCGAAACGCCGGCACCGTCACTTTCGACGACACCGAAGGTGGTTGTATCCGAGCGGCTGTAGGTCGCGCTGGCGGAGACGTCGAGCTGGGGCCTAAGGCCGGCGCGGGCCTGGACGATGGTCTCGTCCAGCGACCGCTGGCTGGCGCGCTGGGCCAGAAGCGAGGGATTGGTCTGATAGGCGAGCGCCAGGGCATCTCGCAACGTCTCGGCCCACGCGGGGGCCCCCATGCTCGAGAGCACAGCGATGACGGCGACCGAGGCGAGCGCGCGCGAACGTTTCAGCATGTCTTTTCCTGCCTGGCGCGGGGAAGCACGCCCTTCGTCTACATCTGTCTGATGCGTGACCGTGTGGTCCCGCGCCAGTTAAGTTTTTTTCACCCGGAGCCGGGGCGTTGCCGTCTTGCCCACTTACAGAGCGAACATGGGCTCCGGCGCGAGGTCCGCAAGGACCGGCGGGGTCGAGTCAAAAAGCTCACGCCGCGACAGACCCTGCTCGCCCCGGACATACAGGACCGCCTTGCCGACCGGACCGCTGCGCTCGACCACGGCCATGCGGCCGCCGATCTTCAACGCGGCCAGCCAGGCTTCGGCCCGGGCCGGAACCGCCGCTTCCGAAATGATGATGTCATAGCCCTCGCCCACCGGCCGGGAGAGCGGCGCGACAACGGTCTGTACGCCCTCCTCCGCCAGCACCGCGCCCGTGACGCCAAACACGGCATCGTCGGCCTCCTGGGCCGTCACGGTCAGTCCCAGCCGCGCCAGCACGGCGGCGGCATAGGGGGCGGCGATCGCAAGGGCCGTCTCGCCCGGCTGGGCATCCAGGGCCATCAAGAGCTTCGACAGGTCCCGCGCCATCATCAGCCGGCGGCCGGCGGCGATCTCGGGCTCGATCTCGGCATAGGCCGACCAGGCGCGATCGGCGGTCAGAAAGCGCTCGCGCGGGACAGACAGGAGCGCGGCCTGCAAGGCGCGATCGGTGACGTCGTTCACGCGGACCTGGCTGTCGACCATGACCTTGCGGGCGGCGGCGAAATCCATGGAGCGACGTTCCTGCAACTGACGGCTCCCGGCGACGGCCGGGAAATCTGCCGCGCTTATAGGTCTGTGCGTTGCGGGCGACAATCCGATCTGATAGCGAACGCCCCTCGCGATGGCGAGGTCGTCCCCGGATCGTTTCCGGGGCGGCCCAGGGCCTGATGGCGGAGTGGTTACGCAGAGGACTGCAAATCCTTGCACCCGAGTTCGATTCTCGGTCAGGCCTCCATCGCGATTTTCGACAGAAGCCGTGCCGGGCTGCCGGTCCGCTCTAGATTGGCGCGGTGATCCAGCCGATCACGCTGGCGGCCCCGACCCCGGCCGCGACGATACTCACCACCAGCGCGATCCGCGCATTGCGGTGAATGAAGACAAAAACGCCACCAAACATGATTGAACTCCCCCGGACGCCGTCACAGCGACACAAGTGCGGCCGTTCATCAAGGTATACGAAGGGTTAATCGCAATTCCGTGATCGTTTCACGCCTGCCGGGTGAAATGATGCAGGGCGATTCCACTGGCGACCGAAACGTTGAGCGAATCGAAGCCACCTGACATCGGGATCCCCACCGGACGGCATCGCGCGATCACCCCGGCTGGCAGACCCGGGCCTTCCGGGCCCAGCATCAGCGCGACACGCCCGCCGCGGGGCATCCGGTCCAGGGAGGTCTCACCGCCGGGGGTCAGGGCCAGGACGGCGAACCCGGCCCGCTCCAGCCCGTCGATGATCTCATTCGGGTCCAGCCCCGTGACCATCGGCGTCCTTAGTACCGCCCCGACCGACACCCGGATGGCCTTACGGTAGAAGGGATCGCAGCAGGTCCGGTCCAGCAGCACGGCCCCGGCTCCGAACGCCGCGGCGTTTCTGAACAGGCCTCCCATATTGTCGTGATTGCCGATCCCGCAGGCCGCGACCATGACCGCGTCCTCTCCCGGCGGCGCGAGGACCTGAGCCATGGTCAGGGGTTCAGGCTTGCGCCCCAACGCCAGGATGCCGCGGTGCAGGTGAAACCCGGCGATGGCATCCAGAATCGCCTGGTCGGCGACATAGACGGGCGTGTCCGGATCGACCCGGCCGATCAGTCCGGCCAGTCCTTCGGCCCGTTTTTGATCCAGCAGCAGCGCGACCGGTCGACACAAGGACGGCGGCGACGTCAGGACGTTCAGCACCACCTCGCCCTCGGCCACGAACAGGCCCTGCCTGCCCGTCAGGTCCCGTTCCCTGATGTCGCGAAAGCCCGCGATGCGCGGATCGTCGGGGCGGTCGATGCGGATCACGGCCAAGATCGGATATTTCCCGTTGCGTCAGTCTGACTCGCGCTGCTATAGCGCCCGCCTTCCCGAGAGGAAGTGTTCCGCGGTAGCTCAGTGGTAGAGCAGCCGACTGTTAATCGGCTGGTCGTAGGTTCGAATCCTACCCGCGGAGCCACTCTCTCCCTTCCCCACAGCGTCAGACCGAAAAAAAGCCCGACGCGAGCGCCGGGCTAAAGAAGTTCGGTGATGGTGGGTGTCCTCGAAGAAGGAAGACATGCTTTCGATGGCGCGAATTGGTTAACCGTCCGTAAACCGCATCAGGCCGGATCCGGCAGCCAGGTTGTCTGCCGCGCACCGCCTGCGCCCGTCCACACCGCCCTCCACCCCGGCCCTGCCCGTTCGACGCGCGGCACCACACCAGATCCGGACTCGCCGGGCCAGTCGAAGCGCGACCCGCCCACCTCAATTTCGTCCGGACCGTTCGCGGGGCGCAGCATCAGGCTCCATCGGCCTCCGGCAGGCGTGACCCGGACGGATTCGCCGCCCGCCTGCACCTCGATCGGCACCGTTCCAGCCGCCTCGCCCGACGCCAGACGCATTCGGCCGTCACTGTCGACCGCGCCGAGCACCGGTGCCCCGTCAAGACGCCGGGTCGGTCCGCCCGAGCGCAGAATCGCGATCGGCCCGCGCCCGCCCGCGACGATCAGCAGCCGATCGGGCGAGGGCGCGGCGTCCTGGCCGATCTGTGTCTCGGGCTGCAGCCACAGATCACCCGCCGGCGCCGCCATGCGGATCTCGAACCGTCCGCGACCGTCCGCAGCTGCAGCATAGGCCGCGCCCGAATCGTTGCGCAGGACCACCCGGGCATCTGGTTCGGCCTCGCCGCTGAAAACCAGACTGGCCGAATCCCTTCGCACCGACAGGATGGCCGGCGGGCGCGTCCAGCCCGGCGCTGCGGTGCCCGGAGCCTCCGTCTGTTCCGGCGGCAAGGGCGCCTGGCAGGCCGTCGTCAGGGCCACAAGAAAAGCCGCTGTTCCCGCCTTGCCCAATATGGCCCGTTTCATCGCCTGCATCCGCCCGCTAGGAGTAGGCGTCCAGATAGCGCGCCCGACGGGCCGCTGTCTCCCATCGCGTCTCGAGGCCCCATGTCTTCGCCTGTCGTCATCCAGCCTTTCGACGGAAAATCCGTCTGCCTGTTCTGTGGGTCCTCGGACGCCTCCGATCCCGCCTACACCGTGGCGGCGCGTGCCTTCGGCGAACAGACAGCGCGAGCCGGCTGGCGACTGGTGTACGGCGGCGGCGGCGTCGGCCTGATGGGAGCGTCCGCGCGGGGAGCCCACGAGGCCGGCGGACGGGTTCTGGGCGTCATGCCGGGCTTCCTGCGCAGCCGCGAGCGGCTGTTTGACGAGGTCGAGACCCTGGTCGTGCCCTCGATGCATGAGCGCAAGACCATCATGTATGACCAGTCGGACGCCTTCGTCGTCGCCCCGGGCGGTGTCGGCACCCTCGAAGAGGTCATCGAAGTGCTGTCGTGGAAGCGGCTGGACCTTCACTCAAAGCCGGTCATCTTCCTGAATTTGAACGGCTTCTGGGAGCCGTTGCTGGCCGTCATGGAACACAGCATCTCGTCAGGCATGACACCGCCGTCGTTCCGGCAGGCCTGGGTCGTTTGCGACACGGTCGAGGCAGCGATCGAGGCCATGAAGGGCGCGGGGACCACGCCGCACTTGCAACATGATCAGCGTTAAGTAATCACGGGTCAGTTAGCCGGTGTTTGTGCGTCTCTTTTAGAAACCTGCCTTGACAGTTTCTAAAAACAACGGACATTGGCGTTGCGGGAACGATGGTCGTTTCCGCCTGTCC
This sequence comes from Caulobacteraceae bacterium, assembly GCA_965284375.1. Classification (GTDB taxonomy): domain Bacteria; phylum Pseudomonadota; class Alphaproteobacteria; order Caulobacterales; family Caulobacteraceae; genus Brevundimonas. The sequence goes on from OZ260074.1 coordinate 1,244,136, forward strand.
GGAGACCTCCCCATGCGTGCTCTGCTTGTCGCCGCGGCGCTTCTCGTCGCCGCCCCCGCCTTCGCCCAGTCGCCTGCGTCCAGCGCCGTCCTCGCAGACGCGTCCAAGGCTCCGGCGTCCGCCACCATCATCGACGGTGCCTCCTGGCGCTGCAGCGGCGGCTCCTGCACCGCCAGCGGCGGCGCGAACCAGCCCGCGCCGCGCGCCTGCCGCCGGGTCGTAGCCCGTTTCGGCGCGGTGTCGTCGTTCAGCTACAAGGGCGTCGCCCTGTCGGCCGAACAGCTGGCCGTCTGCAACGCCTGAAGCGACTGAAGGCTGAAACGAAAAGGCCGCCCTGCAAGGGGCGGCCTTTTTGCTGTCGGACTGGAGAAGGGGCTCAGGCGGTTTCGCCCATCAGCCGTTTCACGATCCGCTCGCGGCCGATCATCGGTGCCAGCGTCGCCATGTCGGGCCCGTGCGCCTGACCCGTGATCATGAGGCGCAAGGGCATGAACAACGCCTTGCCCTTGGCCCCCGTCGCCTCTTTCACGGCGGCCGTCCACACCGGCCAGAGGGTCTCGTCGATGGTCTCCGGAAGGGCCGCCAGCGCCGCCTGGGCAAAGGTCGGGTCCTCGATCGTCGGCGTCACTGGTCCGCGCACAATGGTCACCATTTCAGAGACATCTGCGAACTTCTGAAGGTTGCCGCGCACGCCGTTCCAGAAGACCTCACCCAGATCCGCGTCCAACGCGGCCAGCCGCGGCCTTGCCACATCGTACGGCATCGCATGCAGGGCCTGGGCGTTCAGCCGGTCCAGATCGGCGGTGTCATAACGGGCCGGCGACCGGCCCATCTTGGTGAAGGCGAAGCTGGCACCGAGCGCCTCGATCGAGTCGCCGACCTCCAGGGGATCGCTGGTGCCGATACGGCCCAGATGGCTGGTGATGGCGATCGGCTCATAGCCCTGGTCGCGCATCTCGGCGATCGACAGCGAGCCCAGCCGCTTGGACAGGGCCTGCCCGTCCTCACCCACCAGCAGCGGCATATGGGCGAAGGCCGGCGTCGGCCCGCCCAGCGCCTCGAAGATCTCGATCTGGGCCCCCGTATTGGTGACGTGGTCCTCACCCCGGATCACATGGGAGATGGCCATGTCGATGTCATCGACAACCGACGGCAGGGTGTAGAGGAACAGGCCGTCCTCGCGGATCAGGACCGGGTCCGACATCGAGGCGGTGTCGACCTCGGCATGGCCGCGCGACAGGTCTTCCCAGGCGACGCGGCTGCCGTTCAACCTGAACCGCCAGTGCGGTTTGCGCCCCTCGGCCTCATAGGCCGCCTTTTCGGCATCTGTCAGCACCAGGCCCGCCCGGTCATAGATCGGCGGCAGGCCGCGTGAGAGCTGCACCTTGCGTCGCCGGTCCAGTTCTTCGGAGGTGTCATAGCAGGCATACAGCCGACCGGAGGCCTTCAGCCGCGCGGCGGCCTCTTCGTAGCGGTCGAAACGTTTGGACTGGTTATGACGCTCGTCCCACACCAGACCCAGCCAGCTCAGGTCGTCCTCGATCCCCTGCTCGAACTCGGGCGTGGAGCGCGCCAGATCGGTGTCGTCGATGCGCAGGACGAAACTGCCACCCTGCCCTTTCGCGAACATCCAGTTCACCAGGGCGGTGCGGACGTTGCCGACGTGCAGTTTACCCGTCGGCGACGGGGCGAAACGGACCTTGACGGACATGAGCAGACCTTGAAACGCAAGGCGCGCTAGGTCGCCCTCGAAACCGGCCAAGTCAAGGCGTCGCCGCCTTTGTCAGTCGTCCCTGTGCACCCGCTCGCGGCGTTCGTGCCGTTCCTGGGCCTCGACCGACAGCGTCGCCGTGGGTCGGGCTTCCAGCCGTCCGAGGCTGATCGGCTCGCCGGTCTCCTCGCAATAGCCGTAGGAGCCGTCCTCGATGCGGCGCAGCGCTTCGTCGATCTTGGAGATCAGCTTGCGCTGACGGTCCCGGGTACGCAGTTCCAGCGCCCGGTCGGATTCCGACGACGCCCGGTCGACCAGATCCGGATGATTTTCCGTCTCGGCCTTCAGATTGACGACAGTCCCCTTGGACTCGCGAAGGATGTCATCCTTCCAGTCCATCAGCTTGCCCTTGAAATAGGCAAGCTGCCGCTCACTCATGAACGGCTCGTCGTCGCTCGGCCTGTAAGCGGCCGGATCGACAATCACAGACGCCAATGCGGTCATATCGCACTCACGCTCTCAACAGCGCCCCCCTGTGGCGCAGCCATGCCTGTAGGGGCGGCGAGGAGTCGAAGCAACAACACTCGCAAGAGCGTGACCGGCCAAGCTTGAAGTCCAGACGCGAGCGTGACATTTCTTCATCACCCGGCGCTCTCTGACCGTTCTTTTTCAAGACAATTCGGCGACTTATGCTGCAGTGCGGCGCAAATCGGCCTTGGCCAGTTCAACCGCTGCGCGCAGATCGATCTGGTCCAGCAGGCTGTTCAATCCGGCATCCGCGTCCAGGGGGCGCTCTTCTCGCAAGGTCCGCGACAGCCGCTCCAGCGCGCCCTCCCCGGCCTCGCCCTGCAACAGGGCCAGTTTCAGCTCTTCCAGACGATCGAGAAGCCCACCGCCACGCCGGATCGCCCGGCGCCGACGCTCGGTCACGTCCTCGACACCCTGCAGCGCCATCAGCGCCGAGACGTCGCTGACTCCCGACAGACCGGACGTCGAGGTCGTGGCAGCGGCCGTGGGGCTCGCCGCCGTCGTGGGCACGGAAAAGCCGCCTCCGGCGCGCGCGGGGCGCGACCCTTGCGGCGACGACGGTCCGGACGGGCCTGTGACCTTCATGCGATCCGACTCCAGCACATGGGCGACCATCGCCGCCGGCCCGTCACTGTTTGGTTAACGCCCCGGCAGAATCTGCCGTGAGACTTCGCCTGCTCACCGGAACAGGCATTGTTTTTACGGCTTTTTTTCACTGGCACAGCCCTCGCATGACGGGAGGCGCAACAGTATGTGGACGCCCTGCCTATGCAGAAACTGCTCGCCTCTCTCCTGACCGCCGCCGCAGTGGCCGGATTCGGCGCGCCGGCGTCCGCCCAGTCACGGATCAAGGACATCGCGGCCATTGAGGGCGTCCGCACCAACCAGCTTGTCGGCTACGGCCTGGTGGTCGGGCTGAACGGAACCGGTGACAGCCTGCGCAACTGCCCCTTCACCCGGCAGTCGCTCGAGGGCATGACCGAGCGGCTCGGTGTCAATATCCGCGGGGGCAACGCCAACTCCAAGAACATGGCCGCCATCATGGTGACGGCTGAACTTCCCCCCTTCGCCACGCCGGGAGCACGGGTCGACGTCAACGTCGCCAGCATGTGCGACGCCAAAAGCCTGCTGGGCGGTACGCTTCTGGTCACCAGCCTCCAGGGCGCGGACGGCCAGGTCTATGCGGTGGCGCAGGGTTCGATCCAGACCGGGGCCGTCTCGGGTGGCGGAGCCTCGGGCTCTTCCGTGACGCGCGGCGTGCCGACGGCCGGTCGGATCGCCTCCGGGGCCACGGTCGAGCGCGAGACCGGCTTCCAGCTGGCCAATATGAACGAGGTGCGGCTGACGCTGCGCAATCCGGACTTCACCACGGCCCAGCGCGTCGCCGCCGCCATCAACCAGAGCTACCCCAACACCGCCCTGGCCGAGAACGGCACCGTCGTCGCCCTGCGCGCACCGGGCCAGATGGGCATGGCCGGGTTCATCAGCATGGTCGAGAATCTGCCGGTCCAGGTCGACGCCCCCGCCAAGGTCATTATCGACGAGGTCAACGGCGTCATCGTCATGGGCGAAGCTGTCCGCGTCTCCACCGTCGCCATCGCCCAGGGCAATCTGACCATCTCGGTGCAGGAAAGCTCCGAGGTCAGCCAGCCCGAGCCCTTCAGCCGCGGCGGGCAGACCGTGGTCGTCCCGCAGACGACCGTCGCCGTCGAGGAGGAACTGGGTCGCGAGATGCGCATCGTCGGTGGCGGGACCTCGCTTTCGACCCTCGTCAACGGCCTGAACGCCCTCGGCGTCAGCCCGCGCGACATGATCAGCATCCTGCAGGCCATCAAGGCCGCAGGGGCCCTGCAAGCCGACATCGAGGTGATGTGAGCATGAGCGAACTGTCCGTCCCCGCCGCCCTGCTGCAGCCTGCCGCGGCACCTCCGCCCCCCTCCGCCCGCGGCACCGCCCGCATGCGCGAGACGGCAGAGGCGTTCGAGGCGTCCTTCCTGTCGCAGATGATGAAGCCGATGTTCGAGGGCCTTTCGACCGAAGCCCCCTTCGGCGGCGGCGAGGCCGAAGGCACCTGGCGCGGCTTTCTGGTCGAGGCCATGGCCAAACAGACCGTCAAGGCCGGCGGCATCGGCCTGGCCGACCAGGTCGTGGCCCAGATGCTGAAGATGCAGGAAGCCGGGGAGCCCGCCGCATGACCGAGTCCGCCACCGTCAACGCCCGCGCCCGCATCCGCCAGCTGACCGACCTGACCACCCGTCTGACCGCGCGCCTCGTCGAGGAGTCCCGGGTCTTTGAATCGCGCCGGCCCCAGGACGCCGCAGAGACGCTGACCGAGACCCAGCAACTGGCCAATATCTATCGCCGCGAGTCGGCCCAGCTGAAATCCGATCCAGGCGTGCTCGCCGCGGCTCCGGCGGCTGACCGGACGGCCCTGATCAAGGCCACCCAGGCCTTCGAGGCCGTACTGTCCGGTCACGCCCGTGCGGTGGAAGCCGCCCGTATCATTTCCGAAGGGCTGGTCCGGACCATCGCCGCCGAGGTCGCCAGCCAGCGCGGGTCGCCCTCCGCCTACGGTGCCTCGGGCAAGGCCACCGCCGGTGACGGCCGCGCCGTGGCCCTCAATCGTCAGGCCTGACCCGGCCGTTAAGCCTGTTCATCGAGCAAGGCTTTACACTCGATCTGTTACCGAAGGCGATGATCACCAAAACGAACCTTCTCGGACTGGACATGCCCGCAGCAGATGCTCTGCTGGAGGTCGATGGCGAAGGAAGGGTTGTTCTGGTTCGGGGCTCAGGTCCGTGCCCTGAAGACGAGCCGGCAACAGCCTGGCGTGGCCGGATACTGGCGGACCTCTTCGGCAAGGCCAGCCGCAAGCCCATCACAAAGGCTCTCCAGGATATCCGGCCGAGCCTTCGGGTCGAGCCGCTCGAGGGTTTGATTTCATGTGGTGCCGACCGCGTGCGTCGCGCGCGAATTCGGCTGTTCCAGCTGCCCGAACGCGCGCCGGCTGTCTCATGCGCGATCGCCTACGTCGGAGCCGCGTTCACACTCGCAATCCCGGCCGCGCCGGCCCTGTTGAGTGCCGAAGGGCTGCTCGGGCGGGTCCAGACCGGCCTTCATCCTGCAGCCGGTGCTCTCTCGGTGTCCTTCCTCGAGGTTCCCGGCCTCGCCCAGCCCGGCGAAGCAACCGCCCGGGCCGCCGCCCGCATCGAGGCCGCCCTGCAGACCGCTTCCGTGGACGGCGCCTCAGCGGCGCGCCTGTCGCCGGAGCGTTTCGCCGTCGTCCGCGCCGCAGATGCGGCGTCTGACCTGGCCGAAGAGGTACAAAATGCCGGGTTGGCTGAAGGCCTTGAACTCACAGCCATGGTCAGCAGGATCGCACTGGCCGCCGATGGTCCGGTAGGACCAACGGTCCGGGCGCTCAGGTTCGCGCTTGAAGCCTGCCTCAAGGGCGAAGTGGGCCAGGCCGGCACCACCTTTTCGGAGAGCCTGAAGCAGACGCTGAAAGAGGCCGACACGTTCCGGGCTGTCGTCCGCGCACGGAGCTTCACGCTCGAATATCAGCCGATCACCAATCTCTCGACGCGCACGCCCCATCACTTCGAAGCCCTGGCCCGGTTCGGGGGGTGCGGCCCGACAGCGTCGATCCATCTGGCCGAGTCACTGGGTTTGATCGAGAGCTTTGATCTGGCCGTGGCAGAAAAAGCGGTTCAGATGCTGCAGCGGCCCGGCTTCGGTCTGAGCAAGATCGCCGTCAACGTGTCCGGCGCGTCTCTTGGAACGGACGTCTTTGTCGAGGGCCTGTTGCGGATGACAGCCGCCGCACCGGCCATCCGCTCACGGATCTTGATCGAGGTGACCGAAACGGCCACGGTCGGTGACCTAGACGCTGCGACCCGCCGGCTGGCCGCCGTTCGCAAGGCTGGTGTCCAGGTTTGTCTGGACGACTTCGGTGTCGGAGCCGCCTCACTCGACTATCTGCACCGTTTGCCAGCGGATATTGTAAAGATTGACGGCCGTTTCATACGCGATATCACGACCGACGAGCGATCCCGCGCGCTCGTCTCCCATGTGGTGCAGCTTTGCCGTGATCTGAAGATCGCCACGGTCGTCGAGATGGTCGAGACCGAAGAACAAGCCGCGATCGTCCAGGAGCTTGGTGTCAATTTCGGCCAGGGCTGGCTGTTCGGCCGCCCGATGGCAGAGCCCGCGGTACCGGTCGCGCAGCCCGTGGCCGCCCGTCGGCTCGGCGAGGTCGCGGGTTGGGGCTAGGCACGCCCGATCGACCGGGCACGCAGGAGCGTTCGCCGACGCGCGTCTGACCTCAGATTGACGACGGTCCGGAAACGGTCAGCCGTGCGGTCCGCGACGCGAGCGGGCGTCACGGGAGCGGATGCGAACGGGTTTGGGACGGGGCTGGTTTCTGAGCACATAGACGAGCCCGAGCAGCGATGCGGAAAGGGCGAAACCGATTTCCAGGGCGCTGATCATGATCGTCTGGCCTCCAAAGAACTCAACCGAGAACCGAAGATGGCGTCTGCGCGGCCCGATGGCAAGCGCCTGCTCCGGTCAGTCGATCAGCCGGGCCCCACGCTCCGACGTCAGATAGCGCCAGATCCACTGCGACGCGACCGACAGGCGACGGTCGAACCCGATCAGCAGATAGACGTGGACCAGACCCCAGAGCAGCCAGCCTATGCCCCGGGTCAATTGCAGCGGCCCGAGGACGAACACCGCTGCACTGCGCCCGATGACGGCTGTGTCGCCCCGGCTGCGATACCGGAAGCGCGGCATCTTCACGCGTTTGCCCGCCTTGATGCGTGGCAGCCGCCGGCGCAACGCACGGCCCAGATGAAGCCCCTGCTGCTTGGCGACCTGACCGAGGGCCGGCAGCGCCTTGCCGTTCTGGTCGAAACTGGCGAGATCGCCGATCGCATACACACCCGGCACCCCCGGCAGCGACAGGTCCTGCGCGACCATCAGCCGCTCCTGGCGATCCACGGCCATGGCCCCGAACCAGTCGCGCGCCGGTGCGGCCTTGATCCCCGCGCCCCAGATCACCGATGATGCCTCGACATGGTGGCCCGCGATCATAACCCCCGTCGCATCGATGCCGTCGACGCGGGTGTTCAGGCGGACATCCACGCCCATGCCGGTCAGGGTCTCCAGGGCATAGGCCTGGACCTTGGGCGGAAAGGTCGACAGGAGTTTTGAGCCGCTCTCGACCAGAATAACCTTGGCGGAACGGGGATCGATCCGTCGGAAATCCCCATGAAGCGTGTGACGGGCCAATTCAGCGATGGTGCCCGCCATCTCGACGCCCGTCGGGCCGCCGCCGATGACGACGATGGTCAGGAGGCCTTTGCGGCGCTCGGGGTCGGGTTCGGTCTCGGCCTGCTCGAAGGCCCGTAGCAGCCGGGCCCGGATGGCGCGGGCATTCTCGATGGTGCGGACGCCCGGCGCATGCTGCGCCCAGGCGTCATTGCCGAAATAGTTGTAGACCGAACCCGTCGCGATCACGAGCGCGTCGTATGGCAGATGGCCTCCGTCCTTCAGGACGACACGCCGCGCCTCCGTATCCACGCCCGTCACCTCGCCGAGGACCGTATCGATGTTGCGGTGTCTGGCCATGACCCGCCGCACCGGGGCGGCAATGTCCGCCGGCGAAAGCGCCGCCGTGGCGACCTGGTAAAGCAGCGGCAGGAACAGGTGGTAGTTGACGCGGTCGACGATGGTCACCCGCACCTCCGAGCCCCCCAGTGCCATGGCGCAGGCGAGGCCGCCGAAGCCCGCGCCGACGATCACGACATGCGCCGCCTTGCCGACCGCCGCGGGCGTTCGGTCAGGCGAGCGGATCTGGCTGGAGTGTGCGTCCATTCTGGCTTCCCCCGGAACCGGACCTTCGCATGGGCCGGATCCACTATGGTGACAGTTCGCCAGAGGGGCGCGTCGCGTTACCTGGTCCGGCTGTTCACCCATCCCCGTCCGTGAGACGGCGGACGCCCCGGGAGCACGGAGACGATCATGAGCCGGGCGTCGGGCCGCGGACTGTGGCGACGAGGCGCTGCTCCGCTTGGTGACGGACATGGCGTCTGCCCGACGGCAGTGTCAGGTCACTCCCTCGATCAGCCGGGCAGACCCTAACCCGCCAGGGCGAGTTCCAGGGGGGCGTCGGTCTCGACCGGTCGGGCACCGCCCCTGTAGCGATGGACGTTCGACACCGGCCAAAGCCTGTCCGACAACCGGGCCCACAGGCTGTTGATCTCGAAGGCGGCCTGACTGTCAGGCTGGGCCTCCTGGGCACCGAGGCCCCGACTCATCGCACTCTGATAGGCCGCCCGGTGTCGCAATCCGACCTCGGCGATCGGAAAGGGATAGGCCGACAGGGCCTCGACCGCTTCGCGGATCAGACGCGGCTCGGCGCCGTTACGGCGCACGGGCGCCTGGTTCAATACGAACATCCCCTGCCGATGCAGATTGGACACCATTTCCACGGTGCGGCCGACGGACTGGAGGTCGAAATAGCAGGGCCGGACAACGATCAGGCACAGATCTGCCATCCGGGCCGCCTCGGACGCCTCGGACGGAATCGAAGGTCGGGTGTCGATGACCATCAGGTCGAGGGCCTGACGCTGCGCCGCGCAATGGGTGTTGAACAGCACCCCGCTGCGACCCTCCACCACCACGGGCCATTCGGCTCGCCGCTCGCGCGACCAGTCCACCGACGATCTCTGGGGGTCCATGTCGACAAGGATGGTGCGTCGTCGGGCCGCGGTCGCCGCGACACCCAGGTGCACGGCGAGGGTGGATTTCCCCGACCCGCCCTTCAACGACATCACCGCGATCGTCTTCATGCCCACGAGCCCCCCAGCGCGTTGTGATTGCCGGTGCGACCGCTCCTCCGCGGAACATCGTTACGGTTGCTTAACCATACCGTGATCACTCGCCGCGTCAACGAATCCGGAGCTGCACAATTCCCGCAGGACAAGGCGTTGCAGTCGTTAGCCTTTGCCATGACATAACATCAGGGGTCGGATGGCCCGGGATCAACCGTCCACAATTTCCGTCCCGTGCCGATTCGAAAACCACGATTCAGGGGCCGGACCCCGGCTGCATGTTCCCATATTGTTCTTGCTGAATCGCACGAATTGATCCCCATATAACGGCACCGCGCCGGACCCTCCCCGGCGGTGTCGCGTTCCCGGACTCCCCAGCCTTCAGGCCCCATGATCGAAAAGCACAACTTCATCCGCGTGCGCGGCGCGCGCGAGCACAATCTCAAGGGCGTCGATCTCGACATCCCGCGCGAGCAGCTGGTCGTGATGACCGGCCTGTCGGGCTCGGGCAAAAGCTCGCTCGCTTTCGACACCATCTATGCCGAGGGCCAGCGTCGCTACGTCGAGAGCCTGAGCGCCTATGCCCGCCAGTTCCTGGAACTGATGGGCAAGCCGGACGTCGACCTGATCGAGGGCCTCTCGCCCGCCATCTCGATCGAACAGAAGACCACCTCTAAGAACCCGCGCTCGACCGTCGGCACGGTGACCGAGATCCACGACTATATGCGCCTGCTGTGGGCCCGCGTCGGCGTGCCCTATTCGCCGGCCACCGGCCTGCCGATCGAAAGCCAGACCATCTCCATGATGGTCGACAAGCTGACCGCCCTGCCCGACGGCGAACGCCTGTTGCTGCTGGCCCCGGTCGTGCGTGGCCGCAAGGGCGAATACCGCAAGGAAATGGCCGAGTGGCAGAGGCTGGGCTTCCAGCGCGTCAAGATCGACGGCCAGTTCCACGCCATCGAGGACGCCCCCGTCCTCGACAAGAAGTTCAAGCACGACATCGACATCGTCGTGGACCGCATCGTCACCAAACAGGGCCTCGAAAGCCGCTACGCCGACAGCCTGCAGACCGCCCTTGGCCTGGCCGAGGGCATCGCCGTGGCCGAATGGGCCAGTCCGGCGGACGGCGAGACCGATCCCCGCCGGCTGACCTTCTCCGAGAAATTCGCCTGCCCCGTTTCGGGCTTCACGATCAGCGAGATCGAGCCCCGGCTGTTCTCGTTCAACAATCCGTTCGGCGCCTGCCCGGCCTGTGACGGCCTGGGTGTCAAACTGGCCTTCGATGCCGATCTGGTCATCCCGGACCGCGACAAGACCCTTCACAAGGGTGCGGTCGCGCCGTGGTCGCGCGGCCCCTCGCCCCTCTATACCCAGACCCTGCAGTCGCTCAGCCGGCACTACGGCTTCTCGATGGACAAGCCCTGGCGCGAGCTGCCGACCACGGCGCATGACGTGATCCTGCGCGGCTCAGGCGGCGACAAGATCAAATTCACCTACGATGACAACGCCCGCAAATACGAGGTCTCCAAGGCCTTTGAGGGTGTTCTGCCGAACCTCGAACGCCGCTGGCGCGAGACGGACTCCGCCTGGGTGCGCGAGGAACTGGGCCGGTTTCAGTCCGAGACCCCGTGCGAGGTCTGTCACGGCAAACGCCTCAAGCCCGAGGCGCTGGCGGTCAAGATCGCCGGCACCGACATCGCCGAGGTGTCCTGGCTGTCGATCAAACACGCCCACGCCTGGTTCACCGACCTGGACGGGAAGCTGACCGACAAACAGATGGAGATCGGCCGTCGGGTCCTGAAGGAAATCACCGACCGGCTGCGGTTCCTCAACAATGTGGGCCTCGACTATCTGAGCCTGTCGCGCGCCTCGGGCACCCTGTCCGGCGGCGAGAGCCAGCGCATCCGTCTGGCCTCCCAGATCGGTTCGGGCCTGACGGGGGTGCTCTACGTTCTCGACGAGCCGTCGATCGGCCTGCACCAGCGCGACAACTCCCGCCTGCTGGAAAGCCTGCGCGGCCTGCGCGACCTCGGCAACTCCGTCCTCGTGGTCGAGCATGACGAGGAGGCCATCCTGACGGCCGACTATGTCATCGACATGGGTCCGGCCGCGGGCATCCACGGTGGCGAGGTCTGCGCCCAGGGCACGCCGGCCGAGGTCATGGCCAATCCCAAATCCCTGACCGCCAAATATCTGACCGGCGAGCGCGAGATCGAACTGCCGACCGACGGCCGCCGTCCGGTCGACCGCAAGAAGATGCTCAGGATCAGCGGCGCGAGCGGCAACAATCTGAAGAACGTCACCGGCGAGATCCCGGCCGGCCTGTTCACCTGCGTCACCGGCGTGTCCGGAGGCGGCAAGTCGACCTTCACCATCGAGACCCTCTACAAGGCCGCCGCACGCCGGCTGCACAACGCCTCCGACGCACCCGCCCCGTTCGACCGGATCGAGGGGCTGGAGATGTTCGACAAGGTCATCGACATCGACCAGTCGCCCATCGGCCGAACCCCGCGCTCCAACCCGGCCACCTACACCGGGGCCTTCGGACCCATCCGCGACTGGTACGCCGGCCTGCCCGAATCCAAGGCCCGTGGCTACGGCCCCGGCCGCTTCAGCTTCAACGTCAAGGGCGGCCGCTGCGAGGCCTGCCAGGGCGACGGCCTGATCAAGATCGAGATGCATTTCCTGCCCGACGTCTACGTCACCTGCGACGTCTGCAAGGGTAAGCGCTACAACCGTGAAACACTGGAGATCGTCTTCAAGGGCAAGAGCATATCCGACGTTCTGGATATGACGGTTGAAGAGGCCGGCAGCTTCTTCAAGGCCGTACCCTCGATCCGCGACAAGATGCTGACCCTGAACCGCGTCGGTCTCGGCTACGTCAAGGTCGGTCAGTCCGCGACCACCCTGTCGGGCGGTGAGGCCCAGCGGGTCAAGCTGTCCAAGGAACTGTCGAAACGCGCCACCGGCAAGACCCTCTACATCCTCGACGAACCGACCACAGGCCTGCATTTCGAGGACACCCGCAAACTGCTGGAGGTGCTTCAGGAACTGGTCGAGAACGGCAACACCATCGTGGTGATCGAGCACAATCTCGACGTCATCAAGGTGGCCGACTGGCTTCTGGACTTCGGCCCCGAGGGCGGCGACGGCGGCGGCGAGATCGTCGCGGTCGGCACCCCCGAACAGGTCGCCGCCAATCCGAACAGCTGGACCGGCAAATACCTCAAGGAGGTCCTCGACCGCCACGAAACGCGCCGCAAGGCGCGGGTGGCGGCGCTGTCCGGCGGGACCACGGCTTCGGCCGCGAAACCGGTGCGAGCAAAAAAGCGGGCCTAAACGGTCCGGGATCGGCGTCGTGGCCACGGGAAAATCATCCCCGCCACGAACGCCAGGCATAACCAGCCGAACAGGTCACCGATCCGGCCGTAGAGGGTGGGACGGCGCGGTTCGACGGTCAGCGTCGCCAGCAGGGTCCGCCCGGCCCCGGCCCCACTCTCGGCCTCGGCCAGGATACGCCCGCGTGAATCGCTGACCGACAACAGACCCTCCTTGCTGGTCCGCACCACGGCAAAGCCCTGTTCCACGCCTCGCATCGCCGTCATGCGGGCCCCCATCCACTGGTCGATGTGGCCGAAGTCCCAGGCCGGAACCAGCATGACGGCCGTATCACGCTGGCCATAGGCCCGCGCCAGACGGGCGAAATGCATGTCCTTGCAGATGGCCAGGCCATAGGGCGCGCCGCCGACGGGCGTGACCGAATAGTCGCTGCCGGCGCTGTAGCCCTCAGCCCGTTCCGGCGGAGCCATGAACTGCTTGCGATAGGCCGCCGCCTCGCGGCCCTCGGGGGCGTAGAGATAGGCCATGTTACGGATACCGTCGGGATGGGTGATCGCCAGTCCGGCCTCCAGCCAGACGCCCTGATCCCGGGCGGCGCCGGCCAGGGCGGCGCGCCAGACGTCGATCTGACCCCGATCCCCGACCGCGATCTTCTCGGGCAGGACGATGACCTCGGCCCCGGCCTTCGCCAGCGTTTCAACACCGGCCAGATAGCGTTGCCGGATGGGTGCGACATAGGCCGCGGTCGCCCGGGGTCCGATGTCGGCGTCGACCGCCATCAGCCCGAAGACGACGGTCTGTCCCGTCACCGGCTGCGCCAGCCGGACAGCGCCATATCCCGTTGCCGCCAGACCCAGAACTGCGGCTGCGGCATAGGCCGTCCAACCTCGCCTCAAGCCGCCGCCCGAGTCCGCGAGCGTGAGGGCCGTCACGACGGCCGCGGCGGGCAATGAGACGAGGAAGGCGACGGCCGCGACGCCTCCAAGGGCCCCGATCTGCAGGATCACGGGGTGGTCCCCCTGCGAATAGCCGATCAGGCCCCAGTCCCCGTCCGGCGCCAGCGTCGCCATGACCGTATGGATGGCCGCCCAGGCGGCGGGATAGGTAAAAAGCGCCCAGGCGCTGCGGCTCGACAGGACGGCGCGACGGGTCACCCCGGCGGCGAGCGTCCACAACAGGGCGATCCCGGTCACCAGCACGATCGCCAGCAGCGGCGACCGGGTGACGATGGTGAAATAGTGCAGGTTCGCCCCGGCACCGATCAGGGCCGCGCCCAAGGTCATCCACCGCGCGTCGGCGGCGCCGGACTTCAGCGCCAGCCACAACAACAGCGCCGGTGCCGTCCATGCCAGCCACCACAGGGGTTCCGGCCCGGCCGCGCCGCGCAGCAACAGGCCGGTCACCACCACGGCGATGATCCGCCCGGCGATCCGGACCACCTTCCGGCCCCGGGACCCCGACTCCTTGCCCGCGGATATCATGGACGGCCCCTCAGCGCTCGCCGGCGAGAGTCCGGTCCGGCGGACGGTTCGTCAAGCCTCCAGCGGCGCGGCGGCTGCGGCGGCTTCCACGCCATGGTCCCGGGTCCGGCCGCGCACCATCAGCACGATCACGCCCGCAAGCAGCACCGCCGTCGTGACGACACTGGCTTCCGGCCCGAAGCTGGAGCCCGTCAGCCACCAGGCCGCACCGGGCGCCCCGGTCAGGTCGGTGATCAGGGGCGTTGTCTCGACCACCTGGCCCGACACCTCCAGGCCGAAGCCGAGGCCCAGCAGCCAGTTCCACGCCGCATGCCAGCCGCACACCCCCCACAGCGATCCCTCGCGGACCGCGTAAAGACTGATGAACAGGCCGAACAGGACGATGTTGGCCAGGCCCACATAAAGTTCGTTCGACGGCTCGATGTTGCCGGCGTGGGCCACGGCGAACAGCAGCGAGTTGGCGATCACCGCGATCCACAGCCCGTGTCGCGAGGCTATCAGCTGCATCAGCCAGCCCCGGAACAGCAGCTCTTCCGACGAGCCCTGGATGATGAAGCCCAGCATCAGCACGCCGATCGGCAGCAGGGCGGTGCCGACGGCGGCGGACCCGAACGCACCCGCGCCCTCGACCACATAGCCACCGGCGATCCAGATCACCCCCACCACGGTCATCAGGAAGACCAGCCCGATCAGATAGCCGCGCACGAACCGCAGCGGGCCCCGGGCGTTCAGCCCCAGCGCCGCCGGTCCCCGTCGCTCGAACAGCCAGGCCCAGAGCAGCAACAGAACCGAGCCCAGACCGAAGGCGGCCCCCAGCTCATAGGCCATCTGTGGCCAGCCGTCGGCTCCGCCCCCCGGGGTTACGAAACCCGCCGCGATCGCCGGCAGCAGTGCCGCCAGCTGTCCCCCGATGATGAAGACCGCGCCCAGCACAATCGCGGCGATCGTCCAGGTCCGCCGATGACGGCCCTTTCGCGGGGCATAGAGTTCAATACCGGCCATTCAGCGCTCCTTGTGACGATCGCGCGGACAGGAAGCCGCTGTCGAAGAGGCTGCCGGAGCGCCCCATGGATGCAGGGACGTTCAGGTTTCTTCCCCCCGACCCCGATGGCCGGGTGCCGCTACGTCGGCTGACCGCCCTTGATGTTCAGATAGGCGGCCGAAAACGGCGCGTACATGATGCCGACGGTCATGGCCGAGACGATCGCCTCCACGACCGCATTGGCGATCACCCAGGGATTTCCGACGTCCAGCGCGGCCCGCACGGACTCGGTATCCTGACTGCCGTTGAACGAGAAACTCTGCAGACCGGACATGACGCTCAGTGGCATGCTGACGATGGAAGACAGCAGTTGGACCAGCAGGACCATGACCACGGCGATAATCGCCATGCCGAATAACGGCCAGAACCGGCCCTTGGTCAGTCTGAAGGAATCGAAGAAGGCAAAGCGGCGCTCCGCCACGGTGATCGGCACCGCCAGGCAGAGGCGGACGGACAGCCAGATGATCAGGCAGATCACGGCGAGGAAGCCGACAAGGCCCGCGATCGCCGCCGGGCCACTGCCGCCGGCGGTCTTGGCGGCGGCGATCACAACCCCGACGGCCACGAAGGCGACCACGGCCACAAGGCTCATGACCAGTCCCAGAACGAAGGTCACCACCAGCACGCGCAGTTCATCCATGCCGAGGCGCAGATAACCGAACATCCCGCCCGACGGCTTCAGCACCCCGCGCGACACCGCCGCGGCCAGCATGGCTCCGACCAGCAGGCTGATCGGCAGCAGCCAGGCCACCTGGGCCATGATCGCGCCAAAGCCCGACATCAGCGCCCAGACCTGGTCGAGACCCGGGGTCTCGACGGCGTCCAGCGCCTCCGCCTGCACGCTCCAGCTTTCGAGTTGCCCCACCACATTGGACATCGAGAACAGGGCGGTCAGCGTCAGCACCGCGTAAAGCAGAGTCCACGCGACCAGCGCCAGCGGATTGCGTCGTACGAGGCGGAAGCCCTCAAAGGCTGCGTCAGTTGCCGAAAACGCCATGGTCTCTCCTTGTATCCGGTCGCGATCCTGCCTCAGGCCGCAGGTGCAGGCGAAGGATCGTCTGCGCGGGGCTGCGTTTCGCTTCCGGCGAGTTGTCGGCAGGCCGACGCGAACGGTGCGACGGCCAACGTCAGCACAACACCATAGACGACCGAGGCCAGGACTCCGCCTAGCACGGCCCAGTACCAGTTGGCGACGAGCCAGGTGTCCATGCCCGCGAACGGATTCCCGGCAGGGTCCATATGAATCCAGTTGATGCCCGCCGTCGCTCCGCCTGCCAGGAAGATCATCGCGGCAACGGCGAACACGACGGCCTCGATCACCAGGATCGTGAGGAACACCACGATCATCAGCCCGAAAAGCGGCCACATCTTTCCAGCGGCCAGCCGCCAGCCCTGGACGAAGGCAAAATCGCGGTACAGCACACTGGCCGGGGCCATCAACGACACACGCGCCAGCGCGAGGAACATCGCGACCACCATGACCAGCACCATGACGCAGACCACGCCGACCAGAACGGCCGTGTCACCGGCGGTCGAGACGGCAAATCCGACCACAAGGCCGAGGATGACCAGCAGCAACATCGCGACATAAAGGCCGATGCCGATGGCCAGGCCCACGACCGCCACGCGCAGCTCGTCCATGCCGATGCGCAAGGAGAAGAAGCCGCTTTCCCTTGGCCTCACAACCGCGCGGAAGATCGCCGTATAGACCAGGACAGACATCAGCAGTTGCCCGATGTTGAGCAGCATCGACGCCAGCTGGAACTGCATCATCTGGCCGACCATGGGGGCGGCCATGACGTCGTCGGGGCCCTGCTGGCCGTGCATCGGCATGTTGGCGAACATCTCGCCCATCGCCGGCAATACCATGGCGGCGGATCCGAGCGCCGGTGCGATGAGCAGAAGCCCCCAGACAAACACGGACACAGGCCGTCGCCGGATCAGGCCGAACGCGTCGCCGATCGCAGCCCCGATTGAAAATCGCGCCATTTCATCACCCCACCCCGGTGCAACCTAGCCCAAGACGGCCGCCCCCGCTAGAAGCCGCCCATGACGAACCCCCTCAAGCCCATCCACGTCATCGGCGGCGGCCTCGCAGGCTCGGAAGCGGCCTGGCAGATCGCCCGCGCCGGCGTGCCTGTGATCCTGCACGAGATGCGCGGCGTGCCCGGCGTCAAGACCGACGCCCACCACACCGACGGCCTCGCCGAGCTGGTCTGCTCCAACTCGTTCCGCTCGGACGACTGGGAACACAATGCCGTGGGCCTGCTGCACGCCGAGATGCGGGCGCTCGATTCCATCATCATGAGCTGTGGCGACGCCCATCAGGTCCCCGCGGGCGGGGCCCTGGCCGTCGATCGCGACGGCTTCTCCCGGGCGGTCACCGCGAAACTCGAGGCTCACCCCCTGATCACCATCGTGCGCGAGGAGATCGCCGGCCTGCCGCCCGAGGCCGATGAGACCAACGGCTGGGACAATGTCATCGTCGCCACCGGCCCCCTGACCTCCCCGGCCCTGGCCGACGCCATCCTGAAGGCCACCGGCGAGGAAAGCCTCAGCTTCTTCGACGCCATCGCCCCCATCGTCCACGCCGAGACCATCGACTTCGACATCGCATGGCGACAGTCACGCTATGACAAGGAGGGCCCGGGCGGAGACGCCGCCGCCTACGTCAACTGCCCGATGGACAAGGCCCAGTACGAGGCCTTCATCGACGCCCTGCTGAACGGCCCCAAGGCCGAGTTCAAGGAGTGGGAGAACGTCCCCTATTTCGACGGCTGCCTGCCCATCGAGGTCATGGCCGAGCGCGGCCGCGAGACCCTGCGCCACGGCCCGATGAAGCCCG
Organism: Caulobacteraceae bacterium; assembly: GCA_965284375.1. Lineage (GTDB taxonomy): Bacteria > Pseudomonadota > Alphaproteobacteria > Caulobacterales > Caulobacteraceae > Brevundimonas. The sequence goes on from OZ260074.1 coordinate 1,261,918, forward strand.
TCGGCCTGACCAATCCGCGCGACCCCCAGGTCAAGTCATACGCCATCGTCCAGCTGCGACAGGACAATGCCCTGGGTACATTGTTCAACATCGTCGGCTTCCAGACCAAGCTGAAGCACGGAGCCCAGGCCGACGTCTTCCGCATGATCCCGGGCCTGCAGGACGCCCAGTTCGCGCGCCTCGGCGGCCTGCACCGCAACACCTTCCTGAACAGTCCCAAACTGCTGGACCGCCAGCTGCGCCTGAAGGCCATGCCGCGCCTGCGCTTCGCGGGCCAGGTCACGGGCGTCGAAGGCTATGTCGAGAGCGCCGCCATGGGCCTGCTGACCGGCCGCCTCGCCGCCGCCGAACGCCTGGCCGAGGCGGGTCGGGGCCAGCCCCTGGAGGCACCGCCGGTCCACACCGCCATGGGGGCCCTCGTCGAACACATCACCGGCGGCCATCTCGAGGGCCCGGGCGGGATTTCGAAATTCCAGCCGATGAACATCAACTACGGCCTGCTGCCCCCGCTCGAGGCCCCCAAGGTCGACGAGGCCGGCGTCAAGATCCCGCTCAAGGAACGCGGACGGGCCAAGAAACGGCTGATGAGCGTCAGGGCGCTCGAGGCGCTGAAACTCTGGCGGGACGCGGCCTGATGGCGGAAAGCGAACTCGACCGGCTGAAGGCCAGACGCGTCACGGCCCTGTACCGGCTCGACCTGATCGCGCGCGGCGCGCAACTGGCCTATGAGGACGGCACGCTGATCGACATGGCCTCCGAGAGGGACCGGCTCGACTCCATCGTCGCCGACCTCGACCGCCGCATCGAAAGCCTCGAGCGCACCCTGAACTGAGGCGGCCCGTCAATCCGGCGTCATGACATCCACCCATCTGGCGGTGTCGGTGTATTGCTGGAAATGCGTGACCTTCCCGCCCGCGACGGTGAAGACGTGCACGAACTGGGCATCCAGCGCCTCGCCGGTGGCCCGGTTGGTCCCGGTATAGCGCCCCATGGCCACGACCTTGTCCCCGCCGGCGACATAGGCCTGCGGCGTCACCGTAAAGCCCTCGAAGGCCGCGCCGATCCGGCCGAAGATACCCTCGAACACCGCACCCTGGCCGAGATAGGGGTTCCGGTCGGCATAGGGTCCGCTCTCGGCCTCGACCCAGACCACGTCGGCGGCCAGCAGGGTGCCCAGGGCGGCCCCGTCGGACGCCGCGAAGGCGCGGTACAGGCTCTCGACCACGGCCTGGTTGGCCGCGTCACTCGCGGCATCCGCCACGACTGCGCGCGCAGGCGCTTCTGCCGAAGCAGTGATCGGCGTCGTCAGGGCGGCTACGCCCAGTGCCGCGGCCGTCAGGAAAGTTCGCATCGTCATCAGAATCCCCCTTCGACAATCAGCGATCTCTGGAACCTGCACCGTTTCCTGACGGGCGTCGACCGCTTTGCGGTCCCTCCGGTTCACCCGAGGGGTTCAGATCCGGCCGCGCACAGAGGCCACGACCAGCGTCAGTCGCTTGAGGAATTCGGGGGCATCCGGTCGGGTCAGCGCGGCCGCCGCCACGGCCGGAAAGGCGTGAACCGGCAGACCGGCCAGGTCACGATTGGCCGCCCCTCGCAGGGCCCTCGCCTCCTCCGTCCGCCCGGTCTGCGACAGGCCTCGAACGCGCGCGGCCTCTGCCACCCTCGCGTCCTGCCCGGGGCCCGCCAGCACATGCACGGCCGTCTGCATCGGGCCGACATAGAAGGCGTCGAGATCGTGCGGCTGGCCATGCACCCGGCCGATGTGCGCCTCGATCAGGGCGTCGAACGACGCGCGCGCCAGCCCATGCCGACCGACCAGATCGGTCAAGGCTTCAAGGACCGGATGGCCCTTGCGCGCCGTCCCCATGAACACGCCGTCCATCTGCTCGCGCCACCAGACGTATCGCATCTCGGCCAGCAGGGGCTGCGTCACCCGCGTCGGGATGGCCATCAGCTCCGCCTCGAAGGCGTAGAGCGTCACCAGGTCTGCGCGAACGCCGGCGTCTCCGACAAACCGGCTCGACAGCCAGCGATCCGGGTCGGCGGCGCGCACCTGGGCGTCCATATCGGACTCGCTCAAAAAGCCTGGCCCTTGGCACCGACCGGGCGACCCTGGCTGAGGGTCCAGCCAAAGCTCAGAATGAACAGGGCCACCGCGCCCTCCAGCATCCGCTGGATCATTCCACCCGGGCTCGCCTCTGCGATTACGCCGACAAAGCCCAGGACAGCGAGGGTCGTGCAGACCAGGGCCAGGATCGCCAGCCCGGCCCGCCCACCTCGTCTGGCGGCGAGCCCGGCCAGGGCGACTCCGATAATGCCGGTCAAATAGCCCGTCCCGCCGTAGAGGTCGTGCATCAGGGCATTGAATGAGGAATCCGCCCGCCTGCACTCGAACGCACACGGATAAACGCCCGCTGCGGCAAGGGTCAGGCCATACCAGGCCAGGAGCACCCAGGCCAGGGCCGCCAGCGTGTTGCGCCGCATCAGCCATGCGGCCGCCAGGCAGCCCGCGCCGATCAACAGACCGCTCGGAACGAACCCCCACCAACTGACCGCCGGACCGGTGACAGCCCCCGTCGCACCCAGTTCACTGATGTACTGCAGAGCGTGATCGTAACCCGGATAGACCGCACCGGCCCAGACGATGGTCCCCAGCTGGATCAGGAACCCCGCGACCAGAAGGCCGAATGCAGCACGGGCCGGACGCATGACCGGATCAGCCAAACAGCGTCTGGTACATCGCCATCGAGGTCAGCATCGGCAGGCTCAGCAGCAGGTTGGTGCGGCTTGCCAGCATGGCGACACGGGCTGCCTTGGCCTTGGCGGCATCGTCCACGACCACAATGCCCAGGGCGCGCTTCTGGTTGGGCCAGATGATGCCCCAGACGTTCAGGAACATGATGATCGCCAGCCAGATGCCGATCCCCATCAGGGTGAAGCCCTTCTGGTCCTCGGTCAGACCCTGCGCCAGGCCGAAGGTCATCACCTCGGCGGCATAGGCGTGTCCGCGCATCAGCATGACCGCCAGGCCCGCCAGGACGGTCACGAGCGCCGACCAGCGGAACCAGAACAGGGCCTCGGGCGCGATATGCTTGCTCACCGCCGGCTTCAGTTCAGCGGGAATATTGGGCATGACCCGGATCTGGACGAAGTTGAAATAGTACAACAGTCCGATCCACAGGATGCCGGCCACGACGTGGGTCCAGCGGAACACCGCCTGCCAGAAGCTCTGGTCGAAGCCGCCGGGCGCAATGCGCCCGAACGACAGGATCATGACCCCGGCCAGCACGAGGCTGAGCAGGATCGTGGTGCGGAAATTCGAAAGCAGCTTGCCCATGGTCAGCCCCCTCCCGGAGCGGTTCGATTCGTTGTGGCGGCACGTTACCTCTCCCTCCCCTTTATGGGGAGGGATGTCGGCGCGAAGCGACGACAGGGTGGGGTATGGCTTGTCAATTCCCCACCCGGTCGCTGCGCGACCACCCTGCCCACTTCGGGGGAGGGAGAAACAAGCCTACGGCCGCGAGGCCATGCCCAGCTTGATCGGCTTCAGATCTTCCTTGTCGCGGTTACCGCGTTTGACACCCCACAGCAGGATGATCGGCGCACCGACGTAGATCGACGAATAGGTGCCGACGATGATGCCGAACATCAGGGCGATCGAGAAGCCGAACAGGGCTTCGCCACCGTAGAAGGCCAGCGCCGCCAGCACCATCACCGCGGTAATGCCGGTGATGATCGTACGGGACAGGGTCTCGTTCAACGACAGGTCGATCACTTCGCGCAGCGGCATGGTCTTGTATTTGCGCAGGTTCTCGCGAAGGCGGTCGAACACCACCACGGTATCATTCATCGAATAGCCGATGACGGTCAGGATGGCGGCCACCATGGTCAGGCTGAACTCCAGCTTGAACAGGACGATCAGGCCGAAGGTCAGGATCACGTCGTGCAGCAGGCCGGCGATGGCTCCGAAGCCGAACTGTGGCTCGAACCGGAACCAGATGTAGGCAAACATCAACAGGATCGCGACGCCCAGCGCCATCAGTCCGGACTGGAACAGCTCGCCGGACACCTTGGAACCCACGACGCTGACGCCTGAATAGGTCACCTCGCCGACGGCGCCGCTGATGGCGCTCTCGACCTGGTTGACGACCTCGGTCTGGTCCCGGCCCTGCGGCACCTGGAAGCGCAGGATGGCGGTCGAGCCGTCCTCAACATTGGTGTCGCGCCGTGCGATGCCCTGGACCTGGACGTCGCCCAGCTCCAGTCGGTTCGCCGCGCTGCGGACGCGATCCAGTTCAATGACCTGACCGGCGGGCTTGGAGACCTCCATCGAGGCCCCACCCCGGAAGTCGATGCCCATGTTCAGGCCGGGATAGAAGCAGGCGACGATCGCCGAGACGCACAACACGACCGACAGGACGGCGGCAACGCGGGCGTATCTGACGAACTGGAAATTCGTCTTCTGCGGCAGGAGTCTGATGAAAGGCCATCCACGCATCGCCATCACTCCGCGATCGGCAGTTTTTTGGGTTTGGCCGTCTTCAGCCAGTAGGCCAGCAAAACCTGGGCCACCAGCACCGAAGACAGCACCGAGGTGAACACACCGATCGACAGCGTCCACGCAAAGCCGCGGACCGGCCCCGCGCCGAAGATGAACATGATGGCCGCGGCCACCAGGGTCGTGACGTTGGCGTCGATGATGGTGCCCATGGCCTTGTTGAAGCCCGCGTCCATGGACGCGATCACGCTTCGGCCCGCGCGCGCCTCGTCACGCATCCGCTCATAGATCAGCACATTGGCGTCCACGGCGACCGCGAAGGTCAGGATCAGACCGGCGATACCGGGCAGGGTCAGGGTGGCCTGGGTGAAGCTCATGGCCGCGACGATCAGCAAACCGTTCAGCACCAGGCCGACGACCGAGATGCCACCAAACAGGAAGCCGTAGGCCAGGAACATGAACAGCACGATGATGCCGAAGCCGATGGCCGTGGACAGGCCGCCGGCCGACACAGCATCGGCGCCCAGTTCGGCGCTGACCGTGCGGCGTTCCTCGACCTTCAGCGGAGCCGGCAGGGCCCCGCCGTTCAGCAGGTTGACCATTTCAGAGGCCTGCTGGATCGAATAACTGCCCTCGATAATGCCCGAGCCACCGGTGATGGCGCTGCGGATGTTCGGAGCCGAGATCACCTTGCCGTCCAGAATGATGGCGAAGGGCTTGCCGATGTTGGCGGCGGTCGCCTCGCCGAAACGTCGCGCGCCGGCCCCGTCGAAGCGGAAGCCGATGGCCGTTCGGTTGTTGGAATCGGACGTCACCTCGGCCTTGGTCAGGTTCTCGCCCGAGACCAGCACCCGGCGTTTCACCAGGTAGAAGGCCGGGCCACCGGCCTCCGCGCCGGGGATGAGTTCGGAATCCGGCGGCACGGCACCGGCCTGGGCCTCTGCGACCGAATTCTCGACGTCGACCATCTGGAAGGTCAACTGGGCCGTCTGGCCGATCACGCGTTCCAGCTGGGCGGGATCGCTCTCGCCCGGGGCCTGGACCACGATGCGGTCGGCTCCCTGACGGGTGATCGAGGGTTCGCGGGTACCGAGGCTGTCGATCCGGCGGCGGACCACCTCGATCGACTGGGTCACGGCGTCCGCCCCCATGGAAGCCAGGGCCTTTTCGGTGAAGGCGTAGCGAATGCGATTGTCACCGATCTTCTGGACGGTCCGGTCAGCCACGCCATTGGTGCCGCCGCTGATCAGCGCGCGCATGGCCAGCAGCGCCGGGTCCATCTGGGTCGGATCGGCCAGGGTGACGACCACATTGGTTCCGTCGCGGCCGATGCTGTTCACCCCGATCTTGGCCTCGGCCAGAACGGTACGCGCGTCTTCGCCGAGGTTGGTCAGGCGCTTCTCGCGCATGGCCGGAACGTCGACTTCCAGCAGCAGATAAGATCCGCCCTGCAGGTCCAGACCCAGGTTCAGGGCGCTCTTGGGCAACCAGCCCGGCAGAGCCTCGCGCTGGGCGGGGGTCAGGGCGTTGGGATAGGCAAAAAGCAGCCCGAACAGCAGGGCGGAGACGAGAAGGATGACCTTCCAGCGCGACAGATGGATCATGCGGGAGTCCCCGACCTATTCAGAACGGCGTCAGGACTTGGCGATGGTCTTGGTGTCGTTGGCGGCCACCGCCGTGCGATCGCGAACCTGGGTGATCATCTGCTTGATGACACGCACGTTCACGCCCTGGGCGATCTCGACCATCGCCTCGTCATTCTCGACCCGCGTGACCTTGCCGATCATGCCGTTCGACATCACCACCGTGTCACCGCGCTTGAGACCGGACACCAGCTCCTGGTGCGCCTTGGCGGCCTTCTGCTGCGGACGGATCAGCATGAAGTAGAACAGGATGATTACGGGGACGAAGAAGATCAGGGTGCCGAAAGGCCCCGCCATAAGTTCCTGCACGATGGTCTCCGACGACGTCTGCAGCCGCGCAAGGCGGCCGTTGAAAATGAGGCGCGGAAACTAGGGTGCGCCGTCGCACATTGCAACGCGATGCGTGGTCGCTGTGTCGCTTTGCGTTATCGCGGCAACACGGTCAGCGGATCGACGGCCGTGGGCTGGTCCCCGCGCATGCGCCAGGTCTCGAAATGCACCGAGGGCCGACCATCGCCGGCGGTCGTGCCGACGGTCCCGATCTGCTGGCCCGCGCGGATCTCGTCCCCGTCGCGCACCACGGCCGAGCCCAGGTGGCCATAGACCGAACGCCAGCCGTCGCGGTGCACGACCAGCACGGTCAGACCCTGTCCGGCCAGGTCGTCACCGACATAGCCGACGCGTCCGGCCGCAGCGGCGCGCACCTCTGACCCGGCGGCCGCACCGATATTCACGCCGTTGTTGCGCTCGCCCATGCCGACGGGTCCAAAGCGTCGCAGGATGTCGCCGCGCACCGGCCAGTCCAGGCTCACCGTCGTGGTTGCCGGTGCCGGAGTGACAGGCACGGCGGTCGCGGCGGGTTCGCGCGGCGGCAGGACCGCGTTTCGCGCGGGCGGCGGTGCTGGGGCCGGTGCGGGCGTGGGCGTGGGCGGCGGCGGCGGCGGAGGCGGTGGCGGCGGTCCGCCTTCCGGCACGAGCACACCGCTCGGCGACGGCCCGGTGGCATAGGGATCGCCGCCGATATCGACGGCGCTGGCCGGCAGGATCAGACGCTGGCCGGGTGAGATGGCCGCGCGCGGACCGAGACTGTTCAGGTCGATCAGGCTCTGCACCGTCGTCTGGAAGCGCCGGCCGATCCCCGAGATCGTATCTCCGGGCTGTATTTCGTAGGTCACGCCCGCTGCAACAGCGGCCGCACCGGCGCGCATCGGGGGTGGCTCGCGGAATCCGTCAGACGCGGGGCCCGCGGCCGGAATGGCGGCGTCTGCAGAGACCCGCGGCGCTGTCCGCACCGGTGCCGACAGGACCCCGCCCTCGATCGCCTCGACCGGCGCGGTGCGCGGCGGCGGGGCCTCGGTCATCGGTCGGGTCGGCCCGCGCACGCCCTCGCCGCTCGGGATCGGTGCCGAAGGATAGGCCGGTGCCCGCGTCGCAACAGGTGCCGGTGCCGGTGCCGGACCGTCGGCCCGGATCGAATAGCGCGGCTCGGCCGGAAGGCTGGCACAGGCCCCCAGCGTCATCACGCCGCCCACCAGCGCCAGAACCCTGATCGCGAATCGCATGGTCATCCCGTCTCCCGCCCCTCGGTCATCTCTTGTAGCGCGCTGTCCCGTCCGACCAAACAACCTGCAAAACCGCACCAAAGTTGGGCGCGAAGGTTAACGGAGGCGAGGCATCAGGGATTAGGGATTAGGGATTAGGGATTAGGCATGCGGGGCCAGAAGACCTCCGGGCATTCGCCGCCGACCGTTCCCGCCGTCACCGGGGGTCACCCGTCCCTAATCCCTCACCCCTCACCCCTCACCCCTCACCCCTCACCCCTCCTTCGCCGTCCCCTCGACCAGAGGCACGAACCGCACCTCGCTCAGGCTCTCCCGCCGGAACGAGCCGTCGTCCTGGCCGACGTAGCGATGCAGCATCTGCACGGAGGTCCGCCCCACCGGACAGACCAGTACCCCGCCCGGCTTCAGCTGATGCAGCAACTCGGTCGGCTCACCGGGCGACGCCGCCGTCACCATGATCCGGTCGAACGGGGCCTGCTGGGGCCAGCCCAGCCCCCCGTCGCCGTGCTGGGTGATCACATTGTCGATCTTCAGTTCCTTCAGCCGGCCTTCCGCCTCGGTCAGCAGGCTGCGATAGCGCTCGATCGAATAGACATAGCGGGCCAGCCGGCTCAGCACGGCGGCCTGGTAGCCGCTGCCGGTGCCGATCTCCAGCACCCGGTGGCGCGGCTGCACGTCAAGCGCCTGGGTCATCAGGCCGACGATATAGGGCTGGGAAATGGTCTGGGCGCAGTCGATCGGCAGGGCCTGATCCTCCCACGCCTGATCGAGGAATTTCTCGTGCACAAAGACGGCCCGGTCGATCGACTCCATGGCCGCCAGCACGCGCGCGTCCGTCACCCCCTGCTGCCGCAGCCCCAGGATCAGCCGCCCGGCCCTGTCGTCGTTGAGCTTCATTCGGCCGCCAGCGTCTTCGGCGGGGCCCCACCCAGCACACCCTTCAGGTCGTGGATGCTGGGCGCATGGGTCAGGTCGATGTGCAGCGGCGTGACCGAGATCTTGCCGTCGTCCATGGCCCGCAGGTCGGTGCCTTCCGGGTGGTCGTGCTTGGTCCCGCGGAAGCTCATCCAGTAGTAGTCGCGGCCCCTCAGGTCCGTCCGCTTGACCGCATGCATCTCGCCGATGTTGCGGAAGCCCTGCCGCGTCACCTCGACCTCGGCCACGGCCTCCGGGGGGCGGCTGGGGAAGTTCAGGTTCATCACCACCCCGGCCTGCCAGGGCTGGGCCAGCAGGCGCGAGATGATGGCCGGCGCGAAGGCCTCCGCGGTCTCCCAGTGGGCGATGACATCGTCGTGGAACCGCTCGAGGCTCTGGCTCAGGGCGATCGAGCGAATGCCGAACGCCATCCCCTGCAAGGCCCCCGCCACCGTCCCCGAATAGGAGCAGTCCTCGCCGACATTGTGCCCCCGGTTGACGCCCGAGAGCACCAGATCGGGCCGCTCCGGCATCAGGTCGTTGACCGCCAGCACGACGCAGTCGGTCGGCGTCCCTGACACCGCGAACCGCTTTTCACCCAGACTGTTAACCCGCAGCGGCTCGGTCAGGGTTATCCCCCGCCCCTTGCCCGACTGCTCGACCTGCGGCGCACAGACCCAGACATCGTCCGACAGGGTCCGGGCGATCCGTTCGAGACAGGCCAGCCCCTCGGCCTCGATGCCGTCGTCATTGGTCAGAAGAATACGCATCCGGCTCCGCTCAGTTCGCCGGCCGGATGTCACCGGCCAGAATAACGAAGGATCCGCCGCAGTCGTTGCGGATGTCCGAACCCTCGTGCTCGATCCTCCCACGGTCGGCCTGACCCCAGGGCCGGGTCGTGCCCGTGATCCGAACCTTGGCGTTGTTCAGGTCCAGCCGGGCCTGCCGCATCTCGTCCCGGGACGCCGCGCCCGAGACGCAGGGCCGCGAGAACGGCTGCAACACCTGATCCTCATCACCGTACAGCTGGAACTCATCGTTCGAGAACCGCACCCAGCCCGTGAAGACGGTGTCGCCCGCGGCATGGACATAGGTGTTCGACGACGGCCCGGTGGCGCAGGCCGTCACGGTCAGCGCGGCGGCCAGGATCAGGATCGATTTCATCATGGCTCTCCTCACTCCGATCATCCCGGCGAAAGCCGGGACCCAGTCCTTTGGGCGATCCGGCCACGCCGGTATCACGCCGCCCTTCATCCCGTCGCCAATGCCGCCCGGAAGCACCGGGTCCCGGCTTTCGCCGGGAGGCACGGACGGGTGTCAGCCGCCCACGTGCGTCACCCCACCCATATAGGGCAGCAGGGCCGTCGGCACCGCGATCCGCCCGTCGTCCTGCTGATAGTTTTCCATCACCGCGACCAGGGTCCGGCCCACGGCCAGGCCCGAGCCGTTCAGCGTATGCACGAACTCGGTCTTCTTCTCCCCGTCCCGCTTGAACCGCGCGTCCATCCGCCGCGACTGGAAGTCACCGCAGTTGGAACAGGAGCTGATCTCGCGATACGTCCCCTGCGAGGGCAGCCAGACCTCCAGATCGAAGGTCTTGCGCGCGCCGAAGCCCATGTCGCCCTTGCACAACAGCATGCGCCGGTGCGGCAGCTCCAGCTTCTCCAGCACCGCCTCGGCGCAACGCACCATGCGCTCGTGCTCGGCCTCGGAGTCCTCGGGCTTGCAGATCGAGACCATTTCGACCTTGTAGAACTGGTGCTGTCGGATCAGACCGCGCGTATCGCGACCGGCCGACCCCGCCTCGGCACGGAAACACGGGGTCAACGCCGTCAACCGGATCGGCGCTGCAAGCTCGCTCTCGCCCAATTGCTGGCCCAACACCAACGCCGTCAGCGAGACTTCCGCCGTCGGGATCAACCAGCGGCCATCGGTCGTCTGAAACAGATCATCCGCGAATTTCGGCAGTTTGTCCGTGCCATAGGCCGCGGCATCATTGACCAGCAGCGGCGGATTGACCTCCAGATAGCCGTGCTCGACGGTCTGCACGTCCAGCATGAACTGGCCGATCGCCCGTTCCAGCCGCGCCAGCCCGCCCTTCAGCACCGCAAAGCGCGAACCGGACATCCGCGCCGCTGCCTCGAAGTCGAGCAGGCCCATGGCCTCACCCAGATCGGCGTGGTCTTTTGCCGGTCCGCCTTCACGGGGCGTGCCCCAGCGTGAAACCTCGACGTTCCCCGCCTCGTCCTCGCCGTCCGGCACATCGGCGGCCGCGAGGTTCTTCTGGGCGGCCAGCAGGTCGTGCAGTTCCTTGCCCGTCCGTGTCGCCGCCTCGCCCGCCGCCGCGATCTCGCCCTTCAGGCTCTCGACCTCGGCCTTCAGCCGCTCGGCCTCGGCCATGTCCTTCTTCGCCATGGCGGCGCCGATCAGCTTCGAGCTTTCGTTGCGCTTGGCCAGCGCCGTCTGTTCCGCCGTCTGCGCCGTGCGCAGGGCCGTATCCAGCGCCAGAATCCGGTCGACCAACGTCGCCGCATCCTCGACCCCACGCGACGACCAGCCGCTCACGAAGGCGGCGGGATTGTCTCGAATGGCTTTGATGTCGTGCATGGTCGGTCTCTGGGCAAGGAAGCGATGCTCTAGCCCCCGCCGCAGATTCCGCCAACCCGCCTCCCCTTTCTTGTCGTCATTCCGGGCGGCCCCCGGCGAAAGCCGGGGGGAGACCCGGAACCCAGCGGCGCGCGAGAGCGCGAACCTGTCGCGGACCCGAATGTCCGACCATCGTGCGCGAACAGATCGCCTTCGGCGCCGCTGGGTTCCGGGTCTCCGGGCCCCTGCGCGACCCTGCGCCCGGAATGACGAAAGGAAGGACACCCCCAGCCGGACGGTCCCGGTCCTCTAACCGGCTGATATCCTTGCACCCACACTCAAATCCGCGCCTTCTGCCCACCACGCCCCCGGGCCGTGAGATACTGCGGCTTTGCACCCCACCCGGTCTTTGACAGTCGCACCGACCCGCCGCCGCCATTCAGGCCCGGGATTTCAGACGATTCAGACGATTCAGACCCGGTTTTTATCCGGTCGGGAGTCTGAAATGACCTGACCTCAGATCAGCCCGCTCAGCGGCGAACTGGCGCTGGCGTACATCCGCCGCGGCATCCGCCCGGCCAGATAGCCCTGCCGCCCGGCGATGACCGCATGTTTCATCGCCGACGCCATCAGGATCGGATCGGTGGCCCCGGCAATCGCCGTGTTCATCAGGACCGCATCGCAGCCCAGTTCCATGGCCAGCACCGCGTCCGACGGCGTGCCCACGCCCGCATCGACCAGCACCGGCACGCTGGCCTGTTCGACGATCAGCCGGATATTGACCCGGTTCTGGATGCCCAGGCCCGAGCCGATCGGCGCCGCCGCCGGCATGATGGCCGCCGCCCCCGCCTCCTCCAGCCGCCGGCACATCACCACGTCGTCGGTGCAATAGACCATGACCTGGAAGCCGTCCTTGATCAGCAGGTCCAGCGCCCGCAGGGTCTCGATCATGTCCGGATACAGGTGCGCCGTGTCCGACAGCACCTCCAGCTTGACCAGATCCCAGCCGCCCGCCTCGCGCGCCAGTCGCAGCGTCCGCACCGCGTCCTCGGCCGTGAAACAGCCCGCCGTATTGGGCAGGAAGGTGAACCGGTCCGGCCGGACATAGTCGACCAGCATCGGCTGGTTCGGATCCGTCAGATTCACCCGCCGCACGGCCACGGTGACGATCTCCGCCCCCGCCGCCTCGGCCGCGTCGGCGTTCTCCTGATAGGTCTTGTACTTGCCGGTGCCGACGATCAAGCGGCTGCTGAAGGTCCGGCCGGCGACGGTCCAGGTATCGGATGTAATCTGCGAATGGGCGTTCATGCGGTCGTTCTAGCCCCCGCCCACAAACTGCACCAGTTCGATCCGGTCGCCGTCGGCCAGCGCCGTCGTGGCGTGCAGCGACCGGGGCACGATCTCCAGATTGCGCTCGACGGCCACCTTGCGAACGTCCAGACCCAGTTCCTCGACCAGCGCCAGAATGGTGCCGGCCGCGACCTGACGGAATTCCCCGTTGACCTGAATATGCATGACGCTACGTCACTCTTTCCGCGTCGCGGTTTGATAACCGCCACGCCTCAGCTAAAAGGCCCGTCCGATTCCGGTCGGAACCCGTAGTTTCACGAGCGCATGCCCGAACACACCGTCCTCTACGTCCTGAACGGCCCGAACCTCAACCTGCTTGGGGTGCGCGAGCCCGACATCTATGGCCATGAGACCCTGGCCGACGTCCAGGCGCTGTGCGAACGGGCCGCCAAAGGCGTCTCAGGTGGCGCGACGGTGGTGTTCCGCCAGACCAATCACGAGGGCGAACTGATCGACCTGGTCCACGAAGCCCGCGAAAAGGCCACGGCCCTCGTCATCAACGCCGCAGGCTACACACACACCTCCGTGGCCCTCCTGGACGCCCTGAAGACGCTGACGATCCCGATCGTCGAATGCCATCTCTCCAATCCGGCGGCGCGCGAGCGCTTCCGCCATCGCTCCTATGTCTCGCCGGTCGCGGCGGGCGTGGTTTCGGGCTTCGGCTCATTCAGCTACGAACTGGCCGTCAAGGCCGCCCTCAAACTGGCGCAGGAACGCAGCCAGCCCGCGGGCCGTTCGAACACGACGACGTAAAGAGGCACAAAGACCCATGGCCGATTCCAAATCCCCCGCGCCGAAGCTCAAGAACGACGCCGAGATCGACACCACCCTGGTGCGTCAGCTGGCGGACATCCTGAACGACACGTCCCTGACCGAGATCGAGGTCGAGCGCGGCGAGCTGCGCATCCGCGTCGCCCGCGAGATCACCGCCGCCCCCGTGATGCAGTATGCCGCTGCGCCGATGGCCCATGCCGCGCCGGCGCCGGCGCCCGCGGCCGCCGCGCCGCTGACGATGCCGTCCGACCCCGCCACGATCGTCGCCAAACAGGGCGAGGAGGTCAAGTCGCCCATGGTCGGGACCGCCTATCTGCAGGCCTCGCCCGAGGCTCCGCCGTTCGCCCAGGCCGGCGACAAGGTCAAGAAGGGCCAGACCCTGCTGATCGTCGAGGCCATGAAGACGATGAACCCGATCCAGTCGCCCCGCGACGGCGTCGTGAAGGAAATTCTGGTCGGCGACGCCCAGCCGGTCGAATTCGGCGAGCCGCTCGTCCTGCTGGAAGCCTGAGCCCGTGTTCACGAAAGTCCTGATCGCCAACCGCGGCGAAATCGCCCTTCGCATCCACCGGGCCTGCAAGGAGATGGGCATCTCCACCGTCGCCGTGCACTCGGAAGCCGACCGCGGTGCCATGTGGGTGCGGCTGGCCGACGAAAGCGTCTGCATCGGCCCGGCCCCGGCGGCCAAGAGCTATCTCAACATCCCCTCGATCATCGCGGCCGCTGAAATCACCGGGGCCCAGGCGATCCACCCCGGCTACGGCTTCCTGTCCGAAAACGCCCGCTTCGCCGAGATCGTCGAGGCCCACGGCATGACCTTCATCGGCCCGCGGCCCGAGCATATCCGGGTCATGGGCGACAAGATCACCGCCAAACAGACGGTGCTTGAAGCCGGCATTCCCTGCGTGCCCGGCTCGGCCGGCGAGGTCGAAACCATCGAGGCTGCTATCGCGGCGTCGAAGACCATCGGCTTCCCCCTCATCGTCAAGGCCGCCGCCGGCGGCGGTGGACGCGGCATGAAGGTCGCCCTGACCGCCGACGATCTGGTCGAAGCGGTCCAGACCGCCCAGTCCGAGGCCCTGGCGGCCTTCGGCAACGGTGCCGTCTATATGGAGCGCTACCTCCAGAAGCCGCGACACATCGAGCTCCAGGTGATCGCCGACAGCCACGGCAATGTGGTCAACCTCGGCGAACGCGACTGCTCCCTGCAACGCCGCCACCAGAAGGTGATGGAAGAGGCCCCCTCACCGGCCCTGTCGGCGGCCGAGCGGGTCGCCATCGGCGAGACGGTCAACAAGGCCATGGCCGCCATCGGCTATCTCGGCGTCGGCACCATCGAATTCCTGTGGGAAGACGGCGAGTTCTTCTTCATCGAGATGAACACCCGCCTGCAAGTCGAGCATCCGGTTACGGAAATGATCACCGGCGTTGATCTGGTGCGTGAGCAGATCCGTATCGCCGCCGGCCTGCCGCTGTCGTTCACCCAGGACGATGTGACCTTCAACGGCCACGCCATCGAGTGCCGCATCAACGCCGAAAACGCCGAGACCTTCACCCCCTCGCCGGGCACGATCACCGACTTCCACGCCCCCGGCGGGCTGGGCGTCCGGCTCGATAGCGCCATCTACACCGGCTATTCGATCCCGCCCTATTACGACAGCCTGATCGGCAAGCTGATCGTCCATGGCCGCGACCGCGAGGAGTGTATCGCCCGCCTGAAGCGCAGCCTGAACGAGATGGTCGTCGGCGGCATCGACACCACCATTCCCCTGTTCCAGAAGCTGTTGCAGGAGCCCGACATCCTGTCCGGCGACTATGACATCCACTGGCTGGAGACCTGGGCCAAACGCCAGAAGGGCGGCACCCAGGCCTAGTGGTGGAAGAGCCGGGCGTCACCGCCAGCAGCCCCTTCGGCGGCTTCGGCCCGGAAGAACTGCTGCAGTGCTATGCCGCCGGGGTCTTCCCCATGGGCGAGGCGCGCGACGACCCCCGGGTCTTCCTCATCGAGCCGGATCAGCGCGGCGTCATCCCCCTGGACCAGTTCCGCATTCCGACCCGGCTCAGGCGGACCGTCCGCACGGATCCGTTCCAGATCCGGATCGACACCGCCTTTTCGGCCACGCTCGACGCCTGTGCCGCGCCGGGCCCGGGTCGTGAGGACAGCTGGATCAACGGGCCGATCCGCCGCCTCTATCTGGAGCTCAATGCCCGCGGCCGCGCGCACTCGATCGAGTGCTGGCGTGACGAACGGCTGGTCGGCGGCCTGTACGGCGTGACTCTCGGCAGTGCCTTCTTCGGCGAGAGCATGTTCAGCCGCGAACGCGACGCTTCAAAGGTGGCACTGGTCCATCTGGTGGCGCGGCTCAAGCGAGGGGGCTGGCGCCTGCTGGACGCCCAGTTCCTGACGCAGCACCTGAGCCAGTTCGGGGCCGTTGAAATGCCGCAGGCCGACTACCTGGCACGCCTGAAACCGGCTCTGCTCATCCAGGCGGATCCCCGCTCGCTGTTCAAGCCGATGACGGGCCCGGAGGCCGTGTTCTACGCCTTGCAGCCCACGACCCAGGCGTCATAGACCGGATGCTGCAGCCCGCTGACGGCGGGTGCAGAGGCGAACATCCAGCCCCGGAAGATCTGGCGCGGCTCGCTGACCTGAATGACCCCTCTCGGTTGCAGGGTCACCTCCATATAGGCGATCGCGTCGGAGACCTGTTCATCCGCCGCCGACACCTCGCAGGCCTTGGCGGTAAAGATCAGTGTCTTCTGGAACCGCACAGGTCGGCCGCCCACCTCGACCTCGAAGCGCATGGATTCGGCCGTGATCTTGTCGATCGCCTCGATGACGGCCACACGCCGTCGCTGCCGCCGCGCCGGCTCCAGAGGCGTCTCGGCGCGTTTTACCTCTGCAGGCCCGGCCTTCTCTTCCTCGCCCGCCACCGGGTCAGCGGTTTCATCTGTCGCAGTGGCGACGTCGGATACCGGCGGCGTCACGGCGACGGGTGAGGCGGGTGCGGACGTCCCCGCCGGTGCCGGTTCGATCGGGGCGGACGGAGTCGGCTGGGCGTTCAGGGCCGAAGTGGCGTCCTGAACCGGCACGGCGTCCTGGGGCAGGTCGTTCAGGGCCGATGCGACGACCGCGCCAGACCCGGCAAGCGCGAGCGCTGTCACGCCGGCGAGGATAAGTCCCCGCGCCGTCATTCTGGGCGCCACGCTTCGTAGTCGCCCGTGGCGGCCGGCCGCTTGCCGTCCGACGCCAGCGACCCTTGCGGACGCCAGGCCATCGGCGTGCCGGTCAGGTTGGGCAGATGATCCTCTTCCCACTTGCGGCGCGGCAGCGGGTGTTCGGTCGGCAATTCGTCATAGGTGTAGTGCAGCCAGCCGTGCCAGTCCGGCGGGACCTTCGAGGCGTCGGCATAACCGTTGTAGGTCACCCAGCGACGACGTCGGCCGTCGTAGCTCGAGGTATCGCGCGACAGGTAGTAGCGGTTACCGAACTCGTCGGTCCCCACGTGCTCGCCGCGCTTGGCGATCGTGAAGAAGGTGCCGATGGTGGCACCGCTGGTCCAGCCGAAAATCCTGCCTAGCACGTCGGAAAATCCACTCACGATCCGTCACAGCGGCGGGGGCCGGCGACGCAGCGCGATCATAGAAACCGTCGAGGCTTCCGTCCAGCGTCCTCGCCAGATCGCAAACCTCAACATCTTGGGGGTAACCAGGCGGCGACACGCCAGATTTATTGCGAGAGAGGCTCGAACGCCGCTAGGCTGCAGCAAAGGCCACGCCGAGACCGCCGTATGCGCTTTCCCTTCACATCCCACGCCGCCGCCCTGGTACGTCCCGCGCGCCAGATCGAACGGTGCGGGCGTGTCGTCACCGTCCTCGCGCCGGCAGGCTGGACCGACGTACAGATTGAGGCCTGGCTGGACTGGGCCGATGCCGAGGGTCTGCCTCCGGGCAGCACCGATCCATTGGCCGAGGCCATGGTGGCCTGGGCGTCGGGGGTGTCCAGCTCCGTCTCCATCGAGCTGACGGCCACAATGCTGCTCGGGCTCGCGTCGCCGGCAAGGTCCGCCCAGGTCGACCCGGACATTCTCAACCTGTCGGAGCCGGGTGCCGGGATGCGGTTGGCGACAGAAGGCGCGCGCCGGCGCGCGGACCGGCGGGCCGCCGGTGCCGTCGAGGCGCTGGCGGGTGCCCTCGCAAGGGTGTCGGACGCGGTGGACCGCTGCGAGGGGCCCCGGGCTGACTGTGCCGACCCTGCCTCGAACCCGGCTCTGGCCAGGGTGGCTTTGGCCGCGCGCCGGGCCGGAGCATCGGACGCTGATATCCTTCGTGCGATCGCGGGCGAGCGGTTCGACGCGGTCCCCCTGCCCGTCCCGACGCCACTCCTGATCGTCGCCCTCGCCGATCGCGCCATGATCGCCTCCGGTGCACCGGATACCCTGCTCGCTGCCGAAGCGGCTCTGGAAGGCGACCTGCTGCTGACGTTCGAGCCCGATGACGCCGACGCCGCTGCCGGCCTGGCGCGCGCGCCGGCGGTTCTGCTGTCGCTGCCGGCCTTGCGGCAGCTCGCCGGTCCAGAGATGGACACCGCCCTGACCGACCTGGTCCGGCTCTGGTCGGACGCCCTGACCGCCGGGGGCTGCACATCCCTGGCGATCGGTCTGGGCGGGCTGGGAGACCTGATCCTTGCCGACGCTGCACCAGATGCGCTTGAGCGGGCCGCTGAAATTGCCGGGACGGTCGGTGCCGCGTGCGAGTCTGTCGCTCCCTCCCTGTTCGTCGACGACGCCGAGGCGTTTTTGCGTCTGGGTCTGAGCGCCCTCTCGGCGACAGAGGCCTGGCAGACCGCAGACGGCGAGATCACCCACCGTCTCCGTCCTGCCCTGGCCGCGGCCATCCGGAAGGCCGGCGGCGATATCAATTCGGCGGAGCGTCACCTGTTGGGCCGACGCACCCTGATCGATGCGCCCGGGATCGACCAGACCGCGCTTCGGAGCAGGGGCTTCACCGACGTCGAACTGGAGTCCGTCGAGGTCGCCCTGACACAGGTGAAGCGGCTGGCCGACGCCGTCAGGGCACCGGTCCTGGACGCCGGCTTCATGCGGGACGTCCTCGGGATCGAGGCCGCGGCGGACGACCTGCTGGGCCAGCTCGGCTTCACGCCGGAGGCCATTGCCCTCGCCGACGCCTGGGCCTTCGGTGAGGCCGGTCTTGCAGGGTGGGCGGACGCACCGCCGGCACTCGGAGCGATCCTGAAAGACCTGGCTGGATTCGAAACCACGCTGCGCCGGGTCGTCGGACAGGTCAGCGCCGCACCGGATACGACGGTCTCGGTTATCGACTGGCGGAGCACGGCGATCCAGGCTGGCCGTCTCCTGGGCGACGCGGCACGCGAGGGCCGTCGTGCCGTTCGCCTGCAACGCGCCACGCCACCCCCGGGCCCTTTGCTCAGCCTGGCCGAACCTGAGGAGACGGTGCGCCAGCGCCGGTGGGAACCGGAAACCCGCGCAGTCGAACGCGTGGTCGAAAAAGTGGTCGAACGCGACCGGACCCGCCGCAAGCTGCCTGACCGGCGCAAGGGCTATATCCAGAAGGCCGCCGTCGGGGGGCACAAGGTCTACATACACACCGGGGAGTACGAGGACGGCGAACTCGGCGAGATCTTTATCGACATGCACAAGGAGGGTGCCGCCTTCCGCAGCCTGATGAACAATTTCGCCATCGCGATCTCGATCGGCCTGCAATACGGCGTGCCGCTGGACGAGTTCGTCGACGCCTTCGTCTTCACCCGCTTCGAGCCGGCGGGCCGGGTGACCGGAAACGACTCGATCCGTTCGGCGACCTCGATCCTCGACTACATCTTCCGCGAACTGGGCGTTTCCTATCTGGACCGGCGCGAGCTGGCGAATGCCGACGCCGAGTTTCTGAACGCTGATGGACTGGGAGCCGGAAAGGCTGATGACGGCGAGCCCGAAACCGTGCCGGCGGCCCGGTTCATCTCCAAAGGCTTCGCCCGCGGCACCGCCCCCGACAATCTGGTGGTCCTGCCCTTCGGCCAGCCGCGCGAGGCCCCGCTGGCAACCGTCGAGGCCACGGAGGCCGTCGCCTGCCCGGCCTGCGGTGACTTTGCCCTGCAACAGCGGGGTGCGGGGTGGACCTGCGACACCTGTGGCGCGGCTCCGTCGATGCAGGGTTAGTCAACCATTGGGTGGCATGGTGGCCCGTGTCCTGCACACCTGAAGGCAAGACCGGAGCCCGTCATGAAAGCCATCCTGACCTTTACCCTGGCCGCGGTCCTTGCGGCGGCTACCGCACTTCCTGCCGCGGCCCAGAACGCGGCACAGATCGCGCGGGTCCGGGGTGGCGCAGGCTGCCCCGGCTGCAATCTCTTCCAGGGCGATTTCAACGGCCTGGAAGCGCGAGGGCTCAATCTGTCGGGCGCTCGCCTGCGCCAGGCCGACCTCAGCCTTGCGGTGATGAACCGGACCCGCTTTTCGAACACCGACATGCGTGACGTGGAAGCCTATGGCGGCGTCTTCTCCAGCGCCAATTTCTCGGGCGCGAACATGACCAATGCGAGCTTCGTCGGGGCCTATCTGGACGGCGCGGCCTTCTCGGGCGCAACACTGACAGGAGCCAATTTCTCCGGGGCATCGCTTCAGAGAGCCACCGGGCTGACCCAGAGCCGACTCAACCTGGCCTGCGGCGACGAAGCCACCCGCCTGCCCCGAGGACTGTCCATCCCACACTGCTAAGCTGACCCATTACAGACGCGCACCTTACCGCGATTTAAGTAGGGTTTGCCGAGGTTTGGCGGCATGACAGAGGCGTGAAACAGCCAGTCGCACCCACGGCCCGCCGCCTCGTGAACGCCACTCTTGCGCTCGGCGCGGCCGTCGCCGCTCTTGCGGTGGCCGGATCGGCAAGTGCCGAGGTCACATTCCAGTTCGGATACCAGGACCGCGACGTGGCGCGGATGGTCTCGCTGGGCGGCACCTGCAACAGTTGCGAGCTGTCCGGACGTGATCTGACGGGTGCGGCCTTCACCGGTGCCGTCTTCATCAACGCCACCCTTGTCGACGCCAATCTTCGAGGGGCCGAGCTGGTGGGTTCCAATTTCTCGGGCAGCGATTTCACCCGCGCGGACCTGTCCGGCGCGGAGCTGGTCGGTGCCAACTTTACCGGGGCCAATTTCACGGGGGCCGATCTGACCGGGGCCGAGGCCATGGGCGCAACCCTCATTCGGGTGCGGCTGGCCCGGGCCGATCTGACCGGCGCGGAGCTGACCGGTGCCAATCTGAACGGTGCCATCCTGACCAGTACGATCCTGTCTGCGGCAGAAATGAACGCCACGACGCTTGCCAATGTGAATGCGCGATCGGCGAATTTCGCCAACGCCGAGATCTCGATGTCCAACCTGTCGAACGGCGACTTCCGGGAAGCGTCTTTCCGCGAGGCGACGCTGAATGGCGCGCGGCTGACCGGCGGTATGTTTGCCGGGGCCGATTTCCGCGACGCCGAAGTGAATCGTACGGACATTCGCGGCACCGATCTTTCGGGGGCCCGCGGTCTGAATCAGGAGCAGATCGACCGCGCCTGCGGCGATGCCGGCACCCGCCTGCCCGCCCGCCTGACCGTTCGCGTCTGCCGCGGCGTCAGCATAGTGCGGATCGCGCCTCACGCACCGCCGGCTCCCCCGGCTCCCCCGGTGCCACCCCGGGTGCGCAACATCGTGGTCGCCAGCACCGGGAACTGACAAGAAGGCCGCCGTCCCCTCGGACAGCGGCCTTTTTCATGTCCGTAGCTCAGACCGATCAGGTCTTCAGGGGCAGCGCCGCACGGATGTGCAGCTCCTTGTATTGACGCTCCTGCGCCTCGGCCGGCGCGCTCATCAACAGATCCTGCCCCTGCTGGTTCAGCGGGAAGGCGATGACCTCGCGGATGGCGACCTGGTTGGCCAGCAGCATGACGATCCGGTCAATGCCGGGGGCCAGGCCGCCGTGCGGCGGCGCGCCATAGCGGAATGCGTTGAGCATGCCGCCGAACTGGTCCTCGACCACCGAGGCATCGTAGCCGGCGATCTCGAAGGCCTTGAGCATGATCTCGGCCTTGTGGTTCCGGATCGCGCCCGAGCACAGCTCATAGCCGTTGCAGACGATGTCGTACTGGTAGGCGAGGATGTCGAGCGGGTCCTGCGTCTGCAGCGCCTCCATCTCGCCCTGCGGCATCGAGAAGGGGTTGTGCGAGAAATCGACCTTCTTTTCTTCCTCGCTCCACTCGAACATCGGGAAGTCCACGATCCAGCAGAATTTGAACTCGTCGTCCGAGATCAGGTTGAGGTCCTGACCCAGCTTGGTCCGGGCGTTGCCTGCGAATTTGTAGAAGACCGACGGATCGCCGGCGGCGAAGAAGGCGGCATCGCCCTTGCCCATGGCCAGCGACTTCATCAGGGCATCGGTCGCCTCGGCACCGAGGTTCTTGGCGATCGGGCCGCCCCAGGCCCCCTGGTCCTCGGACCAGAAGATATAACCGAGGCCCGGCTGACCCTCGCCCTGGGCCCAGCTGTTCATCCGGTCGCAGAAGGCGCGCGAGCCGCCGGTCGGCGCGGGAATGGCCCAGACAGCGTTCTTTGCGTCCCCGGCGAGGATCTTGTTGAACAGACCAAAGCCGCCGTCGCGGAAATGATCCGAGACGTCCTTCATCTCGATCGGGTTGCGCAGGTCCGGCTTGTCGGTGCCGAACAACGAGATGCTTTCCCGGTAGGGAATACGGACGAAGGGATAGGGATCGACCGTCTTGCCGTCCGCGAACTCCTCGAACACGCCATGCATGACGGGCTCGATGGCGGCGAAGACGTCTTCCTGGGTGACGAAGCTCATCTCGACGTCGAGCTGGTAGAACTCCAGCGAGCGGTCGGCGCGCAGGTCCTCGTCGCGGAAGCAGGGCGCGATCTGGAAATAGCGGTCAAAGCCCGAGACCATGAGCAGCTGTTTGAACTGCTGCGGGGCCTGCGGCAGGGCGTAGAATTTGCCCGGATGCAGACGCGACGGCACCAGGAAGTCGCGCGCGCCCTCAGGGCTGGAGGCCGTAAGGATCGGCGTCTGATACTCCAGGAAGCCCTGACCGACCATGCGCTGGCGGATCGAGGAGATCACCCGCGAGCGCAGGACGATGTTCTTGTGCAGGGTCTCGCGGCGCAGATCGAGATATCGGTGCTTGAGGCGGATATCCTCGGGATACTCGGGCTCACCGAAGACCGGCAGCGGCAGTTCGGCAGCCTCGGACAGAACCTCGACGCCGGTAACGCGCAATTCGATCTCGCCGGTCGGAAGGTTGGCGTTCACCACCGAGCCTTCGCGGGCGACGACTTCACCGTCAACGCGGATGACGCTCTCGGCCCGCAGGCGCTCTACGGCTTCGAAACCGGGCGTCTCGGGGTGCAGCACCAGCTGGGTCAGGCCGTAGTGGTCGCGCAGGTCGATGAAGAGCAGGCCGCCGTGATCGCGCTTGCGATGCACCCAGCCGGACAGGCGGACATTCGCGCCCGCATCGGTCAAACGGAGGGCGCCGCAGGTGTGGGAGCGGTAGGCGTGCATGGCGGGTTCGTCTTGGATCAGGGGCCGCGGGGGCCGCAATTCGGGAGGCCGGAAGGGCGCATCATCGCCCCGGAAAGTCAAGGTTTGCCGCAACGTCGAGGCGGGAATCGCCCGTCGCCTTTGTCGCCGAACTCATCCGAAAACCGTCCCGGAATCCCCGCGAAGGCTCCACAGCCCCGAGGCCTTGTCCACGGGTCCGTAAGGAACCCGCGCGATCGTCTGCTATAGCGATCCCACCATGACCGCCCGCCCCGCTCCTCCCGGCCAGATGCGACTGCCGCTGCAAAGCGACCTGCCGGACGACGCGGGCGACTTCGTCGTGTCCGATTGCAACAGGGCCGCGGTCGAGGCGCTGGCGGACTGGCCCAACCGGATCGGCGGGGCGATGGCGATCTGCGGGCCGGCGGGCTGCGGCAAGAGCCGGCTGGCGCAGATCTGGGCCGAGCGCGTCGGGGCGGTCGCCATTCACGGGGCCGAGGCCGCTGTGATCGACCCGATGGAGCTCGAGGGCCGGCCGGTGCTGCTCGATCCGGCCCGCGACGTCGATGACGAGACCCTGTTTCACCTGATCAACCTGGCCCAGGCGTCCGGCGGAGCCCTGCTGCTGGTCGCGCGGTCCGCGCCGTCGAGCTGGCCGGTCACCCTGCCCGACCTGCGCTCGCGCCTCGACGCGGTCATCAGCGTGCCCATGGAGGCCCCCGACGACGCCGTGCTGGCGGCGATGCTCGACGCGCGGTTCGCTGAACGCGGCATCCGCCCGCAGAAGGACGTCGTGCCCTATCTGCTGCGCCGGATCGATCGCTCGGCGGCCGCCGCGGCGGATGTCGTTGAACGGCTGGATGCCCTGCACCGGCCGGTGACGCGGGCCCTGGCCCGGGAAGCGCTGGAAGGCGCGGACGAGAGCGGCGAGCTGTTTGACGACTGAGCGCCCTTCTCCCCTTGCGGGAGAAGGATCAGCACTAGAGCCCCAGCTTGGCCTTCAGGATGTCATTCACTGCAGCCGGATTGGCCTTGCCGCCGGTGGCCTTCATGACCTGGCCGACGAACCAGCCGAGCGACTGGGGCTTTTCGGCCACCGCTGCCGCCTTGTCCGGATTGGCGGCAATGATGTCGTCGATGGCCTTTTCGATGGCGCCGGTGTCGGTGACCTGTTTCAGGCCGCGCTTCTCGACCACTTCAGCGGGCGAGCCTTCGCCGTTCCAGACGTGGTCGAAGACCTCCTTGGCGATCCGGGAGGAGATGACGTCGGTCTCGATCAGTTCGACCAGCTGGGCGACATGGGCGGCCGGAACCGGGCTCTGGTCGAAGTCGAGGTGGTCCGCGGCGAGACGTGCCGACAGCTCGTTGGTGACCCAGTTGGAGACCAGTTTGGCGTCCCGACCCTTGGCCGCGGCCTCGAAATAGTCGGCCTTGGCCTGTTCCGAGATCAGCACCACCGCGTCGTATTGTGACAGGCCGTAGTCGGCCATCAGCCGGCGGCGCTTGGCATCCGGCAGTTCGGGCAGCGAGGCCTTGATGCCGTCGATCCAGGCCTGCTCCAGCTCGAGCGGCAGCAGGTCGGGGTCGGGGAAATAGCGATAGTCCATCGCCTCTTCCTTGGAGCGCATCGAGCGGGTTTCACCGGCGGTAGCGTCATAGAGGCGCGTCTCCTGCGTGATCTTGCCGCCGTCCTCGAGGATTTCGATCTGACGCCGGGCCTCGTAGTTGATGGCCTGGCTGATAAAGCGGAACGAGTTGACGTTCTTGATCTCGCAGCGCGTGCCCAGATGGCTGAAGTCGCCGGTCGCCTTGTATTTGGCGTACTGGCCCTCGCGGCAGACGGACACGTTCACGTCGGCGCGCAGATTGCCCTTCTCCATGTCGCCGTCGCAGGTGCCCAGATAGATCAGGATGGTCCGGATCTTCTTGACGTAAGCCACGGCTTCTTCAGGAGAACGAATATCCGGACGCGACACGATCTCCATCAGGGCGGTGCCCGCGCGGTTCAGGTCGACATAGCTCTCGGTCGGCGACAGGTCGTGGATCAGCTTGCCCGCATCCTGCTCCAGATGCAGGCGCTCGATGCCGACGTTGAAGAACGAGCCGTCCTCGGCCTCCACCTCGACGACACCCTCGCCGACGATGGGGAAATAGAGCTGGCTGATCTGATAGCCGGTCGGCAGGTCGGGATAGAAATAGTTCTTGCGGTCGAACTGGCTGCGTTTGTTGATCTGCGCATTGAGGCCCAGGCCGGTGCGCACCGCCTGTTCGACGCAGTGCTTGTTCAGGGTCGGCAGCATACCGGGGAAGCCGGCGTCGACCAGCGACACCTGCTCATTCGGCCCCGCGCCGAAGCCGACGGCCGCGCCCGAGAACAGCTTGGCCTTCGACGCCACCTGGGCGTGGATCTCCAGCCCCATGACGATTTCCCACGGGCCGGTGCGGCCCTCGATGAGTTTGGAGGTCTCGGTCATGCTCACCACCACTTCTCAGGCTTGGCCACAAACCCTGCCGCGTCTTCCAGCACGCTGGCCACCTGGAACACGGTCGCCTCATCCAGCGCCTTGCCGATGACCTGAAGGCCCAGGGGCAGGCCGCCCTTGTCGAGGCCGGCGGGCACCGAAATGCCCGGCAGGCCGGCGAGGTTGGCGGTGACGGTGAAGATGTCGTTCAGATACATCTGCAGCGGGTCGATCTGCTTGTCGCCCAGGGCGAAGGCGGCCGAGGGCGTCGAAGGAGTCAGGATGGCGTCGACCTTGTCCCAGACGGCGTCGAAATCCATGGCGATGCGGCGGCGGACCTTGAGCGCGCGGACGTAATAGGCGTCATAGAATCCGGCCGACAGCACATAGGCCCCGATGGTCAGGCGGCGCTGGACCTCCTTGCCGAAGCCCTCGGCACGGCTGGTCTCGTACAGGTCGGTCAGGCTGGTCGTACCCTCGGCGCGGTGGCCGAAACGCATGCCGTCATAGCGGGCCAGGTTGGACGAGGCCTCGGCCGGAGCGATGATGTAATAGGCCGGCAGGGCGTATTTGGTGTGCGGCAGGCTGATCTCGACGATCTCGGCGCCGCCGGCCCTGAGCCAGGCCACACCCTGGTCCCACAGCGCCTGAATCTCGGCGGGCATGCCGTCGACGACATATTCCTTCGGCACGCCGATACGCAGACCCTTGACGCCCTTGTTCAGGGATTGCGTCCAGTCGGGCGTCTCGACGTCCAGGCTGGTGGAGTCCTTGACGTCGAACGAGCACATGGAGCGCAGCAGGATGGCGGCGTCCTCGACCGTCTTCGTGATCGGGCCGGCCTGATCCAGCGAACTGGCGAAGGCGACCATGCCGAAGCGGCTGGCGCGACCATAGGTGGGCTTGATCCCGACGGTGCCGGTGAAGGCCGCTGGCTGACGGATCGAGCCGCCGGTGTCGGATGCGGTGGCGGCCAGGCACAGATCGCCGGCGACGGCCGAGGCCGAGCCGCCCGAGCTGCCGCCGGGAGTCAGGTCGGCGTTGGACGTCGTTGACTTCCATGGGTTCACGACCGGGCCGAAGGCCGAAGTCTCGTTGGACGAGCCCATGGCGAACTCGTCCATGTTGAGCTTGCCCAGCATGACCGCACCGTCGCGCCACAGGTTGGCGGTGACGGTGGACTCATAGGGCGGCACGAAGCCGCGCAGCATGTTGGAGCCGGCCGTGGTCTGGACGCCGTCGGTGCAGAACAGGTCCTTGATCCCCAGCGGCGCGCCTTCGAGGGCGCCGCCCTCACCCTTCGCCAGTTTCGCGTCAGAGGCGCGGGCCATGGCGAGAGCCTTGTCCGTGGTCTGGACGACAAAGGCGTTCAGGCGCGGGTTGGCGGCGTCGATATTGGAGACGAAGGCTTTCGTGATCTCCTCGGACGAGAAGTCGCGGGCCTTGAGGCCGTCGAGCGCGGCCTTGAGGGTCAGTTTGGTCAGGTCGGACATTCTATTCGACCACCTTGGGCACAACGAAGAAGCCGTCGGCGGACCGCGGCGCATTTCCGAGGACATCGGCGACCTTGCCGCCATCGGTGACCACGTCGTCACGAAGGCGCAGCGGCTGGGCCACGTTGGACGTCATCGGCTCGACGCCGTCGACGTCGACCTCGTTCAGCTGTTCGATCCAGGCGAGGATGCCGTTCAGCTCGGCGGCCAGGGGCTCCAGCCGGTCCTCGGGGGTCTTGATACGGGCGAGGTGCGCCACCCGGCGCACGGTCGCAGCGTCGATGGCCATGCGGCCCTCCAATGCGAAAGCGGAACGGGCGGGATTAGCCGCCCCGCCTGAATTTCACAAGGATTCTGACGTCGCGGGCCGCTATTGCGCCGGTGTGACGCTGATCGTGGCCGGCACCGAGCCGTCGGTGGCGACCGCCCAGCCGATGATGACCCGCCTCTTGCGGCTGCCGATCGTGCCGGTCGCCTCGTCCATGGTGCTCTCGTTGACTTCCAGATCGACCCGGCCCGGCGTTTCCGACAGGACCCGATAGTCGAGGAAATCACCGATGCGGAAAACACGCCAGCCCTCGGCCGGCGAATCGAAGAAGGCCACATGGGTGTAGAGGCCGTTCATGGCCGGATCGCCGCCCGCCGTGCCGAACAGTTTGACGGTGCGGTCGCCCTGGTGCGTCAGCGGGGTCAGCTCGACCACGGCGGCAGCCCACTGCTGGTTCCCGTCGGCGTCAGGCTGAACCGTCGCGGCCGGGCCGGTGGCGGTCAGGGGCGCGGCGGCAGGCATGGCCGCGGCCTGCTCGGCAGCCGGCACCTCGGCCCTGCGGGTTTCGACCTGGGTGTCGCAGGCGGCCAGAGTCAGCAGGGCGACAAAAAAGGTCACTGGCTTCATCGAATCTTCCCCCATCGACGATATGCCACCTTGCACTTTGACAGGGCGGCTCGCCAGTCTTACCGCCACGCTGTGACAGTTCTATCGCTCGAAGATCTCGCCGCCTCGACGCCCCCCGGTACGCCGTGGCTGGGGCTGGATCTGGGTGAAAAGACCATCGGCGTCGCCGTCAGCGACACGACAAGGATGATCGCCAGCCCATTGTCGCTGGTCCGCAAGACGAAATTCACCGACGACGCCCTGGCCGTCCTGAAGCTGATGGATGGCCGCAACGCCTCGGCCCTGGTGATCGGCCTGCCCCTGAACATGGACGGGACCGAAGGGCCGCGCGCGCAGTCATGCCGGGCCTTTGCTCGTAACCTGCAGCGCATCCGCCCCGTGCCCTGCGCCTTCCAGGATGAGCGGCTGTCGACCAGCGCGGTCGAACGGTTCCTGATCGGCGAGCTGGACCTGAGCCGGAAACGCCGCGCCGACGTCGTCGACCGCACGGCCGCCGCCTGGATCCTGCAGGGTGCGCTGGACCGGCTGAGGCCCTGATGGCGGGGCTGATTCTCGGCATCGTCCCCGTCTTTGTCCTGATCGCCATCGGTTACGGCCTGCGCAAATCCGACTTCCTGCCCGATGCGACCTGGCGGCCGATCGAGAAACTGTCGATCCATCTGCTCTATCCGGGCTTCCTGATCCCGGCGATCTGGAACGCCGACCTGTCCGGCGGCAGCGCCGGCGCGGCGGGAGCCAGCGCGGTGATCGCAGTGCTGATCGTGGTGGCGATCACCCTGCTGTCAAAGCCGCTGATGACCGTCGACGGCCCGGCCTTCACCAGCGTGCTGCAGGGGGTGATCCGCTGGAACAGCTTCGTCTTCCTGCCGGTCATCCAGTCCGTCTTCGGGGCCGAAGGTCTGGCGCTGGCGGCGGTAATGATCGCGGCCATCATTCCGGTGACCAACATCGTCTGCGTCGTCGCCCTGGCGCGATGGGGGGCGGATCAACGGGGCACGCGACCGCTGGCGCTGGCGAAGGCGGTCTTCTCCAACCCGATCCTGCTGGCCTGTCTGATCGGGCTGGCGCTGAATTTCGCTCATGTGCCCAGACTGCCCGGGATTTCCGACACCCTGACGCTCCTGGGCGGGGCCGCCCTGCCGCTGGGACTGATCGTGGCCGGCGCGGGCCTGAGCTTCGCCGAAGTGGCGCGGCGGAAATGGACCGTGATGGGCGTCAGCTTCGTCAAGCTGGTGATCATGCCGCCGCTGATGTGGGGGCTCTGCGTTCTGCTGGGCGGCGACCAGATGGCCCAGGGCGTGGCCCTTCTGTGCGGCGCGGCACCGGGCGCGGCGGCCAGCTATATCCTCGCCAGACAGATGGGCGGGGATGCGCCGTTGATGGCCGGGATTGTGGCGCTGACGACCGTCGGGAGTGCCCTGAGCATCCCGATCCTGCTGGCCCTGTTCCATTTGGCATAGATGCGCCCTATAGGCGGGCCTCGATGAGCAAGGCCGCCGCACTCACCGATCTGATTCTCGAGCGGTTGGCTCCGTTCCCGCGCAGCCATTTCCTGTCGGCGGGCGATCTGAACGCCGCCACCACCCCGCCCTTGCTGGATCTGGCCGACGCCTTCGTCGACTTCAATCGGCAATCGTCCAAGTCGCTCGACCTGATGCGCGGCCGCACGGTCATGAACCTTTTCTTCGAGAACTCGACCCGCACGAGCGCCTCGTTCGAGATCGCGGCCAAGCGTCTGGGCGCCGATGTGACAGCCCTGTCGCCGAAGACCTCGTCGGTGGCCAAGGGCGAGACCCTGATCGACACGGCAGCGACGCTGAACGCGATGAAGCCCGACGTCCTCGTGGTGCGCCACGGGGCCTCGGGCGCGGCCGCCCTGCTGGCCCAGAAGGTCGGCTGCGCGGTGGTCAATGCCGGCGACGGTCGGCATGAACATCCGACACAGGCACTGCTGGACCTGCTGAGCCTGCGCCGGGCGTTCGGGGATGTCGGCGGCCTGACCGTCGCCATCTGCGGTGATATCGCCCACAGCCGCGTGGCGCGGTCCAATGTGTCGATGCTGTCGATGATGGGCGCGCGGGTGCGGCTGATCGGGCCGCCGACGCTGGTGCCGGGCGACGCCGACCGCTGGGGCTGCGAGATCTTCCACGACATGCGCGAAGGGCTGAGGGGCTGCGATGTCGTCATGATGCTGCGCCTGCAACTCGAGCGGATGGAGGGGGCGCTGGTGCCGTCGACCCGCGAATATTTTCGCTTCTGGGGTCTGGACCGCGAAAAACTCTCCTGGGCCAATCCGGGGGCGAAGGTCATGCATCCCGGCCCGATGAACCGGGGCGTCGAGATCGATTCCGACGTCGCCGACGACCTGAGCGTCTCCCTGATCCAGGACCAGGTCGAGATGGGCGTGGCCGCGCGCATGGCCGTGCTGGCCGCCCTGTCCGCCCGGCTGGATGGAGGCGCGCCATGACCGCCATCGCCATCCTGAACGCCCGGCTGCTCGACCCGGCCACTGACTATGACGGTCCCGGGGCGGTGCTGGTCGAGGACGGGCGTATCACCGAGGTCATCCACGGCTCAGGGGCGATCGCACCGGCGGGCGTAACGGTCATCGATGCCGGCGGCCTGTGCCTGGCACCCGGTCTGATCGACATCCGGGTCAAGACCGGCGAGCCCGGTGCCGAGCCGAAGGAAACGCTGAAGTCGGCCAGCCTGTCGGCGGCGGCGGGCGGTGTCACCACCATCGTGATCCAGCCCGACACCGATCCGGCGCTGGACGACCCGGCGATGATAGAATTCATCCAGCGGCGCGGCGCGGCGCTCGGCCTCGTCAACGTCCGGGTGGCGGGCGCGGCGACCAAGGCGCGCGACGGGGTCCGGATGGCCGAGATCGGGCTGATGGACGAGGCCGGCGCCCTGTATTTCACCGACGTGGACCGGGTCATCGCCAACACCCGAACCCTGCAGCGGGTGATGAGCTACGCCGCCGCCTTCAACGCGCTGATTTCCTGCCGTCCCGCTGATCCGTGGCTGAGCGAGGGGGCGGTGGCGACCTCGGGCGAACTGGCCACCCGACTGGGTCTGGCCTCGGTGCCGGCCATCGCCGAGCGCATCCAGCTGGAACGCGATCTGGCCCTGGTCGAACAGACCGGCGCGCGCTTCCTGGTCGACCAGATCTCGACCGAGGGCGCGCTGGAGACCCTGGCGAGGGCCCGGGCCCGCGGGCTGGAGGTCGCCGCCTCCGTCTCGATCAACCATCTGTGCTTCAACGAGATCGACATCGGCGACTACCGGACCTTCTACCGGCTGGACCCGCCGCTGCGGCCCGAAAGCGATCGGCAGGCCCTGATCGAGGCCGTGCGCGACGGGCTGATCGACGCCATCACCAGCGCCCATGCCCCGGCCCCCGCCGAGGACAAGCGCCGCCCCTTCGCCGAGGCCACGCCCGGTGCCGTCGGGCTTGAGACCCTGCTGGCGGCAGCCCTGTCGCTTCACCATGAGGACGGGCTGGAGCTTCTGGATATCCTGCGCCCGCTGACGCAGGGCCCGGCGACGTTGCTGGGGCTGGACGCGGGCGTGCTTCTTGCGGGCGCGCCGGCCGACCTGACCCTGTTCGATCCCGGCGCTCCGATCGTGGTCGACGCCGACGCCCTGAAGTCGAAATCCAAGAACTCGCCGTTCGACGGCCGCCGACTGCAGGGCCGGGTGTTGCTTACCGTCGTTGGCGGACGCATCGTCCATGACGCACGCTAAAAGGGAGCGAATCACTTGCAGGATCTGGTCGGCCCCGCTCTCGGGACGCTCGCCCTCGTGGCGGTCAGCGGCTACCTGCTGGGGTCCATTCCGTTCGGCGTGATCCTGACGCGTCTGGTGACGGGCGAGGATGTCCGCAGTATCGGCTCGGGCAACATCGGCGCCACCAATGTCCTGAGGACCGGGCGCAAGGATCTGGCCCTCGCCACCCTCATTCTGGACGCCGGCAAGGGTGCCGCCGCCTATCTGGCCGCGCAGGCCTTGTTCCCGGGGGTACCGGCGCTGGCGGCCATCGCCGGCGGGGCGGCCTTCCTCGGCCACCTGTTCCCGGTCTGGCTGGGCTTCAAGGGCGGCAAGGGGGTTGCGACCTTCTTCGGCCTGCTGCTGGCGGCCGCATGGCCGCTGGGTCTGCTGGCGGGTGCCACATGGCTGCTGGTCGCGGCGCTATTGCGCATTTCGTCACTGGCGGCCCTGCTCGCCTCGGCAGCGGCTCCCATCTACGCGCTGCTGCCTCTGGCGGTGCTCGGCCTGCCGGCGTCGGCACCGGTCGCCGCCCTGGCCTTGCTTACGGCCGTGCTGATCTGGATTCGTCACCATGAGAACATCGCCCGCCTGTTGAAGGGGACGGAACCCCGCATCGGCGCCAAAAAGGGGTGAGCCCCTCGCCGCCCCTGTCGGAGGCGGAACGGCTCGCACGGCTGCGGCTGGCTCGCACCGATCGGGTCGGACCCGTCACCTTCCGCCAGCTTCTCGACCGGTTCGGGTCCGCGGAACGGGCGCTGGAGGCCTTGCCTGATCTGGTCAAGCGTGCGGGCGGACACGGCGACGCCGCGCCGTCCATGGAACAGATCAACCGGGAATGCGCGGCCGCAGATCGCATCGGCGCGCGTCTGATCGTCCTCGGCGACACCGCCTACCCCGAACCGCTGGCGGCCTCGGACCCGCCGCCGCCCGTGCTGTGGGCGCTCGGAGACGCCAGTCTCATAAGCCGACCCTGCGTCGCCGTCGTCGGCGCGCGGATCGCCTCGGCCGGTGGCCAGCGCATCGCGCGGGGGCTGGCGCAGCAGCTGGGAGAGGCCGGACACGTCGTCGTTTCGGGGATGGCGCGCGGCATCGACGGCGCGGCGCATGCAGGGGCCTTGCCCACCGGCACCGTCGCTGTCCTCGGCGGCGGGGTGGACGACGTCTACCCCCCCGACAACGCCGACCTCTATCGCCAGATCGTCGAACAGGGCTGCATCGTATCCGAAAGCCCGGTTGGCGCGCGGGCGCAGGCGAAGGACTTTCCGCGTCGCAACCGCATCATCTCGGGCCTGTCGCGTGGCGTGATCGTGGTCGAGGCGGAACTGCGCTCCGGTTCGCTGATCACGGCCCGGCTGGCGGCCGAACAGGGACGCGACGTCTTCGCCGTGCCCGGCTCGCCGCTGGACCCCCGCTCGCGTGGTCCGAACGAATTGCTGCGGCAGGGTGCCATCCTGTGTGAGGGGCTGGAGGATGTGGAGCGCGCCTTCTCGACCCTGCGCACCCTGCGCGAGCCGACGCCGGACAACCCGTTCAGCGGCGCGCCGGACGATGTGGACGCGGCCTTGCTGGAGCGCGTCGCCGCCCTGCTGTCGCCCACGCCGACGCCGCGCGACGAGCTGGCGCGGGCGGCGGGTGCCCCGATCGGGGCGGTTGCCGCAGCACTGCTCGAACTCAGCCTGTCGGGCCGGGCGACCCTGTTGCCGGGCGGTCTGGCATCGATCTGAAGCAACCGAATTTCAGCGCCGATTGACAGCGGCCCTCGCGCCAACCACGTTCCGCCCCCTTTCCGAGCCCGTCGAAGGCCCCCTCCCCGCATGAACCTCGTCGTCGTCGAGAGCCCCGCAAAGGCCAAGACCATCAACAAATATCTGGGCCCGGACTTCACCGTCCTGGCGTCCTACGGGCATGTCCGTGACCTGCCGTCGAAGGACGGGTCGGTCCTGCCCGACGACGACTTCGCCATGTCGTGGGAGATCGACGCCAAGGCCGCCAAACGCCTGTCCGAGATCGCCGAGGTCGCCAAACGGTCCGACCGCGTCATCCTGGCCACCGACCCCGACCGCGAGGGCGAGGCCATCAGCTGGCACGTGCTGGAAATCCTGACCAAGAAGAAGGTGCTCAAGGACACGCACGTCGAACGCGTCACCTTCAACGCCATTACCAGGAGCGCCGTTCTGGAGGCGATGGCCAACCCGCGCCAGATCGATATGGAGCTGGTCGAGGCCTATCTGGCCCGCCGGGCGCTGGACTATCTGGTGGGCTTCACCCTTTCGCCGGTGCTGTGGCGCAAACTGCCCGGCGCGCGCTCGGCCGGGCGGGTGCAATCCGTCGCCCTGCGCATCGTCGTCGATCGCGAGATGGAGATCGAGAAGTTCAAGGCCCAGGAATACTGGTCCGTCGAGGCCGATCTGAACGCCGACAGCCCGCCCTTCACCACCCGTCTGGTCAAGCACGCCGGCAAGCGGGTGCAGCGGCTGGACATCACCTCGGAAGCCATGGCGACCGCCGCGCGGGAGGCTATCAACGTCGGCACCTTCACCATCGCCTCGGTGGAGAAAAAGCCGGTCAAGCGCGCGCCGTCGCCGCCGTTCATGACCTCGACCCTGCAGCAGGAAGCGTCACGCAAGCTGGGCTTCACGGCGCAACGCACAATGCAGGCGGCGCAGAAGCTGTATGAGGGCGTCGACGACCAGGGCGGCCTGATCACCTATATGCGGACCGACGGCCTGTCGGTCAGCCCCGAAGGGATCGCCCAGGCACGTGAGGTCATCGGCGAGCGGTTCGGACCGGCCTATGTTCCGGAACAACCGCGTTATTACAAAACCAAAGCCAAAAATGCTCAGGAGGCGCACGAGGCCATCCGGCCGACCAACATGGCCCGCGCGCCCGAGACCCTGAGGCTCGATGGCGACCTGCAGAAACTGTACGAACTGATCTGGAAGCGGACCATCGCCAGCCAGATGGAGTCGGCGCGTCTTGACCGCACAGCGGTCGAGATCGAGGAACCGACGGGCCAGACGGCCCTGCGCGCCACCGGACAGGTCGTGGCCTTCGACGGCTTTATGGCCGTGTACGAAGAAGGCCGCGACGAAAAGCCGAAGGACGGCGGCGAAGACGACGACGACACCACCCGCCTGCCGGCGCTGAAGGAAGGCGCTGTCGCCAAAGTCGAGGCGATCCGCACCGAACAGCATTTCACCGAACCGCCCCCGCGCTATTCGGAAGCGACCCTCGTCAAGAAGCTCGAGGAACTCGGCATCGGCCGACCGTCGACCTATGCCTCCATCCTCACCACCCTGCGCGACCGCGAATATGTGCGCACGGACAAGAACCGCTTCTATCCCGAGGACAAGGGACGGCTGGTCACGGCCTTCCTCGAGCAGTTCTTCGCAAAATGGGTCGAATATGACTTCACCGCCGCGCTCGAGACGCGGCTGGACGAGGTGTCGGCGGGCAATCTGAACTGGAAGGTGCTGCTGCGCGAATTCTGGTCCGACTTCCATGTCGCGACCCAGGCCGCCGGCGAACTGCGCACCACGGCCATTCTCGACGCCCTGAACGAGTCGCTGGGGCCGCACATCTTCCCGCAGAAGGAAGACGGCTCGGATCCTCGTGAATGCCCCCTGTGCCACCAGGGTCAGTTGAGCCTGAAGACCAGCCGGTTCGGAGCCTTCGTCGGCTGTTCGCGCTATCCCGACTGCAAATTCACCCGTCCCGTGGCCTCACCCGATGCGGCGGACGGCTCCGCGGATGGCGGGGACCGGGACCTGGGCGTCGATCCGGCCACGGGCCAACCCGTCGCCCTGAAGATCGGCCGGTTCGGTCCCTATGTGGAGACCACGCCACCGGGCGAGGAAAAACCCAAACGCTCGTCCCTGCCCAAGGGCTGGTCGCCGGCGTCACTGAGCCTGGAGCAGGCGCTGCGACTGCTGGCCCTGCCGCGCGAGGTCGGGATGCACCCGGAAGACGGCAAGCCCATCACGGCAGGCCTGGGACGCTACGGACCGTTCGTCCTGCACGCCGGGACCTATGCCAACGTTGCCGACATCGACGAGGTGTTCGAGGTCGGTCTGAACCGGGCGGTTGTGCTGCTGGCCGAAAAACGGGCGGGCAAATTCGCCGGCCGCGGCGGAGCGACGGCACCGCTGAAGGATCTGGGTGCTCACCCCGAGACGGGCGAGCCGATCCACGTCATGGCGGGCCGGTTCGGTCCCTATGTGAAATCGGGCAAGATCAACGCCACACTGCCCAAGGGCACGGTGCCGGAAGACCTGACGCTGGAGGACGCCCTGCCGCTGCTGGCGGCGCGGGCCCTGGCCGCACCGGCCAAGGGCAAGAAGGCACCGGTGAAAAAGGCTGCGGCGAAGAAGCCGGCCGCCAAGAAACCGGCCGCGAAGAAGGCTGCTGCCAAGAAGCCTGCAGCAAAGAAGGCGGCCAAGCCGACGGCCTGACCGAGGATTCTCCCTCCTCTTTGTGGGGAGGGAGAACCGGCATCACCGCTTCAACAGCCGATCCCGCGCCGCGTTGAGTCTCGACGCCAGACCCTCGGTGCCGCCCTGGTCCGGGTGGGCGCGACCCATCAGGCGGCGCCACGCGGCGTTGATGGCCTCGGGGGAAGCGTCGACGGGCACGCCGAGAATCGAGCGCGCTTCGGAGTCGGAGAGAGCGTCAGCCTGACGCAACGGTACCGTCCGCTGCCGCGACGCCACCGTCAGCCACAGGCCCGCGCCGATCAGACCGACGGCCGGCAGCCAGGCACCCTTGAACGCCAGCAGGGCACCGCCGGCCAACATGACGGCACTGAACAGTGTGGCGGCGACCCGCCATTGACCGCGTCCCCGGCCCTCGCCCTGCCGGCCCAGCCGGATCAGGGCCCAGACGGCAATGGCGGCCAGGACCAGCCAGATCAGGCTCAACGCCTCATGCCGCAGCGTCGAGGGGTGCGTCCAAGGCCCCGGCTTCGAGGCCCAGGGCGAGCATCAGGCTGCGCATCTCCTGACGGGCAGCCACGTGGGCCAGCGACACCGAAACGGGGCGAATCTCATTCGACAGATCGGCCACGGTGAGCCCGAACGGGAACAGTTCGCGATAGATGACGCGATCGCGCAGGCCGGGGCCCATGCGAAAGCCGACGCGGCGAGCCAGCTTCTCCATCCGCTCTTCCAGCCGCTGACGGTTACGGGCGGCGGCGACGGCGAGGCGGTTGGTGACCACAATCCAGTCGATCTGGGCGTGGCGGCCCTGGGCAATGGCGCGCTGCTTGCGGGCCTCCCAGACGCTTTCGGAATAGATGGACGGCTTGAGCAGATCGAGCGTGACCGGATCGACCGATCCCAGCAGGTCGAAATCGACGAAGCTGTCGTTCATCGGCGTGACGATCTGGTCGGCCAGGCCATGGGCGGTCCGCGACAGCAGGGTGTCGCCGCCGGGTGTATCGATCAGGACGACGTCAGCGCAGGCCCTCGCCTCGGCGAAAGCGGTTTCGAACCGGGCCAGCTGTTCGGCCTCGGTGGCGCGCGCCAGCAGCTTGCCGTCGCCCATGTCGGGCTCGGCCGGCATCGGGAGGACTTGATCGTTACCCGCCATCCAGGCGGCGCGGTTGGCGAAGAATTTGGCCATAGACCGCTGGCGCAGGTCGAGGTCGATGATCGCCACCCGCCGGCCAGCGTGCAGCAGGGCCGTAACGATGTGGATGGCCAGGGTGGACTTGCCCGCCCCGCCCTTTTCGTTGCCGACGACGATGACCGTGGGGTCAGCCATGGAGCGCTCATACCTGTGTTGGGCCGCCGACTCAGACGCGCAGCCAGAGCATGCAGAATCGCGACCGTCGGCCCCGGCGTCAACGCGTCGGGACCGGACGACTGTGGATGTGTGACTTTCGACGCCTGAATCAGACGGTGCGGCGGCACCAGGGATCATCGACCCCTGCGGCGGCGCACAAGGCACCGGCACCGGCCGCCGGAGTCTGCACCTTGAGGCGGGTCAGGGTGCGTCCGCCGACCTCGACGGCCTCGTAGACCGGCGACAGGCCTTCCAACGCCCAGGCGGCCTGCCCGCTCTTCAGGCGGCTCCAGGCCGAACGGGCCGAGGCTGCGCTGGAATAGGCCCCCAGCTGCACCAGAGCGCGGCCTCTGGCGGCGACCGGCACCGTCGGGCGCGCCTGGAAGGCGGGTCGCAAACCGGCGCGTTGAGAGGCGTCGTCGATACGGGCCGAGACCTGCTGCACCGCCGCATCGGCCACGGCGGGTACGGCCGCGGCCACCAGGCGAGACCCGACTTGCTGCGCCATTCCGTTCAGCTCGGCGTCGCGGGCGTCCCAGAGGGCATGCGGATCCAGAACCTCGACGCGGATGGCCGGACGAAGACCGGCTTCGGCGGCGCTTTGATGCGCGACGCGCGTGGCAGCGGGTGCGCTGTCGAGCGGAATGGCGGCGACGGCCTCGGCCAGGGTCTCGAACCGATGGGGATCACTGTCGACCATACCGCAGGCGCCGAGGCCCGAGGCGGCGAGCAGCACAAACACTGGACGGATCAGGAGGCTCGGCGTCATAAGCCAACCCTCGCACGGCAGCTTTTGCCGCCCGGTTCACAAGCACGCTTAAGCCGAAAGGTTAATCCGTTCATCATGGCCGAGTCCAACTCGCTTCCGGTGGTCCGTACCGTTGCCGCGCTGCGTGAACAGATCAGCGCGTGGAAACGCCAGGGGTTCACGGTCGGCTTCGTCCCGACCATGGGCGCGCTGCACGAAGGTCATCTGAACCTGGTGCGGGAGGCGGGCCGACGGGCGGATCGCCTGGTCGCCAGCGTCTTCGTCAATCCGACCCAGTTTGCAGCCCACGAAGACCTCGGGACCTATCCCCGGCGCGAGGTCCAGGACGCTGAGCTGCTGGCTGGAGCGGGGTGCCATCTGCTGTTCGCGCCGACGGTCGAGGAAATGTATCCGGACGGGTTCGTCACCGCCGTCAGCGTCGGCGGGCCTTCGGCCGGCCTCGAGACCGATTTCCGACCTCACTTCTTCGGTGGCGTCGCCGTGGTTGTGGCCAAGCTGCTGAACCAGGTCCAGGCCGACGTCGCCGTGTTCGGAGAGAAGGACTATCAGCAGCTGATGGTCGTAAGGCGCATGGCTCGCGATCTCGACATCCCGACCGACATCGTCGGTTCGCCGACCGAGCGCGATGGTCATGGCCTCGCCCTGTCGTCACGCAACGCCTACCTCAGCGAGGCCGAACTGGAGATCGCCCGGTGCCTGAACGGGGTGCTGGCCGAGGCCGGGGCGCAGGCCTCGGCCCGACGCCCCCTCGCAGCCGTCGAACGGGACGCCCACGCCGCCCTGTTGAAGGCCGGGTTCGAGCGGATCGACTATGTCGCCGTCCGGCGCGCCGACGATCTGGCACCCTTCAGGAATGGCGTGGTGGACGCACCGGCCCGAATCCTGGCGGCCGCCTGGCTGGGCAGGACGCGGCTGATCGACAACATGGCGGTCGCTCCACCGGCCTGAGCGAGCCTCAGGCGAGCTTCAGGTCCATGGTGCCGCCGATCCATTCGACCATTGACTTGCGGCGCGCCTCGGCGGCCGCGTCGGTATGGCCCAACGCCGCCTCGGCCTCGGCGAGGACAAAATAGCTGTAGGGGTCACTGGGCCAGTCCTCGAGCAGTTCGAGGATCTTGGCCTTCGCACCGGCCGCGTCGCCCTTGAGCAGCAGGGCGGCGGCGAGACTGCGG
The DNA here is from genome assembly GCA_965284375.1 of Caulobacteraceae bacterium. Classification (GTDB taxonomy): domain Bacteria; phylum Pseudomonadota; class Alphaproteobacteria; order Caulobacterales; family Caulobacteraceae; genus Brevundimonas. The sequence goes on from OZ260074.1 coordinate 1,301,170, forward strand.
CGCGTCGGGTACCAGAGAATCGGCGGGTCGCCGCCCTCGGAGTCCTGGGCCTGAATTCCGGCCGCCCGGGTGAAGGCGGCGATCGCGGCGTCCGCATTGCCCTCGATCATGGCGGCCCGGCCCTCCAGCACGCGCTGCGAGACCTCGGTAAAGCCGTTTCGCATCTCGCCCATCGGTCCGGCGGCGAAGTTCGGCACGGCGCGCAAGGCCGCGATCGCCTCGGCCTCGGCCCTGACGGCCGCGGCGTCCCCTGCCCGCGCGGCCGCCTCGCCCCGGGCGAACCGCCAGCTGATGCGCAGCATGGGGCGGCTCTCGTCCGGCTCGCTCAGGGCCGCGACCTGCTCCGACGAGCCGAAGCGGCCGTAGATCGCATAGGCGTTGTTGGCCATGGCCTGACGCCAGACATTGGTCGCCGGGATGTCGGGATAGGTGGCCAGGAACCAGTCGGCCAGCTTCAGGCCTTCCTCGCTGCCACCGGCCATCAGGGCACCGCCCATACCGAAATGGATGTTGTGTCCATGCAGCGCCATGCCGGGCACGCCGCCGGGTGGCCGCGCCAATCCGTCGTAGCGGCGATCCAGCGCCACGGCGTTGACGTTGGACATCATGGCGTCCCTGTAGCGCCCGACCCGGTAGAAGGTGTGCGACGGCATGTGCACCAGATGGCTGGCCCCGGGAGCCAGGGTGGCCAGCCGTTCGCCGTATGGAATGGCCTTGTGCGGATCGTCCGACCATTCGGTCAGATGGATATAGAGGTGGATCGCCCCCGGATCATTCGGAGCCTGGGCCAGGGTCTGTTCCAGAATGCCCATGGCACGCGTGATGCCGGGATCAGCGGCCTTGCCGTCGTCGTCCCACCATTTGTCGACCTTCAGCATCCATGCGTCGGCGGTGATCGCGGCGACGGTGACGTCCGTCGGATTGTTGCGCGCGATCCGGTCCATGGACTGGGCGAAACGGCGGTCCCGCGAGCCCTTCTGGCCCGAATAGCGCTGGATCAGGGCATCGATCATCTGGCGCTGCATTGGCGTCGCCTGCCGGGCGAGGCGGCGCGCCTCCCGTGCCGACTTGAGCGCGGCGGCCTGGCTCTCGTCATCGCTGCCGCCGCCGTTCAGATTGGGACCCAGGGCCCAGGCCTCGCCCCAGGCGCACATGCCACAGGTCGGGTCGAGCAGCCGCGCCTTGCGGAAGGCGCGAACGGATTCCTTGTGCTCGAAGGCCCAGCGCAGACGAACGCCGTGGTTGAACCAGGCCTGGGCCTCGGGATTGGCCGTGTCGACGGCGAAGCCTCCGGTTCCGAAACCCTCGACCATGACCATGTCCGCGACCGGTGTGCCGCTGATGGCAGATCCGGCCTGGCCGCAAACCTGCGGACGTTCGAGCAGGTCGCGCACGGCGCTGTCGGCCGTAGCATCGGCGACGGCCGCCGGCCCGATCAGCGCCGCGCCCAGCGCGACACCCGCCATCAACATCTTGCGCATGACCGACGTCTCCCCCTGTCCCTGCCCTACACTGCCGGGAATGGTGTCGGAGGCCAAGACCGGATCAGCCGAAGTCGACGCGCTCGATGATCCCGTTGGTCTGGTCGACGCGGAGCTTCAGACAGTCCGTCGGCCTCGACTCTGTTGCGACGACGTCAGCCGCAGCGGACCTGTTCCACGATCTGGGTCTGGTCATTGAAAAAGATGTTCAGCCGTTGCGGCGAATAATCCTCGGTCACCGGGCAGGTGGTGCAGGCGACCCGACGGTTTACGACATCGACGGGCACGGGGATTTGGGTCCTTGGCTTGCCGACCAGCCATTGGAGCTCGCCTGCCCGGCACATGTCGACCGTGGGGTTCTGGGGCGTGTGTGTGCCGATCGGCTGGTTCTGCTCGGCGCGTTCGACCGTCCGGGGTGCCACCGCGTCCGACGCGGGAGACGCACACGCAGCAAGGGCCGCGAGCGCGATCAGGCTGCCTTTTCCCAACGACCTTCGGGCGACTGTTTCCAGTAGGCCAGGTTGGCTCCCTGATCCTTCAAGGTCTTCCAGCGGACGCGCGCCGCTGAAACCGCCTCGTCGTTCCGTCCGTCGAAAATGATGAAGCATCGCTGGAAGCCTTTCGTGTCGCCCAACTCGGCGCCGTCCACGATGAACAGCGCCTGAGCGGCGTTCGGGTTCTCGGTCGTCTCGGTCAGCAGGATCGGCTGGCGCGCCGCCTCGGCCTCCGACGCCCGGCCATGGGCCAGAAAACTGTCGTCACGATACGTCCACAATCGTTCGTCGATATCGTCAAGCAGGTGCGGGTCGGATGCCCTGACCAGCGCCGTCCAGCCGCGCTCGCGCGTCTTCTCCAGCAGGCCGGGCAGGACCTGATCCAGCGACGAGCGCTCGAGGTGATAGAACCAGATTTCCGGTTCGGCGTCAGACACCCGGTTCTACCTCTCGCAGCGGATCAGGACTCGTAGGAGTCCGCCACCATCCGGTCGAGCGTACGGACGCCCCAGCCCACGGCACCGTCGGGCACAGTCGGGCTCTTGCTGTCCTTGACCCAGGCGGTCGGCGCGATGTCGATGTGGGCCCAGGGCGTACCGTTGGTGAAGCGCTGCAGGAACAGGGCGGCGGTGATCGAGCCGCCGGCACGACCGTTGCCGGTGTTCTTCACGTCGGCGATCGGCGTGTCGATGTGGCGCTCATAGGCGCCCGGGATCGGCATCCGCCAGGCGTTCTCGCCGACCTTGGGTCCGGCGGCGAGGAAGTTGTTCGCCAGTTCGTCAGAGTTCGAGAAGACGCCGGCGTATTCCAGCCCCAGAGCCACGATCATCGCCCCCGTCAGGGTCGCGAGATCGAGCATGAATTTCGGCTTGAACCGCTCCTGGGTGTACCAGAGGCAGTCCGCCAGCACGAGGCGGCCCTCGGCGTCGGTGTTCAGGATCTCGACCGACTGACCGGACAGGGACATGACCACATCGCCCGGCCGCTGGGCCGCACCGTCGGGCATGTTTTCGACCAGGCCGATGACGCCGATGGCGTTGACCCTGGCCTTGCGGCCCGCCAGCGCGTGCATCAGGCCGGACACGGCGGCGGCACCACCCATGTCCCACTTCATGTCTTCCATGCCGTCGGCCGGCTTGATCGAGATGCCGCCGGTGTCGAAGCAGACGCCCTTGCCGACGAAGGCGATCGGCTGCTCGCCCTTCTTGCCGCCGTTCCATTTCATGACGGCGACATAGCTGTCGCGAACACTGCCCATGCCCACCGCCAGCAGGGTACGGAAGCCGAGCTTCTCCAGCTCCTTCTCGCCGAGGATTTCGACCTCCAGGCCCAGTTTCTCCAGCGCCTTGACGCGCTTGGCGAACTCTTCCGGGTAGAGGATGTTGGCGGGCTCGCTGACCAGATCGCGAGAGAACTCGACGGCGGCGGCCACGGCCGACAGGTCTTCATAGGCCTTCTTCGCGGCCTTGGGATCAGCGGCAACCACCTTGATCGTCTCGATCGACGGCGTCTTCTCGGCTTTCAGTGTCGTGCGGTATTTGAGGAACCGATAGGAGGCCAGCCGGGCGGCGAACGCTGCGCGCGCGGCCTGATCGGCCGACAGGCCATGGGCATCGATGGTCAGCGACCGGGCACCCGACATCTTGACGGCGTGATAGGCGGCACCGGCGGCGGCCTCCAGGGCAAGGTCATCGAACCTGGCGGGGTCACCCGCGCCGGTCAGCACGATCGTGCCGGCGTCAACACCAGCCGGCGCGGCGACGATCAGCGTGCTGTTGGAACCACCGGTAAAACGGCTGGAGCTCATCGCCCGGGTCAGGGCACCCGAAGTCGCAGTGTCGAGCTGGCTTCCCTGGCCCACAAAAACACGGCCCTCACTGACGAGAACGGCCAGAACTTCTGCGGCGATCGCCGACGCGACGAATTCGATCTTCATTTACTGCTCCACCGGGTGTTACGCCCCGGTCTGGTGTCGATTGGAAAGAGCGCACGCGGTTTCAACGGCGCAGTCGGGTGTGTATTAGATGCTCTCCCTCGCCGCCGCCTGCAACGGGCGATTTCTCCCAAACATGACCCTCATTCAAGGCTATCTTTTCCGGCAGATCGCGCGCCCCGTCGTCGGCGCGTGCGCCGCCCTGACCGGAATCGGCATCCTGAGCCAGAGTCTGGACCAGCTTCAGGTCATCGTCGAACGCGGTCAGAGCGTCTGGGTGATGATCAAGCTGACTCTGCTGGCCGTGCCCCAGTTGCTGGCGGTGATCGTGCCGATCGGCATGTTTGTCGGGGCCCTCATCGCCCTGACCCGTCTGCAGCGCGAGCAGGAACTGACCGCGATCTTCGCCTCGGGCGTGACCCGCCTTGCAGCCATTCGCCCCGCCATCAGGCTGGCGGTCATGGCAGCCCTGGTGACGCTGTTGATCACCGCCGTCCTTCAACCGTGGGGCCAGCGGCAGGCGCGCGCCGAGGCGTTCGCCATTCGCACGGATCTGGCCGCGGCACTGATCGAGGAAGGACGTTTCGTCCAGGGACCTGACGGGCTCACGGTCTATGTTCAGCAGATCGAGCAGAATGGCCTGTTGAAGAACCTGTTTGTGTACATCGAAAAGGGCGACAAGGTTACGACCTGGGATGCTGCAGAGGCGCGTTTCGGGCGGATCGACGGAGCGCCGGTGCTGACGTTGCTGAACGGATCGCGACAGAGCTATTCCTCCCGGGGCGTGCTGGAATACTGGTCCTTCGGCCGAACGGTTGTCGATCTCTCGCCGTACGCCAACCTGACCGACCGGATTCGCTACAAACCCTCTGATCTTTACCTGCCCCAGTTGTTCAACCCTTCGCCGCGGGACCTTGAGAGCGTGGGTTCCGCCGGCGAGCTCATGGCAGAGGCCCATTCGAGGCTCTCCGCGCCGCTCTATGCCCTGCTGGCGATGGCCATGGCCCTGACGGCGATCATGGGCGGGCAGTTCAGCCGGACCGGCTATGGCCTGCGAATCGCCAAGGCGGCGGCGGCCTTTCTGATCGTGCGCGTGGCCGGCTACGGCATTGTGTCCGCCAGCGCCTGGAACGGATGGCTGAACGTGCTGCAATATCTGCTGCCCGTCATCGCCACCGCGATTGCCCTCAGGCTGTTGTTCAGCGCTCTGAAGCCGCGCCGCAGTCGCGCCTGGCCCGCGCTCGAGCGGTTGAAGGCGAGGTTCGCATGAAACGCCTCGTCCTGTCCGTCCCCCGCCTGCGTCTGGGTCGCATAGAACGCTATGTGCTGGTCCAGCAGGCCCGGTCTCTGGCCGTCGCCCTCGGTGTGATCGGCGCGTTGATCATGCTGATCGACTTCGTCGAGATTTCGCGGGGAATCGGGTCCGACGTCGATCTGTCAGGCGTCCGCATTCTGGGTCTGATGCTGCTGAAATCGCCGCAGGTGATCCTGCAATTGCTGCCCTTCGTCTTCCTGTTCGGAACGCTCGCAGCCTTCGTCGGGCTGAATCGGCGCAGCGAACTCATCGCCATGCGGGCGGCCGGTGTGTCCGCCTGGCGGTTCGTGCTGCCGGCGGCGGGTGCCGCCCTGATGTTCGGGGTGATCACGGTCGCCGCTCTCGGGCCTTTGGCGGCCTCGGCGGACGGACTGTTCCAGCGCGAACGGTCCCGCCTGTCGGGCTCGGCGACCGACCGATCCGAGGAGCAAGCCGTCTGGATTCGCGAAGGCGACGACACCCGGCAGATGGTCATCCGCGCCGCGCGGCAAGACCGCGCCAATGCGCGCCTGCTGGGCGTCAGCTTCTTCATCTACACGAACGACACCGCGGGTGCGCGCACCTTCTCGGAACGGATCGACGCCGCCTCGGCGACGCTGGCGGCCGGACGCTGGCGGCTGGTCGACGCCGTCGGTGCCCAGATCGGCCAGCGCGCGGTTCGTTACGCCACGCTGGACCTGCCCTCCAGCCTTGCGGACGAGGAGGCGTTCGAACGCTTCGCCCGTCCCCAGTCCACGCCGTTCTGGTCGTTACCGGCGCAGATCACCCGGATCGAGGACGCCGGCTTCTCCTCCACCGCATACAGGCTGCGTCTCCAGCAACTGCTGTCCACGCCGCTGATGTTCGCCGCCATGTCGATCCTCGCGGCCGCGTTTTCTCTGCGGCTGATGCGGCTGGGAGATCTAGCGAAAATGAGCGTCGCCGCCGTGGTGCTCGGTTTCGGCTTCTTCTTCGTCAACCAAGCCGCATCGGCCTTCGGATCCGCCGAAGTCATCCCGCCATGGCTCGCGGCCTGGCTGCCGCCACTCCTGACGGCGCTCGCCGCCTTCACCTTGCTGTTCTATACCGAAGACGGCTAAGCGAAGCCCCGCTGTCCCGTCCGCCACCCAGAGTTCTTGTATGCAGCGTGACCGCCGCGCGCCCGCCACGACAGCCCTGCGCCTCCGGCTTCTGGCCGGCGCGGCTGCCGTGGCCCTGGCGGCTTCCGGCTCCATGGCCTGCGCGCAGACGGCACCGGCAACCGCCGGTCCCCCGGCCGCGGCCGGTTCTGACGGACTGACGCCAGGCGCGGTCTATATGGAAGCTGACGCTGCCACGCGTACGGGCGACCTGATCACCGCCAGCGCAGCCGGCGAAAGTCGGGTTTTCGCGCGGTTCCGGGGCGTATCCCTGAGAGCCGGTGACATCAGCTATGACCTGGGACTCGGCGTCGCGACGGCCAACCGGAAGGTCGAATTTACAGACCCCGGCGGTGCGGTCATTTTCGCCAGCCGACTCGAACTCGATTCCGACCTCAAGGCGGGCGTGGCCGTCGATTTCGCCACCCGCTTCAGCAACGGGGCCAGTCTGATGGCGGCCACGGCCGTGCGCCGGAGCGAGCGGGTCAACGAACTGAACTATGCGATCTTCACGCCCTGCCCCATCTGCGACGCCAAGGGCGATCCCAAGGAGCCGAGCATCTCGATCCAGGCGGAGGAGGTGGTTCAGAACGAAGAGCTGCGGGCCATTCTCTATCGCAATGCGATCTTCCGCGTCGGTGGTGTGCCCGTCTTCTATCTGCCCTACTTCGCCCATCCGGATCCCACAGTCGAGCGGGCCTCGGGCTTCCTCGTGCCGATCCCCAGTTTCGACGAAGGGCGAGGGCTGAGTCTGGAAGTCCCCTATCTGCGCGTTGTTTCGGCCTCGGAAGACTGGTTGATCAGCCCGCAGTTGAATGCCGACGTCGCGCCGCTGTTGAACCTGCAATATCGCCGCCGCTTCTCGAACGGGACCGTGTCGGCCCGGACCGGCTATACCTACGAAGAAAATTTCGGGGATTTCGACGCCAACGGCGACAACGTGCCGGACATCCCGATCTCGGCCGAGCACCGCAGCTATCTGCTGGCCTGGGGCCGCTTCGATCCCCGTGGCCCCTGGCGCGGCGGGTTCACCGCCGAACGGACCTCGGACAAGACGCTGTTCGATCGCTACGACATTCGCGACCCCTACCAGGACAACGGGCTCTATTACGGCGACCGCCGCCGGCTGATCAGCCAGATATATGTCGAACGACAGACCCTGCGGTCCTATCTGTCGATCGCCGCCTTCGACATCCAGAGCCTTCGCGTTGCGATCCCGAATGTCGATGCGCCGGGCCTGAACGTCTTCGAGAGCGACGACAGTCTGCCGTTTGTGGCACCCCTGATCGAAGCGCGCTGGGAACCTGACGGTCCGGTGCTGGGAGGGCGGTTGCGGCTGCGCGGCTCGGCCGTGTCATTGTACCGCGATGCCTATGTGGGCGGCCCCGTTCTCCGGCCGGAAATCATTCCCGGCGGCTCGACCCTCGGATTGCCCGGCGTCGACAGCCGCCGGGTCTCGGGTCAGATGGAATGGCGCCGCGCCATGACAACCCGCGCCGGCGTGCGATGGGAGCCGTTTGTGGACGTGCGCGCAGACGCCTATTCCGTCGCCGACCTGCCGCCGATACTCGGGCTGGACGACGAGACGATCACCCGGACGCGCGCCACCGCGGGCGTCGATATCAGCTACCCGCTGATCCGGCGCCTGAGCGATAGCGCCGATCTGATCCTGGAGCCCACAGCGCAGCTCTCGGCCTCCACCAATCCCGACCTCGACGCCCGCATTCCCAACGAGGACAGCCAGACGCTGGAGCTGGACGAGAGCTCGTTGTTCCGGATCGACCGATTCCCCGGCTACGATCTGCTGGAAGGGGGATTGCGCTTCACGGCCGGTGCCCGGGCGACGCTGCGCTGGGACCAGGGTCGGCAGGTCAGCCTGTTTGTCGGACGCAGTATGAGGGATGCCGAGCAAGCCGCCTTCCGCGTTCCGGTGCCGGACGCGACGACACAGCTCTACGATCCCTCGGGCCTGGCATCGGACACGTCGGATTGGGTGGTTCAGGGCAGTTTCTCACCATCCGACCGCATACGCGGCTGGGGCCATGCGACGATCGATTCGTCGGGTGAAGTACGACGGGCAGAACTTGCGGTGGACGGACGCTGGGGGCGTCGCAACCTGGCCACGGTCAGCTATATTATCGACCGCTCCAACCCGGTCGCGGGACCCGGGAACCGCAACTATGAATTCGTCCAGCTTTCGGGCCAGCAGTTCGCCTATGGCAACTGGGGCGTGGCCGTCACTGGCATTGCCGATCTGGAGCGGGACGTCATTACCCGCTCGGAAGTGGGTCTGCTGTTCGACGACGATTGTTTCCGGTTCGAGCTCGGCTATCGCCGCGACAACACCCGCGTACGCCCGACTGGCCCGTCCGAGGGCGTCTATGTACGCCTAAACCTCGCCACTTTCGGCGGTACAGGGTATTGACACAGCAACGGGCGCTGGACGCCGTGCGCCCCGGGGGCGCGCGGAATGAACATCCGGATCCTATCCGGGCCAACGCCGCTTGAGGAATACGGACTGATATGGGTTTGACGCGTTACATGACGGGCGTGGCGATGGCCGCCCTCCTGGCCGGTTCTGCCGTGGCGCAAACCGCGCCGCTGGCCCAGGTTCCGGCTGCAGCAGGAACCCTGAACCCAGCCGCCGAGGCGGCTCCGGCGGCCGCTCCGGCTGCACCGGCGTTCCAGATGTCCGACGGGATCCTGGCCACCGTCAACGATAGCGTGATCACGGGCTTCGACCTGCGCCAGCGCATGTTGCTGCTGATCGCCATGACCCAGGTCCAGCCCACTCCGGAAAACATTCCGGCCATTCAGCAACAGGCGCTGAACCTGCTGGTTGATGAGCGCCTTCAGGCTCAGGAACTGACCAAATACGAAGACCTGGTGATCACCGACGAACAGGTGGACGAGGAACTCGGCGCGATGGCCCAGGCCGTGGGTGCCGCGCCGGCGACCTATGTCGACTTCCTCGCCCAGGGCGGGATCCGCCCGGCCACACTTCGTGAACAGATCCGCACCCAGATGGGCTGGTCCCAACTGGTCGGCGGTCGCTTCCAGAGCCGCGCACGGGTCAGCAAATCCGCGGTCGACTCGGCCTTGCGCCAGGCCTCCGAGGCGGCATCGAAAAAACAGTACCTGATCGGCGAAATTTTCATCGAAGCCAGCCGTGTCGGCGGCCAGCAGGCGGCACTGAATGGAGCCACGCAGCTGGTTCAACAGATGGTGCAGGGCGCGCCCTTCCAGGCCGTCGCACAGCAGTTCTCGGCCGCACCTTCGGCCACCCGCGGTGGCGACGCGGGCTGGGTTGTGGAAGGCTCGGTCCAGCCGGCCCTGCAACAGGCGCTGGAACAGTTGGCCGTTGGCCAATTGTCGCGGCCCATCCCCGTCGATGGCGGCGTCTACATCGTCTATATGCGCGACAAGCGGGATGGTGCGTCGGCCAGCCTCGTGCAGATCAAGCAGATCATGATCGAGCTGCCGGAAACGGCCAGCGACGCCGATGTGGCGGCGGCCACCCAGCGGCTGGAGACGCTCCGTCCCCAGTTGACCTGCGATACAATGCTGGCGCGGGCTACGTCCGAGCAGGGTCTGCTGGGCTCGGATCTCGGCGAGGCCGATGTCCAGAACCTGGCTCCCCAGTTCCAGCAGGTCGCCCGGTCTGCAGAGGTCGGTTCCGTCAGTACGCCGGTGCGGACGCCGCTGGGCGTTCACCTTCTGGGCGTCTGCGGACGGCGGGCCGGCGGAGTCCAGGTGGCCGACGCGCGTGAAATCGAGAACCAGTTGTTCCGTCAGAACCTGGGCACGCTCGGCAAGCGTTACATGCGCGACCTGCGTGAGGACGCTCTCATCGAGATGAAGTGATGACCGACCGCGCGCCGCTGGCCCTTTCAATGGGGGAGCCGGCCGGCGTGGGACCCGAGATCATCGCCACGGCCTGGTCGGCTCTGAAAGCCGACGGTCCGGTCTTTGTTGTGGTCGGTGATGCCGCCCTTCTGCGGGCCCAGGGGCAGCCGGTGCAGACCGTCCTCGCGGCGTCAGATGCCGACGCCGTCTTCGGCCGGGCCATTCCGGTGCTCGACATACCCCTGCCCGCCGCTGTGAAGGCCGGTTACCCCGAAGTCGCCAACGCCGGGACCGTCGCAGACTGGATAGAGCAGGCTGTCAATCTGGCGATGTCGGGCGAGGCGTCCGGCGTGGTCACCGCCCCGATCGCCAAGGCTCCGCTCTATGCGGCGGGATTCCGCTTCCCGGGACACACCGAGTTCATCGCCGAACTGACCGCCGACGTGCCGTTCGCCGGGACGCGCGGTCCGGTCATGATGCTGACGGCAAAGGATTTGCGCGCCTGCCTCGTCACCATCCATTCGCCACTGGCAGAGGTGCCGGAACTGGTCACGATCGAGCGCGTCTGCCGTACCGCCCGGGTCGTACATGAGGCGTTGAAGCGGGACTTCGGCATCGCGCACCCCCGACTGGCGCTGGCGGCCCTGAACCCTCACGCGGGCGAAGGCGGCGCGATCGGGCTGGAAGAGATCGTGGTGCTGCAGCCGGCGGTCGAGACCCTGCGCACGGAGGGAATCCTGATCACTGATCCCCGACCCGCAGACACCCTGTTCCACGATGAGGCGCGCGCGACCTATGACGCGGTACTGTGCCTGTATCACGATCAGGCGCTGATCCCGGTCAAGACCCTGGACTTCTGGGGGGGGGTCAACTCGACCCTGGGGTTGCCGGTCATTCGTACCTCGCCGGACCACGGCACCGGCTTCGACATCGCCGGCAAGGGCCTGGCCCGCGCGGACAGCCTGATCGCGGCGATCCGTCTGGCTGGACAGATGGCGGCGGCGCGCGCGGCACTGTAAGCAACGCCCGTGACCGATCTCCCGAGCCTCCGCGAATCCCTCGACGCCCACGGCCTTCTGGCGAAGAAGAGCTTCGGCCAGCATTTCCTTCTGGACCTCAACGTGACGCGCAAGATCGTGCGTCTGGCCGGTCCGTTCGAGGGCCGCGCCGTGATCGAGGTCGGGCCCGGTCCCGGCGGCCTGACGCGGGCTCTGCTGGAAAGCGATGCGGGCAAGGTGGTGCTGGTCGAGAAGGACCCCCGCTTCCTGCCCCTGCTGGCCGAACTGGACGACGGTTCGGGCCGGATGACCGTGGTCGAGGCTGACGCCCTCAATGTGCGCGAGGCCGATCTGGTCGAGGGGCCGGCCCACGTCGTCTCCAACCTGCCCTACAATGTCGGCACGCCGTTGCTGATCAAATGGCTGACGGGGCCATGGCACCCCCATGCCCTGACCCTGATGTTCCAGAAAGAGGTGGCCGAGCGGATCACGGCCGCGCCGGGCGACGATGCCTACGGCCGGCTGGCGGTGATCAGCCAGGCCGTGTGCGAGGCGAAGTTGGTGATGCATCTGCCGGCGGCAGCCTTCACCCCGCCGCCCAAGGTGGCGAGTGCGGTGGTACACCTCGTTCCGCGGCCGGACCGGCCCGACCAGGCGCTGCTGAAGGCCCTGGAACGCGTGACGGCGGCGGCCTTCGGCCAGAGACGCAAGATGCTGAGGTCAAGCCTCAAGCCGCTCGGCGGGGCGGCGCTGTGCGAGGCGGCGGGGCTGTGTCCCGAGGAACGGGCCGAGGTTATTGATCTGGCCGGCTTCCTGCGTCTGGCGCGGGCAGTGGCGGGTCAGCCGCAGCCGACCGTACCGGATGATGCCGGGGCAACGATGATGCGGCGCAAGCGGGGTTGAGCGCCGGCCGGGGCCGGCACCCGGTGCGAACCGGCGAGGTGACTCGCGCAGCGATGCCTCCCGCAACTTCCTGATTGATCTCAATCAAGGTTCCCGCGCGGAACCTGACTAGGCTGGCGACCTCGATGACGGGTCCGGCCCTGTCATATTTCCGGGACGGATGCCGGGGGTGAGTCGACTGGAGGGACGTGGCCTCACGCACCATCGGCAACCGCCGCCTTCGCGATACGTTCAACCAGACCCCCAACAATCGGAGACTCCAGATGATACTTTCCGCAGGCACGCTCGTGGCCGTCGTCGATGGCGAGAAGCTGGCGCTGTTCGAGAACACCGGACACCAGTCGATCGTCCTGAGCCCGCGTCCGACGCCGGCAATCGCCGAACGCGCCTCGGGCGCAGCGGGCCGCGGTTCCAGCGAAGCCAATCCCGACAACGACACCCAGGCCGAAGACGGCTTCGCCATGGGCGTGGCCGACGTACTGAACAAATCGGTGCTGGCCAACAAGATCGAACACCTGCTGGTCATCGCCGCGCCCAAGACCATGGGTCAGTTGCGCAAGGGATGGCACAAGGAGACGGCCGCCCGGATCGTCGGCGAGATCTCAAAAGACCTGACGGGTCACTCCGCCGACCAGATCGCCGAGGCGATCCAGAAGGCCTAGATCGTCGGTTTCTTACGACAGACAAAAGGCCGCTCCAGCAGGAGCGGCCTTTTTCGTGGTCAGCAGCGGATGCCAGACGCGCAGCGGCCGGCCGGCTCGCCCGGGACTAGACCGCCTCGTTGAGCAGGGCCGCCTTGTAGTGATCAACCCAGACATTCCGGAACCGCCTGGACCGCTCGGCGTGGTAGATATGGGCCAGCTCGGCATAGGACCGGTCGAAGTCGTCATTGACGAAGACGTAGTCGAAGTCTCCGCAGTGCTCGATCTCGCCCTTGGCGTTGGCGATGCGGCGCTCGATCACGTCGTCCGCGTCCTGCGAGCGGGTCACCAGGCGGCGGCGCAGCTCTTCCAGGCTGGGAGGCAGGATGAAGACACGCACGGCGTCTTCCGGGCATTTGCCCGCGATATCGCGGGCACCCTGCCAGTCGATATCGAACAGGACGTCGCGGCCCTCTGACAAAGCCCGGTCGATCGGCGAGCGGGGCGAGCCGTACCGGGCACCATGGACGTCGGCCCACTCCAGGAAGGCGTCGGCGTCGATCAGACGCTGAAACTCCGCATCAGAGACGAAATGATAATCCCGGTCCGCGACCTCGCCGGGACGGATGCCCCGTGTGGTCATGGAGATCGACAGCTCCAGCCCGCCATGGTCGGCCATCAACCGTCGGCACAGGCTGGTCTTGCCGGCCCCGGAAGGACTGGCGACGATCAGCAGGACGCCGCGTCTGGGCGTGCGTTCATTCGACATTCTGGACCTGTTCGCGCAACTGTTCGATCACGGCCTTCAGCTCGAGGCCGAGGCCGGTCAGCGCGGTCGTAGCCGATTTCGAGCAGAGGGTGTTCGCCTCTCTCATGAATTCCTGCATCAGGAAGTCGAGTTTCCGTCCGGCGGGGGGTTGCTGCAACAGGGTGCGGGCCGAGGCGACATGGGCCGTCAGCCGGTCCAGTTCCTCGCGCACGTCGGCCTTGGTCGCCAGTGCAGCCGCCTCAAGAAAGATCCGCTCCTCAAGCCCGGGCGCGTCTGGTGCCAGCTCGCTCATTCGGCGGGTGAAGCGATCCCGGATGGCGTCCGTCTGGGCGGCTGCCTCGGTCTCGGACGCCGAGACGAAACCCTCGATCCGGTCGATGAAATCGGTGACAACCGGCAACAACTGACCGCCCTCGCGATCGCGCGAGAGCTTGAGGGCGTCGAGGGCCTGATCGATCGAACCGGCCATGGCGGCCTCGACGGCGGCGCGGGCTTCGGGGTCGTCGACCTCTTCCGGGGCTTCGAGCACGCCCCGCAGGGACAGCAGGCCGTCGGCCGACGGCGGGGTCGCTCCCTCCTCTGCCAGTTGGTTGGCCAGGGTCAGATAGCGCGAAAGGATATCCTGATTGACCTTCAGGGCCGCGGCCCCGAGCTCGGCCCGTTTGGCCTGGATTCCCAGCGTCACCTGCCCGCGGCTCAGCCGGGCCTGGGCCGAGGCCTTGGCGTGACGTTCGAGGGTGTCAAACCCTGGCGGGCCGCGAAAACGAACCTCCAGATTGCGGCCGTTGACCGAGCGGGCCTCGACCGACCAGCTCCAGTCGCCTTCAGCGCCGTCGACGCGGCCGAAGCCGGTCATGCCGGAGATCTGCGTCATCGCACGGGCGCCGGGGCCGTCTGCGGAATGGTGATGACGCGCGCACCCGGCGGGACCGCCACCCCGGCGGGAACGGGTGCGCCCGGAGCGGCGTCGGGCGTTCCGGGCCCGGTGCCCGCCACCGCCGGAGCCGGCACCTCAGGCGGGAGCCCGGCCTTGCGGCGCTCGATCTCGCGCCAGCGCGCGACATTGGCGAGGTGCTCCTGATAGGTGCGGGCGAATACATGGCCACCGGTGCCGTCCGCGACGAAGAACAGTTCGTCGGTGCGCGGCGGATTGAGCACGGCGGCGATGGCGTCACGGCCGGGGTTGGCGATGGGCGTCGGAGGCAGGCCGTCGATCTGATAGGTGTTCCAGACCGTCGCCCGGTCCAGCTCGGAGCGCCGTATGCCCCGCCCCAGCGGGCGACCGCGGGTGATGCCGTAGACAATGGTCGGATCGCTCTCCAGCCTCATGCCGGCACGCAGGCGGTTGGTGAAGATGGCGGCAACGCGCGGACGCTCTGCCGCGAGGCCTGTCTCTTTCTCGACGATGGAGGCCAGGACCATCGCCTCGTTCGGCGAGCGGACAACCGTGGCCGGGCTGCGGGCGGCCCAAAGTCGGGCGAGGTTCTCGTCGCGCGCGCGGCTCATGCGGGCGATCACCGAGGCCCGCGTCTCGCCGCGGCTGACCTCATAGGTGTCGGGCCACAGGGACCCTTCGTCCGGCGTGGCGGTCACGGTGCCGGTCAGAATGGACTGGTTGTTTAGGATGTCGACGGCCTGGGCCGACGACCAGCCCTCGGGCAGGGTCACATAGTGCCGGACCACCTTGCCCTCGACCAGCAGGACGAGAACCGAGCGCAGGGAGGCCTTGGTCGGCACCTCATATTCACCCGCCCGCAGCTTGCGATCGGCACCGGTCAGGGTGGCGGCGGCCTTGAACATGTCGGTCGACCGGATCACGCCAGCCGACTTCAGCGTGGCGGCGATGGCGGAGACACCTGCACCGCTGGGCAGGGTGACGATGGTGGCCTGACCCTCCCGCGCCGACGGGCCGGGCGCATAGAAGACGCTCCAGGCGGCGACGAGAGCCGCGATCACGAACAGGCTGAGGGTTGCCGTGGCCGCCAGAAACGCCGTCTTCCGGCCCGAGCCTGGGTCGACCGACATCTAGCCCACCTTCCGGAAGATGACCGTGGCGTTGGTGCCGCCAAAGCCGAAGCTGTTGGACATCGCAACATCAATGGCCATCGGATGACCCTTGTCCCGGATCATGTTCAGCGCCGTTTCGCGCTCGGGATTGTCCAGGTTGATCGTCGGCGGCGCGACCTGGTCTCGGATGGCCAGGATACAGAAGATGGCCTCGATGGCCCCCGCCGCGCCCAACAGGTGGCCGGTCATGGACTTGGTCGAGGACAGGGCCACGTTGGGGGCATGGTCGCCCATGAGACGCTCGATCGCACCGGCCTCGATCCAGTCGGCCATGGTGGATGTGCCATGGGCATTGACGTAGTCGATATCCGAAACCTCGATCCCGGCCCGTTTGACGGCCATCTGCATGGCGCGCAGCCCGCCGTTGCCGTCCTCGGCGGGGGCAGTGATATGCCAGGCGTCGCCGCTCATGCCGTAGCCGATGACCTCGGCGTATATGGTCGCGCCACGCGCGACGGCGTGTTCATATTCTTCCAGCACGACGATGCCGGCACCCTCGCCCATGACGAAGCCGGAATGGTCCTTGTCCCACGGACGCGAGGCCTTCTCGGGCGTGTCGTTATAGGCGGTGCACAGGGCCTTGCAGGCCAGGAAGCCGGCGATGCCGATGGGCACGATGGAGCTTTCGGCCCCGCCGGCCACCATGACATCCGCGTCGTCACAGGCGATCATCCGGGCCGCGTCGCCGATGGCGTGAGCCCCGGTGGCGCAGGCGGTGACGACCGAGTGATTCGGACCCTTCAGCCCGTGCCGGATGGAGATTTGCCCGGAGGTCAGATTGATCAGGGATGAGGGAATGAAGAAGGGGCTGACCCGGCGGGGCCCCTGCTCCTTGAGAATGATGGCCGTCTCGGCGATCGGGCCAAGGCCGCCGATGCCCGAGCCGACCATGACGCCGGTCCGTTCACGCTGTTCCTCGGTCTCGGGTTTCCAGCCGGAATCGGCCAGCGCTTCGTCGGCCGCGGCAATGGCGTAGACGATGAAGTCGTCGACGCGCTTGCGATCCTTGGGCGACATGATCTTTTCATGGTCGAACACGCCAGCCTCGCCGGCCACGCCACCGCCGCGGCCATCGACCGAGGGAATCTCGCCCGCGATGGTGCAGCCGTAGCCTTCGGTATCGAAGCAGGTGATCGGACCGATGCCCGAACGCCCCTCGAGGATACCCTTCCAGTTATGCTCCACGCCCCAGCCGAGCGGGGTAAGCAGACCGAGTCCGGTGACGACGACGCGGCGCATATGCGCTCCTCGCTAGAGAATCCTGACCGCAAACAGTAATGGCCGCCGGGCGACCCCGCTAGGGGTGCGCCACGGCGGCCATCAAAGCCGTATCGAAGTGGAGGCGATCAGCCCGCCAGCTTCTCGTCGATGAACTTCACGGCGTCGCCGACCGTCTGGATGTGTTCGGCGGCGTCGTCCGGGATTTCGATGTCGAATTCTTCCTCAAAGGCCATGACCAGCTCGACGTTGTCGAGCGAGTCGGCGCCCAGATCGTCGATGAAGCTGGCCTTTTCAACGACCTTTTCCGGATCGGCGTCCAGGTGGTCGATGACGATCTTGCGGACGCGTTCCAGGGTGTCGGACATGGGTGTCTCTGCTTTCAGGGCCGCACGGGCGGTTGTTGTCTCAGTCCTTGCCGTATGACGACGGCACCACTTACGCAAGCCTCTAACGGGACTCGGCGGTAGCGGCTGACCGGGCTTTAGCACAGCCACGGCGACGGGGAAGGCCCGTTACCGGGATTGAACACCCCGGTTAAGCCACCACACCAGCCCGGCGCCGACGAGCGCCAGGGGCGCGCCATAGATGGCCCAGATGATCTGGCCGGTCATGAAACTGCCCGGCAGGATGTTCAGCCCCTGCAGCACCCAGATGATCCCGATCAGCAGCATCGGGCCGCTGAGGATGGTGGCGAGGATTCGCAGGATTTTCATGGGCTTCCCTCTCAGGCTCAGATCATCGCCATACCACCGTTCACGTGCAGGGTCTGCCCCGTGACATAGGCGGCTTCGTCGGACGACAGATAGACGGCGGCGGCGGCGATCTCGTCGCCCTCGCCCAGCCGGCCCAGCGGAATGGTCTTCAGAATCGAGTCGCGCTGGGTTTCGTTCAGGACGTCGGTCATCGGCGAGGCGATGAAGCCCGGGGCGATGCAATTCACGGTGATCCCGCGCGAGCCGACCTCCTGCGCCAACGATTTCGAGAAGCCGATCATGCCGGCCTTGGACGCGGCATAGTTGGTCTGGCCGGGATTGCCGGTGACGCCGACGATCGATGTAATGCCGATGATCCGGCCCGAGCGGCGCTTCATCATCCCCTTCATGGCCCCGCGCGACAGGCGGAAATAGCTCTCCAGATTGACCCGGATGACGTCCTGGAAATCCTCATCCTTCATCCGCATCAGCAGGCCGTCCTTCGTGATGCCCGCATTGGCGACCAGGATATCCAGCGGCGATCCGGCCGCCTCTTCCGCCCGCGCGATCAGGCCGTCCACGCTGGCCGGGTCCGACAGATTGGCCGCGGCGGCGAAGGCGCGCTCGCCGAGTTCGTTCGCCAGATCCTGCAGCACGGCTTCCCGCGTGCCCGAGAGGACGACGGTCGCGCCCTGGGCATGCAGGGCCCGGGCGATGGCCCCGCCGATGCCGCCGGTCGCGCCTGTGACGAGGGCGGTCTTGCCGGTGAGATTGAACATTGGGGGCTCCTTGCCTTGAAACACTTAGATTCTTTGACCGTTAGCGCAGCCAGCGCGACGGCCAATCATCGAACTCCGCCACTGATTTTCCGTCGGCGAACAGGGTGTACAGCTGCTCATCCGGAAAATCGTTCATACGCAGTCTGAGCTGCCTTCCTTTATGGCTGGTGACGTAGCCACCTCCGATCAGGGCTCTGCGCCACCTGACGTCTTCCTCGAAGAAATCCATCGCGCGTTTCCCCTCTTTTGAGCGCGGAGCTCAGAACGACTTCGCGAACGCTTCCAGCTCTTCCGGCGTATTCAGCGCCCCGCTCTCCGCGTCCGGTGCAATGCGCTTGGCCATGCCGGACAGGACCTTGCCCGAGCCGATCTCGGCGAAGCGGGTGACGCCGCCCGACCCAGACTCTTGGCCCGCCATCCATTCCATGCTCTCGCGCCAGCGGACGCGGCCGGTGACCTGTTCGACCAGCAGACGGCGCAGGACCTCGGGGTCGCGCTCGGGGCGGGCGGTGACATTGGCGACCACGGCGACCGAGGGGGCGACGAGGGTCGCGGTCGCCAGAGCCGTGGCCATCTCGTCGGCGGCGGGCTGCATCAGGGGGCAGTGGAACGGTGCCGAGACATTCAGGGGAATGGCCCGCGCGCCCAGTTCCTTGGCCTTTTCGATGGCCCGGTCGACGGCGGCCTTGTCGCCCGAGATGACGATATTGCCCGCGTTGTTGTCATTGGCGACGACGCAGACGCCGACCTCGGACCCTGCGGCGGCGGCGGCCTCGGCCAGGGCCAGGTCGGTCTTCGGTCCGATCAGCGAGGCCATGGCCCCCCGGCCCACCGGCACGGCGCGCTGCATGGCCTGACCGCGCAGCTTCAGCAATCGGGCGGTGTCGGCCAGGGTGATCGATCCCGCCGCGCACAGGGCCGAATACTCACCCAGCGAGTGGCCGGCCACGAAGGCCGCGCGGCTGACGTCGACACCGAACTCGACCTTCAACACCCGGACGGCGGCCAGCGAAACGGCCATCAGGGCCGGCTGGGCGTTCTCGGTCAGGGTCAGCTGGTCCTCGGGCCCCTCGCGCATCAGGACCGACAGCTTCTGGCCCAGGGCCTCGTCGATCTCGGCATAGACCTCGCGAGCCGAGGCGAAGGCGTCGGCCAGCGCCGCGCCCATGCCGACCGACTGGCTGCCTTGTCCGGGGAACAGGAGGGCGAGGGTCATGGAGGGCTCCGAACGGCTTGAATTGAGGCCGAGGGGTAGGACGAACCGTCTTTCCGGGCAAGCCGGACAGCTAGAACAGAATGCCGGGGTTCATGATCCGCTGCGGGTCGATCGCGGCGCGGACGGCCTGCATCGTCGCGATCTCCAGCGGCGACTTGTAGCGGCGGGCTTCCTCGGTTTTCAGCCGCCCCAGGCCGTGCTCGGCCGAGATCGAACCATCATACCGTGCGACGATATCGTGGACGATCTCAGAGCCCGCCTCCCAGCGGGCCAGAAACGCCTTCAGGTCGCCGCCCGGCGGACAGAGCACGTCGTAGTGGATATTGCCGTCACCGACGTGCCCGAAGGCGCTGACCCGCGCGCCGGGATGGAATCGCTCAACCGCGGTCGTGGCCTCATCGAGGAAGTCGGCGATGCGCGAGACCGGCACCGAGACGTCATGCTTCCAGCCGCCACCTTCGGGCCTCTGGGCCGCGGACTGTTCCTCGCGCACCTTCCAGAAGGCGGCGCGCTGGGTGTCGTTCTGGGCGATGGCGGCGTCGATGATCAGGCCGGCTTCAAAGGCGTGGGTCAGCAGTCGCTCCAGCGCCGATCCGGCCGCGCCGGGCTCGCCGGAGACCAGTTCGATCAGGACGTACCAGGGGGGGGTGGAGTCGAGCGGCTCGCGTGTGCCCGGAATGTTGGCGAGGACGAAGCCCATGCCGATCCGCTTCATCAGTTCGAACGCCTCAACCCCGCCGCCCGTCTCGGCCTTGGCGCGGGCCAGAAGCTCGATGGCGGCGGCCGGCGTTTCCAGTCCGACCATGGCCGTGGCCCGGCTGCGCATCACCGGAAACAGCTTCAGGGTCGCTGCGGTGACGATCCCCAACGTGCCCTCGGCCCCGATCAACAGCTGTTTGAGATCATAGCCGGTGTTGTCCTTCCGAAGCCGCTTCAGACCATGGAATATGCGGCCGTCCGGCAACACCGCCTCCAGCCCCAGCACCAGATCGCGCATGACGCCGTAGCGGATCACGGCGGTGCCCCCGGCATTGGTCGAAACCACGCCCCCGATGGTGGCCGTGCCCTCCGCGGCGAGGCTGAGCGGGAACAGCCGGTCTGCGGCGGAAGCGGCCTGCTGCGCCTCGAGCAATGTGATCCCGGCCTCGACGGTCATCGCGTCGTCCAGCGGCGTCACATCGCGGATCGCACGCAGCTTGCCCGTCGACAGCAGCACCTCGCCGAAGGGAATCTGGCCACCGACGAGGCCGGTGTCACCGCCCTGCGGCGTGATCGCGACCCGATGTTCGGCGCAGATCGCCACAAGACGGGCGACCTCCCCGGTCGATCGGGGCGTCAGCATCAGGGGCGTATGACCCTGCCAGCGATTGCGCCATTCGGTCAGCCGGGGGGCGATCTCAACGGGATCATCGGTCCAGCCGCCGGCACCGGCCGCGGATTTCAGGGCTTGGAGGGCGGCGTCGGAGGGAGGCGTCATACGCCCTTGTCTCAAAGTCGTGGACGCGGCGAAAGGGCCAAGCCACGCTGTCGCCATGACGACCGCCCTTCCCCCGCCCGTTCCCGCCGTCGGCATCGTCTGCCTGCGCGGCGAAGAGGTCCTGCTGATCCGGCGCGGAACGCCGCCCCGGCAGGGCGAATGGAGCCTGCCCGGCGGGCGGATCGAGGCCGGCGAGCGGGCCGTCGATGCCGCCTTGCGCGAACTGCGCGAAGAGACCGGTGTCGAGGCCACAATCACCGGCCTGATCGATGTCGTCGACGGCCTCTTTCCGGAGGCCGGTCGCCACTATGTCCTGATCGACTATGCCGCCCGCTGGGTTTCCGGCGAGCCGATCGCAGGCGATGACGCGATGGAGGCCCGGTTCGTGGCCCTGGATCAGGTCGCGACCCTGATCGACTGGTCAGAGACCCGCCGCGTCATCCGGATGGCTGTCGAGGCGCGCTGAACGAGGAAGATTACGCGGATGTCATGTTCCACTGTCCGGTTTCCGTGGTGCTTCGGCCACAGGGTGCTAACCTGAACGGGATTTTGGAGGCTTTATGGACACGTCACTATTCTTCACCCTCGCCCTGGTCGCCCTGGCCTTCGTACTGCTGTTCAGCGTGGTCAAGATCGTGCCCCAGGGGCGGGAAATGACTGTCGAACGGTTCGGCAAATATACGCGCACCCTCGCCCCCGGCATCAGCATCCTGACGCCGTTCGTCGAGCGAATCGGCCGACGGATGAACATGATGGAACAGGTTCTTGATGTTCCTCAGCAGGAGGTCATCACCAAGGACAACGCCATGGTGAAGGTCGACGCCATCGTCTTCATCCAGGTGATGGAGGCCTCGGCCGCCGCCTACCGCATCGAAAACCTGCCCTATGCCATCACCCAGCTGTGCTCGACCAATCTGCGCACTGTGGTCGGTTCGATGGAGCTGGACGAGGTCCTGTTCCAGCGCGACTCGATCAACTCGCGCCTGCTGACCGTCATCGACGCCGCGACCGAGCCATGGGGCGTCAAGGTCAACCGGATCGAGATCAAGGACCTGACCCCGCCCGCTGACATCACCAACGCCATGGCCCGCCAGATGAAGGCCGAGCGCGAACGTCGTGCGGTCATCACCGAGGCCGACGGCGAGAAACAGGCCGCCATCGCCCGCGCTGAGGGGGCCAAACAAGCCGCCATTCTGGAAGCCGAAGGTCGTCGCGAGGCCGCCTTCCGCGACGCCGAGGCTCGCGAACGCGAAGCCGAAGCCGAAGCCAAGGCGACCGAGATGGTGTCCAACGCCATCGCCGCCGGCGACGTCAACGCCATCAACTATTTCGTGGCCCAGAAATACGTCGAGGCCTTCGCTGAACTGGCCCGCAACCCGACCGCCAAGACGGTCATCGTCCCGGCGGAAATGTCCGGCCTGGTCGGCACCATCGCCGGCCTCGGCGAACTGGTCGGTCTGGCGAAGGAGCAGCAGCAGAACCGCAGCGACGTGCGCCGCGACGCCCCGCCGCCGCCACCCCGTTCGACGCCGCCACGCCCGCCCCGTCCCTCCGTTCCGAGCACCTGATCCATGGAAGCCCTGACTGATCTGCATGCGGCCCAGCCGTTCTGGATCTGGCTGGCCATCGGCGTCATCCTGCTGGCGGTGGAAGCGGCCTTTTCGACCGAATGGCTGCTTTGGCCGGCAGTCTCCGCCGGCGTGGTGGCCGTGGTCACCGCCCTTGGCCTGCCGCTCGGCTTCGTCGGCGAGGTGGCGTTGTTCGCCGCCCTGACCGTGGCCGCGACCCTGCTTTCGCGGCGATTGATCCAGCGGGTCAATCCGTCCGATGCCCCCGACATCAACGCCCGCGACAGCCGGCTGATCGGCCAGCGGGCCCAGGTGGTCCAGGCCTTCGTCGACGGCCGCGGCCGGGTCTTCGTCTCGGGTGCCGAATGGGTGGCCGAAATCGAGGGGGCCGGGCCTCTGGTCGGCGAGAGCGTCATCGTCGAGGGTATGGCCGGACCGAAGCTGAAGGTGCGTCTGGTCTAGCGCGGCAGGTCGGCGATGCCCCGATTCGCCAGGCCATCGGCGCGTTCGTTGAGCTCATGGCCCGCGTGGCCCTTGACCCAGTGCCACTTGACCTCGTGACGGGCGCGGGCCGCGTCGAGACGTTTCCACAGGTCCTCGTTCTTGACCGGCTTCTTGTCGGCCGTCTTCCAGCCCCGTGCCTTCCAGCCGTGGATCCATTCGGTGATCCCGGTCATGACGTATTTGCTGTCGGTGTGCAGATCGATGCGGCACGGCCGGGTCAGGGCCTCGAGCGCCGAGATCGCCCCCATCAGCTCCATCCGGTTGTTGGTGGTCAGCGGCTCGCCGCCCCACAGCTCCTTCTCGTGACCGCCGCCGGTCTGCAGGATCGCGCCCCAGCCCCCGGGACCAGGATTGCCCTTGCAGGCGCCGTCGGTGTGGATGATGACGTGACTCATGGGCGCGTCCTAACAGGTTCGCTTGGCGTCACGCCACCGAACGGCCTATATGCGGCAATAGATTTCGACCGGGCCGAGATGGCCGGACTGAGGAGAGTTTTCCGTGGGTTCATTCAGCATCTGGCACTGGGCCATCGTCGCCATCATCGTGCTCCTGCTGTTCGGCGGTCGCGGCAAGCTGTCGGGCCTGATGGGCGACGCCGCCAAGGGCGTCAAAGCCTTCAAGGACGGCCTCAAGGACACGGACGATGACAAGCCGCGCGACGAGCGTGCCGGTGCCCTGCCCCGCACCGACGCCGAAAAAGAAGACCTGAAGTCCTAGGCCGCTGTTGAAGGCGGAGAGCTGACGCATGGGTGGCCTGGGCCCCGGTATCGGGGGCGGCGAGTATCTGGTGATCGCGATTGTGGCCCTGCTGGTGGTGGGTCCCGAACGCTTGCCGCTGCTGTTGCGCAAGCTTGGCAAGATGGTCGCCAAGGCGCGCGGTATGGCCAATGAGTTCCGCTCCAGCTTCGACGAGATGGCGCGCCAGTCCGAACTGGACGAGCTGCGCAAGGAGGTCGAGGCGCTGCGCACCGGTCAGGGCATGCATGCCCTCGGTGCCGACGCCGAGACGGCGTTTCGTGAAATCCGCGACGACCTGAACAAGCCGATCAATGTGCCCATGCTGTCCGCACCGGACGAATGGCCCGACAGTCCGCCCGTGATGGCCCCTCTCGAACAGCCGGCACCCAAGGCCGCGAAGCCTGCCAAGCCCGCGAAGTCTTCCCCCGCCAGAAAAACACCGCCCCCCCGCGCCAAGCCGGCCAAGGCCGCCGCAGTGACGGCGACGACCCCGGTCGTTCCCGCCAAGCCCCGGGCGTCGCGCAAGAAGGCACCGACCGCATGAGCGCCCTCGATCGCGACGAAGCCGAGATCGAGCAGTCGCGCGCGCCCTTGATGGATCACCTGATCGAGCTGCGCGGGCGGCTGGTCTGGTGCGTCGTGGCCTTCCTTCTGGCCTTCATCCTGTGCTTCTACTTTGCGGCCCAGCTTCAGGTCGAGTTGATCAAGCCGTTCCAGGCCGCCGCCGCCGTGCATGCCGCGGCCGCAGCCAAGGGTCAGCACGGCAATCCGCTGGACCTCCTGGCCATCACTGCAGGGTTGAAACCATTTCCGCCCGGCGGGCTGGCGGCCGTCCAGCTGATCGCCACCGCCCCGCTTGAACAGCTGTTCACCAAGATGAAGATCGCCGGCTTCGGCGCGATTGTCCTGGCCTTCCCGATCCTTGCCTATCAGCTCTACGCCTTCGTCGCGCCGGGACTGTATCGCAACGAAAAGGGTGCCTTCCTGCCTTTCCTGCTCGCCACGCCCGTCATGTTTTGTCTCGGCGGCGCGCTGGTCTATTTCGTCATGCTGCCGTTTGTCATGCTGTTCTCATTGAGCCAGCAGATTTCAAGCGAGGGGATCACGGTCCTGCTGACGACCAAGATCTCCGACTACCTCAACCTTGTCACCTCGCTGATCCTGGCGTTCGGCCTCTGCTTCCAGCTGCCCGTGGTGACGACACTGCTGGGCATGGCAGGCATCCTCTCGTCGAAGATCATGGCCGAGGGCCGCCGCTACGCCATCGTCGCCGTCGTGGTGCTCGCCGCCATCGTGACCCCGCCCGATCCGATCAGCCAGCTGATGCTCGCCGTACCCTTGGTGCTGTTGTACGAAGTCTCGATCTGGTGCGTCCGGATTATCGAACTGCGACGCAAGACCGTAGACGCCGCGGCCTGATCGCGCGTCGGCAGGGAAGCAACTGATGGAAGCACCGGCCTTCTCGCTCACACCGCGCCCCACCGTCGTCCTCGCACGACTGCAGAGCGTGCCCGGCGCGGTCTATTGGGCCGCCTTGATGCTGGTCCTGGTGTCACTGGGCGTCAGGCTGGCGCTGTCGTCGGCCTTGTCCACCGGATACGGATATGTCTGCTTCTATCCCGCAGTGATCCTCGCTGCCTACTGGCTGGGCGCAAGGCCGGCCCTGCTGGCGACGGCCCTGTCGACGGTGATCGTCTATGCCTTTCTGAGCCCAACGCCGTTTCAATGGACGATGGAGCCCCGCGGCGCGGTCGCCTTGGGGTTCTTCCTTCTGTCGTCCGTTCTGCTGATCCATGTCCTCAGCACGATCAGGGCCCAGTTCAATCTGCTGGCCATCACCCACGCCCGGGTCGAGGCCCTCGCCTCCAGCCAGGCAGAGCTGTTCCACGACCATGCGCAACGGACGACTGACCATCTGCAGCTGATCTCGGCCATTCTCCAGCTCAAGGCGCGGGAGGAGGACGATCCAATGGTCTCGCGCGTGTTGACCAACGCCGCCTCACGCACCCTCCTGGTTTCCCGCGCGCACCGGGAGTTCACGGCCAGACCGGACAGCCGGATCCCGTTCGACGCCTTCGCCCGCAAGCTCGTGCAGGCGTCAGCCTCTCGCGGCGGCCTGCCGGTGGACAGGGTCAGGATCACCGGCG
Organism: Caulobacteraceae bacterium; assembly: GCA_965284375.1. Lineage (GTDB taxonomy): Bacteria > Pseudomonadota > Alphaproteobacteria > Caulobacterales > Caulobacteraceae > Brevundimonas. The sequence goes on from OZ260074.1 coordinate 1,327,077, forward strand.
GCGCTCTTGACGTACCGCTGGAACAGGCCACGGCCCTGGGGCTGGTGCTGCTGGAATATCTGACGACGCTCAAGGGATGCGCCTCGGTCACGGACCTCGCCGTCATCCTGGTCGATGACGGTGACCAGCGGACCCTGAACCTGGTGGCGGCCGGCGACCGCGAGGTCGTTCCCCCCCGCGACATCCCCCTGTTCGAGGCCGTATCGGAACAACTGGGTGGACACCTGCTGATCACGCGCGGTGCGACCGGATGCGGGGTGCGCATCAGCTTCCCGGTGGCCGTCCAGCCCGCTCCGGCATGGGAACCGGTGGCCGTCAGGCTCCACTAGCATAGCAGCTTGACCGGAACCGGCGTTGACCGCCGGTGTTTGAACGGGACCGTCCATCAGGAGACCGGTCCATGTCAGCCCTTCGTCTTGTCGCCCTCGCCGCCGTTACCGTCGCCGCCGCGGCCTGTACGCAACAGCCGCCCGCCCCCGCCGCCCCGGCACCGGCCCCGGAAACCCGGACCATCATCGAGACCCGCGAAGTCGCCGTGCCTGTGCCCGTCGCGCCGCCGACCATCGTGGTCGAGCGGGACGGCCGCCCCGCTGACAGCACCACGGTCCGCGCCGGTCAGAACGGCATCGAGGTCGAGACCACCCGCCGCAACTAGACGTCTGAACACACCACCAAAAAGGGCGCCGGAGATCTCTCCGGCGCCCTTCGATCGTCCAGGCTCAGCCTTGGATCAGCAGCTGTAGTACATGTCGAATTCGACCGGGTGCGGGTGCAGTTGCAGCCGCATCACCTCCTCCATCTTCAGCTCGATATAGCTGTCGATGAAGTCGTCATCCATGACGCCGCCCTTCTTGAGGAAGGCGCGATCCTTGTCGAGATTTTCGAGGGCCTCTTTCAGGCTGCCGCAAACCTCGGGGATGTTGCCCCGCTCTTCGGGCGGCAGGTCGTACAGGTTCTTGTCGGCCGGGGCGCCGGGGTCGATCCGGTTCTCGATCCCGTCCAGGCCCGCCATCAGCAGGGCGACGAAGGTCAGATAGGGGTTGCCCATCGGGTCGGGGAAGCGCGCCTCGATGCGCTTGGCCTTGGGCGAGTTGACGAACGGGATCCGGATCGACGCCGACCGGTTGCGCGACGAATAGGCCAGTTTCACCGGCGCTTCGTAGCCGGGGACCAACCGCTTGTAGGAGTTGGTGGTCGAGTTGGCGAAGGCGTTGATGGCCTTGGCGTGTTTGATGATCCCGCCGATGTACCAGAGGCAGAGGTCCGACAGGCCGGCGTATTTGTCGCCCGCGAACAGAGGCTTGCCGTCACGCCAGATCGACTGGTGCACGTGCATGCCCGAACCGTTGTCGCCGAAGGTCGGCTTGGCCATGAAGGTCGCCGACTTGCCGTAGGCGGCGGCGACGTTGTGGATGACGTATTTGTAGAGCTGCAGCCGGTCGGCCATGGTCAGCAGGTCGCTGAACTTCAGGCCCAGCTCATGCTGTGCGGGGGCAACCTCGTGGTGGTGCTTCTCGGGCTGCATGCCCAGGTCGCGCATGACGCCCAGCATCTCGCCGCGCAGGTCCTGGGCACTGTCGGTCGGGTTGACCGGGAAATAGCCGCCCTTGTGTCCAGGCCGGTGGCCCATATTGCCTTCGGAGTATTCCGCGCCCGTATTGGAAGGCAGTTCGATCGAGTCATAGGTGTAGCCGGTATCGTGCGGAGCGGTGCTCCAGCGCACGTCGTCGAAGATGAAGAACTCGGCTTCCGGTCCGAAGAAGACGGTGTCGCCCACGCCCGACGACTGGACATAGGCCAGCGCCTTCTTGGCCATCGACCGGCTGTCACGATTGTAGGGCTCGTTGGTGTCGGGGTTCAGCACGTCGCAGAACAGGAACAGCGTCGTCTGCTGGTAGAACGGGTCGATCCAGGAGCCGCTGAGGTCAGGCTTCAGCAGCATGTCGCTTTCATTGATCGCCTTCCAGCCGGCGATGGAGGAGCCGTCGAACATCGTCCCCTCCTCGAGAAATTCCTCGTCGACCAGGTCAATGTCGAAGGTCACATGCTGCATCCGACCCTTGGTGTCGGTGAAGCGGAGGTCGACGTATTTTACGTCCTTCTCCTTGATCTCCTTGAGGATCTTGCTGGCGCTCATGGTCGACGTCCTGTGGCTCGGGGAGGTTGCGAAAATGGCCGCCCCGGAAGGCGACCGATGGAAATTCAGACGGCCTGCGCACCCGTCTCGCCGGTGCGGATCCGGATGACGTCGAGAACGTCGGTGATGAAGATCTTGCCGTCGCCGATCTTGCCGGTGCGTGCGGCAGCCTGGATCGCGTCCACTACGGAGTTGACCATGTCGTCGGACACCACCACCTCGATCTTGATCTTGGGCAGGAAGTCGATGACGTATTCCGCGCCGCGGTACAGCTCGGAATGGCCCTTCTGGCGGCCATATCCCTTGGCCTCCAGCACGGTCATGCCTTGCACGCCTGCGTCTTGCAGCGCTTCCTTCACTTCATCCAGCTTGAACGGCTTGATGACGGCTTCGATCTTTTTCATTGGCGATCCCAGGCGGGCGTGATCATGCCGCGCACACGGGAGGTAAAGGGACATTGCATTGCACAATAAGGCAAGTGTTTTTCCTTCGCCGGTGCCATCCGTGAACGGAGGACCGTCGCATTGACCGCAGCCGCCCTGCCTGACTGGTGCCTGTCCCTGCCCTGGCCGGGCCAGAATGCCCACAAACATGCGCGCGGGCGGCTGGGTGTCGTATCAGGCGAGGCGACGCAGACCGGCGCGGCGCGGCTGGCGGCACGTGCGGGTTTGAGGATCGGCGCGGGAGTCGTTCGCATTCTCTGTCCGCCGGACGCGGCGATGGTGATCGCCCCGGCGATCGAGGCCGTCATGCTGAGCCCTTTCAGCTCGACGGACGCCCTGGTGGCGCTGGCGGCGGGTATGGACGCGGTTGTCATCGGCCCGGCCGCCGGGATCACCGCTGCCACCCGCGCCAATGTCGAGGCTCTTGCCGGGACCGGGGCGGCATTGGTCGTCGACGCCGACGGCCTGACGGTGTTCGAGGACCGGCCCGGCGATCTGTTCGATGTCCTCGATCATGAGGACGTCCTGACCCCGCATGAGGGCGAATTCAAACGCCTGTTCCCCGACCTGCTTGACCTGGGCCGCGAGGCGGCCGCCCGGGCGGCGGCGCGGCGCAGCGGCGCCGTGGTCGTGCTGAAGGGTGCCGCCACCGTCATTGCAGCGCCGGACGGCCGTCTGTCCGTCAACGGCAACGGTGTCCGCTGGCTGGCCACAGCGGGTTCGGGCGACGTCCTGGCGGGCATGATCGGCGGGCTGATGGCGCAGCGGATGGACAGTTTCGATGCGGCCCGGGCGGCGGTGTGGATGCATGCCGAGGCCGCGCGAGGCTTTGGTCCCGGCCTGATCGCCGAGGATCTTCCCGACCGGATTCCGGCCGTGCTGGCGGCACTCTACCCACAGACCGGCTGACCGCGACGACGGACCCGGTTCAATTCGTCATCGAACCGGCCTATCTGCTCGGCAGCGCCGCCGGAGCCCGAAGTCTTGCTGATCGTCCTGTCCCCGGCCAAGCGGCTGGATTTCACCGAAGGCCCTGCGACCGCGCCCGCGACCGCGCCGCGATTCGCCGAGGACACCGCGACCCTGTCCAAGACCACGCGGCGGCTGACCCGCGCTGACCTGCGCCGGCTGATGTCGATCTCGGACACACTGGCCGACCTCAATCGGCAGAGATTCCAGGCCTTTGAACCGGAAGCGGTCGACGCCGGCGTGGAGGCCGCCTTCGCCTTCGCCGGCGACGTCTACGAGGGGCTGAAGGCACGCGAACTGGACCCGTCTTCCCTGACCTGGGCGCAGGACCGTCTGCGCATCCTGTCCGGCTTCTACGGACTGTTGCGGCCGCTGGACCGCATCCAGCCCTATCGGCTGGAAATGGGCACGCGGCTGAAGACGCGGCGCGGGTCCAGCCTGTACGACTTCTGGGGAGACCGGCTGTCGAAACAGTTGAACGCCGACGCCGAGGGCCAGACCGACCCCACCCTGATCAATCTGGCCAGCCAGGAGTATTTCGGAGCCGTCGACGCGAAAGCGCTGAAGCTGCCGGTCGTCACACCGCAGTTCCGGGAATCGAAGAACGGCGAGAGCCGCATCATCTCGTTTTTCGCCAAGAAGGCACGGGGCGGCATGGCGCGCTTCGCCATCGACGAACGAATCGAGCGCGCCGAGGACCTCAAGGCCTTCGACCGGGACGGCTATCGCTTTGACAAGACCGCCTCGAGCAAGACAGACTGGATATTCACCAGATCAGGAAATTAATCCCGGCAGTCGCCTTCGCATCCGCGAACGGCTAGGCTGGGCAGACTGACTTACGGACGAGACCCTCATGTTCCAATGGCCCAAGCGTGGTGACGGTACCGAGACGGCGCGCGAACCCTTTCGCGACATCGGCGATCTGAAGGGTCAGGTGGCCGTCATCTCGGGTTCGACCTCGGGAATCGGCCTCGCCTTCGCCCGCGCGATCGCCTCGCGCGGTGGGGACGTGGTGCTGAACGGGCTGGGCGATCCGTCCGAGATCGAACGCATCCGGGCCGAACTGGAAGCCAGCTGTGGCGTGCGGGTCCGCTATCACGCCGCCAATATGCTGCGCGGTGACGAGGTCGCCGACATGGTGGCCTATGGCAAGCACCAGCTCGGCCGTCTCGACATCCTGATCAACAACGCCGGCGTCCAGCACGTCGAGGCGGTCGAGAAATTCCCCTCCGATAAGTGGGAACAGATCATCGCCATCAACCTGTCCTCGACCTTCTATGCGACCCGGGCCGCGATCCCGATCATGAAGGCCCAGGGGCGCGGCCGGATCATCAACATCGCCTCGGCCCACGGCCTCGTCGCCAGCCCGTTCAAGTCGGCCTATGTCGCGGCCAAGCACGGCGTGATCGGCTTTACCAAGACGGTGGCGCTGGAAGTCGCGCAGGACAACATCACCTGCAACGCTATCTGCCCCGGCTTCGTCGAGACGCCGATCGTCGAAAAGCAGATCGCCGATCAGGCCCGCACCCGCGGCATGTCCAAGGAAGCGGTGCTGAAGGATGTCATCCTGGCCGCCCAGCCGACCAAACGGTTCGTGACCACGGACGAACTGACGGGGATGATGCTGTATCTGGTCAGCGACCTTGGGGCCTCGGCCAACGGGGCCAGCTTCTCGATCGATGGCGGCTGGACGGCGCAGTGAGCAACAGCCCTGATCGCAGGGCAGGATTTGCTCTTTCGGAGCAGGACGGCACCGTCCAGATCATCGCTTGCACCCTCGACTCTCTGGATGCCGAGGATGACGGTGGTCCGGCCCTGGCGCGGTCGCTGAACGCAACAGACCCGGTTGGTTGGCCGCCGGAACACAACGATGCCTCGACCCGCGAATGGATGCGGTCCCTGATCCGTGAGCACCCGAACCGGCCAGGCTGGGGCATGTGGTATATCCTGGCCAACGGGCGCCCGGTGGGTATCGGTGGCTTCAAGGGTCCGCCGGACGATTCGGGATGTGTCGAGATCGGCTATTCGATTGTCGAGGGCGATCAAAGACAAGGCTATGCCGGCCGGGCGGTTGCCATGCTGGTGGCTCGGGCGTTTGGAAATCCGCAGGTAACGTCAATTGCGGCCGAGACCTTGCCCACGCTCATTGCCTCGCAACGTGTACTGACCCGCAAGGGCTTCGTCCTCTCCGGATCCAGCTTCGATGCCGAGGTCGGCGAGATCATGCGGTTCACACTGAATCGACCTCAGCCGACATAGCCCGCCGCGCGCCTGAGCCGGTCGTTGATGGCCTCGCCGAGGCCGGTGGCGGGCATTGCCGAAACCGCAATCCCGGATGGCCGCTCGCGATCCGCCTCGCGCAGCAGGCGGAACAGGTTGGCCGCCGCCTCGCGAAGATCCCCGGTCGGGCTCAGGCTCCAGCGCAGATCGCCGACACCGGGGCCGAACCCCAGCAGGATTTCCCCGCTCCGCGCCTCCAGCGCCTCGATCCGCACCGGGGCGTCGGGCGCATAGTGCAGCGTCAGCCGGCCCGGAGAGCGATGCCCCTCCCCACCCCGGTCGAGCGGTCCGAGGACGGCCTCGATCTCCTCGCGGGTGACCGAGCCGGGGCGCAACAGGGCGACGCGTCCATTCAGCACCGAGACGACCGTGCTTTCCACCCCGACGGCGCAGGGTCCGCCGTCGATGGCGGCCCGGGCGGCGAAGCCCGTCTCCTCGACCGCGTCGGCAAAGGTGGTCGGACTGGGCCGGCCCGAACGATTGGCGGACGGGGCCACGACCGGACGGCCGAAGGCCGAGATCAGCGCCCGGGCGCGAGCGTGACCCGGGACGCGGACCGCCACGCTGTCCAGCCCCGCGCGCGCCAGATCACAGACGCCGGTTCGGTCGCGAACAGGGGCCACCAGCGTCAGCGGTCCGGGCCAGAAAGCCTCGGTCAACGCCCGGGCGCGGGGGTCGAACAGGGCGACCGCCTCGGCCTGCACGGCGTCCGCGACATGGGCGATCAGGGGGTTGAAGCGCGGACGACCCTTGGCCTCGAAGATGGCAGCGACCGCCTCGGCATTCCCGGCGTCGGCCGCCAGGCCATAGACGGTTTCAGTCGGCATGATAACGAGGCCGCCGGTGCTCAGCACCCTGACGGCTTCGGCGTCGGAGTCACTCGCTCGGGGCACGCTCAGCCCGGCCGCGCCTGGATCGCCACGCGTACCGTCACCTGTCGTCCGACCAGCCTGTTCCAGGGCCCCGATGTCCCTATGCCGAAGTCCGCACGGTCGATCATGAAAGCGCCCGCCAGTTGCGCCCGGGTCCCGGTGACACGCAGGTCTAGGGGGAAGTCGATCGCCCGCGTCCGTCCCTTCATGGTGACGTCTGCGTGCGCCGAATAGCGGTCGCCCCCCAAAGGCTCGAGCGATTTGAGCTCGAAACGGATCGTCGGATAGCGGGCCGCGTCGAGGAAGGCGGGCCCGATGGCGCGTCCGGTCGCCACCGACGGAGACATCTTCAGCGAACCGGCCTGAACCGTCATCGACGCCCGCGCATCCTGGGGGCGGGCCGGGTCGAGAACGGCCGTCCCGCGCCAGTCGTCGAACCGCCCGGTGTGCGACCCGCCGAAGGCGCGGACCGACATCTCGATTCGGGATCCCTCGCGCTCGAAGGTCCAGGGGGCCGGCGACGCTCCCAGAAGAAGGGGCGTCATCAGCGCCAGCATGACGGCGACAAGCGATCTCATGGGCGGCGCGGGATCCACGGGATCATGCGGTGCAGAACATTGTCCCGGTCGACGAACTGGTGCTTCAGCGCCCCGACGACATGCAGGGCGATCAGGGCGTACATCCCCTTCATCACCAGCTCATGGATGCCGATGATGGATTTGAAGGCGTCGCGGCCACCACTGATCGGCAAGAGCGGCCAGTTGAACAGGCCGAACCAGCTGAGCTCACGTCCCGTGGCCGACACGGCCGCCCATCCGGTCAGCGGCATGGCGAGCAGCAGGACATAGAAAAGGACGTGCGTCGTCCGCGACACGATCTTCTCCCACCGCTTCATCGTATCGGGCAGGGGAATGGCCGGATTGGCGATGCGCCAGCCGATCCGGACCAGGGTCAGGACGAGGACGGTCAAACCCAGGGCCTTGTGGACCTGCACGAACTCGCGCGAGATGGCCTGGCCCTCGGTGGCCTCGTTCGCCGTAATCAGCAGCACCTGGACCAGAATCATCACGGCGATCAGCCAGTGCAGGATCAGCGAGACGGTCGAATAGCGATTGCGCGGTTCAGCCACGGCGGTCCCCCTGGATATGCCTGTAGTGTGGGCTCGTGCCGGGGCTTCGCCAAGCCCTACTTGCATGCCGCGGCGGCAAGGCGGCATGAACATTCCACCTGATCGAACCGAGACCCATCGCCATGACCTACCGTGCCCCCGTCCGCGACATCGCCTTCACGCTCCAGGCCGTCGCCGGCATTGACCAGGTCGCGGCCACCGGAGCCTTTCCGGACTATGATCCGGACGTGCTCGGTGCCGTGCTGGAAGCCGCCGCGCAGTTTTCGGAAGGCGTTCTCGCCCCGCTGAACCGGATCGGCGACCAGAAGGGCTCGATCTTCGCCAACGGCACCGTGACCGCCGCGCCGGGCTTCGCCGACGCCTATCGCCAGTTCGCGCAGGGCGGCTGGACCGGCCTGTCCGCCCCCGTCCACGCCGGCGGTCAGCAACTGCCCAAGGCGCTGGAACTCGCCGCCTATGAGACCGTCCACGCCGCCAACATGGCCTTCGGCCTGTGCCCCATGCTGTCGCTGGCGGCGATCGAGGCGCTGGAGGCGCACGGCACGCCGTCGCAGAAGGACATCTATCTGACGAAGCTGGTGTCCGGCGAATGGACCGGGGCCATGGTCCTGACCGAGCCCCAGGCCGGCTCGGACCTCGGGGCCCTGACGACCACGGCGACGCCGAACGGCGACGGGACGTATGCCCTGAACGGCCAGAAGATCTACATCACCTGGGGCGACCACGACGCCACCGACAACATCGTCCACCTCGTGCTGGCCCGCTTGCCCGACGCACCGCCGGGACCCAAGGGCATCAGCCTGTTCCTGGCCTCGAAATATCTGGTCAAGGCCGACGGGACGCTGGGCGACCGCAACGGCTTCCGTCCCGTCGGCGTCGAGCACAAGCTCGGCATCCACGCCTCGCCGACCTGTGTCATGGCCTATGAGGGCGCGACCGCCGAACTGGTCGGCCAGCCCAATCAGGGCCTGGCCCATATGTTCATCATGATGAACGCCGCCCGCCTCGCCGTCGGGGTCCAGGGTGTCGGCATCGCCGAGCGGGCCTATCAGCACGCCCTGGCCTATGCCCGCGACCGGCGACAGGGCCGCTCGGTCTGGACCGGCGAGGCCAACGCCCCGATCATCGATCATCCCGATGTCCGCCGCACCCTGTCGGTGATGAAGGCGAAGATCGCCGCCGCCCGCGCCATCTGCCTGTCCACCGGCGTCGCCGCCGATCTGGCCAAGCACGCTGCGACCGAAGAAGAGCGCCGCCGCTGGAAGGGCCGCGAGGACCTGTTCACCCCGATCGCCAAGGCCTGGTCGACAGACATCGGCTGCGAGGTCGCCTCGCAGGGCATCCAGATCCACGGCGGCATGGGCTTCATCGAGGAGACCGGTGCAGCCCAGCATTACCGCGACGCCCGCATTGCCCCGATCTATGAGGGCACCAACGGCATCCAGGCCATGGATCTGGTCGGCCGCAAGCTGTCGCAGGACGGGGGCCAGTCGGCCCACGATCTGATCGGCGACATGAAGACGACGCTCGAGCGGCTGCCGCGACTGTTCTCCGGCCAGCCGGTCGCGGCCTTCGCGGATGCTGTCGCGGCGGTTGAAGGTGCCACGGTCTGGATCCTTGACCGCAAGGCTGCGGCCGACGGCGCCGCCGACGTCCTGGCCGCCGCCGACGCCTATCTGAAACTGGTCGGCGATGTCGTCGGCGGCTGGATGCTGGCTCAGGGCGCACTGTATGCCCGTGACCAGCTGGACGGCGGTCAGGGCGACCCGGCCTGGCTGGAAGGCAAGATCACCCTGTACGAGGTCTATGCCGCCAATGTGCTCGCCGGGGCCGGCAGCCATATGGCCGCCGTGCGTCAGGGCGGGGCGCTGCTCGAGCGGATGAGCGCGGACCTGCTGGCGGGTTAGAGCCTGGCGTCTTCACTTCCGTGCATCCCCGCGAAGGCGGGGATGCACGGTATTGATGTCACTCAGATGTGGATCACCCGCCCATAGGCGTCCAGCGCCGCCTCGTGCATGGCCTCGGACATGGTCGGGTGGGGATAGACGATGCCGTGGATATCTTCTTCCGTGGCTTCCATGGCGATGGCGGTGACATAGCCCTGGATCATCTCTGTGACCTCGGCCCCGATCATATGGGCACCGATCAGGGCTCCCGTCTTCGCGTCAAAGATCACCTTCACAAAGCCGTCGGTGTCGCCCGAGGCGATGGCCTTGCCGTTCACCTTGAAGGGGAAGCGGCCGATCCTGACTTCGCGCTTCGCCTCGCGCGCGCCCTGTTCGGTGATCCCGACCGAGGCGACCTGCGGCTGGGCATAGGTGCAGCCCGCGATCGGAGAGTGGACGTTGGGCGTCTTGAAGCCGGCGATGTGTTCGGCGGCGTGGATACCTTCGTGGCTGGCCTTGTGCGCCAGCCAGGGCGCGCCGGCGCAGTCGCCGATGGCGTAGAGCCCCTTCACATTCGTCTGGCAGTGGCCGTCGATCGTGATGTGACCGCGGTCCATATCGACGCCCAGCGCTTCCAGACCGATGCCGTCCGTATTGGCGGTGATGCCGACCGCCGAGATGCAGACCTCGGCCTCAAGAACCTCGGCCTTGCCGCCGGCCTCGATGGCCACCTGCACGCCCTTGCCGCCCTTCGACACCTTCGTGACCTTGCAGCCGGTGCGGAATTTCAGGCCGCGCTTCTCGAACGACTTCTGCGCCGCCTTCGACACCTCCTCGTCCTCGACCGGCATGATGCGGTCCACGGCCTCGACGACGGTCACCTCGGCACCGAGGGCGCGGTAGAAGCTGCCGAACTCGATGCCGATGGCACCGGAGCCGATGACGACGATCGAGGCGGGCATGGATTTGGGTGCCATGGCCTCGCGATAGGCCCAGATCCGGTCGCCGTCGGCCTCAAGCCCGATCTGCGGGATGGCCTTGGCGCGGGCACCCACCGCCAGCATCACGGCCTTCGCCTCGACCGTGCGCGAGCCGCCGGACTTGAGATCAATGATGACCTTCGGAGCGGCGGTGCCCTTCTCCAGCTTCGCCGAACCCTCGATCACCTCGATCTTGTTCTTCTTCATCAAATAGCCGACGCCGGAATTCAGCTGCTTCGCCACGCCGCGCGAGCGGGCGATGATGGCGGCGAAGTCGAAACCGACCTTGTCAGCCGACAGGCCGAAGTCCTTCAGGTGCGACAGGCTTTCGTATTTCTCGCCGGACTTGAGCAGGGCCTTGGTCGGGATACAGCCCCAGTTAAGACAGACCCCGCCCAGGTTTTCTCGCTCGACGATGGCGACCTTCAGGCCCAGCTGGCTGGCGCGGATGCCCGCGACATAGCCGCCGGGACCCGAACCGATGACGATGAGATCGAATTCAGAACCGGGCGTCGTGGCCATGTCAGATCAGCTTCTCGATGTCGGCGGCAATGGCCGAAGGTTCGACCTGGGGGGCGTAACGGGCAATGACCCGCCCCTCCCGGTCCGTCAGGAATTTGGTGAAATTCCACTTGATGTCGCGGCTGCCGAGGAAGCCCTTTTTCTCACTGGTCAGCCAGGCAAAGAGCGGATGCCGGTTCGGGCCGTTGACCTCGACCTTGTCGAACATCGGGAAGTCCACGCCATAGGTCGCCGAACAGAAGCTGGCGATCTCGGCGGCCTTGCCGGGCTCCTGCGCCCCGAACTGGTTGCAGGGAAACCCCAGCACTTCGAACGGCTTGTCGGCGTAGTCACGGTGCAGCGCCTCCAGACCCGCATACTGGCCGGTGAAGCCGCATTTGGACGCCGTGTTGACGATCAGCAGGACCTTGCCCCGATACTGCCCGAGCGATTGTTCGGTGCCGTCGATGGCGGTGGCTTTGAAGTCATAGACCGAAGTCATGGGGCGTCTCCGCTCAGGCCAGCATGGTCACAGGGTCTTCGATCATCGCCTTGAACGCCTGCAGGAAGCGGGCCCCGACCGCGCCGTCCACGACGCGGTGATCACAGGTCAGGGTCACCGTCATCACCGTCGCCACGGCCAGCTGGCCGTCCTTGACCACGGCGCGAGGCTCGCCCGCCCCCACGCTCATGATCGCGCCCTGCGGCTCATTGATGATCGAGGCGAACGACTTGATACCGAACATGCCCAGGTTCGAGACCGAGAAGGTGCCGCCCTGGAATTCCTCGGGCTTCAGCTTGCGGTCGCGCGCGCGTTTGGCCAGGTCCTTGGACTCGACGGCGATCTGCGACAGGGTTTTGGTCTCGGCCGCCCGGATGATCGGGGTGATCAGCCCGCCGTCGATCGCCACCGCCATCGCCACATCGGCGTGGTGGTGCATGGCGATGCCTTCAGGCGAGTAGCTGGCGTTGGCCTCCGGTACCGCCTTCAGCGCCATGGCCGAGGCCTTGATGACGAAATCGTTCACCGAGACCTTCACGCCCGACTTTTCGAGCATGGCATTGACCTTGGCCCGCGACGCCAGCAGGCCGTCGATCTCGCAGTCGATGGTCAGCGGGAAATGCGGCACGTCGCGGAAGCTGTCGGTCAGGCGGCGGGCGATCGCCTTGCGCATGCCGTCCAGCGGGATCAGGTCATAGCTGCCGTCCGCAATGCCCATCTGGGCCAGCGACTGGACCTTGCGGGGCTCTCCGGCGGCGACCGGGGCCGAGGCGGCGGCGGGTCTGGCCGCGCCCGTCGGAGCGCCTTCGAGGTCGCGTTTGACGATGCGACCGTGCGGGCCGGTGCCCTTGACCGAGGCCAGGTCGATATTGCCCTGGGCGGCGAGGCGGCGGGCGAGTGGAGAAGCGAAGACGCGCGTGCCGTCGGCCTTGGCCGTAACGGGCGCGGCTGGCGCAGCGACGGGCGCAGGTGCCGCCTCCGCCCTGGCCGCTTCAGCCTTCGGAGCATCGGCAGGCGTAGCGACCCTGGCAGCCGGAGCGGCCGCGCCACCCTCGTCCTTCAGACGTGCGATCGGCGTATTGACCTTCACGCCTTCGGTGCCCTCGGCCACCAGGATGTCGGTGATCTGGCCCTCGTCGACGGCCTCGACCTCCATGGTCGCCTTGTCGGTCTCGATCTCGGCGATGACGTCACCGGCCTTGACCGTGTCGCCGACCTTGACGTGCCATTTGGCCAGAACGCCCTCTTCCATCGTTGGAGACAGGGCGGGCATCAGGATGTCGGTCATTGCACGCCACCCGGTCCGAAGACGGGCTCGGCCACGGTCTCGACGTTGTCCGCCTTGATCACGTCAGACAGGCCCTGGAGGATCCGCTGATAAGCCTGACGCTCATTGTGACCGTGCCGCACCGCATAGCCGTGCGCCATGTGTTTGGCGGCATAGGCCAGCATCTGCCCGAACTGGAGCGGGTCGTTGAAGGCCGGCTTCACGGACATGACCGGCTCGCCCTTCGACCACCACATACGCATGATCTCGATGGCCTCGGCGTCGGCGGCGACACTCTCGGGCGTCTTCAGCTGGTGTTCTTCGGGCTCGCTCATGCCATCACCTTCTTCACAGCGGCGACGATCTTGTCCACGCCCGGCAGCGACAGTGTCTCCAGATTGGCGGCATAGGGCAGCGGCACGTCTTCCTGGTGCACCCGCAGCGGCGGCGCATCCAGATAGTCAAACGCATGTTCGATCACCCGGGCCACGACCTCGGCACCGACGCCCATCGGACCCCAGCCTTCCTCGGCAGAGACCAGACGGCTGGTCTTCTTGACGCTCTCGACGATGGTTTCGTGATCAAGCGGACGCAGGGTCCGCAGGTCGACGACCTCGCAGGAGATGCCCTCCCCGGCCAGTTGTTCAGCGGCCTGAAGGGCGAAACCGACCATGCGGCTGTGGGCGGTGATGGTGACGTCGGTGCCCTCGCGGCGGACCTTGGCCTTGCCGATCGGCACGACCCAGTCCTCGACGTCCGGCACGTCGAACTCCAGCCCGTACATCATCTCGTGCTCGAGGAAGACCACGGGGTTGGGGTCGCGGATGGCGGCCTTCATCAGGCCCTTGGCGTCAGCGGCGTCATAGGGGGCGATGACCTTCAGGCCGGGCACCTGGGCGTACCAGGCGGAATAGTCCTGGCTGTGCTGGGCGCCGACGCGGCTGGCCGCACCGTTGGGGCCGCGGAAGACGATGCTGGCACGGATCTGGCCGCCCGACATGTACAGCGTCTTGGCTGCCGAGTTGATGATGTGGTCGATGGCCTGCATGGCGAAGTTGAAGGTCATGAACTCGACGATCGGCTTCAGCCCCGCCATCGCCGCACCGACGCCGAGGCCGGCAAAGCCGTGCTCGGTGATCGGGGTGTCGACGACGCGCTTGTCGCCGAACTCCTGCAGCAGTTCACGGCTGACCTTGTAGGCGCCCTGGTACTGGGCGACCTCCTCGCCGATCAGGAAGACCTTGTCGTCGCGGCGCATCTCCTCGGCCATGGCGTCGCGCAGGGCGTCGCGGATGGTCGTCTTGACCAGTTTGGCACCGGCCGGGATTTCAGGGTCGTGCAGCTCGACCTTCTGGGCGGCGACGGGCGCGGGAGCCTTGTCAGGCTCGGGCGCAGGCGCCGCTTCGGCCTTGGGTGCATCGGCCTTGGGCGCAGGCGCGGCAGAGCCGGCCTCTCCCGCCAGCCGCGCGATCGGCGTGTTGACCTTCACGTTCTCGGAGCCCTCGGCCACGAGAATTTCCAGCACCTCGCCCTCGTCGACGGCCTCGACCTCCATGGTCGCCTTGTCGGTTTCGATCTCGGCGATGACGTCACCGGCCTTGACCGTGTCCCCCGCCTTGATGTGCCATTTGGTCAGCGTGCCCTCTTCCATCGTGGGCGACAGCGCCGGCATCAGAATGTCGGTCACGGTCAGGCCTCCACGTAGACGTCGGTGTAGAGCTCGGACGGGTCCGGCTCCGGGCTTTCCTGGGCGAACTGGACCGCCTCGGCGACGATGATCTTGACCTCGTTGTCGATGGCCTTGATCTCGTCCTCGGTGGCTTTCGCCTGTTCCAGCAGCATCTTCACATGGTCGATGGGATCGCGGGTCTTCTTGACCTCGTCGACCTCTTCCTTGGCGCGGTATTTGGCCGGATCGCTCATGGAATGGCCGCGATAGCGATAGGTCTTCATCTCGAGAATGAAGGGCCCGCCGCCCTCGCGGGCGCGTTTCACGGCCTTGGCCACCGCGTCGCGGACGGCCAGCACGTCCATACCGTCGACCTGTTCGCCGGGGATGCCGAAGCTGGAGCCGCGCTCGCTGAGCTGGGTCGTGGACGACGAGCGTTCGATGCTCGTGCCCATGGCGTACTGGTTGTTCTCGATGATGTAGATGGCCGGCAGCTTCCACAGCTGGGCCATGTTGAAGCTCTCATAGACCTGGCCCTGGTTGGCCGCGCCGTCGCCGAAATAGATGAAGGCCACGCTGTCGTCGCCGCGGTAGTGGCCGGCGAAGGCCAGGCCCGTGCCCAGCGCCACCTGCGCCCCGACGATGCCGTGGCCGCCGTAGAAGCCCGTGGCGGTGTCGAACATATGCATCGACCCGCCCTTGCCCTTGGACGAGCCGCCGATGCGACCGGTCAGCTCGGCCATGACCTGTTTCGGGTCCATGCCGGCGCACAGCATGTGGCCGTGGTCGCGATAGCCGGTGATGATCTTGTCGTGGCCCTGGCGCACACTCTCCTGAACGCCCACGGCCACGGCTTCCTGGCCGATATAGAGGTGGCAGAAGCCGCCGATCAGACCCATGCCGTACAGCTGGCCCGCGCGCTCCTCGAAACGGCGAATGAGAACCATCTCGCGATAGAAGCGCAGCAGATCCTCTTTTGACGCCGTCGGCGTGTTGGGAATTTTATCGGCTTTCGAAGTCGTCTTCGAAGCGGGGGCTTTCGCCATCCGTCGTCTCCCGGCTGGGTCCCGCTGTCAGGACCTCTTGTCGTTACGGAAAGGGGCTTTAGCAGCCTTCGTTCCCGAAACGCAAAGCGCGCCGGTCAAGCTGTAACCAAAGTTCACGCGCGGGGAGCCGGCCCCGGTGCCGTCACGGGCGTGGCAACGCGAATGACATAGTCGCGCGGGTCACTGAAGCCCAGAACGGCCCGTGCGCGCTCTTCCAGCAGGTCACGGGACAGGCTGTCCGTGCGCAGGTAACGGACCCGGACCTCGAGGTCGCGCCGCTGCTCCATGATTCCCGACAACTGGGCTTCACGGCGCACCAGCATGGCGTCGCGCTCGTGCCCGCTCAGCAGGCCCCGCTGGCCCGTCAGGGCCTGCACGCCGAAATAGGCGATCAGCAACAGCAGGATGGCGGACGGAAAATACGGCTTCATACGTTCGGGCACTTAGAACGCTCCTTCTGAGCGTGGACTCAAGATCAACAGAGTCTGACCGAAAATGCCTAACAAACCGTAGCTTGGCCGTAAGAACTGCCGCCCGGCGGCTACCGGTTCAGCAGCATGCCGTCGCCGAAATAGGCCCCCTGGTCGCCCAGCATCTCCTCGATGCGGAGCAGCTGGTTATATTTGGCCGTGCGGTCCGAGCGGGCCAGCGAGCCCGTCTTGATCTGTCCACAGTTGGTGGCCACGGCCAGGTCGGCAATGGTCGCATCCTCGGTCTCGCCCGAGCGATGGCTCATCACGGCCGTGTAGCCGGCACGGTGGGCCATATCGACGGCGTCCAGAGTCTCGGACAAGGTCCCGATCTGGTTGACCTTTACCAGAATGGAGTTGGCCAGCCCCTCGCCGATGCCGGCGGCCAGTCGGGCCGGGTTGGTGACGAACAGGTCGTCGCCGACGATCTGGCAGCGATCGCCCAGACGCTCGGTCAGCAGACGCCAGCCGTCGAAATCGTCTTCCGCGCAGCCGTCCTCGATCGAGACGATCGGGAAGCGTTCGCACAGGTCGGCGAGATAGTTGACCATCGCCTCGGCCTCGAGCGTCTTGCCCTCACCGGCCATCACGTATTTGCCGTCCTTGAAGAATTCGGTCGCGGCGACGTCGAGTCCGAGATGGAAATCCTCACCGGCCAGATAGCCGGCCGCCTGCCCCGCGCGCGTGATGAAGCTCAGCGCTTCCTCGGCCGAGGCCAGGTTGGGGGCGAAACCGCCCTCATCGCCGACATTGGTGTTGTGGCCGGCGTCCTTGAGCTGGATCCTCAGGGCATGGAAGATTTCCGAGCCCATGCGCAGGGCTTCCGAAAAGCTCTCGGCCCCGGTCGGCAGGATCATGAACTCCTGGATGTCGATCGGATTGTCGGCATGGGCCCCGCCGTTGATGATGTTCATCATCGGCGTCGGCAGGATGCGGGCCGAGACCCCGCCCAGATAGCGGTGCAGCGGCAGGCCCGAGGAAATGGCGCTGGCCTTGGCGCAGGCCAGGCTGACGCCGAGGATGGCATTGGCACCCAGCCGGCCCTTGTTCTCGGTACCGTCCAGCGCGATCAGCGCCTCGTCGATGCGGCGCTGGTCCTCGGCGTCCATGCCGGACAGGGCGTCGAAGATCTCGCCGTTGACGTTGTCGACCGCCCTGCCGACCCCCTTGCCGCCCCACAGGTCCTTGTCGCCGTCGCGCAGCTCGACGGCCTCATGCGCGCCCGTGGAAGCGCCCGAGGGCACGGAGGCGCGGCCGAAGCTGCCGTCGTCGAGGATCACATCGACCTCGACCGTCGGATTGCCGCGGCTGTCGAGGATCTGGCGGGCAACGATGTCGGCGATGTCGGTCATGAGGGCGCTCTGCTGTCAGGGAGTTCGGCGGGGTTTAACGCAGCCCCCGCCGAATCGCCAACCTCAACCCGTCAGGCGCAGCCCTCGACATACTGGATGCTGGGTCCGCCGGCAGCCACATGCTCGATCCGGCCGTCGGTTCCGATGTGATAGCTGATGCCGCGTGCGGCCGGATCCTGGACGTAGCCGTCCGCGCCGCCGCGGCTCCAGGCCGTGACATATTCCGCGGGCGCGGGGCTGTATTTGTGCGGGCTCGTAGTCGCCGCCTTGCCATAGGCCGTCTTGATGGCGGCAGCCTGGTCACCGACGCCGAAGCCACGGTCGGTCTTCAGGGTCGCGCCCCGGTCCAGCCAGAGGCTGGTCAGCACGCCGTCCTCGACCATCACCCGCAGCCCTTGCGGCCCCCTCGCCGGATGGAAGATGTCGCAGGACGCCGGATCGGGCCCGCCGACGCTACCCGGACTGGAATCGGGCCCCAGGGCGGTCTCGACCTGGGCGCGGGTCATGCCGATGCGCAGCAGGCCCCAGCCTTCGGCTGTCACAGCATCGGTCGTGGCGGGGGTTGCGGGCGTCGCCGGCGGAACGGGGACGGCGGGCGGTGCCGCGGGCCCGGGTTCCGCATCGGGCGCGCCGCAGGCGGCCAGCATCAGAACGGTGGTCGTCAGCAACAGGGGGCGGATCATGGGCCTGGCTCCTTTGGTTCGGAGCAACAACGCATGAAAACGGCGCGCGGGTCACCGCGCGCCGTCAATCCTTCAGCAGAAGCCTTGAAAAGACCTAGTCTTCCTTGGGCGTCAGAACCTGACGGCCGCGATAGGTGCCGGTCTTCAGGTCGATGTGGTGCGAACGGCGCAGCTCGCCCGTGTCCTTGTCCTCGGTATAGGGATTGGTCCCCAGCGAGTCGTGGGCGCGGCGCATGTTGCGACGCGAGGGCGATACTTTGCGCTTCGGAACGGCCATGTCCGTCTCAATCTTCTAACTCGGCGCTGCAGGAGCGCGAAAACAACAGCGGCGGCCCGAAAGAGCCGCCAGCGAGGGCGGGCTTATGCCTGACTCGGCCCGGGAGTTCAAGTCAGGTCGCGCGCCAGCACCACGAATGCCAGATCGGCGCGTTTCGGCAGGCCGAAGCGCGGGTCTGTAGCGGGGAACGGGCGGGTCTCGCCGGTGGGCGCATAGCCGCACCGGACGTACCAGTCGATCAGCTCGGCTCGCTGGACGATGACGGTCATCTCCATGGTGCAGGCTCCGAAATGTTTCACGGCCGCGTCTTCCGCGGCCGCGATCAGCCGCCGACCCGTGCCCTGCCCCTGCGCCGCCGGGTCGACAGACAGCATGCCCAGATAGGCAAGGCCGCCACCCTTGTCCGTGATCTGGACACAGCCGGCCAGACGGCCACCCCGCTCGGCCAGCACCACCAGATGGCTTGTATCGCCGATCACGTCCGTCAGGGCCTCGGCGTCAATCCGCTGCCCGTCCAGCAGATCAGCCTCGTGGGTCCAGCCGCGCCGGGCGCTGTCGCCGCGATAGGCCGCGTGGACGAAGGGCTGCAGCTGCGCCACATCAGCGGGGACGGCGAGGCGGAACGTCAGATCAGACATCGATCAGCCTTCCCACCACCGCCTCACCGATCGCCAGCGAACTGGTCAGGCCGGGGCTCTCGATGCCGAACAGGGCGACCAGACCGTCGATCCCGTGGTCGTCCCGGCCGCGCAGCTGGAAGTCTGGCTGCGCTTCCCCCGGTCCATGCAGCTTGGGCCGGATGCCCGCGTAATCGGGGGTCAGGGCACCGGCCGGCAGGCCGGGCCAGAAGCGGCGGATATAGCCCTCGAACCCGGCGGCCTTGGCGGCGTCGACCGAATAGTCCTCGGTTTCGACATAACTCAGATCGGGCCCGAACACGGCCTGGCCACCCAGATCCTTGCGGTAGTGGGTGCCGAGTGCTCCAGGAATCGGCGGCGGATAGATCAACCGCTCGAACGGAGCCTTGCCGGTCAGGCGGAAATAGACGCCCTTGCCGAAATGCCCGGCCGGTATGCGGTCAGCGGGATAGCCGGCGATCCGGGCCGCCACGGCCTGTGCAGCAAGGCCCGGCGCGGTGACCAGCAGCCGGGCGGTCAGGGTCGCTCCGCCCGCCCCGCCCGCTATGATCGTGAACCCGCCACCGGGCAGCGGCTCTGCCCGCTCGAACGGGGTCGAGACGACGACCGAGCCGCCCGCGTCCTCGATTTCGCCCTGCAGGGCCAGCATATAGCCGTGACTGTCGAACACCCCGCTCTCGGGCGACAGGATGGCAGAGTGGGCATTGAGCCCGGGCTCCAGCGCGCGGGCCTGTGCCCCGGTCAGGTGCTCCAGCCCCTCGACGCCGTTGGCCGTCGCCTGCTGGAAGATCGCCTCGACGCGATCAACCTCATCCTCCTGCGTGGCGACGACCAGCTTGCCACATTTGCGGTAGTCGACCTTGTGGCTTTCGAGAAACGCGTAGAGCGCGCGCCGCCCCTCGACGCAAAAACACGCCTTCAGTGACCCCGTCGGGTAGTAGAGCCCGCCGTGGATGACCTCGGAGTTGCGCGACGAGACGCCCTGCCCGATATGCGGCTCCTTCTCGAGGACCAGAACCGACAGCCCTCGCTTCGCCAGCGCCCGGCCGCAGGCAAGGCCCACGGCCCCGGCCCCCACGACGACGGCGTCGAAGTCGAAGTCGGTCACGGCTTTGGACCGAACCGCCGCGCGGCCTCCGCCTCGAACGAGCCGATGAGCATGGACACCGCCCGGTCGAAATTGGCCTGCAGCGCCGCGTTCAGCAGCGGGGATTTGAAGGCGAAATCAATCGTGAACTCCAGCCGCGTGCCCTTGGGGTCCGCATGGAACTCCCAGCGGTTCTTCAGGTGCCGGAACGGGCCACGCAACAACCCGACCTCGACCAGCGGCGCATTGCGGTCATGCCGGACCCAGGTCGAGAACCGCTCCTTCAGGAAGGAAAACCCCACCTGGGCTTCGGCGTCGAGCAGATCGACACCGGCGCTTTCCTCGCGCCGGTTCCAGACGCGCATCGACGTCACCCACCGGACGAAGCGCGGGTAGCTCTCGACATCCGCGACCAGCTCCGCGAGCTGCGCAGGCGTGTAAGGCAGGATGCGGGTGACGCGGTGGACGGCCAAGCGGTGGTCAGCGTCCGGTGTGCGAAAGGCGCGCCGCCTTCAGCCGTGCGAAGTCGTCGCCCGCATGGTGCGAACTGCGGGTCAGGGGCGAGGACGACACCATCAGAAACCCCTTGGCGCGGGCGATGGCCTCATAGGCCTTGAACTCGTCCGGCGTGACGAACCGGTCGATGGCGGCGTGTTTGCGGGTCGGCTGCAGATACTGGCCGATGGTGATGAAGTCGACGCCGGCCGAACGCATGTCGTCCATCACCTGCATGACCTCTTCTCGCGTCTCGCCCAGGCCGACCATGATGCCGGACTTGGTGAACTGGTTGGGGTCGCGCTCCTTGACCATCTGCAGCAGGCGCAGACTGTGGAAGTAGCGGGCACCGGGCCGGATCTTGAGATACAGCCGCGGCACGGTCTCGAGGTTGTGATTGAACACGTCCGGCGTCGAATCGATGACCACCTCGGCCGCGCCGTCCTTGCGCAGGAAGTCGGGCGTCAGGATCTCGATGGTCGTGTTCGGGGCCTGCAGCCGGATCTGGCGCACCACCTCGGCGAAATGCGCCGCACCACCGTCAGCCAGGTCATCCCGGTCGACGGAGGTGATGACGACATGGTTCAGACCCAGCTGGGCCACGGCCAGGCCGACCTTGGCCGGCTCTTCCGCGTCCAGCGCCTGCGGCAGTCCCGTCTTGACGTTGCAGAAGGCGCACGCCCGCGTGCAGGTATCGCCCATGATCATCAGGGTGGCGTGCTTCTGGCTCCAGCATTCGCCGATATTGGGGCAGGCCGCCTCCTCGCAGACGGTGACCAGACCCTTGGCCTTCACGATGGCCTTGGTCTCATTGTACTGGCCCGAGCCCGGGGCCTTGACGCGCAGCCAGTCGGGCTTGCGCAACACGGCCGTTTCCGGACGGTTCTGCTTTTCCGGATGACGCAATTCAGCCGGGGTCTTTGTCAGGGTGTCGATCAGCGTGACCAAGGCGTCGCGGGCTCCGGGCAGTGCGGAACCGCTATGTCGTCCTTCCGCGCGGCGAAGGCAAGGCAGGCTCAGGCTTCACGGCGGGTAACACATCTTTTCAAGCCGACATTGCGGCTCTAGTTTGCGCATTGAACACAAGGCCGGGAGCAACCCGGCACGGAGGATATCTTTGCGCGTACCCCTGGACCCCAAGGCCGGCGAGGAGACGATCTTCGACGCCCTGATCGCGGCCCGCGAAAAGTACGGCGACAAGGAAATTCTGGAAGACCAGGACCGCAAGCCCCTGACCTATACGGGCCTGATCCGGGCCGCCTTCGTGCTGGGCCGCAAGATTGCCGACATGACCGCACCGGGCGAGCGGGTCGGCATCCTTCTGCCCTCCAGCATGGGCGTCGTCGTCACCTACTACGGCCTGCACGCTCATGGCCGTGTGCCGGTGATGCTGAATTTCACCTCGGGCGAGGCCAATATCAAGGCGGCGATCAAGGCGTCCGGCTTGAAGAAGATCCTCACCGCCAAACGCTTCGTCACCCAGGCCAAGCTGGACGACCTGCTGGACGACCTGGCCACAGTGGCCGAGATCGTCTGGCTGGACGATGTGCGCAAGACGATCGGCCTGCCGGACAAGGTCTATGGCCTGATGGCCGGCCTGATGCCCAAACGCTTCCGGGTGAAGACCGACCCGTCGTCGCCGGGCGTTGTGCTGTTCACCTCGGGCAGTTTCGGCGCACCCAAGGGCGTGGTGCTCAGCCAGTGGAACCTGGTCGCCAACTGCCGTCAGGTGGCCCAGCATATCGACCTCGATCCCGACTGGATCGTGCTCAATCCCCTGCCGACCTTCCACTGCTTCGGCCTGACCGGCGGGGTTCTTCTGCCGATCCTGAACGGGATGAAGGCCTTCCAGTATCCGTCACCGCTGCACGCCAAACAGATCGTCGAACTGATCCACGAGATAAAAGCCTCGCTTCTGTTCGCCACCGACACCTTCCTGAACCAGTGGGCGCGCGTGGCCGGGCCGGACGACTTCGCCAGTCTGCAGTTCGTCGTGGCCGGCGCGGAAAAGGTGAAGGACGAGACCTATCACCTCTACAACACCAAATTCCACGGACTGAAACTGCTCGAAGGCTATGGAGCCACCGAGGCCGCGCCCGTGGTGGCGGTCAATCATCCGGACCGCAACCGCCCCGGCACCGTCGGGCAGATGCTGCCCGGCATGGAATGGCGCATCGACCCGGTCGACGGCATTCAAGAAGGCGGCCGGCTGTTCCTGCGCGGTCCCAACGTCATGCGGGGCTATCTGTCGGCCGATGACCCTCAATCGATCGAGCCGCTGGCGGGCGGGTGGCACGACACGGGTGATATCGTCGACATCGACAAGGACGGCTATGTCGCCATCCTCGGTCGGGTGAAGCGGTTCGCCAAGATCGGCGGCGAGATGGTCTCCCTGACGGCCGTCGAGGGTCTGGCCAGCGCCGTCTGGCCTGACTCGCGTCACGCCGTCGTCTCCATCCCCGACAGCCGCAAGGGCGAGAAGCTGGTCCTCTTCACTGACCGCAACGACGCCGACGTCGCGCGCCTCGCCGAATGGGCCCGCAGCCACGGGGCGCCGGAACTGGCCGTGCCGAAAAAGATCATGCGCGTCGCCGAGGTTCCGGTGCTGGGCACCGGCAAGACCGACTATGTGGCCATCCAGCGTCTGGCGGAGGTCGACAAGGCCGCCTGACCAGCGGCTGGATCAGCCGAGCCGCACGCCCGTCATCGAGATCGAACCGCCTTCGATGACATCGTTGAAGAAGCTGACGTCGTCGCCCGGCCGGCGCTGGGCGGCGATGTAGAGCAGCGGCAGATAGTGTTCGTCGGTCGGCACGCTCATCTGTGCGTCCTCGGCCAGACCGACCCAGTTGATCAGCGCGCCGTCATCGCCGCGGATGAGAGCCGATTTGACCGCCTCGTTGAAGCCGGTCGCCCAGGGATAGGCGTCACCGCCCGTCCGCTTCCAGGTCCGCAGATTGTGCACGAAATCGCCAGAGCCGGCGATCACCACACCTTCATCACGCAAGGCCGACAGCTTGTGACCCAGGTCAAAATGTCCCTGGGCGTCCAGCGTGCGGTCCAGCGACATCTGCACCACCGGCACATCGGCCTCGGGCCAGACATGGGCCAGCACCGACCAGGTGCCGTGGTCCAGTCCCCAGTCCGTCGTCGGCGTCGCGCCGGTCAGGTCCGCGACCCGACCGGCCAGATCGGGCGAGCCCGGGGCCGGGTATTGCATGGCGTGCAGCGTATCGGGAAAGCCGCCGAAGTCGTGAATGGTCTGTGGCCACGCCTGCGCCGTCACGCCCGGCCCATGGGTCTCCCAATGGGCCGAGATCATGACGACACCCTTCGGCTTGCCGATCGCCTCGCCGACCTCGCGCCAGACGTCCGCATAGGGACCGCCCAGCGCGTTCATCGGCGACCCGTGGCCAAAGAAGACGGCCGGCTGGCGCATCAGCCGAACAGCTTCTTCGCCGTCTCGGCAACATAGCGGCCCTGCCAGCGTGCGCCTTCCAGTTCGTTGGCGCTGGGCTGACGGGATCCGTCACCGCCGGTGATGGTCGTCGCACCGTAGGGCGAGCCGCCGGTCACTTCATCGATCCGCGACTGTCCGGCCCAGGCGTAGGGCAGGCCGGCAATCAGCATGCCGTGGTGCAGCAGCGTCTGGATCAGGCCGATCAGCGTCGTCTCCTGCCCGCCATGCTGGGTCGCCGTCGAGGTGAAGACCGAGCCGACCTTGCCGACCAGCGCGCCCTTCATCCACACGCCGCCGCTCTGGTCCCAGAAATTCCGCATCTGCGAAGAGGCGGTGCCGTAGCGGGTGCCCGCGCCGACGATGACGGCATCATAGGTCTCGAGGTCGGCCACCGTGGCGATCGGTGCCGCCTGGTCCAGCTTGTAGCCGCTGGCCTTCGCCAGTTCGTCCGGCACCAGTTCCGGGACACGTTTGATGTCCACCACCGCGCCCTCGATCGAGCGGGCCCCTTCGGCCACGGCCTCGGCCATGGTTTCGATGTGGCCGTAGGTAGAGTGATAGAGAACCAGAATCCGAGGCATGACGCCCTCCAGGAAATGAACGGCACCATTCCGCAACAGTACCTGTGCTTAATGTAGGGCGTCGGTGTCGGACCGCAAGCGTGTCAGCATGAAAACTTGCCGCGGGCGGGTCTGTTCCGTCGCTAGGGACCGATCGGACAAACCCGGTCATAGAAGGCGCGATCAGCGGGCGCGCCCTGTCCTCGCATCAGCACAAAACGGTGCTCGACCACCATCGCCTGCTGCTCGATGTTCAACCCGCCCCAGGCGCAATCCATGCCGACGGGATACCGATAGGACGAGGGCCGGTCCCCCGCCTGCAGCTTGCCCTGCAAAAGGTTGACCCCCTGCTGGGCCTGCCAGACATGCGTCAGCTCGTGAATGAAGGTCGCCTGGAACCGGATCGGCGCGACGGCCAGATCGGCGGGCAGCGAGCCGCCCGGCCAGACGATCCAGTCACGGCCGAACCAGCGCCCTGCCACAAAGGCGCGGTCGAACGGCCAGGGCGACGACAGGAACCGGACCGGATCGAGCGCCAGGGCATCGCCGAACGACGCCTCTGCCAGCGCCCGCTCGCCGTTCGTCAGTACACGGATCATTGACCGGTATAGCCGCCCGTCGGGCTGACCCACTCCCAATGCCAGGGCTCATAGACATAGGGCGTAAAGCCGAACCGGCCGGCATTCCTGACCAGCCAGCGATAGGTCGGGGTGCGCGTCATATGCAGCCGGCTGGCCGGCGAGGTGTCATCAACGCCGAGGTCCTCGAGACGGCCGACAAACAGGTCAACCGCCGTTCCGGTCCGGTGCGGCGAGCAGACCGCGCGCCTCAGGCCGTCGCAATTGCCGGACGCCGCGCACCGCGCCGCGTCCGCCTCGGGGTCGCGAAAGCCTGAAAAGATCTGCAGCAGTTCGGGATCGTTCGCCATCTCCGGCACCTCCGCGCGGGCAGCGGCGACCATGCGGCGATAGGCGTCCAGCACATCGCGCCGCAGCAATCGGGTCAGGCGATCGGCGTGCTCTTCCGCCTCCACCAGATAGCCGAGCTGATAGAGCGGTGGCGGGTCGGGACACGGCTCCTGACGCACCCGCGCCATGATGAAGGGCCGGCGCTCCTGCCACAGGCCGCGGAAGGTCTGGAAGGTCGCCGCGTCAAACCATCCGGTCGGCGGCAGGCCGTGTTCGATCTGGAACTCGGCCATGCGCCGCGCGAACACCGGCGAGCTGGGGGCGCAGTCCGTCGCCAGCTCATGCTGAACCAGCGGCAGATAGGTCTCCCAGCCATATTCCGTGGGCCCGAACGGCTTCCATTCCATCCGCTGCCAGGAGGTGCCGTTGGCGAAGGCCGGGCCGGCCCATTCGATCGGATCGGAGTCACAGACCTCGGCCTGCCCCGACTGGGACGCCCGCCCGCGAGTCTGGGCCTCGGCCGCCGTCGCCACGAACAGGCTGGCGGCGCTCAACAGCAGCAGGATCAGACGCGTCGGCATCCGGTGATGGTGACCCCGTCTGTGTGGCCGCCGCAAGGCCCTTGAGACGCATTGCCCTCAGGCTCGCACGCGACGCTCAAAATCGGCATGGTGGCCTCACGGCCGACTCGGGCCGGATCGCCGGACGCACCCATGACCGACGCCCCCGCCGCCGAAGCCGCACCCGGCCCAGCCCGCCGTTCCAACGCCATCCTCGCGGCCTTCTCCGGGCCGTGCCTGCCGCTGGCCGCCTTCGGCGTGGCCCTGCCTGTGACCCTGCCTGAGTTCTACGCGACCCATGTGGGGCTGGAGCTGGGCGTGGTGGCCGCGGTCTTCATGGCGGTGCGGCTGATCGACATCGTCTTCGACCCCTTCATCGGCTGGGGCATGGACAAGACGAAAACCCGGTGGGGCCGCTACCGGCCATGGATGGCGATCTCGACTCCGATCCTGATGCTGTCGGCCCTGATGATGTTCGTTCTCGTCCAGCCCGGAGCCGGCCCGGCCTATCTGTTCGGCTGGTTGCTGGTCCTCTACCTCGGCTTCTCCATCGGCACCCTGGGCCAGCTGGGCTGGGCCGCGGTGCTGGCACCGCAATATGACCAGCGTAGCCGGGTCTACGGCTGGTGGCAGGTGTTCAACATCATCGGCGTGATCCTGATCCTGATCCTGCCCACCGTGGTGGTCCAGACCGGCCTCGGCGACTACGCCGCGGGCGTGCGCATCATGGGCTGGGCCATCATGATCGCCCTGCCCGTGACGATCGGCCTCGCCATGTTCGTGGTTCCCGAGCCGGTCAACGCCGGCGCGGCTCCCCATGGGGGACCCAGGGCCTACCTCGGCCTGTTCGGCAAGAAGACCGTGCGCAAGCTGCTGTTCGCCGACCTGCTGCTGGGCGTGGCCCCGGGCATCACCGGATCGCTGCTGTTCTTCTTCTTCGGCCAGATCAAGGGCTACGACCACACCCAGGCGTCGCTGTTCATGCTGTTCTATTTCGTCGCCGGACTGGTTGGCGCGCCGTTCTGGGCCTGGCTGGCCACCCGGATCGGCAAGGACAAGGCCCTGGCGACGGCCAGCCTGGTCTTCGCGGTCTTCTACGTAGGGGCGACCCTGGTCCCGGGCGGCAATTTCGTCCTGACAGCCGCCGCCATGTTCATCGCCGGTCTTCCCTATGCCGCCGGCCTGTTCCTGCTGCGGGCCATGATGGCCGACGCGGGCGACGAGGTTCGGCTGGACACCGGCGTGGACCGCACCGGACTGATGTTCTCCATCCTGTCGGCCACGACCAAGATCGGCCACGTCGTGGCCCTGATCCCCTATCTGATCCTGCAATGGGTCGGCTTTCGCGCCATTCCGGGGGTCGAGGGCAACAGCGAAAGCTCGCTGCTGACGCTGCAGATCCTGTTCATCCTCGTCCCCGGCCTGTTGCTGGCCGCGGCGGCGCTGGTGCTCAAGGGCTATCCCCTGACCCCGGCGCGGCATGACGAGATCCGCAAGGCGCTGGACGCGCGCGACGGCACGGCCCCCGCATGACCCCCATTGACCGCCTGAACGCCATCATGGTCCGGCTGCGCGACCCGGTCGGCGGCTGTCCGTGGGATGTCGAGCAGACCTTCGCCACCATCGCCCCCTACACGCTGGAAGAGGCCTATGAGGTCGCCGACGCCATCGAGCGCGGCGACATGGATGATCTCAAGTCCGAGCTCGGCGACCTGCTGTTCCAGACTGTCTTCCACGCCCGCATGGCCGAGGAACAGGGGCTGTTCGCCTTCGACGACGTGGCCAACGCCATCGCCGACAAGCTTGAGCGCCGCCACCCGCACGTCTTTGGCGACGAGACGGCGAAACCGGACGGCGTGGCCCAGAAGGCGCGCTGGGAAGACCTCAAGGCCGCCGAACGCGCGGGCAAGGCCCAGCATGGCGTGCTCGATGACGTCCCCGTCGGCCTGCCCGCCCTCGCCCGCGCCGCCAAACTGACCAAACGTGCCGCCCGCGTCGGCTTCGACTGGCCCTCGACCGACGAGGTCTTCGACAAGCTGCACGAAGAGGTGGCCGAACTCCGCGTCGAGATCGCCGCCGGCGACCTCGACAAGGCCCGCGACGAGGTCGGCGACCTGCTGTTCGTGGTCGCCAATCTGGCGCGAAAACTGGGTGTCGAGCCGGAGGACGCCCTGCGCGGAGCCAATGCGAAATTCATCCGCCGGTTCGGCTTCATCGAGGCGGAACTGGCAAAGGACGGACGGTCGCCGGCGCAGTCCGATCTGGCCGAGATGGACGGGCTGTGGGATGCGGCGAAGGCGTACGAGAGAGGCTGAAGCTCTAACCTGAGATTGTATTCGCTGGTACTGTTTATCCTCTGCAGGCAAACTGCCCCCTGTCCCCTCCCCCCGCAGTGGGGAGGGGGACCACGAAGTGGTGGAGAGGTGCCCGGTCTAGCCGAACTGCCGCTCGAACCGGCCCAGTGCCGCCGGGTGCAGCCGCACGGTCACATGCGTTCGGCCCTCGTCGTCCGTATCCCGCCCCGTGACCCGCCCGTTCTCATACAGCCAAGCCAGCGCCTCGCCCTGTGAGGGCAGCAGCACCAGCGCCGTCTCCGGATCGTCGTCAATCAGGCCGGCGATGACCTCGCGCAGGGCCTCAACCCCCTCCCCGGTCCAGGCCGAGACCGCCACCGCCTTGCCGTCGCGGGCGAGACGTTCAGCCTGGCCCAGCACAGCCTCGCGGACGTCCTCGTCCAGCAGGTCGGTCTTGTTCCAGACCTCCAGCACCCGACGCGTCTTGCCCTCCGGCGTCTCGATCATCTTCAGCACAGCCTCGACGTCCTTGGACTGGGCTTCGCTGTCGGCCGAGGCGATGTCGCGGACGTGCAGGATCAGATCGGCCTCGCCGACCTCTTCCAGCGTGGCGCGGAAGCTCTCGACCAGTTCGTGCGGCAGGTCGGAAATGAAGCCCACCGTGTCGGCCACGATCGCCGGCCGGCCCTGCGGCAGGCGGATGGTGCGCTGGGTCGTGTCGAGGGTGGCGAACAGCAGGTCCTTGGCGAACACCTCCGACCCGGTCAGCCGGTTGAACAGGGTCGACTTGCCGGCATTGGTATAGCCGACCAGGGCGATGGTCGGGAACGGCACCTTCTGGCGCTGCTTGCGGTGCAGGCCGCGCGTGCGGCGGACCTCGTCCAGCTCCACCTTCAGCTTGACGATCCGGTCGGCGATCAGTCGCCGGTCGAGCTCGATCTGGGTCTCGCCGGGGCCGCCGGTCGAGCCGGTGCCGCCGCGTTGCCGCTCGAGGTGGGTCCAGGTCCGCACCAGCCGCGACTTCTCATAGTCCAGCCGTGCCAGCTCGACCTGCAGCCGGCCCTCCTTGGTCCGCGCGCGGCGGCCGAAGATCTCGAGGATCAGGCCGGTGCGGTCGATGACCTTGCAGTCCCAGGCCTTTTCCAGATTGCGCTGCTGCACCGGCGACAGGTCGTCGTCGACGACCACGGCCTCGGCCTCGGCGGCGCGCACCAGGGCGGCCAGCTCCTCGACCTTGCCGGTCCCGAACAGGGTGGCAGGCGTGGGCTTGCGGATGCGCACGATCTCCTCGGCGCGCACGTCCAGATCGAGCGCCCGCGCCAGGCCCACGGCCTCCTGCAGACGCTCGACGGACTGACGCGAGCTCTCACTCGCGCCGAAGCCCGATCGCTCGGGATGGATGACGACCGCCCGGATCAGCGGAACGGCGTGGTCGATGTGTTTGGTTGTCAGGTCGCGGGCTTTCGTTACGCCGTCATCCCCGGGATTGCCCCGAGGGCCGGATGTTGTGGTGCTGGCCGACAGATAGGTAGTCACCGGCCATCGGGCCATCCCTGACGCATCGCCGCACGACATCCGACACTCCGGTCAGGCCCGGGGGATGACGGGCGAAAAGCCGTCAGTCCTCGTCGGCCTCGGGCTCGTACAGCTGCACGGGTGCCGATGGCATGATGGTCGAGATGGCGTGTTTGTAGACCAGCTGCGACTGGCCGTCGCGGCGCAGCAGCACACAGAAGTTGTCGAACCAGGTCACGATGCCCTGCAGCTTGACCCCGTTGACCAGAAAGATGGTCAGCGGTGTCTTGGTCTTGCGCACGCTGTTGAGGAAGGTGTCCTGAAGGTTCTTGGACTTGTCTTGCGACATGGCAGGTTCAGCCTGTTCTTGCTTGTTCTCCGGCCGAGGGGGAGCGGCGCGGGGCTGGATCGGATGTCCAGCCCCTCACCTTAGCCACCGGCCGCCAAGCGCCGCAACTTCTAGATGGCGTCACGGATCGCCTGATCCAGATACAGGGCCCGCAGACGGGTCGCGATCGGGCCTGGCTTGCCGTTCCCG
The DNA here is from genome assembly GCA_965284375.1 of Caulobacteraceae bacterium. GTDB lineage: Bacteria > Pseudomonadota > Alphaproteobacteria > Caulobacterales > Caulobacteraceae > Brevundimonas. The sequence goes on from OZ260074.1 coordinate 1,357,595, forward strand.
ATCTTCGTGCCGTCGATCGACACCGCCGGCATCACGAAGCCGCTGGCCGAGGTATAGAAGGCTTCCCGGGCGCGCTTGGCCTCATCGACGCTGAACGCGCGCTCCTCGAACGCCAGACCTTCTTCCTCGATCAGCTTCAGCACCGCCGCACGGGTGATGCCGCGCAGGATGTTGGACTGGGAATCGCGCGTCCGCAGCGTGCCGGTCTCATCGACGATCCAGGCGTTGGTCGACGAGCCTTCCGTGACCAGACCCATCTCGTCGACCATCCAGGCCTCCGCCGCCCCCTTCTCCTTGGCCGCCTGCTTGGCCAGGACGTTGGGCAGCAGGCCGACGGTCTTGATGTCGCAGCGGCCCCAGCGGATGTCGGGATGGGTGACCACGGCCACGCCCTTCTTCGCGCTGGCATTCCCCTTCGACAGCGGCAGCGAGCGGGCGGTCACGACCACGCTTGGTGCCGTGCCCTCGGGCGGGAACGGATGGTCGCGTCGGGCCGTGCCGCGCGTGACCTGCAGATAGACGATCCCCTCGCGTACGCGGTTGCGCCGCACGGTCTCGTTCAGCACCCGGCCGAGCGCCTCCGACGTCATCGGGATGGGGATCTGCAGTTCGGTCAGGCTGCGGTGCAGGCGCGTCATATGCCCGTCGAAATCGGCCAGGCGGCCTTCAAAGACCGACCAGACCTCATAGACGCCGTCGGCGAACTGGAAGCCGCGGTCCTCGACATGGATCACGGCCTGACCATGCGGCTGGTACTGGCCGTTGACGTAAGCGACGCGACTCATTCCTCGACAGCCTCTTCAATATCGTCCTCGCCACCGCGCGACGGGGACACGCCCAGCGACTTGAGCTTGCGGTGCAGGGCCGACCGCTCCATGCCGATGAAGGCGGCGGTGCGCGAGATATTGCCGCCGAAGCGCATGATCTGCGCTGCCAGATACTCGCGCTCGAACACCTCGCGCGCCTCGCGCAGCGGCAGGGCGATTATGCGTTCGCCACCCAGGGTGCCGGTGGAATTGGCGTTCGTCGCCTCCTGCGGCAGCATGTCGGCGCTGATCGGCTCATCAGGGTCGCCCGTAGCCAGGATCAGCAGCCGCTCGACGTTGTTGCGCAACTGCCGGACGTTGCCGGGCCACGGATGGACCTGCAGCACGGCGATGGCATCATCGCCCATGCGTCGCCGGGTCAGCCCTTGCGACGCCGACAGGGTGTCGATGAAATAGTCGATCAGCTCCTGGATATCCTCGCGCCGTTCGGACAGGGCGGGCACCCGGATCGGCACGACGTTCAGCCGGTGGAACAGGTCCTCACGGAACCGGCCCTCGGCGATCTCCTGCTTCAGGTCGCGCGAGGTAGAGGTGACCACGCGGATGTCGACCTGCACGTCCTGCTCGCCGCCCACGCGACGGAAGCGTTGCTCGACCAGCACCCGCAGGACCCGGCTCTGGCTTTCGCGCGGCATGTCGCCGACGTCGTCGAGATACAGGGTGCCGTTGTGGGCGCGTTCGAAGACGCCGATCTTGCGCGGGCGTCCATCTACGCCCTCCTCGCCGAAGAGTTCGAGGTCGAGCCGCTCCGGGGTCATGCCGGCGGCGGCGATAGCGACAAACTCGCCCTTGGAGCGGGCACTGGCCTCATGGATCTGGCGCGCGACCAGCTCCTTGCCCGAGCCCGGAGGACCCGAAATCAGCACCCGGCTGTTGGCCGGCGCGACCTTGGCGACCGTGCTGCGCAGCGCCTGGGCCGCCGCCGAACGGCCAATAAAGCCACTGGGCGCAGCGACCTGGGCGCGCAGGCGGCGGTTCTCGCGCTTGAGTGAGGTCGCTTCCAGCGCGCGCTGCACGACAACCACAAGCCGATCGGACTTGAACGGCTTTTCGATGAAGTCATAGGCCCCGCGCTGCAGCGCGGTGACCGCCGTTTCGATATTGCCGTGGCCCGAGATCATCACCACCGGCAGGTCAGGGTCCAGCTCCTTGATCACGTCCAGCAACTCCAGCCCGTCCAGACCGCCGCCCTGCATCCAGATGTCCAGCAGGGCCAGTGACGGCCGTCGTGCCCGGATCGCGGCCAGCGCCTCGTCCGAGTTGGCGGCGACGCGCACGGCGTGGCCTTCGTCCTCGAGCAGGCCAGAGACCAGTTCGCGGATGTCGGCCTCGTCGTCGACGACCAGAATGTCGGCTCCCGTGGATCGCATGACGCCTCGCTATTCGGCGGCCGGAACGGTCGGGGATCGAACGGCTTTCGCCGCCTTCGCCCCGGCGGTGCCGGTCGATTTGGGTTGGGATTTCAGAGGGAAAATCAGACAGACGCGTGCGCCTGACAGGTGTTCGGCGTCGGCCAGCTTCAGCTCTCCGCCGTGGTCCTCGCAGATGCGTTTGACGATGGCGAGGCCCAGGCCGGTTCCCTTTTCCCGTGTCGTCACATAGGGCTCGGTCAGCCGGTCGCGGTCCTTGACGGGCAGGCCCATGCCGTCGTCCTCGATGACGAAGGTGGCCGTCTCATCCTCGATCGACAGCCGCGCCGATATGCCGGGGTGCTGGCCGTCGCCGTCCTTGGGCGCGATGGCCCGCCGGGCGGCCACGGCCTCTCCGGCGTTCTTGAGAATATTGGCCAGCGCCTGACCGATCATGGGCCGGTCGGCATGCAGGACGACCTTTGGCAGGGGCTCGATCAGTTCCACGCCGATCCCGGCCGCCGCCACCCGCTGCGCGAACACGGCCTCACGCAGCAGTTCTGCCGGATCGGCGGCGGTGAAGCGCGGCGCGGGCATACGGGCGAAGGACGAGAATTCGTCCACCATCCGGCCGATGTCGCCAACCTGACGGATGATGGTTTCGGTGCAACGATCGAACACCTCGACATCATCCATGACCTGACCGCGATAGCGTCGGCGCAGCCGTTCCGCAGACAACTGGATGGGAGTCAGGGGGTTCTTGATCTCATGCGCGATCCGCCGCGCTACATCGCGCCAGGCGGCGTTGCGCTGGGCCGTGACCAGACGGGTGATGTCGTCGAAGGTCAGGACCATCTCGCCGCCGACGCCGCCTTCGATGCGCACGCGCAGGCGGCGGGTCTCGCCCTCGAGACTGACGTCGATCTCCTCCTCGATATGAGCCTCGGCCCGGCCGGCCAGTTCACTCAGCTCAGGCGACACATCGCCCAGCGGCCGGCCGATAATGTGCGGGTCACGGATCGCGAGCAGTTCGACCGCACTGTCGTTGATGGCCGAGACCCGCCGCATCCGATCGAGGCCGATGACGCCGGCTGACACGCCCGACAGGACCGTCTCGATGAACAGACTCCGGCCTCGCGCCTCCTCGCTGGCGGCCCTCAACGCCGCCTGCTGGGCCTGCAGATCACCGGTCATGCGGTTGAAGGCTGCCGACAGGGTCTTGATCTCGCCCGGCCCGTCCTCGCCGTCGACACGCGCCGTCAGGTCGCCCGCCGCCACCTTGTCCGCCGCCTCGACCAGCCGTCCGATCGGCGCCGAAATGGCGCTGGCCGCCGACATCCCCAGCCAGATGGCACCGACCAGCACCAGCAGCGCCGTCTCGAGATAGCTCAGCGCGAACGCGGCCTGGATGCGCTGTCGGCTCTCCTTGGCCTCGCGATAGGCGACGATGGACTCCTCGCCGTTGCGCATCTGGGCGATCAGGCCGTCCTTCAGCGGCCGCACCAGATACAGATAGGCATCGCCATAGGCCGGCAGGGCGATCAGGGACCGCACCGCGTCCGGCTGCTCCGTGATCTGCTGCGGAGGCTCTCCGCCTTCGGCCGCAGCCTCCAGAATGGCGCGCGGCGGCGCGACATAGGGCGGCGCACCGGGGGCCTCGCCACTGGCCAGTACCTCGCCCTGCGGACCAAGAATATAGATGGCCGGATAGCCGAAAAGGTCGGCGATCTGCGTCAAGGCATCGGAGAACTGGATCCGGTTGTCAAAGAGTGGCCGGGCTCCAACCAGCTGATCCGAGATGACCCGCAGATCGCCGTCCATTTCGGACGACACATCCTTCAGATAGGCCTTGCCGATCAGGGCACCGTTGTCGACCGCTGACTTGACGTTCTCGCTGAACCACTGATCCACGCCACGGTTGACCAGCACGCCGAAGACGAGGGCGATCAGCACTGCGGGCACAATGGCCACAAGCGAGAACAGGGTGACGAAGCGCAGGTGCAGACGCGCCCCGGCATCGGTCCGCCTCCGGAACAGCGACAGCGCCCGGCGTCCCACGACAAGGGCCAGCGCGCCGATCAGCAGGAGATTGACCCCCAGAATACCGAGAACGGCCTGACTGGCGGTCGCCCGCGCGCCTTCACCGCTGCTGCCGGGAGCCACGGCCACCAGCCAGATGGCCGCGACCGTGATCAGAAAGGCCAGGGTGTAGACGATCAGGAAGACGTTACGCCGCCGCTCCTCCGACCAGCCGGCGAACCAGCGCACCGCGCCGCGTCGATCAGCGGCGGGAGCGGAGTCTGCGTCGGCGGGCGGTGTATCCGTCATGCAACGCCAGCTTCGACCAGCTGTGGCGGAATATCAACAACAGAGTTGCCGGAATGCGTCACTGGGTACCACAGGCCCGCCAGTTCCCGCTCCACCTCGTCCGGCCGTTCGAGCCGGCACAGCCGGGCCTTGGCCGCCCGCCGATCCAGCGGATCTTCAGGCCACGGAGCCTGTTCAACATACCAGCCGAGATGCTTGCGGAACATCTTCAGCCCCAGCGGCAGCCCATAGAAGGCGACCGAGGCCCGCAGGTGTTCGACGACGATGTCCAGCCGCTCTTCCCGTCCCGGCTCCAGCAACACCGTACCGTCGGCCAGCGCCCGCTCCATATGCGCGGCCAGCCAGGGCCGGCCATAGACGCCGCGGCCCAGCATCAGGGCGTCCGCCCCAGACTGTCGCAGCGCCTCGCGGGCGTCGTCCGCGGTCAGGATGTCGCCGTTGACGATGACGGGAATGCCCACCGCCGCCTTGACCTCGCCGACCGCCGTCCAGTCCGCCTGACCGGTGTAGAATTGCGCCCGTGTCCGCCCGTGTACGGTCACGGCCCGCACGCCGATCTCCTCGGCCCGTTTCGCCAGCAGCGGCGCGTTGCGGTGCGCATCGTCCCAGCCCAGCCGCATCTTGACCGTCACCGGCCGCGACGTCGCCTCCACCGCCGCCTGCATAAGCCGGCAGGCCAGATCGGGCGTCCGCATCAGGGCCGAGCCGCAGGCCGAACCTGTGACCTCCTTGGCCGGACAGCCGAAATTGAGGTCGATGATATCGGCACCGGCCTTCTCGGCCATGCGCGCACCCTCGGCCATGGTCGCGGGATCCCGGCCGACCAGCTGGATCACCGTCAGGGGCAGGCCCTCGCCCACCGCCGCGCGCCGCACGACGTCGGGCCGGGCCCGGGCCAGCTCGGCGGCGGCCACCATCTCGGTCGCCACATAGGCCGCGCCCAGCCGACTGGCCAGCCGCCGGAACGGCAGGTCGGTGATCCCGGTCATGGGCGCTGTCAGCACCCGTCCGGGCACCCATACGTCGCCAATCTGCAGGCCGCTGCTCATGGGCGGGCAGATAGGGGTTTTAGAGCCTCGGGTCCAACCCGGACTCAGACCGGGAAGACGGCGAGCGCGGCGCGGACGGCGAGAACGACCAGGACGCCACTCGCCATCATGAAGACGGCGAAGCGAAGCGCGATCACATTGATCAGCGCCTGGATCAGGCTGTGCGTCACCCGCAACGCCACATAGGCCCAGGCCAGCCCGAGGTTCAGCCCGTCGCCCTGCCCGATCAGGGCCAGGGTCAGGGCCGTCGCGTAAAACAACGTCGGCTGCTCCATCAGGTGATTGTAGTTGTCCGCCTTCCACCTCACGCGGGGCGGCAGACCGCCCAGCATCACGTCCCGGGGCTGTGTCGGGTCCAGCTTCGTCTTCGCCCGGACCATGGCGGGCAGGCGCGTGGCGTAGAGCCAGGCCCACATCACCATCGACCAGAGCACCAGGGCGACGACCGGTTGCAGGATCGAATGCGTCATCGACAGTCCTCCCGTCGACAGGCTGGCGGCACCCGGGTCCGTTGTCAAACAGGATGGACCCGATGCAGGGAGGTCTCGTCAGCGGCCCATGGGGTGGCTAGAACCGTCTCCATGAGCTTTTCCGCCATTATCGTCGCCGCCGGCACCGGATCCCGCGCGGGCGAACCCAAGCAATGGCGCAGACTGGGCGGACGGCCGGTGTTGCGCTGGTCCGTCGAGGCCTTGCTGTCCGCCGGCGCGTCGGAACTGGTGGTGGTCGTCGCGTCCGGTGCTGAAGATCTGGCGGCAGACGCACTGGCCGGGCTGGACGGATGGGTCGCCGTCCCGGGCGGCGCGACACGTGCCGATTCGGTTCAGGCCGGCCTGAATGCCTTGAAGGCACGGTCCGGCGCAAAGGTGTTGATCCACGACGCGGCCCGCCCGCTGCTCGACGCGGCGACGATCGGCCGGGTTCTGGCCGCCCTCGATCACCATGAGGCCGTTGTGCCGGTCCTGGCGGTCGCCGACAGCCTGCGTCGCGGCTTGGAGGGCGTGATGGGCGCGTCCGTCGACCGCGACGGCCTGTGGCGGGCGCAGACGCCGCAGGGGTTCCGGCTTGAGGCCATCCTGGGTGCCTATGCCGCCTGGCCCGACCCCTCACCGCCGACCGACGATGTCGAGGTCGCGCGCCGCGCCGGGCGGACGGTCGCCATGGTGGCCGGCGACGCCCGGCTGATGAAACTGACCTACCCCGAGGATTTCGCCATGGCCGAAGCGCTCATTTCCCGCCAGATCCGTGTCGGTCAGGGCTTTGACGCCCACAGCTGGGGTCCCGGCACCTCGGTCTGGCTGTGTGGCGTCGAGATCGCCCACGACCAGACCCTGATCGGTCATTCCGACGCTGACGCGGGGCTGCACGCCCTGACCGACGCCATTCTGGGGGCCATGGGGGACGGCGACATCGGCGACCATTTCCCCCCGACCGATCCGCAGTGGAAGGGGGCGTCCTCGGACCTCTTCCTGATCCACGCGGCCGAGCGGCTGGCCGCGCGCGGCGGCCGTCTGGTCAATGTCGACGTGACCCTGATCTGCGAGCGCCCGAAGGTAAAGCCGCACCGCCAGGCCATGCGCGAACGCCTCGCCGGGCTTCTGTCCCTTTCGCTCGACGCCGTCAGCGTCAAGGCCACGACGACCGAGGCGATGGGCTTCACCGGTCGCGGCGAAGGTCTCGCTGCCCAGGCCCTGGCGACGATCGAACTGCCGGTCTAGAGCGAAATCGGTCTTGGTGGACGCAGTCCGCCGAGGCTCAGATTTCGCTCCAGTATGATGCTGGACCATTTTTTGGATTCAGGTCGATTCGACCTGAAGCAAAAATGGTCTAGAGCGGACGCTCCGCCGACGGGAACATGCTCCGCCACAACGAGCCGAACAGGTTGACATAGTCGTCCGTCCACGGCCGCACGGTCGTCGGCAGCGGCTGCTTCCACCGCGTGTCGCCCCGGAAGTCCGCCAGCCCCTCGGGCGTCGGCGACAGGATCAACGCCTCGGTCGAGGCCTCGGCCATCTCCGGCGAGGAGTCCTTCTCATAATAGATCTGGTGCAGGCTGGCCTTGCCCAGAGCCTGGGCCGCCGCGATAGCCGGCAGGGTGATGTCGAGATTGCGGTTCGACAGGTGCAGCAGCACCACCCCGTTCGGCTTCAGCAGCTTCAGATAGCCGTCGATGGCCTCGGCCGTCAGCAGGTGTGTCGGCACGGCGTCGGACGAGAAGGCGTCGATGATCAGCAGGTCGTAGGACCCCGCGGGCTGCTTCGCCAGGGTCAACCGGGCATCGCCCAGCACCGTGTCGATCGGGCCTGAGGCGCAGTCAGAGATGTAGGTGAACCATTTCGGATCGCGCGACAGCCGGTCGACCATGGGGTCGATCTCGAAGAAGGTCATCGAGTCTTGGGCGCGTTTGTAGGTCGCCATGGCACCCGAGCCCTGACCGACCACACCGATCCGGGCCGGGCCGCGGGCTTCGATCATCTCGGCCGCCTGACCGATCGGCGTTGCGGGAGCGTAATAGAGGGTCGGTATGCAGTCGAAGCGCGGGTCCCGCGCCTGGGCCCCGTGCAGGGTCGTGCCGTGCATCAGAACATTGACGTCGCCGCCAAGCCGGGGATCGGGCGAATTGGCCACGCGCATCACCCCGAAGAAGCTGCGCTCCGAATAGCTCCAGTCATAGCCGCGCGCGATCCACTGCGACGACAGGGTGATCGCCAGCAGGATGGCGGTAAAGGCCAGTGCCCGGTCCCGGACGAGGAAGCCGCAGATCGCCGCGGGCAACAGGATGATCAGCGCCAGCTGGCCCATTTCGAACGGCGAGGCCGCATAGAAGGCGGCTCGCGCGCCATCGTTGCTGTTCAGCCAGATGGCCAGCAGCACCGGCACGGCCGCGACCAGCAGGGCCGCCAAAAGGAGGCCCGTCTGGGTCGCGTTGAGCCGACCCCTGCCCCACGGTCGGGCCAGGCCGACCAGCACCAGTACCAGCGGATACTCCCAGACCATGTTGAAGATCACCGGTGCCAGCAGGGCGGTGAAGGCCCCACCCACCACGCCGCCCAGCGACATCAGCAGATAGAATTCCGTCAGCCGGTCAGGGGCCGGACGACGCGCCGCCAGAAGCTGGTGGCACATCAGGGCGGCGAAGAAGAAGGCCGTCAGATGGATCGCGAACGCCATGCTCCAGTTGGACGACCGGAAGGCGACGGTCAGGACGCACACCGCCCCGACCGCGGCCTGCACCGGCAGGGTGATCCGCAGCGGAATCCACGGCCGGTTCTGGAAGGCGATGACGAAGGTCAGCAGATACAGGGCCAGCGGTACGACCCAGAGGAAGGGGGCCGAGGCCACATCGGTCGACAGATGCGAGGTCACGCCCAGCATCAGGCTGGACGGTGCCGCCGCCAGCAGCACCAGAATGATTTTGTCGCGCAGGGTCATCGGCGGGCTGGCGACCAGTCGCGCGGGCTCTGCCGTGCGATCCAGACGCCGGCCCCAGACCACAAAGGCCAGAGCCACGATCATCAGCATGAAGGCGACATAGCCGCCACTCCAGCCGAGCCTCTGTCCGGACAGCGTTGCCAGCGGCTCGATCAGGATCGGATAGGACAGCAGGGCCAGGAAGCTGCCGAGGTTGGAGGCGGCGTACAGCACATAGGGGTTCTTGCCGTCGGCATATCCGGCCCGCACCCGCGCATACCAGGCCTGGAGAAGAGGCGCGGTAGCCGACAGCACCGCGAACGGGGCTCCGACCGACAGCGCCAGGGTCGCGAGCAACCAGCCGACCGGTGCCGACGGATTGGGATCGCCCAGCCAGCCGTTGATGTGCAGCGGCAGGAACAGGGCGGCCGCGACCAGCAGGGCCAGATGGATCGCCACCTGGGTCTTGATCGACCCGACCTTCTGCAGCGCATGGGCATAGGCATAGCCGGCCAGCAGCGCGGTCTGGAAGAACACCATCGCCGTGTTCCACACCGCCGGCGATCCGCCCAGCATGGGCAGCACCAGCTTGGTCACCATCGGCTGAACGACAAACACCAGCGACGCCGAGGTGAAGATGGCCAGGGCGAACAGCAGCGGCGTTACCCGGTCGGCCGGCGTGTCTGGCGTGCCGGTGTGGATGCCCGTATCCAGGTCCCGGTCGCCGGTGGTGTCGCTCATGCCCGCCCCGTATGCTGGCGCCGTTACCGGGCGCATCGCCCCACACTGGACCGACTCGCCGCCCCTTCGGAAGGCCCCCGCCGATGTTCCCCGACGATATTGACCTCCTGGCCCGGCAGGTGATCGAAACCGCCCTCGTCCGCGGCCTGATGATCGCCACAGCGGAAAGCTGCACCGGCGGCCTGATTGCGGGGGCCCTGACCGCCGTGCCGGGCTCGTCTGCCGTGCTGGAGCGGGGCTTCGTGACCTACAGCAACGCCGCCAAGACCGGGATGCTGGGCGTGCCCGCAGACCTCATCGACCTCCATGGTGCTGTTTCAGAACCCGTGGCCCGCGCCATGGCCCTGGGCGCCGTCGAACGGTCCGGAACCTCGGTCTCCGTCTCGGTCACCGGCATCGCCGGCCCGGGCGGCGGTTCGGACGAAAAACCCGTCGGCCTCGTCCATTTCGGCGCGGCGGGGCCCGCGGGCGTGACTCATGCCGAGCATCGATTCGGCGACGTGGGCCGCGAGGCGATCCGTCTGGAAAGCGTGCGGGTCGCCCTGCGCCTGCTGCTCGACCGGATCGCCGCATGATCGTCGATGCGCGCGGACACCGCTGCCCGACCCCCAGTCTCAGGCTTCAGAAGGCGATACGCGAGACGCCGGCGGTGACTTGCCTTACCCTGCTGGCCACCGACCCCATGGCCCGGATCGATGTGCCGCACCTGATGACCGGCCTGGGCGGCCGCGTCGTCTCGATCGACGAAACGGACGGCGTCCTGACTATCGTGGTCGAGACGCCCGCCGCTCCGACAGATTGACCACACTCTCCGGCAGGGGCGCATCCGGTTCGATCTCGGGCGCACCGACCGAGCGCGCCGCAATCTCCATCTCGGTGGTGAAGGCCCCGCCATAAAAGATGGCGTTGACGTTCCACGACAGCCAGATCAGCAACACCACCACCGCGCCGACCGAGCCATAGGTCGCCCCCAGCGGTGCGATCTGCTCGACATAGATGGCGCACAGCCAGGAGGAGATGGTCGACATCACCGTCGCCACCAGCCCCCCGGCGATCGAGGGGGCCCAGGCCACGGGCGTCCGGTGGGACATGGCATAGCGGTAGAGCATGGTCAGGCCGATCGCGAGGCCCAGCGCCGGCCACAGACCGTCCAGGGCGATCCCGCCGCCCGTCGGCCCTGCAGCCCCGTCGACGAGCGGCCCGGTGTGCTCCAGCAGACGTGAGGTCACCACGGCACCCGAAACTACGGTGAACAGCAGGAAGGCCCCGACGGCGACGAAGAAGGCCAGCAGATTGAATTTGAAGAAGCCGTGCGGCTCCTTCTCATCGTGGATCAGGTTCAGCCCGGCCAGCAGGGCCTTGAAACCACGGTGCGCGGCATAGCCACCGATGACGAGGGCGAAGAAGCTCTGCGCCGACACGGTCCGTGCCGAGGCATTGGCCAGCCGCTCAATCTCGAGCCTGAAGATGGCGCGGGCCGCCGTTGGCATGACATCCGCAAGCGCCGCCGCCTGTTCGCTGACCTGGGTGATCGAGAGCACGGCCTTGTAGAAGCCGATCAGGATGGCGATGGCCGGAAAAACCGCCAGCAGGGCGAAGAACGATACACCGCCCGTGTACAGCATCACGTCGCGGCCCCAGCTGCGCGTGAACGCCCGGACCGCCAGCTTGCCCCACAGCATGGGCGTGGCCCAGCGCGCGGCGGCTTCCATGTCTGATCTGGCTTGCAACCCGGTCCCCACAACCCTCAAGCCAGCACTTCTACTCCAATTCGCCCCCGGTGAAAGCGGTGCTGGGGATAGGGTACGCGCAGCCGTTGCTTCCTGCCGCCGACGCTCGCTATGGTCCGGAGCCATGGAAAACGCGCCCGCGAGCCGGGCGCGGCTGGAGATATCGCACTTGGGTTCGGATCCGCGCATTCTGGTCGTCGCGCCTGACGACGACCTGATCGGCCCGCTGTGTCAGGGCCTGGACGCCCTCGGCTGGCGCACCGTCACGGCCCGCTCGCTGGCCGGTGCCATCCAGACCCTGATCGACTGGCCGCTGGAAGCGGTGCTGCTGGACACACGGCTGCCCGACGCCACAGACGGCGTCGGCGCGCTGCGCCAGACGGTCTCGCCCCGGCGCCTTCCCATCCTCGCCATCGGTGCCGAGGCCGCCGGCTGGGCACCCGGCCTGGCCGACATCGTCATGTCGAATCCGCCGCACGCCGCCCAGGCCGCCCTGCGACTGGAGAATCTGATCCGCTCGGCCATCGCCGAAGAGGAGGTCAGCCTGCGTGAGGCCACGTTCGCGGCGCGGGGCCAACCCCTGCCCTTGGCCGACACTGATGCGTCACCGCTTCGGGTCCTTGCCGCAGGCAAGGCGGACCGCCATTTCCTCGCCCTCTCCAACGCCTTGACCGAGCGCGGCTGCGAGGTCGTGGCGGCGCCCACACCCTACACCGCCTTCGATTATCTGCATGAAAAGCCGTTCGATGCGGCTGTGCTCTGGGGGGCCGAGGACCACACGCCGGCGCTGTCGATCGCTTCGGGCATGAAGCGCAATACCCGCCTCTATCACATCCCGGCGGTGCTCTATCTGCGCGGTGCCGGCGAGATCAATCTGGCGGAATTGTACAATCGGGGTTTCGCCGATGTCGCCGCCGCGGACACCCCTGAAGACGAAACGGCCGAACGGATCACCGCCCTCGCCCGGGCGCACCGCCGCCACGTGGCCATCCGCAAGGCGCTGGAAAGCGCGCGCGGCTCGGGCCTGACCGATCCGGCGACCGGCCTGTTCACCCCGCAACTGTTCGCCAGCCATCTGGGCCGCGTGGCCGAGGGTGCGCGCCTGCGACGTCGCCCCCTGTCGGTCGCCGTCCTGCGGGTGTCCGAAACCGAGGCGGTGATCGAGGCGCGCAAGGGCGGCTGGCTGGACCGGGCCCTGCCCCAGATCGGAGCCATGGTCTCGCGCCTTATCCGGACCGAGGACACCGCGGCCCGACTTTCAGCGGACGTCTTCGCCCTGGCCCTGCCGGCTACACACGGTCAACCGGCCCGGATCGCCGCCGACCGGATCGCGGCGGTCATCGGCTGCACGGCCTTCGACGCCGGTACCGACCGGTCGCCGTTCGTGGTCGAGTTTGAGGTGGGCGTGGCCGAGATCACACCCGGGGAATCCCCGGCCGCCGTGCTGGAACGCGCCTCGAACGACGTGCGGTCACCCGGCTGAGTCCCATTTGACAATCTGATTTGTCTAATGCAGGTTTGCGCCATGACGGCGCGTCCCTCAGCCCTGCTGGACAACCTGGACACCGCCCTCCTGGCGCTGGCCCCGATCCGCCGCCGCATCCTCGCCGCCCTCACCAAGCCGGCCTCCGCCGCCGGCCTGGCCGAGCAGCTGGGCCTCCCGCGCCAGAACATCGGGCATCACCTGCGCGCCCTGGAGGCCGCCGGCCTGATCCAGCTGGTCGAAGAGCGTCGCAGACGCGGCTTCACCGAACGGCTGTTCGTCGCCGCTCAGAACTATGTCTTTGACCCGGCCATGATGCAGGCCCCGCCCGACCCCGATGCGATCGAGGCCCAGGATCGCCACGCCGCCGATCATCTGATCTCCACCGCCTCGACCATCGTTCGCGACGTCGCCCGGATGCGTCAGGACGCCGCCGCCGAAGGATCGCGCCTGCTGACCCTGACGGTCGAGGCCGACCTGACCTTTGCCGCGCCCGCCGATTTCGACGCCTTCACCGAAGAGGTCAGCGCCGCCGTCGCGGCCTTGGCCCGCAAATATTCCGGCCCGTCGGGCCGCCGCTACCGCCTCACCGCCGCCGCCCATCCGGCGGCGCCCAAATCCGCCCCAGCCAGGAACTGAACGCCATGACCGAAGCCGCCAAGCCCATGGAAGACCACGTCCTCGTCGAAGTCACCGTGCCCGCCCCCGCCGACGCGGTCTGGGCCGCCCTGCGCGATCCGAAGCAGATCGCGAACTGGTTCGGCTGGGACACCGACGGCCTCAAGGACGAGATCGACTTCATCTTCGTCACCCACGCCGAGGCCGACGAGGCCCGCCGGACCGTCACCTTCGTCGGCGTCAACGACCGCTACGAGGTCGAGGCGCGCGGCGAGACCAGCCTCGTCCGGGTCGTCCGTTCGGCCCCCGTCGGCGAATGGACCGATGTGTTCGACGGCATGATCGAGGGCTGGATTTCGTTCACGCAGCAGCTCGCCTTCGCCTTCGCCCGCCACCCGGGCCAGACGCGCCGCACGATCTTCTTCTCGGGCCCGCCCCGCGCGGATCAGCTGGGCCGGTCGCTGCTGGGTCTCGACGCGGCTCCGGCACCGGGCGAGCCCTATGCCATGCTGCTGGGTCCGGACGACGCCTCCGGCCAGGTCTGGTTCCTCTCGCGCCACCAGATCGGCGTCACAGTCGAGGCCTGGGGCGACGGCCTGCTGGTCGTGGCCGAGAGCCCGCCCAAGGCGGACAAACGCCCGCGCGGCGCGACCATGCTGACCCTGACCACCTACGGCCTGTCCGACGCGGCCTTCGCCGATCTTGAGGGCCGCTGGAAAACCTGGTGGGAGGCGCATTTCGAGAACGCCGCCCCGCACGAGGGTTAAGCGGCCCCCGCCACCCGCGCCAGATCGGTGGTGATCCGCTCGGCGACCTTCAGCCGTTCGGCGGCCGTGTCCCACTCGCCCTTGACCACGATCTTCTGGTCGGGCCGGATTTTCCAGAAGGCGTGGTTCTTCTGGATCAGCCCGACCAGTCCCATCGGATTGGGGAAGGCGTTGTTGCGCAGGGTCAGCACGGCCCCTTTCGGCCCGATGTCGATGCGTTCGATGCAGGCGGTCTTGCAGTTGGCCTTGATGCCGACGATCCGCAGCAGCTGTTTCGCCTCATCCGGCAGAGGCCCGAACCGGTCGATCAGTTCCGCGGCCAGAGCCTCGCGCGTCTCGGAGTTCTCGGCGTCCGACAGACGGCGATAAAGGCTCAGACGAACATTGAGGTCCGGGACGTATTCCTCTGGAATCAATACGGCCGCACCGACATTGATGGCCGGAGACCAGCCCCGGTCGACGACGCCCCCGCCCTCGCCTGACAGCCGCAGCTCGGACACGGCGTCTTCCAGCATCTGCTGGTACAGCTCGACCCCGACCTCGCGGATATGGCCCGACTGTTCGTCGCCCAGCAGATTGCCGCCGCCGCGCTGATCCAGATCGTGGCTGGCCAGCTGGAAGCCCGCGCCGAGGTTGTCCAGGGATTGCAGAACCTGGAGCCGCCGCTCGGACGACAGACTCATCGGCTTGTCGGGCGGGGTGGTCAGATAGGCGAAGGCCCGCGCCTTGGCCCGGCCGATCCGCCCCCGGATCTGGTGCAGCTGGGCCAGGCCAAACATGTCCGCCTTGTGCACGATCAGGGTGTTGGCCGTCGGCACGTCCAGCCCGCTCTCGACGATGGTCGTCGACAGCAGCAGGTCATAGCTGCCGTCGTAGAAGGCGCTCATCACGTCTTCCAGCTGGGTCGGCGACATCTGGCCGTGACCGACCACGAATTTGATCTCGGGCACCTGCTCGCGCAGGAAGCGCTCGATCTCCGGCAGGTCGGAGAGGCGCGGCACGACATAATAGGCCTGACCGCCGCGGTATTTCTCGCGCAGCAGGGCCTCGCGCACCAGCACCGGGTCCCACGGCGTCACATAGGTCCGCACCGCCAGCCGGTCGACCGGGGGCGTGGCGATGATCGACATCTCGCGAATGCCGGACAGGGCCATCTGCAGCGTGCGCGGGATGGGCGTGGCCGTCAGGGTCAGCAGGTGGACGTCGGCCCGCAGGGACTTCAGCTTCTCCTTGTGCTTGACGCCGAAATGTTGCTCTTCATCAACGATAACAAGGCCCAGGTCCTTGAACCCGACCTGTTCACTCAGCACCGCATGGGTGCCGACGACGATCTCGAACGAGCCGTCTTTCAAGCCCGCGCGCGTCTCGGCCGCATCCTTGGCCGTCACCATTCGCGACAGATGCCGCACCTTGACCGGCCAGCCGGCGAACCGCTCGCTGAAGGTCTTGAAATGCTGTCGCGCCAGCAGCGTCGTCGGGCAGACGATAGCCACCTGCTGGCCGGTCATGGCCACCACGAAGGCGGCCCGCAGCGCCACCTCGGTCTTGCCGAAGCCGACGTCGCCGCAGATCAGGCGATCCATCGGCGTGCCCTTGCCGAGGTCCTCCAGCACATCGCCGATGGCGTTCAACTGGTCGTCCGTCTCTTCGTAGGGGAAGCGGGCACAGAATTCGTCGAACAGGCCGTGCGGCGGAACGATGGGGTCCGACGTCCGCAGCGACCGCTTGGCCGCGAGCGCAATCAGCCCCTCGGCCATGTCACGCAGGCGGGCCTTGGCCTTGGCCTTGCGCGCCTGCCAGCCCGCGCCGCCCAGACGATCGAGCTGCGCCCCGTCCGCGTCCGAGCCATAGCGGGTCAGCAGGTCGATATTCTCGACCGGCAGATACAGCTTGCTGTCGCCGGCGTAGATCAGCTCCAGACAGTCATGCGGGGCTTGCTGGATCTCCAGCGTCTTCAACCCCTCATAGCGACCGATGCCGTGGTCGAGGTGGACCACAAGATCGCCGGTCGTCAGGGCCGAGGCCTCGGCCAGGAAGTTCGAGGCCCGCCGCTTCTTCTTGGGCCGCGCCAGCCGGTCGCCCAGCATGTCGGTTTCCGAAATGACCGCGATATCGGGCGTCTCGAACCCGTGCTCGACCGGCAGGACGCCGCGCAGATACAGGTCCTTCGGTGCCGTCTGGACATCAGCCCAGTCGCGCACGGCGACGACATGGTCCAGTCCGTGGTCGGCCAGCATGGCCGCAAGCCGCTCTGACGACCCTTCGGTCCAGGACGCGAACAGCACCCGCTTGCCGGCCGCCTTCACCGCCTCGGCGTGGCGCGCCACGGCTTCGAACAGATTGACGCTGTCCTGCGCCCGCTCGGCCGCGAAGCTGCGCCCCAGCCGGCCGCCGGCATCCTCGCCGGCCCCGTGGAACGGCGACATCCGCCGCACCCACCGGCCCGCCAGCGCGGTGTTCCACTCGGCCTCATCGAGATAGAGCCGCTCGGGCGGAAGGGCGCGATACGCCGAACTGCCGCCGTTGCGGGCCTTCTGGGTCATCGCCGCGTCGCGCCGGGCCTCATAGGCATCGCGCGTCAGGGTCCATCGCTCGGCCCGCGCCGCCTCGACCTGGTTGTCCAGGAACACCCGGGCGTCGTCCGGCAGATAGTCGAACAGCGTCTCCAGCCGGTCGTAGAACAGCGGCAACCAGTGCTCCATGCCCTGCCGCCGCGCCCCCTCGCTGATGGTCGCATAGAGCGGATCATCGCCCGCGGCTCCGAACAGGCTCAGATAGCCGGTTCGGAACCGGGAGATACTCTCGGGGTCCAGCAGGACCTCCGACACCGGGGCCAGCGACACCTCACGACGCTGCCCCGTCGAGCGCTGGGTCGCCGGATCAAAGGTACGGATCGATTCCAGCTCCGAGCCGAACATGTCCAGACGCACCGGCTCTTCGAAGCCCGGCGGATAGACGTCGATGACGCCGCCGCGCACCGCGAACTCGCCCCGTTCCGACACCGTCGAGGCCCGCATATAGCCGTTGGCCGCGAAATACCGCTCGAGGGCGGCCGTATCGAGGTCCAGCCCGACCGTGGTCTCGAACCCGGCCGAATTGGTCACCTGACGGGGCGGCGTCCGCTGGATGACCGCACCCACGGTGGTCACCACGAGGGTCGGTCGCCTGTCGCCCGGCGCGCGCTGCGCCAGGGTCGTCAGCGCCGCCATCCGCTCGGCCGACACCGAAGACGACGGACTCAGCCGGTCGTAGGGCAGGCAATCCCAGGCCGGAAATTCTATGACTTCAATGTCTTTTGAGAAGAAGCCGAAAGCCTGAACGAACTCGCCCATGCGGGCGTAGTCGCGCGCGACGAAGACGCCGACGCCGCCCTCGGCCTTCAGCCGCCCGGCGACCGTCAGGGCATCCAGCCCCTCGGGCGCGCCCCCCAGTTCCTGATCGCCGCGCCTCGGCTGAGTCCCGTCCATCAGCCCGCGCCCTCGGCCACGGCGGCCGCGACGTGGTCGCGCATGAAGTCGCGGATCTTGCCCATCACGGCGGTGTCATGCGCCGGCGGCGTCGGCTCGCTGCCGATGATCCACGCATAGAGGCGATGATCGTCGTCCTCGGCCAGCAAAGCCTCCAGGGAATCCAGTTCGTCCCCGGTCAGGGTCGGGCCGACCTGGTCCGCGAACGGTCCCAGCACGAGGTCCGCCTCGCGGAACCCGCGTCGCCAGGCCCGGAACACGATCCGGCCCAGCCGCTCGCGGGCGGAAATCTCTTCGGGACGCGCATCAGTATCGGCCACAAGCTTCCTTGCCCGGTCGGTCAGTGAACAGGACCGGTCAGATAGCGTTCCCCCGGCCGTTTCGCCAGCTATGCTGTCGCCGCATGCGGCCCGAGATTCTTTTCCCCCTGTTCGCCGAGGTCTCCACCCTGAAAGGCGTGGGCCCCAAGGTCCTGCCCCAGGTGCAGAAGCTGGCCGGGCCGCTGGTACGAGACGTGCTGTTCCTGGCACCGTCGGGGCTGATCGTGCGCCGCCCCATGACCGCCGTGGACGCGGTCGAGGGTCAGGTCGGCATCTTCGAGATCATGATCGACCGCCTGATCGTGCCGTCCCGGCCCGGTGCGCCGATCAAGGTGCGGGCGACCGACGCCACCGGCTTCGTCCACCTGATCTGGTTCGGCGGCTCGGCCCAGCACATCGACCGCCTGCTGCCACGCGGCCAGACCCGTCTGGTCTCGGGCAAGGTCGAACGGTTCAACAATGAGGTGCAGATCGTCCATCCCGACATCTTCACCCCCGAACAGGCCGGCGACATCGCGGCCGTCGAGCCGGTCTATCCGGCGACCCAGGGCCTGACCTCCCGCACCATCCGAAAACTGGTCCAGGCCGCCCTGGCTTTCGCGCCCGACGCACCCGAATGGCAGGATCCGGCCTGGTTGGCGAAAACGCGCTGGCCCGGATGGCACACCGCGCTCGAACGCCTCCATGCGCCCGAGGCCGAGTCCGATCTGGAGCCCGACGCCCCCGCCCGCCAGCGGCTGGCCTATGATGAATTGTTCGCCCACCAGCTGGCGCTCGCCCGCCGCCGCCGTGCGCGTCAGATCACCCCCGCGCCGGTGATCCATCCCGGCGACGCCTCGGCACGCATGCTGGAGTCCCTGCCCTTCCAGCTTACGGGCGCGCAGACGCAGGCCATCGCCGATATCCGCCGCGACCTCGCCTCGGGCGAGCAGATGGGCCGGCTGCTGCAGGGGGATGTCGGCTCGGGCAAGACCGCCGTCGCCGCCCTGGCGCTCGCCGACGCTGCCGCCTCGGGCTTCCAGTCCGCCCTGATGGCCCCGACCGAAATCCTCGCGCGTCAGCATTTCCAGCGCATCGGTCCGATGATGGAAGCGGCCGGCGTCCGCGCCGTCCTTCTGACCGGCCGCGACACCCCCGCCGAACGCCGCGTCCGACTGGCCGCCCTCGCCTCGGGCGAGGCCCAGGTCGCCATCGGGACCCATGCCCTGTTCCAGGACGCGGTCCGCTTTGATCGCCTCGCCCTCGCCGTCATCGACGAACAGCATCGCTTCGGCGTCAACGAGCGCCAGCGGCTTCAGGCCAAGGGTGATCCGCGCACCGGCGGCGTCCATCTGCTGACCATGTCGGCCACCCCGATCCCGCGCACCCTCGAACTGACGCAGTATGGCGAACTGGAAGTCTCGCGCCTGATGGAGAAACCGCCGGGCCGTACGCCTGTGACCACGGCCGTCCTGCCGCTGGCCCGCATCGGCGAGGTGGCGAAGCGACTGAAGGCGGCGATCGACAGCGGGGCCCAAGCCTACTGGATCTGCCCCCTGGTGGCCGAGAGCGAGGCCCTCGACCTCGCCGCAGCCGAAGCCCGTGCCGCCGATCTGCGCCGCATCCTCAAGATCGACGTCGGCCTCGCCCACGGCCAGATGCCGGGTGCCGAGCGCGAGGCGGTCATGGCCGACTTCGCCGACGGACGCATCCCGCTGCTGGTCGCCACTACCGTGGTCGAGGTCGGTGTCGACGTGCCCAATGCCACCATCATGGTCATCGAACACGCCGATCGATTCGGCCTCGCCCAGCTGCACCAGCTGCGCGGCCGTGTCGGACGGGGGGCGAAAGCGAGTGCCTGTATCCTGCTGTACGGCGGCGGCGACGATGGCCTCGGCGAAACGGCAAGGACCCGGCTGGAAACCCTGCGCCGTACCGAGGACGGGTTCGAGATCGCCGAGGAGGACTTCCGTCTTCGCGGAGGGGGCGACCCGCTTGGCCTGAAGCAGAGCGGTTTCCCCGCCTACCGCTTCGCCGACCCCATCCGACACCGGGCCCTGATGCTCACCGCCGCCGACGACGCCCGCCTTGTGCTGGGCCGCGACCCCGACCTGACCACCCCGCGCGGCGAGGCGGTCAGGGTGCTGGAGGCCCTCTTTGACTGGCGCAACGACCGGCCTGGCGTGGACTAGGCCAGTTTTGCTTCAGGTCGATTCGACCTGAATCCGGAAAAGGGTCCCGCAGTCATTCTGGTTCGAAGTTGCAGTCTGGACGCGCCTGACCCTCTCGGCGGCGGTGGCGCTGGCCGTGCAGCTGTCGGGGCAACGTCTTGCGTTCTCCGAAACGCCGTCAGAGCGTCTCCCGACCCGGGACAAATATGTCCAGTATCCGGGCGTCACGGAGACCCGGTTCCGACCGTTCACGGACAGTAAATATCACGCTGAATTGTCAATGAATGCGGAACGCTACACTTTGTCACTGCGGTCACTAGCCGCAAATCTATTGAATGAAAACAATAGAAGCCCACCTGCGTTTTCCTTCAACCAAGGACACGTCAAAATGGCTTCTGAAACACACGACATCGTCGATACCGCCGTCGCCGCCGGATCGTTCACCACCCTGGTGGCAGCCGTCACCGCCGCCGGTCTGGTCGAGACCCTGAAGGGCGCAGGCCCGTTCACGGTCTTCGCCCCCACCGACGCAGCCTTCGCCGCCCTGCCCGCAGGTACGGTCGATGATCTCGTCAAGCCGGAAAACAAGGACAAGCTGACCGCCATCCTGACGCTCCACGTCCTGTCCGGTGCCGTTCATGCCGCCGACATTGCCGGCAAGACTCTCTCGCCCGCCTCGGTCAACGGCGAAACGCTGAACGTCGACGGTACCGACGGCGTCACCGTCAACGGCGCGAAGGTCGTCACCGCTGACATCGCCTGCACCAACGGTGTCATCCACGTCATCGATACCGTGCTTCTGCCCAAGGGCTAAGGGTCAACCTCGCCTTGACCAGAGGGCCAACCCTCCGGTGGCTCCGAGACACAACAGCCCCGCCATGACAGGCGGGGCTGCTTTGTTTTGTGGTCCCCAAAGCGGACGTGCGTGGGATCAGGACCGGACGGCCGAACGCGCGTCCCATGCCGTCAGTCGAGCCTGAACATCCGCTTCAATATCACCGTAGAAGAGATTGTAAGGACGTGATTTCCGGCGATCTGCCCAGTTCCCTGTTTCACGGAATGACTCGGTGGCCGGCTCGGTGTGACGCAGCAGGCCGTGCCGGCACTGGGTCGCGACTTCTCTGGCCATAAGGGCGGGCCGCGCGCCCCATTCCAGGCCCGTGGCATTGGTGGCACCCTTGTGGAACCGCGCCTCAACCGGGGCCGTATCGGTCGAGCCGGTTACCGGGTTGACGCACAGCGCCGTCCGAACCCCCAGATCGACCAGCCGTCCACGCCCATCCCAGACCAGCGCCCGCCGCAGCCGGCGCTGCGCCGCGCCGTCATTGCTGTCTCCGACCGGCGACCATCCCACGACGCAACCGACCTGGTCGCGCCGGGCACAGGCCGGAACCTGCGGCGACAAGCCTTCAGCGGCGGCCACCACATCGATCAGATAGGCCGCGACCAGCCGCTGGTGCAGC
Source organism: Caulobacteraceae bacterium (assembly GCA_965284375.1). Classification (GTDB taxonomy): domain Bacteria; phylum Pseudomonadota; class Alphaproteobacteria; order Caulobacterales; family Caulobacteraceae; genus Brevundimonas. The sequence continues at coordinate 1,379,298 of OZ260074.1, forward strand.
GTGGGATCGACCGCCACCCGCTCACGCACCAGCCGCTCGACGATATCACCGCCCTGCTCCACCCCCGCCAGCACGATCGGCCCGGACGGATGGCTCGCGATCCAGACATTGAAGGCAGCAAGCGCGTCTCCATAGGCAAAGGCCCGCGCCTCGCGCGCATCCTCGCGCAGCGTCAGCCGGGTATAGAGGCTTCCCTGCCGGTATCGCGGGGCGCTGATCGCTCCGGCGCGCGCGAACGGCCCGGCGTAGTTGGGCAGGACGACCCGGCTCAGATAGGCGTCCGCGTCGCGATCCCCGATCGGCCCGTTCCATTCCGATCCGCCGTCATAGGTCGTCGAATGCACAAAGAAGACCGCGGCCGGCCCCGCGCCCGGCGTTCGCGTGTCCCGCAACGCCCACGCTCCCGGCGTGGCATAGTCCGGCGCGGGTGGAGGGGTATAGGTCTGGAACGGCACCTTCGGGTCCAGTCCGGCCCTCAGGATATCCCCTCGCCAGACCGCGACCGCGGTGCCCAGAAGCAGGATGATCGCCAGCCCGATCCAGCCAAGCCACTGTCGCAGGGTCAGCCGGGGCCGCATCATCGATAGGGGTCCGCCATCGCCAGGAAGTCCTGCACATACCGCCGCACACCCTCTTCCAGCGGCGTCGACTGACCGCTGAAGCCCGCTTCCCGAACGCGCTCCATCCGGGCCTCGGTGAAATACTGGTATTTGTCGCGAATGCTCTCGGGGGTGTCGACGTAGTCGATCCGCGGCGTCTTGCCGGCCGCGGCGAAGGTGGCGTTGGCCAGGTCCAGGAAGGACCGCGCCTGTCCGGACCCCGCGTTGAACACCCCCGAAACCTCGGGTGTGTCCAGCAACCACTCGACCATATCGACCACATCATCGACGAAGACGAAGTCGCGCATCTGGCCGCCATCGGCGTAGTTCGGATTGTGCGAGCGGAACAGGGTCACGGGCTGATCGGCCTGAACCTTCGGCCATATCTGGGCCACGACCGACTTCATCCCGCCCTTGTGGCCCTCGTTCGGCCCATAGACGTTGAAGAATTTCAGCCCCGCCCACTGGGTCGGGGCCGTGCCCGATCCAGCCTGTCGGGCGGCGTACTGGTCGAACAGATATTTCGAATATCCATAAGCATTTAGTGGCCTCAGCGCCGACAGGGAGCGAAGATCGTCATGGTCCTCGAATCCCATCCCGCCGTCACCGTAGGTCGCCGCCGACGAGGCGTAGATCAGCCGGGCGTCGCGGCGCGCGCACCAGGCCCACAGGTCCCGCGACAGGCTGAAATTGGTGTGCAGGATCAGGTCCGCGTCCGGCTCGGTCGTCGAGGAGATGGCCCCCATATGCACCACGGCCTCGATCCGGTCGGCGTGCCGTTCCAGATGTTCGAACATCTCTTCCGGCGACCAGAAGTCGGCGATCGCGTGTTTGGCCAGATTCTTCCACTTGCCCAGATCGGCCGTCTCCAGCCGGTCGACCACGACAATGTCGCGCCGCCCCTCGGCGCACAGGCGTGCAACGATGTTCGAGCCGATGAAACCGGCCCCGCCCGTCACTACGATCATGCGTCGGATCATCGTTCACCCTTCATCTTCTCGACCGTCTTCGTAGTCGAATAACCGTCCTCGAACGTCGCCAGTCGGACCTCGCCGCCCCAGCTTTCCACCAGATCGCCGCCAACCACGCCCTCGCGCGTATAGTCCGCGCCCTTGATCAGCACGTCGGGCCTCAGCCGCTCGATGAGTGCCAGAGGCGTGGGATCGTCAAAGGCCGTGACCCGGTCCACGGACTGCAGCCCGCCGATGACCACGGCCCGGCTGTCCAGATCGTTGATCGGCCGCCCCTCGCCCTTCAGCCGCCGCACGGACGCATCCGTGTTCAACGCTACCACCAGCCGGTCACACCAGCCGCGCGCCTGGGCCAGATAGGCCACGTGGCCCCGGTGCAGGATGTCGAAACAGCCGTTGGTGAAGCCGACCTTGAGCCCCTGCCGCTTCCAGCCCTCGACGACATGCGCCAGCTCTTCCAACGGCATCACCTTGGCGTGCGCTCCCGCCGCATGCTGGCTCATCTCGGCGTCGATCAGCTCGGCCGGGGTGACGACCGCCGTCCCCGCCTTGCCGACCACCACGCCCGACGCCAGGATCGCGAACTCCACCGCCGTCTCCAGCGTCGCGCCCGCGCCGAGCGCCAGCCCGAGGGCCGCCAGACCGGTGTCGCCGGCACCCGAGACGTCGAACACCTCGCGCGCCCGACCGGGGAAATGTTTCGCCGCCGCGCCGCGCCGCATCAGGCTCATGCCCTTGCCCGCGCGCGTGACCACCACCGCCTTGACCGTTGTGGCGTGCAGCAGGGCCTTCAGCGCCGCCTCGACCTCGGCGTCGCTCTCGACCGGCAGCCCCGTGGCCGCCGCCAGTTCGCTGGCGTTCGGCTTGATCAGATCGACCGCCCCATAGCGGGCGAAGTCGCGCCCCTTGGGATCGACCACCACCGGTGCGCCGCTTTTCTGCGCCGCCGATAGGGCCTGGGCGATCACCAGATCACTGACCACACCCTTGGAATAGTCGGACAAGAGATAGACGGAAGCACCCGTAAACGCGTCGCTTTCATCGCCCATCAGCGCCGCGGCCTCCTCGTCCAGCCGCAGCAGTTGCTGACCGGCGGCGACGAAGCGCGTCTTGACGATGGTGGCCACGCCGGCCCGGCGTTCGACCGCGTCCTCAATGCCCGGCTCGGCCGCGATCAGGGCCGACAGCTCGTCGCCGGCCGCATCCTGCCCCGCCACCGCACCCAGTCGCGCGACGCCGCCCAGGGCCGCCACGTTGCGGGCCACATTGCCCACCCCGCCCGGCATGGCGATGGTCCGGCGCATCTGCAGCACCGGGATCGGCGCTTCCGGCGAAATCCGGCTGACCTCGCCATAGACATAGCGGTCCAGCATCAGGTCGCCGACGCAGGCGACCTTCAGCCCCCGCACCCGCTCCAGCAGCGCCTGCAATTGTCCGAGATCGAGTGTCCGTTCAGCCATCCCCTTGGCCTATCGGATTCAGGCTGCTTTCGCCATCCGCGCCTTGGTCAGGTCGTCATAGGCGATCAGGTCGGCGCACAGGGCCTCAAACTGGTCCAGCGGCACCATGTTCGGCCCGTCCGACGGTGCATTGTCGGGGTCCTGATGCGTCTCCATGAAGACCGCGTCCACGCCCACGGCCACGGCGGCCCGCGCCAGCACCGGCACGAACTCGCGCTGCCCGCCCGAGGACGTACCCTGACCGCCCGGCTGCTGCACGCTGTGCGTCGCGTCGAACACCACCGGACAGCCGATCTCGCGCAGGATCGGCAGCGCCCGCATATCGCTGACCAGGGTGTTGTAGCCGAAGCTCGCGCCCCGCTCACAGGCCATGACATTGGGATTGCCGGCGCCGACCACCTTGGCGATGACGTTCTTCATGTCCCACGGGGCCAGGAACTGGCCCTTCTTGATGTTGATGACCTTGCCCGTGGCGGCTGCGGCCAGCAGCAGATCGGTCTGGCGGCTCAGGAAGGCCGGGATCTGCAGCACATCGACAACCTCGGCCGCGATCCGGCAGTGCTCCTCGGTATGCACGTCGGTCAGCACCGGCAGGCCCGTGACCTCGCGGATTTCCGCGAAGATCGGCAACGAGCCCTCGAGCCCGAAACCGCGCGCGGCGGTCGCCGACGTCCGGTTCGCCTTGTCGAAACTGGTCTTGTAGATGACGCCGACGTTCAGCCGTTCGCCAATCTCCTTCAGCGCATGGGCCATCTCCAGCGCGTGCTGGCGGCTTTCCAGCTGGCACGGACCGGCGATGAAGACGATGCGCTGACCGCCGCCGATGCTGACGGGGCGCTTCAGGCCGTCCTTGATGTCGATGATGGCATTCGGCTTGGACAAGGCGGGTTTCCTGGATTTGAGGCTTGGCGACGCGAGGTTGATGCCGCACATGCGGCGATCACGTGGCGTCGGACGACGAGGTCCGCAAGCTATCACGGAGCCCGACCGAATGACCACCGAGGCTGAACGTCCCGTCATCGTCTGGTTCCGCCAGGACCTGCGCCTCGGCGACAACCCCGCCCTGACCCATGCCGCGCAGACCGGCCGGGCGATCATACCCCTCTACATCCTCGATCAGGGGCCGGGCGTCCGCCCGATGGGGGCGGCGTCGCTCTGGTGGCTCGACAAGTCGCTGCGCGCCCTCGACGCCACCCTGCGGGCGCGCGGCTCGCGCCTGATCCTGCGCCGCGGGGACAGCGAGGCCGAGCTGCGCCGCCTGATCGGGGAAACCGGGGCCGGCACCGTCTTCATGAACCGGCTGTTCGAGCCGGACGCCTTCGCCCGCGACGCTGACATCGCCCATGCCCTTCAGGGCGAAGGCGTCGCCTGCAAGGGCTACAACGGCACACTTCTGCATCGCCCGGGCGGCGTGCTGAACGGTTCCGGCCTGCCGTACAAGGTCTTCACGCCCTTCCTGAAGGCGCTCCTCGCCGTCGCCTCGCCGTCACCGCAGACGACCGGACCGGCGGCCATTGAAACGCCGCAGGCGATCGCCTCGGATGACATCGCGGCCTGGGGTCTGCACCCCTCCCGCCCCGACTGGTCCGGCGGATTCGACTGGCAGCCGGGCGAAATCGGGGCTGCGGGTGCCCTGGCGGCCTTCGTCGCGACCGGTCTGAAAGCCTATTCCACCGGCCGCGACCGCCCGGCCGAGCCCGCCACCAGCCGCCTGTCACCGCATCTGCATTTCGGCGAGCTCAGCCCCTGGCGTGCGGTCGAGGCCGCCAGACACGCCGCCGCAGACGGCCGGGTCCCCGCCGCCGAGGCGGACAAATTCGTCGCCGAGATCGGCTGGCGCGAATTCTCGGCCCATCTGCTGCACGCCTTCCCGCAGATGACGGACCAGGCCTTCCGGCCCGAGTATGACGCCATGCCCTGGCGCGACGACCCTGCGGGTCTGTCGGGCTGGAAGCGGGGACGAACCGGTTATCCCGTGGTGGACGCCGGCATGCGGGAACTGTGGGCGACCGGATTCATGCACAATCGCGTGCGGATGATCGTCGCCTCGTTCCTGATCAAACACCTCCTGATCGACTGGCGGGAAGGCGAGGCCTGGTTCCGGGACACCCTGGTCGACGCCGACCTGGCGTCCAATGTGCAGAATTGGCAGTGGGTCGCTGGATCCGGAGCCGACGCTTCACCGTACTTCCGAATCTTCAATCCGGTCACGCAGGGTGAGAAATTCGATGCCGATGGTCGCTACGTCCGGCGCTGGGTCCCGGAGATCGGGCGTTTGCCCGACAAATGGCTTCACGCGCCATGGACCGCACCGACCGAGGTCCTGCGCCGGGCCGGCGTCGCGCTGGGCCGCGCCTACCCGCAGCCGATCGTCGATCACGCCGTCGCGCGACAACGGGCGCTGGACGCGCTCAAGACCGTCAGCGGGGCCCGCCAGACCAGTGAGGATTGACGGCATGGACCGATCACCCGCAGGGTTCGGAGCATGAGTTCCGTGACCGCCGAAGCCCATGCCGTAGCCGCGCGCACACCGCCGGTGTTCGCCCTGCTGCTGCGACTCCTGTCCGACAACTGGACCTGGGGGCGGCTGACCCTGACCCTGCCCAATGGCGAGGTGCACCAGCTCGAGGGCGAGACCCCCGGGCCGAACGCCGTGATGAACATCATCGACTACCGCTTCGCCCGCCGCGTGCTGGCCAACGGGGATATCGGCTATGCCGAGGGCTATATCGCGGGCGAGTGGGACAGCCCCCACCTGGCCGTCCTGCTGGAGACACTCGCCAACAACTACGACCACATCCGACGCCTGTTCGACGGCAATGCGGTCATGCTCGCCTTCAACTGGCTGTCGCACAAATTCAAGCGCAACAGCCGAAGCGGCTCGAAGAAGAACATCCACGCCCACTATGACCTGGGCAATGCCTTCTACCGGGCCTGGCTGGACGGGACGATGACCTATTCCTCGGCCCGGTTCGAACGGCCGGACGAGGCCCTTGAAGCCGCCCAGACCCGCAAATACGCCGCCCTCGCCCGCCTGATCGGCCTCGAGCGCGGTCACACGGTGCTGGAGATCGGCTGCGGCTGGGGCGGGTTCGCCGAATATGCCGCGCGCGAGGTCGGGGCCCATGTCACCGGCATCACCATCTCGCAGGAACAGCACGACCTGGCCCGGCAACGCCTGTTCAACGCCGGCCTGTCGGACCGCACCTCGATCCAGATGGTCGACTACCGTGACGTCGAGGGCCGCTTCGACCGGGTCGTGTCGATCGAGATGTTCGAGGCCGTCGGCAAGGAATACTGGGCGGCCTATTTCGACAAGATCAACGCCGTCCTGAAACCCGGCGGGCGGGCAGGCCTGCAGATCATCACCATCCAGGACGCCCTGTTCGAAGAGTACAACGCCCGCACCGACTTCATTCAGAAATACATCTTCCCGGGCGGCATGCTGCCCTCCGAAGGCCGGCTGCAGCCCGTGGTCGAACAGGCCGGCCTGAGTTGGGATGTGGTCGAACGCTTCGGCCAGGACTATGCCGACACCCTGCATCGCTGGGACGACCGCTTCCAGGCGTCGTGGCCGGACATCCGCAAGATGGGCGGGTTCGACGAACGCTTCCGGCGCCTGTGGCGATTCTATCTGTCCTATTGCGAAGCCGGGTTCCGCTCATCCCGGACCGATGTGATCCAGCTGGCCCTCACGCGGGCCTGACCGCGCCGAGGCTCTCGCGGCAGGCGTCGGCGTCCTCGACCAGCGCCAGCCGTCGGGTGGCATCCCACCCGTCCAGTGTACGGTAGGGCATGGCAAGGCGCGGATTGCCGGCGAGGCGGTTCCGGTTGCGCTCGAGGAAGCCCCAGTACAGCCGGTTGAACGGACAGGCTCCCTCGCCGTCCCGGGCCTTCACGTCGTAACGACAGCCCGCGCAATAGTTGCTCATCCGGTTGATGTAGGATCCGGACGCCGCATAGGGTTTGGTCCCCATGATGCCGCCGTCCGCGAACGTCGCCATACCGCGGGTGTTGGGCATCTCAACCCATTCGTAGGCGTCAGCATAGACCACCATATACCAGTCATCGACGGCGTCCGGATGCACGCCCAGCAGCATGGCCAGGTTGCCGGTCACCATCAGGCGCTGGATGTGATGCGCATAGGCATGGTCGCGCGTCGATCCAACCGCATCGGCGACGCAGGCCAGGTCCGTCTCGCCGGACCAGTAGAATCCGGGCAGCCGACGGTCCGCGTCCAGGGCATTCCTCGCCCCGTATTCCGGCATCTTCAGCCAGTAGATTCCGCGCACGAACTCGCGCCACCCCAGGATCTGCCGGACGAAACCCTCCACGGCGTTCAGCGGAGCGCGCCCGGCGCGATACTCGGCCTCGGCGCGGCGGCAGACGTCCAGGGGGTCGAGCAGGCCGAGGTTCAGCGAGGTCGAGACCAGCCCGTGCCACATCCACGGCTGCCCCGTCGCCATGGCGTCCTGCCACGTCCCGAAGGAGGGCAAGGCCTCGGTCAGAAAGGCCACCAGCGCCACCTCGGCCTCTTCGGCGGTCGTCGCCCAGCCGAAGGCGTCCAGGGTGCCGAAATGGTCGCCGAACAGGCGTTCGACATCCGCCATCACCGCGCGCGTGACCCTATCCGGCTCCGTCCTGTGGCGGACCGGCGGGCTCACGCCCTTTGCCAGGCCCGACCGGTTGTCCTTGTCATAGTTCCACTGCCCGCCGGCGGGCGTCTTGCCGTCCATCAGCAAGCCGGTCTCGCGTCGCATCTCCCGATAGAAGAACTCCATCGTCAGCTGTTTCTTGTCGGCCGCCCATCGCCGGAAGCGCGCGTGCGAGCAGATGAAGCGATCGTCCTCGCGCGCCTCGACCGGCAGGGCCGCGGTTGCCGCGAATGCCCCCAGCTCGGTCGCCAGACGCCATTCACCGCAGTCTGTCAGCACCACCTGCCGGAACGCCTGACCGGCCAGGGCGCGATGGAGTTCCCCGGCGATCGATCCACTGTTGTCCGGGTCATCGATCCGCACGTAGCGAACTCTCACCCCGCGCCGCTCCAGACGGGCTGCGAATTTCCGCATGGCGGCGAACACCAGGGTCAGCTTCTGCTTGTGATGCTTGACGTAGGTCGCCTCGTCCCGGACCTCGGCCATCAGGACCAGGTCCTCGGCCGGATTCAGATCGCGCAACGCTGACAGCCCGTCGGACAGCTGATCGCCCAGCACCAGTCGCAAGGTTCCGCCGACTTGCATGCTAGGTTGCGTCATGACCCGTCTCTCTCCACTGATTTCGACCTCAGACCTTGCCGCCCGTCTCGGCGACCCGTCCGTCAGGGTCCTCGACGCCAGCTGGCATCTCGACGGACGCGACCCCGGCATCGATTTTCTGCAGGGTCATATACCGGGTGCCGCTGTCTTCGACCTGGAAGGCGTATCGGATCAAGAGAGCGACTTGCCGCACATGCTGCCGGCCCCCGACCGGTTCGCAGCGCGGATGGGCGGTCTGGGGATCGCGGCTGACGACACCGTCGTCTATGACACCCTGGGCATCCGCTCGTCCGCCCGGGCCTGGTGGATGTTCCGCGTGATGGGCGCGCAAGCCGTTCATGTGCTGGACGGCGGGCTGCCGAAATGGCGCGCGGAGGGCCGTCCGCTCGCGTCCGGTCCGGCCCTGCCCCGATCGCCGGTCAGCTTCACGGCCGATCTCGACCGAGGACAGGTCGCCGACCTTGGGTGCGTCCGCGACGCCCTGTCCGGCCAGGCCCAGGTTCTGGATGCCCGCGCCGCCGACCGGTTCGCTGGGCAGGCCCCCGAGCCCCGCGCGGGCTTGCGGTCCGGCCACATGCCCGGAGCCCTCAACCTGCCCTTCCCCGCGATCCTGAATCCCGACGGCACGATGAAACAGGACGAGGCCCTGGCGCAGGTGTTCCGCGCGGCCGGGCTCGATCTGGACCGCCCGGTCGTCACGACCTGCGGCTCGGGCGTCACCGCCGCCATCCTGTCGCTCGGCCTCGCCGTTCTGGGCAAGCCCTCACGCCTCTACGACGGCAGCTGGGCCGAATGGGGCGGACGGGCCGACACCGCAGTGACGGCCCTCTAGGTCGTTCAGGCGGGCGGGGCCACCGGCTCCGGTCCGGCCACACTGGCCGGGACATCGACTTCACCGCGCGAGACCACGGTGGCCGCCACCAGATCGCCGGTGACGTTCAGCGTGGTCCGGCACATGTCGAGGAAGCGGTCGACGCCGAGGATCAGGCCGATGCCCTCGGCCGGCACGCCGACCATGGTCAGGATCAGGGCGATGACCGGCAAGGAACCGGCCGGCACGCCCGCCGTGCCGATGCCGCCCAGGATGCAGACCAGCATCACTACCAGCTGCTGCTGCAGGTTCAGGTCGATGTTGAAGAACTGGGCCAGGAACAGCACAGTCACACCCTCGAACAGGGCCGTGCCGTTCTGGTTGGCCGTCGCTCCCACGGTCAGGACGAAGCGTGAAATGCGGCGCGGCAGCTTCAGCTTCTCTTCCGCCGCCTTGATCGCGACCGGCAGGGTGGCGTTGGACGAGGCGGTCGAGAAGGCCACCACGAAGGGCTCCCGGACACCGTTGGCGAATTTGAGCGGGTTCATCCCGCCGAAGATCCAGACCAGCAGCGGGTAGACGATGAACATATGGATCGCCATCGCCCCGACAGCGACGCCGACATAGGCCCCCAGCCGCTCCAGCAGCTCCCAGCCGAACACCGCCGACAGGTTGAACATCAGCGCGGCGATCGCGAACGGGGCCAGTTTGATGACCAGGTTGATCAGCTTCATCATCACTTCAAGCAGGCCCTGAAGCGCAGCCTGAAGGGCGTCCGTGGCCGGGCTCTTGGCCATCACCATGCCGATGCCGAAGATCAGGGCGAAGATCATCACCGGCAGGATCTGGTTCTCGGCCGCCGCGGTGAAGACGTTGGACGGGATCATTTCGAGGAAGAACTGCCCGGCCTCGATGCTCTTCGGCGCATTGCCGACGATCGCCGACGCGCCGGCGGCCCCCTGGGCCAGCAGCTGCTGGGCCAGAACCGGATCGACCCCGTCACCCGGGCGGAAATAGTTGACCAGGCCCAGCCCGATGCCCACCGCGATCGCCGACACCAGGACGGTGAACAGCAGCGTCTTGAAACCGATTCGGCCCAGGGACTTCAGGTCACCCATCTCGGCCACGCCGACCGCCAGCGCTGCGAAGAGCAAGGGCAGGACCAGCATGAACAGCAGGCGAAGGAAGATCTGGCCCACGGCCTGGATCATTTCCATGACCCACGGCAGGACCACCAGATCGTTATGGTTGACGTACAGCCCGCCGCCCAGCCCGACGGCAAAACCCAGCAGCATCCAGAGATAGAGCGGCACGCCGCCCTTTTTTGTCGTTTCCATTCGTCCCCCCGGCCCCCGGCCGATGTCGTTATCTGATAGGCAGGGCGTAGATCAGACCGCCCGGCGTTGCGTTCCATTGTGCGTTAAGGCCGCGCGCCAGGTCGAGCGATGAATCAGGTCCGACGTTGCGCGCAAAGATTTCCCCATAATTTCCTTCGGCTTCGATCGCCGATTTCGCCCAGTCCTTGCGCAGGCCGAGGATCGGTCCGTACTCGCCTTCGGTCCCGAGCAGGCGCCGGACCTGCGGATTGCGTGATGTCCCGGCCAACTGATCGACGTTCTCGCGGGTCACGCCCAGTTCCTCGGCCAGGATCACAGCGTTCAGGGTCCAGCGTACGATCGACGTCCAGGCCTCGTCACCGCGCTTGACCACCGGCCCGAGAGGCTCCTTGGAAACGATGTCGGGCAGGATGGCGTGTTGTTCGGGATTCGACAGGGTTGTCCGGGCCGCCGCCAGGGCCGAGATGTCCGCGCTGAAGGCGTCGCAGTCCTCGCGCCCATAGGCGGCTCGCGCCGCCTCCTCATTCGCTGTGACCACCGGCGTGTAGTCCAGCCCGCGCGACCGGAACCAGTCGGCCACGTTCAGCTCGGAGGTGGAGGCCCGCTGCACGCAGATCCGCGCGCCATTCAGCTCGGCGGCACTGGCCAGGTCCAGCGATCGCCTGACCAGAAAGCCCTGGCCGTCATAGTAGTTGATCCCGGCAAAGCGCACGCCTTCCTCAGCTTCGCGCGACAGCGTCCATGACGTCGAGCGCCACAGAACGTCGATCCGGCCGCTGCGCAGCGCCTCAAACCTCTGGCTGCTCGTCAGCGGCACGAACCGCACCGCATTGGCATCGCCCAGGACCGCCGCCGCCAGGGCGCGGCAGAAATCGGCATCAAAGCCCCGCCATTGTCCCCGGTTGTCCGTGTAGGCGAAACCGACCAGACCCTCGTGCACGCCGCAGTTCAGTCGGCCGCGCCGCTTGACGGCGGCCAGGGTCGGGCTGGCGAACGCAGGCGCGGCGGTATCGGTCTGTGCACCGGCGACCTCGCCCGCCGCATCCGCGGGGCGGTCACTGCGACCACAGCCGGCCAGCGTCAGCACCGCCGCGGCGATCGCCCCGACGGTCGCACAGCGCGCTGCCAAACCTGCCCTCATACCACCTCGCCGAAGTCTGCCAGACCTTGCGCCCCGCCTGCCTTAGAGGCCTTTGGAGGCCGATCCGCAAGCCTTGCCGGGGCCGGTGCCCGGCGGTCGCGCGTGGCATTGAAGCCGGCAAACCACCATCAACTGAGCGGGTGTCGGGAATGGCGCGCCCAGCAGGACTCGAACCTGCAACCGTCCGCTTAGAAGGCGGGTGCTCTATCCGGTTGAGCTATGGGCGCCCGATCAGCGATCCGGCTCAACTAGCGCGAAGCGCGATAGCCGAACAAGGATCCGGCTCAAGTAGCGCGAAGCGCGGTAGCCGCAACAGGAATCCGGCTCAAGTGGCGCGAAGCGCGCTAGCCGCAAACGAAATCAATGCGTCCAGGGCTGCTTGCGGAAGGTAGCGAAATTGTCGGCATAGGCCTTCAGGATCACCGGTGGCTCCTGGGGCTCGTGCAAGCGGAACGGAATACCGTGCCGCTCGGCATAGGCCACCGCCTCTTCAGCGGAATCAAACGTCAGACGGACCTGACCGTTCATGTCGGATGAACTGGTCCAGCCCATCAGCGGATCGATCGTCCGCGCCGATGCCGGTTCGAACTCCAGCCGCCACTCTCTGGCCGTGGCCTTGCCCGACTGCATGGCGGTCTTGGCAGGGCGGTAGATGCGGGCAAGCATGGCGGTTCTCATCTGGACGCGAGGACGCCACATACACTGCACCTGGCAAATTGCTCAAGCAGCGAGCGACCGCGTCGCGAGCCATATCGCCATCAAAAAATGGTCGGAGTGAGAGGATTCGAACCTCCGACCCTCTGGTCCCAAACCAGATGCGCTACCAGGCTGCGCTACACTCCGGCGGCGGGCTTTGACACACTCGACGCCGCGCCGCAACGCGCTTGGCGTGCTTATTCCGCGAAGAACGGATGGCGGACCTTGTCGCCGGCCCGGGCCCCGATCTCGTCGGCACGTCCCGCCCTCAGCTCCAGCACGCCGCTGGCCGGTCCGTTGGACGGGATGACCGCATCGGACTGCGGCGTCGCGTTTTTCGCGATCGAGACGATCCGGCCCCGAGGGTCAATGTAGATGATGTCCAGCGGACTGGGCGTGTTGTGCATCCAGAAGCCGCGCTCGGCCACGTCCGGAAACTGGAACAGCATGCCCCGATCGTCGCCCAGCGGATCCCGGAACATGAGCCCGCGCTCGCGCTCGGCTTCGTCGTCGGCGATCTCGACCATAAAGCGGTGCTCGCCGCTGGATGTCGTGATGGTCAGGGCTTCCAGCGGATTTCCCTGTGCGTCCTTGGGCGTTCCCGCGCCGGCACAGGCGGCCAGCAAGGTGGCAGCGGACAGGACGGCCAGTATTCCACGACGTAACATAGCGCTTCCACCCTCATGGGGCGGACACCTTATCCGCCCGGCCTGATTTCCGCGACCACCAGACCCTTTGGCCCCTCGGCGAACCGCACCGCGACGGTTTCGCCCGGCAGGAGGTCATCCAGCCCGCAACGCCGCAACGTCTCGACATGGACGAAGATATCGCCCGGCGCGCCGTCGCGCACCACGAATCCGTATCCCTTGGTGCGATTGAACCATTTTACGACCGCGGTCTCCATCGGACCGCCGGCCCTCGGCTCACCGTCGGCGATCCGCGACGCTTCCTGTTCTCTCAGGCCTTCATAGCCGCTGCGTTTCGGGGCGGCGGCCTGTTCGGGATCGCCCTCGCCCAGATCATGGACCTCGGTGACCTGCCAGCCCTTGGGCCGGCGGGCACAGTCACAGGTGATCGGTGCGCCCTCAGGGGCCGTGTCCCGCCCGCTGTCGCGCAGGCTGGAGACATGCAGCAGGACGTCCTTCATGTCGGTCAGGCTGGGATCGTCAGGCACGATAAATCCGTACCCCTTGCCGGGATCGAACCACTTCACCCGGCCCGCGACACGCACCGCAGCGACCGTCCCAACGCCCTCGTAGTCAGACACAGCCTTCCCCCTGTCCGCGAACCTTGCGGACGGGGCTTATTTAACATGGTTCTGTGAAGCGCGGAAAAGCAAAAAACACCGGTTTCAGTCCGATCGTCGCCGATTTTGTTCAAACCCGGCTTTACGTAGCGTCAAGAACCGCGCGAATCTTCCGGGTCAGTTCGGCGCTGCGGTAGGGTTTTCCAATCAGGTCGAGGCCGCCATGATCGTCGGCCCGATCCGCCCAACCCGTCGTCAGAAGCACGGGAATCCCGGGCCGTAACCGCCGCACCTCTGCGGCGAGGACCACCCCGTCCATGCCACCGGGAATGACGATGTCCGTGAACAGCAGGTCGAACACCAGCCCGGCATGAACCAGGGCCAGCGCCTCTTCGGCGTCCCCGGCCTCGTGCACCTCGAACCCGGCGTCCTGAAGCAGGGTCGCCCCCATCAGCCGGACCTCGGCATTGTCCTCGACCATGAGTATGGTCTCGCGAACGCTTCCGGCCTGCGGATCACGCGGCAACGGCTCCGGGGCAGGATTTTCGGACTTCTGGGTCAACAGGTCTCCCCTCCGCCCGAACACCGGACGCCGTCTTCAACGCATCAGACCACGAAAGGCCCGATGCCGCGAACAGTCGATAACGAAAAAGGGAAGCTCCGCGCTGGCAGTCCCTAGGGGAGTCGAACCCCTCTTTTCAGGTTGAAAACCTGACGTCCTAACCGATAGACGAAGGGACCGCTGCGCGGAGAGCGGGCGATATAGCCGCCGATTCCGGGCCGTGCAACCCGCAAAACGTCTGCGAGCGACCCACAATGCTCCGGGCATTCCCGCGAAGGCGGGGACCCAGGCTTGAGCCCCACGCTGCCTGTCTGATTTTGCCTGCAACGGCCACGCCTGTTTGGGCGGAGGCAAAACCTCGGTCCCCGCCTTCGCGGGGCTGAGCGGTCGATCACGCCATCCGAGGATCGGCCACGTCCTCGATCTCGAATTGCACGCCCTTGCGGCCGTTCCAGTCGTCCGCCTTCAGCCGTCCGACCACGCTCAGTCCACCCTGCCCGGACAGCAGCGACTGGCCGCCGGGCAGGTCGGCGCAGCGCCAGGCGATCGCCTTGACCGAGGCTCCGTCCGCTCCGACCAGCCGGCAACGCACATGGCCCCCGTTCATGGCCACCGCGTCGCGCACCGCCACATTCTCCAGGGCGAACAGCGGCTCGGGATTGGCCGGACCGAACGGGGCCAGTTGCTCGAACTGTTCGAACAGCCCCCGCGTCGCCGCCCCGGGATCGATCAGGGCATCGATCTCGACCAGGTCCAGCGCATCCGCCGCGGCCTGTTCGCCCGCCATGCGCGCGTTGAGGAATTCTCTCAGCCGCCCGATGTCGTTGGCCCGCACCGTCAGCCCCGCCGCCATGGCGTGGCCGCCGCCCGCCATCAGCACACCGGCCTCCCAGGCCGCCTGAACGGCCTTGCCCAGGTTCATGCCCGGCTGTGACCGGCCCGAGCCCTTGCCGACGCCGTTCACCGCATCGACACCGATCACCACGACCGGCTTGCGCCAGCGTTCTCGCAACCGCCCGGCGACGATGCCGACCACGCCCGGATGCCAGTCGTCGCCCTGGATCACCACCACCGCTGAACCGTCATCATGGTCGCCGGTCGCCTCGACCAGTCGCGTGGCCTGCTCCGTCACCAGCCGCTCGACCTCGCGCCGGGCAATGTTCAGGGCGTCCAGCTCCTGCGCCAGCGCCGCTGCCTCAACGGGGTCATCGGTCGACAACAGGCGCGCGCCCAGATCGGACTTGCCGATCCGGCCGCCCGCGTTGATCCGCGGCCCAAGGATAAAGCCCGCATGATTCGACTTGGCGGGCCCCGGTTCGGCGCCCGCCGCCGCCAGCAGGGCGCGCAGTCCCGGATTACCCCACTCCGACATCCGCCGCAGCCCCAGACTGGTCAGGGCGCGATTGAAACCCGTCAGGCCGGTGACGTCACAGATTGCCCCCATGGCCGCCAGATCGAGCCACTGGCGGATGTCGGGCTCTTTCACATCCTCAAACATGCCGCGCCGCCGCGCCTCGCGGTTCAACGCCGCCAGCAGCACGAACACGACCCCGGCCGCCGCCAGATTGCCCTGCCCCGAGTTGCAGCCCGGCCGGTTCGGATTGACCACGGCGGCACAGACGGGCGGATGCTCGCGCATCATGTGGTGGTCGATGACCACGACCTTGAGCCCGATCTCAACCGCATGGGCGACGGCCTCATTGGCCGCCGCGCCGCAGTCGACGGTGATGACCAGATCGGCCCCCGAGGCCTTCAGCGTATCGAAGGCCCGCGCGCTGGGGCCGTACCCCTCGGTGATTCGGTCCGGCACATAGATCGGCAGTTCCGCCCCCATGGCCCGGAACCAGCGCACCAGCAGCGCCGCGCTGGAGGCCCCGTCCACGTCATAGTCAGCGAAGACGTGGATCGAGGCGTGGGCTTGCAGCGCGTCGAGGATGGCCTCCGCCGCGGCGTCCATGTCCATGAAGCTGGAGGGATCGGGGAACAGGGCCTTCAGGGTCGGCTGCAGGAAGTCGGCCCCCTGATCGGCGCGCACGCCCCGGGCCGCCAGCGCCCGCGCCAGCGGCTCTTCCAGACCCAGCGCCTGCATATGACTGCGGATCAGCCCCGCCTCGGCCGGCCTCTGTCGCCAGGCACGGCCCGACAGCGAGCGGGACACGCCCAGAAACGCGGGCCCGACGTCCGGGACCGCGCCGCCGTCGGCCATCAGATAGGCCGGATGGTGCGGATGCGCTGGACCGTCCGGGTCGAGGAATCCATCACCAGCGTGTGGGTCGAGACAAAACCGTCGGCGACCTTGACCCCGTCCAGCATGGCCCCCTTGGTCACGCCCGTGGCGGCGAAGATGGCGTCCTTCGAGACCAGTTCGTGCAGATCGTATTTGCGGTCGAAATCGGTGACGCCGGTGCGGCGCGCACGCGCGCGCTCATCGTCATTGCGGAAGATCAGTCGGCCCTGGAAATGGCCGCCGACGCATTTCAGTGCGCTGGCCGCGAGCACCCCCTCCGGGGCCCCGCCGGATCCCAGATACAGGTCGATGCCCGTCTCGGGCTCGGCGGTGTGGATCACACCGGCCACGTCACCGTCGGTGATCAGCAGCACCCGGGCCCCGACCTCGCGCAGGGCGGCGATCAGCTCGGCGTGGCGCGGCCGGTCCATGACGCAGACGGTGATGTCTTCCGGCTTGACGCCCTTGGCCGAGGCCAGCGAACGGACATTGTCCTGGGGCTTCATGTCCAGATCGACCGTGCCCGGCGCATAGCCCGGGCCGATGGCGATCTTGTCCATATAGGTGTCGGGCGCATGCAGCATGCCGCCCCCCGGCGACATCGACAGCACGCACAGGGCATTGGCCATGGCCTTGGCCGTCAGCGTCGTGCCTTCCAGCGGATCCAGGGCGATGTCGATGGCCGGGCCTTTGCCGGTGCCGACCTTTTCGCCGATGTAGAGCATCGGGGCCTCGTCGCGCTCGCCCTCGCCGATGACGATCTTGCCGTCGATATCCAGGGCGTTCAGCGCCGTGCGCATCGCGTCGACCGCCAGCTGGTCGGCCTGCTTTTCATCGCCCCGCCCGATCTGGGCGTAGCTGGCGATGGCGGCCAGCTCGGTCACCCGCGCGGCGTCGGCCGCGAGCGTGGATGCGTAGGGAGCCGATGCGGCCATGGACGTTCTCCTGAGACGATGTTCCCCGGATTCTGCCGTCCGGGCGACTGTTGTATGGGGCCCTAGCGGCGGTCGACCGGCGGCGGGGCCCGGCCGCGCTCGCGCGTGCGGCGGATGAAGGCCTCCATCTCGGCCTGGGTCTCGGCCGTCACCGGGGCGACCGGCGTGGCGTTGACGCGCGCCTGGACATCGGCGGCGAAAACGTCGGGGTTGCCGGTCGTCTGCCATTCGAGGCGCGTGACCTCGCCGGTCAGTCCGCCGCCGGTCACCCGCAGCGTATTGACCTGGGCCGCGATCGCCATCGGCTCGGGCGGGGCCTCGAGGACCTTGGGGAAATCAGACCAGCGCGGGTACTGGCGATTCGCATCGACCAGGGCCTGAACCCGGGGCGCGACCGGCGAATTGGCATCCGTGGCCGGGTCATACAGGCCGGCGCAGGCCGAAAGAGCCCCCGTCAGTACGAGCGCCGCCGTTATCGCTGCGATTTTCTGGATCGGCGCGTTCATATCAGGGGCGGTCATATGCCATGATCGCGACAGGCGGAAGGGCGCGCGCGACCCTTGCGACCGATCCTGACGATATCCGGAGCCCTCTCCCCATGGCCAAGCGTCCGACACCCCCGCCCGCCGACGCCGCTCCGCGCGCGCCGCGCAAACCCGGTCGCCCGACCTCGGCCAAGCCGCCCCGCCCCCGCGCGGCCAAGGCGAGCGCTGCCCCGCGCCCCGAGACGGGTGCGCGCCAACCGGAGCCGATGCCGAGTCCGCCCCCGGCAGAGGCCTTCGCCTTCCCCGGGGCTGACCAGCGCCAGATGCTCGAAACCCTGTCGATGAACCTGGCCAAGGCGGCGATGACCGCCCAGTCGGCCATCGCCGAGGCCGCCCTGTCCCAGGCCGACCGCCCCGCCGCCCTGTCGGCCGACCCCTTCCACGTTGGCCCGGCCATGAATTCGGTCATGACCAGCCTCGCCTCGCGCCCCGACAAGCTGTTCGCCGCCCAGGCCGACCTGTTCAACCGCTACATGGACCTGTGGGCCTCCACGACCCGCCGCGCCGCGGGCGAGGAGCCGCCCGCCGCGCCCTCAAGGGACAAACGCTTCAAGGACCCCGCCTGGTCGGACAACCCGGCCTTCGACGTCATGCGTCAGTCCTACCTCGTCACCTCGGACTGGATGAACGGCCTCGTCTCCAGCGTCGAGGACGTCGATCCCCTGACCAAGCGGCGGGCCGAGTTCTTCACCAAACTTCTGACCGACGCCTTCTCCCCGTCCAACTTCCTCGCCTCCAACCCCGTTGCCCTCAAGGCCCTGGCCGAGTCCAACGGCGAATCCCTGGTCAAGGGCATGCAGAATTTCGCCGCCGATATGGAGCGCGGCGCGGGCAAGCTGAAGATCAGCCAGGCCGACTATGGACAGTTTGTGGTCGGCGAGAATGTCGCCACCGCCCCCGGCCAGGTCGTCTGGCGCGACGAGCTGTTCGAGCTGATCCAGTTCGACGCCGCCACTGACACGCAGCGCGCCATACCGCTGCTGATCTTCCCGCCGTGGATCAACAAATTCTACATTCTGGACCTCCAGCCCGAAAACTCGATGATCCGCTGGCTCTCGGCCCAGGGCTTCACCGTCTTCGTCTGCTCATGGGTCAATCCGGATCAGGACAAGGCCGGCTTCGGCTTCGACGACTATCTGGAGAAGGGCATCTATCGCTGCGTCGAGAAGGCGCTGGAGCAGTCGCAGGCCGAGCACATCAACACCGTCGGCTACTGCATCGGCGGCACCCTCATGGGCGCGGCCCTGGCCCATATGGCGGCGAAAGGCGACACCCGCGTCACCGCCAACACCTTCTTCGCCGCCCAGCACGATTTCGCCGAGGCCGGCGACCTGCTGCTGTTCACCGACGAGCACTGGCTGAACGAGGTCGAGCAGCAGATGGACGCCGCCGGCGGCGTCCTGCCCGGCGCGGCCATGGCCGAGACGTTCAACGCCCTGCGCGCCAACGACCTGATCTGGTCGTTCTTCGTGTCCAACTATCTGATGGGCAAGTCGCCGCCGGCCTTCGACCTGCTGTTCTGGAACGCCGACCAGACCCGCATGCCCAAGACCCTGCACATGGACTACCTCCGCTCCATGTACGGCCAGAACAGGCTGGCCCGGGGCGAGTTCACCATCGGCGGGATCAAGGTCGACCTGTCGAAGGTGACCATCCCCCTCTATTTCCAGGCCAGCCGCGAGGACCATATCGCGCCGATGAATTCGGTCTATCGCTCGGCCCGTGCCTTCTCCAACGCCGCCGTGACCCTGACCCTGGCCGGTTCGGGCCACATCGCCGGGGTGGTCAATCCACCCTCGGCCCACAAATACCAGCACTGGACCAATCCCGCCCTGCCCGCGACCCTCGGCGAATGGCAGGCCAAGGCCGTCGAACACCCCGGCAGCTGGTGGAACCACTGGGCCGACTGGCTGCATGAAAAGTCGGGCGACTGGATCCCCGCGCGCGATCCCAAGACCGGCCCGCTCAAGCCCATCGAACCGGCACCCGGGTCCTATGTGAAGGTGAAGAGTTGAAGCGTCTCGAGCCCAATCTGCTGCTGGCCGTCACCACGGGCTTCGCCCTGCTCCTGGTCGTCATGACGGCCACGGTCTACGGCCAGCCCATCGGCCTGATCCGCAACCCCCTGCTGGCCATCCTCTGCGCCGGCGGTTTTGTGCTGCTCAACCCGATGATGCTGCGGATGATGAAGGTCACGCCGCGTCCGCCGTCGATCGATCCCGACAGCCCCGGCTCGGCCACCTGGGCCACGCTGTTCCCGATGATGATCATCGCCTCGGCCGCCGTGCCGGTCTTCCTGCCGGGTCCGGACTACGGGCTGCTGGTGATCATCGCCGCGATCTTCTTCGGCGTGACGGTGGAGTCGGCGATCAAGGCCCGGCGCGGCTGACCTCGCTTACCGTGCATCCCGGCGAATGCCGGGACCCAGATGCCGGGCCTCTTCGCGAGATCAGCGAGCACCGAACCTTGATGCCATCAGCCTACGTTCGTGATCTGGCTCCCGGCATTCGCCGGGATGCACGGAGATAAAGTCGTCACGCCAGCTGAAATCTCAGCGCCACGCCGTTGTTGCAATAGCGTTTTCCGGTCGGCCGGGGGCCGTCCATGAACAGATGGCCCTGATGGCCGAGGCAGCGCGCACAGTGATATTCCGTGCGCGGAAAACCGATGGCGAAGTCGGTCTTGGTGCCGATATTGGCCGCGATGACCTCATAGAAACTGGGCCAGCCGGTGCCGCTGTCGAACTTCCACTGCGAGCGGAACAGCGGCAGGTCGCAGCCCAGGCAGACGAACGTCCCCGTCCGGTGCTCATCGTTCAGAGGACTGGTCCCCGGCCGCTCGGTCGCCTCGTGGCGCAGCGTCTGATAACTGGCCGCCGGCAAGCGCGCGCGCCACTGCGCATCGGTCATCCGCCGGAACGGCGAGTTCGCATACTGGCCTTGAGACGCGTCGGCGCTCCCCGGTGAACAGGCCGAAACGGCGACCGCGCCGACGGTCAGGAACAGATGGCGGCGGTTCAGGGCTTGGGTCATGCGATCAGATACGTCGGCATGGCGGCGGAAGTTTCAAGCCATTGGCACCACAAACTCCGAGCATCCCCGCGAAGGCGGGGATGCTCGGAAATCAGTTCAGCCCCATCCCCTCATCCAGCCCCAGCATCAGGTTCAGGTTCTGAACCGCCGCCCCCGACGCCCCCTTGCCGAGGTTGTCCAGCAGGGCCACCAGCCTGGCCTGCCCCCCGTCCCGGTCGCCGAACACATGCAGGCGCATCCGGTTGGTCCCGTTCAGCCCCTCCGGGTCGATCCCCGTCATGGCCTCGGACTCCTCCAGTTCGACCACCTCGACGAAGCGGCAATCGGCATAGGCCTCGACCAGCGCGCCATGCACCACCTCGACCGAGGGCGACGACGGCAGGGCCGCCAGCTGCAGCGGCACCTCGACCAGCATCCCCTGCCGATAGGCCCCCACCGCCGGCGCGAACAGCACCGGCCGCTCCAGCCCCGTGTGCCGCGTCATCTCCGGCACATGTTTGTGCTTCAGCGACAGGCCATAGGCGCGGAACGCCCCCGCGCCACCGGCTTCAAACTCCGCGATCATCGCCTTGCCGCCGCCCGAGTAGCCCGACACGGCGTTGACGGTCACCGGCCAGCCCGCCGGAATGATCCCCGCCGACACCAGCGGCCGCACCAGGCCGATGAAGCCCGTTGGATAGCAGCCGGGGTTCGACACCCGCGTCGCGCCCGCGATCTTCTCGCGCTGCTCCGCCGTCATCTCGGCGAAGCCATAGGTCCAGGTAGGATCGACCCGATAGGCCGTCGAGGCGTCGATCACCCGCACCTTGGGGTTCCCGATCATCGCCACGGCTTCCTTCGCGGCGTCATCCGGCAGGCACAGGATCACCGCATCGGCGGCGTTCAGCGCCTCACGCCGCGCCGCCACGTCGCGCCGCCGGTCGCCCAGCAGGATCAGTTCCAGATCACCGCGCGCCTCCAGCCGCTCGCGAATCTCCAGCCCCGTGGTCCCGGCCTCGCCGTCGATGAACACAGAATATGACATCAGCCACTCCCGTCCCTTCTCCCCTTGCGGGAGAAGGTGCCCCCGCAGGGGGCGGATGAGGGGTCTCACTGACCCGAGAATTCAGCGGATTTGAGACACCGACCGGCCAGACCGGCGTGACCCCTCATCCGTCAGGCGCCGCCTGACACCTTCTCCCGCAAGGGGAGAAGGAGACAAGAAAAAGGGCGCTCCGGTTTCCCGAAGCGCCCTCCTCCAT
This sequence comes from Caulobacteraceae bacterium, assembly GCA_965284375.1. Taxonomy (GTDB): domain Bacteria; phylum Pseudomonadota; class Alphaproteobacteria; order Caulobacterales; family Caulobacteraceae; genus Brevundimonas. The sequence goes on from OZ260074.1 coordinate 1,401,356, forward strand.
ACCGTATTGAAACGGCCTAGCGCTTCGAGAACTGGAAGGACTTGCGGGCCTTGGCGCGGCCGTACTTCTTGCGCTCGACGACGCGGCTGTCGCGGGTCAGGAAGCCGTGCGGCTTCAGGACCGGGCGCAGCGCCGGCTCATAGTGGGTCAGGGCGTGCGACAGGCCGTGGCGGATCGCGCCGGCCTGGCCCGACAGGCCCGAGCCCTGCACGGTGCAGTCGACGTCGAACTGGGTCAGGCGGTCGGTCACTTCCAGCGGCTGGGCGATCATCATGCGCAGGATTTCGCGGGCGAAATACTGCAGCTGATCCTTGCCGTTGATGGTGATCTTGCCCGAGCCGGGCTTGATCCACACGCGGGCGATCGCGTTCTTGCGCTTGCCGGTCGAATAGGCGCGGCCCTGGGCGTCCAGCTTCTGGACGTAGACGGGGTGTTCTTCGCCCACGCCGACGGTGCCCATGCCACGCAGGGCGTCAAAGCCGGTCGCGGCAGGCGCGGCAGCGGCGGGTGCGTCGTTCTCGACGACGGGCGTTTCAGCAGTCACGTCGGTCATGCTCAGACGCTCCGGGTGTTCTTGGAGTTGGCCGACTTGAAGTCGATCGTTTCCGGCTGTTGGGCTTCGTGGGTGTGCGCCGCGCCGGCGAACAGGCGCAGGTGCGTCATCTGCAGGCGAGCCAGCGGGCTCTCCTTGGGCAGCATGCGCTCGACGGCCTTTTCAAGGACGCGTTCCGGGAAACGGCCGTTCAGGACCTTCTCGGGGCTGGTCGACTTGACGCCGCCCGGGTGACCGGTGTGGCGATAGTAGATCTTGTCGGTCAGCTTCTTGCCGGTGAACACGACCTTGTCGACGTTGGTGACGACGACATAGTCGCCGCAATCGACGTGCGGGGTGTAGTCACCGCGGTGCTTGCCGCGCAGACGGTTGGCGATGAAGGTCGCGAGACGGCCCACCACGACGCCTTCGGCGTCGATGTGAATCCACTTCTTCGTGACCTCGGCCGGCTTCAGCGCGACCGTGGTGCTCTTCAGCATGTTCGGGGTTCCTGGGACAGACGAACTTGGGCCCCTCCCGATGACCGGGACGAGCGGAAGGCGCGCTGATAGAGGACGGGCGGCGGCAGGTCAATGGGCCTTGATGCGCTTGATATGAGCTATATATCTGAAAAATATAGCTTAATCAATTACGGTATTAAAATACCGTACCATTTTGCACGTTCTTCATCCGTACATCCCCGCGTCCATGGCCCCCTCTCATCCGTGCATCCCCGCGAAGGCGGGGACCCAGGCTTTAGCCCCACCGCCGGTGTTGGGCTGAGCAGGGGTTCGTTCCGCCCGTCTCGTTGCCGCTCAAACCTGGGTCCCCGCCTTCGCGGGGATGCACGGTGTTTTGAGTGCGAGCAATAAACGCCCAGCCATACAGGTTCGTTCAACTAACCCGCTGTTTTTACGCGTTATAACCTGAAAATCAGCCTGATCTCCCCGCCGCAGGAACATCCCGCCCCATACTAGGCAGGTCCCGTTGCAGGGAGGCTCGCTCGGCCGGCGAACCGAAGCGGCGGCGGGAGCGGATGGAGCGGGGCTCGCTGTGCGAACAGCGAGGCCGGACCGGACCGGGGACCTCCTGAGGGTCATCCGGCCGGGGTGGAGGGCCGGGGGGATACCCAGGTCGTTCCAGGGATCGGGATCGTCGCCCGACCTGCCCGCCGGAGGCGCTGCGGTAAGGCCCCAACACGGCCACCCGACGCAAGCTTCCGGAAAACCGTCCGCGCGGAGCGCCCTGTCTTCGTCAAAACGGTATTTCTCTACTGCTTTTCCGGGCGAGGGCCCGGGCGCTTCGCCAAGCCTCCCGCTCGACCTGCCGCGCCGGCGCGGCGGGGCGATATCGCATGACGTCGTCATCCCCGGACGAAAGCGGCGATGACTCGCGCCCGTCCCCGCGCTAAACCGCCGCCGAACCTTCAGGAGCCCTGCCCATGACCGTCGCCGCCCGCCTCGCCGAACTCGGCATCTCCCTGCCGGAACCCGCCAGGGCGGTGGCCAACTATGTGCCCTTCGTCCAGGCCGGCCAGCTGGTCCATATTTCCGGCCAGCTGTCGAACGACGCCGCGGGCGGGATCAAGGGCACGGTCGGTGACGACGTCTCACCGGAACAGGCGAAGGACGCGGCTCGCATGTGCGGCGTCAATCTGCTGGCCCAGATGTCGGCCGCGGTCGACGGTGACCTTGAGCGCATCGTCCGCGTCGTCAAACTGGGCGGCTTCGTCCAGGCCGCCGGCGATTTCGAAGCCATCCCCGCCGTCATCAACGGCTGTTCCGACCTGATGGTCGAGGTGTTCGGCGACAAGGGCCGGCACGCCCGTTCGGCCGTCGGCGTCTACAAACTGCCCCTCGGCTTCGCCGTCGAGGTGGATGCCATCGTGGAAGTCCGCTGATCGTGAAGCAGTCGTGTCCCTTCTCCCCTTGCGGGAGAAGGTGGGCGGCGGAGCCGCTCGGATGAGGGGTAGGGTTCAACCGGCGGGACGGCGGGCGGCGAGCAGATGTCTGGCAGCCCCCTCATCCGTCTCGCTCCGCGAGCCACCTTCTCCCTCGAGGGGAGAAGGATCGCGGTGACCTTCCAGATCCACGTCCACAACGCCGTCGCCGACATCGGCCGCGAGGCCTGGGACGCCTGCGCGTGTCCCACCGGCGACCCGTTCGTCTCGTTCGACTTCCTCGACGCCTGCGAGGCGTCCGGCAGCGCCGTCGCGCGTCAAGGCTGGGCCGGTCGGCACCTCAGCCTGCGCGATGACGCGGATCGCGTCCTCGGCGTCATGCCGCTCTGGCTCAAGGGCAACAGCCAGGGCGAATACGTCTTCGACCACAGCTGGGCCGACGCCTATGAGCGCGCCGGCGGCCGCTACTATCCCAAACTGCTGGCCGCCGTGCCCTTCACCCCGGTGACCGGCCCGCGCTTCCTCGCCCACCCGGACGCCGACGCCGCGACGGTCCGGCAGGCCCTGTTGCAGGGAGCGATCGGCCTGACCGGGCAGCTGGGCGTCTCATCCCTGCACGTCAACTTCCCGACCCGGCCCGAGTGGGACGCCATGGGCGAGGCCGGCCTGCTGCAGCGTCAGGACATGCAGTACGTCTGGCGCAACGACGGCTACCAGACCTTCGACGACTTCCTGTCGGCCCTGTCCTCGAACCGCCGCAAGACCATCCGCCGCGAACGCCGCGAGGCGCAGGCGGGCCTCGACATCCGGGTCCTGACCGGTCCCGACATCACGGACACCCACTGGGACGCCTTCTTCGCCTTCTACCAGGACACGGGCGAGCGCAAATGGGGTCGGCCCTATCTGACGCGCGACTTCTTCTCCCGGATCGGCGCGACCATGGCCGACCGCATCGCCCTGGTCATGGCCTTCCGCGACGGAGTCGCCATCGCCGGGGCCCTCAACCTGATCGGCGACGAGGCCCTGTACGGCCGCCAGTGGGGCGCGCTGGACGAGGTGCCCTTCCTCCATTTCGAGCTCTGCTACTACCAGGCCATCGAACTCGCGATCGCCCGTGGCCTGTCGCGCGTCGAGGCCGGTGCCCAGGGCGAACACAAGATCGCCCGCGGTTACCTGCCCTCCCCCGTCTATTCGGCGCATTTCATCGCCGATCCCGCCCTGCGCGGACCGGTCGCCCGCTATCTCGACGGCGAACGGCCGGCGGTCGAAAATCAGATCGCGGCCATGACCGACGAACTCTCGCCGTTCCGGAAAGCCTGATGGCTCAGTCGGCGCGTCGCGTTTCCCCGCCGATGAACCAGCCTGCGATCCAGCTGACGAGACCCGTCACGATCGCGGCGCCGATTCCCGCCCACAGACCATCGACGACGAACCCGCCCAGCAGGGCCGCCACCAGCCCGATCACCGCTGCGTTCACCACCAGCAGGAACAGGCCGAAGCTCAGAATCGTCAGCGGGAAGGTCAGGATCGTCAGAACCGGCCGCACGACCGCATTGGCCAGCCCCAGCAGCAGCGCCGCGGCCAGCAGCGAACCGTTCGACAGGAAGTCCACGCCGGGCACCAGCCGCGACGACAGCCACAGGCCGAAACAGGTGACCAGAAACTGGACGATGAAACGCAGCATGGGTGACTCCCGATTCCGCCGGCATCCTACCGAAGAATGGCCCGTCAGGCTCCTCATATCCGCCGACGGTTGCTACGCTGCCAGTCCTGCACGGAGCCCGCGATGACCCTCAAGGCCGCCTACGACCCCGACAACATCTTCGCCAAAATCCTGCGCGGCGAGATTCCGTCGGTCAAGATCTGGGAGGACGAACACATCCTCGCCTTCATGGATGTCTTCCCGCAGTCGGAAGGCCACGTCCTGCTGATCTCGAAAACCTCGACCGCACGAAACCTGCTCGAGGTCGAGGCCGACACCCTCGCCCGCCTGACCGAAGCCACGCGCCGTACCGCCCGCGCCGTCGACAGGGCGCTGAACCCGGAAGGCTTCCAGATCATGCAGCTGAACGGCGACGCAGGCGGCCAGACCGTCTTCCACCTGCATGTCCACATCATCCCGCGCTGGGCGGACCGGCCCATGAAGGGTCACGGACACGCCCCCATGGCCGACACGGAGACCCTGCGCGGCCTCGCCGACCGGATCGCCGCCGCCCTCGACTAGAGCGAAATCGGTTTTGATGGACGCAGTCCATCAAGGCTCAGATTTCGCTCCAGATGGATGCTGGACCATTTTTTGGATTCAGGTCGATTCGACCTGAAACAAAAATGGTCTAGTCGGCGCGGAACTGCAGCTCGGCCAGTCGGGCGTACAGGCCGCCCTGCGCCATCAGCGACTGGTGCGTACCCTCCTGGACGACCCGGCCGTCCTCCATCACCACAATGCGGTCGGCGCGCAGGACCGTGGCCAGACGGTGGGCGATGACGATGGTCGTGCGGTTCTGCATCGCCTGATCCAGCGCGGCCTGCACCAGCCGCTCGTTCTCGGCATCCAGCGCCGAGGTGGCCTCGTCCAGCAGCAGGATCGGCGCGTCCCGGACCAGGGCCCGGGCGATCGCCATCCGCTGACGCTGCCCGCCCGACAGACTCTTGCCCCGCTCGCCCAGCGGCGTGTCGAACCCTTCCGGCAGGGCCTCGACGAAGGCGAGCGCCTGTGCCTCCTCGGCGGCACTTCGCACAGCCGCGTCATCCGCGTCCTCGCGTCCAAAGCGGATATTCTCGCTGGCCGAACCCGAGAACAGCGGGGCCTCCTGCGACACCCAGGCGAACCGTCCGCGCACTGCCACCGGATCGGCTTCCCGCACATCGATCCCGTCCACCGAGACCACGCCGGATTGCGGATCGTAAAATCGCAGCAACAGCCGGAAGACGGTGCTCTTGCCCGCCCCGGACGGGCCGACCAGTGCCACCGTCTCGCCCGGCCGCACCGTCAGCGAAAACCCCTTCAGGGCCGGCAGGTCAGGCCGACCCGGATAGGCGAACTGGACCGCCGACATCGACACCTCGCCGGTCGGGGGCTCCGGCAGCACGCGCGGGGCCTCGGGCGAGCGGATCGCCGCCTCGCTGCGCATCAGTTCGTCGATCCGCTCCATGGCACCGGCGGCCTTCTGGACGTCACCCCAGCTTTCGCCCAGCGCCCCGACCGCCCCGGCCGCAAATACCGACAGCAGCACAAACTGCAACAGGGCCCCGGGCGTCATCCGTCCGGCGATGACGTCCTGGGCACCGAGCCACAGGACCAGGGTCACGCCACCGAACATCACCACGATGATCAGCGCGGTCATCAAGGCCCGCGCCTTCATGCGGATCAGCGATACGCCGAACGCGTCCTCGACGGCCCGGCCGAACCGGTCGATGGAGCTGGCCTCGCGACCGAACGCCTGGACGGTCTCGATCGCATCCACGCTCTCGCCGGCGAAACCGACCGCATTGGCGAACCGGTCCTGGGACGCCACGGTCAGCTTGCGCACCCGCCGGCCGAACAGGAAGATCGGCCCCAGCAACAGCGGCACGACCAGCAGGACCATCCCCGTCAGCTTGGGGCTGACAATGAACAGCAGGACCGTCCCGCCGATCAGCGTCAGGAAATTGCGCAGGGCGAAGGAGACCGAGGTCGTCAGCAGGGTCTCGACCAGGGCGATGTCCGTGGTCAGGCGCGACAGCACCTCACCCGTTCGCATGGCGGCGTAGAAGGCAGGGTCCAGGGTCAGAATGCGCTGGAACAGGCCCTTGCGAAGATCGGCGATGACCCGCTCGCCCGTCTTGGTGACGAAATAGAATCGGACGGCGGTTGCGAAACCGAGGAACAGGGCATTGGCCCCCAGCAGCAGAAACCACAGGTTCAGCTGCGCGCCGCCGTTGTCGAATCCATTGTCGATCGCGCCGCGCGCCGAAGCCGTCAACGACAGCGACGCCGCCGTCGACAGGATCAACCACACCGCCGCCATGGCCAGATGGCCCTTGTGGCGCAGGGCATAGGGCAGCAACCGGCCCAGCGGGCGAATGTCGCGTCGCTTCTCGCGTCGCTTGCCCGCATCCCCCAGCTGCTCCATCAGAACAGCTCCCGCACCGGGGCGTCCCCGGATGTCAGCGGCGTCGGCGGTGGCGGTTACATCTGTCATGGCGCGCGCCTCTTGCCCCGGAACGCCCCCCGGTGTAAACGCCGCCGCTCATTCCCGCCCTCAAACCCCTGCCTTGAGGGGTGTTGGCGGGTTTTCTCATTTTCGCGCGCCGACGGTCGGCATCGTCATCGCGCAGAGACCGGACCAGGACCATGAAGGCGGATACGCATCCCGACTACCATTTCATCACCGTGACGATGACGGATGGCACCAGCTACCAGACGCGCTCGACCTACCAGAAGGAAGGCGCCGTCCTGAACCTGGACATCGACCCGCTGACGCACCCGGCCTGGACCGGCGGCAACCAGCATATGCTGGACCGCGGTGGCCGCGTTTCGCGCTTCAACAACAAGTTTGCCGGCTTCATCAAGAAGTAGGCTGCAGCCGGGGGCGGGCTTTCCAGCCACACCTCGCAGCAAGACGACAACAAAGGCGTCGGTCCCCGGACCGGCGCCTTTCTGTTTGGCCGGAACGCCGATAACATCGCGGCGTTGGCTTTGTTCGGGGGCGAGGACACGGTGTCCCGCAGCGAAATGGGCATAGAGATCCTGGCTATGAATCGACGGCAACTCGGACTGGGCGCGGCTGTTACGGCGTTTGCGTCCGCGATCGGCCAGGCCGCTTCGGCCCAGACCCGGGATCCGGCGGCGGTCGCCTTTTACGATCGCTTCAATGACCAGCTGGCGACCCTGCCCGCCGGAATCCAGCCCGATGTCCGCGCCTTCTACGAGTTGAACGGCTGGCGTCCGGTCTGGACTCCGGAGCGGCTGCGCGCACTGCAGACCGCCGCCGGCCGCGCCGAGCGCCACGGCCTGTCCCAGGGCGACTATTTCAACTTTGATACCCTTGCCGCCGACCGCGACGCCGCTGAAATGCGCACCACCGCCGCCGCCATGGGCTACGCCCGTGTGCTCGGCGAGGGCCGCGTGCGCCCCGAGACTGTCGAAGACCTGTGGGAGATGCAGAAGAACCGCGTTGATCTGCCCGTCGGGCTGAACAACGCCCTGGCCCAGAACGGCCTCGTCGACTGGTTCGAAGGCCTGGCCCCCACCGATATCGGCTATTCGAATCTGTCCGCCGGCTACGTTCGTTACCGCCGCCTGATCCGCGAAGGCGGCTGGCCGGCCTTCAGCCAGGGCCCGACTATCGAACCGGGTGCCAGCGACGTCCGTGTTCCGGTCATCATCCAGCGCCTCGTCGCTGAAGGTGACCTGCCCGCCGCCGACGGCGCGCGTCTGACGCAGCAGGGCATCGTCTACGGTCCCGAGCTGCAGGCAGCGGTGCAGGGCTTCCAGGCCCGCCACGGCCTCGTCGCCGATGGCCGCATCGGCACCGGCAGCCAGCGTTCGCTTTCGGCCTCGGCCGAAGATCGCGCCCGCCAGATCGCCCTGAATCTCGAACGGCGCCGCTGGCTGAAGCGCGAGGTCTCGCCCGAGCGCATCGAGGTGAACACCGCCGCCGCGATCATGGTCTACTGGAAGGACGGTCGCCCGGTCCACTCGAACCGCGTCGTCTGCGGCGCACCGGCGACACAGACGCCCAGCCTCGAAAAGCCGTTCGCCTCGGTGGTCGCCAACCCGCCCTGGTATGTTCCCGCCTCGATCGCTCGCAACGAGATCCTGCCCAAGGGCCCGGGCTATCTGGCCAGCCAGAACATGTACGTCCAGAACGGCCAGGTCATCCAGCGCGCCGGTCCAACCGCGGCGCTCGGCTATGTGAAATTCGAACTGCGCGACAGCTACGCCATCTTCCTGCACGACACCCCGTCCAAGTCGGCGTTCAACCTGGCCACCCGCCAGCGTTCGCACGGCTGCGTGCGGGTTCAGGGCGCGGTCGAGTTCGCGCGTTTGCTGCTCTCGCCCGATCCGACCCTGCTGGCACAGTTCGACACCGCCCAGGATACGCGCGAGACCAAGCGCATCTCCACGGGCCGCGAAATCACGGTGCGCCTGCTTTACTGGACTGCTTTCGTCGACGGCCAGGGCCGCGTCGCCTTCCGCGAAGACGTCTACAGCCGCGACGCCAAGCTGGCCGAAGCCCTCGGCATCGCCATCAGCCTGCCCAAGCCGGTCAATGACGGGGCCCGCGTCGCCAACGACGTCGGCCCGTAGGGAGCGCTCAGGTCCTGAACGCTGCCGTCAGCCGGTCCAGCTGGCTCTGGACCGGATTGACCGCGTCCTCTTCGGGCGCGTCCAGGTACATGCGTCGATCCAGGTGCAGGACCCGGTCGTAGAGTTTCTCGGTCCGGACCAGATATTCGACCAGGGAGATCGGCAATTCACTGTCGCTCGGATCGGACTCGATCTTGCGGTCGGCCAGCCGGTAGCGCGGCTCGCAAGCGGCCAGCGCCGTCATATCCCCTTCCCTCACAGCCCGCTGCACCAGCAGCCACGAGGCGATCTGCATCAGCCGTGTGGTCAGTTTCATGCTCTCGCCCGCGTAGGCTAGGGCCGTGGTCCGCGACAGCAGTTTTGATTCGCGCCGCCCGTCCCCGTCCAGATAGGCGGCAGTGTCCTCGACCAGTTCCATGCCCTCCCGGAACGTCCGGTCGAACAGCTCGGAGCGTGCGAAGTCGTCCACCACGGCGGATCGGCTGCGGCCGGCGGACGGAGGAGTAGCGGCGTCGGTGGACATGAGGTCGGTCAAACTCATAGGGGTACACGCATCCGTATCACGACCGGCACGGTTTCGCGCGGCGCATCAACAGACTGCAACGGTTGTGCCAACAAGCTGATTCAAGGGCGGAAGTTGAACATGGCGTCGGCGGCGTTCCGTTGCGACGACTTCCCCTCGATGGCCGCCCGGGACCGCGCGATCTCGCCTTCCAGCCCTTCGATCCGCTGCTTGAGGTCCTCGACCGAATAGCCGTCCAGATCCTCGCGCGTCAGCGCGATCAAAGGCGCGCCGCGCGCCGGACGGGGCTCCAGATCCTCGAACATCGCCGCCTCCTCCGTGGCCAAGGGATACGCAACCTCTTATCTGAACGCCCGGACACGGACGATTGCAAGAACGGGATGAGGAAGATGCGGGTAGTCGAGATAGCAGGCGGCGCGGGTCCGGCGGAGGCCTTGATCCTTGCGGACCGGCCCGATCCCGAAGCGGGACCGGGTCATATCCGGATCCGGGTCCGGGCCGCGGGAATCAATCGCCCCGACATTTTGCAGCGGCTTGGCCGCTATCCCGCTCCGCCAGGCGCGTCCGGCATCCTGGGTCTGGAAGTGGCCGGTGAGGTCGATCAGGTTGGCGAGGGGGCGTCCCGCTGGTCAGTCGGCGACCGGGTCTGCGCCCTGCTGGGCGGCGGCGGCTATGCGGATTTCGCCGTCGTGGATGCGCGCCACGCCCTTCCCGTGCCCGACGGCGTCGACCTGGTCCAGGCGGCGGCCCTGCCAGAAACCGTCTGCACCGTCTTCGCCAATGTCTTCGAAGCGGGTGGACTGAAGGCCGGGGAAACCCTGCTGATCCACGGGGCGACCAGCGGAATCGGCGTGACGGCCATCCAGATGGCGAAGGCAGCGGGTGCCAGGGTCATCGCCACCTCGCGAGGCGCGGACAAGACCGCGGCCGCATTGCGTCTCGGTGCAGACCTCAGCCTCGACGCCACGGCCGACGACCTCGAAGCCGCCATCACCGCCTTTGGAGGTGCCGATGTCGTGCTGGACATGGTCGGCACCGACTACGCCGCGCTCAACCAGGCGGCGCTGAAGCCCTTTGGACGCTGGGTCGTGATCGCCACCCTGTCCGGATCGACGGCCCAGATCGATCTGGCGAGGCTGATGATGAAACGCATCGTCCTCACAGGCTCGACCCTGCGGGCCCGGCCCGCCGACGAGAAAGCCCGGCTGATCGCGGCTGTCGAAGCGATCGTCTGGCCCTGGATCGCGTCAGGCGCGGTCCGCCCCCCCGTCGAGGCGACCTTTCCGCTGGAACAGGCGTCGGCCGCCCACCTCACGCTCGAGGCAGGCGGCCATGTCGGCAAGATTGTCCTGACGACCTGAGGCCTACCAGCGACCCCCGCCGCGCCGGACCGGGCGCAGCGACGAGATGCGGTCGTTCAGGCCCCAGTTCCGCAGATTCCGGACATCGTCGCGGAAGGTCTGGCACTGGCCGCGGAAATAGGCGTCGCTGCACGCTTCCCATTCGCCACGGAACCGCATCGAGGAAATCGAGTCGTTGAAGCCCGTATTGGCCAGGTTCGCCATCTCGTTGTCGAACCGGAAGCTGGCCCCGCGGAAATCGGCGTCACGGAAAACGGTGATCGACGTGCGTCCACCACCCCAACCACCACCGCCGTTGCCGCCGCCGCCGCCGCCGCCACCGCCACCGCCACCGCCACCAGGACGATCCTCGTAGTCACCGCGATTCGGCCCACAGACGAGAAGGCCGTCATCGTTGCGGATCTCGTAGTTGGCGCAGCGGTTCAACTCGATGGAGGTGCCACGGATGTCGCCCCGAATCGTACGGCAGTCGGCATAGAGCCTGCCGCGGTTGACGTACTCGCCACTGCAGCTGTCACGATAGTCGCCGCGAGGTGCCACGCGCTCCGGGCCGGCCGGAACCTGAGGCGCATACTCCTGTCCGGCACCCGAGAAGACCGCCGCGGCGGCCAGCAGTTCGATCAACATGGCAGTTCCTCCCAAAGGCTCTCTCGACGCAAAACGCGTCTGCAAGGCCAATGTTGCGGGCTCCGGATGAACCTTGGCTGTACGGGCTTGTCGGCTTCCGTTTTCTTTTCCGACGAATAGGCCTATATCGCCATCATCAACGCCCGGTCGAAAGGCCGGGCGCCGTCGTATCCAGAGCCCGGTTTTCGGGCCCGAACCACAACCGGAATTGCGTTCATGACCGACATCCTCATGCCCAAGGCCACTGCGGTCTGGCTGGTCGACAACACCTCGCTGACCTTCGAGCAGATCGCCGAATTCTGCGGCCTTCACCCGCTGGAAGTGCGCGGCATCGCAGACGGCGACGTGGCCCGTGACATTCGCGGAGCCGACCCGCTGGTCAACGGTCAACTGACCCGCGAAGAGCTGGACAAGGCCCAGAACGACGATGCCTACCGCATGCAGGCCGTCGTCAGCCGCCACGCCGAACTGATGAAGGCCCACAAGCCCGCGCCGAAATATACGCCGGTCTCGCGCCGTCAGGACCGTCCGGACGCCATCGCCTGGTTCGTGCGCAATCACCCCGAGGTGACCGACGCCCAGATCGCCAAGATGCTCGGCACCACCAAGTCGACCATCGAGAGCGTGCGCAACCGCACCCACTGGAACAGCCCCAACATCAAGCCGGTCGACCCGGTCACGCTCGGTCTCGTCGGCCAGCTGGCGCTGGATGACCTGGTCCGCAAGGCCGCCGACAAGAAGGCCCGGGACGACGCCAAGAAGGGCGGTGCCACCCTGCAGCCCGTCGACGCTCCTGCAGAACCGGCCGAGGAGGAGTTCGTCCCCGAGGCCCGCGAGCGCCGCGGGGCCGAGCCGACGGCCGCCTCGGTGTTCGGCGCCAAGGACTGACAACAAAAAACGGCCCCGGAGATCACTCTCCGGGGCCGTTGTCTGTTTCGGGAGGCCCCCTCGCTATCCTGTGCGGGCCTCCAGGCTGGTGATCTGTTCCTTGAGCCGGAGCTTCTGTTGCTTGAGCTCCCTGACGCGAAGCGAGTCCGTTGCCGGGTGGATCATCTCTCGCCGGATCGTCTCATCCAGGTTGCGGTGACGGTTTCCCAGTTCGCGGATACGAGCTTCGATGGTCATGGCTTGCGCCTCCATGTCTAAGGGACCAGTACAGTCAGCGCCGGCGCTCGCCGGCTGTAGAATCACAATCCAGTGAATTGCCGACCGTCCGGACACGGACCACCCTGGAGCCCGAATTGGCCGAAGATGTGAACGGAGCCGTACGGAACCCCTCCGGCTCAACCCCACAGCGCCTTATCGTCGGTATTTCCGGAGCCTCCGGGGTGACTTATGGCGTGCGTGTGCTGGACGCCCTGCGCGAACTCGGGGTCGAAAGCCACCTGGTCGTGACCCGTGCCGCCCTGCTGACCCTGTCGCAGGAAACCGACCTTTCCGCCGATGACCTGCTTGGCCGCGCCGACGTGTCGCACCGCCTGAATGACGTCGGCGCGACCATCGCCTCGGGCTCGTTCCGGACCATGGGCATGATCATCGCCCCGTGCTCGGTCCGCACCATGGGCGAGATCGCCACCGGCGTGACCTCGACCCTGCTGACCCGCGCCGCCGACGTGGCGCTGAAGGAGCGCCGACCGCTGGTGCTGATGGTGCGCGAGACGCCCCTGCACCTGGGCCACCTGCGGACCATGACCGCCCTCGCCGAGATGGGAGCCATCATCGCGCCGCCCCTGCCGGCCTTCTATGCGAAGCCCGCCAGCATCGCCGAAATGGTCGATCAGTCGGTGGGCCGTGCGCTGGACCTGTTCGGCCTCGACTGGTCGGCCGTGCGCCGCTGGGATGGGCTGAAGGGCGCGAACGCCGAATGAGCCTGTGGGACTGGGCGCTGACGGCCTATGCCGCCGATGGCGTGGCCGACGCCTGCCTTGAGCTTCAGGCCGCCGCCGGCCAGAACGTCCCGCTGCTCCTGTGGGCGGCCTGGTGCGCCGCTGAAGGCCGCACCCCCGACGAAGACGCCCTTGAAGCCGCCGGCGACACCGCGCGCGCCTGGCAGGAAACCGCCATCGCACCGCTCCGCGCCGTCCGTCAGGCGCTCAAGCCCCGTGCGCCCGACCTTGACGACGAGGCCCGGGAAGCCGTGCGGGCTCAGGTCAAGGCCGTTGAACTGGAGGCCGAACGCCGCCTACTGGCCGCACTGGAAGCCCTGGCCCCGACCTCCAGCGGCCCTGCCCGACCCGCGCTCGCCGCCATGGTGGCCGCTGCAAGGGTCTGGTCGCCGATCACGCCGCGCGCCGGACTGGTCCAGCTCGCGGACCGCCTTCCGGCCTGACGGGACGCACGGTATAGACCGGTGTCCGGGATCCAGAACATGAACGACGACGAACCCTTTATGACCGAGGAAGAGCAGGCGCTCCACGCGCGGCTCAAGCTGCTCCAGCTCGAGCACGCCGACCTCGGGGCCTCGATCGAGGCGCTGAGCCACATGCCTGTGCCTGATCAGCTGATGATCGCCCGGCTGAAGCGGAAGAAGCTGCTGCTGCGGGACGAGATCGCCAAGATCGAAGACCGGATCCTGCCCGACATCATTGCCTGACCGCCCGGCTCAGCGTCCGCGCTTGCGCACCCACATGGCCGCATCGGCCTCGGCCAGCCAGACTTCCGGGTCGGAATGTCCGTTGTACGCTCTCACGCCGAACGAACCGCCCAGAGGCGTGGCCTGTCCGTTCCAGGTAAAGGCATCCGACGCGAGAGCCTCGGCCAGGCGTTTGGCTTTCTCGCGACCGCCGTTCAGTCCCGCATTCAGCATCAGAAGCCCGAACTCGTCACCGCCCAGACGGCCGACGGCATCCGATTCTCGCAGATTGACCGCCAGCAGATTGGCGACATGCACCAGGGCGGCGTCGCCCGCCGCATGGCCGAGGCTGTCGTTGACGCCCTTGAAGCCGTCAAGGTCGAGATAAAGCAGCACCGCGGGCGTGCCGTGCCGCTGGCAGAAGGCCATGGCGCTCTTCATCGCGGCAACGAAGCCCCGCCGGTTCAGAACCGGCGTCAGGACGTCATGATCCGCCGCCGCTTCCGCCATTTCGGCGCGACGGCGCAGGGTCTCGATCTCGGCCCGCAGGCGCTCGATCTCGTCGTATGGGTCTATGACGGCCGCGTCAGTCACGAGCGATAGGGGCTCCATGGTCCATTTTTGCTTCAGGTCGAATCGACCTGAATCCAAAAAATGGCCCGACATTATACAAGAGCCTGATTCACGATTTCAGAGGAACCGCGAAGCGGTTCCTCTTCAAACGATCAGGCTCTGGCCGGCGACTCAACACGTCCGGCTGCCAGAGAGCCTAACGCCGTCGGTTGCGGGCGCAACGCGAGTCCTGTATCGCGCCGCTTTCCCGCGAAAAGGCGTGCATCCATGGCGACTCAGACTCCCGTGGCGATCATCATGGGCAGCCGCTCGGACTGGCCGACGATGAAACATGCCGCCGACGCCCTGGATCGGCTCGGCGTGGCCTGGGAGGCGAAGGTCGTCAGCGCCCACCGCACGCCCCAACGCCTCTTCGATTTCGCCACCGGTGCCAGGGCCGCGGGCTTCAAGGTCATCATCGCCGGGGCCGGCGGCGCGGCCCACCTGCCGGGCATGGCCGCCTCCATGACCCAGCTCCCCGTGCTGGGCGTGCCGGTCGAATCCAGGTCGCTCAAGGGCCTCGACAGCCTGCTCTCCATCGTCCAGATGCCCGGCGGCATCCCCGTCGCCACCCTCGCGGTCGGGGAGCCGGGCGCCAAGAACGCCGGCATTCTGGCCGCCCAGATCCTGGCGCTTGCAGATCCGGAACTCGCCGGGCGGCTGACGGCCTTCCGCGAAGCCCAGACCGAGGCGGTCCACGAAACGGTCGAGGACTGAGTGATCTCGCCCCTGCCTCCCGGCTCGACCCTCGGCATTCTGGGCGGCGGCCAGCTGGGCCGTATGCTCAGCCAGGCCGCATCACGCCTCGGCTTCAACGTCGTCATTCTCGACCCCGAGGCGAACAGCCCGGCTGGCCGGGTCTCGCAGGGCCAGATCGTCGCCGCCTATGACGACCCCACGGCCCTGATGGTGCTGGGCCAGACCTGTCAGGCCGTGACCTTCGAGTTCGAAAACGTGCCCGCGACCTCGGTAGAGCGGCTGGCCCAGGGCGGGGCCGTCGTCGCCCCGGGGCCCAAGGCGCTGGCCGTGGCCCAGGATCGGGTCGACGAAAAGACCTTCCTTAACGGCGTCGGCGCAACCACGGTCGATTTCGCCGCTGTCGACAGTCTGGACGACCTGCTGGCAGGCCTCGAACGCCTGGGCGCGCCCGCTCTGCTGAAGACCCGGCGCGAGGGCTACGACGGCAAGGGCCAGGTCTGGGTCCGCTCCGCCGCCATGGCCCGCGACGCCTGGCACGCTGTCGGCGAGCGCCCCGCCATTCTGGAAGCCCGCGCCGACTTTGTCCGCGAGCTGTCGGTCATCGCCGCCCGTGGCCGGGATGGCCGGATCGCCGTCTATCCGCTGGGTGAAAATGTCCACAAGGGCGGCGTTCTGAAGACGACTCTGGCCCCGGCAACGGTCGATACGAAGACGGAGAGGCGCGCGAGGGCCATCGCAAGGGCCATCCTCGAAGGGCTCGACTACGTCGGCGTCCTCGGTGTCGAGCTGTTCGATCTGGGCGGCGGTCGCCTGCTGGTCAACGAGATCGCGCCGCGCGTCCACAACACCGGCCACTGGACGCAGGACGGTTGCGTTTGCGACCAGTTCGAACAGCACATCCGTGCCATCGCCGGTTGGCCGCTGGGGCCCACGACGGCCCACGCCCGCGTTGAGATGACCAATCTGCTGGGCGAAGAGGTCGAGCAGTGGACGAAACTGTCAGCCCGGGCCGACGCCCGCCTCCATCTCTACGGCAAGGCCGAGGCCCGTCCGGGCCGCAAGATGGGTCATGTGAACCGGGTCAAGCCGCTCTAGGCCTCGGTCCTCGCTCCGTAGCGCACCCGGCTGAGAAGATCCGTCACCCGCTTCAGCGGGGCGTCGAAATCCTTGCCGGCCTTCCATTTCTCGAAAGCCATGACGTTCTCGATGCGGGCGGCCACGAAGGCCTCGGCGGCCTCCTTGCCGTCGAACCACCGCATCGTCAGCGCCGGGATCAGGATGCCCGACAGGATCGCCCGTTTGGAATAGTGGTTCCAGTCCGTCGCCGTGTCCCCGGCCCAGTGCCACAGATGGTCGGCGCTCTCCCAGGCCAGCTTCAGGCCGAGGTCGGCATGGATCGGCAGCGCCAGGAAGGCGGCGCAGCGGCGCGTGGCGTCCAGATCGGCGGCCCCCGCCTCCATCCGGGCCGAAACGGCTGCGGCGATTCGCTCGCGCATCTTCAGGGATTTGGCGTCGACCTCGGCCAGAACCGCCAGAGCCGCGTCGTCGTGGCGGCGCGACAACAGGACCGCCAAATCCCGCGCCCCGTTGGGCAGCAGCAGTTCCTCATCACCGAGGGAGAGGCCGTTCTCGGCGCAGGCCTGCCTGACCATCCGGCTGTTCCAGCCCAGCGCGGGAGACAGGCGGATCGCCGCGTCCAGCACGGCCTGCTCCATCCGGTCTCCCCAATCGCCCTCGGGCATCTCGTTCGACAGGTGTGGCGCGTCGGTCATGGCGGCAGCATATCCCCGTCCGACGGGCGTTTCGAGCCTTCAGATTGAGGCGCGACGATCTGGACATGCAGGGGGCGAACGTGTATCAGCCCGCCTTCATCCGCGGACCCTGTTCGTGGAAGACGATTTTATTTGTCTGCCCGTCTCCCTTTCGAGGTGCGCGGCGGGCGGCCAAAGGAGAGTTCAACCTGGTACAGATTTTCGTTCGCGATAATAACGTCGATCAAGCGCTCAAGGCCCTCAAGAAGAAAATGCAGCGCGAAGGCAGCTTCCGCGAGATGAAGCGCCACGTGCACTACGAGAAGCCCTCGGAGAAGCGCGCCCGCCAGAAGGCCGAGGCCGTGCGTCGCGCCCGCAAACTGGCCCGCAAGCGCATGCAGCGCGAAGGCCTCCTGCCGCCTCCGAAGCCCCGCGTGCCGGGCGTTGGCGGTCCGGGCGGCGGCAACCGCTCCTAGGCGAACGCGATACCAGACAGATCAAGGGCCGCCCCGGAAAACCGGGGCGGCCCTTTTCTTTCCGTCTCCCGCAAGCGGGCGAGGACCGGACGTACCCTACTTCCCCCCGCCCCTCACCGCCCCGGCGAAGCTCTTCCAGCTGAGCTTGACGTCCGACAGCGCACCCGCCCGGAAGGCCCGTCCCGCGATCCAGACCATCAGCAGGGCGAAGGCGAACATCGCGAACAGAGACCCCGCGACCTCGATCATCGGGGGCTCGGCCGCGATGCGGGCCGGCATGACGAAGGGTGTGAACAGAGGCACCAGCGAAAGAATCCTCACGACCGGTGCGTCGGGCGATTGCAGCGCCGTCGTCATGATCAGGATCGGCACGGTCAGCACCATCATGATCGGCCCCATCAGCGTCTGGGCGTCGCGAGGCGTCTCGCAGAACGCGCCGATGGCCGCGAACAGGACCGCGTACATCAGATAACCACCGACGGCATAGGCGAGCAGGTAGAACACCATCCCACCGTGCAGAAGCACGCTGCCCACCGTCGGCGCATACTGGGGCGCAAAGGCGAGCAGGCCTGCCGCCCCCAGCCCGCCCCAGGTTGCCAGCACCGTCAGCGTCAAGAACGCCACCCCCAGCACCTTGCCCGCGAGGATCTCGGTCGCAGATGCCGATGAGAGCAGCACCTCAAGAATCTTGTTGGCCTTTTCCTCCATCACGCTGTTCAGCAGGATCGACGCCCCGGTGATGATCAGCGACCACAGCAGGAAACCGGAGGCCAGGCCGATGATGCCCGGCAGACGGTCGCGGAAAGAGACAAGCCCGCCGCCCGCTTGGGATTTGGGTGAGAACACCTTCACGTCCGGCCGGAAACGCTCGGCATCCGTCACGATCGCCTGATCGATGCCGGCCGTCTCGAACACCTGACGGCGATTGGCCGAGCGCAGGGCGTCACGGACAAAGTCCTCCACCGTGTCGTCCGTGGCGCGTCGGCTCCAGACCCGTGCCGCCGGCTGACCGTTCTGACGGGTCAGGAAGACGACGGCGTCCAGCCGTTGTCCCTGTTCGACGTCATCGCCGAGGAGACGACGCACTTCATCTTCCTGTGGCTGGCCAGAGGGGGCCTGAAGCAGTGCAGGCGGCGTATCCGCGATCGCCAGTCGCTGGCGACGCAGGCCTGCCAGAGCGCCGCCATTATTGCCCGGAGCCTTGGCGAGGGCCTCTGGCGGCATGCCCGTGGCCTTGGCCGCCTCCGCCTGCGCCCGGCGCGCGGCATCGGCCCGACGTTCGGCGTCCAGACGCAGGGCATCACGCACAGAGGCTGCAAGGCCCGCGGCCTGGGGACCTTCCTCGATCAGCACGACCTGTCGCACAGGTTCCGACGACCGCATCAGGATCGGCACGGCCCCGCCGATCACCGCAAACAGCGGAAAGGCGAGGAGCGACAGCCAGAAGCCGACCGTCTTGGCGTAGGCCGCGTATTCGCGCCGCGCGATCAGGAGCGTGCGGTTCATCGGGCGGCCTCCGCAACCTTGGTGGATTGATCGACGTCGGGGTTGTCACCGGTCAGGCTGATGAAAGCGTCATGCAAGCTGGGTTCACGCAGATCGAACCGCCGCACATCCAGACCGCTGAGGAAGGCTGCCTTCAGCGCCTCCTGGCCCTTGCCACCCGGTCCCAGCGCCGCCTTCAAGACCCGCACACCATCGATCTCGGACACGACCTCGACGCCAGTAACGCCCGGAAGTCCCGCAGCCTGGGCCGCCTCGATGGCACCCTCAAGCTCGAGGAACCGCCGGGAGGTCGCGCGCGCTTCGCTGACGGTGCCCTCGAACGCTTTCTGGCCGCGCGCCAGCAGCACGACCTTGTCGCACAGCCGTTCCGCGTGCTGCATCACATGGGTCGAGAACAGCACCGTCGCCCCGTCGGTCGCCAGGCCGCGGATGACCGCCTCAAGCCCCTGCTGGTTGACCGGATCCAGTCCCGAGAAGGGCTCGTCCAGGATGACGAATTCCGGCCGGTGCACCACCGAGGCGATCAGCTGGACCTTCTGCGCCATCCCCTTGGACAGCTCCTTCATCTTCTTGCGCTTCGAAGCGCCCAGTCCCTGGGCGTCCAGCATATCCTTGGCGCGGCGCCGGCCCTCGCCGATCGGCAGGCCTTTGAGCGACCCGAAGAAGGCGATGGCATCGACCGGCGTCATCTTCTTGTAGAGGCCGCGCTCCTCCGGGAGGAAGCCGATCCGGTCGCGCACCTTGCGCCCGTCGTCGCTGCCGAGAATGCCGATTCGACCGGACGAGACGCCCTGCAACCCCAGGATCATCCGGATCGTCGAGGTCTTGCCGGCCCCGTTCGGACCGAGAAAGCCGCAGATCGTGCCCTTCTCGACTTCAAAGCTCAGGTCCTTGACGGCCTGGAACTCCCCGTACCGTTTGCTCACCCCGTCCAGCGTCAACGCCGCCATGGTCCCCTCCGACTGAACTCAACCCGTTGCCGCCAGAGATAGAAGTGTAAAGGACGTTTGACAACCCGCTGCGAACGCCGTCGGCGCCCCGTTGTCATGAATTCCGTGTCATGTTGGCGCGATACGATTCAGCCGCGCCAGCGAGAGCGTGCCAGCGAAAGCGTGAATGCCTTACGAAGTCTCAGCCTCCCCGGTCGCCCCCCAGACGGGTTCCCGCCTGTGGACCGTCGGTGCCAGCGCCGGTATCGCCATCGTCGCCCTGCTGGTGGCCGCCATCCTGCAACCGGGCGCGGCGATCTATCTGGTCGGGGCTGCGATCCTGGTTGGCCTGACGACATGGATGGTCAACCGCGGCCAGCCGGTCGGCGCGGAAACCGATGATGGCGCACAGGCCCCCGAGCCGCCGCTGGACCTGGTGCTGTTGGACAGCGTCTTCGAGTCGCTGGCGGACCCCGTGCTGGTGGTGTCCGGCGGCGAGGTCGACGACATTGCCGGACGCCGCGTAGTCCTTGCCAATACGGCCGCACGCGACCTGCTGCGGATTCAGACCGAGGGCGCGCTTCTCGTATCGGTGCTGCGCGATCCGGCGGTACTTGAGGCCGTGGACGAAGCCCTGTTCGGCGGCCTGACCCGGACCACCGACTATGGCGGCGTCGGGGCCCAGGCCCGGTACTGGCGCGCCCTGACGCGGCCGCTTCCCTCGGCGGACGGTCGCAGTCTGGCACTGATCGTCCTGCGCGACGAAACCGACGTGCGGCGCATGGAGCTGATGCGGGTCGATTTTCTCGCCAACGCCAGCCACGAGCTGAAGACTCCGCTCGCTTCGCTGTCCGGCTTCATCGAAACCCTGAAAGGCCATGCCCGCGACGACCCCAAGGCGCGTGACCGGTTCCTGGACATCATGGCGACCCAGGCCGACCGCATGAGCCGTCTGGTCTCCGACCTGCTGTCGCTCAGCCGCATCGAGCTGAACGAGCATATTCCGCCTGCAGGCCGCGTCGATCTGGCCCGCGCCGCCGCTGACGTGGTCGACGCCGTCAGCGTGCTCTCGGCCGAGCGTCAGGTTGCCGTCACGCTGATGGACCGGACCGCCAGCGCGCCGGTGAGCGGGGACCGCGACGAGATCCTGCAGGTCGTCCAGAATCTGGTCGACAACGCGATCAAATATTCCCCGACCGGTGGCACCGTCGAGATCGTGATCCAGCCTGACATCGCCTTGAACGAGGCATCGGCTCCGTGGTCTGGCGGTAGTCGCGGGGACGGCGCGACCCGGTTACCGCTGGTCACGCCCGACCGGGAAACCGGCCAGCGCTACGCCGCCGTCACCGTGTGCGATCATGGCCCCGGTCTGGAGCGCGAGCACCTGCCGCGCCTGACCGAACGGTTTTACCGCGTCGAGGGCCAGAAGAGTGGCGAACGCCAGGGCACGGGTCTCGGCCTCGCGATCGTCAAACACATCGTCAATCGCCATCGTGGCGGACTGACAGTTGAGAGTGCCCCGGGTCATGGCGCGACCTTCACAGCCTATTTTCCGGTCGCCGCGCCGCGGGTCGTCAAGACGGTCTTGTGACTTCACGGCGGACCTTGGCCGGACAGCGTAACAGAACTGTCACCTGCCCGTCGTAATCCGCTGACCATTCCGGGGCAGTTATCGCGGCAGGGGCGAACCGGAAAACCGGCCGGTCCTGATTCCCTGTTCCGGACGTCCATGACCTGGCTTTTCCTGCCGATCCTGATCGCAGCAGCTGTCGCCGCCTATGTCGGCGGGCGCGCGGTTGCGCGTCGTCGCGGTGAAGGTGAACGGCCGCATTCCCGGCCCGGCCAGCACGGGGCCTATGCGCTGATCTGGACGGCGGTGCCCGCCCTGGCGATCCTGATCGCAGCCTCGGTCTTTTCGGCCCCGATCGAACGC
The DNA here is from genome assembly GCA_965284375.1 of Caulobacteraceae bacterium. Lineage (GTDB taxonomy): Bacteria > Pseudomonadota > Alphaproteobacteria > Caulobacterales > Caulobacteraceae > Brevundimonas. The sequence goes on from OZ260074.1 coordinate 1,423,069, forward strand.
CAGTTGACCGCATCCGGCGCACCCGAGGCCGTGCAACAGTTGGAACCGTTCCGCCGCGAGGCCTTCTTCGCCGACGCGCGTTCCGTCGGCGCGGGACGGCCGGCGGTTCAGATCTGGCCGGCACCCTACGCCGAACTTCTGCCGACAGAAGGTCAGCGGGCCGAGCGGATTTCCCGGATGCTCGAAATCGGTGCCGGCGTCGCAGCCCTGCTGGCTGGTCTGCTCGGTGCGCTGTTCGTCTTCAACCAGATCCGTCCGGGCATGCGCGCCCGTAACCGTGTCGAGGGCTGGATCGTCGGCCTGCTGTTTGTCTGCTCGGCCGTGGCCATCCTGACCACCGTCGGCATCATCGCTTCTCTGGTCTACGACTCGATGCGGTTCTTCGCCTCGGTGCCGATCGCGGAGTTCCTGTTCGGCACCCAGTGGAGCCCCCAGACGGCCATCCGCGCCGACCAGGTCGGATCAACCGGTGCCTTCGGTGCCCTGCCGCTGTTCGCCGGCACCTTCCTGATCATGCTGATCGCCATGACTGTGGCCGCGCCGGTCGGCCTGTTCTCGGCCATCTATCTGTCCGAATATGCCGGGCCGGTGTTCCGCGCGACAGTGAAGCCGGTGCTGGAGATCCTGGCCGGGGTCCCGACCGTGGTCTATGGCTTCTTCGCCGCCCTGACCGTTGGTCCGGCCTTCCGCGTCTTCTTCAATGAGATCGGGGCCCTGCTGGTCGGCGGTCCGCTGGACGGCCTCGGTCAGTATCTTTTGCTGGTCCAGAACCAGATGGCCCTGGTGGCCGGCATGGTGATGGGAATCATGCTCATTCCTTTCGTCAGCTCCCTGTCCGACGACATCATCAACGCCGTGCCCCAGTCCCTGCGCGACGGCTCCTATGCCATGGGCGCGACCAAGTCCGAGACGGTCAAGCGCGTGCTCCTGCCGGCGGCCCTGCCCGGCGTCGCGGGAGCGATGCTGCTGGCCATGTCGCGGGCCATCGGCGAGACCATGATCGTGACCATGGCGGCCGGCCTCGCCGCCCGCCTGACTCTCAACCCGCTCGACACCGTCACCACCGTGACGGTTCAGATCGTGACCCTGCTGACCGGCGACCAGGAGTTCAACAGCCCCAAGACCCTGTCGGCCTTCGGCCTTGGCCTGACCCTGTTCCTGGTGACCCTGGCCCTCAACATCATCGCCCAGCGCATCGTCCAGACCTACCGGCAGCAGTATGACTGACGCGACCGTGACCCCCGCGATCCGCGCCGAGCGCCTGCGCGCCGGACTCAAGCGCCGCTATGCGCGCGAAGGCCGCTTCAAGCTGTACGGCCTGCTGGCCATCGGCGTGGCGGTCGGCTTCCTGCTGCTGTTGCTGGGGCGGATCATCGAACAGGGCCACACGGCCTTCTACACCCACACGGTGACCGTGCCGGTCTATATGGACCCGGCGCGCGTCGACCGCGCCTATCCGCAGGGCACGAATTTCGAGCTTCTGGTCGCCGAGCAGCAGCTGGCGCGCCTCGGCGTCGCCGATGACGCCCAGGGCTCGAAAGCCGCCGAGATGCGTGGCATCTTCTCGTCCGAGCTCAAATTCGCCGCGGCCGCCCGGATCCAGAGCAACCCCAATCTGATCGGCCAGACGGTGCCGATCGCCGCGCCGGTTTCCGACGACGCCGACCTGTATTTCAAGGGCGAAATCTCGCGCGAAACCCCGGCAGACCAGCGCCGCCTCAGCGACGAACAGATCGTCTGGCTGGACCGGATGAAGGCTTCGGGCATGGTCGCCGCACATTTCAACAGCGGCCTGTTCACCAAGGGCGACTCGACCGAGCCCGAACTGGCCGGCGTGCTGGGAGCCGTGGTCGGCTCGGCGCTGATGCTGCTGGTGACGGCCTTCGTCGCCATTCCGCTGGGCGTCGGCGCGGCCCTGTATCTGGAGGAGTTCGCCCCGCGCGGCCGGATTACCGACCTGATCGAGGTCAACATCAACAACCTCGCCGCCGTGCCGTCGATCATCTACGGCCTGCTGGGCCTCGCCCTGTTCATCAACTGGATGCACCTGCCGCGCGCCAGTCCGCTGGTCGGCGGCCTGGTGCTGGCCCTGATGGCCCTGCCGACCATCATCATCGCCACCCGCTCCTCCCTGAAAGCCGTGCCCCCCTCCATCCGCGAGGCCGCCCTGGCCATGGGGGCCTCCCGGACCCAGACGGTATTTCACCACACCCTGCCCCTGGCCATGCCGGGCGTCATGACCGGCGCCATCATCTCGATGGCTCATGCCCTGGGCGAGACGGCACCGCTGCTGCTGATCGGCATGGTCAGCTTCATCCCGGGCATTCCACACAGCGTCGGCGAGCCGACGGGTGCCCTGCCCTCCCTCGTCTACATCTGGGAAAACGCTTCCGAGCGCGCCTTCCATGAGCGCACGGCCGCCGCCATCCTGGTCCTTCTCGCCTTCATGATCGTCATGAACGCCGCCGCCATCTTCCTGCGTCGGCGCTTCGAACGCCGGTGGTAGCCTGATGAAATTCAACCTCTTCCGCGCCCCCGACGGCGTCGAGGGCGGTACGCCCGCCGAGACTCCGGTCATCTCTGCGCCTCCGGTCGTGCACAGCTCGGGCCCCGTGGGTCCGACCAAGATCGCCGCGCGCGACGTCTCGGTCTTCTACAACGGCAAACAGGCGCTCTATGACGTCTCGCTGGACATCCCGGACAAGACGGTCACCGCCCTGATCGGCCCGTCGGGCTGTGGCAAGTCGACCTTCCTGCGGACCATGAACCGCATGAACGACACCATCCCGGGCTGCAAGGTCACCGGCCGAATCGAGATGGATGGCGACGACATCAATGCGAAGGTGGTCGACCCTGTGCTGCTGCGGGCCCGGGTCGGCATGGTATTCCAGAAGCCCAACCCCTTCCCCAAGACCATCTTCGAAAACGTCGCCTACGGTCCCCGCATCCATGGCCTGGCCGCGTCAAAGTCCGAACTTGAGAGCGTCGTCGAGGCCTCGCTGAAGCGTGCCGGCCTGTGGGAAGAGGTCGCCGACCGTCTGCACTCGCCCGGCACCGGCCTGTCCGGCGGCCAGCAGCAGCGGCTGGTCATCGCCCGCGCCATCGCCGTCGAGCCCGAAGTGATCCTGATGGACGAGCCCTGCTCGGCCCTGGACCCCATTGCCACCGCCAAGATCGAGGAATTGATCGACGAGCTGCGCGAAAGCTACTGCATCGTCATCGTCACCCATTCGATGGCCCAGGCCGCGCGGGTCAGCCAGCGTACTGCCTTCTTCCATCTGGGCCGCCTGATCGAGACCGGCGACACCGAGGACATCTTCACCAACCCGCGCGAGCGGCGCACGCTGGACTACATCACCGGGCGATTCGGCTGATGAACCAGCATACGGTCAAGGCATACGGCGACGAACTGAACCAGCTGACCGCCGAGGTCGCCCGCATGGGCGGCCTTGCCGAGGCCCAGGTCGCGGACGCCGTGGACTCCGTCGCCCGCCGCGACGTGGCCCTGGCCCGCGCCGTGGTTGAACGCGACGCGCGCCTCGACGCCATGCATCGCGACATCGAGCGCAAGGCCATCCGTCTGATTGCCCTGCGCCAGCCGGTGGCGTCCGACCTGCGCCGCGCCCTGGCCTCCATGAAGCTGGCGGTCGATCTCGAGCGTACCGGCGACCTGGCCAAGAACATCGCCAAGCGTGGCCTGATCCTGGCCGAAGGTGAGCCGATGCAGCCCCTGACCCGCTCCATCGAGCGGATGGGCAAGCTGGTGTCGATGCGTCTGCGCGACGTGCTGGATGCCTATGCCGCCGCCGAGATCGACGGGGCCATTGCCGTCTGGAATACCGACGACGAGGTCGACGAGCACTACAACGCCCTGTTCCGCGAGCTGCTGACCTACATGATGGGCGACCCGCGTACGATCACGGCCGGGACACACCTGCTGTTCATGGCCAAGAACCTCGAGCGCATCGGCGATCACGCCACCAACATCGCCGAAACCATCCACTACGAGATCACCGGTCAGGAGTTCACGGGCGAACGCCCCCGCTGGAATCCCGACCCGACCCTTGAGCCCGCTGACGACACCGACCCGACGACGACCGCCTGACCGGAGAGTTCGACGTGCAACCGTATATACTGGTGATGGAAGACGAGGACGCCCTGGCGACCTTGCTCTCGTACAATCTCGAAAAAGAGGGCTACCGCGTTGTCGTCGCCGCCGACGGCGAGGAAGGCATGCTCCAGATCGACGAACGCCTGCCGGACATGGTCCTGCTGGACTGGATGCTGCCAAAGCTGTCGGGCATCGAGGTCTGCCGCCGCATCCGCGGCCGGGCCGAGACCCGGAATCTGCCGATCATCATGCTGACCGCGCGCGGCGAGGAAAGCGACCGGATCCGCGGTCTGGACACCGGTGCCGACGACTATCTGACCAAGCCCTTCTCGATGTCGGAACTGATCGCCCGCATCCGCGCCGTACTGCGCCGGATTCGTCCGGGTCTGGCCGATGACCGCATCAACCACGGCGACATCGTCATCGACCGGGTCGCCCACCGCGTCCGCCGCGCCGGCAACGAAATCCACCTCGGCCCCACCGAATTCCGTCTGCTCGACCATTTGATGCAGCATCCGGGCCGGGTGTTCAGCCGCGAACAGCTGCTCGACGCCGTCTGGGGCAGTGACGTCTACGTCGAGGCCCGCACCGTCGACGTCCACGTCGGCCGCCTTCGCAAGGCCCTGAACGTCGACGGGACCGTCAACCCGATCCGGACCGTGCGGTCAGCGGGCTATTCGCTGGATCTGGGAGGCTGAAATCCGTCCCTTCTCCCGCAGCAGGAGAAGGGACGGACTTCCATCGGCCAATGAAGCGGGTACGGTCGGCTGTCCCTGACCGGAGTCCGCCCATGCGCCGTCGCACCTTCCTCTCGACCCTGCCCGCCGGTGCCCTCCTGGCCGGAGCCGGCGCTGCAAACGCGGGTGCACCGGCCGCAACAGCAACCACCCTTCCCCGCCAGACCCCGCCCGCCGACCCCTTCGCCGGCGTCGGCCCCGGCAACCGCAACAGCGGCGTACAGTTCGTCGGCCGCTCGACCGTCTGGGGCCAGCACGGCGCCGCGGCCACGGCCCATCCGCGCGCCACCCTGATCGGCATCGACACCCTGCGGCGCGGCGGTTCGGCCATCGATGCGGCTATCGCCATCAACGCCGCCCTCGGCTTCCTCGAGCCCACTGCGAACGGTATCGGCGGCGACGCCTTCTGCATGCTGTGGGACCCGGCCCAACGGAAGGTCGTCGGCTTCAACGGCTCGGGCAACAGCCCCCGCGGCCTGTCGCTGGAGACGGCGCGGTCGAAAAAGGGCCCCGACGGCTACCTGCCGAAATACGGCGCGGTCACCATCAATGTCCCCGGAACGGTCGACGCCTGGTGGAGCGCGCACCAGCGCTACGGCAAGCTGCCGTGGAAGGACGTCCTGCTCCCCGTCGCCGAACTCTGCGAGGAGGGCGTGTCCATGCCCCAGCTGATCGCCTGGTATCTGCAACGCAACATGGCCGGCTTCGACGCCTCGGCGGCGATCATCGAAGAGAACGACAACCGCAAGAAGGTTTACGCCCCCGGTGGCCGCACCCCTGCCGTCGGCGAGGTGTTCGCCAACCCCGACCTCGGCCGCACCCTGCGCCTGATCGCAGAGGGCGGACGCGATGCCTTCTATGACGGGGTCATCGCCGACCATATCGAACGCTATTTCCGCCGCATCGGCGGCTGGATGACCCGCGCCGATCTCGCTGCCCACCGTACCGAATGGGTCGAGCCCATCCGCACCGACTACCGCGGTGTCGACGTCTATGGTCTGGGGCCGAACACCCAGGGCCTGTCGACCAACCAGATCCTCAACGTCTGCGAAAACTTCGACCTCAAGGGCATGGGCTTCCAGTCCGCCGCCTCGATCCACCACCAGGCCGAGGCCAAGCGGCTGGCCTTCGAGGACCGGGCCAGGTGGTTCGCCGACGACCGCTTCAGCCGCACCCCGGTCGACTGGCTGAACTCCAAGGCCTATGCCGCCGAACGCGCCCGCCTGATCCGGCCCGACCGCGTCATGGACCGGGTCTTCCCCGGCGACGCCCCGACGCAAGGCGACACCACCTATTTCAGCGTCGCCGACAAGGACGGCATGATGGTCAGCTGGATCCAGTCCAACTACCGCGGCATGGGCTCGGGTCTGGCACCCGACGATGGTGAGCGGCCGCTGGGCTTCATGTTCCAGGACCGCGGCGAACTGTTCGCCCTGACCGATGGCCACCCCAACGTCTACGCCCCCGGCAAGCGGCCCTTCCACACCATCATCCCCGGTTTCGCCTGCAAGGGCGGCGAGCCCTGGATGGCCTTCGGCGTCATGGGTGGCGGCATGCAGCCCCAGGGCCAGGCCCAGATCATCATCAACATGGTCGACTACGGCCTCGACCCGCAGGAGGCGGGCGACAGCCCGCGCTGGCAGCATGAGGGCTCGTCCGAGCCGACGGGCCAGCCGTCCGAAGGCGTCGGCACCCTGTTCCTCGAGACCGGCGTGCCCGCCGCCGCAAAAGCTCAGTTGGCGGCTATGGGCTGGGTGCTCGGCGGCCCCAACGGCGGCTTCGGCGGCTACCAGAACGTGATGCGCCAGACGAACGGACGCGGCCCCTGGACCTATGGCGCGGCGACCGAGATGCGCAAGGACGGGATCGCGCTGGCCTACTGAGCCGCCGCCCGCGCGATCAGCCGGGCCGCCGTTGCGCCGCGCGGCGCAAAGGCCAGCGCCGGCCAGTCGGGCGTCAGCCGGTCAATGGCCAGCATGATCCCCAGTCCCTCGTCCTGACTCCAGCGATTGCCACCACCGCGCACAAAGGTGGTCGCGGCAGAAGGCGTGAGCCGGCCGCCGCGCGGGTCGGTCAGCCACATCCAGGCGGCCCAGTTGCCGGTCCCCTCGAGTGTCAGGAACACGTCGTCCGCCTCGGCATACAGGGCCTCCGGCCCACGGAACCAGCGCGCCCGTCGCGCCTCCATGGCACGCGCGGCAGAGGCCAGGCGGGCGCGTGCCGTGCGCGCGTCCGGCGCCGTGGTGGCCTGATAGAACAGGTCACGCTCGGCCTCATAGGCCGCCAGATAGCCAGGCTGCGCACCGAACCGGTCCTGAACGACGTCGTCGTCACTGTCCTCGGGCAGGCCGCGCGCCAGCAGGTCGTCGACCCGAACCCCCAGGCTGGCCGCCTGCTGGGTGTGGGCGAACTCGTGCATGAAGACGACCATCGACAGCCGGCTCCAGTCACGTGGCTCGCTCCTGTCCGCGCGCCAGACCGACGGCAAGGCCATGATGAAGAACATCCGCCCGTCCGACAGCGGCGAGGCGAAGGCCAGCTTGCCCGCCGGAACGGTTCCCCCATCAGGCAGGCCGACCTGCCCGGAATGGCCCGCGCCGCCGGTCCGATAACGTCGCGCACCGACACGGAAATCGCCCCGTGCATCGGGAGTCAGCGTGTAGGCGCAGGCCTGGTCAAAAAAGGTGATCACCGGGGTCACCGGTCGGGCAATCCGCAGCCGCTCGCGATCCAGACGGTCCCACGACGCCAGTGCCTCGGCCGTCCAGGCCCGGGGCTCACCCGTGAAACGGCAGGGGGGCGGCGCGGGGGCGGCGACGTTCAGGACGGCGGCGGCGACGAGAGCGGTGATCATGGGCCGCCAATGACGGCCCGCGACCTGAACTGCAAATGAACTCGCGGTCACGCCACCGGTAAATCAGTCGGCGATGATCTCTTCCGGCGTCAGCTCATAGATCGTCGCGCAATATTCGCAGGTGACGCGGATCTTGCCGTCAGCCTCGACCATCTCGGCCCGCTCCTCGGGGTTGAAAGAGGTCAGGACCCCCGCGATCCGGTCACGCGAACAACGGCATTGCGCCACCAGCGCCCGCGCATCCTCAAGCCGCACTCCGTCCTCATGGAACAGGCGGAACAGCAGCGTCTCGGGCGTGATCGTCGGGTCCAGCAGTTCGTCGTCCGCCAGCGTCTGGAACAGCGCCCGCGACCGGTCCCACGCTTCCTCGGTCGAGCCGCGCGCGTCGTCGCCGGCGATCAGCTGGATCAGGGCACCGCCCGCGCGCCAGCTCACGCCTTCGTCGCCCACCACCGAACCCACAGCCAATCGCACCTTGGTCGGGATCTGCTCGGACTGCTGGAAATAGTGTTCGGCGGCCAGCGAGAGGCTCTCACCCTCGATCGGTGTAATCCCCTGCGTTCGCTCGAAGTCCGGGCCGCGGTCCAGGGTCATGACGAAGACACCCTCGCCCAGCAGGGATCGCGCGCCGGGACGGGCAAAGCCTTGTGACGCCGCCGCCACCTCGGCCTCGTCGAACCGGCAATAGCCGCGCATATGACCCCGGGTGTCATAGTCGGCGACGACATAGCGCACCGGTCCGTCGCCCTGTGCCTGAACGATCAGCCGCCCCTCGAACTTCAGACTCGATCCGACCAGCGCCGCCAGGGCGCAGGCCTCGCCCAGCAGGGCCGCGACCGGCTCGGGATAGGCATGCGCCGACAGGATGGCGTCGATCGTCTCGCCCAGCCGAACCAGGCGCCCGCGCACGGGCCAGCCCTCGATCTGGAAAGCGGCCGCCAGATCGTCGGCGGGGTGGGCGGGCGTCGTATGCGCGTGATCTGTCACGGCGGTCCTCAACAGGGCGATTGTGCGGAAGCGTCGTGAGATAGGCTCAGGCGTCGCGAATGGTAAGACCTGCGTGCTAAACCAGAAACAGGCGAGGCCTCGGCCCCGTTCCTTCAAGGCCCGTATCAAGCGCAAAGACCCGGCGGTTTTATGACCAAAGCGACTCTCAAACCCCTGAACCAGCAGGCCATTGTCATCACCGGAGCCACCTCGGGCATCGGCCTGGCGACGGCCCGGCGGGCCGCAAGGGCCGGAGCCTGTGTCTTCCTCATCGCGCGCGGAGAGAACGACCTCAAGGCGCTGTGTGAAGAGTTGCAGGCCACGGGAGCCCGCGCGGCCTGGGCGGTCGCGGACGTCGCCGATCACGACGTCCTGGCCGAGGCGGCCGAGAAATGCGTGCGCCTGTTCGGTGGCTTCGACACCTGGGTCAACAACGCCGGCGTGTCGATCTATGGAGCCATCAGCGACACCAGCCTGGACGACCAGCGCCGTCTGTTCGAGACCAACTACTGGGGTGTGGTCAACGGGTCGCTGGTGGCGGCCGAACATCTGCGCCAGCGGGACGGTGGCGGGGCTATCGTCAATGTGGGTTCGATCATGTCGGACGCGCCCCTGCCAATCCAGGGCGTCTACTCAGCCTCGAAGCACGCGGTGAAGGGTTTCAGCAACGCCCTGCGCATGGAACTGATGCGCGAACAGGCCCCGATCACGGTCAGCCTTGTGAAGCCTGCGGCCGTCGACAGCCCCTACTCGAAACACGCCCGGAACCTGACCGGCTATGCCACCCAGAACCCGCAGCCGGTCTACGCCACCCATGTCGTGGCCGACACCATCCTGTATTGCGCCAGCCACCCGATCCGCGAGATCACGGTCGGCGGCGGCGGCCGTCTGATCGCCAGCTTCTATTCGATCCTGCCCGGTCTGGCGGAACCACTCTTCGCCCGGTTCGCTCCCTCCCTGATGCGGGACAGGGGTTCCGCCTGGCAGCCGTTCGACGACGGGCTCTACGACCCGACTGACGACGGCCTCGATGAAGAGGTTCACTATCCCATGGTTCGCCAGTTTTCTGCCCTCGCCGAAGTCCGCAAACACCCTGGCATCAGCAGTGGCGTCGTCGCCGTCCTCGCGGGCGTCGGTATCGCCGCCCTGCTGCTCAGCCAGCGCTCCGGCCCGACGCGTTACGAGCGTCTCCGCGGCCGGATCGACCCTCGCGGCTGGATCGATACCGACTCCCTGCGCGATCGCTTCGGCGATCTGGCGGAAAGTGTACGCCATGGCCTGACCGACGCCGGTGAACGTGCCTCTGACCTCGGCGACGAAGCCCGCCATCGCGGCGAACGCATCCTCCACGGCGCACGACATTCCTCGCGCAAGGCGTTGAAGAAGCACGGCAAGACGGCCAAACGCTACGCCAGCGACGCGGGTGCCTACGCCAAGGATCACGCCCGCGAGGGCGGGGCCGCTCTCGCCCTTGTGACGATCGCCGCAGCCATCGGTGCCGCTGCCCTCGAGACCCGTCGCCCCGACAGCCGGCTGCGCAGCCTCGGAAAATTCTGACATCCGGCGTCCGGTTTGGATCGACTGACCCACGGAATTTGGCCCCGGCCGTCCCTTCGGAGCGGCCGGGGCTTCGCTGCGGGCGCTTCGGACTCCATTTTCAAACTGTCCGTGGCGTGTTGCTGCAACTGCGAAGGTGGGCCAAGGTCGCGTCATGGCTGATCCGGCGACCCTCGTCTTCGACTTCGATTCCACGCTCGTCCGCATCGAGACTCTTGAGACACTGGCAGAGATCGCCCTGGCCGGCGCTCCGGACGCCGAGGCCCTGCGCGCCGAGATCGCCGTCCTGACCGATCAGGCCATGACCGGTGCCCTGCCGTTCGGCGAAGCGCTGCAACGTCGCCTCGCCCTTATGCCCCTGACCCGCGATCATGTGGCCGAGCTTGCAAGCCGCATCCTCGACGAAGGTACGCCGTCGGTGCGCCGTAACCTGCGGTTTTTCCGTGAGAACGCCGCTCGTATCGTCATCCTGTCGGGCGGCTTCCGCGAGATCATCGCGCCATTCGCCGCCCATCTGCACATCCCGCCCGGCCAGGTGCTGTGCAATGACCTGACCTATGATGCCGACGGCCGGGTGACCGGGGTCGACCAGGCCAATCCGCTGGCCCATGCCGACGGCAAGTCCATTGCCTTGCGCGCCCTGGACCTGGCCCGGCCCGTGGTGATGATCGGCGACGGTTGGACGGATGCAGAGGTCAGACTGTCAGGCGTCGCAGACCGGTTTCACGCCTTCACCGAGATCAGCCGCCGCGAGCGGGTCGTGGCCGCCGCTGATGTCGAATCACCGTCGATGGACGAGGTCCTTCACGCCGAAGGGCTGGCGGGCCGATGGTCCTATCCCCGGGCCCGCATCCGCATCCTGCTGCTCGAGAACATCCACCCTGCGGCCGTCGAACGCCTGCACGAGGCCGGCTATTCCGTCGAGAGCCTCAAGGGCGCGCTGGACGAAGACGCCCTGATCGAGGCCCTGCAGGGCGTTCATGTGCTGGGCCTGCGCTCAAAGACCCAGGTCAGCGCCCGGGTTCTTGAGGCCGCTCCGCGGCTGATGGCCATTGCCGCCTTCTGCATCGGCACGAACCAGATCGATCTTGAGGCCGCCGCTGCCCGGGGCGTCGCCGTCTTCAACGCCCCCTATTCAAACACCCGGTCCGTCGTGGAACTGGCCGTGGGTCTGACCATCGCCCTGATGCGGGACGTGGCCGACAAGTCCGCCGCCATGCACCGCGGGGAATGGAACAAGTCCGCGACCGGCTCGCGCGAATTGCGCGGCAAGACCCTGGGTATCGTCGGCTACGGAGCGATCGGCTCACAGCTGTCGGTGCTGGCCGAGGGCCTCGGCATGCGGGTGATCTTCCATGACCTGACCGAGCGGCTGGCGCTGGGCAATGCGCGCCGCATGAGTTCGCTGGATGCCCTGCTGGCCGAAAGCGACGTGGTCAGCCTCCATGTCGACGGCCGGGCCGACAACGCCGCCCTGATCGACGCGGCCCGTCTGTCGAAGATGAAGTCCGGGGCCCTGCTGCTGAACCTGTCGCGCGGCCACGTCGTCGACGTCGGAGCCCTCGCCCAGGCGCTGGGCGCGGGCCGGATAGGCGGAGCCGCGGTCGACGTCTTTCCCGAGGAACCGGCGACCAACGCCGATCCGTTCGACAGTCCGTTGCGCGGGCTGCGCAACGTCATTCTGACCCCCCACATCGGCGGCTCGACCGAAGAAGCCCAGGAAGCCATCGGTGAATTCGCCGCCGAACGCCTTCTGGCCTATCTGAATCGCGGCGATACGACCTTCTGCGTCAATCTGCCCAATGTGCAGTTGGCAGAGGTCTCGGGCGCGCACCGCATCCTGCACATCCACCGCAATCAGCCCGGCGTGCTGGCCGAACTGAACCGTGCACTGACCGCAGCCGGCCTGAACATCCTGGGCCAGCACCTGAAGACCGATGAGCGGACCGGCTACGTCATCACGGATGTCGACCGCGACTATGATTCGGAAGCCCTCCGTGGGCTGAAGAGTGTTGCCGGAACGCTGCGTTTCAGAATGCTGCACTGAAGCTTCCCTGACGGCATCTTGCGCCCGGGAAAAAGCGGCGCACACTGCACCCAACGGTCGCATGATGACGGCCGAGGGAGGATTATTGATGTCTCGTTTCCTGCGCAGCGCGGCGCTTGCCGCTCTGACGATCGCCGCTGCCGGTGCCATGGCTTCGGCCGCCAGTGCCCAGAGCTACAGCCGGCTTGTTGTTTTCGGCGACAGCCTGAGTGACAACGGCAACCTGTTCGCCGCTACCGGCGGTGCCAGCCCGACGTCGCCGCCCTATTTCCAGGGCCGGTTCTCGAATGGTCCGGTGTTCACGGAACTGCTGGGCTTCAACGCGGGGCGTTCAGCCGCCGGCGCGCCCGTCACGGGCAGCATCAACTACGCCTACGGCGGAGCCCGCACGGATTCGTCGGCCTTCCCCCCGGGAATGCGTAACCAGTTGCTGGCCTATACGGGCGGCGGCGGCACCTTCCGCTCAACCGATCTCGTCAGCATCCTCGGCGGTGCCAACAACATCTTCCAGGGCCTGCCGGCGGCCGGTGCCTCGTCGAACCCGACCGGTGCCATCGCGCCGATCGTCAACGCTGCAGCGGCGGACATGACGTTCCTCGTCAACAGCATCGCGGCCGCCGGTGCCGGCACAATCCTGGTCGGCAACATTCCGAGCCTCGGGAACGCTCCACAGTTCCGCACGACCACTGCGGCTCCGCTGGCCGAGTTTGCCGGCACCTCCTTCAACAGCGCCCTGCTCAGCGGGTTGATGGCCACGGCTGCGACCCGTCCCGGGACCAACATCATCCTGTTCGATATCTACAAGATCGGTGCCACCCTCTCCGCCAACCCGGGTGCGTTCGGTCTGACGAATACAACCGACTCCTGCTTCAACGGCGTAACGGTCTGCGCCACGCCCAACACCTATCTGTTCTGGGATGGCGTTCACCCGACGGCCGCCGGCCACCAGCTGATCGCCAGGCTGGCGAACGACTATCTCTACTATGGCGACATCGGTGCCCAATCGACCGTTCAGGCCGAGACCGCCTTCCGCCAGCGCGAGGATCTGCTTGACCTGTCCGGTGAGGCTCTCTCGGGCCGTGCGGCCTGGGAGCCCGGCACCCACCTGACCATCGGAGCCATCGCCGACAGTGTGAAAACCGATGCGCGCGGCAGCGTCGCGGCGGCCGATGCGAACGGACAGGGCGTACGGGTCGGACTGGACCACGTGATGTCCGACAGCATGCGCTTCGGCCTGACGGCCACGATGCGCGATGCAGACGTCGAAGCTGGCGCAATGAAGTTCGACCTGAGGTCCTACGCCATCGACTTCCAGGCCGGCTGGCGCTCGGGCTCGACGTTTGTGAACGCATCCGCAGGCGGGTCGATCGACCAGTATAACGACATCACCCGACTGACCTCGCTGGCACCGGTCGTTCACACCGGCAAGACCGATGGCGGCAGTCTCGGGGCCCGGATCCAGGGCGGAATCTGGTTCGACATGGGGGGCATTGGCCTGTCACCCCGCGCCGCCGTCAGCTTCGTTTCGACGGACGTCAACGGCTATACCGAACAGGGCCCCGCGGCCCAGTACGAGTACCAGAACCGCACCGTCCAGGCCGCCAGCGGGGAAGTCTCGCTGCGGGCCGAGGGCGGCAACGAGGGCTTCAGCTTCTATGTCGAGGGCGGCTACCGCGACTCCTTCGGCGACAGCAGCGACGCCGTCCGCACGCGGATCACCGCCAACCCCGCGCAGATCCTGTCGCGTGAGATCGAGGATCCGTTCGGCGGCTCGATGATCGCTTCGGCGGGCGTCGACGCCGACATTGGCCCGGTAAAGATGAACCTCGGCTATCGCGGCCGCTTCGGTGACAAGGCCGACAGCCACGTCGGCGCGATCACCTTCCGCCTGCCGCTGTAGACGAACAAATCCGGCAAGGGGCCCGCGATCCGCCAGGATCGCGGGCCTTTTTTCGTTCCACCCTGCGGCGTCCTGTCACCCCCTGCCGCCCCAAAGCAGCCTCACCAGACCTTACAACGGCGCTCTCTCCGGTCGCTGGCCGCAGTACGTGGCGGTGCCGCGACCCGCCGGCGCCCCTCCCCTGCTCTCGCGAGCCGAAGACGGAGTCGACGCCGAATGCGACGCCTGATGCCGACCGCCCGGTCGTTCCTCATCCATTCCGGTCAGGCCGCAGCCCTGGCGGGCGTCGCTGTCCTGGCCATGGCAGCCGCGCCGCTGTCGGCTCCGGACCCGGCTGCCCCTGCCACGGCTTTCTCCGCACCGGAGGCACCACCCCTGACCGCTGTCGCCGAGGACGCGGGCCCGGTCACCCGCCTGATCGCCTTCGCTGACCCGATAAAGGGCTATGCGATCAACTCACCGTTCGGCCCGCGCCAAATGCCGGGCCAGGCCGTCCGTAATCATGAAGGGGTCGACATTGCCGCACCCCGGGGAACCAGCGTCTTCGCGGCAGCTGAAGGCTCTGTCCTGAGGACAGGCTTCGACTCCGAAGGCTACGGTCGGTTTGTTGAAATCCGCCATCCAAACGGGATGAGCACCCTGTATGGCCACCTGAGCCGCCTGGACGTGGCCTCGGGGGACAGTATCGGGGCGGGTCAAAGGATCGGCCTGGTCGGCTCGACCGGGCGCTCGACCGGCCCACACCTGCATTTCGAGGTCCGTCGCGGCGACCGGCAGGTCAATCCCGTCAAGGTCATGGGCCGGGAATTCCAGATTGTCGTGAAGACCTCTACAGCCTGAAAGCGACTCCGCGCCCACGCTTTGTTCACCCCTTTGCCGCACTGTACGCTTCCGGACAGGGGGCTTGGTGGACCGTTCTGCACTCATTTTCGTCTTCAAGGGCAAGGCCGGGCTCCGCCACACGGGCCTGCCCCCGAGGACCCGCGCATGAGTGGTCCCGGGAACGTGCTGGGCAGGCTGGGACGCCTGTTCGCGCGGGCCGGCGGGCGAAACAGGCCCAGCCAACGCGCGCTGCGCGAGATCCGTGAAGCCCTTGACGCCATGCCGGACGGCCTCGCCTTCTTCGACGCAGATGACCGTCTGGTGCTGTGGAATCATCGCTATGCCGAAGTGAACCCGGAGTTGTCTTCCAATCTGGAAGCCGGGATGACCTTCCTGGAAATCATCAGGATCGGTCTCGACGAAGGTCTCTACGCCGACGCCATCGGTCGGGAAGATGCGTGGATCGCCGAGCGACTGGAATCCCGCAAGGCGCTTTCCACGACGATGGAGCAGAGAATCGCCGGCGACCGCTGGATGAGGGTCTCCGATCGTCGGACTGCCGCCGGGGGCATTGTCACCGTCTGCAACGACATCACGGACCTGAAGAACGACGCCGCCGCCCTGGCCGAGGCCCGTGATGCGGCCCAGGCAGCCAGCAGCGCCAAGAGCCAATTCCTCGCCAATATGAGCCACGAAATCCGCACGCCCCTGAATGGCGTGATCGGGCTGGCCCAGGCGATGGGCAAGACCGACCTGTCGTTCGAGCAGCGCGAGATGCTGGACCTGATCCAGTCGTCCGGCCGCACGCTGCAGGTCTTGCTCAGCGACATCCTCGATCTGGCCCGCGTGGAGTCCGGACGCCTCCAGTTGGCGGAAGACTCGTTCGATCTCGGCGGTGCCGTTCGCGAGGCCGCCCGACTCTACGAAAGTTCAGCCGCCGAGAAGGGCCTGCAATTTTTCGTGGAGATCACGCCTGAAGCCGACTGCTGGATCACGGGTGACGTCGTTCGGATCAAGCAGATCCTGACCAACCTGGTGTCCAACGCCGTCAAGTTCACGGCGACGGGGTTCGTC
Source organism: Caulobacteraceae bacterium (assembly GCA_965284375.1). Lineage (GTDB taxonomy): Bacteria > Pseudomonadota > Alphaproteobacteria > Caulobacterales > Caulobacteraceae > Brevundimonas. The sequence goes on from OZ260074.1 coordinate 1,439,158, forward strand.
AGCCTGACGGCGGCGACGGTTCCCGATCGCAACGGCCTGCCAGCCCTTCAGTTCTCGGTCGAGGACACCGGAATAGGCTTCGATAGCGAGACCCGTGATCGCCTTTTCAGTCGATTCGAACAGGCCGACGGGGCCATCACTCGCAAGTTCGGAGGATCGGGCCTCGGCCTCGCCATCTCGCGCCAGCTGGCCGAAATGATGGACGGCCATCTGGACTGCGAAAGCGAGCCGGGCGGCGGCTCGGCCTTCATCCTGACCATACCGTTCCGCGCCGTCGATGCGCCCGCTGCCGTTGACGCGTCGCCGGTTGACACACCTGTCGGCGATCACCCCCCGATCCGGGTACTTCTGGCCGACGACCATCCCGTAAACCGCAAGGTCGTCGAACTGATCCTGGCCCAGGCCGGCGTCGCATTGACCTCTGTCGAGGACGGGGCACGCGCCGTTCAGGCGTGTAGAGACTCAGACTTCGACCTGATCCTGATGGACATGCAGATGCCGGTCATGGACGGTCTGACCGCGACCCGTGAGATCCGGCTGCACGAAGCCGCCCTGGGCCTTCCGCGCATGCCGATCGTCATGCTGACGGCCAACGCCCTGCCTGAGCACATCGCCTCTGCGGAGGCCGCAGGCGCTGACCGGCATCTCGCCAAGCCGTTTGACGCCAATGACTTGCTGGGACTGGTCTTCGCCCTGCCCCGGGCGGCGGCCAAGGCCATGGCCGCCTGAGGGCCGGTCCCTATTCGTAACCGTGCGCGGCCTCGTTGATGACCTGGGACGGCATCCGCGAGAAATCAACGCTGACGGGCTGGGTCGCCTTGGCGCGGAAGGTCCTGATCACGTGCTCCAGTCGACGACGCACCTCACTCTCGGCCTCGGTGCCTGTGTCCAGGTTCAGGGGGGCGAGGCAGAAGTCGATGATGGCTGTGGGATTGTTCAACGGTTCCATGGGGTCTCTCCTGACTATTCCGCCGCCACGAATTGGGCGGTCTCGGTAGAATCCTTCAGCGCGGTCGTGGACGACTGGCCGTTGGAGATGACGGTGGCGACCTGATCGAAATAGCCGGTGCCGACCTCGCGCTGGTGGCGCGTGGCGGTGTAGCCGATGGCCTCATTGGCGAACTCGCGCTGTTGCAGCTCGGAATAGGCCGCCATGCCGCGGTCGCGGTAGCCGTTGGCCAGCTCGAACATGGAGTTGTTCAGGCTGTGGAAGCCGGCCAGGGTCACGAACTGGAATTTGTAGCCCATGGCCCCGAGCTCGCGCTGGAATTTGGCAATGGTGGCGTCGTCCAGCTTGGCCTTCCAGTTGAACGACGGCGAACAGTTGTAGGCCAGAAGCTTGCCGGGATGTTCCTTGTGTACGGCTTCGGCGAACCGGCGGGCGTCGTCGAGATCCGGGTGCGACGTCTCCCACCACAGCACGTCGGCGATGGACGCATAGGCCAGGCCGCGCGCGATACAGTGATCCAGCCCCGTGCCTTCCTTCAGCCGGAAGAAGCCTTCCGGCGTCCGGCTGTCTCGGTCGATGAAGGGCCGGTCGCGTTCGTCCACGTCCGAAGTGATCAACTGGGCGCTCTCGGCATCCGTGCGCGCCACCGTAAGCGTCGGTGTGCCCATCACATCGGCGGCCAGACGCGCCGCAATCAGATTGCGCTCATGCGCCTGGGTCGGGATCAGCACCTTGCCACCGAGATGGCCGCACTTCTTCTCGGACGCGAGCTGGTCCTCGAAATGGACGCCGGCGGCCCCCGCCTCGATGAAGGCCTTCATGATCTCGAAGCTGTTCAGCGGCCCGCCGAAGCCCGCCTCGGCGTCAGCGACGATCGGAGCGAACCAGTCCCGCTTGGCCCCACCCTCGGCATGCTCGATCTGGTCGGCGCGCTGCAGGGTACGATTGATACGGCGGCACAGCTCGGGTGCGGCGTTTGCGGGATAGAGCGACTGGTCCGGGTACATGGCTCCGGCCGTATTGGCGTCGGCGGCGACCTGCCAGCCCGACAGATAGATGGCCTTCAGTCCGGCCCGGACCATCTGCATCGCCTGGTTGCCGGTCACGGCCCCGAGTGCGTTCACGAACGGCTCTTCGTGCAACAGTTCCCACAGCCGGTTGGCACCGCGCTCAGCCAGCGTATGGGTGATCGGGATCGATCCGCGCAGTCGCAGCACATCCTCGGGCGTGTAGGGCCTTTCGATGCCGTCAAAGCGACCGACGGGCGACGGAACAAGGTGGGCGAAGCTGGTCATGCAGATCTCGGCTTGAAACGGCGAACATCGCCGCTGGTTTCAAGGAGCAGACCACGCAGCTGTCACGAATGACACAGCTGAAGCCTCATATTCGTGTCATTCAGTCATGATATGACATAACCTGTTAAGTCATTTTATGACAAAATGCGACCATGAACGCCGTGACCGATCGAAAACTGTTCCTTGGCGGGCGCCTCAAACGGCTTCGGCGCGATCTGGCGCTCACGCAGACCGCCATGGCCGGCGATCTGGGCGTTTCGCCCTCCTATCTCAACCATATCGAGCGCAACCAGCGCCCGGTCTCGGCCCAGCTGCTGCTGCGACTGGCAGACACCTATGACGTCGACCTCCGGACGCTGGGACAGTCCGCCGGGCCGGCGTCCGAGGCCGAACTGATCGAGGCCTTCGCCGATCCGGTCTTCCAGGGGCTGATGGTCCCGCGTCACGAAATCGTTCAGCTGGCCGAAGACCAGCCCGCCGCCGCCGATGCCCTGCTTCGGCTGTACCGCGCCTTCTCCGACCGCCGTGCCCGCGACCGCGCCGAAACCGATGTTTCGGGACTCGGCGGCGACGACAGCCCCGCCGACTGGGTCCGCGAATACATCCAGTCGCGGCGCAACCATTTCCCCGAACTGGACAGCCTCGGCGAGGCCCTGTCCGAGGCCCTGCTGGCCGAGACACCGGGTGAACCCTTCACGACCCGGGTCCGCGCCCGGCTGCGGTCTCGCCACGCCCTTGAGGTTCGCACCCTGCCGGCGGAAGTCATGGTCGAATGGACCCGTCGATATGACCCGCACCGCAATCGCCTGTTGCTGTCCGAGGCCCTGGGGCCCTCGTCCCGAGCCTTCGCCGTCGCCTTCCAGCTGACCCTTTCGGAGCATGACGCAGAACTGACCGCCATGGCCGACGCTGCGTCGCCCCCGGATGAGCCCACCCGGCGCCTGCTCAAGGTATCCCTGACCAATACCCTCGCCGCCGCCATCCTGATGCCCTACGGCCCGTTCCAGCGCACGGCCGAAGAGACCGGCTACGATTTGGGCCGACTGCAGGCCCGCTTCGGCGTCAGCTACGAGCAGGCCGCCCACCGTCTGACGACCCTGTCGCGCCCGACCGCCCGGGGCGTGCCCTTCTTCCTGATGCGGGTCGATCAGGCGGGGAACATTTCCAAGCGGTTCGCCTCGGGCACCTTCCCCTTCTCGCGCTTCGGCGGGGCCTGCCCACGGTGGCGGCTGCACAGCGTCTTCCGCACGCCAGGCCGCATCGTCACCCAGATCATCGAGACGCCGGACGGTCAGCGCTGGTTCACCCTGGCCCGCACCGTGGACCGTCAGGGGCACGACGCCTTCACCGAGGGCCATGACCTCGCCATCGGCCTGGGCTGCGAGCTGAAATACGCGCATCGGCTGATCCACGCCCGCGGGCTGGACCTCGCCGCCCCCGAGGTCACCCCCATCGGCCCGGCCTGCCGCCTGTGCCACCGCCACCCCTGCGCCGAGCGCGCCGCGCCGCCGATGGATCGGGCGCTGACCGTCGACGACTGGTCCAAATCAGTCAGCCCATGGCCGTTCGAGGCGCTGCCGCAAAGCGGCTGAACCTTTCGCAGGGTCAAGGATTTGGACGGCGCGTTTGATCAGCGTCCGTCGTGAGTACCGTATTGTCTACTGTCCGCAGGCATTGGCTGCTCGGCGCCGTCATCACCGAGCTCGTCATCGCCGCAGCCTTGTCCGGCTGGCTGATCGCCGGCCTCGCGCTGGCCGGGTGACAGCTCGACCATGGCTCATCCATCGGCCGTTTTCAGGGCGCGTTGCGCGGACTCGAGCTCGCGCGCCATGACGTCCTTGAGCCGATCGGGTGCGAGGATCACCACCTGATCGCCCCAGCTGAACAGATGCCAGGCCAGTTCGCGCATGCCTGAGGCCCGGAAGCGCACGACCACACCGCCGTCGGCCTGGTCCTCGACCGTCTGGGTCGGGTGCCAGCGCCAGGATCGCGCCTCGTTGGCACCCGCCGGGGTCACCCGCAGCACCACATCCTCGATCTCATCCTGATAGATGCCGAACGACTGGCTGGCGAAGGCCTGCAGGTCGAAGTCGGCAGGAGGAGACGCCATTCCCGCCTCGGCCTTGACCGCGCTCATCCGGTCGAGACGGAAGGTCTGGATCCGGCCGCTCTCGCGGTCGGCCGCGACCAGATAGTTGGCGCGTCCGAACATGACCCCGCACGGGGCGACGCTGCGCCGGCGCGCCTCCGCACCCGGCCGGCTGTAGATAAAGCCCAGCGGCTGCCCGGCCAGGACGGCGTGCCGGATCTCGGTCAGCACCGCCTCGTCCGCCGAGGGCCGGGGGCCCGCCTGCACCGCAATGGTCTCGGCCCGCACCAGCGCCTCCAGATCGGGGGCCAGCCGGTTCAGGGTCGTCGAGCGCATCGCCGACTTCAGCTTGCGTTCCAGCCCCTCCAGCGCCGCCGCCCGTCCCGTCTCGCCGGAGGCGCGCAGCCCCTGCGCCGCCTTGCTCAGTTCGACCAGTTCCTCCGTCGTGGGGGCCTGTTCAAAGGCGGACAGTCCCCCCCGGATGCGCCAGCGCTTGCCCGGCGGGTCGGATACCTCCTCCGCCTGGGGAAACAGGCCCAGGACGACATCGCGCATCCGCTCGGCGGTGCGCCGGCCCACGCCGGACTCCCGCGCCATCTCGTCGAGCGTCAGCCCCTCGGCGCTGGCGGCCATGCGCCGCGCCAGTTCGATCACCGTCGCCGTCTTGTCCAGTCTCATGGAACGAAGATCGCATACGTCCGTTTTTGACGCAATGCTGCTTCATAGTCGGAATTAACAGAGACACCCCACCCGGAGACAACCCATGGCCCGCGCTTTCGCTCCCCACGCTTCCGTCGCCGCCTCCCGCTATCTGATCGTGCCGTGCGACGCTGAAGGCTGCGGCGATCTGGCGGTCATCTGGGACCGGCTGGAAGAACAGGTCATCGACGTCATCGACGCCCGCCTGTCGGCCCGCTACGCGGACGAGGACGCCCTGTGGGACGAGGCCCGCCCGGCGTTCGCCCCGGCCGAAGATTTCCGCATGGCGGCCTGATCAGGCCCGGGGATGGTTCTCGCGCATCCAGGCCACCGACCGGACGGCCAGGTCGCGGAGCACGGCCATGTCCACACCCGCCAGCTTCGTCACATAGATACAGCCGCCCTTGGTGGTCACCTTGCCCAGGCGGGATACGAGATCGGCCCGTTCCGGCAGCTGCCCCATTATGTAGAGGACCAGATTCGCCTTGCGCGGCGAGAAGCCGATGATCGGCCAGTCGCCGGTCGACGACCGGTATGAGCCGTAACCGACGATCGACGGCCCCCACATCACCGCCGGCTCACCCGTAACCTCGGCCATCAACGCCTGCATGACCTCGGCATCGGCCCGGCGGCCCGCATGCTCGACGGCGGCGATGAAGTCTGTGACGGGGACATCTGTAGGTCTGGTCTTGGGCTCAGCGGCCATCGGCGACCCCTTCTGAAACACCGCTTCAGCGGCCCATCATTTGATGCCCGTGCTGCCTGACAGGCAAGGCCGAAAGCCTCACAGCGCCTTCACGATCCCCTCGACCATCTTCTTGGCATCGGCGAACAGCATCATCGTGTTGTCGCGGAAGAACAGCTCATTCTCGACCCCCGCATAGCCCGCCGCCATGCCGCGCTTGATGAACAACACGGTGCCCGCATTCTCCACGTCGAGGATCGGCATCCCGTAGATCGGCGACTTCGGATCGGTCTTGGCGGCCGGGTTGGTGACGTCATTGGCGCCGATGACGAAGGCAACGTCGGCGGACGAGAATTCCGAGTTGATGTCCTCCAGCTCGAACACCTCGTCATACGGAACGTTGGCCTCGGCCAGCAGCACGTTCATATGGCCGGGCATGCGGCCGGCGACGGGGTGGATGGCATATTTCACCTCGACCCCCTCCTCCTTCAGCTTGTCGGCCATCTCGCGCAGGGCATGCTGGGCCTGGGCCACGGCCATGCCGTAGCCGGGCACGATGATGACCTTCGACGCGTTCTTCATGATGAAGGCCGCGTCCTCTGCGCTGCCCTGTTTGACCGGCCGGGTCTCGACCGCACCCGTCGGGCCAGTGGCCGTATCGCCGCCGAAGCCGCCCAGGATCACCGAGATGAAGCTGCGGTTCATGGCCTTGCACATGATGTAGCTCAGGATCGCGCCCGAGCTGCCGACCAGCGCCCCCGTGATGATCAGGGCGATGTTCTCCAGCGTGAAGCCCAGCGCCGCCGCGGCCCAGCCGGAGTAGGAGTTGAGCATCGACACCACCACCGGCATGTCGGCCCCGCCGATGGGGATGATCAGGGTCGCGCCGAGGATCAGGGCCAGCAGGAACACACCCCAGAAGGCCCAGGTCGCGGTCCCGCCCGAACCGATCATGACGCCGATCAGCAGCACCAGCCCGAGAGCCAGGCCGATATTGATCAGGTGCCGCGCCGGCAGCAGGATCGGCGCGCCGCTCATATTGCCGTTCAGCTTGGCGAAGGCGATGACCGAGCCGGTGAAGGTGATGGCCCCGATGGCCACCCCCAGCGCCAGCTCGATGATCGACTGGATCTTGATCCCGCCCATGCCGTCCGCGATTCCGAAGCTCTCCGGCGCATAGACCGCGCCCACCGCGACCAGACAGGCGGCCATGCCGACGAGGCTGTGGAAGGCCGCCACCAGCTGCGGCATCTGCGTCATCTGCACCTTGCCGGCGATCAAAGCCCCGGCCCCGCCGCCGACGATCACGCCCCCGGCGATCAGGGCCAGGGTCAGCGGGTCCAGCGTGCCCGAACTCCACAGCGTCAGCAGGGTCACCCCGACGGCCAGCGCCATGCCGATCATGCCGAAGGTGTTGCCCTGACGGCTCGTCTCCGGACTCGACAGGCCGCGCAGGCTGAGGATGAACAGGACGCCCGAGACCAGATAGGCCAGGGCCGCGAAGGATGCGTTCATGCCGTGTCCCCAGAGTTCAGCATCAGTGCGTGCAGCATCAGAAAAATCCTACGGCGGCCGGTCTGGCCGGGTCGCTCGTGACCGCCACCTGCGACTCGCCGTTCTTGATCATGGCGATCGCCACAGAGCCGTTCCCGCCCGTCTTGGTCACCGTGCAGCTGCCATTGTCCGACGGAAGACGGCCGCCCTGCGACCCGTGGCCGGTCTCGCCGATGCGGTTGGCCCAGGCCGACCGGTTGTAGGCATTCGCCTCGTAGATCACGGGCCGGAAGCGGCACTCCAGCCTCCAGCTGGCCCCCTGCGGCGCCGCGACGTGCCAGGGCAGGCCCGCCTCGAGATTGGCGCCGACGTTGGTCTGGGCCTCCGCCGCGGAGGCGACGACCGCCGCCAGTGTCACGATCAATCCGATCCGCCCGGCGCGCATCTCAGCGCCCTCCCGGCGTGTGGGCCGTCCGCGCCAGCCGCCACAGGGCCGCGGCGATGAACAGCGGCGCGATGAACACCATGGCCCAGTCCAGCACGGTCATCGGCTTGTCCTGAGCCACGATGCGCAGCAGGACCGAGGCGAACAGCAGCACCACGGCGCAGTCCAGGAACCGCAGCTTGCGGATGGCGTCCTTCTCCCGGATCCAGCTCCACAGCCACAGGCCCGCCCCGATCGCCGTGGCGACCCAGGACACACCGACCGCGAGCTGGTGGGCATCGAAGGTCACGAGGTGGCGGGCTCCGCTGGCTTGGCGGGGGCGGCCGGCCGTTCCTTCTTCTTGTACATGGCCAGCATGCGTCGGGTGACCATGAAGCCGCCGAAGATGTTGACGCTGGCCAGGGTCACGGCCGCGACACCGGCACCTTTGGCGATCCAGCCCCCGTCGGCGCTGGCCGCCGCCGCCGCGATCAGACCGCCGACGACGATCACCGACGAAATGGCATTGGTCACGGCCATCAGCGGCGTGTGCAGCGCCGGCGTCACCGACCAGACGACATAGTAGCCGACGAAGATCGCCAGCACGAAGATGGCCAGGCGGAAGACGGTGGGATCGACATGTTCCATGGTCAGGCGCTCTCGCTGTCTTTCAGGTTGTCGGCCAGCGACTTTTCCTGCGACTTCAACAGGGTGAAGATCGCGCCGCCGATGACCAGCATGGTCCCGCCGCTGGTCGCGAGCTTGCTCGGGAAACCGATGTCAGGCCCGCCGAGCGCCGCCACGGCCGCGGCCACACACCAGGCGGCGATCAGCATCAGGCCGAGCACGACCGTGGCGAAGGCGAAACCGGTCAGGAACCTCATCCCTTCACCCCCTCATGCACCACGACCCCGCCGTGGGTCACCACCGACGCCTTGAGGATCTCGTCCTCCAGATCGACCGCCAGTGCCCCGTCCTTGATCATCAGCCCGACGAAGGCGACCAGGTTCTTGGCGTAGAGGGCCGAGGCGTCCGCCGCGATCCGGCCCGGCAGATTGGCCCAGCCGACGATCGACACCCCATTGGCCGTGGTCACCACCTCGCCGACCTTCGCCCCTTCGACATTGCCGCCGGCCTCGACGGCCAGATCGATCAGGACCGAGCCCGGCTTCATCGTCGCCACCTGGGCCGCCGTGACCAGCACCGGTGCCGCGCGGCCGGGGATCAGGGCCGTCGTGATGACGATGTCCTGCTTCTTGATGTGTTCGCCGGTAAGCGCGGCCTGTTTGGCCTGGTACTCGGGCGACATCGGCTTGGCATAGCCGCCTGCCGTCTGGGCGTTTTTGAATTCCTCGTCCTCGACGGCAAGGAATTTGGCACCCAGCGATTCCACCTGTTCCTTGGTCGCCGGACGCACGTCGGTGGCCGTGACCACCGCGCCCAGCCGTCGCGCCGTGGCGATAGCCTGCAGCCCGGCCACGCCCACGCCCATGATGAAGACCTTGGCCGGGGCGACGGTGCCCGCCGCCGTCATCATCATCGGAAAGCCCTTGCCGTAGGCATAGGCCCCCTCGATCACCGCGCGATAACCGGCCAGGTTGGCCTGGGACGACAGGGCGTCCATGACCTGGGCCCGCGAGATCCGCGGCACGAATTCCATGGCGAAGGCGGTGGCGTTGGCACCGGCCAGCGCCGTCACCGTCTCCCTGTCGCGATAGGCGTCCAGCAGGGCCACCACTATGGCACCCGGCTTCAGCGCGCTGGTTTCCTGCGCCGTCGGCCCGCGCACCTTCAGCACGATGTCAGCGCCCGACAATACCGCCTTGGTGTCCGGGGCGACGGTCGCACCGGCCGCGACATAGTCGGCGTCCGGAAGCGACGATGCGGTCCCGGTCCCGGCCTCGACCGTCACGGTCGCGCCCATGCTGATCAGCTTCCTGACCGTATCCGGAGTCACGGCACAGCGCGTCTCGCCGTCTCGGCGTTCGCGGGTCACGGCGATGGCGACAGCCAAGCGAATCCCTCCGTCAAATCTCGACGGACGACGTTAGGCTGATCGGGGATGGCGCGTCAAAGCCCGCCGACCGTCTCAACGGGAGTGCGCATTGCGCCGAGGGAGCGACAGACCGCGTCGGGCCCGTTCGCGCACGGAAATCAGTGCGAAGCCTTCGGGGACTTCAGCAGGAACCAGCCAGCCACCAGGATCACCACGGCGGTGATTGCGCCGCCGACCACACTCCCGCCGGGCTGGAACGCCAGGGTCAGGAACATCAGGACCGCCGCGATCCCCAGCGAGCCCCACTTCGACATGCCGATGAAGGCGTGGAAGGTCGAGGCCTGCTCGCTGATCTCCTGGGAGCCGCGAACATAGGCGTCGTGGGATTCGGCGTGGTGCGGGTCGGCCATGGTGGCATCCGGAATCTGGAACGGGAATTGCCGTCCTTATAGCGGGGCCTGCCGTGCGCTCAAGCGGCGGACGACAATTCGCCGTGCCGGCGTCAATCCAGCGCGGCCAGAACGTCGCGCGTAAAGCCGATGACGTCGAACCGCCTGCCGGTCGGGTCCTCACCCCGGCGCACAATGACGATGTTCCGGCTTGGCACGATGATCACATACTGGCCGCGGTTGCCGTTGGCCGAGATCGTATCCGCCGGAATACCGTCCGAGCGATTCATCAACCAGAAGGTCGCGCCATAGCCCTGATCCCCGGCCGGCTGCGGGCCGGAAGGGCGTGAGACATAGTCCCGCCAGCCCTCTGGCAGGACCCGTTCGCCGTCGACGACCCCGTCATGCAGATACAGCTGTCCGAAGCGCGCCAGGTCGCGCGCGGTCGACCACACCTGGCTGGAGAGGATGTAGTTGCCCCGCCAGTCGGTCTCGGCCCAGGTGCGATACATGCCGAGCGAACGGAACAGGTCCCTGGGTGGGTGCTCGCCGAACGTCGGCGCGATGCTGAGGACGGCCAGCAGGATGTCATTGTTGGCATAGCGGAAGCGCGACCCCGGCCGCGCGATCAGCGGCCAGGTCGTGACCTGCTCGTCGACACCGACGCCGCCGAAATACAGCGCGTCCGTCCGGTTGCCGGCCGTGTCGCTGGTCAGGCCAGACGCCATCCGCATCAGCTGGTCGAGGGTGATTCCCGCGCGGGGGTCACCGGGGACACGCCAGTCGGGAACGTCGGCCGCCGCGCTGACGTCCGCTTCGCCGCGCAGGACAGCGGCTCCGATGACCGTTCCAGCCAGGCTCTTGGCCACCGACCAGGTCCGTTGGGGGGTGTCCGGGCCGAAGCCGGCTGCGTACCACTCCGAAACCTGCCGGTCGTTCTGCAGGATCACCACGCCCGTGGTGTTGCTTCCCTCACCATAGACCCCGGTCGCCGCGCCGCGGACGACGGCCTCCAGCGCCTCGGGGTCGCGCGGGACCGCCGTCGGGAAACCCGGATCGGGGGCGAAGCGGGACCAGACCCAGTCCTCAACCGGCTGACCTGCCCAGCCGACCGGCATCACCGCGCAACCCCGTCCGGGGCTCCACACTGCGACCCGGTCCGGCATGGCCGCGTCCCAGGCGACCGAGACCGCGTATTCGGCGACCCTGGCGGGCATCTCGCGGACCAGCGCATCCAGTTCAGGGTAGATGCCGACCAGTTCGTTGGCCTCGACGCTCTCGACGGTCCGCGAACCGCCCGCAGCCGTGGCGTTCTTCGTCGCGCTGCATACGGTCAGGGCCTTGTAGCCAGCCGCCATGGCCCTGAGCTCGGCAGACGGCCTGGGCGCGGGACTCTGTGAAAAGCTGGTCGCCGGTGCGGCGACAGTGGCCAGGGCCGCGGCGGCCGAGAGGATCAGGATGCGCATGGACAGACGCTCGCCCGCGCGCACCCTGCCGTCAACTCAGACCAGGGCTTCAAACTGGTCGATCAGCCCTTCCAGCCTCTTGGTGCCGATGGTCCAGAAGGCCGGATCGCGGGGGTTCAGCCCGAACGGGGCCAGGGCCTCGACGTAGCCTCTCGACCCGCCCCCCGCCAGCAGCGCCCGATACAGCGGGGTGAACCCCGCCGGATCCTTGGCCCGGGTCTCCATCAGTGCCGCCACCAGCAGGTCGCCGAAGGCATAGGCATAGACATAGAAGGGCGAGTGGACGAAGTGGCTGACATAGCTCCACCAGTGCTCGTAACCGGCGTTCAGCGTCACCGCCGGCCCGAGTGAAGCACCCATCTCCTCCATCCAGATTTCGCCGATCCGCTCGACCGGGACTTCGCCCTTCGCCCGCTCGTCGTGGAACCGGGTCTCGAAACGGTGGAAGGCGATCTGGCGCACGACGGTGTTCAGCCCGTCCTCGATCCGCCCGGCCAGCAGGCCACGTTGCTCGGCCTTCGGCGCGGTCTTGAGCAGCCGGTCAAACGTCAGCCCCTCGGCGAAGATCGACGCCGTCTCGGCCAGGGTCAACGGCGTGTCCGCCAGCAGACTGCCTTGCCCTGCCGCCAGCGTCTGATGCACCCCGTGTCCCAGTTCGTGCGCCAGTGTCAGCACGTCGCGTCGCTCGCCCATCCAGTTCAGGAACACATAGGGGTGCCGGTCCGACGTCACCGGATGGGCATAGGCCCCCGACTGTTTCCCCGGCCGGGCCCTGCCGTCGATCCACGGCCGGTCGAAGAAGCCGCCCGCACGGTCGGCGAACTCCGGGCCCAGATCGCCGAAACTCTCCAGCACCAGCGCCCTGCCCTGCGCCCAGTCATAGCCTCGGGGGGCACTGGTCTCGATCGGGGCATTGCGGTCCCACTGGTCCAGCCTGGCCTTGCCCAGAGCCCTTGCCTTCAGGGCGTAATAGCGATGCGACAGGCGGGGATAGGCCGCGGCCACGGCCTCGGCCATCGCATCCACCGACTCGCCGTCCACCTCATTGGACAGATGGCGTCCGTCGGCCGGCCGTTTGAACCCGCGCCATTTGTCCTCCAGCGCCTTGTCCGCCGCCACCGTGTTCATCACCAGCGCCATGGTCGACGTTCGCGCGGCCAAGGCCTCGTTCAGCCCTTCGGCGGCCGACTTGCGCCGCGCGCTCTTGGGGTCTGACAGCCGGTTGAGCGCCTCGGACAGGGTCAGGTCCTCCTTGCCGGCCCTGACCTTCATCGCCGCCAGCGTCTCGTCGAAGAGCCGCGGCCACTGGGCGCTGATCGGCCCGCGCTCGGCCAGGAAGGTCTCCAGCTCCTGCGACAGCTCGTGCGGCTTCATCGCCCGTACGCGACGCAGCCACGGTGTCCAGCGCGCTGCGGCCGGACAGGCCGTCAGCGCGGCCTCGATCTCGGCCTCTTCCAGCTGGTTGATCTCCAGCGTGACCCAGACCGTCGGCGTGGCGATGGCCGTCATCTTCTCGCGCACAGTGGCCTCGAACCCTTGCGCCCCCGCGTCATTGCGGTTGGTCGACGCCGCGAGGAAGGCATAGGCCCCCAGCGCGCCCAGCACGTCCGACGCCTGCTCATAGAGGGTCACGGCCCGGTCGAGCCGTTGACCCAGCACCGCCGCATCGGCCCGCGCACCCACCAGCTGGCCCTGAAGGGTGGTCAGGTCCGCGACCAGCCCGCGCGCCCGCTCCAGATCCGTTTCGATGCGCGCGTCATCGCGCGAGGCGTACAGGTCGGACAGATCCCACAGCGGGGCGTCCAGCGGATCGGCGGTGCTTTTGAAGGGAGCGTTCATGCCCTCCGTTGTGGGGATGGCACGCGCCTCGCGCAACGTCCGAAACCCGCCAGACACGCGATCAGCCCCCTGTCACATCGACGCTGAAGGAGAGCCGCATGACCTTTCGCATCCACGCCCTGCCCCTGGCCCCGTTCAAGACCCTGTTCGCCCTCGACGATCCGGCGCTGGAGACAATTGGCGCGCGCCGCATGATCGCCGACGCACCCCACAGCGCGCCCTGCCGCGTCAGTCTGGAGGACGCAGCGCCTGGAGACCGGCTTATCCTGCTCAACCATCGCCATCTCGACATCCCGTCCAGCCCGTACCGCTCGCAGGGCCCGATCTTCGTCCGCGAGGCCGCGACCGAGGCGGACCTTGCCCCCAGCGTCGTGCCCGACATGCTGACGCGTCGCCTGCTCTCCGCCCGCGTCTATGATGCCGAAGGAATGATGACGGATGCCGACATCGTCGAGGGCCGCGATCTGGCGGGACGGATCGACGGCTGGTTCAGGCATCCGGAGAGCGTGATCATCCACCTGCACACGGCGCGACGCGGTTGCTTCATGGCAGCGGCAAGACGACCCTGAGGCGCTACGGGAACGACCCGACCGTGCGTCAGTCGGCCGGCTTCCCTGCCTGCGCGCCTTCGGTCGCGGAACAGTCGAAGCGGGCACAGTATTTTTCACCCAACTGGGTGAAGGCGTCGGCCAGATGCGGCATCATGACCGCCTGCGTCCGGACACCCAGTTCGAAGCTCTTGGTCGAGACCGACCGGCCCAACGGCGTATCGAAGAAGGTGACCAGGGCCTCCAGTTCTTCCAGCGTGTAGATCTCGGCGACGTCGTCGATCAGATCGCTGAACGTGGCCTGGATAGCGATCTGGAACGCCGAAGCCATATTCTCGGTCAGCCAGTCCCTCTGTTCCGCGGGGGCCTCGGACTTTGCGAACGCCTCTTCGAAATAGCTCTGCACGGTCTTCGTCAGGTTCGGACCCTGGGTCAGCTCCAGGTACTCCCTGGCCAGAACCAGCCGTCGCGCGGCATCACCGTCCTGCGCCATCGCCGGTGCGGCGAACAGGCTCAGGCCGAAGGCCAGCACCATCAGAATACGCATGAAGTCCCCCAACTGCCGATCCCCACCATCGGTTGCAGGCCTTGGACACGCAAGCGTGTTTCGACCACAGCGAACATGAAAAAGGGCGGCGACCCTGCGGTCACCGCCCTCTTCATTTCAGTCTGTCAGGCCGATCAGGCGTTCAGCGACGCCGGGTCGATCTTGAAGCCCGGTCCCATGGTCGAGGACAGGGTGATACGCTTCACGTAGGTGCCCTTGGCACCCGACGGGCGGGCCTTCTGCAGGGCGTCAACATAGGCCTTCACGTTGGCTTCGAGGGCTTCCTGGGTGAAGGAGGCCTTGCCGATGCCGCCGTGGGCGATGCCGGCCTTCTCGACGCGGAACTCGACCGCGCCGCCCTTGGCGTCCTTGACGGCCTGGGCGACGTTCGGGGTCACGGTGCCGACCTTGGGGTTCGGCATCAGGCCGCGCGGGCCCAGCACCTTACCCAGACGGCCGACCAGGGCCATCATGTCCGGGGACGCGATGACGCGGTCGAAGTCCATGAAGCCGCCGTTGATCTTTTCGTACAGATCCTCGGCACCCACGATGTCGGCGCCGGCAGCCAGGGCTTCAGCGGCCTTGGCGTCCTTGGCGAAGACGGCGACGCGAACGTCACGGCCCGTACCCGACGGCAGATTCACGACGCCGCGGACCTGCTGGTCGGCGTGACGCGGATCAACACCCAGGTTGACGGCGATCTCGATCGACTCGTCGAACTTGGCGGTGGCGTTGGTTTTGACGGCGGCGATCGCCTCGGCGAAGCCCATCGGAACGACAGTGTCGCCGGTGCGGGCTTTGACGCGCTTGGTTTGCTTGGCCATGTGCTTAGCCCTCCACGACGTTGAGGCCCATGGCGCGAGCCGAGCCTTCGATGATCTTGGTCGCGGCGTCCAGGTCGTTCGCGTTCAGATCCTTCATCTTCTTTTCGGCGATCTCACGCAGCTGGCTGCGCTTGATCTTGCCGGCCACTTCACGGCCCGTCATTTTCGAGCCCGAGGTGATCCCTGCGGCCTGTTTGATGAAGTGGGTCGCGGGCGGGGTCTTGGTGACAAAGGTGAAGCTCTTGTCCTGATAGACCGTGATCACGGTCGGCAGGGGCGTGCCCTTCACTTCCTTCTCGGTGCGCGCGTTGAACTCCTTGACGAAGCCCATGATGTTCACGCCGCGTTGACCCAGTGCGGGCCCGATCGGGGGGGAAGGCGTGGCGGAACCCGCCGGCACCTGCAGTTTGATATAGCCCAGAATCTTCTTGGCCATTGGTCTCTCCTTACGATGGCCCCGAACTTAATCGGAACCGGTGAGCCGTGGTCTGGCATGGCTGCCTCCCACGGATTTGTGCGGGCGAACCCGCACCGCCCTGTTCAGAGCGAGGCGCGCGTGTAGCAAAAGGCGACCACAATAGCAAACGGCGGCCCGAGGGGCCGCCGCTGCAAAACGAACCAACAGGCCTGGGGTCAGCCTGCGTTCTTCTCGACCTGATTGTATTCCAGATCGACCGGCGTCGGCCGTCCGAAGATCGACACCGCGACCCGCAGGCGCGCCGCATCCTCGTCGACACTCTCGACCTGGCCGTCGAAGCTGGCGAAGGGGCCGTCGATGACCTTGACGGTCTCGCCGATGTCGAAACGGATGGTGGGCTTCGGACGTTCGACGCCCTCTTCCACCTGGCCGATGATGTTCTGGACCTCACGCTCCGAGACCGGCAGAGGCTTGGTGCCGCCCGCGGCGCCCAGGAAGCCCGTGACCTTCGGCGTGTTCTTGACCAGGTGATAGGCGTCGTCGGTCATCTCCATCTTCACCAGCACATAGCCGGGGAAGAATTTGCGCTCTGAGTTCACCTTGCGGCCGCGGCGGATCTCGACGACGTCCTCGGTCGGCACCAGAATTTCCGAGAAACAGTCCTCGAGGCCCTGCTGGCGCGCCTGATCGGTCAGGTGCTGGGCGACCTTCTTCTCGAAGTTCGAATAGGCGTGGACGATGTACCACTTGTGCCGGGGATTGGCGGCGGGTTTGGCGGTTGCGTCGGTCATCTGGGGGTCTTTCTTACTGGCCGATCGCGAGGATGAAGCCCGACGCGACGGTCAGGGCGGCATCGACCACGAAGAAGAAGATCGAGGCGATCACCACCATGATCAGGACCATCACCGAGGTGATCCAGGTCTCTTTGCGGCTCGGCCACACGATCTTGCGCCCTTCGGCACGAACCTGACTGGCGAACTGCGGGATCGAGGTGCGCTTCTTCGGCGCGGCGGTATCGGCGGCCACGGCCGCGCCGACGATGGCGGGCTGGACGGTCTGAGTGCGGCGCCCCGAAGGGCTCTTGGCCTTGGCCATTCTCGGTTCTCGTTTTCAACGCAGTCTGACGGAGCAGATGGGGACCCGCGCCGTCAGTGGAAAGTGGCAGGAGTGGAGGGACTCGAACCCACGACCCTCGGTTTTGGAGACCGATGCTCTACCAGCTGAGCTACACTCCTGTGGTCCCGGCGAAAACTACAACGCGCCAGAGAGTGTCCCCCCGGGCGCGCTCGGCTTTGCCAGACCGCGGCGTATGCCCGACCGCGCGGGGGTTTTCAAGCGTGTTGGCCTTCATTCGCCGGGATGAGCGGCGCGATCAGTCGTCGTACTGCGCCGCGACCGCCCGGGCCTCGTCGTCCGCATTGATCACCTGCGTGAACAGCAGCTTGTCGATGCGGCGGTCGTCCATGTCGATGATCTCGACCTCGAACCGGCCCAGCTGCAGGATTTCGCCCTCGTTGGGCACGCGCGAGAGCTGGTGCAGGACCAGGCCGGCGATGGTGTGGAAGCCCTCGGCCTCGCCGAAATCCTCACCCAGGGTATCGGCCAGTTCGTCGATGTCGGTCTGGCCGTCGACCAGCCAGCTGCCGTCCTCACGCTGCCGCACATTGACCTCGGCGTCGTCGTGACCCTCGTCGAAGTCGCCGGCGATCATCTCGAGCAGGTCCGTGGCCGTGACCACGCCCTCGAAGGCCCCGAATTCGTCGACCAGGAAGGCCATATGGACCCGCGAGGCCTTCATGATCTCCAGCGCCTTCAGCACCGAGGTCGACTGGGGAATGAAGGCCGGCGTCTGTACGTGGCGTTCGATGTTGAACTCGCCGTTGTCCAGCAGGCTGTCCAGCAGGTCCTTCTTGTGAACCACGCCGAGGGGGTTATCGACGTCGTTCTCGCGCGCCACCACGATGCGGGAATAAGGGCAGGTACGAACCTCCTGACGCAGTTGTTCCTCGCTGTCGTCCAGCGCGACCCAGAAGACCTCGTGGCGCGGCGTCATGGCCACGCGAATCGGCCGATCGCCCAGACGCAGGATCTCTTCGATCATCGTCTGCTCTTCAGGCTCGATCAGACCCGACGCCGTCCCTTCGGCGATCATCGTCTCGACCTCTTCCTGGGTGACGTCAGACCCGTCGCGGTCCTTGACGCCCATGAGCTTGAGGATGGCGGACGTTGAGGCCGTCAGGACCAACACGAACGGCTTCAGCACCACGGCCACCGTGGCGATCGGTGCCGCCATCTTCGAGGCGATCGATTCCGGGAAGATCAGCGCCAGGCGCTTGGGCACCAGTTCTCCGACTATCACCGAGACATAGGTGATGAAGATGATGACGAGTGTGGTCGCAATGATCTGGGCCCAATGGCCCAGGATCGGGAAGGACTCCGACAGGATCCGGGTCAGCTCTCCGGCGATCGAGGCCTGGCCATAGGCACCGGCCGCAATACCGATCAGGGTAATGCCGACCTGCACGGCCGAAAGGAAATGGGTCGGCTCCTCCGCCAGCTTCAGCGCGGCGCGCGCGCCCTTGTCGCCCCGCTCGGCCCGGCTGTGAAGCTTGGATTTCCGCGACGAGACAACCGCCAGCTCGGTCATGGCAAACAGGCCGTTGAGCACCACGAGGAGCAGAACGACGACGATGGCGAGGGCTAACATCTAGGGGGGGCGGAACCGGCGCGGCGCAACAGTCGGCGTCCGCGGGAGCAATGATAGGGGGAATCTTCCCCCGCCGCCACGGTTTCCTTGCGGACTCAGTTCGTCCGGCCGACCTCGACCGATCCATAGGGGCCGCGCACGCCGTCGTCCGGCATGGCGGCGCAGGCCGACATGCCGAGGAAGGTGCCGATGAACAGTCCGATACGGATCGCGCGTCGCATGGTTACTCAAATCCTAACGTCCGAGACGCAACGTAGGGACCCGGACGAGGTTCCGCGCAAGGCGGGACGCCTGCGAGGAGAGCAAGACGGTAAACGTCACCCGTGCATGTGCGGCTGGCTCAGCCCAGGGCGATATCCAGGAACATCATGCCGACGAGGCCGATCATCAGACCGATCATAGACCCCTCGCTGCCGTTCTCGCGGCGGGTCTCGGGGATGATCTCGGCGGTGACCACATAGATCATCGCCCCGGCCGCCAGGCCGAGACCCCACGGCAGCATACCCGGCAGCGCCGCCACGACGGTCGCACCCAGCAGGCCGCCCACGGGCTCCACCAGACCCGAGGCCAGGGCCGCGGCGAAAGCGGCCCAGCGGCCATAGCCGAGGGCCGAGATGGCGGTAGCCACCGCCAGTCCTTCGGGAATGTTCTGGATACCGATCCCGAGCATGGTGGCAGACCCCTGCGCCACGTCGCCGCCACCGAAACTGACGCCGACCGCCATCCCTTCCGGAAAGTTGTGGAGGGTGATGGCGATGATGAACATCCAGATGCGGCGCGCCAGCGCCGGCGAACCCGCGGGCCCGATGGCCAACATGTTCACGGGGGCATAGCGGTTCATCAGACCGATCACCGTGGCCCCGATCAGGACGGCACCCCCCATGGTCGCCGCTGCCACGGCGCGGGTGGCCCCGTGGCCCTGCAGCACCGCCACACCGGGGATAATGAGGGAGAAGAAGGACGCGGCCAGCATGACGCCCGCGGCAAAGCCCAGCAGAACGCGCTCCGTGGCCGCCGAGGGCCGCTTCATCAGCAGGATGGGCACACCGCCCACCGCTGTCAGCAGGCCCGCGATCAGGCTGCCGAGCGCGCCCGCCCAGACCGGCGACATCGTTTCAAACATGCGGTGTCCCTGGGCCAGCTTGGCCAATCTGGCAATAACACCGATCCGAACGAGCGGTTCAACATCCCCGGAAACGTCCGCCGGCCCCGATCGAGGCGCGACCCGGGGCCCGGAACCGCGCACAGCAAAACGGCCCCCGGATCGCTCCGGGGGCCGCTCGCATTTCAGATCGTCAGATGACCGCGTTTACTCGGTGATCTTGGAGACCACGCCGGCGCCGACGGTGCGGCCGCCTTCGCGGATGGCGAAGCGCAGCTTCTCTTCCATGGCGATCGGGGTGATCAGCTCGACGTTCAGCTCGGCGTTGTCGCCGGGCATGATCATTTCGACACCTTCCTTAAGGTGCACGATGCCGGTCACGTCCGTGGTGCGGAAGTAGAACTGCGGACGGTAGTTGGTGAAGAACGGCGTGTGACGGCCACCCTCTTCCTTGGTCAGGATATAGGCCTCGGCCAGGAATTTCGTGTGCGGGGTGATGGTGCCCGGCTTGCACAGAACCTGACCGCGCTCGACGTCCTCACGCTTGGTGCCGCGCAGCAGCACGCCGACGTTGTCGCCCGCCTGGCCCTGGTCCAGCAGCTTGCGGAACATTTCCACGCCCGTGCAGACCGACTTCTGAACCGGACGGATGCCGACGATCTCGACTTCCTCGCCGACCTTGACGATGCCGCGCTCGACCCGGCCCGTGACCACGGTGCCGCGGCCCGAGATCGAGAACACGTCTTCCACCGGCATCAGGAACGGCAGGTCCAGCGGACGCGCCGGCTGCGGGATGTAGTCGTCAACCGTCTGCATCAGCGCCAGCACGCGCTGCTCGCCGATCTCCGGGTTCACGCCGTCGGTCGCGGCCTTGGCCGAACCCATGGTGATCGGAATGTCGTCGCCCGGGAACTGGTACGAGCTCAGCAGCTCGCGCACTTCCATCTCGACCAGTTCCAGCAGCTCGGCGTCGTCGACCAGATCGACCTTGTTCATGAACACCACCAGCGCCGGCACGCCGACCTGACGGGCCAGCAGGATGTGCTCGCGCGTCTGCGGCATCGGGCCGTCCGCGGCCGAAACCACCAGGATCGCGCCGTCCATCTGGGCGGCACCGGTGATCATGTTCTTCACATAGTCGGCGTGGCCGGGGCAGTCGACGTGCGCATAGTGACGGTTCGCCGTCTCATACTCGACGTGCGCCGTGTTGATCGTGATGCCGCGCGCCTTCTCTTCCGGTGCCGCGTCGATGTCGGCGTAGTTCATCGCCTTGCCGCCGCTCGCCTTGGCCAGCGCCATCGTGATCGCCGCCGTCAGCGTCGTCTTGCCGTGGTCAACGTGACCAATCGTGCCGATGTTGCAGTGCGGCTTGTTACGTTCGAACTTTTCCTTGGCCATTCTCTTCTCTCCGTCCCCTGAACAGGGGGCTTATCCTTGGGTTTTCAGGGGCCCCGGCGAGCCGAAGGCCCGCCGTAAGCTAGGTTGTGGTTAGGCGGAATACTTCTTGATCACTTCGTCGGCGACGTGTTGCGGCACCGGCTCATAGTGGTCGTACTGCATGGTGAAGGCGGCGCGGCCCTGCGACATGCCGCGAAGCGTGTTCACATAGCCGAACATGTTGGCCAGCGGCACGAAGGCGTTCACGACGGTGGCGTTGCCGCGCATGTCCTGACCCTGGATCATGCCGCGACGGCCGTTCAG
Source organism: Caulobacteraceae bacterium (assembly GCA_965284375.1). Classification (GTDB taxonomy): domain Bacteria; phylum Pseudomonadota; class Alphaproteobacteria; order Caulobacterales; family Caulobacteraceae; genus Brevundimonas. The sequence goes on from OZ260074.1 coordinate 1,460,330, forward strand.
GTCGCCGATGACCGAACCGAGATAGTCCTCGGGGGTCACGACCTCGACCGCCATGATCGGCTCGAGCAGCTTGGGCGAGCCCTTTTCCTTCAGTTCGCGGAAGGCGGCGCGGGCCGCGATTTCGAACGCCAGCACGCTGGAGTCGACGTCGTGGTATTTGCCGTCCGTCAGGGTTGCCTTGAAGTCAATCAGCGGGAAGCCGGCCAGCAGGCCGCCGTCCTTGATGGAGTTGAGGCCCTTTTCCACGCCCGGGATGTATTCCTTGGGCACGGCACCGCCGACGATCGAGTTCTCGAACACGAAGCCCGAGCCCGGCTCGCCGGGTTCGAAGGTCAGCATGACACGGGCGAACTGGCCCGTACCGCCGGTCTGCTTCTTGTGGGTGTAGTCGATGTCGACCTTGCGGCCGAGGGATTCACGGTAGGCCACCTGCGGCTGACCGATCGTGGCGTCGACCTTGTAGGTGCGGCGCAGGATGTCGATCTTGATGTCGAGGTGCAGCTCGCCCATCCCCTTAAGGATGGTCTGGCCCGACTCGTGGTCGGTCGAGACGGTGAACGAGGGATCTTCCGAAGCCAGCTTGGCCAGGGCGACGCCCAGCTTCTCCTGGTCGGCCTTGGTCTTGGGCTCGACCGAGATCTCGATGACCGGCGCCGGGAATTCCATCTTCTCGAGGATGACCGGCGACTTCAGGGGATCGCACAGGGTGTCGCCGGTGCGGGTGTCCTTCAGGCCGGCCAGGGCGACGATGTCGCCGGCATAGGCTTCCTTGATGTCCTGACGGTCATTGGAGTGCATCAGCAGCATGCGGCCGACGCGTTCCTTGCGGTCGCGGCTGGAGTTCAGCAGGCCCATGCCGGTTTCCATCTTGCCGGAATAGATGCGGCAGAAGGTCAGCGAGCCGACGAACGGGTCGTCCATGATCTTGAACGCCAGGACCGAAAGCGGTTCGTCGTCCGAAGCGCGGCGGACGATCGGCTCTTCCGTCTTGAAGTCGATGCCCGGGGTCGGCGGAATGTCCACCGGGGCGGGCAGGTAGTCGACCACGGCGTCCAGCAGCGTCTGCACGCCCTTGTTCTTGAAGGCCGAGCCGCACAGGATCGGATAGAAGGCGCCGGTCAGCACGGCCTTGCGGATGCACTTCTTCAGCACTTCCAGCGAGGGCTCCTCGCCGTCCAGATAGGCCTGCATGGCCTCGTCATCCAGTTCGACGGCGTTGTCGATCAGGTACTGGCGGGCCTCGACGGCCTTGGCCATCAGCTCTTCCGGAATCGGGCCGACAGTGAAGTTGGCGCCCAGGGCGTCGTTGTCCCAGACCACGGCGTTCATGGCGACGATGTCGACCAGGCCCGACAGGGTGTTTTCCGAACCGATCGGGAACTGGATCGGCACAGCCTTGGCACCCAGGCGATCGCGGATTGACTGGACCGATGCGTCGAAGTCGGCGCCGATCTTGTCCATCTTGTTGACGAAGACGATGCGCGGCACGCGGTATTTGTCGGCCTGGCGCCAGACAGTCTCGGTCTGCGGCTCAACGCCGGCGTTGCCGTCCAGCACGGTCACGGCACCGTCGAGCACGCGCAGCGAACGCTCGACTTCAATGGTGAAGTCCACGTGGCCGGGGGTGTCGATGATGTTGAGGCGCTTGCCTTTCCAGTAGGCGGTCGTCGCGGCGGACGTGATCGTGATGCCGCGCTCCTGCTCCTGGTCCATCCAGTCCATGGTCGCGGCGCCGTCGTGGACTTCGCCGATCTTGTGGTTCTTGCCGGTGTAATAAAGAATCCGCTCGGTCGTCGTCGTCTTGCCCGCATCGATGTGGGCCATGATGCCGAAGTTGCGGTAGTCCTCGATCTTGTTTTCGCGGGCCATGGTGAGCGTGCCTTGAAGTGTTTTCGGGCGCGGGGGGCACCCTCGGGGAGAAGTCGATCTGTGCGGATAAGCGGGCGCGGGCGATTTAGCTCAAACCGCCCGCGCCGGATAGTCTCTAGATAGGAACCGCCGCCCTTCTCGGGAAGAATGGCGGCCCCTTGAAGGCGTCTACCAGCGGTAGTGGCTGAAAGCGCGGTTGGCCTCGGCCATCTTGTGCGTGTCTTCGCGCTTCTTGACCGCGGTGCCGCGGTTGTTCGAGGCGTCCAGCAGTTCGGCGGCCAGCTTTTCCGTCATGGTGTTCTCACCACGCTTGCGCGCGGCGTTGACCAGCCAGCGGATGGCCAGGGCGCGGCGACGATCGGGGCGAACCTCGACCGGCACCTGATAGGTGGCACCGCCGACGCGACGCGAGCGGACCTCGACCGACGGCTGGACGTTTTCCAGGGCGGTGTGGAAGGTCTGGACCGGCTCGAAGTCCTTCTTCTTGTCGGCCAGGATTTCGAAGGCACCGTAGACGATGTTCTCGGCGACGGCCTTCTTGCCCTCGTACATGACGTAATTCATGAACTTGGTGACGGTCAGATCCTTGTATTTGGGATCCGGCAGAACTTCGCGCTTCTGGGCGCGGTGACGACGGGACATGGGCTTGGCCTTCTAAATCGGTGTCGGACGGCCGGTCCGAGCCCCAGGGGGAATGGACCGGCGAATGGAATGGAGGGTCGCTTACTTCGGACGCTTGGCGCCGTAGTGCGAACGGCGCTGCTTGCGGTCCTTGACGCCTTGCGTGTCGAGCACGCCGCGCAGGATGTGGTAGCGAACGCCGGGCAAATCCTTGACGCGGCCGCCGCGGATCAGGACCACCGAGTGCTCCTGCAGATTGTGGCCTTCGCCGGGGATGTAGCACACGGCTTCGATGCCGGTGGTCAGACGGACCTTGGCGACCTTACGCAGGGCCGAGTTGGGCTTCTTCGGGGTCGTCGTATAGACGCGGGTGCAGACGCCGCGGCGCTGGGGGCAGCCCTTCAGGGCCGGCACCTTGTTGCGCACCGGCTTGGGTTGGCGCGGCTTGCGGATCAGCTGGTTGATAGTCGGCATGGAGTCTCGGTTCTCTTCAATCGATGGAGGCGTGTGCCTTTCGGCCGGAGCGCCTCGGTGAGCCTTCTTTTCGGACGACACTGACGCGCCGTCCCGGGTTTGATTTCGAGCCGGCAAGGCGACCGCCAAACGAAAAAACCGGAACGCGCGCTTCGGGCGTTCCGGCGGGCACAGCCCGTCCGCTCAATTGTCACGATCCCGGAACCCGGAGAACCGGACACCTCGAAAGTGGGGGGCTTCTACGCGCGGGAGGGGGTTTGGTCAAGGGAAGGGCTAGTCGTGAATTCCGACCCGGACCCTGCTGCGCACCACATCCCCGGGTTTTGCCTCCCCGGGCACGTCCGGCATCCCGTACATCTGAAAGCCCTGCCATGCGAGACTCCTGATTTCTCCGGTGTCAGGAGACGCTTCAATGACCCGGCAGCGGCCCATGCTCCGGTCCCGCTGCACGACGCACGCGATGATCGCCGAGCCGACCTCCATTTGCCTGTCCCTGGCCGACGCCTGGCTGTACGGGACGGCATATTCGGCCACGACCGACGGGCCGCAGCCGCTCAAGCCAATGGCCGCAAACAGTCCCGCAATAAGCGCGCGGTGCCTTCGCATCATTTTCTAGGCCCCATCCCCAAGATCCGACGACTATCAGGTCCTCCCGGCGCCGCAAGTCGGGTCAACCGGCCATAGCACGCCCCGGCCCCAATACCGCCACGCTCACCCCGGCAGATGCGCGCATGGCGGGAGTACGGGGCATCGCAGCACGAAATTGGGCGTGGACCGCACGCGCCGAACACTGGCGCAAGCCCGCCATCGTCGCGGCCTCCCTGCTGCTGCACGCCGGCGTGCTGGCCTTCCTTGGCTTGCGGACCATGGATCCGGGAACGCCCCTCCCCGACCGGAACCCCACCCTCTATGTGCAGCTCGAGCCGCGCCCCCTGCTGGCCGACGAGACACCGCGCCGACCCGTGGCCGCCCGGCAGCTGGAAGCGCCGCCCCTGGCCCGCGCCCTGACCACACCGGTCCTCCGTGACGACGAGGATGAGGACGACAGGCCGGCACTGCCCTCCCCTCGCCTGGCCGCCGCCGCTCCGGGCGCGCCGCCGGCCGAGGCCCAGGGCGCATGGACCGTGCGGCCCCGCACCCTCGGCGACCGAATCGGTCAGGGCTTGCGGACCAGCACCGTCGGCTGCGCCGCTTCGGCCATGCTCAGCGCCGCAGAACGTGCGATCTGCGAGGACCGCTTCGGCCGTCGCGCCGCCGCCGCCGCACCGATCGCGGGCACGGGCAATCCGGAACGCGACGCCCGCTTCGCCCGTGAAGGCGCGCGCCGTCTCGCGGAGTACGACGTCCTCCGGCGTCCCCTGGCCGGCGGTAGCGGCAATGTCGGCCCACAGGACGGGCCGGGCTCGAACTTCGGCATCGGCGTGGCCGGTGCCCACCTGGACCCGGCGCTGCGTCCCGACTCGACCCAGAACATCCGCACCAACCGCGACGGCCGACGCAGCAATGATACCCCGCTGACGCCCGGGGCAGGCGTGCCGCGCGACCCGCCCCCGCGCTGACCCCGGGTTCAACGAGCGAGTCTCCACGAGCCGAGCGGTAGCGCCCGGAAACGCGCTCAAGCAGCGAGCCGCCGCGCGGCGAGCGTTAGTGCCCCGAGAATGAAAAAGGCGGCCCCGTCGCCGGAGCCGCCCTCTTCAGTTCAGTCCGAACCGGTCGATCAGCCTTCGCTGCTCTCCAGCTCCAGCGCCAGATCGGCAGGAAGCGGCTCGATGGCCTCTTCCCGCTGCGACGTCAGTTCGGCGTCGCGTTCGTTGGCGATCTTCTGCAGGGCGCGGAGATAGGCACCCGTGCCGGCCGGAATCAGGCGACCGACGATGACGTTCTCCTTCAGGCCTTCCAGCGTATCGATCTTGCCGTTGACCGAGGCGTCGGTGAGGACGCGGGTGGTCTCCTGGAAGGACGCCGCCGAGATGAAGCTGCGGGTTTGCAGCGACGCCTTGGTGATGCCCAGCAGGACCGGCTGGGTGGTGGCGATCCGGCCGCCACGCTTCTCGACCTTCAGGTTCTCCAGAACGGCCTCGGCCACTTCGACCGTGTCGCCACGGATCAGGGTGGTTTCGCCCGAGTCCAGGATCTCGACCTTCTGCAGCATCTGGCGAACGATCACCTCGATGTGCTTGTCGTTGATCGGCACGCCTTGCAGGCGATAGACCTCCTGCACTTCGTTCACCAGGTATTCGGCCAGGGCCTCGACGCCCTGGATGCGCAGCAGGTCGTGCGGATCCGGGTTGCCGTCGATGATGTAGTCGCCCTTGGTGATCAGATCGCCGTCGTGGACGGAGATGTGCTTGCCCTTGGGGATCAGGAATTCGACCGGTTCGCCCTGGTTGCCGTCGGCGTCCAGTTCCGGCGTGATCTTGATGCGACGCTTGTTCTTGTAGTCGCGTCCGAATTCCACGCGGCCGTCCATCTCGGCGATGACCGCGCAATCCTTGGGTCGACGGGCTTCGAACAGCTCGGCCACCCGCGGCAGACCGCCGGTGATGTCGCGCGTCTTGGCACCCTCGGTCGGGACGCGGGCGATGATCTCGCCCGGCTTGACCACGTCGCCGTTGTTCACGGACAGAACCGCGCCCACCGGCAGCAGGTAACGGGCGTCCGAGCCCGAGGCCAGCTTGGCGTAGGCATCACCCGAGGTGACACCCATGGCGGGACGCAGGTCGGCCCCGCGCGGGCTGGCACGCCAGTCGCTGACGACGCGCTGGGCAATGCCCGTCGCTTCATCGGTTTCCTCGCGGACCGACAGACCCTCGACCAGGTCCTCGAACCGGATCGCGCCGCCGACTTCCGTCAGGATCGGAGAGGTGTAGGGATCCCACTCGGCCAGGCGCTGGCTGCGCTTGACGTCCGAACCCTCGATGACGCGCAGGCGCGCACCGTAAGGGATCTTGTGGCTCTCGCGGTCCTTGCCGTCGACCACGATGGTGACGACGACGTTGCGGCTCATGGCCACCAGATCGCCGTGCGCCGCCTTGACGGTGGGGCCGGTGATCCGGGCGATGCCGGGGTTGGTCGCCTCGTAGAACGAGGTTTCCGCCACCTGGGCCGTGCCGCCGATGTGGAAGGTCCGCATCGTCAGCTGGGTGCCGGGTTCGCCGATCGACTGGGCGGCGATAACGCCCACCGCTTCACCGATGTTGACGTTGGTGCCGCGCGCCAGGTCACGGCCGTAGCAGAAGGCGCAGATACCGGCTTCGGCTTCGCAGGTCAGGGCCGAGCGGACCTTGACCGACTGGACGCCGGCATTGTCGATGACCTCGACTTCTTCCTCTTGCAGATAGGTGTCCGCCTTGAACAGGACGGTTTCGCCGCCCGGCTCCTTGATGTCCTCGGCCGCGTAGCGGCCCAGGACGCGTTGCCCCAGCGAGACCAGCACGTCGCCGCCTTCGACCACGGCGCGCAGGGTGATGCCCCGCGTGGAGCCGCAATCGTCCTCGGTGACGATCGAGTCCTGCGCCACGTCGACCAGACGACGCGTCAGATAGCCGGAGTTGGCGGTCTTCAGCGCGGTGTCGGCCAGACCCTTACGGGCCCCGTGGGTGGAGTTGAAGTATTCAAGGACGGTCAGGCCTTCCTTGAAGTTCGAGATGATCGGCGTCTCGATGATCTCGCCCGACGGCTTGGCCATCAGGCCTCGCATGCCGCCCAGCTGCTTCATCTGTGCCTGCGAACCACGGGCACCCGAGTTGGCCATCATGAACACCGAGTTGATGTCCGGTGCCTGGCCCTTGGCTAGGACGCGCGGCTGGGCGATCTCGCCCATCATCGCATCGGCGATCTTGTCCGTGGCCTTGGCCCAGGCGTCGACGACCTTGTTGTACTTCTCGCCCTTGGTGATCAGGCCGTCGGCGTACTGTTGCTCGTACTCCTCGACCTGGGTCCGGGTGGCGGCGACCAGCGTGGCCTTGGCGGCCGGGATGACGATGTCATCCTTGCCGAAGGAAATGCCCGCCTTGGCCGCCTCGCGGAAGCCCAGCTGCATCATCTGGTCGGCGAAGATGACCGTCGCCTTCTGACCGCAGTGGCGATAGACCTGATCGATCAGGTTGCCGATTTCCTTCTTGGTCAGGTTCTTCTCAAGCAGGCGGTAGCCGATGTTCGCATTATGCGGCAGCAGCGCGCCCAGCTTCATCCGGCCCGGGGTCGTGTCGATGACCTTGGTGATGACTTCGCCGGCGGCGTTCATCTCGGTCCAGCGCGCCTTGATCTTCGTGTGCAGCGAGACGACAGAGGCGTCGAGTGCGGCATCGATCTCGCCCATGTTGGCGAACAACTTGCCTTCGCCCTTCTCGCCTTCCTTGACCAGCGACAGATAGTACAGGCCCAGGACGATGTCCTGCGACGGCACGATGATCGGCTTGCCGTTGGCGGGCGACAGGATGTTGTTCGTCGACATCATCAGGACGCGCGCTTCCAGCTGGGCCTCGAGGCTCAGCGGGACGTGGACGGCCATCTGGTCGCCGTCGAAGTCGGCGTTGAAGGCGGTGCAGACCAGCGGGTGCAGGCGGATGGCCTTGCCCTCGATCAGCTTGGGCTCGAACGCCTGGATGCCCAGACGGTGAAGCGTCGGTGCGCGGTTCAGCAGGACCGGGTGCTCGCGGATGACCTCGTCGAGGATATCCCACACCTGGGGCTGTTCGCGCTCGACCATGCGCTTGGACTGTTTGACCGTGCCCGACAGGCCCTTGGCGTCAAGGCGCGCATAGATGAACGGCTTGAACAGCTCGAGCGCCATCTTCTTGGGCAGGCCGCACTCGTGCAGCTTCAGCTCGGGACCCACGGTGATGACCGAACGGCCCGAATAGTCGACGCGCTTGCCCAGAAGGTTCTGGCGGAAGCGGCCCTGCTTGCCCTTCAGCATGTCGGCCAGCGACTTCAGCGGGCGCTTGTTTGCCCCCGTGATGACACGGCCGCGACGGCCGTTGTCGAACAGGGCGTCGACCGATTCCTGCAGCATCCGCTTTTCGTTACGGATGATGATGTCGGGCGCGCGCAGTTCGATCAGGCGCTTCAGGCGGTTGTTGCGGTTGATGACCCGGCGATACAGGTCGTTCAGGTCGGACGTGGCGAAACGGCCGCCGTCCAGCGGCACCAGCGGGCGCAGTTCCGGCGGGATCACCGGTACGACCGTCAGGATCATCCACTCGGGCTTGTTGCCGCTCTCGAGGAAGGCCTCGATCAGCTTCAGGCGCTTGGAGGCCTTCTTGGCCTTCATTTCCGAGGGGCTGTCGGCCAGTTCACCGCGGTGCTTTTCAGCCTCGGCGTGCAGGTCGATGCCGATCAGCAGGTTGCGCACGGCCTCGGCACCGATTTCAGCGGTGAAGCCGTCATCGCCGAACTCGTCCTGGTAACGGTAGAATTCGTCTTCCGTCAGCAGCTGGTTCTGCTTCAGCGGAGTCAGGCCCGGCTCGGTGACGATGTAGTTTTCGAAGTAGAGCACGCGCTCCACGTCCTTCAGCGCCATGTCCAGCATCAGCGAGATGCGCGACGGCAGCGACTTCAGGAACCAGATGTGGGCGACCGGGGACGCCAGTTCGATGTGGCCCATCCGCTCGCGCCGGACGCGGGCCAGGGTGACCTCAACGCCGCACTTCTCGCAGATAATGCCCTTGTACTTCATGCGCTTGTACTTGCCGCACAGGCATTCATAGTCCTTGGTCGGGCCAAAGATACGGGCGCAGAACAGGCCGTCACGCTCAGGCTTGAACGTCCGGTAGTTTATCGTCTCGGGCTTTTTGATCTCGCCGAACGACCACGACCGGATCTTCTCCGGGCTGGCGAGGGCGATCTTGATCTGGTCGAAGGTCGGAGTGACCGGGACCGCGTTGAAGATGTTCAGGACTTCCTGGTTCATCTTGTTTTCCTTCTGCGGCGGGGGGCCGCGAAATTAGTGACTGGTGGCTGGTGAGTGGTGGTTGGTGACGGTGCGACGGCTTTCCAGCCACCGATCACCAGTCACCAGCCACCCTGAGGCGCGCTGCGCGCGCCTCAGCTGTTCTCCAGCTCCACGTTCAGACCCAGCGAGCGCATTTCCTTGACGAGCACGTTGAAGCTCTCGGGAATGCCCGCCTCGAAGCTGTCGTCGCCACGGACGATGGCCTCGTAGACCTTGGTCCGGCCGGCCACGTCGTCGGACTTCACCGTCAACATTTCCTGCAGGGTGTAGGCCGCGCCGTAGGCTTCCAGCGCCCAGACCTCCATCTCGCCGAAGCGCTGTCCGCCGAACTGCGCCTTGCCGCCCAGCGGCTGCTGGGTGACGAGCGAGTACGGACCGATGGAACGGGCGTGGATCTTGTCGTCGACCAGGTGGTGCAGCTTCAGCATGTAGATGTAGCCGACCGTGACCGGACGCTTGAACTGCTCGCCGGTCTGACCGTCATAGACGATCGACTGGCCGGTGCGGTCCAGACCCGCCTTCTCCAGCAGCTCCTCGATGTCCTCGATGTGCGCGCCGTCGAACACCGGAGTGGCGAACGGAACACCCTTGGACAGGTTACGGGCCAGCTCGACCAGGTCCTCTTCCGAGTCCGGAAGCGGCGTGTCGGGGCCGTAGATGCTGGTCAGGTGGTCGACCAGCGCCTGCTTCTGTCCGCCCTGCTGCCAGGCTTCCAGCAGACCCTGGATCTGCTTGCCGAGACCGGCGGCGGCCCAACCCAAGTGGGTTTCGAAGATCTGGCCGATGTTCATGCGCGACGGCACGCCCAGCGGGTTCAGAACGACGTCGACCGAGGTCCCGTCGGCCAGGTGCGGCATGTCCTCGATCGGCAGGATCTTGGAGATGACACCCTTGTTGCCGTGACGGCCGGCCATCTTGTCGCCGGGCTGAAGCTTGCGCTTCACGGCCACGAAGACCTTGACCATCTTCATCACGCCGGGGGGCAGTTCGTCGCCGCGTTGCAGCTTCTCGACCTTGTCCTCGAAGCGGCGGTCGAGTGCCTTGCGGGCATCCTCGAACTGCTTCTTCATGGCTTCCAGCTCGCCCATCGCCTTCTCGTCGTCGAGGGCGATCTGCCACCACAGGCCACGCGACAGCTCGCCCAGCTTGGCTTCGGTGACTTCACCACGGCCCAGGCCCTTCGGACCCGAGGTCGCGGTCTTGCCGAGCAGCAGCGGGTGCAGACGGCCGTAGACGTTGCGCTCGAGGATTTTCAGCTCGTCATCGCGGTCCTTGCCCAGGCGTTCGATTTCCGAACGCTCGATGGCGATCGCCCGTTCGTCCTTGTCGACGCCGTGACGGTTGAAAACGCGCACGTCGACCACCGTGCCGGCGACGCCGGGCGGCAGGCGCAGGCTGGTGTCGCGGACGTCCGAAGCCTTCTCGCCGAAGATGGCGCGCAGCAGCTTCTCTTCCGGCGTCATCGGGCTTTCGCCCTTCGGCGTGACCTTGCCGCACAGGATGTCGCCCGGCTGGACCTCGGCACCGATCGCCACAATCCCCGCCTCGTCGAGGTTGCGCAGGGCTTCCTCGCCGACGTTGGGGATGTCGCGGGTGATTTCTTCCGGCCCCAGCTTGGTGTCGCGGGCCATCACCTCGAACTCGTCGATGTGGATCGAGGTGAAGACGTCGTCGCGCACGATGCGCTCCGAGATCAGGATCGAGTCCTCGAAATTGTAGCCGTTCCACGGCATGAAGGCGACGAGGGCGTTGCGGCCCAGGGCCAATTCGCCCAGGTCCGTCGACGGACCATCGGCAATGACGTCGCCGATCTTCACTTCATCGCCCACACGCACGATCGGGCGCTGGTTGATGCAGGTCGACTGGTTGGAACGCTGGAACTTCGACAGGCGGTAGATGTCGACGCCCGAGCGGCCGGCGTCCAGTTCGTTGGTGGCGCGCACGACGATACGGGTGCCGTCGATCTGTTCGACGACGCCGTCACGACGGGCGACCACGACGGCACCCGAGTCCACGGCCACGACCGCTTCCATGCCGGTGCCGACCAGCGGCGCATCGGATTGCACCAGCGGCACGGCCTGACGCTGCATGTTCGCGCCCATCAGGGCCCGGTTGGCGTCATCGTTTTCCAGGAAGGGGATCAGGGCGGCAGCGACCGAAACGACCTGTTTCGGCGACACGTCCATCATGTCCACATCGGCGCGGATCAGCAGTTGCGAGTCGCCGTTGATACGGCCCGGAACCAGCTCCTCGACGATCATGCCGTCCTTCAGCTCGATGTTGGCCTGGGCGATCGTGTATTTCGCCTCCTCCATCGCCGAGATGTAGACGACCTCGTCCGTGGCCTTGCCGTCCTTCACGCGACGGTAGGGGCTCTCGATGAAGCCGTATTTGTTGACCCGGGCGTGGGTGGCCAGCGAGTTGATCAGGCCGATGTTCGGGCCTTCCGGCGTCTCGATCGGGCAGATGCGGCCATAGTGGGTCGGGTGCACGTCGCGGACTTCGAAGCCGGCGCGCTCACGCGTCAGACCGCCCGGGCCAAGCGCCGAAAGGCGACGCTTGTGGGTGATCTCGGACAGCGGGTTGGTCTGGTCCATGAACTGCGACAGCTGCGACGAACCGAAGAACTCGCGCACGGCCGCGGCGGCCGGCTTGGCGTTGATCAGGTCGTGCGGCATCACCGTGTCGATATCGACCGAAGACATGCGCTCCTTGATTGCGCGCTCCATCCGCAGCAGGCCGACGCGATACTGGTTCTCCAGCAGTTCGCCGACCGAACGGACCCGGCGGTTGCCCAGGTTGTCGATGTCGTCGATCTCGCCCGAGCCGTCCTTCAGCCCGACCAGGATCTGCAGCACGCGCAGGACGTCGTCCTTGCGCAGCACGCGGATTTCGTCCGAGACGTCCGGGGTTTCCAGACGCATGTTCATCTTGACCCGGCCGACGGCCGACAGGTCGTAGCGCTCGCTGTCGAAGAACAGCGAGTTGAACATGGCTTCGGCGGCCTCCGGGGTCGGCGGCTCGCCCGGACGCATCACGCGATAGACGTCGAACAGCGCGTCCTCGCGGCCGGTGTTCTTGTCGATGCGCAGGGTGTTGCGCATGTAGGCGCCGACCGTGACGTGGTCGATGTCCAGCACGTCGATGGTGGTGAAGCCGAAGCTTTCCAGCAGTTCGATCGTCGGCGCGTCCAGCTCGTCGCCGGCCTCGGCATAGATCTCGCCTGTCTCGTAGTTGACCGCGTCGGCAGCCAGGTAACGGGTCAGCAGGGCGTCGGCGGCCAGCGACAGCGACGTGGTCGTGTCACCCAGCTTCTTGGCCTGGCGGGCGCTGATCTTGGTGCCGGCGGCGGCGATCACTTCACCGGTGTCGGCGTCGACCAGATCGAACTCGGGCTTCACGCCCTTCCAGCGCTCGGCCTTGTAGGGGGTGACCCAGCCTTCGCCGCGCTTCTCGTAGGGCACGGTCTCGTAGAAGGTCTTCAGGATCTCCTCGCCGTCCATGCCCAGACCCATCAGGAAGGTCGAGGCCGGCAGTTTGCGGCGGCGGTCGATGCGGACGTAGACGATGTCCTTGGCGTCGAACTCGAAGTCGAGCCACGAGCCGCGATACGGGATCACGCGGGCGGCGAACAGCAGCTTGCCCGAGCTGTGCGTCTTGCCCTTGTCGTGGTCGAAGAAGACGCCCGGCGACCGGTGCATCTGCGAGACGATCACCCGCTCGGTGCCGTTGACGACGAAGGTGCCCTTGTCGGTCATGAGCGGGATGTCGCCCATGTAGACGTCCTGCTCCTTGATGTCCTTGACCGAGCGCGCGCCGGTCTCTTCGTCCGCCTCGAACACGATCAGGCGCAGCTTGACCTTCAGCGGCGCGGCATAGGTCATGTCGCGCTGGATGCATTCCTCGACGTCGTATTTCGGGTCCTCGAACTCGTAGGAGACGTATTCCAGGATGGCGCGTTCGTTGAAGTCCTTGATCGGGAACACCGACTTGAAGACCGCCTCGATGCCCTGGTCCTTGCGCGGTCCGCTGCGCACTTCGCGCTGCAGGAACTGCTCATAGGACGCGCGCTGAACCTCGATCAGGTTCGGCATCTGTACCGCTTCGGGGATCCGGCCGAACGAGTGGCGGATGCGCTTCTTGCCGGTAAAGGTGGTGGCGTGGGCGAATTGGCCGTGGGCGACGGCGACTTCGGCTTTGGACTTGGCCATTCTATATTCCCAATGCGGCCATCCCGAGAAAACTGGGGCGGCTCGCGTCAAATGCAGCAGCAGCCGCGGCGGCGCACGGATGCGCTGTCGCGGCTTCAGGTTTCTCGGCGTCCACCCTCAATCCCTTGCGGAATCAGGACGCCAGCAATGTGAAGCTCCCTTGGGGAGGAGCACGCCTTCGCTCGGTCGGAGGGCGACGGACCGGGCCTCGGCGCTTTCGCGCGCATACGGGGGGATGTCTGCGGGACCGGCACATATACTCGCTTTGCCGGCGAAATAAAGACCCCCGTCGGAGGTTTTCGCGATGAAGCCCACTATCGGGTCGACGAGCTGATATTGAACGTCCTCCCGCCGCAACGGCCCTGTCTGTCGCGGACAAGCGCCCCCCTTCCCGTGAGCGTCGCCGGGCTGCTAGCGTCGGCGCATGAAACGCACCCTGATCATCGCCGCCGCCGCCCTGTCCCTCGCTGCCTGCGCCAGCGCCCCGCCACCGCCGCCCGCCGCGACGCCCGGCGTCGGCACGGTCGAGGGCTGGGCCACCGGCAATGCGCAATATCTGGTCGTCAATGGAGCCCGCCGGGGCTGGACCACCACGGAGTCCGGTCTGCAGTACCGTCGCATCGGGGGTGCCCATCCCGACGGCCGCCAGCCCGTCGCCACCGATACGGTCAAGGTCCACTACCGTGGGACCTTCGTCGACGGTCGCGAGTTCGACAGCTCATACGCCCGCAATGAACCCGCCGAATTCCCGCTCAACCGCGTCATCAAGGGCTGGACCGAGGGCGTGGCCCTGATGCGCGTCGGCGAAAAGTTCGAATTCGTCATCCCCGCCGCGCTCGGCTACGGCGAACGCTGGGTCGGCGGTGGCGAACTGCCGCCCAATTCGACCCTGCTGTTCACGGTCGAGCTGCTGGAAGTGAAGCCAGCAGGCTAGTTTTTCGTGCATCCCGGCTTTCGCCGGGATGCACGAATCAGGAACCGCCCCGACGGAACCCGCAACATGACAGCGTTGTAATCCGGCGACGGCCCGTCCGGCTTGACCCACACCCAAGGGCGGCGTGATCTGCCCCTCCCCCTCGTCCGAGAGTGTTCCGATGATGCGTCCCGCCGTCCGCCTGCTCGCCTCCGCCTGCGCCGCCGCCCTCCTGTTCGGGGCCGCGCCCGGCCTGGCCCAGGTCGGGACGCCCGCCCTCGATCGCGTCCTCGCCCCCATCCCGGCTCCCCGGGATGTAGCCTATCCGGGCGTCATCACCCTCGACATGGACGCCACCGACATTGACCGGCGGATCGTCTCGATCAAACAGACCATTCCCGTCGCCGGTCCGGGCCCGTTGATCCTGCTCTATCCGGAATGGATCCCAGGCAACCACGGTCCCGTCGGCCCGGTCGATGATCTGGGCGACCTGCGCATCACGGCCAACGGCCAGCCGCTGCGCTGGGTCCGCAACACCGTCAACACCAATGCCTATGAGGTCGAGGTGCCGGCGGGTGTCAGCGCGGTGGACGTCTCGTTCAAATGGCTGACCCCGATCGACGGAGCGCAAGGCCGGATCGTCATCACCGACACCATGCTGAACATCCAGTGGGAGAAGGCGCTGCTCTATCCCGCCGGCTACTACGCCCGGCAGATCACCTTCCAGCCGACGCTGCGCCTGCCCGCGGGATGGCAGTACGGCACGGCCCTGGACACCCGCGCCTTCCAGAACGGCCTGGCGACCTTCGCCCCCATCACCCTGGAGCATTTCGCCGACAGCCCGCTGTTCGCTGGTGCGAACTTCCGCCAGATCGACCTCGATCCGGGCGGCCGCTCGCCGGTGCGCCTGAACATCGTCGCCGACACAGCCGCCATGCTGGCCGCGACGGACGAGCATATCGCCCTGCACCGCGAACTGGTTCGGCAGGCCGACCGCCTGTACGGCGCGCGCCACTATAACCACTATGACTTCCTGCTCGCCGTCAGCGACGATCTGGGCGGCATCGGGCTGGAGCATCACCGCTCATCAGAGAACAGCGTCGACACCGACTATTTCACCGACCCGACCTCGACCCTGGCCGACCGCGATCTGCTGGGTCACGAATACACCCACTCGTGGAACGGCAAGTGGCGGCGGCCCGCCGACCAGCTGACGCCGACGCTGAACGAACCGATGCAGAACTCCCTGCTGTGGGTCTATGAGGGCCAGACCCAGTACTGGGGCCTGATCCTCAGCACGCGCGCCGGTCTGATGTCGAAGCAGCAGGCGCTGGACGTCTTCGCCAACACCGCCGCCACCTATGCCGACGGCAATCCCGGGCGGTCATGGCGGGCCCTGCAGGACACCACCAACGACCCGATCATCGCCCAGCGCCGGCCCCAGCCCTGGGGCAGCCTGCAACGCAGCGAGGACTATTATCGCGAGGGCGCGATGATCTGGCTGGACGCCGACACCCTGATCCGTGAGCAGACCGAAGGCCGCAAGTCGCTGGACGATTTCGCCAGGGCGTTCTTCGGCGTTCAGGACGGCAGCTGGGATCCCGCCCCCTATACCTTCACCGATGTGACCTCGACCCTGAACGGCGTCCAGACCCAGGACTGGGCGCGGTTCCTGCGGGATCGCCTCGATGCTGTCGGCCCAGACGCCCGAGGCCCCTTGGGCGGCATCGAACGGGGCGGCTACCGCCTCGTCTGGCGCGAGACGCCCAACGACTATTCCAGGGCCTTGAACAAGGAGCTCGAACGCGTCGACTTCCAGTATTCCCTCGGCCTCAGCCTGAACAACGCCAACCGCGTCACGGCCGTCCGCTGGGGCTCGCCCGCCTTCAACGCCGGCCTGACCTCGGGCTGGGAGGTTGTCGCCGTCAACGGCCGCGCGTCCAGCGCCGCCGTCATCTCCGAAGCCATCACCGCCTCGAAGGGCAATACGACGCCGATCGAGATGATGCTCAAGAAGGGCGACCGCTTCCGTACCGTTCGCTTCGACTATCACGACGGCCTGCGCTACCCGCATCTGGAGCGGATCGAAGGCACCCCCGACCGTCTCGGCGATATCCTCGCCCCCCGTCGCCGCTGATCGTGAGGGATAAAAAGATGATCCGCACCACCGCCCTCACCCTGCTGCTGACTACGGCCGCCCTTGTTCAGGCCCCGGCCGCCCTGGCCCAGACTCTGGCCTCGCAGGCCCAGACACTGCTCCCGGCACCCACCAGCCTGCCCCACGCCCTGCCGCCGATCCCGGCACCGCAGAATCGCGACTATCCGGGCGTCATCGGCATTCGCGTCGACCTGACCGACCTCGATCACAAGGTCATCCGCACGCGCCAGACCATCCCGGTCAGCGCCGGCCATCTGGTCCTGCAGTATCCGAAATTCATCCCCGGCAACCACGCCGACACCGGCCCGATCCAGCTGGTGTCCGGTGTTACGGTCACCGGGAACGGCCAGCGGATCGAATGGGTGCGCGACACGGTCGACCCCTACGCCTTCCACCTCGACATCCCGACCGACGTGACCGAAATCCAGGTCGCCTTCGAATGGCTGACCCAGCCCGACAACGCCGTCTGGCGCGTGGTCATGACGCCCGAGATGGTCAATCTCCAGTGGGAGAAGGCCCTGCTCTATCCCGCCGGCTACAACCACAGCCGCATCACCTTCGCCCCGTCCGTCGTCCTGCCCGAGGGCTGGCAATACGGCGTGGCCCTGACCACCACGGGCCGCGAAGGCAACGTCGCAACCTTCGCGCCCATTTCTCTCGAGCACCTGGCTGACAGCCCCATGTTCGCCGGCAAACACTATCGCCGTATTGACCTTGATCCGGGCGGCCGCTCGCCGATCCACATGAACCTCATCGGCGACACGGCCGCGTCGCTCACGGCCTCGGACGAGCGCATCGAGCAGTACCGTTCCCTGGTCGACCAGGCCGATCGCCTCTATGGCGCGCGCCACTTTGACCACTATGAGTTCCTGCTGGGGCTGACCTCGAAGTTGGGCGGCATCGGGCTGGAGCATCACCGCTCGTCCGAAAACACCGCCAGCCCGACCTTCTTTACCGGCCCGACACCGCCTGACTACGGCGCGCGCAGCCTGTTGCCGCACGAGTTCACCCACAGCTGGAACGGAAAATTCCGCCGGCCATCAGATGAATACGTCCCGAACTTCAACGTCCCTACTCAGAACAGCCTGATGTGGGTCTATGAGGGCCAGACCGAATACTGGGGCGATGTCCTGACCGCCCGCTCGGGCCTTGGCACCCGGGAAGAGGCCCTCGCCAACCTGGCCGAGGTGGCCGGCTTCTATGACCAGCAGCCCGGCCGCCAGTGGCGCGCCCTGCAGGACACCACCAACCACAACCTGCTCGGCTACCGCACCACCAATCCGTGGGGCTCGTGGATGCGCGGGACCGGCGACTACTATCGCGAGGCCCTGCTGATCTGGCTGGACGCCGACACCCTGATCCGCGAGGCCACCGGCGAGCGCAAGTCACTCGACGACTTCGCCAGGGCTTTCTACGGCATCGAGGACGGCGTCTGGGAGGCCCGGCCCTATACGTTCGAGGACGTCGTCTCGCATCTGAACGCCGTCCATCCCCACGACTGGGCGACCTTCCTGCGGACCCGGCTAGACGCCGTCGGGCCGGACGCCCGTGCGCCGCTCGACGGGATCGCCCGCGCCGGCTACCGCCTGACCTGGGTCGATGCCCTGACGCCGGTCGAAAAACGCATCCAGAGCGGCTGGGCCACCGACTTCCAGTATTCACTGGGATTCAGCCTGAACGCCGCCAATCGCATCACCGGCGTCCGCTGGGGAAGCCTCGCCTTCGAACAGGGCCTTGGCGCGGGCTGGGACCTGATCGCCATCGGCGACCGCACGGCCTCGGCCGAAACCCTGAGAAACGTAGTCACGGCCGCGAAGTCAGGGACCGATCCCATCGTGCTGGTGGTCAAACGCGGTGACGAGTTCCGGACCCTGTCGTTCGCGTATCACGACGGCCTGCGCTACCCGCGACTGGTCCGCACCGAAGGCACGCGCGACCGCCTGGCCGACATCTTCGCGCCCCGGCGGCGCTAACCCCGGCAAGGCAAGGGGGCCGGACGGTATTGCCCGGCCCCCTGTCATTCTCGCCTGAGCGCGCGGCCTACAGCAGCTTGAGCATGGCCTCGGCCGCCTCGCGCGACGAGGCCGGGTTCTGGCCGGTGACCAGCTTGCCGTCGGTCACCACATAGGACGACCAGTCCGCACCCTTGGAATAGTCGCCGCCATTGGCCTTCAACATGTCCTCGACCAGGAAGGGCACGATCTTCGTCAGGCCGACGGCCTCTTCCTCGGTATTGGTGAAGCCGGCGACCTTGCGGCCCTTGACCAGCGGCTGGCCGTCGACGCCCTTGACCGACTTGAGCACGCCCGGCGCATGGCAGACGGCGGCGACGGGCTTGTCGGCCTTCACGAAGGCCTCGATCAGGGCGATCGACGTCCGGTCTTCCGCCAGGTCCCAGAGCGGGCCGTGGCCGCCGGGATAGAAGACGGCGTCAAAATCGGCCTCACCGACGCTGTCCAGCCGCACGGTATGGGCCAGAACCTTTTGCGCGTCCTCGTCAGCCTTGAAGCGTCTGGTGTCCTCGGTCTGGGCGTCGGGCTCGTCGCTCTTGGGGTCGAGCGGCGGCTGGCCACCCCTGGGTGAGGCTACGACGATGTC
Organism: Caulobacteraceae bacterium; assembly: GCA_965284375.1. Taxonomy (GTDB): domain Bacteria; phylum Pseudomonadota; class Alphaproteobacteria; order Caulobacterales; family Caulobacteraceae; genus Brevundimonas. Next base: position 1,479,130 of record OZ260074.1, read on the forward strand.
CGCGCCCGCGTCCTTCAACGCATAGTAAGGCGCGGCGAACTCCTCGAGCCAGAAGCCGGTCTTCTTGCCCGTATCACCGAGCTGGTCGTGCGAGGTCAGCACCATCAGGATTTTCATGGGGGAGGTCCTTCGTTCGGGGGGGGTTCAGATGGGGGCGATCCGGCCCCGTGCCACTCCGAAACGAATACGGGCCCGATGGTTTCCCATCGGGCCCGCGATATCGGGACGCAGCGAGCGTCCTCAAGCCGTGAGGCCTGGTCTTACTTGATCTGCACCTTGGCGCCGGCTTCCGTCAGCTTCTTGGCGACTTCTTCGGCGGCTTGCTTGGAGACGTTCTCGACGACGTTCTGCGGAGCGCCTTCGACCAGGTCCTTGGCTTCCTTCAGGCCGAGGTCCGGACGCACGCCACGGACTTCCTTGATGGCGTTGATCTTCTTGTCGCCACCGTCCAGCAGGACGACGGTGAACTCGGTCTGCTCTTCAGCAGCTTCGGCCGGAGCGGCACCGCCGCCGGCGGGCATGGCCATGGCGACCGGAGCAGCGGCGCTGACGCCCCACTTTTCTTCCAGCATCTTGGACAGTTCGGCGGCTTCGAGGACGGTCAGCTTGGACAGGTCTTCGACGATTTTGGACAGGTCGGCCATTGTGGTGATTCCTTCGGAGGGATTGGGTTCAGAGAGAGTGTGCGGAGATGAAAGAGGCGGTTCCGCTTACGCGGCGTCCTTCGTGGCATAGGCGTTGAACACCCGGGCCAGTTGGGCCGCCGGGGCTTGAACGACGCCGGCGATCTTGGTCGCGGGGGCGTTGAGCAGGCCGAGCAGCGAAGCGCGGATCTGGTCCAGCGACGGCAGTTTGGAGAGAACCTCCACGCCCTTCGCGTCCAGAACCTTGTCACCCATGAAGCCGCCCAGAACGACGAACTTGTCGTTGGCCTTGGCGTATTCAGCGGTGATCTTGGCGGCCGTCACCGCGTCGTCAGCGTATGCAATGCCCACGGGACCCTTGAACAGGCCGTGATATTCGCTGCCTTCGTCGGCTTCGAGCGCCTTCAGCGCCAGGCGGTTCTTGACCACCTTGAACGTGCCGCCTTCCTTGCGGAGGCGTCCACGCAGGTCTTCCATGTCCGCAACGGTCAGACCCAGGTTGTGGGTCACGACCACGGCGCCCGCGTCGGCGAAAACGCCTTTGAGCGTCTCGATCGACTCGGCTTTTTGTGCGCGGTCCATTGCGGTCTCCAGTCTGGTATTCGCCACCGGGCTTATTCCCGACGACGGATTGGCCAGCGCGCCACGCATCGCTGCGAGACGTTCAGGCCGGTCGTAATGTCCGAAGGAAGCTCAGACCCCGTACGCCCCAGAAGCCGGAGTGACAGGCATCGTCTGCATCCCCATCTCCCCACGGCGTCAGAGGGCTCTCTGACATTTATGGCCTGGGTGACCCCCAGACCCCGAAGTTCTCGGACAGGACCGCCGCAGCCGAAGCTGCGACGGAGAAGGCGCGCTCTATACACGGATATCCGGCGAACTCAAGCGCCACCCCTTCCCAAGTGCGCACCGGTTGGCCCAGATGCAGACACAGGGGGGCGCGAGCATGATCGAGACGACCGAAGCCACAGGCCGCGACAGCCTCGGCGCTGCGGACTCAGCCCTGCTGGGGCCCATTCGGCTGGCCATCGGCTTCGCCCAAGGGCTCGGCCTGTACGGCCTGCACCGCGTCTCGGACGGCGCAGCATCCTGGGGGGCGACCCATCCCCTGATGTTTGGCCCACTGCTGTTGGTGGCCGCCTTTCTGCCGATCATGCTGCTGGCCGCCGTCGGTCGCCTTCGACCCCTGACGCTCGCGATCTGGACGTCCGTGGCCGGCGTCGCCCTCGCCCTGCTCGGCCTGCACGACATCGCCCGTCAGAGCGCCGACACCTTGCAGCGGCCGCCCTTCCTGTCCCCGCCGGTGATCCTGTTTTCTGCTGCCGCCCTGTTCATCACCCAACATCTGGTCGCCCCGGCCGACCAGCAACGACGCCGCATCGCCAGCTATCCGGCCTATTTCGACACCGCCTCCAAGGCCGCCGTCCAGCTGGCCCTGTCCATCGGCTTCACTGGTGCCTTCTGGATCCTGCTCACGCTCGGCTCGGCCCTGTTCAAGGTCATCGGTCTGCAGTTCCTCGAGGATCTGCTGCGCAAGGAATGGTTCGCGATCCCGATCACCTTCGTGGTCTTCGCCACGGCAGTGCACCTGACGGACGTCCGCGACGGCCTGATCCGCGGCGTCCGAACCGTGGGCCTGATGCTGCTGTCCTGGCTGCTGCTGGTCATGACGGTTCTGGCCGCCGGCTTCATCGCCGCACTGCCCTTCACAGGGCTGGATGGCCTGTGGGAGACCCGCAGTGCGACGTCTCTCGTGCTGGCCGCCGCCGCCGCCCTGATCATCCTCATCAACGCGGCCTATCAGGACGGTCAGCCGGACAACCGCCCGCCCGCCGTGCTGCGCGCCGCCGTCCGCCTCGCCGCCGTGCTGATCACCCCCCTGATCGTCATCGCCGTCTGGGGCCTGGCCCTGCGCATCCAGCAGTACGGCCTGACCCCCGACCGTATCATCGCCGCCGCCTGCGCCCTCGTCGGCGCGTCCTTCGCCGCCGGCTATGGCTGGGCCGCCCTCAGCCCCTTCTGGCGCAAGACCGAATGGATGCGCCCGCTGGAACGCACCACCATCTGGACCGCCGTCCTGACCGTCGCCGTCATCCTCGCCCTGTTCAGCCCGCTCGTGGACCCGGCCCGCCTGTCGGTGGCCGACCAGGTCGCCCGGTTGGGGCGCGGGACCGTGACGCCCGACAGGTTCGACTACCGCTTTCTCCGGTTCAACAGCGGCAAGGCCGGCCAGGCGGCGCTCGAACGCCTGACCCGCTCCGACAACGCAGACATCGCCGCCCGGGCCAGGACGGCCAGCACCCGCTCGACCCTCGACGATCTCGAGACCAGCCTTCGGGATCAACGCCGCTCGCAGACTGAACCTGCGGCGGCGGATATCCGCATCCGCGCATACCCGTCCGGCACCGCGCTGCCCACGTCCTTTACCGGTCAGTACGGCCGTCTCGCCGGACTGCTCCGCCGCTGCAACCAGACCAACGTCTGTTCGGCCAGCGTGATGGACCTCGACCGGGACGGTGCGCCCGAGGTGCTGATCGCCGGCCAAACCGTCCTGTCTGTTTACAAGCGAGAGACTGACGGGCGCTGGATCGAATGGGCGGAATACGAGCCACCGCTTTGCCAGGAGGACTCCTTCGACCTAAGCCGTTCGGTCGCCGACAACGCGCTGGAAACGGCCTCGCCCCAATTCCCCGATCTGGTCATTGGCGGTGTGCGGCTACGCCATCAGGAAGGCGACCTCGAATGCCCGCGTGACCCAGAGCCGGGCCCCTGAGTCTTCCCGCCGCAGCCGCACTTAATCGGTCACGCCACACAAACCCCACTTGACCCGGACGACCCGCGTCACATTACAGTCAATTCATGAAATCGGGATCGGGGGACCCCGCGTGACTCAGGATGGACCACAGGACGATCTGCTGCGCCAGGCCACCCAGGCCTTGGCGCGTCGCGATCCGCAGTCCGCCCTCGGCCTTCTGGATCAGGCCGACCGACTGGGCATCACCCACAACGGCACCCTGAACCGGGCCCTCGCCCTGCGGCTGATCGGCGACTTCAACGGCGCCCTGATGGTGCTGGACGACGCCCTGGCGATGCAGCCCTATGATTTTACCGCCTTGCTGGGCAAGGCGGCGATGCTGGAGAAGGTCGGCAAAGGTGTCGCCGCCGTCGATGTCTACCGCAACGCGCTGAAGATCGCCCCGCCGCGCGACCGCGTCCCGCCCCCGCTGGCCGCCCAGATGGATCACGCCGACGGCATCGTCCGACGCCATGCCGAGGCGTTGCGCGATCATATGAAGCGCCAGGTCGCCGTCCTCCGCGACGGCGTCGATCCCGCCGTCCTCGACCGGTTCGACGAGGGGCTGGAGATCTATGCGGGGCTCAAGACTGCGCCGAAGCAGGAACCGCTCCTGCTCGACTACCCGCGCCTGCCCGCCATCCCCTTTTACGATCGCGCCCTGTTCCCCTGGCTGGAGAGGCTGGAGGCCGCGACGCCGGTTATCCAGGCCGAGCTGAACAGCCTGCTGGCCTCGTCAATGGACGAATTCGCCCCCTATATCGCCTATCCCCGGGGCGCGCCGGTCAACCAGTGGGGCGAGCTCAACCATTCGCGCAAATGGACCTCCCTCTGGCTCTGGCGGGACGGCGAACGTCAGGATGCCGTCTGCGAACGCTGCCCGCAGACTGCCGCCCTGCTCGAATCCCTGCCGATGTGCCGTCAGGACGGGTTCGCGCCCACGGCCGTCTTCTCGGCGCTGGAACCCCACACCCACATCCCGGCCCACACCGGCTCGTCCAACGTCCGCCTGCTGACCCACCTGCCGCTGATCCTGCCGGGACCGGCCCGCTTCCGCGTCGGCAATACGGTGCGGGACTGGAAGATGGGTCAGGCCTGGGTCTTCGACGACACCATCGAGCACGAAGCCTGGAACGACGCCGACCAGATGCGCGTCATCCTGATCTTCGACGTCTGGAACCCGTATCTGTCCGAAGCCGAACAGACCCTGATCACCGCCATGATGCAGGCCCAGCGCAGCTTCACGACGGCAGGCTAGACGCCGGATTGCCATAACCGAACCTTTGCGTAGTATCGGCGCCGGAGGCACACGCCATGATCGCATACCTTCTCAGCCCTGCCGGTCGGATCGGTCGCCGCGCCTACGCTGTCCCGATCGGAGCCTTCTTTGCGATGGCCGTGATCAGCGCCTTCGCCACCGGAATTTCTGCGTCCGGATCGGTCCTCGGCTATGCATTCGACAGCCCATGGGCAGCCATTGGGCGCGCCATGGACGCCAGCGCGCTTTCCGCTCTTCCGGTCTTCGTGAAGGGCCCGCTGTTCATTGCGGTCTTCACCGCTGCCGTCTGGGCAGGCTTCATACTGACCATCAAACGCCTGCATGACCTTGGCGCGAGCGGCTGGTGGTCCACACTGCTGGCCGTCCCGGGCGCGGGAGTCGTGCTCATGCTGATCTGCGCGGTTGCGCCGGGGCGTCCCCGCCCAAGCCTGACCGCCGCCCGTTAACCCAACGCTCACCACCCCGCACAACCCGATCTTCACCTTGTGGGGCGTAAAAACGTCCCGGAATGAGCCAGTTCCGTCTCAACGAGGACCGGCCACAACCGTGATGTTGAAGGGGCTACACCCATGGCCAAGACCGTTCTCGTGGTCGACGACGATCCGACCCAGCGTCGCCTGGCCCAGGCCGTGCTGGAGCGGGAAGGCTATGCCGTCGTCCACGCCGAATCCGGCGGCGAGGCCATCGATCGCCTGACCAAGGGCGGCGGGGCTGACGTCGTGCTGCTGGACATGGTCATGCCGGGCATGAGCGGCATGGAGGCTCTGGCCGAAATCCGCACCGCCGGCGTGACAACGCCCGTGATCGTCCTGACCGCCTCGGGCGGCGTGGACGCGGTGGTCAAGGCCATGCAGGCCGGTGCCCAGGACTTCTTCGTCAAGCCCGTCTCGGCCGAGCGGCTGCTGGTCGGTGTCTCCAACGCCCTGCAGATGACCCGCCTGACCGCCGAGGTCGGACGGCTGAAGAAGCATGTCGCCGGCCGCACCTCCTTCGACGATCTGGTCGGCCAGTCGGCACCCATGCGCATGGTCAAGTCGCTCGGTGCGCGCGCGGCCAAATCGTCCATTCCGGTCCTGATCACCGGCGAGAGCGGCGTCGGCAAGGAAGTCATCGCCCGCGCCCTGCACGGGGCTTCGGACCGGGCGGGCAAGGCCTTCGTGGCGGTCAACTGCGGGGCCCTGCCCTCGAACCTGATCGAGTCGATCCTGTTCGGCCACGAGAAGGGGGCCTTCACCGGTGCCCACGACAAGCACCTGGGCAAGTTCATGGAGGCCAACGGCGGCACCCTGTTCCTCGACGAGATCGGCGAACTGCCGCTGGACATGCAGGTCAAGCTGCTGCGCGCCCTCCAGGAAGGCGAGATCGACCCCGTCGGTGCCAAGCGGTCGGTCAAGGTCGACGTCCGCATCGTCTCGGCCACCAATCGCGATCCGGCCCAGCAGGTCCGCGAGGGAGCCTTCCGCGAGGATCTGTTCTACCGCCTCAACGTCTTCCCGATCGAGGCCCCGTCCCTGCGCGAACGCCGCGAGGACATCCCGGCCCTGGTCGACCACTTCGTGGCCCGCTTCAACGTCGAGGAGGGCAAGCGGATCGCCGGCTGTTCGTCCGAGACCCTGGCCCTGCTCAGCGCCTTCGACTGGCCGGGCAATGTCCGTCAGCTCGAAAACGCGGTGTATCGGGCCATCGTCCTCGCCGACGCGCCCTTCCTGCAGCCGCACGACTTCCCGGCCATCTCCGGCCTCTCCTCCCCCCCCGTGGGGGAGGTGGATCGTCGCGACAGCGACGAGACGGAGGGGGCTGACGCTGTCTCAATCCACCTGCCGCCCCTGCCCGACACGCCGATCCGCATCCTCGACGAACGCGGCCACCTGCGGACCCTGGAAGAGATCGAGCGCGATCTGATCCAGCACGCCATCGAGGTCTACGCCGGCCATATGTCCGAGATCGCCCGCCGGCTCGGAATCGGCCGCTCGACCCTGTACCGCAAGGTTCGCGAACAGGGCCTGGAAGGCATCCTCAAGGAAGTCGGCTAGGCCCTCCGGTCCCCGGGTTACCGGTTCCGCCGGGCCGCGACATCTTGGCCCAGGGCCGAGTCTGTCCAAAAGTTCATTGGCCAAGGTTACCCGGAAACCCGAAGAAGGCGGAATTGCGCGCACTCGCAACCTCTGGTTTTCTTCGCTGAAACGCGACGGAAACGGGGCCGGGCCACGTTGCAGCTTCGTCATCCTCCCCCGAAGGCCATCGCATGCTCCTCGTCACCACCGCCCTGTCCGGACTCATGGCCGGGGTGATTCAGGCCGCGCCTGCACCCCAGACCCCGCAGGCACCTGCGGCGGCGACGCCGGCGAGCCGCGCCAACGAAGACGCCTACGATCTGGGGACAGTGGTCACGACGGGTGCGCGCCCGCGGGGCAGTGTCAATTCGGACATCCCGCCCGACATCACCCTGACGGCTGAACAGATCCAGGCCTACGGGGCCTCCAACATCGCCGAACTGCTGACCTATCTGGAGCCGATCACGCGCAGCTCGCGCGGCCGCGAGGGCGGCATGCCGGTGTTCCTGGTCAACGGCCGCCGCATCTCCGGCTTCCAGGAGATCCAGGGCATCCCCACCGAGGCGATCGAGCGCACTGAAATCCTGCCCGAGGAAGTCGCCCTTCAATACGGCTACCGCGCCGACCAGCGCGTCGTGAACTTCGTGCTCCGGTCCAATTTCCGCTCGGTGTCAGGCGAACTGACCGGCCGCGCCCCGACCCAGGGCGGGCGCACCACCGCCGAGATCGAGGGCAACATCCTGCGCATCGCCGGGGCCACGCGCTGGTCCATGGACGCCGAATATGAGCGCTCCAACCCGCTCTATGAATCCGAGCGCGACATCGTCCGCGATCCGGGCTCGACGCCCTATGACCTGACCGGCAACATTTCCGGCATTCCGTTCGGAGCCGCGATCGACCCCGCCCTTTCGGCACAGGTCGGCCGGATCGTTCTGGTCAATCCCGTCCCGTCGACCGGGGCTCCCACCATCACCAATTTCGCCGCCGTCGCCGGCGCGCCCCGCTCGGGAAATCTCGGCGACTATCGCACCCTGCTGTCGGCCAGCGAACGGACCACCGTGCGCGGCACGCTCAAGCGCGATATCAACGGCACGACCCAGGGCACCCTCAGCGGCAGCCTTGAGGACACTTCCAGCCGCAGCTTCAACGGCCTGCCCGGCGTTATCCTGACCCTGCCGGACGGCAACCCGTTCTCGCCGTTCGCCAATGACGTGCTGGTCTACCGCTATGTCGACGCCCCCGACGCCCTCGGTCGCGAGACCGACGCCCTGACCGGCCGGATCGCCGGCGTGCTGGACGGCTTCATCGGCGACGACTGGCGCTGGACCCTGACCGGCAGCTACGACCGCGTCGAGACCGACACCCTGACCGGCCGCGGCTTCGGCACAACGCCGTTCCAGACCCGGCTGACCGCCAACAACGCCACCGCCAATCCCTTCGCCGTGCTGAACCCGGCGGATTTCACCCGCCTGGCCGACGACACCGCCAACTCTGTTTCGCAAGTGCTGGCGACCGAACTGGTGCTGAACGGCGACGTCTTCGACCTGCCGGCCGGCGGCATCTCATCGACCTTCAAATTCGGGGCCGACACCCGTTCGCTGGACTCCACCAGCGTCCGCTCGGGCCTGACCACGGAACGCTCCCAGTCGCGCGACCGCTTCAACGGCCAGGCCAGCTTCGGCATCCCGATCGCCAGCCGCCGCACCGGCGTCTTCCCCGGCCTGGGCGACCTGTCGGCCAATTTCAATGTCGGCTATGAGGATCTGTCGGACTTCGGCGGCCTGTCGACCCTCGGCTTCGGCGTCAACTGGTCGCCGGTCGAGCCCCTGTCCCTGCTGGTCAGCTTCACGGACGAGCACGGGGCACCGACGATCTCGCAGCTGAACGATCCCACCATCTCGACCCCGAACGTGCCGGTGTTCGATTTCGCAACCGGCCGGACCGTACTGGTCACCCGCATCGACGGCGGCAATGCGAACCTGAACTCGGACAACCGAAAGGTCTGGAAGCTCGGCGCGACCGTTACGCCGTTCAAGGAGACCGACTTCCGGATCAGCTCGACCTGGACGTACAGTTTGACGGAAGACGCCATCGCCGCCTTCCCGACCCTGACGCCGGATCTCGAGGCCGCCCTGCCGGGACGCTTCACCCGCGACCTGGCCGGTAATCTGATCTCGTTTGACGCCCGTCCGCTGAATTTCGACCGGTTCGAGCGTCAGGATATCCGCACCGGCTTCAACTACTCCCGGTCCTTCGGCACGGCCAACCCGGCCGCTGCGCCCCTGCCCGGCATGCCCGGCGGCGCGCGCCCGGCACCCGGCCTTGCCGGAGCCCCGGTAATCATCCGCCAAGGCGGAGACGGCCCGCGCGGCGGCCCCGGTGGCCCGGGTGCCGGCGGGGGCGGCGGCGGCGGCGGGATGCAGGCCATGCGCTTCGGCGGCGGCGGTGGACGGGGCGGCGGCATGATGCCCGGCCAAGGCCGTTTCAACCTCTCGGTCTATCACACGGTCCGCCTGCAGGATGAGATCGTCATCGCCAGCGGCCTGCCCATCCTCGACCTGCTGGACGGCGCAGCCACCAGCGGCCGCGGCGGCAGCCCCCGCAACGAGGTCCAGGCCCAGGGCGGCGTGTTCCGGAACGGCATGGGAGCCTTCGTCAACGCCAACTGGCGCCAGGGCACGCGCGTCGACGGCGGGACGGGACCCGACCTGGCCTTCTCGGACCTGGCGACGGTCAATCTGAACGTCTTCATCGACCTGGGACAGCAGGCGGGCTGGGTGGCCAAATATCCCTGGCTCAAGGGCTCGCGTCTGAATTTCGGCGTCCAGAACCTGTTCGACGCCCGCCTCGACGTCAGTTCCAGCGCCGGTGACGTGCCGCTGAACTACCAGGCCGACTATCTGGACCCCCAGGGCCGGACCGTCAGCCTGACCTTCCGCAAGATCCTGTTCTAGGTTTCGTCAGTGGTGGGGGCCTTGCGCCCCCACCGCCGCTTCGGCCCCTCACCCTTCGCCTTGGCAGCGATCTCCTTCAGCTTGCGGCCTTGCAGGGCCGACAGCGCCTGACCGGGTGCCCCCAGTTCGGGGTCGCCGAAGGCGCGGCCGTGGGTCTTCACCCGCTCGCTGACCGAGTCGATGAACTCGCCCTCCCATTCAGACAGCGAAACGCCCGCCTTCTCTGCCGAGCGGCGGGCGCGTCTGAGGGCATTGAGGGCGGCGCGCTGGGCGGCCTTGCGTTCAGCTTCGAACGGGCTGGCTGGCGGCTTCTTCGAACCGCCCCCTCCCCCGCCGAAACCGGTTCGCTTCATCGCCACCCTATGGCTTGACCCGAGGGTCAGATCTCGCCGAGCGCCGACAGGTACAGATCGAGGATCGCATCCTCTTCCTGACGCTTGGCCTTGTCCTGTTTGCGGATGCGGATGACCTTGCGCAGGATCTTGACGTCGTAGCCCTCGCCCTTGGCCTCCAGGAAGACCTCCTTCATGTCAGCCATGACGGCGGCCTTGTCCTCTTCCAGCCGCTCGATGCGCTCGATGATGGTGCGCAGCCGGCCCTGGGCCGTCGCGTTGAGGACGTCGGGCGAGGAATCGAAGGCAGCGTCGTCGGGCATGTTGGTCTTTCTGGCGCTACCGCTCGGCGCGCGGCGCCTCGCTGCTTGAGCGCAGTATGTGTGGACCGGAACGCTAACCACGTCGCTTCAACCGGCTCAACGCCGGGCACGAAAAAGGCCGCGGACAACGCCCGCGACCTGTGGGTAGTTCTGCGCTCAAGCAGCGGGCGACCGCGTCGCCCGCGTTAGCGCAACAAGGATGACTAGCCCTGCTTCGCCTTGAAGCGCGGGTCGGTCTTGTTGATCACATAGACCACACCCTTGCGACGCACGACCTTGCAGTCGCGGTGGCGGGTCTTGAGCGACTTGAGCGAGCTGCGGACCTTCATGGTCGTCGTCCTGGGCAAAAACAAAAACAGAAAAGCCGCGAGGCGGACCTGCGGCGGAGCGGTGCGTATAGAGAGGCTTCCCGGAATCGTCAACCGGGGACTGGCGGTGTCTGCAAAGTGCCAATGCCGGATGGTCCGCTGAGGGTGGGAAGCGGACGTTCCCGCGGCTAGGCTTCTCATCGGCAGAGCCGGAAGTGCACCAATGAGCGAACTGAGATTGAGTCACCAACCATCGTCGGCCTTTCTTGCGCAGTTTGATCCTGAGAGGATCAACATCCACGCAAACGACGCGGTTGCCCAAATCTCAGTCGGTCCCCACCAATTTGAGGTCGGCTTCCCGACAGATGGTCAAATGGTCAGACCCGAACACATTGCGATCGCTCGCGAAATTCTAGGGCAGATCGCCGATCTGGATTCGATCGCTACGCGGGAGGTCGACGGCACCGAAGAGGACGGCGAGCTCTTCGTCGTCAATATCCTGTCGGAAGATGAGGTTGACCTTCGTTACTCCGCAGTGTCCTGGAATTCCGATTGGTGCGAGATGTTCAAGCGGCAGTCTGACGGAAAGTGGGCACACCACGGCGTCCGGAAGCACGTCTGACGGGGCAAGGTCCGCAACGGGTCGGAACCCGACCTTCGCGACGTCCGCCAATCGCCGCGCTCAGGCAGCGAGGGACCGCGTCCCTCGCGTTAGCGCACCCAAAAAAGTGATGGAGGCCTGGCCTCCGGGTCGAACGGAGGGTCTTCGGGCTTGCGGGCCCGATGCGTCGCCCCTCCGCCACCAGGCCATATCGGTCATCGTCAGAGCAGGATCTTCGTATGCCTCGCCTGTTACCAATCCCAAGGGATTGACGGTTAACGGTGCAAAACAGGGAATCTGCGGCAACGCTTTCGCCATCAACGGGCCTTAGGCTCGTCGAAAGCGCGAGTTCGCGCGTTTGTTATCGCGGACCACCCTCGGGGGCATTAGCCTGCAGCCATGCGTATCAGCCTTCGCCTCCTCCTCATCGCGTCCGTCGCCGCCTGCGCCCCCCTGCTGCCGGAGACGATTCCAGCCCTGCCCGTCGCCGCGTCCGGGGCCTCCACGCCCCCCCGGCCCGAACCCGCCCGGCCCCAGCCGGCCGCCACGCCCGCCGGTGTCCCGGACCAGGCCGGTTTCGACGGCTGGAAACAGGGCTTTCTGAACCGCCGGGCCGGCGACCGGCGCGAGGCCTATGCCCGCGAACTGGCCGGTCTGACCCCCGACCCCTCGGTGATTCGCCTCGACGGCAACCAGCCCGAGTTCAGCCGCCCCGCCGGAGCCTATGTCCAGACCGCAGTCTCGGCCACGCGAATCGCCCAGGGCCGGGAACGCACCGACCGCGTGCCGTGGGACGTCACCCAACGCTTCGGTGTCCCGGCCGAGATCCTCGTCTCCATCTGGGGCAACGAAAGCGGCTACGGGGCCATCCAGGGGAATTATGACGTCATCCGTTCGCTCGCGACACTCGCCTGGGACGGCCGTAGGCGTGACTGGGCCGAGGGCCAGCTGAAGGATGCGCTGGATATCGTCATCGACGGCCGCCGCGAGCGCGCGGGCCTCAAGGGCAGCTGGGCCGGGGCCATGGGCCAGACCCAGTTCATGCCCGACAACTATCTGCGCCTCGGCATCGACCAGACCGGCGACGGCAAGGTCGACATCTGGGGTTCGGACGCCGACTCGCTCGCCTCCGCCGCCAATCTGCTGGCCCAGGCCGGCTGGAAACGCGGCCAGTCGTGGGGCTATGAGGTCATCCTGCCCGCCGGCTTCGACTACGCCGAGGCCGAAGGACCGCGCCATCCCTGGTCGTACTGGAGCCAGCGTGGCGTCAGGCTCGCCCGCGACGGCGCACCGACCGACGCCGAGGCTTTGGAAGAGGCGGTCATCCTGCTGCCCCAGGGCGCACGCGGCCCGGCCTTCCTGGCCCTGCCGAACCACTATGTGATCCGCCGCTACAACAACTCGGTGTCCTACGCCCTCGCCATCGGCCTGACCGCCGACGGCATCGCCGGCAAGCCCGGTCTGGTCGGGACATGGCCGGACGACGCCCCCCTGTCGCGCGATCAGCGTATCGGGGCCCAGCGCGCCCTGACGGCTCTCGGCTACGACACCCAGGGCATCGACGGCGTCGTCGGTGCCAACACCCGCGCGGCCCTGCGCCGCTGGCAGATCGCCTCGGGACGACTGGCCGACGGCTATCTGACCGCCGATCTGGCGGACGAACTGATCCGGCGCGCGGGATAACAGGCCTCCCTCTCCCTACCCCGAAGTGGGGAGGGACGGCGAGGCGCAGCCGAGCCCGGGTGGGGAACGCCAGTCCGGTACCGCCCGCGCCCGGCTTCACGCCTCCCCACCCGGTCGCTTCGCGACCACCCTCCCCATGAAGGGGAGGGAGAGCGCCCGAACTTTCACATGATCGTTGTTAACCCGCCCGGCCTTCGCTAACCGGAAACAGCCATCCCGCTGGAGCCGTCCATGTCCCGTTCGTCCGATCGTTTCGAAGGCACTGCGAACTATATCGCCACCGACGACCTGAAGATCGCGGTCAATGCCGCCGTCGCGCTCGAGCGGCCGCTGCTGATCAAGGGCGAGCCGGGCACCGGCAAGACCGTCCTGGCCTATGAGATCGCCCGGGCCATGAACGCCCCCCTGATCACCTGGCACATCAAGTCCACGACCAAGGCCCACAACGGCCTGTACGAATATGACGCCGTCAGCCGCCTGCGCGACAGCCAGCTGGGCGAGGCCCGCGTCCACGAGGTGCGCAACTATCTCAAGCCCGGCAAGCTGTGGGAGGCCTTCACCGCCCCCGAACGCCCCGTCCTGCTGATCGACGAGATCGACAAGGCCGACATCGAATTCCCCAACGACCTGCTGCAGGAACTCGATCGTATGGAGTTCTTCGTCCAGGAGACGGGCGAGACGATCCGCGCCGAGGTCCGGCCGATCGTCATCATCACCTCCAACAACGAGAAGGAACTGCCCGACGCCTTCCTGCGCCGCTGCTTCTTCCACTACATCCGCTTCCCCGACGATGAGACCATGAAGGCGATCGTCGAGGTCCATTTCCCGGGCATCAAGCCGCGCCTGGTCTCCGAAGCGCTCAAGACCTTCTACGAGATCCGCGACACGCCGGGCCTGAAGAAGAAGCCCTCGACCTCGGAACTGCTCGACTGGCTCAAGCTGTTGCTCGTCGACGACATCGACCCCGCGACCCTGCGCGAAAAATCGCCCAACAAGCTGATCCCCCCGCTGCACGGGGCCCTGCTGAAGAACGAACAGGACGTCCACCTGTTCGAACGACTCGCCTTCCTGAGCCGCCGGGAAGGTGCACGACCCGGCAGCTGACACAGACAGGATGCGGTTCGGCCACGCGCCTTACCGCGATTTCACTGGATTATCGGCCCGGCGCGATCAGGATGGGATCACCTACAGGACTTCAGACGATGACCCCTCGTCCCTTTCTCATTTCCACCGTCTGCGCCGTCGCCGCGCTGACGTCTGCCTGTGGCGACAACTCCGTGCGGATCTCCTCGAGCCGCAGTGAGAACACGGATGCCAAGGGCGTGCTCAAGGTCGTCGACGCCCTGCAATGCCCCCAGACCATGGGCTCGCTGACCCGCAAGGGCTCGGCCCAGGCCAACGGCACGGTCTGCACCTATGTCGGACCCAAGGGCTCGGAGGTCAGCCTGCATCTGGTTACGCTGGACAATGAAACCCCCGCCGAGGCGCTCAAGGCCTTTGAGACCCGGTTGTCGGGTGATCTCCCCGCCGCCGTCGCCCAGTTGAAGGCCTCGGCCGAGGCCGAGACGGCCCGGATCGAGGCGGCGGATGTGGCGAGCGCCGCCGCGGACACGGCTTCGGCCGACGCAGACAGGGCCGCCGCCAGCGCGGATGGGGCCGCCGCCTCTGCAGACCGCGCCGCCGCCAGCGCGGACCGCGCCTCGGTGCGCGGGCCGGGCGTGGCGATAGACGCCAACGGCGACGACGCCACGGTCAGCCTTCCCGGTATGCGGATCGAGACCAAGGGCGACCAGGCCAGCGTTCGCATCGGCGGATTCCACATCGATGCCAACGACAGCATCGGCTCCGCCCGGGTCCGCGGCACGGGCGGCCATGGCGAAAGCGTCACGATCAACGCCCAGGACGACGCCGCCGAAATCCGCACCAGCGCTGGCGGCGAGGCGACCCGAACCAGCTGGATTCTGTCCGACAACCGGGACTCCGAATCGGGCTGGCGTCTGGTCGGCTACGAGGCGCGTGGCCCCATCGGTGGCCCGCTGGTCGTCGCCACCGTCCGGTCCAGGGACAACAATCGGGGTCGGGCCTTTAACGACGCCAAGGCACTCGTCGCGCTCAACGTCGGCGAATAAGCGACCGGGGCCGCGGCTCCGGTCTTGATCGCATCGCCTTGATGCGTCACCAACCCTGCCCACGAGAGCAGGATCAGACCTTGGCCGCAAAGCCCCGCCCGTCAGCAAAAGAACCCCGCGCCTGGCAGCGCATGCTGTCCGGCCGCCGGCTCGACCTGCTCGACCCCTCGCCGTTCGACATCGAGATCGAGGACATCGCCCACGGCCTGGCGCGCGTCGCCCGCTGGAACGGCCAGACCGTCGGCGAACACGCCTTCTCCGTCGCCCAGCACTCCTGCGTGGTCGAGGAGATCGCCGCCCACCTCAAGCCCGGCCTCGAGCCGAAATGGCGGCTGGCGGCCCTGCTTCACGACGCCTCGGAATACGTCATCGGCGACATGATCTCGCCCTTCAAGGCGGCGCTGGGCGTCAACTACAAGGCCTTCGAGGCCCGGCTGGAAGGGGCCATTCACGTCCGCTTCGGCCTGCCGCCCAAGAACCCGGTCGAGATCAAGACCCTGATCAAGAAGGCCGACGTCGCCTGTGCCTGGTTCGAAGCCACCCAGCTGGCGGGCTTCAGCAAGAAGGAATCCCTGACCCTCTTCGGTGCCCCCCCGCCGGGCTACGACCTGATCATCGACCCCCTGCCCGCCCCCGAGGCACAGCGGCGCTATATCGAACGCTACCGGATCCTCACCGAGGCGACCGGCGTGACGTCCACGGCAGATGCGGGGCGCACGTAGCCGACATGGAGGGCCAGGGCGAACAGGGCATCCGGATCGGCCTTTCAGCCGTCGTCATTGCGCTCCGCGACCGCAAGGCCTGCGTCCTCACCACCCCGGGCGATGCCGCACCCGGTGAAGCGGGTGCCGCCGCCCTGCCCTTCGGTCCCTTCGACCCGGCCCGGGACCGAACGTTTGAACGGGCCCTGCGCGACTTCGTCACCGACCAGACCGGTTTCCGGCTCGGCTTCGTCGAACAACTCTATACTTTCGGCGACCTGGGCCGCGGATCACCCCGGGCCACGCCAGGGCCGGAACGTCGCCGCGAGGTCTCGGTAAGCTATCTCGCCCTGACCGCCGATGCCGCCGACGCCCCACAGGCCGAAGCCCGCTGGACCCCGGTTCTCGAAATCTTCCCGTGGGAAGACCGACGCGACGGTCCTCCCGCCGGCCTCGCCGCCCTGATCGCCGACCTCACGGAATGGGCCGGGGACGACCCGCGACGTCAGGCCCGTGTCGAGACCCTGTTCGCGACCAGTCCTTCGCACCGCTGGAACGAGGGTCAGGTGCTGGACCGCTACGAACTGCTCTACGAGGCCGGCCTGGTCGCCGAGGCGGCACGGGATCAGAACCGCCCACAGCGCGTCGACGCTCCCGGTCGCGCCATGGCCTCGGACCACCGCCGTATCCTCGCCACGGGTCTGGGACGCCTGCGCAGCAAGCTGAAATACCGACCGGTCCTGTTTGACCTCATGCCGGCAGCCTTCACCCTGTCCGAACTCCAGACCGCCGCCGAGGCCATCGCAGGCCTGTCGCTGCACAAGCAGAATTTCCGCCGCGGCGTCGAACGCACCGGTCTGGTCGAGCCCACGGGCCGACTGTCCGCCGCGACCGGCGGCCGTCCGGCCGAGCTGTTCCGGGTCATTGACGGCGACCTGTCCACAGGCGAGGCCCTCGGCCTGCCCCTGCCTGCGCAGCGCTGACGTGATTTCTCGGGTCCCCCGCTTGCGGCGCAGGCCGTCGCCCATTAGAGAAGCCGCTCGCTCGACCAAGCGTGTATCGGCCCCGCGGAGAGGTGGCAGAGTGGTCGAATGTACCGCACTCGAAATGCGGCGTGCCTTTGCGGGCACCGTGGGTTCGAATCCCACCCTCTCCGCCACCGGCCCTGCGCCTGATACCAGAACACCCCCCTTCCGGGCCCACCCCGTCGGAGCAGCCGCATGAGCATGCCATCGGCGGACGGCTGGCGCTTCTGGATCGACCGTGGCGGTACCTTCACGGACATCGTGGCCCGTGCGCCGGACGGGCGGCTCGAGACCCGCAAGCTGCTGTCGGACAATCCCGAACGCTACGTCGACGCCGCCGTCGAGGGCGTGAGGCTCATTCTGGACGCCCAGCCGGGGCCTCTGCCTCCCGGCCGTGTCGATACCATCCGCATGGGCACGACCGTGGCGACCAACGCCCTGCTGGAACGCAAGGGCGAGCCGGTCCTGCTGGCCATCACGCGCGGCCTTGGCGACGCCCTGCGCATCGGCTGGCAGAGCCGCCCGGACATCTTTGCCCGCAACATCGTCCTCAACGAACAGCTCTATGACCGGGTCATCGAGATTGGTGAACGCGTCCGTGCCGATGGCACGGTCGAGCAATCCCTGGACGAGGCCCGGGCCCGGGCCGACCTGACGGCCGCCCATGCGGCCGGCCTGCGCGCCGTCGCGATCGTCCTGATGCACGGCTGGCGCTTCACGGCACACGAGATGCGTCTGGCGGAAATCGCCCGCGAGATCGGCTTCGAACAGGTCTCGGTCAGCCATGAGGTCGGGGCCCTGATCAAACTGATCGGGCGCGGCGACACGACCGTCGCCGACGCCTATCTGTCGCCGATCCTGCGCGCCTATGTCGATCGGGTCGGGGCCGATCTGGGCGAGGCCACGCCGCTGCTGTTCATGCAGTCCAGCGGGGGTCTGACGGCCGCGGGCGCGTTCCGGGGCAAGGACGCCATCCTGTCCGGACCGGCGGGCGGTGTCGTCGGCATGGCCGAAACGGCGCGCGCAGCGGGCTTCGACCGCGTTATCGGCTTCGACATGGGCGGCACCTCGACCGACGTGTCGCATTTCGCCGGCGACTATGAGCGGACCTCGGACGCGGTCGTGGCCGGAGTCCGGCTGCGCGCCCCGATGCTGAGCATTCACACAGTGGCTGCGGGGGGCGGGTCCATCTGTCGCTTCGACGGCTCGCGTCTGCGGGTCGGGCCGGAGTCCGCGGGGGCCGTGCCGGGCCCGGCTGCCTATCGTCGTGGCGGCCCCCTGACGGTGACGGACTGCAACGTCATGCTGGGCAAGCTGCGGCCGGATCAGTTCCCCGCCGTCTTCGGGCCGGACGGGGACCAGCCGCTGGATGCCGGGGCCGTGCGGGAGAGGTTCGAGGCCATGGCCGCCGAGGTCAGTCTCGCCACAGGCCGCAAGACGACACCGGAAGCCCTGGCCGAAGGCTTCGTCACCATCGCCGTCCAGAACATGGCCGAAGCGATCAAGTCGGTCTCGATCCAGCGCGGTTATGACGTCACCCGCTATGTCCTGAACTGTTTCGGTGGCGCAGGCGGCCAGCATGCCTGCCTCGTCGCCGACGCTCTGGGTATGACCCGGGTGATGCTTCACCCCTACGCCGGCGTGCTCTCGGCCTGGGGGATGGGCCTCGCCGACGTTCGCGCCATCCGCCAGGCCACCGTGGCCGCACCACTCGTGCCGGATGGCGACGCGGCGCTCACCCTCCGGGCCAATGGGCTTGCCGCCGAAGCATGCGAGCTCCTGAGGGCCCAGGGCTTCGCGGACAGCATGATCTCGACCCTGGTTCGCGCCGAGATCAAATTCCTCGGCTCGGATACACCGCTGTCTGTACCCTTCGGCCCAGCAAACGGAATGCAGGCAGCGTTCGAGGCGTTGCACCGTCAGCGGTTCGGCTTCTTCGCCGAGGACAAGGCGCTGGTCGTGGAAACGCTCGAGGCCGAAGCCGTGGCCGCATCGGATCAGGCCGCTTCGACGCCGGCCCACCGTGGCGAGGAAGGCGTGCCGGCTGCCGTCGCGCGCGTCGCCGTCCGGATGGCGGGTGCCGACCACGACACCCCCGTCTATCACCGCAGCGCCTTCGGTCCCGGGGCTGCGGTCAATGGACCCGCAATCATCCTCGAGGACACCGGCACCACCGTGCTGGAGCCCGGCTGGCGCGCCACCGCCGACGACGCCCTGAACCTGATCCTCGTCCGGGTGACCGCCCTGCCCGCTCGCACCGCCCTGGGCACGGATGCCGACCCGATCATGCTCGAGGTGTTCAACAGCCGCTTCATGGCCGCAGCCGAACAGATGGGCGAGGCGCTGCGGGCCACGGCCTATTCCGTCAACATCAAGGAGCGGCTGGACTTCTCCTGCGCCGTCTTCGACGCGACCGGTGCCCTGATCGCCAACGCTCCGCACATCCCGGTCCATCTGGGCTCGATGGGCGAGAGCATCCGCACCGTCATCCGCTCGCGCGCTGATGCGGCGGACGGCCGGGGCATGAAGCGCGGTGATGTCTATATGCTGAACGCCCCCTACAACGGCGGCACGCATCTGCCCGACATCACGGTCATCATGCCGGTCTTCCTCGAGACCGACAGCACGCCCGCCTTCTTCGTGGCCGCCCGGGGCCATCACGCCGACGTCGGCGGCACGACGCCCGGATCGATGCCACCCTCGTCGAAGACGGTCGAGGACGAGGGCGTCCTGATCGACGACTTCCTGCTGATCGACGCCGGCCGCCTGAGGGACGCCGAAACCCGCGCCCTGTTCGCCTCGGGCCGCTATCCGTCGCGCAACGTCGGACAGAACATGGCCGACCTTAAGGCCCAGGTCGCCTCCTGCGCCCGCGGCGCCGACGAACTGACCCGCATGGTCACCGAGTTCGGCCGCGACGTCGTCACGGCCTATATGGGCCACATCCAGGACAATGCCGAAGAGGCTGTCCGTCGCGCCATTGCCGCCCTCAAGCCCGGCGTCTTCGCCCTGGAGATGGACGACGGTGCGGTCATCCGGGTGCGCATCGACGTGAATCCAGCGGCCCGCAGCGCCGTGGTCGACTTCACCGGGACCAGCGACCAGCGACCGAACAATTTCAACGCTCCGCTATCGATCACCCGGGCGGCGACGCTGTATGTCTTCCGTACCCTGGTCGAGGACGCGATTCCGCTGAACGAAGGCTGTCTGAAGCCGATTACGTTGATCGTGCCGGAGGGTTCGATGCTCAACCCGCGCTACCCGGCAGCCGTCGTCGCGGGGAATGTCGAAACCAGCCAGGCCGTGGTCGACTGTCTGTACGGGGCGCTCGGCGTTCTCGCCGCCAGCCAGGGGACGATGAACAATTTTACCTTCGGCGACGACACGCGCCAGTACTACGAGACCATCGCCGGGGGCTCCGGGGCGGGGCCGGGGTTCGATGGAGCGTCGGCGGTCCAGACCCATATGACCAACAGCCGCCTGACCGATCCCGAGGTACTGGAAACCCGTTTCCCCGTCCTGCTGGAAGAATTCTCGATCCGACGCGGCTCGGGCGGGGATGGCGCCCACCGGGGCGGCGACGGCGCGATCCGGCGGGTACGCTTCCTCGAGCCCCTGACGGCGGCGATCCTGTCCAACCATCGCCGCACGCGGCCCTTCGGCGCGGGCGGGGGCGAGGACGGCGCGGCCGGCCTCAACCGCATCGAAAGGGCCGACGGAACGGGCGAAACGCTTGGCTCGACCGCCGAGGTCCGGATGGACGCGGGCGACGTCTTCGTCATCGAGACGCCCGGCGGCGGCGGCTTCGGCACGAAAAAGGCTTCCTGAGCGCCACGTTCGGCGCAACGATCCGTCCGGGGAGAGAATCCGATGCTTGTACTTCTTGGGATCGCGGTCGTCGTGCTGGGCTTTATCGCCCGCATCAATCCGCTGCTGGTCATCCTGCTGGCGGCCGTCGTCACCGGGGTCGCGGCGGCGGTCGCGCCTGGTGTCGATCTTCCCGCCCTCGGTCAGTCGGCGATCAGGACCCTGGCGGCGTTCGGCAACGCCTTCAACGACAACCGCTATTTCCACATCACATGGCTGGTGCTGCCGGTGATCGGCCTGCTGGAGCGCGCCGGCCTGCAGGAGCGGGCCCGGATGCTGATCGCGCGGGTCAAGGCGGCGACGGCAGGCCGACTGCTGATCAGCTATCTGCTGGTGCGTCAGGCGACATCGGCGCTGGGCCTGACGTCGCTGGGCGGCCACCCTCAGATGGTGCGTCCGCTGGTCGCCCCGATGGCCGAGGGCGCGGCTGAGGTCCAGGCCGGCGGCACCCTGCCTGATGCTTTGCGGTACCGGATCCGCGCCATGTCGGCCGCGACCGACAATATCGGCCTGTTCTTCGGCGAGGACATCTTCATCGCCATCGGCTCCATCGTCCTGATGGTCGGCTTCCTCGAACAGGCAGGAATCATCGTCGAGCCTCTGCAGATGTCCGTCTGGGCCATCCCGACAGCCATCGCCGCCTTCGCGGTCCACGGCGCGCGCCTGCTGCTGTTCGACCGGTCAGTGAAGCGCGCGATCACGGCGGCCGCCGAAGCCGGGGCCGCCAAATGATCACCCTGGATCATGCCTATGTGCTGGTGGGTCTGATGTTCGGGGCCTTTGCCGTCCTGACCCTCGGCGACCGGACGCACCCCACGCGCATCCGCAGCGCCGTCTTCTGGGGCCTGATCGCGGCGTCGATGCTGTTCGGTTCATGGCTGGGTGGCCTCGGCAACGGCATTCTGGTGCTGGCCCTCGTGGCCGTCGGCGGACTGAAGAAGCTCGGCGTGGGACATCCGCCGACCACAACGCTGTCGGAACGGCGCGAGGGGGCCCTGCGACGTGGCAACGCCCTGTTTATCCCGGCCCTGATCGTGCCCCTGGTCGCGGTCGGCGGCACGCTGGCGGCCAAGCACACCGGGGCCGGGGCCTGGCTGCTGTCCTCGACCCAGACGACCCTGATCGCCCTCGGCCTAGGCTGCGTCATCGCCCTGTTCGCCGCCATGGCCTGGCTGAGACCGCCGGTCATGGCCCCGGTGCAGGAGGGCCGACGGCTGATGGATTCCATCGGCTGGGCCGCCCTGCTGCCCCAGATGCTGGCCTCGCTCGGCGCGGTGTTTCTGGCGTCCGACGTGGGCGGCGTGGTCGGCCAGCTGGTCAGCCAGGCCGTACCGCTGACCTCGCCGCTGGTGGCGGTCGTCGTCTATTGCCTGGGGATGGCCCTGTTCACCGTCATCATGGGCAATGCCTTCGCCGCCTTCCCGGTGATGACGGCCGCGATCGGCCTGCCGTTCGTGGTCCTCCAGTTCGGCGGCAATCCCGCGATCGTCTGTGCCATCGGCATGCTCGCCGGCTTCTGCGGCACGCTCATGACGCCCATGGCCGCCAACTTCAACGTGGTGCCCGCCAACCTGCTGGAACTGCCCGACCGCGACGCGGCCCTGAACGGCGTGATCCGCGCCCAGTTGCCCACGGCCCTGATCCTGTTGGGGATCAACATCGCGCTGATGTACGCGCTGGCTTTCAGGTTCTGAGATGACGCACCGCCTCGACGCCGCGACCGCCTCCCGCTTCGCCTCGGCGGCGCTGGGGCATGTGGTTCGCGAATATCCGAACAAGATGGACCACGTCCTGTCCGGGCCCGAGGACGTTCTGGGGCCGCGCGCCCTGCACCCCATCTTCTTCGGCAGCTTCGACTGGCATTCGTGCGTCCACGGCTGGTGGACACTGTTCACCCTGCTGCGGCTGTATCCAGACATGCCGGAGGCCGGGCGGATCCGCGCCCTGGCCGACGCCCTGTTCACACCCGAAAACGTCGCCGCGGAAACGGCCTATCTGGATCGTCCCGGCAGTCGGGGCTTTGAACGGCCCTACGGCTGGGCCTGGCTGCTGATGCTGGCGGCGGAGCTGGACCGGCATCAGAATGAACGGGCCGACGTCCTGCGGCCCATGGCGCTGGCCTTTGCCCGACGATTCACCGAATTCCTCCCTCTGGCGGACTACCCCGTCCGGGTCGGCACCCACTACAACACCGCCTTCGCGCTGAGGCTGACCCTGGACTATGCCGAGGGTGCCGGTGACGCCGCCCTGATCTCGCTATGCCGTGACCGCGCTCTGAAATGGCATTCGGCCGACCGCGACTGTCAGGCGTGGGAGCCCTCGCAGGACGAATTCCTGTCGCCGGCCTTGATGGAGGCCGGGCTGATGCGGCGGGTGATGCAGCCTGATGCCTTCGCAGTCTGGTTCGCGGCCTTCCTGCCGGAACTGGATGGGTGCCAACCGGCGACCCTGTTCCATCCGGTGGGGGTCAGCGACCGCTCCGACGGCAAGATCGCCCACCTCGATGGTCTCAACCTGAGCCGGGCCTGGTGCTGGCGCGAGATCGCGTCCTCGCTGGACGCAGGCGACCCTCGACATCCGATCGCGCTCGAAGCCGCGCGGATCCACCTCGACGCCGCCCTGCCTCACGTCACCGGCGACTATATGGGCGAGCACTGGCTGGCCAGTTTCGCCCTTCTGGCCCTCCTGGCGGTGGATGACTGAGGCGCTGACCAGCCTTGACGTCCCGGATGCCGCGCAAGCATAAGGGCCGCCCGTCGAGACGGCGGCCGGCTTAGCTCAGTTGGTAGAGCGCCAGTTTTGTAAACTGGATGTCGCGGGTTCGATTCCTGCAGCCGGCACCATCGCCTCCGGTCAGCCGCCGCCCAGGGCGACCGCGATCCGGTAGACGACGAAGGCCGCCAGATAGGCGAGGCCGAACATATAGGCGACCATCACCCACATCCATTTCCACGAGTTCAGCTCGCGCTTGACCACGCCCAGGGTCGCCACGCACTGGGGCGCGAAGACGTACCAGGCCAGGAAGGCCAGACCCGTGGCCAGCGACCATTGGGCTGCCAGGGTGGCACCCAGCAGGCTGGCGGTGCTCTCGGGGTCGGCCACGGCATAGACGGTGCCGAGAGCCGCCACGGCGACCTCACGCGCGGCCATGCCGGGGATCAGGGCGATGACCATCTGCCAGTTGAAGCCAATGGGGGCGAAAACCGGCTCCAGCGCATGGCCCAGCATGCCGGCGAAGCTGTAGTCGATGGCCGGCCCTGACGCACCCGCGGGCGGATAGGGGAAGGTGGCCAGGGCCCAGACCACGATCATCAGCGGCAGGATGATCCGCCCCGCCCGCTCGAGGAAGATCCGGGCCCGAACCCACAGATTGAACAGCACGCTCTTCATGTCGGGCGTCTTGTAGGACGGCAGTTCCATCATGAAGGGCTCGACCGCCCCTCGCCAGAACACCTTGCGGATCACGAAGGACACGCCCAGTGCGCTGACGATGCCGGAGGCGTACAGGCCGAACATCACCAGCCCCTGCAGGCTGGCAAAGCCCCAGACCTGCTGGTTGGGAATGAAGGCGGCGATGATCAGGGTGTAGACCGGGATACGCGCCGAACAGGTCATCAGCGGCGCAACCATGATGGTGGTCAGGCGGTCCCTTTTGCTGTCGATCACCCGCGCCGCCATCACGCCGGGAATGGCGCAGGCGAAACTGCTGAGCAGGGGAATGAAGGCGCGGCCATGCAGACCCGCGCCGCCCATGATCCGGTCCATCAGGAAGGCGGCCCGGGCCATGTAGCCGAAGTCTTCCAGCAGGATGATGAACAGGAACAGGATCAGGATCTGCGGCAGGAAGACCAGCACGCTGCCGACGCCCGAGATCAGGCCGTCGACGATCAGGCTCTGCCAGATGCCGTCAGGCATGAGGGCCGCAACAGCGACACCCACCGCCCCCAGCAGACCCTCGATCCCGTCCATCAGCGGTGCGGCCCAGGCGAACACCGCCTGGAACATCACGAACAGCAGGGACATCAGGATCACCAGCCCGCCGACCGGGTGCAGCAAGACGGAATCGATCTTGCCCGTCAGGGTGTCGGGCCGCTCGGGTGCCCGGACGCAGGCTTTCATGATCCGCTCGGCCTCGCGCGCGGCATCCCGCAGCGCATCGGCATCGGGGGCGGCCCACGAACTGGCCGCGATCGGCAGGGCGGCGTCCCTCGTGGTCGCGACCGCCGCGATCAGTTCGTCGATGCCGCGTTTGCGGGTAGCCACAGTCGGGACGATCGGGACGCCCAGTTCGGCCCCCAGACGGTCCAGATCGATGCGCAGACCCTGACGCTGGGCGATGTCATACATGTTCAGGGCCAGCACCATGGGGCGACCGACGGCCTTCAACTCCAGCACCAGACGCATGATCAGGCGCAGGTTGGTGGCGTCGGCGACGCAGACGATGACGTCGGGCGGTACCTCTCCGGCCAGCCGGCCCAGTACGGCGTCGCGCGTGACTTCCTCGTCGGGGCTGCGGGCCCGAAGGGAATAGGTGCCGGGCAGATCCAGAACGGACAGGGTTCGACCGTCAGCCGCGCGGATCAGGCCCTCCTTCCGCTCGACGGTCACGCCGGCGTAGTTGGCGACCTTCTGATGGGCTCCGGTCAGGGCGTTGAACAGCGCCGTCTTGCCGCTGTTCGGATTGCCGACGAGCGCGACGCGCGCGCTCCGTACCGCCATGTCCATCAGGCGGCGGCCTCTTCCGGCGCAAAGCTGTTTACAGTCGCTGCGACAGGGTCGAACCGGACGGTCAGGCTGGCGGCCTCGTGGCGGCGCAGGGCCACGCGCATGTCGTCCACCTTCATGGCGATGGGGTCGCGGCCGAACAGGCCTTCATGCAGAACCTCGACGCGGGCACCCTCGACGAAGCCCAACTCCAGCAGCCGCCGCTCCAACTCGAGAGCGTGATCGTCCGCCAGTCCGCGACCGCCGACCTGGACGATCACGCCACGGTCGCCCCGTCGAGCCTGGCTGAGTTTGAGGGTATCGGACATCACGCTCGCGACCGCCGGCGCACCTTGCTCGCGCCTGTTGACACTGATTATCAGGTGCGACTGGCATTCGTCCAGTCCGACGTGATGCCGCACGGAATTGCCAGGGCACTGTTCGAAAACCCAAGGCCCTCAAGGCCGGACCGCGAGCCGAGCTAGGCTGGCCCGGCCTGGTGTTACCGGCTTGCCCTGTTAGCCCGACGGATCGCCTGAGCTACTCCGCCGCCGCAGGCACCGCACGGTTGGCCGTCGCCTCGGTCGCTTCCCATTCCTCGATCTTGCGGGCGGTATAGTCGGGCGATTTGGTGAACCGCGCCAGCACGCCATAGATCACCGGCACCACGAACAAGGTCAGCAGGGTCGCAAACATGGCCCCGGCGAAGATGACGACGCCGATGGTCTGGCGGCTGCCGGCACCCGCCCCCTGCCACAACACCAGCGGCAAGGCACCGAAGGCCGTGGCGATCGAGGTCATGATGATCGGGCGCAGGCGCAAGGTCGACGATTCAATGATCGCCTCCTGGATCGATCGTCCCTGATCCCGCAGCTGGTTGGCGAATTCGACGATCAGGATGCCGTTCTTGGCCGCCACACCGATCAGGATGATCAGGCCGATCTGCGAATAGATGTTCAGGCTGGAGCCGGCCATCATCAGGCCGAACAGACCACCAGCCGCCGCGAGGGGCACGGTCAGCATGATGACCGCCGGCGTGATCCAGCTCTCGAACTGCGCCGCCAGCACCAGGAAGACCAGCAACAGCGCCAGTCCGAACGCCGCCGCCACGGCACCGCCCGCCTCCTGCTGATCGCGTGCGGCCCCGCCCCACTGCGTCGTGACTACGCCCTGCGGCTGCTCCTTCGACACCCTCGTCATGAAGGCGGTGGCGTCTGCGAGTGTCGTGCCCGGATTCAGATCGGCCGAAATGGTGATGGCCCGCTGACGGTCCAGACGTCGCCGGTCAGGCGTGTCGCCCGAGGTCTTGGTCGTAACGACCGCCGACAGCGGAACCAGTTGGCCCGAACCGGTTGTGACGTAGAGGGCCTCGAGGTCGCCGACGCTGCGCCGGTTGTCGCGCTCGGTCTGGAGGATGACATCATACTCCTGCCCGCCGCGCAGATAGGTGGTGGCGCGGCGCGACCCGAACATGGTTTCGAGCGTGCGTCCGATGGCCTGGGACGAGACGCCCAGCGCCGCTGCTTTCTCGGGATCGACCTCGACCAGCAACCGCGGGGCGTTGGGCTCATAGTTCAACCGCGGACGTGAGAAGCCGGGATTCTCCAGAGAGGCGGCCAGGACGGGCTGCAGCCAGTTGTAGATGTCCTCGTATTCGGCACCCGTCACGACCATCTCGATGCCGTTAGACCCGCCGCCGCCGCCGCGCTGGAAAGCGCCCGGGACCGAGGCATTGACCTGGGCGTCGGTCTGTCCGCGAAGCTTGCCGTTCAGTTCCTTGGAGATGTCGTCCGCCGACCGGTCGCGTTTGGACCAGTCGCTGAGGATCAGGCTCCCGTTACCGGAGTTGAAGCTGCCACCGCCGAACCCCGGCGAGGAGATCAGGTAGCTGCTCGCCTCACCAGTGGCCTTGTATTCGGCCAGTATGGGTTCGATGCCCATCATGATCTTGCGGGTGTAGTCGAAGCCGGCCCCCTCGGGCCCCTGAACCCGGATCTGCACCCGGCCACGGTCTTCCGCCGGGACCAGTTCATTGGGCAGGGCGAAGAACATCGCAGCCGCGCCACCGGCAACAGCGAGAACCAGGCCGACCACCCCGATAACAGCGATCCGCTTGCCCAGCATCGCCTGAAGGGAGTTTCCATAGGAGTTGCGCAGGGCTTCCATGCCGCGGTCGACCTTGCGCGCCACCCAGCCACCGCCGGAGGCCGGCTTCAGGATGCGCGAGGCCAGCATCGGTGACAGGGTCAGGGCGAGGAAGGCCGAGAAGGCCACGGCCGAGGCGATTGCTGCGGCCAGCTCGACGAACAGCCGGCCGACATAGCCCGGCAGGAACAGCAGCGGCGCGAACACGGCCAGCAGGACGATGGTCGTCGCCACAACGGCGAAGAACACCTGCCGCGTACCCCGTTCGGCAGCCACCAGCGGCGGCTCACCGTGATCCAGGCGGCGCTGGATGTTCTCCGTCACGACGATGGCGTCATCCACCACCAGGCCGATGGCGAGCACCAGCGCCAGCAAGGTCAGCAGATTCAGCGAAAAGCCCAGCGGGGCAAGTACGATGAAGGTCGACAGCAGGCAGATGGGAGCCACGATCGACGGGATAAACGCGGCCCGAAGGCTGCCCAGGAAGATGAAATTCACCAGCGCCACCAGCGCCAGGGAGATTCCGATCGTGATCCAGACCTCGTCGATGGCGTGGGAGGTGAAGACCGAATTGTCGGAGCCGACAACCAGTTCGGTCCCGGCCGGCAGACTGGGCCGGACCTGTTCCAGCATGTCCTCGACGCCCTTGGAGATGGCGAGGTCATTCGACTGGGCCTGACGGGTGATGGCGAGGCCAATCTGGTCCTGTCCATTCCCGCGGAACAGACGGCGATCCTCGGCCGGCGCTTCAACGATGCGCGCGATGTCACCCAGCCGGGTGACATAGGCCGACTGGCCCTGGATCGCGCCTGTGGCTCCGCTCGGCAGGGCCGTAGCGGACGAGGCCGCACCCGTCTGGGTCGCCGCGGCGGTTCCCGAACCTCGGGTGCCGATCGGCAGCTGACGGAAGTCCTCGGCTCGCGCGTAGGTCCGGGCGACGCGGACGGTATAGTCCTTCTGGCCGGACTCCAGCTGCCCGGCGGGCAGTTCGACGTTCTGGGCCGTCAGGGCGGTTTCGACATCCGTGACCGTCAGGCCGCGCGCCGCCAGGGCGGCGGCGTCAAGCCAGATGCGCATGGCATAGCGCTGCTCGCCGTAAATCTGCACCTGGGCCACACCCGGCACGGTCGCCAGACGGTCGATCAGATACCGGTCTGCATAGTCCGTCAGTTCCAGACGGTTCATCCCGCTGGAGCGCAGGAACAGGATCATGATCGGCTGGCTGTCGCTGTCGGCCTTGGACACCTCCGGCGGCTGGGCCTGATCCGGCAGGCGTCCGACAACCCGGGACACCCGGTCGCGCACGTCGTTGGCGGCGTCGTCGATATTCCGATCCAGCGAAAATTCGATCGAGACGTTCGAACGTCCGTCGCGGCTGGACGAAGTGATCCTGTCGACGCCCTGGATACCGGCGATCTGTTGCTCGATCGGCTCGGTGATCCGGCTTTCGATGACTTCGGCCGATGCGCCGGCGTAGCTGGTGCTGACCGAGACGATCGGCGGATCCACGTCCGGCAGTTCGCGCACCGGCAGGAAGAAGAAGGCCGCGGCACCGATCACGCACAGCACGATCGCGGCCACCGCAGCGAACACCGGGCGGCGGACCGCCAGATCCGACAGCATCATCGGGCGGCGCCCCGCGCCGCTGCCGGACCCGCAGCGCGGCCACCCGGCCTGCCCCCCTGACCCGCCACGCTGACCGGCGCCCCGGGCTGGATGCGGTTCAACCCGGAGCCGACCACACGATCACCGACATTCAGGCCTGAGAGGATTTCGACGAAGCCGCCCTCGACCGACCCGGTCTCGACCTCGACCCGCTGGGC
This sequence comes from Caulobacteraceae bacterium, assembly GCA_965284375.1. GTDB lineage: Bacteria > Pseudomonadota > Alphaproteobacteria > Caulobacterales > Caulobacteraceae > Brevundimonas. The sequence goes on from OZ260074.1 coordinate 1,508,496, forward strand.
AGTCGAGCCCTTGGCACCCTTGGCGATCCGGTAGACGAAGGCACCGTCGCCTTCATACTGAAGAGCGGCTTCCGGCGCGGCCGGCGCAGTGCGCTGACCCTGCTGGACCGCGACGCGAACGGCCATGCCGGGGCGGATTCGCGCGCCGGGATTGGGGATTTCGGCGCGGGCGGTGACGGCGCGGGTCTGTTCGTTGACGCGCGTGTCGATCAGGGCGATGCGGCCGCTGAACACTTCATCGCCATAGGCGTCGATCGTGGCCCGGATCGGTGTCCCGGTGCGCAACACGCCCAGATACCGCTCCGGCACCGGGAAATCGACGCGGACCACATCGATGTCGTCCAGGGTGGTGATGACCCCGCCCGGATTGACCAGGGTACCCGCCGTCACCGAGCTCAGTCCCAGAACACCGGCGAACGGTGCCCGGATCAGCCGGTCGCCGCGTCGCGCCTGGGCGGCGTTCAACGAAGCCCGGGCCGTGGCCAGAGCGGTCTCGGCGTCCTCGGCCGTCACACGCGGGGCTATGCCCCGCTCAGCCAGGGTCTTGTAGCGGTCAAACTGCCGCTGGGCCTGGGCCACCTGGGCCCGGGCCTCGATGATGCCGGCATCTTCCTCACGCGCCTGCAGTTCAACCAGGGGCGTTCCCGCCGCGACCCGCTGGCCGTCGGTGAAAAGCACACGGGTAATGAGTTCGCTGGTCGACGAGGTGATGTTGACCGAGCGCCGGCCACGCGCCACGCCCAGCACCCGGATCTCGTCGGTGAAGGAACGCGACCCGATCACCGCTTCCGACACGGACTGACCGCGACCGCCGCCAGGGCCGCCGCGGCCTCCGGGACCGCCGCCGGCCTTTTCGTCATCCGCGAAAGCCATCCTCAGAACGACGGCCACGACCATAAGGCCCAGCAGAACGGCGGCGGCGACAAGGAAGAAGTGGCGTTTGATCACGCGTAAGGCTTTCTGGCGATGGAACAAGCCGACTTAGCGGCTCACGCCGTCTACGCAACTGCAGTTCCTGTAACGGGTGCTGTTTCCGTTTCCGTCGCCCGGCCACGGGTGAAGATGTCGCAGTCAGAACCGTCGCCACAGGGCGATCACGGGTCCACCGCTTTGAGGCGTCTCACGGCCGGAAACTGCCTGACGCCATCCGGCCTGCAGACTCCAGTCGCCCAGATCCCGGACCAGCGAAGCCTCGACCGAAAGCCAGCGTGGGCCGCCGTCATCGGCCTGTCCGCCGTAGGCCTGGCCCAACACCATCCAGTCAGCGCCGAAATGGGCCCCGACGGTGGCGTCGATACGGGTCTCGTCCGGCAGGCCCTCACGCATCCGGCGGGCCGCCTGAAACTCAACAAAGCCGCCGTCCGGAGCCCATGCGCCGCTCCATCCGCCGAACGACCGGCCGACCGAAGCCCGCGCCTCCCAGTCGCTTTCGCCCTGCCCGGGCGCGGCGTAGCCGGCGTTGCGGCCCTCGCCTCCGTCAGCATAGCCGCCGTAGAGGCTGATGGCGGTATCGTCGCCGCGCCAGGCCTGCCAGATCACGCCGATCTCGATGGGACCGCGTCCCTCATAGTCAACAAAGGCGTCCTCACCGGACTGCCAGTCCCCCTTGAACTGCATCGTGAAGCGGTCCGTGACACCATATTCGGCGAAAAGCCCAAGGGCTGAGTCACGGCGGTCCGCCGGCAAGTCCGCCAGCGAGCCGTCCATGTCGAACCCGCGATCGGCCTGCATGTCCTCATATTTCAGGATTACCTGCCCACGTCCCTTGGGCTGGGCCCAGGGGCCTGCGTACGAGGCTCCGGCCATGGCCAGAACCGCCAGTCCGACCAGCAGCCCCCCGGCCGATTTCATGGCGTCCCGCTCACGCGTCGTAGCCCGGGGATTTCCGGTCCAGCATGCGCAGGGCACCGGGCCAGGCGAGCGAAGAGATCAGTCCGATGCCCCGACCCTGCTCCTTGGTCTCGGCCTGGGCGGCGTCCGGGGCGAACAGCACATGTTCACGTCCGCCCGACAAGGCCGCCACCTGCTGGGCACAGGCGCGCTCGAGGAAAAACATGCCGATCCAGGCCTGGGCCGCCGTCTGGCCGACCGCCAGCGTGCCATGATTGCGCAACAGCATCAGCGGCTTGTCGCCGAGGTCTGCCACCAGCCGCTCACGCTCATCGTGGTTCAGGGCCACACCCTCATAGCCGTGGTAGGCGACCTGATGCTGCAGCAGACAGGCGTTCTGCCCGATCGGCAGGAGGCCCTCCTGCTGCGCGGCCACGCCCACGCCGGCCACGGTGTGCAGGTGGATCACAAAATGCGCATCCTCGCGGGCCGCGTGGATCGCAGAATGGATGGTGAAGCCGGCCGGATTGATGAAGTTGGTGGTGTCCTGGACGACGTTTCCTTCCAGATCGACCTTCACCAGCGATGAGGCGGTGATCTCCTCAAAATAGTAGCCGTAGGGGTTGATGAGGAAGTGATGCTCAGGTCCCGGCACCCGGGCCGAGATATGGGTGAAGATCATATCGTCCCAGCCGTGCAGGGCGACCAGGCGGTAGAGGGCCGCCAGTTCGACACGGGCGGTCCATTCCGCCTCAGATACTCTCGACTTGAGCGTGGTTGTCGCGCCGTCGGCCATGATCGTCTTCCTTGTGTTGCCTTACGCTCGCGCCGTGGGCCGCCGGCGTCAAGATTCAGCTTCCGTTAACCGCGCCTTAGGCTCCGGTTCCGTAAGGATCAGGGACGTCGATTTTCCGTCGGCTCACCGGAGGCGTCCTTGGTCCTCGTCCAACTGGTTCCCGCAGACCGCCCGGAAGCGGTCCCTCCTCGCGCCAGCGACCTGCTCGCACTGGCGCGCAATGCCAGCCCGGACGCGCGGCAACGTCTCCTGCTGGGAGTCATATCCCTCTGCGACGCGAGTCCACCCTCGGGCGAGCTTTCACCGGTTCTCGGGGAAATCTTTCTGACGCTCGCGCGCCAGGCGGAGCGCGAAGTTCGCAAGGTGCTGTCCGAAAAGCTGGCGCAGGCCGACTGGGCGCCCGCCGCGCTGATCAATGTCCTGGCCCTGGACGAGATCGAGATTGCGCGCCCGATCCTCGCTCTCAGCCCCATACTGCAGGACGAAGACCTGTTGCGCGTGATGATCGAGGCTTCACTCGAGCATCAGATCGCGATCGCCCGGCGCCCCCGGATCAGCGGACGTGTCGCTGATGCGGTGATCGAACGCGGTGAGCCTGCGGTGCTGACCGCCCTGGCCACAAACCGGACCGCGGAGCTGAGCGTTGACGGCATGCGCAGACTCGTCGAGCACTCGCGCCGCATTGCCGCATTACGTGGTCCGCTGACCCGGCACCCGCGCCTGACCGAGGCCCTGGCAGAACAGATGTATCATTGGGTCGGTGCCGCACTGCGGCAGTCGATATCTGCCCGCTTCACCGTCGACGAGGCGGCCATCGGCATTGCGGTCTACGACGCCGTAGAGGGCATTATGCGCCCGGCCCGCGCCAGCGAGAGCTCCGCCGATGAGGCCGAGCGGGACGAGATGGACCGGCGGCTGATCGACAAGCTCCAGGCCGCCGGCCAGCTCCGGGCCGGCTTCCTTGTCCGCGCCGTGCGTGAGAAGCGTCTGAGCCTGTTCGTCCACGGGCTCGCCACCCTGGGAGGGTTCGCCGCCGCCGACATCCGCCAGGCCCTCAACGCGCCATCCCCGGAAGCGATATACTACGCCTGCAGCGCAGTCGGAATCGACCGCGCGGTATTCCCCACCCTGCTGATCGAGCTGCGAACGTTGAACCAGTCCCTGCCCGGAGATCGTGGCAAAGCCGTCTGGCTTCGGGGATCACTGTCGCAGACATCGGCTGCCCGTGCCTTCCGCGCCCTGATCGCCGACAGCTTCGGAAATTTGCAAGCCGCTGTTTGACTTCACCGTCCGGCTCGGCTTGCGTAGAGGCGTGAGTTACTCCACCGCCCCTGACCTGCGCATCGCCTTCGTGGCTTCAGACCGGCCCGAGGCCCAGGCTGCCCGGAAACGGCTGGCGGCCCGCTATGGATCGGTGGATCCTGACCAGGCCGATGTGGTCGTGGCACTCGGCGGCGACGGGTTCATGCTCGAAACCCTGCACTTGGTCATGGACCGGCGCGCGCCCGTTTTCGGGATGAACCAGGGCTCGCTCGGTTTCCTGATGAACGACTATGAGGAAGAAGGACTGCTGGAACGTCTGGCCACCGCTGGACGGACCGTGATCCATCCGTTGCAGATGGACGCCTGGACCGAAGCGGGTCAGGTCCACAGCGGGTTGGCGATCAATGAAGTGTCGCTGCTGCGCCAGACCAGACAGAGCGCCAAGCTGAAAATCTCCGTGGATGGCCGGGTGCGGCTCGAGGAACTGTCATGCGACGGCTGCCTGCTGTCCACGGCGGCGGGATCGACGGCCTATAATCTCTCGGCGCATGGGCCGATCATCCCGCTCGACTCGCGCGTTCTGGCACTGACCCCGATCAGCGCTTTCCGGCCCCGCCGCTGGCGCGGAGCCCTGCTACCGCATCAGGCCAAGGTGTGTTTCGAGGTTCTGGAAGCAGACAAGAGACCCGTCAGCGCGACCGCCGACAATTTCGAAGTCCGCCGCGTCGCCCGGGTTGAAGTTCGGGAGCGGCGCGACATCGCCCTGACGATGCTGTTCGACGCCGGTCGCTCGTTTGAGGAACGGGTCCTGGCAGAACAATTCGCCTCCTGAGGCATGCACCGTTTTTTAGGAACGTGGCCCCACAGTGTGGCGTGTCCGTATTCAGGAGTCTGCCGTGAGCAACCCGGCCCAGGTCATTCGTCCGCCCAACACGCTTCGCATGAAGGTCGGCGGAGCTTTCGGCGGGATCGACGCCGGCGCCATAGCCAAGGCTGAAGCGGCCCTCAAGGCCATGTCGTCCCAGTTCGGCCAATGGCTGCAGGATGAAATCGTCAAGCTGGACGCGGCCCAGGCTGCCATCCGCAGCGAGGGCTTCAATCCCGCGACGGCCGAGGCGCTGTATTTCCGGGCCCACGATCTCAAGGGCCTCGGGACCACCTACCAGTATCCGCTGGTCACGCGTCTGGCCGGCTCGCTCTGCAAGATGATGGACGATCCCGTCAAACGCATGGCCGCCCCGATTCTCATCCTCGACGCCCATATCGACGCCATCAAGGCCGTTGTTCGCGACGGAATCCAGACCGACGATCACCCGGTTGGCAAGGCGCTGGCGGAGACGCTTGAAGCCCGCGTGGCCGATCACCTGGGCTAGGCTCCACGCCCGGTTCGGAGACACTCTGACGCCCGCCTGACCGGCGGGCGTTTTGCTGTCAGGCGGCGGCGCTGAGGCGGGACTTGGACGCCAGCGGATCGTGATCCAGCCGCTCCATCAGATACGCCAGATCCTCGCGCGGCGCATTGGGGCGCTGGGTCAGGAACCGCTCCAGCATACGGTGACGGAATTCGTCCCCGGACGTGTCAACACCCTCAGCCTGAAGCTGGCGCCAGGTGTCCACCCCGGCGCGATAGGCCAGGAACAGCCGCGGCGGCAGGCCGGCCCGGTCGTACACGGCCTTCAATCCAAGGGATCCGGCATCGTGGATCATCAGTGAGGCACGGGCCAGTGGCGTGCCGGCCAGTTCGGCCATCCCATGTTCGAACAACGCCATCTGCCCACGGGCAAGGGCCCGAAGCAGCAGTGAAGCCGTCAGGGCGCGACGCGCGTTCAGGCTGGCCACAAACTGCGCCAGGTCAGACTGGTTCGAGGCCTGGTCCACAAGGTCGACCGTGGCGCGTTCGCGGGCGTATGCGGCCAGACGGATGGCGGTTTCGGGGGCCACAGCGTGGCGGGTAACCAGATGCTCCCGCACGGCATCCGACGCCAGCTCGACCAGACGCTCGGTCACGGACAACGGCAGAACCTGACGATAGGCGATCGCCGCCACGATCTCGCGCGAGCTCCCGAACCGGTCCACGCATCGGCCGAGCGCGGATTCCGATACATCCGCATTATCGTTCGCGGCGAGGGCCCGAACCGACTGCTCACATCCGACCTCTGAGACGGCCTCGGCGACATCGCGACCCACATTGGGCCGGCTGGCGACGGCAACCTGACGCACGGCCGATCCGGCCCGCACGATCTCGATCAGATCCTCGTCGGTGAAGACCGGCGAAAAATTGATCATCGGCAGGGCCACGCTGTCGACGTCAGCCGCCATGCGCCGGGCCACGTCCCGGGGAATGAGGTCCGACGCTTTCAGCGTCACCGCCATGGCCCGGCGGACCAGTTCGGCCGCATCCTGGGACAGCATTCTCAGAATTTTCTGCGCCGCCGCACGATCGGCGTCATCCAGCTCGGCCTTGTCCATGCTGCGGCACAGCTTGTGCGCTGCCGCCGCGCGCTCATCCTCATCGGTCGCCTTGATCAGGCGATGGATGTCGATCTCGGTAAGGCGGGCGCGATAGGCGGTCATGGGCGGGTCCAAGGGTGGCCGGTCAACTCTGGCCCCTCATCCTTAACGGGCGGTTCACCATCGCCGGATTCGGCCTCAGGTGCGCGCGTTGCTATCCGGGCCGAAGGCACCGCCGAAGCCGCCCGCCTTGCCGTCCCCATCCTGACCCAGCAAAAGCGACAGCAGACTCTGGTCCTGCTTCAGCCGATCCAGCCGGGCGGCCAGCTGGCGGTCCCGTTCGCTCAGGTCGGGCACGGCCTGATCAGGGCGCACAGCGGCAGCCGGCGCACCGTCACCGGCGCTGCGTTGCAGGTTGGCGTGAACCTCGGCCACGGTCGCCGGGCGGCCGTCCCGATAGAAGATCGAGCGGTTGGCCGAAGCCGCCTCCGGGAAGATCGCTGCCGCGCTGCTGCCGGGTCGACGCTCCATGGCGTCCATCAGCTGCGCCGCGCCCGCCGGTCCCAGGAAGTGGGCGGCGTACAGATCGCCGGCCCCGGGCTCCCTGCCCGAACGGCCGCGCAGATAGGCGGCATTGGACGCCGTCAGTTCAGCCGCCATGGTCGAGGCCGCCTGCGGATCAAACCGAAGGTCCAGCACCACATTGCGCGCCGAGCCCTCGACCCGCCAGCGACCGTCGCCGCCGCGATAGATCAGATCGGCATACTGGCCGTATCCATGCTTGGCACCGTGGGCCTTCACGGTCCCGAGCCAGGTCTGTTCGACAAACTGGAAAAGACCGGCGGCCGACGACGTCCGGGCCTTGGCGGACGGGTTCATCGCGCTTTCGCGGCGGGCCGTCCGAACCAGGAAATCCGCGTCCACGCCGGTGGCGTTCGAGGCGCGCCGGATGGCCGCCTCGACTCCGCCAGAGGATGGAATCGCTCCGAGGTTCATGACTTATCAGGCTGGGGGACCATGGTTAATCAAATCCTAACGTAGAGATTAACGTCCACAGACCCTTAACTTTCGCCCGGTGGTGGCGCGTGGCCTTTCCGTGGCGAGACACGCCTAAAACTTGCCGTAACGTCAGCGCTCAACTTGGCCGTGGGACGCTGTGGGGACGGCGAGAGACAGGGAGTGACGGCCATGATGATGACGACCGCTGGCGGGCCTGGACGGGTGTATCCGCTCGACTTCAACGACCGAAAACGACCGCGTTTTTCGCGTGCGACCTGGATCGCAACGGGGATTGTGGTGGCGGCCCACATGGGACTGGGTGCCGTGCTGTATTACCAGCGCTTCGAGATGCCGGTGGCGGAAGCCCCAACCAAAGGGCCGATCATCGACGTGATCACCTATCGGCTGAAGCCGCCGGAGCCGGTGAAGACCGCCCGCACACCTCCAGCACCGAATCCCGACGTCAACGACACGCCGCGACCCCGGACGCCGGTGGAGACGCTGTCAACTGCATCCTCCGACAAGCCCACGGGCGAGACGACCGTGCTCACGACGGACCGGCCTGTAGAGATCGTCACCCCCGGCAGCCTCGCGCCGGGGCCCGTTGAGACTCCGGCCCCGGTCATCACCAGCCCGACCTGGTCCCGTCAGCCCTCGGCGGAGCAGCTGATGAGAGCCTATCCTGAACGCGCCATCGCCGGCGGGGTGTCAGGCTCGGCCTCGCTGAACTGTCTGGTCCTGCCGAATGGTGCGGTCACGGACTGCAATGTCACGCGGGAGACACCGGGCAGCTTCGGCTTCGGCCGGGCGGCGCAGAGCCTGTCGCGCTATTTCCGGGTCAATCCGCGCACCGTCAACGGCGCGGCCGAGGGGTCGCGGGTGAGTATGAACCTGCGGTTCAACCTGCCGGAAGACTGATCAGGCGAACCGGAGCGGATCGAGGGCGGCGGCATCCGATGCGGGTGTCCTGCCCTCGATTCCGTCGGCCACCACCTGCGCGACCAGCGGCCCCATCAGCCAGCCGTTGCGACGGGGGGCCAGCGCCAGATGCAGGCCCGGCTCGCCGGTGGGTCCCGCGAGCGGCAGGCCGTCGCGCGTGGCACCCCGAACGCCGACCCGCACGGTGCCCGCCTCACCATCCCCCCCCAGCAAGTCCAGACCGGCCTTGACCTGACGCAGGGATTCGGCCGCATCCGGTTCCAGATCGCGACGACCCGGTTCCATGGTCGCGCCGATCACCACGCCGCCCTCGCCCGGCGCTACATAGACATCCGTTGTGCGAACCACCCGTGGCGGCGCGGCCGTGGCGACGGCCGTCAGCTGTCCCCGGATCGGCTCAACACCTGCGACGATCGCGGCGACCCGGTCCGCAAGACCGGGGATGGAGGGGTCCGCGCCCGTGGCCAGCACGACCGTCGAACTGAACCAGACACGCCCGTCTCCGGCCTCGATCCGCCAGCGGCGGCCTTCCCCCGACAGACGCGCGACCCGTCCCCGGACCATTGTCACGCCGGGAGCCCGCGCCAGGATCGTCAGCGCCGGTCCGACATCGATTCGCCAGTCGTCTGGCGTGATCAGGCCGCCGTCGGACGGCACAGCGGCAAATCCAAGGACCTGCAGGCGAGCGAGGGCGGCTGCGGCGTTCGGCCCGCGCCACTCGGCTCCGTCACGATGCAGTCTGAGGCCATGCATCTCGGCGACCGACGGCCAGAGGTCACGGGCCCGTTTCAGAAGGGCGGCGCGGTCGGGCGACAGATCATCAAGCAGCGACTCCAGCGCCGGCGCGATCATGCCGGCGGCAATCGAGCTGGCGTTGGCACCCCCGGGATCAATGACCGTCACGGCATGGCCGCGCGCGCCCAGCTCCGCGGCGGTAGAGAGGCCGAGCACGCCGGCACCGATGACGATCACATCTGGGGAGGAAGCCACGGGCGATCTGATCGACCGCCCGGGGCGTCTTTGCAAGCGCGCTGTCGCCAGCGGCGCGACCGCCCGCCGTTTGAGCGTACTTTCGCGGCCCTATTCGGCGGCGATCGCGGCGGCGCGGCTGGCGTCGATACGGGCGGTTAGGGCCGAATGCTGGTCCCATAGGGCCTGCGGCAGGCGATCGCCGAACTGGGCGTAGAACTCCGGGATCAGCGACGCCTCCTCGGCCCAGACGTCGGCGTCAACATCCAGCAGGGTCGCCAGGTCGGCGTCCGACAGGGTCAGGCCGGACAGGTCCAGAGCCCTACGGGTCGGGACGCGGCCGACGGGCGTGTCAAAGGCCTCGGCCTCGCCGTCCAGGCGTTCCGAAATCCATTTCAGGACCCGGGCATTGTCGCCGAAGCCGGGCCAGACGAATTGGCCATCGTCGTTCTTGCGGAACCAGTTGACGAAATACAGGCGCGGCAGTTTCGCCGCCTCGGTCTTGCCGGCCATCGACAGCCAGTGAGCGAAATAGTCGCCCATGTTGTAGCCGCAGAAGGGCAGCATGGCGAAAGGATCGCGACGAAGGGTGCCGATCGCGTTCTCGGCCGCAGCAGTGCCTTCCGAGGCCACCGAGGAGCCCAGAAACACGCCGTGCTCCCAGTCGAAGGCCTCGGTCACCAGCGGCACGGCCGAAGCGCGGCGGCCGCCGAACAGGATGGCGTCGATCGGCACGCCCTTCGGATCTTCCCACTCGGGCGCGATGGTCGGGCATTGCGAGGCCGGGGCGGCGAAGCGGGCGTTGGCGTGGGCGGCAGGCTCGCCCGAGGCCGGGTCGTGAGGAACGCCCTTCCAGTTGGTCATGCCTTCGGGGGCGACCTTCGACAGACCTTCCCACCAGACGTCGTTGTCAGCGGTCAGGGCGGTGTTGGTGAAGACGGTGTTGGTGGCCAGGGTCGCCAGGGCATTCTGGTTGGTGTTCCGGCTCGTGCCCGGTGCGACGCCGAAGAAGCCGGCTTCCGGGTTCACGGCGTACAGGCGGCCATCGTCGCCGAAGCGCATCCAGGCGATGTCGTCGCCGATGGTCTCAGCCTTCCAGCCCGGAATGGTCGGCTGGAGCATGGCCAGGTTGGTCTTGCCGCAGGCCGAGGGGAAGGCGGCGGCGACGTATTTGGCGCGCCCCTTCGGATCGGTCAGCTTGAGGATCAGCATATGTTCGGCCAGCCAGCCCTCGTCGCGGGCCATGACCGAGGCGATACGCAGGGCGTAGCATTTCTTGCCCAGCAGGGCGTTGCCGCCATAGCCCGATCCATAGGACCAGATCTCGCGGGTCTCGGGATAGTGGACGATCCATTTGTCGTCATTGCAGGGCCACGGCACGTCCGCCTGCCCTTCGGCCAGCGGCGCGCCCAGGGTGTGCACGGCCGGCACGAAGACGCCGTCCTCGCCCATCAGATCCAGCACCGCCTGGCCCATACGGGTCATGATGCCCATGGAAATGGCCACATAGCCGCTGTCGGTGATCTCGACCCCGAGGGCGCTGAGCTCGGAGCCCAGCGGACCCATCGAGAAGGGCACGACGTAGAGGGTACGGCCGGCCATGCAGCCGTCGAACAGGCCGTTCAGACGGGCGCGCATCTCGACCGGATCGGCCCAGTTGTTGGTGGGGCCTGCGTCGATCTCATTGGCCGAGCAGATGAAGGTGCGGCTCTCGACGCGGGCGACATCCTTGGGGTCCGAGGCGGCGTAGTAGCAGCCGGGGCGCTTGCTCTGGTCCAGTTCCCTGAGCGTGCCCTTGCCGATCAGATCGGCGACGATGGTCGCCTTTTCGGCCTCGGAGCCATCGCACCAGTGGACGCGGGCGGGTTTCGTCAGGGCGGCGATCTGCTCGACCCAGGCCATGAGGCCGGCGTGACGGGTGGGGGCCGGATACAGGCCGGGAATCGACTGGGTCACGCGCACTCTCCTGATCGTCGCCCGGCGATCTGACGCCGCCGTGGCCTTCCCCGCGTGACTGATCACGCAATGTTTCGGCGGGAATGACACCGAAGGAGACGCGGCGTCAACCGATGCACGATTCAACCTTTCACGGACGAAGGTCCCGACACCCGCTGCATATTTCCAGTCGCCGCGCGCGCTCCGCCGTTGTATCCGGGCGGCCATGCAGACGATGGACGTGATGGACGCGACTCCCGCCGGCGGCCGGTCCTCGCCCGCCGTGGCGAGGAATACAGGGCCAATCCTCGACGTGCTGCGCGCCCATCTGCCGCACCGGGGCGCGGTACTCGAGATCGCGGCGGGCTCCGGAGAACACGCCGTCGCCTTTGCCACAGCCCTGCCCGGTCTGGCGTGGACACCGAGCGATCCGTCGGCCGAGGCCCGGGCCAGTATCGCGGCCTGGTCAGAAGCGGCGGGCCTGCCCAACCTGCGCGACCCGATCGCACTCGACGTTCTGGACACGGCCAGCTGGCCGGACGGCCCGTTTCAGGCGGTGGTCTGCATCAACATGATCCACATCAGTCCCTGGACGGCGACCGAGGGCCTGATGGCGCTGGCCGGTCGCGGGCTGCGGCCCGGTGGACTGCTGGCGCTGTACGGGCCCTATCGCGAGGCGGATGTTCCGCTGGCTCCGTCGAACGCGGCCTTTGACGAGAACCTGAGAGCGCGCGATCCGGCCTGGGGCCTGCGTGACCGGGACGCGGTCGTGGCCCTGGCCAAAGACGAGCGGCTGGCCTTCACGATGCGGATCGAAATGCCCGCCAACAACCTGATGCTGCTGTTCCGCCGGGTGTGAGCCGGACTTGCGCCGGACGCGCCGGGGTGAGACGTCAGGACCAACAGACAGGGGCCCGATCATGAAACCGCTTATCCTCGCTGTGGCGCTGATCGCCACGCCCGCCGCCGCACAGAACCAGACGTCCCCGGCCGCGCCGGTCGCGCCCGCGGCCCCCGCCGCGCCCGCACCGCCCTATGGCGCGCCGATCGGGCTGGAGGCGGCGCAGGCGCTGATTGACCGGGCGATCGCGGCGGCCTCGGCGCGCGGCTTCCGCATGGCCTTCGCGGTCGTCGAGCCCTCGGGCACGCTGGTCGCCTTCGGGCGGATGGACGATGTCCAGTACGGCTCCATCGCCGTCTCCCAGGCCAAGGCGCGGTCGGCGGCCCTGTTCCGGACGGCGACCTCGGTGTCGGAGGAGCGTCTGGCCGGAGGGCGGATGGCGCTGCTGGCCATCGACGGGATGATCCCGGTCGCCGGGGGCGTGCCCATCGTGGTCGACGGCCGGGTGGTCGGGGCCATCGGCGTCTCGGGGGCCTCTTCGGCCCAGGACGACGAGATCGCCCGGGCGGCCATGGCGACCGCCCCGGGCCGCTGATCGCGCGGCTGGACCCGGTGCCGCCCTGCGGCTAGGGACCGGCATGGCGTTTTCCAGAACCTATGACGGCGACGAGCCGGTCCGGATCAACAAATGGCTGGGCCAGACCGGCGTCTGCTCGCGCCGCGAGGCGGACGCCCTGATCGCCGACGGCCTGGTCTCGGTCGACGGCGAGGTGGTCACCGACGCCGGCCGCAAGCTCGAGCCCGGCCAGACCCTGACCCTGAACGACCGGGCCACCGCCGCCCTGGCCGAGGGCGTCACCATCGTCATGCACAAGCCGCTGGGCTATGTTTCGGGCCAGCCCGAGCCCGACAAGCTTCCGGCGGTGCGGCTGGTCACCGAGGGCAACCGGGTAGGTCCCGGAACGGTGCCCGCCGACGACCACTCCCTGCCCCCGATCGGCCGGCTGGACGAGGATTCGCGCGGCCTGCTGCTGCTGTCGTCGGACGGCGTCGTGGCCAAGGCGGTGATCGGGCCGCAATCCGATCTGGACAAGGAGTATCTGGTCCGCGTCGCCGGCGACGTCACCGAAAAGAAGCTCAAGATCCTGCGCCATGGCCTGATGCTGGACGGCCGCCAGCTGAAGCCCGCCTACGTCAGCCGGATGGAATCCTTCCGCCTCAAATTCATCCTGCGTGAGGGCCGCAACCGCCAGATCCGGCGCATGTGCGAAATGGTCGACCTCGAGGTCATCGACTTGATCCGCGTACGGATCGGGCCGTTGAAACTCGACAACCTGCCCGAGGGCAAGTGGCGCATGCTGACCCCGGAAGAGCGGGCCGCCCTGGTCGGCTGACGGGGAGATTCAGACTCCCGCGAGATGAAAAACCGGGTCTGAATCGTCTGAATCGTCTGAAATCACCGTCGGCGGGTTCGCTTGTCAAAGACCGTATGCGGCAGCCTGGCATGCGGGTGCGTCAGGAACGGACGCAGGCGGTGAGATGGGTCGGGGGGAGTATCGCGTTCCCTTCCCCCATTTCGGGGGAAGGTGGCAGGCGAAGCCTGACGGATGGGGGCTGGCGGCCCCGCACGCTTTCTTCGCAGCTCGGAACGCGGAAAGAGCCCCCATCCGAGCCGCTCCGCGGCCCACCTTCCCCCGTGAAGGGGGAAGGGATCAGAGGAAAGGCCCCACCCTCTTCTCCAGCAGCGCCACCAGCTCGGGCTGCATGAAGGCGTAGTCGTCCGGGATGTCGAGGCAGATGACCCGGGCGCGCTTCAGCCGGGCCCTGAAGCGGCGCTGGAGTTTGGCGCGGTGGGCGCGCTCCATGACGAAGATGATGTCGGCCCATTCCACCAGTTCGGCGGAGCACTGCTCCTCCGCATCGGGTGCCAGGCCGGCGGAGGCGGTCTCGACGCCGGGCCATGACGCGAACACCTGCTCGGCCGTGGGGGAGCGGAGGCGGTTGCGGGCGCAGAGGAAGAGGACGTTGATCAGGACGACCTCGCCCTAAAGCGGAATATTGTCGTGCTTCTTCCACGGATTGCTCTGCTGTTTGTTCTTCAGCGTCCGTAGCGCCCGGATCAGCCGGCGCCGCGTCCCGTGCGGCATGATCACGTCGTCGATATAGCCGAGGCCCGCGGCGACGAAGGGGTTGGCGAACCGTTCCTTGTACTCGGCCTCGCGCGCCGCCAGGGCGGCCGGGTCCCCCGCCTCCTTGCGGAAGATGATCTCGACGGCACCCTTGGCCCCCATGACGGCGATCTCGGCCGAGGGCCAGGCGTAGTTGACGTCGCCGCGCAGGTGTTTGGAGCTCATCACATCATAGGCGCCGCCATAGGCCTTGCGGGTGATGACGGTCAGCTTGGGCACGGTGGCCTCGGCATAGGCGAACAGCAGCTTGGCACCGTGTTTGATCAGGCCGCCGTACTCCTGACGCGTCCCGGGCATGAAGCCGGGGACGTCGACGAAGGTCACCAGAGGGATGTCGAAGGCGTCGCAGAAGCGGACGAAGCGGGCGGCCTTGCGGCTGGAGTCGATGTCCAGCACCCCGGCCAGCACCTGGGGCTGGTTGGCGACGACGCCCACCGTCTGGCCGTCGAGGCGGCCGAAGCCGGTGACGATATTCTTCGCAAAGTCCGGGCCGATCTCGAAGAACTCGGCCTCGTCGACCGTCTTCAGGATCAGTTCCTTGATGTCATAGGGCTGGTTCGGATTGGCCGGGACCAGAGTGTCGAGCGACGCCTCGTCGCGGTCGGGGTCGTCGTAGGAGTCTCGAACCGGAGGCTTTTCGCGGTTCGAAAGGGGCAGAAAGCCGATCAGGCGGCGGACCTCGCTGAGGGCCTCCAGATCGTTCTCGAAAGCCCCGTCCGCGACGCCGGACTTCTGGGAGTGGACGCGGGCGCCGCCCAGGTCCTCATGGGTGACCACCTCATTGGTGACCGTCTTCACCACGTCGGGGCCGGTCACGTACATATAGCTCGTGTCCTTCACCATGAAGATGAAGTCGGTGATGGCGGGGGAATAGACGTCGCCGCCCGCACAGGGCCCCATGATGACGCTGATCTGGGGGATGACACCCGAGGCCAGGGTGTTCTGCAGGAAGATGTCGGCATAGCCGGCCAGGCTCTCGACCCCCTCTTGGATGCGCGCGCCGCCCGCGTCGAACAGGCCGATGATCGGAGCGCCATTGGTCAGGGCCATGGTCTGGATCTTGACGATCTTGGCCGCATGCGCGCCCGACAGCGAGCCACCGAAGACCGTGAAATCCTTGGAGAAGACATAGACCAGCCGGCCGCCGATGGTGCCGCGACCGGTGACCACGCCGTCACCGGGGATGCGCTGGTCGCGCATGCCGAAGTCGTGGGAGCGATGCTCCACGAACATGTCGGTCTCCTCGAAACTGCCCTCGTCCAGAAGGACGTCGATGCGTTCGCGGGCGGTCAGCTTGCCCTTGGCGTGCTGGCTGGCGATGCGGGTCTCGCCGCCGCCGAGCTTGGCGGCTGCCCGGCGGGCTTCGAGCTGGTCGAGGATGTCTTGCATGGTCGGGTCGCTTTCCGTGTGTCGCCCACGGGATTAGAAGGGGAACCGCCGGGCGGCAAGCGCGACGCCGCCGAACCCGGGGAGGAGACGGCGATGATCACCGGTGGCCATGTGATGATGTACGACCGCGACGCCGAGGCGATGCGGCTGTTCCTGAGGGACGTGCTGGCGCTGCCGGCTGTCGACTCCGGAAACGGCCGCTGGCTGACGGCGGTCCCGCCGACCGAATTGGGTGTGCACGAGACTTCGGGCGACGGCTCTTGGGAATTCTACTTCCAGTGCGACGAGATCGAGTCGACCGTCACGGAGATCGAAGGCCGCGGCGGCGTCTGCGGCCCCCGCGCCGACCGGGGCTGGGGCATTGTCTGCGACATCGAGGGCCCCGGCGGGCGCAAGCTGGCCCTGTACGAACCGCGGCATCCCAAGGCGCACGGCTAGTCCGGGAACCCCTGCCCCAGTGGGGTTGGCGCGGTCATCGCCGCCAGCCGCTGCAGTTCGGCGACATGGGCGGCGAAGGCCTTGCGGCCGGAAGGAGTCAGGGCGATCCAGGTGCGCTGACGGCCGTTCTCGGCGGCCTTGCTAAGGGTGACATGGCCCGCCTCCTCCAGCTGTTTGAGGTGTTTGGACATCACCGAATCCGAGACCTTGATGGCATCGCGCAGCATGGCGAATTCGGCGTTGTCCACGCTGGAGAGGATGGCGCAGATCTGCAGCCGGCCCGGGGCATGGATGACAGCGTCGAAAGCGGGTGCCGGCTGCGCGCTCATTGACCGCCCTCGGCCAGCTCCCTGCGATAGACGCTCATCCACCAGCGGCCGAAGACGATCGTGATGACGAAGGCCAGCGCGCCGCCCAGGAACGGCGCCCACCAGGGACCCTCAAAAAGCCGGGTCCAGCACGACAGGCCGAGGCAGCCGAAGAACAGCGGTAACATGCCGAAGGCGACCCAGCGCGCTCTCTTCGGCGCATAGGCGTTGACCCACCAGCCGAAGCGGTCGCGCCACCATTTCACCATCCAGAACAGGCCGGCGAGTGTGCCTAACAGCACGATCCCGCTCGACAGCTGGGGTAGGCCCTGCGCCGTGACCATGGCCGCAACGATGAGGCCGAAGACCACATCCCAGATGGGCGGGTAGTCCATGCTGCGCCCAAGACCGGCCCGGGCTTCGCGAATTGAGGCCAGGGCCTCGCGCGGATCGATGTCATCTGCCATTTGAGACCTGACTTTCCATATCGGAAAGCTAACTCATGTTTTCCGTTATGGAAAGTGATGATTTTCCAGATTGGAAAATCATCCCAGCGCCCGGAACCACCGGTCCAGCAGCACCGCCTCCGCCCGCCGCCCGGCGGTGCGTTCGGCGGCCTCGGCGTCGACGCCCCACTGGCGTTCCTGGAAGGCCTCGTCGAGGCGGGACAGTTCAAAAGCCGCCTCGCCGCCGATCTCGCCCTGCTGGAGGGCCAGGGCCAGCACGGCGGAGCCGAGCAAGGGGGTGGCTGTGGCCAGGCCGGTCAGGGCGAAGTCGTCCAGGGCCAGGGCCAGGGCGCGCGTCCGGGCCACCGCCTGCGGGTCCTGCGGCCGGTGGACGATCCCCTCGGCCACCTCGAGGGTGATGCCATGGGTGCGCGCGGCCCAGTCGCGCCACGGGCCCCAGGCCCGGGCCTGTTCGGCCACCAGCGGGGTCGGATGGTCGGCGAGATAGCAAAGCAGGTCCGACCCGGCGAAGGCGGCGATCTCTTCGGCCACGGCCTCACGGACCTGGCTGACGCGGTCGATGGCGGTCGAGGCCAGGCGGGTGGCGGGCATGGTCCCGGGGTCGATGAACTCGCCCTGGGCGGCCCATTCCGCCGCGACCAGCCGGGCGGCCGCTTCGGTGGGCAGGGTCAGCTTCGCATGGGCCGGGGTCTTCGGCGTACGCCCGTCGAGGGTAACGCTCCAGCCGCCTTCCCCACCGGCCACATCCACGGCGGTCCAGAAGCGTTTCAGCCGCTCTTCGGACTCGCGGAAGCCCTTGCGGGCGGCGACATTGGGATCGAGGGGCGGAATGTGGCTCATCGGGGGTCTCAGGCGGCGCGGGTCAGGTCGGCAAAGCCGTCCAGCACCACGGTCAGTTCGGCGAAGGATCCGGCGACGTGGCGGGCCCCGGCGGCCCGCTGCTCCTCGACGGTATGAAAGCCCCAGGCGACGCCCAGCGGCAGGACGCCGGCGTTGATCGCCATCGTGATGTCGTGGGCGGTGTCGCCGATCATGACCGTGGTCGCAGGCTCGGCGTCGCAGGCGGCCATGGCGGCATGCAGCATGGCGGGATCGGGCTTGCCCGGTCCGTCCTCGGCGCAGTGGGACGAGATGAACAGGTCGGCCCAGCCCTCGCGGGCCAGATTCCGGGCCACGCCGCGGCGGTTCTGTCCCGTCGCCAGCGCCAGCCGCCAGCCGTCGCGATGCAGGCGGCGCAAGGTCGTCATGGCGTCGGGATAGAGCGGCTCCTCATGGCCCTGTTCGTACATGCGATTGAAGCTGGCACGGAAGCCGGCGATGAACCGGGCGAGATCCGCGGGGCCGAGATCCGGCTCCAGGACGGCCATCCCGTGCTCGAGCGTCAGGCCGACAATCTGGCGGACCCGGTCGTAGTCCGGTTCAGCCAGGCCCAGATCGCGCGCGGCCTCGCAGGCGGCGCGCTGGATCGACGCCCGGCTGTCGACCAGGGTGCCGTCGATGTCGAAAACGGCGAGGGGCCGGGTCAACACACACCCTTCCGTGCATCCTGGCAAAAGCCCGGATCCAGATCACATACCGGGACGGACGGGACCGCCCACGGGGTCTCGCTGCGGCGAACCCCCTGCTCTCCCTCCGGATCCCGGCATTCGCCGGGATGCACGGTCACAAGGCCGATCAACGCTGCCGCCTCACGCCCTCGAACGGATCGCTCTCATTGCCCTCGGCCTCCTCGAAGCCGAAATGGATGAAGCCGGCGCGCATTTCGGGGCTCAGCGGGGCTTCGACCACCAGCATGCCGCCGGACGGGTGCTCCAGCTCGATCCGACGGGCGTGGAGCTGAAGCTTCAGGCCGCTGGACAGTTCCTTCGATTTTTCGTCGCCGTATTTGGGATCGCCCAGGATCGGATGGCCGATACCGGCCATATGGGCGCGCAGCTGGTGCGTCCGGCCCGTGAAGGGGCGCAGGGCCATCCAGGAGGCGCGGTGGGCGGCGCGGCTGATGGTGGCGAAGGCGGTCTCGGCCGGTTCGGCGCGCGGGTCCTTGCGGTCGGCGGGCCGCATCATCTCGAAGTCGTTGATGCCGGTCTTCTTGAGCGGCATGTCGATCTGGCCGGCGGCGGGCTTGGGATTGCCGATGACGATGGCCCAATAGGTCTTCTTGGCCTGACGCCGGGCGAAGGCCCCGGCCAGGCGCTTGGCCGCCTCGGGCCCCTTGCCGAGCAGCAGGACGCCGGAGGTGTCGCGGTCGAGGCGGTGGACGAGGCGCGGACGGTCCATCCCCTCACCCCAGGCCGACAGCAGGCGGTCGACGTGGCGGCTGGTCTTGGTGCCGCCCTGCACCGCCAGCCCGTGCGGCTTGTTGATGGCGATGACCATGTCGTCCTCATAGAGGACCAGCGACTTGGCGAATTTGATGTCCTGGGCGCTGAGGGTGTGGACGTCGCCGGCCTGTCTCGAGGTGTCGTCCGGGATCGGCGGCACGCGCACGGCGGCACCGGCGGTCAGCCGGCCTTCGGGCTTGATGCGGGCCCCATCGACGCGGATCTGGCCGCTGCGGGCCATCTTCTGCACCTGGATGTTGGACAGGTGCGGCCAGCGCCGGCGGAACCAGCGGTCCAGCCGGATACCGTCCTCGGCCTCGGCGACATAGATCGTCAGCACCTCGCGCTTGGGAGCGGGCTCGGACTCTTGAATGGGTTCGTTTGTTTCAGGGAGGGTCAAAGAGCGGCTCCGAAGGCGCGGCGGGCGACCATCAGGCCGATAAACAGGGCGAGCACCGAAAGCGCCACCGAGGCAGCGACGTAGCCGCCTGCCATGGCCAATTGACGGCGCTCGATCATCAGGGCCGTCTCCAGCGAAAAGGCCGAGAAGGTGGTGAAGCCCCCCAGCACGCCGACGGCCGCGAACAGGCGGATGGACTCGCCATGGACACCGCCGCGGAAGGCCAGCCAGCCGGCCAGCAGGCCCATCAGCAGACCGCCCACGAGATTGACCGTCAGCGTCGCCCACGGCCAGGCGGTCGCCGGCAGCAGGCGTCCGATCCCGTATCGGGCCACGGCGCCGAGGGCACCCCCGGCTGCGACGATCAGAAAACGTATCATGCTGCGGGGGCTTATACCGGACTCGACGGGGAAGCGAAGGCATGGCGGGCAAGGACGCACCGGGCGTCTGTCTGAAACTTCACTTGCCCCGGATACCGGTTAACGGTGATACCTGACCAGCGGCGCTGCTTCGCGTCCGAGGGGAACGCCGTCGGCCCGGCGGCGCGATCTGCCATACTGAAGGGCTGACGATTCAAGGGACCGCCGAAGCGCCATGTCGCACGACGATCACAACCACGGCCACGACGCCGCCCCGCATGACAGCGGCCACGGCGGCCATGGCGAGGACGCCCGGCTGCAGGCCGCGCCGAATCCGCCGCCCCGCGGTGCAGAGGACAGCCCCAATCGGGCCATACCGCAGGCGACGCCGAGCCACGGCCGCGCGCCCTTGCGCGGTGGCGACGGCATCCTGCGCCCGATTCAGGAAAGCGAGTATTTCGCCTCCACGCCCGAGGCAGAGGCGATCGTCTCGTCGCATATCGACGAATATTTCAACCAGCCGCTCGACATCTTTCCGTTCTGGGAGACCGACGGGAAGCCGGACCGGTTCCATGTCCTCTACAGCCGCCAGATCGAGGAGCGGTTCCCGGTCGACACCGATATCCGCAGCCGCATCCACGGCTATGGAAGGCGCGTGTTCCGCGCCCTGCTGGTGCATGTGACGATCAAGCGGCTGAGCCAGGCCGGTTCACTGGCCGCCTTCGCCGCCCTGGCCATCCTCGGGCCGGGCCTGTTCACCGGCTGGACCGGATCGGCCCCCATGGGCCTCGCCCTCGCCGTCGGCGCGATGATCGCCGCCTTCGGCCTGTACTGGGGCCTTCAGGCCGTGCTGTTCATCCAGTACCGGTTCCAGCTCGAGAACGATTCCTACGAACTGTCGCGCGAGATCGTGCAGCGGACCCGTGAACTGCAGAACCTGTTCACCAGCGCCCGGGCCCTGGCAGACCAGGCCGAGACCCAGTTCGCCAACGACGGCAAGGCCTGGGGCCAACGCGCCCTGTATCTCACGCGCCTGACCATGTGGCTCGGCGCGCGGATGGAATACCTCGAAAAGCACGTCCAGATGGAGCTGTGGCGGGTGCGCCGCGAGCGCTACTGGATGCGCTGGGCCCAGCGGATCATGACGCCACTGGTCCTGATCATCGGCCTTGCCGTGCTGGCGATTGAGCCCCCGCCGGCGACGGGCGAGGTGGGCTTCCGCGCCCTGCAGGGTCTGGCCGTCGTGCTGGGCCTGCTGGTCAGCTGGCTGTCCTACTACCGCTGGCGCACGCCGGTGGCCGCGATCCAGGACAAGCTCGGGGTCGACGGCTGGGTCCGCTACGCCTCGCTGGACGTCGACAACGCCGTCGCCGACCAGGTGCGGCGCGACAAGGAGCGTCTGGTCGAATACCGGGCGCTGACCCGCGGCGGGCGTTAGGAACAGAGTGGCTGGTGGCTAGTGGCTGGTGGCTAGTGATTGGGGTTTCGGGTCTTGGTTGAGGGGCCCTTTGCTGACCACTAGCCACTAGCCACTAGCCACCAGCCACTAACCACTCACTCCCGCCGCAGGGCGTCCTGCACACCGCGGGCATCATAGGCATCCGGCCGGTCAGGCTTGATGCCGTTGCCCATCACGACCTCAAGGGTCGTCGCGGTCGGTGATGGACCACTGAAGTTCAGGCCGACCCCCACGCCCACGCCTGACGTCGAATAGCTGCCATAGCGACCGGACGAGCGGCCCGACCCGTAGCCGAGGCCGAGACTGGGCTGCAGGCCGCCGGCGCTGTCCGGACGGCCGTCGATCCAGCGCTGTGTGACCTCGAACCAGTCATAGCCTTGCGACGCCGTCAGCTCGGCCGCCCGCAACAGCGCCATATCGGCCACGGGCCCCGGCGCGCCGACCCCGCTGTAGGTGACGCGGAAACGATTGGATTCAATGCGTTGCTCGGCATAGCCCTGACCGCCGGGCGACATCTGCGCGCCATAGGGGGCCAGACTGGCGCAGGCGGACAGCGCCAGTCCGGCAGCGAGGATCAGGGGCAGGCTTGAACGGGTCATGACGGGTCTCCGGATGTGTCTCAAATAGCGCCGGGCGCTGACAGAGGTTCCTGTGTCCGCTGGCATACCCTGCCGTCAGAGACCCGCCGCCACCTTCAACGCCTCGAAATCCTCGGGCGGGGGCGCTTCGACGGTGCGGTAGCCGCCCTCCGGGTGGGGAAACACCAGCTTCGCCGCGTGCAGCATCAGGCGTGGCGCGGCGCGACCGGCGAAGGTCAGCGCGCCGCCGTAGCGGGCGTCACCGGCCAGCGGACGGCCGATGGCGGCCATGTGCACGCGCAGCTGGTGCATCCGTCCCGTCGCCGGATCCAGTTCAACCAGCGCCCCGTCTTCGGACGCGGACAGGGTGCGATAGCGGCTCAGCGCCGCCTGGGCACCGGGCGTGTCGGCGTCGACCGCGCGCATATAGCTTTCGCGGCCGATCTCCTGGCGCAGCAACGGCCGGTCGATGGTTCCGGCGCGCGGTTCCGGGGCCGCCGAAACCAGGGCCAGATAGGTCTTCTTGAACCGGCGCGCCTGAATGGCCTTGCCGAGAAAGCCGGCCGCCGGCTTGGTCTTCGCAGCCAGAATGACGCCCGAGGTGTCACGGTCGAGACGGTGCACCAGATCGGGCCGTTTGCCGTTCGAGCGGGCGAAGGCCCACAACAGGTCGTCCAGGGTATGCGCCTGGATGCGACCGCCCTGGCTGGACAGGCCGGCGGGCTTGTTGAAGGCGATCACGGCCTCGTCCTCATGGAGGATCCATGAGCGGACGGCGGCGATGTCGTTGTCGGACAGGGTGGCGGGGGAACGGTCGGTCACCGCGCCTGCATAGGCGAAAGACCGACCGTCCGTCAGCCCCTCAGCGCAGAACGCCCTTCTTGCTCATCATCCAGGCGTACCCGGTGAAGAAGGCACACCCGGCGGCGATGACGACATTCATGATGATCACCATCGATGAAGCCACCTTGACCCCGTCCTTCATCATGAAGCCCATCACCTTGCCGGCGTCACTGAGGCCATAGACGTACAGCAGGCTGGTCAGGAAGGCCGCGAACGAGACGACGAAGACCGGAAAGGCCAGCTTGTTGCGCAGCAGCAGCAGCAGAGAGCCGAGCACTCCGCCCCAGACGCCGATGGCCCAGACGGCCGTCATCCACACCGGCATGGTGTCGTAATAGGCGATCTGATCCGGTGTCATGCCGGACGCCGCCATATAGGTCGCGCCCTGGGTCATGCTCATCGTGTAGTCATAGCCGCCGTAGGCGTTCCACAGCACGGCGATCACCCCCACCACCCACAGGTGCCAGGGCGTCCGGGTCGTCATCGAGGTCGTAACGGTCATCTTCCCCTCCCAAGGTTGATCGATCCCGGGAGGTTAATCCAGAAACTGACGCTACGGCAACGCTAGCCCTGTTCCCCGCCGGGCCGGGCCGCGCGCAGGACCGCCCAGCGTTCCAGCCGCTCCTTGACCTTGGCCTCGTGCCCCTCGCCCTTCGGGGCATAGAAGACACGGCGTTCCATCCCGTCGGGGAAGAAGTTCGCGCCCGAGAAACCCTCGGGCGTGTCGGGGTCGTACTGATAGCCCTGGCCATAGCCCAGCGACTTCATCAGCTTGGTCGGTGCATTGCGGATATGCGCCGGGGGCATGAGCGATCCGGTTTCCGCCGCCGCCCGCTTTGCCGCCTTGAAGGCCTCATAGACCCCGACCGACTTGGGCGCAGTGGCGAGGTGGACCACGGCCTGGGCCAGGGCCAGTTCGCCCTCGGGGGACCCCAGAAAGACGTAGGTATCCTTGGCCGCGTTGGCGACCAGCAGGGACAGCGGGTCGGCCTCACCGATGTCCTCGACCGCCATACGCACGATCCGGCGCGCCAGATACAGCGGATCCTCGCCCCCGTTCAGCATCCGCGCCAGCCAGTAAAGGGCCGCATCCGGGTCAGAACCGCGGACCGATTTATGCAGTGCTGATATAAGGTTATAGTGCTCTTCTCTGCTCTTGTCGTAAGCAGGCGCGCGCTTCTGCAGGATGCCGGCCAAGGCCTGGACATCCAAAGGCTCCGTTGACCTCAGATCGAACAGCACCTCTGACATGGTCAGCAGGTAACGGCCGTCGCCGTCGGCCAGCGCCACCAGCGCCTGACGCGCCTCCGGCGTCAGCGGCAGGGACTTGCCCTCCTGCGCTTCAGCACGAATCAACAGTTGATCCAAAGCTGAATCATCCAGTCTTTTCAAGACATAGACCTGGGAGCGGGACAGCAGGGCTCCGTTCAGCTCGAACGACGGGTTCTCGGTCGTGGCCCCGACGAGGGTGATGATCCCCTCCTCCACGAAGGGCAGGAAACCATCCTGCTGGGCACGGTTGAAACGGTGGATTTCGTCGACGAACAGAAGGGTGCTCTGGCCGGCCGCCCGGCGCATCCGGGCGGCCTCAAACGCCTTCTTCAGGTCGGCGACGCCCGAAAAGACGGCGCTGATCTGCTGGAACTGGTAGCCGGCGGCCTGGGCCAGCAGGCGGGCGATCGTGGTCTTGCCGGTGCCCGGCGGGCCCCACAGGATCATCGACCCCAGCCGCCCGGCCTCGACCATGCGCCGGATCGGTCCGCCCGGGCCAAGGAGGTGATCCTGACCCACCACCTCATCGAGGGTGCGGGGCCGCAGGCGGTCGGCCAGCGGCGCGTCTGGAGGGTGGATGCCGGAGGCTTCGAACAGGTCGGTCATGGACGGCTACAGATAGGCGTTCCGGGCAGGCATTTCACGCGTTAGTATCGCTCAGCCCGAGGAGACAGACATGGCCGACCCGAACCAGATCCCGTCCGGCGGCGTCATCCCGTATCTGACCATTCCCTCGCGCGGCGGACAGGCGGCGGTCGAATTCTATCGCGCCGCCTTCGGGGCCGAGGAGCTGTTCCGCAATCTGGCCGACGACGGCGAACGGCTGATGCACAGCCGTCTGGTCATCAACGGCGGGCTGGTGATGCTCTCCGACGAGTTCCCGGAATACGGAAACGCGGCCGACGTCGTCCCCACGGGCGTCGCCCTGCATCTGCAGGTCGACGACGCCGACGAATGGTGGAACCGCGCCATCCGCGTCGGTGGCGTGCCGCTGATGCCGCTGGCGGATCAGTTCTGGGGCGACCGCTACGGCCGGCTGATGGACCCGTTCGGCCACACCTGGTCGATCGCCTCGCCGCTCGCGACCTAGGTTCAATCGACATTCAGACGTCGGTACCCGTTCTCCCTCCCCGTCATTCCGGGGCTGGGACCGGCGTCGCCGGGACAAGAACCCGGAATCCAGGTGTCTGGACGCCGCCGTCCGCTCCAGGTTCCGATGTTCAGTCCAGCCCCCTGGATTCCGGGTTACGCTCCGCGGCCCCGGAAAGACGGTGTTTGATGGGCGACCAGCAGCTCGGCTGAATGCCGCTCGCGACCTGGATCCTTCCGGAACCGGTCAGCGGATCGTGCCGCTGATCCGCTGCCCCCGACGGCTGATCGTCAGTTCCGAACCGCGCGCGATATTCCCCAGTTGCTGGACCGAGGTGACCGCTCGGCCATTGACCGACAGCACGATGTCGCCGCCCTGCAGACCGGCGCGCTGGGCATAGGCCCCGCGCTGCACCTGGCCGATGATGACGCCGGTGGCGAACGGATCGCCGCCGAGGCTGTCCGCCAGCGCCGGATTGAGGGCCAGCACCTGCGCCCCCGCCAGCGCACCGGACTGGATCACGGCCGCATCCTTGACGTCCGCATCCCCGGGCAGGCGTTGCACCCGCGCATCCAGCGTCCGGGTCCGCCCGTCACGCAGCACCGCGACCTGCACCGTGTCGTTCGGCTCGCGCGTGCCGACACGGAAATTCAGCCCGCCCTGGTCGTTGATCTCGGCCCCGTCGATGGCCGTGATGACGTCGCCTTCCTGCAGTCCCGCGCGCGCGCCGGGGCCGCCCGGCCAGACCTCGGTGACGACCAGCCCCTGCGGCCGCTCGAGGCCGAGGCTGCGCGCGACGTCGGCGCTGACGCTGTCACCCTTCACCCCCAGCCAGGGCCGGATCACGGCGGTGGCCCCGCCCACGGCCGAATCCACCACCCGCTTCACGGCCGCGGCCGGCACGGCAAAGCCCACGCCCGACGATGAGCCCGAGCGCGAGAAGATGGCGGTGTTGATGCCGATCAGGTCGCCGTCCATGTCGACCAGCGCCCCGCCCGAATTGCCCGGATTGATGGCCGCGTCCGTCTGGATGAAGGAGCCGCTGTCACTGATTCCGGTCTCGGTCCGGTTCAGGGCCGAAATGATGCCGTTGGTGACCGTCTGACCGACGCCGAACGGATTGCCGATGGCCAGGACCAGGTCGCCGATCTGCTGTTCCTCGCGATCGTCGATGTTCAGGGTCGGCAGGCGCTCGTTGACGCCCTCCAGCTGCAGCACGGCGATGTCGGAGCGTTCGTCCGCCAGGATGATCCGGGCGTCGAATTCGCGGCGGTCATTCAGCACCACCTTGATCTGCTGCATGCCGTTGATGACGTGATAGTTGGTCACCACCACGCCGGTCGGGCGGACGATGACCCCCGAGCCGACCGAGCCGACCTGCTGGGCCCGGGCTCCCTGGCCGAACATGGACCAGAACGGATCCTGGACCTGTTGCACCCCGCGGGCCGAGACATTGACCACGGCCGGGGCCGCCGTGCGGACCACAGGGGCGAAGCTGGCCTTCATCGACATGGAGTCGCCCGGGACCACCCGATTATCGGCGAAGACCCCGTCCTGGGCCCTCGTATCATTGGGCTGGCTGCAGGCGGCGAGCATCAGGGCGGCGGCGATGGCGAGCGTGCGGGGCGTCATGGTCATCCGGTCTGGTCAGAAGGGCTTTGAAGCGCCGCTATTCCGCACCGGCTTTTCGACCGGATCAAGGCGAGGGCGAGTCCTCAACGGACGCGGCGTCGCGCCGTTCCGCCCCCCGCCCGACCCACCAGCCGATGAGGGCCGCCAGCAACAGGACCACAGCGGCCAGATAGAAGGCCAGGCCGGGCATCGGTATGATCGCGAGCTCGCCCACCGACAGCGAATAGATCCAGCCGAAGAACAACGGCGACATCACCCCGGCGATCGAGGCGACGCTCATGTTCGCGCCCTGAAGCTGGCCCTGTTCATCCTCGCCGACCCGGCGGGTCATGAGGGATTGCAGCGTCGGCATGGCCAGACCCCACAGGGAGTTGGGCAGCATGGCCAGGATGAACATCAGGCCGTCCGGGGCCCAGCCCATGGCCGCGATCCCGACCGTGCCGCCGACCAGACCCAGCACCATCGTCGCCCGGTCGCCCAGCCGCTTGACGACCGGCCCGACGAGGACGCCCTGCACCACCATGTCCAGCACCCCGACGAGGGCCAGCAAAAGACCCACCTCGCGCGGGCCCCAGCCGTAGCGCCAGGCCGCATAGAGCACAAACACCGCCGAGAAGACGTGGTGGGCGAAATAGAGTAGGAAATTCACCACGGACAGTCCGGTGAGCTCCGGGTGACGGCGCAGCAGGATCAGGGAGCCGACGGGATTGGCCCGCTTCCAGCTGAAGGACATCCGCTTCTCGACCGGCAGGCTCTCGGGCAGCACCAGCAGACCATACAGGAAGGCCACGGTCGACAGGCCGGCCGCAAACCAGAACGGCACGCGCGGCCCGAACTCACCGAGGAAACCGCCCAGTACCGGCCCCAGAACGAAGCCGAACGAAAAGGCCGCCCCGATCAGGCCATAGGCCCTGGCCCGTTTCTCCGGCGCGGTGATGTCGGCCATATAGGCATAGACGGTGGTGAAGCTGGACGAGGTGATCCCGGCGATGATCCGGCCCAGCGCCAGCCACCACAGGTTCGGCGCGACCGCCATCAACACATAGTCCAGGGCCAGGCCGGCGCAGCTGATCAGGATGACCGGGCGGCGGCCGTACTTGTCCGACAGGGAGCCGATGATCGGCGAGCAGATGAACTGCATCCCCGCCCATAGGGCGACGAAAACGCCGTTGATGACACCCGCCCGGGCGTTGGAGCCGACGAAATCCTCGATCAGCTGCGGCAGGACCGGGATGATGATCCCCATGGCCACGATGTCGAGCACGGCCGTCACGAAGATGAAGGCGAGCGCGGCGCGGTGGGTGCGGAGACGGGACAGGGCAGACATGGCGGGCTCGGTTACGGGACGGGCCTTCTAGCCGACCCGGGTGCGCCCGTCAGCCCTGTGGTACCATCATGGCGGAGGCCCCCATGACCAACTTCCTTCAGGTAACGCCCTTCCTGCACGTCGCGGATCTGCAGCAGGCGCTGGACTTCTTCACGGATATCCTCGGGTTCGATGTCCCGTTCCGGCAGCCGGGCTACGCCTACATCCATCGCGAGACCGTGGGCTTCCGGCTTATGCAGGCGGAGAGCGGCGCGACGGTGCCGGCCCGGCGGCGGTTCGCCTACTATATCGACGTGCGCGACGTGGACGCCTTGTACGCCGAGCTGAAGCCGAAGCTCGACACCCTGCCCCCCGGCGACGTCCATGGACCGGCGAACAAGCCCTATGGCCAGAGGGAGCTTCTGGTTCTCGCTCCCGACGGCGAGCTGATCGCCTTCGGCATGGCGATCCCGCAAGCCGGGGTTGCGAAAGCTTAATGTGGCAACGCCTTGCGCGAACCGGCGGCACAAGGCCAAGCTGACGGCATGACAACCGTGATCGAAACCCGTGGACTCACCAAGACCTACGGAACCGTGCGCGCGCTGGACGGGCTGGACCTGTCGATCCCGCGCGGGGGCGTCTATGGCGTGCTGGGACCGAACGGGGCCGGCAAGTCGACGCTGTTCCGCATCCTGCTGGGCCTGATCCGTCCGACGCAGGGCGCGGCGTCCGTCATGGGCGGACCGGTCGGCCAGGTGGCCTCGATGCGGCGCATGGGATCGATGATCGAGACCCCCCGCTTCCCGCCCTATATGACCGCCCGTCAGGTGCTGCGCTGGCTGGCGCTGGAGCATGGCCTCGGTGCCGAGGTCGATATCCCGGCCTGGCTGGAGCGGGTTGGCCTGGTCGAGGCGGCGGACCGCAAGGTCAAGGGGTTCTCGGTCGGCATGCTGCAGCGCCTCGGCGTGGCGGCGGCGCTCATGAGCAAACCCGAACTGGTCATTCTGGATGAACCGACCAGCGGCATGGACCCCCCCGGCATCCAGGAGATGCGGGCCCTGATCCGGTCGCTGGCCGACGACGACGGCGTGACCGTCATCCTCGCCAGCCATCAGTTGCTCGAGGTCCAGCGCATCTGCGATCGCGTGGCCATCATGCACAAGGGCCGGCTGGTCCGCGAAGGGGCCGTCAGCGAACTGACCGCCACAGGCGAGCGTCTGCGGCTTTCCGCGTCGCCGACGGCCCGCATCCTCGAGCGACTGGGCGACCGGGGCGTGATGGACGGCACCGCCGTGCTGGCCAAGATCACCCGCGCCGAGGGGCCCGCACTCATCCGCGCCCTGGTTCAGGACGGGGTCGAAATCGACGAGGCCCGCTGGGTCGGCGACGATCTGGAGAGCGTCTTCTTCACCGAGACGGGCTCGACCCGCGCGCCGGAGTCCCCCCATGCTGGCTGATGCACTCCGGGCCGAGGCCTATCGATTTTCGCTGAACCGGTTCCAGGTGTTCGTCAGTGTCGTGCTGACGCCGCTGCTGTTCGCCGTCGGCGGCGTGTTCTTCCACATCATCAGCAAGGCCAAGGGGGACGAGGCGGTCGACAAGCTTGGCCTGGCCATCCCCGCATCGACGACGCCGGTGAACCTGGGCGAGGCCTTCTCGTTCGCGGCCTCGGGCAGCGCCAACGGTGTGATCCTGATCTGCATGCTGATCGGCGCGGCCACGATCTATGCTGGCGACTACCGCTGGGAATCCTGGCGCCTGATCAGCGCGCGCAACGACCGCGTCTCACTGATCCTGGCCAAGGTCGGCGTGGTCAAGATTCTGGCCGTCGCCACCAGCCTGGCCTTCCTCGCCGCCAGCTTCGTCTTCCTGATCGCCCAGGCCATGGTTTACGAGCGTGGCCTCAGCTTCTCGATCGACGGAGCCGAGGCCGGGCGCGCGGCCCTGCTCTGGGTCCTGTCCTATGTCCGCATCGTTCAGTTCACGATGATCGCCCTGTTGACGGCAGTCATGACGCGGTCGTTGCTGGCCGCCCTGTTCGTGCCCTGGGCCCTGGGCTTCGTGCAGAGCATCACCGGGACGGCCCTGCCACTGCTGGGCTGGGAGCCGCAGATGTGGCTGCCGCAGCTGCTGCTGCCCGGTCTGGCCTATGACACGCTGAAAGCGGCGGTCGCGCCCGGGCCTCTGGCCGCGCCGCTGACCGACGCGACGGTCTGGCGTTCGCTCACCGGTCTGGCTCTGTGGACGGTTCTGCCGATGGTCGCGGCCCTGGCCTGGTTCAGACGTCAGGACCTGTCGAAGGAGTAGCGGTCAGAACCGCTTCTCCATCCACACGTCGCAGCGCGCATAGGGCGTCGGCCGGGGCGGCAGATCGACGAAGCCGAAGCGACGATACAGGGCGATGGCGTGCGTCTGGGCGCGGTTGGTCTCCAGATAGAGGCACGGGCTCCCGGCCGAGCGCGCCGCCGACTCGCACGCCTCAAGCAGCCGCCAGCCCAGATTGAGACCGCGTGCGCCCTGGTCCACCGCCATCTTGCCGACCTCACGGCCGCCGTCGGCCATCACCATCAGGGAACAGCAGCCGACCGGCGTGCCGTCGCGCTGGGCCATGAAGATGTGGCCGCCCTTGTCGAGGATCGCCCCTTGCGGATCGCCCAGCACCAGCTGGTCCTTGGCCTCAAGGGCATAGCCGCCGGCCAGCAGCCAGTCCTCATTCAACGAGCGCCATGCCGCTGAGTGGTCAGGACGGAAGGGAACGATCTCAACGCTCACGATGACGAGGCTTCCTCATGTTCGACCCAATCTGACGGAGGTGCGGCCAAAGAAAAAGGGCGGCCGGTTCGCACCGGTCGCCCCTTTCTCGTGGCCCCAACGGCCGAAGCTTACGCTTCGTCGTCGCCCTCGATGGCATAGACCGGACCCGAGTCCAGGCCCTTGGCGTCGGCGTCGCGATCGACGAATTCGATCACGGCCATGGCGGCGTTGTCGCCGTGGCGATAGCCGGCCTTCATGATCCGGATATAGCCGCCGTTGCGGTCGGCGTAGCGCGGGCCGATCGTCTCGAACAGCTTGCCGACCTGCGGCACGTCACGCACCTGGCTGATGGCCTGACGACGCGCGTGCAGATCGCCCTT
This sequence comes from Caulobacteraceae bacterium, assembly GCA_965284375.1. GTDB lineage: Bacteria > Pseudomonadota > Alphaproteobacteria > Caulobacterales > Caulobacteraceae > Brevundimonas. The sequence goes on from OZ260074.1 coordinate 1,539,704, forward strand.
CTTGGCGAGCGTGACCAGCTTCTCGACGAAGGGACGGAGTTCCTTCGCCTTGGGAAGCGTGGTCGTGATCTGCTCGTGCTTGATCAGCGACGCAGCCATGTTGGCGAACATGGCGGTCCGGTGTGCGCTCGTACGACCGAGCTTGCGATAGGCGGCGCCGTGGCGCATCGGGGTCTCTCCTACTCAACCCTGGTTTCCGCGTCAGCAGACCTGGGGCTCTCTCATTCTAACCGCTCCGCGACCCGGGTGGGTCTAGGGCGGAGGGTTGAAACTAGATCTGGTCGTCGAACTTCTTGGCCAGGTCTTCGATGTTTTCGGGCGGCCAGTTCGGCACATCCATACCGAGGCTGAGCCCCATGGTCGTGAGAACTTCCTTGATTTCGTTCAGCGACTTGCGGCCGAAGTTCGGGGTGCGAAGCATTTCGCCCTCGGTCTTCTGGATCAGGTCGCCGATGTAGACGATGTTGTCGTTCTTCAGGCAGTTGGCCGAACGCACCGACAGTTCCAGCTCGTCCACCTTCTTCAGCAGGGCCGGGTTGAAGGGCAGGTCCGGCTTGCCGTCGGCGGCTTCCACGGCCTTCTTGGGCTCGTCGAAGGTGATGAAGATCTGCAGCTGGTCCTGCAGGATGCGCGAGGCATAGGCCACGGCGTCCACCGGCGAGACCGCACCATTGGTCTCGACCTCGAGGATCAGCTTGTCATAGTCCAGCGACTGGCCCTGACGGGTCGGCTCGACGCGATAGGCGACGCGCTTGACCGGCGAATACAGGGCGTCGACGGCGATCAGGCCGATCGGCGCGTCTTCCGGACGGTTCATTTCCGAAGCCACATAGCCCTTGCCGTTCTGGACGGTCAGTTCCATGCGCACCGAGGCACCGTCATCCAGCGTGCAGATGACGTGGTCGGGGTTCAGGATTTCGATATCGGCCGGCGCGTCGATCTGACCGGCGGTCACGGCGCCGGGGCCCGTGGCGCGCAGGGTCATGCGCTTGGGGCCTTCGGCGTGCATGCGCAGTGCCAGTTGCTTGATGTTCAGAACGATGTCGACCACGTCCTCGCGCACGCCTTCCAGCGACGAGAATTCATGGACCACGCCGTCGATCTGGATCGCGGTCACGGCGGCGCCTTGCAGCGACGACAGGAGAACGCGACGCAGGGCATTGCCGAGCGTCACGCCGAAGCCGCGTTCCAGGGGCTCGGCGACCAGGCGCGACTTGCGCTGCGGGTCGGAGCTCGCCTCGATCTGCGGCTTCTCGGGACGGATCAGCTCTTGCCAGTTACGTTCGATCATGGGTGTCCCTCGAAAACGGAATTCGCCGGTCCCTCGCTCCTCGTCAGGGGCGGCAGGACCGGCGGAGATAGATAGTCGGTCGGTGTACGCTTAGACGCGGCGACGCTTGGGCGGGCGGCAGCCGTTGTGCGGCATCGGCGTGACGTCGCGAATGGTGGTGATGGTCAGGCCGACCGACTGCAGGGCGCGCAGGGCCGACTCACGGCCGGAACCGGGACCCGAGACGTTGACTTCCAGCGTCTTGACGCCGTGTTCCTGGGCCTTCTTGCCGGCGTCTTCGGCGGCCATCTGGGCGGCGTACGGGGTCGATTTGCGCGAACCCTTGAAGCCCATGTGTCCAGCCGACGACCACGAGATCGCGTTGCCCTGGGCATCGGTGATCGTGATCATGGTGTTGTTGAAGGACGCATTCACGTGGGCGACGCCCGAGGTGATGTTCTTGCGCTCGCGCTTCTTTACGCGACCCGGTTCCTTGGCCATGTGTCTGTCTTACTTCTTCTTGCCGGCGATCGGCTTGGCGGGACCCTTGCGGGTGCGGGCGTTGGTGTGGGTGCGCTGACCGCGGACCGGCAGGCCCTTGCGGTGACGCAGGCCGCGGTAGCAGGCCAGATCCATCAGACGCTTGATGTTCATCGACGTCTCGCGGCGCAGGTCGCCCTCGACGGTATGATCACGGTCGATGGTCTCGCGAATCTGCAGGACCTCGGCGTCGGTCAGCTGGTTCACCCGGCGGGCGGGCTCGATGCCGACCTTGGCCGTGATGTCCTTGGCGGCGTGGGCGCCAATGCCATGGATGTACTGCAGCGCGATCTCCACGCGCTTGTTGGTCGGGATGTTGACACCAGCGATACGGGCCACGAAGCTCTCCAGATACGCGTTGGCGGACGCAACAAACGCTCCGGTCAACAGACCAGGAGCGCCGACGCCCTTCGCGGAAGCCGGCCTTATACAGGGGATTCAGTTTCCGTCAACGGTCGTCGGGTCGATCACGACATCACAGAACCAGCAGGCCTCGGCCCCGATGGGGCTGCCCGGCGGAATGGCGACGGGGTGGCGGGCAGCCGAGATCAGTTGATCCAGCCGCTCCCGGTCGGTCAGCAACGCCCCCAGCCAGCGGTCATGAGCGCGCTGGAGCGGGTCCACAGCCGTTGAGCGACGCAGGACGGCGGACAGGGCCGCCAGCCGCTGATCCACGAGGGCCGCCGCCGTGGACGACAGATCGTCCCCACGCTGCAAGGCCGCCAGCGTCAGCACATACCGGGCCTGAACCCGGCGTGCGGCCTCGCCGGCGGGCCCGGCCGCCGGCGCGAACACCGCGCGGCCCGTGCGGTCGATCACCTCGGCCAGCCCAAGGGCCTCCGGATCGCGGGCCTGGGCGTTGATGAGCCGGTTGACGCGCTCGGGGGCGAACAGGGCCGAAAGGGTGACGTCCGCCGCCGCGTCCGCAAGGGCCCCGGGATCGAAGGCGCGACCGGTCCCCGCCGCGAACAGCTCGGTTTCGTGCTGCGCATCGGCGTCGCCCGACTGCTGTGCGGCCAGCAAGTCCGTCAGTGAGTCGGACAGCGCCAGTTCATCGGGGTCCAGCGTCGCCAGCAGGGCGTCCAGGGCCTCGCGCTGACGGCTCGCCGGCACGGCACTGGCAGTCTCGCGGCCATCCCCCGCCACGGGATAGGCATAGTCGACGCCCCCGACCCATTTGGCGACGGCGTCGACCTGATAGCGATGGAACAGGTAGATCGGCACCAGGCGACGACGCAGGTCGTTGACGGCCTCGCCGCGCGGCATGGACGCCAGGCCAAAGCGGTCGAGGGCGATGCGGCGAATGCGCATGATATGGCCCATCTCGGCGACAGGATCGGCACCATTGTCCCACAGACTGCCCCACGGCTGGGCGTCGCCGCCGACCCGGGCATCGGCATCGGAGACGAATCGGTACCGGCGGGCCCCGTCACGGGCCTTCGCATCCAGAGCGGCGGCATCGGCATCGCCGTACAGCCAGTCGATGGCAAACCGGTCCCAGCCGCCCAGGCCGGTCCCATAGGCATCCGACAGGTCCAGGCGTTCGCCGTCGATCCGGATCAGGGGCACCGGATAGTCCATCACCGAGGCCCGATCCTGGGTCGAGCCCGCGAAATTGTGCATCAGGCCGATGGCGTGACCCACCTCGTGCGCGGCCAGCTGTCGAATCCGGGCCAGGGCCACGCGCTGGACCTCGGGACGGCCCGATCCGACCAGACCGTCGAGAATCAGCATGTCCTGACGGATGCGCAGCGACCCCAGCAGCACGGACCCCTTGACGATCTCGCCCGTCCGCGGATCGGCGACGCTCTGTCCATAGGACCAGCTGCGCGTCGCCCGGTTGACCCAGTTGATCACATTGTAGCGGGCGTCGAGCGGATCGACGCCTTCCGGCAGGACCTCGACCCTGAAGGCATCGACATAGCCGGCGCGGTCAAAGGCCTCGGCCCACCAGCCCGCGCCCTCGACCAGCGCCGAGCGGATCGGCTCGGGCGCGGCGCGGTCGACATAGAAGACGATCGGCTCGACCACGGTCGAGCGGGCCGCGGCCGGGTCGGTCTTCTGAAGCCGGAAGCGTTGCGCCAGCCGGGTCACGATCGGCTGATCAAGCGGAGCCGAGAAATCAGCGACCACCAGGTTGATCGCGCCGGTGCGGGAATCAAAGGCCCGCGTCCGGTAGCCGTCGTCGGGCAGACGGATGAAGCTGTGGCGCACGGTGAAGGTCGCCCGGCGGGCATCCGGCGCGATGCCCGAGACGGCCCCGCCCGGCTGATCGCTGGTGAAGGTCAGGCGGGCCTCAAGTTCCACATTGTCCGGGAAGGCCCGCGCCGCGCCGGTGTCGATCAGGGTCAGTTCCGGGACCGTCCGGAAGGTCCCCTGCCCGGTTCGTTTGAGCGTATCCGCAATCCCGGCGGCGTCCCAGGTCAGGAAGCCGCTGATGTCCACGATCGCCCCGCCGTCCGGCGTCGCCTGTTCGATCTTGCCGGCCCAGACCGTTGAACCGAGGAAGGCGTCCCGCGCGGCGGCCTGTTCATCGGCGCTGCCTCTGGCCGCGCGATACGCCGGATTTTCGTACTCGGCCACGACCCGGTCGCCGAGACGGCGGAAGGCCAGGATATGGGTCGGTCCGATCTGGGCGCGATCCAGCCCCGTCGTCGCCGACCCGACCCCTGTGCGGAGCGAGGTGTGGTGGATGACGCGCAGCATGACCCCGTCCGCCCCGGCCGGTGGCAGCTCGATCAGCATCCGCGCGCCGGCGCTGTCAGGGCGAACGGTGAACAGCCCTTCGAGGCGGTTAGCGGGGATGACGGGACCGGCCTGGGCGGCCGTGACGGGCCGTGTCTCGCCCGTGGTGGCGCAGGCGGTCAGGGCCGTGGCCGTGACGGTCATGAGGGCGAGCAGCGACGCGCCTGAATATCTGAAAGCCAAAACCACACCCCGTCCCCTGTTCCCGCATAGAGCGGGCGGGCCGGCGCGGGTGTCAATACGACCGGCCCACGTGGATCAGCGCCCGAACTGGACGAAGACAGTCACCCGCTGGCCCTCGACCGGGCGGCCCGAAGCACTCATCGGCGGGCGGAAGCGGAAATAGGCCTCCGCCACCGTTACGGCTGCCGCCCCGAAGCCCTGACCGGGTGGCGTCTCGCTGACCGTGCGGCAGGCGTCCAGCCGCTCGTCCAGGCGAATGACGCAGCTGACCGAGCCCCGTCCCTGGCGTCGTCCCCGTGGGACAACGCTGAAGATCTCGGCCTGGGTGGCCCCCCGAATGAAGCGCGGCCCGATCCCGCCCGAGCCTGAACCTTCACCGTCCCCGTCACCGGTCCCCGACCCGTTGCCCGTGCCACCCTGCCCCATGCCGGGCGTCGGACCGGCCACCGGTGCCATGCCGATGACCAGCGCCGGCACGGGTGCCGGTACGGGCGGTGCGGGAAGCTCGCGCGGCTTGTCGGCCGGCTTGGGCGTGACGTGAATGCGCGACGGTGCGGCCGGCTTGCCCCCCCCGGGATCCGGCGTGGGCTTCAGCGGCGGAGGCGGCGGGGGCGGGGGCGGCGTCGGCCGGAACAGCATCACATTGATGGGCGGTGCCGGCGGCAGCATCGGAACATCGGCCTGGGTGCGCGCAATCACGGCGAACACCAGCAGGTGCGCGACCGATACGCCCACGACCACGCCGGCGGCCCGCAGCCGCTTCTTCGTCAGATAAGGGGGTTGGATCCGCATGCTCCTGTCCTGCCACCGAAGACATGAACGCACGGAATCGCCAAAAGGTCAGGCCAGGTTCAGGTAGAGGACCCGTCGAGGGCCGCGTCGATGGCCTCGGCCACCACAGCGATCGCGCCCATGCCGTCGATCTCGGTCAGCAGTCCCTTGTCGGCATAGTAGGGCAGCAGCGGCGCGGTGTTGCGATTGTAGGCGTCCAGACGGACCTTGAAGCTTTCCGGATTGTCGTCCGGGCGGCCCTGATCGGCGAACCGGACCGCGACCCGCTCGAGCAAGGCCGCGTCGTCGACCTTGAGGCGGATGACATGATCGATCTGCTTGCCCAGACGGGCGAGGCTGCGGTCGAGCGACTCAGCCTGGGCGACGGTGCGGGGGAAGCCGTCGAAGATGGCCCCGCCGGCCTCTTCCGCCTCTTTCAGTCGCGCCTCGATCAAGGCGATGACGATGACGTCCGATACCAGATCACCGCGCGACATGATCGCCTGGCACTCGCGACCGAGCTCGGAGCCCGAGGCGATCGCCTCGCGCAACATGTCGCCCGTCGACAGCTGGACCATGCCGCGGGCCTCAACCAGCCGCTTGGCCTGGGTGCCCTTGCCCGCCGCAGGCGGTCCGAACAGGATCAGGTTCATCGCCGCCCCTCCCCCGAACGTCCTAGCGCCGGGCCGGGGCGGTGACGCCCTTGCCAGGAGTCTTGCCACGGCCACGCAGCTTGGCCTTCTTGATCAGGCCTTCGTACTGGTGAGCCAGAAGTTGCGACTGGATCTGCGCCACCGTGTCCATGGTCACCGAGACCACGATCAGGATGGACGTGCCGCCGAACGCGAGCCCCGAGCCGAAGTTGGCGATGACCATTTCCGGCAACAGGCAGACCGCGGTGATGTAGGCGGCACCGATCACGGTCAGGCGGGTCAGGACATAGTCCAGATATTCGGCCGTGCGCTTGCCCGGACGGATGCCCGGCAGGAAGCCGCCGTATTTGCGCAGGTTCTCGGCCGTATCCTCGGGATTGAAGGTGATCGAGGTGTAGAAGAAGCAGAAGAAGACGATCAACGCGCCGTACAGCAACATGAACACCGGCTGGCCGTGCTGCATCTGGGCCGTCACCAGCGGCAGCCAGTCCATCCAGGACGGCAGGTTCGCATTGGCGGTCATCTGGGCCACCGTGGTCGGCAGCATCAGCAGGGACGAGGCGAAGATCGGCGGAATGACGCCGGCGGTGTTGACCTTCAACGGCAGGAACGAACGCTCGCCACCGGTCATGCGGTTGCCTTCCTGGCGCTTCGGATACTGGATCAGCAGTCGACGCTGCGCTCGCTCCATGAAGACGATGAAGACCACGACCGCGATCATCATCACGGTGATGAACAGCAGGGAGAAGGCAGACATCTGGCCCTGTTGGGCGAGGCCGAACAGGCGCGCGATGGTGCCCGGCAGAACGGCGACGATGCCGGCGAAGATGATCAGGGAGATGCCGTTGCCGACGCCGCGGGCGGTGACCTGCTCACCCAGCCACATCAGGAACATGGTGCCGCCGGTCAGGGTGGTGACGGTCGAGATGATGAAGAACAGCCCCGGCGTGTCGATCAGGCCCGGCTGGGCGTTCAGGCCGACCGCGATGCCGGTCGACTGGAACAGCGCCAGCACGACCGTCAGATAGCGGGTGTACTGGTTCAGTTGCTTGCGACCGCTCTCGCCGCCTTCTTTCCGCAGCTTCTCCCACGGCGGATAGACGGTGCCCATCAGCTGGACGATGATCGAGGCCGAGATGTAGGGCATGACGTTCAGGGCGAAGACCGCCATGCGCTCGACGGCGCCACCCGAGAACATGTTGAACATGTCCAGGATGCCGCGCTGGCCGTCCGGGTTCTGGAAGAACTGCAGGAAGGCTTCCGAGTTGATCCCCGGGATCGGCACATAGGTCCCGATGCGGTAGACCAGCAGGGCCATGAGCGTGAACAGCAGACGCTTGTGCAACTCGGTCGCCTTGGCGAACGAGCCCATGTTCATGTTTGCTGCGAGTTGTTCGGCGGCCGAAGCCATGTGTCGTCACCCCGACTTGTCAGAACGCGGCGCATCGGACGTGAATCCGGCGCCAGCGTCCAGATAGGCGAAGGGCGCCCTCTTAGCGAGGGCGCCCATCAAGCTTTATTTGGCGTTGCGGGCCGCGGTGCGGGTCGTGCGCGCCGAGATCTTGTTGGCATCACCCCGCGGAGCCTTGGCGGGCGGAGCCTTGCCCTTGGCGGCATTGCGCTTCTCGAGGCGGGCGGCAGCCTTGGCTTCCGATGCAATACGCTCCTGAACGACGGTGCCGCCGGCAGCCTCGATCGCCTTGACCGCGCCGGCCGAAGCCGACCAGACGACCAGGTTCAGCTTGGACTTGATCTCGCCGGTGCCGAGGATGCGGACACCGTCCTTGACGCGACGGATCACGCCGGCCGCGACCAGGGCGTCGCCCTTGATCTCGCCCTTGATGTCCAGCTTCTTGGCGTCGATCGCGTCCTGCAGACGCCACAGGTTCACTTCCGCCAGCTTCAGCGCGAGCGGGTTGTTGAAGCCACGCTTGGGCATACGCATGTAAAGCGGCATCTGGCCGCCTTCGAAGCCGCCGATGGCGACGCCCGAGCGGGACTTCTGACCCTTGACGCCACGGCCTGCGGTCTTGCCCTTGCCGGAGCCCGGGCCACGGCCGACGCGCATGCGCTTCTTGTGGGCGCCTTCGTTGTCGCGGATTTCGTTCAGTTTCATGTGCCTGATCCCTTCGGGTGCTAGCGCCCGGGTCAGACCCGGACTCGGCTTTGTGTCTCTGTCGTATCCCTCCCCCGCCGGGGGAGGGTGGCGGCGTAGCCGCCGGGTGGGGGCGCTTTAAGCAAACCGTCCCCGAAATAGCAATGAGGGCCGCTCGCCGAGCCGCCCCCACCCTGTCGCCGTAAACGACGACATCCCTCCCCCGGAGGGGAGGGAGATTTTCGTGCGCTTACTTTTCGACGATCTCGGTCAGGTGGGCGACCTTGGCGATCATCCCGCGGACCGAGGGGGTGTCTTCCAGCGTGGACTCGCGGCCCATGCGGTTGAGACCCAGACCCGACAGGGTGGCGCGCTGGTCCGACTTGCGGCGGATCGGGCTGCCCGTCTGGCGGATGGTGACGGTGGCTTTGGATTCAGACTTGGCCATGGTCTCAGGCTTCCTGGGCTTCAGGCGCCGCTTCCGGAGCCGAGGCGCCGTCGTTGCGGCGGCCCATCAGATCGGCGACCTTCTTGCCGCGCTTGGAGGCGACCTGGCGGGGCGACGACTGGACCTTCAGCGCTTCGAACGTGGCGCGGATCATGTTGTAGGGGTTGGACGAACCGGTCGACTTGCCGACGACGTCCTGGACGCCGAGGGTTTCGAGCACGGCGCGCATCGGACCGCCCGCGATGACGCCGGTCCCGGGAGGGGCAGCGCGCATCATGATCTTGCCGGCGCCCCAACGGCCGTTGCCGTCGTGGTGCAGGGTGCGGTTCTCGCGCAGAGGCACGCGGATCATGGTCTTCTTGGCTTCTTCGGTCGCCTTGCGGATGGCTTCCGGCACTTCGCGCGCCTTGCCGTGACCGAAGCCGACGCGGCCCTTGCCGTCGCCGACGACCATCAGGGCCGCGAACGAGAACCGGCGGCCGCCTTTGACGGTGGCGGCGACACGGTTGATGTGCACCAGCTTCTCGACGATGTCCGAGTCCGGACCGTCGGCCTGGGGAGCGTTGCGGTTGTCACGACGATTGCGATCGTTGCCGCCGCCGCCACGTTGGGGTGTTTGCGCCATCTGTCGCGTCCCTTAGAAATTCAGGCCGGCTTCACGCGCGGCATCAGCCAGCGCCTTCACCCGTCCGTGATAGATGTAGCCGCCGCGGTCGAAGACGACATCCTTGATGCCCTTTTCGATAGCGCGTTCGGCGACCAGCTTGCCGATCAGAGCGGCTGCGGCGACGTCCGAACCCTTGGCCTTCTTGCCCTTCTCGCCTTCCAGCGAGGAGGCCGAAGCGATCGTGACGCCGTTGAGGTCGTCGATGATCTGGGCCGAGATGTTCTTGTCCGAACGGTGCACCGACAGGCGCAGACGGCCGTTGGAGACAGCCTTCAGGCGGCGACGGGTGCGCTCTGTGCGGCGCTGGGCTTGTTGTCGAAGAGAGAGAGCCATGACTTACTTCTTCTTGCCTTCCTTGCGCCGGACCTTTTCGCCCGTGTAGCGCACGCCCTTGCCCTTGTAGGGCTCCGGCGGACGCAGCTTGCGGATGACGGCGGCGATCTGACCAACCGCCTGCTTGTCGGCGCCCGAGATCTTGATTTCCGTCTGCTTGGGCACCGCGAAGGTGACGCCGGCGGGCGGTTCGATGTTGACGTCGTGCGAGAAGCCGAGCTGCAGCGACAGGGCATTACCCTTCATCGCGGCGCGGTAACCGACGCCGACCAGGTCCAGGCTCTTTTCAAAGCCCGTGGTGACGCCGACGACCATGTTGTCGACCAGGGTCCGCGACAGACCCCACATGGCCCGCGAACGCTGGTTGTCCTCACGGATCGCCAGGTTCAGGCCATCGTCACCCTGGGTGACTTCGATCTCGTCGGCGACGGTCCAGGAGCGTTCGCCCTTGGGACCCTTCACCGAAACGGTCTGGCCGTCGATCGTGACAGTCACGCCCTTCGGCACTTCAACGGTGCGTTTTCCGATACGGGACATCTTAGTAGACCCTGCAGAGGACTTCGCCGCCCACCTTGGCTTCGCGAGCCGCAGTGTCCGACATAACGCCCTTGGACGTGGAGAGGATCGAGATGCCGAGGCCGTTCTTGATCGGCTTCAGGTCGGAGATCGCGGAGTAGACGCGGCGGCCCGGCTTGGACACGCGGGCGATCTCGGCGATGACCGGCTGGCCGTCGAAGTATTTGAGCTCGATCTCGAACTGCGGGAATTCGCCGGGGTTCTGAACCAGCGCATAGCCGCGGATGTAGCCTTCGTCCTGCAGCACGTCGAGGACGCGCTGGCGCAGGCGGGAAGCCGGGGTGAGCACCTTGGAACGTTTGCGCATGTGCGCGTTCCGGATGCGAGCGATCATGTCGCTCAGGGGATCGTTGATCATCATATCTGTCGCTCCCCTTACCAGCTGGACTTGGTCAGACCCGGGATCTGACCCAGGTTGCCGAGTTCACGCAGGGCGATGCGGCTCATCTTGAGTTTGCGATAGAAGGCCCGCGGACGGCCCGTCACTTCGCAGCGGTTGCGAATCCGGTTGGCGGCCGAGTTGCGCGGCAGCTTGGCCAGCTTCAGGCGCGCTTCGAAACGCTCCTCAAGGGGCAGGGATTCGTTGTTGGCGGTCGCCTTGAGGGCGGCACGCTTGTCGGCGTATTTCGCGACGAGGGCCTTGACCATCTCGTTGCGGTTTACGGCGCTTTTCTTAGCCATGGTTTCTTTCCCTTCCCGCTCAGTTCGTCACGAACGGGAACTTGAACTCGGTGAGAAGCGCGCGTGCTTCGTCATCGGTCTTGGCCGTGGTGCAGACGATGATGTCCATGCCCCACATCTGGTCGATCTGGTCGTAGTTGATCTCGGGGAACACGATGTGTTCCTTCAGGCCCATGGCGTAGTTGCCGCGACCGTCGAACGAGGTCGGCTTCAGGCCGCGGAAATCCTTCACGCGCGGCAGCGCGATCGTGATCAGGCGGTCGAGGAACTCATACATCTGGTCGCCGCGCAGCGTGACCTTGCCGCCGATGACCATGCCTTCGCGCAGCTTGAAGCCGGCGATGGAGTTACGGGCCTTGGTGGCGACGGGCTTCTGGCCGGCGATCGCAGCCAGGTCCTTGAGGGCGGCAGTGGCCTTCTTGGAATCAGCCACGGCTTCACCGATGCCCATGTTGAGGACGATCTTGTCCAGCTTGGGCATCTGCATCGGGTTGGTGTAGCCGAATTTCTCGGTCAGCACGCCCTTGATGCGCTCGTTGTAGTCGCCCTTGAGGCGCGGGGTGTATTTGGTGTCAGCCATCAGATGACGTCTCCCGTCGTCTTGGCGAAGCGAACCTTCTTGTCGCCTTCCATGCGGAAGCCGACGCGGGCCGCCTTGCCGTTGGCGTCGGCGATCGCGACGTTCGACAGGTGAAGCGACGCTTCCTTGTTCTTGATGCCGCCCTGGGGGTCGGCCTGGGTCGGGCGGGTGTGGCGCTGGACCATGTTGATCCCCTGCACCATGACGCGGTTCGTGGTCGGCAGGACCTTGGTCACCTTGCCGGTGCGGCCCTTGTCCTTGCCCGTGAGCACCACGACGTTGTCGCCGGTTTTGATCTTGGCGGCCATGACTACAGGACCTCCGGAGCCAGAGAGATGATCTTCATGTGGTTCTTGGCGCGCAGTTCGCGGGGAACCGGGCCAAAGATCCGCGTGCCGACCGGCTCGTTCTGCTTGTTGACGATGACGGCGGCCGACTTGTCGAAACGAATGACAGAGCCGTCCTTGCGCATGATGTCCTTGGCGGTGCGCACGACGATGGCGCGCACGACGTCGCCCTTCTTCACGCGGCCGCGAGGAATGGCTTCCTTCACCGAAGCGACAATCGTGTCGCCCACCGAGGCGTAGCGGCGCTTGGAGCCGCCCAACACCTTGATGCACATGACCCGGCGAGCACCCGAATTATCGGCTACCTCCAGGTTAGTTTGCATCTGGATCATATGATCAGATCTTTCTGATTACGAAGCCGAGGCCGAGGAGTCCGACAGGACTTCCCAGCGCTTCAGCTTGGACTTGGGGGCGCACTCGACGATGCGGGCCTGATCACCCACCTTGAGGGCGTTGGCTTCGTCGTGAGCGTGGTACTTCTTGGACAGGCGCACGATCTTTTTCAGGACCGGGTGCAGCAGCGTGCGTTGGACGACGACGACGACAGTCTTGTCGCCCTTGTCGGAGACGACCACGCCTTCGAGAACTCGTTTCGGCATCTTCGTTTCCTTAAGCCGCCGCGCGGTTCGCACGCAGAAGCGTGGAAATCCGGGCGATGTCCTTGCGCACTTCCGAGACCCGATGGGTCTTTTCCATCTGGCCGGTGGCGGCCTGGAAGCGCAGGTTGAACTGTTCCTTCTTGAGCTTCAGCAGCTCGTCGGACAGCTGGTCGGGCGTCTGGGCCCGGAGGTCGGCGATCTTGGTCATGCGCCTACGTGCTCCACGTGCGAGACACCGGCGTCGAGGCGGGTGACCACCTTGGTACGGACCGGCAGCTTGGCGGCACCGAGACGCAGCGCTTCACGAGCCACGTCGTCCGGCACGCCGTCGATTTCAAACAGAATCCGGCCCGGGTGGCAGCGCGCCGCCCAGTGATCAACGGCGCCCTTGCCCTTGCCCATGCGGACTTCGGCCGGCTTGCCCGTGACGGGCAGGTCGGGGAAGACACGAATCCAGACGCGGCCCTGGCGCTTCATCTGGCGGGTGATCGCGCGGCGGGCCGCCTCGATCTGACGCGCAGTGATGCGTTCCGGCTCGACCGTCTTCAGGCCATAGGACCCGAAGTTGAGCGAGAAGCCACCCTTGGCGGCGCCGTGAATGCGGCCCTTGAAGGCCTTGCGGTATTTGGTCTTTTTAGGTTGCAGCATGACTTAGCCCTCACGCCCGCGACGCTGACCGCGATCGTTGCGGCCGCCGCGATCACCGCCACGGCCTTCGTTCGAAGAAGGACCCGAAGCCTCGATCGCCCAGCGCTTGTCCTGCGCCATCGGATCGTGCTCGAGCACCTCGCCCTTGAAGACCCACACCTTCACACCGATGATGCCGTAGGTCGTCTTGGCCTGGATGAAGCCATAGTCGATGTCGGCACGCAGGGTGTGCAGCGGCACGCGGCCTTCGCGATACCATTCCATCCGCGCGATTTCAGCACCGCCGAGGCGACCCGAAACGTTGATGCGGACGCCCTTGGCGCCGAGACGCATGGCCGACTGCATGGAGCGCTTCATGGCGCGACGGAAGGCGATCCGGCGTTCCAGCTGCTGCGCGATGTTCTCGGCGATCAGCTGGGCGTCGGTCTCGGGCTTGCGCACTTCGACAATGTTCAGGTGAACCTCGCCGTCGGTCCGCGCCGAGATGTCCTTGCGGAGCTTCTCGATGTCAGCGCCCTTCTTGCCGATCACGACACCCGGACGGGCGGCGTAGATCGTCACGCGGCACTTCTTGTGCGGACGCTCGATGATGATGCGCGACACGCCGGCGGCGTTCAGGCGTTCCTTGAGCCACGTACGCAGCTTGAGGTCCTGGTGCAGCAGGTTGGCGTATTCGGCGCCGCGGGCGAACCAGCGGCTGTCCCACGTACGGTTGACGCCGAGGCGCAGACCGATCGGATTGACTTTCTGACCCATCAGGCGGCCTCACCGGCTTCGCGAACCACGATGGTGATCTCCGCGAAAGGTTTCAGGATGCGCGACGAGCGACCACGAGCGCGGCTCGCGAAACGCTTCATCACCAGGTTCTTGCCCACGAAGGCCTCGGCAACGATCAGGTTGTCGATGTCGAGGTTGTGGTTGTTCTCGGCGTTCGACACGGCCGAATACAGCACCTTGCGGACGTCGGTGGCGATGCGCTTGCGGCTGAATTCCAGCTCGTTCAGCGCCTTTTGCACCGGCAGGCCGCGGATCGACTGGGCGACCAGGTTCAGCTTCTGAGGGCTGATCCGGACGTTCACCAGCTTGGCGCGCGCTTCGGTCGGGGCGACCCGACGTGAGTTTTTTGTCTGGGCCATCAGTTACTTCCTTTTGGCCTTCTTGTCCGCCGCGTGCCCGGGGAACGACCGGGTCGGGGAGAACTCGCCGAACTTCATGCCGACCATTTCTTCGGAGACGGACACCGGCACATGCTTGAGGCCGTTGTGAACACCGAAGGTCAGGCCGACAAACTGCGGCAGGATGGTGGAGCGGCGCGACCAGGTCTTGATCACATCCTTGCGGCCCGACGACGACACCGTCTCGGCCTTCTTCAGCAGATACCCGTCGACAAACGGGCCTTTCCAGGAGGAGCGGGCCATCTTTAGCGAGCCTTCTTAACGTGGCGGGTACGGATGATGTATTTGTCCGTAGCCTTGTTCTTGCGGGTCCGGGTGCCCTTGGTGTCCTTGCCCCACGGCGTAACCGGGGTGCGACCGCCAGAGGTCCGGCCTTCACCACCACCGTGCGGGTGGTCGATCGGGTTCATGGCCACGCCGCGAACGTGCGGACGCCAGCCCATGTGACGGACACGACCGGCCTTGCCGAGGTTCTGGTTCATGTGGTCGGGGTTCGAAACCGCGCCCACCGTGGCCATACAGCCGTCCAGCACCATGCGAAGCTCGCCCGAGCCCAGACGGATCTGGGCGTAGCCGGCGTCGCGGCCGACCAGCTGGGCGTAGGCGCCGGCCGAGCGGGCCAGCTGGGCGCCCTTGCCCGGCTTCATTTCGACGTTGTGGATGATCGTGCCGACCGGAACCGAGCGCAGCGGCATGGCATTGCCCGGCTTCACGTCGACCTTTTCGCCGGCCACGACCGAGTCGCCCGCCTTCAGGCGTTGCGGCGCGATGATGTAGGCCTTTTCGCCGTCCTCATAAACGATGAGGGCGATGAAGGCGGTCCGGTTCGGATCGTATTCCAGGCGTTCGACGGTCGCCGTGGCGAACTTCCGGCGCTTGAAGTCGATCTTGCGGTACAGCGTCTTGGCGCCACCGCCGCGGAAGCGGACGGCGATACGACCACCGGCGCCCCGGCCGCCCGACTTGGTCAGGCCTTCGGTCAGCGACTTCTCAGGGCGTCCCTTGTGGAGCTCCGAACGGTCGATCAGCACCAGGGCGCGACGGCCCGGCGATGTCGGATTGTATGTTTTCAAGGCCATCTGATCAGAGCCCCGTGGTGACGTCGATCGACTGGCCTTCGGCCAGCGTCACGATCGCTTTTTTGATGTCGACCCGACGGCCCATGATGCCGCGGAAGCGCTTGGTCTTGCCCTTTTGAACCAGGGTGTTGACCTTCAGGACGTTGACCTTGAACAGGCTTTCGACCGCAGCGGCGATCTCGTCCTTGGTCGAGGTGCCCGAAACGCGGAACACGACCTTGTTCTGCTCCGACAGGATCGTGGCCTTTTCCGTGATGATCGGAGCCAGGATGGTGTCGTAGTGTTTAACGGTGGGGTTGGCGCCAGCCATTACGCGGCCTCCTTCTTCGTCTTGGCAGCCGGTTTGGCGGCCGAGGCGGCCTCGGCTTCACGACGTGACGGGGTGTAGTCCTTGTAGGTGGCCTCGATCGCTTCGATGGCCGCCTTGGTCAGCACCAGCTTGTCCGCGCGCAGGATGTCGTAAACGTTCAGGCCGGCATTCGGCAGCACGTTCACCATCGGGATGTTGCGGGCGGCCAGGCCGAAGTTCGTGTCGACTTCCGGACCGGCGATGATCAGCGTGCGGGTCCAGCCCAGCTTGCCGAGCGTTTCGCGCAGACCGGCCGTCTTGGCGTCCTTCAGGGACAGGCTGTCGACGATGACCAGGTCACCGGCGACGACCTTGGCCGACAGCGCATGACGCAGGGCCAGGGCACGAACCTTCTTGGGCAGCGAGAAGCCGTGGTCTCGGACGACCGGGCCGAAGGCGCGCGAACCACCGACGAACTGCGGGGCACGACGCGAACCGTGACGGGCGCCGCCGGTTCCCTTCTGCTTGTACATCTTCTTGCCGGTGCGAGAATTCTCGTTCCGGGTCTGGACCTTGTGGGTACCGGCGCGGCGCTTGGCCAGTTGCCAGTTGACGTAGCGGGCCAGGATGTCGCCGCGAATGTCGGTGATGCCGAAGACGGCTTCCGACAGTTCGACGTCACCGGCGGCCTTGCCGTCGAGTTTGATGACCGAGAGTTTCATTACGCTTCACCGCCTTCGGTGGTCTCGACCGCGGCAACGTCCTCAGCCGGCGTTTCCGCGGCGACGGGTTGCTCGGCCGAAGCCTTGGCGTTCGACTTGATGCCGCCCGGGAAGGGAGCGTCGGCCGGACGGGTCTTCTTGATGGCGTCGCGAACCTTGACCCAGGTGCCTTCATGACCGGGGACAGCGCCCTTGATCAGAAGCAGGCCACGCTCAACGTCGACGCGGAACACGGTCAGGTTCTGGGTGGTGACGACTTCCTGGCCATAGTGGCCGGCCATCTTCTTGCCCTTGAAGGTCTTGCCCGGATCCTGACGCTGACCGGTCGAACCGTGCGAACGGTGCGAGACCGAGACGCCGTGGGTCGCCCGCAGACCGCCGAAGTTCCAGCGCTTCATGGCGCCGGCGAAGCCCTTGCCGATGGTCTCGGCCTGGACGTCGACCTTCTGGCCGGCGACGAAGTGGTCCGCCGAGAACTCGGAGCCCACATCCATCATGGCGTCCGCATCGATGCGGAACTCGGTGACATAGGCCTTGGGTTCCACTTCCAGCTTGGCGAAAGATTCGCGCTGAGCCTTGTTGGTGTTCTTGGCCTTCTTGGTGCCAGCGCCCAGCTGGAGAGCGACGTAGCCGTCACGCTCCTGGGTACGTTGGCCGACGACTTGGCAGCCGTCGAGCTGGAGCACAGTGACCGGTACGTGCGCGCCGTCATCGGCGAACACGCGGGTCATGCCCAGCTTCTTGGCGATCACGCCCGTGCGCATCGGATCCCGCCTCTTTCTTATTAAATCTTGATCTCGACGTCCACGCCGGCGGACAGGTCGAGCTTCATGAGCGCGTCCACGGTCTGCGGGGTGGGGTCGACGATGTCGAGCACGCGTTTGTGCGTGCGGATTTCAAACTGCTCGCGCGACTTCTTGTCGACGTGCGGCGAGCGGTTCACGGTGAACTTTTCGATCAGGGTCGGCAGCGGGATCGGACCGCGAACGGTCGCGCCCGTGCGCTTGGCCGTGTTCACGATTTCGCGCGTCGAAAAGTCGAGGACGCGGTGATCGAAGGCCTTGAGCCTGATGCGGATGCTTTGATCCATATCGGTCGTATTTCCCAAGCAGGCGAACCTGCGTCCCTGTGAACCATTTCAAAGACCGGAGGCCTTCAGGCACGAATGCCTTCAGAGTACGCACGTCCGCAAAAACGATCGGCCCACGCAGTCGCCCGCGAGAGCCGTTGAAGTCCTGGGTCACTGCAAAGAACAGGGTCTCAGGTCGTTCCTGCGAACCGCGTCTGCATCCCAAAAACATACGGGATGCACAGCCGGTCCAACAAGAGTTGGCGCTTATGACGATTGAGTCCCGTTTCGTCAAGCGGCGAAACTGTGTCGGGACGGGGTTTTGTAGGTTTGCGGACAGGAAAAAGGCCCGGAGGGTTCCACGCTCCCGGGCCTTCCTCTGCGGTCATCGTCAGATCAGGTCCGTGTCAGCGCTGCCGACGCTCCTGCCGCAACGTCTGACCGCCGATCTTGACCTCGCCCGAACCCATGACGCTGTGAGAGACGGCGCCCGTCACAGCCCCGACGCTGATGTCGCCCGAGCCCATGATGTTGGCTTCCAGGCTGGCCGCGGTACCCGGAATGTTGATTTCGCCCGAGCCGGGAATGTTGGCTTCGACCGCACCGACGCTTCCGCCGGCGACGGTGATCGTGCCCGACCCCATGATATTGGCCTCGACCGGCCCGTCCACACGCACAGCGTTGATGTCGCCGGAGCCCATGACATTCGCTTCCAGGGCGCGGGTGGTCCCGGCGCGGATGCTGCCGGATCCCATGATGTTGGCCTCGAGCCGGTCGGAGGTTCCGGCCCGCATGTCGCCGGATCCCATGAGAGACATGGACAGCGCGCCGCTGGTATTGGCGACGGTCCAGTCTCCGCAGCCGCCGTTGCCCAGGTCGATCGACGAGGCACCGCGCCCGACCGCGCCGAACACCGCACCGCTCTCGACGGAAACGTCGACGGCGCGGGGGCTGCGGATGACGATCAGGGGGGCGTCGGCCATGTTGATGGTGCCGACCCGGCGGACCTCGACCGAGGCCCCCTCGCCCGGCTGCCGCGTGCCACCGGCGCCGGACCGGCAGTTTCGAATGGAGTTATTGCCGAACATCCCGCCGCGCAGCCCCCCCTCGATGAGCACGTCATCGCCCCGGCGGCGAACCTCGAGGGCCGGCAGGCCCGACGTGCCCTGCTCGATTTCCACGGCGATGTCGGCCCGGTCCTCAACGATGACGACGACGCGGGCCACCGCATGTTCGATCTTGGCGGACGGCCCGTCCTTGGCTGCGGCGGGACCGACGGCGATGGCTGTGAGCGCGGCGAGCGATACGGCGGATGCGATGGCGAATTTCATGGTGGGACCTCCCTGTCCGGATGTGACGGGAAGGTGCGACCGGCGAAGCGCCGAGTCAGCTTAAATCGAGGTCATGACGCGGTTGTAAGAAAGGCCCTCAGGCCCTCAGCGCACCCGCGCCGTCCGCCACGCCGACCTCGGGTTCGAAATCGCGTTCGAAATGGGCGAGGCGGCTCTTGAGGCCCCCCACCCGCTTCAGCGCCAGCGAGGCCGCCCAGCGCGCCGCCAGTTCCGGTCCCGCCATCCGGTCGGTCATGCGCGGCCGCCCGCCCCGGCTGCGAAGCACGGCATTCGTATAGAGGGCCCCGTTCCGGAACCGCGACGGCCAGGTCTGGAAATCCATCGACAGCGAGACGCAGAACCGGTCCAGGTTCTCGACCCGGTGCGGCGCATAGATCGGCCAGGTCAGGGCCTGCCCGGGCTCCAGATCCATCACCTGGGCGTCGGCCTCGAAGGCCAGCGTATAGGGCAGTTCCTCGGTCGTCTGGCGCGAGACGACCTGCTCCATGTCAGCCTCTGCCAGATGGGCCTCATCGCCCGGATAGACGAAGATCCGCTTGCGTCCGCGCAGATGGAACAGAACCACGCCCGCCGGGTCGAAATGATAGGGCACCCGGGCCTTGGGCGACGACAGGATCAACTGGCCGGCGGTCTTCACCGCCCGCAGGCCGGGATAGGCTCCCTGCACGCCACTGAACTCGGCCATCGCGGCGGCCCAGAGCTCGGGCCAGCCGGTCTCGACCGAGCGGAGGTTGACCCACAACCGCCCCTGCTGGATCGCGGCCAGCAGGTCTTCGCCGTTCAACCGCCCCCGGGCCCCGGTGCGCAGCGAGACCTGGCCCGCCGCGTCGTAGTCATACAGATTGATGTCGAACAGATCGGCCGGATAGCGATCCAGCACCGCCGCCAGCGCGGCGTCGGAGGCGAACCCCTGCTCGACCAGACTGTGCCGGTGCACGGCGGCCTGGGTGATGGGGCCGGAATAGCGGGTGCGTGTGTCGCTCATCGGGTCTCTCAGGCCGGAACGGATCGGGTCGAACTCTGACGGGCCTTTGCAAGCGCTGCGCCCGCCGCCTGGACCGCGCCCTTGAGCCGGTTGCCCGGCGTGGTCTCGCAGGCCTCAATGGCAGCCCAGCGCCGCCGCACGCTGGTGCGCAGCCGTTCGCCGCGCCCGCCGAGGACGCCCACCGCCGCTTCGCTGACCGCCGCGCCGATCCCCGGCTTCAGCACCATCGCCTCGCGCACGATGTGCGCGCCGTTGCAGAAATATTTCTTGTAGTGCTCGCCCTCGAAACCGAAGTCGAAGGTGCGGTATCCCAGCGGGGCAGACAGCCGCATCGTGTCCATGCTCAGCAGGATACCCGGCGAACAGCGCGCCATGGCCGGATCATATCCCGGGAACCAGAAATGATACTGGTCACCCGCGTGCAGCGAATATTCGATCGCCGTCAGCCGGTCGCCGGCCCACAGACCCGCCATGGAGGCTCCGAAGCCCTCGCTGTCTTCCTTGAGCAGGGCATGCAGCAGTTCGGCCGTCCATCCGCAGGCGAAGATGTCGTGCCGAGCCGTACGCCGGTACTGATCCCGCTTCAGATCGATCAGCCAGTCCAGCAGCGCGGGATCGTGCAGGCCACGCTCCACCCGCATCGGGCCCAGTTCGGCCTCCATACTGCGCCGGGCCCGTTCCTTGTCCTTGAAGAATTTGCCGTGGGTGGTGCGCCGCTCGGCATACCAGCCGTCATAACCGCCCTCGCCCAGTTCGACCTGCACCGTGCGCCGGTCCTCGCCCAGGGCGGTCTCGCCGACCCAGGCTGTGACGTTCAGCCGGGTCGCGCCCAGCGCCCGCGCCGCCTCTTCCAGAGGCGGGGCCTGACCCGGAAAGGCGATGACGCCGTGATAGTCGTTCATCGGGGCCGCCAGCGGCTGCATCGCCCCGCCCCGCCGCTGGTGCGGGAAGAAGCCGACGGTCTGGCCGTCTCGCGAGAAGACGGCCACCGCCGCGTCCGGACTGATGCGACCGGCGACCCTGGCGAACTCCGGCCGGAAATAGGGGCTGTTCAGCACAGGGTTGGCGGCCAGCATGGCGCGCCACGTCGTCCACTGGCTCTCGTCCAGCGCGTCGATCGCAACGATGTCGACCTCAAGCCCAGCCATGCGTCCGTCCTGTGGCGCGCCCGCGACGGACCGCCCTTCTGCACCAGACATTACCCCGCGCCCGTTTCGGGCCGGTGAGCGTTCATGGTGAACGACCCATGACCGGGAGCCACTCCCCGGCCCGGACGTTCGGTCTGGACCGACCGATCCTGCCCCGGAGCTCCGATGACCGACCCCGAACGTCCGCCGACCCGCGAAGCCGAGTCCGAAAACCAGCGAACGCCTGGCCGTGAGGGCCAGCCCCCGCGCCCGGCCACCGAACCCCGCGGATCGGAAGGCTCATCCAACTCGGGCGAGACCGCGACGGACCCGGCCACAGGGACGCCGAACCCCTGATCTGACCGTGCGCCTTCGCCGGGTTCACGGAACGACTGCGTCGGCAAGGGATTGGGTCCGGACACAGTCACAGTCCGGATTTCCATGTTGCTTCGTCTGATCCTCGCCTCCGCCAGCCTCATCGCCCTCGCCGCCTGCGGTGCTCCGGAACCCGCGACGCCCGCCCAACCGGTCTCCGGGCCCGGGTCACAGGCCCAAGCCGGCGGGACACCGATCCTCTCGGTCGAACAGATCGAAGCGGGCCAACCGGCCGCTTCCGCGCCCGCGCCCGCGCCCGCCCCGGCCGCGGGTGAAGCCGGGACCGTTGCGACCGCCGTGACCGCCCCCGACCCCGGTCTGGTCCGGCTGCAGGTTCTGCTGGACCGGACAGCCTTCTCGCCGGGCGTGATCGACGGCCTCGCCGGCGACAACACGCGTCAGGCCATCGGGGCCTATCGCAAGGCCAACAATCTGGGATCGGGCGACCGCGCCGATGCGGCCCTGCTCCGGCATCTCGCCGCCGCCGACGCCGCCCGCGTCATGACGCAGTATGTCATGACCGCCGCCGACGTCGCGGGTCCCTTCAGTCCGCCCGCGCGCGGTGAACTGGCCGACATCGCCATAAGCGGCACGAATTTCGTCCGCCCGCTGGAACGGCTGGCCGAGCGGTTCCACATCACCGAGGCCCTGCTCCAGGGTCTCAATCCCGGCGTCGACTTCAGCCGAGCGGGCCAGACTCTCATCGTCCCCGCGGTCACCGACACACCACTGACGGGCGTGGCCCGGATCGTCGTCGACAAGACCGAGCGCTCGGCCCGGGCCTTCGACGCGGCCGGCAAGCTGCTGGCCTTCTATCCGGCCACCATCGGCTCCAGCGAGCGTCCCGCCCCGTCCGGCACGGTGACGGTGACCGGCGTCGCGCCTGAACCAAACTATACCTACGACCCCAGCCGCGTGACCTACGACCGCGGCGACCGGAAGGTCGTGATCCCCGCCGGTCCGAACAATCCGGTCGGTACGGTGTGGATCGACCTGTCGCGCGACACCTACGGCATCCACGGCTCGCCCGATCCGTCCAAGATCGGCAAAACCGCCTCCAACGGCTGCGTCCGCCTGACCAACTGGGACGCCGAGCAGCTGGCGGCCGGGGTCAAGCCGGGCGTGGTGGTGCGGTTTATTTGACCGCGGGTGTCAGCCGGTCATCAGCCGTGCGGCGATAATGACCGCCACGACGCCCCCCAGATCAGCCATGACAGGCCGTTGGGGCGGCCGTTCCGCACTGCGGTCATCCTGTCGTTCTTGAATGGAACGACAAACGAAATGCCGTTCATCCCCCGCGCTCTCGAGACAAAGTCGCGATAGTCGGCAGCGCGTTTCGACGGCAGAACCGGCTCGGCGACCGTCAGGGCGATCTGGTGCACGCCTTCGCAACCCGACCGCCATTCGAAGGCGCTGTCCAGCGTCAGGCCGGCAGGGCCGGACACCCTCTCTTGCCAGGGCGTGATCTGCACGGTGACGGGAAATTTGAGTGTGCGGGTCGTGGCGATCCGACGGGCAAGGCCCAACTGTAGCGGCTCGCGGCGATGGTCGGGCCCGATGTCTGCCAGTTGCGGCCCGACCACCTCGTCGCGCGACAGAAAGACCATCTCCCCCGTGCGATCCTGCTTCTGGTAAGGGCGTTCAACCTCATAGCGTTCAACCAGCGTCACGACGTTGCCGACAGCGTCGTCGTTGACGACAGCGGGAGCCAGCTCCCGCAGAGGGGACTGCACCTCATGCTCCAGGCTTTCCCGAAGATTTCGGGACACCTTCATGGTCCCTTCGTTGGCGATCCAGTGACGCATGCCGTCGGCACGCCAGCCGCGAAAGACCGTGGTCATTTCCAGATCTGCCGGCTGGTTCTTGTTTCGGGCGAACGTCCAGACCTCATGGCTTTCGCAGACGGTCTGGAGGGGCGGCGGAGCCATCGGTTCCAGCACAGCCCCCGAGATCAGCGGAAGGGCCCAGTGGAAATGCGCCTGGCCGAGGTGTGCAAGATCACCGGCCTGGGGCGATTGGGTTGAGTCCAGCCACACCGTTTCGCCGCCGATCCTGGCCCGGACAATACAGTGATTGAATGCCATCGGGTTGGGTGGTGCCTCGACCAGATCGTCACCGATCGCCGTGTTGACCATGGCGCAGACCGCATCGATCCCGAGCCGTCGCAGCACGGCGGTCAACAGCACTGAGCCGTCCTTGCAGTCACCGTAGCGGGTCCGCCATATCTGCTCGAGTGGCCGCGGACGATACCCGCCCTCCCCCACGCTCACAGAATGATAGCGCAGGGCCCCCTGAACCAGACGCAGGCCTTCGACCAGTCGCCGCGCCGGGTCCGACGATCGTTCGGCTATCCCGGCGACCATCGCCGAAAGGTCCGACGGAAGATCCGTGGGCGGTTCGTAGGACTGTTGGAACATCCCGGCGACGTCGGACCATGACATCGAGTCGGCCACATGCACGGCGGCATAGCCGACATAGGACGGCGGGGATCCGCGATCCGGCACATAGGGGGTCATATCCACAGCGCGCCAGTCGAGGGTCCTAACGCCATCATTCGTCGTCTCGACGGGACGGGCCGCAATGCCGCGCCTCCGGCTGGTGAGCTTTCGGTTCTCGGCCGCGCGGACGATACAACGGGTCTCCACAACCGGGTCGGCCCACTGAAGGATGAACCACCAGGCGAACCTTCCCTTGAGGGCGGGGTTGGCCCCGATCACCGAATGACTCATTTCAACGACGTCGCCCTCCCGAACATCGGGAATGACCATGTGGGCGGTCATTCGCCCGTCGTAGACCGCGCGCTCCATGTTGAGCTCACGCTGGATCACCTCGAAGGCCTCGGGCACGCCGGCTTCGCGCACTTCGCCGCCCCGATGCACGCGGATGGCATGAATCACGACCCGCTCGTGCTGGGGGTTGTAGCTGACCTCGAAACGCGCGGCGGTCTGAAGACCCTCGCTGCCCGTGACCTGCATCACTGTGCGGTTGGTGTGGACGGGCTGGGGGCCGGTCAGATCTATCTCGTCATGGGCCAGCCAGTGGCACAGGCCCCGCGCGCTCAGCGCCCGCGGGTCCCGGGTGCCATAGACGACCGGCGCGGTGTCGAACGTCACCGGGGCCGGGCCGAATTCCACCCTCGCCCGGATCGGCGTTTCGCCTTCGTAACCCATGGTATCCCCCTCCGGATCACGACCCTAGGATGAGGAGCACCATCTTGAGAAGAGTGGACGGATCAATGGCGTGCGGACTGCGGTCTGCCCGCCACAGCAAAACGGCCCCGGAGTTTCCCCCGGGGCCGTTCCTTTTTGGTGACCTGTGCTCGCCTCGCGGAGGCTCTCGCCTTGAGGCCGGACGGCGCTCAGGGCGCGAGCGACCGCGTCGCGAGCGTTAGCGCGCCAGGATGTTTACTCGGTGATCTTGGAGACCACGCCGGCGCCGACGGTGCGGCCGCCTTCGCGGATGGCGAAGCGCAGCTTCTCTTCCATGGCGATCGGGGTGATCAGCTCGACGTTCAGCTCGGCGTTGTCGCCGGGCATGATCATCTCGACACCTTCCTTAAGGTGCACGATGCCGGTCACGTCCGTGGTGCGGAAGTAGAACTGCGGACGGTAGTTGGTGAAGAACGGCGTGTGACGGCCACCCTCTTCCTTGGTCAGGATATAGGCCTCGGCCAGGAATTTCGTGTGCGGGGTGATGGTGCCCGGCTTGCACAGAACCTGACCGCGCTCGACGTCCTCACGCTTGGTGCCGCGCAGCAGCACGCCGACGTTGTCGCCCGCCTGGCCCTGGTCCAGCAGCTTGCGGAACATTTCCACGCCCGTGCAGACCGACTTCTGGACCGGACGGATGCCGACGATCTCGACTTCCTCGCCGACCTTGACGATGCCGCGCTCGACCCGGCCCGTGACCACGGTGCCGCGGCCCGAGATCGAGAACACGTCTTCCACCGGCATCAGGAACGGCAGGTCCAGCGGACGCGCCGGCTGCGGGATGTAGTCGTCAACCGTCTGCATCAGCGCCAGCACGCGCTGCTCGCCGATCTCCGGGTTCACGCCGTCGGTCGCGGCCTTGGCCGAACCCATGGTGATCGGAATGTCGTCGCCCGGGAACTGGTACGAGCTCAGCAGCTCGCGCACTTCCATCTCGACCAGTTCCAGCAGCTCGGCGTCGTCGACCAGGTCGACCTTGTTCATGAACACCACCAGCGCCGGCACGCCGACCTGACGGGCCAGCAGGATGTGCTCGCGCGTCTGCGGCATCGGGCCGTCCGCGGCCGAAACCACCAGGATCGCGCCGTCCATCTGGGCGGCACCGGTGATCATGTTCTTCACATAGTCGGCGTGGCCGGGGCAGTCGACGTGCGCATAGTGACGGTTCGCCGTCTCATATTCCACGTGCGCCGTGTTGATCGTGATGCCGCGCGCCTTCTCTTCCGGTGCCGCGTCGATGTCGGCGTAGTTCATCGCCTTGCCGCCGCTCGCCTTGGCCAGCGCCATCGTGATCGCCGCCGTCAGCGTCGTCTTGCCGTGGTCAACGTGACCAATCGTGCCGATGTTGCAGTGCGGCTTGTTACGTTCGAACTTTTCCTTGGCCATGGCCAAACTCCTGATGGCCCGGGTTGAGGGGCGCTGTCTGCTTCAAAAACCTGGAGCGGGTAGACGGAATCGAACCGACATATTCAGCTTGGAAGGCTGCTGTACTACCATTGTACTATACCCGCACGGAGACGGCGTCGGGCCCGTCCCAGCAAGGAGGGGCCTTCCGCCGCCGACCCGATATGGGGTCCGGACCCTCGTTTCGAAAGCGCGTGGTGGGGGAAGCAGGACTCGAACCTGCGAAGCTTACGCAGGGGATTTACAGTCCCCCCCCTTTGCCACTCGGGACATTCCCCCAGCGCGTTTTCGAACCGTCGGACCGATGCCTCGGCAACCTTTCGGTCGTCGAAACAACAAAAGCTCTCGGTGTCCCGCGTCGCCTGGTTTAGGAGGGGCGCCAGACCCGAAAGCCCTCAGGGCTCCAAATCGGAGGGCGTCTTATAGTGTCGAGAAATCCAGAACGCAACGACCGGAAATCGGGCAAAAAACCGGCTTTCGGCGACAAGTCCACACCCCGCTCCGGCGGGCCCGGAGCGGGTGCCAAGGGCCCGTCCGCCAGCGGTCCCGACCGTGGCGGCTGGAACCCCAATCCCAAGCCGAAGGCCTTCTCTGATTCCGCCCCCCGTCCCTCCCGGGCCAAGGCCGATGCCGACAATTTCGTCTGGGGCCGCCACCCGGTCCTGGCGGCCCTGGCCAACCCGGCCCGCAAGGGCATGGGCCGGCTGCTGGCGACCGCTGACCGCGCCGCCGAACTGGAGCGCGACAAGGCGGCGAACGGCCACACGATCGAGGTGATCGAGGCCCAGGCGCTGGACCGCATGCTGCCGCCCGGCGCGGTGCATCAGGGCCTGGCCTTCAAGGTCCAGCCGCTGGAAGGCGTGGCGCTTGAGGACATCGCCGGAGACGGCGGCGTCATCGTCATGCTGGACCAGTTGACCGACCCGCAGAACGTCGGGGCCATCTTCCGCTCGGCCCTCGCGTTCGGAGCCAAGGGCATCGTGGTCCAGGACCGGCACTCGCCCGCCCTCGCCGGGGCACTGGCCAAGGCCTCGGCCGGGGCGACCGAACGCCTGCCCTGCGCGCGCGTCACCAATCTCAGCCGCGCGCTGGAGACCCTGGCTGACATGGGCTGGCGCGCCGTGGGGCTGGACGGCTCGGCCGAACTGACGCTGGAACAGGCCCTCGACGAGCGCCCGACCGTGCTGGTCATGGGCTCGGAAGGCGACGGTATCCGCCGCCTGGTGGCCGAACACTGTGACGTTCTGGCCCGGATTCCCATGCCCGGCGGGTTCGAGAGCCTGAACGTCTCCAACGCGGCGGCGGTCGCTCTTTACGAAGCGACTCGGAAACAGACCGCCTGATCGTCTCCTCCCCGTCGCTATGCGATGGGGAGGACCCTTGGCGCATCCGCTCTCCCCCGCTAGAGAGCGCCCATGGAATTCCTCTCGTCTCCCGAACTCGCCAGCCAGGCCACCGCCCTCGGCCAGGTCCTGATGATCGATCTTGTGCTGGCCGGCGACAATGCTGTGGCCGTCGGCCTGGCCGCCGCTGCCCTCGCGCCGGAACAGCGCAAGAAGGCCATCCTGATCGGCCTCGCTGCCGCCGTCGTCCTGCGTATCGGCTTCGCCCTGATCACGGTGCAACTACTGGCCATCATCGGCCTGCTGCTCGCCGGCGGCATCCTGCTGATGTGGGTCTGCTGGAAGATGTGGCGCGAACTGCAGGAGCAGCGCACCCATGACCAGGCTGAGGCCGAGGCAGAGCTGGAAACCGCCCTGTCCGCCCACCACGGCGGTGGCCCGCCGCCCGAGGCCCTGGGTATCAAGCGCAAGAGTTTCGGAGCCGCCCTGCTGCAGATCATGATCGCCGACGTGACCATGTCACTGGACAATGTCCTGGCCGTCGCGGGCGCGGCACATGAACACCCCTGGATCATGGTCTTCGGCCTGATCCTGTCCATTGCCCTAATGGGTGTGGCCGCGACCTTCATCGCCAAACTGCTGACCAAACACCGGTGGATCGGCTACGTCGGCCTGGTCATCGTCCTGTATGTCGCCGTGCACATGATCTGGGACGGTGCGCGATCGGTGATCGTGCGCACGGATCGCATGGACGCCTTCAACGCCTCGGCCCCCGCCTTCCTCGACATCAGCGAAGAAGAGAAGGCGAAGTTTCTGAAGGGCATCCCGAGCGAGGCACCGGCGACAGCGGCTCCGGCGACGGCGACGGCTCCGGCAGCGTCCCCCAGCGGCGCATCGCCCTCCTGAGCGACTCCGGTGCCCCGGCCACGTCTGGCTGGGGCGTTGTGATCGCCGCCGCACGGGCCTGCATCTCGGCCAGCGGCGGCACGTCGTTGGCGACCCGCTCGGCGTCCGTGGTCGCTGGATCAACGTCCCAGAGCCGCCAGCCGACGCCGTCGGGCACGATGTTCGTCCCGAATTTCTGCGGCCGCTCGGAATACATAAGGGACCGGTCCAGCGCCGCGGCGGCCAGCCAGCGCGCTCCGGGCCGTCCGAGCTCCGCAGCCCGCGCCGCCAGACGGCTCCCCAGAGCGGCCTCTTCGGTCAGGTCTCCGTGGTTCAGGACCCAGGCGGCGGCGTAGAGGGCGTCGGCATCCTCGGGCCAGCCGTCAGCCAGCAGCTCCAGCACCGCCTCCCGGCGAGCACGATCGCGCGAACGCAGGACGACATAGGCCGGCTTTCCGGCCAGCACCGCGCGATCCTCAGCCTGATCTTCGGCCAGCAGCCTGACGAGGGCGGCGGACCGATCCACGGTCAGGCGTCCGCGCCGCCGAACCGTTCCGACCATTCGGCCACCTGGCTGTCCTCGATCTTGATGAACAGCACCCCGGCCGCCGCCACGGTCTGGCCGCGCGGCAGGACGTCCAGCAGGGGTTCGTCGGCCGCCGGCCAGCTCAGGTCCGTCGCGCCCACGGCGGCCCCGATCTTCACTGCCGAATCCGGCATGACCGGTGCCGCCAGACGGGCGAACAGGGCGACGAGGTTCAATCCCGTGCGCACCCCGACCGCCGACCGCTCGACATCCGTCTTGTAGGCGGTCCAGGGCGCGGCCTCCTGCAGATATTCATTGCCCAGCACCCAGACGGCACGCAGGGCCACGGCCGCCTTGCGGAACTCCATGGCCTCGAACTGGGCCGTGGCCTCGGCGATGCCGGCGCGCAGATCAGCCTCCAGCTTCGCTTCCAGCGGCCCGGGCTCGCCCGCGTCCGGCACCACGCCGTCGAATTTGCTCTCGGCGAATTTGACGATCCGATTGACGAAATTGCCCAGCACATCGGCCAGGTCCTTGTTGGTCGTCGATTGGAACTGCTCCCAGGTGAAGGCCGCATCGGAATGCTCGGGGCCATAGGCGGTCAGATGCCAGCGCCAGTAGTCCGCGGGCAGCAGCTCCAGCGCCTGGTCCATGAAGACGCCGCGCTTCTGGCTGGTCGAGAATTTGCCGCCATACCAGTTCAGCCAGTTGAAGGCCTTCAACGTGTCGACCGTCTTCCACGGTTCACCCGATCCCAGGAGAGTCGCAGGGAAAACAACCGAGTGGAAGGCAACATTGTCCTTGCCCATGAACTGGACGTAGCGGACGTCGTCCGCCCCCTCGTCCGTGCGCCACCAGTCGCGCCAGGTGGCACCCGTGGCATCGGCCCATTCCTCGGTCGCACCGATGTATTCGATGGGGGCGTCGAACCACACATAGAAAACCTTGCCCTCCATGCCCGGACGCGGTTCACCATCGGGCCCGACCACCGGCACGCCCCATTTCAGGTCGCGCGTGATCCCGCGGTCGATCAGGCCTTCGTCGAGGTGTTTGAGGGCGATCGAGCGGGCCAGCGTCTGCCAGTCGGTCTTCGAATTGATCCACGCCCGGATACGGTCGGCCAGCTTGGTCTGCAGAAGATAGAGGTGGCGCGTATCCCGCACCTCGAGGTTCTTCGACCCTGACACGGCCGAGTAAGGGTCGATCAGGTCGGTCGGATCCAGCAGCCGCCCGCAATTGTCGCACTGGTCGCCCCGCGCGCCGACATGGCCGCAATGCGGGCAGGTGCCCTCGACATAGCGGTCCGGCAGGAAGCGCGCGTCGTCGACCGAATAGATCATCCGGTCGACCCGCTCCTCGATCAGGCCCCTGGCCTCGAGGACGTTCGCGAAATGCTGGGTCAGCCGACGATTGGGCGCGTTCGACGAGCGGCCGAACCAGTCGTAGCTGAGACCGAAGGCCTGACCCGCCGCCCTCTGGACCTCATGCTGTTCGTCGCAATAGGTCCGCACGTCCTGACCGGCAGCGGCAGCGGCCAGCTCGGCCGGCGTGCCGTGCTCGTCGGTGGCGCAGATGTAGAGGACCTCATGACCCTGGGCGCGCTTGAAGCGGGCGTAGACGTCCGCCGGCAGCATCGAGCCCGCCAGATTCCCCAGATGCTTGATGCCGTTGATGTAGGGCAGCGCCGAGGTGATGAGGATGCGGGACATGGAGGCCGGGGATCAGGGATGAGGGATGAGGGACTAGGGTTCAGGGACAGGCCACGGTTAGTGGCGAGTGCGGGAGGACATCGCAACCCCGGTGCCCACCTAATCCCTAATCCCTGACCCCTGATCCCTTCGGTTCCAGCCGCCGCGCCACCCGGACGAACCGCCCTGTCAGCAGCACCGACGACACCAGGCTGGCAATAATCACGGCCCAGACCAGGCCGTTGACGCCGATCTCATGGGCGAACCACCAGCCCAGCGGCATCATGATCGCCGTATAGCTGACGAAATGCATGATCGTCGGCCACCAGACATCGCCCGCGGCGCGGTTGGCCGAGGCCGAGACCACCTGGATGCCGTCGGCAACGAAGAACAGCGTCGTCAGCACCAGCGCCGGGATGACCACCGCCAGCAAGGCCGGGTCGCGGTTGTAGGCGCTGGCGATCAGGGGCGCGCCCGGCCACACGACCAGGGCAACCAGCAGCGTCAGGGCCGTCACCACCCCGATTCCGACCAGGCCCGCCCTCAGCACACCGCGTCCGTCGCCCGCGCCATGGGCCCGCCCGACCAGCACCGCGGTCGCCGAGGCCAGCCCCATCGGCAGCATGAAGACCATGGCCGTGACATTCAGCACGATCGCCCAGGCCGAGGTTTCGATGGCCCCGAGCCGGCCGGCGATGAAGGTCATGGCGGCGAACGCCCCGACCTCGATGAAATAGCTGGAGCCCGCGCCGTAGCCGATCTTGCGTTGTTCGCGCTCGGCGGGGAGGTCGCGCTTCGGACGGGTAAAGACCCCCAGCGCCCGCGCCTCGGGCAGTCGCAGGATATAGAGGATCAGGAACACGGCCAGCGAGGTCCGCGCGAAGAAGGTCGCCCAGGCCGAGGCGATGGCTCCGTCGATCCCGAGGCCGAGAATATCGGGCACCAGCAGCAGGTTCAGCGCCAGATTGACGCCATTGGCGATCCACATGGCCCACATACCCGCGCGCGGCCGGTGCAGGGCCTCGAGGAAGAACTGCGCCGCCACGCTGACCAGATACCCCGGCATCGACAGGGCAAAGACCACCAGGACCGGGGATGCGCCCTCGCCCAGCCCCGGAGCCAGTCCCATGTGCTGCAGCGCCCAGGGGCCGACCAGAATCAGGCCGATCATCGAGATCAGGCCCAGCTGCAGCGAATAGGTTACGCCGCGCCGCAGCACGCCGCCGACCTCGCTGCGCCGTCCCTGTCCGATCAGGCGGGCGGTCATCACCTGCACCCCCATCATCAGGCCGACGGCCGTGGTGATGATGATGGAGGTCGGCGCCAGGGCCAGCGAGCTGTAGGCCAGCTCCAGCCCCGACCAGTTGCCGACCACGATCACATCGGTCAGCCCCATGGTCATGATGCCGATACGCGCCAGCACGACCGGCCATGCCAGATGCAGCAGCTCGCGCAGGGTCGTCCGGGTCTGGATGTTGAAGCCGATCATGGGAGGCGCGTCAGGCCATGGGGACGTCGCGAGGTCAACCCGGCTTTGCTTGCGTCGTCATAAGGAGAGTCGCTTCCCCCTGCCCGCGAAGCTGCTTAAACCGTGATCATGCCCAAGCTGACGTCCGCCATCGATCCGCACAGCCCCGCCTTCAAGGCGCTGGACGCCCACAATCGCGCCCTGCGTGACGACCTGTTCGCCAGGGTCGCAAAGGCCGCCCGCGGCGGTTCCGACGCCAGTCGCGACCGGCATGTCGCGCGCGGCAAGCTGTTGCCGCGGGACCGCGTCGAGCGCCTGCTGGATCCCGGCTCGCCCTTCCTCGAAGTCGGCCAGCTGGCGGCCAACGGTATGTATGGCGATGAGGCCCCCGGCGCGGGCATGATCTGTGGCGTCGGCCGGGTGTCGGGCCGCGAGGTCATGATCGTCGCCAACGATCCGACGGTGAAGGGCGGCGCCTATTTCCCGATGACCGTGAAGAAGCACCTGCGGGCGCAGGAGATCGCCGAACAGAACAACCTGCCCTGCGTCTATCTGGTCGACTCCGGCGGGGCCAACCTGCCCCACCAGGCCGAGGTCTTCCCCGACCGCGACCATTTCGGCCGCATCTTCTTCAACCAGGCGCGGATGTCGGCGAAGTCGATCCCCCAGATCGCCTGCGTCATGGGATCGTGCACCGCCGGCGGAGCCTATGTCCCGGCGATGTCGGACGAGACCGTCATCGTCCGCAACCAGGGCACCATCTTCCTCGCCGGCCCGCCGCTGGTGAAGGCCGCCACCGGGGAGGTCATATCCGCCGAGGAGTTGGGCGGGGCCGAGACCCACGGCCGCAGGTCCGGCGTGGTCGACTATGTCGCCGAGAATGACGAGCACGCCCTGGAGATCGTCCGCACCATCGTCGACAGCCTGAACACGGTGAAGTCGGTCGACATTGACGTGCGCGAGCCGCGCCCCCCGGCCTTCGACGCCGAGGACCTGTACGGCCTGATCCCCGACGACGTGCGCGCGCCCTATGATGTGCGCGAGGTCATCGCCCGGCTGGTCGACGGCTCCGAGTTCGACGAGTTCAAGGCCCTGTACGGCACGACCCTGGTCTGCGGTTTCGCCCGCATCTGGGGCTATCCCGTCGCCATCCTGGCCAACAACGGCGTGCTGTTCTCGGAGAGCGCGCTGAAGGGGGCCCACTTCATCGAACTGGCCTGCAGGCGGAAGATCCCGCTGGTCTTCCTGCAGAACATCTCGGGTTTCATGGTCGGCGGCAAATACGAGGCCGAGGGCATCGCAAAAAACGGGGCCAAACTGGTCACCGCCGTCGCCTCGGCCGAGGTGCCCAAATTCACCGTCCTGATCGGCGGCAGTTTCGGGGCCGGCAACTACGGCATGTGCGGTCGCGCCTTCGGTCCGCGCTTCCTGTTCACCTGGCCCAACAGCCGGATCAGCGTCATGGGCGGCGAACAGGCCGCAGCCGTCCTGGCCACCGTCCACCGCGACGCCGACAGCTGGACCCCCGAACAGGCGGAAGAGTTCAAGGCACCCGTGCGCCGGAAATACGAGGACGAGGGCAATCCGTACCACGCCACCGCCCGCCTCTGGGACGACGGCATCATCGACCCGGCCCAGACCCGCGACGTGCTGGGCCTGGCCATCTCGGCCTCGCTGAACGCCCCGATCCCGGAGACGACCTTCGGCGTCTTCAGAATGTGATGTTGGACCGCACCGGTTCGCCCAGCGCCCAGCGATAGGACTCCGGCCCGAACGGCAGGTCGAACAGCCGGGGTGCCCCGCTCTCGGGGTCCGGATCGACATGCAGGTAGAAGGCCGACAGCAGGGCCCGGCGCGCGCGTTCGGCCGCCGCCCCCGTGACGCCCTTGCGGTGCAGGATGCTGGAGATCACGACTTCGCGGTGGGCCGCGCCACCCTGGACCAGCAACTGCTGTCGAATTTCAGCCGCCAATCTGGCCTTGGCGGGCGTCAGCCGGGCGGGCTTGCGGTTTCGGGGGATGGGTGCGTTCGCCATGCGGGCCTGGCCACTCTTCGTTAACCACCGCTTTCAAGACCCCGACGACGGCGGTGTCAAGATAACGTCGGTATCCGTCGGTCAGGACGATGCCTTCCACCGGTCCATGCGTTACACATCGGTCAAGCGCCAAGGGAACCACCATGACCGATCCGACCGAAGCCGACCTCAACGCCCTCGACATCACCGACGCGGAAGCCGCCGAGATCAACGCCATCTCGCACCCGCTGCTGGCGGATCCCGCACCCGATGCCAATGACGACCTGGTCCAGATCGACTCCACCGCCGACGGCATCGTCTTCATCACCATCAACCGGCCGGACAAGCGCAACGCCTTCGACGCCCCGACCATCGCGGCCCTGTACGAGGCCTTCGAGACCCTGCACGGGGCCGACAATGTGCGTCTGGTGTTTGTGCGCGGCGCGGGCGGGACCTTCAGCGCCGGGGCCGATCTGCAATGGATGGCCGATGCGGCGGGCTGGTCGGAAAGCGATAACCGCAGCGACGCCATGGGCCTGGCGAAGATGCTCAAGGCCCTGCACGACGTTCCGGCCCTGACCTGTGCCATCGTCGAGGGCGCGGCCATGGGTGGCGGGGCCGGCATCGTCGCCGCCTGCGACATGGCCGTGGCCGTCGAGGGCAGCCGCTTCGCCTTCTCCGAGGTCAAGCTGGGCCTCATCCCGGCGACCATCGCCCCCTATGTGATCGAGGCCGTCGGGGCCCGTCGCGCCCGCCAGCTGTTCCTGTCCGCCAACATCTTCGACGCCGACTATGCCGCCCACGCCGGTCTTATCGACATGGTCCTGCCCGAAGGGTCGGTCGACGAATTCATCTCCATGCTGACCGACAGCATCAGCGCCAATGCGCCCGGTGCCATGGGAGACGCCAAGCGGCTGGTGAACCATGTGGCAGGCCAGAAGATCGACAGCGGCCTGATGGAAGAGACTGCCAAACGCATCGCGCGCGCCCGCATCTCGCCCGAGGGACAGGAGGGGGTGCGCGCCTTCCTCGAAAAACGTAAACCCTTCTGGTCCTGAGGGGAATCGGACGGGGGGATCGATGACGGGGGAACTGGAAACGGCGGCGCTCGCCTCGGGCGGCGGATGGCTGCGCTGGAAGCGCGAACACGCGGACATTCCGCCGGGGACGCCCTGCGCCAACTGCGAGACCCCGCTGATCGGGACCTACTGCCACGTCTGCGGCCAGGTGGCGGAAGACTTCCATCGTTCCAGCTGGAAACTGCTGGTCGAGGCGGTCGAAAGCCTGCTGCACCTCGACGGTCGGCTGGTGAAGACCATGCCGAACCTGCTCAAACGCCCCGGCCAGCTGACCCGCGACTACCTCGACGGCAAGCGGGCCTGGCAGGTCCAGCCGTTCCGGATGTTCCTCGTCATCCTGCTGGTGGTCATTTTCGCCGGCCACTGGGCGACCACGACCAACGCCCGCCGCGCCGAGGCGCGCGGCGATAACACCCACAGCACAATCAATTTCACCGGCCCCGGCCAGACCGCGCGCGACGATCCTGCCGCCCGGGCCGAGGCGCGCGCAAAGATCGTCGCCGACCCCGACATGCCCCCCGCCGCGAAACAGGCCGCGCTGGCCGCGATCGACCAGGACTGGGTGAAATTCAGCCGCTCGGTCAGCGAAAGCGCGGCCGCCGAAGCCGCTACGGCCGAGAAGGCCGGGACAAAGGCGGGCAACGACCAGATCCAGGTTCGCTCGGCCGTCGCCAACGAGGCCCAGCTGTCGTCCATCCAGCACTGGGCCCAGACCCGCTATGATGCCGTCAAGGACGACCCCGAGCGGTTCGCCCTGATCCTCGAGATCTGGGGTCACCGCATCGCCATCCTGGCCCTGCCCGTGTCAGCCCTGATGCTGACCCTGTTGTTCGCATTCAACCGCCGCTTCTATGTGTTTGATCATCTGGTCTTTTCGATGCATTCGCTATCGTTCCAGATGCTCTTGATGACGGTGATCTTCCTGCTCTCGATGGTCATCGGCGGCTGGGCCTGGTGGCTGTTGCTGGCCTCTCCGGTGCATCTGTTCCTGCACATGAAGGGAGCCTATCAGCGCAGCACGATCGGCACGCTGGTGCGCATGTTCGTGCTGTTCAATCTGACCACGATCACCTTCAGCCTGCTGGCCGTGCTCTGGCTCTACCTCGGCTTCAACGAGATGGCCGGCGGGCACTAGACGCGGCTTCGCCGCGCTGGTGGCGAGTGGCGAGTGGCTGCTGGCTGGTGGCTGGTGTTCGCACGTCGGACACATGCGACACACCGCTCCCGCATGTACGAAGGTGCGATGCGGCCGTCACTAGCCACTAGCCACTGGCCACCAGCCACCTCTACAACCGGCCCCATGTTCAAATCCGTCCTGGTCGCCAACCGTGGCGAGATCGCCTGTCGCGTCTTCCGTACCGCCCGCCGCATGGGCATCCGGACGATCGCCGTCTATTCGGAAGCCGACGCGAAGGCCCTGCACGTCCGCGAGGCCGACGAGGCCGTCCTGATCGGCCCGGCCCCCGCCCGTGAGTCCTATCTGGACGCCGCCAGGGTTCTGGCCGCGGCCCGGGCCACGGGTGCCGAGGCCATCCACCCCGGATATGGCTTCCTGTCCGAGAACGCCGACTTCGCCGAGGCGGTGACCGCCGCCGGTCTGGTCTGGATCGGCCCGCCGCCCGCCGCCATTCGCGCCATGGGCCTGAAGGACGCGGCCAAGACGCTGATGATCGCCGCCGGCGTGCCCGTCACTCCCGGCTATCTGGGCGAGGACCAGTCCGAAGCGACCCTGACGGCCGAGGCCGCACGCATCGGCTATCCGGTGCTCATCAAGGCCGTCGCCGGCGGTGGCGGCAAGGGCATGAAGCGCGTCGACAAGCCTGAGGATTTCGCCGCCGGCCTCGCCTCGGCCCAGCGCGAGGGCCAGTCGTCCTTCGGCGACCCGCGCGTCCTGATCGAGCGCTACATCACCCGTCCCCGGCACATCGAGGTGCAGGTCTTCGGGGACCGGCACGGTGAGGTCGTCCACCTGTTCGAGCGCGATTGCTCGCTGCAGCGCCGCCACCAGAAGGTGATCGAGGAGGCCCCCGCCCCCGGCATGGACGCCGCCACCCGCAAGGCCGTCACCGACGCCGCCATCAAGGCCGCCAGGGCCGTCAACTA
Source organism: Caulobacteraceae bacterium (assembly GCA_965284375.1). GTDB lineage: Bacteria > Pseudomonadota > Alphaproteobacteria > Caulobacterales > Caulobacteraceae > Brevundimonas. Next base: position 1,576,732 of record OZ260074.1, read on the forward strand.
CGAGGGCGCGGGCACCATCGAATTCATCGCCGACGCCTCCGACGGGCTCAAGGCCGACCGCATCTGGTTCATGGAGATGAATACCCGGCTGCAGGTCGAACACCCGGTCACCGAGGAAGTCACCGGTGTCGATCTGGTCGAATGGCAGTTTCGCGTCGCCGCCGGCGAGCCGATGCCGCTGAAACAGGACGAGATCACCCTGAACGGCTGGGCCATGGAAGCCCGGCTCTATGCCGAGGACCCGGCCAATGGCTTCCTGCCGAGCATCGGCAGGCTCGAGCATTTCGTCATGCCCGACGGCGTCCGCGTCGACACCGGCGTCGATCAGGGCGGTGAGGTCAGCCAGTTCTACGACCCGATGATCGCAAAGCTGATTGTCCACGCGGCCACGCGGGAAGAGGCCGCCGAAGCTCTGGCCGACGCCGCCGCCGAGGTCGAGGTCTGGCCGGTAAGAACGAATGCAGGCTTCATCGTGCGTTGCCTTGAGCATCCGCGGTTCATTCAGGGCGATGTGGATACGGGCTTCATTGCAGCTGAAGAAGAAACCCTGATCAGTTCAGCTCCATCAAGCGACGCGCGCATCGCGGCCCTGAACCTGATGGCGGACAACCAGCACCTCGGGCCGCAGTCAGGTCGGGAATATGGGTCTCCATGGAGCCCCGACGCCGACAGCCAGGCGGTTGGCTTCCGGCTTAACGGAGAGCCCCGCGCTCTCTTCCGGGCGCGCTTGAATGGCGAACTCGTGGAGGGATCCGTCGTGTCCAACCAAAGCGGAGATTTCTCCTGGAAGATCGACATCGCGGGGCGGCAGGCGGTTAGCCGCAGCTTCGGTCGTCACATCATCCTCGATCATGCCACCGCTGTCGGCCACGCCCATGATATTCGCGGCCATGAGGGCGTGATTTTCGACAGGGGAGACGCTTGGGGCGTGACCCCCGTTCGCCACTCTGCGACTAGCGGTGCCGCCGCCTCCGACGGCGCTCTCCGCGCCCCCATGCCCGGCAAGATCGTCGCCACCCCTGCCAAGGCTGGCGACACCGTCACAAAGGGCCAGCCCATCGTCGTGCTGGAAGCCATGAAGATGGAGCACGCCCTCGTCGCCCCGTTCGACGGTGTGGTCGGCGAGGTCGGGGTTTCGGTCGGTGATCAGGTCGTCGACGGGGCCGTGCTGGCGACCGTCTCGGCGGTCGACGCCCTCTGAGGCAGGCCCACGCCGCCCACGGGTTCGGTGATGATGGGATCGTGGATGGTGGCGACCCAGGCCAGGGCGTCCGCCAGGCCTGCCTTGATGTCGGGGCGCTGCAGGGCCGCACGGTGAGCTTCGGCGTCGGTCCAGACTTCCGTCACCCACAGAACGTCGGCGTCCGTCGGATCGCGCGCGACGACATGGCTAAAACACCCGTCGGGCGGCTGGCGACCCGCCACAAGGCGGTCAATCACCGACTCGCGGCGTCGCGGCACGGTGGTTAATTTGGTGATCAGACCGTACACAGCACCCCTCCACCCGACCTCGTCTGCCTTTCCATAGCATTTACGCGCCTGCACAGGTTGAAGTTCCCCCGCATGCCTCTCCACATGATCAAGCTCTGCGTCGGCGTCGCCAAGGTCGAGACGCTGGAGCGCCGCGCCGCCAAGGGTCAGTGGCTCACGGTCGACACCCGGATGACGCCCAAACGCGCGGCCGAGCTTGAAGACGGCGGCTCGATCTACTGGGTCATGAAAGGCTCGGTCACCTGCCGGATGCCCATTCTGGACATCACCACCCATGGCGAGGGCAAGACCTCGCACTGCCAGATCAAACTGTCCCCTGACGTCGTGCGCACCGCGCCCCAGGCCCGTCGCCCCTTCCAGGGCTGGCGCTACCTGGAGCCCAAGGACGCACCGATGGACCTGTCCACCCTCGACGCCGGCGAAGTGCCGGAGGAACTCGCGATGCGGCTGCGCGAGATGGGGGCGTGGTAGGGCGTGGCTGGTGGCTGGTGGCTGGTGACTGGTGACTGGTGACTCGCGATGGCCGCGCTTGCGTCTTGTCGCCGATCAATCTCACTAGCCACTAGCCACTAGCCACTAGCCACTAGCCACCAGCCACCAGCCACTTACCCCTGTCGCCGCCCGCGACTCCGTCTAACGTCCTCCCATGCCCGCTGTCCGCTCCGACCGGTTGGAAGACGCCCTCGCCCGCATCTTCGAGGGTGGCAGGAACACGCGTGCCAGCTGGTTCGCCCTGACCGGCGGCGAGACGCTGTTCGCCGAGGGTGACGCCGCCGACACCCTCTATCTGTTGCGCAGCGGCCGTCTCGGCGTGTTCCGCAGCGACGCCGACGAGGACCGCCCGCCCCAGTTCGTCGGCGTCATCCGTCCGGGCCAGCCCGCCGGCGAAATGGCCATGCTGGCCGGCACGGTCCATACCGCCGACGTCGTCGCCCTGCGCGACTGCGAGGTGCTGGCCCTGCCCCGCGAGGCCTTCTTCGAGGCCGCCCGGACCGAGCCTGACCTGATGGTCGAACTGTCACGGCTGATGATCCAGCGCGCGCGTGATCGCCGGTCCGGCGGCGGCGAACCCAGCGTCTTCGGCTTCATCGCCTCACGGCCCCAACCGATCCGCGCCTTCGTCGAACGGGTCGCCGCCGCGATCGCGGCCGACGGCTTCACCTGCCAGGTCATCGACCAGACCGCCCTCGCCTCCGCCGCCGAGTGGTTCAGCCGGGTCGAGGACTCCCACGATTTCGTCCTCTATGTCGCCGAACAGGACGAGCCGGCCTGGGCCGCCCTGTGCGCGCGTCAGGTCGACCGGGTGTTCGTGGTCGGCAATGGCCTTCTGGCACCGCCCAACCGGCCCATGCCCCATGCCGGCGTGCTGGACGCCCAGCGCCGGACGGACCTCATCCTGCTGCGCGACCCGCGCATGCCGCGGCCCGCCAACACCGCCGTCTGGCTGGACGCCGTCCAGCCCGGTCGCTGGTTCCAGTGCGTCGAGGGCGACCAGGCCGACGCCGACCGGATGGCGCGGGTGGTGACGGGGTCCGCGGTGGGCATCGTCATGTCGGGCGGCGGCGCGCGAGCCTATGCCCACATCGGCGCACTCAGGGCGCTGAAAGAGGCCCGGGTACCGATCGACTTCGTAGGCGGCTCGTCCATGGGGGCGGTGATCGCCGCCGGCCCCGCGATGGGCTGGTCGCAGGAAGAGCTCGAGGCGCGGATTCGCAAGGCCTTCGTCGAAAGCGACCCCCTGTCGGACCTGACCTTCCCCATGCTGGCCATGACCCGGGCACACAAGGTCGACCGGTTGCTGCAGGAAGCCTATGGCGACATCGACCTGGCGGATCTGACCCGGCCCTTCTTCGCCGTCTCGACCAATCTGACCAGCGGACGGATCGAGGTTCACCGGCGCGGTCTGATGCGGCGAGCCATCCGCGCCTCGATCGCCATTCCGGGCCTGCTGCCGCCCATCGTCATGGACGGCCAGGTGCTGGTCGACGGGGCTGTGCTGAAGAACCTGCCGACCGAGGTCATGCGCCAGATGAACGGTGGCCCGATCATCGGCATCGACATGTCCGAGACCCGCGGCGTCGATCCGGCCCTGATCGAACACCCGCCGTCGATCTGGCGGCTGATCGTCACCGGTGCCTGGCGCCGGGGCCCGCCCATCGTCTCGATCCTGATGCGGTCGGCCACCCTGACGACCGACGCGGACATAGAAAGCTCGCGCGCCGCGACCGACATCCTGGTCCAGCCCATGCCGGATGGACTGGATATCCGCGACTGGAAGGGGTTCGAGCCCGGGGTAGCCTCGGGGTATCACGCCACGCATGAGGTGCTGGCGATGCTGGACCGCCCGGTCACGGCCCTGCGTCGACGGGTGTCGATCAGCGAAACCGCGCAACCAGAAACAGCCGTGGAAACGGCAACAGCGTCGCTCCGGCCCGACATGCTGGAAATGCTTCGGCGAGGCGCGCGGCGAGGGCGGAAAGAAAAGCCGCGCCCATAGCCGCATCGTCCGCGAGCGCAGAGAGGTACGGTCGCAGCGCGGTGCCCTTCATCCACTCCAGCACCGCATGCGGTCCGCCCAGGACGTGCAGATAACGCGTCGCCCAGATGTCGATGTCCTCGCAGCCGGCGTCGGCGAGCAGCCGGTAATAGCCCTCGGCAGACAACAGGGGCGCGAGGGTCGGCACGGGGGCCAGCCGGTCCGACCATGGCCCCTGCGCCGCGACCTCGCGCATCAGCGTGTGATGCTGCGTCTCGTGCGCCATCGGCATTTGCACGGCGATGATGCCGCCGGGTGCGAGCGTGCGGATCAGTCGGGGCAGAAGTGCAGCGTGATCCGGGACCCACTGCAAGGACGCATTGGCGAAGATCAGATCCGCGGGAGCTTCGGGATTCCACTCGGCCAGATCGCCGAGCCGCCAGTCGATCCCGGGCCCGGCTGTGCGCCCCTGCCGGAGCATGTCCGGGCTCGAGTCCAGACCATGGACCATCGCGTCCGGAAATCGCCGCTGAAGCTGAATGGCGTGCAGGCCGGTCCCACAGCCGAGGTCCCAGATTTCCTGCGGTGACGGGCCTGTCGGCAGACGTGCCATCAGGTCCTGAGCGGCACGGTCGCGCTCGACGACAAAACGCTGGTACTGCGCGGGGTCCCAGCCTGGCCCGGGATCTGGAAGGGGCGTATCGGTCATGCCGGACAACGCCCTCCACACAGGAAGATGGTACCGCCTCTCAGGCTTGAACTGAGGACCTCCGGTTCCACAAACCGGCGCTCTAACCAACTGAGCTAAGGCGGCACAGTGCCCCGGACGGGGCGACGCGAGCGGCGTATCTACCGGGCCGCGCGCGCGCGATCAAGCAACCTGTCCGGATTATTGCGCCTGTCGTGGCGTCGGGTCGCTCAGCCCCAGCCGCGGCTGGCGATATACTGCTCCAGCGCGGCGATGCGGCTGGCGTCGGACGGGTGGGTCGACGCGAACTCCGGGGTCGATCCCTGGCGCTGTTGCGACATCAACCGCCACAGGGCCACCGCCTCTGCCGGCCGATAGCCGGCCCCCTGCATATAGTCGACGCCGAGACGGTCGGCCTCGAGCTCGTCGCGCCGGGAATAGGGCAGCAGCACCCCGTATTGCGCCGCAAGGCCGCCGATCGAACCGACGGCCTGGGCATTGTCTCCGGCTGCCCCGCGCAGCACCTGCAGACCGACACTGGTCAGGGCCGTGCTCGAATACCGTTCGGCGGCGTGCCGCCCGACGACATGCCCGACCTCATGGCCGATCACGGTCGCCAGCTGATCGTCATTGCGGACCAGGGCCAGCAGCCCGGTGGTCACACCGATCTTGCCCGACGGCAGAACGAAGGCGTTGGGGCTGTCGCTGATGAACAGGGCGTAGTCCCAGCGCCGATCCGTGAGACCGGCGGCCTGGACGATCTTGTCGCCGACACGGCGGATCCGGGCATTGCCGGCAGCGTCCGACGAGACCCGCTGCGTTCTCAGGGCCTCAGCCCAGGCCGCGTCTGACTGCTGCGTCAGGGCGCTGTCATCAACGATCAGCAGCTGGTTGCGGCCCAGCGTCTCGTTATAGGCGCAGCCTCCCAGGGCGGCGGCGGCACAGGCCCCGAGGGCGGCGGCAGCGAGGAACTTCATGGGGCATCTCCGAAAGCGTCAGGGCCTAATGGCCCACCACGCAAAAAGCTCCGCCGCAAACAAAAACGCCCCGGAGGCGGACCTCCGGGGCGTCTTGTCGAAGCCGTGAGGCTCCTATTCTTCTGCGGCGCGGAACCGCGTCGTGAACGTGACGCGCGCTCCCGTGGCGGCACCATCGACCGTACGCGGCGACAGCCGGGCCCGACGGGCCCCCGCTTGCGCGGCCTGGGCGAACCCGGCACCCGCAGGTGTCTCGGAGACCAGGTTGCAGTCCGACAGGCTTCCGTTCGGGCTGACGAGGCAGTTCAGAACGACGGCACCGCTCTCGATACCGCGCGACATGGCGCGTTCCGGGAACTCACCGACCGGCTGGCGGGACCAGCTGGGGTTGGTGATGACCGACGGCCGCGGCGGAGCCGGCGGAGCCGGCGGCGGCGGCGGTCCGGGGACGATCACGGGCGGACCCGTATATTCGACCCGGTCCTCCTTCTTCGTCGGCTCGATCGGCAACGTCACCGGAGGCGGCGGAGCGTTCGGGACGATGACCGGGGGACGCACCTGCAGCTTGGGCGGCGGGGGCGTGTCCGGCGGAGGCGGCGGCGGCGGCGGCGGCGGCGGGGGGATCGGCTCGATGATCTCCACGTCGACGGCGTCGTCGGAGTAGTTGATCTCCTTCAACGTGAAACGCGCGTTGATGAAGTAGAACGCCAGCACGGTGAACAGAAGCGCGACGACCAGGAGGCTGCCGAGCAGGACCCTCGGCGGGACCCCGAACAGACCCTTGGCCTTGGGCGCGTCGTACCTGGAGCGGTGATATTCAATATCAGTCATGATTCACCAACCTCACTTCGGCGCGTTGTCTTCACCCACCAGGGCAACGCTGTAGAAGCCGTTGTCCTGCAGCGAATTCATGACTTGCATGAAATCGCCGTAGCGGGTGCCGCGGTCGGCGCGGATGAAGATCCGCTCGTCCGCAGGATTGCGACGGCCGATCTGCCCCGTGAGTTCGGGACCGATCTCTTCCAGTTCGACCGGGAAGTCGCCGAGATAGGCCCGACCATTGCTCGTGATTGAGATATAGATCGGGACGGGCGGGTTCGTCTGAGGCGGCGCGACAGCCGTCGGAAGCTTCACTTCCACGGACGGGGTCGCCAGGGGCGCCGCGACCATGAAGATGATCAGCAGAACAAGCATGATATCAACGAACGGCGTGACGTTGATCTCACTGTTCTGCTCGACCTGATACTTGCCGCCGCCGCCGCCTGAAAGTTTGGCGGCCATCTGGCTTACGCTCCCTTGTCGAGGTTACGCGAGACGGCGTTGGTCAGCTCGGCCGAGAAGCCGTCCGAACGGGTGCCGAATGCCGAGATGCGGGTGTTGAAGTAGTTGTAGAAGATAACTGCCGGGATAGCAGCGAACAGGCCGATACCGGTGGCCAGAAGGGCCTCGGCGATGCCGGGGGCGACGACGGCCAGGTTGGTGGTGTTGGTGTTCGCGATACCGATGAACGAGTTCATGATGCCGTAAACGGTACCAAACAGACCGATGAACGGACCGGTCGAACCCACCGAGGCGAGGAACTGCTGGCCGCCCGACAGGCGCTTGGCCAGGCCGGCCTGAACGGCGCCGACGGCTTGCTGGGCACGCATCAGGGCCGAGTCGGCGTGATCGCCGGTGACCGAGAGGCCTGCCTGACGCGACAGTTCGATTTCGTCGGTCGCCGCGGCGGCCATGTCGGCCAGCGGGTTGCCGTCGAACTCGTCCGACGTCGCGACCTTGCGCATGTCGGCGATGGTGCGGGTCTGACGGAAGGATTCGAGGAACTGGTCGGTCTTGCGGTTCAGCGAGCTGAACTCGAACAGCTTGATGAGCAGCAGCACCCACGAGAAGACCGAGGCGAGCAGAAGGCCAACCATGACGACCTTAACGACCGGGTCAGCCTGCATGAACATGCCGGCCGGGGTCAGTTTGCCGTGCTGTTCGCCGCCGACGACGGCGGGCTCAGGGGCGGCGGCGGCATCAGCGGCCGGAGCAGCGGCGGCGGCAGCGGGAGCTGCGGCGGCGGCCGGGTCGGCGGCTGGGGCGGGAGCATCCTGCGCGAGAACCGGCGTGCTGGCCATGAGGACGGCGGCGCCGGCCATGGCCAGGAGGATGTTGGTCTTCTTCATATCGAACATAGTTCGCCAGTTCCTGCTGTTTTAGTCTGACTTGTGGAACCCAAAAGAACGGCCGCAGACGACGACCGTCCTCGATGAAATTCTCGCCCGCAGCGACAGGGTTACGAAAACCCTGGTCTGCGGAACGCCTGGTTACGCTTCCGGTTGCCAACTGGCACCCGGCGCGGCGTCGACGAAACGGGAAACCGATTTCCCTCTCCGCCGACCGCCCGCAAAGGAAAGCGGTCAAGCTCCTTTGGCGAACGCATACCAGAGCGTCAAGTGCGGGACGGTGCTTTTCCCCTCGTGGGGGAGCCAACGTCTCCACAACCGATTTTTCCGGCGCGAAAGCGACATTTTCGTGATGATCGGGGACGGCTTCGGCGCTTCGACAGAAGGGCGATGGTGCCTGGGGGCGGATTCGAACCACCGACACGTGGATTTTCAATCCACTGCTCTACCAACTGAGCTACCCAGGCGCACGCGTCGCAGCGCGGAGGCGGCGTCTATAGGCGAGCGCTCCGGGGGTGTCCAGCCGTCAGATCAGTCTTCTTCGGGGTCGTCCGTCGGAACGTCGCCGCCGCTGTCCGGCAGGACATATCCGCCCGTGAACCAGCGCTGCAGATCCACATCGGCGCACCGCTTGGAGCAGAACGGCTTGTAGGCCTCGACCGCGGGATGGCGGCGGCAGATCGGACAGGTCGCCATGATCAGACTGCCTCCAGCACGAACGCGCCGGGTGCCAGCGCGGCGTCCGCGACAAGATCGGCGCGCGGGCCCAGTTTCGCCACCCCCGGAGCGGCCAGCCCGGCCTCATCCGGGGCGCACCGGACACGGACGCGGGGCGTGGTCGTGTCGGAAAGCAGACGGGCCCTCAGCGCGCGCACCACGTCCTGGGCCCGCTGTTCCGGTCGGCGACGCCCCCCTGGCCCGTTCAGAATCTCTTCCAGCGGCGTCAGCCGCCACGGCAGCGACAGTTGCAGCACACCGAACCGGTTGACCGGACCAAAGGCGACGTCCGGGTCCATTCCGAACGCCTGCCGTGCGGCCCCCAGAATCGCGTCTCCGTCATGCCCCACGCCGATCAGGTCGATCGCCACCAGACCGCCCCAGCGCTTCAGCCGGATCGAACGCGCCGCCTCGGCCAGTCCCTGACGGTTGGCCCGCGCCCGCGCCGGTGCCCCGGACGAGACGCCCGGCACCGGCGACAGGTCCAGATCGACCGCGACCAGGGCGCGCGTGCGCTCAACCCGCAGGTCCAGTCCGGTGTCGGGAAATACATGTCCGGCCGCCATGGCCTCTTCCTCGGCTTCGAGACCCGCTTCAATGGCGGCCAGGCCCGTGATCACCGGCACCCCGGGAGCCAGCCGGGCCAGCGCGTCCGACATTGTCGGGCCTTCGACCAGCAGGCGCGGCTCGCCCTGCCCCGGCCCGATCAACCGCAAGGTCGGGCCCTTGCGTTCGCGCGGCTCGGCCACGACCTCGGCCTCGACCTTCTGGCCGACCGCGAGCGGGTTCGGACCCCTGAACGGCAGAAAGCCCGGCAGCGGGCCGGAGCCCAGATCGACGAAGGCCCCCTTCAGCCCCGGTTGCACGTCAATGATTCGACCGACCGACCGGGCACCGAGACGATGCCCGGCGACGGCGTCATCGCGCTGCAGCAGCAGATGATGGAAACGGCCGTCCCGCGAGACCATGCCCCGGACCTCGCCGGGGGTGTCGTCAAGGAAGACCTTGACGCTCACGCCCGCCAGCCTGCGCCGTTCAGCAGATTGACCGTCTCGAACAGGGGCAGGCCCATGACGGCGGGATAGCTGCCGACCAGACGGGTGACGAAGGCCCCTGCCCGGCCCTGGATGCCGTATCCGCCGGCCTTGCCGCGCCATTCGCCCGCGGCGACATAGGCGGCGATCTCGGCGTCGGACAGGACCTTGAACGACACCCGGGTGTCGACGACCCGGTGCGTGGACTGCACCCCCGCGGTCACCGCCACACCGGTGAAGACCCGGTGGTTGCGGCCGGACAGCAGTTTCAGGAACCGGACCGCCTCGGCCTCGTCGGCGGGCTTTTCCAGCAGGCGTCGCCCCACGGCCACCACGGTGTCGGCGGCCAGCACGACCGCGTCAGGTGCCCCGGCCGCGACGGCCTCGGCCTTGGATACGGCCAGGCGCGCGGCGAGACGCGTCGGCGTCTCGTCCTTCAGCGGCGTTTCGTCGATGTCGGCGGGTTCGACGCGGTCGGGGGTGATCCCGACCAGCGCCAGCAGTTCGATGCGGCGCGGGCTGGCCGAGGCCAGCACGAGTTCAGGACGCGACAAGCGCGCGCCCTTACTTGAAGCGGTAGGTGATACGGCCCTTGGTCAGGTCATAGGGCGTCATCTCGACCAGGACCTTGTCGCCGGCCAGCACGCGGATGCGGTTCTTGCGCATCTTGCCGGCGGTGTGGGCGATGATCTCGTGGTCATTGCCCTCGAGCAGCACGCGGAACGTCGCATTCGGCAGCAGTTCGCTGACGACGCCGGGAAACTCGAGCAGTTCTTCCTTAGCCATGCGGCCTCTCGCGCCCTGCGAATACAGGCTTGTACGCGCGCCGGGCGAAAGCGCGCGTCATTAAGGAGCGGGCGTATGCCTGAAAACGGCGGGATAGTCGAGGTGCCGCCGGCGGCGCGGGCGCCGAGGGATTAGGGATTAGGGATGTGAAGGGCGGACGGATCCGGAACGACGCGACGGTTGGTCGATCTTCATCCCTGATCCCTGATCCCTACCCTCGCCGATACAGCGCGGTCACCAGCGTGAACAACCGCCGGGCCGTTTCGTGGTCGATGTCGATCTTGCCGTCCAGCCGGGCCTTGAGGATTTCTGCGCCCTCGTTGTGCAGACCGCGGCGGCCCATGTCGACGGCTTCGATCTGGGCGGGCGACGTGCCGCGCAGGGCTTCGTAATAGCTGTCGCAGATGGCGATATAGTCTTTCACCACCTTGTTCAGCGGTGTCAGCGAAAGACCGTGGACCCGGTGAAAATCCGGTCCCGTGATTTCGAACGCCAGCCGTCCGTCCACCATCGCCAGCTTCAGCGCATACGCCCCCCCCGCCGCGCCTGCGGGCTCAAAGCTGTTTTTCTCGATCAGGTCAAAGATCGCGACCCGTCGCTCGTGCTCGATTTCGGCGGTCGCCGACGACAGGGTCGCGGCGTCCAGATCGATCGAGGTCAGCCAATGTTTTGCGGAATTGGGCTCGGTCATGCCGGGCCCGCCTCTTCGCCGACGTGCGACGGGGCCAGCCGGGCCGGCCAGCGTTCGGACAGGTCCGTCAGGACCGCGTCGAGGCATTCCACGTCGATCCTCAGATCGCCGCCGCCCGCGAACATCAGGATGATCCGCCCGCCGGGGGCCTCATCCGGCGCGAACTCCATGGCCAGCAGCTCCAGCGCGCTTTCCGGCAGCCGCGGCAGACGCCGGCTCTTGACCGCCGTCACATCCCCGAACTGCATCGCCGCCATGACCCGCGTGCCGCCGCATTCCCAGCAGAACCGGCTCAGCTTCAGCGTCACCCGCCGCGCCGCCGGCTCCCAGACGATATCCATGGGCCGCATGATGGCGTCCTGCAGCGCCGCAGAAATGATGTGCAGGTCATCGGCGTCCTCGGCGAGCAGGCGCAGCGGCTCTGGCGGCGTCGCCGCCGCTCCACCCGCCTGTTCGTGAGCCTCAGTGCTCATTCCCGTCGTCCTTGATCCGGCGGATGTCGGCACCACAGGCGCTGAGCTTTTCTTCCAGCCGCTCGAAGCCGCGATCCAGATGATAGACGCGCCCGACCGTGGTTTCGCCCTCGGCCGCCAGACCCGCGATCACCAGGCTGACCGAAGCCCGCAGGTCTGTGGCCATCACCGGGGCCCCGTGCAGCACCGGCACGCCCCGGACGACAGCCTCGCCGGCGTGAACCGATATGTCGGCCCCCAGCCGCGCCAGCTCCGGCGCGTGCATGAAGCGGTTCTCGAAGATGTTCTCGTGGATGACGCTGTCGCCCTCGGCCGTCGTCATCAGGGCCATGAACTGGGCCTGCAGGTCAGTCGCGAAGCCTGGATAGACCTCTGTCGCCACATCGACGGCCTTCAGCCGCTGCGCCGGGTCGCGCCTGACGATCACGCCATCGGCGGTCGGCGTCACCTCGACGCCGGCTTCGATCATCTTTTCGGTCAGCGCCGTCATCAGCTCGGGCCGCGCCTTCGTCAGCCGCACCTCACCCCCGGCCATGGCGGCCGCCACGGCGTAGGAGCCCATTTCGATCCGGTCGGGAATCACCGACCAGGTCGCCCCGCCCAGCGACGTCACGCCCGTGATCGTCAGCACGTCGGTGTCGATGCCCTCGATCCGGGCACCCATAGCGGTCAGGCAGCGCGCCAGATCACCGATCTCGGGCTCGCGTGCGGCCTTGCGCAGGACCGTTGTCCCCTGCGCCAGCACAGCGGCCAGCAAGGCGTGTTCGGTCGCCCCGACCGAGACGAACGGAAATTCGATCTCGGCCCCCTTCAGTCCGCCCGGCGCACGCGCGGTGACATAGCCCTCGTCCAGCTCGATCTCGGCTCCCAGCGCCGTCAGGGCCTGCAGGTGCAGATCCACCGGCCGTGCGCCGATCGTGCACCCGCCAGGCAGCGAGACCTTGGCCTCGCCGGTCCTTGCCAGCAGCGGGCCCAGCACATTGAAAGACGCCCGCATCTGACGAACCAGATCATAGGGGGCAAAGGTCGAGGTGATCTGACCGGCATGGAACAGCGTCTCCTGGCCGTCGGCCCCGTCGCGCTGATCGACCTCGACGCCCAGCTCACGCAACAGGCGGCCAAGGAATCTGGTGTCCGCCAGGCGTGGCATATTGGTCAGCAACAGCGGCTGATCGGTCAGGATCGAGGCGGCCATCAGCTTGAGGGCGGAATTCTTGGCGCCGCTGACCGGAATCGATCCGTTCAGGCGGGCGCCCCCGATGATGGCAATACTGTCCATGTCGTCTCTTGCGACCCCTGCGGGAGGCAAGGGGATCGGCTATCTAGCCCGGACGGTTGCGATTGCGAAAGGCCGGCGACGTCTCCGGCGATGACATTCAGTTGCGCGGTGCGGCGGTCTTTGCCGGGTGGCGGGCCGCCTTGCGGCGTCTCAGATTGTCGCGAAGAGCCGTGGACAGCCTTTGAGCCCGCGCCATGGCCGGGGTTTTCGGCGCGGCCAGCGGGTCCGGCAGACTCGTCGGCAGTTCGGGCAGAGGCCCTTCGATCTTCGACTCATTCATGGGTCGAGGAGAGCCCGCCCCGAACTTTTTCGCAAGCGCCTGGAACGCGGCTGACAGGCCTTGAACGCCGCAGGCCCTCAGGGTTCAGGCCCCTCGCCAGTCGGCATTCGAACCACTTTTGTGTCTCATGCGAAGCAAAAGTCGTTCAAGGGCTTCCCCCGTCGTCCCCGGTTGGCTATATCGCCGCTTCCTCAGAACAGGCCGCCGTAGCTCAGTGGTAGAGCGCATCCTTGGTAAGGCTGAGGTCGTGGGTTCGATTCCCCCCGGCGGCACCACTCTGAAACCCTGACGGGGCCTGACCTTGCGGTCAGGCCCCGTTTGCGTTCGCGCCTGGAGTTTTCACGACCGGCACAACGAAAAAGCCCCGCCGGCTGGACCGGCGGGGCTCTCGCCAGATTGGGATCCGAAACCTAGTTGCTCTCGGAATCGTCGTTCGAGGCAACGACGACGGTCGCCACGATGACGGCCGCACCGATGAGCAGCACCGGCAGCGGGATACCCGAGAACTCGCTGGACTCATCAGCCGAAGCGCCGACGCGGTCGCCGACGCGAACGGTCGACATATTATTGGCTGCAGCCGCTTGACCGGCGATGAGCAGCAGACCCGCCGTGACGGCGGCGATGGTTTTCTTCATGGCGACTACTCCTGTGGCCGGGTGGGTATTAAACGCCTGAGTTGGCACAGACATCATGCCATACAACTCATAGCATTGACGATCCGTGTATCAGCCCAAGACGACAGAAATATCAAGCTGACACGATGCGACAACGCCCGACGGGAAAAACCGTTGCCAATTGCAAAGCCGGTCGCGAAATTCGAGGCAGTGGTGCCAAAATTGCCCCACGAGCGGTCTGCGCTTACCGCGACCCGGACAGCTGCGGCTTTACCAGGGGCTGGAGATTCGGCGGCCCCCCGGGTCGCATGACGCGGGCCTCGAACTGGGCCGCCGCCCCGGGGCGATTTCCCGGAAACACATAACCGCTGTCGTCGAAAGCCGCGCCACCGAACGGCTGACCGTCCAGGCCGCCATAGCCATAGCCATGGCCATAGCCGTAGCCGCCGTATGGATAGCCGTTCTCGACCTGACGGTAGCTGAGACTGATCCGGCCGTTCTCGCCGATGGGGCCCGATACCGCCACGCCAAAGTCGCGATAGCCGCCTGTTCCAATGGATACGCTGACCTCGCCATGCGGCTTGCGGTCGTCGAACGCGTCACGCGACTCCCGGTCATACGGTCGGTCAGTCACGGAGCGGGTGGCGATCCAGCGGTCGATCTGCTCATCGGTCGATAGATTGTGTGGCACGCCCGCCTGGGTCGCGCCGACGACCGACGGCACGGAAGGCTGGTTGGTCGCGGCCAGATCAACGCTGGTCGCGGGGGCGGTCGTCACGACGCCGTCAGGGTCTCCGGACGCCAATGCACCGGCCATCAGCATTGCGGTGATCAGCATGGACCCAACTCCTGTACGATCCCCACACTAGCAGCAAATACGGCCAAGATCAGGCGTCCCCATCGCCCCGGCCCAGGGGATCCGGCAGCGGCGACCCCTCGGGGACGAAGCTCAAGGCCACCGAATTGATGCAGTAGCGCAGGCCGGTCGGACCGGGTCCGTCGGGAAAGACATGCCCCTGATGGCTGTCGCAGCGTGCGCAACGGGTCTCTGTCCGCGACATGCCCCACGACCGGTCGGTGATGGCCTTGACGTGCGTCGGGTCGACCGGCTCCGTGAAACTGGGCCAGCCCGTGCCGCTCTCGAACTTGGTCCCGGTCCGGAACAGCGGCAGCCCGCACTCGCGGCAGCAGAAGACCCCCGCCCGTTTCTCGCCCAGCAGGGTCCCGCAGAACGGGGCCTCGGTGCCATGGGCCAGCAGGACCCGCTTCTCCTCCGCCGACAGATCGGCCTCCAGCGCGACGCGTTGCCCGTCGCTGGGCGGCGTCAGGTCGTAACCGGACGGGGAACGCAGGGGGAGGGTGGTGTCTTTGTCGGTCATGTCATCCACTTAGGAACCGACCGGGTCATGCGCAAACCGGGTGCCGGAACTCGCGCGAGCGCAAACCGTTCTGGCTATATGCCCAAGGATGCCGACAAGGACCTGATCACCCAGCCGCTCACGCCGACGGCGAAACACGGCATCGTGGTCGTCAAGGATCCGCCCGAAGCGGCCATGAGCCTGTCCCCGGATGCGGCCGAGATTTCCGGCCTGCGCCTCGTCGACGCCGCTGACCGGGCCCGCAAGCGCGACTAGGCGCAATGCACGGCGCGAAGAAAAAGGCCGGCCAGGGTTTCCCCTGACCGGCCTTTTCCGTGGTGCTGGCGGCTGGATCAGGCACCGAACAGGCTGGCGACCCAGGTCCTCACGGCCGTCTCGTCGGTCGGATTGCCGGTGTAAACCAGACCCGGCGCCGGGGTGTAGGGCTGGTTGTTGGCACGCGGACGCGACGTCCAGGCCTTGTGGCCGTAGCTGAGGTCCGAATAGTTCGACGGCAGCCGCATCACGGTCGGCTCGACGAAGATCGAGTCCGTGGCCGTGGTCGAACCGACGATGCGCACGTTCGGCAGCTTGGAAAGAAGGTCCAGCGTATCCAGGCAACCGCCCGAGCAGCCGGCGTCCACCAGCACGACCACCGGACCGGCAACCGGATTGGCGGCACCCGTATCCGCCACGGCGGCACGTCCCGCCAGGGTGAAGGTCGGCTGGCCGGCGGCGATCGCGGCGTCGAAGGCGGTCACGATCTCGCGGGTCTGCTCGATCACGGGTCCGGCTTCCTGCACGAACTGGGGGTCAGCCTCCATCCGGCCCAGTGCGGCCGCGTACCAGTCGCGATTCCCCTGGGTGGCGCGGTAGGTCAGTTCGCCGGCGGCCGGTTGACGGCTGACCGTGAACTCCGGCGTCCAGATGCGGTTGGCCAGGCCATAGCCGCGCGCGGTCGAGGAGTTCAGGCCCGAGCCCGAGGCGGCGCGCAGGTCCAGCACGAAGCCCTGGGGTCCGCGCAGCGTCGCCGCCTGACCCTCCACAGCGGCGTTGAACGCCTGCCAGCCGGCGCTGTCGGCGAAGGAGTGGACGTGCACCCACGGGCGACCGTTGACGGTCTCGACCGCCAGTGGGGTTGCGGGCGGCATATAGACGGTCGCGCGGTACGCGGCCTCAAGATCACCGGCGATCAGCGGGACCGGACGGATCTGGATGTCGCGCGGACGGCCGCGGCCGGACTGGAAACTGCACATCGACGGTACGCCGCCGGCGAACGGATTGTTGCGGTTCCAGAACAGATAGGGGGCCGAGGTCACACGGCCGGCCTCGGTTTCAAGGTTGCCTTCCCAGCGGTCCAGCTTCTTGCGGGCGAATTCCTCGATCGGGGTAAGATTGCACTCGACCACCGTGTCACCGACCCGGGGCGCGCCGCTGACGCCTTGCTTTACATAGGTGACGACGTACTTGCCGCCGCGCCAGCCGGTCGTGAAACCGGGCCAGCTGGTGCCGAAATACGGTCCCATCCCCTCGAAGGTCGGGGTGATGGCGATGTTGGAGTCGCGGAAGCCGGCGGCGTAGTAGCGCATCAGATAGGCGTGGGCATCGCCGCTGTTGGCCTGACCGGCACGGCCCAGGGCATCCTGAAGGCCCGTGTCCAGCCAGCTGCGGAAGGCCTGGCTGGCCGCACCGGGCACCGCGGGGGCGGGATGGTTGGCGGCCAGTTCGTCATGCGCCCTCTGCAGGTCCTGACGGGCGAGAGCGCGGAAGTCCTGGGCCGCAACCGCGCCGGCGCTTGCCGCAAGGGTCAGGGCCGCAGCAGCGGCGAAGGTCAGCAAACGGGACATCAGGTCAGGCTCCGGGCCAAATAAGCGGGACGGGGGAGTGAACGAAAATGATCGGGCGTCGATGAACGGGACTGGAACGGCTTTAACCCCATCGGTACAGGCTTTGCCAAGCCCGAACGCCGGTCGGTTGAACGCGGCTTCGGTTTACTCCCGCCGGAACGCGGCCTAATCGGGGCGAACCCGCCCCGCCGCGATCACGTTCGCTTCAGATTCAAAGACACATGTTCTCAAAGATCCTGATCGCCAATCGCGGCGAAATCGCTGTCCGCATTATCAAGACCTGCCGCCGGATGGGGATCCAGACCGTCCAGGTCTATTCCGAGGCCGACGCCGGCTCGCTGGCCGTCGAGATGGCCGACGAGACCGTCCTGATCGGCCCGGCGCCTGCCGCCCAGTCCTATCTGTTGCAGGACAGGATCGTCGAGGCCGTCCGCCAGACGGGTGCCGAGGCGGTCCACCCCGGCTTCGGATTCCTCAGTGAGAACGCGGCCTTCGCGCGTCGGCTCGAGGCCGAGGGCATCACCTTTATCGGCCCCAACCCCCATGCCATCGAGGCCATGGGCGACAAGATCACCTCCAAGAAATTCGCCGCCGAAGCCGGGGTCTCCACCGTTCCCGGTCACATGGGCCTGATCGATACGCCCTCCCACGCCGTCGAGATCGCCAACCAGATCGGCTATCCGGTCATGATCAAGGCGTCGGCCGGCGGCGGCGGCAAGGGCATCCGCGTCGCCCACTCCGACGCCGACATGGCCGAGGGCTTCGCCGCAGTGAAGGCCGAGGCGCTGAACGCCTTCGGCGACGACCGGGTCTTCCTCGAGAAATTCATCATCGACCCGCGCCACATCGAAATTCAGGTGCTGGGCGACAAACACGGCAACATCGTCCACCTGTTCGAGCGCGAATGCTCGATCCAGCGCCGCAATCAGAAGGTCATCGAAGAGGCCCCGTCCCCCCTCCTCGACCCCGAGACGCGCGCCGCCATGGGGGCCCAGGCGGTCGCCCTGGCGCGGGCCGTGAACTATGACAGCGCGGGCACGGTCGAATTCGTGGCCGGTCAGGATAAATCCTTCTTCTTCCTGGAGATGAACACACGTCTTCAGGTCGAACATCCGGTGACGGAACTGATCACCGGCGTCGATCTGGTCGAGCAGATGATCCGGTCGGCCTGGGGCGAAAAGCTGGCCTTCGGGCAAGAGGACCTGGCCATCAACGGCTGGGCCATCGAAAGCCGCATCTATGCGGAAGACCCCTACCGCGGCTTCCTGCCCTCGATCGGTCGCCTGGTCCGTTACGAGCAGCCCGAGGAAGGCCCCCACGCCGACGGCTACACGGTCCGCAACGACTCGGGCGTCCGCGAGGGCGACGAGATCTCCATGTTCTACGACCCCATGATCGCCAAACTGTGCGCCTGGGGCCCGACCCGCGACGCCGCCCTGACCGGCATGGCCCGCGCACTGGAAGACACCCATCTGGCCGGCGTCGGCCACAACGTCCCCTTCCTCGCCGCCGTCATGGACCAGCCGCGCTTCCGGAGCGGCAATATCTCGACCAGCTACATCAAGGACGAATTCCCCGACGGCTTCCACGGCCTGCTGCCCGACCGTCGCCAGACCGACATCCTGATCGCCGCCGCCGCCGCCATGAACGAGATCGCCGCTGAACAGTCCGGCGACCCGTCTGACCGCACCGACTGGATCGTGCTGATCGCCCCCCAGGGTCAGGGCACCTCAGGCCCCGGCGAGGCGCACGGCGTATCGCTCGGCTATGACGACGACGAGGCCCTGACGCTGGAGCTGGCGGGTGAAGACCGCGCCCTGCATCTGTCCGACATCGACTGGCGGCCTGGTCAGGCCCAGTTCCGCGCCACCCTCGACGGCCGGCCCTTCACCGCCGAGGTCGCCCGCGTCGCCGACGGGTTCGTCATCCGCCACCGCGCGGCCCGCGCCCGCGTCCGCGTCCTGACCCCCACCGTCGCCGCCCTCTACGCCCGCCTGCCCGAAAAGGTCGCTGCCGACACCAGCAAGCTGATCCAGTCCCCCATGCCCGGCCTGGTGGTCGCCATCCCCGTGACCGTCGGCCAGGAGGTCAAGACCGGCGAGACCGTCGCCATCATCGAGGCCATGAAGATGCAGAACATCCTCAAGGCCGAGCGCGACGGGGTCGTAAAGGCGGTCAGTGCCAAGGCCGGCGACCCGGTCGCGGCGGATGACGTGCTGGTGGAGTTCAACTAGATCCGGCAGGCTCGCAGCGCATTGATTTCCTGACCAAGGGGCGGCTAGTAGGGAAACTTGTTCGCGCGCCACGACGGGTATCGGCTGAGATCTATTTTGGCTCGTCAGGGGATGGGGTTGACCAAGGACTCCTTCCGCCGGTCGCGCGTGTACGGTTACGGTCTCGCTATCGTGGCGTGGGCCTTGGCCTTCGTCGTCCGGTTCCTGCTCTCGGACTGGTTTCCTCCGGGATTCCCCTATCTGACCTTCTTTCCGGCCGTTGTCGTCGTGGCCTATTTCGCTGGCGTTCGACCCGCCCTGCTGACCGCGGTCTTGTCTGGCCTGACCGCCTGGTGGTTCTGGATCGGAGCAGCGGGTTTTGATCTCAGTCCTGCGACGGCCGTGGCGCTCGGCTTCTATGTGGCCGTGGTGGCGGTCGACATCTTCTTCATTGTCGGAATGGACTCCGCGACGCGCAGGCTGGCGGAGGAAGTCGAACGAAGCGATGCCCTCGCCCATAGTCGGAATCTGCTCCTCAAGGAGGTGCAGCATCGGGTATCGAACAATATCCAGGTGGTCAGCGCGCTGCTTCGGCTGGAAGCCTCCGCGACCCTGGACCCCGGTGCCCGACGGGCGCTCAATGAAGCCTCCGCGCGCACCGCCATGATCGCGCGAATCCAGCATGGACTGGCTGACGTCGACGGCCGGGCCACGCCGTTCGATTCGTTCGCCCGACCGATCGTAAGCGACGCACTGGCGGCGGCCGGCCGAACCAACGTCACCTTCGAGATCGCGCCGACCACAATCGCGCTCGACGCCGAGGAGGCGACGCCGGTGATGCTCACCATGCTCGAATGCGTCAACAATGCCCTGGAACACGGGCTGGCGAACCGCGGCGGGCGCATCTCCATTACCCTCGGGGATGACGCGGGGGAACGTCGGCTGCAGATTGTTGACGACGGTGACGGGTTGACGAAGGACTTCGCCCTCGCGACCAGTGGAAGTCTCGGGCTGCGTATCATCGCCGGCATGGCAAGACAGTTGGGCGGCTCCTTTACGCTTGAGGACGCCCATCCCGGTGTTGTGTCGCGGCTGGCCTACCCCTCTCCGGTGACGGCAGGGGTCGAGATGCCGCCCACGCCACTGCGGTCGCACACCTGAACAGGCCGGTAGATCGAAGGCCGCAGGCGCGACCGGACCCGGAACGACCACAACGGGACAAGCCATGAGTCCGCTGTGCCTGATGACGTTCTGAGGGCGTTCGAACAGCGACGGCGGACCGGTCTCGTTGAATGCCAGGCCCTCGGCTACATCTTCGCCGACATAGTGTTAGCCGGCTGAACCGCCGCCTCGATGGCCGCCATCAGGGACCCCGGCGTGATCGGCTTGGCCAGATGGCTGTCGGCTCCGGCGTCGGCGGCGTCCTGCAGGTGCTGCGCCATGGCATTGGCGCTGAGCATGATCAACGGCGTGCGCGGGCACCCGGTGACCTGTTCGGCGGCGCGGATCGCGCGGGTGGCGGTCAGGCCGTCCATGACCGGCATCTGCATGTCCATCAGGATCAGGTCGAACGCGCCCGCGGTGAAGGCCTCGACCGCCTGTGCGCCGTCGCCGACGGTCGTGACCTCCATGCCGCCGCCGGACAGAATGGCCTGGACGACCCGCTGGTTCACGGGATGATCCTCGGCCAGCAGCACCTTCAAAGGGGCGTCGCCGATCCACGGAGTCCGGCCGACGACGACGGAGACCTGTTCGGCGGCACGCGCCTTCGCGGCGTCGGCGGCGGCGTCGTGGGCGGCGACGGAACGGGTGCGCGACAGGGGAATGGAGACGGTGAAACAGCTGCCCACGCCCGGTTGCGACTGCACCGTGATCTCGCCACTCATGATCTCGGCCAGTGAGCGGCAGATGGACAGGCCCAGGCCGGTGCCCCCGAAGCGGCGGGTAATGGTGCTGTCCGCCTGGCTGAAGCGCTGGAACAGGGTCTCCCCGGCCTCCGCATCGAAGCCGACGCCGGTGTCGCGGACCGTGAGGGTCAGCATGGCGACGCCGGGCTCGGGGGTGTCGTCGGCGACCTCGATCGACACCGAAATCTCGCCCTCAGGCGTGAATTTGACGGCGTTGGACAGGAGGTTGGACAGCACCTGGCGAATGCGGGTGGCGTCGCCGAGGAAGTCACCCCGCGCGCCGGGGCCGCGCTCGACGTGGAAGGCCAGACCCTTGGCCTCGGCCTTGACGCGGGCGGTGCCGATGACGCCGTCCAGCTCGCGCTCGAGATCCATGTCGCCGACCGAGAAGTCCAGATGGCCGGCCTCGATCTTGGCCACGTCGAGGATGTCGGACACCAGCCGCTCGAGGGTCACACCCGACTGTTCGATCAGTTCGACCAGTTCGCGCTGGGCCGGCGTCAGCTCGCCCTGGGCCAGCGCGCCGATCAGGCCGATCACCCCGTTCAGCGGCGTGCGGATCTCGTGGCTCATATTGGCGAGGAAGTCGGTCTTGGCCTGGTTGGCGACCTCGGCCGCGGCCTTGGCCTCCCGCAGTTCGCGGTCTGCCGCCACCCGGTCCGTGACGTCGCGCGCCACCCCGTAGATGCGGTCGCCCACCCGGCGCGCCCGCCACTCCAGCGTGCGGTATTCGCCGTCCTTGTGGCGATAGCGGTTGATGAAGCCCGTCACCGGATCGGTCGGTCCCCGGTTCTCGACCTCGACGACGCTCGCCTGCGTGGCCGCCTGGTCGTCCGGATGGAGCAGGCGAAGGAGCGGGAGGCCTTCCATCTCATCGGGCCGGTGACCCAGGACGGTCTCCCAGGACGGACTGGCGCGGACCACCCGCCCGTCCAGTTCACGCACCACCAGCAGGTCCAGCGAGACCTCGAAGAAGGTCCCGATAATGTCCAGCCCGTCGACATCCGGATCGGTTCGTGTCGCGAGCGAGGGCATCGTGCCGGGAACTCCTGCTCCTGTGAGATGTCCAGCCTACACACGTCCGGGTTAACAACGGACTGCGTCAGGACTCGATGACGGGCCCGAATACACGCCGGAAACTCGTCTTGAGAGACGCGTCCGCCTCATCCATCGTTGCGAGCACGCCGAGGTCGACCAGGCTGGTCACGCCGTGTTCGGCGATGCCGCACGGCACGATGCCGTCGAAATGGCTCAGGTCGGGCTCCACGTTCAGGCTGATCCCGTGGAAACTGACCCATTTGCGGACCTTGACGCCGATGGCGGCGATCTTGTCTTCGCGGCTCCAGCCGGGGCCCTTGCGTTCGACCCAGACGCCCACCCTCCCCTCGCGGACATCGGCCGGCACGCCGAACTCGCCCAGAGCACCGATGAGCCACTGCTCCAGGCCGCGCACGAACGTCCGCACATCCTTCCCGCGCGTGTTCAGGTCCAGCATCACATAGGCCACGCGCTGACCGGGCCCGTGATAGGTGAACTGCCCCCCTCGCCCCGTCCGGTGAACCGGAAACCGGGTCGCATCCAGCAGGTCGTCGTCCTTCGACGACACGCCGGCGGTGTAGAGCGGCGGATGTTCCAGCAGCCAGACCAGTTCGGCCGCCTCGCCCGCGGCGATGGCCGCCGCCCGGGCCTCCATGGCCGCTACGGCCGCCTCGTAGCCGACCAGCCCCTTCGAGACCGCCCATTCGACGGGCCGGCCATCGGTACGAACCAGTTTTGACGCGGCTGAACTTAAGGCTTGGGAAAGCATGATGCCTCCAATGTGGGGGCCGGGAGCGCCATGCAAGTCCAGACCGCCCAGTCAGAGCCAGTATCAGAGTCCCCTGTGAGCCAGATCGAAGCCGTCGAAGTCGAGATCTCGGTCGTTCTGGGGCGATCCGTGCTGCCCATGAGCCAGCTGCTGCGGATGGGCCGCGGGGCGGTGATTCCGCTCGACGCCTCCGAGACGGACGAGGTCTGGATCCTGGCCAACAACCACCCGGTGGCCCGCGGCGAGATCGAGATCCGCGAGGACCGCATCGCCATCACGGTGACGCGGGCAGCGGATGTCTATGATTTCATGGCGGGCGCCGCCTAGTAGTGGCTGGTGGCTGGTGGCTGGTGGCTGGATCGGGCCACGAACAAGAATTCCCGTCCGGTCTCCCCTCGGCGAAGCTGGCTAAAACTAGCCACTAGCCACCAGCCACCAGCCACTCACTTCTCCCCTTCCCTTCCCCGCCGACCTCCGCTATCAGCCCCCCTCCGATGCGAGCGGTCGTGGCGGAATTGGTAGACGCGCAGCGTTGAGGTCGCTGTTCCTTAACCGGAGTGGAAGTTCGAGTCTTCTCGACCGCACCATCGAAACAACAGGGCGAATCTCGGCTGGAATTGAGCTGACATAAACAGGGGAGGCCGAGCGTGATTACCACCGCAACAGCCCCCCTGCCGCCTTCCCTCGACGACGACATCGACCACGACGCCCTCGACGAGGACTACGTCCTGACGGCGTCCTTCGTCGAAAAGGTCGTCGATGCGTCCGACGCCGGCGACGGCCCCAAGCTGCGCTCCCTGCTGGAAGATCTGCACCCGGCCGACGTGGCCGATCTGATGGGCTTCCTGACCGCCGAACACCGCGCGGTCGTGGTGCTGTGGCTGCCGGCTGACCTGCTGGCCGAAACCCTGCCCGAGCTGGACGACAACATCCGCGAGGAGGTGCTCGAGCGGGTCCCGCACCTGATTCTGGCCGAGGCGCTGCAGGAACTGGATTCCGACGACGCCGCCGCCGTGGTCGAGGACCTCGAGGACGACCAGCGCGAAAAAGTGCTGGCGGCCATGCCCGAGGTCGACCGCGCCGCGATCGAAAGTTCGTTGCGCTACGCCGAGGACTCCGCCGGCCGCCTGATGCAGCGCGAGGTCATGGCCGCGCCGTCGTTCTGGAACGTCGGCGACACCATCGACCACATCCGCAAACAGGGCGAGGACCTGCCCGAACTGTTCTTCGACATCTATGTCGTCGACCCGTCGAACAAGCCGGTCGGTGGCCTGCCGGTCAGCGGCCTGCTGCGCGCCCCGCGGTCGGTCGCCCTTGTCGACCTGATGGAGCCGATCAACGAGATCGCCGTCGACCAGGATCAGGAAGAGGTCGCCTACATCTTCGAGAAATACCACCTGATCTCGGCCCCGGTCATCGACGCGGCCGGCCGTCTGGTGGGCCAGATCACCGTCGATGACATCGTCAACATCATCCAGGAAGAGAACCGCGAGGACATCCTGCGTCTGGCCGGTGTGTCTGACGAGGACCGGGGTTCATCGGTGTCGGAGATCGTGCGCGGCCGTGTGCCGTGGCTGGCGATCAACCTGGCCACTGCCGTGCTGGGCTCGATCGTGATCTCGTGGTTCGAGGGGACGATCAAGGACGTCGTCGCCCTCGTCATCCTGCTGCCGATCGTTTCGGCCATCGGCGGCAATGCCGGCACCCAGGCGCTGACCGTGACGGTCCGCGCGCTCGCCACGCGCGAACTGAACAGCTCCAACACCTCCCGAACCTTCCGTCGCGAACTGGTGGTGGGTTTCGCCAACGGGCTGGTACTCGCTCCCCTGATCGGAACCGCGGCGGGCCTGTGGTTCCAGGACTGGCGGGTCGGAGCGGTGATCGCGGCGGCCATGGTGCTGAACCTGCTGGTCGCTGCCACCGTCGGCGTGCTGACGCCCGTAACGCTGTCGAAGCTGAAATTCGACCCGGCCGTGTCCTCGGCGGTGTTCGTGACAGCGACCACGGACTTCTTCGGGTTCCTGATCTTCCTTGGTCTCGCCACCCTTGTCCTGATCTGATCGCGGCCGGAGCGAAATCGGTTCGGGTCCTTCGACCCGAAACAGGATGGTCCGGCCCTTGCTGGTTCTCTCAACGGGCGAGCAAGCCCGTCTCGATTTGGGTCAATCCGTGTCCGAAGCGACCACGCCACGTCTGAAAGTCTCCCGCGAGGGGGTCGTCCTCATCAAGAGTTTCGAGGGCTTCCGGCCGCACGCCGTGCGTTCCGAGGATGGGCGCTGGGTCATCGGCTACGGCCACACCGCCTCGGCCCGCGAAGGCCTGAGTGTGGGCGAGCAGGACGCGGAACTGCTGCTGCAATATGACCTGATGCCGGTGGTCAAGGCGCTGAACGAGCGCGCGCCCGTCGGCCTGAATCAGCACCAGTTTGACGCCCTGGCCAGTTTCGCCATCTCGGTCGGCGTGGACCGGTTCCTCGGTTCGGACGTTCTTCAGAGGCTGAACGAGGGCCAGGCCGGGCTGGCCGCCGACGCCCTGATCGGCTGGCCCGAGCCGTCGTCACCCGATGCCCGTCTGCGCCGCCGCGCCGCGGAACGTGCCCTGTTCGTGGCCGATCCGGCTGCAGCAGTGACCCTCGCCGACTTGCTGGCCGCGCCGCTGCCGCCCCCGCAGATCGAGGCCGGGAGTCTCGATGTATTCCGCGAGGTCGTGGCCGATCACCCCCTGCGGACCCCGGTGATCGAGGCCGGCAGCGCCGGATCAGATGTGCGCGCCGCTGCAGTGGCCGCCCTTCTGGGCGAAACGGTCCAGACCGAACCCTCATCCGCCCAGGAAGCGGTGGCGGAGCCGTCCGGGCCGGGCCAGACCCCGCCGCTGGTTGGCCCCACCAGTGCTGTCCCGTTCGGCCGCTATTCGCCCTATGGGGCCGCGATCATCGGCCCCCTACCCGGCTTCGCAGCCCCGGTCGACGCACCCGCCGGCGAAGCGCCCGTTCCTGCCGCGGTGGACGCCGACGAGTCCGGCCAGGCTGCTGGCGAGGCCGCTGTTGAGGTGCCGCCGGCGTTCGAGTACCCGCCGGCAACGGTGACCTTTGAGCCCGCAGACACCGCTCCGGTGATTCCGCTGGTGTCTCCGGGTCCGGTGACTTCGCCGTTTCCGCCCATGGACCAGCCGCTGGTCCTGACGCCGCTGACCGAAGCCGATATTGCTGCGACCGAACGTCCCGTCTGGCCCGAAGAAGACCGCACCGGACCGGCCGCGACCGGAGAGACCGTTCTGTTCGAGGACGAGCCGACGCTGTCAGTTCTGCGCCACGAGGTCGAGCCCGCCCAGCCGCGCCGATTCGACTGGAGCGAGACCGGGGCCTTCCTGATCATGGGCGGCGTGGGCCTGGCGGCCTGCGGCGCATCGGCGGCGGCCTTCCGGCTCGCGGTCGAACAGCCCTCACCCATGGGCGAGACCACCGTCATCGCCTGGGCCCTGGCCCTGATCGGTGTGATCTGCGTCGGCGTGTCGTCGTGGAACCTTTACGTCCGCTGGGGCAAGCCGGACTGACTTTGCCTCCGGCGCGCGTGGTGCTACGCCCCCCGCCATGAGCATTCCCAACGCCCCCCAATCCATGGAATTCGGCCTCGGCGACAACGCCGACATGATCCGTGAGACCACAGCCCGCTGGGCGACCGACCGCCTGGCTCCGCTGGCCGCCGAGATCGACGAGAAGAACGAGTTCCGCCGCGAGCTGTGGCCCGAGATGGGCGAGCTTGGCCTGCACGGCATCACCGTCGAGGAAGAGTACGGCGGCCTCGGCCTCGGCTACCTCGAACATGTGGTTGCGATGGAAGAAGTCTCCCGCGCCTCGGCCTCCATCGGCCTGAGCTACGGGGCCCACTCCAACCTGTGCGTCAACCAGATCCGCCGCTGGGGCACGGAAGAGCAGAAGCAGAAATATCTGCCGAAGCTGATCTCGGGCGAGCACGTCGGCTCACTGGCCATGTCAGAGGCCGGCTCGGGCTCCGACGTCATGTCGATGCGCACCCAAGCCCGCAAACAGGGCGACCGCTACGTCCTGAACGGCACCAAATTCTGGATCACCAACGCCCCGCACGCCGAGACCCTGGTGGTCTACGCCCGCACCGGCGAGGGCAACGGCGGCGTCACCGCCTTCCTGATCGAGAAGGGCATGAAGGGCTTCAGCGTTTCGAAGAAGCTGGACAAGATGGGCATGCGCGGCTCGGACACCGCCGAACTGGTGTTCGAGGACTGCGAGGTCCCGGAAGAGAACGTCATGGGCCCCGTCGGCGGCGGCGCCGGCGTCCTGATGAGCGGCCTCGACTATGAGCGCGCCGTCTTGGCGGCCGGTCCGCTGGGCATCATGCAGGCGGCCCTGGACGTGGTCCTGCCCTATGTCCGCGAGCGCAAGCAGTTCGGCAAGGCCATCGGCAGCTTCCAGCTGATGCAGGCCAAGGTTGCCGACATGTATGTGGCCCTGAACTCGGCCCGGACCTACGTCTACGCCGTCGCCCGCGCCTGCGACGCCGGCAAGACCACCCGCTATGATGCGGCCGGCGCGATCCTGCTGGCGTCCGAGAATGCGGTGAAGGTCAGCCTCGAGGCGGTGCAGGCCCTCGGCGGCGCCGGCTACACCAAGGAATGGCCGGTCGAACGTCTGGTCCGCGACGCCAAACTGTATGACATCGGGGCGGGGACGAACGAGATCCGCCGCTTCCTGATCGGGCGGGAACTGCTGGGAAGCTAGGGAACCGCTCGCGTGTTCCGGGATTGCGCCTGTGCCGATGGACGATTGTTAAGTGGCGCTGTCACAATGTCGTGCCTAGATCGCATCTCACTTCGTCCGGACACCCGTCGCCGATGCCCGACTACGACTACCACAGCGACGCCCGCCCCTTCTCCCGGGTCATAGAGGACCTCGGCGCCAGGGATGAGCCGAAGCTCTACCTCGGAGAACTGGTCAATGCGTTCGGAGAGCGCGGCTTCGGGGCCCTGCTGCTGTTTCTGGGCCTGATCAACGCCCTGCCCCTGCCCCCGGGATCGACCACCGTTCTCGGCGCGCCGCTGCTGCTGGTGTCATTGCAGGTGCTGGTCAGAAGCGACCAGATCTGGCTGCCCCGATGGGCCCTGAAGGGCTCGATCGACCGCGCCGGCTACCGCAAGGCCAGCGCCCGGATCGTGCGACCGTTGCGCCAGATCGAACGCCTGTCCCGGCCCCGGCTCCTGGCCATGACCGGTCCGACATCGGAAATGGCGATCGGACTGATCTGTTCGGTCCTGGCCTTCATCCTCGTCCTGCCGATTCCCTTCGGCAACATGGCCCCCGCGGTCACCATCGCCATTTTCGGCTATGGCATGACCCAGCGCGACGGGATCGTGATCCTGCTCGGCTGGGTCGGAGCCGCGCTCTGCGGCACCATTCTTTTCGTCGCCTGGCAGCTCATCGCCACGGGACTGGAAAACGCCCTTCGTTGGGTCGGCGGCCTCGCCTGAAGCCGGCGCGCCGATCTAGGCACCG
Organism: Caulobacteraceae bacterium; assembly: GCA_965284375.1. Classification (GTDB taxonomy): domain Bacteria; phylum Pseudomonadota; class Alphaproteobacteria; order Caulobacterales; family Caulobacteraceae; genus Brevundimonas. Next base: position 1,605,062 of record OZ260074.1, read on the forward strand.
GTGGCTTTGGCGCGTCCCTGCGCCTAAGGCTGGGCTCCCATTTCGCGCGGAGCGCTGATGCCCACCTCCCATCCCCACGCCGGGGCGCGCACCTTTTCGCAGGTCCTCAATGATCTCGGTCAGGGTGTCGGGCCCCGGCTGACGCTCCACGAGGTGGTGGAAAGCCTCGGGGAACGCGGCTTCGGGGCGCTGATCCTGGTCCTGTCGCTCGTCGCCCTGGTGCCCTGGCCGCCCGGCGGCAAGGCCCTGTTCGGGATCGCGATCATCCTGATGGCGGTGCAACTGGCCATGCTGCGCCACGACGTCTGGCTGCCGGGATGGGCGGGGCGACGCGGCGTCTCGCGGGATCTCTACCGGCGGGGCACGGCAAAGGTCCTGCACCATGTGGCGCGCTTCGAACGCCTGTCCAGACCGCGGTTGCTGTTCATGACCGGCAATATCTCGGACATCCTGATCGGCCTGACCTGTGTCCTGATGTCGATCATGATGGGCATGTCCGTGCCGCTGGTGGACGCCTTGCCGGACATCGCCATGGTCCTGTTCGGACTCGGCCTGATGTCGCGCGACGGCGCGATCCTGATCTTCGGCTGGCTGCTGGCCGTCGCGAGCGTGGTCGCCTACCTGCTGACCTGGCAGACGATCGTGGTCATTTTCGGCGGCCTGGCCCACTGGATCGGGCTGGCGGCCTGACATGCGAAACGCCGGAGAGGTCTCCCCCTCCGGCGTCTGCAAGAACCTGTAGCCGTCAGCCGCGGAAGAGCGACAGCACCAGCTGCGGCGTCTGATTGGCGATACCCAGAGCCTGAACTCCCAGCTGCTGCTTCGTCTGCATGGCCTGGAGCTTGGCGCTTTCCTTCGCCAGATCGGCATCGACCAGATTGCCCACCCCCGCCTCCAGCGCGTCCGACAGCTTGCCGACGAACGTCAGGTGGGTCGAGAGCGCCTTCGACTTGGTGCCCAGCCGCGCGAGCGAGGCCGAGACCTTGTCGATGGAGGTGGTGACGGCCGTGAGGGACGCCGCCGCCTTGGTCAGGGTGTCGATCGACTGCGTCGCCACGATCGTCACGTTCGCACCACCCAGAGCCAGAACCTCGGCGCCGACGGTGATCGACGACGTGCCCGCCACATTGGCCAGTGCCTGGAACCCCGTCGCTCCGGTCTTCAGCAGGTTGACCCCATTGAATTCCGCATTGGACGTGACCGTGGCGATCTGGTCGCGAAGGGCCTTGAAATCCTCGTTCAGTGCAGCGCGTGCCGACGTCTTGAGTGACGCATCCGTCGCCGAGAGTGCCTTCTCCTTCAACTGGAGCAAGAGGTCTGAGACCGTCTCGCCCGCTGCCAGGGCCACATCGACCGCGGCGATGCCACGATCGAGCGACTGTTTGACCGCTCCCAGCGCCCCGATATCGGCGCGTTGCCCTTGGGCGATGGCCCAGATGGCTCCGTTGTCCTTGGCGCCGGCGACAGCTTTGCCGGTACTGATCCGGTTCTGCACCTGCGACATGGACGCGTTGGTGGCGTTCAGGTTCTGGAGCGCGATTTGCGCGCCCGTGTTCGTATTAACCGACATGGTCATCGGCGGTCCTTCCGTTCTGGTCGGGTGAAGAACGGCCTTCTGGCCGTCGAACCAGTTCTGGTTCGCGCACGTACACGCAAGGATCAGGCCGGTTTCCGGCCCGCTCCCGGGTCAATCTTTTCAAGGACTTGGTGGATAGGCGAGAGTCGCCCGGCAGGTCTGACCGACCCGGCAGGCCCAGCCTTGCCTACCCGTGATCGATCAGGCCGCCTGCGCGGCTCCGGGGCCGGACAGGCCCTGCATGACCATCTTGTTGATATCGATCAGGGCTTCGAAATCGTCCTCGCCGCGCATGATGGCGGACGAATGACGGCTCACGAACAGGCTGATCGAGATGATCTGGGCCCGCAGGCTCTTGTCCATCGCATTGTCGGGGTTGGCGCAGTCGGTCGCCAGCGCCGACCAGAGCCGGCGATTCCAGTCGAGCGCGTCGATCCGGGTGGGGACATCGGACGGGTCCACCGTAGACGCATGTATCAGCGCCCGGGTGACCTGGCCGAACAGCCGGTATTCCGTTTCACGCGGGTTTTCAGCCCGCGTGGCCGCGGTCTTGTACGCCTGCAGCGACATTCGCCAGCCCTTCCTCGTAATCCACCAGTTTCCGGGCCGCCATCAGGGCCTTGTAGTATTCACGCGCCATCACGTGACGCGACGCCGCCACGCAGTCCGCCAGCACCTGGGGATTGCGGGTTGCACTCATGAACTCGGTCAGGCGCAGGGCGAACTCATCATAGACCTTGGCCGCCGAAGCCTCGTCCAGGTACATCATCATGACCGGGAAATAGACGCGGGTCGCAGGGCTTTTGACGTCATCGGGCTGCAGAATATCCTTCTCGCGCAGCACCGAGGCCTTGTTCTGAAGAATCAGCACGCCGCGTCGATCGCCGTTCTGGACGACCGCGCCGTTGAGCACGAATTTCTCGCCCGGTTTGAGCGACAGCTTGAGCGGCATGGGCGACAGCGTCTCCTGACAGGCTCGCGGCGACGTTAGGAAGCCGGGAACAAACACAGGTTAAACAGGCGTGGTTAACCATGTCTTGTGACCCGACGGCCATTCTCGGACATCACCTGGGGAATCGTTCATGTCCGCAGCCGATCTGGCTTCAGAATTCGTCCACGCTCCGGGCCTCGCGGCACAGGGAATGGTCGGCGATTCCGCCTCGCCCGAAGCCATCCGCAAGTTGTCGCGCCAGCTGTCCAGTCCGAAACTGGCGGTGAAGGCCCAGCGCAAGAGTCTGGAGAAGCTGAAGGCGGCCTTGATGGCGATTCGCGCGGGCGACTTTGCGCTCGGTGCCAAACGGGCGCTGGACGCGCTGGAGATTGACGAGACCAGCGGACTGGCCTGGCATGTCCTGGCGATCTGCCGGGAAAAGTCGGGCGATTTCGGCCAGGCCCTGCTGGCCTATGAGGCGGCGCTCAAGCTCTTGCCCAACGAGACCGACGTCGCCCACGACCTGGGCCGGCTGGCGCAGCAGATGGGCTATCTCGATATCGCCGAGAAGCTGCTGCTGAAATATCTGGGGGCCGATCCCGGTCATATCGAGGCCACCAATAATCTGGCCTGCGTGCAGCGTGACCAGAAACGCTATGGCGACGCCGTCGAGACCCTGCGCGCGCTTCTGGGCGTCGAGCCCGAATCGCCGGTGCTGTGGAATACCCTCGGCACGGTGCTGAGTGACCAGGGCGACATGACCACGGCCCTGACCTTCTTCGAGGAGGCGCTGCGGCATGACCCGGGCTTCTCCAAGGCCCGCTACAACCGCGCCAACGCCCGTCAGCCGCTCGGCGACGCCCTGGGGGCCCTGGAAGATCTCGACGCCGCCCTGCCCGGTGCCGAAAGCCCCTATGAGCGGGCCATGATGACCATGGCCCGGGCCATGTTGCTCATGACCCTGGGCCGGATCCCCGAGGGGTTCGAGGCCTATGAGGTGCGGCTCGACCCCCACCTGCCCGAGGCCATGCGGGTCGCCGTAAAGGCCCCGCGCTGGGATCCGAAAACCCAGGACCTTCGCGGCAAACGGCTGCTGATCGTGGGCGAACAGGGCATCGCCGACGAGATGGTCTTCGGCACCTGCATCGGCGACGCCGTCGAGGCCGTCGGGCCGGAGGGGCAGGTCTTCGCCGCGATCGAACCGCGCCTCATCGGCATGTTCCAGCGCGCGTATCCGACCGTGATCTTCGGTGCCCACAGGGCCGTCAAGCTGGAGGGTCGGATCACCCGCTATGTGCCCTTCGTCGAGGAGATGGAGGACGAGGTCGATCTGTGGATTCCGATGGCGTCCCTGCTGGCCGTGTATCGCCCCTCGATCGACCGCTTCCCCGATCGACGAGGCTATCTGAAAGCCGATCCGGACAAGGTCGCCTTCTGGCGCACCGAGCTTGAAAAGCTGGGTCCGGGCCTGAAGGTCGGCCTGCACTGGAAGAGCCTGGTGCTGACCGGCTCCCGGGCGCGCTATTTCTCCAGCTTTGATCGCTGGCGGCCCGTGCTCGAGACACCGGGCACCGTGATGGTCAATCTGCAGTGCGGCGAAGTCACCGACGATCTGGCGGCGGCCGAGGCGGCGGGCGTCACGATCTGGACGCCGCCGATCAATCTGAAGGACGATCTGGAGGACGTGGCGGCCCTGTCCGTGGCGCTCGACGTGGTGATCGGTCCGGGCATCGCCGGGACCAATCTCGCGGCCGCCGTCGGCGGCACGGCCTGGATGATCACCGCGCCGGATGACTGGCACTATCTGGCGACGGACAAATATCCCTTCTATCCGCACGTGAAATTCTTCCCGCGCGACAGCTTCGACGCCTGGGAGGGCGCGATCGAACGCGTTCGCGCGGCGCTGGATGAAGCGGTCGGAGTCGGGAACGCCGGATAGCGGCGGGGCGTTGATCTCCCGAACAGGGAGACCGTTTCATGCCCGAGCGCGACGACGATCCGGACGACCAGGACCAGGCGGAAGTCTTTGACGAAACCCACATCGATGATGAGGGCGACGGCGATATCCTGCTGGACGAGGCTGATCCGGTCCTCGACGTCACCCGGGCCGCCGGCGACGCAGACGAGGACGAATTCGATGAGGACGCCGAGGACGACCTCGACGAACGCCAGGGCGCGTCGGGTATCGAGGCCGAGGCCGACGCCCTGCTGGGCCTTGACGGCGAACGCCTGACCGAGATCGACAGCGAAAGCGCGGGTGGCCGCGGGCCTGACGAGGTCGAGCTGGTCTACACCGGCCTGATGCGCAACGTCCGCGGGGCCCAGGCCAGCGCCGCCCACTGGGAGGCCAAAAGCCTCTCGGACGACGATATCGCCAGCCTGGGCTACGGGCCCGACGGCGACGAGGACCATCCCGTGAAACAAGGAGAGCCGACATGACCGGCCCGACCGACCACACGCTGCCGACCGCCCGCGATGACGGCAACCCCGACACGCCCTACGCCCGCAAGGCCCCGCGGGAACACGGCAAGCCGGATCAACTGCGAGAGGCGCAGCGCCATACGAAAGATCGGCAGGAGGCCCTCGTGGACGAGGGTCTGGAAGAGACCTTCCCCGCCAGCGACCCGGTCTCGGCCAAGCGGATCACCTGAAGCCACGGGGTCCCTCTGCACCTGAGGGTGCAGGGGGACGTCCGATGGACGCCCCTTTATCCGGGCATCCCCGCGAAGGCGGGGACCCAGGCTTTAGCCTGACTGCCGGTGTCGGATTGAGCAGGGGTTTGTTCAGCCAGTCTGGGTGTCGCTCAAACCTGGGTCCCCGCCTTCGCGGGGATGCACGGTGTTTTGAGTGCGAGCAATAAACGCCCAGCCATACAGGTTCGTTCGGCTAACCGATTGATCTATCGTGATATAGACGCTGGCCCGGCGTCATCTCCCAGCCGCAGGAAGAACCGCCCCCATAATCCTCCCCGTCCCGTCGCACCGGGAGGCTCGCTCGGCCGGCGAACCGAAGCGGCGGCGGGAGCGGATGGAGCGGGGTCCGTCGGTGCGAGCCGACGGAGCCGGACCGGCGCAGGGACCTCCTGAGGGTCGCCTGCCCGGGGTGGAGGGCCGGGGGGATACCCAGGTCGTTCCAGGGATCGGGATCGTCGCCCGACCTGCCCGCCGGAGGCGCTGCGGTAAGGCCCCAACACGGCCACCCGACGCAAGCTTCCGGAAAACCAGCCGCGCGGAGCGCTCTGTCTTCGTCGAAACGGTATTTCTCTACGCTTTTCCGGGCGAAGGCCCGGGCGCTCCGCCCACGCCTCCCATCATCTCCCGTCACCTCCGCCAGAGAGGCTGCATCCGCATGCCCGAACGCGACGGACGTCTACCCCTTGACCCGCCAGGTCGCGCCGGTCGGACCATCCATGACCACGACCTTGAGGGCGTTCAGCCGGTCGCGAATCCGGTCGGCCTCGGGCCAGTCCTTGCCGGCGCGTGCCGCCGCGCGCTGTTCCAGCAGGGTTTCGACCTCGGCCTTGAAGGCGTCGTCAACGCCGGCATCGAACCATGTCGCCGGATCGGCCTGAAGCACGCCCAGAAGGGCCGCGGCCGCGATCAGCTCGCCCTTGGCCCGCGCCACGACGCCCTCGTCGCCCGCCGTCATCGCGCGTTCGATCTCGCTGGACAGGGCAAACAGGGTCGCCATGGCCCCCGGGGTGTTGATGTCATCCTCGATCGCCTTGAGGAAGTCCTCGGGCGGTTCGTCGCCATTGGCCGCGACGCCGGCGGCGCGGTGCAGGGCACCGTACAGCCGGTCCAGGGCCTTGCGGCTCTGGTCCAGCAACGACTGGTTCCAGTCCAGCGGCTGGCGATAGTGGGCCGACAACAGGGCCCAGCGCACCACCTCGCCCGGCATGGCCTGCACCAGATCGTGAAGCAGCAGGACATTGCCGATCGACTTGGACATCTTTTCTGCGTCGACGGTCAGGAAGCCGTTGTGCATCCAGTAACGGCTGTATTCCGCATGGGCGTCCGGCTCGTGCGCATGGCCATGGGCGCAGACGCCCTGGGCGATCTCGTTCTCATGGTGCGGAAACACCAGGTCGATCCCGCCGCCGTGGATGTCGATGGGCAGGCCCAGCGTCTCCTCGATCATCGCCGAGCATTCGATATGCCAGCCGGGGCGCCCTTCACCCCAGGGCGACGGCCAGGACGGCTCGCCCTCTTTCGAGGGCTTCCACAGCACGAAGTCGTGCGGATTCTTCTTGTAGGGCGCGACCTCGACGCGGGCCCCGGCGATCATGTCATCCAGATTCCGGCCCGACAGCCGGCCGTAGGTCTCGTAGGACGAGACGTCGAACAGGACGTGACCTTCGGCGGCGTAGGCGCAGCCCTGGCCCATGATCGCGCCGATCTGGGCGACGATGGCGTCCATGTGGTCGGTCACGTGGGGGGCGATGTCCGGGGGCGAGACGTTGAGCCGGCTCATGTCCTCCAGATAGGCGGCCTCATACCGGGCGGTGACCTCGCCGATCGGCGTGCCTTCCCTGGCCGCCTTCGCATTGATCTTGTCGTCCACGTCGGTGACGTTGCGGGCATAGATCACCGCTCCCGGTCCATAGGTCCGGCGCAGCAGGCGAACCAGCACATCGAAGACCACAGGCGGCCGGGCGTTGCCGATATGGGCATAGTCATAAACGGTGGGGCCGCAGACATAGAGCGTCACCCGGTCGGGATCCCGGGGGGTGAACACCCGCTTTTCGCGGTGCAACGTGTCGTGGAGGGTCAGCGACATAGTGAGGCGGCAGCTTTCAGTTTTCTTGCAGGACGGACCTGCCGTCCCATATAGCCGTCCTGCCGCACAAGCGAACAGCGTCGAGAGCGAACATGAGCGTTACCCCCGTCAAGCCGGTTCTGGTTGGAGACAACGACCCCGCCCCGCGCCCCTCGCGCGAAAAGGCGCTGGAGGCCGTGCGCACCCTGCTGTCCTGGGCTGGCGACAATCCCGACCGTCCCGGCCTGATCGACACGCCGCGCCGCGTCGTCGACGCCTATGGCGAATGGTTCGACGGCTATGACGCCGACGTGGAGAAGGAACTGAGCCGCACCTTCGAGGACGTTCAGGGCTATGACGACATGGTCCTGCTGCGCGACATCGAGGTCGAGAGCCACTGCGAGCACCACATGGCTCCGTTCCTGGGCAAGGCCTATGTCGCCTACATCCCCACCGGCAAGGTCGTCGGCATCTCCAAGCTGGCGCGGGTCGTCGAAATCTTCTCGCGTCGCCTGCAGACCCAGGAAGTGCTGACCAACCAGATCGCCGACGCCATCGACGCCCACCTGCAACCCGCCGGGGTCGCCATCATGATCGATGCCGAACATCAGTGCATGACCACCCGCGGCGTGCATCACCGCCATGTTTCGACCATCACCACCCGGTTCACGGGGGCCTTCAAGGCCGATGCCGCGCTGAAGGACCGGTTCCTGAAGCTGGCAAAAGGCTGATCGGCTCGCCCCTGAGGCGTATTTCGCGCAATCGCAGCGCTCTGGAACCTCTACGGGCCCGAAGCCGCTTTACAAGCGAGTTGCGGGACGCCAAGAGACGAAACGAACGTCATAGCTTACGCTCGCCGCAAACGCGCCGGGCCGGATGGAGAGACTGAAGCACATGGGCTCCAAACTTTCAGGTCCCGGTGGCCAGGGCGGCAAGACCATCGAGCAGAACGCGGACATCAACGTCACGCCGTTCGTCGACATCATGCTGGTTCTGCTGATCATCTTCATGGTCGCCGCGCCGCTGGCCACCGTTTCGATCCGCCTCGACCTGCCGCCGGCGACCCCCCCGCCCCCGGGCGTGGTCAAGGAACCGGTCTACATCACCATCCAGGACACCGGCTCGATCTTCATCGCCGAGAAGCAGACCACCATCGAAACCCTGATTCCCGACGTTTGCGCGGCTCTGGGCGGCGGCAATCCGGGCTGCAAGGAAGAGCGCGTCTTCGTCCGCGCCCAGCCGGAAGTGAAATACGACCAGTTCATGGAGGTCATGAACGCCCTCCAGGCGCAGGGCTTCTACAAGGTCGGCCTGCTGAACGAAGACATCCAGTAGGGCTCACGCCTCGCCAAACGAATCAGGGCCGCATCCGGCAAGGATGCGGCCCTTTTTCTTGGTCGGGCGCTGGTTGCGTCTACTGGACCGACTGGCGAGGCGCGGGCGCTGCCGTGGCGGCCGCGGTGGCGGCGGGCTGATAGGGGCGCTCGCCTGCGGGTTCAGGCCGGGCCGCAGCGGGCGACGCCGCCGGGGCCGCCGGGGCACGGGCCGCCGGACGCGGGGTCGGACGGCGGGCCGGCGGACGGGCAGCGGCCCGGGCCGGCGTCGGTCGCGCCGTCGCAGCCGCCGCAGGAGATGCTGTCGGCGTCGCAGCGGCTGTGTTCGCCGCAGAGGTCTGCACCGGTGCCGGCGTGACCGCAGCAGCCGATCCCGGACTGACCGGTGCCGGGGTGTTCGCCGCCGGGGCCGCGACGGCGGCCGCCCGTGCCGCCAGCTGCTGGCGGGCCTGGAAGCGATGAGCCAGTTTCTCGGTCAGCACCCGGGCCGCTGCGGGATCCATCTGGGCCAGGATCGCCGCCAGTGACCGCGGCCGCATGGCGGCGGCGACCGGCAGGCGGACATCGTCATCCAGGGTCGCGAATACCCGTGCGGCATCCTTGGGCCGCATGGCCGAATAGACCGCGACCATCCGGTCGTTCTCGGCCTTTTCCTGCTCGCTGACCTGACCCAGCAGCACCTGGACCTCGGCCTTGACGGCCTCCAGGGCCGCGACCTTGGCATCAAGCTTCTGTTCGGCGGTCGCCATCAGCGGCAGCATGGCCGCCAGATCGGAGTCGCGGGCGTCCAGCTCGGTGCGGCGGCCGGACAGCGACTGCAGGATGCGGAGTTCGGCCGGCGAAATGCCCGCCTGACGGGCCAGCTGCTCCGGCGTCAGCGCGCAGACCGCAGCCGCCGCAGCGACCGCAGGAGCCGCGGCCGGTACAGCCTCCTCGGCCCAGGCTTTCGCCCCGTCAAACATGCCGGGGGCGACGCCGACCGCGCGGACGGCGACCACACCACCGATGGCGATGGCGATCAGGGGCAGCAGGCGAGGGATCTTGCTCATGGACGGTTACTCGGTGCGGCCCTCATGTGGGCGGCCGGCGTATGCCGACCGCAGGACCAGGGAATGGGTCAGGCGGCGAAAAGGTCTTCGTCGAGGCTACGGCGTGCGCGGTTGATGTTTTGCTTCGCAGACTGGTTAGCGGTCAGTGCGCCGAGGATGGCAGCAACGTTGTTTCCGCCGGCCACTGGTGCCCGGGTGCGCGCAGCACCGGGTGCCATGCCTTGGATCCGGTCTGCCAGGGCCGCCATTCTCAGTGCGCGCTCGTCCTCAACCGATGGCGCAGCAGTGACCACGGTCGTTGGTTTGATCCGGTCAGGCTGGACGGGGGCGATCGCGGGGGATCCCCCCCGGGCGATCAGGGCCTCCAGCTGGGCCTTGACCTCCCGCGCCTTGATGATCCGGTCATGCAGCAGGTCCGTCTCCTGACCCGAGGCCCGCAGGCTGGCGAGAGCCGCTTCTGCGCGCCCTGCGGCGGTGTTCAGTTCGGTCACCGCCGAGGCAAAGGCCTGCTGCCCGGCCCGCAGCACCGCGAGCTTCTTCTCCAGCCGCACGCCGTAGCCGAGCGCGACTACCAGCAGCAGCATCAGAACGCCGTCCAGAATCATGCCCGTCATCAGCGTTTTCCCTTCGTCAGACTGGTCGCCGCCTCGATGCTGATCGGCGCTTCGACGCGGACGGCAATATGCTGGCCCTTGCGGCCCATCTTGCCGGTGGTGACCGGGATCGAGCCGCAGCGGATCGAGATGTCGCTTTCAGGCGTGGCGTTCAACATCAGGGTATCGCCGACCTTCAGCCCGAGGATCTGGGACAGGGGCAACAACTGCTCGTCCAGAACGGCGCGGACCTCGGTCTCGGTCGTCCAGAGCTCCGTGGCCAGGTGGCCTTCCCAGATATTGTCGCGGCCGAATTTCTCACCCATGAATTGCTGCAGCAGCATTTTCCGGATCGGCTCGAGCGTGGCGTAGGGCAGCAAGAGTTCGATACGGCCGCCCCGGTCTTCCATGTCGATGCGCAGCTTGACCAGGATGGCGGCGTTGGCAGGCCGCGCGATGGCGGCGAAACGCGGATTGGTTTCCAGTCGGTCCAGGGTGAAATGCACCGGCGTCAGCGGCTCGAAGGCGGCACGGGCGTCGGCCAGCACGACCTCGACCATCCGCTCGACGAGAACCCGCTCGATTGTCGTGTACGGCCGACCCTCGATGCGCAGGGCCGCGGTGCCACGACGCCCGCCGAGGAGCACATCGACGATCGAATAGATGAGATTGGAATCGACCGTGAGCAGGCCGTAGTTATCCAGCTCCTCGGCCCGAAACACCGCAAGGATGGCCGGCAGCGGGATGGAGTTCAGATAGTCGCCGAAACGGATCGACGAGATGTTGTCGAGGCTGACCTCGACGTTGTCTGAAGTGAAATTGCGCAGGGAGGTCGTCATCAACCGCACCAGTCGGTCGAACACGATCTCGAGCATCGGCAGCCGCTCGTACGAAACAAGCGCTGAGTTGATGATGGCGCGGATACCCGAACGTTCGGATCCATCGTCCTCGCCGAGGTCGAAGCCCAGCAGACTGTCGATCTCGTCCTGGTTCAGGACCCGCTCCGACAGGGCCGCCGCGCCCCCGCCGTCCCCGCCGGCGTCGGCCAGCGGGTCGATGATTTCCGCGAACGGATCGGCGTCGTCGGCGAAGGTCGCGTCGGTCATGCCTACTGCACCAGCATTTCTTCGACCAGAACCGCATCGACCTTGCCCGGTGCGGCGATCAGATTGACGCGGCGAAGGATCTCGGCGCGCAGCTGGAAGGTGCCGGCCGAACCGGCCAGATCTTCAGGGCGGAGCTCGCGCAGGAACCCCTGGAACATGTCCTGCATCCGCGGCATTTCGGCCTGCAGTTGCTCGGCGACTGCAGCGTCCTTGGTCTCCAGTGTCAGCTTGAGCTTGAGATAGGTGGGACGGCCGTCAGGTGACTGAATGTTCACCAGCATGTCCGGGAGGGTGAAGAAGGTGACGCCATCAGGGCCTTCCGCGATCACTCCGAGGGCCGGATCCGCCGCGGCGTCGCCGCCGCCGCCGCCGTGACCTCCACCCTTCTTCTCGTCCTTCTTCTCATGCCCCCCCTTTTTCTCGGCACCGTGGCCACCCTCGTCGGCAGCAGCCGGCTTGGGTTGCAGCAGGAAGAAAGCCGCTCCCCCGCCCCCACCGAGCACAAGAAGCGCCGCAGGAATTACGATGAACAGGAGCGGAATTTTCTTCTTCTTGGGGACGTCCGCCCCCTCCTCACCCTCCGGCGTGGGGGCATCGGATACGGCGGGCAGATTCGCTTCGTCGTCTGCTTTCGCGCCCTTTTTCTTGCCGAATTTGAACATGCGACGCGCCCCGAGAATCTCTCGCCCCATACGACCGTTTTTTGGTTAACGAGCCGCTAAGAACCGGCAAAACCTGCCGGGCTCTTGTCAGCGCTCAACCGCTCAAATGCCCGCCACTACTGGGTTAACCCTCCTGGCACGGTCGTTGCTAGGCTGGACCCGAAAGGAGCCGCCCGTGGAAAACGCCGCCTATGTGGGACTGTCACGCCAGATGACGCTGCGCCGCGAGCTCGACATCGTGGCCAACAACATCGCCAATGCGGACACGACCGGCTTCAAGGTCGAACAGTTGCTGGTTGGCGAGGAAGTCGGCGAGCGGGCCCGCAACGCGTTCATCCGTCCCGGCGTCAGCTTCGTGCTGGATAACGGCGTGGGCCGCGACTACGGCCAAGGGGCCCTTGCCCAGACGAGCCGTGATCTCGACTTCGGCATTGAGGGCGAAGGGGCCTTCTTCAAGGTCAATGACGGGACGGGCGAAGCCTACACCCGCGACGGGGCGTTCACCGTGGACGCCGAAGGCAAGCTGACCACCCAGGCCGGCGCGGCCGTTCAGGGCGACAGCGGCGACATCATCCTGGACCCCGCTCTGGGCGAGCCCGCCGTGGCTCCCGACGGCACCATCAGCCAGAACGGTGCCCGGGTCGGCCGCCTGTCGATCGTGCGCTTCGATACCCTGGCCGCCCTCGAGAAGGGCGGCGACGGCCTCTACCGCAACGCCTCCAATGCCACAGCCAGCGATGCCACGGACGCCCGCGTGCGTCAGGGCATGCTGGAAGGATCGAACGTCAATCCGATCCTCGAAATCACCAATCTGATCGAGATCCAGCGCGCCTACGAAAGCATCAGCCGGATGATCGAGAACACCAACGACCTGTCACGCCGCGCCGTCGAGCGGCTGGGCCGGGCATAGAAAGGGAGACTGAGACATGCGCGCACTCAGGACCGCAGCCTCGGGCATGTCCGCCCAGCAGCTGAACGTCGAGGTCATCTCGAACAACATCGCCAACATGAACACCGTCGGCTTCAAGCGTCAGCGGGCCGAGTTCCAGGACCTGCTGTACCAGAACGTCGAGCGGATGGGCGCACAGTCCTCCAGCCAGGGCACCGTGGTCCCGACCGGCATCCAGATCGGTGCGGGCGTCAAGGCCGGTTCGGTGTATCGCATCACGGAACAGGGCACACCGACGCAGACCGGGGGCCGTTACGACATGGCGGTCGACGGGCGCGGCTATTTCCAGGTCACCCTGCCCTCGGGCGAGACGGCCTATACGCGCGCCGGAAATTTCTCGGTCAACGGTGAGGGTCAGCTGGTCACAGATGACGGCTATACGGTCGAACCTGCCATCACCATCCCGCAGGACGCCGTCGACGTGACGGTCTCCAAGTCTGGTCAGGTGCAGGTTATCAGCGCCGGAACGCCGGCGCCGACCACGGTCGGCCAGCTGGAAATCGCGACCTTCTTCAACGAGGCGGGGCTCGAAGCCGTTGGCGACAACCTGCTGATGGAAACCGCCGCCTCCGGCTCGGCCACCGTCGGCACGCCGGGCGACGCGGGTCTGGGCCAGATTCTGCAAGGCTATACCGAGGCCTCGAACGTCGACGCCGTCTCCGAGATCAGCGCCCTGATCATCGCCCAGCGTGCGTACGAGATGAACTCCAAGGTCATCACCACGGCCGACCAGATGCTGTCCGTCGCCTCGCAGGTGAAATCATGAGGACACTGATGTTGGCCGCCGTCGTCGCGGCGCTCGCCTTCGCGGTCCCGGCCTTCGCCGGCCCCGTCACGCTCAAGGCCAATCCGGTGAATTCCGATGGTCGCGTGACGCTGGGCGACCTGTTCGACGGTGCCGGTGGTGCCGCGAATGTCGTGGTTGGCCAACGCGTTGGTCCCTCCATTGTCTTCGAGGCCGGACAGCTTCAGAGCCTCGCCCGCCAGTCCGGGCTGGACTGGGCAAATCCGACCGGGCTGCGCCGCGTCGTCGTTCGCAATGCCACGCTTGCGCACGAAGCGCCCGCTGTCTCGGCCGATTCAGTCGTCACGCCGGTGCCGCCGCGATCCGTACCCGCCCGTAGCGCCTATGCCGACCGTGTGATCAGCCGCAACGACATCGTCGAGGTCGCGTATCAGGTCGGCGGCGTCCGCCTGACCATCAGCGGTCGAGCCGAAGGCAATGCCGCCGTCGGTCAGCGCCTGGCCATCCGGAACCTGCAGTCCAACCGGGTCATCGACGCCGTCGCCGTCGCCCCCGGCCAGGCGGCCGCCGGTCCGGCCGCCCGCGCCTCCACCCAACAACTCGCCGCCCGGTAAAGGGAAAAGTCCTGATGCGTACCGCCTCGATTTTCGCCGCCGCCGTCTCCTGTCTGGCTCTTGGTGCCTGCTCGACCGCCGTTGAGACCGTGATGGGCCCACAGTTGGCTCCCATCGGCTATCCGGCCGCCCTGGTGCCGACCGATCAGATCGTCATGGCCTCGGCCGCCCAGCAGCAGGCCGACCGCGCGGCCAGCGCCAACAGCCTGTGGCGCACGGGTGCCCGCACCTTCTTCGGTGACCAGCGCGCGCGCAGCATCGGTGACATCCTGACGGTGAACATCGACATCGACGACCGGGCCCAGACCCAGAACTCGACCAACCGCTCGCGCACCAATGACACTTCAGGCGGCGTCACCAATTTCTTCGGGCTGGAGAACAGCCTGGGCCGCGCCTTCCCCGGCGGTTTCGACCCCCAGAACCTGGTCGGTCTTCAGGGCGCGTCGAACGCCACGGGTACGGGCTCGGTCAACCGGTCCGAAAAGGTCAGCCTGACCATCGCCGCCGTCGTCACCGGCATCATGGCCAACGGCAATCTGGTGATCCAGGGCCGGCAGGAGGTGCGCACCAACCGCGAGGTCCGCGAACTGACCGTCGCCGGCATCGTGCGGCCCGAGGACATCAGCTCGGCCAATACCATTGCGCACACCCAGATCGCCGAGGCGCGCATCAGCTACGGCGGCCGTGGGGACATCAGCCGCGTTCAGGCCACGCCGGCGGCCCAGTCGCTCGTGGAACGGTTCAGCCCGTTCTAGTCGGCCTGTGACGCGCGGCATTTCCGTCACGCGGCGAAATCTGCCGGGCCGCATCCAAGCGGAGCCGTGAACCGTTAATGAAGAGCAGCGTTTGATCACCAGACGCGAGTGTTTTTCATGCTGAAGTTCGCCATCCCTGCAGTCGCCGCGCTTGGCCTGGTCGCATTCGCCGCCCAGTCCCAGGCGACGAACGCAGACACCCAGTCCGGGGGCGCGCCGATGGCGTGGCATCTGAGCCGCGAAGGTGCCATGGCCAAATTGGCCTTTGGGATGGCGAACTCTGATCAACTCGCCCTGATGCTGACCTGCGAACCAGGTCAGGCACAGGCCAGCGTCTATGGCGATGTGAAGCCGGTCTTCCATGGCATCCAGAAGACCTCGACAAGCCGCGCGGCCATCGATCCCTTGAGCGGTGGACTGGAAGAGGAGGTTCGCGTCTCGGTCGAGGAACCGTCGTTGAAGCAGCTCGCGCTGTACGGAAAGATGGCGATTGAGGGCGACGCCGGCGAATTCGAACTGACTGCCCGGCCCGAAGAGCGCAAACTGATCAGCGACTTCTTCGCCTATTGCGGAACCCGACCGGCCTGATCACATCTGATCGAACCATCAGCGGGGGCTGAGCCATGATCCTCATTCTAGCCGCAGCGGCCCTGGTCGCGCAGTCCATGCCGCCCGAGTCGGCATGGACCTGGACACTTTATGACGACACGCGGCCGCTGGTACTGGCCAACGAGGTTCCTGATACCGCGAACCTGCGGGTGACCCTGGAATGCGATCCGGGGTCCAGCGTGGCCCGGGTCACGCTGTACGGAGCCGGTATGAGCGGGATGGCGCGCGTCACAGCGGGCGAGGCCGTCGCCATCGCCGAAGCCCAGACCGCGCGAGGCGGGGGGACGCGGCTGACACTGCGGACCGATCATCCCGCCTTCGCGGCGTTTGCGGCGGACGGACGCATGACGCTGATCGTCGGCGAGGCGCGTCGCCCCGTCGAGGTGCCCGGGCCCCACCTTGCCAAGCTGCGCCGTTT
Organism: Caulobacteraceae bacterium; assembly: GCA_965284375.1. Taxonomy (GTDB): domain Bacteria; phylum Pseudomonadota; class Alphaproteobacteria; order Caulobacterales; family Caulobacteraceae; genus Brevundimonas. The sequence goes on from OZ260074.1 coordinate 1,621,161, forward strand.
CTCGGAACTGTGTTCCGGCTGAACCCTGGAGGCGACATGCGCGGCCCCACGATCCTGATCCTGACCGTTCTGGCAGCCACCCTGTCCGCCTGCGCCACGGCAGGGCCGACAGCGCCATCCCCGACGGACACTGCCTCCAGCGGATCGCCTGCGCCGGTGGAGAATTACGACTGGTTCTTCCACGGCGACGAGACCAGTGCCCGCCTCGCCTATGGCCTGGAAGAGAGCGACGACCTGCGGCTCGGCCTCGACTGCGACCGGGGCTCGGGACGGCTGGCCCTGAGCGGAAACGCACCGGCCGAAGCCAGGGCCGAGTTCCGGATCGAGTCCGGCGGCGAGACCGAACGATTCGTCGCCAAGGCCGAACCCTCCGAGCTTCATGACGGCGTGTTCCTCAGCGCCGAGGCCCGCGCCGACGCACCCGTGTTCCAACGGTTCCGTCGCATCGGCTGGCTGGCGATGTGGCAGGATGGCGAGCGCGAGGCCTATGCGCCGCATCCGGCCTCCGCACCGAATATCGAACGGTTCTTCGCCTTCTGCGGTTGACGCGGCACGCCGGCTCCGGTGCAGTCGCGCATCTTCGGGAGCGTCCTCATGAAAATCGTCGTCACCGCGAGCGCCATCGCCCTGTTCGCTGCCCTGGCCCAGCCCGCAGCCGCCCAGTCGGCCCCCTCGCCCGCTACAGTCCTCGTACCCGCCCCGAATGCCGCGCTGGCCTCGATCCTGGCGGACTATGAAACCTATCTGCGATCGGTCGATCCGGTCGCTGCGGGGATGGAGGGGGATCGCGCCGCCCTGTCCCGCCTTGGGGACTCGTCGCGCGCCTTCGAGGTCGCGCAGGAGCCGCTGCTGAAAGGGTTCGCCGACCGTCTGGCCGCCATCGATCCCGCCGGCCTGAGCGAGGACGAGCGGCTGAACCAGGCCTTCATGGCCTATATCGTGAAACGCGCGCGCGACCGTATCCCTCTGGATACCAGCCGCATCGACGCCTTCTCGTCCGAGGGCGGGCCGGGCCAGAACATGGGCTATATCGCCAGTGTCACCCGCATCGCCAGCATCGCCGACGCCGAGGCCTGGATCGCCCGCCTCGAGGCCATGCCGAAAGTCTATGCCGATCAGCTCGCCAACGCCCGGAGGGGCCTGCAGACCGGCATGGTCCAGCCCCGGTCGATCGTCGAGAACGCCCTGACGCTGCTTGACCCCGAAGCCGCCCTGACGCCCGAAACCGATCCCCTGCTCAAGCCGTTCGCCGCCCTGCCCGCTTCGATCCCGGCCGCCCGACAGGCCGCCCTGCGAGAACGCGCCGCCCGCGCCGTGGCCGACGGGGTCATGCCCCAGCGCCGCGAATGGTCGAGATTCCTGCGCCAGGACTATCTGCCCCGGGCCCCGGAGACCCTCGGCCTCGTCAATCGACCGGGCGGGCGGGAACTCTATGCCTATCTGGTCCGCGGCTTCACCACGACCGACCTGACGCCGGATCAGGTTCACCAGATCGGTCTGGACGAGGTGACCCGTATCCGCGCCCGCATGGACATCGAGATGCGCGCGGCCGGCTGGACCGGTGACTTCGCCGGCTTCCTCAACTTCCTGCGCACCGATCCGCAGTTCTATGCCACCTCGCGCGAGGATCTTCTGGAGAAGGCTTCGGAGATGGCCAAGCGCTCCGACGACCATCTGCCGGCCCTGTTCGGCACCCTGCCCCGCACCCCCTACGGCGTGCGCGAGGTGCCGCGTGAGATCGAGGCCAACTACACCACCGGCCGCTATTTCCAGGGGTCAATGAAGAACGGTGTGGCGGGCGGCTATATGGTCAACACCTCGGCGCTCGATCAGCGGCCGTTGTACGAACTGCCGGCCCTGACGCTGCATGAGGCGGTGCCCGGCCACCATCTGCAGATCGCCCTGCAACAGGAGGCCGCCGACGGTCCCTATTTCCGACGCGGCGTCGATGTCACGGCCTTCATCGAGGGCTGGGGCCTGTATTCGGAATTCCTCGGCGAGGAGATGGGCTTCTACCGCACACCCTATGAGCGGTTCGGGCGGCTGAGCTATGAGATGTGGCGCGCGTGCCGGCTGGTGTCAGACACCGGCATCCACTGGCTGGGCTGGAACCTGGAACAGGCCCGTGCCTGCTTCCGCGACAACTCGGCACTGGCACCGCTGAACATCGAGACCGAGTTGCAGCGCTATATCGGCTGGCCCGGTCAGGCGACAGCCTACAAGATCGGCGAGATCAGGCTGCACAGGGTGCGGACCCGGGCAGAGCGCGAACTGGGCGACCGATTTGACGTGCGCCGCTTCCACGACGCGCTGCTGATCGACGGCCCCCTGCCGCTGGACCTGCTGGACGCGCGAATGGACCGCTGGATCGCGGAGGAAAAGGCGCGGCCCGCCGACTAGGCCAGCCCCAGCGACACCCGCGCCTTCTTCGTCAGCCTCGCCGCAACGATGGCGTGGGCGATGGCCAGATGCTCGGCCAGTTCGTCATCGGTCCAGTCGTCGATCTGCGGCAGGTTCACCCATCCGGCGCGTGCCAGATAGGGCGCGGGCCTCGCGCGGCCGTCTTCGGTCAGAACCGCGAAGGCGATGTCCGAGACCTTGAACGAAACGCCGCCCATGGCACCGACCGTGGCGAACATCTTGCCGCCGACCTTGTAGGTGTCGTGATCATCCCCGAACGGGTGGTCGAGGGTCACGCCCGGCAGCGCCAGACAGACCTTGCCTACCCCCGCCCGGTCCACGATCAGGCCTCGACGCCGACGCCGATCGGGCAGACCACCCCCGTGCCGCCGATGCCGCAGTATCCGGCCGGATTCTTGGCCAGATAGCCCTGGTGATAGTCCTCGGCGAAATAGTACGGACCGGCCGCTTCGATCTCGGTCGTGATCGTCCCGCGGCCGGCCTTCGACAAGGCCGCCTGATAGGCGTCGCGTGATGCCTCGGCCTCGGCCCGCTGTTCCTCGGTCAACCAGTAGATCGCAGACCGGTAGGTGGTGCCGACGTCATTGCCCTGGCGCATGCCCTGGGTCGGGTCGTGGTTCTCCCAGAAGGCCTTCAGCAGGTCGCCATAACTGATCTCGTGCGGATTGAAGGTCACCTGCACCACCTCGGCGTGACCGGTCTTGCCGGTGCAGGTCTCCTCATAGGTCGGATTGGGCGTGAGTCCGCCCATATAGCCGACCGAGGTCACCCACACGCCCGGCAGCTGCCAGAAGATGCGTTCGACGCCCCAGAAGCAGCCCATGCCGAAGACGGCGGTCTGGAAGCCCTCCGGATACGGGCCCTTCAGCGGCCGCCCGGTGACATAGTGCACCTCGTCGGTGTGCAGCGGCGTGGCGCGGCCCGGCAGGGCCTCGCCTGCGGTCGGCATTTCGTGGGATTTCCTGAACAGCACGGTGTGGCTCCTTGATGGGCCGCGGTCAGAAGGCTCCGCCTTCTCGATCCGACGCGGCCGGTCGAACGATCAAACCCCTATATGGGATGTGTTCAGGCGCTTGCCGAGGGGGTCCGGGTGTTCTATCAGCCTCGCCTCGCGCCGGATCGACCTCCGGCGTGCTGCGAAGGCCTTCGGGCGACGTCGTGGAAACGGACAGGTGGCGGAGTGGTCGATCGCGCACGCTTGGAAAGCGTGTGTACGTGAAAGCGTACCGAGGGTTCGAATCCCTCTCTGTCCGCCACGCACGGCCCGTATCGTTTTGATTTTAATGATATTTTATCAAGTAGCGACCGGCCTTCCCCTATACCTTCCCCTGTAGAATAGCCTGTATGGCAGCGGGCGATGTTGGCAAAAGTTGCCATTTGCAGCGACCGTGTTTCGCGTCGGCGTCCAGTTTACGCCCTGTTCAAACAGGCCCCGTCCATGTTCTCAATCGTGGATACGCGGCTGTAGCGATTGCCCCGGTGTCCGGTTAGACCGGCTTGGAGATTTCGCACCCCCCTCCCACCGCCGGTGTCACGGTTTATCAGCCTGCAGGACACGCGCCGATGTCCTGGCTGGCCTCTCAGGGGATTAGCCCTCCCCATTTGGGCATTGCCTTAGCCCAATACGGTTGGTCGACCGTATTGAAGAAATGGCCGGACGCCAGATTGAAGCGGCAGTTCCACACAAAATCAAAAACAGGCTTGGCGCGAAAACTATCTCGGGCCACAACTCAGCCGCTTCGGGGGGACCAATGAAGAAACTCATCGCCATCACGCTCGCAGCCCTCGCTTTAACGGCTTGCGGCGAAACCGACGCCGAGATTTCGGCCCGGAATGCGGCTTCGCGAAATGCTGCAAGCGCCTCGAGCGCGGTGTTGAGCGCTGAAGCCGCCAACACGCCGCCGGCGACGCCTTGGAGCTATCGAACCGACCGCGATGAAATGCGTAATGCCGAGACTATGTTTGCGACCATTGCGTCGGTCAATGATGTCCCGGTGACTTGGCCATACACGCCATCGCCTGCCACTCTGATGCTTCGCCGCAAACCGGCTGAGGGCCTTGAAGTTATCATCCTCATTGACGGCCAGTTCACCTGCAGCCTTAGCGGTGACAGGGTCGCAGTGAAGTTCGACGACGGCCCGATCCAGAGATACGGTTGCGACGAAGCTATTGGAGGGACCGGCGCGCTCTTCATCCGAACCCCTCAGCGGTTCCTTACCAACCTCAGGGAAGCGAAAAAGGTCATCATAGAAATGCCCGTCTATCAGGCGGGGACTGTCCAGATGACTTGGGAGATTACCACCCCTCCGGAGTTTTCTTGATAGCTCTCCTTGCACGTCACCACCGGTGCCCTGTCCGGGCGATACAGGGAATGAGCCCCCCCATTCGCCATCCCCGGGCGCGCGTGGGTCCGAGATGGGTTCGCTCAAGATCCAAACTTAACACCGCTGGACAATCAAGTCCGGCGTGCCAACCCAAGACAATCTAAGGGGATGTTTCGATGCTCAGTGAACGAGAGCTTCAAGGCCTGACAGCGGCCGAGGCTCAGATGTATTCTGCGCTTGAGGGCGAAGCGAGCGAGCTATGGGTTGAACAATACCGCGCGGCACAGCGGTGGAATGATACTGCTCCAGAAAGCCAGCTGGTGTCCTCAATGCTCTCTTGGGGCAGAATTGGCGCGGCCTTGTCGTTTTGTGGTGTCATCATTTTTTTCTTGATTGAGCCTTTACGCGCAATCGCACCCGCATTGCTGGGCCTATTTTCCTTCTTCGTTTTCTCGTGGATGCTAGGTGCAATCGAGACCCGGCTGATCGAAATCAATCAGACGCTGCTTCGGCAGGGACGCAGCGGGTAGGACAGCACTCATCTTTACGGGATGAAAAGCGGGTGCCAGGTCGCCCGTGAAAACCCATACCACCGAAACAACTATCGCAGGCTGGAACGAAGCTGCGTCATGAACTGTCTGATGTTGCTTTGGACCGATTTTTCGTTTGCGATGCGCATGCGTTCGGCAAAAATCAAAGCATCACTGAAAGTCCCGGTGCCTGTAGCGGCAATGGTCTCATCGAACAGAACTATTCCGTCTCGAACGGCAGTATAGTGGACACGACTGGTAACTGACAAATCGACAGCGCCCAGGATCGGCTGCCGTACTTCGATAAGGATGGCGCTCACTGACATCGATCCGACGTCCGGACCCATATAACCAGAAGCCGCTAAAGAGGTCTCCAAAGCCATCTTAAAGTCGGCATCAGAGACCTGCGCGAAAAGCAGCGGATTGGTCGAAGAGCCCCCTGTAACCGTAACTCTCGACACTGAATGATAGCCGGGTTGACCTGGCAACACCGCAAAGCCGCTTGCTATTGGTACGGCCATTGCTTCCGGCCGAGATGGCGTGGCGCAGGCTGCAACGCCGAGCAAACCCAACGCAGCGATTGCAAGAGCAAGTCCCTTCAAACCACCGACGTTCATATTGGTACCTCGAAGATGAAGGTGGCGTGACCCCCGATTGTCATCCAGCCATAACGGGAGTGCCTAGGTGATCTGAGCTTGTGTTCGCGGGGTTGGCAATAGCCTGGCCGATCTGTCCGGTCAGACCTTGTCATTTCTTGTCATTCGCGAGGCTGCCGATTGCCTCCTTAGAGTGCGTCGGAAAACCCCCAGCTTGGCAGGCTCGGACCTTGCCAAAACTTACCATTCGAGAGGCTGCCGGCGGCTGAGACGGAGCGTTGAAAGCGCCCTGTTTAATCAGGACCTATCACCATCACCGGCGAGGCTGCTGAGGCCCCGCCAAGTTCACAATGCTCTACGTCGAAGCAGGCCGCCGACCAAAGAAAAAGGCGACCCGTAAGGACCGCCTTCTTCCATCAATTCGGCCGACCGCGAGGTCTGCTATCCGTACTTTTTCGTGAACGCTTCATCTGACATCGTTGCGTAGATGATGCCTTCGATTAGAGCGATGATGCTCGGAATAAACGTCCAAACAAACAATATGTAGAGAATGCCCCATCCTGCCCGGCCGAGGTAAAACTTGTGAACCCCAATCCCTCCAAGCAGCAGGGCGAACAGGACCGCCATCATTCTGTTTTTTGAGCCCTCGGCTTGCATTCCCTGCTGCGGGGCACCGCATTTCGGGCACTGGCGCGCGTCCTTGTGGAGAACGGCCGCGCAGCCGGAACAGTATTTTTGACCGCCGATTATTCCCGCTGATTCGACTTTGGCTGCAGGCGGATCAACGACCGGATCTAGCGCATCACTGGCAATTTCCGGCGTAGATGTATCAGTCATTTTTGGCCCCTCATGAGCATGGACGCTAGCCGTCAACCGTGACGGGAGTCAAAGAGGATTGTTCGCCCTTACCGACGAGCCAATGTTCGCAGAGGCGCTGCACCGCTTCCCGGTCAGCGCCCCCTCGCCTCGCGCGTGCGAGTACTGGTGGCGAAACGCCTACCGTTTTCTCCCCGCTATTTCCCGTTGGTTCCCGCTATTTCGGGGTGGCGCAAGCTAGGCCTTGCAATGCCCAAACGTCCGGTTGACGCTCGACGCTTGAAAACTAGGGGAGGTAATCTGGTGTTCGCAAAAATCTCTTGGGGCGTCACAATCGTTGTCGCACTTTTCCAGGGACTTACGCTTTTCTTCGACCTTCAAAGTGCGGAGAGTGCCCCTCAACAAGCCGCAGTCGCAGCTATGGCTGCTGCTTGGGTCGTCATTTTCTACGTCATTTCGCGGGCGGTCTCTGAGCTTAACCCCGCTCCGAAGGCCTGAACGACCCGCGATAGGACGACACGCCAGCAGTACGCGTGCGCGAGAAAACTGGATTACCGACCGCCTTGACCGTTATCACCGGTCACCGGTTCGGTTGGCCGAGGGATCGACACGCCCCCCCATGTTCTCATGCGTGGTCGAGCCCCTTACAGGTCACCACCGGTGTCCAGAGCGCCGGTGCCAGAGTTTGACCGGCCCTGCCCCGTACGCGTCCGCTCCGGGCTCAAAACCGGCGAGTGGAAGGGTCAACAGGTACGCACTCACCGCTGAACGATGATTCGCCACCGTTAAGCTCAAGCTGGCCGGTCGTCCGGTCGATACGCACCGTTGGCCGATCCAGCCAATTGAAGCTGAACCGGGCCGTGATGAGGCTTTCGCCCATACGAACATCCGTCAATGGGCGCCAACCATCTTCACTTCGCCCTCTGAAATCCGGAACCATAGATGGCGGAACGCGGATACGACCGCCCGCAGCGCCGATAGCAACGCTCACCCGTTCCTGAACTCTCATCCTGCCCTCGGTGACCACCATTTGAGGGAGCACCCCAGGAGGTGAAACATTGGTGGTCGTGGCGTTCGACACGTTGGCGATGCCGTCGCAGACCAAATTTAGGTCTGGAGCGGCACCCGACGTTTGGAACAGAGCAACGAGACCCATGACTGCAAATTGATACATCGCACACTCCCTTTTGGCGGCTCCAGATCGATGCTGAGAGTGCCTAATCGATAAGGAGGGGCTCCGAACACTTGGTCAAGCGGTCATAGATGACGGTGCTGTCTCGGCCGATTTGACAGGGGGCTGCGCCGGTTTGTTGGATGATGAATCGCGGCCTTTACGGTCGGTAGCGCCTGCGAACGATGCCAGAGATTCAGCCGACCACCAGGGCGATCCGCGCATCAGCCTTCCGGCGTAGATGGCGCTCGGCACTTGGACGTGTAGTTTGGCGTTCCATCACCGGGGGAGACCACCGCCGTGTCCATAATCAATTTGATTTTCGTCCTGACCTCGGTGGTCAGCCCACCGGCTCGCGAATACCTCACCGAAGTCGTCGGGCCCGTTCAACAGACCGCCGGAACGCCCGCTGAACTCGCAACCCGCGCTCAGGCGTGCATGGCGCAACATCTGCCCCAAACGTCTTCCGGTGGATCTGTCATTCTTTCATCTGACGCGGCAACCGGGGTGGTCGTGGGCAACAATGCGCTCGAATATCGCGACGGCCTCGTTGTTTGGAAAATCCGCTCGCGCGTCACTTTCGAGGGCCGCGACGGACGGTTCCGACTCACCCATACCGGAATTGAGAGATTCAACGAGCAGACGCTAGGAGCGCAAGTGCTAGGAGCCTCCCCTTGGGGACCGATAGGCAAGTGGTCGGGTTCGGGGTGGCAAAAGGCGCAACAAGCCCTCGAAGCCGTCTCGGCGCAGGTCGCTGAATGTGTCACCGCTCCGACATCAACGAGCACCCAGTGGTGACCCCCCATCGGGCTGACCGGCGCTTCGCCGGGCCGATATTCACCGACACGCTGCACCTTTTGCCGACAATTACGCCGCCGGGTTCCTTCCGCCGAATGCCCAACCGTTCGTGCGCCGCGCGTTCCGCGCCTTTGAGAACATAGTCCAGCGCCTCAGCAAGGTTCGCCTCATAGGATTGCCCGTAAATCTCCCCAATGGCGTAGTGGCGGAGGTTCCGACCGATCGGACGTGAATAGCGAACGCCAGCCTTCCACTCGGCACCGGACGCCGTTTGCCAACCGCGTTGCCTTCGATCGAATCCGTCGGCCAGCTCGGGAGGAAGGTGCAGCAAGATATGAACGTGTGCGCCCTTGTCCGGGCCACTCTCGCGTATCCAGATATAGGCGAAGCGACCACCGCAAGAGCGTATCCAGTCGCCCGCTAGCTTCAACCACCGGGCCAAGGCGGCGAGGTCGTCTGTCACCCCTCCGGCTGCCCAATGCAGCGTCACAAACCGATTGAGGCCAAGCCCAGCAGCCAGGGCGAAGGCGGCCGCATCGATCAAGCCGGACGCCGCTGCCAGCGACAGGGCAGACGATGACCGGTCCCGCCGGTTCCGCGCACCGCCCCGGCTAGGTATCGGAATGAATGAGGCGCGCTGTTTCGAGGTCGGGGCTGGCGGGCGCGTCGCTCGGCTTTGCGGACAAGCCGCTACGCCCCCGCTTCCACCACCGGCGCATGGACTGCAACCTATATATAGAGGGTAGCGGCCTTCCGGGTCACGGTCCGACCGGACGGTTTTTCTATTCGATTCAATGCTTTGATTTCCTTTATTTGGGCTTGCTGGGGGTGGTTTCCTCGCTGGTTTCAATACGGAACGGCGCGGGACGGCCTCGCACAGTTTGCCACCGGCAAAGGGCCTCCGAATGAGGGGCCGCCATGATGGCGAGCGCGACCGCATGGCAGAGCCCGCATCGTGGCCGGCCTTCAGAGCGGCGAGTTTACGGGCGCTTTCGATTACAGGGATGGCGCGAAAAGGCTCAAGGAAGGGCCTAGAGCGGCCGCAACGTCCCGCCGCCCCCAGGGGAAGCGAAACGTCGCGAGCCGCCCCCAGGGGCTTCCTAGTGGCCTTCCGCGCGCCCTTTCTCTTGCGAGATGGCTTCGCGGCCCTGGCTTACGCCCGGACACAGGACGTATCGCCCCACACTGGCGTCGCCGACGGTTTCCCGAACCGTCAGGATCGGAAAGCCCAGCTTGCGCAGACCAGCTACATAGGCGGACGTTCGCCGCGCCCAGCCCAAGGGCGACGCCTCACCGGACGTGATTCCGCGTGAACCGACACGGATCAACAGGGCGAGGGTTTGGGCTTGGCGGCCGGTGAGAACGACCGTCCGGTCTCCAACTTGGGCCGTAACGCTGGCCTTGTTGACTTGAGACCGGGCCGTGTTACCCGTCGGCTTGGGTAGTTTGCTAGACGCTTGCGATCCAAGAACCCCGTTTGCCGTTCCAGCGGCGGCGGGGTTCGCTCTTTGCGATGTCATGATTTCAGGCCGCCTTCCGCAGGTTGGCGAAAAAGGCGTCTAGGTCCGCGCGGTAAATCATGCGGCGGCCACCGACGGCGAGGCTCGGCAGGTCCCCGGCGCGCATCAAATCATAGAGACGTGAGCGAGAAAGTCCCGAATAGGCCACCGCATCGATGATGGTGAAGGCTAGGGGTTGGGTAGTTACTGTCATCTCGTTCTCCGAACGACGCCCTCGGCGACTCATTCACCAAACCAAAGCGCTCGCTCTCGGATACTACGGGACACGATTCATAACCGACCATCAATGACCGGTGCGGCCCAAAGCGATCAGTTTATTCTGCGGTCGGCGGTTTCTAATCGCAAAGTTGGGCATGCAGTTGTGCATGCGTTGTTTCGCAGCCGCCCCCAAGGCTCGCGTTATCCCCTGTCTCGAATCGGCACTACCACCGACCCAGCATCGCGCGGCTGACAAAATCTGTCCCACGCATCCATTAGCGGACGGCGCTTTTCGAGGGCTTCGCCTCGCCGATAAGCTCGCTCGGTTTGGTCTCCAACCGCATGGGCTAGAGCCGCTTCTGCAACTTCGCGCGGGACCGTCGATACCTCGCCAGCCCAATCCCTGAAACTAGACCGGAAGCCGTGTGGGGTAACCTTGGCACGGTCAATGTCCATGCGGATGAAAAGGGCGCTGAAAGCCGCGTCTGACAGCGGCTCGCCTTTAGCGTTAGGGAAAACCACCGCATCGGCTTTGCGATTGGCTAGCGGCAAGACCTTTTTGAGTATCTCGACCGCCCGCGCCGAAAGGGGAACCCGATGCTCCCGCCCGGCTTTCATGCGCTTGGCGGGAACGGTCCAGACCTTCGCAGAAAGGTCTATTTCAGACCACGTAGCGCCGCGCACTTCACCGGATCGAGCCGCCGTGAAAATTGCGAACTCTAACGCCAGCGCGGCCATTGCCTGACGCTCCCGAAGTTTCCCAACGAACTCGCGCACCTCGGCAAACGGCAGCGCCGCATGATGGCCGCGCGTCAGTTTCTGGCGCTTGGCCAAGAGGTGATCCAGATGCCCCCGCCACCGCGCCGGGTTCTCGCCTGATCGGAAGCCCCTGGCCTTGGCGGCGTCCAATATCCGTTCAATTCGGCCGCGAACGCGCGAAGCCGTTTCAGGCTTTGTCGTCCAGATGGGTTTCAGGACCGACAGCACGTCTGCGGTGGTTATACGGTCAACGCGCAACGGGCGCAGCTTGGCGGCATGAAGGGCGAGGGTTTCCTTCCATTGCGCAGCATGTTTTGCATTCCGCCATTGGGGCGACAGGTCCGCAATCACGGAATCTGCGAACGGGCCGAACAAGGGCACCGCCTCCGCTTCGCGCCGCGCCTCGATTGGATCGATCCCGTCGGCGACCAGCTTACGTGCGTCTGCCGCCTTTGATCGGGCCTTGGCCAGCGGGACCGCAGCCGCGCTGCCCAACCCCATTTCCTTATAGCGGCCGTCCCAGCGGTAGATGACGACCCAGGACCGCGCGCCGGACTTGGCCACGTTCAGGTAAAGGCCTCCGCCGTCAGCGTGACGGCCCGGCTCAACGGTGGTGGTGGCGGCCCTTGGGCCTAACCGATTCACCTGTCTGGCCATGCGCTTCCCCTATACCTTCCCCTATAATAGACCGCGATTGTAGGGGACAGTTTGGGATAACGCCAGACGGCTAGTCCGGTTAAACTCTGATATTTAATGCTTTTTTGCTTAAGTCTCGGACGCCCCGGCACAATAGTTTGGCGGTCTCTCTGTCCGCCACGCGCCCGGCCCAGCTTTTCTCTTACAACTCAGCTATTTATGGCCGACTTTTGGCGGCAATTCAAACTTCATCGGATTTTCCGCGATCCTGGAGTCTGCGCCTAGGTCCCATTTTCTGGATTGCGCATTTCGCGGCCGTCGAATTCTACACCCGGACCAAGACGGCCTATAGCTGGAGCTGAGCAGCCCGGCTGCGCGGAGAGACGTCATGCTGTGGAACCGCCGCGCCCTCCTCGGGGCCGCCACCCTCGCCGCCGGGTCAGCCGGTCTCCCGATCCAGGCCCAGACGAGCGCACAGACATGGCCCGCGGCGGGTCCGGGCCTGACTGGCACGCCGGCCGCCCCGGCAATAATCCCCGCCCCCGACGAGCCGGCTGGCCTGCTGTCCGACACGGTCATTCCGCTGTGGCCGGAGGGCCGGATCCCAGGTTCGGACGGCGTCACGGCCCGCCGCCTGGTGCTGGAGCGCGGGTCGCCCGCCGCTCACGACCGCGCGGTGCTGCACGTAAGCCGCCCGATTCTCGAGGTGTTCCGGGCCGAGCGTCCCAACGGTGCGGCGGTCATCGTGGCCCCTGGCGGCGGCTATGCCCGGCTGGCGCTGGACAAGGAGGGGGTCGGGGCGGCGCGGTGCCTGAACGCCGCCGGCGTCACCGCCTTCGTGCTCAACTACCGCCTGCCCGGCGACGGCTGGGCCGCCGGCTATGATGCGCCGGTGCAGGACATCCAGCGCGCGCTGCGCCTGGTCCGCGCCGGGGCCACTACTTGGGGCGTCGATCCGTTCCGCATCGGGGTCATGGGTTTCTCGGCCGGCGGGCATCTGGCCGCCGCAGCCCTCACCCGCTTCGACGAAGGCCTCTACGCCCCGGTCGACGCCGCCGATGCCACGGCCGCCCGGCCCGACTTCGCCTGTCTCGTCTACTCCCTGATGAGCGTCGGCTCCGGCCCGGGGCAGTATCCGGGTCCCGACGCCGAGGCGCGCCGGCCGCTGGACCAGCGCGTCCGCTCCGGTCTGGCTCCGACCTTCCTGGTCCATGCCGCCGACGACCGCACCGTACCGGTGTCCCACAGCCTGGCTATGTTCGCCGCGTTAAGGGCCGCCGAGGTCCCGGCCGAACTGCACGTCTATCAGGAAGGCGGCCACGGCTTCGGGTTTGGCCTGGCACCCCAATGGCCTGCCTCGCACTGGCCGGACGCCTTCGAGACGTGGGCGCGGCGATCGGGTTTTCTGGGTACAGCCTGAGACCCATCACGTCCCCGGCTGCACATAGGGCACCCGGGCGAACAGCCGGCGCTCGTCGCCGCGCGGATCGTTGTCCAGCTGCGGCGCGACGTCCATCATCATGGTCTCGCGCCTCTCCAGCGAGTAGGGCGGCCAGGCGGGCAAACCCGCGTGGTTCGGATCGCCTGTGCGCGCGAAGGCGGTGAAGGCACCGCTGAACAGGGCAACCATGTGCTCGGCCGCCGGCCCCGCCGCGCGCGTGGCGGCCAGATTGTCAAACACCAGGGCGATGTCCGAACCGTGCGGTGCGCCCGTCCGGCCATCGGCCATCGGCACGGCGAAGTCCTGTTGATAGGCGAAGGCCGGGGCCCCAGCCCGGGCCCGTTCCTCGAGCTCGATCACCGCCCCGCGCCACGACCGCCCCGCCGTGGTGGCGGCGATCAGCAACTGGTCCGGCGTCATCGCAGGATACAGCCGCCGGTATTCGGCGATCACCGTCTCGGGAGCGATGTCAATCCGCATCGCCGATGGACCCATCCGCCCCGGCAGGGTCTCCCAGGTCAGAGCGGTGTTGTCCGGCCCGCCCATGAAGGCCAGCGTCTCGTCGCGCGTGTTTCCAATCATCATTGGCACCTTCAGTCCCTGGCACGCAGCGTCCGGATAGAAGGGGTGGCGGTGTAACACCCGGTCATCCAGCACCGGCCCGAAATAGAGGCCGCCGAAGCCCAGCACCGGATCCTCGATTCCGGCAGCCTCGAGCAGTCGCGCCGCTGGAAGTTCGCGTAGTCGCCCGGCCGTGTCTGTCGTCAGACCCATCGCGCGCAGCCAAGCCTGGGCCCGCCGAGTGGCGTTGATTGGTCCCGAGGCCGTGACCTGCTGGCCGCTCATGGTGGCGGCCCGGTGGAACAGCCCGTCGGCCGCCGGCGTCGCCATCAGGGTGGCGATCTTGGCCCCGCCGCCCGACTGGCCGAAGAGCATGACCTTGCCGGGATCACCACCAAAGGCCGCAATGTTGTCGCGCACCCATTGCAGGGCCAGAACCAGGTCGAGCTGGCCTGCATTCCCCGAGTCTTCGAAGCCAGGGGCCAGCCGCGCCAGACCGGCGTAGCCGAAAAGATTGAGCCGGTGGTTCACGCTGACCACCACGGCATCGGAGCGCCGCACCAGTCGTGTGCCGTCGGTTACCGGCTCCGAGCCCGAGCCGTTGGCATACGCCCCGCCATGGATCCACACCATGACCGGTCGCCGCGCGCGGTCCGCTCCGGGGGTCCACACATTGAGAAACAGGCAGTCCTCGGACTGGTCCGGCGTATCGCTGCGTTGGGGGCTGGCGTGGCCATAGGCGAGCGCCTCTACCGGCCGGGTCCAGCGCTCTGGCCGTCTGGGCGCGGCAAAGCGGGTGGTCGCAGTGTCGGCTCCGTAGCGGATTCCCTTGAACACCAGCACGCCGCCGTCCCGGCCACCCACGACCGGCCCGTTGGTGGTCGGGACGACCGGTGCCGCGCCTTGGGCGACGGAGAGTGTTGGAAACAGACCGCTCGCTGCTGCAGCCCCCAGCCCGACCAGGCCGCCGATGGTGGTCCGTCGCGTCGTCATCGCCCTGATCCCGTTGCGGCCGCCTGTCGGGATCAGACCTTGGCCGGTGCGTATCGCGGCATGAGCAGGTGGATAACCAGCAGCGCGATCAGATAGGCGGAGGCCGCGACCACGAAGATCGGCGTGTAGCTGCCGATCTTGTCCAGCACGTATCCGGCGTATTTGGCCATCGCCATGCCGCCGAACCCGCCGATCATACCGCCGATGCCAACGACAGACCCGACCGCCGAACGCGGGAAGACGTCGCCCGGCATGGCGTAGAGGTTGGCCGAAAAGCCCTGGTGCGCCGCCGTGGCCACGCCAATGATCAGCACCGCCGTCCAGAGATTGTCGGCCATGCCCGCGAACGCGACCGGCGTCACCGCCAGTGCGCAGATCAACATGGTCAGCTTGCGGGCCGAATTCAGGCTCATGCCCCGCTTCAGGAACTGGCTGGACAGCCAGCCCCCCCCCACCGAACCCACGTCCGACAGCAGATAGATGGCGATCAGCGGCGGGCCGAAGGTCAGGATGTTGAGGTCGTACTGTTTCTGCAGGAAGCCCGGCAGCCAGAACAGGAAGAACCACCAGATCGGATCGATCAGGAATTTGCCCAGCGCATAGGCCCAGGTTTCCTTGACTGTCAGCAGCTTCAGCCAGCCGATCTTGTGCACCGGATCAGGCGCGTCCTGGGCGATATAGGCCAGCTCGGCCGGCGTCACCTTCTTGTGCTCACCGGGGCGGCGATAGACCGCAAACCAGACCGGCACCCAGATGAAGCCGGCCACGCCGACGATGATCAGGGCCATGCGCCAGTTGGGCTCGGCTACCGTTCCCAGCCAGATCGACGCAATGAAGGGGATGATCAGCGGGGTGATGATCGCGCCGATATTCGTGCCCGCATTGAACAGGCCGACGGCGAAGGCACGTTCCTTCTTGGGGAACCATTCCGTCACCGCCTTGATGCCGGCGGGGAAGCCGCCGCCCTCGCCGATGCCCAGCGCCAGACGGGCGAAGATGGCCGTGTTCAGGCTGCGGATCCCCGCATGGGCGATGAAGGCGATCTGCCAGATGATGAAGGCCAGGCCAAAGCCCCACCGGGCGCCGATCTTGTCCACGATCCGGCCCCACAGCAGATAGGAGATCGCATAGGAGGCCTGAAACCAGAAAACGATGTCGGCATAGTTGGTTTCGGTCCAGCCGAACTCATCCATCAGGGTGGGCTTCAGGACACCCAGCGCCTGGCGATCCACGTAGTTGATGACCATGGCTGCGAACAGCAACCAGACGACCACCCAGCGATATTTGCCGGCCGGCGGAGGTTGAATGGACACCGGATCCATTCCGGGTCGGGTCGCGTCGGTCATGATGGCCATTCCTGTACTCTTGCTTCCTCGCGCCTCCCGCCCTGTAGCCGGCGGGTTGGTGCTCTCGTAATCCTAGCCTTCAGCGCGAACGATCGTGCCTCTGATCACGCCCACGCCGTCGAACGCGCAGGCGAAAGCGTCGCCGATCCGTGCCTGATGAACCCCGGTGACCGCACCGGTCGAAACCAGGGCCCCGGTCATCAACGGCCGTTCACGGGCCGCGCAATGACCGAGCAGGAAACGCACCGACTCCATCGCCCCGCCGCTCAGCGAGGACGAACCGCCCGCGCCGACCACGGCCCCGGCGAGCGTCGTTTCGACCGCGATGGTGTCGAGGCGAGCGCGCCAGTCAGGCAGCTCAGCGCCGACCAGCAGACCGCCGTTGTTGCCGAAGTCCGACACCACCACCGCGGACCCCAGATCATTGATCGTGGACAGCGAACTGCCCGCCAGTTCGACCCCGATGAAGACCGCGTCCACGGCGGTGCAGGCCTCTGCAAGGGTCCAGTCCGTCTTCCGCGGGTCGACGCCGTCGCCGATGCGCATGACGAATTCGGCCTCGACGGCTGCGAATCCACCCTCGATGGCGGGCAGAGCATTGGTCTGGCCCACGTCGGTCCACAGGTTGCCGGCGAAGATCGGCCCCGCGATCCGGCCCGCACCCAGAGTCGCCTGCTGCGGGGGCGGCACCCCGCCAACCTTCCAGCCGATGATCCGATCCGGAAACAGAGCGATAGCGC
The DNA here is from genome assembly GCA_965284375.1 of Caulobacteraceae bacterium. GTDB lineage: Bacteria > Pseudomonadota > Alphaproteobacteria > Caulobacterales > Caulobacteraceae > Brevundimonas. The sequence continues at coordinate 1,638,011 of OZ260074.1, forward strand.
ACTCCTGGATGGCGTAGGCCTGCTCCAACGTGCGGGGAATTGGGCCCGGATAGCCGGGCGTCGCCCGGGCCGCCAGCCGCGCGGCCACGAACGATTCGGCCGTAGCCGCCGCGTCCCCGACTTCCGCTTCCGCGGTCGCGATCACGGCCGTCACGACGGCTCGACTTGGGAAAATACTGTCCTGACCACGAAAGTCCCTCGGTGACAGCTGAATATGGGCGGGGTAGGAAACCGGTGTCAATCCGCTTGTTGAGACGCCCGTGGCGCATCGGTGCCGAGGCCGCTATGCGTTGGAGCGACAGATCTGAGGAACGCTTCGGTGACAGACGACCCGCGCGGCACGAAGGCCGGCAAACGTGCCACCATCAACGACGTCGCCCGGGTGGCCCGGGTGTCGAAGAAGACGGTGTCGCGCGTCATCAACCAGTCTCCCTTCGTGAAGGGCGACACCCGCGAGCGCGTCGACGCCGCAATCAAGGCCTTGGGGTTCACTCCGGACCCGCAGGCCCGCGGCCTGGCGTTTGGCCGCTCGTTCCTCGTCGGGCTGATTTACGACAATCCGAGCCCAACCTATGTGGTGAACATGCAGCAGGGCGTGCTGGACGCGCTCAAGGATTCCGGACTCGAACTGGTCGTGCATCCCTGCAACCGCAATTCGGAGAGCCTGCTGGAGGACATCCGCGGCTTCATCGAGCGGCAGCGACTGTTCGGTGTGATCATGCCGCCGTCGGTGTCGGAGGACGAGCGGGTCATCGCCCTGTTGCGTGAACTCGACTGCCCCTATGTCCGCATCGCCTCTATCGCCCTGGACGAGCCTGGCTCAATGGTCGTGACCAACGATCACCTCGGTGCCGCCGAGGCCGCCGGCCGGCTGGCGGACCTGGGGCACACCCGGATCGGCCTGGTGCGCGGCCCTGCCCTGTTCCGCTCATCAACCGTGCGCGGCCAAGGCTTCCGCGACGCCCTGGCCGCGCGCGGCGTACCGCTGGATCCGGCCTACGAGATCGAGGGGGCCTACACGTTCGAATCCGGTGTCGAGGCTGGCCATGCCCTGCTCTCCCTGCCCCGCCCGCCGACGGCGATCTTCAGCCTCAACGACGACATGGCCATCGGCGTCATGCAGGCCGCGCGCGAGCGCGGGCTCGAACTGCCGCGCGACCTGTCGGTCGTCGGCTTCGACGACCTGCCCATGGCGTCGCGCGTCTGGCCCAACCTGACCTCCGTCCGCCTGCCGATCCGCGACATGGGCCGGATGGCAGCTGAAAAGCTGCTGGCTCCGATGCGCGGCGTCGACCCCGCGAGCCTCGACCAGCCCGAGGTCCGGCCCTCGCTGGTGGTGCGCAAGTCTGACATCGAGGCCGTCGCGGACTGAAGCCCGGGCCAGGCTTGCAGCGAGACCTGACACCGGTTACCAAGACCACAAATCCGCCGACGCCTGTCGGCTACAGCGGCGCGTGCAGGCGGCCGGAAACAGGGAAACGATCCATGGCTGATCCGATGTTCGACAAGGTCCTCCACGCAACCCATCCCGACATGATGGACGGAGCCTCGAACGACCAGCTGCGTGACCGCTATTTGATGAGCGGCCTGTTCGTGCCCGGAAAGGTCAGCCTGACCTACTCGCACAATGAGCGGATGGTGGTCGGTGGGGCGACCCCGAGCGATGGACCGCTGACAATGCCCGTCCATTCCGAGCCCGAAAGCCAGAAGGGCCAACCGTTCTGCGTCAGCCGCGAGCTCGGTGTGGTCAACATCGGCGCGGCCGGATCGATCACTGTCGACGGCGTCAGGAACGAGCTCGGCTTCCGCGACGGCCTCTATATCCCGATGGGCTCGGCCGAGATCGTGTTCGAATCCGCCGACGCCGCGACGCCGGCCAAATTCTATCTGATCTCGACCCCGGCCCATTTCAGGCACGTGCTGACCAAGATCTCCATCGACCAGGCCGTGCCGCTGGAAATGGGCGCGCTGGAAACGTCCAACGAGCGAACCATCTACCAGTATATCGTCCCGGCCAAGGTGAAGTCCTGCCAGCTTCTGCTCGGCGTCACCGTGCTCAAGACCGGCAGCGTGTGGAACACCATGCCGCCGCACCTGCATGACCGGCGATCGGAGGCCTACCTATATTTCGGTCTCGGCGACGACGAACGCGTCTTCCACTTCATGGGCGAACCGGACGCCGCGCGGCACATCGTGGTCCGCGACGGAGAGGCTGTGATGAGCCCGCCGTGGTCGATCCACATGGGCTCGGGCACGTCGAACTACGCCTTCATCTGGGGCATGGGAGGCGAGAACCTCGACTACACGGACATGCACAAGCTCGACATCTGCCAGCTCAACTAGGAGCCGTTCCGATGGCCAATCCGTTCGATCTGACCGGCAAGGTCGCGCTCGTCACCGGCGGCAATACCGGCATCGGTCAGGGTATTGCGCTGGCTCTGGCAGAGGCCGGCGCCGACATCGCTTCGGTCGCCCGCCGCCCGTCCGACGAGACGGTCGGCAGGGTGCTGGCCAAGGGTCGCCGGGCGATCTCGATCCAGGCCGACCTGACGTCGATGGAACCGATCGATCGCATCCTCGCCGAGGCCTCGGCCGGGCTGGGGCCGATCGACATCCTGGTCAACAATGCAGGCATCATCCGCCGCGCCGACGCCGTCGATTTTACCGAGGCTGACTGGGACGACGTCATGGCCGTCAATCTCAAGAGTGTCTTCTTCCTCAGCCAGGCGGTGGTGAAGGCCATGATCGCCGGCGGTCGCGGCGGCAAGATCATCAACACCGCCTCGATGCTGTCCTTTCAGGGCGGCATTCGCGTGCCTTCCTATACGGCGTCCAAGTCCGGCGTCGCGGGCCTGACAAAGTTGATGGCCAATGAATGGGCGAAGCACGGCGTCAACGCCAACGCCATCGCCCCTGGCTATTTCGCCACCGACAACACCCGGGCCCTTCAGGATGACCCGGTCCGCTCGAAGGAAATCCTCGGCCGCATCCCCGCCGGACGCTGGGGTGACCCGGCCGACATCGGTGGTGCGGCGGTCTTCCTGGCCAGCTCCGCAAGCGACTATGTGCAGGGGATCACCCTCCCCGTCGACGGCGGCTGGCTGGCGCGCTGATCCCGCGCTAGCGTCAGATCATGAGCACCCTTCCTACCGGCGGCCGGATCCTCTGCTTCGGCGAAATGTTGTTGCGGCTCAATCCGCCCGAGGGCGAGCGCCTGATGCAGGGCCAGACCCTGACGGTCCGGCCAGGCGGGGCCGAGGCCAATGTCGCCGTCTCCCTGGCCCGGTTCGGTGTACCGACCGCCGCCGTCACCGTCCTGCCGGATAACGCTCTCGGCCAGGGCGTGCGCGACGAGGTCCGCAGGCACGGCGTCGATACCTCCGGCGTCGTCTTCGGGACGGGCCGCATGGGCCTGTATTTCATGACCCCGGGGGCCGTACGCCGGCCTGCCGAGGTGCTCTATGACCGCGCCGACTCTGCCTTCGTCCGTCACGCCGATACGGCTTTCGACTGGCCGGCCCTGATGGATGGTGCCGACTGGCTGCATGTCTCCGGCGTGACCCCCGCCATCGGCCCCGGCGGGACCCGCGCCGCGCTCCAGGCCGTGGACGCGGCGCGTGCCGCCGGTGTCAGGGTCAGCTTCGACGGCAATTTCCGCGGCAAGCTCTGGAGCGAATGGGCCGGCGATCCGCCCGGTACGCTCCATCACATGCTGTCGACCGCCAGCCTCGCCTTCGCCGACGAACGCGACTTCGCCCTGGTGCTCGGCCGGGCCTTCAACGATGCCGATCCGCATGCGCGCCGACGTGCCGCCGCCGCCGCCGCCTTCGAAGCATTTCCCGCCCTGGATCGAATCGCCTGCACCTTGCGCGTCCAGGAAAGCGTCGCCGACCAGGCCCTGTCGGCCGTCATGCTGACGCGGTCGGACACCGGGGTCGTCGAAACCCGTGCAGAGCCGATCCACATGACGGGTGTCATTGACCGGGTCGGTGGCGGCGATGCCTTCGCGGCGGGCGTGCTGTTCGGTTTGTGGAGCGGGTGGCCCGATGCCGACGCCCTCGCCTTCGGCCTCGCTGCAGCGGGCCTCAAGCATTCGATACACGGCGACTTCAACCTGTTCAGCGCCGCGGATGTTCGAGCCGCCATGGACCCGGGAAGTTTCGACATACGGCGCTAGGGCACCTCTAGGAAACCGGTGTCATTGATGCTTAGCTGTCGAGACGGACCGCAGAGTCAGCGTCCCGGGAAGCGTTCGGAGTCTCCATGTCCCTGTCGATGAACCGCCGTATCCTGCTGTCCGCCGCCGCCGCGACTGCCTTTGCGGCCGCGACGCCAACACTGGCGCACACGGCCACGCCTGACCGCGCTGCCATCCTGGCCGCGATGAAGCGCGCGGCCGCCTTCATGACGGACGAGGCGGCGGTCGGCGGCGGCTATGTCTGGAATGTCCTGCCCGACTTCTCGCGCCGCTGGGGCGAGCTCGAGGCATCACCGACCATGATCTGGGTCCAGCCGCCGGGCACCGCCACGGTCGGCCACGCCTTCCTCGACGCTTATCACGCCACAGGGGACGAACAGTTCTACGGGGCCGCGAAGTCGGCCGCCGACGCCTTGGTACGGGGCCAGCATCCATCCGGCGGCTGGAACTATGTCATCGACACCGCCGGCGAGGAGAGCCTCAAGCGCTGGTACGCCACCTATGGGCACAACGCCTGGCGGATGGAGGAATTCCAGCGCTACTACGGCAATGCGACATTCGACGACGCGGGCACGGCCGAGGCCTCGCAACTGCTGTTGCGGGTCTATCTGGAGAAGCGAGACCGCCGCTATCGTGCGCCACTGAACAAGGCGATCCAGTTCGTTCTCGACGCCCAGTATCCCAACGGCGGCTGGCCACAGCGCTTCCCGTTCGTCGAAAACGGCGGTGTCCACGGCCACGCCGACTACACGCCCTACATCACCTTCAACGACGACGTGGCCGGCGAGAACCTGGAGTTCCTGCTCTATGTGCACCAGGCATTGGGGGCCCGGAGCAACGACGCCCGCCTGCTCGACGCCATCCGGCGTGGCATGGACATTTTCGTACGGACCCAGCAACCCATGCCCCAGCCCGCCTGGGGCCTGCAACATTTCCCGGACACCCTGAAGCCCGCCCCTGCCCGCACAATCGAGCCGCAGGCGTTCGCCACCCACACCACGGCGACCAATATCCGCTCGATGATCGGCTTCTATCGCCTGACCGGCGACCGGAAATTCCTCGCCCGCCTGCCCGAGGCCCTGGACTGGCTGGATCAGGTGGCGACGCCCCGCGCCCTGATTGCGCCCGGTCGCACCCATCCGACCTTCATCCTCGAGGGCTCGAACACCCCGGTCTATATCCACCGCCGGGGCTCCAACATCACCAACGGCCAGTATTACGCCGACACCAATCCCAACAACCTGATCATTCACTACGGCTCGTTCCGAAACCTCGACACCGCGGCAATCCGCCGGGAGTACGCCGCTGCGGCCGCACTTTCTCCTGAAGAGGCCGTCCGGACATCGCCGCTCATGGCCCGGCCGGGGACACTGACCCTGCCGCGATATTTCACGCTGAAGGACGTCAGTGTCTGGGACCTGTCGACGGAGGGCCGGCGTGGCCAGACACCTGCGCCGGCGCGGATCGCCGAACTGCTGTCCGGCCTGAACGCCCGCGGCTATTGGTCTTCGCCCCTGACCACGACCTCCAATCCCTATATCGGCGAGGCACCGGCGGCGGTGACCGGCGGCGAGTACCAGACCACACGCGTTGGCGACCTGTGGGACACCTCGCCCTACACCACCGACTATCCGGTCGAGTGCGTGTCCATCGCTGTGTTCGTGAAGAACATGGGCGACCTGATCGAGGCGCTGACGGGCTAGAGATAGGCCCCGACCTGCCAGGGCACGAATTCATTGTCGCCGAGGCCGAGCAGTTCGGATTTCGAAGGCTCGCCCGAGGCTACGGCCAGCATCCGCGCAAGGATCAACTCGCCCATCCCGGCCATCGACACGCCGTTCAGGACCGGCGAGGCGTCAATGTCCATGTCCTCGTCCATCCAGGCCGCCAGGCTGGCGTTGGAAGCGATCTTGATGGACGGTGCCGGCTTGGCTCCGAATACAGAGCCGCGCCCGGTCGTGAAGGCGATCAGATTGGCTCCCGAGGCGATCTGGCCCGTCGCTGAACAGGGATCGTAGCCGGGACTATCCATAAAGCTGAGGCCTCGGACCGCCCGCGGAGCCGCGTAGCCGATCACGTCATTCAGGGGCGTCGAGCCCGATTTGGCCACCGCCCCAAGCGACTTCTCGAGGATGGTGGTCAGCCCGCCTTGCAGATTGCCCGGCGACGGATTGTTGTTCAGCTCCATGCCATGCCGGTCGGCATAGGCCCGCCACCAGTCGAGCCGCTCCAGCAGCTTTCGGCCCACGTCGGGCGTCGCCGCGCGGCGCAGCAGCAGATGCTCGGCACCCCAGATCTCGGGCGTCTCGCTCAGCAGGGCCGAGCCACCGGCGCGGACCAACCCGTCGACCGCCGACCCCAGAGCCGGATTGGCCGTGACCCCCGACCAGGCATCCGACCCGCCGCACTGCAGGCCCACGGTCAGGTGCGACGCAGACACCGTCTGGCGCCCGGCACCCGCCGCCCGTTCGACCAACGCCTGAACGATGGCGATGCCGGCCGCGATCGCCCGGGCCGTGCCGCCGGCTTCCTGGATCGTCAGGGTTCGCAGACCCGGCCCGGCCTCCAGCCCGGCTCTCGCCAGCCACGCCGGAATCTGGTTGGCCTCGCAACCCAGGCCAACGACCAGCACACCGCCGAAATTGGGATGCCTCGCATAGCCGGCCAGGGTCTTCTGCAGCAGGGCCACATCGGTCCCCAGCGCGGAGCCGCCACAACCGCCCTGGTGCGTGAAGGCGACCACGCCGTCCACCCCAGGCGGCAGGGCGCTGTCGGGGAAGGCGTCGGCGATACGCCGGGCCACCGTCGCAGAACAGTTCACGCTGGTCAGGACCCCGATGTAGTTGCGCGTGCCGACAGCGCCGTCGGCACGGACGAAGCCTTCGAAGGTCGCCGGCCGGTCGGTCGGCACGGGCGCGAAGTCTGCGCCGATCTCGGCTTCACGGGCATCGTCGGCCATAACCAGATTGTGCGAATGGACGTGGTCGCCGATTGCGATGTCGACCCCCGCCCGGCCGATCACCTGACCATACTTCCTTACCACGCTGCCGGCGGCGACAGCGCGCACCGCCACCTTGTGCCCCGTCGCGATCGCCGCCCGGGTTGGGGCCTCGAGACCCTCGACGGTCACGCCCGGGACCAGATCGTCGAGGGCAATGGCTACATCGTCGGCCGCGTTCAGCGTCAACAGCCGGCTCATGTCGTGTCCTCCGAGAGCGCGGTGCCTCCCTGAGCCGCCGCGGCGACCGCGCCGATCTCGACCAACCGGACATAGGCTTTCGTGACCGCCGCACGGAACGCAGCTTGCCGCGCCAGCGGCGGTGGAAAGACCGCCTCCAGCGTCAGCAGGGCCTCGACGATGGCCGCGTCGCCGTCCGCGCCTGCGATGAGCGTCCTCGTCTGCGCCGCCAGTGGATCGTCGACGATGAAGGTCTCACCCGCCTCGGTCACGCCCGACTGCCAGCGCATCCAGCCCGCGACGCCCAGCGCCAGGGCCGTGATCCCCTGCCCCTGCGCCAGCCGCGCGGCGCATGAGGCCAGCAGTCGCTGTGGCAGCTTCTGCGACCCGTCCATGGCGATCTGGCGTGTGCGGTGCTGCAGCGCCGGGTTCAGGAACCGCGCCATCAGCTCGGTGCGATAGCAGGTGATATCCAGACCGGGTGGCGGGGTCAGCGTGGTCTCCGCCTCGTCCCACAGCCGCTCGACGAGGGCGCGGATGGCCGGAACCGCCACGGCCTGGTGCACGAAGTCGTGCCCGGCCAGACCGCCCAGACAGGCAATCGTCGAATGGGCCCCGTTCAGCAGGCGAAGCTTGGCCTCCTCCCACGGCTCAACCGCCGCGGTCATCTGCACGCCAAGGTCCTCGAACGCCGGACGCGGACCGGCGAAGAGGTCCTCGACCACCCACTGGGTAAACGGCTCGGTCTTGACCATGCCTTCGTCGCGGTAGCCGGCCCGGGTCTCGAGGGCGTCAATATCGGCCGCGGTCGTCGCCGGAACGATGCGGTCGACCATGGTCTGCGGAAAAGCCCCTTCGGCCGCGATCCAGTCGTGCAGGCCGGCGTCAATCCGCGCTGCCATGGTCAGCACCGCCGCCCGCACCCGCAGACCGTTGTGAGGAATATTGTCGCAAGACACGACCGTGAAAGGCTTCAGGCCCCGCTGATGCCTCAGACGCAGGGCTGCGACGAGGAAGCCGGGGACCGTCCTCGGCTTCACCAGATCGGCAAGATCTTCTGCCACCTCGGGATCGGCTTCCAGAAGGGCTCCGGTCACCGGATCCAGCCGATAGCCCTTCTCGGTGACCGTGAGGGTGACGATGTGCACGTCCGGCGATGCCATGGCCGCGACGAGAGCCGCCGGACCCTCAGTCGCGACCATCACCCCCATCACCGCTCCGATGACCCGGACAGTCTCGTCGACGGTGTCCCGCACGACCACGCTGTACAGCCCGTCCTGCGGCTCAAGCAGATCGCGCACGCCGGGGGACCGCAACGAGGCCCCCAGCACGCCCCAGCGCAGGTCCCCGCTGGACAGGGCCGCGTCGAATACCACTGCCTGATGCGCCCGGTGGAAGGCTCCGATGCCGAGATGGACCACGCCGATCCTGACTGCCGACCGGTCATAGGGCGGGCGCGTAACCGACACGCGTGAAACCGTCGCGTTCGAAAGCCGGGTCACAGCCTGTATGCCGCCTTGACCAGATCATAAGTCAGGGCGCGCGCTACTTCATGGGCCTCGTCCTCCTCGATCCGGTGCTCCACGACCAGCTTTGCCAGGAAACCACAGTCCATGCGCCGGGCCACGTCATGGCGGGCCGGGATCGAAAGAAAGGCCCGCGTGTCGTCATTGAAGCCGACGGTGTTGTAGAAGCCGGCCGTCTCGGTGACCTGTTCACGGAAGCGGCGCATCCCTTCCGGGCTGTCGTGAAACCACCAGCTCGGCCCCAGCTTCAGGGCCGGATAATGTCCCGCCAGCGGGGCCAGTTCGCGGCTGTAGCTGGTCTCGTCCAGGGTGAAGACGATCAGCGTAAGGCGGGGGTCCGAGCCGAAACGATCCAGCAGCGGCTTCAACGCCCGGACATAGTCCGTCTGCGTCGGGATGTCGGCGCCCTTGTCGCGGCCGAACTGGTTGAACACTATGGCGTTGTGATTGCGGAACGACCCGGGGTGCAACTGCATCACCAGACCGTCCTCTACGCTCATCGCCGCCATCTCGGTCAGCATCTGGCCACGGAAAAGTTCGGCGTCCGCGACGCTGGCCGGGCCGCTCGACACGCGTCCGAACAGAGCCTCCGCCTCTACTTTCGAAAGGTCGGCGGTGAAGGCTGTCGGATGGCCGTGGTCGGTCGAGGTCGCCCCCATCGCAGCGAAGAAGGCGCGCCGGTCCCGCAATGCGTCGAGGTAGCCGGCCCAGCTCAGGGTGTCCCGACCCGTCTGCTCGGCCAGAACCCCCAGATTGGTTCGGAAGCCTTCGTAGTCCGGATCCAGAACCGGATCCGGCCGGAAGGCGGTCAAGACCCGACCCTTCCATCCGGAGTCCCGGATCGCCTTGTGATGTTCCAGCGTGTCCGTCGGCGACTCGGTCGTCGTCAGGACCTCGATATTGGCCCGCTCGAACAAGGCCCGAGGGCGAAAAGCCTCGGTCTGCAACGCGGCATCGATGATGTCGAAGTAGTGGTCGGCGGTTTCCGCGGACAGCCGTACGTCGATCCCGAATATCTCGGCATAGACCCAGTCGTGCCACATGCGCGAAGGGGTACCCCGGAACAGGTGATAGTGCTGCGCGAAGCGGTGCCAGATCGCCCGCGGATCGCGCTCGACGGGGCCGCCGTCCGCGCGGGGTACCCCCAGGCTCTCCATGGACAGGCCTTGCGAGAAAAGCATGCGGAAGACGTAGTGATCGGGGGTGATCAGCAGCTCGGCGGGGTTGGCGAACGGTTCGTTGCCCGCGAACCATGACGGATCGGTATGACCATGCGGGCTGATAATCGGCAGGCTTTTGATCTCCGTGTAAAGCCGACGGGCGATCGCGCGCGTATCGGCGTCGACCGGAAACAGCCGATCGGGATGGAGGATCAAGGGGTGGCTCATCGCGAGGGCTCTGGGCGGCACCGGGTGCGGGCGCTTCATGGGTTGAACACGCGGGCCCACACCAGCCTTACGACCGCGAAGGGCTCCCGATATGGTCTATGACACCGGTGACAACACAATGGCAAATGCGCATACTTCATCGTCGGATGTCGAGTATGCCGGCCTCCGATACCAGCCGCACCCCTGGCCCCGCTGGCAGAAAGGGACGACGCCATGACCGGACCGATCCTCGACCGTCGCCTGTTCACCGGGGGCCTTGCCGCCCTGCCCCTGTCGGCCTGCGCGACGATGGGCCCGCGGTCCACCGCGGCGGGCGTGGCCGTGTCCGACTTCGGAATGTCGGCCACGGGCGAGCCGGTGAGGCTGTTCACCCTGACGAACCGGGCCGGTCATTCCGCGAAGATCATGACCTGGGGGGCGGCGCTGACCTCGCTCGTGATGCCGGATCGATCTGACGCGCTGGCCGAGGTCGTACTCGGGCTGGACAGCTATGACGACTATGTCGCGCGCTCGCGGAATTTCGGGGCGACGATCGGGCGCTATGCGGGCCGGATCGCCGGCGGCCAGTTCGAACTGGACGGCCGGATCGTTCATCTCGACACTGGCGGCGGGCCCCACAGCTCCCACGGAGGTCCTGTCGGGTTTTCAAAGCGCAACTGGACAGGTCGGATCGACGAAACGCACGAAGGGCCCGGGGTTTCGATGACGCTGGTCAGCGCCGACGGAGACCAGGGCTTCCCGGGCGAACTGGTGATCACCGTCACCTACCGGTTGACCCATGACGACCGCCTGACCCTGGCCTTCGAGGCGACGACGAACCGGCCGACGGTGCTCAACCCCACCCATCATAGCTATTTCAACCTGTCGGGGACCCCTTCACGACTGGTTCTGGACCATGTCGTCACAATCGATGCCGACGAATTCACCGCCTTCGGACCGGACAAGATCGTCACTGGCGAACTGAGGCCGGTCGTCGGCACGCCGCTCGACTTCCGACGGGCAAAGACCATCGGCCGCGACATGACGATGCCCGATGAACAGATGAGAATCGGTGGGGGCTACGACCACAATTTCATTCTCCGCGGCGAACCCGGCGTCCTGCGCCGCGCCGCGCGGGTCGATCACCCTGAAAGCGGTCGAAGAATGGAGCTCTGGACGACCGAGCCCGGCGTCCAGTTCTACACAGCCAATGCGGTCGAGATGATGGGCCGGGACGACGTACCCTATCATCCGCATTGCGGACTGTGTCTCGAACCCCAGCATTACCAGAACAGCCCGAACCGCCCGGAATTTCCGACCACGGTCCTTCGCCCGGGGGCGACCTACCACTCGACCAGCGAATACCGGTTCGGCCGCGCGGACTGACCTCCAGGCCAGAAAAAGGGGCCGGCAGCTCTCGCCACCGGCCCCAAGACACGTTCAGGAGAACGCCTTTCTAGAAGCGATAACGGGCACCGACGAAGACCTGTCGCCCGGTGTGGTGGTAGACGGAGGTGCTCTCTCGAGACGCACCGTCGCCGACGAACTGGTGGTTTTCCTCATCCGTCAGGTTCAGGGCCTCAAGGGTGACCTCGATCTGGTCACTCAACTGATAGGATGCCGAGGCATCAAGGTTGAAAGTGTCCTTCTTGCCTTCGATCCCGTTGCCGTTCCGGCCAGGGACGTTCTGGAGATAGGACTCCCGGATCGCCGCCGAGACCCGCGCCGAGAACTTGTCGTCCTCGTAGTAGACCGTGGCGTTGTACGACTGTGGCGAGAGGTTGATCAGATCAGCGGTCACGAACGTGGCACAGGTCGCGTCGTTGCAATAGTCGATCTCCGACTCGACGTGGGTGTAGTTCAGTTGCACCCCGGTGTTGGCGAGGAAGCTGGGCAGGAACCGGAAGGGCTGTTGATAGCTGATCTCGAAGCCTTTCAGAGGTCCGCCTTCGGTGTTCACCGCTGCGGTCAGCTGGAAGATGGTCGAGGCCGAGCAGGGCGAGGTGCAGAAGCTCGGATCGAATGCCGACGGGTTGAGGGCCGTCAGGGACGAATACGGCAGATCCTGGCGGACGAGTTGAATGTAGGTGTCGATGTCCTTGTAGAAGTAAGCAAAGGACAGCAGGCTTTCAGCCGCGAAATACCACTCGACGCTGAGGTCGTAGGTGTTGGCGCGGAACGGCTCCAGCTTCACATTGCCGATCGTTGCCGTGAAGTTCGGCCCCGTGGACAGCGAGGTGGTCGGGACGAGGAAGTTGGTGCCGGCGAGGTTGTTATTGATCGGCGGGCGCGCCATCACCTTGGCCGCCCCGAAGCGCAGGAACAGGTCTTTGACGGGTTCCAGCACCAGGTTCAGCGACGGCAGGGTGTCGGAATACTCGTTCTCGCCGGTCACAAGGTTGCCGCCGCCCGTCGAGCTGTAGCCCGTGGCCTGCAGGACTGTGTTCGCTTGGCGCACGCCGATATTGCCACGCAACGGCATGTCGAACAGTTCGGTGTTGAAGTCGGCCTGAACGTAGAAGGCCAGATCCTGTTCGGAGATCGACCGGTTGCCGCCGCGGGCATTGCCGTTGGTGACGCCGGTCAGACGGAAGTCGCCTCCCGCCACGCCGGTGTCGCAGTTGCAATAGATGTTGAACAGACTTGCGATCGCGTTCAGATCGGGCCGCAGCCAACTGGTATCCGTGCCCGTCGGAACCAGGTCCCGCCCGAAACCCGAAAGCACGTTGGAAATATTGGCCACCGTGATCCCGACCGGCAGAACCGGCACGAGCGTTTCGTCCGCACGTCGCGACTCGAATGAGTCGGTATCGTAGGTCTTGAAATTGACCCCTGCCTTGAACGTCACGAACTCGCTGGCGTCATATTCAATGTCAGCCTGGGCGGTTGTGAACAGGGTGTCGACGCCGTTCGGCCTCAGCCGGATTTCCGAACGGGGAAGAACGGCGAGACCCGTGCCCAGGTTCGCACTCCGCCACGCCCAGTTGTTGGGGTTGGTGACGTCGAAGCCGTAGTTGATCACCGGTGCCTGCAGATTGCCGCGGAAGTCCCACGAATAGCCCTGGGTGTTCTGACGATCGAGCGTGACCGTCGTCTGGACCGGGTTCTCGAAGTTCGATTCCGCCCGGCCATAGTAGTAGCTCCCGCGCAGGCGATCCGAGAAGTCGTGTTCGGCCGAGAAGCTGATCTGGGTGTATTCCGTCGAGAGCACGTCGTATCGGCTCTCCGACCGGATATCGACGTTGTCGAACAGGCCGTAGACCAGCATGTTATTCTCGACCACGGCATCCCGGACGCCGATCTGGGTCTGGCCGCCGGCCGCCGCATTGCGGCTGAAGGAAAGCGCTTCGAGGAAGTCTTCTTGCCGGGTGGCATCCAGTTTAGAATACAGGATGTCCAGTGAAAACAGCGTGGTATCCGCTGGACGCCACTGGAAGGATCCGGTGACACCGAGGCGTTCCTGCTCGTGGGTCAGACGGCCATATCGCGGCAGTCGGGGGATGAAGACGCTCGACTGGTTGGCCGTCGTGAAGGCCGCGTTGTTTGCCGTCGTGTTGGCCGGACGTGCCACGCCCGTGGCGCAGTTGGTGGCCGAGGACCCGTTCGCGGTACTGTTGGCAGGGTTCTGGGGGGCGAAACCGACGGGGCTGCAGAAGCCGCCGCTGTTGGTCGAACCCGGTGCCGCGGCCGGAGCCCAGCGGACCGAGCTGAAACCTTCTTCCAGCAAGCTGCGCTCGCTATAGGCCACCGAGACAAGGGCCCCGAATTCGTCATTGGCACCGAAGGTGTCGCTGAGAAGCAAGGCATAACGCGGATTGTACTCTTCCGAGAGGTCGTTGTAGCCGGCCTGGACCGAGGCGGCGAGCGTGAAGCCCTTATGGTCAAACGGACGCGTGCCCTGCAGGTCTACCGTGGCACCGAGCGAGCCCTCTTCGGTCTCGGCCGCGGCGGTCTTGCGCACGGTGATCGAGTTGAAGAGCTCGGACGCAAAGACATTGAAGTCAAAACCGCGACCCCGGTTGGCACCACCCGAGGAGTCCGTGCCGCCTGCCGTAGCCTGGGCCTCCATGCCGTTGATCCGGGTGCGGGTGAAGTCGGGACCCAGACCGCGAACGGTAATGGTCCGGCCTTCACCAGCGTCGCGGTCGATGGAGACCCCCGGTACGCGCTGGATCGATTCCGCCAGGTTCAGGTCGGGGAAGTCGGCAATATCCTCTGCGACGATGACGTCGACCACATTGGTCTCGCGCCGCTTGGCGTCCAGGCCCGCGTTCAGGCTGGCGCGGAAACCGGTCACAACCACCTCGTCGATCTCGGTGGAGGCGTCCTGACCGGCTGGCGGCGCGACCTGCGCTGCGGCGGCACCGACCCCGAGAGACAGCGCTAAGGCCAGTCCCGACGCTCCCGCGAACAGACGACGGCGAAAGGCGCGGGTCATCCCCGGCTGAATGGCTTGCATGATATGCCTCCTCCCAATTGGGCATACAGGACGCCGGAGTGATCCCCGGTCTATAGATTTATTGCAGTCCGGCGTCGCTGGCCGACCTATTTGATACCGGTGTCATAATCGCCTATGAAAGCAATTGATACCGGTAGCAATTTCGAGCCTAACCCGATGATCCGCGTTTTCGCAAGCCCGCTTCTTCGCACCGCCGCTGCAACTGCGGCCGTAACCCTGTCAGCCGTGGTCTGGGAGGCACACCCGGCGCGTGCCCAGGATGCGGCACCAGACGTGCTTGCCTTTCCCGGAGCGGAGGGGGCCGGACGGATGGCTCGGGGAGGCCGCGGGGGGCGGGTCCTGCGCGTGACAAATCTGAACGACTCCGGTCCCGGCAGCTTGCGCGCGGCCGTCGAGATCGAAGGCCCGCGCACTGTGGTCTTCGACATCGGGGGCACCATCGCACTCGCCTCGCCCCTCACGATCCGGCGCGGTCGAATCACCCTCGCGGGCCAGACGGCCCGTGGCGGCGGGATCACCCTGCGGGATCACGCCCTGGTCATCGCGGCCGACGACGTCGTGGTGCGCCATATCCGCTCCCGCCTTGGCGATGAGAGCCGCGTCGAATCCGACGCGATCTCGATCGAACGGGGTCGTCGCATCATCCTCGACCACGTCTCGGCTTCCTGGTCAGTGGACGAGACCCTGTCGGTCGGCAGCCGTTACGATCCGCCCGACCGGGGCATCTACGACGTCACGGTACAGTGGTCCGTCATCTCGGAATCGCTGAATGCCTCAGGCCACGCCAAGGGCGAGCATGGCTATGGATCCCTCGTGCGGGGGGGGCACGGCGCGCGGATGACCTTCCACCACAATCTTTGGGCCGCCCATCGGGCCCGGATGCCACGGCCTGGAAACTACAACCCGCCCTCCGTCGATCCCGAAGGACCCCGGTTCGAATTTCGCTCCAACCTCTTCCACGACTGGGGCGGGTCCCACGCCGGGTACAACGCCGATACCGAAAGCCTGTCGACCTACGCCTTTATCGGCAACGTCTACATCGCGGGTCCGGATTCCGCTGGCCGCTGGGCGTTCGAGGAGTCCAACCCGCTGGCGCGCGCCTGGTTCGAGGACAATGCGATGGACGGACAGGTCCCGGCCGATCCCTGGAGTCTGGTGAAGGATTCAGACCGGCCGGGTTATCGACTCCCGACTCGCCCCGACTGGGCGGCGGCCGCGACCGGAACATCGGCCGAGACCGAGGCAGCGGTTTTGGCCCACGCTGGCGCGGGTCCCGTCCGGGACGCCGTAGACGAGCGGATTCTCGCGGCCGTCGAAACGCGATCGTTGCGCATTATCGACAGTCAGTCCCAGGTCGGCGGCTGGCCCGTGCTGGCACCGGGAACGCCCTGGATCGACCATGACGCTGACGGCATGCCAGACAACTGGGAAACGTTGCATGGCCTCGATCCGGCCGACGCCGGAGACGGCGCGCTGGACCATGACAACGACGGCTACACCAACCTTGAGGACTGGCTGAACAGCCTGATCAGGTGACGGATCATGTCCGCCGGGTGCCGATGTCGGTTGGGTGCGCTTGAACGGGAGCGATTTCGCGAAACATTTATCCTATCCGCAACTTGGGAGCGACCTAGGCGGACACGAGTTTGCGTCTCCGCCACGCACCCGGCCTTGAGGTGGCAAGCCCTTCACGAACGCCCGATTGCACTGCCTTCCCCCGCCTTCAGTGCATTTGTCTTCATCTGCACTGAACGACGGCGGTCACGGGTTGGAGGTCTCGGCCGCTGACCTGCACGTTCACCAGCGCCGACGTCGCGGTGATGCGAGCGTCTGAAGCTCACTCACAAACGATGCGTGGTCGTCGACCAGCGCGTCGTCGTCGAGACCGCCCGCGAGCGCCTCCGCCTCCCCGATCAAACCTTGCACCTCTTCGGTGATCCCACTCCCCAGCGTCACCAGCGCCCTCGCCCGGGCCCTCGTGAGCAGAACCGTCGCCGACGGATATCGCGCCGCCAACCGTGACGCCCAAAGCGGTATGTCGTCATGACCTCCCCTCAGCTCAGAGCGGCGAGACACGACCAGGTCAGAGGCCTCCCGAAGCGCCGGCCAGTTCATCAGGAATGACAGGCCCTTCATCGCGTCGGGATGACTGGCCGCGAGGTCGAACGCGCGATCGAGCGCGACCACGTCTTCGAAGTCGGGGAGTTTCGCGATCAGTGTGCGCAGCGCGTCAGCAGACAGCGTGCGCTCGAAGACGCGCCACCTCGCGTCGTCTGCTTCCGAGGTCCGTTGTTCCGCTTCAAGTACCGCAATCTCTGCGCTTGACCAGGCATCGGACGGCGCCGGCGAGTCCCCTCTCCCGACACGCCCACTGAACCCAGGCTCGCTGGTGGTACGCGACGCATCGAGAGCGATACGCGCTTCAGTGGCTCGACCGGCTTCGGCCAGACGCCGAGCGATCTCGGCGGCGATGTCTGGTTTGCGATAGTCGTCTTCAGAGATCGACTGGATCCACGCATCGAGGTCGCCGCTGCGATCGGCGAGCTTGCGTACCACCAGCGCCAGGCGACCGGTCGGTTTCGGCCGACCCCTGGTGAGGTCGACCAGCAGTCGCTGCGCGAGCTCTGTACTCAGCGCGTGCGCACCGCGCCCCACCCAGGACGCCCATTGGTTCAGGCGCGTCGACAGCGCCTCCCCCAGCACCGGTGCTGCAATGTCAGGTCCAGCCCTCGAAGCGAGCGCCGCAAGGCCAGCCGCCGCCGCATCGAACAGCAACGGCAGCTCCCCCTTTGCATCGCTGACGCGCGCGCTGAGGGACGGATAGAGATCGAACCAGGCGACCGTGCGATCAAGCGCCAGCTTGGTATCAAGCGGTGCCAATCGATCGATGATGATGGCGCGCAATGCATTCAGGTCGGCGAGCAACGCAGGTCGTTTACGCCACGAGATACGGGCGCGACTGGTCGCGAGCGTGGTGAGACGCTTGTCGAGCTCAAACGCGAGGTCAGCGGCGCTGATCTCGGCGGCCAGTTCCATTCGAAGACGTCGCTTTAGATTTGGGTCCCCTGAAGCGGCGTCGAACAGGAGGGCAGCCAGCCGCTCGGGGCCAAGAGCGAGCAGGTTACCCTCGGTGACCGTCTTTTTCGGGGCGGGAGCACGCTTGGCCATCAGGCTGGTAGACTGCGGCTGTGCGCTTCGGGGCAAGCTTTCTCGCCCGAGAAACGGAAAAAATCCGGCACAAGTTCACGCCTGGCCGAGGTCCGTGCCCTTTTCACGATCTGAACCAGACGCTGTGAGACGGCGGGAAGCGCCACGAGCTGACAGTTCTTCGGCACTAAGAGATGCCTCAGCTCAAAGGCGGTCGGCGCTCGCTCCATACATCCAGATCCGGCTCCCGGCCGATCAAGGCCAGGCCCGATGCAATGGACTCAAACTCGCCCCCCGTCTCGATCCGGTCGGGGCCAAAGCGTCGCTGGAAGATGTCTCTCACGGCGGGGACAAACGAAGTGCCGCCGGTCAGAAAAATCCGGTCGATCTGGTCGGTCGCCAATCCCGATCGCTCCATCGCTTCATCGACGGCCTTCTCGATGGCCGCGAGGTCAGGCGCGATCCAGGCTTCGAACTGTGAGCGACTGACCGGTCTCTCGATGCAGACGGACCCGGCAACGAAGGAGAAGGTGGCTTCATCGCGGCTCGACAGGTCCATCTTCAGCGCAGATACGGCGCGGTAGAGCGCATAGCCGTGATTGTCGTCGAGGATCTCGATCATCCGGTCCAGCTTTTCCGATTCCAGAGCCGTGCGGGCGAGGGCGCGGATGTCGCGCATGTCCCTGGACGCCCTCAGCAACGCCAACTGATCCCAGCGCGCAAAGGCGGCGTAGTAGCGTTGCGGGATTGGAAGTGTCTTGCCGAACGACTGGTACTCTCCACCCTTCCCCAGCTCCGGCGATACCAGGTGGTCGATAATCCTGTAGTCGAACGCGTCCCCCGCCACTCCGACGCCCGAGCGAGCCAGGGGGGTCGACCGAAGACCGTCCGGTGATCGTTCGAAGCGCACGATCGAGAAGTCGCTGGTTCCGCCCCCGAAGTCGGCGACCAGGACGTTTGCGTCCGCGTCGAGGGTACGGGCGAAGAAGAAGGCCGCGCCGATCGGCTCGTAAGCGTAGCGGATGTCGGTGAACCCCAGGCGGGCGAAGGCCGCCTCATAACGTCCGAGCGCCAGCTGTTCGTCTGGTGCGCCGCCGGCAAACGTCACGGGCCTGCCGACGATGACGCGGGGCGGCAAGACGGCCATCCGTTCGCCGCCGTGAGCACGCAGGCGCAACAGGAAGGCGCCGAGCAAGTCCTCGAACTTGTAGCGCCGGTTGTCGATGACCGTGTCGGTGAAGGCGGCGCTGGCTGCGAAGGTTTTGAACGACTGGATGAAGCGGGTCTCCAAGGCGTCCTCAACATAGGCGTCGATGGCCCAGGGCCCGGCTTCCACGACCCGTTCGGGTGCCTGGCCGCCCACGGCCGGCCGGACCTGGAAGCTCAGGGTCGAGCGGAAAGCAGTCACCTCGCCCGTGGGCGCGTCGAAGCGCAGCACGACCGCTTCGCCGTCGGGATCGGTGATGGCGACGACGGTGTTGGTCGTGCCGAAATCGATGCCGACCGTCAGCGCAGTTGCGGGGATCATGAACAAGGCTCCGAGCGGTGAGCGGCGGTCCTAGTCCAAAACCCCGGGCAAAGCTCCCCACTCATCTGAAGAACCGGCTACTCGGACGAGAGATCCACTTTTGCCGCCATCATGCACCGCTCAGCGGTCACGGTCCGCCCAGCGCCGGACCTCCCTGCCCTCGCCGCCCAGTGCACTCTTCCTGATCTGCACTGAGCGCCGGAAAGCGGACGTTGGCATCCCGTCGCAAACCGGGCCTCCGACGATTACCGAGGTAGTACCCCCGTCGCTGAGCCCATCCTTGCGGAAGGCCACCCAGCCCGGACCTACGCGCCGTTCATACGTTCGGGATGACAGCGACGGGTGGGGTCACGACGGTGTCCTGCCTCCTTCGCTACCTCCCGGATGCAGCCTGTCTGCATCAAAGGGCGGACAGGCCTCGGCGGATTTCGTGAAGGGTCGCGATGCCGTAGCCGTCATCGTCACCCGGCCGCTCGCGCCAGCGAACTATCAGCGCATCCAGGGCATCGACCGCCCTGTGAAGGACCTGGCGCCTGGTCCTTGAGACGGCCAGGGCGGTCTGGACAGCACGGCGTGCGGCCTCGGTTGCTTCGAGCACGTCATAGCCGACGTTCCGGCCCGCGCCCGACTGCCAGTGAGGATCGCCAAGACGGCGTTCGCCATCCATGGCCTGACGCTGAAAGATGCTGTCGATCGCCGCCACCAGTTCCTCCGAGACCGTGTCGGTTGCTCGCTCGGCCTGGACGCGAGAGACCATCCCAGCTGGCTTCGGTCCACGGTCTCGGCTTGAGCGGGGCCTCTTCCGTCGAGCCCAGATCAAAAGGGCCCCGGCGACTGCGCCTGCACCCAGGATGAGACCCACCATCGGATCCGACCATTCCTCCTTCGTCGCCCGATCCGCGCTGTCCGGTCTGGAGAGCAACGCTGCCACCGGTTGGGTGGTCACAGGACCTGACACGGTCATCCCTCAAGCTCCGGACAATGCGCGGCCAAGTTTGGGCTCACAAAGCTCTGACCGATATCATTTGTACGTTTCTCGGCGGTCAGAGAACTGCCTCACACGTTTTCGCCAGGCTCGATAGCTGCCGGGCTTCAGCCGACGCCGAAGCAAAGCTTTCACCGTGTCCGGACTCATGCCGTGCAAGGCGCTGATGTCGGCAAAGCTGACATGGTCACTCAGCGCCATCGCGATGATTTCGCCTTCGGTCGCCGGGTCGAACGGGGGCTCGGACATGCCAGTACTGTTTCAGGCCAGGGGTTGGTGACGCAAGCCTCGGGCGAACTTTCAAACCGCCGGAAGGGACCCGCCGATCTTGGCATCCGGTGACGCGACGAATACCTCCCTGACCCTGGAATTAATTTGGGCCGACAAAACCCTCCGGGACCTCCAGCGCGAAGAAATGTGCGGAGGCATCCGTGAACGCCGCCACGCACTTCGCCGGCCCGGCTTTGAACGCTCAGCCATCCGACCAGCGCACCCTCCGTCGTTTGACGCCATCCTGCCGAGGCGGTCCGCCGCCGATCACCGGAAGACAGAGGTTATTTGCGGTCAGCAGGGCTTCGACGGCCGCCCTCGCCGTTTCGAATCGGTCCGGATCGGCTTCGACCGTGATTCCGTGCGGCGAGGCGACCGCTCGCCAGTCGGGCTCAGGACCGAGGGCGGCGCTGACGGCTGACTCGACCTCGCGCGGACAGACCACGCTGCCTGGCCAGCGCCACAGGTCCTCCAGCCGGCCCTCGACCGGATGCACGGCGGTCAGGGGTGAGCCGCAGGGACAGGGTGCGGCCAGCGGCTCCAGCAGGTCGGGCAGGCGGACCCGGATCATCGGCTGGGTGGTGCGGCGCAGGTCGGTGACGATCGGCAGGAAGCGGGTGGTCCCCGGCACGGTCTCACGCTCGATGATCAGGACGTCCTCGTTGAGGTGCAGTATCCCCAAACGGCAGGCCGCGCCGAGGAAGCCCTCGGTGGCCTGATAGATGGGGTCGGGGCGGGTGCCGAGGGCCCGGCCGATCCAGGCGCGCTCGGCCTCTCCCATCGGTTCGGCACCGTAGAACAGGCGGCGCAGCGGCCACGGTCGGTCCGTGCGTCGGGCGAGATCCGCCAGAACCTGGGGTGGCGCGATCAGGACGTCGGGGGCGAAGGCCCGCAGTCGCTCGAACCGCTCCGGCCCGGGAACCTCAAGGCCGACGAACAGGAAGCGGAAAGGGCCTGCTTCCCGGATATCGCCATACAGCCGGTTGTCGGCCCGCAGACACAGGGCGATCCGCGTGGGACGCAAAAGGGCATCGAGAGGGAGCAGACGGGCGAGGATATGGCCGATCCAGCCGGCGCGTTCAGCCCCGCTCGTCACGAACAGGCCGCGTCGTCCCGAGGAGCCTGTGGAGAAGCCGGCGACGATCCCCGGTCGGACCTCGCCGGATCCGCCGGTCTCCGCCGCGAGGGCGGCGGCCTCGGTCGCCGGCCGTGTCAGGCCGAGCGTGTTCCAGTCGTCGAAGGCCCCTCGCAGGACATCGGGCGACAGGATCGAAAAGTCAGCCAGCGGGCGGCCCGCGAAGTCGCTGATCGCCGGTGTGCGGGCGATGACGGGGGTCATGGCCCGCCATAAGCGGCCCTGCCGTCGCTCGACGTCCGCCCGTGTGCGGAGGCTCCAGCCGCTCCTGCGGGCCGCGAGCCAGGCCCGCAGGACCGCGAGCCGGTCAGTCTGCACGGCTGGTCTCGGTCGCGACCTCACCGCAGTGGGAGGGCGTTAGGATGAGCTCGGGATTACGCGCCCAAAGCCGATGCAGGGCATTCAACGTCCCGCGGTAGGGGCCGGTCTCTCCCAGCAGTGCGGTGGTCAGGCGCGGTGGAGGCACGTCGTCCCGCACCGCGCCGCTGGACCAGGCGGCGTCGGCGATCAGGAACCGGGTGCGGTCGTCGGTCTGGCGCACCAGCAGACCCCAGTGTCCGGGGCAGTGGCCGGGCAACTGGACCGCCCGCAGTGAGCCGTCTCCGAGCAGGTCCACGCCCGTCTCGAACGGGGCCATCTCCGGGCCAAGCGCAACCTGCGGCCGGTCCTCGAAAAAGACCGCGCGGGCGTTGATGTCGGCGGGTGCGAGAGCGGCCAGCACGCCACGGCGGACGCGGGAGACCCGGCCCTTGCGCTGGACCTGCGCCAGCCCGGAGCGGGCGCAGAAGATGCGGGCCCGGGGAAAGCGGGTCAGGCCCGCGATGTGGTCGCCATGGAAGTGGGAGACGATGACGGCGCCGATGTCGTCCGGCATGAAGCCGAAGGCGGGCAACTGGTCGGCGACGGCGTCGCCGGGCTCGAAACGGACCGGGGTGGTCCAGCGGTAGAGGCGTTCGGGAAACGGCTCGGTGGCGGCGAAGAAGGCAGGATCATAGCCGGTGTCGAACAGCATCGGCCCCTCGTCCGGATGGACGATCAGCGCAGCGAGGGCCGGGAAGACGGCAGAGGCGAAACCGGCGTCGCGGCGGGTCATGACGGCGGGATGCGAACAGGACCCGGCGCGCAGGATATGGACGCGGCAGCGTTTCACGACGCCGCCAGCCCGGGCGCGACGGTCAACGCCGTTTCAACCGCGTCACGCGCCGGTTCATAGCCGAGCAGCCGTCGCGCCCTGTCCAGGTCAAAGGTCTGCGTCCATGCAAGGGTGGACAGGGTGTAGGGCGTCAGCAGGGGTTCGGGCCGTCCCGGCAGGATGCGGCACAGGGCATCGGCCCCGACCGACAGCGCCTGCCCGAGGACAAGCGGGATGGAGACGATGCGAACCTCGACGCAGAGCGCCTGTCCCAGCCGACCGACGAGATCGCGGACCGGAAGCGCCTGCCCGCCGGTGATGTTGATCGCCTGCCCGCCGGCCGCCTCGCGGTGGACGTCGGCCAGCCGGATCGCGCGGGCGGCATCGCGGACATCGGTCATCTCGACCAGCGCACGCCCGCCGCGGAACAGCGGGAACCGCCCCCGCTTCACCAGCCGCAGGATGCGCGGCAGCAGCACGGCGTCATCGGGGCCGATGATCGCGCGGGGGCGGACGGAGACGGTGCGGAAGCCGGGCGCGTCTGCCGCGACGACGAGCCGTTCGGCCTCGCCCTTGGTGCGCGAATAGGCGTTCAGAGGACGCTCGGGCCAGGGCGTTTCCTCGGTCAGTCCGGTCTGATCGGCCCAGCGGGCATAGACCGAGGGCGAGGAGACGAAGACGAACGATCCGACGCCCCGTCGCCGAGCGGCCTCCAGCAGGTCGCGAGTCAGGTCCACATTGGCGCGCTGGAAATCGGCGTCGGGGCCCCAGGGGCTGGACAGGGCGGCGGCGTGGAAAACAACGTCGATGTCGCTGCACAGCCTGTCCGGACCGAGTTCGAACAGGTCCCCCGACAGGGTCTCGGCACCCATTGCGCGCAGCCGGGCGATGGCGCCCGGACTGCGTCCGGCGGCGCGGACCGTGTAGCCCTCGTCCAGCAATGCCTGTGTCAGGGTCAGCCCGAGGCCGCCGGTCGCGCCGGTGACCAGCGCGCGCCGCCTCACGTCCTCAGCACCATGGCGGCGAGGCTGATGCCTGCGGCGGTGCCCAAAAGCAGGACGGTCTTGCCAGGACCCAGCCGTCCCGTCGCGTGCGCCTCGACCAGCACCGTCGGCAGGGAGGCTGCGATCTGGTTGCCCCGGGTGGCGAAGATGTCGATCACCCGATCCGGATCGCCGCCCATGAGCCGGCGGGCGTGTTCCAGCGCGGGCCGGCTGGCCTGGTGGCCGACGATGACATCGACGCTCTCGCGGGTAAGACCCGCCTCACCCAGAACGCGGTCGATCAGGGCGGGCAGGGTCTTCGAAGCGGCCTTGAAGATGCCGAACGGATCCATCCTGAAGCGGGCGCCATCGGAAAACGCCTCCAATCCATCGTCCAGGCGAACGCGGGTTCCGCCGGAGCGGACCGATGCGAGGTCCTTGCCCGCGCCATAGGTCTCGAAACCACGGGCCAGCAGACCCGGGCCATTGAGGTCGTCGCCGGCCTCGACACACACGGCCGCCGCGCCGTCGCCGAAGATGGCGGCAGAGGCTGGCGTGTCCCAGTCCAGTCCGCAGGAGGGGATGTCACTGGACACGACCAGCGCGCGACGGAACCGGCCGCTGGCGAACCCCATGGCGGCGACATCGAGCGCCGTCACGAAAGAAAGGCAGGTCTGGTTGACGTCAAAGGCCCAAACGCCGGACTGGCCGAGACCCAGCGCTTCCTGGATCAACACGGACGCACCGGGGATGGGCTGTTCCATCACCCCGCAGGCACCGATCAGGACATCGATACTGCCCGTCTCCCAGCCCGCCATCGTCAAGGCGCGTCTTGCGGCCTCGGCCCCCATCATGGAGGTGGTCTCGTCGGGGGCGGCGACGCCGCGGGCGGCGATGCCGAACTGGGCTTCGGTCCAACCCACAGCCTGGCCAAAGACGGCATCCAGCGCTTCGGACGACCGGTTTTCACGCGGAGCATAGACCCCAAGGCCGGCCAGGATCATCGGTGTCATGGCGTCACGTTAGTCTCGCCGTCGAAGACCGTCCATGCGCCCGCGTCAGTCGTGCAGTACGATCTCATGCCGGCTTCGCACCGGACGGCTCTCTCAGCCCAAACTCATGGTCGCTGGCCGATCAGGCACTCAGAAGTTCAGCTCCGTCCATGCCGCCTTGGACAACCCCTTCAACCAGGACTGCCACCTCATCAGCAGGGAGACATACAAGGCCCAAAGAGCCGCCGCCCTCACTGAGAGGAAGACGGTCGCCGGACAGCCTTCACGCGCCCTGCCCCAACTGCGGCCGGTGGCGACGAGTATCCTTGGACTGCCCTCACCGGCAGGAGCGACACGCTCCCCTAGTATTCGACCGGGTTGCGAACCAGCGGGGCAAACTCACAAAGATCGGACTGGTGGATACAAGTTTTCGCTGGACCGCCCCACGCCTCAAGAGGGCGTGGGGCATCGCTGAAGGCAGGTTCAGTAACGCAGCCGGATTCCGACAGAGAAGCCGACAGCGCGATATTTGTCGCTGAATCGGCCTGTCAGATCGCCGAAGACGCTCAAGCCGTTGGCACCCTCGCCAGTGAGGCTCGCCCTGACCTCGCCGTAAGCGTTCTCAAACGGGTCGCGGAGCCCCAGATCGGGTCCGGCGCTGGCGATGACGACGTCGTTCCCGGAGAGGGCTTCGCCGACACCCCGAACGGAAACGGCAAAGCGGGTCACCAGGTGCCGGCCGAGCACGCCGGTTTCGCCGGAGAGTCGCGCGCCAAGCGAAGGACGCAGGCTTTCGCCATCATCAAAGCGGAAGGTCGAGCCGGCGGCGGTGAACTCGTCGACCGAGCTGTTGACGTAGGCGATGGCCGCGGAGGGCTCGATGGTCGTACCCATCAGGAAGGGGGCCCGGAAGCCCGCCTCGACGGTGCCGCCCAGCGACGTGATATCCGTGTCCTGTGTGGTGAAGCCGGTGAGACGCGGCGCCTTGATCTCGCCGTTCAGCTGGTTGGCCCCGATCGTGGCCGCGACAAACCAGCCGCTACGGACGAAGGTCGCATAGGCACTGGCCGCAAGGCCATCCATGGTCACCGAGGTCGACTGCTGATCGAAGTCGGTACCGGCGTCCACGTAACCGACCGAGCCGCCGAAGACGACGCTGCCGTTCATGGCCTCGCGAACGGCATCGAAGCCGATCGTCGCCGAGGTCAGGTCCTGGCTGTATGACACGTCATAGTGCTGAATCCCGGCGAGGCTGGTGGCCTGGCGATCGATGTCGCGGCTTTCGCGGGTGCGCTGGACATCGATCCAGAAACCGCCCGCCCTGCCGCCCGAGGCCAGTTGATCACGCACCTCGGCCTGACGCGACGCGCGCGGGGCCGATCCATACCAGACCGCCTGGGCCTGGGATGTCAGGGTCGAGAATTGATAGGCCTCGACCTTGGGCAGGTTGACCAGGACGGTCGCCCCGGCCGCGTTAACGCCGAGTTGGCTGAAGAACAGCCCCGGCTTGTCAAGGACGCCGCCGAAGAGAGCGGCATTATAGAAGCTGGAGCTCCGATCAAGAACGAAGTCGCCCGCATGGGTCAAGCCGCTGACGATGACCGTCCCCGTCGGATTGTAGGCCCCGAAGGCGGTCGGCGACGTGTCGCGAACCACCACCGAGGTGCGGCCCGAGGAGGTGCCCACCGTCAGGAAGTCAGACCGGCTGCCGGGGGCCCCGACAGCCGTGTCGACCAAGAGTTGCGCCGCGCCGGAGCCGACATAGAGCGAACCCGGAGCCACGAGGGAGTCGCCAAGGACGCCGTTCATCAGGTTCAGCGTTCCGGCGTTGTTGAAGGTCGTCAGGCTTGCCAGCAGGAAGGTTGACCCCGTCGCGCTGACCGGGCTGGAGCCGACGATGACCTGACCGTTGTTGTTGAAGACGTTCGTTCCACCCCGGAAGTCAAAGGTGGTGGACGTGCCGACGGTGACCAACTGTCCCGCGTTCGTGAAGGTGTCATTGCCTGCGCCGAAGACAGAAAGGCCTCCAGTCTGGAACGTCGTGCCCGCGCCACCGGAAAGCTGTCCGGTGTTGCTCCCGCTGAGAGCCGAGAAGTCAATCTGACCCGACACGATGCCGGCGTTGTTGACCACAACCGAGCCGCCCGTGGCACGGATCGCTGTCGTGAACGGCGAACCACTGACGGTCTGTACGGACGCGCCTTGAGCGATGTTTATCGTCGAGCTTGAGCCGGAAGCTGTGTTGAGGGCGATCACAGCGCCTGTCGGCCCGTCCACGCGACCCGCGACGACAGCACCGGCCGCGACATTGATCGTACCGCCGGCAGCAGAGTTGGCCACAATCGCAGGGCCGGTCGCCGAGACGACATTGCCGCGCACATTGAGCAACAGGCCGCCCGTACCCGCGGTAACGGCGATGGCAGGACCGCCTGAACTGGTTACTGCGCCGGTGTTGGTGACGACGGTAGATCCCGCACCGGTGGAGGTCGCCACAATGCCGGAATTGCTACCCGTTACCGGACCGCCAGCCGTAACCGTGACGACGCCCCCTGCGCCCGAGACATTGATACCATCGCCGGCCAGACCTGTGACGGCACCGGTCGCAGCAACGGTGGTCGCGCCGGTTCCGGTGTTTGAGGCCAGGATGCCCGAGGTTGCGCCTGAAACTGCGCCCGCCGTGCCGACGGTCACGACGCCGCCGGAACCGACAGCCTCGATGCCGACGCCGCTGAGACCCGTAACCGGCGTGCCGGCGGTCGAACTGACCATGACCGTTCCGCCGCCCGTGGAAGCGATGTAGGCACCGACACCGCCTTCGACGAGCCCGCCATTGGCCACATAGGAAACATCACCGCCGCCCTGCACCACGACACCGTAAGCGCCCGGATCGATGATTCCGGTCGAGGTGACGCTGATCGAGCCGGTCCCTCCATGCGATGCATAGATGCCGGCGCTCTGGAGGCCCGTGCCGGCCGAGACGTAGATTCCGCCTGTCGAGTTGATTTGCAGTGCCGCGGCACCCGAGGCGATGCGGGCATCGATCCCGATACCAACGGTGTTACCCGCACCAGTGCTGCCGATCGAGCCTGCCTGGTTGATGGTGATGGAGCCGGTTGCCGTGCGCGCCTGGATGCCGACGGCTGTTCCCGGAGCGATCGTCCCTGCCGCCGCCGTATTGATCGTGAGCGCGCCGGAGGTCGTAGAGCCGCTGATGCCCACGACCGGGCTGGTAATGGCGCTCCCGATCCCGGCAGTCCCGCCGATGTTTATCGCTCCCGCCCCTGCCGTAGACGCCAGGATGCCGGCGCTGGTGGCCTGGATCGCACCGCCGCTCGAGTTGACCGTGATCGAACCGCTGTTCGTGGCCGAGACAATCGAGGCCGCGACGCCGACAGCGACGCGGCTCGCGCCGGCTCCGCCAATAGCAGCCAGATTGTTGATAGCGATGCTATTGGAGCCTGTGGCGGTGTTGACCGTCGCCCGGATGCCTGTTCCGCCGAAGGTATTCAGCGTCGTTCCGGCCGCGGTACCGATACTGGCGGTGCCTTGTCCGTTGATGACCGCGATGATGGCCGCCTGGTTTGCGCCGCCGGTGACGCTGCCGCCCGCCGTGATCGCCACGCCGGAGCGCGCGGTCGTACCGGTGCTGGAGACGTCGATGCCCCGGAAGGTGCCGCTGACGGCACCCGTGGTCACGACACTGACGAGAGCGTCGCCACGACCGTCGGCGAAGATGCCGTCCCACGTGCCGTTTGCACCGGTGTTGGTGGTCACCGCGCCGGAGCGGATGGTGATGTCGCCGCCAACGGTCTGGGCGCTGATGCCCGAGCCCCCGGTCGAGACGATCGGGCCGGTCGCGGTGATTGACAGGGTGTTGGTCGCGAGACTGCCGTTGTTCACGCCGACGATGCCGAAGCCGGAGGCCGCGGCAATCGCGCCGCTTGCATCGACCACAACCGCGCCGTTCGGTGCCGCGCCCTGGCTGGCGGCCACGATGCCGCGTGTGCCGCTTGTGATCGAACTGGCGAAGACGTTCACACTGCCCTGGCTGGTGGCGAACACACCGGTCGCCCCCGCCGTGATCGCGCCGGTCCGGGCGGCGGCCGTGCCGACAGAGGTCGCTCCGGTTCCGGTGTTGGCCGCGTCGATGCCGTTGGAGCCCGCGCCGGCGACGATGCTCCCGGTGCTGGTGACCGAGATCGAGCCCGCGCCGCTGTTGGTGGTTTCGATCCCCACGCCGAACGCGTTGATTGCTCCAGTGGCATTAATGGTGATCGTGCCGCCCGAGGCATCCGCCTGGATCGCCCTGCCGGCACCTGCGGTGACTCCGGCCGTATTGATTGTGATGCCGCCGGCCCCCGAGCTCTGAGCAAGGACGCCGCCCGCCGCTCCGCCCGTGATCAGCCCCGTGGCGGTGATTGAGACGTTGTTGCCACCAGACAGACCCAGGATCCCGAAGCCGCTGCTCGCCGAAGCGTCTGCGACATTGCGGGTCACGCCATAGGTGACGGCCGTACCGCCTGCCGCGGTCGCTGCGCCAGTGTTGATGGTCACCGTGCCGGTCGAACTCTGACCGAACACCGCAGGACCGTTGGTGGAGACCACGTTTGCCGTCCGGATGCCGACCGAACCTGCCCCGACGACCGTGCCGACCACCCCCGCGACGGCTCCCGACACCGGTCCCCGGGCTTCGATCGCGATGTTTCCGCCGTTGGAACGACCGTAGATTCCGTATTGGCTGGTTCCCGTGACCGCGGCGGCCGATACAATACCGATGCTTCCCGCACCGCCGTCCGAAAGCGCATAGATGCCGTCATAGCCGGTGACCGTTCCCAGCGTCCGGACGCTGATGAAGCCGTCGCCTTGAGACTCGGCGAAAATCGCACTGTTGGACGAGAGGGTCTGCGATGCGGTCGACAGGATCGTACCATTGGTCACGAGGTTGATATCGCCGCCCACGGTCTGGGCACTGATGGCGGTCCGGCCCGTCCCGGTGACGTCTCCCGACGTGATCGACAGGCTGTTGGCGTTCAGCGTGCCATTATTGATGCCGATGATCCCCCAGCTGTTCAGGCCGACAACGGGGCCCGTCGCATCGATGATCACCCTGCCGTTGGGGTTCGTATACTGGTTGGCTGCCACGATCCCGCGCGTGCCGCCGGTGACCGAAGTCGCATAGACAGAGACATCTCCCGCCCCGAAAGCGGTGATGCCGGTACCCGTCGAACCTGTGGCTGAAACCGCGCCGATCCGCAGGGTCTCCGTCCCGACGTTCACGGCACCGGAGCCGGTGTTGGTCGCCGCAATGCCGTTGGCGGCCGTACTGTTGACCGGACCGGTTGCAACGATGTTGATCGCACCGGCACCGGCACTGACCGCCTGAATGCCAAAGGACGACGCCTGGATCGGTCCGGTGGCCGAGATGGTGATGGGACCGGCGACCGTCGTGACTCCGATGCCGCGACCCGCGGATGCGGTCACGCCGGCCGAATTGATCGTCACGGCACCTGCAGTGGCCGTGGTCTGGGCGAGAATTCCGCCGGCCGCTCCGCCCGTTACGAGGCCGTTGGCGTTGATATTGATGGAACCGCCGCTGGACAGGGCCGCGATGCCGAAGCCACTGTCGGCCGTAACGCCGGTCACCGAATTGTTGACGATTGTAGCGGCTGTACCGCCGACCGAGGTCACCGCGCCCGTGGCGATGTTGATGTCACCCCCGCCGCTGGTGAAGATTCCGGCCCCGTTGGTCGTGATGATCGTGCCGGTGCGCGTCGTCTGACCGATGTTTATCGCTCCGCCGCCCGTGGTGACGGCGCGGATGCCCTGGAAGCCGTTGATCGCCCCGCCGGCATTGATGGTCAGGGCGCCGCCCGGACCGGTGGCGCCACTTTCCAGGTCTATGCCCCGGAAGGAGGCGTTGATCGGCCCGCCTACCGTCAGATTGATACCCGCATTGGATTGGCCGAAGGCCCCCGTCCAGCCTGTGCCGTTGCCAGCATTGGCGGTCAGCGCGCCGGTGGTGATCGTCGTGTCGCCGCCGTTGGAGAAGGTGCTGATCGCGGATCCGCCGGCAGAGATCACATTCGCCACCCGCACCGTCGTCGTGTTGCTGGTCAGGGCACCGTTGTTGTTCGCAATCACGCCGGCCCCGCTGTTGGCAGTCACCAGACCTGTGACATCAACCAGCACCGCACCGTTGACGGTAATGGATCCCCCGCTGGTCTGGTTTGACGCAACGATGCCGCGCGAGCCGCCGGTGACCTGGCCGGCGTGGATCGAAATGTCGCCGCCCGTTGTCGCGAAGATACCATTGGTGCCGCCGCTGATTGTGCCGACCCGTTGCCCGACCGAACCCATGCTGACCGCGCCGAGCCCAACGTTGCGGCTGTCTATGCCGCTGAAGCCCGCGCTGCTGACGACCGCTCCGGTATTGATCGTCGTCGAGCCAGAGCCGCTGCTGATCGCATAGACCCCCCCGGTGGTCGTTCCAGCCAGGCTGATGTCTATCGCGCCCGTTCCGTTGGTGGTCGCGCTGACAGCCCGCTGCCCCGCCACGATGGAGGAGCCGGCCCCGGACGTCACGGTGACCGACCCGCTGCCGCTCGAGGTGGCGGCCACCCCCGTCGACGTCGCGTTCAGTGCGGCGCTGATGTTGACGGTGACAGTTCCACCTGCGGAGCGCGCGACGATGCCGCTGGCAGGAGCCGTGGCCTGGCCGACCGCACCGCCCACATTGACCGTAACAGCCGCTCCGCCGTTTGAGTTGGCGTTGATCCCTGTCCCGACGCCGTTGATCGTGCCGCCCGAGCCGGTGCGGATATCGATGGTTCCGGAACCGTTTGTGTTGGCGTTGATGCCGATACCATTGGCGCCGCCGCTCATCGCGGACGTGACGCCGG
This sequence comes from Caulobacteraceae bacterium, assembly GCA_965284375.1. Lineage (GTDB taxonomy): Bacteria > Pseudomonadota > Alphaproteobacteria > Caulobacterales > Caulobacteraceae > Brevundimonas. Next base: position 1,669,810 of record OZ260074.1, read on the forward strand.
CTCCTTCGCCGATCACAACCGAACCGCCGCCGGTATTGGCCTGAATGCCGCCAAACAGACCGTTGAGGGTGCCGCCGGATGAGTTGATGATGAGGCTCGTGCCCTCGCCCTGCGTACTCGTGACCAGAGCGACCCCGTTTGCGCTCGTGATCGTGTTCGCGCCGTTGACCACCGTCAGGTTCGCCGCCTGCGTGCCGATGTTGATCGCCGGTCCGTTCACCGCCGCGAAGGTGCTTCCGGTACCCGTGTTGATGGTCGAAGCCTGGTTGCCGCTGAAGACCTGCAGGGCCGATCCGGAGCCCTGAAGCGTGGAGACCCCTGCAAAACTGACCGTCACAGGGCCGGTCGAACCGCTCGTTGCGCCAATATCGAGTGCGGCACGGCCAACCGTCGCGCTGGTGTCGATCACGGCGCCCGTGACCACAATTATTGGAGTCGAGCCACCGATGACGGTCACGCCGTTGTCCGGTCCGCCGTCGTTTATTCCACCGCTGGTCGTGGAGATGGTACCCGCCGTCAGCGCCTGTCCGGGTGCCCCGAGATCGGTCTGCTGGGCGTGGGCTGCGGGAGCCAAGGCACCGAGCACCAGCATGGACGCGCTGGTCATCATCGCCGCGTTGCGACGCTTTGCAAACTTGATCACTGGAATTCCCCGGGGCGGGCGACATAAGGCCGCCAAAACCACAATTGGCTTTTCTTATCAGGCTATTGAGAACACCGACATCGACGGAACGTCCCAATCATGGAACGATTTGGGATCTAGCTGACTTCGGTCATCCATCCGATCCAGCGACGGTGACTGGCCTTGGTACCAACCGGATCGAGGGCGGCCTGGGCCGTCAGATATTCTTTGGGAGACAGTCCGAACGCCTCCTCGAAGACGCGTCGGGCCTGTCCCTCTCCCGAAAACCCCAGCCGCACGACCAGGTCGGCGAGCGACTCGTCAACCGGTTCATTGCCGTCCCCCCCCTGCCCCTTCGCGTCGAGCGCGGTTCGTAACGTGTCGAGGCGCCGTCGTTGGATGAGCCGGGCGATTCCGCCCGGTCTGTCGAACAGCCGATACAAGGTCGATCGCGAGATTCCCGTACCCGAGCTGATGGTCTCCACCGACATCGACCGGTCGCCGAGATGGTTGGCGATGTGGCGCTCGACCAGCTCCCGGCGGACGAAGGCCTGCCGGCGACTGTCCGAACTGGCCCGGGATCCGAAACCATCGACCGACGCGAGGATATCGACAAAGGCGCGCGACAAGGGTGGCAGAGCCGAGGCCGCCAGCCCGTTCGCGCGTCGCGTCAGCGACACCAGGAAGTCCGCCAGGATGCCGTTGTGGGGCGGTCTGAGTATTTTTCCATGCAAGCCACCGCTCGTGCCGAGGCCCGCCTCGATCAACCCGCGATCGACCGAGGCCGTAACGACATGCGCTTCGACGAACTCCGTCGACGACGACCGACCGGTGTCGGCGACATAGATTTCGCCGGCGACAGCGTGTTCGAACCCGCTCTCAGGGCTGCCGATCACACGGCCACCCAGAACCAGATGCAACACCATATGGTCGAACCCATCCGTCCTGGATCGATCTCTCCGGGAATGAACGACGCCGGTCACCCGCCGGTCGAACAACAGCACGCCGTCCAACCGCCAGGCGTCAATCTCGGCGGCAAACCGTCCCCGGCCGCGCGTGACGTCCGCCCCGTTGCTATAGAGCGCCACATAATCCGGGAAGGCCGTAGCCTCCGGCCGTGCGTCGCTCGAGAACCTGAAACCCTCGATCATCCGTTGATCCCTGTTGTGCGGCCGTGTTCGCCGGCCGCGGGATCGTCCCGCCTCGTCAGGAAAAGGGCCGTCCAGACGAGGACGGTCGCCGCCGCTGTCACCATCGCGATAGCCATGGCGAGACCGCTCCCATCCGGTGCAAGACGGTCGCTGATGAGGCCGGTCAGATACGGGCCTGCTGCGGTTCCCACCAAGGTCACAACAAAAAAATACACGCTGTTGGCGCTTCGTTGATCCGGACGATCCACGAGGCGCTGAAAATGGATCAAGGCCACGGCCGCACCGAAGCCGCTTGTCGCGATCAGGACCCCCAGGCCGATCAGTACCAGGGCGAAGACGCTGCTGGCCGCCGCAAGGAATGCCGCCGCCGCCGCCAGAATCACGGATCCGCCCAGCAACAGAGCCACATCCGAACTCCGGCCCCGTCTCGCGATCCATCGACCAGCAAGCAGGTGGCCCAAAGGTGCCGCCGTCAGGGTCAGGAGGCCCACCACCACAGCAGACACACCCGTCTCCAGACCGTATCTCCGGTGCAGCATCGACGGGGCCCAGGCGCCGACAGACTGGACGATCACAATGACGCCAGCGGCCGCGGCGATCCAACCGATGGCGCGTCTGTTCTCTCGAACGAGTCGGGCCAGCACGCTCAGGAGTCCATTCGACCGCGTCGGGAGTTGGGGCACCGTCGACAGCCGAAGGAGAAGCCAGACGACAACAAGATTCGGTATCAGCATTGCAGCGGCGGTCCAGCGCCAGGGCGCGCCCATGGCGAGGGATCCGGCGAGAGCCGTCAGGGTGGTGAGCAGCAGTCCCCCGATCAACAGACCACCGCTTCGCCCCATGGCCGAGCTGGCGCTGAAGATCGAGATCGCGCGTGCCCGACTTTCCGGGCTACCGCCATCCAGGAGGATCACGGCCGCCGGGAGAAAAGCCGCCTGCCCCGTGGCAAGGACGAGGCGTGAGGCGAGCAGTTCGCCAAAGCCGGAGCTCAGCGCGAACCCCAGCGCCCCGAGCGTCCAGGTCGCCACGCAAAACGCCAGGTACCGGTTGGGGGCCGAGGGAAACGGCCGCATGCCCGTGCAAAGCAGGGCCAGCAAATAGCCGACAATAAAGGGAGCGCCCTGAAGCGATCCGATCTGTGCATCCGAGAGCGCGAAGCGATTCCGCAGATCCGTGGCTACAACGGCTGCCATGCTGCGGTCGGCGTTGGCCAAGAACTGCGCCGTGGAGAGGAGCGCCACCATCGACCACGGCACCACGGATCGTTCTGAACGCGAACTGTACAAACGCTACGACTTAATCTTGGGGCCGGATGGCGACTGGCGACAGTAGATTCAGTGACTTCGCCGAAACCCATGGTAGGGCTGAACGCGCCCAATGCAATCCGCTGCTTCTGCCCGTTGCGCCGCCTGATTGCCCTCTACGAGTTCGCGACTTGCGACTGACCGAAGTGGAAACAGGTTCGCGTTGGAATGACAGCGTAGACCGCTCTGTGGACTCACACCCAATTTTGCTTCAAGCTTAAAATATGTTGTCGGATCAACCCGCCAGAAGCGTTGAGATCGTGGGAGCCGGGCCGGGAGGGCTCTACCTCGCCATTTCCCTGAAGCTGCGTGATCCAGCCCTCGACGTCGCCGTTCATGAACGCAACCGGGCCGATGACACCTTCGGCTGGGGCGTGGTCTTCTCCGACCAGACCCTGGCCAACCTCAAGGCCAACGACCCCGAAACCGCCGCGACTATCGAGGCGGCCTTCGTGCACTGGGACGATATCGAGGTTCACATCCACGGTCAGTGTATCCGCTCGGGCGGGCACGGCTTTGCCGGCATCGGCCGCCAGAATCTGCTGACCCTGCTTCAGGCGCGCGCCAGGTCACTGGGCGTCGTTCTGCATTTCGAAAGCGAGGTCGCCGACCTCAACGCCCTGGAGGCAGACGTCATCGTCGCCGCAGACGGCCTGAACAGCCGGGTCCGCAACGACACCCCCGAGGTCTTCGGCGTCGATGTCGACGTGCGCGCCAACAAATACATCTGGCTGGGCACGACCCGGGCTTTCGACGCTTTTACATTCGCCTTCGTCGAGACGCCGCACGGCTGGATCTGGGCGCACGCCTACCAGTTCGAACCGGGGACATCGACCTTCATCGTCGAGTGTTCCGAGACCACCTGGCGAGGCCTGGGCTTCGACGGGATGGACCAGGCCCGGACCTGCCGCGCAGCCGAGGCCCTCTTCGCCGACTGGCTGGACGGCCACCCGTTGATGAGCAATGCCAAACATCAGCGCGGCTCGGCCTGGCTCAACTTCCCCCGCGTCGCCTGCCAGCGCTGGCGCGACGGCAGGGTGGTGCTGCTGGGGGACGCCGCCCACACGGCGCATTTCTCGATCGGCTCCGGTACCAAACTGGCCTTCGAGGACGCAATTCGCCTCGCCCGGGCCCTGACCGATAAAGATGACCTCGACGCGTGCCTCGCCGCCTATGAGGCCGAGCGCCGGATCGAGGTGCTGAAGCTGCAGAGCGCCGCGCGCAACTCCACCGAATGGTTCGAGACCGTCGACCGCTACACCAACCTCGATCCGCTGCAATTCACCTACAGCCTGCTGACCCGCAGCCAGAGGGTCAGCCATGAGAACCTGCGCCTGCGCGACCCGTCCTTCCTCGAGGCGGTCGAGCGCGGTTTTGCAGCCGCGGCCGGGGCCCCGCCCTCCGACTCTGTTCCGGCACCCATGTTCACGCCCCTGCAGCTGCGCGGCCTGACCTTGCCCAACCGCGTCGTGGTCTCGCCGATGTGCATGTATTCGGCCACCGACGGCACTGTCGGCGACTTCCATCTGGTCCATCTCGGGGCCCGGGCCCTGGGCGGCGCCGGCCTGGTCTTCACCGAGATGACCAACGTCTCGGCCGACGCCCGCATTACCCCCGGCTGCGCGGGGATGTACCGGCCAGAGCATCGCGACGCCTGGAAGCGGATCGTCGACTTCGTCCATGGCCAGGGCGCCCGCATCGCCCTCCAGCTGGCCCACGCCGGCCGGAAGGGCTCGGTCGAACGGCCTTGGGGGCCGCGCGCCGATCAACCCCTGATCGACAAGGGCTGGCCCCTGATCGCCCCCTCGACCGGTGCCTGGTCTGACCGCGACCAGTCACCTCGTGCCATGACCCGCGACGACATGGATCGGGTACGCGACGATTTCGTCCGCGCCACCGGCTGGGCCGACGAGGCCGGCTTCGACCTGGTCGAGCTGCACTGCGCCCACGGCTATCTGCTGTCGTCCTTCCTGACGCCGATCTCCAACCACCGCACCGACGACTACGGTGGCTCTGTCGAGAACCGGCTGCGCTTCCCGCTGGAGGTCTTCTCCGCCATGCGGTCCGCCTGGCCCGCCGACCGGCCGATGTCGGTACGACTGTCCGCCACCGACTGGATGGACGACGGCCTGTCGCCGGAAGATGCCGTCATCATTGCCCGGGCCTTCGCGGACGCCGGTTGCGACCTGATCGACGTCTCGGCCGGCCAGACGTCACCCGACAGCCGGCCTGTTTATGGCCGGATGTTCCAGACGCCGCTCAGCGACCGCATCCGCAACGAAGCCGGGGTCGTGACCATGGCGGTGGGCAACATCTACGAGACCGACCACGTCAACAGCATCCTCGCCGCCGGCCGCGCCGACCTGTGTGCGCTGGCCCGCCCGCATCTGGCCGACCCGAACTGGAGCCTTCGAGCGGCCGCCGAAACGGGCTGGCGTGGGGTACAGCCACCGGTCCAGTATCTGGCTGGCTTCGCCCAGCTGGCCCGCAACCTTGAACGCCAGCAGCAGACAGGTCCGGTATGAGCCTTTCAGGCCTTCATGCGGTGGTGAGCGGCGCGGGATCCGGGATCGGCCGAGCCATCGCCGAAGAGCTGGCTGCGGCCAACGCACAGGTCACCCTGATCGGACGCCACATCGATCGGCTGGGCGAGACGGCCGATCGTATCGGCGACGCGGCCTTTGTGGCCCCCGCCGACGTCACCGACCCTGATGCTCTCGCCGCCGCCATCGAGGCCGGGCGCGACCGGTTCGGGCCGGTTGACATCCTGATCAATAATGCCGGTGGAGCGGTGTCCGCCCCCTTCATGACGACGACTGCCGCTCACCTGCGCGCCATGCTGGCACTCAACCTTGAGGCTCCCGCCGAGGCCATCCGGCTGGTCCTCCCCGGCATGCTGACCCGGCGCCGGGGCCGAATTATCAACATCGCCTCGACGGCGGGCTTGAAGGGTTATCCCTATGTCACCGCCTATGTCGCGGCCAAGCATGGCCTCGTCGGCCTGACCCGTGCCCTCGCCCTCGAGGTCGCGTCGAAGGGCGTCACCGTCAATGCCGTCTGCCCCGGTTTCACCGACACCGATCTGGTCGCCCGTTCCGTAGAACGGCTCGTCGACAGGACAGGCCGCAGCGCGGAGGACGCTCGCGCCACCCTGGCCGCCTCCAATCCACAGGGGCGGTTTATCACCCCGTTCGAGGTCGCCGCCATGGTCGTCTGGCTGTGCGGCGAGGCCGCCTCGGGGGTCAACGGTGCGGCCTTGCCCGTGGCCGGAGGCGAGACATGAGCCCTGCGGCATCAGCCCTCCTGCCCGACCGACTGGGCGGTGCACCGCACAGCAAGCGGTCGCTGCGTCTTTGGCTGCGGCTGCTGACCTGCACGACCACGGTGGAGCAGCGCGTGTCGCAGCGGCTGCGCGACGAATTTGCCACTACCCTGCCCCGGTTCGACCTGCTGGCGGCACTGGACCGCGCCGGCCAGGACGGCCTGACGATGGGCGAGGCAGCCGATCGGCTGATGGTTTCGAACGGTAATATCACCGGAGTCGCCGCGCGGCTCAGAGCCGACGGTATGGTGGAAACCATGGCCGGCACGGACCGCCGGGTCCAGCGCCTGCGCCTCACCACGGCCGGGCAGGCCCGCTTCGCTGTCATGGCGGCGGCGCACGAAGCATGGATCGAGACCCTGTTCGCTGACCTGACCAAGACCGAAGCCGACGACCTGACCGGCCTGCTGGAGCGGACCAAACGCTCGCTGGAGGCCGCCGCCCGTGAGGAGCCAAACCGATGAAGGCGCGCGACTATAAGGCCGAACATTTTCTCTGGGCCGTGGACGGCGACGGGGTCGCAACCCTGACCCTCAACAGGCCCGAGCGGAAGAACCCGCTGACCTTCGACTCCTATGCCGAGATGCGCGACCTGTTCCGCGCCCTGGTCCATGCCGACGACTGCAAGGTGGTGATCATCACCGGGGCCGGCGGCAATTTCTCGTCCGGCGGCGACGTGCACGAAATCATCGGCCCGCTGACCGAAATGGCCATGCCAGCCCTGCTGCGCTTCACCCGCATGACCGGTGATCTGGTCAAGGCCATGCGCCACTGCCCCCAGCCGATTATCGCGGCCCTGGACGGAATCTGCGTCGGAGCCGGCGCGATCATGGCCATGGCCGCGGACCTGCGCATCGCCACACCGAACACCCGGACCGCCTTCCTCTTCACCCGGGTCGGCCTCGCCGGCTGCGATATGGGGGCCTGCGCCATCCTGCCCCGGCAGATCGGCCAGGGCCGGGCTTCCGAGCTGTTGTTCACCGGCCGGATCATGACCGCCGAAGAGGGTGAGCGCTGGGGCTTCCACAACCGGCTGGTCGAGTCCGCAGCCTTGATGGACACGGCCCTGGACCTGGCGCGTTCGCTCGCCCGGGGGCCGACCTTCGCTCACAGCGTCACCAAGACACAGCTCAACCTCGAATGGGACATGAGCCTGGACGCCGCGATCGAGTCCGAGGCACAGGCCCAGGCCATCTGCATGCAGACCCGGGATTTCCGCCGGGCCTTCGAGGCCTTTGCCGCCAAGAGCGACCCCGTGTTCGAGGGAAACTGACCATGGCCGTCCAGACCTTTCGCGACACCACCTTCCTCGACTGGCCCTTTCTTGACGACCGCCACCGCGCTTTCGCTGCCGACATCGAGGACTGGGCAGACGCCCATGGCGATGCCCTGCAACGACACGGGGATGACGACCTGGACGGGGACTGCCGAGTCATCCTGAAAGCCCTGGCCGACGGCGGCTGGCTGAAAAACGCCGTGCCCGACGCAGACGGCAGACTGGACGTGCGGACCCTGTGCCTGACGCGCGAAACCCTGTCCCGGCGCTCCGGTCTGGCCGACTTCGTCTTTGCGATGCAAGGGCTGGGCTCGGGACCGATCAGCCTGTTCGGCAGCGACGCACAGAGAGCGCGCTGGCTGCCCGGCGTAGCGTCGGGCGAGACGATCGCCGCCTTCGCCCTGTCAGAGCCCGAGGCCGGCTCCGACGTCGCCGCCCTGTCGACAACGGCCCGACGCGGGGGTGACGGCTGGGTGCTGGACGGCACCAAGACCTTTATCTCCAACGGCGGTCTCGCCGACCGCTATACCGTCTTCGCCCGCACCGGCGAGGGACCCGGGGCCAAAGGTCTGAGCGCCTTCGTCGTCGACGCCGGTACGCCCGGGTTCGATGTGGTTGAACGCATCCCCCTGATGGCCGCCCATCCCTTGGCGACGATCCGGTTCACCGACTGCCATATCACCGGCGATCGGCTGCTGGGCGAGTCCGGGCAGGGCTTCCGCATCGCCATGGGCACGCTGGATGTGTTCCGCTCGACCGTCGCTGCGGCGGCCCTCGGCTTCTCGCGCCGGGCCTTCGACGAGGCCGCCGGCCGGGCCACGACCCGCATCCTGTTCGGGGCCCCCATGAGCGACATGCAACTGGTCCAGGCGGCCCTGGCCGACATGGCGCTGAAGATCGACGCCTCGGCCCTGCTGATCTACCGCGCCGCCTGGCTGAAGGATCAGGGCGCACCCCGCGTCACACGCGAGGCGGCGATGGCGAAGCTCTACGCCACCGACGAGGCCCAGTCGGTGATCGACCAGGCGGTCCAGCTGTTCGGCGGCCTCGGCGTCGTCTCCGGAAGCCCGGTCGAACGTCTGTACCGCGAGATCCGCGCCCTGCGCATCTACGAGGGTGCATCCGAAGTACAGAAAATCGTCATCGCGCGTCAGGTGTTGTCGAGCCCCACCGGGGGGCGTTGATGACCGCCAGCGCCCATCTCGACCGCTTCGTCCTCGAGCACCTGCCGCCACCGGCCCTTCAGCCGGAGCGAATCTTCAGCCTGCCCGAGCTTCAGTACCCCGAGCGTCTGAACGCCGGCGTTGAACTGTTGCGCCGCGCGATTGCAGCCGCGGGTCCTGACGGCCGCGCCCTGATCGATGCCGATCATGAGTTTTCATGGGGCAGGGTCGATGCGATCTCGGACCGGATGGCGCGCGTTCTGGTCGAGGACATGGGGCTGCTCCCCGGCAACCGCGTGCTGCTGCATGGTCCGAACGCCTCCTGGACTGTTTTGGCGTGGTTTGCGATCCTGAAGGCCGGTGGCGTGGTCGTCGCCACCATGCCCATGCTGCGCGCCGCCGAACTCGCATCCGTCATCAAGAAGGCGCGGATCACTCACGCTCTCGTTTATGAGACCCTCACTGAGGCGGTTACCGAGGCCAGGGCCTCGGCTCCCGGACTGGCCCAAATGATGGATTCCGCTGCATTGCAGAGGGCCGCGCAGGCCCTGCACGCCGGCGTCCGGTTCGACGCCGTGGACACCGCAGCCGACGATCCGGCCCTGATCGCCTTCACCTCCGGCACCACGGGCAAGCCCAAGGGATGCGTCCATCTCCAACGCGACATCCTCGCCATGGCGGACACCTTCGGTCGCCATATCGTCGGGCTGGCCAAGGACGACATCATTGTCGGTACGCCGCCGATCGCCTTTACCTTCGGCCTTGGCGGGCTGGTGGTCTTTCCGGCCGCCGCCGGTGCCGCCACGGCCTTCGCCGACCGCCCCGGCTTCGACGCCCTCGCCGAAACCGTCGCCCGCTTCCGGGCCACCGCCCTGTGCACCGCCCCGACCGGCTATCGCGCGTTGCTGAAGCTGACCGGCGACCACGACCTGTCCTCGCTGCGCACCTGTGTCTCGGCGGGAGAGGCGCTGCCCGCCGCGACGTCCGACGCCTGGCATGATGCGACCGGTATCCGCATCGTCGACGGCATCGGTTCCACAGAAATGATCCATGTCTTCATCTCCGCCCGCGGAGACGACATCCGCCCCGGCTCGACCGGCAAGGCGGTTCCCGGTTATGAGGCCCGCATTATCGACGACGCCGGCCGACCTCTGCCTCCGGGCGGCACCGGTCGCCTCGCAGTCCGCGGACCCACCGGCTGCTGCTATCTCGATGACGAACGTCAGGCGGACTATGTCCGGGACGGCTGGAACCTCACCGGTGACATCTACCGCCTGGATGAGGACGGCTATTTCTGGTTTGTCGCCCGCTCCGACGACATGATCATATCGTCGGGCTACAACATCGGTGCGCCTGAGGTTGAGCACGCGCTGTTGCGACACGAGGCCGTCGCTGAGGCCGCGGTCATCGGCGCGCCCGATACCGAGCGCGGCCAGATCGTCCAGGCCTTTGTCGTGCTCAACGCAGGGCACTCTCGCTCCGATGCCCTGCGCCTCGAGCTCCAGGCCTTTGTGAAGGGTGTCATAGCCCCCTACAAATATCCCCGGGCGCTCGAATTCGTGGATGCCCTCCCCAGGACACAGACCGGAAAGCTGCAGCGCTTCCGGCTGAAGGACCCATCATGAACAGCGAGGTTTTCACGGCCAGACGCCGCGTGCGTTTCGCTGATTGCGATGCAGCCGGCATCGTGTTCTTCCCGCGCTATTTCGAGATGCTGAACGGCGTGGTCGAGGACTGGTTCGCCGGCCCTCTGGATCTGTCGTTTCGCGAGCTCCACCTGGAGCGTAACCTCAGCGTGCCGACCGCCGCCATCGAGACTCGCTTCCTCGCGCCCTCGCGGCTGGAAGACGACCTGGACTTCACCCTTGCCGTGACCCGCCTTGGCGGGGCCTCCTGCGACCTGCGCCATCAGATGTTTGCCGGCGATCAGCTTCGTCTCGAGGCCAGGCAGACGATCGTCTTCGTCGGCGCGTCCCTGAAGCCCGAACCCTGGCCCGCCGAGGTGCGCGCCCGCATCGCCCTGTTTGTGGAACCGCCCGTATGAACCAGGTCCTGCTGCCGGAAGGCTGGCCCCGCCCCCGGGGATACTCGAACGGAATCGCCGCCAATGGCCGTATGGTGTTCGTCGCGGGCCAGATCGGCTGGGACACGACGGGGCAGTTCCCTCACGGCTTTGTCGCCCAGGTCCGACAGACGCTCGCGAACACCCTAGCCGTTCTCGCCGAGGGCGGCGCGGGACCCGAACATATCGTGCGCATGACCTGGTATGTCGTCGACAAGCATGAATATCTGGCCGACCTGCACGAGATCGGAGCCGCCTGGCGCGAGATGGTCGGGCCACACTATCCGGCCATGGCCGTGATTGAGGTCCGGGGGCTGATCGAGGATGCCGCGCGGGTCGAGATCGAGACAACGGCGGTCATCGGCTAACCGTCCGCATCCGGGGTCGCCGGCGCTCCGGGCGGTGTTGTCAGCCCGGACGGATTGCGGGATGAGGGAGGCGACCGTAGCAGCCGAGACGATTCAAGGCCCGGAGATTGGCTGCGGTCGTCGACTGGAAGACGCTTGCCGCCTCGAGATGCGGCTCCTGCCCTCAGCCCGCCCGACGGAGCCCAGTTGGCGTTGGGCTGAACACACCGCCACGCACTATACTGTCTACGGACGGGTATCACTGATGGACGAGCCCCTATGGAAGCGGCTTCTGTGGATGGCGGCGATCTGGACCATGAGTGTCGCCGCACCGGGCGTCGGAGCCTTCGTTATCCGGACCTGGCTAAAAGCCTGATCCCCATCGAACTCGAACGATCCTGAGGCATGACATCATGACCGGCACCCGGACTGACGCTTACGAGACTCCACAACCCGAGGATTGGGCGGGGGAGATGGGAGCCCGATGGCTTGCCGGCATCGACCAGTTCGAATCGATGATCGCGCCGGTCGGCACCGCTCTAATGGCACGAGCTGACTTCAAGGCGGGTGAACGCGTCCTCGATCTGGGCTGCGGCGGCGGAGCGACCAGTCTGGCGATCGCAGAGTCGGTCGGTCCGACGGGGGCCGTCACCGGCGTCGACATCTCGCCCGACCTGATCGCCAGGGCTGCGGAACGGGCGGAAACCGCCGGTGCCAGAAACGCGACTTTCGAATGCGTCGATGCGGCGATCTATCGACCGGATGCGCCCTTCGACCGGATGATCTCCCGCTTCGGCAGCATGTTCTTCCCGCAGCCTGTGGAAGCCTTTTCCAACCTCCATCGCTGTCTAAAGCCTGGCGGCCGCATCGACCTGGCGGTCTGGGGCCCACCACGCGAAAACCCGTGGATGATGGAGATGATCGGCGCGCTCCGACGTCATATCGACGTGCCTCCGGCCGTACCGCGCTCGCCCGGTCCGTTCGCGTTCGAGGACACCGACTATCTCAAGAATATCCTCCTTGAAACCCGCTTCGCCGGCATCGAGATCGTCGCCTACCAAGGTCTGCAGCCGATCGGCGGAGAGGACGCCTCGCCCGACGCGGCGGTGGACTTCGCCATGTCATCTCTCGCCGCAGGTCGCATGGCCGAGAAGGAATCCCAGGACATCAGGCTGGCCATCCGGGACGATCTCCTGGCGGTCTTCACCCGTCATTACATCCAGGGTCGCGGCGTGATGATGCCTGGCAAGGCCTGGCTGGTAAGCGCAACCGCCTAGATCTGCGGCAAGGTGCTCCAGCGGGCTGTCTGAGCCCAAATTTGGCCGATTGGTAGTCCGGAGCGCCCAGCTTCGTAGACATGGCCAAATCGCGCAGCCTGTGGAGACAAGTTGTTGCTGCACTGTCAGAGCACCGTCACCCACTTCGATGACCCGTTTCAATGTAGAGACTAATTCGATGACACGAATAATCAGGACCAAAACTGAACCGTCTGCGAAATATACATCGTCTAAGGCCTTTTCGGCAATATCGAACCGGCGGCTGGTCGACTGACAGAACCATCCGGATAGCATTTGCCCAAATTGAAGCTTTCTGAACCCATTGCGCAATATTATTGCCGGACCAACTTGTGCACCGCAGCGAACTATGGCTATCCTGGCGCCTGAACTGGAAACGCCACGTGGCTGAACTCGTCCGCATCGCCAACCGCAGCATCGCCCTTTCGGCGACCGCGAAGGCGCGCGCGTCGGACGTCCGGTTCGCCCTCAGCACCCTTATTCTCGCTGTATCGCTTGTGCTGCTCCCTGGAGCGGTGTGGATGCACGCAACCTGACCTAACGCAAAATCAGGATCGCCCGCAGCCACCCGCTCCCGAAAGGAAGCGGGTTTTTTGTTGCGCGCGGTCCGGACACCTCCGGAACCGATCTCGACCATGACGCAAGATTTTACCTCTGACAGACGGCCGCCGAATGCGCGTAGCCGTGCCGTCACGGCCGGTCCCAGCCGCGCCGCGGCCCGCAGCTACCTGCGCGCGGCGGGGATGCAGGATGCCGACTTCGACAAGCCGATGGTCGCCGTGGTCAACACCTGGTCGTCGGTCACTCCGTGCAACATGCACCTGGACCGCCTGGCCGACGACGTCCGCGCGGGGATCAGGGCCGCAGGCGGCTGGCCGGTCGATTTCAACACCATCGTGGTCACCGACGGCATCTCGATGGGCACGGCCGGGATGAAGGCCTCGCTGATCAGCCGCGAGGTCATCGCTGACTCGATCGAACTGGCCGTGGAAGGCCACCAGTTGGACGGCGTCATCTGCATCGTCGGCTGCGACAAGACCATCCCGGCCGCCGCCATGGCCCTGGCCCGGATGGATATCCCCGGCCTGATCTACTACGGCGGCACGATCCTGCCGGGGCGGATCGGCGCGCGAGAAGTCTCGGTCCAGGACATTTTCGAGGCCATCGGTGCCCACGCTGCGGGAGCGCTGGACGGCGCCGCCCTGAAGGCGATCGAGACCGCCGTCTGTCCCGGTGCGGGGGCCTGCGGCGGCCAGTTCACCGCCAACACCATGGCCATGGCCCTGACGGTCATGGGTCTGTCGCCCATGGGTGCCAATGACGTGCCGGCGGTCGATCCCGGCAAGGTGGCCGAGGGCGAGCGCTGCGGTCGCCTGATCGTCGAACGGGTCTTCGCCGGCGATACGGCCCGCAAATACATCACCCGCGCCAGCCTGAAAAACGCCGCCGCCGCCGTCTCCGCTTCCGGCGGTTCGACCAATGCGGTCATGCATCTGACCGCCATCGCGGCCGAAGCCGGCATCGCATTCGGCGTCGAGGACTGCCATCAGGCCTGCGCCGGGACGCCGGTCATCTGCGACCTGAAGCCCGGCGGGCGGTTCCTGGCGTCGCATCTGTTCGCGGCCGGCGGCACGCGCCTGGTCGCGCAACGGTTGGCAACGGCGGGCAAGATCGTCAACGCACCGACGGTGAGCGGCCGCAGCCTGTTCGTCGAGGCCGCCGAGGCCGCCGAAACGCCAGGCCAGCAGGTGGTGACCACAGTCGACGCTCCGGTTACGGCGCGCGGCTCCTACGCGGTTCTTTACGGCGATGTCGCGCCCGACGGCGCGGTCATCAAACTGACCGGCCACAAGGTCGACCGTTTCGAAGGCCCCGCGTGCGTCTTCGATTGCGAGGAGGACGCCTTCCATGCCGTGCAGGACGGCTCGATCGGCGAAGGCGACGTCATCGTCATTCGGTACGAAGGGCCCAAGGGCGGCCCCGGAATGCGCGAGATGCTGCAGGTCACGGCGGCGCTGAAGGGACGCGGCGTCCATGACGTCGCCCTCATTACCGACGGCCGCTTCTCGGGTGCCAGCTATGGTTTCGTGGCCGGTCACGTGTCGCCGGAAGCAGCGGACGGCGGGCCGATCGCCCTGATCCGCGACGGTGATCGCATCACCATCGACGTCACCGCCCGGACCATCGATGTCGACGCGGACCTGACTGCGCGGCGTGCGGGCTTCATCGCGAAAGAGGCCAGCCCGGCGCACGGCGTCTTCGCCAAATACCGCGCCTCGGTCGCCTCGGCGGCCCAGGGCGCCGTCACCATTCCCAACCCGCCGCCGGCCCAGATCCGCGCGGACATCAAAGCTCACGAGGACGCCTGACATGGCCATCACCATCTATACCGATGACGACATTCGCCCCGGGGCGATCGCCGGCCAGCGCATCGCCATCATCGGCTATGGTTCGCAGGGTCGCGCCCACGCGCAGAACCTGAAGGACTCGGGCCACGACGTGATCGCCGGCGTCCGTCACGGCGGCAAGGGCTGGCGCAACGCCACCGCCGACGGCGTCCCGACCGCCGAACCGGCCGAGGCCGTCCGCGACGCGGACATCATCGCCATCCTGACCCCGGACATGGTCCAGGCCGAGGTGTATCGCGACATCATCGAGCCCAACGCCAAACAGGGCGCGGCCATCCTGTTCGCGCACGGCTTCTCGATCATCTACGGCCGCATCGCGCCGCGCGCGGACATGGACGTCATCCTGGTGGCACCGAAGGGCCCCGGCGATCTGGTCCGTCGCGAGTACCAGCGCGGACGCGGCGTCCCCTCCCTGTTCGCCATCGAGCAGGATGCGACCGGCAGCGCTCGCGACCGCGCCATGGGCTACGCTCGGGGCAATGGCGGGGCGACCGGCGGCCTGCTGGAGACCACCTTCCGCGAGGAAACCGAGACAGACCTGTTCGGCGAGCAGGCCGTCCTCTGCGGGGGGGCCAAGGAGCTGGTCATGTCGGGTTTCAACACCCTGGTCGAGGCCGGATACCAGCCCGAGATCGCCTATTTCGAATGCATGCACGAGCTGAAGTTGATCGTGGACCTGTTCTACGAAGGCGGCATCACCCGGATGAACGAGTTCATCTCGGAGACAGCGAAATGGGGCTCGGTCAAGTCCGGGCCACGCATCATCACCGATGAAACCCGTGCCCGGATGAAGACCATCCTGGACGAGATCCAGTCGGGCCAGTTCGCTCGTGAATGGATCGAGGAGAACGAAGCCGGCAAGCCCCGCTACGACGCCTGGGTCCGGTCCGACAGCGAGCAACCGATCGAGCAGACCGGCGCAAGGCTGCGCGAGCGGATGGCCTGGCTGCATGCCCCCAAGTCCGAAGCCGCCTGACCCATGACCTCCGTCGCAGCCTTCACGTCAGCGCCCGACGCCGCTCCGCGCAGCGGTGCCCGCCTGCTCGTCTCGACCCTGGAGCGGCTGGGGGTCGAGGTGGTGTTCGGCTATCCCGGCGGTGCCATCATGCCGGTCTATGACGCCCTGACCGGATCATCGCTGCGCCACATCCTGGTGCGTCACGAACAGGCCGCCGCCTTCGCCGCCGACGCCTGGGCCCGGCGCAGCGGAAAGGTCGGGGTCTGCTTGGCCACCTCAGGCCCGGGTGCCACCAACCTGATCACCGGAATCGCCAATGCGATGATGGATTCGGTGCCGATCGTCTGCATCACCGGCAACGTCGCCCAGGCGGTGATGGGCACCGATGCCTTCCAGGAGATCGACATCCTGGGCGTCACCCTGCCGATCGTGAAACATTCCATCCTCGTCCGCGACCCGGCGGATATTCCGGCGGCCGTCGAGGAGGCCTTCCACATTGCGGCCTCGGGGCGCCCCGGACCGGTCCTGATCGACCTGCCCAAGGACGTCCAGATCGGCCAGACCACAGAGGATTTCGGCTTCCACTATCCGAACGCCGTCGTACCGATCAACCATGATGCGATCGCCCGGGCTGCCGAAACGATCCGCAAGGCCGAGCGGCCGCTGATCTACGTCGGCGGCGGCGTGAAGATCAGCGGTGCCGTCGATCAGCTGCGCACCTTCGCCGAGACGACGGGCATCCCGTCCGTCTCGACCCTGAACGCCCTGGGGACCATCGCCACTGACACCCCCGGCGCCCTGGGCATGCTGGGCATGCATGGCGCGCGCGGGGCCAATGAGGCGGTCCAGGAATCCGACCTGCTGATCGTCTTCGGTGCCCGGTTCGACGACCGCGCAACCGGAAAGCTGGCCGAGTTCGCGCCCCATGCCCGGGTTGTCCATTTCGACATCGATGCGTCAGAGATCGGCAAGTTGCGTCAGACCCAGGTCGCGGTCGCGGGCGAGTTGCCGGCCGGCATTGAGGCCCTGACCCGTCATCTGGCTGGGACACCGCTGCGGATCGATCCGTGGATGATGCGTTGCGCCGCGCGCGCTGCACGGACGGCCTTCCGCTATGACGCTCCCGGCGAAGGCGTCTACGCCCCGGCCCTGCTCAAGGCGATTTCAGAAGCGGCCGGTGACTCCTTTGTGGCCGCCTGCGACGTCGGTCAGCATCAGATGTGGGCCGCGCAGCACTGCCGGTTCTCGCGGCCCGAAGCCCACCTGACCTCGGGCGGCCTGGGGGCCATGGGTTTCGGCCTGCCTGCGGGGATCGGTGCCAAGCTGGCCGATCCGGACGCGACCGTGGTCGTCATCGCCGGAGACGGCGGCTTCATGATGAACATCCAGGAGCTGGCGACGCTGCGCCGCTACGACATCGGCGTGAAAATCCTGCTGCTGGACAACAGCTCGCTGGGCCTCGTCCGCCAGTGGCAGGAGCTGTTCTTCAACCAGAACTATTCCGAGGTCGATCTCTCGGACAATCCGGACTTCGTGAAGGTGGCCGAGGCCTTCGGCGTCGAGGCCTTCCGAATTAGTCGGCGCGAGGAGGTCACAGCCGGCATCGCCCGCCTGTTGGCCGCTGACGGCCCCTGCCTCGCGCACGTGATCATCGATCCCCGGGAAAACGTGTGGCCGCTGGTCCCGCCCGGAAAGAACAACGCTGAAATGATGGAAGGCGCCTGACATGACCGCCAATACCCTGCACCTGCATATCGATCGCGCGGATGGTTCGCTCCAGCGGCTCATCGGCCTCGTTGAGCGCCGCGGCTTTCACATCGATGGCCTGTCGCTTTGCGATGAGGGCAGCAGCCGCCGTGTCGAGATCGCCGTGCGTGGCCGCGACGCGGCGCGCTGCACCGAAACCCTGGGCCGCCAGATCGACAAGCTGTTCGGGGTCGAGCGTTCGGTCCATCACGCGGAGCGGGTGGTATGAGCCGGATTGCAGATGCAGCCGCGGCCGATCCGAACCGGGTGATCGTCTTTGACACCACCCTGAGGGACGGCGAACAGGCACCGGGATTCTCCATGTCTCCCGACGACAAGGTCCGCATGGCCGGTTTGCTGGCCGCGCTGAAGGTCGATGTGGTCGAGGCTGGCTTCGCCGCCGCCTCACCTGGCGACGAAGAGGCCGTGCGGCGTGTGGCCGGCGAGGTTGAAGGGCCCGTCTTCTGTTCGCTGGCTCGCACGACCGAGGGTGACATCGACGCCGCCTGGCGTGGCTTGCGGGCCGCGCCCGACCGGCGGATCCACATCTTCCTCGGAACCAGCCCGATCCATCGGTCGGCCAAGCTGAAGATGAGCACGGACCAGGTATTGGCCGCCGTGGACCGCGCGGTGCGCTATGCCGCCACGCGGTTCGACGACATCGAGTTCAGCCCGGAAGACGCGATCCGCACGGAGCCGGCTTTCCTGGCCGAGGTCTGTGAGGTGGCGGCGTCGGCGGGGGCCGGCACCCTGAATATCCCCGACACTGTGGGATACAGTACCCCCGGCGAGATCGGCGAGATCTTCAGAGCCCTGATCGCTCGCGTGCGACCGGCGTTTCCCGGGGTCATCTTCTCGGCCCATTGCCACGACGATCTGGGGATGGCCGTGGCCAACAGCCTGTCGGCTGTCGAGGCCGGCGCACGGCAGGTCGAAGGCGCGATCAACGGTATCGGAGAGCGGGCCGGCAACGCCTCGATCGAAGAGATTGTCATGGCCATCCGTACCCGCGGCGACCGCTATGGTCTGACCACAGGCGTAGAGGCGACACAGCTGGTGGCCGCCAGCCGTCTCCTGAGCGAAATCACTCACACGCCGGTCATGCGCAACAAGGCCATCGTGGGCATGAACGCCTTCGCCCACGAGGCGGGCATCCATCAGCACGGCATGCTGGCCGACAGCCGGACGTACGAGATCATGCGGCCCCAGGACGTCGGCTTCGAAGGCACCAGCTTCGTGCTGGGCAAGCATTCGGGTCGTCATGCCGTGGCCAAACGGGCCGAGGCGCTGGGTCACATCCTGGCCGGCGACCATCTGAATGCGGCCTTCTCCGGCTTCAAGACCCGGGCCGACCAGATCGGCGAGATCGACGACCGCGAGTTGATGGCCATCGTCGAGGCCTCTCGCCCTGCCCCCCGATACGAGGAGCTCGCCTATGCGGCCGCTGGCTGAACACATCTGGATGAACGGCGAATTGACGCCCTGGGCCGATGCGAGGATCCATGTGATGAGCCACGCGCTCCACTACGGCACCTCGGTGTTCGAGGGCATTCGTGTCTACGACACCCCGGACGGACCGCGCGGCTTCCGACTGACCGACCACGTCCGGCGGCTGTTCGACAGCGCCCGCATGTATCATTTCCAGCTGCCGTGGACTGAGGACGAGCTGGTCGAGGCGTGCAAGGCGACGGTACGGGCGACGGGCCTGCGCAGCGCCTATATCCGCCCCATCGCCTTCCTCGGCCAATGCGGCATGGGGGTCACGCCCCGGCCGGGCGACATGAACATCGACGTCGCTGTCGCCGCCTTCCCCTGGGGGGCCTATCTGGGCGAGGAGGCACTGGAGAAGGGCGTCGACGCCTGTGTCGCCAGCTGGTCGCGCATCGCTCCGAACACGGTGCCATCCGGAGCCAAGGCGGGCGGCAACTATCTGTCCAGCTATCTGATCGGTCGCGAGGCGCGGGTCGGTGGATTCGGCGAGGGCATCGCCCTGGGCACCGACGGTCGGCTGTCCGAAGGCGCGGGCGAGAACCTGTTCCTTGTGAAGGATGGCGAGATCATCACGCCGCCGGCCGCCGCCTCGATCCTGATGGGGATCACGCGCGACAGCGTGCTCAAGCTGGCGCGGGGCCTCGGCTATGAAACCCGCGAACAGGTGCTGCCCCGCGAGGCCCTGTATGTGGCCGACGAGATTTTCATGACCGGCACGGCCGCCGAGATCACGCCGGTGCGCTCGGTCGACGGCATTCCGACCCGCTGCGCCGGCCCGGGGCCGGTCACCAAGGCGGTCAACGGCGCGTTCCGCGGCCTTTTCGACGGCTCGACGCCGGACCGTTTCGGCTGGCTGGAGTCCATCGCCGCGCCGGCACCGGCCGGCACCGCCCGCGAGGTGGAACATGCCTGAGACCCTGTTCGACAAGGTCTGGAACCGCCACGTCGTCACGCCGGAGACAATCGACACGCCTGGTATCCTCTACGTCGACCTGCATCTGGTCCATGAGGTCACCAGTCCGCAGGCCTTCAGCGAGATTGAATCCCGTGGCCTTTCCGTGCGCCGGCCGGACCGTACCTTCGCGACCCTGGACCACTCCACCCCGACCCTGCCGGCCGGTGAGGACGGAGAGCGGCCCTATGTGACGCCGGCCGCGCGCTCCCAGGTCGAACGTCTGGAAGCCAATTGCGCCCGCCACGACATTCGCCTGGCCGGGTGGGACAGCGAAGACCGTGGCGTCGTTCATGTCATGGGACCGGAACTGGGACTGACCCAGCCGGGCATGACCGTCGTCTGCGGCGACAGCCACACGGCGACCCATGGGGCCTTCGGGGCCCTGGCTTTCGGCATCGGCACATCCGAGGTCGGCCATGTTCTGGCGACCCAGTGCCTGCTGCAGCGCAAGCCCAAGGCGATGCGGGTGACCGTGACCGGCCGGTTGCAAACCGGCGTGTGCGGCAAGGACGTGGCCCTCGCCATCATCGCCCGACTGGGGTTCGGCGGCGGCTCCGGTCATGTCATCGAGTACGCCGGCGATGCCATTCGATCTTTGGACATGGAAGGCCGAATGACGGTCTGCAACATGTCGATCGAGGCGGGTGCCCGCGCAGGCATGATCGCGCCGGATCTCATCACCCTCGCCTGGCTGAAGGGTCGCCGTCACGCGCCCTCGGGAGAAGCCTTCGAGATCGCCGGGAGGGACTGGCTGACCTTGAAGAGCGATGCCGGTGCGAGGTTCGACAGCGAGGTCGAGATCGACGGCAGCGCAATCCGGCCGATGGCGACCTGGGGTACCACCCCCGACGCCGGCTCTGCGGTCGGCGCACCCGTGCCTGAACCCCGCGACGCCACTGGCCAAAGGGCGCTGGCCTATATGGGCTTTACTGCCGGCGAGGCGACCACCGGTCATCCGGTCGATGTCGTCTTCGTTGGCTCCTGCACAAACGGGCGGTTGCCCGACCTCCGCGCGGCCGCCGGCATCCTGCGCGGACGCAAGGTCAGTCCCGGCGTCCGCATGCTGGTGGTTCCCGGGTCGGAGGCGGTGCGCCGTGCCGCCGAGGCCGAAGGCCTGGACCGGGTCTTCATCGACGCCGGTGCCGAATGGCGCCTGCCTGGCTGCTCCATGTGCATCGCCATGAATGGCGATTTCGTGGGACCCGGCCAGCTCGCCGTCTCGACCTCGAACCGCAATTTCGAGGGCCGGCAGGGCAAGGGGGCCCGGACCATCCTGGCCAGCCCCGCCACCGCCGCCGCCAGCGCCATCGCCGGCGTCCTGACCGATCCCCGCGTTTACCTGAAGGAGGCCATCGATGCCTGAGCCGCTGCAGGTCCTGACGTCGCAATGCGTGGTGCTCAGCCAGGCCAATATCGACACCGACCAGATCATTCCCGCCCGCTTCCTGACCACGACGACGCGCGAGGGGCTGGGCAGGGTCGCCTTCCATGACTGGCGCTATGAGTCCGACGGCTCGGCCAAGCCCGAGGCCGTACTGAATCGCGTCGACCCGTCCGAGCGCCGCATCCTGCTCGCGGGACCGAATTTCGCCTGCGGATCGTCACGCGAACACGCGCCCTGGGCCCTGGCCGACTACGGGTTCAGGGCGGTTATCTCGACCTCGATCGCCGACATCTTCACCTCCAACGCCCTCAAGACCGGCCTGCTGCCGATTGAGGTTGACCAGGCGACCTGGGACGATCTCGCCGCCTTTCCCGATCAGCCGGTGACCATCGACCTCGAGGCCGCAGAGATCCGCCGTGGCAACGCTGCACCGACGCCCTTCACGGTCGAACGGTTCGCGCGCCGCTGCCTGCTCGACGGCGTCGACACACTCGGCTGGCTGCAAGCCCGTCTGCCCGACATTGCGGCCTTTGAAGCCGCCCATGAAATGGAAACCGCCTGATGCCCGCTCCCCGTACCTTCGACATCGTCATCCTGCCCGGCGACGGCGTCGGCCCCGAGGTGACGGATGCCGCCGAGGCCGTGCTGACGGTCATCGCCGACTTCTTCCAGCACCGGTTCCGTTTCCACAAACACCTGATCGGCGGGGCGGCCATCGACGCAACGGGCGATCCATTGCCGGCGGAGACGATCAACGCCTGTCTGTCCGCCGATGCGGTTCTGCTCGGCGCGGTTGGCGGGCCGAAATGGGATGGCGGCGCGCGTCGGCCGGAGGAGGGCCTGCTGGGCCTGCGCAAGGCCATGGGACTGTTCGCCAATCTGAGGCCGCTACAGGTTTCGCCGGTGTTGGCCCATCGCTCGCCGCTGAAGCGTGAAATCGTCGAGGGCGTCGACCTGATTGTGTTTCGCGAGCTGACCGGCGGAATTTATTTCGGGGAAAAGACCCGTACCGCCGACCGGGCCACCGACCTGTGCGTCTACACCGTTCCCGAGATCGAGCGCATCGCCCAGGCCGCTTTCCGCACCGCCCAGCAACGCCGCGGCAAGGTCACCTCGGTCGACAAGGCCAATGTGATGGAGACCGGCCGACTGTGGCGGGAAGTCGTCACCCGCATCCACGCCGAGGAATTTCCTCGCATCGAACTGGAACACGCTCTGGTGGACTCAATGGCGATGCATCTGATCCGCAAGCCGCGCGAGTACGATGTCATCCTGACCGAGAACATGTTCGGCGACATCCTGTCAGACGAGATCTCGGTACTGGGCGGATCGATCGGCCTCTTGCCGTCGGCCTCGCTGGGCGAGGGCGGACCGGGCCTGTTCGAACCCATCCATGGCTCGGCACCCGACATCGCCGGTCAGGACAAGGCCAATCCGGTCGGCACTATCCTGTCCGCCGCCCTGATGCTGCGCCACAGTCTGAGGCTGGAGGACGAGGCGGCGTCGATCGAGGCCGCCGTGGCCGCCGTCCTGTCAGCCGGTGCCGTGACCGAGGACCTCGGCGGAGCACTGGGAACGCGCGCCGCCGCCGGCGCGGTCATCGACGGATTGCGAGCCATCCATTGGGCCGCCGCCCACCGGGTACAGATGCACTGGGCTTGAGCGAGGACGGGCACAGACGCGTCGCCGCCGGCGCACTCACCGGATCATGTTCGATCAAGATCGCCGCACCGCCGACCGCCTCGTGGTGATGATGTCGGTGAAATGCCCGCTGTCGCTCCGTGATGTGGAGGAGCTTCCGGCCGAAAGGAAGACGCTTGCCGGACAGGCTCTGCGTCCCCTGCCCCGGCTGCGCTCAGTGGAGACGAGGACGCATTGGACGGACAGCTCCGCGTCTACTCTTCCATTCATCCCAAAAGTCGGTTTCGTGACGGGATGGCCGTTACAGCGTGAACACCCGCCCGTTCAGGAAGGCCGGATCGGTCGTTCCCAGGGTCATGCAGTTGGGTCGCTGGCGGGTCAGGCGGGCAGCAGTGGCGGCGGTCAGTGCGGGATAGCCGGGTGCGAGATCGGGTCGCGACCAGGTCTGCATCAGGGCGCGGGTGAACAGGCCATTCTCGTCGTCGCCCCAGGACAATTCATCGTCCTGACAGGCGCCCAACAGGACGAGGGCGCAGCCGGGCTTGCCGGCAGGCGCGCGGGCCCTCGCAGCGTCGAAACGGATCTTCAGCGCGTCATGGGTCGACTCAGCCACCGCCGACGGCATCAGCCGGGGCGTCAAATCAGGTGCCGGCGGCCGCAGGGACTCGAGGAGATCGATACGGCCGGCGATCTTCCGGGCCACGGTCGCGCTGTGGCAGCTGTCGGAAACGACCAGCACGCGGACGCCGGCGACGAACAGGTGCCAGAGCTCATACAGCTCATCGTCCAGCACCTGGCCGTCGAACAGGCACCAGGTCTCGTCCCGGCCGTCCTCCTCGTCGTTTCCCTCGTCCTCGAAGGTTCCGCCGTGTCCGGCGTAGGTGATTACGAAGGTGTCGCCGGTCCGCAGCCGGGCGGCGGCGTCGCGCACCGCCGCGGACACGCCATCCCAGGTCGCCTGCGCCGTCGGCAGGTGGGAGGTCTCGAAACCCTGACCCGAGCAAATGGCGGCCATGGCGTCCATGTCGGCCTCGCAGCTGGCGAGGTAGCCGTCCCATCCGCCGTAGCGGACGGGATCGACACGGTTCAGGCCGATGTGGAGGGAAATTCCCTTGGGCATAGTTCTACTCCGCTTCAGGAAGGCAGGGGGTGACGTCGGCACGACCGCGACTGGCACTCGCGTTGTGGGGTCCCTAGCGATTTCCAGCGGGCGCATAGAGGGAGAAGGGAACGCCGACGAAGGCACCGACCGTGAAGTTATCATCGTCGGTGGCCGGGTCATCGTCCGCCGACCTCCAGCGGAAACTGAGGCCGCCGCGCAGGCGACCGTCGCCATCGGGCAGGAGGAATATCGTGGTCGCCAGTTCACTGACTCCGGACTCGAAATCGTAGGCTGGCTGAACTTCCACCGCGAAGGGGATCGTTCTTCTGAAGACGTCAACCTGGCTTTGCACCCGCCCAATCAGGAACCCGGCGGTCGTATTCTGCGCCTGGGGCGCTCCGAAAGAGGCGGTGAAGCACTCCTGCGGCCCTGAGGGCGGCGTGGGAGCGCACAGGGTGCGCTCATCGGGTCCCCGATACTCGCGCGTGTGTTCGACGCCGAACCCGACATAGTAGGGGACGCGGATCGAGCGGAAGAGCCACTCACCTCCCGCTGCTACGGAGAGAGCGTACGGCGTCTCGCTCACCTCGACCTTGGCCAAGGTGACGGGATCCCGGAACTCGAGGTTTTGATGACCAATCCCACTCGTAACGACCACCTGTCCCACGCTGGCGCGCGGGGGGCCGCCGGGCCAGGGACCCGGCTCACCGTAGGTCAGCCAACCGAATGAGGCCCGCACCGCCGTGCTTCCCGACAAGCCGCCGTCGGTGATGAAGTCGGCAGAGTTCTCGCCGGCCAGCGGTGTGGAGAGCCGCACCGTCCAAGCGTTGTTGGAATAAGGATGTTCGTCCCAGTCTCCCAGAACGACCGCTACCTCGGCGCTGTCCGCCTCCGCCAAGACCTGGAAACTCGCCGATGGATCGGCCTGCGCGAACGCACGAGCGGGAAAGGCACCCGCCGCCGCACTGAGCGCCGCCATGCCCAGCAACAGGACAGCGGGCCTCACGACGCGGCTCCCTTGATTCGGAACTTGGCGGTGCCGGAAACCTGGCTTCCATCAGAGTGCTTGATCTTGGCCTCCACGACCGTCTGGTCAGTGTCCGACGCGGACAGCGTGACCTTCACAGCGGCGCCAGTCGGCCCGATCAAGAACCACCAGACTTCGTGTTCCACGTTTTCATCGAGATCGAGGACCTTGACGTCGTTCTTGAAAACCAAGTCGGCTCCATTGATCCGTACCTTCGCTGTCTGGACGCCACCCGTACGCTCGCGCTTCAACTTGACCTTCATGATCGCCTCCTTGGCCTAGGTGTTTGTCTGTGGATGCTGCCCTTACGGGCCTGCATCTTCCGTGATCGCCGTCACGCCTCCTCAGATCGGCGTATAGGTGCCGGACAGATTGAAGGTGGTTGCGCCGGCCGTGCCTGGGATATCGACCGCCGTCACCGCGAAGGCCCGGTTGAGAGTCGGCAGCGGGAAGCGCAGTGCTCCGGCATCGAACACCATGACGCTCTTGTCCTTCAGCAGGCCGTTCACCACACCGGTGACGCCGATGGTGAAGGTGAAGGAGACGCCCAGAATTCTGACGCGGATGACCAGGTCGATGTTCCTGATCGAGGGAACCGCCCAGATCTGAAGACCGCGCATCTGCAGGGCCACACGGACCTCCTGCGCCAGGAACTCGACATTGGGCGAGGTGATATCGGTGCAGTAGTTCCGGCCGAACACCCGAACGCAGACCCTGACCTTGGCCTGGACCTTGAGCTTCAGGTTGCCGATGCGGATCGGATTGCCCAACGAAGCCGCAGGACGATGGACCACCGTCACCTTCACCCACCGGATATTGACGGAGGCGACCCGCGCCAGCGATTCCGCGAGTGCCGGAGCGAAGGCGGCGCTGTCCGCCTCGAGGGCCGCCATGACCGTATCCTCTGTCGCCGTCAGCGAGGCGCCGACGCGGGCGGCGATAAGGTCGTAGAGCTCCCGGTCGGACCGGTCCGGGGCACCGCCGCCTGCT
The DNA here is from genome assembly GCA_965284375.1 of Caulobacteraceae bacterium. Taxonomy (GTDB): domain Bacteria; phylum Pseudomonadota; class Alphaproteobacteria; order Caulobacterales; family Caulobacteraceae; genus Brevundimonas. Next base: position 1,696,054 of record OZ260074.1, read on the forward strand.
TCCGCCGCCAGATAGCCCTGGACGGCGGCGGCGAGAATCGCGGCACCAATGTCTGCCTCGTCCTCGACGGCGTCGGCACGGCCGTCATCGGGTGCCCATGCAAAGTCCGCAGCGAACTCGCCATCAGCGTCGGCCAGACCGTGGCCGGACGGAAGCTGCACCGTGAACGGATAGGACAGTTGGTCGAGAAGGTCGTTGATGATCGAATCGCCAAGGCCGGCGGTGATCGCGGGCGCGGCGGTGATGTTGTCAGGCATTCTCGTCTCCCATGGGTCCGCGACGCCTGTTCGCCGCCCCGGGCGGGGCGAGCGGCGACGCCGATGTGGAAGCATGGGTCATCCCGGCGCCGCAGCGCGTGACGGCCGTCACGCTTCGGTTGTGCCTGACGCCGGTCTCTGGCAGCGTGGCCGTGGGAGGGCACGATGGACGAGGGCGACAGCGCACCCGCGCGGTATCGGGCCTTTATCAGTTACAGCCATCAGGACGCGGCCGCCGGCCGTCGTCTGCATCGGCGGCTGGAGCGCTATGTCCTGCCCAAGCGGCTGGTTGGGCGCATCACGCCGCGAGGCCCCGTCCCCTGTCGTTTGGGTCCCATTTTCCGGGATCGCGAAGACCTGCCCGCTGCGGACAACCTGAGCGAAGAGGTGCAGGCAGCGCTGGCTGGTTCGGCCTGCCTGATCGTAGTCTGCTCGCCCGCTGCGAAACTGTCACTCTGGGTCACGCGCGAGGTGGAGCTGTTCCGCTCGGTACACCCGGGCCGGCCGGTGCTGGCGGCCCTGATCGCGGGAACGCCGGCCGACGCCTTCCCTGACAACCTGGCCGGGACGGCCGCCCGCGAACCGCTCGCCGCCGATCTGCAGCCCGCCGGAGACGGACCCCGGCTCGGCTTCCTCAAACTGGTCGCGGGCGTGGTCGGCGTCGGCCTGGACGAGCTGGTCCAGCGCGACATCCAGCGCCGCCTGCGCATCGTGACGGCCGTCACGGCGACGGCGCTGGCGGGGATGCTAGCCATGGCCCTGTTGACCGCCACAGCCATCGGGGCCCGGCGCGAAGCGGAACGGCAGCGCGCCGACGTCCAGGGGCTGATTGAATTCATGTTGACCGATCTGCGCGACAAGCTGGAAGGGGTCGGTCGGCTGGACGCGCTGGACGCGGTAAACGCACGCATCGAGAGCTACTACGAAGAGCAGGATCCGGATCGCCAGTCTCCGGAGCAACGAGAGTGGCGCGCCCGGATGGAATTGAACATGGGCGGGATTTTTGGTCTGCGCGGCCGACCCGACAAGGCGATGGAGCTGTTCGAGCGGGCCCGTCGGACGACAGCCGCCCAACTCGCGGCTGACCCCGACAATCTCAACCGCGTCTTCGCCCACGGTCAGAGCGAACAGGCGATAGGCGCGATCGCGCTCGAAAGCGGACGGTTGGACGAAGCCCGAAGGGCCTTCCAGGCCTACCGGGCGCTGTCGGAGCGGCTGGTGGAGCGAGAACCGGGCAACGCCGTTTATCGACGGGAGGTGGGTTTCGCATTCGGCAACCTGTGCAGTCACGCCCTCGCAGCCTCCCCGCGGCCAGCCGAAGAGTCAGAGACAGAAGCGGACACGAAGGCGCTGGCGCTGGCGCACTGCCAGGCCGCATTGGTCTGGATGGAAAAGGCGGTAGCGGCAACGAGGAACCCGGACGCCTATGGTCTCGATCTCGCCAACCGGCACGCCTGGTTGGCCGATGCCTGGCGCGCCAATCAGAACGACAGCAAGGCTCGCGAGCATCGGCTCGCTGAAGAGGCGATCGTGCGTCGGCTCATGGCGCTGGATCCCGAAAACATGAAGGTCCGGCAGCAGTGGGCCGCCGTGCAACGGGCGCTCGCGGCGCTGGACCTGAGCAATGGCAGATCGGACGTCGCGCAGCAGCGGCTGGAGTCGGCACTCGAGGCCATGAACGTGATGGTGGCGCATGAGCCTGCCAACAAGATGTGGGCCGCGCGGCGGCGCACGATCATCGAGAACCTGGGCCTGGTTGAACAAATGCAAAGGGAGAAACGACAATGACCAATGATCAGGACGGGCGTGAGGCTCTCGGCGACTTTCTCCTGCCGCAGCAGATGCGGCCGGGGTGGAAGGCCTACGAGATCGTCTACACCCGCTACACCTGCGATCCCGCCGATCCCAAGGGCACCCTCAAAGGGTCCGCGGCGAGCTATGTGACGAACCCGACGGACATCGAGGCCTTCGTGCGCGATCGCCAGGCGGGCGCAGCTCTGCCCCCTCCCTATATGAACCGGAAACGGGCCGGCGAAGACGGGTGGACCGAGCAAGCCCGCGAAATCGACATCTACGTCGGACGACCCTGCTACGTCGTGATCGAACTGGACGCCGGGCCCGGCTGGCAGTTCAAGGTCGGCGAACCGGCGATTACGACGTTTGACGATCACTTCGACGACAACGGCGCTCTGCGTCACCTGATGCCAGGCGGTCGAATCCTCGACCATCGGGGACCGGACGGAGAAGGCTGCCGGATCGCCTTTTTCGGTGTGAACCGGCGCTACATGTTCGAGCACCAGAAATTCCTCTGTCATATCGATTTCGCCAAGAGTCTCACGCAGGATCCTGATCCCGTCACCGTCGATCCCGACATCCCCAACGACGGTGGCAAATTCCCATTTATCGGTAATCGCAATCGCAGTAGCGACACCACCACGGTCTGCGAATGAGGTCCCTGGCTTGACCGCTTCTCCTTCCGCGTCACTTCTCGCTATCATCGCACTCGCCCGGTCCGGAGCCCTGGACCGGGCGAGACAGCTGTTTCGGGAGGCTGGACTTGAAGCCGTCACGGACGATCCTGCCACGCTTAGTGTCCGCGGCCGGCTGCTGAAGGACGAAGCCCGGCGGGCACCCTCGGCCGACCGCGCCGCACTCTGGCGCGACGCGGGCGACGCCTATGCCCGGGCGGCAGACCTGGGCGGGGCTACCTATCATCTGATCAATGCCGCCACGCTCGCCCTACTCGCCGGCGACCGCCAGACCGCAGCGGAGCGGGCTAGCCTCGTGCTCGGCAAGCTGGACGCCGGCGATACCGGACCTGAAACCCCATACTATCTGGCGGCGACCCGGGCCGAGGCCCTGCTCCTGCTCGGCCGGACGGACGAGTCGGAAGCCGCGCTCACCGAAGCGGTACGACTGGCCCCCGACGCGTGGGAAGACCATGCCTCGACCTTGCGTCAGTTTGCCCTCGTCCACGACGTCTTGAAGCTGGACGCCACATGGCTGGCCGCCCTTCAGCCGCCGCGCAGTCTGCATTTCGCCGGCCCTCTGGCCCTCGTGGACGACGCCGGCCTTCGGGCACGCATCGACTCCCTGCTGGCGGATGAGCGGATCGGATTCGGCTATGGCGCGCTCGCCGGCGGTGCCGACCTGATCGTCGCCGAAGCGGTTCTGGCGCACGGCGCCGAGCTTCATCTGGTGCTGCCCGCGCCGCCCGCCATATTCCGGGCCGACTCCGCGGCACCCCTCGGCGGCGACTGGCCGATGCGGTTCGATGCCGTGCTGGGGCAGGCCGCTACCGTATCGGTGGTCGACACCCGGGTGGTGTCGACGACGATGTTGCATGTCCGCCTGGCCGCGGAAGCGGCGATGGGCAAGGCGGTGATGAATGCGGCCGCCATCGCCAGCGAGCCGGTTCAGCTTCTGCTCGTTCGCACGGATGCGGGAAGTGGGGCGACGGCCGAGATCGGCGAACACTGGCGGCGAACCGGGCGACGGCAGACGATTCTCAACGTCCCCGGTGCGCCGGAGGCCGCAGAACGGGTGAGGTCCCTGCCCGAGAGCGCGGACGACGAGGTGCTCGCGGCGATGCTGGCGGTCGCCATCGACGGGACGCTGGATTGCATTGCTGCTGCTCTGGCCGAAACGGTGCCTCCAATGACGTCGCCGGTCGTCGGCGGCGGGACCCTTCATCTCGCTTTTCCGAACCCGGCCGAGGCCGCGCGCGCCGCCGACCTCATCCGCAGGGCCATTCCCGGCGGTGAGGTCCGGATCGCGGGCCATTATGGCGTCGCGCGCCTTGTGACGAGCCCGTTTGGCACCGAACGCATCCTGATCGGATCGACCGCGGGCCTGGCGGCGGACATGCTCGCCTCGGTCCCCATGGGAGCCATCCATCTGAGCGAGCCCTTCGCCGCCGCTCTGAACGGGTGGATTCGTCTCATCGCTGGTGAAACGGCCTATGTCGGCGATCTGGTCCGCGGCGCTGAGTCGGTGGGTCTCTACGCCCTGACCCTGGCCAGTCGCTAGATCACCAGTTCTTCGAGACGCTGGGCCGCGACGATGACCAGCACGTCATCCTCCCTGCGCACGATCCCGCGTCGTTCGAGCGCGTTTACCGCGCGGGATACGGTCTCCCTTGTGCTTTGTACGCGCACCGCCAGCGACGCCAGGACGGGCGCCGGCCGAATACTGCTTCCATCGCCCAGCCGGGCCAGCCGTAGAAGTTCGGCATAGACCCGTCCCGGTGCCGAGAGCGTCATCCGCTCCACCATTCTGCCGCTGGTAGCGCGCAACTGGTCGAGAAGGCGGCGGACCAGCAATAGGCCGAGCGATCCATGCCGATCCACGAGCATGACGAATTGCGCCGCCGGCAGGCATGCCGTCTGCGTGGGATCGGCCGCGACCACATCTGCATTTGCAGGATGCAGATCGTTCGATCCCACCGCGCCGAAAATGTCGCCCGCGCCATACTCGTGAACGAGCACCATCTGACCGTCCAGACCGTAGACGAGCGCGCGCGCGCGCCCCGCCGTGACGAGATGGGCATAGGTCCAGACGTCTCCGCAGCGAAGGATCACGGCCTGCGCGGGGTAGTCGCGCGCCGTTGCATGTGCCGCGATCGCGGCCGCGACCTGGGGCGAACAGGCCAATGCGGCCAAGATCGCTCCCTCCAGTTCGGACGCTTCATCGGTCATGCAATCCACCCCAACCTGGCGAGCAGCGAACGGGTACTGCAGTCGCAATCCGAGACCACTCCGATAGCCGCTTCAAGCGACAGCTAGCACTCAGCCCGGGAGAGACAATCGTCATCGGACAGACAGCAGCCCTTCGCTCAATGCCGCTTCAGTAGGCTCGCACTACCGGGCGGAACGGACCTCCAGTGGCAGACCGAGGGCTTCCAGTTGCGGGCGCACGACCGACGCATCACCAACCACGACCCAGACGAACTGGCCGGGGTGGATGACCTGTCGGGCCGCTTCATCCATCTGGGCGGCTGTCAGGGCGCGGGTGCGGCTGCCGAGGGTCTCCTGATAGTCGTCAGGGCGACCGTACAGGGCGTTGGAGCGCAGCGCTCCCAGGATCTGGCCCGAGGTCTCGAACCCGCCGGCCAGCGACCGGGTGTTGCCGTTGATCGTCCGCTCCAGCTCCTGCGGCGTGACGCCGTCGGTGTTCAGGAAGCGGTCGTACTGGGCGATCAGGGCCGCGACGGAGTCGCCGGTGCGGTTGGCTTGCACCGGGGCGTTGACGATATAGGGCACGCGGTGCTCGAGGGCGTTCACCCCGCCCCGCACGCCATAGGACCAGCCCTTGGTCTCGCGCAGGTCCGAGTTGATCCGCGACAGGAAGTCCGAACCGAGGGTCACGTTCGCCGCGTTCAGCGCCAGCAGGTCGTCGGTGCCCGAGACGGGCAGGACGGCGCCGCCGTAGATCAGCGACTGCGGCGACTGCGGCCGGTCGATCAGGACGATGCGGTTGGTCGGCGCGGGCACGGCGGCGTCGGCGAAGTCCTTGGTCCCCCGGGCCGTCGAGGGCGCGCGCCAGTCGCCGAAGGCGGCTTCAAGCTGCGCGGTCACCTGTGACAACGGCAGGTCCGAGACGACGAAGATCGTCGCATTGTCCGGACGCACCCAGGCGTCATGCTCGGCGATCAGGTCGGCGCGCGTCAGGGCCGTCAGGGTCGCCTCGTCGCCCGAACCGGTGAAGGACCGGCCATAGGGGCTGGTCTCGCCATAGATCAGCGGCGGCAGGGCGCGGGCGGCGATGGCACCGGGGTTGGTACGTTCGCTGGCCAGGCCCGACAGGCGCGAGGCGCGGATGCGCTCGATCTCCGCCGGGGCGAAGGCCGGATTGCGCACCACGTCTGACAACAGGGTCAGGGACGGTGCCAGGTTGGCGGTCACGGTCGACAGGTCGGCCGAGGTCCGGTCCATCGAGGCCGCGACATTGACCGAGGCACCCAGACGTTCCTCTTCCTCGGCCAGCTGGTTGGCGTCGCGGGTCGTCGTGCCCTCGTCCAGCAGGTCCAGCATCATGGCGTGGGCACCGAGACGATCGGCCCGGTCGGCGGCATAGCCGGCGTTGAACTCTACGGCCACGCGGGTCACCGGCACGGTGTCGACGTGGGCGTAGACCACCTTGATGCCGTTCGACAGGGCGGTGCGCTCGACGGCGGGGAACTCCAGATCCGGCACCTGGCCGATGGCCGGCATCGGATCGCGGGCGACGCGCTGGATCTCGGCGGCGGGTGCCGGAGCGGCACCCGACGGGCTGGCGGCGGCCTCGATATAGGCTGCGCGCTCGCCGGGCGCGATGGTCATGTCGAACACCGGGCGGGTCAGCCAGCGCTGCATGGCGGCCGTGACCTGGGCCGGCGTGACCGAGGCGTACGCGGCCAGCTCCTTCTTGTAGTGATCCGGATCGCCCGCATACAGCTGGCCCTCGGCCAGCACATTGGCCTTGCCGTTGACCTGCTCCAGACTCTGGATGCGGCCCGAGACGTACCGGGTGGCAACCCGCGCGACTTCCTCATCGGTCGGGCCGTTGGCGATGAAGTCAGCGACGATGGCGTCCAGACGACGGCCCACTTCGGCGGCATCCACGCCCGGCTTCACATTGACCGAGATGTCGAAGATTCCGACGCGGTGGAAGTCGGACAGGGACGACGACACCTCCACCGCCGTCTGCTCGTCGCGGACCAGCAGGTTGTCGAGGCGCGAGGAGGCCAGGCCGCCCAGCACCTGGGCGCCGACCGACAGGGGCACGGCATCGTCGCTGAGCAGGCCCGGCACGGCCCAGCTGCGCGTCAGGCGGGTCGTGGCCACCCGGTCAGTCATCGTCGCCACGATCGGCGCGGCCAGCGTCGGCACGTCGGCCTCGGCCGGGGTGTTCACCGGGCCGCGTGCGATCGCGCCGAAATACCGTTCCATCAGCGGGCGCGCCGTGGCCTCGTCGATGTCACCCGACAGAACGACGATGGCGTTGTTCGGGCCATAGTTCTCGCGGAACCAGTTGCGCACCGTCTCCAGGCTGGCGGCGTCCAGATCGGCCATCGAACCGATGGTCGAGTGGCGATAGGGGTGCCCTTCGGGGAAGAGGGCTTCCAGCTGGGCGTATTCGAACATGCCATAGGGCTGGTTGTCGCCCTGACGCTTTTCGTTCTGGACCACGCCTCGCTGCAGATCGAGCACGGGTTGGCCGATCTCGCCGAGCAGATAGCCCATCCGGTCACTCTCGAGGAACAGGGCCTGTTCCAGCGCCGGGGTCGGGACAGTCTCGAAATAGTTGGTGCGATCGAACCAGGTCGTGCCGTTCAGATTGCTGGGACCCAGGTTGCGCATCCGGCCCAGATAGCTGCCCGGCGCATTCTCGGACCCGCCGAACATCAGGTGTTCGAACAGGTGCGCGAAGCCGGTCGACCCGGCCGGTTCGTCCTTGGAGCCGACATTGTACCAGACCGACACCGCCACCACCGGTGCCTTGCGATCCTCGTGCACGATTACCGTCAGACCATTGTCCAGCGTGAATCGTTTCCACGGAATGTTGACCTCTGACACAAGCTCGGCGACCGGCGCGGCGCGAAGCTCGGCGGCCTGGCCCGACGTCGCGGTCGAGGGCGCGGCAGCGCTCAGCGCCAGAACGGGCGCGGCGGGCGCGATGACAGCCAGAAGAGCGGCGAGCGAGATCGAGCGAAGACGCATGGGAAACGGTCCTTTTCCTGGGGCGCACGGACATTACCCGACACCGGCATTCGTGCAATCGCCAGACTGGCCGGAATGCGGATCGAACGCGTCAATTTCCGCGATCGGATGCGGGCGGTGGTCCGCTGCAAGCGACGCCTGCATGGGCGCACTCACCTGCAGGTCCCATGGCTGGCTCGAAAATCAGGCCTTGCGGCCGAACCAGCCTGTTCGCCCTGATGATGAGGGCGGTGATGGCGTGGAAGCGGTGGATGAGGGCAAGGCGGGGGCCGGCGCAGCCACGCCTTCAACGGGCCGCTGACGGATGACCAGATTCCGGATCTCGGTCATGTCTTCCATGGCAAATTTGACGCCCTCACGGCCGAGGCCGGAATCCTTGACCCCGCCATAGGGCATGTTGTCGACGCGATAGCTGGGCACGTCACCGACCAGGATGCCGCCGACCTCCAGCACGTCCCAGGCCCGCATGGCCTTGTGGATGTCGCGTGTGAAGATGCCCGCCTGCAAGCCGAATTTGGAATCGTTCACCTCGGCCAGGGCGGCCTCGAAATCCGAGAAACGCGACAGGATGGCGACCGGTCCGAAGGCTTCCTCCTCACGGATCTTGAGTCCGCGCCCGACGCCCTCAAGCAAGGTCGCATCCAGCATGGCACCGGCACGGTTGCCGCCGCACAGAAGGGTCGCCCCGGCGGTGCGGGCCTCATTGATCCAGGCCTCCAGCCGGCTCGCCTCCTTCTCGTCGATCATCGGACCGATGAAGGTGGCCTCCTCGCGCGGATCGCCGCAGATCAGGGCCTTGGCCTTCTTCACCAGAAGGTCGCGCATCGGACCGTAGATCTCGTCATGGATCAGAATGCGCTGCACCCCGATGCAGGACTGGCCCGACTGGTAGAAGGCCCCGAAGATGATGCGCTCGGCGGCGTCTTCCAGATCACTGTCGCGATCAACGATGACGGCGGCGTTGCCGCCCAGCTCCAGCACCACCTTCTTCTTGCCGGACTTCGCCTTGAGCGCCCAGCCGACATCCGGCGAGCCGGTAAAGGACAGAAGCTTGAGCCGATCGTCGGTCGTGAACAGGTCCGCACCATCCCGCGTGGCCGGCAGGATGGAAAAGGCCCCCTTCGGCAAATCGGTCTCGGCAAGAATCTCGCCGATGATCAACGCCCCCAGCGGCGTGCGCGAGGCCGGCTTCATCACGAACGGGCAGCCGACGGCCAGCGCCGGCGCGATCTTGTGGGCCGCCAGGTTGAGCGGGAAGTTGAATGGCGAAATGAAGGAGCAGGGTCCGATCGGCACCCGCTTCCACATGCCCTGATATCCCTTGGCGCGGGCCGAGATGTCCAGCGGCTGGACCTCGCCCGTCATCCGCACCGACTCCTCGGCGGCGATGCGGAAGGTGTCGATCAGCCGGGACACCTCGCCCCGCGAATCCCGGATCGGCTTTCCCGCCTCGATGCACAGGGCATAGGCCAGTTCGTCGGCCCTCTCCTGGAAGCGTTTGACGCAGTGCGCCAGCACCGCCTGTCGCTCATAGGCCGCCATGCGCGCCATGGGGCCGGTCGCCTTGACCGCCTCACCGATGGCACGGTCGATCATGACCGCGTCGGCCATGGCCACCCGGGTCGCTACCTTGCCGGAGTATTTGTCGGTCACCTCCAGAGCCTGGTTGGGCGTCAGCGCCTCATTGGCCAGATACAGAGGATAGGAGGCTTTCAGGGACGGCATGGGACGGCTCCGGCGGGGGGACTCGAGGTTAAACCGGCAAGGCCGCACTAAGTTCGCGGACATCCTTGTTCAGGATGCGATCGTTGTCGGCATAGTCGATGGGCACCTCGACCACATGGACCCCGGGCGTATCAAGGCACTGTTTCAACAGCGCCGGCATACCTTCCGCCGACGTCACCCGGTGGCCATGCGCCCCGTAGCTCTCGGCGTATTTGACGAAGTCCGGATTGCCGTAGGTCAGGCCCCAGTCCTCAAAGCCCATATTGGCCTGTTTCCAGCGGATCATGCCGTAGCTGTTGTCGTTCAGGATCAGCACCACGAGGTTCAGCTTCAGCCGCACCGCCGTCTCCAGCTCCTGGCTGTTCATCATAAAGCCGCCGTCGCCACAGACCGCCATGACCTTGCGGTCCGGGAAGATCATGCTGGAGGCCATGGCCGAGGGCAGGCCCGCCCCCATGGTGGCCAGCGCATTGTCGACCAGGAAGGTGTTGGGCATGTGCGCGGCATAGCTGCGCGTGAACCAGATCTTGTAGACGCCGTTGTCGAGACACAGGATCCCGTCCGACGGCATGACCTTGCGGACCTGATCAACCAGGTACTGCGGATAGACGGGGCAACGCAGGTCGCCGACTGCGGCGGCGGTGTGATCCAGCTCGGCCTTGTGGGCGCGGACCATGGACTCGAAGGTCCATTGCGGCTGGGCGGTGAGCTTTTCCTTGATCTGCCAGATGGCGTTGGCGATGTCGCCGACCACCTCGATCTGCGGGAAATAGACCGGATCGACCTCGGCCGACCGAAAGCCGATGTGGATCACATCGCAACCGCCGGGCCTCATGAAGAAGGGCGGCTTCTCGATCACATCGTGGCCGACGTTGATGATGACGTCCGCCGCCTCGATGATCCGGTGCACGAAGTCGCCGGACGACAGGGCCGCGCAGCCCAGGTATTTGGGATTGCGCTCGTCGATCACACCCTTGCCGAGCTGGGTCGTGATGTAAGGAATACCTGTTTTTTCAACCAGTTCGGTGAGCATCCGGCTGGTCAGCTTGCGATTGGCACCGGCACCGATAATCAACAGCGGCGACCTGGCCCGGGCGATCCGGTCGACCGCGATCCGGATCGACTTTTCATCAGCTACCGGGCGGCGGACCTGGCTGGCGATGATAACCGGAGAGGTCGTCTGTTCGTGGGCGATGTCCTCGGGAAACTCCAGATGGGTGGCACCTGGCTTCTCTTCCTGCGCCAGGCGGACGGCTTCGCGCACCCGCGCCGGGATGTTGTCGGCTGAGGCCAACTGGTGTGTGAATTTGGTGATCGGCCGCATCATGTCGACCACGTCGAGGATCTGGAACCGCCCCTGTTTGGAGGACTTGATCGGCTTCTGGCCCGTGATCATCAGCATCGGCATGCCGCCCAGCTGCGCATAGGCGGCCGCGGTCACCAGATTGGTCGCCCCGGGCCCCAGGGTCGCCAGGCAGACGCCGGCCTTGCCGGTGTGCCGACCGTAGGTCGCGGCCATAAAGCCGGCCCCCTGCTCGTGCCGGGTCAGGATGAGCCGGATCTTCCTGCTGCGGGACAGGCTGTCGAGGAAGTCGAGATTCTCCTCACCCGGAACGCCGAAAACATATTCGCAGCCTTCCTCTTCCAGGCAGGCGACAAACAAATCCGAGGCCTTGGTCATCGTTTTTTCCAATACGGGGGCACCGGGCGTCGCGGTTGCGGCCCGGACCGGTGAGGAAAGCGGAACTGGATCGGCGGATACAGGCGTGGTGGCGGGCCGAGCGTCTGCAGGTCCGCGCCGTCGCCGTGCCAGCGCGGTTGCGAGAAGGACAAAGCCGGCCCCGATGGCAATCGCACCCACGATCAGCGGATTGCTGCCCGCCGCAAGGATCGCGTCGTGTATCGATGCAGCGGTCATAAAACCCAGCCCCCACGCGAGCGGCACCATGACCCGGAACGTTGTTCGTTGTCACGCGGGGTCGCGTGTCGCGATAAACCGTTGCGTCCCGCATCCGGCACACGTCATGAGGCCTCCGCCCTCACTCCGCATGGCAGGGTCGGTGCAGACTGACGGGACGCGACGGTTTCCGTCTCATGCGGTCTTGGCGATCATCACCCAAATCGCAGCCACCAGCGGTACCGTGGCGATCAGACCCCAGATGACCCAGTTCCGGCAGTCGCGCCAGTATTGGGCCGGCACGTCCCCCGTCTCTCCGAACCGTTTCGCAGCCCGCGCCTGACGGATCTGCAGCGGCAGCAGGATGCCGAGCCAGAGCACGCCAGACAAAACGAAGAGCAGCTGTCCATAGAGCAGCCAGCGCTCCCCGATCAGGTCGAGCCTGCCGATGAGCGCAGCAGAATAACCGCCTGCCACGATCAGGATAATGCCCCAAAGGGTCAGGCTGAGGTCGGTATAGGTGACCAGCTTTTGCGCGAACGCCATGATCTTCGGATTTCGGGTGCGATCAGCGAATAATTTCCAGATCGCCGTCGCCGACACATTCCCGACCAGCAGGATCACCCCGATGACATGAACGGTTTTCGCAATTTCGTAGAGCATATGATTGTTTTAGCTTCTGATTTTTTGCGGCTGACCGCGACCCTCACCGACTCGACCGGAACCGGGTGGCCAGCCGTCAGAGCGCGGAGCGGTTCTGCCCCTCAGCACGCGACTGGCCTCGCGCACGCCCAGTTGAGCCTGCCGAACGGGCCGTGGCAAGTGTGCCGTCGCGCAAGTACGATGTCATCCTGACCGGGAATAAGGTCGGCGACACCCTGTCAGGCGAGCTCCTCGTACGGGTGGATCAATCAGCCTCTTTCCGCCCGCTGTCAGTGCCCGGGAACATCGAACAGAAAGTGACAACCGGAATGGACACAGGAGTGTCAATCTGACTTGTCAGTCCGGCGAAAACGATGCGAGATGGCTTCGGGGAAGTGTGCGCTGGCAGCACCATCCTGCCAGGAGGCGTGAACCACGATGACGGCGATCCGGTTAGAGGACGAGACGATCGTCGAAAGGCGCGCAGCCCCCAACCTTTATGCGGCTTTCGACGCTTCGGTGACGCGAAAACCGGGTCTGTCGCGCCGCTCGGCCGTGCTGCAATCCTTTGGTGGCGCGCGCCCCGATGGGGGGCCGCGCTTTGATGCGGATGTCCCGCCCGGGGGCTATCTGTGGTGGTACGTCGACGCCCAGAGCGACTGCGGGCGCTATGGCCTGACCCTGATCACCTTCATCGGCAGCGTCTTCTCGCCCTACTATGCCTGGTCGGGCTGGGCGGATCCCTTCAATCACTGCGCCGTGAATCTGGCGCTCTACCGGCTGGACGGCGGGGCGGGTCGTTGGGCCATGACCGAGCGAACGGAACGATCGCTGAGCCGCGATTCCAGCCACATCTCGATCGGGCCCAGCAACCTGTCCTGGGAGGATGGCGTGCTGACGGCGCGGATCGACGAGATCGCCAATCCCTTCCCCGAGCGACTACGCGGAACGATCCGCCTGCGGCCCGAGGCGTTGACGGGTCGGGCCTTCGCTCTGGATGCGGCCCAGGAGCATGTCTGGCAACCGCTCGCTCCCAGGGCGCGGGTCGAGGTTTCCTTCGATACCCCCGGGATTTCATGGAGCGGCGACGGCTATCTCGACACCAATCATGGCAGCGAGCCGCTGGAGTCCCGGTTTCGCCGCTGGGACTGGTCGCGGGCGCACACGGCCGAGGATGTCCTGCTGTTCTACGACGTAGACCGGCTGGACGGAGCACGCCACGAACTGGCGCTTCGGGTCAGTCGCAGCGGCGCGATCGAACGGATCATGGCACCGCCGACCCAGGCCTTGCCTCGCACCGTGTGGGGCGTGCCGCGACGGGCTCGCGGGGATGCCGGGGGCGTGTTGAAAGTCACCCGGACCCTCGAGGATACACCCTTCTATTCGCGCTCGGCTCTCGCCGGGACCGTTCTGGGACGTCCGGCGGCCATCTGGCACGAAAGTCTGATGCTGGACCGGTTCAGCAATCCGGCCGTGCGTTGCCTGCTGCCCTTCCGTATGCCGCGGGTGCCCTGGTAACGAACCCTCGTCAGACAGCGTCCTCGAACCAGCTGATGTCCTCGGTCGAGACCTCGCCAAACGACCGGCCCGTCGTGATCGATCTGGCGATGATCTGGAACGCGGTCACCGGCATGGTGACGAAGGGCCACGGATCCCTGAGGCTCCAGGTCACATCCCGAGCGGTCAGCAGGGTCGCGAAATTCGTGCCGAAGCGACTCCGGTCAAAGACGGAGCCCTGGGTCTCGGTCAAGGTCGGATAGAATTGCTGCATCCGGGTCGACGTGCGGAACCGGGGTGGCGGTGCGGTCGGATCCAGGGTCGCCGCGGCCAGGTCTGCCGTCTCGATGAAGTGGACGCCGCTGGTCACTCTCGGATTGCATTCAATGGCATGGGGAGCCCCTTCGCCATCCACGATGAAATCGAATGAGATGAAGCCTGTATGACGGGTTCTGGAGACGAAATCTTCGACCCAGCCCGTGATCGCCGGATGCTCCACCCGCTCGAACGCCACCGCGACCGTGCCTGACATGACGAGCCCGCGGTAGACCACAGTGGTGGCGACCCGCCCGGCGTGGGCGATCGAAAAGGTGCTGAAATGATCGCCTTCGATGCGCTGCTGGACGATCTGTCGGGCATCGCTGCTGGCAGGGTGCGGTGCCGTCCCTGCCAGCCCGAAGGCAAGGCCGCGGCCCGAGCAGGACAGCGCCGGCTTGACCACATAGTCACAGGCCATGGCCAGCGCTTCGGCATCGGTACTCCCCAGCGCGGCGGTCCGCGGCACGGTCAGGCCCAGACGGTCGGCGAGGGCGGCAAAGCTTTGCTTGTCGTGCAGCGCCAGCAGTTCGTCGACCGGTGGCGCAAACACCGAGACCCCGGAGGGAAGCCGGTCGCGAAGATGGGCGACATGCATCGTCTCTTCGGACAGCGGAAGAACCAGATCCACGCCGTCGCGAGCGACGATATCCAGCAGGGCGTCCAGGTAGGCCGCCTTGCCGGCCGAGGGGGCGGGTGTCATCCGGCTGGAGGCAACCGTATTGGAGGCCCCCGTCAGATGTCGCCCGAACGGCTCTGCGACAATCACTTTCCAGCCCCGGGCGCGAAACGCGCGCGCGAAGTCCAGTGCCTTGGGCAGTCGACCGATGGTGATCAGAACGGTTCCAGGACTCACGAGGTGCTCCCGACCCGACGGACCCGCACCATGACTTCTTCCGCCGGCCGCGTGGTGAGGCGGGCCACAGGACGCACCCGCTCCGGACGTTCGACGGTGAAGCGATACCGGCGCATCAAACGTCCCAGAATGAGGGTGGCCTCGGTGGTGGCGAAGGCGGCCCCGACACAGACGCGGCGACCGATCCCGAAGGGAATATAGGCACCCGGGGTCATCTCGTGCTCGCGCTCGGGCAGGAAGCGATCGGGATCAAAGGCGTGGGGATTCTTCCACAGCCGACTGTGACGATGGACGACCCAGGGCGCGATCATGACCATCGAGCCCCGACGAAGTTGGTAGCGGCCGAACTTCACCGGCTTCAGGGCGACGCGCGGCAGGAAGGTGATCGGCGGATAAAGGCGCAGCGTCTCGCGAAACACGTTCCGGGCGAAGGTCAGATGTCGTGTCTGTTCGAACGTGATGGGCGCGTCCGCGGCCCCCTGCCCGACCTCGACTCCTATCCGCTCTGCCACTTCGGGCCGCATCGCCGCGATGAAGACGGCCCACGTCAGGGCGCTCGCGGTCGTCTCGTGGCCGGCGAGGAAAAAGACTCCCAGCTGGTCGATCAGCTCCTCGCGGGTGAAGGCCGCTCCACCCTGGGGATCTCTGGCTCCGATGATGCTTGCAGCGATGTCGTCGAAGGTCGCTCCGGCGGCAAGATGGCGATCCAGCAGGACGCCGATGTGCCGGCGGATCCGGTCACATGCGTCGAGGACAGGCCGGCTCTGGGGAATGGCGGTGAACGCCTTGTCGAAGATGAGCCGACGCAGTTCGACATGGGCCACGCTGCGTTCGAAGATCGAAAAGGACTCGAACACATCGCGCGCCGTGTCATTGGCAAGTGAGGCGGAGAAGACCGTGCGGCAGATGATGTCGGCCGTCAGCTGGCCCAGCATCAGGTCCAGAGAGAAGGCTTCACCCGTTCGGCAACGCTCATCCAGGCGGGCTTCCATGTCGTCGATCGCCGCCGACATCGCCGGGAAGGCGATGCTGAGACGCATATGGGAAAACGCAGGGTCGACCATCCTGCGCTGGGCCCGCCAGCGATCGCCCGCCGAGACAAAGATGCTGTCGCCGACAAGCGGCTCCAGCGCGCCGACCATCAGATCGCTCTTGGGGAATACGTCATCCGGGTCAGCCAGAATGGCCCGAATGTGTTCCGGGTCGTTGACGATCAGGATGAAGCGGCGCGAATAGCCGAGCGGTCCGAACGGGACTTCATAGGCCGAAGCCGGCAGCAGGCTCAGCAGATTGCCCTCGCCACGCAGGGCTGTTCGAACGAGGGCGGCGAGCGGCGGCAACGGGTCCGGCCCGGGCGGTTCGTACAGGTCAGGCTGGCCCGGCAACCGATCCCCGTTCACTGCAGATTTTCCTTACGAACCATCCCGATCCCTTGAATCTTTGGCCACTCCGCTGAAGGATGAACAGACCGCCAGACGTCGCCTTCCGCAAGGACCGAATATGTATCTCCTGTTCAAGGGTCTGATCGCGGTCCACATCGCGTTCGGCGTGGTAGGTCTGGCCAGTTTCTGGATTCCCGTTTTCAGCCGAAAGGGGTCTCCGTTGCATCGGCTCTGGGGCCGTGTCTTCGCGCGGGCCATTCTGGTGGCCGGCGGCATCGCCATCCTGCTTTCGCTCTGCACCCTCTACGACCCTCTGGGGACCCACCCTCACCTGAAGGACCCCGTGTTCGTCCGCGGCATCTTCGGCGTGCTGATGTTCCACCTCGGCGTGCTGACCGTGAACCTCGCCTGGTACGGTCGGGAGGTTCTGAAGAACAAATCCGACCCGGCCCGAAACCGGCGCGGCATCAACCTCTCTCTGCAACTTCTCCTGGCGCTGGCCGCCGTCGCCTGCGTGGTCGAAGGGCTCACGATCGGTCAGCCTCTGATCGTGGCGGCCTCCGTCATTGGATTCGCAACGGTGGCGACCAACCTCATGCACATGTTGAACCCCGCTCCTCCGCCCAAGGCCTGGCTGAAGGAGCATGTGAAGGGGATCGTCGGTGCCGGGATCTCCGTCTACACGGCCTTCTTCGCCTTCGGGGCCGTTCGCTTCATGCCGGAAATCGCCCTGCACCCGGGCCTTTGGGCCATTCCGTTGGCGGTTGGTCTCTCCCTGATTCTCTACCACTACTGGAAGATCGGCCAGTCCGGCTCCCGTCTCGGGAAGCTGGCGACGGGCGAATGAAAGACCAAACGGTTCTGGTCATCGGCGCGGGCATGGGCGGGCTCGCAGCCGCCATCGACCTCGCGCGCGCCGGCTGTCAGGTCACGGTGATCGAGAAAGCCGCGTCACCGGGCGGCAAGATGCGCCAGCTTCATCCCGGCGGCGGGCCGGGTATCGACGCAGGGCCCACCGTATTCACCATGCGTTGGGTGTTCGAGAGTCTGTTCGCCGATGCCGGCGCATCGCTGTCCGACTATGTCACCCTCGGGACCGCAGACGTGCTGGCACGGCATGGCTGGACCGACGGCTCGCGGCTCGACCTGTTTGCAGACATGGAACGGTCGATCGCGGCCATCGGCGAATTCGCCGGCAAGACGGATGCCGAGGGCTATCGGGCCTTCTGTGCCCGGAGTGAGGCAATCTACGCCGTGCTGCAGGACTCCTTTATCTGCGCGCAGCGTCCGGGATTGTTGGACATGGTGCCACGGGTCGGACTGGCGGGGATCCCTGCCCTGCTGGATACCGCGCCCCATCAAACCTTATGGGCCGAGCTGGGCCGCTATTTCCGGGATCCGCGCCTGCGTCAGCTGTTCGGGCGATACGCGACCTATACCGGATCGTCGCCTTTCGCCGCTCCGGCGACCCTGATGCTGATCGCCCATGTCGAGAAGGAAGGCGTCTGGTTCGTCGACGGCGGCATGGTCAATGTCGCACGCGGAATGGAAACCCTCGCCCGGTCGCTGGGCGTCACCTTCCGTTACGGTGAGGGGGTGCGGTCGATCCTGCAGGAGTTTGGCCGGGTCGCGGGGGTGGCGCTGGAGTCCGGCGAGACCATCGCGGCACGATCTGTGGTCTTCAACGGTGACATCTCGGCCCTGAGGGGCAGGCTGGTCGCCGGCGATCGACCGACGGGTCCGCAGCCGGTCGCTTTAAAGGATCGTTCCCTGTCCGCGGTGACATGGTGCGTTTCAGCAAGGACGCGCGGCTTTCCCCTGTCACACCATACGGTCTTCTTCGCGGGGCACTACGAAGAGGAATTCCGGCAGGTGTTCGGGCGGCGATCAATCTGTGAAGAGCCCACCGTCTATGTCTGTGCCCAGGATCGTTACGGGGACCGGGTGCCGCCGGGCGAAACGGAGCGGCTGCTGTTGCTGGTGAACGCACCCGCGACCGGAGATCAGGCGTCGTTCGACCCTGCCCTGGTCGACGACGTCCGCCGAAGGGCATGGTCGGTGCTCGAACGCTGCGGGCTGAGCCTCGAGGCCGTGGACGACGAAACCATCGCGACCACGCCGAACGACTTTGAACAGCTGTTCCCTGCCGGCGGCGGGGCCCTCTACGGACGCGCCAATCACGGACTCATGGGCAGCTTCCAGCGGCCTGGTCCGGAGAGTGGACTGGAGGGCCTGTATCTTGCGGGCGGAGGCGTTCACCCCGGGCCCGGTATTCCCATGGCGACGCTGTCGGGACGTCTGGCGGCGATGCGGCTTCTGGGGAAGGCGAACGGGACCCGGACCGGCTGGCGCCTGCCGCAGACAGTGGCCCCTGCTTCCCATCCGGGTGCGGCCGGTCGAACACACTGAAAACCGCTCACGCTTTTTCCGGTCAGGCCCTAGAGAATCGCGGGCGGAAGAGACCAAGCTTGGCGATTGAAAAAATGCGCCGGGTCAGGTGCCGGGCGGACAAGGCGAGGGAGGCGATAGCGTGAACAGCAAAGACTCACATTGCATGGCGTTCTCCCGCCCAACGGGGATCACTGACGACGTTTGCAGCGCTCGCATGCAACTCCGGCCGGCCCGGCCGCGCCCTCCATGGCGCGACTGATGAAGACGGATCATGACTTCGATCTCATCCTGGTCGGGGGTGGACTCGCGTCCAGCCTGATCGCCTGGCGCCTGGCCATGGATCGACCCGAGGTCCGCGTCTGCGTGGTCGAACGCGACGGCGCGCTGGGCGGAAACCATACCTGGTCGATTTTCGACAGCGACATCGCCCCCGTCGATCGGGACTGGCTGACCCCCGCGATCGGGCATCGCTGGCCCGACGGCTATGAGGTCTATTTCCCGCGCCGAAGCCGGACCCTGACCACGGGTTACAGCAGTCTGACGTCCGAACGACTCCACGCGGTCGTCGCCCCGCTGCTGGGCAATCGGCTGATCCTGGGCGAGGCCGTCGTGGTGGACCCACAGGGGGTGACCCTGTCCGACCAGCGCCGGCTCACCGCCAAGGGCGTGATTGACGCCAGGGGCCCAACGGCGACCCGGGCCCTGGACCTTGGCTGGCAGAGCTTTGTTGGACAAACGGTACGACTGGCCGCGCCGCATGGCCTGACCCGGCCGACGATCATGGACGCCACGGTCGAGCAGTTCGGCGCATACCGGTTTGTCTATCTGCTGCCGTTCGATGCCAGAACGGTGATGGTCGAGGACACCTATTACACCGACAGTCCGGTGCTGGACCGACCGGCCCTCAAGCAACGGATCGACGGTTATATCCGGTCGCGGGGCTGGACCGTGGAGGCCGTGGTCGCCGAGGAAGAGGGCGTGCTGCCGATCGCGATGGACGGCGATATCGACGCCTTCTGGGCGGACGGTCCACCGGTCGCCCGCGCCGGGCTTCTGGCGGGTCTGTTTCACCCTGTGACCGGCTACTCCCTGCCGGATGCCGTACTGCTGGCCCGGCTGATCGCGGATCAGGACGACCTGTCCTCTGCCGCCCTGAGACGGCTGACCGAGACCTATTCCAAGCGGGTGTGGCGGGATCGGGCCTTCTACCGTCTGCTGAACCGGATGTTGTTCAGGGCGGCAGACCCTGGCCAGCGATGGCGCGTTTTCGAACGGTTTTATGGTTTGTCGGACGGCGTCCTGCGGCGCTTCTACGCAGGCAGGAGTACCCGGCTCGACAAACTACGTATCCTCACGGGAAAACCCCCCGTGCCCTTCGGTCGGGCGCTGCTGCAGGTCCGCGAGACAGGACGAGGAAGTCGATCATGAGAGACGTTACAGCGAAACGCGCGGTTGTGATCGGTGCAGGATTCGGCGGGATCGCGCTGGCCATCCGGCTGCAGCGCGCCGGTGTGCAGACGACCCTGGTCGAGATGCGCGACAAGCCGGGTGGCCGCGCCTACGTCTGGAAGGAACAGGGCTTCACCTTCGACGCCGGGCCGACGGTCATCACCGACCCTGACTGCCTGACCGAGCTGTTCGAGGGAACGGGCTCCGAACTGAAAGACTATATCGACCTGATGCCGGTCGACCCCTTCTACCGGCTCTGCTGGGAGGACGGCGTCCACTTCGACTACAACAACGACGAGGCGGCCATGGAGCGCCAGATGGCGGCCTTGAATCCGGCCGATGTCGAGGGCTACCGCCGTTTCCACGCCCATTCCGAAGCCCTGTATCAGGAGGGCTACGTCAAGCTTGGCTCGGTGCCCTTCCAGTCGTTCTGGACGATGATGAAGGCCGCACCCGTCCTGGCCCGGCTGGAAGCGTGGAACAGCGTCTATGACATGGTGGCTCGCTACATCAAGGACCCGCATCTGCGTCAGGCGTTCAGCTTCCATACGCTGCTGGTCGGGGGGGATCCGTTCAAGTCCAGCTCGGTCTATTCGCTGATCCATGCGCTGGAGCGGCGCGGAGGGGTCTGGTTCGCCAGGGGCGGGACCGGTGCCCTGATCGCGGGCCTTGTCCGCTTCTTCGAGGACCTCGGCGGCGTCGTCCGCCTGAACAGCGCGGTCGAGCGGATCGAGACCGAGGGCGAGCGGGCCACGGGGGTGACCCTGGCAGGCGGAGAGGTCATCGCGGCCGACATGGTCGCCTCGAACGGCGACGTGGTCCACACCTATGAGAAACTGCTGGGGCGCACGCCGCGCGGCAAGGCGAAGGCGAAATCGCTGAAATCCAAGCGCTTCTCAATGTCGCTGTTCGTGCTGCATTTCGGGACATCCCAGCCCCAGAAGCATCTGGCACACCACACCATCTGTTTTGGTGCGCGGTACAGGGAACTCATCTCGGAGATATTCGCCGGACCGACCCTGCCGGAGGACTTCTCCCTCTATCTGCACGCGCCCTGCGCCACCGATCCGTCGATGGCCCCCGACGGCATGAGCAGCCACTATGTCCTGTCGCCCGTGCCGCACCTGGGTGCCGCGGACATCGACTGGTCCGTCAAGGGCCCCGAGTACCGCGAGAAAATCCTCGACTATCTCGAGGAACGCTACATTCCCAACCTGCGCCGCGACCTCGTCACCACGCGCATCTGGACCCCACAGGACTTCAAGGACGACCTCCACGCCCATCTGGGTTCGGCCTTTTCGCTGGAACCGATCCTGGCCCAGAGCGCCTGGTTCCGGCCGCATAATCGCGACGACGTGATTCCGAACCTGTACATCGTCGGTGCCGGCACCCATCCGGGCGCGGGCATTCCCGGTGTGGTCGGTTCAGCCAAGGCCACTGCCGGCCTTATGCTGGAACAGGCCGGAGCGGAGCGCTGACAGACACGGTCCGGGCGGTCGTGTCGCGTTGAATCAGGGACTGATCCCGTTCACGGAACCGGCCCCGTCGTCCCTCAGCGGCTTGCGCCTGCTCTCCCGGTCACGGCGGCGCGTCACGCACGCCCGGACACCGCACCTCGGCGATGGCTGGGCGAGAAATGAGCGTCACATCCGTCTAGTTGGCTCGCCAACCCCATGTGTCCGAGGTCCCATCCGCATGGATGTCGGTAATGGTGTGCGTCGTCCTGACCTGCGTGAGGTCGCAGACTCCGCTCGTATCGCCGTAGCTGATCGTAAGCGCTTCCGCGTTTATCTGGGCCACCAGATGTTTGAGGGATAGCGCTTCAGTCTGATACCCCCTCAAGATAAACAACTGCATTTGCCCGAGCTGATGCGATGCCCAATTCGTATGGTTTACGAAGTCCGCTGAGGACCAGGCAGAGATGTGCCCAAGATACCAGGGCGAGGCGTTGATGATCATCGCCTCGGGCGTGACGATTAGTATGTAAGACGATCGATAGGTCAGGAAATCGATTATATCCACGCCTTCGGATTTCCGCATGTGCTCGATCACATCACCCATGATGACAACATCAAAGGTACGTGTCGGGTGCTGTTCGATCAGGGCTTGAGCCCCGATCTCCAGAACCTCATCGTAGACGTCGTTCAGCCCGTGAGCGATGATGCTGTCCCGGTCGGGTTCCAGCGCGGTGATCCGGGCGTCGGGAAACAGGCTTCGAACCATCCGTCCGTATTTTCCGGACCCGGCCCCCACGTCCAGAACCGTAGCGGGTGCCACACGCTTAAGAATATTGCTGATCACCTCGTCATAAGTGGTGAAAGAGTACGCACGCTCGGTGTCCATCGCCTGCTAACGACACGGAGCACCGCCGGGTTCCGGTCTGGCTCCGTGAATGACCGCCAACATCGCCGACCCGGTGCGGGACGATCGATCGATCGCCTGGTGTAGCCAGCGGAACGCCCCTGCCGGCCATCACCCGTCCAGGACCACGCCCGACCCAAGCGTCAACTCTGGCCGGATGGTTTCCGAACCTGTTCAGCTTGAAAGAAACCTGTTCCCGCCGCCGGGGCTCGAGGGCAGGCGTCATCGACGGCATTTCGCGTGACGAAACCAGGCGGTCGTCTGTTCAGGTCGCCGGCTGCCCTGCCCGCGCACGAGCGAACACCTCGGCGAAATCGATCGGGTCCAGCGTCAAGGTGGGGGTATAGCCGCCTTCTGACACAAGCCCGCTGACCAGGTTGCGGACGGCGGGGAACATCGCTTCGCCCCCCTCGACCAGCAGTCGTCGCTCCAGAGTCTCAGGCGCAATTCCGCTGACGTCGCAGACGCAGCGGTAGGTGATCTCGATAAGGAAAACAGCCAAGCCCTCAGCCGACACCTTCACCGTCAGGCGCATGTCGACGTTGGCGTGACCGTCCTCGCGGGGCTGGCTGACCATGTCGACCGACTTTTCGATCGCCAGCGGCCCCTGCGGTGCACGACCGCGTTTGGCGGCCGGATTTTCGAAGGACAGATCGACCAGATACTGGTTGATCAGGATCAGGGACGGGGCAAGGTTGTCTGTCATAAATCCCACTGTGTGCTTCGCGCGCCGATCGATGCGAATACCGGAAGCGCCCGGCGGTTTATCGCCGACGATCGTCGCAAAGACAATCAGCCCGGCCGATTTCGAGCGGCCCGATCGAACGCAGCCACAAGCTTTGTCGACAGGGAACGGCAACTCGCCTAAAAGCGTGGCGGGGCCTGACGGAACAAATAGTTGACCATGTCCAGATCCGTAGTCGCCCGGCTGATGCTGGTCTCCGCTCTCCTGCTGCCGGCGCAGTCGGTGTCAGCACAGTATGTTGCGGGCAATATCGGCTCCATGCCGGGCTCGACGGAGCAGCGCCTGGCAGATTCCCTGAGCTCGATCGGAATGACCCGCTGCACGACGCGGGCCGTCCAGGTCGGCCGGTTCCTGATGGAGGGGTCGGACGCCAACTTTACCGTCCAGCCTCTCGGTCCCAACGGCGATATGTGGCCGACCGTGATCACGATGGAATCGTCCCATGCGGCCAACGGGACGACGCGGCTGTCGATGATCAGCATTTCGCCCAACTGCGCGGGCTTCTACCAGCAGACCATCTACTGGAGCCAACCCTGCGCGACCTTGCGCAACACGACGTTCGCGGCCTTCACCGGCACGCGGCGCCTGCTTGCCAACGTCACGGTCGGCGAACTGGACGTGGCGACCCAGCTCTATCTGATGCCGGCCGGCGCGCAGGGCTGCGTCTCGGTCAAGAAAGAGCTGTTCCGCTAGAGGCCCACACCTGGGCTGAGACGGGGGCGCGCCCCCGTCAGGCCGTGAACATCAGCCCCTGGTGCAGGTCGATGTTGTGTTTTGCCGTCGGCTCCAGCTGTGCAAACAGCCGCGCATTCATCGCCCGCGATGCCTCAAGGTTGTCGACATGGGTCGCATGGGCCCGGATCAGGGCCGCTGCGCCCGATTCCGGATTGAAGTCCTCGTAATAGTATCCGTAATCCTTGAGGAAGGCGGAGTTGTGTATCAGCGGGTAATCCCCTGACAGGACTTCATAATACAGGTAGTTGAGGCCGTTCTCCCACTGGTGGGTCACGATCGCGTCGCAGTATTTGGCCATGAAGACCCAGCTGATATAGCGATCTTCTACGGTCAGTTTGCCGTCCTTTTGAAGCGTCAACAGGTTGGCAAAGCGGCGGAAATGCTCGTTCTCCGCGAACTGCCGTGCGCTCGACACCATCAGCGACTCGATGATCTCGGGCTTCTCCCGATACGCGGCTTCCGTCACCAGCATCGGATAGTGGCTGGTCTTCATCACCGTGTTGTTGGGATCCATGACCCCGATCCGCCAGGCCGGGGACGGCGGGTTGAAGCCGAATTTGATCGTCTCGGACGGTTTCAGCACGTCCCGGAGAAGCGGGCTCCAGATTTGCGGGATCTCGATCACGGGACAGCGGTAAATCGTGCGGCACCAGCCGGCGTAGGTCACCATATGCTGGGACGTCACCCAGATCTGATCATAGCAATCATAGTCGTCGTAGGTCTCGGCCGTCGGTTTCGGCGGCTTGGCGACAATGTCGGCCATGGAGATCACGGCACCGTTGCCCCCCTTGTACAGGATGACCTTGCAGCCGCGTTCACGCAGGCGTTTGAGCACCGAGACATTGATGGCCGCACCGATGATGATCAGGTAGTCGAGCTCGGCCTCGACATCGGGAAGCGTCCGGAACGCCGTCAGCGGCACGCCGAAGGTCTCGCCTGTGATCGGCTCTTCCGGGAAGCGTTCCGCCACCATCCAGACGTTGGCGCAATCCTTGGAAGCCTCGAACAGCTTGTACAGATGCCACACGTTCTGACGCAGGCCGTTGGTGAACAACGCCAGGTCGCCACCCGTCTTGATCGAGATCGTGACGCCGACATTGTAACCGCGCTTCTTGGGCGGCTTGGCTTTAGTGGGCGTGCTCACAGCCGGGGCCTCGTGGACATGACTTCCTCAATCCTTTGGGAATAGGCCTCAAGCAGGTCGGGGTTCTCGGGGTTGAAGCGCCACAGGACTTCAGCCGCGCGGCGGCGGTAGGCGTCGATCCCGGCGTCGTGGTTCTCGATCGCGGCCAGAATGGCGTCACCGCCCGAAACCGGGTCGAAGCTGTCATAGAAATAGCCGACGTCCCGGATCGCGGCCGAGTTGTGAACCAGCGGCCAGCCGAGATAAAGAATGTCCCAATACAGATAGTTGAGTTCATTTTCCCATTGATGGGTCACGACCAGGTCGATGTGCAGGCCCATGACGTCGGGCACCGGATGGCGGCCTTCGAAGAACAGCTTCTTGTCCCGGCCCAGATCCAGCGCATCGCGAATGCTCAGCGCGTGGCTGTTGTCGCGCAGGTGGATCATGTTGAACAGCAGCACCGACTTGATGCTGTCCGGCTTCTTTCGATAGGCCTCCTCCGCCGACAACAGGGGCAGGTGGAAGGTCTTGATCGTGTTGACGTTCGGCTCGAACACGCCGATCCGCGCCGGCGCGCCTTCGCGGGCCCGCCAGAAGGCCGGCCGGCCGGACCGCATCATGGCGGTGTTGATGCAATAGGGCGACCAGATGTGCGGCACCTGCCGCACCAGGTCGGAGCGCACGATCTGGGCGTGGCCGCGGCACATGTTCCAGTGCTGGGGGGTCATCCAGACGGCGTCGAATCCGCCGTGAATGGGCATGTCGCCATGATCCGAGCCGACGGCGAGGGACTCGAAATTGTTCACGACGGCGTTGCCCGCCATATAGGACACGAGGCGGCCGCCACGGCGGCGCAGGCGCTCGGCCTGGTCGGGGTACAGAGCCCGGGACCCGAGTTCGATGATCAGGTCGAGCGTGTCGACGGCGTGGTCGAGCTGCACCACCTTGAGGCCGAACATCTGACCCAGGACATTGTCGCCGCCCGGAGGGCCGGCGACCAGCACCACGTCCTCGACGCGGTTCAGGCGCTGCAGGACGAAGGCCAGATAGGCGATATTCTGGCCGATCCCGTATGACCAGATGGATCCGATTTCGCTGGTATCACCACCGACGACGGTGATGCCGACCTTGAGTTTCTTGGACACGGGCACGGTCTCGCGGCTTGTTCAGGAGGACCCCGCCGGAGCGGTAAAAAGGTCCCGTTCTCAAAAGAATGGGGCGGCGTGAGTGATCACGCCGCCCCTTCCTTATCAGGTTGGCTGTCGGGTTAGGGGAACTTGATCCCGATACCCACCGAGCCGCCGACCGTTCCGCTACCGGCGGCGATACCGGCGCCGATCGCGATGTTTTCGGTCGGACGGTAGCGGTAGCTGACCGCGCCCGCCGATTCACCTTCGAAGGTACCGACACCGACCGTGAAGCCCTGCTCTCCAACACCCAGCGGCAGGTCAACTGCCGAGAGCGCGAAGGACATCGCGACACCGCTGTAGGCTTTCTCGAGTTGACCCACGTTGACGGCGTCGAACTGGTTGATGCCGTCCGCGACGTTGGTCAGGCGACGTTCCGCACCCGGAGCCCCGAAGGACACCGTGTTCGGCTCGCTGGCGATCGAGCCGGCGCCGATGGCGACCGAGTTGGTCCCCGTGGCCTGGGCGCCTTGACCCAGAGCCGTCGAGTTCGAACCGGTGGCCTTGGCACCTTGGCCGAGGGCCGTGCCGTTGGCACCCGAGGCGATGGCCCCGTTGCCGTAGGCCGAGGAGTTGCTGCCCGAAGCCGAGGAACCCGTCCCGAAGGCCGAGCTGCCCGTACCGGTGGCAGCGCCGACACCCAGAGCCGCGAAGCGCGTGTCAACCGAGGTCGACAGCGTCGAGATGCTGCCGGCCAGGGAGGCGTCGCCGGACACGCGGCTCGAGTTGGCAGCGGAGACCGAGGTGGTCAGCGATGCGTCGCCCGAGGAGCGTGCGGTCTCTTCCGTGCTGACCCGGGTGGTCAGCGAGGTGTCGGCCGAGGCGCGTGTGGTCTCTTCCGTGCTGACCCGCGAGGTCAGCGAGGTGTTGAGAGCGGCCAGCGAGACGTCGGCGGTCGAACGCGTGGTCTCTTCCGTGCCGACCCGTGTGGTCAGCGAGGTGTCGGCTGCGGCGCGCGTGGTCTCTTCCGAGCTGACCCGTGTGGTCAGCGAGGTGTCGCCCGAAGCGCGTGCGGTCTCTTCCGAGCTGACCCGTGTGGTCAGCGAGGTGTCGCCCGAAGCGCGTGCGGTCTCTTCTGTGCTGACGCGGCCAGTCAGTGAGATGTCTGCGTTGGCGCGTGTGGTCTCTTCCGTGCTGACGCGGACGGTCAGCGAGTTGTCGCCCGAAGCGCGTGCAGTTTCTTCCGCACCGACCCGTGTGGTCAGTGAGATGTCGCCGTTGGCGCGTGTGGTCTCTTCGGTGCTGACGCGGACGGTCAGCGAGGTGTCGCCCGAAGCGCGGGCCACTTCCTCGGTGCTGACGCGGGTGGTCAGCGAGGCGTCGCCAGCGGAGCGGGTGACTTCCTCGGTGCTGACGCGGGTGGTCAGCGAGGCGTCGCCAGCGGAGCGGGTGACTTCCTCGGTGCTGACCCGGGTGGTCAGCGAGGTGTCGCCCGAAGCGCGTGCCACTTCCTCGGTGCTGACGCGGGTGGTCAGCGAGGTGTCGCCCGAAGCGCGTGCCACTTCCTCACCGCTGACGCGGGTGGTCAGCGAGGTGGTGAGCGTGGTCAGCGAGACATCACCCGAAGCGCGGGCGCTTTCTTCACCGCTCACGCGGGTGGTCAGCGAGGTGTCCGCGTTGGTCAGCGAGACATCACCCGAAGCGCGGGCGCTTTCTTCGCCGCTGACGCGGGTGGTCAGCGAGGTGTCGGCCGAGGCGCGGGTCGAGGCTTCGGCGGAACCGGCTGCGGCCAGCGAGAGGTCGGCCGAGGCGCGGGTCGAGGCTTCGACGGAGTCGGCTGCGGTCAGCGAGGCGTCGGCCGAAGCGCGGGTCGATTCCTCGTTGCTCACACGTCCGGTCAGCGAAACATCGGCCTGGCTGCGGGTCGAGGCTTCGTTGGTGATGCGCGTGTCCAGCAGGGAGTCGACGCTGGCGCGGACCACGATCTCGGTCTGGAGAGCGGCGGTCAGCGAGGCGTCGCCGGAGACGCGCGACGAGCTTTCAACCGAGACACTGGCACCCAGGGAAACGTCCCCGGAGGCGCGTGCGACTTCCTCGGTGCTGACGCGGGTGGTCAGCGAAGCATCGCCGGTCGAGCGCGTGACTTCCTCGGTGCTGACCCGGGTGGTCAGCGAGGTGTCGGCGTTCGTCAGCGAGACGTCGGCGGCAGCGCGGGTGGATTCCTCGCTGCTGACGCGGGTGGTCAGCGAGGCATCGCCCGTCGAGCGCGTGACTTCCTCGGTGCTGACCCGGGTGGTCAGCGAGGTGTCGGCGTTCGTCAGCGAGACGTCGGCGGCAGCGCGGGTCGAGGCTTCAACCGAGTTGCCGGCGGCCAGGGAGAGATCGGCCGAGGCGCGAGTGCTCTCTTCCGAGGTCAGACGGGTCGTCAGCGAGGCGTCGCCGGTCGAGCGCGTGGTCTCTTCCGTGCTGACGCGGGTGGTCAGCGAGGCGTCGCCCGTCGAGCGCGTGGTCTCTTCCGTGCTGACGCGGGTGGTCAGCGAGGTGTCGGCCGTGGTCAGCGAGACGTCGGCGGTCGAACGCGTGTCTTCCTCGGTGCTGACGCGGGTGGTCAGCGAGGCGTCGCCCGTCGAGCGGGTGACTTCCTCGGTGCTGACGCGCGTGGTCAGCGAGGTGTCGGCGGTCGTCAGCGAGACGTCGGCGGTCGAACGCGTGTCCTCTTCCGTGCTGACGCGGGTGGTCAGCGAGGCGTCGCCCGTCGAGCGGGTGACTTCCTCGGTGCTGACGCGGGTGGTCAGCGAGGTGTCGGCGGTCGTCAGCGAGACGTCGGCGGTCGAACGCGTGTCCTCTTCCGTGCTGACGCGGGTGGTCAGCGAGGCGTCGCCCGTCGAGCGGGTGACTTCCTCGGTGCTGACGCGGGTGGTCAGCGAGGTGTCGGCGGTCGTCAGCGAGACGTCGGCGGTCGAGCGCGTGTCCTCTTCCGTGCTGACGCGGGTGGTCAGCGAGGCGTCGCCCGTCGAGCGGGTGACTTCCTCGGTGCTGACGCGGGTGGTCAGCGAGGTGTCGGCGGTGGTCAGCGAGACGTCGGCGGTCGAGCGCGTGTCCTCTTCCGTGCTGACGCGGGTGGTCAGCGAGGCGTCGCCCGTCGAGCGGGTGACTTCCTCGGTGCTGACGCGGGTGGTCAGCGAGGTGTCGGCGGTGGTCAGCGAGACGTCGGCGGTCGAACGCGTGTCTTCCTCGGTGCTGACGCGGGTGGTCAGCGAGGCGTCGCCCGTCGAGCGGGTGACTTCCTCGGTGCTGACGCGGGTGGTCAGCGAGGTGTCGGCGTTGGTCAGCGAGACATCGGCGTTGGTCAGCGAGACGTCGGCGTTGGAACGCGTGACTTCGTTTCGCGGCGCTTTTCTCGAAACCTTCACAGGATCTGTGGCCTGATTGCGTCGCCCCCCGCCCCCTCAGGACCCAATTCGGGCATACGCTGTTCGGGGAATTACGGCGTTACATGCCTTGAAAGCATATGGTTTTTATTTCGGGCGTTTACGCGCAATTCCGCCGTGTACCCGCCCCGGTTTCATATAACTTTTTTATAGGATCTGCCCCTCGGGGCCCCGCCGAAGTTGCCCTTAAGTAAGGTTCAATCGGGGGCGCGGGCCGGTGGTTCGTACAAAGGCGGCCGGGCCCGTCGAAAGCCTGCCGTGGCGGCGTCGGTCGCTTGCCAAGCCGGGCCGTTACCGACTAGTTTGAAGCCATGACCCTGTTGCTGTCCGCCGCGTTCGCCCTTGCCCTGCAGACCGCACCCGCGGCGGCGGACGCGCCTGTGAAGGCGTCTCCCGCCCGGGCGTCTGATTTCGAGCAGGCCCGCGCCGCCCTGGCGGCCCAGTTGCCGAACTATCGCGACACCTGGTTCCGCAACACCCGCGGCAACATCATCATGTTCTGCGGCGAGTTCAACACCCAGACCGACCTGGGCGCCTATACCGGCTGGCTGCATTTCGCGATCCTGCATTACAACGACGCGCCGGCCCGCCTATATATAGAGGGGCGCAACGACCAGTATCTGGCGCTGTGCGACCGGGCCGTGACCCGCGCGGCGCCCGACGCGACCGACCCCGACCTCTCGGCCGAGATGATCTACCGCTAGGATCGACACCCGACGGCGGTCGACCCCTGCCCGCCTGTCCCTGCGAAAAAACCGTCAGGCCCGCCGGGCGCTGACCGCGATTCCGCCCCCGGCGCGCGGCAGCACATGGCGGAAGCGGGTGACAGAGGTCGCCCAGGTCTCGATCAGCCGAGCCGCGCGCGGCGACCCCGTCTCGGCCACATGGCGCGAGACCAGCGCCCGCAGCCGCTCCGCCGCCTCGCCCATGACCGCGCCGCCGACCACCGAGTCGCCGTTGAACCGCACATGAGCCGTGTCCTCGGGATCCAGCACAAAGGCCTCGCCGCCCGACATGCCGGCGCCGAAATTCCATCCGGTCTCGCCCAGGACGACCACGGTCCCTCCGGTCATGTATTCGCAGCCATGCGCGCCGCAGCCCTCGACCACGGCGGTCGCGCCGGAATTGCGGACCGCGAATCGCTCGCCCGCCGCCCCCGCCGCGAACAGGGCCCCCGAGGTGGCACCGTACAGGCAGGTGTTGCCGATCAGGGCCTCGCCCGCCGCCCATGACGGCGGCCGCACGATAATCTCGGCCCCCGACAGCCCCTTGCCGACATAGTCATTGGCCTCGCCGTCCAGCTCGATGCGCAGGCCGGTCATGCCCCAGGCCGCCAGTGACTGGCCCGCCGCGCCGCGCAGCTTCAGCGTCAGATGCCCGGGCGGCAGGCTGTCGCCGAAGCGCCGCACGATGTGCGACGAGACGCGCGTCCCGATCGCCCGCTGGGTATTGGTCACCGCATAGGTCAACGACATCTTCTCGCGGGCCTCGAGGAATCGGGCCGCGTCCTTGACCACCTGGGCGTCCAGGGTGTCGGGCACGGCGTTGTACGGGGCCTCGGCGCAGCGGGTCTCGCCCTCGCCGACCCGCACCAGCAGCGGATTCAGGTCGAGATCGTCGAGGTGGGCGTCGCCGCGCGACACCTGACGCAGCAGATCGGTCCGGCCGACCGCCTCGTCCAGCGACCGCAGGCCCAGCGAGGCCAGGATCTCGCGCGTTTCCTCGGCGATGAAGCTGAACAGGTTGACCACCTTGTCCGGCGTGCCCGTGAACATGGCCCGGAGCCGTTCGTCCTGGACGCAGACGCCGACCGGGCAGGTGTTGGAATGGCACTGGCGCACCATCAGGCAGCCGACCGCGATCAGGCTGGCCGTGCCGATGCCGAACTCCTCGGCCCCCAGCATGGCGGCGACGACGATATCGCGCCCGGTGCGCAGGCCGCCGTCGGTGCGCAGCCGCACCCGGCCGCGCAGGCCGTTCAGGCTGAGCACCTGATGCGCCTCCGACAGGCCCAGCTCCCACGGCATGCCGGCGTGTTTGATCGAGCCCAGGGCCGAGGCCCCGGTGCCGCCGTTGTGGCCGGCGATCAGGATGACGTCGGCCTTGGCCTTGGCCACGCCCGCCGCGACCGCGCCGATTCCTGACTGGGCCACCAGCTTGACCGTCACCCGGGCGTCCGGGTTGATCTGCTTGAGATCGTAGATCAGCTGGGCCAGATCCTCGATCGAATAGATGTCGTGGTGCGGCGGCGGGCTGATCAGGCCGACGCCCGGCGTCGAATGGCGCATGCGGGCGATGAATTCGGTGACCTTGAAGCCGGGCAGCTGTCCGCCCTCGCCCGGCTTGGCGCCCTGGGCCACCTTGATCTCGATCTCGCGGCACTGGTTCAGATATTCGGCCGTGACGCCGAACCGGCCCGAGGCGACCTGTTTGACCGCGCTGTTGGCATTGTCGCCGTTCGGGCGGGGCGGATAGCGATCGGGATCCTCGCCGCCCTCGCCCGAGACCGACCGGGCCCCGATGCGGTTCATGGCGATGTTCAGCGTCTCATGCGCCTCGGGCGACAGGGCCCCCAGCGACATGCCGGGGGTGACGAACCGTTTGCGGATCTCGTTGACGCTCTCGACCGCCTCGATCCCGATCGGCGCGGCATCGCGGAAGTCCAGCAGGTCGCGCAGCGCCGTCGACGGCAGTTCGCGCGCCCGGCGGCTGTAGGCCTTGAAGCGCCCGTAATCGCCTCGCGTGGTGGCGTCCTGCAGCCGGTGGATCAGTTCGGCGTCCCAGGCGTGGGTCTCCTCCCCCGCCCGGATCCGATGCGAACCGCCGATGCGCAGTGACGGGTGCCAGGCGTCGAAGCCCCGCCCGGTCTTTCGGATCACCTGGGCCTCGATCCCGGCCAGGCCGATGCCCGAGATACGCGACGTCATGCCGGGGAAGAATTCGGCCACCAGCGCCCGCGACAGCCCCAGGGCCTCGAACTCGCAGGCACCGCGATAGGCCGAGATGACCGAGATGCCCTTCTTGGCGAGAATTTTCATCAGCCCGGCCTCGACCGCGGCCTTGTGGTTCAGGCAGGCGTCGCGAAGGGTCAGACCCGGATAGCGTCCGCCGGCCAGACGCTCGAGGAAGGTTTCCTGCGCCAGCCAGCCGTTGACCGCTGTGGCTCCGCAGCCGACCAGCACCGCGAAGGCATGGGCGTCGATCGCCTCGGCCGCACGCACCACCAGCGAGCAATAGGTCCGCAGCCCCTCATCCACCAGCCGGCCATGGACCGCGGCGGTGGCCAGGATCATCGGGATCAGCGGCCGGCCCTCGCCCATCCGCTCGTCCGTCAGCACGATCAGGCCCGCCCCGCCCCGTGCCGCCGCCACGGCCTCGGCCCGGATCCGGTCCAGCGCCGGCTTCAGCGCACCTTCCGCCGCCGGGAAGGTGCAGTCGATCACCGTGGTCGCCCCGGCGCCGACCACATCCAGCATCCGCTCGTACATGCCGGTGGTCAGGACCGGGCTGTCCAGCACGAAGACCTGGGTCTGGGTCTCGTCCTGGGCGAGGATGTTGCCCAGGTTCTTGAACCGCGTCCGCAGGCTCATGGCCCCCGCTTCGCGCAGGGAATCGATCGGCGGATTGGTGACCTGGGCGAAGGCCTGCCGGAAATAGTGGGCGAACGGCCGGTCCTGATGCGACAGCACCGCGGGGGGGGCGTCGTCGCCCATGGAGGCCACCGCCTCCTTGCCGTCCCCCGCCATCGGATCCAGCAGGGAATCGATATCCTCCTGGGTCCAGCCGACGGCGGCCTGATAGCGCGTCAGGGCTTCGCCCGACACCCGCCGGGGCTCGGGACCGGGCCCGACCAGCGGCTCCAGCTCGACCATGTTCGACAGCCACTGGCGATACGGCAGGGCGGCCGCCAGCCGGTCGACGGTCTGGGTCTCGTCATAGAGGACGCCCGCCTCCAGATCGACGGAGATCATCCGGCCGCCGCCGATGTGCAGCCGGCGCTTGATCCGGTCGTCGGCGATGCCGGTCATGCCCACTTCGGACCCGCAGATCAGCAGGCCGTCGACCGTCTCGGCGACCCTGAGCGGACGCAGGCCGTTGCGGTCCTTGCCCGCCACCACCCAGCGGCCGTCGGTGGCGCAGATGGCGGCCGGTCCGTCCCACGGCTCCATCACCGCATTGCAATAGGCATAGAGCGCGCGGTGGTCGTCGGAGAT
The DNA here is from genome assembly GCA_965284375.1 of Caulobacteraceae bacterium. Lineage (GTDB taxonomy): Bacteria > Pseudomonadota > Alphaproteobacteria > Caulobacterales > Caulobacteraceae > Brevundimonas. The sequence continues at coordinate 1,729,904 of OZ260074.1, forward strand.
GAGGCCCTCGATCGGGGCCTCGGGCATCAACAGCGCCTTGACCATCGGGGCCGGCCGTCCGGCCCGGACCAGCACCTCGAAGACATTGTCGAGCGCCGCGGAATCCGAACCGCCGGCCTGGATCACCGGCTTGACCGTCGCGTCATCGGCCCCGAAGGCCTCGGCCGTCATGCGGATCTCGTGGCTGCGCATCCAGCCGGCGTTGCCGCGCAGGGTGTTAATCTCGCCGTTGTGGGCCAGCATCCGGAACGGCTGCGCCAGCCGCCACTCGGGGAAGGTATTGGTCGAATAGCGCTGATGGAACAGGGCCACATTGGCCTCGACCCTCGGGTCGTTCAGGTCGGGATAGAAGTCCGCCAGCGCCTGGGCCAGCATCATCCCCTTGTAGATGACCGACCGCGCCGACAGCGAGCAGACGTAGAAATGCTGCAGTCCGGCCGCCGTCGCCCGCGCCTCGATCCGGCGGCGCAGCAGATAGAGCGCCCGCTCCAGCGCCTCACCCTCCAGACCGTCGGGGGCGCTGAGCATGATCTGCTCGATCTCGGGCCGGGTCGCCGCCGCCCGTTGACCCAGCACGGAGACATGGGTCGGCACCTGACGCCAGCCGTAGAGCCAGAAGCCGGCCGCCATCACCTCGCGCTCCACGATGGTGCGGGCGCGCTCCTGCGCCGCCAGATCGATGCGGGGCAGGAAGATCATGCCCACTGCGATCGGGCCGGACCGTGGCTCATGGCCGGCGTCGCGCACCTGGGCCTCGAAGAAGACGCGCGGCAGGCCGATCAGAATGCCGGCGCCGTCACCGGACTTGCCGTCGGCATCCACTGCGCCGCGATGCCAGATCGCCTTCAGCGCCGTCAGCGCCAGATCAACCACTTCGCGTCGCGGGCGGCCGTCGATGGCCGCGACCAGGCCGACGCCGCAGGCATCCCGCTCGGACGACGGATCATAGGCATGGCCGTCGATCAGGCGCTGGCGATCCCGCTGGTATTGTTCCGGGTCGAAGGTCATGCCGCCGCCCTCTCACGGCTGGTCAGCCAGGCCTCGATCTCGGCCGCCGCATCCTGGCCGTCCCGGACCGCCCACACCACCAGGGAGGCCCCGCGAACGATATCGCCCGCGGCGAACACACCCTCCAGCGTCGTCGCCTTTGTCTGGCCGGCGGTCCGGATCGTGCGCCAGTCGGTCAGGGCCAGGTCCGGCTCGGCAAACAGGCCGGGCATGTCTTCGGGCTCAAAGCCCAGCGCCTCGATGACCAGGTCTGCGGCCAGGTCGAACTCGCCGCCGGCCACGGGATCGACCGACCAGCGCCCATCCGCCCCGTGCGCCGCCAGCGCCATCCGTTGCGCCCGCACGCCCGTGACCCGGTCGGCCTCGCCCAGAACAGCGCGCGGCGCGGCCAGCCATTCGAAGACCACGCCCTCCTCCTCGGCATTGGCCACCTCGCGCGCACTCCCCGGCATATTGTCCCGGTCCCGGCGGTACAGGCAGGTCACCGAGGTCGCCCCCTGGCGCACGGCCGTGCGCACGCAATCCATCGCCGTATCGCCGCCGCCGATCACCACGACCCTCTGGCCCGCCGCGTCCAGGGCACCGCTGTCGAAGGCCGGCACCGCATCACCGAACCCCTTGCGGTTGGAGGCGATCAGATAGTCCAGCGCCGCGACCACGCCATCGGATCCGCAGCCCGGTGCCGTCAGCCGCCGCGCCTGATAGACGCCCGTCGCCACCAGCACGGCGTCATGGGCGGCGCGCACCTCGGAAAACGGCAGGTCGCCGCCGACATTCACGCCCAGCCGGAACTCGACACCGCCTTCGGCCAACCGGTCGAGGCGGCGTTGAACGACGTGCTTTTCCAGCTTGAAGCCCGGGATGCCATAGGTCAGCAGGCCGCCGGCCCGGTCATGGCGGTCATACAGGGTCACCGCATAGCCGGCCGACCGCAGCCGGTCGGCCGCGGCCATGCCCGCCGGTCCGGCACCCACGATTCCAACCGATGCACCGCGCTCGACTCGCGGCCGGATCGGATCGACCCAGCCGTTTTCGAACGCCATATCGCCCAGCCAGCGCTCGACCGAGCCGATGGTCACCGTCTCCCAGCCAGACTGCTCCAGCGTGCAGGCCCCTTCGCACAGGCGGTCCTGGGGGCAGATGCGGCCGCAGATCTCGGGCAGGGTCGAGGTCGCCTGCGCCTGCCGCCACGCCTCCTCGGCCCGGCCCTCGGCGGCCAGCTTCAGCCAGTCGGGGATGTTGTTCTGCAAGGGACAGCCGGTCTGGCAGAACGGCACGCCGCATTGGGCGCAGCGGCTCGACTGTCCTGCCCCCGCGGCGGCACTGAAGTCCGCATAGATCTCATCAAACCCGCGCACGCGCTCAACCGCTTCGGCCTTGGCCGGTGCGGTCCTCGGAGTCACCACGAAAGTCTGGTTCACGGATGCCACTTCGGCCCTTTCGCTATTGCACAAGGCTTAGAGTCCGGGGAGGACCGTGGCAACTTCTGTGCAAGTCGTGCAGGTATTATCGCTCAGAACGCAAAAACAAACCGGTGAAGGCCGCATGAACGCAACCCCTCACCGGTTTGAATTGTGCAGCGCATTCAGAACAGGAATTTGACTCCGGCGACCGCACGACCGTCGGACAGAAGGCCGTCCACGTCAGTGTCGTGATACCGGACATCGATCGCGACATGGTCGGTGACGGCGTAGCCGACCCCGACATTCCAGGTCGTGTAGTCGTCGTTCACGTCCAGTGACTGATGGCCGACCGCGGCCGACACGGTCCATTTGTCAGCCGGAGCGAACGCGGCGTTGGCCTCAACATAGGTCGCCTCCTTGTCCAGTCCGAAGAAGTCGGGCGACCAGTAAACCGCAGCTCCGAACGTGGCCGGTCCGATGGCGCGCGACGCCGCGGCCTTGACCTCTACATAGTCGTAGTCGGCCCCGACCGGCGCATTGACATAGGCATAGCCGACGGCTCCCACGTCGAAGGCAAAACCCGCCGCCTCGCCGCGATAGCCGCCATAGAGATCCACTTCGGCGTTCGTATCGTCGCCGAAGTCAACGTTGGAGGCCCAGGCTCCGACGTAGAAGGCCCCGAACGTGGCGTCGACACCCCCCTGGATGGCTGGGTCCTCAAGCGTCTGGCTATAGCCGCGGAAAACATAGTCGCTGACCACGCCGACATTCCAGGCGACCTCGGGCGCGGACTGGGCGCTGGCAGCCCCGGCGGTCAAAAGCGCGGCTACGGCGGCCGCACAGGCAAAAGCTGCTTTCATTATGATATCCCCTTGTTTCAATGAAATTTTCTGAACGAATACCTACTGGTCGCGGCGCGGAGGGGAGGCTCCGCGCCGCCGTCTGACGGTGGTCAGACGCCCTCCATCACCTCGCCATGGAGGTGGCCGTCGAGGCCATCCGCTTCCTGCGATGCGGTCACCCGCAGGCCGGTGGTGAACTTGCAGACGATCAGGATCAGGAAGGTCACCACGGCGCTCCAGCCGATGGTGACACCCAGACCCCAGGCCTGTTTGGCGATGGTCGCGCCCTCGGCCACGCCGTTGACGGCCGCCGAGGCGAAGACGCCCGTCAGCAAGGCGCCGAGGATGCCGCCCGCGCCGTGGATGCCGAAGGCGTCCAGACTGTCGTCGTAACGCAGCAGTTTTTTGATCCAGACGGACGCCGCGTAGCAGACCGGGCCCGAGGCCAGGCCGATGATCACAGCCCCCTTGGGATCGACCAGTCCTGCTGCCGGCGTAATGGCGACGAGGCCGGCGATCAGGCCGGAGAGCACGCCGATCAGCGACGGTTTGCGCTTCTCCATGACCTCGACGATTTTCCAGGTCAGAGAACCGGCCATGGCCGCCAGGATCGTGTTGAGGATGGCGACCGAGGCGATGGCGTCCGCGGTCCAGGCCGAACCGGCATTGAAGCCGATCCAGCCGACCAGCAGCAGAGAGGCACCGATCATCGTCAGCACTGGATTGTGGGCGACGATGGTTTCCTTGCCGTAGCCCTTCCGGGCTCCGAGGAAGATGGCGCAGACCAGACCGGCGACACCCGCATTCACGTGCACCACCGCGCCGCCTGCGAAGTCCAGCACGCCGGCGGCGCCGAGGAAGCCTCCGCCCCAGACCCAGTGACAGATCGGCGCATAGACCAGCAGGGTCCACAAACCGGTGAACAGCAACAGGCCGGAGTATTTGATCCGCTCGGCGAACGCGCCCGCGATCAGCGCCGGCGTGATGATGGCGAAGGTCAGTTGATAGGCGATCCACAGATACTCCGGCAGGCCCGGTGCCAGGCTGTGGGCGGTGGTGGGCGTGACGCCGTTCAGAAACAGGGTCTGGAACGAGCCGATGTAGGCCTGGACCTCGTCGCCTGAATAGGCACCGAACGGCTGCCCCACCCCGAACGACAGGCCATAGCCGGCGATGAACCAGGCCAGGGTCACAACGGACGCGACGCCCAGGGACTGGGTGATCGTGGCGATGACGTTCTTGCGGCGAACCATGCCGCCGTAGAAGAGGGCCAGCCCGGGCAGGGTCATCAGCAGAACGAGGGCCGTCGCCGTCAGGATCCAGCTCGTCGCCGCACTGTCGAGAACCAGGGTCGTCTGGTGCGCCAGGAGCGCCGGGTCCGGCACCGCCGGTGCCGCCGATGCGGCGGTCACCGACAGGGCACTGAAGATCAGGGCGGTTGCCCCGGAAAGGCCGATACGAAGTCGAGTCATTTGATCCCCCAAGACCGCATTACGCATTTGCGAAATGTTTACCGCAATTGCGAACATGGCAAGAGGGAGGCGGATTTTGACGCACGATTCTTGCCAGAAATGCTAAACGTATTTCGTTTTCAAGCACGTTCCTTTCACAGATTTTGCCTAGATCGCGCACATTGTTCGCGTCAGACGTTCTCGCAGTCGCAACATTTGATCCGCGTTCATGCTTAATCGGACAAAAGTCCGCCTCGCGATCTTCCGCAGGTGATCGAGACGGGACGTCTTTGGCCAGGCAGCGACGACAGGCCGACGGTCGCTATCCGGCCAACATCGACGGGGGTCCGGAGGCGAGCGCTGTTGGCACCGCCCGGGACTCAGTGGCGGACGCCCGCGAGGTGATCGGCTGCGCATGCGGATGGCCGCGGGGGTACCCGAACGGGCGCGTCTGAAGCCGCTTGTTCCGCTCCGCGACCCGGGCCGGGCCCGAGCCTAGACCGTCGATTGCTCATGCAATGCTGAACCGGCCTCGTCTCCGTCCAGATTCGGTTCCGACAGGCCGAGGTCCCCCTCATCGAACAGGTGGAACTCGTGCCAGACGCCGTTCAGTACGCCAAAAGCGACGGCCAGTCCGACGCCGAGAATCCAGGCGAAATACCACATGGTGTCTGTCCTTCAGCGATCAGTAGAGGTCGGGGTTGGTCTTGAGCTCGGTCGAACTGCTCCGCCCCCACAGCACCCGGTAGACCCAGGCCGTGTAGAGCAGGATCAGGGGCAGGAAGACGATGGTCACGCCCAGCATGATGAACAACGTCAGATGGGTTGATGACGCGTTCCAGACCGTGAGGCTGGAGCCGGGGTCGATCGAACTGGGCAGGATGAAGGGGAACATCGCCAGCCCGACTGTCGAGATGATGCCGACGGTGCCGAGCGAAGAGCCTCCGAAGGCCAGCGGCTCTGACCGGCGCCAGAGGCCGACGAGGGCCACGACTGTCCCGAGAAGACCGAGCACGGGCGCAGCGATCGTCCAGGGCGCGGCGGAATAGTTGTCGAGCCAGGCTCCCGGGGCCGCCACGACGGCCGTGCGCAGGGGATTCGACATCCCGGACGGATCGACCAGGCCGACGACCCGGTAGCCCAGGTCACCGAAGGCAACGAACAGGCCACCGCAGACGAACAGGACCAGACTTGCGATGCCGGCGATCGTGCCGAACGTCCGCGCCCGGGCCTGGACCGGGCCCCGCTCCGCCTTGAGGCCGAGCCAGGCGGCCCCGTGAAGTACCAGCATGGCAACCGAAAGCAGGCCGCACAGCAGGCTGAACGGGGTGAACAGGCCCAGCAGGGTGCCCTCGTAGAAGGACCGTAGATCGGTATCGAGCCGGAAGGGCGCGCCGAGGAGGACATTGCCCACCGCGACCCCGAACACCAGGGCGGGCACGAACCCGCCGACGAACAGCGCCCAGTCCCAGAAGGTGCGCCAGCGTTTGTCGGGACGCTTCGAGCGGTATTTGAACGCGACGGGTCGCAGGATCAGCGCCGACAGGACGAGGAACATCGCCAGGTAGAAGCCCGAGAAGCTGACCGCATAGACGAAGGGCCAGGCGGCGAAGATCGCGCCGCCGCCAAGGATGAACCAGACCTGGTTGCCTTCCCAGGTCGCGCCGACGGTGTTGATCACCATCCGGCGCTCTTCGTCCGTTTTCGCCACGAACGGCAGCAGGGCACCGACGCCGAGATCGAACCCGTCGGTCAGGGCAAAGGCGATCAGCAGCACGCCGAGCAGGCCCCACCAGATCAGGCGCAGGGTGGCGTAGTCGAGGGGCAGTTCCATCTCGGATATCCTTGGGACTGGACGGTCAGGCGGCAGCAGGCGTGGGGGCGGGCTTGTCCGGACCGTCGGTCGGTTCGGACGTCTCGGGCGCGAGGTCGAGGCCGAACAGGTCGATCTGCGCGAACGGACCCTTCTTGATGGTCTTGAGGATCAGCCCGACCTCAACCACCGCAAGACCGCCGTACAGGGCCGTAAAGCCGATGATCGTGGCCCAGAGCTGGGGCACGCTGAGGCTGGAGGCACCGAGGAAGGTCGGCAGCACCCCCTCGACGGCCCACGGCTGTCGTCCCACCTCGGCGAGGATCCAGCCCAGTTCGGCCGAGATCCACGGCAGAGGAATGGCCAGTACAGCCAGCCACAGGAACCAGCGCGTCTCGTGCTTGCGCAGGGTGCAGAGCACAAAGGCGGTGGCGAACAGGCCGATCATCAGGAAGCCGATCCCGGCCATGAGCCGGAAAGCCCAGAACATGACCGGCACATTGGGAACGGTGCTCCAGGCCGCCTGAACGACCTGATCGGGCGTGGCGTCACGGGGGTCGGCGACATAGCGTTTGAGCAGCAGGGCGTAGCCGAGGTCGCGGCGGTTGTGCTCGAAAGCCCCGCGTGCGGCCATATCCGTCGGATCGGCCTTGATCCGCTCCAGGGCGTCATAGGCCAGAACTCCGGACTCGATGCGGGTCTCGGCCGTCGCGACCAGCTCGAGAATGCCTTCGACCGGCTTGTCGATGCTGCGGGTGGCGATCAGGCCGAGCACATAGGGGATGTGGACCGCGAAATGGGTCTGGCGATCCTTCAGGCTCGGGATCCCGAACGCGGTCAGGCCGGCCGGCGCGGGCTCGGTGCGCCACATGGCCTCAAGGGCCGCCAGCTTCATTTTCTGGTTGTCGGTCAGGGCGTAGCCGCTCTGGTCACCCAGAACGACCACCGAGAGGGACGCCGCCAGACCGAAGGCAGCAGCGACTGTCATCGAGCGCTTGGCGAAGCCCTTGTGGCGACCCTTCAGCAGATAGAAGGCCGAAATACCGAGGACGAAGACCGCCGCGATGACATAGCCGGCGCTGACCGTGTGAACGAATTTGGCCTGGGCGACTGGATTGAACAGCACGGCCATGAAGTCGGAGACCTCCATGCGCATCGTGTCCGGATTGAATGTCGCCCCGACCGGATTCTGCATCCAGCCGTTGGCGATCAGAATCCACAAAGCTGACAGATTGGTGCCCAGGGCCACCATGAAGGTGACGAACAGGTGGCCGACCCGGCTCAGCTTGTCCCAGCCGAAGAACATCAGCCCGACGAACGTCGCTTCCAGGAAGAAGGCCATCAGACCCTCGATAGCCAGGGGCGCACCGAAGATGTCGCCGACGTAGTGGGAAAAATAGGACCAGTTCATGCCGAACTGGAATTCCATGGTGATCCCGGTCGCGACTCCGAGCGCGAAATTGATCCCGAACAACAGACCCCAGAACCGGGTGATGCTCCGCCAGATCGGGCGTCGGGTCATCACATAGATGCTCTCCATGATGACCAGCATGAACGACAGACCGATCGTCAGCGGCACGAAGAGGAAGTGATACAGGGCCGTCAACGCGAACTGCAGCCGGGAGAGGTCAACGACCGCGAGGTCAATCATGGAATCAGGCTCCGCAGCGCCGGCCCGATGACCGACGAGCCTTCCCCTACGACCGCAAACGGAGTGCCGCTTTGATTTCGATCAAGGTTCCTGACTTCGCGGGCGGCTAGTTGGGAACCATGACGGCCGACGCCCTTTCAACACCCCCTCCCGGTTTGTGGCTGAAGGTCGCGGGCCGGCCCTACCGTCGGCTCATGGCTCTTTCCGCCGCCCTCGTGGTCGCCGACGTCGCCCCTGCGATCGGGTTCGCGGCCGGCCTGGGCCTGGCCATCGGCGCGCTCCAGAGATCGGTGGCGGAGGCCCTTCCCTGGCTGGTTCTGGCCGCGGCCAGTCTGCTCCTTAGGGGTCTCACGGGCCAGGCCGCGACCCTCGTCTCGGCGAAGGCCGCCGCCGCCGTCAAGGGCGACGTCAGACAGGGAATCATCGCTGACCTGTTCGCCGGGCGTCGGCCCGCCGCCGCCGCAATGACAGCCGCCGTGGAAGCGGTCGAGACACTGGACGGCTACGTCGCCCGCTTCGCTCCTGTTCGCATGGCGGCGACAGTGTCGCCCCTGATCGTGATCGCGATCAGTGCCCTGGCCAGCCCGGTCGTCGCCGGCATTCTGCTGCTGACCCTGATCCCCTTCGTCGTCGGCATGGCCCTGGCCGGGGGCGCGGCGGCGGCAGAGAGCCGGCGCCAGTTCCAGTCACTGGACCGACTTTCAGGCCTCTTTCTGGACCGCATTCGCGCCCTGCCCACCCTGCTGTCTTTTCAGGCAGAGGCCCGGACGACGCGCGAGATCGCCCGCGCCGCCGATGAACTGGAGCGCCGGACGGGCCATGTTCTGAAGGTCGCCTTCGTCTCCTCCGCAGTGCTGGAGTTCTTCTCGGCCCTGTCGGTCGCGCTGGTGGCCGTCTACTGCGGCTTCAACCTGCTGCGCATCCTGCCGTTTCCGGTGCCCGAGACCCTCGACCTCGGTCGGGCCTTCTTCGTGCTGGCGCTGGCCCCGGAAGTCTATGCGCCCATGCGCCGGCTCGCCGCCGGCTATCACGAGAAACAGGCTGCAGAAGCCGCCGCGCCGGCGATGGCGTCTCCTGGGACGGGTCGATCGGTGATCCGGCCGCCGTCCCGCCGATGGTCAACCGCCCCGGCGCTCGACTTTCGGTCGGTCACCATTCGCTATAACGACGGCACCACGGCGATCGCCGACTTTGACCTCCATGTCCCGGCGGGTTCGATCGTGGCCCTCGTCGGTCCGAGTGGCTCGGGCAAGAGCAGCCTGCTGCACCTGCTGCTGGGCCTGGCCCCCCTGTCGGAGGGTGCTGTCCGCGTCGGAGAGCTCAGCCTGTCGCATGTCGATTCCTTCGCCGGAGCCGTGGGTTGGGCCAGTCAGAGCCCGATCGTCGCCCCGGGCACCCTGTTCGACAACATCGCCCTGGCGAGGCCGGGCGCGACCGCCGCTGCGGTGCAGGACGCCGCGACCCGGGCAGGGCTGCAAGGCAGTCTGGATCGCATCCTGGATGAACGGGGCGGTGGGCTGTCTGGCGGCGAAAGACGCCGTCTCGGCCTGGCACGGGCCATGCTGTCCTCCTCCCCGCTGCTTCTTCTGGACGAACCGACGGCAAATCTGGATCCTGCGTCGGAGATCGCGATGCTGGCGGTGATCCGCGCCGCTGCGAAAGGCCGCACGACCCTGATCGCGACCCATTCGGAGGCTGTCAGTGCCCTCGCTGACTGCGTGGTGCGGCTGTGAGAAGGGCGGATGCGTGCACCGGAGACCGAAGCCTGAAGGCCCTGATGGCGGACCAGCGGCGCGCCCAGGGGGGCCGGCTGCGGCTGGCGGCCTTGGCCGCAGTCCTGGTGTCCAGTGCCTCGGTGACGCTGCTGGGTCTGTCGGGCTGGTTCATCACGGGCGCGGCCATCGCCGGAGCCGGCGGCCTGGTGGTCGTCCAGGCCTTCAACTATCTGCTCCCGGCTGCGGCGATCCGAATGCTGGCGATCGTCCGGACGGGCTCACGGTACGCCGAACGCGTCAGCAGCCATGCGGCGGCGCTCAAGGCCCTGGCGCAGATGCGTCCGCTTCTGTTCGCCCGGCTGGCGTCGGCCCCATCCGGCCGGGCGTTCAGCCTGTCCAGCGGCGAGGCATCGGCCCGGATGATCCAGGACGTCGACGCAGTTCAAACCCTGTTCGTGCGGCTGAGTGGGCCCTGGGGCACCGGCGCGGGCACGCTGGCGGCGATCGGCCTGACCCTGCTGGCTGGCCCCCTCCCCGCGCTCGTCCTGGCGATCGGGATCGCCCTGACCTGCCTCGGCGGACTGCTGATCGGTCGCGTCATTGCGGATCCGGCCGGGCGGCAGGTCCAGATCGCCATGGGCCTGTTCAAGGACCGTCTCTCCGCCCTCCAGGCGGCGGCACCCGAGTTGCGGGCCTATGGCCTGGAGGGCTGGGCCGTCGATCATGTGGGTGGCGCAGCGCGAACCCTTGATCGTCGCAAGCTGCAGGATGCCGTAGCCGGCGGATGGCTCCCCGTGTTTCAGGGGGCGGTTCTGGCTCTCACGGTGACCGGAGTCATCGCTTCGTCTTTCACGGTGCCGCTGCCGCTCATCGCCCTTGCGGCCCTGGCCTCTGTAACCGGGTTGGAGGCGGCCGCCGCCCTAAGCGCAGGTTTGCGGCAGAACGGAGCGGCCCAGGAGGCGCTGCGTCGACTGGACGAGGTTCTGGACGACAGGACCATCGACGCCACCCGTGAGCCCTCGCAGCCGCTGATCGGCGACGTCATCGCTGTCCGCTCGGCCGGGCTGGAAATGACGCCGCCCTTCCGTCTGGGCATTGTAGGGCCCTCCGGCTGCGGCAAGACGCGACTGATCGAGACCGTGATGAGCCTGCGCCCCGCCGGTGCCGACGCCTTTTTCGTCGGCGACCGGCCGCTTGAGGTCGCCGATCCGCAGGAGGTTCGCGCCCGCTTCGCATATGCGTCGCAGGACATCCGGCTGCTGGCGGGGTCGGTTGCGGACAATCTTCGACTCGCCGATCCTCGGGCGTCGGACGATGATCTCTGGATCGCCCTGAGAGATGCCTGTCTGGACGATCGGGTCCGGGCGCTTCCGGCCGGGCTGGACGCGATCCTGGGCGAGAATGCCGACCGTTTGTCGGGCGGTGAGCGTCGGCGACTTGGACTGGCGCGCGCCTATCTGCGTGACGCGCCCTGGCTGGTCCTGGATGAACCGACAGAAGGGCTGGATGGCGAGACCGAGGCCCGGGTGCTCGACCGCCTGGTGCGCCGTCTCGACTCGCGCCGCCAGGGCCTGATCCTGGTCAGTCACAGATCCGCGCCGACCGCCCTGTGTGACCGCGTGATCGACCTGTCCGTCACGACATCAGCCGACACGATTGTGATCGAGGATCGCAGCGTCAAGGTCGCCGCTTGACGTAGATCAAGGCTGAGCGCGGCAGGAACGACTGAATAGAGCATGGCCTGTATCTCCATCCATCGACTGTCGAACGACGAGATGGACGAGGCTTGGGTGCTCGCGCGGTTGGGCGACCCTGGCCTGACGCTCAAAGCCTGGCGCGCCAGGGCTAAAGCCCGCAACGCCTCGCCCGCCTCAGGCGGCGTCTTGCTGGCCCGCGACGAGGAGGCCCGGCCATGCGGCCTTGCGGTCTATACCGTGTCGGACCAGCCCGATGGCCGACGTAGTCTGCAGGTCGAATCCCTGATCGCCTTCAGCGCGCTGGATCCTGTGGATGTGGCCTCTGCCCTGATCGCCGAGGTCGTCCGTCTGGCGCGCATCGTTGGATGCGAAACCCTGTGTCTTATGCGACCGCTTGGCCAGTCTCTCGAGGTGGCAGCCCAGGTCCTGGCCTCAGGTGTGGCCGTTCTGCCCAGCCTGATCTGGTCGTCGTCAGCGCCGGGTGAACAGCCGACCGTGCCGATTGACCTGGGTCAAGGACGCCGCCCTCCTGGACTCACCAACTGAGGGCCTCAGAGCCGGAGCCGAACCATGCGAGCCTTCAGGATCATCGGATGCCTTCTGATCGGGGCCTGTACCCCACTCCCCGATGCTCGGGTGGGGCCTGCGCCGATCACCGACAGGACCGCGCAGGTGACAGCGCCCCGGACGGTACCCTCCCTGTCCACCGCCATGGACGTAGAGGCGGCGGCGCGCGGTGCCACAATCGCCCGCGCCAGCTGCGCAGGCTGCCACGCCATCGAGGCAGCGGGAGACAGTCCCATGGCCATCGCGCCGCCGTTCCGGGTGATCGTCCAGCGACGGAGTTCGGACGATCTGGCCGCCGCGTTCGAACGGGGGCTGGTCACCACCCATCCGGCGATGCCGCCCTATGTGTTTCGGGCCAATGAGATCCACGACCTGACGGCCTACCTCGACACGCTTCGCGACGGCGTTGATCGTAGGGCGATGCCCTAGCCACATCTGCTTCGATCAAGGCGTACGGTGATGCCGGAGCTCACGCCGCGCCCGGTCGACCGGGCCATCTGCTTCAATCTTCATCCCCCCCGGAGCCTTCGCCACCCTCGCCGGCTTCCGCATGTGCACCGGGAGTGAAGGCCTGCGGGTCGATCCGCGTCGCACCATAGGCGGACGCCGCGACCAAAATGACGGCCAGGGGCAAGGCGAGCCGCGCCGGTGGAGCGGCGTCTTCGGCCTCAGGGAAATGGGTCGCCTTCTTCCGGCCCGTGACCATTGCGCCAATCAGATTATCTCGCGACAGGAACGACATGGCGATGACGGCGACGATGTGAAGGCCGATCATGGCCAGCAGGCCATAGGCAATAACGTCGTGACCATTCTCGGCGCCGGTGATGCCGGTCAAAACCGTCGCGGCCGTGAGGGCGAGGAGCCCCAGCACAGCGATCCCGCCCAGCGGGTTGTGCCCGAGTGAGGCATGGACCCGGCCGGTGAAAAGGCCCCTGACGTGCCCCGCCATCCTCGACGGCCGGATCAGGTTGACGAACCGGGCGTGCTCGCCGCCCACAAATCCCCAGACCAGTCTGAAGACAATCAGGATCGCCGCCACCCAGCCTGCGGGGACATGCCAGGCGGACAGGGCGCTGTCTTCTTCGGATGACAGGAAGGCGAGAACGACCGAAGCGACGAGTAACCAGTGGAACAGGCGCACGCCCGGATCCCAGATCCTGATCGTTCTGATGGTGGGTGGGGCGGCATGGGTCATGGCAACCTCGGTTTGATGGGCATTGTGGAACCCTGAACCTGACGTCCGCCTGACGTCAGCCTTACGTCAGACGGCCGCCATCGAGCCGGTGCGGACGAACCGGGCATGCCACGACAAGGCCTCGTCCAGCAGCATAGGGGTCTGGAGCCCGTAGGAGCCGGCCAGCGCCCGCTGGTAGTATTCGGCCAGCATGGGCCGATACGTCGGATGGGCGCAGGTCTCGATCACCACTTTCGCCCGTTGTTTGGGCGACAGCCCACGCAGATCGGCCAGGCCCTGTTCGGTGACGATGACCTGGACGTCCTGGTTGATGTGATCAACATGCGACGCGTGGGGTACGATGGTCGAGATCGTCCCGTTCTTGGCCGTCGAGGCGCTCATGAAGATCGAGATATAGGCGTTGCGGGCAAAGTCACCCGAGCCGCCGATACCGTTCTGGATGCGCGACCCCATCACATGGGTCGAGTTGACGTTGCCGTAGATGTCGGCCTCGATCATGCCGTTCATGGCGATGACGCCCAGACGGCGGATCACCTCCGGATGGTTGCTGATCTCCTGCGGCCGCAGGATGATCCGGTCGCGATACTCGCCCATGTTGCGATTGACGCGCTCGGTCAGCTCGGGGCTCAGGCTCAGCGCGGTCGACGAGGCCATGCTCAGCTTGCCGCTGTCCATCAGCGCCAGCATCCCGTCCTGGATCACTTCGGTATAGGCGCTCAGATTGTCGAACGGCGCGTCGATCAGGCCGGTCAGAACCGCATTCGCCGTATTGCCCACGCCCGACTGCAGCGGCAGCAAGGACGGGGGCAGACGCCCTTTCGACACCTCATGCTCGAGAAACTCCAGCAGATGCCCGGCGATGGCCAGATCGTCCGCTCCGGGCGCGGTAAAGCCGGCGTTGCGATCGGGTCGGTCGGTCTCGACGATGGCCACGATCTTGTCGGGGTCACAGCGGAAGCACGGCTCGCCGATCCGGTCACCGGCGCGGATCAGGGGTATGGGCACCCGGTTCGGCGGCAGGGCCGTGCCATAGTAGATGTCGTGCATGCCCAGAAGCTCGGGGTTCTGCCACCGGTTGACCTCGAGGATCACCTGGTTGGCCCGGTCCAGCCAGGTCTTGTTGTTGCCGACCGAGGATGCCGGGATCAGCGCCCCGTCCTCACGAATGCCCGTGACCTGGATGATCGCCGTGTCCAGCGGACCGAGAAAGCCCTGCCAGGCCATGGGCGCGACCTGGCTCAGGTGCATGTCGAAATAGGCCATCTCGCCGCGATTGATCCGGTCGCGGCAGGTCGGATCGGAATTGTAGGGCAGCCGGAACTCGATGCCGTCGGCCCTGGCGAGCGCACCGTCGAGCTCGGGGCCGGTCGAGGCCCCGGTCCAGATCCGCAGCTTGAACGGTCGCCCGGCCGCATGCTCGGCCTCGATTCGCGCGGCCAGCGCCAGCGGCACAGCCGTCGGATACCCCGAGGCCGTAAACCCGCTCAGGCCCACCGTCGTGTTCGGCCCGATCAGCAGGGCGGCGTCCTCGGCCGACATGACCTTGGCGCGGTGCCCGGCGCTCGCGATCCGGTGGTCAGTCATGCGGTACTCTTTCCCAGGTTTCGATCCGGCCCTGCCAGTAGGTGAACGCACCGGACGGCTTTTCCCACGACACTTCGCCGAAGAAGGGCAGCCAGACGCCGTCATGGAACCGGTAGTCTGAGAAGATGCCGCGCCACGGAGTCGGGACGGTGACGTCGTCGACCAGTGCGCCCCGGTCGGGCGCGAACGCTTCCGCGATGCGACCGTGGCCATCCAGGCTGAAGGTGACCTCGGCAGCCGTCTCGCCCGATCCAGCCCCGACCACCAGCCGGTCCGACCCGGCCTCTCGCCATCGCAGGCCGACGTTGTGCAGGATGGCATCAGGTGCCCAGGCGAGCTCGGCCAGATAGCGTATCAGCTCGCCTCGGATCAGTTCGGCGGAGGGCTTCGCCCGCGCCAGAGTGATGAAGCCGAGCGCCCGGACATGCAGATGTCCTACGCCGTCCACCAGCGCATCCCGCACGGACACCACGCCCGCCGGACCCGTCCGGGCGATCCAGTCGAAGTCGCAGCGGTCGAACGCGATCGTCTGCCTTGCCTTGAAAGCACCCCAGGGCGCGGTCGCGGTCTGTCGCATCCGGCCCCGCTGTGTGATCCGTGCCGACGTCCCTCCGGCTGGCCGCGCCCCGAGCCGGTGTGCGAGGTCGACCACGGCCGGGAGCAGGCGTGGATAGAGGGAGTCCTGTCGGTCAACCATCCCGGTACGCCATCGGCACGGCGAACGACGCGGCGCGCCGTGCGGAATAGGGCAAGGTCGGCCCGTAGCCAAAACGGATCACAAGGTCCGGACGACGGCCCGGCATGCCGATCAGTCTCGCCAGTTCCGGACGGAGCGCCGCAACTTCGACCGGCTGGTTCATATAGGCCAGCTTCAGCCCCAGCGCCGTGGCCTGAAGCGCGAAGCGCTGGCTGGCGCGGCCCACGCGGGTCCAGTGGTCGGGATCGGCCCGTTCTCCGACGAAGACGGCGATCCCGGCCGACGAGGCGATCTGACGGGCGTATTTGTCGTTGTCGGTTTCGGTTCTCAGGGTGGCGGCGAACAAGGTCGGGCCCAGCCAGGTCGGGAGAGCCGGAGACCCGCTGACGACGCTGAACAGGCCGTCGCCCGTTCGCAACGCCTCGCCGGGGTTGAACCGGATCCACGACTTGAGCTCGCCAAGAAAGGCGGCGTCGCCCAGCTGGACGGTGTTTCCATGGACGACCAGATCGCGCACCCGGTCGATCTGTGGTCGATCGGTGATGAGGATGAGATCAACACCGGGAACGCGGGCCGCAGCCGCCATCATCCCCAGGTCGGCGGCACTGACCGATCGGCCGTCATAGTCGGCACGCGTCGACTGGCGCCGGGGAATGGCGTCGAACAGGGTGGAGTGTGCATCGCTGCCTGCGACATGGGCGAACGTCAGTCCGCCCGCATCACCCGGCGCGAAGGTGACCTCACCCGGTCGCCCGCGCGCAGCCCCGGCCAAGGCGAGATTCTCGGCCGCACCGCCCAGGCTGACAAAGAGGTGATGGTCGTCGGGATCGACGACCGGTGTCCGCCGGGACAGGTCGGGCAGGACATCGATCCGGCCCTCGCTGACGCGGAAGCGCCAGGGCTGGGTATTGTGCCCGTTCGGGGCCAGAGTGGCATAGCGCACCAGTTCCGCCAGTTCGGGCCGGGCCGTCAACACCGCACGCGATCGGGCGACGGCGGCCTCATAGTCCGGCATCGATCCCATGCTGCGCAGGCCCATCCACGTCGCTCCGGCACCCGCGGCCAAGGTGATGCCTCCGGTCACGAGCAGGTTTCGCCGGTTCATCCCCGGACTCCCGGGCAGGTCAGGCGTGTCAATGGCTCAGCAACAGGCATACAGGGGCGGCGGCCAGCAGCCCGTGGGTCACACCCCCGAAGACCCATTCGCGCATCCGCGCATGGCCATAGCCGCCGGCGACGATCAGTCCCGCCTGGTGGTGGGCAGCATATTTGAGGATCTGGCTCGACCGCGCGCCGCCGTCACCCTGGATCACGTGTGCGCTGGCCTGAATGCCGTGCCGTCCAAGAAAGTCCGCGACATCGGCCGTACGAGCCCGGGCCGCGTCCAGTCCTTCCGAGGCAGAGATCTCGATGACATGGGTCAGGGCAGCGGCCTGAAGCAAGGGCAGGGCCGATGAAACCGCGCGCTGCGCTTCGCGACAATCCTTCCAGGCCACCACGGCCGTTGTCCCTTGCGGCGATCGGGCCGGGACCGGCGGCACGATCAGGACGGGGCGGCCCAGAGACATCAAGGCGTCACCGGGATCGATCGACCGATGAGGCCCCCTCGCAGGGTCGAGCCGGCCGACAATCAGCAGGTCGGCGGCACGCATGGCCTGCCCGACGACATCCGACGGAAATCCGATCTCGCCGCGCCATTCGCAGCGGTCGGCGTGGGCTCCGACCGCCTTCCGGAAGGTCGCTTCTGCCCGGGTCACATCGGCCTCGGCCATGTCGCGGAACAGGCCCAGCATCTCGCCCAGCATGGCCCCGCCGGCATAGGGATCGACCTGGGGGACATCCGGCAAACTTGCGGCGATCCCGATCAGCCGGGCGTCGGACTGGACGGCGAGATCGCAGGCCAAGGCGACCCGCGCCTCGCTGTCGGGGCCGTCGTCGACATAGACCATCAGGCTCGCATACGGCATGGCTTCAGCTCCGATCCTGACCGAGCAGGCCCTTTCGGAACGGGCTGTGCATTGATCGGGATCAAGGATTGCGATCGATCCTTGCCATCACGAGACATTCGGGTGGCCTTTCACTACCGGAGGGCGCATTAGGTTGGCATGATTGTCGGCCGGAATTCGGAGCTTGTGCCGCGACCACATCCCGGCGGATGTGTCGCTCGGCCCTTGACCAGCGACTGCGTCAATTGTGGCGCGCGAGCGCTGAGTGTCTGCGGAAGCGTCGGGGACTCCGATCTGGCCCGCTTGGGCGCACTCGCTGAAGTCGTCACCTTGAACGCAGGTGCCGTGCTGACCCGTGAAGGCGACCCCGCGCCCTATGTCTTCAACATCACGTCCGGGTCTCTGCGCGTCTACAAGCTGTTGCCGGACGGTCGTCGTCAGATCACCGGCTTCCTGTTCGCCGGAGATTTTCTCGGCCTGGCGATCGGGGAGTTCTACGTCTTTTCCGCGGAAGCCATAGAACCGACCACGGTCTGCAGATTGCGCAAGGGACCCTTCCGTGACCTGGTCGAGAGTTCCCCGCCGCTGGAGCATATGCTTCTGCACCGAACCTCGCACGAGTTGGCCGCAGCCCAGAACCAGATGCTGCTGCTTGGACGAAAGACCGCCATCGAGCGCCTCGCCTCTTTCCTTCTGGACCTGCCGAACCACGACCCTGCGAGACCGACCGCGCCGGGCCATGTCCGTCTTCCCATGAAGCGTGGCGAGATCGCCGACTACCTGGGCCTGACGATCGAAACGGTCAGCCGCGTCCTCACGCGGATGAAGGCACAGGGAATGATCTCCATGCCTTCGCAGAGCGAACTGATCGTGGAGCGCCCGGAGCTGCTGCGCGCCCACGCCGCGGGTGAAGTCTGACCGCTGGCGTCTGGGTCTGATGCCGGATAGCCGGTGATCTGGATCAAGGCAGGGCCGGATCCGGGCTGCTACTACCCGCACCTTCCTCAAGGTCGTGCCCGCCGGGCCGCCCTCTCCCCCCGTCCACGAGGTCGCCCTCCCATGAAGAGCGTGACGGCCCCCGTTCCCGACATCTCGCTCGATCTGGCGCTGTCGCTCGTGGCCGCCTCGGTCGCGCCTGTCTTGCTGCTGGACGGCAAGCTTGAGGTCGTGGCGGCCAGTCAGTCATTCCTTCAACAGTTCGACGTCGACCCACACTCGCTTCCGGGATGTCGTCTGGCCGATCTGGGCCACGGAGAGTGGGATGTGCGACAGCTCCGGACCCTGATGGAGGCCACGGCTTACGGACAGGCCGACATAAACGCCTATGAGATTGACCTGAAGCCACCGGGCAAGCCTGACCGGCACCTTGTCCTCTATGCGCGTCGGCTCATTCACAAGCCCGCACAGAGCGTTCGCCTGCTGCTGACCGTCGTGGACGTCACAGCCCTGCGGGCAAGCGACCGACAGAAGGACGATCTGATACAGGACAAGGCGATGCTGGTGCAGGAGGTCCAGCATCGCGTGGCCAACAGCCTTCAGATCATCGCCAGCGTGCTGATGCAGGGCGTCCGTGCGGTCGGCTCCGACGAGAGCCGCCACCACCTCCGCGACGCTCACCAGCGCATCATGGCCGTGGCCGCGGTGCAGCGCCATCTCGACGGATCGACGCTCGGAGACGTCGAGTTACGGACCTATTTCACCGGTCTGTGCCGCAGCATCGGCGACTCCATGATCAAGGACCACCACCAGCTGACCCTCTCCGTCACAGCCGACGGCAGCGTCGCACCGTCCGGAAAGTCAGTCAGCCTGGGGCTGATCGTCACCGAGCTGGTCATCAATGCCATCAAGCACGCCTTCCCCGACCACCGGGACGGCACGATCCACGTTGACTACCGGGCTCACGGCGAGGGCTGGACCCTGAGCGTCCTCGACAACGGCGTCGGTATGCCAACGGGCCCGGGCAAGCCCAGGGCGGGCCTGGGCACCGGCATCGTCAAGGCCCTGTCCGGTCAGCTCGGCGCGACCATCGACATCAGCGACGCCGCACCGGGGACGCGCGTCTCGATCGTCTGCAGTCCCGACGGTGCTGCGCTGCTCCATACAGGATCGTAATGCCCGGACCGCTCCGGACCATCTGTTAAGCCCCGGATACCGGCCCATGTCGGCTGGCTTGGCGCGGGCCTGATCTCCCCTCCGCACTTTGATATCGATCAAGGTCAGCGTCATTCAAGGGGTCGACAGTCGGGCGTCATGCTGCGGCATTCTCGCGGCCTGCATTCGACCTGCGCTGGAGGCGCCCTCCCCATGAAGGCATTCGTTTACGGCGGTCCCGGCAAGACGTCGCTGGAGGACCGGCCCCGGCCCGAGATCGAGACCCCCGGCGATGCGATCGTGAAGATCGTGAAGACAACCATCTGCGGGACCGACCTTCATATCCTGAAAGGTGACGTGGCGACCTGTGCACCCGGCCGGATTCTGGGCCACGAGGGCATCGGCGTCATCGAAGCAGTCGGAGCCGGGGTCACAACCTTCAAGGCCGGCGACCGGGTTCTGATCTCCTGCATCTCGTCTTGCGGAAAGTGCGAATACTGCCGTCGCGGCATGTACTCGCATTGCACGACCGGAGGCTGGATCCTCGGCAATGTCATCGACGGCACCCAGGCCGAGTACGTCCGCATCCCCCATGCCGAGACCAGCCTCTATCCGATCCCCGAGGGCGCAGATGAGGAGGCGATGGTCATGCTCAGCGACATCCTGCCGACCGGATTCGAATGCGGCGTCCTGAACGGCAAGGTGTCACCGGGTTCGAGCGTCGCCATCGTCGGTGCCGGTCCGATCGGCCTCGCCGCCCTGCTGACGGCCCAGCTCTATTCGCCGGCCGAGATCATCATGGTCGACCTCGACGACAACCGCCTGGAAGTCGCCCGGCGCTTCGGTGCTACCCGAACGATCAACAGCACCGACGGAAAGGCGGCCGAAACGCTGATGTCCCTGACCGGCGGGCGTGGCGTCGACACGGCCATCGAGGCTGTCGGCGTGCCGGCGACGTTCCTGCTGTGCGAGCAGATCGTTGGTCCGGGCGGAGTCATCGCCAACATCGGCGTTCACGGCAAACCGGTCGAACTCCACCTTGAGACTCTGTGGTCCAGCAACATCGCCATCACCACGCGGCTGGTCGATGCAGCGACCACGCCGATGCTCTTGAAGACGGTGCAGTCCGGCAAGATCGACCCGACGCAGCTGGTCACCCACCACTTCACACTCGACCAGATCCTCGAAGCCTATGACACTTTCGGGCGCGCGGCCGAGACCAAGGCCTTGAAGGTCATCATCAACGCCTGACGAAACGCGCCTTGGCTCGCTTGAGACCTCCTTGGCCGGGGACATCTCCCGTTCGGCCGACAGCCCTTGGTTCGCCGATCCCCTGTCAATCGTCCCGGCTCTCGGTCATGTACGATATCGAAGCATGAATAGTCCGGGCGACGGTGGCTGATGACGACCCTCGAAGCCGAACTGACCGTTCTGGCGGGCCTGACCGGTCTGATCGTGGGCAGTTTCGTCAACCTGGTGGCCACCCGGCTGCCAAAGGGCGAGTCGATCGTCTGGGACCGGTCGCGCGCGGACTGCTGCGGAACCGTGCTGTCGGCCCGAGAACTTGTTCCGGTGTTCAGCTGGCTGGCGCAGCGGGGAAGGTGTGTCCACTGCGGCGCGAAAGTCACCTTACGGCATCCGGTCATCGAACTGGCCGGAGCCGGGATCGGCGTCTGGGCGGCGCTCGCCTCGCCCACGATAGGGCCGGCGATCCTGACCGCCCTCCTGGGATGGCAGCTGCTGCTGATCGCCCTGGTGGACGCCGACGAACTCTGGCTTCCCGACCGGCTGACCCTGCCCCTGCTCGTGAGCGGACTCATCGCCGCGGCAACATTGCCAGACAGAACCCTGGCCGACGGGCTGCTTGGGGCGGTTTTCGGCTTCGGATCCCTGTGGGTGGTGGCGAAAACCTATCGACGCCTTCGCGCGAGGGAAGGCCTCGGCGGCGGTGATCCCATCCTGTTTGGAGCCGTGGGAGCCTGGGTCGGCTGGATCGGCTTGCCGTCGGTCCTGCTCTGGGCCTGCGCCGCCGGTCTCAGCTGGGTCGCGGCGCGTGCCCTGGCGCGGAGGCCTCTGGCGCACGATGAGCCGCTGCCGTTCGGGCCCTTCATCGTCATTGGCGGGTGGCTGACATGGCTCTACGGGCCGATCGGACTTGGATGAGGGCGTATTCGGCATCCCGGTCTCCGGCATGCTAGACTGGCGTCAGTTCGAGAGATTGTAATGCGTCCAGCGGGTCTGCCCCTCCTCCTGTCCACCGTCGTGGTCCTCGCGCTGGCGGCCCCGGCTTCGGCCGAGGTGCTGGACAGGGCCGCGATTCAGGCGGCACCGCAGTACTATCTGATGTCACTGCCCGAGGGGCCCGTCGGCGAGATCGCCGATGCGGTGCTGGGCGACGCGCTCGGGCTGCCGTTCAAGATTGATCCGGACATCGACGCCACCATGTCGTTCCAGATCGATGGCCTCTATGCCCCGACAGCGCTGGCGCGGGAGTTCGGCTATCACCTATGGAACGCCGACATCGCCCTGGTGGAAAAGCCGTCCAGCGGACTTTGGCTGATCCCGAAAGCGAAGCTGGCGGCGGCTATCAGCGAGGGCGCTGTTCTGGTTGCACCGCCCGTCGGCACGGCTGCCAGCCAGCCTGCCACAAAGGCGACACCCTCCCGGGTCGCGAGCGTGACTCGCCCTTCGTCCTCGTGGTCATGGCTCGCCTGGCTGGCCGCGGGTTGGGCTGCAGGAGCCGGAACGGTCCTCGGCTGGATCCAGCTTCGGCGGCGCCGGTTATGGCCCACCGCCCTTCTGTCCGCCCCTGAGCCCATCTCGCTGAATGACGACGACGCAGATGCCGACGCCAACGATCTGATCATCCCGATCTTTCCGTCGACGCAGCAGCCAGGCTGAAACAGCGACCGCTGATTGCGGCTCGCAGGATCGTGCCGATCAGAATACCTGATCAACGCCCGGCTGCAGCCGCGGGGCGTTGAGCACCTCACGGTCCGGACGGACGGCCGGAACGGCCACCTCTTCGCGGCGCAGACGGTCATAGTTTTCCTGGGCGTCGGCCCTCACGTCCTCGGCATCACGCAGGATCGTCGGGCGAAGGAAGATGAACAGCGTCCGCCGGGTCTGGCTGTCACGACGCGACCGGAACAGGACCCCGATTCCCGGAATGTCGCCCAGCACCGGAACCTTGCTGTCACCGATCAGGCGATCATCCGTGATCAAACCGCCGAGCGTGATGGTCTGACCATTATCGGCCAGCACCGTCGTCTGCACGCTGCGTCGGTTGGTGATCAGGTCGGCGGCACCTGCGACGGCCGTGTTGGTCAGGGACGACACCTCCTGGGTGACCTCCAGCCTGACGACGTCCCCATCGTGGACCCGGGGCTTCACGCGCAGGGTCACACCGACATCTTCGCGCGAGATGGTCGTGAACGGATTGACGGTGTTGCCGTCCGTAGCGAAGGCGCCGGTCCGGAACGGCACGTTCTGGCCCACCACGATCTCGGCTTCCTCATTGTCCAGAACCGTTACACTGGGCGTGGACAACAGGTTGGCGCTCGACGTGCGCGACAGTGCCTGCAGAAGAAGGCCAAAGTCGCCTTCGCTGCCCACCCCGACATTCAGGCCTTCCGACAGGGCGCTGGCACCCGGTACCCCAAGAGCGGCCAGGATGGCGCTCAGCGGCGTGCCGGACTGGGTGAAGGAGGTGCCGCCAATGACGCCGGACCCGGGAACAGCCCCACCCGCCGCCAGCTGGATACCCAGTTGTTCGCCCAGTTCGCCGGTGATCTCGACGATTGCCGCCTCGATCACGACCTGGGGGCGCCGAACATCGAGCTCGACGATCAGATCCTGGATCATCTGAACCGTCGACGGCGAGCCGCGCATCACCACAGCGTTCAACTCGCTGGCGGACTGTACGGTCACGTCGGCCAGCGCGAATCCGGTCGAGCCCGATGACCGCTCACTGCCGGCGTTCGCCGCGCCCGCAGCTGGCGACGAAGCCGCTGCTGTTTCGGCCTGCCGCGAGGCACTGAGGCTGGCCAGCCCGCCGGTCCCGGACCTGAGGCTTCGGGCAACCGTATTGGTTGCTGTCGCCTGTTCGCCGAGGATGCCGCGGACGATGTCGACCACCGCCTCGGCATCGGCGTGCCGCAGGCGGACAACCCGGGTAACCGGCGAAGCCCCGCCCGGCTGATCCAGGGCCGCAACCACATTGCGGGCCTGAACAATATCCTGTGGCGAGCCCTGGATCAGCACGACATTGCTGCGCGCGTCGGCGGACACGCGCGGCCCACCGACATCGGAGCCGAACAGCTGGCGCATGGCATCGGCCACATCCTCGGCGGCCGCATAACGCAGGGACAGACTCTCGAAACTCTCCCCGCCACCGCTGTCGAGCGCCTGCGCAACCTGCTGGATGCGTCGCACATTGTCGGCATAGTCGGTGACCACCACCGCATTCGGATTGCTGACCGCCTCCAGAGACCCGAACTGGGCCACCAGCGGGCGCAGGGCCCGGGCCGCCTGGTCAGACGGCAGGTTACGCAGCCGGATCAGGCGCGTAACGACCTGCTGGGCCGAGTCACCGCCTGAGGCACTGTTCTGGATCACCGTCGCCTGCGGCACGATCCGCCAAACCGCACCGTTGCGAACGGCGGCGAAGCCGTAGGTGCGCAAGACCGTCTGGAACAGCTCCCAAACGCCATTGGCAGACAGCGGCTGGGCCGAAACGACCGTCACAACCCCGGTCACGTTCGGATCCAGCACAATGGTGCGTCCGGTGATGCGGGCGATCTGTTCGGCGACGTCGCGGATATCGACACCGCGCATGTTGACGACAACCTCGCCCTGGACGGCGGCAGGCGGGTTCTGGGCGGCACCCATGGTCGGCGGTGCCGCCATCATCAGGGCCATCAGGCAGACCAGGCCATTACGGGAATGTCTGTACACGGAGCGTCGCCTATCTGAGCGGAACGGTGAGAGTGAGGGTGCGCCCGTCACGGACGACCTCGACACGGGCGCGACCGCCGGCGGCGGCGCGTTGGAGGGTCTGCTGGTCCCGCGCGGCGTCACCCAGGGCCTGGCCATTGACGCTTTTGATCACATCGCCGGCGCGCAGTCCCGCGCGCAACAATTGGGGCGCACTGTCCGGACCGATCACATAGCCTTCAGATGATGGCGTGACGCCAAGCGCGCTGACCGCGGCTGAAGCGGTGAGCGCGGGTTGTTGAGGCCGTATTGCGAGGGCGGATCGAGCCGCTGAGGCAGCGGCGGTGGCGGTCGGCGAGGCATTTGCGAGAGCCGCCTGGGCAGCGGGGGTTGACGCCGGCGCGGCCGCCGCGGCCGGGGCGGCTGTCTGCGGCGAGCTGCCGGCCGGACCTGCCGGCAGCGCCCCCGCCGGATGTGGCAGAAGCAGTGCTTCGCGCTGCCCGCCGACATTCAGGATCACACGATCCATCTCGATGTCTTCAATCACGGCATTCCCGACGGGCGACTCGCCGATACCGAAGATCTGGACCGGCCCCTCGCCACTCGAGATCAAGGCGGTTGAGCCACCGCCTGGCGCATAGACCACACCTTTGAGCACCAGCCCCGAACTCGAAATCGGGACACCGTTGGCGTCAACCACGCCGCCGCCGAACGGGGCCCAAGTCAGGATGGAAACCAGATCGCCGCCCGTGGGGCCGCCCACTGGAGGCAGGGTGTTCGGTGTCCAGACCGCCACGCGACCATCGTCCCAGCCCACCAGCCGCCAGGTCAGTCGGGCAACTCCGAGGGCCAGGCTCACCACGACGAGCAGGCTGACCAGCCTCAGCCAGAAGACAGGCGAACGCAGCAGGGCGGCCGTCATGCCGCTGCGCCTGTATCGACGAACCCGCTGAGGCGGGCGGCCGCTGAAGACGCTCCGACGCGCGACACGAAGATTTCGACGGCCTGAAGATCAGGGTCGTCTGTCGGGCGGCGCTCAGCGCGAATGGTCCAGTCGATGTTCATCATCCGCACCTGGTCGGGCGGTGTTTCGCCGATGGCCAGTTCGGCCAGACGGTTCTCGGCAATCCATTGGGCGACGACCCGATCCTCGAGCCCCCTGACGCCGTCAATATGAGCCTGCGTGGCCATCAGCAGGCCCGTCGAGGCGACGGCCAGCACAAACAGGGCGACGATCGCCTCCATCAGCGAATAGCCTTCGCGCCGGTTTGGTGAACGATGCATCACGTCTGCCCGGCCGGTGCGGCGGCCCTGACGTCCGCGTTCAGCCCGTCAAAGGTGACCGTCCAGGTGCGGTCCCGATCGCGCACGGTCATGGTCGCCGGCGGTGCCGCGCCGTCGGGATCGATCAGAAGTTCCGCGGTCTCTGCGGACAACCGGACCCCGCGTGGCAACTCATAACGCACGGCCCATTCGGCAGGGGGCGTAGAGTTGGTCTCGAAACCGTAGCCGGCGGGATTCATGGACAGGGTGACGGGACTACCCACGATCAGCGCTTCGTCCGCTGCGAGGCGCAGGCGGTCGGCGAACCGGTTGGCCTCGGTCTGGGCCGCGGCATCGTTGCGTCCACCCACGGCCAGGGTGACCATACCCGCGGAGATGCCGACGATGGCGAGGACGACCAGCATCTCGACCAGGGTCATGCCCGCCCGATCTGCGCCCGTCAAAATGCGTTGATCCCCCCCTGACATGGTCTAACGCGTTCGGTCGGTCAGGTCGGCGTCAAGACCCTCGCCGCCCGGTTCGCCATCCTTGCCGTTGGACATCAGTTCGAAGCCGCCGGTCTTGCCCGGGCTGCTATAGACGTAGTCCCGCCCCCAGGGATCTTTGGGTGCCTCGGGAAGATAACCCTCGCTGTTCCAGTTCGCGGGGACGGGTTCCGTCTCAGGACGCTGAACCAGGGCCTTGAGCCCCTGATCCGTCGTCGGATAGTCGCCGTTATCCAGGCGGTACATCCGCAGGGCTGCGGCGATGGTCTTGAGGTCGGTCTTGGCGACGGTGACACGCGCCTGGTCGGGACGGCCGATGACGTTGGGCACGATCATGACCGCGACCAGGGCGATGATGGCCAGAACCACGATCATCTCCACCAGGGTCAAACCCTGCCGCCGACGCCGTCTCGCACGCGCTTTCGAAAACATCATGTCTCTCTGCTAGCGATCACACGCCGCCCGCTGCTATAGACCGGCTCCAGCCGGGGAACCAAGCCCAATGCGGACTGCAGACGTGAGCCAAGACCCCGCGCGGACGACGATTGTCGGCCATGGACTCTGGCGAATTCAATCGGATGCCGTGATTCCGGTGGATCGCGCATGGGCGGGTCCACTGACTGTCTTGGTTCCGTCAGAAAAAATTCTAACCACTGTAATCGACCTGCCTTTTCCCTCCCGCCGCAAGCGCATCGAAGCCGCGCCTTATGCGGTCGAAGGCCTGATCGCCGAGCCGCTGGATCAGGTGCACGTGGCCCTGGGCATGGAGGTTTCGGACCGTCGTCATCTCTGCGCCGTGGTTCGACATTCGGTGATGCGCGAATGGGTCCGCTTGCTGACCGGGGCCGGCCTTGAGCGCTGCATCCTTCTGCCGGACGCGCTGGCCTTGCCGGAACCGCCTCCGGGCGCGTGGCGGGTCGCGATAGACCAGGGCCGCGCCCTCGTCCGCACTGACGATGGCGGCGGCTTTGCCGTCGAAGCCCAAGGATTGGCGGCGGCCTGGGAAGCCGGTGGACGGCCGGCCCTGATCACCGAGGGCGATCCATTGCCCGATGTGATGCGCGAGGGCGTGCGCGACGTATCACTGGAGATGGAGGGGGCCACGCGCCCCTCGGTGGTCGCCCCTCCCGTTGATCTGCGGCAAGGCGTTTACGCTGGCCAGCGGCCCGAGGTCAGCTCGCCCTGGCGGATGGTCGGCCTCGCCGCCGGTCTGGGCCTCGTGGCCCATCTGGCGCTGGTTGCGTTCGATACCCTCGCGCTGCACGGCATGGCCGAACGTCGCGAAGCCGAGACCCGCAGCCTGATCGCCGCCCGCCAGCCCGGGCTGGAAGCCACGCCGGACCTGGTTGCGGCCGTAGACCAGATCGCGCCGGTCGGAGTCGGAGGAGACGGGCCGTTTGTGCGACTGTTCGGACGCACATCCCGGGCGCTCACGGGCCAACCGCTGGCCTATCGCGCCATCCGCTACAACTCGGCGGCTCCAATGACCCTCGCGGTCACAGCCACGGATGCCGCCGCGATCGACGGTGCCGTAGCGGCGCTGGCTCACGCGGCCATTCCAGCGCGCTCCGCGCTGGACCCGATTGTCGCGGGAACCGTCGCCCCCAATGGCGTCAATGCCGTCATCACGCTCCAGCCCGCCGGGACCACCCGATGATTGTCGCCGCCGTCCGCAACCGGGCCACACCGGCTCTTGAGCGCGCCAGTGAATGGCTGGCCGGCCGGTCGGAGCGCGAGCGGCTGCTTCTGATCGTGCTCGCCGTGCTCGGGGTGGGTGCCATCGGCTGGTACGGGATCGTCCAGCCCCTGCTGATCGCCCGCCAGACCGCGGTGGAACGCATCGCCCTTTACGAAGGCCTGCAGGCGCGGCTGCGCAGTGCGCCCGCCGGCGCAGTGACCGCGCCCGGAGCCGCCCCGATCACCGGCCCCCTGGATGCGGCCGTGCGCAAGGCCGCCGCCGAGGGCGCTCTGACCGCTCAGGTCACAGGCGACGCGGACCGGGTCACCGTCGTGATAACCGGTGCGCGGTTCGATGGTGCCGTGCCGTTCGTGAGGGCGCTCGAGAGCGGTGGTGCCGTCGTGGACGATCTGCGCATGGAGACCGGTGGCCAGCCTGGCCTGATCAATCTCACCCTGACGGCGACCCGCCCATGACGGCCCTGCCGATAGACGAGCCGGCGATTTCGCCCCGTGCCCGCCTCAGCTACGGCTACGCCCGTCGCAACGGGGTGATGCTCGAGGAACGTCCCGACGGCCTGGTCTGCGTCCACCGCCGGACGGCGGCCCTGGCCGCCCTGCTGGAGGTTCGGCGGCTGAATGATGCGCCGATCGCATTTGAAGCAGTCGATGACGCCGCCTTCGACACCCTGTTGCGCGAACAGACCGGCGATGCCGCAGACGCCGCCGCGGACATTGACGTCGACGGTACCGACCTGGCGGCCCTGGCTGAAGACGCGGCCGCCATCGATGATTTGCTCGACAGCCGGGATGACGCGCCGGTGGTGCGACTGATCAACGCCATTCTGCTCCAGGCCGTTCGCGAGGGCGTGTCGGACGTCCATATCGAGACCGAGGAACGCCGGCTGGTGGTGCGCTACCGCATCGACGGCGTGCTGCGAGAAGTGCTCAGCCCTCCGCGTTCCCTGGCCCCCCTTCTGGTCAGCCGGATCAAGGTCATGGCCCGGCTGGACATCGCCGAGAAGCGCAGTCCCCATGATGGTCGGGTCACCCTGCGCATCGGCGGCATGGACGTGGACGTTCGCGTCTCAACCATCCCGACCCAGCACGGAGAACGGGTCGTGCTGCGTCTGCTCGACCGCAATACCTCGGGTCTCGATCTGGGGCATCTCGGCATGGAGGCCGACGATCTGGCGGCCCTGCGGCGGATGATCCAGCGGCCGCATGGCATCGTCCTGGTCACCGGCCCGACCGGCTCGGGCAAGACCACCACGCTTTATGCTGCCCTGACCGAACTGAACGACCGCAAACGCAACATCATGACGGTCGAGGATCCCGTCGAATACGCGCTGGACGGCGTCGGCCAGATGCAGGTGAATGCGCGCATCGACCTGACCTTCGCGCGGGGCCTGAGGGCGATCCTGCGTCAGGACCCGGACGTCATCATGGTCGGCGAAATCCGCGACCACGAGACCGCCGAAGTGGCCGTGCGCTCATCGATGACGGGCCATCTGGTCCTGTCGACCCTGCACACCAACTCCGCCGTCGGCAGCGTCACACGCCTGATCGACATGGGCGTCGAACGCTATCTTCTGGCCCCCATGCTGACCGGTCTGATCGCCCAGCGGCTGGTCCGCCGGCTGTGCCCCGAATGCCGCCGCGAGGACACCGCCACACCCGCCGACGCCGAGCTGACATCCGGCACCGTTCCAGTGGGGGCACGCGTGTTCCGACCTGTCGGCTGCGCTGCCTGCCGCAATGAAGGCTATCGGGGGCGGACGGGCCTCTATGAGGTCATAGAGGTCGATCCGGGCTTGCAGGCCATGGTCCACGACGGTGCCTCGGAAGCGGCCATGGTCAAACACGCGCGCAAGTCGAGCCGCTCCATCCTCGATGACGGCGCGGCCAAGGTCGCAGCCGGCCACACCTCGGTGGCCGAGGTGGTCCGCGTCGTGCGCGAGGACGGCTAGGATGTCGAGCTGGCGCTACCAGGCCGTCGATGCTTCAGGACGCGCCTCCGCCGGCGTGGTCGAGGCGTCGACCGAAGTGGCCGCGCGCGGGATGGTCCGTGACCTCGGCCTGCTGCCCATGCAGGTGCGTGCACAGACCCGGCCGGGCGGGAAAGCGGCGGGCCTGTCCATTCCCGGTCTCGGTGCCCGTGTCTCGGCCCGAAGTCTCGCCGCCGCCACGCGCCAGCTCTCGACCATGATCGGCAGCGACATCCGCATCGAGGAAGCGGTGCGCATCGTCGGCCAGGAGCATGAGAGCCAGCCGATCGGGCCGGTGCTGGACGACGTCGCCGCCGCCGTTGTCGAAGGCCAGAGCTTCGCTGCCGCCCTCGAACGGCATCCAAAAGTTTTTCCCCAATACTATCGCGCCTCGATCGCTGCGGGCGAGCAGTCGGGCAAGCTGTCGGAGGTGCTGGCTCACCTGACCGATTTCGTCGCCTCGCGGGAGCGGGCCGGACGCAAGATCCAGCTGGCCCTGCTCTATCCCGCCCTGCTGGCGGTTGTGTCGATGCTGATGATCACCCTTCTGCTGGTCTATGTGGTACCGGACATCGTGAAGGTCTTCGTGTCGCGCGGCGCGGCCCTGCCGATGCTCACCCGCGCTCTGATCGGCCTGAGCGGTTTTGTGCAGCAGTTCGGCCTGCCCATGGTCGTGATCATTGCCGTCGTCGCCCTGCTCTGGAACCGGTGGCTGGCAAACCCCGTCAACGTCCGCAAATTCGCGCGCTTCCGACTGATGACGCCGCCGCTTTCAGGCTTTACCCGCCAGCTCAATGCCGCCCGTTTCGCCGGTAGCCTGGCGACCCTGGTGCGCAGCGACGTTCCACTGGTGGATGCGCTGCGCGCGGCCGCCGCCGTCACGCCGAACGCCTATGTCCGTGAACGCGCCCTGATGGCGGCCCAGCGCGTGCGTGAGGGCGCGAGCCTGCGTCGCGCCCTGTCCGAGGCCGAGGTCTTCCCGCGCATGCTGCTGGCCGTGGTCGCCTCGGGTGAACAGAGCGGACGTCTGGGACCGGGTCTGGAACGCGCCGCCAAGGACCTCGAGCAGGATCTGGAGCAGTTGGTCACCGCCATGGTCGCCCTCGTCGAGCCCGCTGTGCTGCTGATCATGGGCGGAGTGGTGCTGTTGATGGTGCTCGCTATCCTGATGCCCATCGTCAATCTGAATAACCTGGCAGGGTTATGACCAGCCACCCTCAGCGGATTTCGAGCGTCGATGCCGTCATCCCGGGAAGGACCGCCGCACCGGCCGTCGTGATGGTCAGGCCCAGCGCCTTGTCCCGCCCGAGTCGCGCCCGCAAGAGTTCGCTGGCCCCAGGTCCTTTCAGACTCAGACTCGATCCCTCGGCGTCCGATTCCAGATCGCCCGCCATCGGCGGCGGCATGGTCGTCAGGCCTGCGCCCGCACAGGTCGCAGGGCCGGTGCGCATCCGCCCCTGCCCCGTCCTTCCGCCACCGATGGCGAGGTCGGTGGCGCTCAGGGTCATTTCACCGTCACAGGTGAACGGCAGACCGGGTGCCATGGCGTTGATCAGCCGCAACGACCCCGTCCCTTCGGCCCGGCGTAGGACAAGGGCGTTGGCGCGCCACAGGGCATCGCCTTCGATCGCCGTTTCAGGTCCGCGGACAGCGATCTCGCCCGCGGGTGCCAGGGACACCATCGAGCGCAAGGGGTGCACCGTCCAGCCCAGCGCGAAGCCCGGCTCCAGACCCGCTTCGCCCTTCCAGACGGTCCCCACCGCCTGCCGATCCTTGCCGACCGCCGCTTCGGCGGGGAGATACAGCAACAGACCCAGCAGATACGCGCCGACGGCGGTGCCGATCAGGATCACGCGCCAGGGCGTGACCCGCACATACAGGCGCTCGAACTGAAATGCGCCGTCGCCATGCAGCCGGTCGCCGTCCCGGGTCCGCCAAACACCGAACATCGTCGTCCCTCCACGCGCCAGTGAACCTCGTACGTCTGATCGCCGACCCAACGCCTGATCGCAAGCCCCGATCCGCCCGCGCCGGCTTTACCCTGATCGAAGTCATCGTAGCCCTCGGCCTGTTTGCCCTGATCGCGCTTGCGGGCTTCAGCCTGCTCCGGGCTGTTCTCGACACCCAGGCCCGGACCGAACAGCGCCTGCGCCGCCTGTCGGAGATCCAGCGCGCGCTGTTCGTCGTCGCGTCGGACCTCGATCAGGTCAGCGGTCGTATCGAGGGCGGAGCCGATACCATCGTGTTCCAGAAGACCGACGCCAGCGGTCGCCCCTTTGTGGTCCGCTATGGCCGGGCGGGCGACGAGCTCACCCGCACGGTGTCCGGCCCCATGGGTGAGCGCGCGCAGCCGTTGTTGAAGGGCGTAACATCGGCGCGGTGGTCCTTCCGTCTGACCGGTCTGGGCTGGGCTCCGGCCACGGTTCCGGACCTACCCGCCGTTGCAGCGACTCCGGATATCGCGGGTCTGACTCCCCCCGCGGTTCGCGCGGTGGCGCTGGACCTCACCGTGATGGGCCCCGACGGCCGCCCCGCCACGGTGCGCCGTCTGATCGCGACACCGGAGATCATTCCGTGAGCCGCCGCGCCGACCGCAAGGGCATGATCCTGCTCAACGTCCTGATCGTGGTCGCCATTGCTGCGGCCGCCGTGACCGTGATGATCGTGGCCCAGGATATCGAGGTCCAGCGCTCGACCCGGCTGCACGACGCCGCCCAGGCCCAGGCCTACAGCCGCGCCGGAGAACTGTCAGCGATCGTCGCCCTGCGCCGTGACGCCCTGACCGCACCGGCCGTCGACACGATGAACGAGCCCTGGGCGAAGATCGGGCAGCGCACCCTCGATATTCCCGGCGGGTCCTTCGCCTTGACCATCGCCGACGAACAGGCGCGCTTCAACGTCAACGCCGTCGCCCGCGGAGACGTGATTCCGGCCACGGCCCTGCTGGTCATCGGTGAGCGCGCCGGGGTCTCGCGAGCGAACACCAACATGATCATCCTCGCCGTGACAGCCCTGGCCCCCCTTCGGGACGACGGCCTGCTCCGTTCGGCCGGCATTGATCCGGCCGATCTGGATCGTCTGGCCCCCTACATCAGCTTCCTGCCGGCCGGTTCGGCCGTGAACCTCAACACCGCCGAGCCGGGATTGATGGAAATTCTGCTGCAGGATCCCGTCACCGTCCGTCGTCTCGTTCAACGCCGCGCCCAGGTACCGATCACGGCCGACGAAGCGGCAGCCCTTGGGCCGCCCGGGCTGGTCGGGGCCCGATCGAACCATTTCAGGGTCGAGACCGATGTACGGGTGGGCGACATCAGGCGGCGAACCTCGGCCCGGATCGATCGGGTTGAGACCCCGGAAGGCTGGAGAGTCACCGTGGGGGCCCGACAGCGCCTCCCGCCCGCCTGAGTTTGATCGGGTCGCGTGGGTCCGGGGATCAAATGTCACGGTGACATCGCCGATGCATCTCCCATATCGAGGCGTATGACCAAGCTGCTCGTCTGGTATGATGGCGCGTGTCCGCTTTGCCGGCGGGAGATCGCACTGATGCGCCGGCTCGACGGCAGAGGCGCGATCCAGTTCATCGACGTGTCATCGGCCTCGCCGGCGACCTGTCCGATCGACCGGGACGCCCTGCTCGCCCGCTTCCATGCCAGCGAAGACGGCAGGATGCTGTCCGGGGCTGCGGCCTTTGCCGCCATGTGGCGGGCGATCCCGCTGCTCCGACCCATCGGCCTTCTGGCGCGCGCGCCGCTTGTGCTGTCGGGGCTGGAAACCTGCTACCGCGCCTTTCTGCGGCTTCGCCCATCGCTTCAGGGCCTGGCCGCGCGCCTTGATTCCGCATGAGGCGGCAGCCCGATCCCGTGGCTCCCGGCCAGGAGAGCGTCTGGTCATTTCCGCGGCCGGCGATCGCCCAGCCCACCGCGGCCCATATCCTCATCATCCATGACGGGATGATCGTCGCCGACACCCGCGCCGCCGTCCGGACACTCGAGACCAGCCATCCCCCCAGCTACTACATCCCGCCCGCCGACATTGGGCCGGGCAGGTTGCGGCGCGCGAGCGGCAGCTCGTTCTGCGAGTGGAAGGGTGCGGCAATCTACTGGGATGTCGTTTTCGACGATCTCATCCTGCCGCGCATCGGCTGGAGCTATCCGAACCCGACACCGGCCTTCGCGGCCCTGCGCGACCACGTCGCCTTCTATGCCGGCCCCTTCGACCGATGCTGCGTCGACGGCGAGACGGTCGTCCCCCAGGCGGGCGGATTCTACGGCGGCTGGATCACGTCCCGGCTGGCCGGCCCCTTCAAGGGCGGACCCGGGACCCTCGGCTGGTGACCCCATGACAAGACCCCCCTTTGAGTCCCGCGGCCGTCAGGTGCCGAGCGGTCGCCTGTCGCGGTTTGGCCAGTTCGGACGGCTGGCCGGCTCGGTCGCCGGCGGCATGATCGCCGAGGGGGCCCGGCGGCTGGTGGACGGCGAACGACCGCAACTCCGCGACATGCTGCTGACCCCGGCCAATTTCGGAAAGATTGCCGACCGTCTGTCGCATCTGCGCGGTGCGGCCATGAAACTTGGCCAGATGATCTCGATGGACGCCGGCGACCTTCTGCCGGCCGAGTTGTCCGAGATCATGGGGCGGCTGCGTGACAACGCCCACCACATGCCGCCGGCCCAGTTGCAACAGGTTCTGGCGCGGGAATGGGGCCCGGACTGGCGGATGCGGTTCGAGCGCTTCGACCTTCGGCCGATCGCCGCCGCCTCCATCGGCCAGGTACATCGCGCGGTTACCCGCGACGGCCGCGAACTGGCGATCAAGGTGCAATATCCCGGCGTGCGCGAAAGCATCGATGCCGACGTGGACAATGTCGCGACCCTGCTGCGCATATCCGGTGCCATCCCCCGCGGGATCGACCTCACACCCCTGCTGGCCGAAGCGAAACTGCAGCTGGCCGAGGAGGCTGACTACGAGCGCGAGGGCCAGCAAATGACCCTGTTCGGGCAGCTGCTGGCCGACACGCCCGAGGTCGTCGTCCCGACGCTGGATCCGGCGCTGACCACGTCGCGGGTTCTGGCCATGACGTTTCTCGAGGGCCGGCCGATCGAGTCCCTCGAAACGGCACCCCAGGCCGATCGGGACCGCGCCATGCAGACGCTCATGACGTTGGTGCTGCGCGAGTTGTTTGAGTTCGGCGTGATGCAGACGGATCCGAATTTCGCCAACTACCGTTTCCAGCCCCTGACCGGACGGCTGGTCCTGCTTGATTTCGGTGCGGCCCGACCGGTCGACGAAAGCACGGCAAATGGCTATCGGCGACTCTTGAAAACAGGCCTCGCGGGTGATCGGACGGCGGTTCGGCAGGCGGCGCTGGCGGCAGGTTTCCTCGGGCCGACGGCCGTCGCTCGCCACGGCACCCGTCTCGATCAGATGATCGATGTGATCATTGGCGAGCTCGGCCGGCCGGGGTTGTTCGACTTCGGCGACCGGCGCTTCGTCGCGGCGTTGCGCGATCCGGGCATGGAGATCGCGGCCGACACCGGAGCATGGCATGTGCCCCCGGCGGACATCCTCTTTGTCCAGCGCAAGATCAGCGGCACCGCCTTGCTGGCCGCGCGTCTCAAGGCCCGTGTTGATGTCAGGGCGATCGTCGCACCGTGGCTCAGTGAGCCCGTCGAACCCATGACAGCGTCACTGCCGTCGGATCCCGTCCTGACCTGACGGCCCTTGCCAACAGCTCGCCCCATCTCCCTGACCAGCGGAACATCAGCAACGTGTCGCAGCCCGACCTTTCCCCCGGTGCCAGAGCCGTCGAACCGTCCGGCGGCCGAGCCATTCCGGCCATAGCGATCGGTCTCGGCTATGCAGGCCTGCTACCCCAGGCGTTGGCACTCGCACTGGTGTTGTTCGGCGGACCGGCGTGGCGGTTCACCGGGCTCAGTCTGGCGTTTGCCTATGCGGCGTTGATTTTCAGCTTCCTCGGCGGCGTCTGGTGGGGCCTTGCAACCCGATCTGAAGAGACCCTGCCCCGCTGGGTCTGGCTGGCCTCGGTCGCACCGGCCCTTCTGTCCCTGGCTTCAGCATGGCCCTGGGCGACCGGCGACGAATGGCCAGGCCCGTCATTACTGGCCCTGGGTTTGGCGATCGCCCTCAGCGTCATCGTCGATGTCCGCCTCAAGCAACTGGAGCTCACGCCGCCCCGCTGGCTGATGCTGCGCCTCCCGCTGTCGCTTGGCCTTGGCAGCCTGACGTTCGCGATCGGCCTTGGCGCGGCGTTCGCAGGTTAGGACGGCTTCACCGCCACTTGCCGCCGTTCGGACCTGCCGGACCGTCGTAGAGGCGACCACCATCGCGCCGCATGTGCCAGCCCTGTCAGATCGATTGCTTCATGTAGCCAGAAGGTCGCACAGTCCCGCCGTGCCGTCTTGGAGTCTCAGGAACCGTCCATGTCTATTTCCCGAAGCGTCGCCGCCGCTGTCCTCGCCGCCGCCCTGGTGTGCAGCAATCCGGCGTTGTCGCACGATCGCGCCGTCTCACCGGCGGCGGTCATGGACGTGCAGCCGGATGCCGTTGAGGCTGCGGGGGCCGTCGACGCGTTTCATGCCGCGCTGGAACACGGGGACACCGGAGCCGCACTGGCCCTGCTGGCGGACGACGTCTTGATTCTCGAAGGCGGCTCGGCGGAACGGTCCAAGGCGGAATATGCGGCCTCGCACCTGGCCGCAGACGCGGAGTTCTCGGCCGCGGTTCCGAACGTTCTCGCCCGTCGAACCGCCCGCGCCGTCGGCGACAGCGCCTGGGTGGCCAGCGAAGGACGGACGGAGGGCCAGTTCAACGGCCGTCCGATCAACAGCCTGTCGGCGGAAACCATGGTACTTCGACGGGACGCCGCCGGATGGCGGATCACCCATATCCACTGGTCGTCGCAAGCCGTTCGCTAGGGACTCAGTGAGCCGCGCCGAAGGCGTTGGCGGGTTTCGAGGTGCGTCAGCGCGTGGCGCGGCCAAGGAGGTCGATCAGTTCGGTCGCCTTCGCCTTCCGGTCAGCGAGATCGTCGCCCGTCATCGCGCCCATGACGCAATGGTCGAGGTGATCCCTGAGGACCTCGGTTTCGACGCGCGATAGCGCCGCGCGCACGGCCTGGAGCTGGGTCAGCACGTCCACGCAATAACGGTCGTCCTGGACCATGCGCGCGATGCCGCGCACCTGACCCTCGATCCGGTTCAGGCGGTTCATGACCTTGGGCTTTATTTCGTCCTGCATCGATCCTCTCCGGTTCGAGGGCGTTATACCCCATGACGGTATCTTGTGTTATACCCCAGCGGGGTATATTTGCAGCCCGTTGATAACGGAGCGACGCCATGGCTGAAGCCGAGCATCCCCACGCCGATCATAATCACGGCACAAGCTGCTGTTCCGACGACAAGAAAGCTGACGCGGCCAACAGCGCGATCGACCCTGTCTGCGGAATGTCCGTCGACCCAGCCACTTCGCCACATCGGGCCGAACACCACGGCCAGGAGCAGGTCTTCTGTTCGGCGGGGTGCCGCACGAAATTCATCGCCGACCCGGAACGGTACCTGGAACCGCAACGCGAGCCGACGGCGGCGATGCCCGGCGCGATCTACACCTGTCCCATGCATCCCCGGATCCGTCAGGAAGGGCCCGGCGCTTGCCCGATCTGCGGCATGGCGCTGGAACAGGAGACCGTCACCGCCGAGGTGCCTGTCAACCACGAGCTGGTCGACTTCACCCGTCGTTTCCAGGTCGGGCTGGTTCTGACCGTTCCCGTCTTCGTCCTCGAGATGGGTGCCCACCTCGTCGATCTGCACGCTGTGATCCCGGGCCAGATGTCAAACTGGATCCAGTTCGCACTCGCGACCCCCGTGGTGCTGTGGGCCGGCTGGCCGTTCTTCCAGCGCGGCTGGGCATCGCTGCGCAACCGGCATCTCAACATGTTCACCCTGATCGCCATGGGCGTCGGGGTGGCGTGGGCGTACAGCGTCGTGGCGGTTCTGGCCCCTGCCCTGTTCCCGCCGGCCGTCCTGCGCATGGACGGCAGCGCACCGGTCTATTTCGAGGCCGCGGCGGTCATCACCGTTCTGGTACTCGTCGGCCAGATCCTGGAACTGCGCGCCCGCGAGCAGACTTCCGGGGCGATCCGGGCCCTGCTCGACCTGACGCCCAAGACCGCGCGACGGGTTCGCGACGATGGCGGCGACGAGGATGTAACGCTCGACAATATCCATGTCGGTGATCGCCTTCGGGTTCGTCCGGGCGAGAAAATTCCGGTCGACGGCGAGATTCTCGACGGCCGTGTCGCCATCGACGAGTCCCTCGTGACGGGCGAATCCATGCCGGTGACCAAGGCCGCCGGGGACAACGTCGTCGCCGGCTCGCTGAACAAGACCGGCTCCTTCGTGATGCGGGCGGACAAGGTCGGGGCCGACACCCTGCTGGCCCGGATCGTCCAGATGGTCGCCCAGGCCCAGCGCAGCCGCGCACCGATTCAGCGGCTGGCCGACACCGTCTCAGGCTGGTTCGTGCCGATGGTGATCGGGATTGCCGTTATCGCCGCCGTCGTCTGGGGTCTGGTCGGACCCGAGCCGCGCCTGTCCTATGCCCTGGTCGCGGCGGTGTCGGTGCTGATCATCGCCTGTCCCTGTGCTCTGGGCCTGGCCACGCCGATCTCCATCATGGTGGGGGTGGGTCGCGGTGCCCGGGCCGGTGTTCTGATCAGGAACGCCGAGGCCCTCGAACGCTTCGAGAAAGTCGACACCCTGGTGCTGGACAAGACCGGCACCCTGACCGAGGGCCGGCCTTCGGTGACCGCGATCCGGCCTGTGTCCGGCTTCGACGAGACGGAACTGCTGCGCCTTTCAGCCAGTCTGGAACGGAGCAGCGAGCACCCGCTGGCCGACGCGGTGGTCCGGGCGGCCGCTGACCGGAACCTGACCCTGTCAGAAGCGACCGGATTCGACAGCCCTGTCGGGCGCGGCGTCTCCGGTCGGGTCGACGGAAAACGTGTCGCGCTGGGCAATACCCGCTTCCTCACCGAACTGAAGGTGGACGTTTCTGCCCTGGAAGCAGAGGCCGAAGCGCTGAGGAGCGAGGGCGCGACCGCAATCTTCGTCGCGGTGGACGGCAAGTTGGCGGGCGTGCTCGGCATCGCCGACCCCATCAAGCCGACCACAGCCGAAGCGGTCCGCGCTCTCAAGGCCGCTGGACTTCGGCTGGTGATGATGACCGGAGACAACCGTACGACCGCCGAGGCCGTGGCCCGAAAGCTCGGCATCGACGAAGTCCAGGCCGAGGTCCTGCCCCAGGACAAGGCGGCGGTCGTGGAACGCCTTCGCGCCGAGGGCCGGATCGTCGCCATGGCCGGCGACGGGGTGAATGACGCGCCGGCCCTGGCCGCCGCTGACGTGGGAGTCGCCATGGGCGCGGGATCCGATGTGGCGATCGAGAGCGCGGGGGTCACACTGCTGGGCGGCGATCTTCAGGGCATCGTCCGCGCAAGACGCCTGTCAAGGGCGGTGATGGGAAACATCCGCCAGAACCTCGTCTTTGCCTTCGGTTACAATGCCCTCGGCATACCGATCGCTGCGGGGCTCCTTTATCCCGTGTTCGGCTGGTTGCTCTCGCCCGCGCTCGCCGCCCTGGCCATGGCACTGTCGTCAGTCAGCGTGATCGGCAACGCCCTGAGGCTGAGGGGCGTCCGCCTTTGAACAGTGAGGGGACGCTGGCGCGCCCGCGTATCCTCTGTGACAGTAGTGACTTCTGGAGTTTCGACATGAACCTTTCCCGTTTCGCCCCCGCCTTCGCCGTCGCCGCGATTGTCGCCATGGCGGCTGCCCCGGTCAGCGCTCACGCACGGCTGGTCAGTTCGACCCCGGCCGCCGACGCCACGATCGCGCCGACACGGTCCGTCGCCCTGACCTTCAGCGAGCGTATGGTTCCGGCCTTCTCGAACGTCGAGGTCGTCAGTGCGACCGGCGTAAAGGCGTCTCTCAGCACCAGCGTGAGCGAAGACGGTCGGTCGATTACGGGTGCCCTGGCGCGCCCGCTGGCCGCCGGTACCTGGACCGTCAACTGGCAGATTGCCTCAAGCGACGGCCACCGGATGACCGGGTCCTACGCCTTCACCGTCCGCTGAGGTGATTGAGGCCTCGATCATCGGCCTGCGGGCGCTCCAGTACGGCGCAGCCGCCCTCCTGTTCGGCCTCCCGGCCTTCCTGATCTACAGCGGCGTGACCCGGCATGATCTCCACATACGCTGGCCCCGATCGGCCCTTCTCGGCGCGGCGGTCGTCCTCGTCCTGGCGGCACCGGCCGCCCTGGTGGTGCACACCGCGGTCATGACCGGCTCCCTGACAGAGGCGATCAAGCCCCAGACCCTCGGGACGATGATTTCCGCCATGGCCCTGGGGGCCGCCCTCGTGGTCCGTGCGATCGTGGCGTTCGTCGCGCTTGCGGCGATCCTGCTGATCAAACCGGGCGCGCGCCTCTGGTGGATCACGGCCGGGCTTGGCGGGATCATCACCGCCAGCTTCGCCTGGACCGGACACGGCGCAGCGACGGAGGGGCCGGGCCACGAGATTCACCTCGTTTCGGACATCCTTCACGCCCTGGCCGCATCGCTCTGGATCGGTGCCCTCGCCGCCTTTTCCGCCTTGGCCTGGTGGCGTCCGGCCAACCCGTCCCGCCATGACGTGGCCCTGACCGAGGCCTTGTCCGGCTTCGCCCGGGTCGGAACCTGGGCCGTCGCCGTCCTGGTGATGACCGGACTGATCAACAGCCTGTACCTGGTCGGCTGGAACGGCCTGCCGCTCCTTGCAGCGACGCTCTGGGGTCAACTGTTGATCACGAAGCTCGGGCTGTTCATGGCCATGCTCGCTCTCGCCGCGCTCAATCGCTTTCAGTTGACCGCCCGGTTGAAGTCCGCCGATGCCGGCACGACCGTCGCGATCGGTCATCTGCGCGCCAGCCTCCTCTGCGAATTCGGTCTCGCGATCGCCGTTCTGGCGCTCGTGGCTGTCATGGGGACCTTGGCACCGCCGGCCTCCCTCGGCTGATCGATTGCCGGGGTCGAGGGTATGCCGGACGGAACGCGTATGGCCTTATGGGGTGCAGACGAGGTGCAACATGACTGACGACATCGATCAGCTGATCGCGCGCGCCGCGACGCAGACGGGACACTCCGACCTCGATGGTCTCGAAGCCTCCGTCTGGACGCGTATTGACCATCGCTTGGGCGAGCGCCGTGCAGGCCAGGTCCGACTGGCCGCCCTTGTCGTCGCGCTGGGCGTGGGAGTGGCGAACGGCAGCCTGCTGGCCTTGTCGGCAAACCCGCAGCCGACCGAGCTGCAAGCCTTCAGCGTCTCGACCGGCCTGTCTCCGGTCGGAGCTCTGGGGCTCGACGGATGAGCCCGGGATGGAAGTCGCTAGCCCTGACGGCGCTCCTTGCGGCCATGGCCAGTGGCGTGGGCACCTGGGCCAGCACGGCGTGGGTCATGAAACAGCGCGAAACACCCAGCCTGCACCATATCGTGCACGAGGAACTGGACCTGAGCGCGGCTCAGGAAGCGCGCCTTGAGTCCATCGAGACGCGCTTCGCCACCCGCCGGACGTCGCTTGAAGCCGAAGTCCGGACAGCGAACAGGGAGCTCGCCGACGCCATCGCCGCCAGCGAGGGTGACAGCCCCCAGGTGCAGGCGGCCGTCGACCATTTTCACGTCGCCATGGGCGACCTGCAGAAGGCGACCATCGCCCATGTGTTCGAGATGCGGGCGGTGCTGACACCCGCCCAGGCCCGGACGTTCGACAGCCAGGTCGTTGGCGCGCTCCTCCAAGAGGCCGGGTAGCCATCCAGTGACGATCGAGGACTCCCTCGAAGCGCGGGCGGCGCGGGGCGACCGCGCGGCGTTCAGCGCGCTGATGACAGCGACCAAGTCCGACCTCCACCGCTTCATCCGGCGTTACGTCGGCGAAGACGAGGAGGCATGGGACCTCGTCCAGGAAACCTATACCTCGGCCTGGCTGGCCATGCGTCGCTTCGATTCGGCCCGTGCGTTTCCCACCTGGTTACGGGCGATCGCCCTGAACAAATGCCGCGACTGGGGCCGCAAACGGACCGTCCGGCGGATGGTGCGGGGTATCATGGGACTGGATGCGCCCGAGGCCATGGCCGTGGGAGACGATCGCCCGGACCCGGAGGCCCGGCTGGATGACCGGCGCCGGGTGGCCGCCCTCGACCGCGCCCTCGCCGGACTGCCC
Source organism: Caulobacteraceae bacterium (assembly GCA_965284375.1). Taxonomy (GTDB): domain Bacteria; phylum Pseudomonadota; class Alphaproteobacteria; order Caulobacterales; family Caulobacteraceae; genus Brevundimonas. The sequence goes on from OZ260074.1 coordinate 1,772,203, forward strand.
GACCAGTTGAAAGCCCCCCTGATCCTGAGCGCACTCGAAGGCCGCTCCCACGCGGACATCGCCCGGATCGTCGGCGCAACGCCCAAGGCCGTCGAAACGCGGATCGCCCGAGCCCGCGCCAGACTCGCAGAGATCATGAAAGCTTCCTGAGCACTCGAACCGTGTGAGACGGTTCGTCGCAAGGGGACGGACGCCCGCGGGCGTACTAGAGTCAGGATCGCTCGGCACCCGTCATGGGCGGTGCACCGGACCAAAGACAGCTACGCGAGGACCAAAGCCTGATGTCATCCCTTCGACTGGATCGCCGCACCCTGCTTCGTGGTGCCGCCGCCGGCGGTGGCTTGCTCGGACTGCAAGGCCTGATGCCGGCCTGGGCCCAGACCGGATCGCCGGGCCTGCGGTCGGACCTGCCGTCGCTCGTCGGGCCGAACATCGACCTGACGGTGGGCCACTCGCCGTTTTCCGTCGGGGGTCGCACCGGCCATGCCGTGACCGTCAACGGCCTTCTGCCGGCACCGCTGTTGCGGCTTCGCGAGGGTCAGACCGCACGCCTGTCGGTGACCAATACGCTGGACGAGGACACCTCGATCCACTGGCATGGCATTCTGCTGCCGTTCCAGATGGACGGCGTCCCGGGGATCAGCTTCCCGGGCATCAAGCCGCGCGAGACCTTCGTCTACGAATTCCCGATCCGGCAATCCGGCACCTACTGGTACCACAGCCACTCCGGCCTGCAGGAGGCCATGGGCCACTATGGTCCGATCGTCATCGATCCGGCCGGGGCCGAGCCGGCCGCCTATGATCGCGAGCACGTCCTGGTCCTGTCGGACTGGAGCTTCATGCATCCGCACGACATTCTGGCCAAGCTGAAGAAGAGCCCGGGCTACTTCAACCGCCGGCGGACGACCCTGTCAGGCCTGCTCTCCGGAGCGGACGGCATGAGCCTCGAGGAACGGCGGATGTGGGGTCAGATGCGCATGGACCCGCGCGACATCTCCGACGTCAACGGGACCACCTACACCTATCTCGTCAACGGCCATGGCCCGGACGACAACTGGACCGGCCTGTTCCGGCCGGGCGAACGGGTCCGGCTGAGGATCATCAACGCTTCGGCCATGTCGACCTTCAACATCCAGATTCCGGGCCTGCCCATGACCGTGGTCCAGGCCGATGGCGCGGATGTACGGCCGGTCGAGGTGGACGAGTTCCAGATCGCCGTGGCCGAAACCTATGACGTCATCGTGCGTCCCACCGAGGACCGCGCCTACACCATCGTGTCAGAAGCCATCGACCGTTCGGGCATGGGCCGGGCCACCCTGGCCCCCCGTCTCGGGATGACCGCCGAGGTTCCGCCGCTGCGGGAGGTCCCGACCCTGACCATGGCCGACATGGGCATGGGGTCCATGTCCGGTATGGACCACGGCGACATGGCAGGCATGGACCACGCCGCCATGGGGCACGCTCCCCCGGAAGCGAGCGCCGTGACGGCCATGGATCACAGCGGCATGAACATGCGTGATCCGGACAACGCGCCGCCGGAAATGGCCATGGGAGTCGGGGTCGACATGGTCGCCATGGCACCCGCCGACAGCCTTGGACTGCGCCCGCTGGGCCTGAGGGACGTGGACCACCGGGTGCTGGTCTATACCGATCTTGTCTCGCTGCAGCCCAACAGCGATCGCCGTGCACCGTCCCGAACCCTCGAGATCCATCTGACCGGCAATATGGAGCGGTTCATGTGGGGCTTCGACGGGCGCAAATTCAGCGAACTGGTCGAGCCGATCCGTTTCGAACGAAACGAGCGCGTCCGCGTCACCCTGGTCAATGACACCATGATGGGTCACCCCATCCACCTGCACGGCCATTTCTTCGAACTGGTGACCGGCGGGCCCGAGGGCCATCAGCCGCTCAAACACACGGTCAATGTCGCGCCGGGCTCAAAGGTCACCTTCGACCTGACCGCCGACGCCCCCGGCGACTGGGCGTTCCACTGCCATATGCTGATGCACATGCACGCGGGCATGTTCAACGTCGTCACCGTGCGGCCCATGGATGGAGCCGCGGCATGACGCGCTCGCTTCTTCGCCTCGCGCTCGCGGCTGCCCCCTTGCTTCTGGCACCCGGCGCGGCCTCGGCTCAATCGCAGGATCCGCACGCCGGCCACGTCATGGCTCCGCCGCCGGCGGGAATACCGGCTCCGGCCGCCGCCGACCCCCATGCGGGCCATGACATGTCCACGATGACCATGCCGTCCCCTCAGGCGGCACCCGCGGATCCGCACGCCGGCCATGTCATGGCTCCGGCCCCTGCCGCCACCCCGCCCGCGTCCGACCCCCATGCGGGCCATGACATGTCGACGATGGCCATGCCGGTGCCTGTCTCGACACCCGTGGATCCGCACGCGGGCCACGACATGAGCGCCATCAGGGGCCAGGCTGCGGACCCGCACGCGGGCCACGACATGTCCGGCATGACCCTGGGATCGCCGGACACTCCGACCGGTGCCGACAATGCCGGGCACCCGCCGCAAGCCGCGCCGCCGCCAGCCGCTGGCCGCGGCCCGACCCACGCCGCCGACGTCTATTTTCCCGCATCAGAGATGGTCGCCGCACGTCGCCTGCTGATCACCGAGAACGGCGACATGCACACGACCGCCGTCATCATCGATCGGCTTGAGGCCGGCTTCGGCGGGGATGAGGACAGCTACCTGTGGGATACCCAGGGTTGGTCCGGTGGCGACATCAATCGCTTCTGGTGGAAGAGCGAGGGCGAAGGCGCGTTCGGCGACGGCCTGGAAAAGGCCGAGGTCCAGGCCCTCTACAGCCGGGCGGTTCTTCCCTTCTGGGACCTGCAGGCCGGTATCCGGCAGGATTACCGACCGGACGGCGACGACACCGCCCACCTCGTCCTTGGTCTGCAGGGACTGGCTCCCTACTGGTTCGAGGTCGATGCCGCCGCCTTCCTGTCGACCCAGGGTGACCTGACCGCGCGGGTCGAGGCAGAGTATGACCAGAGAATCACGCAGAGGCTGATCCTGCAGCCGCGGTTCGAAGTGGATCTGGCGGCCCGCGACATTCCCGAACTCGAGATCGGCTCAGGTGTCAGCTCACTCGAGGCGGGCGTGCGGTTGCGCTACGAGATCCGCAAGGAGTTCGCGCCCTACGTCGGCGTCGAATGGACCCGCGCGTTTGGAGCCAGTCGCGATTTCATCGAGGCCCGTGGCGGCCACGCCGAGGACACGAAACTCGTCGTCGGCCTGAAAGCCTGGTTCTAGGGTCGGTACTCGATAGCCAGTGGGCACCAGACTGACCGTCAACCGGGCTCATTGAACCTGCGCACCAGGGCCTGCGCGAGGGGATTGGGAAAGCGTCGCGCCGTCGTGACCGCAAAGAAGGTCTCGGTGATGCCCGGCAGTTCGTCGGCCTCGACCAGAGCGCCCGATGCCAGCTCATCCTGGACGGCGATCGGCGGCAGGACCCCCAGCGCGAAGCCTTCGCGCACCAGCAGGCGCATCATGGCGATGTCGTCCACCTCGGCGGCGATCTGGGGTCTGACGCCGAGGTGATCGGCCATCGCGTCGAAGCCGGTTCTGATACTGGTGCCGGCCACAGGCAGAATGATCGGGTACTTCCGTAACAGCACGGCGATATCGCGATCGGCCCCCAGCAAGTCCGGAGCACCGATCAGGCCGACGGCCTGCTCGGTCAGTTTCTGGGCGATGAAGGGCGTCAGGGCATCGCTGGCGGGCGGATGGTTTGTCAGCACCAGGTCCAGCGTCTGCGACTGGAGACCCAGCAGCAAATCCGACGCGCTGCCGGAACGCAGGACGATCTCGACATCGCTCCGGCGCATGATCGGCCGAAGGAAGCTTATCTGGAAGTTTCTTGACAGGGTGGCCAGCGCCCCGATGCGGACCGCCTGGCGCGTGGCCCCCGTCTGACGCAGCGTCCCCAGCAGTTCGTCACCCGCCGCGAAAATCGCGTCGGCGTGATCCAGGGCGATACGACCGGCCTCGGTCAGATGCAGTCGCCGGGCGCGCCGTTCAAACAGCGCATGACCCAGCCGGTACTCGAGCTTGCGGATCTGGGCCGACAGGGCGGACTGCGAGACGTTCAACCGCTCGGCCGTCCGCGTCAGATTGCCGTCACGCGCGACAGCCCAGAAATATCGCAGATGGTTGTAATTGAGCTCGGACATTCGTTCTTCAATAGCGAATGATTTTGATCAAACAATCTATTTATAGTGGCAGCCCGGTTCCGATATCCCCGCCGTGACGCCGCAAGGTGATCCAGCGAGGTTTGCCGTGCCGATCCACTTCCTGCCCTACGGAACACCCCTTCTGCTGATCGCTGCCGCTGCGATCAGCGCAATCGGCCCGCAACACCAACCACTATCCAGGCTGAAAGCGGTCGAGGCCCTGGCGTTCATGGCCTTTGCAATCGCTGTCCTGTCGACGGCGGTCCTGGTGATCATGGGACCGGGAACCGGCGCGCTCCAGACGCCCGGCGGGCTGGGCGTCTCTGTCCGGGTCGATGTGGTCAGTATGAGCCTGTTGATGCTCGTCGCCTTCATCGGCTGGATCGTAGTGCGGTTTTCGAGGGTCTATCTCGACGGCGAGGCCCGTCAGGGGGCCTTCATGGCCTGGCTCTGCACCACGCTTGCCATGGTGACGCTGCTGGTCAGCGCCGGCGACCTGATCCAGCTCGCTCTGGCCTGGATCGCCACGAGCCTTGGCCTCCAGCGGCTGCTGCTGTTCTACCCCGACCGGGCCGGGGCCCAGCGGGCGGCGCGCAAGAAATTCGTAACGGCCCGGGTGGCCGACCTGGCCCTGATCGCGGCCGCGGTCGCGCTCGCCATCACCTACCGCACGACCGATATCGCCACGATCCTTGGTGCCGCGCGCGCCGACGAAGGCGGCGGCCTCGCCATCGCCGCAGCGGGTTTCCTCGCCCTGGCCGCCCTGCTCAAGTCAGCGCAGTTCCCGCTGCACGGCTGGCTGACCGAAGTGATGGAGGCCCCCACCCCCGTATCGGCGCTGCTGCATGCCGGAGTGATCAATGCCGGCGGATTCATCCTGATCCGCTTCGCCGACGTCATGCTTCTGGCACCGGGGGTACTCGCGGTCCTGGTGATTGTGGGCGGCTTCACGGCCCTGTTCGGCGGACTCGTGATGTTGACGCAACCGGCCGTGAAGACATCGCTCGCCTGGTCGACCGTGGCCCAGATGGGCTTCATGATCATGCAGTGCGGTCTGGCCCTGTTCCCTCTGGCGCTTCTGCACATCATCGCCCACTCGCTTTACAAGGCGCATTCGTTTCTGGCCTCGGGCGGGGCGGTGGAACGGATCGCGGCCTTCAAGCGACCGGGGCCGGTCGCCATCCCGGGCCTCGGGGCCGTGGCTCGCGCCTTCCTCGCAGCCATCGCCCTGTACGCCGCGATCGGCTGGATCGCCGGTATTCAGCACAAGTCGCCCCAGGCCATCGCACTGGGTGCCATCCTGATCTTCGGCGTGGCCTATCTGCTGGCACAGGGCCTCGCCGACAGCGCGCCCCGGGCCCTCACGCGACGTCTGGGTGTGTATTCGATCGCCGCCTCGATCGGCTATTTCACGCTGCACGGGATCTCGTTCTGGCTGACCGGCGACAGCCTGCCGCCGACGCCTGCGCCTGGTCCGCTGGAGTGGGCTTTGGTCGTCCTGGCCGTGCTGAGCTTCGGGCTCGTCGCCTTCGCCCAGGCTCTGTTTCCTCTGTGGGCCTATCACCCCGCCGCCGCGGGCCTTCGGGTCCATCTGTCCAATGGCCTCTATGCCAATGCCCTGCTCGACCGCTGGCTCGGCGGCTGGAACACACGGAAAATGCCATGATCGCGCTGAAAACGACTGCCCCGTCCGACAGTGCCAACGATCCGGCACCGAACGTGAACCTTCTCTTCGCCGCGGCGGAAACCGCCGTGCGCGCCATCCCGCCGGTCTGGCCCCTGGCCTCCAGCGTCGCGGTCAATCCATATCTCGGCCAGACGCGGCTGGATCTGGCCAGAACCGCGGCCCTGCTCGCCCGCGTCGCCGGCGCATCGGTCACGATGTCGCGCGAAGGATACGGTGAACGCATCGCCTCCGGTGCCGTCACGGACGAAGATCTCTCCGCTGCCCTTGCCGCCTGTTCAGACCCGTCCAGGCCCGCCAGCGTCGCTGACTTGAAGGCGACGCTCCATGCACCGTCAGACCCGATTCAGGCCCTGCCGACCGTTGCCGATCTGGCCGCCGAGGTATCCGGGATCGACTGGCCGGGCCTGATCGCCGAGCGCTTCGGTGCCTGGGCGGGAGGCTATTTCGATGAGGGCCAGGCGCTCTGGGCCGCGCCCAGGGGGCGCGGGGCCTATGCCGCCTGGCGCGCGGTCGCCACCCATGACCTGTCGCCCGAGATCGCCGGACTGCGTGGCTTCGCCGACTTTGTCGACGCGGCCCCGGAATTGGCTCCGGAGGCCCTGATGGCGGCGACGGCGGCGCTGGGCCTCACACCGGCGAGTCTCGACACCTGTTTCCATCGCCTTCTCATCACCCTCGGCGGATGGGCCCATGTCGCCCGCTACAAACTCTGGCAGGCGGAGTTGGGCGGACAGACGGATGACACGCTGCGCGACTTCCTCGTCATCCGCCTGACCTGGGAGGCGGCCCTCTACCGGCGTTATCAGGCCGAGATCGAAAGAGCCTGGGCCTGGACGCTCGCGGCCCATGCGACTCCGGTCGAGCCGACCCCCCGGCAAGTGACCGATGCTATCCTGCAGGAAGCCTGCGAACGCGCGTCCCAGCGAGCCCTGGCGCAAACCCTGTCCGGATCGGTAGCCGACGACTCGCCTGCGTCGCCCGTACTTCAGGTGGCGTTCTGCATCGACGTCCGGTCGGAAGTCATTCGCCGCGCGCTGGAGAGCCTTGATCCGGGCATTCAGACGCTGGGGTTCGCGGGCTTCTTTGGCCTGACAGCGTCGCACCATCGGTTCGCCTCCGACGTTGCAGAACATCGGCTCCCGGTCCTTCTCAACGCCGGCCTGACGACCCGGTCCGGCGGCCCGGAGACAAGCCAGACCGACCTCGCCGCCCGCTATCGAGCCAGGACCGGCCGCGCCTGGGAACGGTTCAAGCTGGCGGCGGTCTCGTCCTTCGCCCTCGTCGAGGCGACCGGGCCGGTCTATGTCGGCAAGCTGGTGCGCGACGCGCTGGGGCTGGCCGGTCGTGGCGCGCCGAACGATCCCGCGCCTCGCGCCGAACCGGCCCTGGACCTGACCACGCGTTTGCAAATGGCACAGTCGGTGCTGCGCGCCATGTCGCTGACCAGGCATTTTGCGCCGCTGGTCCTGTTGGCCGGGCACGGGGCCACTGTGGTCAACAATCCCCACGCCAGCGCCCTGAACTGCGGCGCCTGCGGCGGCTATTCCGGCGAGGTCAACGCGCGGCTGCTGGCCGACCTGCTCAACGACGCCGACGTGCGCACCGGGCTGGCCGCCGCCGGGCTGGAGATTCCGTCGGACACGCTGTTCGTGGCGGCTCTTCATGACACCATGACCGACAACGTCACGCTCTACGCCGAGGATCATCCCTCGGCGCTGCGTCACCCGCATCTGGAGCGGGCGCGCAATTGGCTGGCCGCGGCCGGCGTCCTGGCCAGGGGCGAACGGGCGCTGCGCCTGCCCCGCGCCCGGGATGGGTCAGAGGTGGTCAGCCGCAGCCGTGACTGGGCTGAGACCCGTCCGGAATGGGCCCTGGCCGGCTGCTCGGCCTTCATCGCCGCGCCGCGATCGCGGACCCGTGGCAAGGGGCTTCAGGGCCGCGCCTTCCTGCATGACTATGACTGGCGCGCCGATGAAGGGTTCGGCATTCTGGAGTTGATCCTCACCGCGCCCGTCGTCGTGGCCTCCTGGATCAGCCTTCAGTACTACGGCTCCACCGTCTCGCCGGAACTCTACGGTGCCGGCAACAAGCTGCTTCACAATGTGGTCGGCGGGATCGGGGTGCTGGAAGGCAACGGCGGCGTTCTGCGGGCTGGTCTGCCCTGGCAGTCGGTGCACGATGGCGTCTCCCTCGCGCATGAACCGTTGCGCCTGACGGTTTGTGTCGAAGCGCCGCGCGCGGCGATCATCGGCGTGCTTGAGCGCCATCCCGGGGTGCGCGCGCTGTTCGACAACACCTGGCTTCACCTGGTCGTCCTCGACGATGCCGGCGAGATGGCGTGGCGCTACAGTGGCGACCTGGGCTGGGAGGCCATGAGCCAGAACGGCCGGCACTGAGGTTCGCCACCGGGATCGGGAAGCCGGCTTGACCCTGCGACCGCTTCCAGGACCGCGGAAACTCCCGGACGCCAGACAGCAACAAGGGCGCACGCTGATCTGCGTGCGCCCTGCTGATCGTCCCGGGTCCTGTCGGTCGGGTGCCGGAGGCGGACCCGAACCAGATGCAAGACCTCTGGCGCGTCTGTCGTTAGCGCGCGTAGTTGTGGGCGATCGCCCATTCGTACCAGTTGTCGACCACAGTGCCGGTCAGCAAGATCCCGATACCCCCGGTCAGGGTCGTCAGGACCGCGAACCACCAGGCCCAACGGTGAATGGATTCCATCGTGGCGTTGAAGCCCATGGTCCAGCGCCAGAACAGGGCGGCCCGCTCTGACCCCGTCCCGCGGTCCGTGATCTGTTCCACCTCGCGCTCCGAGCCGTAGCGGCTGGTGGCGAGAATGGTCGCACCGTGCATGGCGAACAGCAGGGTCGAACCATAAAGGAAGGCGATCGAGAGGCAGTGGAACGGATTGTAGAACAGGTTGCCCCAGGTGATGGAGAAGGCACCGGTCCAGTCCAGGTGAGGGAAGATGCCGAACGGCACCGCCTCGCTCCAGCTACCCATCATGATCGGGCGGAAGAAGCCGAGCACCAGATAGAGCCAGATCGCCGAAGCGAAGGCCCAGGTCGTGTGGGTACCGAGCCCGAGGGCCTTGGCCCGCAGATAGCTGCGGACGCACCACAGGATGACCGAGACCGTCAGGAAGAAGCCGGTGATCAGCCACCAACCGCCCTGGTTCAGGGGGGGCATGATGTTCAGACCCTGCTCGGGCGGGGGCGGCTCAAGCGCCAGCCAGGGCAGTTGCCGGACAAACTCGGCCGGGTTCCAGCCGACGGAGGCGAACATGTTCAGGCCGATGATTTCGAAGGCCAGGAAGCCGCACAGCAGGGAGGCGACGCCGGTCCAGCCCAGATGCATCGGGCCGATCTGGGCGTTCCCGATGCGGCCGATCCAGTGGACGAAGCCGGGCTTGCCGATCCGCCAGGCGTCCACCTCATTGGTGGCCACCCCCATTTCCGGATGCGACCGGACCTGAACCTGGGTGAAGATATTCTGATAGGCAGACATGGTCTCTCCTCCCCCTATTGCCAGATCGGCAGGTTGCGCCAGCCGTCCCACCACTCGGGCCAGCCCTTGTCCCAGAAGGGACCGCTGATGATGATGCAGACCGCGCTCCAGAAGCCGGCAGACAGCGCCAGGAACAGACCCACACGGTGGATGCCCAGGGTGCCGACGGAATAGCCGATGAAGTCGCGGAAGAAGGTGTCCTCATACTCGGGCGATTTCACCACCTCGCCCTTGCCGGGATTGGTGGCGGCCAGAACGAGGGATCCGTGCAGCGCCAGGGCCAGCGTCGTCGTGAAGAAGAAGCTGACGGCGATCATGTGCGCCGGATTGTAGTGGAAATTCAGATACTGGTAGCCGGTGTTCGACACCCAATCCAGGTGGCTGAAGATCCCGTAAGGGAAGCCGTAGCCCCAGGCCCCCAGCAGGAACGGCCGGATGATGACCAGCGAGATATAGGCGAAGATCGCCACGCCAAAGGCGATGGGCACATGCAGGCCGATGCCGAGCTTGCGGCATATCTCGACCTCACGCAGCGCCCAGGAAATAAAGGATCCGACAGCGCAGATGGTGACCAGTTGCCAGACCCCGCCTTCGCGCAACGGCGCGAGCGACAGGCCATAGGCGACGTCGGGTGGATTGATCGTGATCAGCCACGGGTTCCAGGTATCGCCGAGCGACGCCCCGTAGAAGATCAGGGCCGTTCCAAGCGACGCGAAAAACGCCGTCGTGACGCCGAAGAAGCCGACATAAAAAGGCCCGACCCAGAAGTCGAACAGGTCCCCGCCGATCAAGGTACCACCCCTGACCCGGTATTTGCGCTCAAAACTCAGTAAGGCCATGACCGTCTCCGTCGTTCATCTCGCCCCGCGAGGTCGACATCTGTTTCATCGCGGTCGCGTCGGACGGAGATCGGATCGCTCCGTCTCCGTCCGCGCGCCGCATCAGCGGTTGGTACCGTCAGGGTGCAGCGGCAGAAGCCGCCGCGGGTGTGGCCTGGGCACCATCGATCCAGTTGTACCGGGGCGAGCTGAGCAGGATGAAGTGGATCAGCAGAGCCAGGGTGAACAGGAAGACGGTGAGCGCGACCAGCGCCCGACGGGGATCGAAAAGGAGCCAAATTCTCCACATAACTGTATTCCTCCATAGCCATCGAGTGGCTTTGTTGGCGACGACCAGTGTTCGACACTAGCCGACTGAGTAGGGTGGAGACCTAGGCTGCGAACCAAGGCCGCCAGTACCAGACCAGAACATGGGCCACGACCGCGATGGCCGTGAAACCAATGAAACTGGTCACGAAGAGGCCATGGAAAGCCTTGGCCGCTTCTTGCGAGAGTCCGGTGGGGGACCCCGCCGGTTCAGGTAGATGAGACATCTCTCCCCCTTTCGTTGGAGCAGGTCTTCGGCCACGGGGAAGTCCCGTGGTCGTTTCCGGCGTGCGGACGAACCGAACGACGGAACCGGGGTCCGAGCATGGAGGGGCGTCGCATCATGCGGCCCTCCCGCTCAGGACAATGGCGTTGGCGGCGTAGAGGCGGTCGAGGGTGACCCTGTCCTCTCCCGCCTGGCGAGCGGCGCGTTCCGCCGTGTCACGCAGGCGTTTGGCCGCAGAAATTCTGACGATGATGGGCTGTGAAGCCACAAGCTTTTCAAGCTCATCCATGGCCGCATCGTCCCACGCGATCTCCGCGTGCGGACGGGCGAGGGTCGGCTCGACCTTGTCCATCTGGGAGGCCAGAGGAAGGATGTTGAACAGGGCGTCGAACAGGGCGTTGCAGACCTCCTGCACCAGATAGGTGCAGCCGCCGTAGCCCATGAAGGGAGTCCCGGTGTGCCTGCGGATCGCCGCGCCCGGGAAGGAGGCCGGTACCCAGACGCCGGAGGGCCCGTGGCCACCGCCGCCGGCCTCGGCCAGATAGATGCGTTCGTTGATGCTGCCGAACAGCACCAGCGGCCGTGTCTCGCGCACCAGCCGGCTGATCTCGGCATTGTCCGTCTTGGTCCCGGCGCAGCGCGCGATAGCGAACTGGCAGGGCAGGCCGAGGTCGTCCTCGAGGAATTTCCGGACGCCGCGCGTATAGGTCTCGTTTGCGACGATGGCGAAACTGGCCGTGCCGAAGAAGTCCTGGGTGACCGAGCGCCACAGGTCCCACAGCGGCTTGATCGTCGTGTGCTTCTCGCGCTCGATGAAGGGTTCGGGATCCAGCCCGGTCATCTCGCCCAGCTGGCGCAGGAAAAGGGTGGTCGAGTCCAGCCCGATGGGAGCCTGGAGATAGGGCTTCTCCAGAGTCTCGCACAGGCCGCGCCCGAACTCGCGGTACAGGCAGATATTGACCTCGGCATCGGCCAGATTGCGCACGTCGGCCAGATGGCTGCCCAGCGGGAAGACCATATTGACCTGACAGCCGATACCCTCGACCAGGCGACGGATCTCGGCCAGGTCCGAGGGCATGTTGAACACGCCGTACATCGGACCGATCAGATTGACACGGGGCTTTTCACCCTCGGCCAGCGGGCGGGGGCGCGGCATCTTCTTGGGCCCGAACTGGGTCCACAGCCAGGTCAGAGCACGGTCCGCCGACTGCCATTGATCCTCGTCGATGGTGCGCGGCAGGAAGCGCTGGATGTTGGTGCCTTCGGGCGTCACCCCGCCGCCGATCATCTCGGCGATGGAGCCGGTAACGACGACGGACGGAAGGTCCTTGTCGAGCGTCTTCCAGGCCCGCTTCATCGCGCCTTCGGTGCCGTGCCGACCCAGTTCGTCCTCGCCCAGACCGGTGACGACGATCGGCAGTTCGTGCGGCGGCAGGCCGTCGGTGTAGTGCAGGACGGAGGTGACCGGCAGGTTTTCGCAGCCCACCGGACCGTCGATGATGACCTGAAGGCCCTTGATGGCAGTGAAGGCGTAGACCGCGCCCCAGTATCCACCCGCGCGATCGTGATCGAGGATCAGCGTCATGTCCCGACGTGCTCCTCGGCCTTGGCCGCCGCCGCCTGCAGTTTGGCGTAGCGAGCCTTGAATTCGGGGCGGTCGACGGGCGTGTCTTCCCAGATGCCGGTGGCGTGACCGACACCGACGCCGTCGAAGAAGGCGCTCATCTTGTCGAAACGGGCCTTGTTGCCGATGGCGGCGTTGATCACCTGGGCCAACGAGCCCGCGCCCGCCGGTCCCATCAGAGGCCGGGCCGAGATCAGGTTGGTGAAATACAGCGACGGGATCGACAGCGACTTGGCGTGCTGGACCACCGGCGTGGTGCCGATGGCGAGATCCGGCCTGATGGCGTCGACGGCCGAAAGATCCTGTTCCAGCGAGGCGCGGTAGTTGACCGTAACGCCCTTCGATTCCAGCCAGTCACGGTCGGGATCCGACCATTTCGTCTGGGGACAGGCCGTGCCGACATATTCGACCTCGGCACCGCTTTCGATCAGCAACCGGGCGACCAGAAGCTCCGAGCCTTCGTAGCCCGAGACCGTGATCCGACCCTTGATCGGCGCGCCGGCGAGAGCCCCGCCGATGGCACCGAGCATGGCGTTCTTGATGCCGTCGATCTGGCCCTGGGGCACATCGCAGGCCTCGCCGATCGCCTGCAGCCAGGCGGCGGTGCCGTCACGACCGACCGGGGCCGAGCCAACGACCTTGCGGCCGGCGGCCTCGAACTCGCGGACGGCGGCGGTGTAGAAGGGGTGGATGGCGGCGACGACAGCGCAGTCGAGCGCGGCGTAGAGTTCACGCCATTCCCGCGTCGGCACAACCGGTCCGGCGGCCAGACCCATGGGCTCCAGCATCCGGCCGATGATCATGGGATCGGCGGGGAACATCTCGCCCAGCAGGGTAACCGTCGGCTTGTCCGTACGTTCGCGGGGGGCGGCGACGGGGCCGGCCTCGGCCTCCTTGCGCGCATAGTTCAGCATCGCTCCGGCCAGCACATCCTTGGCCTCGGCGTGGGTCGGAATGCCGAAGCCGGGCACATCGATGCCGATGATGCGGACGCCGTTGATCTCCTTGGGCAGCAGCTGCAGCGGCACGCCCGAAGCCGTCGGGACGCAGAGGTTCGTCACCACGATGGAGTCATAGAGCTCCGGGTCAGCCATCTGGAACACCGCCTCCCGGATGTCCTCGAACAGCTTGCCGGTGACCAGGCTCTCGGAGTTGAACGGCACATAGCCGACCGAGCGTCGGGCACCGTAGAAATGGCTGGTGAAGGTCAGGCCATAAACGCAGCAGGCCGAGCCCGAGAGGATCGTCGCCGTGCGCCGCATCCGCAGGCCGACGCGCAGGGATCCGAACGCCGGGCACATCGACTGGGGCTGGTCGTGCGGACCGACCGGATAGTCCTTGGCGTAACGGGCCAGCACTTCGGACTTGCCGGCCTTCGAGGCCGCCGCCGTCAGTTCTGCCTTGCCGCCGTGGCAGCCGGATCCGTCGGCCGGAACCGGCTCGGCGGCCTGGTCGTTGGCGATAGGGGCCTCGTCCAGCATCGGGATCAGACCGCCTCGTCGTAGATGACTTCAAGCGAGGCCTTGGGCACGAAGGACGCACCGCGCATGTCGCTCTGGGTCGCGGGAATCAGATTGACCGCCCCGCCGGTTTGCTCGGGACTGAACAGGCCCAGCAGACCGTCCTGCGTCAGGGGACGCGGATGTTGGGGCAGCGAGCTGGCCACCGCCTCGGCCAGGCCCGCGAACAGCCCGCCCCACTCGCTGTCGGGCGTACCGATGATCTGATAGTTCGCCGACTTGCGCCGGATGTCCTCATTGGCGGGGATGGAGGCCAGCACGGGGATACCCACGGCCTCGGCGAACGCAGCCGCCTCGCCGGTGCCGTCGTCCTTGTTGATGACCATGCCGGCCACACCGACATTGCCACCCATCTTGCGGAAATACTCAACGGCCGAGCAGACGTTGTTGGCGACATAAAGCGACTGCAGGTCGTTGGACCCGACCACGATCACCTTCTGGCACATGTCCCGGGCGATCGGCAGACCGAAGCCGCCGCAGACGACGTCGCCGAGGAAGTCGAGCAGGACATAGTCGAAGCCCCAGTCATGGAAGCCCAGCTTCTCCAGCAGCTCGAAGCCGTGGATGATGCCGCGCCCGCCGCAGCCGCGACCCACCTCGGGTCCGCCCAGTTCCATGGCGAAGACGCCGTCACGCTGGAAGCAGACGTCCTCGATCTTCACTTCCTCGCCGGTCAGCTTCTTGTTGGCCGAGGTCTGGATGATCGTCGGGCACGACTTGCCGCCGAACAGAAGGGAGGTGGTGTCGGACTTGGGATCGCAACCGATCAGCAGCACCCGCTTGCCCTGCTGGGCCATCATGTAGCTGAGGTTGGACAGGGCGAAGGACTTGCCCGATCCGCCCTTGCCGTAAATGGCGATGATCTGGGTTTCCTTGGTGACCTCGCCCGTGTGAACGGGATCCGGCTCGACCTTGGCTTCCTCGCGCAACGCCTTGTGAGAAATCAGGGTGATGGTCATGCGCATTTCCTCCAGTCGAGGATCATTTTCAGACAGTCGGAATCGCCGAATGCGGTGCGATAGGCGTCGGGGGCCTCGGTCACGTCGCTGCGGTGGGTGATCAGCCCGTCCAGCGACAGCCGGCCCTGCTCGATCAGCGCTGTAACCGCCGCCACGTCTTCCGGTTTGAACTCGGCGGCGATGCGGAACCGCGCCTCCTTCATGAAGGCCATGGGGAAGCCGAAGGACAGCCGCTCCTCGTAGAAGCCGGCCAGCACGATCTCCCCGCCCCGGCCGAGCCGGGCCACGAGGAAGTCCATCAGGTCTTCCGCCCCACTGGCGTCGTAGACGGACCGATAGTCCCGGCGATCATCGAAGTCGGGATGGATCGCCACACCTTCGCGCCGGGTGGGATTGGTTTCCCAGACCGTCGGACGGGGGGCCCCATGAGCCTCGGTCAGACGCAGCAGAAGGCGCCCGAGAACGCCGTGTCCGACGATCAGATCCGGTGCCGTTCCGCCCGCGATCGCGTGCTGGGCCGTCGCAGCAAGCGACAACAGAACCCCCTGGTCTCCCAGGCCGGCAGGCAGGGTGACGGTGCGCGCCTGGGGCGTGATCAAGGTCCGTGCCGAGCCGCCGAACAGGCCGCGCGCATCAATGAAATTGCTGGAGCCGGGAACGAAGACCTGGTCACCGATCCGCGCCTGGGCCAGCGCCCCGGCATCGACCACCCGGCCGACCGCCTCGTATCCGGGAACAAGGGGATAACCCAGACCCGGAAAAGGCGGCATTCGCCCGGTCCAGAGAAGCCGCTCGGTCCCGGTGCTGATTCCGCTCCAGTCGACCTCAACGATCACATCATCGGGCCCGGCCGGCTTGAGATCGAGCCGACGAAGCGTCAGACGCTCAGGCTCCTCCAGCACGACAGCAAGGGTGTTCATTCAGCGACGCCTTTTGCCGGGAACCGCACACCGGACCCCAACCCGACTGTCAGCTTAGATTGACAGTAGCCGTTGTCAAATCTTGATTACACTCCTCACACAGCGCGCGCGGCGATCACCCGAGCGATCATCGGCATCGATGTTTGAACCTCTCGCAATCGTGAAAAACCGGCCATCTGCAGGAGGAGCCGGATTTCACCGATCGTCCTCGGGCGCCCGGACCCCATGGCCAGCAGGTAGAAGCCGAAATAGGCGTCGCCCATGGGCTCGGCACCGGACGTCCCCGACATGGGCTCCGAGATCAGCAGGGTCGCGCCCGGCCGCATGGCCTTGCGAATGGCGCGAAGCAGCTGAAGTGCGCGGTCGTCGTCGTGATCGTGGAGAACCCGAACCAGGGAGATGATGTCCGCGCCCTCCGGCAATGGATCCTCAAAGAAGTTTCCGCCCCGCACATCGACCTTCAGGCCTTCGTCAGCGAATCGTCGTGTGGCGGTGGCGGCGACGTTCGGCAGATCAAAGAGCGCGAGTTCAAGGGCGGGAGCCCGGGCCGAGACGGCTCGCAGGAACGTCCCGTCGCCGCCACCCACGTCCAGCAGCCGTCGGTGCCGGCCCACCGGATAGGCCTCGAGGACCTGGGCACTGACCATCTTCTGGGAAACAGACATAAGATTCGAATAGGTCGACGCGCTCGCCGCATCCGAAGGCCCTCCTTCGGCATAGGGCCAGAAGCCCGAAAGGCGGCCGCCGCCGCCCTCGCGCTGCAGCAGTCCCACGGGGTCGGCGAGATCAGCATAGAGCAAGGCATGGTGCTCGATCATCGCGACAACGCCCGGAGCCCCCAGAAGCGCCGACCCCTGGTCGCCGAGAGCGAACCGCCCCCCTCCGCAGGGTTCTACGAGGCGCAGCGATGCGGCGGCCTTCAGCAACCGCTCGGCCGCGACCGGGCTCAGCGCAACCGACTGGCCGAGGTCTCCAGCGGTCATCGGGCCGGCCCTCAGGAGCTCCAGCACGCCGAGGCGGACACAGGCGTAGGCGACTTGTGAATAGACGAATCCTGCCGCGAGATCGAAAAGCCCTGCCGCCCTGCGCCGCGCGATCGGGCGCGTCAGAGGAAAGGCAGAGGCCCAGCTCTGGAACCCGGGGCTTGCGATCAGACCATTCCGAAACGCTCTCCACCGATCGCTCCACCGGGTGGCCGGGACCACAGGTCGGACTTCGAGGGCATCAATGATCGCCACATACACTCTCCAACAGACCCCTGCATTGGCAGACGAGCCCCTGTGTAAAACAGGTTGGACACCTTTAGCGGCGTGTCAACGCCGCACAGCGGTAGCCCCCGATGCGCACAGGCGGGCCCGTCTCGTCCGTGAGGGTTCAGACGTCCGAGCGCTGCCCGTCATCCTGACGGGCGCGATCCGCTGAGGCGGCCGCGTCACGGCGCTTGTCCCGGCGCAACGTCCAGAGCTCCCAGAACGCCCAACCCAGAACAGCACCATGGAAGAACACGAGTTCGACGAAGAAAATTGTGTTGCCGCTCATGCCGTGTCCTCGTCCAGCAAGCCATGTGCACGGGCGACCCTCAGGATGATGTCCGCCACGAGGTCCGGCCGCTCTTCATGAGCGAGATGGCCTAACCCGACCAGTTTTACGATCTCGGCCCGGGGGACGGATGCGGCCACGTCATCGGCGACACCCTGCGGCACGGCGGCGTCTCGCGTTCCCACCACCAGCGTCAGGGGCGCGGTGAGCTTGCGAAGATCACGCTGGAGCGAGCCAAGGTCCCAGTTCGCCATCATCCCGAGCGTGCCGGCGACATGGCCGGGCGCGCGAAACAGGCGGGCATAAAACTCGAGACCAGCGTCATCGATGCGCGAGCCGGTGCCCTCGATCAGACGCGCGACCCGCGACCGATCACGGGCCTGGGCGGCAAAAAGGTGCGCTGCCAAAGGATTCAAGAGCAGCAGCGTCGCGAGGCCCTGAAACAGGGGCGCCGTCATTCCGGCGAAAGGCCTCAAGGCCCCGTTGATCGCGACGATCGGGGCCTGGACTGCACCATCCAGCGCCATGCGGATCGCGATCGCTGCCCCGGCGGAGTGCCCGACGACCAGGGCCGGCTCGATCTCCATCACCTTGATCAGGCCCGCCACCCGGCGCGCCATCTCGGGCAGGGACAGGGCCATGCCGGCCGGCGTTCCGGTGAATCCGTGCCCGGGCAGATCGATAGCCACGACGCGCAGATGTCGGGCCAGAAGGGGTGCGAGCCCCCGCCAGCTGTGGGTCGCCGCCCCGGCACCGTGCAGGAGCAGCACCGTCGGCCCCGCTCCCATGTCCTGGACGTGCCAACGCAGCCCTCCGGCGGTCACGAACCTGCTTGAGGCCCGATCAGGCCAGTCCCGGCCTTCCACGGCCCAGTCCGGCTTTGGACTCATCGGCCTTGCTTTGCCATGGCCGCGCAGGCGGGTGGAGATGGACGCGAACGGGTCACCGGAAGGTGCCGTCACTGCGGATCCGGCGGACGGTCTGGGCTGATCCTGAACGGCTCATTCAACCCGCCGAAGACCTGAGGGCGCGCGTGACGTCCAGCACGGCACCGGCCTCGACATAGGGCAAGGCCGCGAACATGCCGTGCATCGCATCAGCCAGACCGGCACCGTCGCCGCGGGGACGCGGGGACGTGTCGATAAGGGCGGCGGAAATTCGGGCCGAGCCGATGCGTTTCGCCGCCGCGAGCGCGTCCGTCTGAGCCCGGGTCCGGAAGGCAGCACCGTCGAGTGCGATGTTTCCTCGCCCGTCCGTCAGAACCACCAGCAGAGGGGTGCGTCCCTTGACCCGCTCGGCCGCCGCCAAAGCTCCGGCGGCTTCCAACGCGCTGGCCAGGGGCGTGGCACCGCCGCCCGCGAGGTCCGAAAGGCATCGCCGGGCGCGACTGAGCGATCGCGTCGGCGGGAGCAGCAGTTCCGGTGCCAGTCCGCGAAATGCGATCAGCGCCACCTGTGTGCGACGGACATAGGCTTCAGCCAGCAGCAGTTCGACAGCACCCTTGGTCTCGGCCAGACGGTTCATCGCCGACGAACCGGACGCATCGACCACGAAGATGACGGTCGATTCCGACCGCGTCTGATACCGCCGTACCCGGAAGTCTTCGCGGCGGATCAGAAGCCCCGGTGCCTCGCCCCGTGTCGCCAGGCGTGATCGCACCTTCTGCCAGGGAGCCGCCGCCTTCAGCGTCTCGACCACGTCCAGGCTCGAGGCACCGCGCAGCGGCCCCGGGCGTGATCCGATGCGACGACCGCGCAAGGTCGAAGCCAGCGGCGCACCCCCTGCCCCCTGGGCCTGACCGAAGCTCTGGGACGCATTGGCGGCGGTCGAGGTCCAGAAGGCCTTCAGCTCTTCCGGCAGGGCGGCCCGGGCGGCCTCGAGCACCATGTCGTTCAGCGAGGGCTCGGGTGCGTCGACCTCGGCCTCGGTCTCGGCCTCTGCATCGTCATTTGCCGACTGCTCGTCCCGCTGCTCGTCGACCTCATCATCCGGCGTCTTGGCGACGTCAGGCTGCAGCGCCAGATCGCGCGTCGCCCGGGGAGACAGGACCAGACGCGCGGCCGTGCTCAGGTCGCTCTCCTCGATCGTGTCCCGCCCCTCCAGCGACGCCAGTGCCTGCGCTGTCCGGAGCGCGAGCCAGGGCGCGCGCAAGGATTCGACACCCAGGGCCTGGGCCGCCGCACAAAGGGCTTCGATCTCGCGCGACTCGGGCGGCTGCGCGAGGTCAAGGACCGCCCGCGCGGCAGCTATGTCCGACGGTGTGGCCGATATCGGTGCGGCGTCGCGTACGCTGACCTGCTCCAGATCCAGCAAGAAGGTCAGCCGCTCGAGAAGCGCAGCGGGCGGCTGTTCGTCCTCTTCGACGCCTTCATCCAGGGCGACAAACCGGAAGCGCGTCGTGACCCGTTCTGCGAAGCCCTCACGCTGGATCGCGACGGCACCGTCGTCCAGCACCGCGCCGATCCGCGCGGCCAGCGAAACGGGCAGGCGTTCGGACATGGCCGAGACCACGACACCGCCGTCAGCCTCGGCCAGCAGCCCACGCTGCATCTCGCGCCGGCCACCGCCCAGGGCGGCGGCAAGATCAAGCCCTCCGAGCAGTCGATCATCATCAATCCTGATCGGCAGACGCCGCCAGGGCACCCCCGTCGGCAGAAGCGCGCGAAACGCCTCCAGCCAGCGGTCCCGCACCGGACCCGGGCGGGCCCGAACGGCCACGCCGCGCAAGAGCGGATCAACCGCCAGCAGGGCGGCGACCAGCATGGCGTCGGCCCAGATGTCTTCCCCGTCGCTCACGACGCGCTCATCATGCGGCGAGCAATTCGTCCATGGCGCGCTCGATCCGGGCGGTCGACGCCTGGTCGTCCAGCGGGCCGCGCCGGAGTCGATGACGCAGGGCCATAGGGGCTACCCGCCTCAGAGTCGCTTCAGAGACGTCCGACTGACCCTCGAGGGCCGCGAGGGCGCGGGATGCCCGCAGGATGGTCAGTTCACCGCGCAGGCCATCGGCCCCGACGGCCATACACAGCCGCGATCCCTGTTCGAGGACGGTGTCCGACACCTCGACATCAGCCAGCCGCTGTTGCGCGGCGTGGATCGTCGCGCGCAGCCGGTCATCCTCGGCACGCCAGGCTTCCGCGAAGGCCACAGGATCGCGATCAAAGGCGTCGCGGCGGCGTACCACCTCAACCCGCGCCGACAGGTCCTTGGGGCTGCTGACCTCGACCGAGAGGCCGAAGCGGTCCAGCAGTTGAGGCCGCAGCTCACCCTCCTCCGGGTTGCCGCTGCCGACCAGGACGAAGCGGGCCGGATGGCGAACGCTGAGCCCCTCGCGCTCGACCACGTTTTCGCCGGACGCGGCCACGTCCAGCAGAAGATCGACCAGGTGATCCTCGAGCAGATTGACCTCATCAATATACAGAAAGCCGCGATGGGCCCGGGCCAGCAGACCCGGATCGAACGCCTTCTCGCCGAGGGTCAGCGCCCGCTCCAGATCCAGAGCGCCGACGACACGGTCCTCGGTCGCGCCCAAAGGCAGATCGACCACGGGCGCAGGCGCTTCCGAGACCGCGGGCGAACCTTCCCGCTTGCGGTCGCACACCGTCGCGCAATCCGCGATGGGCGCGGCGGGATCACAGTTGAACCGGCACCCGGCCACGACCTGCAACGGGGGAAGCAGGGCCGCCAATGCGCGAACCGTCGTCGTCTTGCCCGAGCCGCGATCGCCGAAAACCATCACCCCGCCCAGGGTGCGGTCGATAGCGGCCAGCAGCAGGGCCAGCTTCATGTCGTCCTGGCCGACGATAGCGGAGAACGGAAAAACAGCGCGCATGCAGAACCCTGGCGTTACGGTGTCCAATTGGTCACACAGGCAGAGTGTCAGATCAATTCGACACCGTCCAAGAGTCTTCGTATGTTTTCTGCGTCGCAGGGCGACGGGGGCCCTCGAATGTCAGTGACGACAGCCGGCGTGTCACAGTCATGGCGCTATCACCCCGCGCGGGACGCCTTGCTGGCAGAGGCGCACGCCCGGCCCTCAACGCCGCTCCTGGCCCCGGCCCTCGTCTCGCGAATCGCAACTCTTTCCGGAGAGGCTGGAGCAGAGGCTGACCGAGGCCACATGGCTGCACTTTGCAGACGCCTGGGACAGCCTGAGCCGGGCCCGGATTCACGGTGGTGCGTCGTCGACGCGGGGTCCTGGCGACTGCGGTGGGAAAGGCATACCGAGGTCTCGACCTGGACCTTCTTCCGCAGCGCGGGTGCCGCGCCCTTCGCTGAAACGGCCATGGACCTCGCACCGCAGGACTGGCTGGCGGGCTGGCCAGGCCAGGTCCTGGTGGCCACGCGGCTGGAGGTAAGGCCGGCGTCCGAGTTCGATCAGGCCCTGGCCCTGTTTGGTGGGGAGGCCGTAGGTGCGCGCCTGGCCGACGGGGGCGACGCGGCTGTGACCGATTTCCGGACCGACGCCTTGGGCATGACGCGGTTTGTGCTGCTCGAGGGCAGTGGCGACGCGGCACTGACGGGCCGCCTTGTGCAGACCCTGCTGGAGATCGAGACCTATCGGCTGATGGCGCTCCTCGCCTTCCCGGTCGCGGGCGAAGCAACCACAGCCCTCACGGACATCGAGGCTCGGGCAGCGACCCTCGCGACCCAGCTGGCCGAAGAATCCGATCCAGAGGCGGACCGCCAACTGCTCGGACGACTTGCCACCGTAGCCGGCGAAACCGAAGCGCTGATCGGCCGGACCAGCTTTCGTTTCGGGGCGGCAGCCGCCTATCACGGCATCGTCCGCGAACGAATCGAACGCCTTCGCGAACAACACATCGAAGGCCTGCCGACGATCGGCGAATTCATGCAGCGGCGGCTGGATCCGGCCATGCGGACCTGCGACGCCGTGGCAGAACGTCAGCGGGCCACCATCGACCGGATCGCCCGCATGGCGCAGATGCTCAATACCCGGGTGGAAGTCGCCGCCGAAGCGACCAGCGCCGCGCTGCTGGCCTCGATGGACCGCCGCGCCGGCCAGCAGCTGAGACTGCAGCAAACCGTCGAGGGCCTGTCGACCGCCGCGATCGCCTACTATGCCGTCAGCCTGCTGGTCTATCCGCTGAAGGCGCTTGAGAAGCATTGGCCGAGCCTCAACTCGGCCATTGCGGCGGGCATTCTCGCGCCTTTCGTCGTCGTGGGGGTCTGGTTCTGGCTGAAGAGACGGCGCGGTTCGCTCGGCGAATCCTGACCCGGCGGCCACCTCGTCCTGGCCCGCCGAATGAATGGCAATGTTCGTGTCATGCCAGCTTGACAGACACTAGGCTGGGACTAGTGTTCCTCATTGGATAAATTCAGCAAGGCTTCTGGAATGCGTAGATTCGGTATGATGGGCGTGGCTTTGGGCGGCCTCCTTGTCCTCTCGGCATGCTCCGGCGAATCCTCGGACAAAAAGGCCGCGGATGCGCCGGCTCCGGCTGTAGCCGCGCCCGCGGCTCCGGCCGCTGAACCCGCCCCCGCTCCCGCGGCTGCACCCGCCGCTGACGCGGCACCGGCAGCGACCCCCGCCGCAGCACCCGCAGCCGCCGGTGGTGCCACCTTGGTTCTGGCCGGACTTACGGGCGACGTCGCGCGCGGCCAGCGGGTCTTCATGCAATGCCGCACCTGCCATGCCATCGAAGCCGGCGTGAACCGCGTCGGCCCGTCGCTGCATGGCATCGTCGGTCGTCACTCCGGCATCATGGCCGGCTACACCTATTCGGCGGCCAACAAGAACAGCGGCAAGACCTGGGACGAAGAGACCCTCTTCGCCTACCTGGAAAATCCCCGCGCCTATATTCCGGGCACCAAGATGAGCTTCGTCGGGCTGCGCAATCCGCAGCAACGCGTCGATGTCATCGCCTATCTGAAGACCCAGTCCTGATCCTTCGGACCGTGTGAAGATCGAGGCCCCGGCGGAAACGCCGGGGCCTTTTTCGTTCCTGGCTCAGGGTTGCAGACGCCGCCGCAGATCAAGCAGATGCAGGGGGAAGGATGCGGCCAGCGCCAGCGCGATCCACCACCACGCCGCCCCGACCAGAGCCGCCCTGGCCCCCAGCAGGATGAGGACGCCGGGGCCGAACACAAGCAGCAGGCCATAAGCGGTCATGCGACGGGTCACGAGCAGAAACCCGGCCTCAAGCGCCATGATCGCCAGGATCAGATCGACGGCGTGACCGCTTGCAAACAAGCCGCTCATCGCGCCCCGCGAACAGGCATCACGCCGGTCGCAGCCCCAGCAGGTGGCCCATGTCCTTGAGGAAGATTCGGGCGTGGGCGGCGGGTTTGGCCCTCACCAGCTCCTTGTTCATATAGGCCTGCCAGGTCAGTTCCTGGATGTCGGGGTCGTCGCACAGGCTGACGAACCGCTCGCGACGCTTGTCCGAGCGATACCAGAAATGCTGCATGATCCCGAGCACCAGGAAGACCTTTCCATGGGCCTTCATGAACCGCTTGCGGGCCTGCGTCAGCGCCCTGGCCTTGCCGGTGGCGAGCGTCACCTCAACCGCCTCGGCCGCCAGCCGCCCGCCCTCCATGGCGTAATAGATGCCCTCGCCGGAGGCCGGGGCGACGACACCGGCCGCATCGCCGGCGAGGACGACATCCCTGCCGTTATCCCATCGTTTCATGGGCTTGAGCGGGATCGGCGCACCCTCGGTGCGGACCGTCTCACAGTCAGCCAGACCGCTCTTGGCGCGCAGGGCCGTCACGGCGGTGCGGAGCGAGAACCCTTTCTGCATCGACCCGACGCCGATGCTGGCGGTGTCCCCGTGCGGGAAGATCCAGGCGTAGAAGTCGGGCGACAGGTTTCCCTGGTACCAGACGTCGCAACGCTGGGCCTCAAAGTCGGCGGCTCCCGCGGCGGGGGCCTTGATAATCTCGTGATAGGCAAAGACATAGCGTTGCTTGTCCGCCCCCTTGACCGCCTGGGCGGCCACGTTGGACCGGGCGCCATCGGCTCCGATGATGGTCCGCGCCCGCACCGAGATCGGCGCGTCGTCCTTGGCGGCACCGGCAGGACGATAGACCACGATGGCTGACCCGTCGGCCTCGCGCTCGATACGCTCAAACGTTCCGGCGCGACGCTGGGCACCGGCGCTCTCGGCCCGGGACCGCAACCACTCGTCAAAGCTCTCGCGGTTGACCATGCCGACATAGCCACCTTCGATCGGCATGTGCACCCGCCGGTCCGAAGGGGCGATCATCCGGGCCTCGTTGGCCTTGGCGCAGATCAGGCTGTCAGGAATGTCGAAGTCACGGATCAGGCGCGGTGGAATCGCACCACCGCACGGCTTGATCCGGCCCTGCCGGTCCAGCAGCAGGACGGTCCGGCCATGTTGCGCCAGGTAGCGGGCTGCCGTCGATCCGGACGGGCCGCCGCCGACGACAACGCAGTCAAATGTCTCGGCGGCGATACCGGGTTCAGGCCTCGACATGACGCGCTCCAGTCTTGGGTTTGGTGGAAGCGGCCGTGACCGGCGCACCGATCTGCGCAGCGATCACGGCCGAAACGATGAACAGACTGGCCTCAAGGGCGAACACCAGACCGAAGGCGGTTGCGTCCTGGGCAAACATTCGGCGACCGATGTCCACGGCGACGGCTCCGAAGAAGCCTCCCGCGCCGAAGCCAACGGCCTGGGCGGCCCCCCAGACACCCATGCGGATGCCCTCGCGCCGTCCCTTGCCCTCGCCCGCGAGCGCCATCATCGAACCGATGGCCGCCACCGCGAAGACCCCGTTGAAGAAGCCGAGTGCAAAGACCGTCGGCGTAATCGGCCAGCCGGGCCCGACGCGCGCGGCGACCGCCAGAGTCATGAGGGCGAGCGCGGACCCGCCGCAGCCTGCCAGGGTCCAGCCCCGCATCCAGCCCTGCCCGCGCGCGCCGACCATACCGCCCGCCGCGCCGACCAGGATCATGCCCAGCAGGACCCCGCCGTTCTGTACGCCCGACATCTGGGTCGACTGACCCGGTGTCATGCCGAAGACCAGACCGGCGAACGGCTCAAGGATCAGGTCCTGGGCGCTGTAGGCGATCATGGAAACCAGGACAAAGATCGTGAACCGGCGGGCCTGGGGATCGGCGAGGGTCTCACGCAGTGCGACCATGAAGTCGGCCTTCGGCGCGGCGGGCTCAGCGATCATGACCTCGCCGGTCTTTTCGACCCCCGCGACGGCCGCAAGCGTCAACAGGAAGGCCCCGAGCGAGACCACACCCGAAACGATCGCCAGACGCTGCATGGAGAACGGGTCCAGCATGGATCCCGCCACGCCGGCAGTAACGGCGATGCCCATGACCATCATGATCCAGGTGATCGCGGCGGCGGCGGGTCGACGGGTCGGCGTCACCCGCGTTGCCAGGAAGGCCAGCAAGGATGTCCCCGAAGCCCCCACGCCGCCCCCGATCATCGTGAAAGCCAGCACCGCCAGAAGAATGCCCGGTACGGGTGATGTGCTCATAAGGGCCGTCGCATTGGCGGCGAGAACGCCGCCCAGTGCCAGGACACCCATACCGCCGATGATCCAGGGCGTCCGCCGGGCACCCCCGTCTGATCCATGGCCCCAGCGCGGCCGCGACAGCTGAACCGCATAATGCCAGGCCACAAGCGCGGCCGGCAGCACGGCGGGCAGGGCCAGCTCGACCATCATGACCCGGTTCAGGGTCGAGGTGGTCAGCACCACGATCGAACCGAGGGCCGTCTGGACCAGGCCCAGCCGGACGATACCCAGCCAACCCAGAGGCTTCTGGCTCATGCACCCGCTCCCGTTATGCCGCGTACCGCAAAGGCCGAGACCAGCATGCCGATGACATAGAGGGTGGTGCCCGTGGCGTTGTACCAGGGCGTGAACTTCTTCGGATCGCTGAGGAGCCGCGCCATCAGGCCAAGCTGGACGGCCAGAAGAACGGCGACCGCCAATCCGTGCCAGGGGCGATCCCAGGCCACGACGAGCAGTGCCACGACGATCACCTGGGGGGCCGCCATGACCGCGCAGGCGATACGAGCGGCCGAGTCCACGCCCAGCTCGGCCGGAAGGGATTTCAGCCCCAGCAGCCGATCACCTTCGACGGCCTTGAAGTCGTTCAGCACCATGATGCCATAGGCACCGAAGCTGTAGAGGGCGGCCAGAACCAGCACCGGCGCATGCGGCAGCGCGCCCGCCATGACGGCCGCACCGGTGAACCAGGTCAGACCTTCATAGGACAGGGCGACCGCAAACGGTCCGGCGACGCCACTCTGCTTCAGACGGAAGGGCGGTGCACTGTACGCCCAGGCCAAGGCAAGCCCCAGCAGCGTGGCACCGAGCACCCACGGCCCGGTCAGGGCGGCCACAACCACCGACAGGACCGTCCAGATCAGCGCGATATAGAGCCCCCAGCGACCGGGGATGCGGCCGGACGGGATCGGGCGGTTCGGTTCATTGATCGCATCGACATGGCGGTCGAACCAGTCGTTGACGGCCTGGCTGGTGGCGCACACCAGCGGCCCGGTCAGCGCGATACCGGCGATGAGGAACAGCCATCGATTCTGAAACGGCATGCCCGAGGACACGACCCCGCACATGAAAGCCCACATCGGCGGAAACCAGGTGACGGGCTTGAACAGCTCGAGCACCGCCGACGGCGACGGCAGGCGAGTTGGGGGTGCAACGGCGATCGTTCGATCCATGCCGCACTGTAGGTTTGGACAGGAGAAAGCGTCAACTTGGATTGACACTCTCGGACGCTAATCTTCGGCGTCGTCCAGATTACCGAGGCCATACCGGCGCAGCTTCGAATAAAGGCTCTGGCGGCTGAGGCCGAGAACATCCGCCGCCGACGCCCGGTTATCGGACGTCAGCGTCAGCGCCGCCTCGATGCACAGTCGCTCGATCAGGTCGGTGGACTCCCGGACGATGTCCTTCATCGGGACGCGGCCGATCAGTTGCGTCAGTTGCTCGACCGAGCGCGGCTCGGGGCCGGCCCCTGCCGACATGGAGGGCAAAGGTATCGCAAACCGCCGCGCCACGCCCCGGATGCTGAAACCGAAACAGGTCTGGTCCCCGTCGGGCACGATGACGGCCGAGACCTCGACCTCTTCGGATTCGCCGTAAACGCCCCGGATGATGGTGCTGAAATTCCGCAGGCTGCCGTGTTCGCGCAGTTGCGAAACCATGATCTTGAGGTCGATCTGAGGGCGTCCGAGATAGCTTTCGAGCGAACCAGACAGCGCTTCATCCCGGCTCGATAGATGAGTCAGGTCAAGAAAAGCGGGATTGACCGCCAGGATATTCATCTCGGCGTTCGTGACCACGAAGGCGTCGGGGATCCTGTCCAGCAGCGCTGCCAGATCGCTGGCGGGCGCAACCGAGGTTGTGGGCGTCAGTCGCACCAGCAGGCAGGACGCCTTGTCCTGACGGAACATCGATGCAGACAGGGTGCAGTCGATTCCGCTGACCAGCCTCACGGGCACGGTCGCGGACGACACGGCGGCCGGTGTCGTGTTCAGAAACTCGAGCGCCGCCTCGAGGCTGTCGGGGTCCAGCAAGGCCTGGAACCCCTGCCCCTGGATCGAGGCGTCGGCCAGCCCCGTCAAGCGAGCCGCCGCCGGATTGGCCTCGCGCACCTTGCGCGTACCGGCATCCAGGATCAGGACCGCTTCGGACGCGCTCTGGAACAGCAGCCGATACCGGGCCTCGGCCTGGCGAAGCTTCAGATAGTCCCGCTCCACCGCCTGCTGCACCTGCAACAGACGCTGCTGCAGGGCCGCGCTGGACTGGAGATCGCGACCGATAACGATGACCCGGCCGTCGTCGCCGGTATCGACCGCGAAATATTTGATCGGCAGATTGTCGCCCGACTCGGACGGGTGATTGAGTTCGCGCCACCGCGATGCCACCCCGTCGGACACGTCACGAAGAATTTCGGAGGCCTTGTGCCGGCTCTCGGACGTCACGGTGTCGATCCACGACCGCCCCAGCCAGTCGGCCATACCCGTCCCGACGAGGTCAGTGCTGCCGACAGAGATGTCCCGGATGATCCCATGGCGATCCAGCACCATGGCCACGTCGCTGGCGAGCGCCACGACATCCGCCGCCTGGGCCGGCTCCAGCGCCCCAAGCACGTCCTCTGGCCTTCTAAACGGCAAGGGTGCGGACAGAGTCGAGTGCATGGTCATAGTCCGCCATTATCGACCGGGCGACACTTCATCAAGCGACGTCAGAATTTCCGACCAGGCGGTCGGCGCTCTTTACGGCTTGGCGCGCGTCTTCAGCCGTCTCGTCGGCACCGACTTCGGCCACCCGCTCCGGGCGCTCCGTGAACACCCGCCCACCCACGATCACCCGCACCAATGGATTGCGCGAGGCCGACCGCATGGAGGCGATCACCCCCGGGAGAGGTTCCAGCCATTTCTCGTCGGACATCGAAAAGCCGATCAGGTCGAATGACTCTGCCTTGACCATGTCGACAAGGTCCTCGGCGCTGGCATCCGGGACACAGACGGTGCGCCAGCCGGCCCGGCGAAAGAACTCCACGACCAGGGAGAGGCCAAACGAATGCTGGTCGCCGGGCGTCAGGGCGAAGAGGGCCGTCCGCCCCGCACCGTTGCCGTCCGCACGGATGCGGTCCGAAAATTCGTAGACCAGCTGCTGTAGGCGACAAAGACCGATGGTCACGTCGTTGAAGGTGCACAGGTCTTCTTCCCACATCGACCCCAGAAGCTTGGCTGTCGGTGAGAACAGGTCGAAATACAGGGCATCGATATCGACCCCGCGGGCGACGAACCCTTCGGCGTTCTGGCGCAGGACGGACAGCTCTTCGGCCAGCACCAGCTGGGCGAACCCGACCACCTCAGCGGCGGCTATGCCACCAGCAACGGGCGTTGTGGGTTCCGCTCGCGCGGCGGACTGATGCGCCATCAGCAGGCGGGGGATGATCTCGCCCTCGATCAACCGGACCAGAGCGACGGGCGACATGGCCTGCTCGCGTCGTTCGAACGGCAGGATCCGTCGATCATCCTGTGCACCGGAACCATGGCGTCGGGACGCTTCATCGGCGCGTTGCACATAGGGCATCAAACCTCCTCCCCGGAGTTCGACGTCTTGCGCCAGACAGATCCCCACCCACCCGACGAAGCGTTTCCTGTATTGGCCGACCGGTTCTTCGACCGGTTGATCGGCTGGCTAGACCCCCGGTCATCCCCCGCGTTGTCCGCGGTCACCGATAAGGGGAACTCACACACGTCATGATTACCAAGGTCCGAAGAGGTCCATCGAACGCAACCAGTGTCAAGCCGTCGGACGCAGGGCCGGGTGTCAATTTCTCTTTACGTCAAATGCATTTGACACATTGAGCGCACCAGACCTAGATTTCCCAATCGCCTCTATCGGGGGGTGACGGAGTCGAGCGATGTCATCGCGTACTTTCCACCAGCCGCCCGGATTCAACGGCGCGGAACAGCCGGCCTCCAGCATGACGAAAAACGTTATGACGGAATGGTTTGACTCCCTCATCAACCGCGTCGCCCCCTGCCCGTGGACGGCCAATGCGGGCCTCCACAGCGTGCAGACCTTCGAGGCCGAAGCCCGGCGGGACGCCGCGCGCCACCGCCCGCTCTACTCGCCGGAAGAACGCGTTCGCCGCGACAAGACGGTCTGGACCCTGGTCCAGGGCCTCCTGGCCCCGGTGCAGTTTCTGGCGTTCGGAATCAGCGTCTTCTTCGTCCTGCGCTACCTTTCGACGGGCGAAGGCGCGATGGCGGCGACCATCTCGGTGCTGGTCAAAACGGCGCTGCTCTACACGATCATGGTGACCGGAGCGATCTGGGAGAAGGTCGTGTTCGGCCGATACCTGTTCGCCCACTCCTTCTTCTGGGAGGACGTGTTCTCGATGCTCGTGCTGGCCCTGCACACCGCCTATCTGGGCATGGTGCTGCTGAACATCGGCACCCCGCGTGAGCAACTCATCCTCGCCCTCGCGGCCTATGTGACCTACGTCATCAATGCCGCCCAGTTCATCTGGAAGCTGCGGATGGCGCGGCTGGAAGCCCCCGCAAAAAACACGATGGTCGCTGCATGAGCGAGGCGTTCGTCCTCGACAAGCCCGCTCCCGTCGGCGGCTGCGCCGATGTACCGGTCCTGCGCGAACGGGGACAACGTGAAGTCTTCTGTGGATTAACCGGAATCGTCTGGCTGCATCGCAAGATGCAGGACGCCTTCTTCCTCGTCGTCGGTTCGCGCACCTGCGCCCATCTGATCCAGTCTGCCGCCGGCGTGATGATCTTCGCCGAGCCCCGCTTCGCCACCGCCATCATGGAGGAGAAGGACCTCGCGGGCCTGACCGACACCAATGACGAGCTCGACCGGGTGGTGGATCGCCTGCTGGCCCGCCGTCCCGACATCAAGCTGTTGTTCCTCGTCGGGTCCTGTCCGTCCGAGGTGATCAAGCTGGACCTCAGCCGTGCGGCCGGTCGCCTGTCCGAAAAGCACAGCCCCAATGTCCGCGTCCTGAACTATTCCGGCAGCGGCATTGAAACGACCTTCACCCAGGGCGAGGACGCCTGCCTCGCCGCCCTCGTGCCGCAGATGGCTGCCGCGCCCGCCGGAGCCGCGCAGAGTCTTCTGATTGTCGGAGCCCTGCCCGATGTGGTCGAGGACCAGTTCCGCCGGCTGTTCGCGGCCATGGGAATTGACCGCGTCGAAGCCCTGCCCGCCCGGCGCATCTGCGACCTGCCCGCCGTCGGCCCCAACACCCGCTTCCTGCTGGCCCAGCCCTTCCTCGGTGATACGGCCCGGGCGCTGGAAGATCGCGGCGCGGTTCGTCTGGAGGCTCTGTTCCCCTTCGGCGCCGAGGGCACGACCGACTGGCTGCACGCCGCCGCCCAGGCCTTCGGCATCGACGAACTGAAGTTCCGCGCCGTTGTGGCCCCGGGCCGCGAGCGCGCCGCCCGCGCCCTCGAAAAGGTCCGGCCCTCGCTGGAAGGCAAGTCGATCTTCTTCTTCCCGGACAGCCAGCTGGAAGTGCCGCTGGCGCGCTTCCTGTCGCGCGAGCTGGGCATGGTGCCGCTGGAAGTCGGCACCCCCTATCTGCACCGCCCGCACCTGTCGAAGGAGCTGCCCCTGCTGCCCGCCGCGACGGTGCTGAGCGAGGGCCAGGACGTCGATCGCCAGCTGGACCGATGCCGTGACGCCCGCCCCGACCTGTCCGTCTGCGGCCTCGGCCTCGCCAATCCGCTGGAGATGGAAGGCCTGACGACCAAATGGTCGATCGAGCTGGTCTTCTCGCCGGTGCACGGCTTCGACCAGGCGGCCGATCTGGCCGAACTGTTCGCCCGCCCGCTGAACCGTCGCGACCGGCTGTCGGACGCGATCGTTCCGGCCCGACCCGCCCGGCGGGAGGCTGCGTCATGCAACTGACCGTCTGGACCTATGAAGGCCCGCCCCACGTCGGCGCGATGCGGATCGCGACCGCCATGGAAGGCCTGCACTACGTCCTGCACGCCCCGCAGGGTGACACCTATGCGGATCTGCTGTTCACGATGATCGAGCGGCGCGGCAAGCGTCCGCCGGTGACCTACACAACCTTCCAGGCCCGCGACCTCGGGACCGACACGGCCGAGCTGTTCAAGACCTCGGTCAAGGACGCCTACGCCCGGTTCCAGCCCCAGGCGATGATCGTGGGGGCCTCCTGCACCGCCGAGCTGATCCAGGACGATCCCGCCGGCATGGCCGCGGCCATCGGCCTGCCGATCCCGGTCATCGCGCTCGAGCTGCCCAGCTACCAGAAGAAGGAAAACTGGGGCGCGGCCGAGACCTTCCGCCAGTTGGTCCGCAACCTGACCCAGGTCGTGGAGCGCAGCCCCGTCGCCGGCCGCCGGCCGACCTGCAACATTCTCGGGCCCACCGCCCTGGGCTTCCGCCATCGCGACGATGTGGTCGAGATCACCCGGCTGCTGGAGCGGATCGGCGTTGACATCAATGTGACGGCCCCGCTGGGTGCCACGCCCGCAGACATCGCCCGACTGGGTGCCGCCGACTTCAACGTCGTCCTTTATCCCGAGATCGCCGGCGAGGCCGCGCTCCAGCTGCAGAAAATGTGCGGCCAGCCGTCGGTCAGGACCGTGCCGCTGGGCTACGGCGCGACGATCGACTTCATCAACGAAATCTGCGCCCTGACCGGGCTCGATCCCGCGCCCGTCTTCGACGGCGTGCCGTCGCGGATGCCCTGGTGGTCGCGCTCGGTCGATTCGACCTATCTGACCGGCAAGCGCGTCTTCGTGTTCGGCGACGCCACCCACGTCATCGCCGCCGCCCGCGTGGCCTCCGAGGAGCTCGGCTTCGAGGTGGTCGGCATGGGTTGCTACAACCGCGAATTCGCCCGCGAAGTCCGCGCCGCAGCGGCCGAGCGGGGCCTGACCGCCCTGATCACCGACGACTATCTGGAAGTCGAGGACGCCATCGCCGCCCTCCAGCCCGAACTGGTGCTGGGCTCGCAGATGGAGCGCCACATCGCCAAGCGGCTGCGCATTCCCTGCGCTGTCATCTCGGCCCCCTTCCACGTTCAGGATCACCCGGCCCGCTTCTCGCCCCAGATGGGGTTCGAGGGCGCCAACGTCCTGTTCGACACCTGGGTGCACCCGCTCGTCATGGGGCTGGAAGAGCACCTGCTGCACATGTTCCGCGACGACTTCGAGTTCAGTGACGAAGCCGGGGCCTCGCATCTGGGCGGACACGGCGCGGGCGGGTCGCACCCGGCGATGTCGGCACCCGCCGAGGCCGTCGCCTCAACGCCCGTGACGTCGGTCTCCTCGGAGATCGTCTGGGCCGCCGACGCCGAGGCCGAGCTGAGGAAGATTCCCTTCTTCGTGCGCGGCAAGGCCCGAAAAAACACGGAACGCTTCGCCGCAGAGCAGGGCCTGGCGACCATAGGGGTGGAGACGTTGTACGATGCTAAATCGCACTACAGCCGCTGAGCCCGCCCCCCTTCGCGAGGCGACGCCACAGGTGCGAATCGTCATCGTCACCCTGGACAACCATCTGGCCGGCGCGGTGGCCCAGGCCGAAGCCGAACTTCGCCGCACCACGCCGAACCTGACCGTCGCCCTGCACGCCGCATCGGAATGGGGCAGCGACGCGGTCGCGCTGGACGCCTGCATCGCCGACATCGCGGCCGGCGACATCGTCATCGCCTCGATGTTGTTCGTCGACGACCACATCCAGATGGTCCTGCCGGCACTCAAGGCCCGGAACGAAGCCTGCGACGCCATGGTCTGCATGATGTCGGCGGCCGAGGTCGTGAAGCTGACCAAGATGGGCCCGTACCGCATGGACGGCTCGACCAAGGGTCCGCTGGCCATGCTCAAGAAGCTGCGCGGCAACACCAAGGCGACCGGCGGCGTCCCCGGCGAGAAGCAGATGGCCATGCTGCGCCGCCTGCCCAAGATCCTCGCCTTCGTCCCGGGCACGGCCCAGGACGTCCGCGCCTATTTCCTGACGCTGCAATACTGGTTCGCCGGCTCGACCGAGAACATGGTCTCGATGGTCCGCTATCTGGTGGACCGTTATGCCGATGGCGAGCGGCGGTCCCTGCGCGGTGCCATGAAGGCGGCAGCCCCGGTCGAATACCCCGAGATCGGCGTCTACCACCCGCGCATGGGGCAGCAGGTGTCCGGCCGCATGGCCGAGACGCCCGATGCCCTGCCCGCCCATGACGGCCGGAACGGCACGGTCGGGCTGGTGGTCCTGCGGTCCTATGTTCTGGCCGGAGACGCGGCCCACTACGACGGCGTCATCGACGCTTTCGAAGCGCGCGGCGTTCGGGTCATCCCCGCCTTCGCGAACGGCCTCGACGCCCGCCCGGCCATGGACAAGCTGTTCATGAAGGATGGCCGCCCGACGGTGGACGCCATGGTCAACCTGACCGGCTTCTCGCTGGTCGGCGGGCCAGCCTACAACGACTCGACCTCCGCCGCAGAGGTCCTCGGCAAGTTCGACGTGCCCTACGTCTCGGCCCACCCCCTGGAGTTCCAGTCGTTCCAGCAGTGGAGCTCGGGCGCGCAGGGCCTGCTTCCCCTGGAAGCCACCATGATGGTCTCCATCCCCGAACTGGACGGGGGCATTGCCCCCATGATGTTCGGCGGCCGCACGGACGGCTCGGACGCCCCCTGCACCGGATGTACGCGCCGCTGCACCTTCCCGGGCAAGGACGCCAAGTCGATGGTCGCCTGTCCCGAGCGCGCCGGCACCCTGGCCGATCGCGTCGGCAAGATGGTCGCCCTGCGCCGCTCGGACCGCGCCGACCGCAAGATCGCCGCCGTCCTGTTCAACTTCCCGCCCAACGCCGGGGCCGCCGGAACCGCCGCCCAGATGTCGGTCTGGGCCAGCCTGCACAAGACCCTGATCCGCCTCGCCGCCGAGGGCTACACCGTCGAGGTGCCCGAGACGGTCGACGCCCTGCGGGAGAAGCTGCTGGAGGGCAATGCGAGCCGCTACGGCACCGACGGCAACGTCCACGTCCGCATCCCGGCCAATGAGCATGTCCTGCGCGAACGCTGGCTGTCGGACATCGAGGCGGTCTGGGGCCCGGCACCGGGCAAATCCCTTGCCAACGGCGGCTCGATCTTCGTGCTGGGCGCCGAGTTCGGAAACGTCTTCGTCGGCCTGCAGCCGCCCTTCGGCATCGAAGGCGATCCGATGCGGCTGATGTTCGAGGGGACCTTTGCCCCGACCCACGCCTTCAGCGCCTTCTACCGCTGGATCCGTGAGGATTTCGGGGCCCACGCCGTGCTGCATTTCGGCACCCACGGCGCGCTGGAGTTCATGCCCGGCAAGCAGACCGGCCTGTCGGAAGCCTGCTGGCCCGACCGGCTCATCGGCGATGTGCCGAACCTGTATCTCTACGCCGCCAACAATCCGTCCGAAGGCATGATCGCCAAGCGGCGGTCGAACGCGACCCTGATCAGCTACATCACGCCGCCTATCAACGACGCAGGCCTGTACAAGGGTCTGCTGGATCTCAAGGCCCTGGTCGAACGCTGGCGCGGGACCGAGGTCGAGGCTTCGGCCGAGCGCGCCCAGCTCACCCCGATGATTTTCGACGCGGCCCGGACCCTGAACCTCGACCTGATCGCGGGATCGGACGACGCCCGCGTCAACGGCCTGGTCGCGACGCTCCAGGAGCTGGAGCAGACCCTGATCCCGAACGGCCTGCACGTCCTCGGCGAGGCTTTCACCTCGGATGAGCGCGTTGACCTGCTGCTGGCGGTCGCCGAAGCGCGCGAGGGGCCCAAGCCCGGACGCGAAGCCGTCCAGGCCCTCGTCGACGGTGCCGATGCGCGCACGGCGCTGGGTGTCAGCGGACTCGCCTCGGACAGCGCCGGGATCGAACTGTTCCGCCACCTGCATGCGACCAATACCTCGCTGTCGTCCAACCCCGAGATGGAAGCGCTCGTCGCGGCGCTGGACGGCGGCTACGTCATGCCCTCGCCCGGTGGCGATCTGCTGCGCACCCCCGAGATGCTGCCGACGGGCCGTAACATCCACGGCTTCGACCCCTTCCGTATCCCGTCGGCCTATGCTGTCGCCGACGGCATGCGTCAGGCCGACCGGCTGCTGGCCAAGCACCGCGAAGAAACCGGTACCCTGCCGGAATCCATGGCCATCGTCCTGTGGGGCACCGACAATCTGAAGTCAGAGGGTGGCCCGATCGCCCAGGCCATGGCCCTGATGGGTGCCCGCCCGCGCTTCGACGGCTATGGCCGGCTTTGCGGTGCCGAACTGGTCTCGCTGGAAGAGCTGGGTCGTCCGCGGATCGATGTGGTCGCTACCGTGTCCGGGATCTTCCGCGATCTCCTGCCGCTGCAGACCAAAATGCTGGCCGACGCCGCCTGGCTGGCAGCCACGGCCGATGAGTCGATCGAGCTGAATTTCGTCCGCAAGCGCGCGCTCGAGCATCAGGCCAAGCTAGGTTGCGACATGGAAACCGCGTCCCTGCGCGTCTTCTCCAATGCCGAAGGGGCCTACGGGGCCTCGGTCAACTCCCTGATCGATTCCGGGGCCTGGACCGACGAAGGCGAACTGGCCGACGCCTTCGAGAGCCGCAAGGGCTTTGCCTACGGCCGCAACGGCAAGCCCATGAAGCAACCGGCCCTGCTGACCAGCGCGCTCGCCGGGATCGACCTGGCCTATCAGAACCTCGACTCGGTCGATCTGGGCGTGACCACCATCGACCACTATGTCGACACCCTCGGCGGTGTGGCCAAGTCGGTCGAGCGCGCCCGGGGCAAGG
Organism: Caulobacteraceae bacterium; assembly: GCA_965284375.1. Classification (GTDB taxonomy): domain Bacteria; phylum Pseudomonadota; class Alphaproteobacteria; order Caulobacterales; family Caulobacteraceae; genus Brevundimonas. The sequence goes on from OZ260074.1 coordinate 1,808,812, forward strand.
CCGCACCGGTCTATATCGGCGACCAGACCCAGGGCGAAGGCAAGGTCCGGACCCTGTCCGAACAGGTCACGCTGGAAAGCCGCACCCGGGTCCTGAACCCGCGCTGGTTCGAGGGTCAGCTCAAGCACGGTGCCGAAGGCGTCCGCGCCATCGAGGCCCAGGTGACCAATACGCTGGGTTGGTCGGCCACGACCGGCGACGTCCAGCCCTGGGTCTACCAGGAAATCAGCGAGACCTTCGTGCTGGACCCCGAGATGCGGGACCGCATGGCCAAGCTGAACCCCAAGGCCTCGGTTCGGATGGCCAATCGCCTGCTGGAAGCCTCGGACAGAAACTACTGGCAGCCCGACGCGGCCACGCTCCAGGCGCTGCACGACGCTTCCGACGAACTCGAAGATCGCCTCGAAGGCCTCACTCCCGCCGTCGCGGCGTGAGGACCAGGAACCGCTTATGACCATTACCCTCGAAATGCCCCAGACCCTGAAGCGCCGTCCCCCGGACGGTGACGGATCGGTCCAGGTCGAGATGGACCCGACGCTGAACATCGGAACGGCCAAGGTCTTCGCCGTCTATGGCAAGGGCGGGATCGGCAAGTCGACCACCAGCTCGAACCTGTCCGCGGCCTTCTCCCTGATGGGCAAGCGGGTCCTGCAGATCGGCTGCGATCCCAAGCATGACAGCACCTTCACCCTGACCAAGAAGCTGGTTCCCACCGTCATCGACGTTCTGGAAACAGTCGACTTCCACTCCGAGGAACTGCGCCCCGAGGACTATGTCTATGAGGGCTTCAACGGCGTGCGCTGCGTCGAGGCGGGCGGACCGCCGGCCGGCACCGGCTGCGGTGGCTATGTCGTGGGCCAGACGGTCAAGCTGCTGAAGGAACACCACCTGCTGGAAGACACCGACGTGGTGATCTTCGACGTCCTGGGCGATGTCGTCTGCGGCGGGTTCGCGGCCCCTCTGCAGCATGCCGAGCGGGCGCTGGTGGTCACCGCCAATGACTTCGACTCGATCTTCGCCATGAACCGCATCGTTGCGGCCATCAAGGCCAAGTCCAAGAACTACAACGTCCGCCTGGGCGGGGTGATCGCCAACCGCAGCACCAACACCGACGAGATCGATCGCTTCAACGCCGCCATCGGCCTGCAGCGCATCGCCCACTTCCCCGACCTGGACGAAATCCGCCGCAGCCGCCTGAAAAAGTCGGTTGTGTTCGAGATGGAAGGTTCGCCCGAGCTCGAGGCCGCCAAGGCTGAATACATGCGCCTGGCCGCCTCCCTGTGGATCGGCACCACACCGATCGACGCCATGCCGATGAAGGACCGCGAGATCTTCGACTTCCTGGGCTTCGATTGATGACTGCGACGTTTGACAACCGCACCAGTGCAACCTGGGACCAGTACCGTGGCCGGCTCGAAGAGTATTTCGACCGCACGGCGCTGGACGCGTGGGCGCAACTGACCAGCGACGCCCCGGTGTCGAAAATCCGCGCCACGGTCCGTGCCGGTCGTGACGAGATGCGCAATGTCCTGCTGTCCTGGATGCCCGCGGATCTGACCGGAGCCCGCATTCTGGATGCCGGCTGCGGCACGGGTGCCCTGGCGGTCGAAGCGGCCCGTCGCGGGGCAAGCGTCGTCGCCATCGACGTCTCGGCCAGCCTCGTGAACATCGCCCGGGAGCGTGCCCCGACAGACCTGGCCGGCTCCATCGAGTGGCGCGCCGGCGACATGATGTCTCCTGATCTCGGCGACTTCGACCATGTCGTCGCCATGGACAGTTTGATCCACTACCGCACCGACGACATCGTCGACGTGCTGGGCGCGCTATCGGCCCGGACGCGCGGATCCGTGATCTTCACCGTGACGCCGCGCACCCCGGCCCTGATGCTGATGCTGACCATGGGCAAGGTCTTCCCGCGCGCCGACCGGGCACCCGCGATTGCCCCGGCGAAACTGGATGCCCTGGCCATGCGGCTCTCGGCCCTGCCGGGTTGCTCGGTCGGCCGCAGCCGCCGGGTACAGGGCGGCTTCTACACCTCACAGGCGATGGAGTTGCTCCGGTGCTGAACGAGCTGCTGCTGCAGATGGTCTCTGAGCAAGAGGGGATGGCCGCCGAGAACAAGGCGCGCTGGTCCCGGCTCGTGACTGCCTGCCTGCCGTTCGCCGACGCCGCCACCACCGAACTGCCGCTCGGCCGGCTGCTCCGGCTGTCGCTGTTCCAGGTCTCTGTCGGCATGACCACCGTGCTGCTGACCGGCACCCTGAACCGCGTCATGATCGTCGAGCTGAACGTGCCGGCCATACTGGTCGCCGCCATGGTGGCCGTGCCCTTCCTGTTCGCCCCCTTCCGCGCGCTGATCGGCTTCAAGTCCGATACTCACCGCTCGCACCTCGGCTGGCGACGGGGGCCCTACATCTGGTTTGGCTCCCTGATGCAGTTTGGCGGGCTGGCCATCATGCCGTTCGCGCTTCTGATCAGCGGCGGACATGGCGTGGGGGCGGTCTGGATCGGCCATATCGCTGCCATGCTGGCCTTCCTGCTGGTCGGCGCGGGCGTGCATACGACCCAGACGGCCGGCCTTGCCCTGGCCAATGACCTGGCCCCGGAACATGCCCGGCCGCGGGTCGTGGCCCTGCTCTATGTCATGCTGCTGGTCGGCATGCTGATTTCCGGCATCCTGATGGGGCTGGTGCTGGCCGACTTCCAGGAGGTCAAGCTGGTCGGCGTGGTCCAGGGCGCGGCCGTCCTCGCCATCGTCCTGAACATGGTCGCGCTCTGGAAGCAGGAAGCCCAGGATCTGAGCCTGACCGCCTTCGACAAACCCCGTCCGGCATTCAAACAGGCCTGGGCCGAGTTCTCGGCCGGTGGCCGGGCCAGCCGCCTGCTGGTCGCCGTAGGCCTGGGAGCGGCCGCGTTCAGCATGCAGGACATTCTGCTTGAGCCCTATGGCGGCACCATCCTCGGCCTGACGGTCGGTCAGACCACCGCCCTGACGGCGCTCTGGTCAGCCGGCACCCTGGCCGGCCTGGCCTACGCCGCCCGTAGACTGGCCAGGGGCGGAGAGCCACATCGCCTGGCGGGACATGGGATGGTTTGGGGCATTCTCGCCTTCGTCGCCGTGATCTGCGGCGGGGCCTTCAAGCTGACCCCCCTCTTCTGTTTCGGCGTGTTTCTGATCGGCCTCGGCGGCGGCATGTTCTCCGTCGGGACCTTGACCTCGGCCATGTCGCTGGCGCGTGACGGCAAGTCCGGCATCGCGCTCGGGGCCTGGGGCGCGGTCCAGGCAACGGCCGTCGGGCTGGCCATCCTCGTGGGTGGTGGCCTGCGCGATCTGGTCTCCAGCCTGGCTGAAACCGGCCTGCTCGGCACCGCCATGAGTGCGCCCGCGACAGCTTACGTCGTCGTCTACCATCTCGAAATCGGACTGCTTTTCGCCGCCCTTGTCGCGATCGGCCCGCTGGCCCGCTACGCGCCCGCCGGCGACAAGACCCCCGCCAATTCAAAGTTCGGCCTCGCCGATCTTCCCGCCTGACCCTGTTGCAAAGGAAACCCTGACATGGACAGTCCTTACCTCTTCGGCGATTTTGACGCGGCAGAGTTCTGCCTGATCGCCTTCTTCCTCTTCTTCGCCGGCCTGATCGTCTATCTGCGACGCGAGGACCGGCGCGAGGGCTATCCGCTCGAAGACGAGGTCACCGGCAAACTCGAACCCCTCGGCGGCCTTCTGTTCACCGCCCCGCCCAAGACCTTCCTGCTGCCGCACGGCCATGGCACGCGCACCTTCCCCAATGCCGGGAACCGCGACATGCGGCCCCTGGCGGCCCGACGCAGCGCAGCGTCTGAGGGATCTCCGATCGAGCCCACCGGCAATCCGCTGCTGGATGGGGTTGGTCCCGGGGCCTTTGCCGAAAGGCCTCACTATCCGGACCTCACCAATGACGGGCGGCCGAAGATCGTGCCGTTGCGCGTCGCCGCCGACTTCCACCTCAGCCCCGAGGATCCCGATCCCCGCGGCATGGCGGTCCTGGGGGCCGATGGTCACCGTGCCGGTACCGTGAGCGACGTCTGGGTCGACCGTTCCGAGGTGCTGATCCGCTACCTCGAGGTCAAGGTCGATGGCGAGGCCGGAAATTCGGTCCTGCTGCCCATGACCATGGCCGTCGTCAGCGGCAGCCGTCGCACCGTCCGCGTGCGGGCAATCCTCGCCTCGCAGTTCGGTGCCGTCCCGGCGCTCGAGAACCCCGAACAGATCACCCTCTACGAAGAAGAACGCGTGATGGGCTACTATGGTGGTGGTCACCTGTACGCCACGCGCGATCGTCAGGAGCCTTGGCTGTGAGCGAATACGAACACGATGGCGAGCCCATCCGCGGCCTGCCCGGACATCTCCCGGCGGGCGAGCACATCCTCTGGCAGGGCGCGCCCGACTGGCGGATTCTGGCCCGTAGCGCCCTTCATGCCCATTGGGTCGCGATCTATTTCGTGGCCCTGGCGGTGTGGAGCGGTGTCAACGGTGCCCGCGGCGGCGAGCCGCTGATGACCCTTCTGGCCAATGCGGGCCTGACGATGGTGGTCGGCGCAGCGGCGGTCGGGTTGCTGGTCCTCTATGCCTGGCTCAGTGCCCGGACCACGGTCTACACCCTGACGAACAAGCGCTTCGTGCTGCGGCACGGGGTGGCGCTCTCGAAATGCTTCAACATTCCCTATGTGGCCGTCGCCTCGGTCGGGGTGAAGCTGGACGCCACCGGCACCGGCGACATCCCCGTGGCCTTGGCCGGAGACGCCAAGATCGCCTATCCGCACCTGTGGCCCCACGTGCGTCCGTGGCGGTTCGTCAACCCGGAGCCGATGATGCGCGCCGTCCCCGATGCCGCCGCCGTCGCCGATCGACTCAGCCAGGCGCTGCAGCAGGCCTCGCGCGATGCCGATCGGCCTTATGTCGCCGAACCCGTCCGACCGACGGTCCCGGCCGCCTCCGGCCAATCGCCGGTCCCGGCCGCAGCCTGATCTGTTCAAGGAAAACCCGATGTCTGCCCTCGACGACAAGCCCTTTCCCAGGACGCCCCTGATAGCGGCCATTCTGCTCGTGGTGGCCTCTCTGGTCGTGGTGGGTGGATCGCGGGCCGGGCTTCTGGGTTCACCGGTCAGCCGCGCATCGGCGGAGGCCACCGCGACGGCGACCGCCGACCTGCGCTTCCAGGACCAGGTCGACGGCGGGGTGATCGTGACCGCCGTCGGCGGTCGGACCCAGGTCATCCCGCCGGCGACGGGCGGGTTCGTGCGGGGCGTCGTGCGCGGCATGGTCCGCGACCGGAAATCCCGTGGCATAGGCCAGGAGCCGGTGTTTCGCCTGACCGAATGGTCCGATGGCCGCCTGACCCTTGAGGACACCGCGACCCGCCGGTCGTTCAATCTGAACGCCTTCGGACCTGACAATCGGCAGGCCTTCGAGACCATGCTGCAAGATGCCCGGGGGACCGCGTGAGCCGAACCATCAATACGGCCTGCACGATCGAGGTCGAGCATTCCGACGAGAGCCTGCACGCTCACGTCGCCCTGGATGGCGATCCCGTCATCCGGCCGGGCGACCAGGTTCGGGTCCATGGCGATCCGATCCACGTCGCCTTCGGCCAGCGCCGAACCTTCCGCCGGCTGGCCACCATCCGCCGGGCGAATATGCTTGAACGGGTATGGACGCGCTTGACGGCGCGGTTCGAGCTGTCTGAACTCTATGAAGTCAGTTTCACGACCAGGAGAAGCCTGTGACCGCCGTCGCTTTCGAGGATATGGACGAAACGCCAGGCCTGACCGCGCTGCGCCGCGATGCCGCCCGAATGGCCAACCGTTCGGCGGCGACGACAGCCATGGCCCAGGAGGACACGGTCCTCTCACCGCGGTTCTACACGACCGATTTCGAAGCGATGGACCGCATCGACGTCAGCCTTGTCCGGACCGAGTGGGACGCGCTGATGGAGGAGATGGCGGCCGACTACAACAAGTCGCACTTCAAGCGCACCGCCGAGTTTGAGGGGGTCATCGAGGCCCTGCCCGAGGACCTGCGCAAGGAATTCGTGGACTTCCTGGTCAGCTCCCTGACCTCGGAATTCTCAGGCTGTGTGCTCTATGCCGAGATCGCCAAACGGGTGAAGAACCCGGACATCAAGGCCCTGTTCAAATACATGAGCCGGGACGAGGCGAGACATGCCGGTTTCATCAACGACACTCTGAAGGATGCCAGCATCGGCGTCGATCTCAGCTTCCTGACCAAGGTCAAGAAATACACCTTCTTCAAACCGAAATTCATCTTCTACGCCGTCTATCTGTCCGAGAAGATCGGCTATGCGCGCTACATCGCGATTTTCCGTCACCTGGAGAACCACCCGGACCGGCGCTTCCACCCGATCTTCAAATGGTTCGAGAAGTGGTGCAACGACGAGTTCCGCCACGGAGAGGCCTTCGCCCTTTTGATGCGGACCGACCCGAAGCTGCTGACCGGCGGCAATGTCTGGTGGATCCGCTTCTTCCTGCTGTCCGTGTACGCGACCATGTATGTGCGCGACCACACCCGGCCGGCTTTCCACAAGGCACTGGGCGTCGACATCACGACCTATGACCACGAGGTCTTCCGCATCACCTCGGAGATCAGCAAACAGGTCTATCCGATCGTCCTCAAGAGCGACGATCCGCGGTTCCGCCGCGGACTGGAGACCCTGCGTCTGACGGCCGAAGCCATGGGCGAGGCCAAGGCGCGCGGTGGCGTCTTCAGCGGCCTGAAGCGTGCCGCTCTGGCCGCGAAGGTCGCGACCACCCTGATCGGCCTGTATTTCCTGCCGGTGGAACGCAACGTTCCTCCGGCCAACCCGCGCCTGGCACCGGCCTGGTGACCATGGCCCAGTTCGGCGCGCCACTGCTGTTTGCCCTGATCCTCTGGTGGGTCAGCACAGGCGCGATCCTGTGGCTGGTGCGTCGTCCGCGCGAGAGTTTCCGCCTCAGCCTGCTGGTCTATTCGGCCGTTGCGGGTGCCACGCTCGCGGGCATGACCGTCGCGGCCCGGAACACCGGCGTGTCCGGTGCCTATGGCGGATTTTTCTGCGCCCTGGTGATCTGGGGCTGGCACGAGATGGGCTTCCTGATGGGCGTCGTCACCGGACCCCGGCGCGCCGCCTGCCCGCCCGATGCCCGGGGCTGGGCGCGGTTCCGCGCCGCCGCCGCGACGCTGATCCATCATGAGATCGCGCTCATGCTGACAGCGGTGGTCATCGTCGTCCTGACCTGGGACGCGCCCAATCAGACGGGCACGCTGACCTTCCTGTTGCTGCTGGGCATGCGGCTGAGCACAAAGTTCAACATCTTCCTCGGCGTCGCCAATCCGCCGAACACCTTCCTGCCCGAGCCTATCGCCTATCTGCACAGCTATTTCCGCCGTCGTCGGTTCAACGCCCTGTTCCCGCTTTCGCTGGCCCTGTCCGTCGGCGTGACCTGGCTCCTCGCCCGCTCGGCCCTGGAAGCCGAGGCGTCCGGGGGCGACGCCGTCGGCTATGCCCTCCTGTTCGGCCTGGCCGCGCTCGGGGTCCTGGAACACGCTTTTCTGATGACGCCGTCGCCCGACCGCGCCCTTTGGGGCTGGGCGCTCGGGCCGGCCCGCAAGACCAAGACCAGCCTCGCCCTCGCCGGCGAGACTGAACAATAACGACACGACACTGGGGGAGTACGTGATGGACTACGAGGCTTTCTTCGACGATCAGTTGCAGGTGTTGCGCAACGAGGGGCGCTACCGCGTGTTCGCCGATCTGGAGCGGAAGGCCGGAGCTTTTCCCAAAGCCAAGCGCTATTCCGATGACGGTGTCGGCGAGGTCACCGTCTGGTGTTCCAACGACTATCTCGGAATGGGCCAGAGCCAGCCGGTGCTGGCCGCCATGCACGCGGCTCTGGACGAGTGTGGAGCCGGCGCAGGCGGAACCCGCAATATCTCAGGCACCAACCACCACCACGTCCTTCTGGAGCGTGAACTGGCCGACCTTCACGGCAAGCAGGCCGCGCTCCTGTTTACCAGCGGCTACGTCTCCAACTGGGCCGCGCTGGGCACCCTGTGCGCACGCCTCCCCGGCTGCGCGGTCCTGTCCGACGCCGGCAACCATGCCTCGATGATCGAAGGCATCCGCCACAGCCGGGCAGAATGCCATGTCTTCCGTCACAACGACCCTGAAGACCTCGACCGGCACCTGTCCCGGATCGATCCGGACCGGCCCAAGCTGGTCGCGTTCGAGAGCGTCTATTCGATGGATGGCGACATCTCGCCCATCGCCGAACTCTGCGACGTGGCCGACAAGCACGGTGCCATGACCTATCTGGACGAGGTCCATGCGGTCGGCCTCTATGGACCGCGTGGCGGCGGCATCGCCGAGCGCGAGGGTCTGATGGACCGGCTGACGGTCATCGAAGGCACACTGGGCAAGGCATTTGGCGTCATGGGCGGCTATATCGCGGCCTCCGAAGCCCTGTGCGACTATGTCCGCAGCTTCGCCTCGGGCTTCATCTTCACCACCGCCCTGCCGCCGGCGGTTGCGGCCGGTGCCTGCGCCAGCGTGCGTCACCTGAAGGCCAGCCAGATCGAGCGCGCGAGCCATCAGGAGCGTGTGGCCCGGGTCCGCGGACGCCTGAACGCCATGGGCATCCCGGTCATGGAGAATCCCAGCCACATCATTCCGGTGATGGTCGGGGACCCGCACAAGTGCAAGATGATCTCCGACTGGCTGATGGACAATCACGGCATCTACGTCCAGCCGATCAACTACCCGACCGTGCCCAAGGGAACTGAACGGCTGCGGATCACGCCCTCTCCGGTGCATTCCGACGCCGACATCGACCGCCTGGTCGAAGCTCTGTCGGAAATCTGGTCCCACTGCGCCCTGACCCGGACTGCGGTCGCCGCCTGATACGGCTGATCCCGGGGCACGACGCCCCGAACGAAATCTGATACGATTGGCCGCGCGTATCGGAGGCCGATCCATGACGACGCCTGACGTAACGATCCCAACGTCCCCCGCTGCCCCGCCCGGGGTGCGCCGCATAGGTCAGAACGATCTGAACTGGGCCCTGGCCGAGGGTTGGCGGGACTTCACGGCGATGCGCGGCGAAATCCTGTTTCTCGCCCTGCTCTATCCCCTTCTGGGTTTGCTGACAGCGGTCACGGCCGGGGATCCCCGCCTCCTGCCTCTGTTCTTTCCGCTGGTGGCCGGCCTGTCCGTAATGGGGCCGGCCGTGGCCTCGGGCTTCTATGAGATGGCGCGCCGGCGCGAAGCCGGTTTGAGCTCGAACTGGCAACATTTCCTTGATCCCCTGAAAGGACGCAGTCGCGGGGGCCTGCTGGTCCTGACCCTGGTCCTGCTGGTCCTCTTCGCCGCCTGGCTGTCGGCGGCCTGGGTGATCTACGCCGGAACCATCGGTGCTCATGGCCCGATGGACGTTTCCGAGTATTTCCGTCGCCTGTTCACCACACGGGACGGCTGGACGATGATTGTAGTCGGCAATCTCGCCGGATTCGGTTTTGCCTTGGCCACATTGGTCTTCAGCGTCGTCTCCTTCCCCATGGTCGTGGACAGGTCGATCGGAGCCGGCATGGCAATCCAGACCTCGATCCGGGCCGCCCGGGCCAACCCAGTGACCATCGCCACCTGGGGCGTCCTGGTCGCCGGCCTGCTGGTGCTCGGTAGTCTGCCAGCCTTCATAGGTCTCGCGGTTGTGCTGCCCTGGCTCGGCTACTCGACCTGGCACCTCTACACGCGCATGGTCGAACGCTGACGCGTGGTTTCTGGCGAAGACAGGCTGTCGTCTCACCGAGCGCGTGTCAGACCCGCACCAGGACCCCACTGGCCACGGCAGCATCCACGGCCCGAAGCAGGTCTGCTTCAGCGACGAAGTCGAACTCCGCCACCATCTGCTCGAGGCTGAACTGGCCCCGGGCCGCGCACCAGTCATAGACAACCGAGATGGCCGTTCCCGCCGGCGGAAACACCAGACCCGTGATCCTGTAGCGAGTCTCGACCTTGCGGTCCGGCAGGCTGAAATGGGCGGGTCGAGGAACCAGCCGCTCCTGGGACATGGCCACCTCGTCGAGGAAGGCCGGGCTGGACACCAGGTCAGACAGCAAGGCTCCGAGGCGCTTCAGATGCGCGGCCAGCGGCTTGCCGCCGTCCTCCGCAGCGGGTGGGAAATAGGTTCGGAAAGCCGGAAACTGCATGGCTGCATTGTCCAGCAGTGAAAACAGGATCCGGCCATACAGCGCGCCGACGGAAAACGTGACGTGCAGCGATGCGCCATCGACGGCGAGCGCGTCGTGAAAGCGGCCGCGCGGAAGGTACAGCACGTCCCCTGGCCGCATCCGGATCTCGGACATCAGAGGACCCCGCGCCTGCTCCAGCCAACGGCGGGTTTCCGGTGTGTCAGGCGGCAGATCGACCGGCATCTCGACCTGGTTTTCATAGATGCGCCAGATCTTCTCGCCTTCGGTCTGAACGGCGAACACATCGTGATTGTCGAAGTGACTGCCGAAGGCCTGGACGTCCTTGAAAGAGCAATAGACGTTCGCCCCGACCTGGGCCGCGAAGGTCCGGCTCAGGACCGCGGCCGCCTGTGCGATCGGCGGATGCAGGGTCTGCACTTCGTTGGCCACAAGGCTGGCACCCTGGCTCAGGAACACTTCCACCTTCTGCGGAGACGGCCGGAAATCATTGCCGTTGGGGATCGGCCGGGGGTCGCAGTATTCGGCAATCGGGACGGCGGTCCGGTTCACCATCAGCCGCAGGGTCTGCGCCGTCCAGATCGCACTCTGGCCGAGCAATCGATTGAATGACGCCCAGTCGAGCATGGCCCGCTTGCGATCATCGTCGCCGGCGGGGATGTGGAGCGGCAGGCGTCCCTGGTAGCTGGCGCGGAATTCCGCGGCCGTGATCGGTGCCAGAAGGTCGTCGATGCTGAACATGGCGAAACGCTAGCTCCCGGCCCTTTCCCTGTCGATATCCGATGCCGGGACAACCTCGTCCCGACTGGCAAAGGGAAACCCCGCCGCTCCGGAGAGCGACGGGGTTCCCGCCGTCACACTGCGATGGCGCTGCCTAGAACGGCCGGTAGTTCAGGCCGATGAAGAAGCGCGTGCCCCAGGGGTCGAAGTTGGACGTGAGGGCATTGCCCAGGTACCGGGGCTGCTCGGCATCAAAGGCGTTGACGACACCGGTTCGCAGGGAAAGCTGATCGTTGACCCGATAGCGAACCGTGAAGTCGTGCCGGCTAAAATCGGCGGTATTGATATCCTCCTGAATACGGGCGTCCACGTTGCCCGTCGCTGCGTAATCCCGGATCAGGGAGGCGTTGTTCTGGGCGGTTTGCCAATCCACCGTCCAGTTGATGCTCCAGGTATCGTTGGGCGTGTAGGTCAGCGAAGAGCTCAGACGGACACGCGGGTAGAAGATGGTGCTGTCCAGGCCCGTATAATCGGCAGGGTTATTGATGTTGTTGAAATTCTTCTGCTCGATCAGCCAGGTTCCGGCCACGCGATAGTCCAGTCGACCCCAGGCGTGGCCAAAGGCCTCCTCCAGGTCCAGGCGGTACCCGGCGGTGAAGTCCAGGCCCCGTGTCGTGCGCTTGGCGTAGTTGATCGACCCCTGGATGAAACCGCCGAACGGATCCCCGAACGGTGCACCAATGGCGAAGGGCAGGTTCGGGTTGTTGCGGAAGATGGTGGCGCAGGCCGCAGCGTTCAGGGTCGGGCCGTTGACGCAGTTGTCGGCCGCCGTCCCGGCCGTCACAGCCGCAATAACGCTGGAGATCTCGATTTCGTAGTAGTCGAGCACCAGGTTGAAGTTCGGGAAGAACCGCGGCTGGATCACCGTCGAGAAGGTGAAGCTCTCGGACTCTTCAGGCTGCAGGAAGGGGTTGCCGCCAAGCACGCCGGCGGTCCCACCGGAGCCGAGCACGGTCGGATCGAAGTCGTCGGTCGTGGTCGCGGTGTTTCCGGCGAAGTCGAATGTCCGGCCTTGAGCCGCGGCCAGGGCCGTACAGTTTACGAGGCGGTTGGCCCGGAAGGTGGAGTTACCCGCCAGATTGATGTTCGCCGTCGAGCACGGGTCGGTAAAGGCGAAGTTGGCAAACGTCTGACTGAAAGGCGCGAAATTCTCACCGAGGCTCGGTGCACGGAACGATGTGTTGAAGCTGGTCTTGAAGGTGATGTCGGGGATCGGGCGATAGACCAGATTGACCCCGTAAACATCGCCAGTGCCGACTGTGGTGTAATCGAAATAGCGATACGAACCGCTCAGTTCTGCGTACTCGCCGAGCCAACTGTCCCGGAAAAGCGGGATCGAGAGTTCGGCAAAAGCCTCTTCCGATTCGTACTGGACGGGCGGCTGATCGCCACCGTCATTGAGGAACAGCAGGCGGCCTGCGCCTTCGTCGTTACGACCGACAGCTTCAGTGAACTCGCGGCGGTATTCGACGCCCACGGCGGCCCCGATGCGGCCCGCACCCCAGAAGTCCCAAAGCTCGCCAGAGACGGAGGCGACCGCCTGTTCCTGTTCGTTGCGCTGATTCAGATCGACCTGGGCGTTGATGTAGGCGAGCGCCTCTGCCGACTGGTTGCCCTTGCCGAAGATGTTCAACGGACGGCACCCGCTCAGCGCGGCCTGGCCAATCGCGTTGTCACGGAGATCGCCGCCGCGAACCTGGTCGGTGATGGTCAGGCTGCGGGCCGCCGGGAGCGGTCCGGCACCGTCCGGATCGACCAGAACCGTATTGGCGTTGATCAGCTGAATGCGGCAAACGATCTCGCCCGGGCGACCGTTTACCCGGCCGGTGACATCGACCACGGCATCCGACGCATAGGCCTGACGTTCGGTGTCGACGGCGTTCTCGACGTTCTGAACTTCGACTTCGCCGTAGGTGTAGCCGACGTCCCAGCGCAGGTTGTTGAGGAAGGCGAAGCGGTCATGCTCGCCTTCCAGCGAGGCGACGAAGCGAGTGAGTTCGCGGGTATTGAAGAAGTTCCTGTCCACGCCCCGCAAGGCGGCGCGGGCATAGGGCGCGGGTGCCGTCTGGACGACGGGGACGGCCGGCAGTGGGCCGGCGCCGTCGGGATCGACCATGACCGTTACCGGCACACTGCCCGCCGTCAGGGTCGGAGACGTGTAAAGGGTAACCCGGTTGTTCTCGATCGCCGTCCGTACGTTGAGCGGCAGGAAGGCGTTGTCGCTCAGGCGGATATGGTACTGCGACGAGGCTGCCGTGTTGATCTCGCTGACCTGATTATCCGGTCGGTTGTTGTTGATGAACACGTCGAAGAAAGTGACCTGGTGGGCCGCGTATGTGTCGTCGGTGGTCCGCTTTGCCTCAAAGCGGAACAGGATCTCATCGGTAAGCGAGAAGTTGACGCCGGCGGCGTAGCGCTGGGACTCACCGTGGGGGAAGAACGAGATCTGGCCGAACTCGGAAAAGTCCTCGCCGTCCCCACCGACATTCAGAAGCCGCGAGATTCCGGTGTTGGAGATGCGGGTGCCGAAGTCGGTCAGTCGACCCGTTGATCCTTCAAACACATAGGAAAGGCCAGGATTGGGAACCGTGCAGTTTGCGTTGACCATCAGCGCGCGGGTCGGCGCTGTATTGGCGACGCCGCAGTTGTTGAAGGGGATGTCGGGGTCATTGAGCGGGCTGGCCGGCTGGTTGTTGGCCAGGTTGACGACGCTCCAGCGCACGCGCTGCAGGCTCCTGACGCCACCGAACGTCCGCGCGTCGATGATTCCGTCGGACGCTGGCCCATTGGCAGGATTGGTCGGATCGGCATCCTGGCCAACAAGCGCCCAATTCCCCCGCAGCCAGTCGACATCCGTGTTGCGCACTTCGTCGAGGTGCTCGTACTCACCGAACGCCCACAGGTTCAACCGGTCGTCCAGCAGGTTGGCGCCAATCAAGCCCGAGACACGTTTGTTGGCCTGGCCGTCCTGGTTGATCATGCCGTAGTTGGCATCGATCTCTACGCCTTCGAAGTCCTTGCGCAGTTGAAAGTTCAGCACGCCCGAGACGGCATCGGCACCGTAGACCGACGAGGCACCGCCCGTGATGATTTCGACGTTCTCGATCAGCAGGCGGGGAATGGTGTCGATGTCGACCGCCAGTGAGCCGCCGTTTGCGCCGACGTGACGCCGACCGTCGACGAGGGTGAGCGTACGGCCGGTACCCAGCGAGCGGAGGTTGGCGAGTGACGAGCCGATAAGCGTGCTGCCGACGGTGTCTGAAGGCACGACCGAGTTGGACAGCGCCGGGATGGTCGCCAGATAGTCGATCACGGTTGACTGGCCGCTCGTGAGCAACTCTTCACGCGTTACCTGGATCAGCGGGGTCGGTGAGTTGGTCGGGGCGCGGCGGATACGCGAGCCGGTCACGACGACTTCACCGATCTCGGTCGTTTCAGGACCTGTCTGGCCCGATACGTTCACCGCCGGCAGTTGGGTGCTTTGGGCGAAGGCCGGCACGCTGGCGGCCCATGCCACACCGGCAATGAATGTGGTCGCGAGGAGGCGTGAACGCATCTGCTTCTTCATGGTGGTCTCGATCCTGAAATAACGCGGCCCTCGGCTGCCGGGACAACGACCAGATCACTGGTCGCGCCAAAGAACGCCCAAGAACGCGTGCCGACGTCGAAATGCCCGACGCCATACCCAAGATCACGCTATAAGTAGCTACTAAAAACAACCAGTCACCATACTGCACCGGAACATAATTATGGCCGCAAAGTCTCGAATTAGCCACATATTAGATAATTACGTACACGTAAGTCTGAGCAGCAATCTAGTAACGAGATAATTATAAACTTTCGGTAATGTGTTACGACATTGTAATGGTCGAATTTTTGATTGACGAAAGAATATCGCGGCAACACAAATACAATCAGGGCTTACATATTTTTCTGCCGAGTCCTTTAATAACGATTTTTTGCTCCGTCGGCAGGAGCAGAGTAATCTCGAACCGGAGCGGCGCTTGCCGACGAGTGAAACGACATGTCAGCTGTATCTCTCGACATAATCGACAGCCGGCTGATTGCGGAACTTCAGAAGGACAACCGCATCAGCGTCGCAGACCTCTGCGACACGATCGGGCTGACGCCGGCGACATGCCACCGCCGCCTGAAACGCCTTCGCGAAAGCGGGCTGATCATCAAGGAAGCGGCCATCGTCGATCCGCGATTCAGCGCTCGTCCACTGACGGTCATCATAGAGATCACCCTGGCGCAGAACCGGATCGCGTTCGAAAGGGAGCTCAGCCTCATGAAGGAGATCTCCATGTGCTGGGCCGTTTCGGGACCGGTGGATTTTGTTGCGGTCGGTCACTTCAGGGACATCGACCACTACCGCGCGTTCATGGTCGCCGAGTTGATCGACAACGAGAACGTCAAGCGACAGACATCGGCCATCGTCGTGGACCGGATCCGCTTCAATCTTGAAATGGAATTTGCGGTCGAGTCCTGAAAATCAGGCGGCCTTGAGGGCCCGGAAGCCGACCGTCGTCTTGCCCGCCCGCCCCTGAATCGGCTGCGCGCGCGCGATGACCGCGTCCAGCTGGGCGGTGATCTCCGCTCCGAGGGGCGTCAGATACAGATGACGCGAGATGTTTTCACGGTCGTTGGACGACATGACCAACCAGCCGCGGCTCGGCGGCAGGGCTCCGGGATCGCCTTCGGACACCAGGGCCCGGGCCGCGCGCGAGGCCGTGGCCTGGGTGGTCATCATCAGTTGGGACAGCTCCTTGACCCGGACCCCGCCGTTCTCGGCGACGTACAGGAAGGCCAGCATCTCGGACACGGTGATGTCGGGGGCCAGCTTCCGCAGCAGGGTCAGACAGGCAAGAAGCGTGTTGCGCCGCCGCTCAGGTCCGTCAGTCATCGGCATAGGTCACAATGATCGGGCCCGGGGCCGCCGGACGTGGCCGGGCACGCGGGCGACGCTGCTTGAATTCCAGGCAGGCGGATTCATGCTGCCGGCGGATCTCGGCAAACAGGGCCTGGATCGAAAGCTTGGCCTGCTGAGCGTCGATGTAGTCGCCCACCTCGATGTCCATTGTGATCGTGGCGCGCAGCCGGACAGGCTCGCACGGTGCGTGCGCGCGGCGCCGGATGGCCTGGCCTGCTTCAGATAACGTCGTCATCTGGATTCCCACAGTCAGAGAACTGTCATGAAAGATGATGCCAGACCCGACCATGATTAAATACCGCAATAATCGGCTGAATTTGATCAATTATTGCATTAGCGGCACCAAATTGTCGGATTTCTCTCAATTTGTCATGTATTGCCATGATTGCGCCACAGAACATGACCGGCCCTGAATTTCAGAGGAAAGCCGCTGCGTCGAATTATTATTGTTTATAATCATGGAATTATGAACCAATTTGAGAATCTTTCGTCGGTCGGTTCGGGGTCCGGGAATTACAGAGTTGCAATTCATAACTATATTGTAACTTATTCGTAACTTGATAATTGCGTTTTATATACTTAGGAATCTGCTGCACTGTTATGTTCGTATTGCAGGGAAGATATGGTCATGAGTCCCAGATTGATGATGGCACCCGTCAGCAGTTACGAGATCGCCCCGTTTGCCGCTCGCATCATTCTGGTGGTCGGCGCGGACGAGGACGCCAGGTCCGCCTTCGTCGATCTGTTTGAAAGCGAAGGTTTCCGAACGCTCCAGGCCAGCGGTGCTGAAGCCGCCAAGGAACTTCTGGCGTCCGTGACTGTCGATCTGGTCGTTTTCGACGAGCGACTTTCAGGCGGCCACGCCTACGGCTTCTGCCGCAGACTGGCTGTGGACGGAGGCGCGCCGGTCATACTGCTGTCCGAAAACGCGGACGTGATCAGTCGGATCGTGGCGCTCGAGGTCGGGGCTGACGACCTTCTGCCCACACCGGTCGACAATCGTCTCCTGCTGGCCCAGGCGAGGGCGCTGATGCGCCGGGGTGACGCCCGCCCGGGCCGGACCGCTCCGGTCGCCGCGCCGGGCGAATGGGCGCTGGATCCCGTCTCACGCGAGGCTATCAGCCCCAATGGGCGGCGACTTCGCATATCACCGCAGGAGGTCTCGCTCCTGAACATGTTCCTCGACAATCCGGGCATCGTCTTCACGACCGAAAAGGCGGCGCACTGGATCCCGACCCTCAAGCAGGACACGACGACAGGATTCCGCACCGCCATGTCCCGGCTGCGGCGCAAACTCGACGAACTGAACTGCGGCGAGGTCATCCGGACCGTACACGGCGCCGGCTATATGTATTATCCGGCCTTCAGCCATTGAGGCCACGTTGCGCCCGGCCCGACCGGATCACGGTCGCCCCCGGGCATGGCGGCCCGAGCGAAACCGGTCTTGATCGACTGAGCCCATCGAGGCCCGGAGTTCGCTCCGGATGGAAGCAGGGCCCCTCTCGTCACGACCAGCTGTAGGCCGTCTTGGTCTGGGTGAAGAACTCTGCCGCCGCGAAACCCTGCTCTCGCGCGCCATAGCTGGATGATTTCGAACCGCCGAACGGCACGTGATAATCGACGCCCGCCGTCGGCAGATTGACCATCACCATGCCGGCCCGTGCCCGGCGCTGAAAATCGCGGGCGTGCTTCAGTGAGCCGGTGACGATCCCGGCTGACAGGCCGAATTCCACACCGTTTGCGACCGCGAGGGCGTCTTCATAGCTCCGGACCCGGAGGACCGAGGCGACGGGCCCGAAGACCTCCTCATTGTTGATCCGCATGTCCGCACCCGTGTCAGCGATCAGGGTCGGCTGGACGTACCAGCCCGGCTTGTCCAGCGTCAGCCGTTCACCGCCCGTGACCACCCGCCCGCCTTCCGCGCGCGCGATCTCGATGTAGCGATATGAGGTCTCCATCTGATCCTCGGACACCGCGGGCCCCATCTGGGTTTCGGGATCTAGCGCGTCGCCAACCCGCAGCGACGCCACGCGCTCGGCCAGGGCGGCGACGAAGCGGTCGTGGATTCCGTCCTGAACGATCAGCCGGCTGGAGGCCGTGCAGCGTTGTCCCGTGGCGAAGAACGACCCATCCAGCGCGATCTGCACCGCCCGGTCGAGGTCGCAGTCATCCAGCACGATCAGCGGATTCTTGCCGCCCATCTCCAGTTGAACGCGGGCCTGGCGCTTCACCGCGCCCGCCGCCACGCCCGCGCCGACACCTTGCGAGCCGGTGAAGCTGAGACCGTCTACGTCCGGATGATCGACGATCGCCTGCCCAACCCGGCCGCGCCCGATGACGAGGTTGAGCACCCCCTTCGGCAGTCCGGCTTCATGCAGGATGGCGACCAGCGCCTCGGCAGTCGCCGGGGTGGGTCCGGCCGGTTTCATCACCACCGTATTGCCGAAAGCCAGAGCCGGTGCCGCCTTCCAGGCCGGAATGGCGATCGGGAAATTCCAGGGCGTGATCAGACCGTAGACGCCGACCGCCTGGCGATAGGTCTGGATCTCCACACCCGGCCTGACCGACGCCAGGTTCTGGCCATGCAGCCGCAGCGCCTCGCCGGCGAAATACTTCAGGATGCGGCCGGCGCGAACCGTCTCGCCGATCCCCTCGGCCAGGGTCTTGCCCTCCTCGCGCGACAGCAACCGACCCAGCGCCTCGCGCCGCTCCATGACCAAGGTCCCTGCGCGGTCCAGAATGTCCGATCGCACTTCGGGCGACGCTTCCGACCAGGCCGGATAGGCCGCTTTCGCAGCCGCCACCGCGACGTTGACCTCGGCCTCGCCACCGTCCGGCGTGCGCGCCACAACCTCGCGCGTGTCCGAGGGGTTGAGGCTTTCAGACGGGCGATCCGCAGCGACCTTCTCGCCGTCGATCCAGTGCGACAGGTTCAATGTCTCGGTCATCGTCATTCTCTTCCTCAAAGCCCGATCTGGTCATAGCGGAAGGCGTCCGGTCCTGAACAGGACCGCATCCCGCACAAAACCTGCCGTGCCGTTGCTCCCTGCATGGAGATCGAGGCACCGCCGTCAGCCCTGCGAGGCTTGGCACCGCGTGATTCCGCGGTCAAAGCTGAACCATGCGGCTGCACGACGACGTCCTGGGCCGGCTTGAAGCCGAAGCCATTCACATCTTCCGGGAGGTCGCGACCGAATGCGAGCGGCCGGTGCTGCTGTTCTCGGCGGGCAAGGACTCCGCCGTCCTGCTGCACCTCGCGCGCAAGGCCTTCTTCCCTTCCCCCCCGCCGTTCCCGCTGCTGCACATCGATACGACCTGGAAATTCGCCGAGATATACGCCTTCCGCGATGCCGCGGCGGTGCGGGCCGGGATGGCGCTGCTCGTCCACCGCAATCCCGAAGCCGAGGCCGAGGGCGTCAATCCGTTCGATCACGGGGCCAGCGTTCACACCCATCTGTGGAAGACCCAGGGCCTGAAACAGGCGCTGGACCTGCACCGTTTCGACGCCGCGTTCGGCGGGGCCCGACGCGACGAGGAAAAGAGCCGGGCCAAGGAGCGGATCGTCTCGGTCCGCAGTGCCGCCCACGGCTGGGATCCGAAACGGCAGAGGCCCGAGCTCTGGAACCTGTACAACACCCGCCTGAATCCCGGGGAATCGCTGCGGGTCTTCCCCCTGTCCAACTGGACCGAACTGGACGTCTGGCGCTACGTGCGGCGCGAGGCGATCGCCCTGCCCTCACTGTATTTCGCCGCCGAGCGGCCCGTGGTCGAGCGCGGCGGTGCCCTGTTGATGGTCGATGACGACCGCATGACCTTGCGTCCCGGCGAACAGGCCCGCCCGCGCCAGGTCCGCTTCCGCACCCTCGGCTGCTGGCCCCTGACCGCCGCAGTCGAGAGCGAGGCCGACACCCTCGACGCCGTGATCCGCGAGGTGCGTAACGCCGCCCTGTCCGAACGTCAGGGGCGCGTCATCGATCACGACCCCGCGGCTTCGATGGAGCAGAAGAAGCGGGAGGGCTATTTCTGATGACCCGCACAACGGACCATGAACCGAAGGAGATCGTCCGCCTGATCACCTGCGGATCGGTCGATGACGGCAAGTCCACGCTGATCGGCCGGCTGCTGTTCGAGGCCGGGGCTGTGCCCTCGGACCAGATCGCCGCGGTGCCCCTGATCGACGGTGAGCCCGACCTCTCCTGCCTCGTCGACGGACTGGCAGCAGAGCGCGAGCAGGGCATCACCATCGACGTGGCCTACCGCTTCTTCGACATCGGCGACCGCCGCTTTATCCTCGCCGACACGCCGGGGCATGAGCAGTACACCCGCAACATGGTCACCGCCGCCTCGACCGCGGACCTCGCCATCGTCCTGGTCGATGCCCGCAAGGGCGTCCTGACCCAGACCCGGCGGCACAGCCGTTTGCTGGCCTTGCTGGGCGTCCGAAAGGTGGTTCTGGCGGTCAACAAGATGGATCTGGTCGACGGGTCGCAGGACCGGTTCCAGGTCATCGTCGACGACTACCGCACCTTTGCGGGCTCCATAGGCCTCATGGATGTGACCGCCATCCCGGTCAGCGCCCGGCGCGGCGACAATGTCGTGACGTCCGGCACGTCCATGCCCTGGTACGACGGATCCGCCCTCATGGCGCATCTGCAGACGGTGCGGGTTTCAGCGGGCGGGTCCGGCCCCTTGCGCATGACTGTCCAGGGGGTCGTCCGGCACGCGGGGTTCCGGGGCGTAGCAGGCGGCATTCAGGCCGGGACAGCCCGCCCCGGTGACGCCGTCGTTATCCTGCCATCGGGCGTGCGCGCGACCGTAGACCGGATCGTTTCCCTTGACGGAGACCTCGAGGACGCGCGTGCCGGCCAGTCGGTGACCCTGACCCTGAGCCCGGATGTCGATGTGTCGCGCGGTGATCTCATCGCCGCCATCGACCGGATGCCCGAGGTCGCCGACCAGTTCGACGCCCATGTGGTGTGGATGTCGGACCGCCCGCTCCTTCCCGGCCGGTCCTTCTGGCTCAAGTTGGGCGCGACGACCGTTCCCGCCCGCGTCAGCGACATCCGCCACAAGGTGAACGCCGACACCGGAGAGGAACTGGCCGCCGCCACCCTGACCCTGAACGACATCGGCCGCTGCACCCTGGCGCTCGACGCCCCCATCGCCTTCGAGCCCTATGCCGTGAACCGCGATCTGGGCGGCTTCATCCTGATCGACCGGATAACGAACGAGACCGCCGGCGCCGGCATGATCCGTTTCGCCCTGCGCCGATCGGCCAATCTCCGCCCCCAGGCTCTGACCGTAAGTCGTGCGGACCGTGCCGCCTTGAAGCGGCAGTCGCCGCTGGTGCTTTGGTTCACCGGCCTGTCCGGGGCCGGCAAGTCAACCATCGCCGACCGGGTCGAGCAGCGGTTGAACGCCGAAGGGCGGCACACCGTCCTGCTTGATGGCGACAACGTCCGCCACGGCCTGAACCGCGACCTGGGCTTCACGGACGCGGACCGGGTCGAGAACATCCGGCGCGTGGCCGAGGTGGCCCGGCTGATGACCGACGCCGGCCTGATCGTCCTCGTCTCCTTCATCTCGCCCTTCCGGGAAGAGCGGCGCATGGCACGCGAGCGGATGGAGCCGGGCGAGTTCGTCGAGATCTTCGTCGACGTCCCGCTGGCGGTCGCCGAGGCGCGCGACGTCAAGGGCCTGTACGCCAAGGCCCGGGCCGGACAGCTGGCCAATTTCACCGGCATCGACAGCGCCTATGAACCGCCCGAGAACCCTGAGCTCCGCGTGGATGCGGCGGCATGCTCGCCCGACGAGGCGGCGGAGCAGATCCTGGCGCTAGTTCACACACGCCTCACAGGCTGAACCGCCGTTCAATTGCCGGCCCGACCGTCGTCAGGACGCCGCAGGCCGTCCAAAGCGGATTTTCGTTGCGCTACGGGGCCGGGCGGTCGACGGGAGCCACCAGCGGTGCCGTCTCGTCCATGTCTTCGACGGACCGGACGAAGGTCGGGGGCCGCAGGGCCCGCGTCAGCTGCTCGAAGGCGTAACCGAGCGACAGGACCTTCGCGTCCTCCCACTTGCCGGCGATGAAACTCATGCCGACCGGCAGACCGCGCACAAAGCCCATCGGCACGGTCAGATGCGGATAGCCGGCGATCGCCGGCATGCTGGAGGCGGCACCGCCATAGTGGTCGCCGTTGACCACATCGGTGGTCCAGGCGGGGCCGGTGGTCGGCGCGATCAGGGCAATGACATTGTTTTCGCGCATCATCCGGTCGATCCCGTCGACGCCGGCGGCTCTCAGCGAGGTGGCGCGCGCCGCGATATAGGCCGGGTCATCCAGGCCCTTCGTCTCCTGCGCCTGCAGGAACAGCTCCTGTCCGAACAGGGCCAGTTCGCGCGGCTCGGCGATGTTGAAGGCGATGACGTCGGCGAGGGTCCGCGTCTGGACCTGCCGCGGGTCGGTCGAGGCCAGATAGGCGTTGAGATCGACCTTCAGCTCGGTCAGCAGCACGACCAGTTCCGCCGCGTCCATGGCCGGATCGGGCCCCTGGGTGACGTCAACCAGCACGGCCCCGGCCTCGCGCAGCCGGGTCAGATTCGCCTCGAACACCCGGTCCAGCCCGTTTGAATAACCGGTCGCGAACCGCATGACGCCGATCCGCGCGCCCCTCAGCGAACCGGCGTCCAGGGCCGCCCGATAGTCGACCTTGCGGGCGTCGGCCTCGGTCGTCGCCGCATCGGCCGGGTCCGAGCCGGCGATGACGGTCAGCACGATGGCCGCGTCCTCGACCGTGCGGGTCATCGGTCCGGCGGTGTCCTGCGAATGGCTGATCGGCACCACATGGGTGCGCGAGACCAGGCCGACGGTGGGCTTGAAGCCGACGATGCCGTTGATCGCCGCCGGGCAGGTGATGGAGCCGTCGGTCTCGGTGCCGATGGCCGCGGGCGTCAGGCCCGCCGCCACCGCCGCACCGCTGCCCGAGGACGAGCCACAGGCGTTGCGGTCCAGCGCATGCGGGTTGCGGGTCAGCCCCCCGACCGCGCTCCAGCCGCTGCTCGAATTCGTCGAGCGGATATTGGCCCACTCCGACAGATTGGTCTTGCCGACGATCACCGCCCCGGCGGCTCTCAGTCGGGCCACCAGCGGCGCATCCCGGCCGGGCGCGTTATCGAGCAGGGCCAGCGACCCGGCGGTCGTGGGCATATCGGCGGTCTCGATATTGTCCTTGATCAGGATCGGCACGCCGTCGAGCGGTGGCGGATTGTCCGACCGCATCGTACCGCCGTCCGCCGGGTTGGCGGGCTGGTCCTTGACGGCGATGACGGCATTGATTGCGTCCGACGAGGCGATCAGGACCAGCGCCATAGAGGCGGGCGATTCCCCGGGTGGAACTCCGTCCCGCTTCCCGGCGGCAATGTCGCTGACCGAGGCGGGCATGTAGCGCGCCTCGCCGCCGCCCTCGGTGGGAACGGTCCAGCTGCCGTCGCCATTCGGCGTGGCGCAGGCGGCAAGACCGAGGGCCAAAGCCCCCGTCAGTCCGGTCAGTGTCCGACGCATCCCGTTCCCCTCGAAAAAATCAGTCCTGGCGCAACGTCGGCGGCCGCCGCTCATGCGTCCGCTGCTCATAGGCGTAGCCCAGCGACAGGATCTTTGCGTCGTCCCATTTGCCGCCGATGAAGCTGATCCCCACCGGCATGCCGCGGTCAAACCCCATCGGCACGGTCAGGTGCGGATAGCCCGCCACCGCCGCCAGCGAACTGGACGAGCCCTGTGCGCGGTCGTCGTCGGCCGGGTCATTGGTCCAGGCACGCGACGTCGTCGGTGCGATCAGGGCGGCGACGCGGTTGGTCGACATCATGCGGTCGATCCCCTCCGGTCCCGCCGCCCGGAACGACCGGGCCCGCGCCTCGATATAGGCCGGGTCCTCAAGACCCGTCGTGGCCTCGGCGCGGAGGAACAGTTCCTGGCCGAACAGCACGGTCTCGCGCGGCTCTGCGGCGTTGAAGGCGATCAGATCGGCCAGGGTCCGGGTCGGGACCTGCCGCGGATCGGTCGAGGCGAGGTAGGCGTTCATATCCACCTTCAGCTCGGTCATCAGCACCTGGATACTGGCGCCGACGGCCTGCAGGTCGGGGGCCTCGGTGATCTCCACCAGCTCGGCCCCGGCGGCGCGCAACGCCTGCAAGGCGCGCTCGAACTCCGCCTGGGTGTCCGGGGAATAGTTGCGGACCAGGAAGCGCATCACGCCGATCCGCGTCCCGCGCAGGCTTTCGGCGTTCAGCGCCGCGCGATAGTCGACCTTGCGCGCATCGGCCTCGACCGTCGCCGGGTCCAGCGGGTCCGAGCCGGCGATGACCGTCAGCACAATGGCGGCGTCCTCGACCGTGGTGGTGATCGGTCCGGCCGTATCCTGCGAATGGCTGATCGGCACGATGTGGGTGCGCGACACCAGACCCACGGTCGGCTTGAACCCGACCACGCCGTTGACCGAGGCCGGACAGACGATGGAACCGTTGGTCTCGCTGCCGATCGCCGCCGGTGCCAGGCCCGCCGCGACGGCCGCCGCGCTGCCCGCCGACGAGCCGCACGGCGTCCGTTCACCGTCATAGGGATTGCGCGTCTGGCCACCGACCGCGCTCCAGCCGCTGATCGAATTGGTCGAGCGGATGTTGGCCCATTCCGAAAGATTGGCCTTGCCGAGGATGACGGCGCCGGCGGCCCGGAGCCGGGCTACGAGCGGCGCATCCCTTCCGGGTGCATTGTTCGACAGCGCCAGCGAACCCGCCGTCGTCGGCATGTCGCGCGTCTCGATGTTGTCCTTGAGAAGAATCGGCAAGCCACGAATGCCGCGTCCGTCCCAGCGCACGGCTTCGGCACCGTCCGCCCAGACGATGACGCTGTTCAGGGCGGCCTGCTGCGCCGTCACACGGGCTTCGCCCCAGGCGGGGCCCGTCGGGGCCGAAGTCGCCTGGGGTATCGAAGCGCAGGCACCGAGCGTCAGCGCCGCCGCAATCAGTCCCGCGCGGCGGGCGCCCTTGTACCGATCGTGCGATCCAGGAAGTCGAGATAGGTACGCCATTGCTGCAGTTGCCTTTCATTGCCCCGCACGCCGTGGCGCTGACCGGGGAAGAGCATGAGTTCAAACGGCCTCGACTGGGCCTGCATCGCGTCGATGACGCGGGTGGAGTTCTCGAGAATGACGTTGTCGTCGGCCATGCCGTGCATCAGCAGCATCCGTCCGGTCATGTTCGGCAGGCGCGGAATGGCGTCCGAGGCCGCATAGCCTTCGGGGTTCGCTTCCGGCGTCGACATGAACCGCTCGGTGTAGTGGGTGTCGTACAACCCCCACCGGGTCGGCGGCGCGCCGACGATGGCCGAGGCCAGCCCCATGTCCGGCTCGGTGATGGCCATCAGGCTCATGAACCCCCCATAGGACCAGCCCATCATGGCGATGCGGCTGTCATCGACGTATGGCAGTGATCTCAGATAGTTGGCAGCCATAACCTGATCTTCGATCTCAGGTTGGCCCATCTTCAGATACAGCGCCTGTTTGAACGCCGTTGACCGGTCACCCTCGCCACGATTGTCGAGCCGGAAGACGATGTAACCAGCCTCGGTCAACAGTTGATTGGTGGCGCTTTGCCACCCGCGTTTGACGCCGCCGCCCGATGGGCCGCCATAGACCTGCATCACCACGGGATAGGTCTTCGACGGATCGAACCCCGGCGGCGTGGTCATCTGCCAGACCAGGGTTTCGCCGTGACTCGGCAGCGTCCCGAAGGTCACGTCACCGCGACGCGAGATATACGGATACATGGGATGACCAGCGTCCAGCCGGTTCTCCTCGATCCACCGCACGAAGGTGCCGTCGGCGCGGTACAGGCCCGACCGGGTCGGTGTCATCAGGTCGGTATAGTTGCCGACATAGGCGGTGCCGGTCTTGTTGACCGACGCGCTCCACCACCCGCCGCCCGGCGTCACCGCCACCGGGGTGATCGTGCGGCGCAGCGAGGCACGGAACATCTGCTGCTCGATCGGCAGTTCGCGCCCGTCGCGCATCGAGGCGGTGAAGAAGACCTCACCCGTCAGCTGGTTGATGCCATTCAGGGATTTTACCGGATAGTCACCGCGCGTGATCGCCCGCAGCCGGCGGCCCTCGCGGTTGTAGAGATAAAGGTGCCGCCAGCCCGTCTCCTCCGACGACCAGATGAAATTGCCGTCGTTCAGCGCCGTGAAATCGTGGCTCAGTGACACCCAGGCGTCCGACCGCTGGGTCGAGATCACGCGCGACGCGCCCGTGGCCGGATCGACGCTCAGCAGGTCCAGCGTCTTCTGGTCGCGTGACTCGCGCTGGACGTACAGGGTCCGGCCATCGACCGACCAGTCGACCCGCGCCAGATAGATGTCCGTGTTCGCGCCGAGGTCGACCTTGACCCGACCGCCGCCGACGATGTCGCGCACATAGAGTTCGACCACCGCATTGGGTCGGCCCGAGCGCGGATAGCGCTGCTCGACCACACTGGCCCCACCCCCGGTGATATCCAGCCGCGGCACGATGTCGACGGTGCTTTCGTCGGTCCTTTGCAGGGCGATGTAGCGTTCGTCCGGGCTCCACCAGTAGCCTTCGTCGCGGTCCATCTCCTCCTGGGCGATGAACTCCGCGGTCGCCCAGGTGATCAGGCCGTCGCCGTCGTCGGTGATCGGCGTCTCGACGTTTGTCGCCAGGTCGATCAGGACGAGGTCCTGATCCCGGACGAACGAGACGAAATTGCCCTTGGGGCTGACCTTGGCGTCGATCTCGTCGGCCGGAGTCTCTGTGAGGCGTCGCACCGCACCGCCCTCCCGGCTGGCGAGGAAGATGTCGCCTTCCAGAGGCGCGAGGATGTAGCGGCCCTGTTCGTCCCACGAATATTCGACCACGCCGCGCTGGCTGATCCGCATCCGTTCGCGCCGTGCCTTCTCGGCCTCGGACAGCTCCCCGGCGTCGGGCACCAGCGCCCGCGCGTCGATCAGCTTGAACGGCTCACCGGCCCCCGTCGGCGCGGCCCACAGGTCCAGCACATCCACGTCATCCTCCCGCGATCGCAGGAAGGCCACCAGCTGGCCGTCAGGCGACAGGGTGACGCCGCGCGCCACCGGCCCCGCCAGCGACGGGTTGGCGAACACCCGCTCGGGCGTCAGGACCGCCGGGTCCGCCGTTTGCGCCATCACGGCCGTGAACGGCGACAACGCCGCGAGGAACAGGGTGGAGGCGAGAAGTTTGTTGCGCATGGCCGGGACGCTAGAGGGAGAATTGGTCGTCGTCATCCCCCCACCAGGGCGAACGGCGCGGGTCGCGACGCCGGGACGGCTTCCCCCTCGCCGCCGCACCGCTTAATAAAGCCTCGAATGACCGACGCCGCCCTCTCCTCCCCGCCCGCGAAAGCCGCGCCGTTCCATGAACTGGAGGTGCTGTGGGTGCGCCACTGGACCGACCAGCTGTTCAGCTTCGCCATCGCCCGACCGGACGATTTCCGTTTCCGCTCGGGCGAGTTCGTGATGATCGGCCTGCCCGGCGACGATGGCGGGAAGCCCGTACTGCGCGCCTATTCCATCGCCAGCCCGCACTGGGACGAGCAGCTGGAGTTCCTGTCGATCAAGGTGCCCGACGGCCCCCTGACCTCACGCCTGCAGAAGATCCAGCCCGGCGACACGGTGCTGATGGGCAAGAAGCCGACCGGCACCCTGGTGCTGGACGCCCTGACCGGTGGCGAGCGCCTGTGGCTGATCGGCACAGGTACGGGACTGGCACCCTGGATCAGCGTCGCGCGCGACCCCGACACCTACGCCCGCTTCGGTCAGGTCGTGGTCTGTCACACGGTGCGCAACGTCGCCGATCTGAGCTACCGCGACTTCTTCACCGCGGGTATCCATGACGACCCGCTGATCGGCGATGAGGCCCGGGCCCAGCTGGTCTATTATCCGACCGTTACCCGCGAGCCGTTCGAGACCGCCCAAGGCGAAAGGGGGGGTCGCATCACCGACCGCATCAAGTCCGGGGCCCTGTTCGCCGACCTCGGCCTGCCGCACGGCTTTTCACCCGACCGCGACCGCGTGATGCTGTGCGGCTCCATGGCCATGATCAAGGAGACGGGCGAACTGCTCGAGTCCTTCGGCATGAAGGAAGGCTCGAACGCCGAGCCCGGCGACTATGTTCTGGAGCGTGCCTTTGTCGGATAGCGTCATGATCGATCCGCGCACCGCGCCCGAGGCCTGCGTCTCCATGACCGAGGTGCGTCAGGGCGTAGACGCCCTCGACCGCGCCCTGGTCGTCCTGCTGGCCGAGCGCCAGCGCTATATGGACGCCGCCGCCCGCATCAAGCCGGACCGTTCGGTCGTGCATGACGACGCCCGCATCGAGGATGTGGTGCAAAAGGTGCTGGCCGCCGCTGGTCCCGCCGGCCTGTCGCCGGCCATCGCCGAACCCGTCTGGCGCACCCTGATCGATCGCTGCATCGCGCATGAGTTCGGCGTCTTCGACCGCACGCGCGGCTAGCCCCTCAGCGACCTCAGCATCAGTTCGTGGCGCCAGGCCGCGACGTCGGCCAGGGCGATGGCCAGCGCGTCATGCACCCGTTCCAGCAGCGGCGGGGCCAGGGCCTTGTCGGCCGCCTCCGCCGCCTGACAGGCATGGGCCAGAGCCGTAGCGCCGATGCCCAGGGCCGCGCCGCGCAAGGTGTGGACGGCATCCCGCCAGCCTTCGTTCCGCACGTCCAGCATCGGCGACCAGAGACTCGCCTGCTGCCCGAACAGGCCCAGCACCTCATCACTGATCGCGTCGTCGCCGCCGGTCGTCGCCTCCAGCACGGAGAAGTCGACCGCGCCTGTCAGGTCGCGCTGGGCCATCAGCCGGCGGTCTCCTCACCTCTGGCCAGGCGCGAGTTCCGGGACGACCAGACGAAATAGATGACCAGGCCGATCGCGTTCCAGATGACGAACCACATCTGCGTCCGGGCCGCGAGACTGAAGAAGAAGACGATGCAGCCGACGATGGTGATCGCGCCCACCAGCCACCACAGCGGTGCCCGGAACAGACGCGGCCGGTGCGGGTCGCGGATGCGCAACACGATCAGGCAGACGCCTACGGCCGCGAAGGCGGCCAGCGTCCCGGCATTGGCGAGCGACGCCAGCTCGTCCAGCCGCATCACGCCGGCCAG
This sequence comes from Caulobacteraceae bacterium, assembly GCA_965284375.1. Lineage (GTDB taxonomy): Bacteria > Pseudomonadota > Alphaproteobacteria > Caulobacterales > Caulobacteraceae > Brevundimonas. The sequence continues at coordinate 1,837,965 of OZ260074.1, forward strand.
TCCGGCCACGACAATCGCGGTAAAGACCGTCACCACCGCCGGGACACCGCGCGCGGAGACCTTGGCCAGGCGGCGGGGCAGCAGGCCATCCCGCGCCATACCCAGGAAGATGCGGCTCTGGCCGAACAGGAAGGCCAGCAACACGGTCGGCAGGGCGATCACGGCGCTGGCCGCGATCCACTGCGCCGCCGTGCCCTGCCCCAGCTCGCGCAGGATCAGGGCCAGCGGCTCCGGGCTGGTCGCGAAACTGGCCACGGGGCGAGCACCGATCGCGGCGGCGGCCACGACCAGATACAGGGCCGTGCACACCACCATCGAGCCGACGATTCCGATGGCCAGATCGCGCTCCGGCCGTTTGGTTTCCTCGGCCGCAGTCGAGATGGCGTCGAAGCCGTAGAAGGCGAAGAAGATGATCGCCGCCGCCGCCATAACCCCGGTCTGGACCACGGGCTGGCCAGTAATCTGCTCGGCGAACGGCAGCGCCGGCGCGCCGAAACCATTCGGCATGAAGGGGGTGAAGTGGGCGGGGTCGAACCGTGGCAGGGCGATGGCCACGAAGGCGATCAGGGCTACGATCTTGATCACCACCAGCACCGCGTTCAGGTTGGCGCTCTCGCGCGTGCCCAGCAGCAGAAGGCCGGTGACCACGGCGATGATGAAGACAGCCGGCAGATTGACGATACCTCCGGCCACATGCGGTCCGACCGTCAGTGCCGTCGGCAGGTCCAGCCCCATCCCGGCGAGGAAGCCGACGGCGTACCCCGACCAGCCCACCGCCACGGCGGACACCACCAGCGAATATTCGAGGATCAGGCTCCAGCCCACGATCCAGGCGATCAGTTCGCCGAGCACGGCATAGGAGTAGGTATAGGCGCTGCCCGCCGCCGGCATCATGGTCGACAGCTCGGCATAGGCCAGGGCGGCGCAGGCGCAGACCAGACCCGCAAGAGCGAAGCTGATCATCACCGCCGGCCCCGCCAGCCCGGCCCCGACCCCGATCAGCGTCAGGATGCCGGTACCGACGATGGCCCCGACGCCCAGCGCCATCAGATGCGGCCAGCTCAGGGTCTTCTTCAGCGCCGGCCCGTCGTGCGGTGCCAGCATGGCGTCGATCGAGCGTCGACGGTTCCAGAAGGCCATGGTGCATTTCCCCGACACCGCGCTCCGGCGGTTGATTCCCGGACCCTAAACCGTCCTGCGACAAAGCGGAACGGCAGCCCAAATTCCCTTGCACGCGAGAGGCATTCCCATTAGGAACGCCCCTCCCCGCCGACGCCCGTCCCAGACTGGTCCAGGTCGGGACGGCACAGGTCTTGCGAGGCTTCTGCCCGACGCATGGTCCGGGTGATTAGCTCAGTTGGTAGAGCAGCTGACTCTTAATCAGCGGGTCGTAGGTTCGAACCCTACATCACCCACCATCGTCCCAAACCTGATGGACTGAGCCCGGCCCGGGCTCCTTCGGCAAGAATTCCGATCCCCAACCCTGTGTGCTGACAAGCGTAAGCGCGGCACGTCGGGCGACGCCCTGCCTGAACTCAGTTAGCCGCCTCATGGGCCCGATCGGAGGAACCGCTGTGCGATTCCTCCTCATCCGTTCGGGGGTCAGGCCCAGCTGTAGAGGCCGCTCGGGTCAATCCAGGGTTCGGGGCCGAGGATGTGTCCGTGTTCCGGGACCGTAATCGGGATGTCTCCCGCCAGGGCCGTAAAGAGGTCGGACATCGGGTCGGGGCCAAAGGCGTCACCCGTTGTCTCACCCGGCAGGACCAGGGGTTGATCAACAAGGTCACCGGTCAGCAAGAACCCGTCGGCGTCGGGGGCCTGCACCTCGACGTTGAGGGTGCTGACGAAGCCGTCCGAACCGCCGATGGTCGTACCGTCGTCCATGACCGTCAGCGGCAGATAGCCGTTCCGGCCCGAGAACAGGTCGGCCAGGACGCCGATGTCGAACCGATCCATTCTCATCTCACCCGGCGAAACCGGCGGGGTGTCCATGAGCCCTGCAGTCACGATGAACACAGCTTCGTCCGCATCCCCCGGGTCGAACGCACCCTCCGGTTCACCCGGGAGGCCGCCGTCGTCGATGACCGTCAGCGCCGGGTCACCGCCCCGGGCCGTCAGCGGAGGTGCCAGCTGGATGGCGTCGGCTTGCCGGAACAAAGGCGACAGGGACTGATCCTGAACATGGAAGACGTCCGGTCCTGCCCGCAGATCTCCCAGGTCCACAAATACGGGGGGCGGGCTTGCCTTGTCCGAGCCCCCCGGCAGACCCTGGAGCGGGCTGGCTTCGCCGCCGTCGCTGCCGCCGATGCCATAACAGATTTGTAGTCCGCCGCCCTTGGCTGAGGGAACGGTAGGGAGCGCGCCGGCGATGTCCAGCACGGTTACGGTGATCCCCTGCAGGTCGGACATCTGGCCGTCGGACGCCGCGACGATGACGTCATAGGTATTGTCGCCGCCGGCGTCGGTCGGCGCCTCGAAATCCGGGGCCGCGACGAAGGTCAGAACCCCCGTTGCCGGATCGATCGTGAACCGCGCCGCGTCCGCGCCGCCGGCGATACTGTAGGTGACCGGATTCTGGTTGACGTCTGTCGCCACAACGGTGGTGACGACAGTCTGGCCCTCGGTGATGTCGAGGCCGACCTCCAACCCGCCGCCGTCCGAGGTGATCCGCGGCGGCTCATTATTGGCCCCGAAAAGACTGATGGTCTGGTCGTCGAACTGAAGAAATTCGCAGTTGAACACCAGGTCGCTGCCATCCGGGCCGGTCACCCCGACGATACCGACGGTGAGGAACTGGATGGTGTATGAACTTAACGGGCCCTTGAAGATCGCCGTGTCGATCCCGTCGCCACCCTGGTACTGGTCATTGCCGCCGCCGCCGTACAGCTGGTCGTCGCCGTCTTCGCCGTGCAAGTCATCGACGCCGGCCCCGCCCGTAAGCATGTCATGACCGAGGCCGCCAAACAGGACGTCGTTCCCGTCCCCACCATCCAGCCGATCCTGCCCGTCGCCGCCCAGAAGTTCATCGACGCCATCGCCGCCCAGTAGCCGGTCGTCGCCGGCCCCGCCGTCCAGGGTATCGTCGCCGCTGCCGCCGTCCAGGAAGTCATCGGAGGCGTCCCCGTAAAGGGTATCGTTCTGGGCATTCCCGAACAGTCGGTCACGGCCATCCCCGCCGTTCAGGGTATCGGTGCCATCATCTCCGTACAGGGTGTCGTCAGCGTCTCCGCCGTCCAGACTGTCATCGCCCAAGCCGCCGAAGAGGGTGTCGTTTCCGGCCCCGCCTGAAAGCGTGTCCAGGCCTTCGAACCCGGTGATGACGTCATTGCCTCGCAGGCCCGACAGGGTGTCGTCACCGGCGGTGCCGTTCAGAATGTCAGCGGTGAACTGGACCGCCACCTGCACCGGCGCGGACCTCTCGCCGAGGCTGTTCTGGATCTGCAGGACGAGGTCGTGCGGCGAGACCGCGACGTCCGAGGTCGAGCTGTACTGCAAGGCCTCGACGAGGGCCTCGATCGCGGCGCGGCTGGCGTTGGCATTGAAGAAGACAACGAATCCATTCGACGCGATCGTGGTCGTCCCGATATCGACGCCTTCGAAACCGACCACGCCCCTTTCGAAGCTGATCTGTCCTGCTCCGGTCCCCACATTCCTCACCGAGACCAGATCGGTGGTGAACAGCCCCGTGACGCTCAGGAGGCCGCCGTCATAGCCGACACCGGAATCGACGAAGGTGACGTCCGCGTCGATCTGGACGAAGGGATCCCCCTCATTGACGGCCACGAGGCTGACGACGTTCGTCAGGCTGAGGATGTTCTCAGCGACATCCGTCACCGTGACCCGCAGGGTCTGGGTGTCGGCATTCACCCCGTCGGAGGCCTGGACGACAATGTCGTAGTTGTTGTCCCCACCGGCATCGAGAGGCGTTTCGAAATCGGCGGGTGTGACAAAGCCCACCACACCCGTCGCCGGATCGATGGTGAAGCGCCCCGCATCCGCGCCGCCTACGATCGAATAGGTGATCTGGGCCCCGGCGTCGGGATCCGCGGCCGTCACCGTGGTCACAGTCCCGGACCCTTCGGCGACAGACACGGTCCCGGAGGCTCCGCCGCCGTCGGAGGTAATGACGGGTGCCTCATTGGCGTTGGTGACGGTGACATTGATGGTCTGGGTGTCGGTCAGCGTTCCATCCGAGACCTGGACAATGACCTCATAGATATTGTCGCCATTCTGATCCGTCGGGGCCTCGAAATTCGGCGGGTTGATCAGACTGATGACGCCGGCCGCGTTCATCGTGAACCGGGCGGCGTCCGCCCCGCCGATGATGGAATAGGTCAGGCTGGCCCCGGCATCGGGATCGAAGGCGTTGACCGCGTTCGGGCCCGTGGTGTTCTCCGAGATGGTATAGCCGCCGGTCGCCCCGCCGCCGTTCGAGGTAATGATCGGGGCCTCATTGGCGTTGATCACGGTCAGGCTGATGGTCTGGGTGTCGATCAGCGTCCCGTCAGACGCCTGGACGATGACCTCATATACATTGTCGCCGTTCCGGTCGGCGGGGGCCTCGAAATTCGGCGGGTTGATCAGGCTCAGAACCCCGGCCGCGTTCATCGTGAACAGGGCCGCGTCCGCCCCGCCGATGATGGAATAGGTCAGGTTCGACCCGGCGTCCGGATCGGTCGCCGTGATCGTAGTGGGTCCGAGCGTGTTCTCGAAGATGGTGTAGCCGCCGGTCGCTCCGCCGCCGTTTGAGGTGATGACCGGCGCTTCATTGACGTTGCCGACGTTGACGAAAATCGTCTGGACATCGGTCCCGCCGAGGCCGTCCGACACCCGGACATCGACCTCATAGACACTGTTGCCGTCCAGATCGGTCGGGGCTTCGAAATTCGGAGCCGCGACGAATGTCAGCACGCCCGTTGTGGCGTCGATCGCGAACCGGGCCCCGTCCCTGCCGGCCAGGATGGAGAAGGCCAGGCTGGCGCCGGCATCGGGATCCGCCGCGACGACCGTGGTCGCGGTCGTGCTGTTCTCAACGCCGGAAATGACAGCCGATGGCCCGCCACCGCCCGAGGTGATGACCGGTGCCTCATTGGCATTGGTGACGGTGAGATTGATGGTCTGGGTGTCGGTCAGCGCTCCATCCGAGACCTGGACAATGACCTCATAGATGTTGTCGCCGTTCCGGTCGGCGGGGGCCTCGAAATTGGGCGGGTTGATGAGGCTCAGAACCCCGGCCGCGTTCAACGTGAACAGGGCCGCGTCCGCCCCGCCGATGATGGAATAGGTCAGGGTGGCACCGGCGTCCGGATCGGTGGCGGAGACCGTACTGGGCCCCGTCGTGTTCTCCGAGATGGTATAGCCGCCCGTCGCCCCGCCGCCGAGCGAAGTGATGACCGGGGCCTCGTTCTGGTTGGTGACCGTCACCGCCAGGGTCTGGGTGTCGACCAGCGATCCATCGGACGCCTGGACCACGACCTCGTAGACGTTGTCGCCATTCTGGTCCGACGGCGCTTCGAAATTGGCCGGGCTGACGAAGGTCAGGACTCCGGTGGCCGGATCAATCACGAAGCGCGTCGCGTCGGCTCCGCCAACGATGGTGTAGGTCCTCGAAGCGCCGGCGTCGGGGTCGACCGAGGTCACTGTCGTGACCGCCGTGCCGTTCTCCGTCACGGTCACGGCGCCGGTTGCGCCACCGCCGTTGGAGGTGATGACCGGGGCGTCATTGACCCCGGTCACCGTAACGGTGACCGTTGCGTCATTGCTCGTGCGCGTGACATTCCTCGCGCCGAACAGGACATAGCTCGATCCGGCGTTCGCGCGACCTGACGGGTCGGCCTGCGGGGCACCGATGACCAGGTCGTCGAAGCCGTCGCCGTTGACGTCGCCGGCCGCCGAGACCGAGTAACCGCTGAAGTCCTCGGCGCCCGCGCCGCGGATGACGAAACCGGTCTGGCCATTGAGAGACGCCAGATCCAGCACGCCCCCGAAGCCGCCGGCGCGCCCGAATACGACATAGGTTTCGCCCACGTCCACGCCGCCGGTCCCGTCGGCATAGAGGGCTCCGATCAACAGGTCGTCGATTCCGTCGCCGTTAACGTCCCCGGCCGAAGCCACAGAATGACCGGTCAGGTTCAGCGCGGCCGTGCCGGTGATGGTGAAGCCCATGGAGGCAGGCATTGAGGACAGGTCCAGACTGGCCCCGAACCCGCCCGCCCGGCCGAACACGACATAGGTCTCTCCGGCGTTTTCTCGCCCGCCCGGATCGGCATAGAGTGCGCCGATAACCAGGTCCGCCCGACCGTCGCCGTTCAGGTCGCCGGCCGAGGCGACCGACCAGCCCGCGTTATCGCCGGCGTCGATGCCCGAGATGGTGAAGCCGTTGGTGCCGGTCAGGGTGCCAAGGTCCAGGGTGGCCCCGAAGCCGCCTGTTCGGCCGAACACGACATAGGCCTCGCCCGCATTGGCCCGTCCGCCGGGATCGCCCTGCGGGGCCCCGATGATCAGGTCGTCAATGCCGTCGCCGTTGACGTCTCCCGCCGCTGCGACCGAATAGCCGCTGCGGTCCGTGGAATCAGCGCCGATGATGGCAAAGCCGTTGGGGCCGGTCAGGCCGGACACATCAATTCCGGCGGCAAACCCGCCGGCCCGGCCGAACACCACATAGCTGGCCCCGGAGTCGAGTCTGTCACCGCCGTTCGCTTCCCGTGCGCCGATGATCAGGTCGTCGAAGCCGTCACCATTGATGTCGCCCGCCGAAGAGACGGCGAAACCGAGACCATCGCCGGCCGCCCCGCCCCGGAAGGTCACGCCCGCGGAGCCGTTCAGCGTGGACAGGTCCAGGCCGGTGCCGAAGCCGCCCGCGCGACCGAAGACCAGATAGGTCTCGCCTGCGTTGGTCCCCTGCGTGGCCTCGCCCCACGGTGCCCCGATCAGGAAGTCGGCCAGGCCGTCCCCGTTGACGTCTCCGGCGGCCCGTACGCTGGCCCCGCTGTAGTCAAAGGCGTTGACCCCGGTGATCGCGAAACCTTGCGTGGCGGTCAGGCTGCCCAGGTCGAGCGATGTGCCGAATCCTCCCCGGCGGCCATACACCACATAGCTGACGCCGGCATCGACCAGACCGGTCGGATCCGCCGACAGGGCGCCGATCAGCAGGTCGTCATACCCGTCACCATTGATGTCGCCGATGCCCGCGACGGAATAGCCGCTGCGGTCGCCCGCGGCGGCTCCGTGGATCACAAAACCGTTCGTCCCGTTGATCGCCGCGACGCTGAACACGCCATCCGGGGCCAGGGGCGATCCGCCCCCGTCCACCGCCGCATAGGTGAATGTATCCTGGGCCGTCTGACCGGCACCAAGGCTCTGGAAGCCGGAGCCGACCTCATAGGACAGGGTTCCGTTCGCATTGACGATCACCCGGGCACCAGATGCCAGGGTGATGATGCTGCCAGGCGTCACGGCGGCACCGTTGATTCGAGCGACGGCGGCGACGCCGACGTCATTGTTCAGCACGGAAATGACGACGGGTGCGCCGTCCTCGAAGGCCGTCGCTGCGTCATTACTGGCGGTCACCAGCCGGGGCGTGTCCAGCATGAGCGGTCCGGTCATGTCGACCGAAAACAGCGGGGTCGTACTCTCGGGCTTGGGCGGCAGGACCTCGGCGGGCAGGGATTCCTGTCCGGTCGCCGCGGCGTCATCGCCCGGATGGACCGCACCCGCATCGCGTTCGCCTTCGGTGACTGGTCGCGCCGAAACCGGACGGGCGTGGACGCCTGATTCGGCGATGCCGAACCTCGTGTACGTGGTCCGATCGGCCATACGGTCCCCCCTTGGGTCTGGTTGTGGCTGCTGTCGCGCAATCTCGTTTCAAACCCAAAGAACACTGTGCTGCGAGCCGGGCGACATGGCAACTTCCCGGAAGCGGCTGTCAGGGATTTGGTCGGGTCGGGGGGAAGAAGGGAAACTGCCCCTCATCGTCCCCAACCGGCACCGGCTCGTAGCCCTCGGAGGGATCAAAGGCCGGCAAGGCATCCGCCAGGACAGTGACGTCATCGGATGCAACCGAAGCGGCGACCTCGAGCTCTCCGCCGCCAGGATCAGCCCCGGGATCCGGAGTCGGACTCAACAGATTCCCCAGCGCGGCCGAAACATCATCGGGAAGGAAGAAGGGTCCGAACAGACCTTCGCTGGTGACCAACAGCGCCTGACCGGGCCGCTCCAGCGACACAGTCACCCCGTTGCGCTCGATATCGACCGCGCCGGGCGTATCAAACGTCCGCGCACTGCCGGCCGGGCCGCGCAGGACCACCAGCAGCATCGTGTCCTCATCGCCCGTGAACGGCGGGACATCGGGCTCGCCGCGGAGGGCGCCGAGGACTTCAGGGCCAACAACGCCCTCGACAATCGTCCCGCGCACACCGATCGAGCTCACGGGCGTGCCGATCGCGACGCGCGAGGAAGAGCGGGCGGTGCGGCCGGAGACGAAGCGGAAGGCACCCCGCGCCACCGAAACGGCAGAGCCGCCGTTCTCGCTGACGACGAACCGATCGACGGTCATGCGGGCGTTGGCGCCGACGGTGAAGGTCGAACGATCCTGCAACAACACCTGGACCTGGCTCTGCGCGCCCGTCACATACTGGTCGCCGAGGCGGACCGGGCCCCGAAGCTGGGCTGGCCGAAGGGGGGCACTGGCCGAGCTGCGGGTCTGGACCGAATTGCGGATCGCCGCATTGACCCCGACAGGGTCCTGGGCCTGGACCGGGGCGGCCACGACAAGAGCGCCCCACAGTGCAAGGGCCGACGTCAGTGTCTCGAACTTCCTCATGACCAGGCTCCTGAGATCAATCGCGTGTGCCGAAACGCCAGATCAGGCGAAGTTCGGCACCCCAGCCGTCAAAATCGGCAAGCGGCGGCGAAGACCCACGGCGGCTGTAATTCACGGCCCCTTCGAGCGTCACATTTTCGCGAACGTCGCCGGTGGCACCGCGTGCCGTAAAGGCGCTGAGCGGGGCACCGAGCGCGACACGGGCCTGGGTCCGGATGTCCTCACGGGTCGCCCCGCCGAGGAAGATCGCATCCGCCTCGTCGTATTCGATCCATCGGGCAGAGCCGCTGGCGAACACATAGACGCCCTTGTCGAAACGTTGGTCGAGGCTGAGACCCAGCCGCGGACCCGCATAGCCGAACGGTCCATAGCCCGCGGATTTGACCTCATAGTCGAGGTTCGCGCCGAACGTGGTCCTCGACGTGAAACGATGGCTGATGCCGGCACCCACGGAGTAGCGGCTACCGTCGCGGTCACCGCCGAGGATACCGGACAGGGCGTCGATGCCCGGCTCGTCATAGTCCTGACTGACGGCTTCGGCGCGCAGGCTCAGGGTGGTGGCGTTGGTCACCCTCCAGCGGCTATCGCCCCGCACACCGGCTTCGGTCAGTTGGGGCTCGCCCATCAGGCGGACGTGGCGCAGCACGGTGCCCAGCCGCGAACTGGTCAACCGGGTGGTTCGGGTCAGACCGACCTCAAGTCCGGCGCGCTGGAAATCGATCGCCGCGCCGGAAAGGGCGGCATGATCGTAGAGCAGGCCGGTCCCGTAAATCTGCCAGGTCTGGCCGGCTCCAATGTCGGCGCGGCCGTCGAGGACGAGCGTGACCTCGCTGGACATCCCGTCCTGCGGTGGAGGTGCGCCGGTCAGGTCAAAGGCGGTGAAATAGGCACCCGCCGCGTCATTCTCATAGACGACGCCGGCATTGAGGCTGCCCGAGAGGGACTGGATGGCCGAGCTCTGATCGATCCGCCGCGAATAGCTCTGGGCCTCAGCGCGCTGGGGCGGCGTGAGTTGGACCGCCTCGAGCCGGCGCAGCTCGTCCCGGGCGTTCTGCAGATCGCCCAGCCGGAACAGCACCACGGCGTAGAACAGCCGCACCGAGTGCCGGTTCGGCTGAAGGATCAGGATACGTTCGAGCGTCGAGGCCGCGATCGCCAGATTTCCTGAGCGCGCCTGCGCCTGTGCATAGGCCAGGTTCAGGGCCTCGTCGTCGGGCGCGGCCAGAACGGCCTCGAAGTCCTGGGCACCCGCTGTCGTGACACCGGCACCAAGGGCAACCGCGAGCGTCAGTGCAAGGGACGCCTGGCGGACGACCGGACGACGGTTCCTCGACCTTGCAGCCATCGACAGAATCCCCCTTCGCAAACCGACGGTAGGTCGGGGTCCGGTGACGGTCAAGTTGTTCACCCTGCTGGACTTCCGGCCTCCGACAATGTTCTTCTCGCCGCCAGGGACGCGGCTGCCGGTGGCGGCGATAGACGTCCGATGATGTCCCGGGGATCACACACCATGAAACGCGCTTTCCTGACCACGGTCGCCCTGATGGCGCTTGCCTGTCCGGCCGCGGCCCAGACGCCCGCGCCCGTCTCGCCGCTGGCGGCGCAGCCCGTTCCGGCACCGGTCGATCCGCAGGCCGCGCCCGCGCCCGCGGTGGCTCCGGCCGCCGCCCCGGCCGAGACGCCCAAATGGGACGTGCAGAACCCGCCGGGACCGTCGCGCGACATCCCCATCGACGTGACCCGCGGCACCTGGATGTCGCTGGACGTCAGTCCCGATGGCCAGACCATCGTCTTCGATATGCTGGGCGACATCTATGTCATGCCGGTCGGCGGCGGCGAGGCCCGCGCCATCGCCAGCGGCGTGGCCTGGGAGATGCAGCCGAAATGGTCGCCCGACGGCCGCCAGATCGCCTTCACCTCGGACCGGGGCGGCGGCGACAACATCTGGATCATGGACGCCGACGGTTCGAACCCGGTGCAGGTGTCAAAGGAGACCTTCCGCCTGTTGAACCAGCCGGAGTGGACGCCCGACGGCCAGTTCATCGTGGCCCGCAAACACTTTACCTCGTCCCGCTCCCTCGGGGCCGGCGAGCTGTGGATGTACCATCGCTCGGGCGGCGGCGGCGTGCAGATGACCGAGCGCCGCACCCAGCAGAAGGACACGGGCGAGCCCGCCTTCTCGCCCGACGGCCGCTATCTGTATTTCAGCGACGACGCGACGCCGGGTACGACCTTTGAATACTCGAAGGACGTCAACGGCCAGATCTACATCATCCGCCGCCTCGACCGCGAAACCGGCGAGATCGACCCCTATGTCACCGGCCCCGGTGGCTCGATCCGCCCGACGCCCTCGCCTGACGGCAAGTCGCTCGCCTTCATCCGGCGCGTTCGCTACGAGTCGACCCTCTATGTCATGGACATCGAGTCCGGGCGCGAGACCCCGATCTTCTCGGGCCTCGACCGCGACCTGCAGGAGACCTGGGCCATCCACGGGGTCTATCCGGCGATCAGCTGGACCCTGGACAACCGCTCGATCGTCTTCTGGGCCGACGGCCGCATCCAGCGCGTCGACGTGGCCTCCAGGGAGGTCGCCAATATTCCCTTCCACGTCGCGGACACGCGCCGCGTCCAGGACGCCGTGCGCTTCCCGGTCGAGGTCGCGCCCGACCGGTTCGATGTGAAGATGATCCGCTGGGCGCACCCGTCGCCCGACGGCACAAAGGTGGTGTTCGAGGCCCTCGGCAATCTGTGGATCCGCGACCTGCCGACCGGCACGCCGCGCCGACTGACGCGTCAGAGCGACCATTTCGAACTCTATCCGTCCTGGTCGCGCGATGGCCGTTCGATCGTCTACACGACCTGGGACGATCAGGATCTGGGCACCGTTCGCGTGGTCCCGGTCGGTGGCGGCGAAGGCCGCGTGGTGACGCGCCATCCCGGCCATTACATCGAGCCGACGTTCACGCCCGACGGGCGCACCATCGTCTATCGTACGGTCAGCGACGGCTTCCTGACCACCGCCCTGTGGAGCCGTGACCCCGGCATCTATCGCATCCCCTCCGCGGGCGGTGAGGCGGTCCACGTCACGGATGACGGTGAAGCCCCGCAGTTCGGCGCGGACGGCAGCCGCCTGTTCCTGACTGGTCGCGACGGCGACAAGCGCACCCTGATCTCGGTCAATCTCGACGGCGACGACAAGCGCACCCACCTGACCTCGGAATGGGCCAGCGAGTTCGCCATTTCGCCGGACGGCAACTGGGTCGGCTGGACCGAGCGGTTCAACGCCTATGTCGCGCCCTTCGTCGCCGCCGGCCGGCCGGTCGCGATCGCGCCCGACGGCAAATCCCTGCCGCAGGCCCGGGTCACGCGCGACTCAGGGGAATGGCTGAGCTGGTCCGGCGACTCGCGTCGCCTGCAGTGGTCCCAGGGGCCCGAGTTGTTCACCCGCGACCTGAACCAGGCCTTCACCTTCGTGGACGGGGCTCCCGACGAACTGCCCAAGCCCGACGAACACGGCATCAACATCAGCTTCAGCGCCGTGACCGACCGGCCCGAGGGCCGTATGGCCCTGACCGGTGCCCGGCTGATCACCATGAACGGCACCGAGGTCATCGAGAACGGCGTCATCATCGTCGATGGCAACCGCATCGAGGCTATCGGCCCGGCCGGGACCACCCCCGTCCCCGCGGGCATCCCGGTCATCGACATGGCGGGCAAGACCATCATGCCCGGCCTCGTCGACGCCCACTGGCACGGGGCCATGGGGTCAGACGAGATCATCCCCGAACAGAGCTGGGTCGACTACGCGTCGCTGGCCTTCGGCGTGACCACGATCCACAATCCGTCCAGCGACACCAGCGAGATCTTCGCCCACAGCGAACTGGCGCGCGCCGGTCGGGTCGTGGCACCGCGCATCTTTTCGACCGGCTCCATCCTGTACGGGGCGACCAGCGCCGGCACCGTCAAGATCGAGAGTCTCGAGGACGCCCTGTCGACCCTGCGTCGCATGCGGGCGGCCGGTGCCTGGAGCGTCAAGAGCTACAACCAGCCCCGCCGGGACCAGCGTCAGCAGATCATCGAGGCGGCGCGCGAGCTGAACATGATGGTCGTCCCCGAGGGCGGCTCGTTGTTCCAGCACAACATGTCGATGGTCGTCGACGGCCACACGACGATCGAACACGCCATTCCGCTGGCCCATCTGTATGACGACGTCCACCAGCTGTGGCGACAGACCGGCGTCGCCTACAACCCGACCCTGGTCGTGGCCTATGGCGGCAGCTATGGCGAAAACTACTGGTACCAGGAGAGCGAGGTCTGGAACGACCCGATCCTGACGCAATACGTCCCGCGCCGGATCCTCGACGCCCGCGCCCGCCGTCCCGTCACGGCACCGGACAATGAGTGGAACCACATCTCCATCGCGCGCGAGGCCACCCGCCTGTCGGAACAGGGCGTCAGCGTATCGATCGGTGCCCACGGCCAACGCGAGGGTCTGGCGGCGCACTGGGAGCTGTGGAGCCTCGCCCAGGGCGGTATGGCCCCCCTGGACGTGATCCGCGCCGGGACGCTGAACGGCGCGCGCTCGCTCGGCCTCGATCGGGACATCGGCTCACTGGAGGTCGGCAAGCTGGCCGACATGGTGGTCATGAACGACAACCCGCTGGACAACATCCGCAACACGACGTCCATCGCCTACACCATCGCCAACGGCCGGGTTTACGACAACCGGATGAACGAGATCGCGCCGCGCCAGCGTCCGCGCGCGCCGTTCTGGTTCGCCGGGGCCGGGAGCGAGGGCTGGGCGGCGGGTGCGACCGAGGTCGACACCCACGGCCACGACTGACCGAGGGGCGGCGGGCCTTGTCCCGCCGCCGCCCGGCTCAGCGGCTTTGCGACGCCAGCCGGGGACCGTTCATCCACGGGGGCTCCGGCATCGACCGGCGCGCCGTGTTCTGGGCCCGGGTCCAGCGCTCGTGCAGGTCGGCGAAATAGGGATCGTCTTCCTCGATGCGCCGCTGTTCGCCGCTCAGGAACCCGCGCCGGAGGGTGATCAGGTCGAAGGGAGCCCCGACCCCGACATTGCTGCGCATGGTCGTCGAGAAGGAAATCAGCCCCAGCTTGACCGCCTCGGCCAGGGGGGAGTCGAAGGCCAGGCCGCTCTCGAGGATCGGCTTGCCGTATTTGGCCTCACCGATCTGCAGATAGGGGGTATCGCGCCCGCATTCGATGAAATTGCCCTGGCTGTAGATCAGGAACAGCCCCATCTCGCCGCCCTTGATCTGGCCGCCCAGCAACATCGAGGCCGAGGTGTTCAGGCTGTCCGCCTCCAGCGCCGGCGCGATCGACAGCCGCACACTGCGCAGGGCGTGGCCCAGGATCTGGGCGCAGCGGAACAGGGTGGGCGCCGTCTCCAGAGTCTCGGGCTCATCTCCGACATTCAGGTGGACGCCTTCACGCGCCATGGCCAGGGCGGTCTGCGTCACCGACAGGTTGCCGGCGGTGCAGATGCCCAGAACCCGCTCGCCCGGCCGATCGACGACATGCAGCTTGCGATAGGTCGAGATACTGTCGACGCCCGCGTTTGTGCGGGTGTCGGCGATCATCGCCAGACCGTCTTCGACCAGCATGCCCACGCAATAGGTCATGCGGCGCGCCATCCCCGAACGCCCATCATGGCGTGACGTTAGCAGATTCGTACGACGGGGGTGCCCGCATCCGCACCGGAGTCATGCCTGCTGCTGGCTCTGTTGCATGTCCGCATCACGCACGTTCAGCCGCACTGCCAGCCGCTCGCCGCCGCCGCCATAGCTAGTCCCGCGCACGGGGGCGGCACCGAGATAATCGAGGCCGGTGGCGACGCGCACATAGCGGTCGGTGGCGCAGATGCTGTTGGCCGGATCGAAACCGACCCATCCCAGGTCCTCGATCCAGGCTTCGGCCCAGGCGTGGCCGGCCTCCTGATCATCCTGCCCGTCGCGGCGCAGCAGATGGCCGGAGACATAGCGTGCCGGCACCCCCATCTGCCGGCAGCAGGCGATGAAGACATGGGCATGGTCCTGGCAGACGCCCCGCCCCAGGGCCAGGACCTCGGCCGCCGTGTGCGTCGGCGTGGTCACACCGACCTCGAACGCCACCGACCCATGAATACCGGCCATCAGCCGGTGCAGCCGCTCGAGCGGTGGGTAGGCCGAAAATTCCGAGGCAAACACCGAGATCAGCTTGTCCCTGCGGGTCAGGGCCGTATCGCGAAGGAAGACCAGCGGCGACAGCGTCTCCTGATCGCGCGGCACCACACCGGCGGTGTCGGTCGTTACGACCTCGCCCGAGACCCGCACGGTCAGGCTCTGGGTCGGCTGCTCGGTGTAGAGGGTATGGACGATGTTGCCGAAGGCATCCTCGGACTTGCGCAGCCGGGCGTCGACGTCGGTCTCGACCCGCCAGTTCCGGACTTGCTGGGCCTCGGACGAGCGGGGCGACAGGCGCAGCGTCTGGATGATGAACCGCGCCGCCCGGTCATAGGCATAGGTGGTCGCGTGATCGATACGGATGCGCACTCAGTCAGCTCAGATACTGTTCGTGGATGGCCTGGCCCAGACGGCCGTTCTCGCCGAGGAAGGCCTGGATGTATTCGTGCAGGCCCGACTGGAAGATGTCGTCCATGCGCGAGTTGTCGAACGCCCGCATCCGCTCCGCCGCCAGCCGCTGCGCCGGCCCGCGCCGGCCGTAGTCGCTGGCCAGCCGCTCCAGATAGCGCACGATCGACGCCTGACAGCTGGCCAGAGAGCGCGGCATCTGCCGGTTCAGCACCAGCAGGTCGGCCACCAGCCAAGGCTTGACCGAGTCCCGATAGACCCAGCGATAGGCCGTCAGCGCCGAGACCTCGCGCAGTAGGGTGGTCCACTGGAAATAGTCCAGCTGCCCGCCCACCCGCTCGCCCTCGGGCAGCAGCAGATGGTATTTCACGTCCAGCAGCCGGGCGGTGTTGTCGGCGCGCTCGATCGCGGCGCCCAGACGCAGGAAATAATAGCCGTCGTTCCTGAGCATGGTCCGGCTGGTCGCGCCCTCGACCGACAGGGTGACCGTCTTCACCCATTCCAGGAAGCGCGCGAACTCGTCACGCCGCGTCGGCTGGCCCTGTTCCTCCAGCCCGTTCCAGGCCCCGTTGATGGCCTCCCACAGCTCGACTGTCAGGGCCGTGCGCACCGAGCGGGCATTGGTCCGCGCCCGGGTGATGCAGGCGGTGATCGACGAGGAATTGTTCGGCGCGAAGGCCAGAAACTCCCGCACCGACTTCTCGGTCGGCGACCGCCCCAGCGCCTTGGGCGCGCCGGCCGAGGCGAGGGCGCTGGCCCACACCGTCTCGGCATCGCCGTCGCCGCGCGTCGGGATGGCGGCCAGCCGCAGCGTGGCCTCGAGAATACGGGCGAGGAAGTCCGCCCGCTCGATATAGCGGCCGGTCCAGTACAGACTGTCTGCGGTACGGCTCAGCATCAGACGTCCAGCACCCAGGTGTCCTTGGTCCCGCCGCCCTGGCTGGAGTTGACCACCAGCGAGCCCGGCTTCAGCGCCACCCGCGTCAGCCCGCCGGGCGCGACCTTGACCCCGCCCGGGCTCGACAGCACGAACGGCCGCAGGTCGACGTGCCGCGCGGCCAGCTCGCCCTTGTCCAGGGTCGGCGCGGTCGACAGCGCCAGCGTGGGCTGGGCGATGAAGTCGTCGGGATCGTTGATCAGCTTTTTCCGGAACGCCTCGATCTCGGCCCTGGTCGACGCCGGCCCGACCAGCATGCCGTAGCCGCCCGATCCGCCGACCTCCTTGACCACCAGCTGATCAAGTTTCGAAAGCACCTCCTTCAGCGCCGCCGGCTCGCGGCAGCGCCAGGTCGGAACGTTCTTCAGGATCGGCTCCTCGCCCATGAAGAAGCGGATGATCTCCGGCATATAGGTATAGACCGCCTTGTCGTCGGCCACGCCCGTACCGACGGCATTGGCCAGGGTCACGGTCCCCGCCTGATAGGCCGTCATCAGCCCCGGCACGCCCAGCGACGAATCCGGCCGGAAGGTCAGGGGATCCAGATAGTCGTCGTCGATCCGGCGATAGACGACATCGACCTGCTGGCGCCCCTGGGTCGTACGCATGAAGACCTTGCCGTCGTCGACGAACAGGTCACGCCCCTCGACCAGATCGACCCCCAATTTGTCCGCCAGGAAGCTGTGTTCGTAATAGGCCGAGTTGAACGGCCCGGGCGTCAGCACCACGATGGTCGGGTCCGCCCCCGCCGCCTCGGGCGCACAGGCCCTCAGACTGGCCAGGAGCATGTCCGTGTAGGTCTCGACCGGCCGCACGGGATAGTCGGCGAACAGGTCCGGGAACAACCGCATCATCATCTCGCGGTTCTCCAGCATGTAGGAGACCCCGCTGGGCGTGCGGCAGTTGTCTTCCAGCACATAGAAGCCATCCTCGCCGGTGCGCACCAGATCGACGCCGGCGATATGCACCCACACCCCGCGCGGCGGCCGGCGGCCCTGCATCTCGGGCACATACTGGGGGTTGGTCAGAACCAGCTCGGGCGGCAGAACCCCCGCCTTGAGACACTCCTGCGGCCCGTAGACGTCGGACAGGAACAGGTTCATCGCCGTGACCCGCTGAATCAGCCCGGCCTCCAGCCCGGCCCATTCGGACGCGCCGATGATGCGTGGCACCACGTCGAAGGGGATCAGCCGTTCGCTGGATTCCGCGTCGCCATAGACGGCGAAGGTGATTCCCATGCGCCGGAAAAACAGCTCGGCCTGCCGCGACCGGGCCTGCAGCAGGCCGTCAGGTGCCTCCGCCAGCCAGCGGGCGAGCCCGCGGTAGCTGTCGCGGACATCCATCCCGTATCCGGGCGTCCCACCTGACATCTCGTCGAAGGCCATGCCGCTCCCGCTTCACCAATCCCGGAACGTGGCCTGACAAGCGCCGCTGAGGCAACAGGAATGTTGCGGTGCCACAACCGTTCCCCGCCTGACCGACCCTGCGCGGATACCGTTGTGCACGGACAGTTCGTCACTCAAGCGCCTTTGCAGCTTCACCGTGGCGCCGTCCGCCTGTCGCGGATGCGGCATGAAGCGCCGCTACGCCGCCGGGAGCAATCGCAGGGGGCTGCCATGATTCATCGTATTCAACGGACCAACATCCTGCTCGGCGCCAGCGCGCTGGGCGTCGTCTGGGCTCTGGCCGGAGCCGCCGCCGCGCAGGACACCGGGCCGACCCAGCTGGACGAGGTGATCGTCACCGCCCAGCTGCGCGAACAGAGCGCCAAGGAGGTGCCTTTCGCCCTGACCGCCTACAGCGGCGACTTCCTCCAGAACCTGGGCGTTCAGGACTTCGAGGAACTCTCCGCATTCACGCCTGGCCTGCTGGTCCAGAACCAGTCGCCGAATAACCCGGGCTTTGTGATGCGGGGCATCACGTCCGACTCGGGCGAGGCCACCAGCGAGCCGCGCGTCTCGGTCTATCAGGACGGGGTCTCGATCTCGAAGTCACGCGGCTCCTATGTCGAGCTGTTCGACATCGCACGCGTGGAGATCGCCAAGGGCCCGCAATCGACCCTGTACGGGCGGGGTGCCCTGATCGGTGCGATCAACGTCATCCAGAACAAGGCCGACATCGGCGCGTTCGACGTTTCCGGGCGGCTGGCCTTCGGCAACCTCGGCTATTCCATGGGCGAGGTGACGCTGAATGCGCCGGTCGGCGACATGTTCGCGATCCGCTTCGCCACCCGCATCAAGAACCGCGAAGGCTATGTCGAGAACCTGCTGGGCGGGCCCGACTACAACGGCTTCAGAACCAATGCCTACCGCCTCAGCCTCGGCTTCCAGCCCAACGATGCCTTCCGCTACGACCTGATCCTCAACTATCAGGACGACGAGGCACCCGGCACCTCATTCAAGGCCATGGCCTATTCGCCGGCCGACCCGACGACCGGCGCGATCCTGGGCGGGCGCGATCCCTGGGATGGCGCAGCGCTGACGCCATCGACCGCCCTCGACGGCGGCCGGTTCCTCGGTCTGGACCGCACGGTCCATGGCGTCACCGGCATCGGCCGCTTTGACTTTTCCGACAGCCTGACCCTGACCTCGACCACGGCCTATCGCGAGTTCGACTCGCTTGAGGTGTTCGATCCCGACGGCATTTCCCTGCCTCTGCTGGGCGCCATCGAGGATGCCCAGGGCAAGCAGTTCAGCCAGGAGCTCCGGCTGAACTGGGACAACGGCGGCACCCTCTCCGGCTTCATCGGCGCCGGCTATTTCAAGGAAGACGGCTTCCAGCGCACGCCGACCGAATTCAACGAACGCGTCGCCCTGGCCCAGTTGGCCGGTCTGCTGGACGGCGCACCGGGCGTCAGCCTGACCACAGCCCTGCCCCTGGCCGCCTTCTCAAGCCCGGCCCTGCTGGATCCGATCCTGGCCGGCTTCGGCATTCCCGCCCCGTTCATCGCGGGCATCCGCAACAATCTGAAGCCCTCGCATCTTGAGACAGGCACCAACTTCAGCGAACTGGAATCGATCGATCTGTTCGGCGACCTGACCTGGCGTCCGACCGACCGGCTGGAATTCGCCGCCGGCGTGCGCTGGACGCAGGACGACAAGACCACCGGCATTTCGACCGCCGCCCTGAACGGCCGTTCGATCCTGGGAGGCCTGCTGGCCGTCCAGGGCCTGACCGCCCAGATCAACGCCCTGATCGCACAGGGCACCCCGGCCGCCCTGACGCAGGCTGCGGCCCTCGGCGGGATCGCCAACGGCTATGTGTTCCAGCTGGCCCAGCCCGGTGCCGCCAACGCCCCGGTCACCGCCTCCTTCCCGCTGTTCGGCCTGACCTTCCAGCCAACCGCGGGCAATGGCTCGGTCGTCAACCAGGACCTCGAGGACGACGGCGTCACCTGGCGTGTCACCGGCCGTTATGCCGTCACCGACAACACCAACCTCTACGCCAACTACGCCCGGGGCCGCCGCCCGGCCGTCCTGGCGGCCCGCCCGCCTTCACAGCCCTTCGCCGCCCCCACCTTCACCTTCGTCGACGCAGAGCAGGTCGACAGCTACGAGATCGGTGCCAAGACCGCGATGATGGGCGGCGCGCTTCGCCTCGACGGCGCGGCCTATCTTTACGACTATCAGAACTTCCAGACCACGGTGCAGGTCGGCACCCAGTTCATCACCACCAACGCCGGTCAGGCAAAGTCCTACGGGTTTGAGGGTCAGCTGTTCTTCAGTCCGTCCGACAGCCTCGATCTGTTCGCCACCTACAGCTACAATCACTCGCGCTTCGAGGCGGGCATCTTCGACGGCAACAAATTCCGCCTGTCGCCCGACAACCGCGCCTCGTTCGGCGCGACCTGGCGTACGGCCCTGTTCGGCGGCATGGTCGAGGTCCAGCCGACGTACAGCTGGCAGTCAGAGACCTTCTTCGACGACAATAACGACCGCGCCAGCCTGCAGACTGCCAACTTCGTGCCCGACACCGTGGTCGATGAAGTTCAGAAGAGCTACGGCCTGATGAACCTGCGGATCCGCTACAAGCCCTCCGCCGCCAACTGGGGCCTTGAGCTGTTCGGCGACAATCTGCTGGAAGAAACCTACATCAAGGACGCGGGCAACACCGGCGACTCCCTGGGCCTGCCGACCTTCATCGCCGGCGAGCCCCGCACCTACGGTGCCACCCTCAGCCTGCGCTACTAGGGGCACCGGAATGAACCTGCACCGCCGCGACCTTCTCGGACTGTTCGGAGCCGGCGCGGCGGGGGCGGCCGCCCCGGCGATAGCCCAGACGGCAACGACCGTCGGCTTCATCCATGGCGTCGCCTCCGGAGATCCGGAGACCGACGGTTTCGTGATCTGGACCCGCGTCACGCCGAACAATCCGACGGTGCGGGCGGTAAGGGTCGACTGGTCAGTCTGGCGCGACGGCGAGGCCGCCGCCTCGGTCGCCTCGGGTACGATTGAGGCGGGACCGGACCGCGACTTCACGGTCAAGATCCCTGTCATCGGCCTCGAGCCCGGGGCCGAGTACCGGTATGGCTTCAGCGCAGGCGAAACCCGCTCGCCGCATGGCCACGCCCGCACCCTGCCCGTTGGCCCGACGCCGGACGCCGTGCTGGCCGTCGTCTCCTGCCAGCTCTACCCGGGTGGCCTGTTCAACGCCTATGACGCCGTGTCGAAACTGGAGCGGGTCGACGCCGTCGTCCACCTCGGCGACTATATCTATGAATACGGGGCCGAGGCCGACGACTACGGCATGACCTCGGGCTCGAGGCTGAACCGCGTTCCGGAACCGCCTCACGAGATCGTCTCCCTGGCCGATTATCGGACCCGCCACGCCCAGTACAAGACCGACCCCGACCTCCAGGCCGCCCATGCGCGCGCGCCCTTCATCTGCGTCTGGGACGACCACGAGGTAGCCAACGACGCCTGGACCATGGGCGCAGAAAACCATTCGACCGCCACCGAAGGCGACTTCCTGACCCGCAAGGCAGCGGCGCTGAAGGCCTATTTCGAATGGATGCCGATCCGCGAGCCGGCGAACGGCCTGACGCCGGATGCCATCTGGCGAAGCTTCGACTTCGGCGATCTGGCCAGCCTGCTGATGGTGGAGACACGGCTGACCGCCCGCGGCCGGCAGCTGACCTATCAGGCCGACATGCCGATGACCGCCACCGGCCCCGACGTGGCCGCCTTCCAGGCGAGGCGCAACGCGCCCGATCGCGACCTGATCAGCGACGGCCAGCGCGACTGGATCCGGTCCACGCTCCAGGCCTCCCGCACCTCGGGCAAGCCCTGGCAGGTGATCGGCAACCAGGTCGTCATGGCCCGGGTGCAGGGCCCGGACATCACCACCATGGCCAACCCGCTGCAGATCGCAGGCCTGCTGGCCACCCTGCCCGCTGCCGTCCGGGCCCAGGTGCGCGCATCGATTGACCTGTTCAAACTCGGCGTACCCTTCAACCTCGACAGCTGGGATGGCTATCCGGCCGGCCGCGAGCGCCTCTACGCCGCCTTCGCCGAAGCCGGCGTCCTGCCCATCGTCCTGGCCGGCGACAGCCACGCCTTCTGGGTCGACGAGCTGAAGGACGCCGCAGGGACCAAGCGTGGGATCGAGTTCGGAACCAGTTCGATCTCCAGCCCCTCACCCGGCGACGCCGTGCCGCAGATGCCGCTGGGCGCGGCCCTGATGCAGGCCAATGACGAGGTCGTCTTCTGCGACCAGTCGGCCAAGGGCTACATTCTGCTGACCCTGACCCGTGACCAGGCAAAGGCGGAGCTGCGCACCGTCTCCACCCTGTTCGCAAAGCCCTACCAGCCGGGCGTGCTGAAGACCTTCACCGTGGCAAAGACAGCGGCAGGTCTTGGCGAGATCATCGAGGCCTGATCCTGTCTCCTCCCCGCGCCGCCCGGCGTGGGGAGGAGACGCAGACGCCGCCGGCTACTGCGCCCGGGGCCCTGCGTTCTTCACATACTGGTCCAGCCAGCGGGTCATCTCCCAGAGGGTGTGACCGACGGACTCCCGCGCGCGATAGCCGTGGGCCTCGAGCGGCAGGACCACATAGCGGACCGTCGCGCCCTGCCCCTTCAGCGCCGCATAGAACCGCTCGGACTGAATCGGGAAGGTGCCCGAGTTGTCATCCGCCTCGCCGTGGATCAGCAGGATCGGCTCGTTGATCCGGTTGGCATAGGTAAAGGGCGACATCTCCGTATAGGTCCCGGTCGCCTCCCAGTAGGTCCGCTGCTCTGACTGGAATCCATAGGGGGTGAGGGTGCGGTTATAGGCTCCTGACCGGGCGATGCCGGTCCGGAACAGATCGGTGTGCGCCAGCAGATTGGCCGTCATGAAGGCACCATAGCTGTGCCCGCCCACCGCGATCCGGTCGCGATCGGCCACACCCAGCGCCACCACCGCATCGACCGCGGCCTTCGCATCTGCCGTCAGCTGCTGGATGTAGGTGTCGTTGGGCTCCGCCCCGTTCTGGCCCACGATCGGCATCGACGGATCGTCCAGCACGGCATAGCCCTGGGTCAGCAGGAACAGATGGCTGATGCCGCCGGGCCGCGTGAAGCGGTTGGCCGTGTCGACCACCTGACCCGCCACGGCGGCGTCGGTGAACTCGGCCGGATAGGCCCACATGATCAGCGGCAGCGGACCGTCGCGGTCCTTTTCGTAGCCGGCCGGCAAATAGAGCGTCCCCGACAACTGCACGCCGTCGGCGCGCGCATAGGAGATGGTCTGTTTGGTCACCCCGGCCAGCTGCGGCGCGGGATCCGGGAAGGCCGTCAGCGCATCCTGTCGCCCGGCGGTCAGGTCACGCACAAACAGATTGGGCGGATCGTTGCGGGTCTCGCGGCGGGTCACCAGTCTGCGCCCGTCCTCGTCGAGAATACCGACCACGGTCTCGTAATCGCCGCTGGCCGAGGTCCAGAGTCGCTCGGACGTTCCGTCGGCCAGATTCATCGCTGCCAGGAACGGATATTCGCCCGCGCGCGTGGCCCCTGCCCCCGTCATCAGCATCCGGCCGTCGCCCGCGAAGCGGATGACAGGGAAGCCGTCGGCATTCGCCTCGACCACCGGCGAACCCGGATCGTTGTACCGGTCCTGATAGTTCCGCTCAAGCAGCACGCGCCCGGAGCCGGGATGCGAAGGGTCGATGACATAGCGGGTCTCGTGCCGCGTGTTGAACCAGCGGCTGCTGACCAGCGCCGCGTTGCTTCGGCCCCAGGTCACACCGGCAAAACGCTCCTTCAGGTCGATCAACCGGACCGGCGCGTCGGTGAAGGGGGCCGCCAGGGTGAAGACCCGGTCACGGATCTCGGCGGGGGTGCGGGGATCGCCGCCATCCTGGGCCTCCGTCCAGGCCAGCGTCGAGGGCGCGTCGGCGCGCCATTGCACCGAGCGGGGACCCGGCGACACGGCGTCGAACGGCGTCGGGATGTTGTCACGCAGCGGCAAGGCCGCCACCCGGTGCACCACCGTGCCGTTCAGGTCGGTGACGACGACGTCGGCCGGAAACAGATTGGCCGGCACGACATAGCTGAACGGCCGTCTGGCGGTAGTCTGCAGGACGTATCGTCCGTCCGGCGACACACCCGCGTTGAGGTAGATCGCAGGCGCGCCCAGCGTCCGGGCCGCGCCGTTCAGCGGAACCAGCGTCAGCTGCGAGGTGAAATAATACTCGAACAGCGCCTCGTCGCCGGGATCGGCCAAGAGGTCCTGATAGGTGCGGGCCGGGGCGGCCCGGCCCATGCTTTCGGCCACAGTCGGACCCGTGGGCGGACGGGTTACATCGGGGGCCGCACCGCGACCATCCGGCGTCATACGCACCATCAGCCCCGAACTGTCAGGCAGCCAGTCAAAGGCATCGCCGCCCGCCGCGTTGACCCGCGCGTCCGTCAGCTTTCGCGCCCGGCCGGCGGCCACCTCAACGGTCCAGAGCTCCAGCCCGCCAGGCGCGTCCATCAGGAAGGCGATCGACGTTCCGTCAGGTGACCAGTTCGGTGACATGAAACGGGCATTGGCCGGCAGGCTGACCGTCCGTGCCGCGCCGCCGGCGACCGGCTGAAGGCTGAGGCCCGTCAGCCAGGAAACCCGGCTGTTGGCCGGGCCGTTGTTGCGCGGGTTCATCCGGTAGCCCGCCAGCCGCAGCATCGGCTCGGCCAGTTCGGCGATCGGCGGCAGATTGGCCCGATCAAACAACGCCAGGGTCGTGTGGTCCGGAGACAGGCTGGGCGTGGGCGTCGGTTTGGCGTCCAGTATCTCGGCGATGGGCGACGGTGGCTGCTGATAGGCCAGTCCGTCCTGGGCCAGGGCGGGTCCGGCGAGGACCGCCAGCATGACAAAGGCGGGCAGGGCCCGACCGAGCAGACGATGACGCATGATTGATTCCCCATCCCGCCGAACGCCGGCCGGGCCGAACGCTAGGGTCGGCGCGTGACACCGGTCAAGTCCGCACCGCAAACGATGGGCGTCAAGGATCCCGGGGACCGGCGGCCATGGCGTAGCAGCTGGTCCGCGCCGGTCGCCGCCCCTGCAAATCCCCATAGGCGGCTCTCAGCGAACAGATGTCGGCTTCGCTCAGGCGGCCCTTCCAGCGGTCTGCATTGCAGTAGTTCATGATCGAGTCGGCGTCGTAATAGGTCTCGTCGGGATCGGTCGCTTCCGGGGTCGCCATCCGGGCCCGGCAGACCGGCGCGCCGGCGCTGATGTGGTCGTGGGTGAAGCCGAGCGCATGACCCAGCTCGTGAAGGGAGTCCGCATAGAAGCAGCCGGTTCTTCTGACCGTCCCGTTGCGGCCGCAGACCCGGTTGATCGCCAGATATTCGGCGTTGAGGGTGATCGACCCCCCGCGCATCAGGTTGTTTCCGAGGTGGGTTGACGACGCGGCCAGCGCCGGATTGTGCACGATCCGGATCGGAATACGCCGGTCCCCGCCCGGCGAGGAGACGGCACAATTCTCGGCGAAATCGAACGAGACCCGCGCGACAGCCTCCCAGGCGGCGGCGGCCGTGCGGACCTGTTCACGCGCCCAGTGATCCTCCTCGAGCGGAGCCTCGAAGCATAGCGGCACCCGGCCATCGAGCCAGATGTCCGCCTGAAGCGGCGGCGGCGCCATCGTCACAACGGGCGGCGGAGGCGGAGGGGGTGGAGGGGGCGGAGCCGCCTGCTGCTGGATCGATGCACAACCGGCCAGCACCAGCAGGCCCACCAGCATCAGGGCCAGCCGCTTCACACCCAGCGGCTTTCGGTCAGGGTGAGAGCCAATTCGATGCCGAGCGCGCGGGCCGCCGGTCGGCCCACTTCCGGTGCCAGGTCCTCAGCGTTCACCGAGATCGTCACCGGCCCGTCTCCTTCGGCCACCAGGTTCAGGATCTCCTCGCCAAAACTGTAGCCGATGGCGTAGTCGGCGTGGCCGGCATGAGACCCGCCGACGTGCACGAAGGTCGGAGAGGACCCCAGCGACATCCGTCGCCCGCCCGTCGAGATACCGACTTCCAGCGAGCGGTCGTAGAGGCCCTCCTCCCGCGCGAAGGCGGCCGTGCCGACACCCGAAATCATCAGGGTGTCGTCGGCCGCCCGCATCCGCCGCACGGCTTCGTCCGGCAGGACCAGCGTCATGGTGCCCGCGCCGGGGGTCGCCTCCGCCTTCACCTTGTAGACCGTACCCCCCAGCGGTTCGCGCGCCGTCGCCCCATCCGGGCCCTCGGCCTGCACATTGAACCTCGGAAAGGGATACAGCTCGTCATAGGTGTAGCCCAGAGACCGCGTCTCGACGATGCCGCCGACGCGCCAGGGGCCCGTATCCTGCCCCTGCGGTCCGACGAAACCGCCCAGCTCAAGGTCCGCCCACTCCTTGGGATAGACGCCGGGGCCGACGTTGCGGTGCCAGGTCGCCCAGACACGGTCGATATTGCAGTGGTGCAGCCAGAACACCGGATCCCCCGCTGCGGTCTCCGGGCGGCTCATCAGACCCAGCGGCCCGGGTTGCTTGCCGCCGATCAGGACATGAATGTGATTGTGCCCGTAAAGCTCCACATTGCCGGCGCTGCGCGGCCCGCCGGCAAACTGGAGGAAGCGGTCGGAAACCACATTGGCGAAGCGCGACTCAGCGCTCCAGCGCGCCTTGTTGAAATCAAGAACATCGACGCCGGCCGCTCGCCGCCGCTCATACAAGGGCGATCCCGGCCGGGTCAGCCAGTTCGGCAGAAATCGGTCGCCCTGCCAGTCCCAGTAGGGCAGCGCGAAGGTCTTGTGGCCCGTCAGGGTGCCGATGATCCGCTCCAGGTGCGCCAGTTCGAGACGATGCCAGGGCAGGAAGAGCCCATTGCCATGCTCGGCGCGCAGGCGGTGAATATCGGTCTGCCAGGCCCACGACAGGCGGTCCGAGGCCCTGAGCCGCTTCATCTCCTCCACGCCTTCGCGGAAGGCGACCAGGTCGTCGCTATTCTCCGACAACTGCGATACGCTGCGGCGGATGCGACGGGACGAAGTCTGGGCCAGAGCCGATCCGGCGGTCAGTCCCACCAGTGAGGCCGCGCCCGCTCCAAGCGCTGATCGTCGGCTTATCGTCATCGCATGCCCCCCGGCGTGCCCTGGCGTGGTCGTCAGGGACGGCTCATCTCATCGTTGGCGAACCGGCGTTGTCTGTCGAGTCTTCTCGCGCCTCGAGCGACACGTCATCACCGAGGAAACGCGCATTCCTTGCAGTCATCCACATCTCGCGCACGCCCTGGCGCGGCATGTCGACACCAAAGACAGCCAGCTGCGCGACCCAGACCTCGGACATCTGCTGGACGGTGCCCTGAACCCAGCCGGGGGCCTGCTGTCTCGACCAGTTCAGCGGCGACACGGCATTGAAGATCAGCAGAAAGGCGGCGACCACGAAAATCGTCCGGCTGGCCCAGCGCCGGTCGCGCGCCGCCACACCCTCGTCGTCCAGGGGCGGCGCGGGCGGAAAGGCAAACCGGCCGAGGGCGGCGAGACGGTTCTCGCGCGTCGGCAGATCGTGGGCGTCAGCGGATGCGATCCAGTCACTGGAGGGATCGGCGGGCGATGGCGGCAGGCTTTCGTAAAGCGGCGGGAACGGTGAATCCGTCCTCTGAACCGGGAACGGCTCCAGCATGTACGGCTGATCCTGATCCTTGCCTCTGGTGTCGTCGGTCATGGCAGGTCCAACGCGTCAGAACTGGAAATAGATGAAGGGGGCGACGCCGTCCGGCCGTACGGCCTCGATCAGCAGGAAGGCCGCGCCGATCAACAGACCGAGGGTGAGCGACGGGGCCGTCTTCAACCGCTCGGCCAGCCCCTCGATGGCGCGCGGCGGCAGCCAGTGCATGGCCAGTCCGCCGACGATCAACGTCAACAGCAGCGGCGTCAGGGCGACCACGGGCCCGATCCGGCCAAGGCCCTGCAGCATGGCCATCGCCAGATCGAAATTCTCGGCCCGGAACAGGATCCAGCCCAGGCAGACGATGTGGAAGGTGACCAGAACCCCGATCACGGTCGGCACGACCTTGCGGTCGCCGAACGCCGCGCGGCCCAGGCGCTCGATCACCTGCACCCCGCCGTGCAGCGTGCCCCAGGCCAGGAAAGTCCAGGCCGCACCGTGCCAAAGCCCGCCGAGCACCATGGTGATGAACACATTGATGCACGACGAAATCAGCCCCTTTCGTCCGCCCCCCAGCGGCACATACAGATAGTCGCGCAGCCAGCTGGACAGGCTGATGTGCCAGCGCCGCCAGAACGACTGCATCGAACTGGCGCGATACGGCTGGTCGAAATTACGCGGGAAGGAATAGCCCAGCAGGGCCGCGATCCCGATCGCCATGTCGGAATAGGCCGAGAAGTCGCAATAGATCTGAACGGCATAGCCATAGACCGCCGCGGCGATGTCGAAGGCTCCATAGGCGGATGGATCGAAGAACACCGGATCGACCAGGTTCACGGAAATCTCGGAGGCGATCACCGTCTTCTTGAACAGGCCCCAGACAATCAGCAGCAGGCCGTGCGTCGCCATCTCGCGGGTCAGCCGCGGCGTGCGGTCAAACTGCGGCAGCAGGTCAGACGCCCGCACGATCGGCCCGGCCACCAGATGCGGGAAGAAGCTCATCAGCAGCATGACGTCCAGCAGGCTCTTCGCCGGCGGTGTCTTTCCGCGATGCACGTCAACGACGTAGCTGATGCCCTGGAAGGTGAAGAAGCTGATCCCCACCGGCAGCACGATCTGCAGCAGCGGCAGATCCCGCTCCCAGCCGAACTGGGCCAGAAGGTCGCCCGCCTGTTCGATGAAGAAGCCATAGTATTTGAAGAAGCCGAGGATCAGCAGATTGGCCGCGACCCCGAGACCGACCAGCCAAGCCTTTTTCGCCCCCGGCTGCCGTGCGATCAGCGCCCCGACGGCCCAGTTGAGCACCGCCGACAGGATCAGCAGGGCCACGAACCGCCAGTCCCACTGGGCGTAGAAGAACCAGCTGGCCAGCAGCAGGAACAGTTTGCGCCGCCCGTTCTCGCGATCCAGCGACCAGGCGGTGAAATAGACGAACAGGAAGAAGATGCCGAAGGCCAGGGTCGGGAACAGCATCTAGCGTGCCTCCCCGACGACCGGCGCGCGCGCGGCCTTCCAGGCATCGAAAGCGGTCAGCAGGTCATGGCTCAGCACCCCGCCGATCCAGTCCGCACCCGTACTGGTGAAATGGACGCGATCACCCCGCATCAAGGGGTCGTCCCTCGAGGCCAGCCGATCCGCTGAACACGTCCCGCCCATCCGCCCCTGCCAGTCCCAGAACGCCACACCCATGTCGGCAGCGACCCGTCGTTGCACGTCTCGCACCACGGCCAGAGAGCGTGGTGGCGCGCGTTGCCCGTCGGAGCTGCACCCCCCGGCCACGCCACTGCGCAAGGCGTCCGGGGCCCCCAGCAGCATCAGCGACGCCGCGGGTGCGAGGCGGCGCATCCGGGCGATCTGCCCCCGCAACAGCGCCTCATAGGCCCGGGCATCGAGCCCGTCGTCGAACCCCTCATTGGTGCCGAACGCCAGCACGACCAGGCTGGGCCGCCACAGGGCAAGCTCGCTCGCCGCGATCGCCTCGTCGCGGCTGGCCAGATCGCGCAGCGTCGCTCCAATGACCCCCAGGCTCGACACCATCACACCCGGTCCGGCGCCGGACAGCATCACCGAGTCCATGACCAGCCCCCGGTCCAGCGGGCTCAGCCGCACCGACGACGCCGGCCCCGTCAGCGTAAGCTCGCGGCAGACCTCCTGATCCGGCGAGGGCCCGTTGAAATCCAGACCGCGGCCCAGCCCGCCCGCCTCGACCGAGAGGCCCGAGCCGGCACCGCGCGCCCGGCCACAGACGCCGACCACAGAGGCCTCGGCCCCCGGATCCAGCTCAAACCCGATCAGGGCCCCTTCGCCCCCTGTCGTCCGCATTCCCGCCAGACCCACCCGGGGCGATGGTGCCCCGGATGGTGGCTGGAGCGGTGCCCGCTCACTCGTCCAACCCGCCGAAGCCATTCGCACCTGATAGGGCGCATAGCCGTCAAACGGCTGGCCCGGAGGAAGCACACCGCGACCGGCCGCGCCGAACCGGGCCTGAAGATCCGCTCTCAGCTTGCCCGTAATCCGGTCGCCGGCGGTGTGGCTGTCACCGATCTGGAGGATATGCACCGGCCGCCCGCGCTGCCCCGCCTCGGTCGCCGCCAGGGCTTCGAACACGCCGGTCAGGGCCTCGGCCTGGCAGATGCCGTCCGCACAGTCTGACGCCCCGGCGGGGGGCATGGCGACAACAGCGTACGGGACTTCCTGCGCCATGGCGGCGGCCGTCGACGCCAACCAGATTCCGGCAGAAAGGGCCGCCAGCGCTGCCCTCATGTTCAGGCGGCGGGTGCGGCGGCTTGAGCCACGGGCCGATCCAGCCCGGCGTCACGCTTCAGCCGTGCCGTGACCGGGGCGCTGAGCCTCAGATAGCCGGCCATCGACATGTGGATTCCGTCATTGGCCCGCATCAGGGTGCGCCGCCCGCTGTCGGTCGGCAGATAGGCCTCATAGCCGCCGTCGCCGTTCGAGGTCAGGGCGGTGGTCTCGATGTAGGGCACGCCCAGCGCCTTCATCCGCGCTTCGACGACACCGTTGATCAGCGCCATCCGGGCTTCGAACGTATCACGCTTCATGCGTGGCAGGCCGACCCAGTAGACCGCCACGTCGCGGCTGCGCAGCAGGGCCACCAGATCGTCGACCCGCTTCGCATAGGCGACCTTCCAGCCGTCGGAGCCGAACGGATGGACCTGGCCGTCCATCTCGATGCCTTGGGCGTCGTTTGTGCCGAACAGAATGACGGCGACGTCGACCGGCTGCGCGTCCAGCTGGCCGCGGGTCTTGGCCTGGATGTCGACGTAGTCGTAGCGGCTGAGGCCCGTCGAGACCTGCGAGAATTTGCTGACCGTCACATTCGGGGTGTGCTGCAGGTCGCGATACAGGCCCGCATAGAGGCCGTCGGCCATGGAATCCCCGAACACCCCGATCCGCAGCGGCCCTTTTGCCGCCCGCACGTTCAACGGTGTCACCGCGGGCGCGGCGGGCGCGACAGCCACGACCGGAGCCACCGCTATCGTGGGCGCAGGGGGCGCGGAGGCCGCAGCCTTGTCACCCAGCATCAGGGTCGGATGGCGCAGCCAGGCCCGGCCGTCTGGCGTCAGCACCAGCCCGGCGAGCACGCCGACCACGAAGGTCGCCGTCAGAGCATTGACGCCAGCACGCAAATCCGTCCCCCGACTGAACCTTGGTCCGTCGGCTCTTTTACCCTATCGCGCCCGCGCCGCCACCTCGCGCCCGCCTCACGGGAAGAAAAAGGTTAACCGAACCGGCTTTTGGCCCAGCTTGCCGCGAGATAGCCGCCGATGGCCGATGCCGTCGTCAGGGTCGTACCCCAGGCCAGGTCGATCAGGGTCAACTTCGTCGACCAGACCATCAGCGTCGCCTGATTGGTCAGGTCGTAGGTGGCGTAAGCCACGAAGCCCAGCACTGCCCCGTTCAGAGCCGCCCGTTGCCAGGCCCCGGCACGCAGCGCCGGGGCGATGGCCAGGAAAACGATCCCGAAGAAGTAGATCAGATAGAAGATGACGGCCGCCTTCAGGTCCGGCTTCTCGGCCAGGATCGGGGCCAGCACGGGCTTGTAAAGCCGCTCGGTCATGGTGGTCAGCCAGACCGCGTCGATGGCGGCGAAGGTCAGCCCGGTGCCCAGATAGGCGACGATGTATTTGATCATCGGTTCAGCTCTCCCCAGCCGGCTTCAGCAGATAGTGGCTGACAGCCCAGGTGTTCCCGTCGTCGTTGCCGAACAGACCGGCCGTGGCAAGATAGAACCTGCGCCAGCGGCGCCGCCACAGCGCCGCATCGGGACCATAGGTCTGCTGCATCAGCTCCATCACCCGGTCGCCGTTGGCATCCATATTGGCCAGCCAGTGGTCCGCCGTGCGCTTGTAGTTGACGCCGTTCCAGGTCCACTCCCGCTCGACGGCGAACAGGTCCGGAAACTGCCGCATCAGCGCCTTGCTGGGCATGACGCCGCCTGTGAAGAAATGCTGGGCAATGAAGTCGCCACTGTCGGTATGGTCAAAGCGGTACGGCGCATTTCGGTGCGTGAAGATGTGAATGAACATCCGCCCATCGGACGTCAGCCAGCCTCTGGCCTTGGTCAGCAAGGCCCGCCAGTTGGCCATGTGCTCGAACATTTCGACCGAAACGATGCGGTCAAAGCCGTCGCCCCGGTCCGGGTTGAAGTCATTCATATCACAGGTGATGACGGTCAGGTTGGTCAGGCCCCTCGCCTTCGCCTGGGCCTCGATATGCTGGCGCTGACCATGACTGTTGGACACCGCCGTGATGCTGGACCGGGGATACCGCTCCGCCATCCACAGGCTCAGGCTGCCCCAGCCGCAACCCAGTTCCAGCACGCGCTGGCCGTCGGCCAATTCCGCGTGTTCGCAGGTCTCGGCCAGCGAGACCTCCTCGGCCTGATCCAGCGTCGTGTCGGCTGACGGATAAAGACAGCAGGAATATTTCAGCCGCTTGCCGAGGCAGAGCTGGAAGAACTCCGGCGGCAGTTCGTAGTGCTGCTCGTTGGCGGCGGTCGTATGCTCGGCAATGGCGCGTTCCGCCATGTCCCGCGCAAAGGCCGCCTCGTCATGCGGTCCCTCACGATCCAGCCGCCGCCGCGCCTCACTGACCAGGCTGTCGATCGCCGGTCGGGCGATGAAATCCGGGAAGGGCGCATCCTGGAGCCGGCGGATGGCTGCGGTGGCAAGGCTCATGGTCGGGTCCTGGCAGGCTGACGAACGATACAGTTACGGCTAAGGATGGTGTCCGGATGTGTGGCATCCACCTCAGCCTCCAGCGCGTAGCTGGTAACAAGTTTCGATGGAGTCCGCATGCCCCCCCACCTGGTTGCTACGTCCTCACCGCCCGCCGGCCGACGCATCGCCGTGGTCGGGTCCGGGATCGCGGGCCTGTCGTGCGCCTGGCTTCTGTCGCAGTCGCATGATGTGACCCTGTTCGAGGCTGACAGCCGGCTGGGCGGCCATTCCAACACTGTGGACGCGCCCTCGCCCAGCGAACCGATCGCTGTCGATACGGGCTTCATCGTCTACAATGAAGACAACTATCCCAATCTGAAGGCCCTGTTCGAGCATCTGAATGTGCCGACCAAGCCGGCGCATATGTCGTTCGCCGTCTCCATCGACGACGGTGCCTTCGAGTATTCGAGCCACGGCATCGGGGCCCTGTTCGCCCAGAAGCGGAACTACGCCAGCCCGAAATTCTGGCGCATGATCCGCGACGTTGTACGCTTCCAGAAGCAGGCCCCGCGCGACCTTCCCAAGCTTGAGCGGTCGGGCGAAACGCTGGACGCCTATCTGACCCGTGGCGGTTACGGCACCCTGTTCCGCGAGGCCCACCTCTTGCCGCAGGCCGCTGCGATCTGGTCCTGCTCCATGGGGCAGATGGCCAGCTACCCGGCCGCGTCTTTCGTGCGCTTCTACATGAACCACAACCTGTTGAAGCTGGATCTCAAACCGACCTGGCGGACCGTGGACGGCGGCAGCCGGTCCTATGTCAGCCGCCTGGTGGCGGCGTTCCGCGGCCGCGTGGTTACGGAGGCGGGAATCACCGGCGTAGTGCGGGGTCTGGACGGAGCCGCCCTGCGCTTCGCCGACGGCCGGCTCGAGCGGTTCGACGCCGTCGTTCTGGCCACCCACTCCGATCAGGCCCTGGCGTTGCTGGAGTCCTCGTCCCCCGATGACCGCCGCCTGCTCGGCGCCATCGAATACCGGCCCAACCGCGTCATCCTGCACCGCGACACATCCCTGATGCCCCAGCGTCGCAAGGCCTGGGCCTCGTGGAGCCACCTTGGCTATTCCGATCGCGCGGGCGAAGGCGGCGTGACCTACTGGATGAATGAACTGCAGTCCCTTCCCGGGCCGCCCCTGTTCGTCAGCCTGAACCCCGCCAAGGCACCCGATCCCGAACTGGTCCTCGGCGAATGGGACTATGAGCATCCGGTCTTCGACGCCGCGGCCGTCGCAGCCCAGTCAGAGCTCTGGAGCCTCCAGGGCCGTCGCAATGTCTGGTTCGCGGGAGCCTGGTTCGGCTCGGGCTTCCATGAGGATGGCCTGCAGGCCGGGTTGGCCGTCGCCGAGCAGCTGGGGGGGGTGCGCCGCCCCTGGTCGGTCGCCAATGAGAGCGGCCGCATCCATCTGCATGCGCCCGACGTCGCACCCGGGCGGCTGACCGAGGCGGCGTGACCGCCGCCCGGTCCGCACCCCCGCGGGCGGTCGGCTCTGCCCTCTTCGTCGGCGAGGTCGCCCATCAACGGGCGCGCACCTTCGATCACCGACTGCGCTACCGCCTGTGGATGATCCTGGCAGACCTCGACGAACTGGACGGCCTTCAGGGCCGCCTGCGCCTGCTCCGTCGCGGCCGGTTCGGCCTGATCAGCCTGCGTGCCGCCGACCATGGTGACCGTTCCGACCGCCCGTTGCGCGCCCAGGTCGAAGCGCATCTGGCCGAGGCCGGCATCGATATCGCGGGTGGACCGATCCGCCTGCTGACCATGCCGCGCATCCTCGGCTACGGCTTCAATCCGATCAGCGTCTTCTTCTGCCACACCCCTGACGGGGGCCTGGCCGCCCTTGTCTATGAGGTCACCAACACCTTCCAGGAACGCCACAGCTATCTGGTGGCCGTGCCCGCCGATCAGGCCGGGCCTCTGCGCCAGACGGTAGAAAAGCAGTTCTTCGTCTCCCCCTTCATGGACCGCGACCTGAGCTACGACTTCACCGTCCGCCCGCCCGGCGAAGCCGTGTCTGTCGTCGTCGCCGTGAGGCGCGGCGAGACCCCCATCCTGACCGCCAGCTTCGCGGGCCGCCGCCGCCCGCTGACCGACGGCCAGCTGCTGCGCGCCTTCATCACCCACCCCCTTCTGACCTGGAAGGTGACGGCGGGTATCCACTGGGAAGCGCTGAAGATGATGGTCAAGGGTGCCCGCTACCGCCACCGCGGCCCCGTGCCCCCGCAGCCGATGACGGTCGGACACGGGCGCTGAACCGCTCCGTCTGCCTCACCGCCCCTCCTCTTCCGTGCATCCCGGCGAATGCCGGGATCCAGGTCACGAGTGCAAAGCGGTGACGTCAGGCTTCAATCCTCCCTGATCCGGCAGTGAGCCTGGCATCTGGATCCCGGCATTCGCCGGGATGCACGGAGTGGCGTGCGCGGATCCTCCTCTGACCGGACTATCGGACGCTGCGGACCGTGTTTTTCGCCGCTCGCCTTGCCCGCCCCGCCTCGCCACGTTACGCACACAGCAAGGCCGCCGTTATTCATCAGGTGGTGAAAATATGAGGAAGCGATGCGGAAGATCTTCCCCGACGCGCGCGCAGCGCTGGAGGGCCTGACCTTTGACGGGATGACCGTCATGTCCGGCGGCTTCGGCCTTTGCGGCATTCCCGAACACCTGATCGCTGCCCTGCGCGACAGCGGTGCCAGGGACCTGACCGTCATTTCCAACAATGCCGGGGTCGACGGCTTCGGCCTCGGCCAGCTGCTGGAAACCCGCCAGATCGCCAAGATGATCTCGTCCTATGTCGGCGAGAACAAGGAGTTCGAGCGCCAGTATCTGGCCGGTGAGCTCCAGCTCGAGTTCAACCCCCAGGGTACGCTGGCCGAGCGCATCCGCGCCGGCGGCGCCGGCATCCCCGCCTTCTTCACCGCCACCGGCGTCGGCACCCTCGTCGCCGACGGCAAGGAAGTCCGCGACTTCAACGGCCGCGACTACGTCATGGAAACCGGCCTGGTCGCCGACCTGTCGATCATCAAGGCGTGGAAGGCCGACGGGCGCGGCAACCTCCAGTTCCGCAAGACAGCCCGCAACTTCAATCCGATGATGGCCACGGCCGGCAAGGTCACCGTGGTCGAGGTCGAACACATCGTCCCCACCGGCACCCTTGACCCCGACCAGATCCATACCCCTGGCATCTATGTCGACCGCATCGTCCTGACCGTGCCCGAAAAACGTATCGAACAGCGCACCGTCCGCACCCGGGAGACCGCATAAATGGCCCGCACCCGCGAACAACTGGCCGAACGTGCCGCCCGCGAACTGCAGGACGGCTTCTACGTCAATCTGGGCATCGGTATTCCGACCCTGGTCGCCAACTACATTCCGCACGGCATGGAGGTCACCCTCCAGTCCGAGAACGGCATGCTCGGCATGGGCCCCTTCCCCTACGAGGACGAGGTCGACGCCGACCTGATCAACGCCGGCAAGCAAACCATCACCGAGATCGCCGAGAGCAGCTATTTCAGCTCGGCCGACAGCTTCGCCATGATCCGCGGCGGTCACATCAACCTGTCCATCCTCGGCGCGATGGAGGTGGCCCAGAACGGCGACATCGCCAACTGGATGATCCCGGGCAAGCTGGTGAAGGGCATGGGCGGAGCCATGGATCTGGTCGCCGGCGTCAAGCGCGTCGTGGTCGTCATGGATCACGCCAACAAACACGGCCAGTCCAAGGTCCTCAAGGAATGCAGTCTGCCGCTGACCGGCACGGGCGTGGTCAGCCGCATCATCACCGACCTGTGCGTCTTCGACGTCAAGGCGGATGGCACCGGCCTCGAGCTCATCGAACTGGCCGAGGGCGTCACCCTGGATGAGGTCGCGCAGAAGACCGAGGCCAGCTACACCGTTGCCGCCGGGCTTAACTCGTAGTCAAAGTCTCCCCTGAAGCCATCCGCGATGCCGTCGCGGACGCAAGCGAACAGGAAATGACGATGGCGGACGGCGCTTACCGCTGGTTTGGCAGTGCACCGGCCCCGGATATGGCGCACGTCGACCGGATTGACGCGAGCTATGACGAGCATAGCGCACACGCCTTCGGCGAGCCGGTCCGTGCCACGGCCGTCGGCGGCGTTGAACAGGCCCTCGCCGCCGCCCGCGCCGGTGATCTGAGCGGCATTGCCGCCGCCCTCGCCGACGCCCGCGGACGAGTGGAGGCGCTGCGCCCACATGCGCTGGAGCCCCGTCGCGGCCTCGCCGGCCTGTTCGACAGCCGGGGCAAACGTCTCAAGCGGTTGCGGGAGACCTTCCATGACACCGTCACGCGCCTGATCGAACACACCGCCGCCGTCGGCACAATCGTCGACGGGGCCGCCCGACGGTCCGGTGCACTCGACGCCGTCTGGAGCGAACTCCGCGCCGCCGTCACCGATCTGGACGCCCACATCGCCGTCGCCGCGCGCCGACTGACCGGCCATGCGTCTGCTGAAGACGATACCGCGCATCCCCTGCAAGGCCGCACGGAGACGCTGGACGCCTGCCGCGCCGACGCACTGCAGTCCCTGTCCCTCATCCGGGGTGCCCAGAACGCCGACGCCCGGACCATGGAGGCGCTCCAACTGTGTACAGACGGCCTGGCGGCATTGCGTGAGGACTGGCGCGACGCCCTGGGACTGTCCGGCAAACGCCCGCGGCGCATCCGCCCCGACCAGGACCGTCTGACCCGAAGCCGGGATCAGGCGCTCGCCCGCATCGACCGCACCCTTGGCGAACTCGCCACCCTCGGCATTCGCCGTGTCGACGTCGAGCGTCGGCTGGCCGCCGTGGCGGCTCGCCTCAAGCCCTAGCGCGCGTTGGCTTCCGTCCAGGCGACGATCTGGGTGTTCAGGTCGCGCGTCGCCGTGTCGAAGGCCGCGACAATGGCGGAGACCCGGTTCTCGGTCGCCGGCTGTTCGACGCTGAACGTCCGCTCGGCGGAGACGGTACGATCCGGCAGGGCCGTCACCCGCGCGCGCGCCGTGACCACCACGGTCGGTACGCCACCCGGCGCGTCATACCGGGCCTCGAAGGCACGAATGTCGATGTCCAGGCTGCGGCCGCTTCGGACGGACTCTCTCGGGCCCACCAGCCGGACGCCCGTCGCCTGACCGGCGAACGCGTTCTCGAGGCTTTCCATATAAAGGTCGGCCGCCGGAGAGACCCAGCGTGCGCCCTTGATGTAGGCGGTTTCGGTCCCCGTGACCCCGAGCAGCTTGTCCCCCTCGACCGCCTCGGGGAACTCGACCCGCCTCAGGGCGATGGAGGGCGCGGACGAAACGACGCTTTGGGACACGGCCGGAGCCGCTCCGCCAAACCGGTAGGTCTGGACGGGATCGGGAGAACTCAGCAGCGCGCAGCCGGCCAGGGCAGTGGCGGCGACACCGACGGCGGTCAGCCGGATAAGGGACGTACGGATCACGGCTGGACCTCCATTTCCTTGGTCGGCGCGCGGCCGATGAAGTCGCGCGGGCTGGACCGCACCTCCTCGACCAGACCTTCCAACGCGCGGGTGGCGTCTTCGAGACTCTGGATCGACTGCTGAAGCTGGGGCAGGCCGGTGGTGGCGAAGTCGTTCACCGGCCGCTCGAGGCCGCTGATCGTACGGTTGGCCGAGGCCGCCGCATCCGCCGCCTGGTCCGCCGCCCGGTTGATGTTGGCGATCGCCTGACGGCCGTCACCCTCGACCAGTTGACGAGCGCTGACGCCCAGAGCCTGGTATTCGCCAATGGCCGCATTGGCCTTGGTCAGCGCCTGCTCCAGTTGGGCGAACATCCCCTTGCGGGCTTCAAGTTCGCTGGACAGGGATTCGACATTCTTCACGCTGGTCGAGAAGGAGCGGATGTTGTCGTCGGACAGCACCCGGTTGATCCGGTTCAGCGCATCCACGGTCTGGGCCAGAACCGTGCCCGAGCCGCTGAGCAGTTCGGCGATCGGTGACGGCTGACTCTGGATCACCGGCACGACGTTGTCCGGATACTGGTCTTTCAGGGTCGCGCTCTGCGGATTGCCGGCCGTGATCTGGATATAGTTCAGGCCGGTGATGCCCTGGGGCTCGAGCTGGGCACGTGAGGTCACGCGTACGGGCGTGGTGGCGTCCACGCGGATACGGGCGATGACCTGATCGCCCTTCTTGGGATCCAGGTTCAGGTCGGTGACCTCCCCGACGCGGATGCCGTTGAAGTGAACCTCGCCGCCCTCCGACAGACCCCGAACGGGGCCGTAGAAGACGATGTCATAGACATCGAAGTCATTGTTGAACTGAAGCCGGGCCAGCCAGATGGTGAACACCGCCAGCGCCGCCAGAAGGGCGATGGTGGCGATGCCGACAGCGGCGTAGTGAGCGTCTCTTTCCATCGTTCGGCTCTCCTTAGGCCGCCTTGACCGCGGCGCGACCGCGCGGACCAAGGAAATATTCTCGTATCCAGGGATGATCGGAACGCTCGAGTTCCTGAACCGTGGCCTTGGCGACGATATGTTTGTCGGCCACCACCGCAACCTTGTCCGTGATGGCGTAGAGGCTGTCGAGATCGTGGGTGATCATGAAGACGGTCAGGCCCAGATCGGTCGACAGTTGCTTGATCAATTCGTCGAAAGCGGCCGCGCCGATGGGGTCCAGGCCCGCCGTCGGTTCGTCGAGAAACAGCAGCTCCGGATCCAGCGCCAGCGCCCGCGCCAGGCCCACGCGCTTGCGCATGCCACCCGATAGTTCAGCGGGCTTCAGATGGTGCGCCTCCGGCTTGAGGCCGACCATCGCGATCTTCATCTCGGCCAGCTCGCGGATCACATCCTTGGACAGTTCGGTATGCTCGACCAGCGGCGAGGCCACATTCTCGATGACGCTCAGTGACGAGAACAGGGCACCCTGCTGGAACAGGATGCCGGTGCGCCGTTCGATGTCGGCCTCCTGCTCCTCGGTCATGGTTGCCCGATCATAGCCCAGAATCTTGACCGTTCCGCCCTCGGGCTCCTTCAGGCCGATGATCGAGTTCAGCAACACGGTCTTGCCCGTGCCTGATCCGCCGACGACACCCAGAACCTCGCCACGCTCGAGGTCGAGGTCGAGATTTTCGTGGATGATGCGCTCGCCGAACTGGCTGAGCAGACCGCGCACTTCGATCATGCGTTCCGGCGCTTCGGGAACGGCGATAGGACTGGAAGTCGTCACAGGTCCAGCTCCAGGAAGATCAGGGCGAAGACGGCATCCAGCAGGATGATGGCGAAGATGGCCTGCACCACCGCAGCCGTGACCCGCCGCCCGAGGCTTTCCACGTCGCCCGCGACCGCCATGCCCTGCCGGCAACCAATGGCAGCGATGACAATGGCGAAGACCGGAGCCTTGATCATGCCCACCATCAAATGCGTGCCCATATTCGGGTCTTCGCTGATCCGCTGGACGAAGAACGACGGGCCGTAGCTGAGCTGGCTCCAGGTCACCAGAAGACCCCCGAACAGGCCGGCGACCATGCCGATGAAGGTCAGCAAGGGAAGCATGACGACCATCGCCGCCAGACGCGGAATGACCAGCGCCTGGAATGGATTGACCCCCATCACCTGCATGGCGTCGACCTCCTGGTTCATCCGCATCGAGCCGATCTCGGCTGCGAACGAGGACGAGGACCGACCGGCCAGCAGGATGGCTGTGATCAGGACGGCCAACTCCCGCAGGGTGGCCACGGCGACAAGCTGCACCGTGAAGACACCCGCTCCGAACTGGGTCAGCAGATTGGCGCCCAGAAAGGCGATAACGGAGCCGATGAAGAAGTTGGTCACGGCGACAATGGGTATGGCATCCAGGCCCGACCGCTCGCCCTGGCTGAACCAGGCGGCCCAGCGTATCCGCCCGGGGTGGCGCAGGGCTGTGCCGACCGCCACAATCAGCCGCCCGAGGAAGGCCATCGACAGGGTGGCTTCGGCGGCGATATCGCCGACACCGCGGCCGACCTTGGCGAACCCGCGCACCCAGCCGGGCGACTGCCGCGGAGGCCCGGCACTCTCGCGCTCGAGCTTGTGGACCATGGCATAGGTTCGTCCCGCCTCGGGCCGCTCGACCCACGCGGCTTCCGGCAGGACACAGTGCGAAGCCTGAACAATCGCCAGCGCGCCGGCCGTGTCGAATCTGCCCAGGCCGGACAGATCGACGGCCTCGACATTGCGATCCTGCAACTCATCGTCGAGCCGGCGCGAAATCCGGCCGAGCTCGGTCGCCGTCCAGTCGCCGGTCAGACGCAAGGTCAGCCCGGGCCCGCCGTCGTCGATCTGGAAATCCGCTGCGGCCATGCCCCTACCTAGATTGCCCCGGTCATTTTGCCTACGCTGGCCGAACGGCAAAGCTGGGGCAGACCTGACAACGCGGCGCACCCGTATTCGTTCAGCCACGGTTTCAGTGTTTACGCATCACAACAACCCACGGACGCGCCTGAGGTCTTCAACGAAGCGCTCTCGCTCCTCACGACGCGTCGCCTCATCCGGCAGGCGCAACAGATAGGCCGGGTGCACGGTCATCAGAACCGTTGAGCCGTCAGGCTGAGCCAGTGCCTGACCGCGCGCCTGCATGACCGTCGCTTTCCGGCCTGTCACGCCCAGTGCCGCCGTCGCACCGAGGGTGAGGATCACCCGGGGCTTCACCAGGCTGCGTTCGGCGTTGAGCCACCATCGGCAGGCGCTGATTTCGTTGACAAGCGGGGTCCGGTGGATGCGTCGCCTGCCGTGTGGTTCGTGTTTGAAATGCTTCACGGCATTGGTGACATAGACATCGTCGCGAACAATGCCGGCCTGCTCCAGCGCGGCATTCAGCACCTCTCCCGCCGGGCCGACAAAGGGTTGTCCGGCCAGATCTTCCTGATCGCCGGGCTGTTCGCCGACGATCATCAGCCGGGCCTTCCTCGGCCCCTGTCCACAAACGCCCTGGGTCGCGTCCCGCCAGAGCGGGCAACGGCGACAGGCCTGCACCGCCTGTTCCAGCTCCTCGAGTGTCGAAGGGACAAACCCTTCATCGAAGGAACGATCCCGATTCATCCGCACAAGGGTCTTCGCCAGCCGAGGGTTCGGTCCGGCTGCGGGCCGCGCGACCATGTCGTCCGTACGACCGGCGGCTTGCGCCACCAGTTCATGGATCAACGCCGCCTCGGGCAGATTCTTCCAGTACCGTTTGGGCATCTCGCCCTGCATCGTCTTCGTCTTCAGCCGGGCGGGGTTGAAGGTCGAGGCATAGTAGGTCTGCCAGAACGCCTCGACCTCGTCTTCGGTCGGGGCCATGTCCTGGGTCGCCGGGGGACCGAACGCCAGAGCCTGACCGTCCCACATCGCCGACCCGTCCGGTGTCAGGATCGACCACCGCATCGTCGTGAAGCGCCGAACGAAGAAGGGTGCCGTCCGCTCCAGCACGCGATGGGCGGGTTCAAACCAGGCGACCCAGGCCTCGCCGCGCTCGTCCTCCACCTGGCGGAACCGGACGAAGGCCTTCATCTTGTGGCTGGCGCGGCTGACGTTTCTGGCCCGTTCCAGCGCGTCGGCGACATCGACGTCGGTCACGACCTTCATCAGATCGGGCTCGCCCTTCAACCGCCACAGCAGGCGGTACATCAGGTCGAAGCGGTCCCGGGAGCGGTGCAGGATCACCGACTGCGCCACATCCACAAAGGTCTTGGGCACCCCGAACGGCGCCTCGACATCCGTCGACGGGCCGACGTCGTCGAACAGACCGGCGTCGCGGTCACCGATCCGGAACACCGCGTCTGCGGGCGACACCCCGCCTGTCCGAAAAAGTCTCGCGGCCCTGCGCCAGCCGTCGAAGTCGGTCTCGTGCGAAAGCGTTGCGACCTTCATTCAGAACAGGCTCAGCTGCACCGGCCCGGGGTCCGGAGCGATCCTGGCCCGCAGGTTCTCCGCATCGGTCAGACCGCCCGGTGTCCAGTCCAGCGCGGTAATGAAAGGGCGTACCTTGTCGATTCCGCGGCACAGCCGACCGACGTCCTCAAGCCGCAGGGTGCGCCAGCGCCTGACCTGCAGGATCCTGTTGACCGACTTCACCCCCAGGCCCGGAACGCGCAGCAGCATCTCCCGCGGGCCTGTGTTCACGTCGACCGGAAACTGCGCCCGGCTGTTGAGTGCCCAAGCCAATTTGGGATCGATGGCCAGGTCCAGCATGCCGTCCACCGTCGCCTCGCCGATCTCGGGCGGTGAGAAACCGTAGAACCGCATCAGCCAGTCGGCCTGATACAGCCGATGTTCGCGCATCAGCGGTGGCTTCGACAGCGGCAGGACGCTGGACGAGTCCGGAATGGGGCTGAACGCGGAATAGTAGACCCGTCGCAGGCCATAACCGCCGTACAGCGAGGCCGACCGCGCGATGATCTCCGTATCCGGCGCGCCGTCTGCCCCCACGATCAGCTGGGTCGACTGACCCGCCGGCGCGAATTTCGGCGGCTTCGTCCGGTCCTTCTTCGCGGGCCGTGCGGCTTCGACCTTCAGCCTCACCTGCCCCATGGCCCGCTTGATCACCCCGACGTCCTTTTGCGGTGCCAGCCTGAGCAGGGCCTCGTCGCGCGGCAGTTCGATATTGGCCGAGAGCCGG
This sequence comes from Caulobacteraceae bacterium, assembly GCA_965284375.1. Taxonomy (GTDB): domain Bacteria; phylum Pseudomonadota; class Alphaproteobacteria; order Caulobacterales; family Caulobacteraceae; genus Brevundimonas. The sequence goes on from OZ260074.1 coordinate 1,881,247, forward strand.
TCCGCATAGAGCCCCGCCTCATCGACCAGCCGGGGATCAGCCTCGGGGATCAGCTTGAGATGGATGTAGCCGCGAAAATCGTGCGCCTCGCGCAGCGTTTTGGCCACCAGAACCAGTTGCTCCATGGTGTAGTCGCCCGAGCGGACGATGCCGGACGACAGGAACAGTCCCTCGATATAGTTCCGCTTGTAGAAATTCAGCGTCAGTTCCACGATCTCGTCGACGCTGAACCGGGCGCGCTGGACGTTCGAGGACGCCCTGTTGATGCAGTAGGCACAGTCGTAGATGCAGAAATTGGTCAGCAGGATCTTGAGCAGGGACACGCACCGACCGTCGGGCGTGTAGGCGTGGCAGATGCCCATGCCCTCCGTCGAGCCGACACCCTTTCCGCCCAGGGAATCCCGCTTCGACGATCCGGACGAGGCGCAACTGGCGTCGTATTTCGCCGCATCCGCGAGGATGGACAGTTTCTGTCGGAGGTCGAGCTGGGCCATTTGTTCACTCTATGTTCCATGTGAAACAGCGAGTCCAGCGTGGCCATAATGACGATTTGCCGCGTCACCTCAGATAGTTGAGGAGTGAGACGTCCCGAAGTTGGCTGATCACCTGGGCAGAGGCCTGGATCGCGATCTGCGACAGCTGCAGATCTGTCACGGCCTTGGCCATGTCAGCGTCCGTCCGGTTCGCCACAAGTTCGTCCAGCGCATTCTTTTGAGCGACATGGCCCAGTGAGATCGTGTCGACCTGTTTGGCGAGCGAACCGGTCTTGGCGACCTTGTCGACCACGGCGGTCCCGGCGGACTCCAGCCGGCTCAACTGGGCGATCAGGAATGTCTTTTGCGGCTCGGTAAGCTTGCCGGTCAAAGGCCCCTGCCCCCCCGTGGCGTGGAACGTCTGCATGTCGCGCAGGATGGTCAGGGCGTCCGTGCCCAGTTCGTCGGCCAGGAAGCCGGTCTCGAGCGTCGTGCCGTCCGCGACCCGGCTGGCCGCCTTGAGCGTGTCGTTCTGGAAAACCGACGCGACGTCGGGAGCCGCTGCCAGTTCGCTGAGGTTTGTCACGCTCACGGGTGCTGTCGTCGTCGACGCGCCCGCGAACAGATAGCCGCCCTGGTGCCGCATGTTCAGGCCGCCGCGGATCGACTGGAAACGGCCTTCCAGATCCAGCATCAGCGACCCGGCGGAATCCGTGGACAGGGCGTTGCCGATGGCTTCCCGCAGGCCGGTGATGCTGTCGCTGATCTGGGTCATGGCCAGATCCTGGGTCGTGAGGCGCGAAGTCACCGCCTCGGCCGTATCGATAAAGCCCTGGATCCGACTCTGTGCGCCCTTCATCGCCGTCAGTGTCTCGGCCTGTCGACCGAAGCCGGTCAGGTCGGTGGCGTTCTTCTGTGTCGAGACCCGTTCCTGCGCTTCGGCGGAGCGTAGCTGGGTGTTCATCAGGTTCAGCAGGGCTGACTGATAGTTTCCATAGGTAGCAATCCGGGTCATCCGACCATCCCGATCAGCGTATCGTACATATCCTTGCAGGCCTGGATCAGGCGCGCCGATGCGTTGAACGCCTGCTGGTAGGTGGTCATCAGGACCAGTTCCTCATCGAGGTTGACGCCTTCATGCGCGGTCTGGCGAGAGCTGGCCTCGGAGTAGAGGGCCGCGGCCGTCTCCTGGCGGCTCTTGGCCGCCGCGGCCCGGCCGCCGATCTCGCCGGACAGTTCGGACGCGTACCGGGACACCGAGATCGAACCGCCCGTCGAGCCGCCCGCGGCCTGGAAATTGGCGGAACGTTCACCCGCATCCGCCAGAACCAGGGCACCGCGGCCGTCACCCGGGCTTAACGCCTGGGCTCCCGCCGCCGCCGAGAGATTCAGTTGCGCCAGCGCCAGCCTTGCTGGCGTCTGCCGGATGTCCGACCGCAGCGAGAAGCCGTCCGCCCGGGACGACCGGACCCCGCCTCCAATGCCGAACAATTCCGTCACGGATACCCCTGAGGGCACCTGGGTCGTCGTGTCTGCCAGTACGCTGAGCGTCGGTACGGGACTGCCGAGCCCGGCGAAGGACAAGGAGCCGTCCGCCGCGAGACTGAAGGCTCCGAAGCGGCCGACGCCCGTCGCCGGGTCGTTCAGGGCCGTGACCAGGTCGCCCACGGTCCCGCCAGGCGGGACGGTGACCTGAATGTCCCGAAGCTTCGACCCGGCCTCGCCCGAGAAGCGGAAGGTCACGGTTTCACCGGCGGTGAAGCCGTGCGGCGAAGCGGCGGTCAGTCCGCTGTCATAGAAGGCCGGCCGGTCCGTCGAGATCAGGTCATTCAGGCCGAAATAGTGCGAGAATCCGCGACCGGCCTTTGCCGAAGACAGGGTCGCGTCGTCGGCGACGGCCACGCCGTTCGGGGCGGTCGCGGCGATACTGAGGCGGCCGTTGTTGAAGCTGGCCGTCGCTCCGCCACCGAGCTGGGCGTTCAGCACAGACAGGAAGGTCGACGGCGTGGCCGCCGCGCCGTTCACGGTCATGGTCGCGCCGGAGAAGACGATGTCCGCCCGATTCTGGATCACGCCCGCGGCGTTTGTGACGGCGACCGTCGTGCGGCCCGTGAAGCCGGCGATCGCGCTGTCGAAGGACTGACCCACATTGCGGCCGGTCAGGCTGACCGGCGCGGGAACCGACGAATTGGCATTGTGCGCGCGGTTCAGTTCGTCAGCGACATGGGACACCAGTTCGGCCAGTCGTTCGGCCGTCGCAGGAGCCTCTACGTCGCGCAGTTCGACCAGCCCCTTGATCTCTCCCGAGGAGATGCTGTCCAGCAAGGACCGTTTCTGACCGCCCGGCTCGGTGATCCAGAGGTCGTTGAAGGTCGTCTCGCCCGTGACCGTCCCTGCGCGATTGTATTCCAGGGTCGCCGCCCCGTGGCCGGCCAGGAGTGTGCCGGCACCCGTACGGATCGACACACCACCGACGGGCCGGGCAGAGACCCGGATATCCACCAGTTCGGCCAGTTGGCCGATCAGCGCGGACTGAGCCGTCTCGGCCCCCGAGGCGTCGCCCGCGACCGCCGTGGCGCGGGCGATCTCAAGGTTCAGGCCCTCGATCTGCTTGAGCAGGCCATTGGTCTTTTCCACCGCGCTCTGAAGACGGCCATCGGCATCCTCCCGGACGGCCTGGATCTGTTTGCCGACGCGGCTGGCCTCGTCGAACAGGGCCTGGGTGCGGAACAGGGCGTCCTGGCGGCGCGGTGACGAGGTCGGGTCCTCGGCGCTGGCGGCAAAGGCCGAGAACACGCCGTCGACCTTGGCAAAGAAGCCATTGTCGCCACCGGGATCGCCGAACAGCGACTGGATCCGGTCGTACAGCTCGAAGCGCACGCCCTGACGCGCGGACTCGGCACCGGCGTTGAGGTTGGCGGCCTGCAGGAACCGGTCGGTGGCCAGGCGGATGCGCGAGATCTCGACGCCCGAGCCCATGCCGTCGCTGGTCAGGGTGGTCTGATCCGCGATCTTGCGAACATAGCCCGGGGTATTGACGTTGGAGACGTTGTCCGAGACCACGCGCAGCTGGGTCTGGGCCGCCGCCAGTCCCGAGGACGCCGTGTTCATGATGGCGTTCAGCGTCATGCGAAACGCTCCATACGGGCGGCACCCGGCAAGCCCTGCCAGCCGACGCGCGCTTTTTGCCCGGCGTTCGGTGAGGTGCCGTCCAGTAAGTCCCTGATTTTACGCGCTATCGCGTTTTGCGCCTGGGTCATGACTCGCAAGGAGCGCAAGGAGCGGGCCATCCACGTGCCGCACCGATCATCACCCGGGCCACCGGGCAAGAATCGTCGGCACGCGGCAAGTTTCGACCGGACAGGACGGGAGCACGCCCGTTCGAGCGAAATTTTTTCATCATCGTATTCATACAGTTATCGGCAAACAGGTCTTTGGCCCGCGACTTGCGCCGTGGTGTCCGAATGTCCGGCGCAGCAGGCGCCCCCGCTACCATCGCTGTTGCGATCATCCCCCCGGGACAATGTCCGCCCTCGCTCTGCCGATCACCATCGCACCTGCCAGACCCGGCACCCCCCAGGGGGCGGCCGGTGATGCCGATGCGACCGGCTTCAAGAGCCTGCTGGAGACCTGCATCGACCAGGCGGGCCAGTCGGCAGACGTGGACACGTCGGACGCTACGCTCCCGAAAGACGCGGCTGACGCCGTCACGCCAATGACGGCGGTACCGGTTGCACCCGTGACGATCGTCGTTCCTCAGGCTGACGCCGTCACGCCGGCGGCGGTCGTGCCGGTTGCGCCCGTCAAGATCGTCGTCCCTGTGGCTGTGGCTCTGCCGGCCGAACCGGCCGCTGAAGTGGGTTCCACAACGGCGGTCGAAGGCACCGCTGCTGTTACCAAGGCTGCCCCCGAGGTACCCGCGCCCAAGCCGAACGGCGGGGCCCAGCCAGCGACCGGGATTTCACCAGCGGTCGCGGCCGGAGTTGCCAGGGACGCCCCGCGACCCGTCGCTACTGAACCCGTTGAGCCCGACGCCGTTGAGCCCGAAGCGGCCGCGGCAAGGACAGCCACCGAAGCTGCGCCTGCTGCCGGGTCCGTCCCCGCCTCTCCGGACCGGGTCTCCCCGCCCGCGCCGCTGCCGCCTCCGCCTCCGCCCTTGCGCGCCCTCGCCGGGCGTGCGGCCCGACCTCTGGACACATCCGCGGACAAGACAGCCGATGCGTCGACCTCGGGCCAGCGCACGACCGACGCCAAGGCTGGCGCTGCCACAGCATCGGTCGCGCCGGACCCGGCGATGGTTCCCGCCCGGGTGGATGCCCCCAGGGACGGCGCGCCCCGACTGCCGGCTGACGCCGCCCCCGCGTCGGATGCGCCCTCCATCGACGCCGCGCCGGCGGCGGAGGGAGGGACCACCAACAGCCCGACCCTGAGCCATACGCGGGAAGTCAGCCTCTCCGGCCTTTCGCGCACCACCATCGAAGCCACGGCCCAGATTGCCGCCCAGATCCTGCGAAAGCTCGAGGGCCGGACGACGCGGTTCGAGATGGCATTGACCCCCGACGACCTCGGGCGCGTGGATGTCAAACTGGACATCGATTCCGAAGGCCGGCTGGCCGCCCGGCTGGCGTTCGACAATCCCGCCGCCGCGACGGACCTGCGTGGCCGGGCCGACCAGCTTCGACGCGAGCTGGAGGACGCCGGCTTCCACCTGGCCGACGACGCCTTCGAATTCACCGAACGCGACAGCGGCTCCAGCAGCTTCGACCGGGGCCAGGACGCCCGCCACGGCCAGGACCGCGCCTTCGCCGCCGCCTCGCGCCTGAACGCTGAAATCGACGTCGCCCAGCCTCCCCGCTGGATGGCGCTCTCCCTCTCGCCTGCGGGCGTGGATCTGAAAGTCTGATCGATGGTCGACGCCGTCTCCGCCACCAATAACGCCACGGGCCGGATCGCGGCCGGCACCGGTATGCTGGCCTCGAATTTCGAGACCTTCCTGACCCTGCTGACCTCGCAGCTGAAAAACCAGGACCCTCTTTCGCCGGTCGATTCCAACCAGTTCACCGCTCAGCTGACCCAGATGGCCGGCGTCGAGCAGCAGTTGCTGACCAACGACCTGCTGAAAAGTCTGGTCTCCGCCCAGGGCGGCGGCGGGTTGGGCCAGGCGGCGACCTATATCGGCAAGGAGGCTACGGCCGCCTGGTCCGCCACCAAGATGGCCGACGGCAAGGCGACCTGGAGCTATGAGCTGGGGGCCAACGCCTCGTCCGCGACGCTGCAGGTCCTGGACGGGTCGGGCAATGTCGTCTGGTCCGGCGATGCGCCGTCGAAGGCATCCGGCCTGCATGACTTCACCTGGGACGGTAAGGCGACCAATGGCAACGATGGCCAGGACGGTCAGGTCTATACGCTGAAGATCACGGCCAAGGACGCCGCCGGCGGGGCGCTGGACAGCCAGGTCCTGACGCGCGGCCGGATCACGGGCGTCGAGATGTACAACGGCGAGCCGTATCTGACGGTCGGCAACGCCATTCTCCCGCTCTCCAGCGTCATCGCCCTGGAAGAAGCCAACACCCCTTCAGTCGACGAAAAGCCAGGCCTGCTGAGTTCGCTCGCCTCGTCGCTCAACCCCTCGAACCTGTTTTCGTAAGGAGCCCGTCCCATGAGTATCAACAGCGCCCTTCTCGCCGGCGTATCCGGCCTGACCGCGAACGCCGCCGCGCTGGCAGCGATCTCCCAGAACATCGCGAACGTGAATACGGTCGGCTACAAACGGACGGCAGGCGAGTTCGCGACCGTCGTCAACAGCCAGTCCCAGGGGGCCGGCTATTCGGCCGGCGGCGTCCAGGCCAGCGCGCGCCACTTCACCAGCCAGAACGGACAGCTGCAGCGCACCAGCTCCTCGACCGATCTCGGTATCGGCGGCCAGGGCTTCTTCGTGGTCACCGAAAAGGCCGAAAATCTGACGCCGACGGACAGCCGTCTGTTTACCCGCGCAGGGGCCTTCCGTGTCGACAACTTCGGCTTTCTGAAAAACACAGCCGGATTGTATCTCCAGGGCTGGCCGATCGACAGTGAAGGCAACGTGAACTCGGATCCGTCCGATCTGACGCGGCTCAAGACCATCAACGTCGGTTCCGTGGGTGGAACGGCTGAAGCCACGACCCGTGTCGAGCTCAACGCAAACCTGCGGTCCAGCCAGACGATTTCGGCCGAAGCGGCGGATGCCGCCGCTGTGCCGGCGGGGCCCAACGCCTACAGCCCGACGACCAACTCCATGGCGATGTGGAATCCTGACACCGGAACCGGGGTGAAGCCCGATTTCGAACTGACCATTCCGGTGTCGGATTCCAAGGGCGGGCAGCGCACGGTCTCGCTGTCATTCCTGAAGAGCAATGTCCCCAACGAATGGTACGCCGAGATCCGCGCCATCCCGGCAAGCGATGTGGTCACGGGCGCAGGCCTGAGCAACGGTCAGCTCCGTACCGGCCGGGTGGCTTTCACCCAGGACGGCCGTCTGGACGTCGCCGCCATGCAGGCCATGCCCGCCGGCGAGGCGCTGTTCGCGGACCCGGCCGCGGCATCGCTGTCCTTCGGGGCCTCTGACGCCGCTGCTCCGGCGGCCGGCGCGTTCAACTGGGCCCCCAGCCTCGGCATCGACAACCAGAGCGTCTCGTTCGAGCTCGCCAATGCCGCCGGCGGTCTGACCCAGTATGACAGCGCCTCCGTAGTCCAGGCGACGCTGACGAACGGCACCGCCTTCGGCAACCTGTCGGAGATCAAGATCGACGAGAAGGGTTTCGTCACCGCGATTTTCGACAACGGCGTGACCCGCCAGATCGCCCTGGTCGCCCTCGCCACCTTCACCAGCCCGGACAGCCTGGCTGAGGCCAGCGGCAACGCTTTCCGCGTCACCCAGGGCTCGGGCACCTTCAACCTCAAGGGCGCCGGAAGTGGCGGCGCCGGCTTGATCGGCGCATCCCAGCTGGAAGCCTCGACCGTCGACCTGTCCGCCGAATTCACCGGTCTGATCACCACCCAGCGGGCCTATTCCGCGTCTTCGAAGATCATCACGACAGCCGACGAAATGCTGGCCGAACTGATCAGCATAAAACGCTGATCGCCAAGTAACGGGCCGTAAACCTCAATGAATATTTTGTTGAATATTGAGAGGGTGGACGGAAGGCATTTTAGGCTTTCCTTCACCACGACGCTTAAACGGCCCTTAGCCGCGGCCCCCTATGGTCATGTTCATAGTGGTGGTGGTCAATGAGGCAGAAGCCCATGTTGCAAGAGCGACGTCTGAATAGCCTAGGCGAACAATATGTGGTGGGTCCGACGGGCACGCCGCTGACGATGCACGATCTTCCGCCGGCCAATACGGACCGGTGGGTGATCCGGCGCAAGGCCGAGGTTGTGGCGGCGGTGCGGGGCGGGCTGATCAGCCTGGACGACGCCCTGGCGCGCTACCGTCTGACGGCCGAGGAATTCCTCGCCTGGCAGAAGGCGATCGACAAATGGGGCATGCAGGGCCTGCGCACAACGCGGATCCAGCACTACGGCCGCCCTTAAACACAACTCCCCGAGCCGACCGCGGCCGCTTCCGGAAACGGGGGCGGCCGTTGTCGTTTCCGGCCGCGTTTCGCACCGGCCTCGAATTCGCGCCGCTTTCGCACTACATGGCGGCCCATGACGCTCGCGGAAGACATCTGCCCGATCCCCGACATCGCCCCCATGGCCGACATGGATGCGGCGGTCGAGTCCGCACGCACGGCGGTCGGCCTGCCCGTCGGGTCGCGGGTCGTGGCGGCCATGTCGGGCGGGGTGGACTCCACCGTGGTGGCCGCCCTGCTGCACAAGGCCGGCTATGACGTCGTCGGCGTGACGCTGCAGCTCTATGACCATGGCGCGGCGCTGAAGAAGAAGGGCGCCTGCTGCGCGGGGCAGGACATCCACGACGCCCGGCTGGCGGCCGAGATGCTGGGCATCCCGCATTATGTGCTCGATTACGAAAGCCGGTTCCGCGACGCCGTGATCGACCAGTTCGCGGACGCCTATCTGGCCGGCCAGACGCCCGTGCCCTGCATCCGCTGCAATCAAACGGTGAAGTTCCGCGACCTGCTCGATGTCGCCCGCGATCTCGGGGCCGAAGCCATGGCGACGGGGCACTATGTCCGGCGCGCGGTCGTCGACGACCGCGTCCAGATGCGCAAGGCGATCGACCACTCGCGCGACCAGTCCTATTTCCTGTTCGCCACCACCACGCAGCAGCTCGACTATCTGCGCTTCCCCCTGGCCGATCTGGAAAAGCCCCAGGTGCGCGGCGTCGCCGCCGAACTGGGCCTGCGCATCGCCGCCAAGCCGGACAGTCAGGACATCTGTTTCGTGCCCAACGGCGACTATCGCACCCTGATCGACAAGCTGCGGCCACAGGGGCGCGAGGCGGGCGAGATCGTGCACATGGACGGACGAGTGCTGGGCGGCCATTCGGGCATCACCGACTACACCATCGGCCAGCGCCGCGGCCTCAACGTCGCCGTGGGCGAGCCCCTGTTCGTGACCCGGCTGGATCCGGTGAAACGCCATGTCATCGTCGGCCCGCGCGAGGCGCTGCTGACCGCGTCACTGACGCTGGACGAGACCAACTGGCTGGGCGACGAGGCCTCGATCATCGCCGCCGCCGAAGCCGGCGCGCCGGTTCTGGCGCGCGTCCGCTCGACGCGCCCGCCCTCGCCGGCCCGGCTGGCGCTGGTCGGCGATGCCGTCGCCGTCCTGTTCGAAGCCGGAGAGGAAGGCGTGGCCCCCGGACAGGCCTGCGCCCTTTACGATCCGGCCGATCCCGATCGCCTGCTGGGCGGCGGCTTCATCAGGACGACCACGGCGGCGGCCTGAAGCCCCGGACTCCGGACGCTTGCTGTGGCCGCCAGGCCTCACCCGCGCGGATTTGGTCAGTCCGCGGAAACCGGAACGTCCATGGTCAGTTTTTCAGCGATGAAAATGACCCACTCGCCATTCGCCCCCCGCCCAAAAACCGAGAGCCCGAGGTTTCACCTCAAGCTGCGCCCCGCCGTTGCAACGGCCATCGCCGTGAGCTGGGGCCTGGTCGTCAGCCTTGTGCTGCTGACCATCGTCACCCCGTAGCGCGTGGCGCTTCCGCGGCCGGCATCGACCGCTGAAATGCGCCTTAGCCGCGGCTCGGCAACAACTTCCGTCGTTGACGCACCAACGCCAAAGGTCGCCCGTCAGGGGCCCAGGCGACGCCGTCCTCGACCGCCCAGCCTCTGCCAAGGTCCCGGGTCGTGAACCGGAACAGGGCCCATCCCTCGGGCGAGGCCTCGGGGGTCAGGTCCGTCAGCAGGTCGACCCGCAGGTCGACACTGGCGGACATGGCGGGCGGGGCCGGCAGGGCGGTCCAGTAGGTCGGATACAGGGCGTCGAGCAGGAACAGCAGACGGGATTCGTCCAGCGGCACGTGATCCGTCGTGCGCATCCAGAGGCTGACTTCGGATGTCTGTCCGGCGTTCTGTCCGAACAGGCGGTCACCATCCACAAAGCGGTTCTCGGTATAGCGCTTCAGCCAGGGGAACTGTTGACCCAGGGCGGCGGCCTCAAGGCTTTCGAGCGCAGGCGCGGACATGACCAGAGGCGTCAGCACAGGTCCATCGACGTCACGGCCATAGGTGCCCAGGGCCTGGATTGCGGTGCGGCTGCTCTGCCCGCCGGTCACGGAGGCATAGGCAACGCTGCGACCCCCGCGCGTCATGGTCGGCGTGAAGCGGATGTCCTCGAACCGCGCCGCCGCCAGATACTGGATGGTCAGGGACTGCAGGGGCGCTTCAATGCCCAGACCCTGCCGCATGGCTCCGGCGGCAAGGGCCGCCATCAGCCCGCCGAAGGGCGCGCCGGTATCCTGCGGCCTGGACTGCGGGGCGTTGGAGAAGTCACCGGTCAGTCGGGCGACCAGTCCGCCGGCGCCGTCGTCGGTCAGCGTCAGGGCCTCGGCCAGGGTCTGCTGTGTCATGGCGTACTGCTACCGTGCGGGACCAGGGGGCGGAAGACCGGAATTCTCCGCCCGACGTCGAGGGATCGGAATCGCCGCAGAGGGTCCATAGCCAAACAAGACTGACCCAGTGCGTCCAGATTGGCAACCCTCTTGCAAAACGGCTGACGCAGGGTCACTTTCGTCCCATGGGACGCACCGCAGACTACTCACGCCAGAGCTGTTCGATCGCCGCGACGCTTGAAGTCATCGGCGATCCCTGGACCTTGCTGGTCATCCGCGACGCCTTCAATGGCGTCAGCCGGTTCGAGCAATGGCAGGAACGGCTGGGCGTCGCCCGCAATGTCCTCGCGGCGCGGCTGAAGTCGCTGGTCCAGCACGGCGTGCTGGAGCCCCATCTCTATTCCGAGCGACCGCCCCGTAACGAATATGTCCTGACCACCAAGGGCAAGGATCTGTACGGCGTGCTGGTCACCCTGCATGGCTGGGGTGCCAAACACGTCTACGGGAACGCGGATTCCGGCGTCTCCATGATCCACAAGACCTGCGGCCATGATCTGGCCCCGCGGATCGCCTGCGGTCACTGCAACGAGATCGTCAAGCCGCGCGACATCCTTCTGACCCGGTCCGAAAACCGCCCGACCGTCGGCGAAATGATGCCGCGCGAGCGGCCGGACGAGGAAGCCGCCTGACCCTCTTGCCAATCCTTGCGACGTGGCCCATCCAGCCGCGCAATTCTTCCTCCCGAGGCTAGCCTGTCCATGTCCGATCCCGTCGTCATCGTGTCCTTCGCCCGCACACCGATGGGCGGATTCCAGGGGGCTCTGTCCGGGGTCAAGGCCACCGAACTGGGCGCGACGGCGGTCAGGGCGGCGGTCGAGCGGGCCGGAATCGCGGCAGAGAAGATTGACCAGATCTACATGGGCTGTGTCCTGCCCGCCGGGCTGGGCCAGGCACCGGCGCGTCAGGCCGCCATCGGTGCCGGCCTGGGCCTCCACGTCGAGGCGACGACCGTCAACAAGATGTGCGGCTCGGGCCTGCAGGCGGTCATGATGGCGTCCGACAGCCTCGCGGCCGGGTCCGCCGACATCATCGTCGCGGGCGGCATGGAGTCGATGACCGGGGCGCCCTACCTGATGACCAAGCACCGCGGCGGGGCCCGCATCGGCCACGACGTCATCGTCGACAGCATGTATATGGACGGCCTCGAGGACGCCTATACGCCGGGCAAGCTGATGGGCAATTTCGCCGAGGACTCGGCGCAGACTTATCAGTTCACGCGCGAGGCCCAGGACGCATACGCCCTCGAGAGCCTGAGCCGGGCTCTGGAAGCCATCGCCTCGGGGGCCTTCAAGGCCGAAATCACCCCGGTCGAGGTCACCTCGCGCAAGGGCGTCGTCACGGTCACCGAGGACGAACAGCCCGGCAAGGCCATGCCGGAGAAGATCCCGACGCTGAAGCCCGCCTTCTCGAAGGACGGCACCATCACCGCCGCCAATGCCAGCTCGATCTCGGACGGCGCGGCCGCCCTGGTCATGACCCGCGAGAGCGTGGCGAAAGCCATGGGCCTGCCCATCGTCGCCCGCATCGTCAGCCACGCCGCCCACGCCCATGAGCCGGGCCTGTTCACCACCGCACCCGTCCCCGCCATGCAGAAGGCGCTGAACAAGGCCGGCTGGTCCGTCGAGGACGTGGACCTGTGGGAGATCAACGAGGCCTTCGCCGTCGTGGCCATGATCGCCATGCGCGACCTGGGCATCGACCGGGCGAAGCTGAACGTCAACGGCGGCGCCACCGCACTGGGCCACCCTATCGGTGCCTCGGGTGCGCGCATCCTGACCACCCTGCTGGCGGCGCTTCAGGCCCGCGGCGGCCGGAAGGGCATGGCCAGCCTGTGCATCGGCGGTGGCGAAGCCGTGGCCGTGGCGGTGGAACTGGTCTGAAGCGCGCCGCCTCGCCGGCGAACTGACACGAAGTGCCGGCTGAACCGACATCTCCTCATCCTTTCCCCGACATGAGGGAAGGGTCGTGCTGGCAATCCGCCGCCAGCCAGACAAGCTACCGAACCCAACCCTCTGACTTCGCGTCACTTCCCCTGACCAGCAGCGTCATTTCCCCGCCGCAGGAAGACCCCGTCCCATAATCCCCCCATCCCGTCGGTGGGGAGGGCGTCGGATCCACGTTCCTCGATGGCGGCGGGCTGTGGTCGAGCGATGAAGCCCGGGCGGAGGAAAGTCCGGGGGTCCCTGGGGATGTCGATGGATGGCATTCCCCTGCTCGCCGCGCGCCTGGGGACGGAACCGCTACTGACAGGATCAGCACGTTCCGCCGTCCGGTCTGCCCGCAAGGGCGGGCCGGGCCGCCGGTAAGGCCCGAAGCAAGGGCCGCCAGCCGGCCGGCGCGTGGAAAACGGCTGCGCGGGGCGACGCCGTCCCTTCCCGACCGTGGCTTCACGGGCGGATCAGAGGGGCGGCCAAGGTCAGGCTTCGTCGAAACGGTAACTCTACAACAGCACCGGGCGAGGCCCGGCCGCCCCGCGCCCTCCCCGACCTTTCCGGCAACCCTGTCAGAGAGCGAAGACGCCTGCCCGGTCGGCCCCATTACCAATCCGTAAGGTCACCTCGCCTTGCGCCACGGCGCTCGCCGACTAAGGTCCGCGCGGGCTTTTCAGACAGCGGGCAGGTATTTCGTATGCGGATCGGTTTGTTGCTGGCGTCGGTCGCCGGCGTTTCCCTCCTGGCCTCGGCCGCCCTGGCCCAGCAGAGCATCGGGCCGATCGACCAGTCCAAGGGCACGTTCGAGGATAAATTCCGCCAGTTCGAGAGCGAGGACTGGCCGACCCCGACCGACTATCGCAACGCCTCCGGGGCCCCCGGCTTCCGCTACTGGCAGCAGCAGGTCGACTATGACATCGACGTCTCTCTGGACGAGGCGCGCCGGACGCTGACGGGCAGCGAGGCGGTCACCTACACCAACCATTCGCCGGATGCCCTGGGCTATCTGTGGCTGCTGCTGGACCAGCAGAACTATCGCCGTGACTCCCTCGCCGAGCGCAGCCGCACCTATTCGGCGTCCGACACCGTCAGCGTGAACGAGATCCTGAGGGTCCAGCGCATGCAGGGCTGGGAGGGCGGCTTCAACGACCTGAAGGTCACCGGACCCGACGGTCAGGCCCTGCCCTTCACCATCGTCGATTCCATGATGCGGATCGAGATGCCGCGCCCGCTGGCGTCGGGCCAGAGCTTTGCCTTCAAGATCGACTTCAGCCTGCCCCTGCCCGAGACCAATGTCGTCGGCGGCCGCAGCGGCTACGAGTGTTTCACCAAGCCCGGCCAGGACGGCAACTGCCTGTTCCTGTCGGCGCAATGGTTCCCCCGTCTGGCCGTCTATTCCGACTATGAGGGCTGGCATAACGCCCAGTTCCTGGGGTCCGGCGAGTTCTCACTGGAGTTCGGCGACTATGACGTCTCGATCACCGTGCCGGCCGACCATGTCGTCGCCGCCACGGGCGAACTGCAGAACACCGACATTCTGAGCGCCGCCCAGCGCGCGCGTCTGGCCGAGGCCCGCACGGCCGACGCGCCCGTCTATATCGTCACCCCGGCCGAGGCCGCCGCCGCCGAGGCCAGTCCGGCGCGTTCGGGCACCCGCACGTGGAATTTCAGCGCCGACAACGTCCGCGACTTCGGCTGGGCCTCGAGCCGCAAATTCATCTGGGACGCCATGGGCGTCGAACAGCAGAGCACGGAACATCCCGTGGTCATGGCCATGTCCTTCTTCCCGAAGGAGGCGCGGCCGCTGTGGGACGCCTATTCGACCCGGTCGATCGCCCACACCCTGGACGTCTACAACCAGTTCGCCTTCACCTATCCCTATCCCACGGCCCAGTCGGTCAACGGCCCGGTCGGCGGGATGGAATATCCGATGATCACCTTCAACGGGCCGCGCCCGGTGCGGGGCGACGACGGCCGCCTGACCTATACGGAGCGGGCCAAGAACGGGCTGATCGGCGTGGTCATCCACGAGGTCGGCCACACCTATTTCCCGATGATCGTCAACTCGGATGAGCGTCAGTGGACGTGGATGGACGAGGGCCTGAACAGCTTCCTGCAGTTCGAAGCCGAAAAGCTGTGGGATCACGATTTCCCGGCCCGGGGCGAGCCGCGCGACATCGTCGAATACATGGTCAGCCAGGACCAGGTCCCGGTCATGACCAACTCGGACTCCCTGCTGCAGTTCGGCAACAACGCCTATGCCAAGCCGGCGACCGCCCTGGTGATCCTGCGGGAGACCGTGCTGGGCCGCGAACTGTTCGACCGGGCGTTCCGCGAATACGCCCAGCGCTGGGCCTTCAAGCGGCCGACGCCCTATGACTTCTTCCGCACCATGGAGGAGAGCTCGGGCGTCGACCTCGACTGGTTCTGGCGGGGCTGGTTCTATTCGACCGACCACGTCGACATCTCTCTGGAAAGCGTCACCGCCGCCACGCTGGAATCGACCGATCCGGAGGTCCGTGCCCGCGCCGCCCGCGAGCGCTTCGAGGCCGAGCCGGGATCTCTCACCGCCGCCCGCAATCAGGACATCGAGACCGTGGTCGAGCGCGATCCGGCGACGCGCGACTTCTACAACCAGACCGACCGTTTCACCGTGACGGCCGAACAACGCCGTACCGCCGAGACTGCCGCCCGAAGGGCGGATGCGGACCGCCGCGCGGCCCAGGGCTTCGACGACAACATCTACCGCTTCACGTTCAAGAACGTCGGTGGTCTGGTCATGCCGGTGATCCTGAAACTGACCTATGCCGACGGCACCGATGAAACCGTGCGCATTCCGGCCGAGGTCTGGCGCCGCAACAGCCAGCAGGTTGTGTGGCAGTGGGTCTCGTCCAAAACACTGGTCTCGGCCGAGGTCGATCCCCTGCTGGAGACCGCCGACGCCAACCGCGCCAACAATTTCTTCCCGCGTCGGATCGACGAACGGACGGTGCGTCTGTCGCCGGCCCCGCCGCCCGGAGAGAACCGGATGCGGGACTCGGACGTCGAGGTCAGCCCGGACTCGACCGCCACCCGCGTGCGGCGACCGTCCTGAAGGTTCCGACCGTGTTCAACCGTACCCTGCTGACCGCCGTCCTGATCGCCGGGCTCGCCACGCCCGCCATGGCTCACCGGGGTCATGCCGGACTGACCGTGGTCGAGATCGATGCGGTCTCGGGCGCCGTCAGCGTGACGCACCGGTTCGCCGCCCATGACGTCGAGCCCGCCCTGGTCTCGATCGCGCCGGAGGCCCAGCCCAGCCTGGACGACCCGCGGGCGGTCGCCGACCTGGAAGCCCATCTGGGACAACGGTTCCGCCTGTCGCTGGATGGCACTGCGGTTCCGGTCACACATACGGATACCCGCCTGGCCGGCGACAATATCCGCGTCGATTTCGGCGGCCGGACAGACGATCGGGAGATCACCCGCGTCACGGTCGATCTCGACTTCTTCCCGGGCGTGCACGACGACCAGGAACAGCAGGTCAATGTGCGTTTGAACGGCGTGACGCGGACGGTGGTCTTCCGTCCGGGATCGCAGGCCCAGACCCTGAGTTTCCCGGCGTCCTGACAGAACACCGGGGTCAGGCCTTTGCAGCTGTAGCCTGACCGCCCTAGCGAATATCGACCGACTGGGCGATCTGCTCGGCGAGGGCGCGGTCGCCGCCGTCCAGACTCATGGTCCAGACATGGACCTCGCGCGGGGCGTCCGGCCGCTGGAACAGGTGCTCCATCGCGTGGCGCACGCCATCCTCGGTGGAGACGATCGAGGCCCGACCGCCCGCCTCGAGCATCTGGCCGCTGTAGATCGGGAACTGCGAGGCCGGCCCGGCATAGACCATGACGAAGGACTGCTCGCCGCGCCGGATCGTGTAGATGCGGAAGTCCGGGCCAGGGCGGCCTGTGACGATCTCGAACCCGGGCGGCAGGGTCACAGAAAACGGCAGGGCGGCGCGGGTCGCGGCATCAAGCACGGTGATGGTCGGCACGCTCGGGGGCGGTGGGACAGGGGCCAGTGCCGGTGCCGGAACCGGGCTGGCCGCGGGCGCTGCACCGACCGCGGGAGCGACAACGGCAGGGCCCGTCGCAGGCGGTTGCGGGCGGGGAGATGGACCGGACGACGGCGGGTTCGAAGACGGCGGCGTTGCCACAGGGACCATCGCAGCGGCCGGCGGCGGCGCACTGGTGACCGGTGCCACGGTCGTTACCCGGGCGGGCGGCGGAGCCGTGGCCACGACCGGGGCCGGGACCACGGCCGGCGCGATCGGGGCGGTCCGCGGCTGGGGCACGGGTGCCGCCCGGATCGGCGCCGCAGAGGACGGCGTAGCAGCGGGTGACGACACGGCCGGACCGGACGACGGCAGGATCGGCGCAGACACAGTCGCGGGACGGACCACGGGAGTCGCCGGGCTCGGCGCGGCGGTCGTCGGGGCTGCGGCGGTCGTTGCAACTGGCGGCGGCGCAGGCACCACGACCGCTGCCGGCGCGGGCGCGGGCGCAGCGGTGACACCTCGCGTCGGCGGCCCAATGTTCAGGTCACGGGTCAGGTCGCTGGCCGGGGCCGATGATGGCCTCGTCGGCGTGGCGGGCACGGTCTGGGCCTGGGCGGCTCCAGCGACAATCAAGGCGGCTGCGGTGGCGGCAAGGATCTTCATGGGGCGACCTTCCCCCTTCGGCCCGCGAACGGCAAGGCCCGGAGGGTCAGGCTGCCGGCAGTTCGACCCAGAAGGTCGCGCCCTCACCCTGCACCGAGTCGACGCCGATCGAGCCGCCCTGCAGCTCGACCAGACGTTTGGCGAGGGCAAGGCCGATGCCGTGACCCTCGACCGAAGAGCGCTCAAGCCCGAGTCGGTTAAAGGGCTCAAACAGCTGGGCCTGTTTGTCGGGCGTCAGGCCGGGGCCGCGATCGCTGACTTCGATACGGACGCCGTCGTAAATTCGGCTGGCGCGGAACACGACCTGACCTCCCGAGCCGCCGTATTTGACGGCGTTGGAGGCAAGATTGGCGACAACCTGGGTCAGGCGCTGGGAATCCGCCAACGCCACCAGACCGTCGCCCTCGGTTACGAGCTCCAGCCGAACCCCCTGAGCTTCCGGACGCAGGGCCACAGCCCGTTTCACATCCTCGAGCACGCCGGCCACATCGGTGGGGCGCAGTTCGACCTTGACCGCCCCGGACTCGGCGCGGGCCACGTCCAGCAGGTCGTGGGCCAGGGCCTCGACCTGTCGGGCCGTCTTGACCAGCATCTCGGCCATCTCGGTCTGGGTGTCACTCACCGGTCCGAGTTGACCGGTCTTCCAAAGTTCGCCGATGCCGATGATGCCGCCAACGGGGCTCTTGATCTCATGGGCGACGTTGGCCAGCAGGCGCGACTTGGCCTCCGAGGCCCGTTCAGCGCGCACCTGCCCCGCCTTGGCGCGTTCGGAAAGCCGATCACGCTCTTCCAGCAGGGCCGCCACCAGCAGGATGGGCAGGCAGCCCAGCAGCACCATCAGCTGCATCATCAAGGCCCGGTCAGCCAGTTCCGGTGCCGACAGGACATAGGGTCCAAATCCAGCCACCGTCCCACCGATGGCCAGCACCGAGACGATGAGCAGGGCTGTCGTCACACCCAGGACGCGGAACCGGGCGGCGATGAGGATCAGCAATGGCACGACCACGAAACCGACGGGCGTCCGTGACTCGAAATAGGCGAAGGCACAGACAAGCGACAGCAGCACCAGCAGGGCCAGGGCCTCGAGCAGTCGCCATGGGTTGGCCAGCACGGCAAGATGACGCCGTGTCAGGGACACACCGAATGTGGCGATGATCGCGATTCCGAGAGCGTGGCCGAACCACCAGGTCTGGAAGCTGTCCAGAACATCGGCCCCGTTGATGAGATGCAGCGCGATCGACGCAATGAGCGCAGCGGGGATCGGTGCCACAAACGCCACACTGACCAGGAAACGACAGGCCCCTTCCACGCTGGCCAGATTCAGCGTCGGCGCGAAACGACGGGCGAGCAGAACCGCGCCGACGATCTCGATCATGTTGGCGACCGTGAAGACCACGGTCAGAAGGGTGGAGTTGCCCACCAGCAGCTCGCCGGCCGCGATGCCAACGACCAGAAGCGCCCCGAAACACAGGTCGTAGGACGGTCCGCGCGAGTTCCGCAGCCAGACCGCGATCGACACCCCGCCTGCACCCCACAAGGCCGCGACCAGACCGGCCGACCGGGCGAACTGGACGGCCAGAACCACGAGCACCATGACCGAAATGGCGGTAAAAACGGGTGCGAGGGGCTGCTTGAAGAAGGCCGATGCACTGTTGGTCCCGGCGCTGCCCTTCAATCGCGCAGCGGCGAGGCCTTCGGGCGAAGAGCCTACGGCGTCGGCAGGGTCGAGCACTCGGCTCATCGGCATTTTGGATCCTGGGTCGACAGCGTTAAGCCGACCCATAAGCCGCCGCTTCCTAATATCCCCTGAAGGTCAGCGGCTCCCGGCGATCGCCGTGGTCAGTTCACGTACTGCCACAGCAGGCCCGGCGGGATGGTTCCAGACCGCCGCGCTCACTGCCACGAAGTCGGCTCCGGCTTGCGCAAGGCTGGCTGCGGTGGCGGCGGTAATACCGCCAATGGCGACACAGGGGATTTCGACGGTCTCCTGCCAGATGCCGAGAATGTCCGGATCCGGCCGGTGTACCGTCTGTTTGGTGTCCGTCGGGAAGAAGGCACCGAAGGCCACATAATCCGCTCCGGCCTCGGCCGCGTCCATCGCCAGCTCCCGGCTGTCGTGGCAGGTCACGCCGATCATCGCGTCCGGCCCCATGATCCGGCGCCCCTCGGCGACGGAGGCGTCACCCTGTCCCAGATGGACACCGTCGCAGCCGGAGCGCGCCGCCAGATCCGGCCGGTCATTCAGGATGACGGCGACGCCGCGCGCCTGGGCAATCGGTTTGAGCACCGCCACGGCGGCCAGAACCGTCGCGTCATCGACGTCCTTGAGCCGGATCTGCAACGCCGCCACCGGGCCGGCGTCCAGCGCCGCCGCGAGCGACACCGCGAAGGCGTCGGTGTCCGGCAAGGCAGGCGGGGTGATCAGATACAGCTGACAGGGCGGGCGCATCGGCGCGACGGGGGGCTTGGCCATGCCCGCGAAGTGCGACGGACGCGGCCTTGCGTCAACTCCGCACCTGCGAACGACTTGCATTCGCCGCAAATTGCCTGTTAAAAAGAACCATTCGCAACAAGCCTGTGGGTTCGTCTTGTACGTCTGCAACTGCAATGGCCTTCGCAAACGGGATGTCGCCGCCGCCATCGAGGCGGGCGCGACGCGTCCCCGCGACGTCTTCGCGCGCAACCAGTGCACGGCCCAGTGCGCCAAGTGCGTCTGCGAGATGCGCGAGATGATCCAGGACGGCCGCGAGACCTTCGCCATGGCCGCCGAATAGGGCCTACCCCTCCCGCACGGGAGATTCAGTCGCATTTTCAATGTCGCGAGACGTGCTCGCAGGTAAACACAAGACCGCGTCTCGTGTTAGAACAGGCGCTCTAAGCCGGTGATTCATGGCGGTCGGGCCGACCGCCGCGCCGCTGACGGAAAGAACGAAGATGAAGGGCGATCCCGCAATCATCCGCACGCTCAACGCCGTGCTCACCAACGAGCTGACGGCGGTTAACCAGTATTTCCTGCATGCGAGGATGTTCGAGAGCTGGGGCCTGAAACACCTCGGCCAGATCATCTACGACGAATCGATCGGCGAGATGAAGCACGCCGACATGCTGATGAAGCGCATCCTCTTCCTCGACGGCCTGCCCAACATGCAGGATCTGCACAAGCTGAAGATCGGCGAAAACGCCTTCGAATGCCTCGGTGCCGACCTGCAGCTGGAGCTCGGCGGTCGCGATACCCTGATCCCGGGCGTGGCCCAGTGTGAGGCCGCCAAGGACTATGTCAGCCGCGACATCCTGATGCGCATCCTGAACGACACCGAGGAGCACATCGACTTCCTCGAGGCACAGCACAAGCTGATCGAGCAGTTGGGTGAGCAGAACTATCTGCAGTCGGCCATGACCGAGATCGCACCGGACAAGAGCGCCACCGGGAACTGAGACCCGCCGATCCGGAGACCGGGCGGCGGTCCCGTAATTCCGGGAAATCAGTCCCTGCAGCCGCCCGCATCTAGGCCGCGGCGAAGCTCCAGGGCAGGGTCTCGTCGGCATGGAAGGGGACAAGGTCCCCGAGGGCCGTCCCGATACGCGCGGGAACGACGATGTCCCGGCGGTCCAGAGCGATCCGGTCCTCGTTCAGCGGCAGGCCGTAGAAGCGCGGGCCATGTTCGGAGGCGAACCCTTCGAGCCGGTCCAGCGCCCCCTCCTCGTCGAACGTCGCCGCATAGCTTTCGATCGCGAACGGCGCGTTGAAGATGCCGGCGCAGCCGCAGGCCGACTCCTTTGCGCCCGTCAGGTGAGGTGCCGAGTCCGTTCCGAGGAAGAATTTGGCCGAGCCCGATGTCGCCGCGCGGCGCAGTTCGAGGCGGTGCCGCTCGCGCTTGGCCACGGGCAGGCAGTAGAAATGGGGCCGGATGCCCCCCGCGAACATGGCGTTGCGGTTGATGCGAAGGTGATGTGGCGTGATCGTCGCGGCCAGGTTCGGCCCGCCGCTTTCGACAAAGGCGACAGCGTCAGCCGTGGTGATGTGCTCGAACACGGTCTTGAGCGCCGGGAAGTCGACGACGATCCTGGAGAATATCCGCTCGATGAAGACGGCCTCGCGATCGAAGACGTCGACTGAGTGGTCCGTCACCTCACCGTGCAACAGCAAGGGCATGCCGATCCGCTGCATCCGCTCGAGGGCGGGATAGATGTTGCGGATATCGGTGACACCATGCTCGGCGTTGGTCGTCGCGTGGGCCGGATACAGTTTGCAGGCCGTAAACACCCCGGCCTCGAAACCCCGCGCGATCTCCTCGGGATCGGCATGGTCGGTCAGGTAGCAGACCAACAGCGGCTCGAACGCGAGGCCGGGTTCGACCGCAGCGAGGATCCGCGACCGGTAGGCCTCAGCGGCGGCGACCGTGGTGACCGGCGGGGTCAGGTTCGGCATGACGATCGCGCGCCGGAACTGGCGCGCCGTATCGTTGACCACAGCGCTCAGCATCTGGCCGTCGCGAAGGTGGACGTGCCAGTCATCCGGGGCGCGGATAACCAGCTGATGGGGGGATGCTTGGGAGGCCTGCATGTCCCCTCCTTAGCTTTGCACATCCTGAATGGGAACCTTGGCCGGGGGGAACTGACGCCGGGCTGCGCCATTCCGCTCCCAGCTGAGGAGTGGGCCCGGATGACCGACATCGACGAAATCCTCGACGACGCCCGCGACGTCGCTGGCGACTTCCTGAACGCCAATGAGCGCGATATCGGCCATGTGATCCTGGGCGTGGCCGTGACCGTCGGCTTCGCGCTGGGGGCCACCCTGCTCGCCAGGACCACCATTCGCCCGCGGCCCATGCACCTGGCTGACGACGACGCGCCGATCACCGAGCGCCCACGTGGACCGCTGAGCCTGATCCTGCCCGCCGTATTTTCGGTTACGACCCTGTCGGCGGTCCGCGTCTGGAACGCCCCCGCACGGCCGGAGCGGACGACGGCCATGGGTCTGTGGGCGGCGGCCCAGGCGCTGAACGCCGTCTGGATCGCCATGCGGCCGGCCAGTCGCGGATTGCAGATCGCGGCCGCCATGTCGTCCGCCGGCCTCGCGGCCGCCTTTGCCCACGAAGCGCGCAAGCTGGACAATCGTGCGGGCAAGCTGGCCGCGCCCAGCGGCGGATCGGTGCATCTGGCCAATCTGGTCCAGGGCAAGTCGAGGGACCAGGCACCGACCGTTCACTGACCCGCGCCTTGCCGGATCACGCCGCATCCTCTAGGGACTGCGCCCGTTCGCGCGCCATCGCAGGCTGCGCCCAATCCCTTCCGAGACACCCATGGCGAAGATCAACGGCAACACCATCAAGCCCGGCATGGTCCTTGAGCACAACAAAGGCCTGTGGGTCGTGACCAAGGCCAGCCACGTCAAGCCCGGCAAGGGCGGTGCCTTCGCCAACGTCGAGGCCAAGAACCTCGAGACGGGCAACAAGCTCAACGAACGCTTCCGGTCGGAAGACAAGGTCGAGCGCGTCACGCTTGAACAGAAGGAATTTTCCTATCTGTATGAGCAGGGCGATGCCCTGGTGTTCATGGACGATCAGACCTACGAGCAGACCGAACTGCAGAAGGACTGGGTCGGCGAGGACCGCGTCGCCTATCTGCAGGACGGCATGAAGGTGACGATCGAAATGCACGAGGAACGGCCCATCGGCCTGACCCTGCCCGATCAGGTCACGCTGGAAGTGGTCGAGACCGAGCCCACCGTGAAGGGCCAGACCGCCTCGTCCTCCTACAAGCCCGCGATCGCCAACAATGGCGTCCGCATCATGATCCCGCCTTACATGGGCGTGGGTGAGCGGATCATCGTCGACACCACCACCGGCGAATACGTTCGTCGCGCTGAATAGAGTGATTAGTGGTTGGTGATTAGTAGTTGGCCGCGTCCTCGATGGTGTCCGACCGGCAATCACGAACCACAAATCACTAACCACTCGGCTCCATCCGGAGCCGTTGAACTTCTCCGCCTATCCGGGCCAAAGCGCCTTTTCAGGATAGTCGGACCAGGAGATCCTCATGGCCCTCGCCTCCGCCCTTCTCACCGTCATGCTTGACGCGGTTCGCAAGACCGCCCGCCCGATGCTGCGCGACTTCGGCGAGGTCGCCCAGCTGCAGGTGTCGCGCAAGGGCCCCGGCGATTTCGTCACCGCAGCCGACATCAAGGCCGAGGACAGCCTTTTCGAACTGCTGATGAAGGCCCGCCCCGGCTACGGTTTCCTGGGCGAGGAGCGCGGCATGATCGAGGGGACCGACAAGTCCCACATGTGGATTGTCGACCCGATCGACGGCACCACCAACTTCATGCACGCCATGCCCCACTTCGCCATCACGGTGGGCCTGCAACGCACCGCGCCCGACGGTTCATCCGAGATCGTCGCTGGCGTGACCTACAACCCCGTCATGAACGAGCTGTTCTGGGCCGAAAAGGGCAAGGGCTGCTATCTGAACGACACCCGGATCAGGGTCGCCGGCCGCCGTGATCTTTCGGAAAGCCTGATCGCCACCGGCCTGCCCTTCATCGGCAAGCCCGGCCACGCCCAGTCGATCAAGGACATCCACGCCATCGGCCAGCGCGTTGCCGGAATCCGCCGCCTGGGTTCGGCGGCCCTCGACTTCGCCTGGGTTGCGGCGGGGCGGTACGACGCCTTCTATGAGCGCAACCTCCAGCCCTGGGACGTGGCGGCGGGCATTCTGTTCGTCACCGAGGCCGGCGGCGTAGTCACCACGATCGACGGCGAGGGCCGGCCCGAGACGGGTGCCCAGATCCTGGCGACCAACTCGGAACTGCATCCGCAGCTTCTGAAGGTGCTGCGAGGCTAGGCCAACCGCTTCTCTCTCAATCGGAGAAGGGCCGCGGTCACCCGATCAAGGAACGCGCCGCCGCCCGGGCCTCGTCCGTCACCACCGCGCCCGACAGCATGCGCGCAATCTCCTCGCGTCGGGCGTCGTCGTCCAACGTATCGACCGTGGTTGTGGTCAGGCCACCGGCGTCGGACTTGCGCACTTTCCAGTGGGCGTGGCCGCGCGCCGCGACCTGCGGGCTGTGGGTCACGACCAGAACCTGGGCACCGGTCGAGAGCCGCTCGAGGCGGGCACCGACAGCCGAGGCCACGGCCCCGCCGACGCCCTGATCCACCTCGTCAAAGATCATCACCGGCTGGCGCTGATCCTCGCGCCCGGCGAGCGCCGCCTTCATGGCGAGGGCGAAGCGGGCCAGTTCACCGCCTGATGCGATGGCGTCCAGCGGGCCGAAGGCAGTTCCGGCATTGGTGGCGATCTCAAAGCGGGTGGTCTCGACGCCCAGCGGTCCCCGACGCCCCTCCGTCACCGGCTCGAAGGCGACGCGGAAGCGGGCGCGGTCCAGCTTCAGCGGGCCCAGCTCGGTCATGACCGCAGTGGTCAGGCGATCGGCGGCGGCCTCGCGCGCCGAGGTCAGCAGCATGGCGGCGACGTCATAGGCTTCGCGCGCAGCCGAGGCGGCGCGTTCGGCGGCGCTGATGGCTTCGGCCCCGTCCTCGATCAGCCGCAGCTGGTCGCGGAAGCGGACGCGCAGCACGGGCAGGCTCTCGACCGAGGTGTTCAGCTTGCGGGCGGCGGCGCGCAGGGCGAACAGCCGCTCCTCCGCCTTGTCGAGGCGACCGGGCTCGAAGTCGAAGGCATTGGCCGCGGCGTCGACGCAGGCGATGGCCTCCTCGGCCTCGACCAGGGTGCGGTCGATGGCCTCGGCGGCGGCGGACAGCTTCTGCATCAGGGGGTGTTCGGGGTCCGTGCCCGCCTGCCCTGCCCTTTGCCGGGCGTGTTCGACGGCGCGCAGGGCCGCCGAAAGTTTCTGGGCCAGCTTGTCGCCGCCCAGCTGGGTGCGGGCATCGGCCAGATCGCCGATGGCCTTTTCCGCCGCCCCGAGGATGGCGCGCTCGCCGGCCAGGTCCGTTTCCTCGTCGGCCCGGGGATCCAGTTCGTCGAGGTCGGCGAGGTTCTGCGTCAGCTCCTCGGCGCGCGAGGCGGCGTCGGCGGCGGCGGCCTTGAGATCGGAGACGGCGCGGTCGGCGACCTTCAATCGCTCGGCGGCACCGGCGACGCCGAGAAGCTGGGGCTGCAGGCCCCCGTAGCTGTCCAGCAGGGCACGATGGGTCTTCCAGTCCAGAAGGCCGACGGTTTCATGCTGCCCATGCACCTCGACGAGGGCCTGGCCGATCTCGCGCAGGGCGGTGACGCCCGCGGGCTGGTCGTTGACGAAGGCGCGACTGCGGCCGTCAGCGGCCACGGTGCGGCGCAGAATCAGATCTTCGCCCGGCGCGACGTCGAAGCCGCGCTCGGCGATCATCTCGATCAGGGCAGGATCGTCGGGGGCCGTAAAGACGGCGGTGGCAGAGGCCTGTTTGGCGCCCGCCCGCACCAGGCCGGCGTCGGCGCGCGCGCCCAGGGCCAGACCGAGGGCGTCGAGAATGATTGACTTGCCGGCGCCGGTCTCGCCGGTCAGCACGGTCAGGCCGCCCTCGACCTCGAGGTCGAGGGCATCCACCAGCACGATGTCGCGAATGGAAAGGGCGGTCAGCACGGGCCCGCTCCCTCGCGGCTTACGGGACTGACGGCGCAAGGATCAGGGTGAGGCAAAGCGAATCGATCTCTCTGGCGACGCCGGAGAGTGCTGGCCTTTCGCCCCCCGGGTAAAGCCCGAGGTTAGCGGAACATATCGGAAACGTCAGCCCGGGATGATCCGGCGCAGCCAGCTTTCACGCTGACCGATCGGTGCGACCTCGGGCTGGCGACCGTCTTCGGTCAGCAGGGCGTAGGCCTCGGCGTACCAGGGGCTGCCCGGATAGTTGAAGCCCAGAACAGCGCCGTCGCGGGTTGCCTCTTCCTTGAGGCCCAGCATCAGATTGACCTCGACCAGACGGTACAGGGCCTCTGGCGTGTGGGAGGTGCGTTGGAAGGCTTCATTGTCGATGACCGCCTTGTAGCGGTTGATCGCAGCCAGAGGCTGCCCAGCGCGCTGGTAATAGCGTCCGATGGCCATTTCCTTGCCTGCCAGCTGATCATTGACCATGTCGATCTTGACCGTGGCATCGATGGCGTAGGACGTGCCGGGATAGCGACGCTGAACATCCTTCAGCCCGTCCAGCGCCGCCTGGGCATAGCCCTGGTCGCGACCCACATCGGTGATCTGTTCAAAATTGCACAGCGCCTTCATGTAGAAGGCGTAGGGCGCACTCGGGTTACCCGGGAACAGCTGGATGAAACGGTCCGAAGCAGCGATCGCCTCGACGTAGTTGTTATTCTGATAGTAGGCGTAGATCTGCATCAGGAT
This sequence comes from Caulobacteraceae bacterium, assembly GCA_965284375.1. GTDB lineage: Bacteria > Pseudomonadota > Alphaproteobacteria > Caulobacterales > Caulobacteraceae > Brevundimonas. The sequence goes on from OZ260074.1 coordinate 1,907,735, forward strand.
CGCGCGACGCGACCATTCCGAATACGGATGCTGGCGCTCGACCTCCTGGAAATAGTCGATGGCGTCGGCCCAGCGCTTGCTCTGCATACGCTGGTAGCCTGTGTTGTAGAGCGCCTCGACCGGCCGCTCCTCATAGGCCAGGCGCGGACGATTGGTGCGGCCCGAACAGGCCGAGATCGTCAGGGCCGAAACAGCCACGGTGGCCAGGATCAGGCCGGCGCGGAACTTGAAAACAGGCAAGGACGACCTCAAAATGATAGCCGGCGGGCGCGAACCCGTCGGCGCCCCCGAAAACGAGACGCGATCTCTACACCAGCGGACTCGTCTGCGCCAATGCGCGAAGACAGCCTTAAAAACACGCGCCGCGCCTTGTGGCGGAGCCGTCCGCTGGTATGTAGCGCGCCAGCGCCACGGCAGCATTCTCAGCCCGGCGATGACGGCGAAAGGATGACCGGACATGAAGCTGCTCTCTGGCAATTCAAACCGGACCCTGTCCCAGGCCATTGCGGCCCACCTCGACATGCCCCTGACCAAGGCCCAGGTGAAGCGGTTCGCCGACAATGAGGTGTTTGCCGTCATCGAGGAAAACGTCCGCGGCGAGGACGTCTTCGTCATTCAGTCGACCAGCTATCCGGCCAACGACAACCTGATGGAATTGCTGATCATGACGGACGCCCTGGTCAGGGCATCGGCGAGGCGGATCACCGCCGTCATGCCCTATTTCGGCTATGCCCGGCAGGACCGGAAGACCGGCGGGCGTACCCCCATCTCGGCCAAGCTGGTGGCCAATATGATCACTCGGGCGGGCGCGCACCGCGTCCTGACCATGGACCTGCACGCCGGACAGATTCAGGGCTTCTTCGACATTCCGACCGACAATCTCGTTGCCACGCCCGTGCTGGCGCAGGATATCAGGGATCGCTATCCGCGTGGCGATGAACTGATGATCGTCTCGCCGGATGTGGGTGGTGTGGTCCGCGCGCGGTCGCTGGCGTCGCGACTCAACGCGGATCTGGCGATCGTCGACAAGCGCCGGGCCCGCGCCGGTGAAAGCGAGGTCATGAATATCATCGGGGATGTCGAGGGCCGGCGCTGCATCCTGTTCGACGACATCGTCGATTCCGGCGGCACCCTGGTGAACGCAGCGAAGGCCCTGATGGACAAGGGGGCCACAGAGGTTTCCGCCTATATCAGTCACGGCGTGCTGTCGGGCCCGGCTGTCCAGCGCGTGACCGACGGCCCGCTGAAGGAACTGGTCATCACCGATTCCATCGAACAACCCCACGAAGTCCTGACATGCGGAAAGATCCGCACGGTTTCGGTCGCGCCGCTGATCGGCGAAGCCATCCGACGGATCGCCAACGAGGAATCGGTCTCCAAACTGTTCGACTGACCTGCGAACATTTGTCCGGACCGCCTCAAAATGGCCGGTCGGAGGTTCTCTGCTCCCCGACAGTCAGTTCGAGGAGATGTCATGCATCCGGCCACCATGCGCCAAGGCCTTTCGCTTGCCGCCCTCTGCGCGGCTGCGGTTCTGGCAGGCTGCGCCTCAGGCAAGGCGGGATCGCAGGCCGAGGCCGAAGCCACCCGCGTCGCCGCCGAGGCTGCGACCCTGGCCGCCCGCACACCCCCTGCGATCAGCCTCAACGAAGGCGTCGCCCGGGACGCAGCGGTCTATCTGGCGTTCGCCCGCGACCTGGCTACCCTCCGCGGCGGCTTCAATAGCCCCGAGGCGATCCAGGCGGCCCTGCGCAAGGGGGCCGCCTATGATACCGGCCAGATCTCCCGGGGCATGGTCGCCTATGCCTCCATCGTCGCACTTCAGTCGCCCGAATTCGTGGCCGGCGTGAACCAGTACGGCGTCAATCCGGCCGGCCGGCAGAAGATGATCGCGGACATCGTCGCCGACCCGCGCACGGCCTCATATCTGCCGGGAGCGGATGTGGCGGCCGGCCTGATCATGGCGACCCTGGATGTCGACATCGACGCCCTGAGCGCCTCGGCCAACTCGATCGAGAACGACGCCTATGCCGTTCAGGCAGATGGTCGCAGATCCTGGGCCATCGCCCATGTCACGGACCGCGAAGCGCGACTGGCGGGTGCCAAGGCCCTTTCGGGCCAGCCCATGTCGCCGTCCGCGGCAGAGACGGCCCGGCTGTTCGCCGCCGCCAACACCGGGGGTGGGCTGGGCGTCTACGCCGGTCGCCGCCGTCAACCTGCCTTTCCGCCCGTGGTGACTAACGCCCTGGCCCTCGCGGCCCTCGCCGCTCTGGGTGCCGGCGGTGAGGACGCGCACGCCAATACGGTTGCCCTGCAGTCCGAGCCGACAAGCCGAAACTGCCTGAACGAGTCAAAGCTCAACCTGTACCAATGCCTCGCCGCGTCGCGACCGAGCTATGAGGACATGTTCTGCGTCGGCCGCCATATTGTGCGCGACCTGGCCACCTGCACGCGTGCTGCCGCTCTTCCCGCCGCCACCGTCACGGTTTCGGATGTTGTGCCGGTGGACGATGCACCGCAGATCATTGTCAGGGTGCCGCTGAACCCGCTCCGGCGCTCGCCAGTGTCCCCGACCGAACAACTGAACATCGGGACAGGGACGCCTGTTCCGCAGGGTCCATCCGGCGACTGATCCGGCAATCCTCCAAGACGCTGTGGCTGGCGGATTAGTGATCGGCAAACGATTCGCGGCGCGTTATAAGGCATCTGGAGTTTCGGTGCCCCGCCACGGTGCCGTGCGTGTCCTGGGGAATTTCGCATGTTCATGGCCTACCCGCGCCGCGGCCTTTCGCTTGCCGCCGCCGCCGCCGCTGTTGTCCTGGCCAGTTGCGCCACGCCCGAGCCGGAACCGGCTCCCGCACCCCCGCCGCCCGTCGCGCCGCCGCCGGCCGTCAGCCTGAACGAAGGCGTGGCGCAGGCCGCCTCCATCTATGTCGCCTTCATGCGCGAGGCCGCCACCATCCACGCCGGCTTCGAAAGCGCCGAGGCCATCCAGGCCGCCATCCGCAAGGGCGCGTCCTATGAGCCGGCACAGCTCTCGCGCGGCATGATCGCCTACGGCTCGATCCTGGCGCTGCAATCGCCGGAATTTGTGCAGGGCGTCCGTACCTACGCCGTCGATCCCGCCCAGCGTCAGCAGATGATTGCCCGCATCCTTGCCGATCCCGCCACGGCCGCGACCTTCCCGGGTGCCGACGCCGCTGCGGGGCTGATCGTGGACACCATCGGTCGCGATTCGGCGGCCATGCTGGTCATCGCCGACGCCGTCGAAGGCGACGCCTATACCATCCAGGAGCGCAACGACCCTCGCCGCCGCTGGGCCACGGTGCACATCGCTGATCGCGTCGCCCGCCTCGAAGGTGCCAAGTCCCTGTCCGCGGTGCAGATGCTGCCCTCGGCCGACGAATCGGCCCGCCTGTTCGCCGCTGCCAACACCGGTTCCGGGCTGGGACTGGGCGCGGCCCGCTCGGGACCACCCTATACCCCGGCCGTCGTCCGCTCCCTGGCCATCGCCGCCCTCGCCGCCCTCGGAGCCGGGGGAGAGGATGCGCGAGCCAACACCGAAGCCCTCGCGGTTGAGCAAAACAGTGAATTCTGCCTGAACATGTCCAAGCTGATGCTGTTCCAGTGCCTGGCCGCGTCGCGGCCCAGCTATGAGGACATGTTCTGCGTCGGTCGCCACGTAGCACGCGATCTCGCCACCTGCACGGCCCAGAACATCACCCCCGCGCCCGTGGATGTGCCCCAGACGGCGGTGGCCGGGGGCGCGCCCGATGCCGCAGCCGTCCAGACACCTGTGGCTGCGGAAGCGGCGGCAGCGTCCGTCTCGGCGACAGCGGCTTTGAACAACAGCCGCTGAGCCGTCGACACGCGGTGCGTCAGACTGTTGCGTCCCGGGGCGCTTGCGTGTAATGACCCGCGCTCTTGAATTCAGGGTCCCTAGACCCCGCCGCGAGGGCTGACTGGTCAGCGCGGCGTTTGTGTTGTTGAGGCGAGGCGATGGCCGAGATCATTCTGAACGTGGACGTCCGTGATGGCGTCGGCACCGGTGGCGCACGCGCCGCGCGTCGTGCGGGCATGGTCCCGGGCGTACTGTACGGCGGCGACAAGGCCCCCGTCGCCATTTCCGTGAACGAGCGCGACTTCCGCAAGTCGCTCTACACGGGCAAGCTTCTGGGTCACCTGGTGACGCTGAAGTACGGCGACGAGAGCCAGCCCGTGATTGCACGCGACGTGCAGTTCGACCCCGTGTCGGACCGCCCGCTTCATTTCGACCTGATGCGGGTCGACGAGAAGCAGACCATCAAGATCGAAATTCCGGTTCACTTCATCAACCAGGACCAGTGCGAAGCCTTCCGTCAGGGCGGTTCGCTGGAAGTCGTGCGTCACTCCGTAGAGGTGAAGGTCCGCGCGGATCACATCCCGGAAGACCTGATCGTCGACTTGGCCGGCCACAAGATGGGCGACACCATCCGCTGGACCGACCTCAAGGGCACGAAAGACGTCGAGCCGACGATCACCGACCGTGACTTCGTGATCGCCTCGATCAAGACCTCTTCGGCCGCCATCTCGGCCGCCGCAGACGAAGCCCACGATGCGGAAGTCGCCGCTGAAGTCGAGGCCGAGGCCGCAGAGGTCGAAGCCACCGAACAGGGCGAAGCTGCCGCGGAAGACACCGCCGAGGGCTGATAGCCTCTCAACAACCTGCTACTGGAACGGCCCCATCCGGCAACGGACGGGGCCGTTTCCTTTTCCGGACCTCGCGCCATGATCATCATCGCCGGCCTGGGCAATCCGGGCCCCAAATATCAGGGCAACCGCCACAACATCGGCTTCATGGCCGTCGACGGGATCGCCTCGCGTTGGCGGTTCGGGCCGGAACGCGCCAAATTCCAGTCGGTGATCCGCGAGGGCGAGGTCGAAACCGCGACCGGACCGGTCAAGGTTCTGCTGATGAAGCCACAGACGTTCATGAACGAGAGTGGTCGGGCGGTCGGCGAGGCCGCGCGCTTCTACAAGGTCCAGCCATCGGCGGTGATTGTGTTCCACGACGAGATCGATCTGGCCCCGGGCCGGTTCCGCATGAAGACCGGTGGCGGGGCAGCGGGCCAGAACGGTGTCCGTTCGCTGATCAGCCAGTTGGGCGCAGACTTCCGTAGAGCGCGCATGGGTGTCGGTCATCCCGGAGAGAGCCACCTGGTCATGCCGCATGTGCTTGGCGACTTCCACAAGGCCGACAAGGCCTGGCTGGACCCGATGCTTGCCGCTGTGTCCGACGCCCTGCCCTTTGCCCTGGGTGGAGACGATGAGCGGTATCAGGCCGAAGTGATGCGTCTGGCTCCGGCCCCGAAATTCAGCCCGCGACAAGCGGCTCGCGGCGAGGACTGACCGCCGCCTTGTCTCACGCAGTTCGCGCGGATAGACCGCGCCCAGCCTTCAAGGACATCGCCATGTTTCTCCGCCCCCTCGCCCTTGCCGCCGCCCTGCTGACGCTCGCAGCCTGCAACTCCGGCGACCGCGCGCCCGCGCCCGGCGCACCGACGGTCGAGGTCTCCGACGCCCTGTGCCGACCGACCCCCAGGGGCCGGCAGACGACTGGCTGCTACATGACGCTGACAGCCAGTGGCCCGGACCGGCTGGTTTCGGTCGAAAGCCCCGACGCCAACATCGTCCAGATCCATGAGAGCCGCATGGAGAGCAATATGATGATGATGCAGCAGATGCGGGACGGGCTGCCTCTGGTCGCCGGACAGGCCACGGCGCTGGCACCGGGCGGCAATCATCTGATGCTCCTGGGCGTCAAGGAGCCGCTGGCCGTGGGCGACACGGTCACCCTGAAACTGATCTTCGCCACGGCGGCCCCCGTCGAGGTGACGGCGACGGTCGCACAGCCTGTGGCATCGGAATACGATCCGGCCATCGCCCACTGACAGCTCTGTGACGCCCGAGCCTGACAAACGGGCTGCGACCCGCTAAGGGCTCGCCATCATTCTTTTGCATCGCCGCCGTCAGCGGAACGGACCCCGCGTCCATCCGCCGATCAGGCTTCAGGAACCGCCCCCCGCCCATGGCCCTTAAAGTCGCGATCGTCGGCCTGCCCAATGTCGGCAAGTCCACCCTGTTCAACGCCCTGACCAAGACGGCGGCGGCACAGGCCGCCAACTATCCGTTCTGCACCATCGAGCCGAACACCGGCGACGTGGCGGTGCCGGAGCCGCGTCTGGACGCCCTGGCCTCGATCGCCGGGTCCAAGGAGATCATCCCCTCGCGCATCACCTTCGTCGACATCGCCGGCCTGGTCAGGGGCGCGTCCAAGGGCGAGGGCCTCGGCAACCAGTTCCTGGCCAACATCCGCGATTGTGACGCCGTCGCCTTCGTGGCCCGCTGCTTCGTCGATGACGACATCACCCACGTCGAGAACCGCATCGACCCGATCAGCGACCTCGAAATCATCGAGACCGAACTGATGCTGGCTGATCTCGAAAGTCTCGAGAAGCGCGTCGTCAACGTGGAGAAGAAGGCCAAGGGCGGCGACAAGGACGCGCAGCAGACCCTCCGCCTGATCAATCTGGCCTTGGCGCCGCTCCGCGCCGGCAAGCCTGCACGTGTGGTCAAGGTCGACAAGGAGGACGAGAAGGCCTGGCACATGTTGCAGCTGCTGACCTCCCTCCCCGCTCTCTATGTGTCGAACGTCGACGAGGACTCGGCCGACAAGGGCAATGAACTCTCCGACCAGGTCGCCACGCGCGCGGCCGCCGACAACGCCAAGGCCGTGGTCATCTCGGCCAAGATCGATTCCGAATTGGCCGTCCTGGACGCTGCCGAACAGGCCGAGTTCCTGGAGAGCCTCGGTCTGGCCGAGCCGGGCCTGAACCGTCTGATTCGCGAGGCCTATGCCCTGCTGGGTCTGCAGTCCTATTTCACCGTCGGCCCCAAGGAAGCGCGCGCCTGGACCATTCCGATCGGGGCCACGGCACCGCAGGCCGCGGGGGTTATCCACACCGATTTCGAAAAGGGTTTCATCCGCGCCGAGACCATCGCCTTCGACGACTTCGTAACGCTGAAGGGCGAGGCGAAGGCGCGCGAGGCCGGCAAGCTTCGGGCCGAGGGCAAGGCCTATGTCGTCAAGGACGGCGACGTGATGAACTTCCTGTTCAACTAGGCGGTGTCACCGCGGGTCTCGGCACCGGACAGCGCGCCAGGCTGACGACCGCGCTGTTGCGGTTGAGCCAGGTCAGCCGCATGTCGTCGCCCTGGACATTCATCCGCACCCGCTCGCTGGAGGTCTGGCCTTCGGCGGCGCAGGCCAGGGAAACCTCATATCCGTCAGCCACCTGGCTGACGGATACAATCCCGCAGCTGTTCTCATAGCCGTCGAAGCGCGTCGTGCTGATCGCGATCGGCCGCTTCGCGCCGGCGGGATTGATGCACCAGGCGCGATTGGCAGCCCACAGGCCGACGAAGGTCCGGGGACCCGAGCCAGGCATGATCGAACCGACGCCCGGCGGCGGGGTCGGGGGCGGTGCCTCGGCCTCGGGCGTGTTGATCGGCGCGGCGGGCGCTGTCGGAGGATTGACCCCGGACTGGCCGCAGGCAGCGAGGGCAAACAGGGTGAGCGGAAGGACGCGATGCAGGATCATACTTGGCAAACGCGGTTCCGCAGCGACGGCTCCATGCCTCGCGTCGATCACGAATTCGCGGTCACGCTTGCATCCGCTGCAAGAGTTTGCGACCGGTTCGCTTGTGTCGAGAACAAGGGGGCGTCCCGCATGACTCAGAACACCAATCCATGGGCGGTCCAGGTGGACCCGCTCGCCCAGGACATCGCCGCCGTGCTCAAACGCATGGGTGGTTCGGCCCATCAGCGCGATGTGGTCCAGTGCGTGGCGGCGATGAAACGCCAGCGCGGCGAGACCGTGGCCCAGGACCTGGCGAACAGGATCGTCGAGGTGTTCGAGAAATACCGCGACCTGTTCTTCCAGCCCTTCGGTGAAGGCTCGATGCGCTGGGCGCTGCAACCCGGCGTCGCCTGACCCCATCCGGCACGGGCCAACGAAAAGGCGCGCATCCGGCAGGATGCGCGCCTTCGTCGTTTCAGATGCCGTCAGCCTTTAGAAGCGGCGAACATAGCTCAGGCCGTAGGTGTCGAGTTCACCGCCGTTGTCGTCGGTGAAGTCGCGGCGGGTCCAGTCAGCGCGGACGCCGTTGCGGGCATCGAAGAAGTAGTTGGCACCGGCGCCGTAGTTGACGCTTTCGCCGTCCTCGGTGGCCGTGAAGCCCGCGACGTCGGCCTTGATCTGCGTCGTGCCGTAGCCGACGCGACCGAACAGTTCGAGGTTCGGGCTGATCGGCAGGGTGCCGACCACATAGGCGGCGGCGTCGTATTCATGGGACAGCTTGCCGTTCACGCCGCCGACGGTGATGTCGTCATCCTTGACGCCGAACGAGGCTTCGCCCTCGACGCCGACATAGCGGTTGAATTTGGCGTTCAGGCGGCCGGTGATGGCCCCCAGGTCGGCGTTGTCGCCGTCGAGCACAGTGTAGCCGACCGAGCCGGTTACTTGCGGTGCAGAGATGGTTTGAGCCATGGCCGGCGCTGCGAGAAGAGTCAGAGCGGCCGTGGCGAGAAGAACGTTACGCATTTTTGTATCCTACAGATGTGGCAACCAAGGGCTGCCAGCCCCATCCAGCGGAGACACAAATGGGTCGGCACGCTCTCCGTTCCAGAGGCGCCCCGATACATGGCGACAACTGTGTGACGCGAGGCACAGACCGCGTTACATCAAGTCAGGCATCTTCATGGCAAAGCCAAGAAGGGTCGGTCAGCGGTCCTTCTCGCGCTCCGTGCCGGCGCGGGCATGCAGGGCGGCCTGGGCGGCGGCGAGGCGGGCGATCGGCACGCGGTAAGGCGAGCAGCTGACGTAGTCGAGGCCGACGGCCTCGCAGAAGGCGATCGAGGACGGGTCTCCGCCGTGTTCACCGCAGATGCCCATCTTGATGCCCGGACGCGCCGCCCCGCCGCGTTCGGCGGCGATGCGGATCAGGTCGCCGACCCCGTCCTGGTCGAGGCGGACGAAGGGGTCGGTCTCGAAGATGCCCTTGTCCATATAGGCCTGCAGGAAGCGGCCGGAATCGTCCCGGCTGATGCCGAAGGTGGTCTGGGTCAGGTCGTTGGTGCCGAAGCTGAAGAATTCGGCGTGCTCGGCCAGGTCGGCGGCGCGCAGGGCGGCGCGCGGCAGTTCGATCATCGTGCCGACCAGATAGTCGACGCGCTCTCCGGCCTCGGCGAAGACGGCCTCGGCCGTGCGGTCGGTCAGTTCGCGCAGGTATTTCATCTCGAGACCCAGGGCCACCAGCGGGTGCATGATCTCGGGGATGGGGGCCTCTGACGCGGTTTTCTTCACCTCAAGCGCCGCCTCGAGGATGGCCCGGACCTGCATCTCGTAGATCTCGGGATAGGCGACGCCGAGGCGGCAGCCGCGGTGGCCGAGCATGGGGTTGGTCTCGTGCAGCTCCTTAGCACGCCGCTTCAGCTTGGCGGCGTCGAGGCCCTGGGCGATCGCCAGGGCGTCGATCTCGGCGTCGGTGTGGGGGATGAATTCGTGCAGCGGCGGATCGAGCAGGCGCACCGTGACGGGCAGGCCGGCCATGATGCGGAACAGCTCGACGAAGTCGGACTTCTGGAACGGTGCGATCTTGGCCAGGGCGAGGCGGCGGCCGGCTTCGTCATCGGCGAGGATCATCTCGCGCACGGCGGCGATGCGGGCCTCGTCGAAGAACATGTGCTCGGTCCGGCACAGGCCGATGCCCTCGGCACCGAAGCCGCGCGCGGTGCGGGCGTCCAGCGGGGTCTCGGCATTGGCGCGCACCTTCAGACGGCGGACCTTGTCGGCCCAGGCCATCAGGGTCTGGAAGTCGCCGGTCAGCTCGGGCTCGATCATCGCGACCGCGCCTTCGAGGACCTCGCCCTTCGAGCCGTCGATGGTGATGACCTCGCCGGCCTTGAAGACGCGGCCGCGGGCGGTGAAGGTCCCGGCGCGCTCGTCGATCGACAGTTCGTTGATGCCGCAGACGCAGGGACGGCCCATGCCGCGAGCGACGACCGCCGCGTGGCTGGTCATGCCGCCCCGGGCCGTCAGGATGCCGCGTGCGGCGTGCATGCCGTGGATGTCCTCGGGCGAGGTTTCCTCGCGCACCAGGATGACGGCGTCGCCGAGCTGGGACAGGCGTTCGGCCTCGTCGGCGTCGAACACGATCTTGCCCGTGGCCGCACCCGGAGAGGCGGGCAGGCCGGCGGCGACGACGGTCCGGACGGCGTCGGGGTCGAGTGTAGGGTGCAACAGCTGGTCCAGCGCCGACGGCTCAACGCGGGAGATGGCTTCCTCCTGCGAGATTACGCCCTCGGCGGCCAGATCGACGGCGACCTTGAGCGCCGACTTGGCGGTGCGCTTGCCGTTGCGGGTCTGCAGCATCCACAGCCGGCCCTGTTCGACCGTGAACTCGATATCCTGCATGTCGCGGTAGTGGCTCTCGAGCCGGCCGACGACCTCGACGAATTCGGCGAAGACGACCGGCATGGCCTCTTCCATCGAGGGGGCGGTCTCGCCCATCTCCTCGCGACCGATCTTCGTCAGCGACTGGGGCGTGCGGATGCCGGCGACGACGTCCTCGCCCTGGGCGTTGATCAGGAACTCGCCGTAGAGCCGGGCCTCGCCGGTCGACGGGTTGCGGGTGAAGGCGACGCCGGTGGCCGAGGTGTCGCCCATATTGCCGAACACCATCGACTGGACATTGACCGCCGTGCCCCAGCTTTCGGGGATGTCGTGCATGCGGCGATAGAATTTGGCCCGGTCGTTCATCCAGCTGGCAAAGACGGCCGAGACCGCGCCCCACAGCTGGTCATTCGGATCCTGCGGGAAGGGATGGCCGAGCCGGTCCTCGACCACCGCCTTGTAGTCGGCGACGACCTTTTCCCAGTCACGGGCCGTCAGATCGGTATCGATGGTGATGCCCAGACGGTCCTTGTGGTCGTCCAGAACCCCCTCGAAATCGTCATGCGACAGGCCCAGGACCACGCTGGAATACATGGTGATGAAGCGGCGATAGCTGTCGAAAGCGAAGCGGCGGTCACCGGACAGGGCGGCCAGGCCCTCGACCGTCTCGTCGTTGAGGCCGAGGTTGAGGACGGTGTCCATCATCCCCGGCATCGAGGCGCGGGCTCCCGAGCGGACCGAGACCAGCAGGGGGTTCTTCGCGTCGCCGAAGGTCTTGCCGACGACGGCCTCGACCTTTGCCAGGCCCGCGGCGACCTGGGCCGCCAGCGCATCCGGATATGTCTGGCCACTGGTATAGTAGTGGACGCAGGCTTCGGTGGTGATGGTGAAGCCGGGGGGCACCGGCAGGCCGAGCGAGGACATCTCGGCCAGGTTCGCACCCTTGCCGCCGAGCAGGTTCTTCATCGACGCGTCGCCGTCGGCGGACCCGCCGCCGAAGCCGTACACCCATTGAGTCATAGACAAGCCCCTGAGCCTTGGTCGTATGCCGCCTGACTAACGTGCTGCGCCCGCGAAGGCGAGGCCGGGGCCGTAACAATCCGTGAGCCCGTGTGACGTTCCGGGCCCCGGGCAGAGGTCTTCGCCCCGCCGCGCAGGCACGGTAGGTCGAGCGGGAGGCTTGGCAGAGCGCCCGGGCCTTCGCCCGGAAAAGCGTAGAAAAATACCGTTTCGACGAAGGCAGCACGCTCCGCGCGGACGGTTTTCCGGAAGCTTGCGTCGGGTGGCCGTGTTGGGGCCTTACCGCAGCGCCTCCGGCGGGCAGGTCGGGCGACGATCCCGATCCCTGGAACGACCTGGGTATCCCCCCGGCCCTCCACCCCGGGCGGGCGGCCCTTAGGAGGCCCCTGCGCCGGTCCGGCTCCGTCGGCTCGCACCGACGGACCCCGCTCCATCCGCTCCCGCCGCCGCTTCGGTTCGCCGGCCGAGCGAGCCTCCCTGCGACGGGACAGGGAGGATTATGGGGGCGGTTCTTCCTGCGGCTGGGAGATGACGCCGGGCCAGCGTCTATATCACGATAGATCAATCGGTTAGCCGAACGAGCCTGTATAGCTGAGCGTCTATTGCTCGCACTCAAAACACCGTGCATCCCCGCGAAGGCGGGGACCCAGGTTTGAGCGGCAACGAGACGGGCTGAACGAACCCCTGCTCAACCCGACACCGGCGGCGAAGCCAAAAGGGACGCGTGTTCCCACCGGGAGCCGACCTCAGGTCAGACGGCCGCAAGCGGACATCGCCGATGTCTCCTTTGGGGGGAAAGCGGACCTTACCCTTCTCGGAGACGCGCACCTTATCAGGGTGAAATCGGACCTTGGTTTGCGTCCAGCAGTCGCTTCACTGCTTAGACAGATGCCGGCGTTCGTCGGAGACGCCGATATCGACTTCATGAAACAGATGCGGGGGCACCACCAGGCCGCTATCGCAATGGCGCGGGTCGAACTTGCGCATGGCAAGGACGTCCAGGCGCGGGCCCTCGCCCGGGATGTGATCACGGCTCAGGAGCGGGAAATCCAGATGATCGACGTCTGGCTTGGTCAGAAGGCGCCGTCTGCAGCGCCTGTGGCTTGACGCCGCATCAGCGCACCACCGTCGGACCGGGTGAATGCGCGAAGTCAGCCGCTGATTGGACTTTGTCGCGGAGGTGCCCTTTTTGGCTCAAGATACCATCGGTCGCGATCGCCTTTCCTGAGGGGCGCGCTTGGCCAGCGCGTATAGAAGGTCGATACGAAGGGTCTTAAGACACCCGCTTCGTCGTTGGCCCAAAGGCTGGCTCTTGTTGAAGGAGACTACCCCATGATCCGCACGCTCGCCGTCACCACCGCACTGGCCCTCGCCGGAACCGCCGCCGCACAGGACCCCCATGCCGGCCACCACACGCAGGCCCAGGCTGCGATGCCGCAGTCCGGCATCATCACGGTCCCCGCTGACGGTGCCATGTTCTCGGGTTCACCCGAACGGTTCTCCGCGACCTTCCCGCACCCGATGTTGCTCAAGACGGTAACCCTGACTGCCGAGGGGCAGGCACCCATTGTCGTGACCGCGCCCGTTTCGCCCGCCGCAGCGACCGTTGGCGTGGCATTGCCTCGCCTTGCACCCGGAACCTGGACAGCCGCCTGGGCCGCCGAGGGTGCCGACGGCCACAAGATGTCAGGCTCCAGCAGCTTCATGGTTCACTAGGGAGAATGGTGATGAAAGTTTCCAACCTGCTGGCCGCAGCCGGCGCGGTCCTGACCCTCAGTGCTGGCGCGGCGCTCGCGGCCGATGGCTGCGAATGCTGCAAGGACATGGCTACTGATGCCGCAATGTCCTGCTGTGACAAGATGAAGACAGAACCCGCTCCAGCCCCGGGGCCCACTCCTGGGGCTGAGGAACCCGCGCCCGCTGCACCCGCAATGAGCCATCAACAATAAAGGCGGCCGGCTCGACCACCGCAAAGCCGGTTGGCCGCTCGCTCGGGGGAGTGAAGTGACAGACAGTCGCGGTCCCACACGGGTTCCTTTTCCCGACGTGCTCGATCCGCTCACCGGCGTGAGGTTCTTTCTCGCCCTCGGGGTCGTCCTGTTTCACTACCAGCTTCAATGGACCTTGCCGGGGGACGGGGGACTGCTGAACCGCGCGCGACTGGCGGTGGATGTGTTTTTCATCCTGTCGGGCTTCATCCTGACCCACGTCTATCTGCGAGGGGACGGAGCGTTGAACTACCGGCGGTTCCTCGCCGCTCGGTTCGCACGGATTTATCCGGCCCACCTGTTCATCCTTCTGGCCATGCTCGGGCTGGTGCTGGCAGCGCCCATTTTCGGCGTCGGGTTGGAGCCAGGCCGCTTTAATCCCGCCGACTTCGTAGGCAGTCTGCTGCTTGTTCAGGCTTGGTTTCCGCGCCAGACCTTGGCGCTCTGGAATGGACCGGCCTGGTCGCTGTCGGCGGAATGGTTCGCCTACTTGGCATTCCCGGCCTACGCCGCCTTGGCTTTCCGGCTGCGGACCAGACCGTGGGTCATCATCGGCCTCGCGGCGATATCGTTCGTCGTTCTGGACGCCATCTATCGTGCCCAGTTTGGGCGCGTGCTCCCTCGAGCCGAGGACAGCATGGGCATCCTGCGTATCGTCCCTGAGTTTCTCTACGGCATCGGCCTCTACTACCTCGGCCAGCGCTGGACGCCGTCGCCGCGCGTGTCAGTTGTGAGTGCATTGGCGACCACGGTCGCGCTGCTCTCGCTGATGCAGTTCGGCGTTGACGACCGCATCATCGTGGCGGCGGCCGGCCCCTTCATCCTGTCGCTCGCACTGCTGGAGAAGGCGGGCGTGCGGACCTTTCTGTCCCATCCGGTCGCCCTGTTCGCGGGCGAGGCGTCGTTCGCCCTCTATCTCGTCCACATCCCGATCCTGATGGTTTGGCGCAACGGGGCGCAGGCGCTCACTGGCTGGCCCGGTGATTACCGGATGGGCTTGGGAGAACTGGCTCCCATGCTGGTGTTGACGCTCGCCGCCGCCGCAGCCATCCATGTCTTCGTTGAGCAGCCGGGCCGACGGTGGCTCCGGGAGTGGATGGTGCCGAGACCCGTCGATCCCGTCGAGGCCAAACGTTCCGCTCACAGCGATCAGGGAGAGCCGTTTTGACATCCGTAACACTGAACCGTCGCCTGCTTTTGGGGGCCGCCCTTCTTGTCGGGTCGAGCGGGGCGGCTTGCGCCCAGTCGCGTCGGCCACGCGACCTCATGGTCTACAAGACGCCGACCTGCCCATGCTGCGATGGGTGGATCGCGCACATGCGCGAGGCTGGATTTGCTGTCACGGTCACTGTCCTTCCCGATCTCCGACCGATCCGGATCGCCAGAGGTTTTCCGGATGCGCTGGCCTCGTGTCACACCGGACTGATCAATGGCTATCTCGTTGAAGGCCACGTCCCGGCGCCGGACGTCATCCGTCTGCTGAACGAACGGCCGTCGGCAATCGGTCTCGCCGTCCCGGCCATGCCGCTGGGCTCTCCCGGGATGGAGACTCCGCAGGGGCACAAGGACGCCTTTGATACCCTGCTGGTGCTCCCGGCGGGCACCTCCCGCGTGTTCGCTCGCCACAACCAGCCGGCCTGACGCAGGCCACACCCATCCATTCAGATCCCGCAACCCGGAGCCCGCCATGTCCCGCAGACCTCTTGCTCTCGCGCTGTCGATCGCCGTCCTCTCAGCGATGCCGGCCTTCGCCCAGGACCACGCCCACGGCCATGACCACGCTGCAGGCTCGGTCGCCGAAGAGGCAGCGGGCGCCGCGGTGGCCGTCGACGCTTTCCACGCCGCATTGAAGGCCGGCGACACGGCCGCCGCCGTGGCCCTGATGGCCCCGGATGTGATGATCTTCGAAGAGGGTTACGCGGAGCGATCGCGCGACGAATATGCGTCCCATCACCTGGGTTCGGACGCCGCTTTCGCGGCGGTATCACAGTCCGTGGTGGAACGGCGGTCGGGCTGGGCGGACGGCGACATCGCCTGGATCACCAGTGAAGGCCGAACGACGGGTCAGGTTAATAATCGCCCCGTTGATCGCCTGACGACCGAGACCATGGTCCTGAAGCGCCACGCCGACGGCTGGCACATCCACCACATCCACTGGTCGTCGCGCGCTCCTGGCTAGGCGCGTTCACGACGTCACATGGCCGACGGCGGGGCGAGCGTGCCCATGATCGCGACGACGGCAATGAGCACGGCTCCGACAAGCGTCTCCGCGACGATGCTGCGTCGGAGCCGTTGAAGCGCCCGTCGAGGATCCTCGCCACCCGCCAGAACCGATCCCAACGTTGGCGTCAGGCGGAAGCGGTTTTCCGCCGCGAGGACCAGCATCAGCGCAAACAGCACCAGTTTGGCGATCAGGAGCTGGCCGTAAAGGCTGGTTCCCAGACCAGCTATGCGCGCGGGTCCGATCATGAACCAGCTGTTCCCCAGGCCACTCAGGACCAAGAGCACGACGGCCAAACTCCCCAAGCCCGCAAAGCCACGAAGGGCGCGATGGATCGCCGGGTCATCCGGGGTGGTTCGACGCAGCAAGAGCATCGTCAAGGCCGCGAGAGCGCCCAACCACAGCGAGGCGGAGACGGCATGGATGATGGCGGCGGTCAGATGCAACAGGCCACCCGGCCCCTCCGTCGCGGCCCCGTGACCGGTCCAGGCGAAACTGGCCGATACGACCAGGCCGACCATCGCCAGCACGCCCCAAAGCACCTGTCCTGGCTTGAGGGCGACGATCGCGAGAAGCGCGAGCCCGGCGAGGACGGCCCGAGCGACCAGGGCCATACCGAGAGCCATGCCCGTGACCATGAAGGACAGCAACGCGGGTTTGAGGGCTTCGCTCAGCGACCCCGCCATGACCGCCGTCTGTGCCACCAGGGCGGCGAGCGATCCCAGGGCGACGACGGTCGCAGCGATGATCAGCGTCGGGCGCGCCCAGACGACGTTCGGGCCGCCGCCTCCCCTGAAGCTGTAGAGCAGGAACAGCGGTGCGCCGAGAAGGACGACCGCGCCGCTGTATTGAAGCCAGCGGAGCACAATGACCGCGACTTCGATCATGCGGTCAGCGCACCGTGAAGGCGTAGGAACCCGTCATTCGGTGGCCGTCGCTTGATGCGATGCGCCAGTCGACGCGGTAGGATCCGGCGGCAAGACGGCGGGCCAGCCTCCCGTTCAGTGTCTTGCCGTCACGAGCAACCGAGGTTCGGACCGCGACCTTCTCGCCCGCGGTATTGACGACATCGAACCCGGAAAACGCGGGCACCGTGCGCTCACTGAAGGTCAGGCTCAGCGTCCGGGTTGAGGACACGGTCGCGTTCGGTGCCGGCGTTCCACTGACCAGTCGGGCGAGGGCCGCCGCTGGTCCGGCGGCGAACGCGACGACGGCCGCGACAGCGATGAATGGCGCGGGGTTGAAGTGACGCATACTCAGTCTCCAAACATTTGGCCGATCCGGCCTTCTGGTTCTTTACGCACCTCGCGGGCACTTCCCTGACGGAGTGCGCGCGACTGACGGTGCCATATGCCAAGGGTGGGTCCTCCGCGTGAGACCCACTGGCGCTGGCTCCACTGGTCTATCCGGCTACGCCGGTGGCCGTGACGTCGAAGTCAGGTAGCGGGCATCGCAGACGCTTGCTTCTGAGTAAGCCAAGCGTCAATCATCTGGATCTCCCTCTCCTGAGCCGTGATCACATCCTGGGCGAGGGTCCGCGCCTCGGCGTCCTTGCCATGCGCGAGTTCCACACGGGCCATAGCGATGGCGGCCTGATGGTGACCCCGCATCTGTTTCATGAAATCGATATCGGCGTCTCCGACGAAGGCGGGCATCTCCTCCATCATGGAGTTCATCGAAGACTTGTAGCCTCGCGTTGCGACGGAGTCGCCGGCTGCGGTCTGAGCCATGCCGCCCATGTTTCCGTGAGTGTCCGCGGTTGCAGCGACTTCAGTCGGGTCGGCGGCGGGGTCTGCCGCTTGTTGGGGTGAGCAGGCCGCCGAGAGGGCGCAGGCGGCGAGGATAACACTGATGCGGTTCATGACGGCTCCTTGGGGTCCCGACGTTAGCGACCAGACCGGCAGGTTCGTTCCGTCAAGCTCTACGGCCCGCCCGCGCCAGGAGTTCGATCAGTTCGGCGGCTTTGGGCCAGGTGCCTGGGCAAACTGAGGCCGACCACCACGCCCGTTTATGGTTGCGATCTACATGCCGGCTCGCAACGTCGAGGCCCCGTGATGGTTTAAGACGGAGAGGAGCCTCCATGACCTACTACTACAGCAAGACCAGCGATCTCCCGTTCGCGGAGGCCGTGGCACGCACACGCGAGGCTTTGAAAGAGCAAGGCTTCGGGATCATCACCGAAATCGACGTCACCAACACATTCAAGCAGAAGCTGGACCTCGACTTTCGGCCCTACGTGATCCTTGGCGCATGCAATCCGAAGGCGGCGTATGAAGCGCTCCTGCAGGAAGACAAGGTCGGCGTGATGCTACCGTGCAATGTCATCGTCCAACAGCGAGCCAGCGGAGGCGGCAGCGAGATCGCTGCGGTCGACCCTGTCGCCTCGATGTCAGCAATCCAAAACCCGGGTTTGAAGGCGAAGGCCGAGGAGATCGGAGCCAGCCTCAGGCGAGCGCTGGACGCAATCTGATAAGGCGCGAGCGGATGAGATCGGTTTACTCCATCCGGCAAAGTCACCCCACGAACTGCTGAGGCGTCCCCCAAGGCGCCTCAGGTAACTCGGAGGCGCTGTCCAACAGGCATAACTTCAGCCCAAAATCGCCGTGCAGGGTTTCGTCGTGCGGCGACCTCGGCCGTTGCCATTGCGAGCGGGTCGCACTATGGCGGATGCAGGAGTCGTTTGACCTTGTCTCGCCTGTTTCGCACTCTCTGCGTCAGCCTGTGCGCCGCCCTCGTGGCGGTTCTGAGTCTGCATGGGATCGAGGAGGGTCGGCACCAGATCGCCCATGTGTCGGATTGGCCAGCCGTGGCAATCGACCACAACGATCATGTCGAAATCGCTGATGTCGATCACGGGGCGCTGCACATCCATGTCGCCCCCGGCGCGCCGGCCGATGACCCGCAGGATCAGGCCGAAGGCAGTAATGGCGATGAGGATGCCGGACGGCCCGCCAGCCATCACCACCATTCCAGCGGCGATAATCACACCGCGATACCGGTCCTCCACCGCGACCTGAACCCTATCGTCGCCATCAACGCCGCGCTTCTCCAGCCGGCGGTCGATAGCGCACGCCCTGCCCACGACGGCGACGGGCCTGAATACCCTCCTAAACGGACGCGCACGATCGTCTGATCCGACGCGACCAGCCGGTCGCGCGCGCACCCCGTTTCCTGGAGATCTCCCTTGAAGACCCCATCGTCCGGCCTTGCCGGGCCGTGGGCGCGACTGACGGCCGTGTCGGCACTCGCGCTCATTCTGGCCGCTTCGCTGCCTCCGACCCCCGCTGTCGCTCAGGATGTGGCGGCGACCAACGCCTCGCCTGTCCTGTCACTGGACGAGGCACTGCAACGCTCTGCGCATGTCGATCCAGCCCTGGCTCCAACCCAGGCCAGACGATCGGCGTCGCTTGCAGCCGTGCGCCAGGCCGATGTTCGGCCCAATCCCACGGTGGGGGTCATGGTCGAGAACTTCCCGACTATCGGCGGCGGAGACCTGTTCCGCCGCACCGAGACCACGCTCAGTGTCGAGCAGCGTTTCGAGCGTGGTGGTGACCGTCAGGCGCGGGTCTCTCTCGCCGAAGCCGAAGGGCTGCTCCTCGACGCCTCCGCCCGCATCCGCCAACTGGATCGGCTCGAACAGGTGCAGCGCGCCTGGGCTGACGCTCTGGCGGCCCAGGCCGAACTGGAGATCGCACGTGAGCGTCTCGACCTTGCCGAACGGTTCCAGACGGAGGTCGGTCGTCGGGTGGACATGGCGCGCGATCCTCTGTTCGCCGGTGCGCGAGCAGAAGCCGAACTGGCCCAGGCGCAGATCGATTTCGATCAGGCCGGGATCGCCGTTCGGGTCGCCAAAATCTCTCTGGCCCGGTTCTGGGATGGATCGGCGGACTTCAGCCTCGGTGCCGACACCTTCGCCGATACCCGGTCATCGCTCACCATTGCGGACGGGGTCGCCCAGGCGGACCTCGACATCTTCGTCGCCCAGCGGGACATCGCCATCGCCCGCGTGGCCGTGGAGACCGCCCGCGCCCGCTTGGACGCTACGATCAGCGCTGGGGTTCGTCACTTCGGCGATGGCAACGACCTCGGGTTCGTCATCGGTGGCTCGATCCCTCTGGGTCGCTATGACCAGAACCTCGGTGCCATCGACCGCGCCCGAGCGGAGGGTCTGGCCGCCGAGGGGGACCTCGCCGCCGCCCGCATCGATCGGGAGCGCGAGATCGCGCGCTTGCAGGTGCAGGTCATGGCTCGCGCCAGCGAAGCGCGGCGGATCGGGGAAGAGACCCTGCCCCAGGCCGAGCGCGCCGTCGTGCTCGTGCGTGACGGCTTCAACCGGGGCGGCTTCACCTACAACGACGTGATCTCCGCCCAGACCGCGCTGCTGCAAACCCGCGCCCGTCGCGTCGCAGTGCTCAAACAGTTCCACATCGATCGCGCCCGCCTCGACCGGCTGACCGGCGCGCACGGCGACCTGATCCTCGCCCTGGAGACCCAACCATGATCCGCCTGACACCCTCGCGGCGCTGGATCGCTGCGTCCGCGATCGTCCTCGCCTTCGCCGCCGCCGGTTGCGGCGGCAAGCCTGCCGAAAAGGCCAGCGAACCCGGCGAGGCCGCGGCCGCCGACTACGAGCGGGGTCCTCACCGGGGACGGATGCTGCGCGACGGCGACTTCGCCCTGGAGATCACCATCTTCGAAGAGGGGCCGGAGCCCCTGTTCCGGCTCTATCCCTATCTGAAGGACAAGCCTCTGGACCCGCGTCAGGTCCAGGCCAGCATCGCCCTGACCCGGCTTGGGCCGAAGGTCGATCACTTCACGTTCATCCCGACCGAAGACTATCTCGCCAGCCCCGGCGTTGTATCCGAGCCGCACTCCTTCGACGTGGCGGTGGCGGCGACGCAGAACGGCAAGCGCTCGACCTGGGCCTATCAGTCCTATGAAGGCCGCACCGTGATCAGCGCCGACGCCGCCCGCGCCGGTGGCGTCACGACCCAGCGTGCCGGTTCGGCCGTCCTGGGCGAGTCCCTGCCGCTCAGCGGTCGCGTTGAGATCACCCCTGAGGGTCAGAGCGACGTGTTCGCCCGCTATCCGGGCCGGGTCATGGCGATGAACGTCCAACTGGGTCAGCGGGTCTCACGCGGCCAGGTGCTCGCGCGCGTGGAGTCGAGCGAGAGCCTCCAGACCTATTCCGTTGCCGCGCCCATCTCGGGCGTCATTATGGCCAAGAACGTCAACGCCGGAGCCATCACAGGCGCGGGTGGCGAGCCGATGCTGGTCATCGGCGATCCGTCGCGTCTTCATGCCGAGTTTGCTCTCTATCCACGCGACGCCGAGCGCGTGCGCACCGGCCAGCGCGTCGAGGTCACCAGCCTCGCTGGTGATCACCGGTTCAACGGCGTCATCGAAACCATCCTGCCCGGCTCCGATCCGATGAGCCAGACGCTGATCGCCCATGTCGATCTGGCGTATCAGGGCGGCGTCTGGCGGCCGGGCCTCGGGGTTCAAGGCCGGGTCCAGGTCGGCGAAGGCGAGGTCCCCCTGGCGGTTCAGACCAAAGCGCTCCAGCCCTTCCGCGACTTCACGGTCGTCTACGCCAAGGTCGGCAACACCTACGAGGTGCGGATGCTAGATCTAGGTCGACGGACCGACGAGTGGACCCAGGTTTTGGGCGGGCTCGAACGTGGAACCGAATACGTCGTGGACGGTGCCTTCCTCATTCGCGCGGACATCGAGAAGTCCGGCGCGAGCCATGACCACTAAGGGGCTCGGGAACCATGCTTGAACGCATCATCGCCCTGTCGATCCGATTTCGATGGCTGGTCATGGGGCTCGCCCTCGTGGCCTGCGCCATCGGTATCTGGAGTTTCCAGCGTCTGCCGATTGACGCCACTCCGGACATCACCAACGTCCAGATCCAGATCAACACCGAGGCCCCCGGCTATTCGCCGCTGGAGGCCGAACAACGCATCACCTTCCCGGTCGAGACGGCCGTGGCGGGCGTGCCCGGCCTTCAATACACCCGCTCGGTCTCCCGCTACGGCCTGAGCCAGGTCACCGTGATCTTCGACGACGGCACCGACATCTATTTCGCCCGCCAACTGGTCAACGAACGGCTGCAAAGTGCCCTCGGTCAGCTTCCGCCCGGCGTCACGCCGGAACTCGGTCCCATCGCCACCGGGCTGGGCGAGATCTTCATGTATACGGTCGAGGCCGAGGTGGGGGCGCGTCGTCCCGATGGGCAGCCCTATACGATCGAAGACCTGCGCACGCTTCAGGACTGGGTCATCCGCCCCCAGCTTCGCAACACCCGTGGCGTGACCGAGGTCAATACCGTCGGCGGTTATGAGCGCCAGTATCACGTCACGCCCGACCCCCAGCGGCTTGCGGCTTACGGCGTGACCATGGCCGAGGTGGTCAAGGCGCTCGACACCAACAACGCCAACGTCGGTGCGGGCTATGTTGAACGCTTCGGCGAACAGTATCTGATCCGCGTTCCTGGTCAGGCCTCGACGACCGAAGACCTGGGCAACATCGTGATCGCTACGCGCGGTGGTGTTCCGATCCGCATCCTGGACGTGGCCGACATCGGCATGGGCCAGGAACTGCGCACGGGTGCCGCGACTGAGAACGGCAAAGAGACGGTGCTCGCCACCGTCCTGATGCTGGCCGGCGAGAACAGCCGTATCGTGGCCCAGGCCGCCGCCGCCAGTCTGGAGGAAGCCGCCAAGGCCCTGCCTGCCGGTGTCGTCGCGACGCCTGTCTATGACCGCACCGAACTGGTCGAGCGCGCCACCCACACCGTCGAGAAGAACCTCGTCGAAGGCGCACTGCTGGTCATCGTCGTGCTCTTCCTGCTGCTCGGCAACATCCGTGCGGCTCTGATCACGGCTGCGGTCATCCCCATCACCATGCTGATGACCATCACCGGCATGGTCCGCACCGGGACGTCGGGCAATCTGATGAGCCTGGGCGCTCTGGACTTCGGCCTGATCGTCGATGGTGCCGTCATCATCGTCGAGAACTGCCTGCGCCGTTACGGCGAGGCCCAGCATCGGCTCGGTCGCATCCTGACCCGTGACGAACGTTTCGACCTCGCTGCCAGCGCCTCCAGCGAGGTGATCCGGCCGTCGCTGTTCGGGGTGATGATCATCACCCTGGTCTATGTGCCCATCTTCGCTCTCACCGGAGTAGAGGGAAAAACCTTCCACCCGATGGCTATCACCGTGGTCATCGCCCTGACGGCGGCGCTCCTACTGTCCCTGACCTTCGTACCAGCGGCCGTCGCCATGTTCGTCACCGGCAAGGTCGAGGAGAAGGACAGTTTCCTGATGCGCTGGGCACGGGTCGGTTATCAGCCGGCGCTCGATTTCGCAGTTAAGGCTAGAACCCTGATGATCGGCGTCGCGGTCGCCCTGGTGCTCATCGCCGGGTTCGGGGCGTCGCGGATGGGCTCGGAGTTCGTGCCCAACCTCGACGAAGGCGACATCGCCATGCATGCCCTGCGCATCCCCGGCACCAGCCTGACCCAGGCCGTGCAGATGCAGACGGCCCTCGAAGCACGCATCGCCCGCTTCCCCGAGGTCGAGCGGGTCGTGGCCAAGATCGGCACCGCCGAGGTCGCCACCGATCCCGTGCCGCCCTCGGTCGCAGATACCTTCATCATGCTGAAGGACCGCAAGGACTGGCCTGACCCGCGAAAATCGCGCGGCGATCTGGTCGCCGAGATGGAAGAGGCCGTGAACGAGATCCCCGGCAGCAAATACGAGTTCACACAGCCGATCCAGATGCGGTTCAACGAACTGCTGAGCGGTGTCCGGGCCGATGTCGCGATCAAGATTTATGGCGATGACCTGGACGAACTCCTGCGGCTTGGGGCCGAGATTGAGGGCGTTGTGGCCTCGGTCGAAGGTGCCGCGGATCCGCAGACCGAGCAGATTACCGGCCTGCCGGTGCTTCAGATCACACCCGATCGCACAGCAATGGCGCGACTGGGTCTGAGCATCGACGACGTCCAGTCGGTCATCTCGACCTCAATGGGCGGCACGACGGCCGGGCAAATCTTCGAGGGCGACCGCCGTTTCGACGTCGTCGTCCGCCTGCCCGAACGTCTGCGCGCCGACACCAACGCCATTGGTCGTCTCCAGGTCCCCCTCCCGGCGGCTGAGGGACAGCCGCGTCAGTTCATCCCCTTGAGCGAGGTCGCGACCATCGAACTTACCAAGGGGCCGAACCAGATCAGCCGCGAAAACGGCAAACGCCGCATCGTGGTCACGGCCAACGTCCGCGACCGCGACCTAGGTTCCTTCATCGGCGAGGTCCAGGACCGGATCGACGCCGACGTCACGGTCCCGGCCGGCTACTGGGTCACTTATGGCGGGACGTTCGAGCAACTGATCTCGGCCGCCAAACGGCTGCAGCTCGTGGTCCCGGCGGTGCTGCTGCTGATCTTCGGTCTGCTGTTCGCCCTGTTCCGGTCAGTCAAGGATAGCGCGATCGTCTTCTCCGGCGTGCCCCTGGCCCTGACCGGAGGTGTGGCGGCCCTGATGATGCGCGGCCTGCCGCTGTCGATCTCGGCGGGGGTCGGCTTCATCGCCCTCTCCGGCGTCGCGGTCCTCAACGGCGTCGTCATGGTCACCTTCATCCGCAGCCTGATCGCCGAGGGCAAGCCGCTCGACGAGGCGATCCGGGAGGGGGCGCTGACCCGCCTTCGCCCGGTGTTGATGACCGCCCTCGTCGCCAGTCTCGGCTTCGTTCCCATGGCCCTGAACGTCGGGGCCGGCGCCGAGGTGCAGCGCCCTCTGGCTACGGTCGTCATCGGCGGGATCATCTCCTCGACCCTGCTGACCCTGCTCGTGCTTCCCGCACTCTACAGCCTCGTCCACGGACGACCGTCTTCGCCTGACGGGGTCAGACGGTCGTGGCGTGAACGGGTTTCCTTCTCAAGAGCCGCCCGGATCTCGTGACGACAGAGGCTAACATGACGGACGGGCCTTACGCCCGTCCGTCAGTCCTTGGCCTTGGGCCATCGCGGATGTCTCTCGTCGATGACGAAGGGATGGCTGTGCACCGCATCGTCGGATCGGCCTTCTGACAGATGGGGATCGCTGCCGGTCAGTTCGTCGTGATGATGCGGCAGGTCCGCCGGGTCGTTGGCGGGCCAGACCACGAAGCCGAGGACCGTGCCGACGGCGCATAGGCCCGCCAGCACAAGGAAGGCCGCGCTGGGGTCCGCCGCCGCGCTGACCAGACCCGCGACCGGATAGGCGATCAGCCATGCGGCATGCGACAAGGCGAACTGCGCCGCGAACAGGGCCGGGCGATCCTGTGCGTTGGACGACCGGCGAAGTGCGCGGCCCGCAGGCGTCAGGGTCAGGGAATAGCCCACACCCATGATGGCCCACAGGACCACTAGAACGACATAGCTCGTCGCCAACACTGAGCCCGCCAGGAG
Organism: Caulobacteraceae bacterium; assembly: GCA_965284375.1. Classification (GTDB taxonomy): domain Bacteria; phylum Pseudomonadota; class Alphaproteobacteria; order Caulobacterales; family Caulobacteraceae; genus Brevundimonas. The sequence goes on from OZ260074.1 coordinate 1,932,908, forward strand.
CACAACCGTCATGATCGCCGCGCCCCACAGCATGGCCGTGCGGTCGGCGATCCTGTCCAGCAGGCGCGGCAGGGCGATCGCCGCCGCCATAGACCCGACCCCGAAAGCCGCCAGCGCCCAGGCGGCGGCCTGACCGGACATGCCGAAGCGCGACTGCACGAGCACCACGGTGTTGACGAAAACCATGGCACCCCCGGCGGCCTCGGCGATGCTGATCGCGATCAGGCCGCGCAGACGGGGGGTCAGCGCGAACAACCGCACACCGCCGGTCAGCCGCTGCACAAAGGGCTTCTGGATCGTTTGGGTCAGAACCGGCAGGGCGGCGCTGACGACGAACGCAGCCGAAATGACGAAGCCGAGTGCGGTGCCTGCGAACAGATTGTTGTAGCTCATGAATGCCAGAAGAACGGCCGCCAGAACGGGGCTTGCCACGCTCTCCAGATCGGCCGCCAGACGCGAGAGCGACAGCGCCTTGGTGTATTCGCCCTCGTCCGGCAGAAGATCGGGGATCATGGCCTGAAACGCGGGCGTGAAGGCCGCAGACGCCACATAGAGAACCGTCATCAGGGCGTAGACCTGCCAGGCTTCGCCCACGAACGGCAGGGCTGCGGCAACACAGGCGCGGACGACGTCGAGCGATACGAGAAGGGTCTTGCGAGGAAGTCTGGCCGCCAGCGCGCTCGCAAACGGCGCGACGCCGATATAGGCGATCATCTTGATAGCGAGCGCCATCCCCAGCACTTCGCCGGCGTTGGCACCCGCCAGGTCATGCGCCAGCAAACTCAACGCCACCGTGGCCATGCCCGTGCCGAGCAGGGCCGCGACCTGGGCGATGAAAAGGTGCCGGTAGCCGGCGTGCCGAAGCGGTGAAATCATGGACAGCATCCAGCAGGCGGGGCTTGGCGTATGACGAGCCCTATTCGAGGTAAGCCATCGCGCAAAGCGGACGTTCCCGATGACTTCGATGGGTCAAAGGCGGCCGTCTTGGCCGTTCGACGGAAATGTCCGCTTTGGGTCGGAAGCCGACCGTCGCTGAACGGTGGGAAGCGGACATTGAAAAGCCGCTTCTTAAGAGGCACCGTGATCTGTCTCAAGGGGTGGAGAAGTCTGTCATAGCTACCAAAATCACGCCCGCGAAAGCCGTCAGCCGTGGCACCCTGACCGTCAACGGCGCGGTCATGTCGATGATGTTTGGCCTCCCGGCGTTCGCTTTTGCGATGACCCTGCTCCTTGGGTTTGATGGGCAGACAGCCGCGCCAGTGGCAGGGCTCACCTTCTTCGCAAGCTGGCCGTTGGCTTGGCTCACATGGTCCCTTCTCGTCGTCCGGTGGAGGGTTTGGGCTTACGAGCGAGTTGACGATCTGGACGAACTAAAGATGCACGCGGTGGCTGCCGGTCTGATCTGGCGCGACGGGCACTTCTTCGAGCGAACGGAAATCCGCTCGCAGCATCAACGCAAACGCATTCGCGAACTTGAGCAGGATTGGGCAGCAAGGCGTGGAGACCGGGGCTAGCCTGCCATCTCGCTAGGAGGTCCGCTTTGGGTCGGGACCGGACGGTCGCCCAACGGCCGAAAGCGGACCTGTCTGACGGTTTAGCTCCTGCACCCCCAGACGGCGTATCCGTAGTCGACACAGCTATCGCTCAGAGAAGTTTGCGCTCCCAGGCCTCTTGCGCATCGGCGGTAAGGGCCAAGGCAGTCCACTCACGGGCGTGGGTGGCGTAGATTGCCTTCACGCCTAGGCTTGTTGCCTCCGCCGCCCGCATGAGAGCGTCGGTAGCTTTCGCTCGGCAGGCTTTGGCGTTCATCATGGCGGCATAGCCATGCGCCCTATCGCAAGGAATAGCGCAGTCTTTCTGCGGTGTAGCTTGCGACGGGGCCATCGCCACCTTCCGAACCTTGTTCTCAAAGGCGGCTTTGTCCTCGTCGCACTCTAGCTCGCGGGCTAGGATGACCCTACTCCTTGGGTTTGCTGGGCGGGAAAGCCGCCCGCCGCCTGAGGGTCAGAAGCACACCGTCGCTTTAGAATGAACGGTGGATGCCGTTTAGGTAAGTCGGGCCTCGGGTCGAGTGCCACCTATAAAGGCATGGATGCGTTCAGCGATAGCGTCGTCGTGGCCGAGCCAAATGTGGCCACCGGTGGGATAGATCGTAAGTTCTGAGTGCGGGACCACAGCAGCAATTTTGCGTGCGGTGGCGGCGGTGCCAAACCGGTCGTCTTCAGCAGAAATCACTAACAGCGGCATAGTTAGAGCGGAAAAATCCATCTTCGCCGGATGCCCTGCCTGCACGGCGTCGTTTAGCATGCCCCTTGTTCGCGCGCGTATCGGCATAATGTCAGACGCGATGGAATATGCCCGCCTGCGCTCGCTCAGGCTGACTTTCGACAACAGACGCGGGTCCGTGGCTAGGAGCGTGCCAATCAGCATTTCGGGATTTGCGTTGAGAGCCGACCAGTAGAGAAAGTCCGAGTTGAGCACCGCTCGGACGGCTGCCTGTTGCATGCCGCTCATTTCTACCGGATCGCTCCCGCTGACGTTCGCTGCAGGGACCAGCAAGATTAGACCGCTGCACCGATCGGAATGCCGCAAAGCGAATGCCGACGCAGACAACGCTCCTGCCGAACCACCAATGACGGGAAGCTGATCGATCTGGAGATGATCGAGCAGCGTGACGAAGGCGTCGGCCTGATTGGCCAGGGACGGGTCAACCGGAAATTCGCTCCGCAGATACCCGAACCGCGAAGGGGCGATGACGCGATGCCCGAGATCCTGGAGCGCCGAACCGAACCGCAGCCCCTGATCGAAGCCACCGCCGGTGCCGTGGATCATCAGGACAGGGGAGCCGGTGCCCGCAACGGCATACTCGAGTGCGCCAAATGCGGACTGTATGATCTGGCTTCGACCGGAGATGCGTCGCTCGGCCGCTTCTACGGCATGCCGGAAGCGCGTTGAGACATATCCGCCGCCCAGCAAGGCGACGGCTCCCGTTCCCAGCAACCACTGTCGGCGGCTAATCCGGCTCATCCCTGTTCACGTCTGCCTATAAACACGGGCATCAGAGCGGCGATCATCTGGGCCGAAAGACCGACCAGTCCTGCGGTCGTAGCCAGCGCTGCCCACTGCTCCGGCACCGATCGTCCGAATAGCGCTGCACCGAGCAGCGCCTCGAACGCGAACAGCAATAGGACGAACCACAGGACCATCGCCCAGCGGATCGAAGCATCACGAGGCACCTGCCAGTGCCTGACCGACCAACGGCAGGCAAAAACGGCGGCCACAAGCATCAACGGCACTTCGGCAGCCGTTGCAATGAGCTCACCGAGGCGCGGCGCGATGTAAATCACGCGGATAGTCCCCAGGCCGAAGCCTAAGGCAAACAGCGCCAAGAAATACATAGTTCCAGCGATCAGGGCGCGTTTCAAAACAGTTCCCTGCAATGTCAAACTTGGCGATACCAGTAAGGCCCCGTATTCGCATGGAGCCATAACGGTGCAGGACCAATACGACCGTTCGCACGGAAGAGCCTACTCTTTCTGCGGCGTAGCTTGTTCGAGTCGGCGCTTCTCTCCCTGTGACCGCAGTTCAAGGAGAGAGCGCACGGCCGTTGCAACGACTTCCGCCAACAGCGGCTGCATGTCTGCAACGGGTCGGGAGCAGACCGTCGCCTAGGGGTGGAAAGCAGCCGGTCAACAAAGCGACGATATGCGCTTGCCGATCCCGCTCGACGGGGGCAGTCGGTCGGGCATGAGGCCCAAGAACGCGACCGATTTAGGTGCGTGTACCGACGGCCAAAAGATATTCCACCTCGAAGCGCGCCTTATCAGCGCCTCCGCGGTTCCAGCGCGCCGTCAACGCCTCAAGCGTCTCGTCGAGCTGACTTTCGCAACCATCCTTTTTCGCGTTGGCGCGGGCAACGATTGTCGGCCCATAGGAGGCCGACATATGGGCGGCGTAGTCGGCGGGCTTTTCGAAGGCTGTGACTTCGAGATTCTCACGATCCAGCGTTCGCCAATGCACCCGCTCGCCGAACAGCTTTTGAACGTGCCCTTCACTACCCCACAACGGAGGCGGCTGGGCTCCCGGCGGGGGCGGCGGCGCAAAGGGCCTCATAGTCTTGAACAGATCGCCGACCATGCCTTCAGGTGTCCAGTTGAGCATCCCAATGGTCCCGCCCGAGCGGCACACTCGGACCAGCTCGTCGGCCACTTTCTGATGATGCGGAGCGAACATCGCACCGATCGATGACATGACGACATCAAAGGACTCGTCTTCGAAGGGCAAATTTTCGGCGTCGGCCTCTACCCATTCTAGCTGGACGCCCTCACGCTTTGCGCGCTCGCGGCCGGCGTCGAACAGCTCGGGAGTGAGGTCGCTCGCGGTAACGTGCGCGCCGATGGCGGCGGCAGGGATCGAAGCGTTGCCCGTGCCCGCAGCAACGTCGAGAATTTTCATGCCCGATTGAATCTCGCACGCTCGGACCAGGCGGGGGCCGAGCGGCAACAGAAACGTCTCGACCATCTGAGGATAGTCGCCCGAAGCCCACATCTGACGATGGCGCATTTTAAGATCTGAATCGGATATCTCAGACACCGTTGACCCTCCCTCGCGACCCACTGAAACGACACGCTCAACGGACACGCGCAGGAGCTTAGGCATATCGGGAACCCCGACAATGTTAAACAGCTTAGGTCCGCTTTGGGTCGGGAGCCGACGGTCGCTCTAGGGCGGAAAGCGGACCTTAGCCTAAGGCAAGTTATTGGACTCGGATCTGGTCACTGTCGTCGGAGCACGTGCTTCCTTGGTTCGGGGCGGCAAACGTTCTTGTCAGCCCAAAATGATCCGATAGCCTAGCCCAACACCTCATAACTTCCTGTTCCGCGCACCGCCTGCTCTGGGCCCCTTATGCGGACCAATCCTCAGAGCGACCGGTGCCGGAGGCAACTCAGAAATCGTTTGGGCTAACAACACACATCGTCACCGCTGAACGTAGAAGCCTCGGTCATCTTGTGTCAGATTGATCAACGGGCCGATCGGAAAACTTACCCCTCGCCGGACTAACTCGGTTCTCACCTGTACGAGAGCGTCTAGTTCGTCCTGCGGGATACCGCTCTGCCCCTGCGCCGTCTCTAAGGTGGCACCGAGGTGGACCGGATCGCCGGCCCAGCCGCGATCTATCAGCCAGACGACCTTCTTCCACTGGCTCATGACCGAGGCTGTCTGCATCAAGGGTGCGCCCTCCGGCGCAATCCCGTCCGGGTCGGCACCGGCTGACAGAAGGGCGTCCCAGTTCGCCCAAGCCGCCGCCTCAGGCAGTCCGTCCACCCGCTCCAGACTTGACGCCAGATTCAGAGCAATCTGAAGCGCGGTTTCTCGGTCGTCATAGGCATTGGCGTCGCCGCCGCGATCCAGCAGTTGTTGAAGGATGGCCGGTTCGCGCGTTTCCGCCGCAACCGTCACCGGCGTCGCGCCGAACTCCTCGCGCCGGTTGGGATCGGCACCCGCGTCCAGCAGGGCTTCGACCCCTGTCACGCTGCCGCAATCAATAGCCCACAGGAGCGGGGTCACCCGTTGAGTACTCCCTCCCGGCCCGGAGCCCTCGCCGCCTATTGAGTTGGGGTCGGCACCGGCACCAATAGCCGCGACGACTGCCACCGTATCGCCCGCGCATGCTGCGCGGGCCAAGGCGGCGACCGTATTGTCGGGAAACAGATCGCCTGCGGTCAGGCCAAACATTGCGTGTTCCCCGCCCGCGCGGTCGAAAGCAACCATTGCCCCCATGTTTCTGAACAGTTGGTTCTGGGCCTCGCCGCAGACCGCATGCGCGCAATAATCCGCTTGCGCAGCCGCGATCTGGTTCTGCACCAAATCGACGCCCGCTTCCTTCAGCGCCTCGCTACCTTCGACCCTTACCAATGCCTGTCCCGCCGCGCTTTCACTGAAGGCTATCGACGTCGGCGAAGGGTCAAAGGGCACCATTTGCTCCAGCCTCTGCTGGTCACCGTTCTCCAGCATGGTCAGATACTGATCGAGGTACCCCGCCTTGGCGTTGAGCCCCGCCTGCCCCTCGGGAGAAGTGTAGAAGGCGATGACCGCGCGCATGTCCTCGTCCGTCATCCCGCGGGCATATCGATCGACAAAAATCTCGCGGCTCTGTTCTGCCCCGACAGCGGCTCCCATCTCAAAGCTCTGAAAAAGTTGGGCTTCGTCAAGCGCCGGAGCCCCTCCGGAAAAACCGATCGTGCTGATGAGAGTCTGCTGGATTGCCTGTTCGGACATGCGCAGGACCAAAGAATCGATCACGGGTGGCTGGATGGCCTCCAGCAGTTCTCGGGCCAACGCCAGCCGATCAGGGCCGGGATCGATCGCGATCGACTGCGCCGATGCGGCCGTCGCCATAAGTGGCAGTCCGACCAGGATCGCCGCCCACTTAGTCCAAAAACGCATCACACGCCTCCTCACACTCACCGACCCTAAGTTGATCGCTTGCGAAATGTCGAGCCTGCCGCTCTCCTCCCATTCCCGGCACTCCTCGGCCCAATAGTCTCCCCCATGAGCGACGACTCCTACGGGTCTGTCAGCCCAAATTCAGTCGCTCGGTAGTCAGGGTTGCCTACCGTCGCTGCCGTGGCCAGATCGATCAATTCGTTCCGCTATTTCGAAAGCTCGCCGGGGAAGTGATCAAGCCAAGTCATTTCGCAATGTCCGCTTTGGGTCGAGAGCCGACCATCGCCTGAGGGTGGGGAGCGGACGTTGAAGTTCTGGCAGCGTTCCGACAAACTATTGTCATGAGCCGCTCACCGAACCAGCGACCGTCGATCAGACAAGCAGCCTTCGCGCTCCTTATCCTCGTAGTCGCGTTGGCCAACGAGTGGTTTTTGGGGTTCAGATTGGACAACGCGGCGGGTCGCTCCGCAGAACTTTTCATGGCGATTGCATTGATTGCCTCCGCAACAATAGTTTTTGCCCCGCTTGGCCGCCCCCGGAGAATACTTGCCGCAGTATTGGCATTCGTTTCAGTCGTTTTGCTCTGGGTGATTAATGCGAAATTCAGCATTAAGTTAGATGTCGCATTTGGCGGCGAGTACGGCTGGAGCGGGACCAAATTTGCCTGGATGGTGGTGCTTGGACCAGTCTTTGGCCTGGTTGCGATGATCCTTACGTTCGGTTTCGCGCACCTCCGCGCCTTCAATCGCCCCCCCTTCACCGGAAGTTGAAGGAGTCCGCTACGGGTCGGGAGCAGACCTTGACTGACCCGCACAAAGCAGACGCCGTGCGGGTCCCTTGCCCCCCGGACCTGCGGTCCAGGGGCGGTGGCCAAGCTAAAGCCCGGGTCCCCGCCTTCGCGGGGATGCACGGATGATAGGGGGCCGTGTCGATGCGGATCTGGATCAAGCTAACCCCGCCTTAACCGCGATGATTCACCAATCGGCCTTCAAGCAGTACGGGGCCGACCATCCATGTCCGAGTTCAAGACCGACGTCGTCATGAGAGGCGACTGTATCGCGGTATTGCGGTCCCTGCCCGACGCCTGTGTGGACATGGTCTTCGCCGATCCGCCGTATAATCTGCAGCTGGGCGGCGACCTGCTGCGGCCGGACAACAGCCTGGTCGACGCGGTCGATGACGACTGGGACAAGTTCGACAGCTTCGCCGCCTATGACGCCTTCACCCGCGAATGGATGGCCGAGTGCCGCCGGGTGCTGAAGCCCGAGGGCTCGATCTGGGTGATCGGCAGCTATCACAACGTCTTCCGCCTGGGCACGGTGATCCAGGACCTGGGCTTCTGGGTCCTGAACGACATCATCTGGCGCAAGACCAATCCGATGCCGAACTTCAAGGGCACGCGGTTCACCAATGCGCACGAGACCCTGATCTGGGCGGCGCGGTCGCGCGAGCAGAAGCGCTACACCTTCAACTATGACGCCCTGAAAGCCTTCAACGAGGACACGCAGATGCGGTCCGACTGGACGCTGGCGCTGTGCACCGGCGAAGAGAGGATCAAGGACGGCGACGGCAAGAAGGCGCATCCGACCCAGAAGCCCGAGGGCCTGCTGCACCGGGTGCTGCTGGCGGCCACAAGGCCCGGCGATGTGGTGCTGGACCCCTTTTTCGGCACGGGCACCACGGGGGCGGCGGCCAAGCGGCTGGGCCGGCATTACATCGGCATCGAGCGCGACGAGACCTATGCGAAGGTAGCCGAGAAGCGGATCAAGGCGGTGATCCCGGCCTCGCCCGAGGACCTGGTGGTCATGGGCTCGAAGCGGGCCGAGGTGAAGGTGCCGTTCGGGGCGCTGGTCGAGGCCGGCCTGCTGTCGCCGGGCGACAAGCTGTACTGCCCCAAGGGCGATCGCGAGGCGCGGGTCCGGGCCGACGGATCGCTGGTCGCGGGCGCGCTCAGCGGATCGATCCACAAGATGGGGGCCCTGTTCGAGAACGCCCCCGCCTGCAACGGCTGGACCTACTGGCGATTCAAGACAGATCAGGGCCTCAGGTCCATCGACACCCTGAGGGCCGAGGTCCGCGCCGGGATGCAATGAGCGGTCGCTGACATTTCGGATCGTCTAAGTCGCCGGTTTCGCACAGGAAAAAACGGCGGTCAGGGAACTTCGCACCTGCGAGATGGTTGATATTCCGCAGCCCGTGTCAGGGGCGGCGGGAGCATGCGCCATGAAGATCGCCCAGGTTACGCCGCTGTATGAGGCCGTGCCGCCAAGGCTGTACGGCGGCACCGAGCGCGTGGTGGCCCATCTGACCGACGCCCTCGTCGATCTCGGGCATGATGTGACCCTGTTCGCCTCGGCGGATGCCGAGACGCGGGCGCGTCTGGTGCCGGTTCGGGATCAGGCGATCCGGCTGGACCCCGCCCCGCTCAAGTCCGATCTGGCGGCGCATATGGTCATGCTGGCCGAGGTGCTGAAGCGCGCCGACGACTTCGACGTGATCCATTTCCACACCGACATGATCCAGTTCCCGATGTTCGGACGCCATGCCGACAAGACGCTGACCACCCTGCACGGGCGGCTGGACATGAAGGATATCGGCGGCGTCTACGAGCGCTGGCCCGAGTTCGGCCTCGTGTCGATCTCGGACGATCAGCGCCGGCCCCTGCCGCTGGCCAACTGGAAGGCCACCGTGCACCACGGCATGCCCGGCGAGACCTATCGCTTCTCGCCGAAGTCGAGTGGCTACCTCGCCTTCCTCGGCCGGATCTCGCCCGAGAAGCGGCCGGACCGGGCGATCCAGATCGCGACGGCGCTGAACAGGCCGTTGAAGATGGCGGCCAAGGTCGATGCGGCCGACAAGGCCTATTGGGAGACGGTCATCAAGCCAATGATCGACGCCAATCCGCTGATCGAATTCGTCGGCGAGATCGGCGACCATCAGAAGTCCGCCTTCCTCGGGGGGGCCGACGCCCTGTTGTTCCCGATCGACTGGCCGGAGCCCTTCGGCCTGGTGATGATCGAGGCCATGGCCTGCGGTACGCCGGTCGTGGCCTTCCGCTGCGGCTCGACGCCGGAGGTCATCGAGGACGGTGAGACCGGCTTCCTGGTCGACACCCTGGAACAGGCCATCGCGGCCGCCAGCCGGGCGCATCTGCTGGACCGCGAGGCCATCCGGGCGCGCTTTGACCTGCGCTTCTCGGCCACGGCCATGGCCCGGCGCTATCTGGACGTCTACGGCGACCTGCTGGCCAAACGCCCTTTCGCGGAAGAACCGCTGGCGGATGTGGTGACGCCGATGCGGGCACATGAGGGCCGCAGCTTCGCGATCACCGGCTGATCGCGGCTGAACCGCCTGCAGCTTCGGCCATTACCGTACCGGGGGGCCATCAGGCGTCCCCATTCGGGTGAAACCTTCAGGGCCTCCTGAAACTACCCATGGAGCCCCGATGGACGACGCCTATTCCGTTCAGACCACCGCCGCCGAGACCTCGGAAGCCGACGGGCTGGAACGGCTGATGGCGTTGAAGGACGCCGACACCTTCGCGGTCGCCGACGGCTGGGGCGACATGAAGGGCGGGGCCGACGGCCTCTTCGACCACGACACGCGCATCCTGTCGCGGCTGGTGCTGACCGTCGGACTGGCGCGGCCGTCGCGGCTGAGTTCCGGAGTCAGCCAGGACAACGTCTTCTTCACCTGCCATTCGACCAACCGGCCGCTGCCGCCCATGGGCGGGCGGTCGGCCCCGGCGGGCGTCCTGCACATCGAGCGGCGACGTTTCGTCTGGGACCGGCGGCTGTTCGAGCGGGTGCGGATCGTCAACCACGGGATCGAGGACGTCCTGCTGCCGCTGGCGGTCGATTTCGGCGCCGATTTCGCCGACATCTTCCAGGTCCGGGGGACCTTGCGCGACAAACGCGGGACGACCGAAACGCCGACCCACGACGGTCGGCGGGTGACGTTTGCCTATGTGGGGCTGGACGCGGTGCGCCGGACGAGCTGCCTCGCCTTCTCTGAGCCGCCCGCGCGGCTGAACGGATCGCGGGCCGAGTTCATGTTCAGCCTGCCCAAGGGCAAGCGCAGCGATCTCTATATCGAATGCGGCCCCGACTCCTGCGATCAACCGGACGAACGGCGCTTCCGCCTGAACGCCCTGCAGGCGCGGGTGGCGATGCGGACCCGGCGACGGCGCGGGGCCTCGCTGAGGGGGCCGCGCAGTCCGCGGTTCAATGACTGGCTGGATCAGAGCCGCGCCGACGTCGCCCTTCTGACCACCGACCTGCCGACCGGCCCCTATCCCTATGCGGGCGTGCCGTGGTTCTCGACGCCGTTCGGGCGCGACGGGATCATCACCGCCTGGCAGATGCTGTGGCTGGATCCGTCCCTGGCCAGGGGGGTGCTGACCTATCTGGCCATGCGGCAGGCGACGGAACTCTCGGCCTTCCAGGACGCGGCGCCCGGCAAGATCATGCATGAGACGCGCGGCGGCGAGATGTCGGCCCTCGGCGAGGTGCCGTTCGGCCTCTATTACGGCGGGGTCGACACCACCTGTCTGTTCGTGGCCCTGGCCGGAGCCTATGCCCGGCGGACCGGGGATTTCGCGCTGATCCGCGCGCTATGGCCCAATCTGATCGCCGCCACAGGCTGGATGAAGGACCATGGAGACATCCAGGGCGACGGCCTGATCCGCTATCAGCGCGGGGCCGAGACGGGTCTGTCCAACCAGGGCTGGAAAGACAGCGAGGATTCGATCTTCCACAGCGACGGCCGTTTCCCCAGGGGCCCGGTCGCCCTGCTCGAGGTGCAGGGTTATGCCTATGCGGCCTGGCAGGCGATGGCGGATCTGGCGGCGACTTTGGGCGATGAGCGGCAGGCGGAATGGGCGGGTCAGGCCGCGCGGGTCCGGGCGCTGGTCGAGGATCGGTTCTGGATGGAGGACGAGGGCTTCTACGCCATCGCCCTGGACGGGGACGGCGAGCAATGCCGGTCGATCGGCTCCAACGCGGGCCACCTGCTGTTCACCGGCCTGCCGTCGGCGGAGCGGGCGAAACGGGTGACGAAGCGGTTGCTGGGTGCCGAGTTCCGCTCGGGCTGGGGCGTGCGCACGCTGGCGACGGGCCAGGCGCGGTTCAATCCGATCAGCTATCACAACGGCTCGGTCTGGCCCCACGACACGGCCATGGCAGCGGCGGGCATGGCCCGCTACGGCGAGCGGCGGGCGGTGGCCCTTTTGCTGGGCGAGATCTACGCCTCGGCGACCCATTTCCACCTGCGCCTGCCCGAGCTGTTCTGCGGCTTCGAACGTCAGCCGGGCGAACAGCCGATCGCCTATCCGGTGGCCTGCCTGCCCCAGGCCTGGGCGGCGGGGTCGGTGTTCCTGATGCTGCAATCGGCCCTGGGCATCAGCATCGACGCCGTGCGCGGCGTGGTCGAGATCGACGACCCGGTGCTGCCGGCCGGGATCGACCGCCTGAATGTGACCCATCTGCAGGTCGGGGACGGCGTCGTGGATTTGTCGTTCCAGCAGCTGGGCAACCATACGGTTGTCATTCAGAAGCGCCGCGAGGGGTCGGTATCGGTGCGGACCGTCAGCTAGCCAGCGCGCGCTCCAGCGCCTTGCGGAAGACGGTCGGCAGCGAGTCCAGCGCCGCGTCAGGATCGGTCCAGAGGAAGTCGCCCGTGCCGGTCGCCGTCTGCACAGACAGGGTCAGGGAGAAATGGGTGAAGACGTGTTCGATCGCGCCCGCGTCCTGCCAGTCGGCGGCGGCCGGCGGCGAGGCGGCAGCCGCGTCCACGGACCAGTCGGACGTCGGCAGCCCGGTCATCCCGCCCAGCAGGCCCTTGTCCGGCCGGCGGACCAGAGCCACCCGCCCGGCTGCATCGCGCAGGACCCAGGCGGTTCCGGTGCGGTGCGGTCGATCGGCCTTTTTCGTCTTGAGCGGATAGCGTTCCGGCGCGCCCGACCGGAAACCCGCGCACCAGCGGGTCAGCGGGCATTTCTCGCAGGTCGGCCTGCCGGGGCGGCAGACGGTGGCGCCGAGGTCCATCAGGGCCTGGGCCCAGTCTCCGGGACGATCGTCCGTCACACACGACCCGGCCAGACGCTTCAGCTGGGGCTTCGCGGCCGGGAGCGGGGTCTCGACGGCGAACAGCCGGGCCATGACGCGCTCGACATTGCCGTCGACGACGTTGGCGGCCCGACCGAAGGCAATGGCCGCGACGGCGGCGGCGGTATAGGCCCCGACGCCCGGCAGGGCCAGCAGGCCCGCCTCCGTGTCCGGAAAGACGCCGCCATGGTCCCGGGCCACGGCGCGGGCGCAGGCCAGCAGGTTGCGGGCGCGGGCGTAGTAGCCGAGGCCGGCCCAGGCGGCCATGACATCGCTGTCCCCGGCCGCGGCGAGATCCGAAACGGTCGGCCAGCGGGCGGTGAAACTCTCGAAATAGGGCGTGGCGTGGGGTGTGGTGGTCTGCTGCAGCATGACCTCGGACAGCCAGACCCGGTAAGGCTCGGGTGCCGCTGCGCCGGGCGAGGCGCGCCAGGCGAGGGTACGGCCATGGGCGTCATACCAGTCCAGCAGGGCCGCGCGGAAGGCGGACAGGTCGGCGGGCGGGTGAACCGGGACGGGGGGCATCGAGCGCGCTATAACCCGGAAATGCGCCGCACGCTGCCCACCGACGCCGAAGTCCGCGAAATCCTGTCGCGCAAGCGCACGCGTCCGGTGCCCCGTTCCGCGCCCAAGGCCGGCCGGGCCCTGCAGGGGCTGATCAAGGAACTGGATGCCAAATTCGGCCGCGGTGCCCAGGCGCTTGAGCCGCGTTGGCGCGAGATCGTCGGCGACCGGCTGGCACGGGTCACCCGACCGCAGAAACTGACCAAGGGCCGCGGCGGCGCGGGCGGCACGCTGGAACTGCGCGTGGCGGGGCCCGCGGCCCTGCTGGTGCAGCATCAGTCGGAAGACATCCTCGCGCGGGTCAACCTGTTCCTCGGTGCCGGCAGCGTCGACAAGCTGCGGATCGCGCAGGGACCGGTGAAACCGCCCCCGGACATCGCAGCCCCGCCAAAGCCGCGCCGTGCCGCACAGCCGCTGGCCGCCCAGGACGAGGCAGCGCTGAAAGCGGCCGTTGCGGACGCGCCCGACAGTCTGAAAGGGCCGCTGGAACGGCTGGGCCGCGCCGTTCTGGGCGACCCCTCGAAAGGCCGCGACCGCGCGGGGCGTTGACAAAACTTTGCCGTTTCTGTTCTCGACAGTGTCAGGACACGCGCGATCGCGGGGAATCGCGCGATGCTTTCAAAACTCCCACCGCCCGTTGAGGATGACGCCATGAGCGCCCAGACCAAATACGCCGCCATGAGCCGCCGCGCGGCGATGACAGCCGCCGCCATGGCCGCCATGGCCACACTGGCCGGTTGCGGCGGAGGCGGCGCAGGTGGAACCGCCGAGGGTGACATGGCCCTGGGTGCCGCCGAGGGGGCCAAGGTCACCGTGGTGGAATACGCCTCGGTCACCTGCCCGCACTGTGCAGCCTGGCAGGAATCGACCTGGCCGGCGTTCAAGGCCGCCTATGTCGACACCAACAAGGTCCGCTACGTCTTCCGTGAACTGCCGACCCCGCCCGCCAACGTCGCGGTGGCCGGCTTCATGATCGCCCGCTGCGCCGGCGAGGACAAATATTTCGACGTGATCCACGGCATCATGGCCAGCCAGGCCGAATGGCGTGCGGGCGTCAATCCGCGCGACACCCTGTTCCGCGTCGGCAACGGTGCCGGCCTGACCAACCAGCAGATCGAGACCTGCATCAAGGATCCGGCCAATCTGAAGGCGTCGGAAGAACGTTCGAACGCCGCGGTCAAGGCCGGCGTGACGGGCACGCCGGCCTTCTTCGTCAACGGCGTTCAGGTGATTTCGCCCGGTGAAGAGGGGACGACGATGGCCGATCTGTCGAAGGCCATCGACGCCGAGCTGGCGAAGGGCTGATCGAGCCGGTGCGCCCGTCGCGTGTCATGCTGATCCTGGCGCTGACGATCGCGGCCCCTGTGGTCGCGGCATCGGTGCCGGCGGTCGCGACCGAACCGGTCGCGGCCGTGACGGCGGCGGACCGCAGCATCGGCCGCGCCGACGCCCCGGTGACGGTGATTGAATACGCCTCGTTCGCCTGCCACCACTGCGCGGACTGGCACACGTTCGTCTATCCGGTGTTCAAGACCCGGTTCATCGACACGGGTCAGGTCCGGCTGGTGTTCCGCAACCTGCCGACGCCGCCGGAAGAGATGTCTCTGCCGGCGGCCGCGCTGGCACGCTGCGCGGTGCCCGACCGCTTCTTCGAGGTCGCGGCCAGTCTGATGCAGGGCCAGCAAGCCGTTCTGAACGGCGGCACAGTGGACGCCTGGTATGCACCGGCCATTGCTGTCAGCGGCCGGACCCGGGCCCAGATCGACGCCTGTGCCGCGACCCCCGCGACGCGTGCGGCGATCAACCGGGACATCGACAGTGCCGTCGCCGCCGACGCCACCACCACCCCCGCCTTCTTCGTCAACGGACGCCGGGTGACGGACCGCTCTCTGGGCGGGCTGGAGGTCGCGATCCGGGCGGCCGCGCCAAGCCGTTGACCGCGTAGGAACCCATGCAGTTCCAGCGCCTCCGGCTTGTGGGCTTCAAGTCCTTCGTCGATCCCGCCGAGGTGCATATCGAACCCGGCCTGACCGGCGTCGTCGGGCCCAACGGCTGCGGCAAGTCCAATGTGCTGGAGGGGCTGCGTTGGGTCATGGGGGCCAATTCGGCCAAGGCCATGCGCGGTCAGGGGATGGACGACGTCATCTTCGCCGGGGCCGCCGACCGGCCGCCGCGCAACCACGCCGAAGTCCAGCTGACCATAGACAACGCCCAGCGCCGGGCACCCCAGCCCTTTACCGACAGCCCGATGCTGGAGGTCTCGCGCCGCATCGACCGCGGACAGGGCTCGACCTATCGCATCAACGGCAAGGAGGTGCGCGCCCGCGACGTCCAGCTTCTGTTCGCCGACGCCTCGACCGGTGCCAACAGTCCGGCCCTCGTGCGACAGGGCCAGATCAGCGAGCTGATCGCCGCCAAGCCGCAGAACCGTCGTCGCATCCTCGAGGAAGCCGGTGGTGTCGCCGGCCTGCATACGCGCAGACACGAAGCCGAGCTGAGGCTCAAGGCCGCGGAAGCCAATCTGGAGCGGCTGGACGACATCGGCCGCGAGCTGGAGACGGCACTGACCCGTCTGAAGCGCGAGGCGCGGCAGGCCGAACGGTACAAGAAGATTTCCGCCGAGATCCGGGCCCTGCAGGCCGCCCTGCTGTTTGTGCGCTGGAACGATGCGCGCGTCATAGCCGAGGGCGCGGCCGAGGACATGGCCCAGGCCGAGCGGGCCGTAGGCGCGGCCACGACGGCCTCGAGCCGGGCGCAGACCGCCGCGCTGACGGCGCAGGAGGCGCTGAAGCCGGCGCGTGAAGAGGATGCCGTGGCCGGGGCGCTGCTGCACCGCGCCAGTCTGGAGCGCGACCGGCTGGACATGGCCGAACAGGCCGCGCGGGCCGAGGTCGAGCGGCTGACGGCAGAGACGACCCGCATCGCCGCCGACACGATGCGCGAAACCGCCATGTCCGGCGACGCCGACAGCGAACTGGCCCGACTGGGCGAGGCCTTGGAGACCCTGACCGCCGAGATCGCCGGCGCGCCGACGCGCGGCCCGGAACTGGAAACCGCCCTCGCCGCCGCCGAGGACGCCCGCAAGGCCGCGGACGCCGAGGTCGAACGGGTGGCGGGTGCCGTGGCCTCGGTCGAGACACGGATCAATGCCGAGAGCGCCCGGAAGCGCGACGCCGAGGCGCGGGTCGCCCGGGCGGAGGCACAGCTTTCTTCAACCGAGACCGAGCGCGCGGGACTGGGGCCGCTGGTCACCCCCGAAATCGAGGCCGCGACGGCGGCGCTGGCAGCGGCGCAGGCCGAACTGGCAGCCGCCCGGGGGGCGGTGGAAGCGGCGGAGGCCGAACGCGGCGACCGTGCGCGGGCCGAGGCCGAGGCCCGTACGGCGGCACGGGCGGCCGAGGATCGGCTGGGTCGGTTGCAGACCGAGGCGCGGGGACTGGCGCAGCTGCTGGTGCAGGGCAGGCGCGAGCACGCGCCCGCGCTGGACTGTGTGCAGGCCGACAAGGGCTATGAGGCCGCGCTGGCAGCGGCACTGGGCGACGATCTGGACGCGGCGCTGGACGCGCGGGCGGCGGCCTATTGGGCCGGGGCGGATGTCCCCGCCCCGGTCTGGTCGGACGGTGTGGAGCCGCTGGCCAACCACGTGTCGGCACCGGAGCAGCTCGCGGCCGGTCTGGCCCTGTGCGGCGTGGCTGCGGTGACCGAAATCGAGCGGCTGGCGAAGACCCTGCCCGTCGGCGCGCGGCTGGTGACGCGCGAGGGTGACCTGTGGCGCTGGGACGGCTTCGTGCAGCGCGCCGAAGCCCCCCGGCCCGCCGCGGTCCGTCTGGCACAACGGACCCGGCTGTCGGAGCTGGAAGCCGAGATCGACGCCGGCAAGCCGGCGCTGGAGGCCGCTCAGGCATCGCTGAAGGCCGCCGCCGAAGCCTTCCGCGCGGCCGAGGAGACGGTGAAGGCGGCCCGTGCGGCCCCCTTCCCGCTGGACAAGGCTGTAACGGCGGCCCGCGACCGGGTCGAGGCGCTGGGCC
Organism: Caulobacteraceae bacterium; assembly: GCA_965284375.1. GTDB lineage: Bacteria > Pseudomonadota > Alphaproteobacteria > Caulobacterales > Caulobacteraceae > Brevundimonas. The sequence continues at coordinate 1,950,051 of OZ260074.1, forward strand.
GCGAACAGGCGCGCAAGGAGGCCCGGGCCCAGGCGCTGGACGAAGCCCTGACCCGGCTGGGTGCCGAGGTCGAGGCGGCGCGGGCGGCGCTGGACCAGGCGCAGGGATCGGACGCCCCGTCGGAAACACTGGACGCCCTGCGCGCCGAACTGACGGCGGCGCGGTCGGCGGCGGATGCAGCGCGCGGCGCGGCGGCGACGGCCCGGGTCGAACGCGACACCGAAGCCCGCGAGGTCGCCGGTCGTCAGGCGCGGCGGGACGGCCTGACCCGCGAACGCGACGGCTGGGCCGGGCGGGCCCGGGAGTCCAAGGCCCGGATCGGTTCGCTCGGAAAGGATGCGGAAAAGGCGTCCGCAGCGTTGAAGGCCGCAGGCGACGCGCCGGACCGGCTGGCGGCGCAGCGATCGTCGCTGCTGGACGCCCTGACCATCGCCGAGACACGCCGCAAGTCGGCCGGCGACGCGCTTGCCCTCGCTGAGGGCGCGGCCGGCGAGGCGGACCGGGCCGCCCGCGCGGCCGAGGCGGAGGCGTCGGCGGCACGCGAGGCCCGGGCCGGCCTGGCGGCGCGGTCGGACGCGGCGGGGGAGCGGCTGGCTGAAGCCGAGCACAATTTGCGCGAGACAGCCGGGATGTCTCCGGCGGAACTGGGCCAGAAGCTGACGGACGACGCCATCGCCCGCCCGCCGGATGCGGCCGGGGCCGAGAGCCTGCTGTTTGGACTGGAGCGCGAACGGGAGGCGCTGGGCGCGGTCAACCTGCTGGCCGAGGAAGAGGCGATCGAATACGGCGACCGGCTGAACACCATGCGGGTCGAGCGCAGCGACCTGACCTCGGCCATCGCCAAACTGCGTGACGGGATCGACGAGCTGAACGCCGAGGGCCGCGAGCGGCTGGTCGCCGCCTTCGACATCATCAACGACAATTTCAAAAGCCTGTTCGAGGCCCTGTTCGGCGGCGGCCAGGCCGAGCTGAAACTGGTCGAGAGCGACGATCCGCTGGAGGCGGGGCTGGAGATCTACGCCTGCCCGCCCGGCAAGCGGCTGGCGGTGATGAGCCTGATGTCGGGCGGCGAGCAGGCCCTGACGGCGGCGGCCCTGATCTTCGCCGTCTTCCTGGCCAATCCGGCCCCGGTCTGCGTGCTGGACGAGGTCGACGCCCCGCTGGACGACGCCAATGTCGACCGCTTCTGCCGCATGCTGGACGAGATGCGGAAGCGCACAGACACCCGCTTCATCGTCATCACCCACAATCCGGTGACCATGAGCCGGATGGACCGCCTCTACGGCGTGACCATGCCCGAGCGGGGGGTGTCCCAGCTGGTCAGCGTGGACCTGGGGCAGGCGGAAGAAATCGTGGCCGCCTAGCGCGAGCCCATAAGTTCGGTCTTTACGAACCAGCCGAAGATCGCCGGGCCCTCGATGACATAGCGGCGGAACATGCGGCGCGGCTGGCTCAGCAGGCGGTGAAGCCATTCCAGCGACAAGGTCTGGAAGATGCGGGGGGCGCGCTGCTGGCGGCCGGTGAGGAAATCCACCGAGGCGCCGACGCACAGGGTCACACCGGTCTTGCGGCCCGCGGCGCGCAGAGCGTGGGCGAACAGCTCCTGTTTGGGGAAGGAGACGCAGGCCAGCAGGACGTCCCATTCGGCATCAGCGGCGGCCTTGACGGCGGCGCTCCAGCCGGGCGTCCCGGGCGTCAGCATGGGGGCCTCGATCCAGCACAGGGTCTGCCGCGGATAGCGGGCGGCCAGATCTTCAAAGGCCGCGCGGTCGGGGCCGAAGACGGCGATAACCAGACCCTCTGCGGCGGGCGAGGCCAGCAGGTCGGCGGTCATGTCCGAGCCCGGATAGACCGGCAGGGCGACGCCACGCAGACGGGCCAGATGCGAGAGGATGCGGCTGTCGCAGATCTTCAGCCCGGCCGCCTCATAGACATCGCGCGGAACGCGGCCGTCCATCAGCTTGATGACGTGATCGACATTGGGGGTGACGACATAGCCATAGGTGCCGCGCGCCATGCCGATGACGCGGTTGAGCATCGCGGGCCGGTCGCCGCCGGCGAAGTCGAGCGTCATGAAGCGCGTCATGACGATCAGTCTAGTCGCCCTGCGGTCAACGCCGGGTTACGATGGCACATGAAAAACGCCCTTCAGACGATTGTTGCGGGCCTCATGCTCCTGGCCGGTCCAGCTTGGGCCCGGGCCGAGGGGCCGCAGGCGGAGAGGCCGCGGCTGGTGCTGACCGGGGTGGGCCGGTTCGCGGTTCTGGCGGACCTGTCGACCGTCTCGCGGACCGGTGACACGGTCCGGATGCGCAGCCTCCAGGTTACGGAAGAGGCGTTTCAGGCTGCCGGTCAGGCCTATTGGGGCGGATGGTCGTGGTGGGCCTTCGACTGCGCGGCGCGGACCGCCGACCGGCTGGATTTCGCCGCGGTGCGTGAGGGCGGGGCCGAGGGACCGGCGACTGCCGACACCGCCCCGGCCTATCCGGCGGCGGCGGGCGGCGATGCGGCGGAATTGCTCGCGGTCGCCTGCGATCCCGCATCCGCCGGCGCGGCGGACGCCGACACCCTGGCCGATGCCGTTCGCGTGGGACGCGCAGCGCTGGTCGCCCCATAACCGCACATTGAATATTGAATTCAAGCGCTTCCGGGACTCGCACATCGCCGTTTTTCGGACATAATCGGCTGCGGGAGGCTTGGATGAAAACACTCGCACTTTGTCTTGCCGTGGCGACCGCCGTGGCCATGCCCGCGACCGTCCACGCACAGGACGTCACCCCGGGCCCGGACGAGCCGATGCGGCAGATCTTCCAGGTGCCGGGCGTCGTCGCCTTCATGACCCAGCCAAGGCCGGTCGAGACGGGACACAAACAGGCCTGGACCTGGCTGTTTCTGAAACAGCCGATCGCCAACGGCGCGAACGCCCTGGCGATGGAATGGGATGTCGATTGCACCGCCGGGACCGTGCACACCGTGCGCACCGCCGTCTATCAGGATGCGACCCACATGCGGACGGATCCCGGACCGGCGGCGGCGGCGGCCCCTGCGGCCGGCACGCCCGGTGCCATAACCATGGGTGCCGTCTGTTCGACCGAGCGTCCGCGAACCCGGCCCGTGGCCAATCTGGCGCTGGCGCGTGCTTCGGCTGCGCAAATGTTCGCGGCCCAGCCCTGACGGGTCAGGCCGGCCGGACCGACGCCTCGACCCTGTCGGCAAGGGCCCGCGTCGCATCCGGCAGGGCGGCGGACCGGGTGCCCGCGCTCATGGCGGACAGGCGGGCGGGATCTGACAGCAGGGACAGCAGGGCACCGGTCAGGGCCTGAACGGTCACCTCGTCCTCCAGCAGCACCTCCGCGCCGCCGGCTTCCGCGAGGCTGAGGGCGTTGAAGCGCTGGTGGTCGTCCATGGCGATCTTCAGCGGGATCAGCAGCGACGGCACGGCGGCCACCGCCAGCTCGGAACAGGTCGAGGCCCCGGCCCGGCCGATGACCAGATGCGCCGCCGACAGCCGTTGCGCCATGTCGCGGAAGAAGGGCGCGACCTCGGCACGGATCCCCGCCTCCAGATAGATCTGTTGCGCCGCCTCGAGGGTTTCGGCCCGGGCCTGCTGCTGCACCTGCAGCCGGGCGCGGATCGGCTCGGGCAAGGCCGCCAGAGCGCGCGGGGCTGTCTCGGCGAGAATGCGGGCCCCCTGGCTGCCGCCCGTGACCAGCACATGGATAGGGCCGTCGGACGTCGGCGGGGTCCAGACGCGATCGTACAGGGCGCGAATGTCGGGACGGACGGGGTTACCGATCAGGGAGACCCGCGCATCCAGTCCCCGCGGCACCTTCTGCAGATGGGGGAAGGACGACGCGACCGCTCCGACATAGGGGGCCAGCCAGCGGTTGGTGCGGCCGAGCACGGCGTTCTGCTCGTGCAGCAGGGTCGGGCGGCGCTGGCTGAGCGCGGCCAGCAGGGCCGGGGCGGACGGATAGCCGCCGAAACCGACCACCACGGCGGCGTCGAGCCGGTTCAGCGCCTTGCGGGCTTTCAGCACCCCGCGGGCGATGGCCACGCCGGCCTTCGCCATGCCGATCGGCCCGCGCCCGGTGGCAGCATCCAGCGCAATCCGTTCCTCGGCGGGGAAGTCATGGGCATAGGCCTCGCCGCGATGGTCGGTGGCCAGGACGATCCGCCAGCCACGCGCCTGAAGCTCGCGCGACAGGGCTTCGGCGGGAAACATATGCCCCCCGGTGCCCCCGGCGGCGACGACGCAGACTTTCGACGACATGACGGCCCTTACGGCAAGATGCGCCGGCCCTGGGGCAGGCTGGCCCCCGGCTCGTAGGCGCCAGGGCGGCGGCGGGTCAAGGCCAGGGCCAGTCCCATGGTCAGCCCCATGGCCAGCATGGATGAGCCGCCATAGCTGATGAAGGGCAGCGTCATCCCCTTGGTCGGGATCAGGTTCAGATTGACCGCGATATTGATGCTGGCCTGCAGGCCGATCAGCATGAACAGGCCCGCCGCCGCCGTCTGCTCGAACGGATCGGTCAGCTTCATCGCCCGGCGCATGCCGCGGACGACGATGAAGGCGTAGAGCGAGATCATGGCCAGCGAGAGCACCAGGCCAAACTCCTCGGCCCCGACGGAATAGATGAAGTCGGTGTGCAGGTCGGGCACCGACCGTTTCATCACGCCCTCGCCGACGCCACGCCCGACCAGACCGCCGGCGCGGATGGCCTCTGAGGCGCGGTCGATCTGATGGGTGTCGGTGGTCTCGGGCGAGAAGAAGCGGCTGAGCCGGTCGCGCATGTGGCTGAAAGCGAAATACAGGCCGACGACCCCGGCGGCCCCGGCGGCGGCGAGGGCGGCCACCCATTTCAACGGCACTCCGGCCATGAAGAAGACGGCCATGAAGGTGGTGGTGATCAACAGGGTCTGGCCGATGTCGGGCTGGATCAGCAGCAGGCCGACGGTCAGGGCCCAGGCCGCAAAGGCAATGCTGACGCCAGGCACGCCCTTGCCCTTCTGGGCCTCGGAGAACATCCAGGCCGCGACGACGATCAGCGAAGGCTTGGCGAACTCGGACGGCTGCAGGCTGAACGGGCCCAGGTTCACCCAGCGCGCCGCGCCCTTCACCTCACTGCCGATGAACGGCAGGGCGGCCATGACGACGATGGCGCCGAGCAATCCCAGCAGGGCGATCCGGCGGACTCCGCGCGGCGACAACAGGGACGTTGTCATCATGATCACCAGACCCATCGAGGCCCAGATGATCATCCGCCAGGAATAGTGGAAGGGGTCCGTGATGGACTGGTCCGCGAGAATGGCGGCCGGGCTGGAGGCGAAGCTCAGCGACACGCCCAGCGCCACCAGCGTCAGCGCCGCCGCCAGAAGGCCGCGGTCGACGGTCCAGAACCATTTGGCCAGCGGGCTCTGGTCGTTGCGCGAAAAGGCGGGGCTGTAGTCGGTCATGATGCGCTCGCGGCGGTCGCGCCCAAGGCGAGGACGGCGGCGCGGAACGCCTCGCCCCGCGCCTCGAAGTCAGGGTACTGGTCGAAGCTGGCACTGGCGGGGGACAGCAGAACGACCTCCTCGCGGCCCGTCGCGGCGGCGGCCTCGGCGGCGGCCTTCACGGCACTGGCCATGTCGCCGCTGATCCGGTGCGGTGTGTCCCCCAGACGGGCGGCAAAGGGTCCGGCCGCCTCGCCGATCAGGAAGGCCTCAACGACGCGGGGGAACAGGTCTTCCAGATCATCGATACCGCCGGCCTTGGCCCGCCCGCCGGCGATCCAGAAGCTGCGCGGATAGGAGGACAGCGCCTGCCGCGCGGCGTCGGCGTTGGTGGCCTTGGAGTCATTGATGAAGCGGACGTGGCCCAGGCGGCCGACCTCTTCCATGCGATGGGCGAGGCCGGGGAAGGACATGAGACCTTGGACGGCTGCGTCGTGGGGCACGCCGAGCGCACGCGCGGCCGCGTAGGCGAAGGCGGCGTTCTGAGCGTTGTGGCGGCCGGGGAGAGAGCGGGCGTTGGACAGGTCTATGCCTGGCTCGCCCCCGATCTTCAGCATGCCGTCGCCGGCCTCAATCCCGTGCATCCCCGCGAAGGCGGGGACCCAGGCTTTGGCCTCACCATCGCTGTCCGAACGTCCGTCAGATACTCGGTCGGGGTCGGCGTCGCCGCTCAAACCTGGGTCCCCGCCTTCGCGGGGATGCACGGATGTGGAGATGGTCGTGACATGGCGATCAGCGGTGGCGAGGTCAGCGGCGATCGTTTGCCCCCAGCGCTCATCTATTCCCGCCAGCGCCAGCCCGTCAGGCCCCTGCGCCTGAAAAATCCGCGCCTTGGCCGCGACATAGCCCTCCATGCCGCCGTGCCGGTCCAGATGGTCCGGGCTGATGTTGGTCAGGATGGCCACGTCCGGGGCGAACGTGCTCGTCAGGTCCAGCTGATAGCTCGACACCTCGATCACATAGACCGCGCCCCGCGTCGGCACCGGCAGGGCCAGCACGCCGATGCCGATGTTGCCGCCGACGTGAACCGTGAGGCCGGCCTGTCTCAGAACCCAGCCGATCAGGGCCGTGGTGGTCGACTTGCCGTTGGTGCCGGTGATGGCGACCACCCTGGGCCGCTCGCCTTCCGGCAGGGCCGCGATCGCGCGGGCGAACAGCTCGACATCACCGAGAACCTCGACGCCCGCCGCCCTGGCCTTGCCGACGGTCCAGTGCGGTTTCGGGTGGGTCAGCGGCGCGCCCGGCGACAGCACCAGGGCCGCGAACCCCGACCAGTCGGCGCCCGTCAGGTCCTCGACCGCGAGCCCTTCGGCCTCGGCCTGCATCCGGCTGGAGACGCTGTCGTCCCACAGCACCGGCAGGGCCCCGCCGGCCTTGAGCGCGCGGGCCGCCGTCAGTCCCGACCGTCCCAGGCCGAAGACCGCGATGCGCCGCCCTTCAAAGCCGGGAACGGGGATCATCGCGCTATCGCAGCTTCAGGGTGGCGAGGCCGGCGAGCGCCAACATGGCCGAGACGATCCAGAAGCGGATGACGACGGTGGATTCCGGCCAGCCCATCTTCTCGAAATGGTGGTGGATCGGGGCCATCAGGAAGATGCGCTTTTTGGTAGCCTTGAAATAGGCGACCTGGATCATGACCGAGGCGGCCTCGATGACGAACAGGCCGCCGACGATGCCCAGAACCAGCTCGTGCTTGGTGGCCACGGCGATGGCACCCAGCGCGCCGCCGAGGGCCAGCGACCCGGTGTCACCCATGAAGATCTTGGCCGGCGGGGCATTATACCAGAGGAAGCCCGTGCCCGCGCCGATGATGGCGGCGCAGAAGATGGCCAGCTCGCCCGAGCCCGGCACATGGTGGACGCCCAGATAGTCCGAGAAGATGAAGTTGCCGACCAGATAGCTGATGATTCCGAACGCCCCCGCGGCCATCATCACCGGCACGATGGCCAGGCCGTCCAGCCCGTCGGTCAGGTTCACCGCATTGGAGAAACCCACCAGGGTGAAGGCGGCGAACAGGACGTAGAACCAGCCCACGTTCAGCAGCACGGCCTTGAAGAAGGGGAAGGCGATCGAGGTCTCGAGGTTGGGCGTGGTCGGCGAGGCGGTCATCCACAGCACGGTCATGACCCCGGCGATGACCGAGACGATGACCTGGGCCACCAGCTTCTGTTTGGAGGTCAGGCCGGCCGAGGTCTGTTTGGTCACCTTGGCGTAGTCGTCGATGAAGCCCAGCACGCCGAAGGCCGCCGTGACGAAGCTGACGATCCAGATGTAGGGATTGGTCAGGTCGCCCCACAGCAGCACGGCCACGGCGATGCCCGCCAGGATCATCAGTCCACCCATGGTCGGCGTGCCGACCTTGGACAGGTGCGACACCGGGCCGTCGGCGCGGATCGGCTGGCCCTTGCCCTGTTTGACCCGCATCCAGGCGATGAACCGGCTGCCCATGGCGACCGAGACGATCATGGCCGTGGCCATGGCCAGCGCCACCCGCACCGTCTGGTACTGGACCAGGTTGAGCAGCGGGTAGTCCTTCGCGATGTCCGCGTAGTGGAGATAGAGCAGGTAGAACATCTTGTTTCCCTATCGCTCCGCGCGCGGCGCGTCGCTGCTTGAGGGGGAGCCGAGGTCTGACAGGGCCTTCGCAACCAGCGACGCCTTCGACCCGTTCGAACCCTTGACCATGACCACATCGCCCGGCGCAACCAGCGCCTCGGCCTCGGCGGCCAGTTCGGCGGCGGTCTCGCGCCAAAGACCGCGGCGGTCCGGCGGCAGAATGTCGTGCAGCCGCTTCATTTCGGGGCCGGCCGTGTGGACGAGGTCCAGCCCGGCGACAGCGATGGCATCGGCCAGGCCTTCGTGCAGGCTGCGGGACTGGTCGCCCAGCTCCAGCATGTCGGTCAGGACCACGATGCGCCGCCCGCCGGCCGGAACCGGCCGGGCACCGAGGCTGCGGAAGCCCGCGGCCATCGACAGCGGATTGGCGTTATAGCTCTCGTCGATCAGGGTGAAGCCACCGCCCGGTGCCGCCACGGTCCGGGTCTGACCCCGGCCGGCCAGCGGCTGGAAATCGGCCAGCGCCGACAGGCCGGTGTCGAGCGGGACGTCCAGCGCGTCCAGCATCAGCAGGACGCACAGGCTGTTCAGCCCCCAGTGGAAGCCGGACTGACCGAGGGTGAAATCGATCGTCTTGCCGAACAGCTCGGCCGTCACCCGCGCACCTTGCGGATTGGGCTGGAACTCGATCAGGCGGGCGTCGGCCCCGATGGCGGTTCCAAAGCTGACGCGATGCGCGCCGGCCCTGCGCGCAGCGGCCTCCAGCAGCGCCGAATAGCCGGTGTCACCGTTCAGAACCGCGACGCCGTCGGGGGCCAGACCCTCGAAGATCGACGCCTTCTCCCGGGCTACCCCGGCCTCGCCGTCGACGAAGGCCTCGATATGCACCGGGCCGATGGCCGTGACGCAGGCGGCGTGGGGCCGCACCATCTTCGACAGGGGCGCGATCTCGCCTGGCGCATTCATGCCGATCTCGAACACGGCGCGCCGGGTCGAGCGCGGCATCCGGGCCAGAGTCAGCGGCACGCCGATATGGTTGTTGTAGCTCTTGATCGAGGCGTGGGCCGGACCCGCAAGATCGAGGCCCGCCTTGACGGCCTGGGTCACGCTGGTCTTGCCGACCGAGCCGGTGACGGCCCCGCGCCGGACCTGCGAACTGCGATCGCGCGCGGCGACACCGAGGGCTTCCAGCGCGCGCAGGGTGTCGGCCGTGACGACGCAGGAGCCGCCTTCGACCGCGTGTTCGGTGATCGCGCCCGTCGCGCCGGCGGCGAAGGCGGAGGCGGCGAATTCATGCCCGTCGCGCACGCCCTTCAGGGCCAGAAACAGGTCGCCCGGCACGATCTCGCGGCTGTTGTAGGTGATGCCGTCGGCCACAAACGCAGGCCCGGACAGGCGGCCACCCGTCGCGGCTTCAATTTCGGCGGAGGTCCAGAGGGGCTGGATGTCAGGCATGGAGTCGGAGGGCTTCAGCGGCAACGGTGGCGTCATCGAACGGATGGGTGACCCCGGCGATGATCTGTCCCTGCTCATGCCCTTTTCCGGCGATGACCACCACATCTCCGTCGCCCATCATCGCGATGGCCTGTTGAATGGCGGCGCGGCGGTCGCCGGTTTCCCGCGCCGTCGGGCAGCCTGCGCGGACGGCCTTGCGGATCGTGGCGGGGTCTTCCGAGCGCGGATTGTCATCGGTGACGATGGCGACGTCGGCCAGACGCCCGGCGATCTCGCCCATCAGGGGCCGCTTGCCCTTGTCGCGATCCCCGCCGGCACCGAAGACGACGATCAGCCGGCCGGTCGCGTGCGGACGCAGGGCCTTGAGCACCGTCTCGAGGCCGTCAGGGGTGTGGGCGTAGTCGACATAGACCTCGCCGCGGCCGGATCCCTCGATCCTTTGCAGGCGGCCCTGGGCCCCCGTGATCTTCTCCAGCCCGCCCAGGACACGGTCGACGGTTTCGCCGGCGGCGATGCACAGACCGGCGGCGACCAGGGCGTTCGAGGCCTGGAAGGCCCCGGCCAGCGGCAGCAGCACCTCATACTGGGTCCCGCGCGCATCGATGGTCAGGCGCTGGCCTTCGGGCGTCGCCTGACGGGCCACCAGAGACAGGTCGCGGCCCCGTTCACCCACGCCCATGACGTCGAGCCCCGACATGATCGAGGCCGCAGCGAAGCTGGACCAGGCGTCGGAGTCGGCGTTCAGCACGGCGGTCCGGCCGCGCGGCAACAGGGTCTCGAACAGGCGCAGCTTGGCGTCGCGATAGGCGTCCATGCTGCCGTGGTAGTCGAGGTGGTCCTGGGTCAGGTTGGTGAAGGCGGCCGCCTTGAGCGTCACGCCATCCAGCCGCCGCTGGTCAATGCCGTGCGACGAGGCCTCCAGCGCCAGATGGGTCACGCCAGCGGTGGCCAGATCGGCCAGGGTGCGGGCGGCGTCGGCGGCGTCGGGGCTGGTCAGGCCGGGGCCTGTCAACTCGCGGTTAACGTTACCCGTTTGTGCCAAAACCCCGAGGGTCCCCATGCTCGCGGCATGGAGGCCCAGAGAGGCCCAGATCTGGCGGCAGAAGGCAGCGACCGAGGTCTTGCCGTTGGTGCCGGTGACGGCGACGCAGGTGGCGGGCTGGCTGCCGTAGAAGCTGCGGGCGGCGATGGCATAGGCCCGGCGCACGTCGCCCGAGGTCACGAGCACCGGAGCCATGGCCGTATCGGTGTCGATCGGAGCGAGAACGGCGGCGGCCCCCCGCGACAGGGCCTGCGGAATGAACGCCCGTCCGTCGGCGGCGGTCCCCGGAAGCGCCACGAACAGCGACCCCGGCCCGACCTTGCGGCTGTCGGACGTCACGCCGGTGATGACCGGATCCGAGGCCACGTCGCGACGCAGCAGCTCGGACAGTTTGATGCTGACCGGCACGGCGCTCATCGACCGTCGCCTTCCTGGTCCTCGAAGGCGGGGATCCTGTCGCCGACCGCAGTGCGATAGGGGTCGGCGCGGCGCTGGATGTTCAGGAACGGCGCGATCCGGTCGGCGATGCGGCCCACGGCGGGTGCGGCGACGAAACCGCCGGTGCGCGGATAGGTCTGGGGCTCGTCGACCAGCACCAGAATCTGGTAGCGGCGCGCATTGACCGGACCGTCGGCCGGGAAGACGGCGGCGAAGGTGCCGACGGCATGGGCGGTCGAGTAGCGACCGTTGACCGACTTGTTGGCCGAGCCCGTCTTGCCGCCGACCCGCAGGCCCGGGGCCTCGGCCCGCCCGCCCGAGCCGCGCACCACATTGCGGCGCATCAGGTCCAGCATGGTCAGGGAGGTCGCCGGCGAGATTACCTGACGCGCCTGTACGTCGGGCCGCCCGCCCTTGCGCAGGGTCAGGGGGATATAGCGCCCGCCGTTGGTCAGGGCCTGCATGGCGGCCGCCATCTGCAGCGGGGTGATGGAGATGCCATAGCCGAACGACAGCGAGGCCAGGGTCGAGTCCGACCACTCGCGCGGAATGATCGGCATCTCGGAGCGGATTTCGAACGGGGCCCGAGACAGCAGGCCGAAGCGCTCGAAATAGTCGCGCATGACGCGGGGCCCCATCTCGGTCGACAGGCGCGAGGTGCCGATGTTGGACGAGTGGAGATAGACCTCCTCCAGCGTCAGCACCTTGTTGGTGGCGTGGAAGTCGGTGATGCGGCGGTTGCCGATCTGCAAAGCCTCGGTGGCGTCCAGCAGGGTGTTCATATCGGCCCGGCCGGTGTCGATGGCGGCGGCGATGGTGAAGGTCTTGAACACCGAACCCATTTCAAAGGTCGCGGCGGTGGCCAGATTGCGGGAGTTGCTGGACGGCCAGCTGGCCATGCCCAGGACCTCGCCGGTCTGAACGTCGGTGATGATCCCCACCGCCCCCTTGGCCTGGGTCTCGGCGGCGGCAGCGGCGAGTTCGTTCTCGAGAATGCCCTGGATGCGCAGGTCGATGGAGATCTGGAAGCTTTCGCCGCGCGCGCCGGCGGCGCGGATTTCGTCGTTGAAGGCGCTTTCAGCGGCGGACAGGCCGACCCCGCCGGTGTCGACATTGCCGACGACGTGACGCGCCGACTCGCCCAGCGGATAGACGCGCACGTCCTCGGGCTCGAAGCCGATCCCGCCCAGCGCGAGCGCGTGGACCGCGACCTTCTCCTGCGGCGTCAGGCGGTTGATCACCAGCAGGCGACGGTCTCCGCCGAGGACCTTGTTCAGCTTGGCCATCGAAACGCGCGGCAGGGCGCGCTTGATCTGGACGGCCGCCGCCTTGCGGTCCCAGACCTCGGCCGGGTCGATATAGAGGCCATAGTGGGTGATGTTGGTGGCCAGCAGGGCCCCGTTCCGGTCGATCAGGTCGGCGCGGACCACTGCATTGGGATGGATCGTCGAGCCGACACCGCCCTTGTCGGTCATCAGCGCGGCATGGGCGGCCCCCAGGGCCAGGCAGCAGAAGACCGCGGAAAACAGCGACAGGATGACGAAGATGCGGACCCGGGTGTCTTCCTCGGGCCGGGCGTCGGCGTGGGCGCGGCCGAAGGAATGCTCGACCCACCACATGGCCTCGGCCAGCCAGCGCCAGGACGGCATGTAGCGACGGACGCCATAGGAGACCGGGCGGTCCGACGCGAAGGGATCGTGCGCGCTCACCGGACGGGCTCCGGAGCCGGAGCGGCGTCTGGCGCAGCCACCCCGGAGTTCGCAGCGGCGACCGGTGCCGGCACCGGAGGGGCGGGTACGGCCGTCAGGTTCGACAGGTTCTCCTCGGTCGCCTGACGATGCACATCGACCGGGCCCAGCCCCGCGCCGCGCGACAGGGATTCAAGCCGCCCGGGCTGTTCCAGACGGGCGACCTCGGCCCGCAGCAGGCGGACGCGCTGGCCGTTATCCGTGATCTGGCGCTCCAGATCGGCAATGCGGGCGCTCTCGCGGGCGGCGGCGGCCTTGGCCAGATAGACCGAGAAGACCATGGCCGCGACCAGCATGACCCCGATGATCTCGACCCAGCGGACGCCACGGATCTTCCAGGCGTAGAGACGGTTCAGGGTGGCGACGGCCGGGCTCATGCGGCGATCCTCCCCCAGGGAGCGGCATCGGTGCGCACGGCGGCGCGCAGCTTGGCGGACCGGGCGCGAGGATTGGACCCCAGTTCAGCCTGACCGGCCTCCCGCGCGCCCTTGAACGCCAGGGTGAAGCTGGGCTTGCGGGTCTCGATCGCGACGGGGGCGTGGCGCGAGCCGCCGGGTGCATTGCCTGTGCGCTCGGTCAGGAACGCCTTGACGATGCGGTCTTCCAGCGAATGGAAGGTGACCACGACCATGCGTCCGCCGGGTGCCAGCGTCGCTTCGGCCGCCTCGAGCCCGGCGCGCAGTTCGCCCAGCTCGTCGTTGACGGCGATGCGCAGGGCCTGAAACACGCGGGTCGCCGGATGGATGGCCGCGCCGCGCCGTCCGCCGAGCGCTTTTTCGACCACGGCGGCCAGATCCAGCGTCCGTTCGAACGGCTTTTCCACGCGGCGGCGCAGGATGGCGGTGGCGACCCGGCCCGACTGGCGCTCGTCGCCGTACAGTTTGAAGATATGGGCCATCGGCCCGTGGTCCCAGGTGTTGACGATGTCGGCGGCGGTCTCGCCCTCGTCGCTCATCCGCATGTCCAGCGGCCCGTCGCGCATGAAGGAGAAGCCGCGCTCGGCCTGATCCAGCTGCATGGACGACACGCCGATGTCGAAGACCACGCCGTCCAGCCTGGCCTCGCCCGACTGTGCGAAGGCGTCGGCCAGACCCGAGAAGGCCGTGCGGATCAGCTGGAACCGGCCAGGGTAGTCGTTGGCCACCGCTTCGGCGTGGGGCTGGACCGTCGGATCGCGATCGAGGCCGATCACCGTGGCCCCGGTCGCCAGAATGGCGCGCGAATAGCCCCCGGCTCCGAAAGTGGCGTCGATGATCACATCCCCGGCCCGGGGTGCGAGCGCCTCGATCACTTCATCGAGCAGGACGGGGGCGTGGGGCGCGCTCATGCGCCCTGCCCGTTCGCATCATCACCCAGCATCACCTGACGGGCCAGGGCGCGGCGGGCGTCCCGGCGAGCGTTCCAGCGTCCGCGGTCCCAGATCTGGAAACGGGGGCCCAGGCCGACGATGACCACGTCCTCGCCCAGACCGGCGTCCTGACACAGGCTTTCCGGCAGGGTGATGCGGCCGCCGCCGTCATACGAGAGCGGGCGCTGGCCGGCGTAGAAGGTTTCCTCGAGTGCAGTGCGGCGGTCGCTGCCGAACGGCAGGGCCTCGATGCGGGTGACGTATTCGGCCATCAGCTTGTCGCCGCCGGCTTCCAGGCAATCGGACGCCATGGAGAAGAAGCAGAAGACGCCGTGCTCGGCGCCGTTGTCGGCGGTGCGGAACTCCTGCGGAATCAGCAGGCGTCGCTTGCCGTCCAATTGTTTCTCGTAGGTCGAGAGAAACACGCCCTGCCCCAAACTCGGATCTGACGATCCGCCCCTCTGATCCTGTCAACGCCACGCGGCGGCCACCCACCCCAACGCACTGTCATTGGGATAGCATGGGATGAAATGGGTCTCAATGGGATTAGTTGACGGAAGTTAACCTCAATTGCGGCACGAAACCGTGCAACGCTCAGAACATACAGCGAACAACCCAAGTATAGACAGGCTGTGGACTGATCCTGCGCCGCATTCCGGGCCAAGAGGTTAACCGCATAGCGTCGATCTTCTGCCCCGTAGAGGGAGGTCGCGCGGCGCACCTTCTCGCCGTGACGGACGCCGGCGGGGCCCGGTGGATCGCCAATCCCCTCGCGCCGAGTCACCCCCTCCGTCTCGCCGACTGTCGCCGTCGAGCCACCTCCCCATTCGCGACGCTCATGGGAAGGAGATGTCGGGCCTCAAGCAGTTCGCGACCGCGTCGCGAGCGGTAGGCCCCCAAAAGTGAAATGTCAGACGGCCTGTAAGCCGGGTTCTGTTCCGTCCGAAGACGGCGACGATCATTCCTCTGGACCGCCCGTTGCCGGACGGTTCTCGCGACCTACCCGGACGCCTCGGGCGATGAACCCTGCGAGCGAACCCGCGCGACGTCCCTATTCGGTCTTGCTCCAGGCGGGGCTTGCCATGCCGTCCCTGTTGCCAGGCACGCGGTGGGCTCTTACCCCACCCTTTCACCCTTCCCTGCCCCGAGGGGCAGGCGGTTTGCTTTCTGTGGCGCTATCCCTCGGGTCGCCCCGGGCGGGAGTTACCCGCCGCCTTTTCACCGTGGAGCCCGGACTTTCCTCGACAAGGGCAAGCCCCCGCCGCGACCGCCCGGCCGTCTGACGGGGGCTAGGTGGGCTTTTCGGCCGGCGGCGTCAACGTTTACCCTCCCCTTCGTGGGGAGGGTGAAGGCTCATTGCAGGACGCCCGTGACACTCTCGGCCGTCGCCAGTTGCAGCACACCCATCAGCGTCGCCCGCGTCTCGCCGTCGGCGACGCCATCGACCCGCGACGGACGCCAGTGGCGCTGGAAGGCTTCAACGGTCAGCCGGGTGGCCTCGTCATAGTCGCCGCCCGGCGTCAGGGCGTAGCCCAGCCGGTGCAGGCCAGCGCGCAGGACGACGACGCCCAGTCCCTCGTCTCCGACATTCAGCGGCACACCCAGCGCCGCGATGCGTTCGGCCGCCGGTTCGAACCACAGGCCGTGGCCAAGCGAGGCCAGTCGCTTCCAGGGGAAGCGTTCGCCGGGATCCTGTTTGCGCTCGGGCGCGAGATCGGAGTGGGCGATGATGCGGGCGTCGGGGATGGTCCAGCGGGTACGGATGTCGCTGACGAGACTGATCACCGCGTCGATCTGAACCTCGGGAAAGTCGCGATAGCCGAACTCATGGCCCGGATTGACGATCTCGATGCCGATGGAGGCGGCGTTGCAGTCGGTCTCGCCCTGCCAGGCACCCTTGCCCGCATGCCAGGCGCGTCGCTCTTCCGCGACCAGACGCAGGATCGCGCCGTCCTCGTCGACGACATAGTGGGCGGACACCTTCGCCTCGGGATCCCGCAGGCGGGCGACGGCGTCGTCCGCCGTCTTCATGCCGGTGTAGTGCAGCACCAGCATGTCGGGCGGGCCACGGCGGGCATCGAAATTGGGGGAAGGCGCGTCCTTGACGGTCAGCACGGTGCGCTTACCGGCCCGGCCGCTCCCAGCCGTAGGCGACCCAGGCGCCGTCGACCTTGCGGGCCTCGATCACGTCATCGGTGCGGCGGGCGCGGACGGTGACCTTGCGGCGGGCGCCCATGGCCAGGCCGGCGAAGAAGACCAGCACGGCGGCGAACAGGGCGATGACAGCCACCGCGGCGGCGGTGAACACCGCCAGTACCGCACCGACGGCCATGGCGACCAAAGTCGCGACCAGACCACCGAGCCAAAGGACCGACGCCAGAAGGCCGTTCGTCGGACGACGGCTGCCGGGACCAAAGATCAGACGGTCGGACTGGGTCATGACTTCACCTTCACAGACGCTGTGAACAACGCCGAACCCTCAATGTCGGTGCATAGGCATGAACGGTCAATGACCGGCGCTTCACAGGCGAGTGTTCCGAGGGGGCTACCAGGGCTGATCCGCCAGCACGGACGCGCCCGAGGCCCGGGCGCGGTCGGCCTGGATGCGACGAACGGTCGCCTCGGCGGCCGGGTCGTTCATGACGCCGCCGATGCCGATCAGGACCTGCGCGGCCTCGCCCGAGACACCAAAGGCCTGGGACAGGGCCTCGAACGGCGATTCCGGCGTCGGATAGCGTTTGAAGCGCACGGACTCATCCGCCGGGATCCGGGCCAGTTCGCGCGCCTTGGCGATCGCCTCCTCCATACCGCCCAGCTGATCCACCAGGCCGATGGTCTTGGCCTGGGCCCCGGTCCAGACACGGCCGCGGGCGATCTCGCGCACCCGGGCGGGCGGCAGACGGCGACCGGCCGCGACCCGGGCGATGAACTCGTCATAGGTCCGGTCGATCTGGGCCGCGAAGGCCGCGCGCTGCGCCGGCGTGAAGGACTGCGAGGGCGAGAAGGCACTGGCATAGTCGCCGCCGACGGTCAGATTGCGCATGTCGACGCCGAACCGGCCCAGCGCCTCGGCCACCACGAATTTGCCGCCGAACACGCCGATCGAGCCGGTCAGGGTCGAGGGCTGGGCCACGATCCAGTTCGCTTCCGAGCTGATCCAGTAGCCGCCCGACGCGGCATAGTCGCCCATCGACACGACCACCGGCTTGCCGGCCGCCTTGGCGGCGCGCACGGCGGCCAAAATCTGTTCCGACGCCTCGGGCGAGCCGCCGGGCGAGGAGACACGGAAGACGATGGCCTTGACCGACTTGTCCTCGATGGCGTCGTAGATGGCCTCGGCCATATCGTCCGACATGATCGACGCGCCGCCACCGAACGGTGAACCGCCGCCGGTCCCCGTATTGATCGCACCCTCGCCACCGATGATGGCGATGGCGTTGCGGCCGGATCCAGCGCGCTCGCCCTTCGACGCGGCATAATCCGCGAACTCCACGATCTCGGCATTGCGGCCCGCGCGGCGTTTGGCTTCGTTCTGGGCGTCTTCCACCTGACCGATCTTGTCGATCAGCCGCCGCTGGCGTGCCTCGGCCGACGAGTAAGGTCCAGCCTCAATGGTCGTGCGCAAGGCCCGCGGCGTCAGTTTGCGGTCCTGGGCCGCATTGGCGAGGGCCGAGGTGTAGATCGAGGTCATCCAGGCCGTCATCGCCTCGCGGTGAGCCGGGGTGTAGTCGCTCTCGGTATATTCATTGACGGCGTTCTTGTACTCGTAGCGCTGCTCGAACTGCGGCGTGAGGCCGTATTTGGAGAAGGCCCGGCCGAGGAAGACGCCGTCGGCCGAGAAGCCCGCCAGCTGGAAGGCGGCGGTGTTCTGCATCCACAGTTCGGAGGCCGAGGCACCGATCATATAGCTGGAGACCGCCGTGCCGACGGGCTGGAAGCCCTGGCTGTGGGCGATGACGACCTTGCCCGAGCGGCGGAAGCGACGGACCGCCTGGCGAATCTCGTCGGCCGCGGCGGGGGTGATGCCGCCTTCCGGCAGGCGGATAAGCAGCGCCTTGACGCGGTTGTCGGTCTCGGCCTGGGCCAGGGTGTCGACGATCTGCAGCGTCGACAGCCCGCCGCTACCGAAGGCGGCGAAGGGGTTGGTCGGGGTCTGGTCGGTGATCCCTTCCCGCAGGTCCAGTTCCAGCACCGTATGGGACGGCGTCGGCTCCTTGGTCGACGCCGAACTCACCGCCACGGTGATCAGGATAAAGGGCACCACCACCAGAAAGAGGAACAGGCCGGCGAAGACGCCGAGCACGGTCAGGAAGAACTGCTTCATGGGGCGGGCCGTGGTCCGGAGGGCGGGCCGGGTAGTGGCCTCATCCTGACCATAGGGCGGCAGGCCCTGCCGTCAAATGAACGTCCCGTAACGCGCGAGCCGCGCCGCAGCATCGGATGGTGCGGCGCAACGAGACTGATTGATGGAGCGCGCTCGAACCCCTATATGGGCGGTCTGCGAGCGGGGGCGATTGCCCCGCGTCACATCCGGACCGCACTCCCCATGCTGGTCACCCTCATGAAGGCCAAGCTGCACCGCGCGACGGTAACGCAGGCCGACCTCGACTATGAAGGCTCGATCGCCATCGACGCCGACCTGCTGGACGCCGCAGGCATCTTTCCGCACGAACAGGTCGATGTGCTGAACATCACCAACGGTGCGCGTTTCACCACCTATGCCATCGAGGCCCCGCGCGGCTCGCGGGTCATCGGGGTCAACGGGGCCGCGGCCCGTCTGGTGCAGAAGAACGACAAGGTCATCATCGTCACCTACGGCCAGATGCCCCAGGAAGAAGCCCGCCAGTGGTCGCCGACCGTGGTGCTGCTGGGCGACCACAACGAGATCAAGCACGCCGCTTGACGGCGGCGCGTCCGGGGCCTTCCCTGTTTGCACAGGGAGAACGACCGATGACGCGCACCATCCAGAGCCTGCAATGGGTCCTGTTCGGCCTTTACGCCGTCATCGGCGCCGTGGCCCTGATGCTGGCGACGCCGACGGGCCTGCGCTTTCTGGGCCAGACCGACGGCATGGTGTCATTTCTGCCCGCCAAGGTCATGGGCCTGCCGTGGAGCCTGCCGCTCTATTTCATGAACGACGGACCGGTCACCGCGCTGGCGGTACTGGGCATCTGCTACGGCCTCAACATCGGCGTGGGTCTGATGCTGGTGCGGGGATCGCGCTAGGCACGGCCGAGAATACGGTGGCTGGTGATTGGTGATTGGCCCGGCTGTCGACAGCAAGCAGCCCAGTCGTCACCAACCACCAACCAATGATGGGCCTACCGCATCAGATCATAGACGCCGGTGATGTCGATCCGGATCGTCAGCTCGCCGGCTGCGACCGGAGTCGAGCTCCCGCTGTCCATCGACTGGGCCCGCACGGCGAACATCGGCACGGGCTGCGGCGCGTAGCCGCCGCCTTCGGACAGGGACCGGATGCCGCCCAGGCCGACGCCGAGGGCCTGGGCGTAGAGCGACGCCTTGGCCTGCAGGTTGCGCACGGCCAGCTGGCGCGCCTGGTTCTCGGCCGTCGTCGGGTCCTTGAGGCCGAACGAGATACCGTCGATCTGGTTGACCCCGGCCGCGACCACGGCATCGGCCGTGGTGCCGACGGCATCGAGATCATTAATGATCACCGTGACCCGGTTGTTGGCCTGATAGCCGCGCAGCCGGGGCGGCTCGTTCTGGACATAGTCATACTGCGCCGACAGGTTCAGCCCCGAGGTCTGGACGTCGCGTTCGGCAATGCCGGCGCGGCGCAGGGCGGCCATGACCTGGGTCATTCGGGTCGCGTTCAGCCGCATGGCCTCGGCGGCTGTGGTCGCCTCGGTGACGACCCCGAAACTGATCGTGGCCATGTCGGGCGCGGTCTTGACCTCGCCATAGGCCGACAGGTTGAGCGCGGGCGGGGCGACCATGGCATGCATCGTCATGGGCGCGCCGCCGTCCGGCTGGGACTGGGCGCGGGCCGCGGGGGCGGCGAACAGGGCGGCGGCAGCCATCACGGCACCGCCCATCATCAGCAGGCGGTTGGATACGGCGGGGGCGGGTGCGGCGACGACAGCGGCAACGGGGCGGTTCATGGCGTCAAAACTCCTGAAAGCGGACGGCTGGCCCGAAGGTGGGCAAAGACCATGGCCGCAGCTTGACCATTCGTCCCTGAACGAACGCCTGACGGGCCGTTGCAGTTTCCATTCATCGGCGTGAAATCGGCGACAGACTGACGGCGGCGGCAAGTCAGCTTGGCAAGCCGCCGCCCCGCCTGCTAGGCCGACACCACGGCGGGCGCGTAGCTCAATGGTTAGAGCCGACCGCTCATAACGGTCTGGTTGGGGGTTCGAGTCCCTCCGCGCCTACCAAATCGCAAGAACGGCCCCGAACGCTCTGCGCCGGGGCCGTCATTTTTCGGTAGTCGACTAGCGACGGCTGAAGAAACCGCCGCCGCGCCAGCGCTGATCGCCCTCGTAGCGGTCATCGCGCACATAGGTGCCTTCCCGCGTGTACCAGCCGCGGCCGCTCTGATAGTCGCGATAGCCATCCAGTTGATAGCCGTCGTCCTGGTAGGGCAGGCCGAGCAGGCCGTCCTGGTCCTCCCACCAATTCTGCGGGTAGGAGCCATACATGCACTCCCAGCCTTCGCCGCCGGTGCGCCAGTAGGGTTCATAACGGCCGCGGTAGCGGTCACGGAACTGGGCGCTGCACAGATACTGCGACCACACGCGGTTGCCGCTGGCTTCGATCGTGGCGCGGTCTCTTTCGCCGTAGATGACCTCGCGGACGCCCGAGAAGACGTTGTTGGTCACCACCGCGTGACCCGAGGCGGCGGCGACGCCGAACGTGGCGGCGCGGATGCGGCTGTCGGTCAGGCGGAGTTCGCCGTTGTAAAGCACCACGCCCTTGTCCGAGTGGCCGATACGGCTGTTGGTGATGTCGACGGAGGCCCCCTCGATGGCGACGCCCTCGACATAGCCGACAATGGCGGTGTTATCGATCTCGACGCGGCCGTACTCGCGGGCCGACCGAACCACCACACCGATGGACCGGGGCCCGAAGGCGTTGGGCGCGCCCGTCCCTTTCAGGGTGGTCGAGCCGATCCGCGAGGTCTGGCCAGCCCCGGGGGTCAATTCGAGGCCGGACTGGGCACCGGTCACCACCATCTCCCAGGCGGTCAGGACCGCGCCGTCCGCCACGATGGCGGGTGCGATGGTCTGGGCATCGATCACGGCGTTGCGGATGTCGAGCAGGCCGCCGTCGACGTAGATGGCGGCCTCGTCACCGGCGTGGCGGAAACCGACCCGGTTCATGACGATCTCGGCTCCGTAGCCGACGATGCAGGCCGCGTCGCCGGCCCGCGGCGAGGCGAACACCATGTCACGGATCTCGACCCGCACGCCCTGCGCCACGGTCATGCAGGGAAGCCCGTCGGGTGCCGTCAGCGTCGGGGTCGGGTTGCGGTCCCAGTCGCGGGGGTCAAAACCACCCTCGCCGATAATGGTCAGGGGCTTGTCGATGTTCAGCCAGCCCACGCAGGCTCCGCCGCGCGCACGGATGACCAGGGTGCCGCCGGGCCGAACCCGGCGCACGGCATCCTCGACCGCGCCGGTTCCCGGATTGCCGCCGCAGTCGACCAGCACGACTTCTTCCCCGCCCGGACGCCCGCCGGGATAGCCGGGCCGCCAGTCAGGACGGTGACGACCATAGTCAAACCGGCGGTGCGACGAGGCGCGGCCACGGGCATTGCGCGCCGGCGGGTCCAGCAGGATGCCGAAATTGGGCCGGGTCTGACTTTCCACCTTGGCGGCGACCTGGGCGCGCGCGGTCGGGGCGTCGGTCAGGACGAAGGCACCGACGGCGGCGGCCATGGCGATGGCACCTCCGAAGACACTGGCGATACGGCCGAAGGGCGTGGGGCTGGTCATGATCTTACGCCCTCCTTAGCGGCGCTGCTGCGAACGGGAGACCTGGGCCAGCACGGCTTGCAGGCGGCCGGCCGAAGGGCCAAAGCCGGACAGGGCGGAATCGATCCTCAGGGCCACGGCCTGGGCCTTGTCCTGATCGGCCACCCCGGAAACGCCGAGGGCGAAATAGCTCGACATGGCGAACTTGGCTTCCGGGCTGCCTTGGCGCGCGGCTTCCTCGAACCATTTGAAGGCGCGGGCGTAGTCGGCGGGCAGGCCGATGCCCTCGGCATACATGACCGCCAGGACCAGCTGCGCTTCCGATGAGCCGTTGATCGCCGCCATCTGGATGGCGCGAACCCGCTCCAGATAGGAGAGCCGGCCTTCCATCGAGTGACCCAACATGGCCTCGAGTGTCTCGATCTGGCGTTTGGACAGGTCTTCGGGACGGGCGGGGGCGGTGTCGGCGACCCCCAGGTAGCGCAAGGCCCGGCCGACGTGGATGAAGGGCAATTCGCCCGCCATCCGGCCGAGTGCATATTCGTAGGCATCACCGCGCGGGCGGCTCTCGTCCGAGAAGGGCACACCGGATCGCGGGGCGCTGTTGGGGTAGAATTCGAACGGCGGCGTCCACTGCCGCGCCTTGGTCTCGACGAAGCCCTGGTACTGGCCGCGGCTGGGTGCGGAACGCTCGAAATCCTTCAGCAGGACATAGGCACCCACGTCGCCGGTCTGTACCGCCAGATAGTTGTACAGATAGGCGTCGACATCATTCCGCTGGAACAGATTGGTCGCCGAGAAATAGCCACGTCGGTTTCGGTCACGGGCGTCGCTGTTGGCGTTCTGACCGCGTCCCCAGGCTTCTCGCGCCTCGCGATTGTCCTCGGGCTCGCCGAACGGACCGTACAGACCGTCGTGAAGCCGGGCGAGGGTGCGATAGCCGTCGGCGTCCTGGGTCGAGAGCACATAGATGACACGATCGCGCACCGCCTCCTGTTCGTCGCGGGTCATCTGGCCCAGTTGCCGGTCCAGCCGCTGATAGGCCGCGTGACGCTCGTAGGCCCGGCAGTCGTCGTATTTGGAAAGCGGGCGCCAGCCGCCGAATCCACCGCGATCGACCCGGTTGATCGGCGCATAACCCTCGTCGTTGGACAGGGCGAGCGCATACCAGGTCGCGCTTTCGATCGGGTCCTCGATATTCTTGTCGGTGGCCCGCACGGCCGCATAGCGGGCGCCGAGTTCAAGCTGGGCGAAGAAGTCACCGCGGAAGGCAGCGCGCCGCAGTGCCCTGAGGCCGGTTTCCTGCGCGTTGAACTCGGATCCCGTCAACGAGGCCGGGCGGGGGCAGGCGTTGCTGGCTGCACCGGCATCGCGTTGCCAGAAGCGCACGCCGTCCCGGTCGCCGCATGAGGCCATGGCCAGCGCCGTCAGAGCCAGGACTCCGGCGACCGCTGCGATCGCCACGGGACCGCGACGGTTGCCCGGGCGGGCGTGATCGTCATGATCCGAATGACCCTCGCTCATGCTTACCCCTTGGACCAATCGCAGACGTCGACCGCCTGCACGCTGACCTTGCGCAAGCGTGACAGTCCCGTCCCGTTAACCGTCTGTCAAGGTTAACGCCGGTTTGCGACAAAGCGTTGCCGCAGTTTGAGGCTTTTGTGTTCGGGTCCGTACTTATCCCCACTAATCAGCTACTTGCCCATTCGCCTAGCAGGCGAAAAACCCGCTCTCGCCAGCGAGGGCGGGCGTCCCTATATGCGTCGGCCAAGACCTGCCCGGAGTATCCTCATGGCCTATGCCGCCCGCGACGATCGCCCCGCCGACAAGGCCGCACGCTACGCCGAAGTGGAAGATGAAATCCTGGCCGTCCTCGAGGGCGAGCCGAACCGGACCGCGCGCATGGCCACCGTCTCTGCCATGCTGGCCGACGCCTTTCCCGCGTTCTTCTGGACAGGCTTCTACGTCGTTGATCCGGACACGGCCGGCGAGCTGGTCGTCGGCCCTTATCAGGGCACGCTCGGCTGCCTGCGGATCGCTTTCGGACGCGGTGTGTGCGGCACGGCGGCGCGGGACCTGAAGACCCAGATCGTCGAGGACGTCCACGCCTTTCCCGGTCATATTGCCTGCGACAGCCGCTCCGTCAGCGAGATCGTGGTTCCGGTGCTGGATGCGGCCGGACAGCTGATCGCCGTGTTTGACGTCGATGCGACCGAAAAGGCCGCCTTTGACGCCATCGACGCCGTGGCGCTGGAACGCCTTATGGGCCGGGTGTTCGCGGCCTGAGCCGGGTCTGCTAAGCCAGCCATCCAACAGGAGAACAGCATGTCGGAACGGGTGATCGCGATCACGGGCGGCCATGGCGTGCTGGGGCGCGCCGTCGTCGAGGCGGCCCTGGCCGACGGGCTCAAGGTGGCCGTGATCGACCATGCGAGCGGCGTGCCCGTAGCGGCGGGCGTGCTGGAACTGGGCGGGGTCGATCTGACCGACGCGGCCGCTGCGGCAAAGGCCGTCGACGCCGTGGCATCGCAGTTCGGTCGACTGGACGCCTTGCTGAACATCGCCGGCGGCTTTGTCTGGCAAACGACGGACGACGCCGATCCCGCCTGGGGCAAGATGTTCGCTCTCAACCTGACCACCGCCCTGAACGCCAGCCGGGCCGCCCTGCCCCATCTGAAACGCTCCGACGAGGGCCGCATCGTCAATGTCGGGGCCAACGGCGCCCTCAGGAGCGCAGCGGGCATGGGTGCCTATGCGGCCTCCAAATCGGGCGTCCACCGCCTGACGGAAAGCCTGGCCGAAGAGCTGAAGGCGACGTCGGTGACCGTCAACGCCGTACTGCCCTCGATCCTCGACACCGATCAGAACCGCAAGGACATGCCCGACGCCGATCCGGCAAAATGGGTCCGGCCGTCGGACCTCGCCCGCGTGATGCTGTTTCTCGCCTCGCCGGAGAGCCGCGCCATCACCGGGGCGCTGATCCCGGTCACGGGCCGCGTCTGATGGCGCTGGTTCGCTCGGTCCTCTATCTGCCGGCCTCGAATCCGCGCGCGATCGAGAAGTCGCGTGGCCTGAAGGCTGACGCCGTGATCCTTGACCTCGAGGACGCCGTGGCGCCCGACGCCAAGGCCGAGGCGCGCCAGGCGGCGGTCGAGGCCCTTGCGGCGGGTGGTTTTGGCTCCCGCGTCGGCGTTCGCATCAACGGACTCGATACGGCCTGGGGTGCGGACGATCTGGCGGCCCTGTCCGGCCTCAAGCCCGACTTCGTGGTCGCCCCCAAGATCGAAAGCCCCGATGCCGTGCGGGCCGTCGCCGCTCATCTGCCGTCCGGCGTCGCCCTGTGGATCATGGTCGAGACCCCGCTGTCGGTGCTGCGTCTGGACCAGATCGCCGGGGCCGGAGCGCCGCTGGCCGCCCTGATGCTTGGCATCAACGATTTCGGCGAACGCATGAACCTGGTACTGGGCCCTGAGCGCGAGCCGCTGAAGCCCTGGCTGGCCGCCGTCGTCGCCGCCGCCCGGGGACACGGGCTCCTGGCCATCGACGGCGTCGTCAACGCCACCGACGACAGCGACCGGCTGCAGGCCGAATGCCGGCAGGGCCGCGCCTTCGGCTTCGACGGCAAGAGTCTGATCCATCCGGCCCAGATTGAAGCCGCCAATGCCGCCTTCTCGCCCTCGCCCGAAGAGGTTGCGAAAGCGCGGGAGGTTGTCGCCGCCTTCGCCGCCGCCGACGCACAGGGCAAGGGCGCGATTCGCGTCGGCTACCGCATGGTCGAGCGGCTGCATCTCGACGCCGCCCACCGCCTGCTGGCCCGACACGCGGCGGCCTCGACGCGGGCCGCAGTCCCGCCTATCTAGTCGTCAGAAACAGAGCTCAGCGCCCCGCCCCCATGCAGCGAGCGGCCGCGCCGCGAGCGACAGGGCCCCACCTCTCATGACCCACGCCGTCATCGCCGCCACCGGCCTGTTCACCCCCGAACAGTCGATCTCCAATGCCGAACTGGTGGCCGCCTACAACGCCTATGCCGAGCGGTTCAACGCCGACCATGCGGCCGAAATCCTTGAGGGCGACGTCGCGGCACTGACCCCCTCGTCGGTCGAGTTCATCGAGAAGGCCTCGGGCATCAAGAGCCGGTTCGTGCTCGACAAGGCCGGTGTGCTGGACCCCGCCCGCATGACGCCAAACATCCCCGAGCGCTCCAACGAAGAGCTGTCGATCATGGCCGAGATGGCCGTCGCCGCGGCGCGTCAGGCGATCGAGGCCTGGGGCAAGCCGGTCTCGGAGATCGGCGCGGTCCTGTGCGCCGCCTCCAACATGCCCCGCCCCTATCCGGCCCTGGCCGTCGAGATCCAGCAGGCGCTCGGCATCGACGGCTTCGGCTTCGACATGAATGTGGCCTGTTCCTCGGCCACTTTCGGGATCAAGACGGCGGCGGACTTCATCGCCTCGGGCTCGGTCAAGGCCGTGCTGATGGTCAATCCCGAAGTCTGCTCCGCCCACCTGAATTTCCGCGACCGCGACAGCCATTTCATCTTCGGTGACGTCGCCACCGCCGTGATCATCGAGGCCTCGGATGTGGCCGGTCCCGGCGGCTGGGACATCCTGGGCACGCGGTTGAAGACGGTCTTCTCGAACAACATCCGCAACAATTTCGGCTTCCTGAACAACGCCGCGCCCGAGGGGATCGGTGCCCCCGACAAACTGTTCATCCAGCAGGGCCGCAAGGTCTTCAAGGACGTCGTGCCGATGGTGTCCGAGATGATCATCGACCACGCGACCGAACTCGGCATCGACCCCGCGACCCTGAAGCGGATGTGGCTGCACCAGGCCAATATCAACATGAACCAGTTCATCGGCCGCAAGGTGCTGGGCCGCGATCCGACGCCGGAAGAGAACGTCATCATCCTCGATGAATACGCCAACACCTCCTCGGCCGGCTCGATCATCGCCTTCCACCTGCGCCAGCAGGACATGGCGGCCGGCGATACCGGCCTGATCTGCAGCTTCGGCGCCGGCTATTCCGCCGGCACCGTCTTCGTCCGGAAGCGCGGCTGATGATCGACCGCAGCGACATCGGCACCGTCGTCGACGCCATGTACGCCTGCATCTCGGGGCCGGCGGGGCCGCGCGACTGGGCCACCCAGCGCGAGATCTTCCACCCCGACAGCCGTCAGGCCCGCACCGGCCTCGACGCCGACGGCCGCCCGACCCTGATCGTTATGGGCCGCGAAGAGTATCAGGCCAATGTCACGCCCTTCTTCGCCGCCAACGGCTTCTTCGAGGTCGAGATCAGCCGCCGGATCACCGAGTTCGGCAACATGGCCCACGTCTGGTCGATCTATGAGGCCCGCACGGGCCCGGAGGACGTCGGGCCCGAGCGCCGCGGGATCAATTCGATCCAGCTGTGCCGGGGCCCGGACGGCCTGTGGTCCATCCTGCACATGATCTGGGACAACGAGCGTCCCGGCCTTACGGTGTCGGCGTAACGGCGGCGGCAGGCGGGGCGGCCGGCGCGGTGGCCGGCACCGCGACCGGCGCATTGGCCGGGTGCGTCGCCTTCCACTCCATCGCCCGGCGCACACGGTTCCCGACCGACGGGTGGTCGTAGAAGATGAACTCCTCGATCGCCGAGGGTGACGGTGCGCGATACTCCGCCGTCTTGATCAATGCCTTGGACAGGCCGTCGGGCTCGTTGGCGTGGACCATGGAGAAATGGTCCGCGTCCGCCTCGATCGTCCGGACCAGCGTCGACATCACAGGCGTGGCCAGCAGCCCCAGCACCGCCCCGATGGCCGCCAGCACCGGCAGGCCGGCGGGATCGGAAATCTCGCCCACCCGGTCTGCCCCCAGCAGCCGCTTGGCCAGCGGGAACAGGCGGTCGATCAGGAAGAAGCCCGCGGCGGCCAGCAGGATGAAGATGCCGGTGATCCACAGCGAATGCATGTGAACATAGTGGCCCATCTCATGGCCCACGACGCCGCGCACCTCGGCGATATCGGCACCCTTCTTGAACATGACGTCGCTCATCGCCACCCGGGCCGAGCCGAACAGGCCCGAGACATTGGCTGTGTAGCGGTCCGACTGTTTCGAGCCGTCAAAGATATAGATCTTGTCGTCCGGTGTGCCGGTGGCGTGGGCCAGCTCGACCACCGCATCGCGCACGGGTCCGTCGGGGGCCGGGGTATAGTTGTTGAACAGGGGCTCGATCAGGATCGGCGACACCAGCAGCATGAAGATCACGGCCACGGCCGTCAGCCCCGCGCCCCACGCCCACCACAGCCGCCGGGCGCGGCGGATGATGAAATACAGGGCCACGATCAGCAGCCCCATGAAGACGACCGAGATGGCCGTCCCCATGAGCGCCTCGGTCAGCCAGCCGGTCAGCGGCTGGCTGGTCAGCCCGTATTGTTTCTCGCGCCACCAGCTTTCGTAGATCGACCACGGCAGGGTCAGGACGAAGCTCATCAGCAGATAGACGACGCCCGCCAGCAGCGAGACCAGCTTGGGCCGTTTGCGCCGCCGCTCGAGCCGGTCACGGATGCCGCTCAGGACGCCGGTCCGGATGATGATCCAGGCCACGGCAATCGACACGATCGCACCCCACAGCAGGAGCCAGTGGCCGCCCTGGGTGTAGGAGATGGCGCGGGCGGTATCCTCGGGCGACAGCGTCGCCAGCCAGCGCGCGGTCTCGGCCGCGGGATCGATGCTCATGTTGGTGTCCTCCCTGACGCGGCAGAGTGACGCGGTCTGGCGGAGTTTGTCAGCTTAAATCGCGGTCATGCTGACACGGCCGCGTCACATCAGGAATCGCGAACGATCCTCCGGCGCAGGGACCATACAGACGTCCGTTCGCCCGAAGATACGGTAGCGGTTGCCCGCGAGCCGGTCATAAACGGGGTCGCGAAACAGCCTCGGCACAGCCTTCAGCAAGCCCAGCGGCCGTGTCGCCGCCAGTTGGCCCAGAACGGTCAGCGCTGCGTCCGACTTGAAGTATATGTGCCGGTCCCAGACCACGGCATTGGTCTGCGGTGCTTCCGGATCGATACCGAACCGCTCCGCCAACGCCCGGCCTCGCTCCGACTGGACGGCCACAAAGCTGAACCGCCGCTCCGGATCGCGGTCGATCACGAACCGCACCCAGCGCGAGCAGAATACGCACAGCCCGTCGAACAGGATCAGGCCGTCGGGATAGTCCGGGGCGGGCTGCGGCGACCAACGGCTCATGCTCGCGACAGTGGGACGGATGCTGCGAGGTCGCAACGCGTCAAACCGCGCTTCCTTCTCCCTCAAGGGAAAAGGGACAGATTCAACCCGCCGCCACGGCCTCGATCTCGACCAGCCAGGCCCCGTCGAAGAGGCCGGTGACGATCACCGTCAGGGCCGGCTGCCGACCCGCCAGACGCCGGATACGCACCTCGCGGTTCTCCAGCCCATGGCACCGGTCCGACAGGAAGGTCGTGACCTTGACCAGATTGTCGAGGGTCATGCCGGCGGCGGCCAGTTGGGTCTCGATGTTCGACCAGACCTGATCACACTGGCCGGTGAAATCCGCCGCCAGCGACCCGTCGGGCGCGACCGGGATCTGGCCCGAAAGATACAGCCAGCGCGTGGCGGCCGTGACCTCCACCGCCTGCGGATACGACCCCTCGACCGGCGGCGAGCCGTCGCCGGTCAGGGGGCGGATCGTCGTCACTGGCGAGCGGCGTCCGAGCGGGCCCGGACCACGGCGAACTCCGATGCCGGCTTCCACGCCGGCCAGTCGCCGCTGTTGGCGAGGTCCAGACCCAGCCGATAGAGCAGGGTCAGGTTCTCGACCGCCGACGAGAAGTCCAGCTCGGCCGACCATTCGTCCGAGGCCTTGTGATAGTCGGCCGAGAATTTGGCCTGGTAGGCGGGCAGGCCGACGGCGACGCCACCTTCGTCCAGGTCGACCCCGTGCCACGGCATGATCGCCGGCACGCCGGCCCGGGCGAACGGGAAATGGTCGGATCGATAGTAGTAGTTCTGCTCCGGCTCGCGGTCGTCGGTGACCACCCGGCCCTCGGCGGCGGCCAGTACCTGCAGCCGGTCTTCCAGATCATTCTGGCCCTTGCCGAAGATCGGCAGGTCGCGTGTCGGGGCCGACAGCGGCAGCATGTCGATATTGATGTCGGCCACGGTGGTCTCAAGCGGCCAGACCGGATCAGCCGCATAGCCATACGCCCCCAGCAGACCCATTTCCTCGGCCGCCATGTGGGCGAAGACGATCGAACGTTTCGGACGCGGGGCGGCGCTCAGCTGACGGGCCATCTCCAGCACGCCGATGGTGCCCGAAGCGTTGTCCCAGGCCCCGTTCCAGATGTTGTCGCCCGCGACGCCAGGATGTTGGGCCGCGCCGCCGACATGGTCCCAGTGGGCCGAATAGATGATCGTCTCGTTGGGGAATTCGGTCCCCGGAATCCGGGCCAGCAGATTGTGGGTGACCAGGGTGTCGATGGTCTCGGTCGCCTCGACCGACAGGGTCACGCCCCGCAGTTCCACGGCCTTGAAAGTGCCGTCGGCGACGTTCGGCAGTTGGGCGATATTCAGCCCGGCAGCGGCGGCCCAGCCCGCGGCGGTGTCATGGTTGATGCCGCCCGAAAACTCCAGATCCGCGGCACCGGGTGTCAGGGTGCGGGTGCGGCCGTTACCGCGCACGGAGCCCTGCCACATGGGCGACGCGGCGGGTCCGGGCACCAGCGTCAGTACGCCGACCGCACCCCGTCGGAACGCCTCGTCGGCCTTGGCGGCCGCGGACGCATAGGCGGTTTGGTAAGCGCCGTTGAAGCGTGCATCCTCCGGCTCGCCCGGCATGACGATCACGATCTTGCCGCGCACATCGGCCCTGCCATAGTCGTCCCACTGGCGCTCCGGCGCATAGATGCCGTGGCCAACGAAGACCAGGCCGGCGTCATGGATGCTGGCCCGTCCGTCGTTGGTCGCGGCCCGCAAGGCGATATCGGTTCCTGGCGTCAGGGGGTGAACGGTGCCGTCCGGACCGGTCCAGCTGGCGGTCGCGCCGGCGACCGGGGTGAAGCGCTTCAGTTCGACCGGCTGCAGCCATTGGCCGTCCGGCCCGCCGGGCTGCAGGCCCATGGCCTCATACTGGGCCTGCAACCAGGCCAGAACCATGCGTTCGCCGTCCGTACCCGGATAACGGCCCTGATATTCGTCGGCGCTGATGGTGCGGATATTGTCGCTGATCCGGGCGGCGGAGAAATCCTGGGCCGAGGCCATGCCGGCGGCCAGCAGCACGGCGGCGACGGCGACGCCGCCCATCATCTTGCGAAACATAGGTGTGGGCTCCATCCCCGGATCAATGGCCCGCACTCTAGGGGGCCGCCCGGGGCTCGTGCGTTAAGTTTTGGTCATGTGGCAATAGCTCTCCCTCCCCTTCCGGGGAGGGTGGCTGAGCCGAAGGCGAAGACGGGTGGGGAACCGCCGCACGGTCGAGACTGTCACTGCCTTTCCCCACCCTGTCGTCGCTGCGCGCCGACATCCCTCCCCATAAAGGGGAGGGAGAAACGTGCCAGCCTACCGCCGCTGGCTCGCGCTTGGCGCACGGGCCGGGCCGAACTCCGAGCCCGGCATCCATTCCGGCCAGTCGCGGCTGCTGGCCAGGTCGCGGCCGATGTTGAAGATCAGCTCCAGATCCTCGACCTGACCGCGCAGGTCCCAGCCGGCCGACCATTCGTCGTCGGCCTGGTGATAACGGCGCGCGCCGTATTCCGACCGGGCGGCATCGCGCGCCGCGACGGGTTCGTCGCGGAAGGCACCGCCGCCGTCGACGTAGGCCATCGGCACGCCGCGCTTGGCGAGGGGGAAGTGGTCCGAGCGGAAATAGCTGCCCGAGGCCGGATTGCTGTCCGGCCTGGCGGTGCGGCCCTGACGCGTCGCCTCGGCGGTGACGCGGGCGTCGAGGTTGGACTGGCCCGAGCCGATGATGTCCACGTCGGCGACCCGCCCGTAGACGTTCATGGCATCGATGTTGAAGCCCGCCACGGTCGTGGCCAGGGGATAGACCGGATTGGCGGCGTAGAATTCCGAACCCAGCAGCCCGCTCTCTTCAGCCGTGAAGCTGATCATCACGATCGAGCGTTCCGGACGGGGCCCGGCGGCCCAGAGACGGGCCAGTTCCAGCAGACCGGCGGTGCCGGTCGCATTGTCGACGGCACCGTTGAAGATGCGGTCGCCGTTGGCGTCGGGCTCGCCCACGCCGATGTGGTCCCAGTGGGCCGTGTAGAGGATGGTTTCATCAGGATGGGTCGTACCCGGCAGGCGGGCGATGACGTTGTGGGTGGTGACCCGGCTGGTCGCCACGTCGAACATGCCGCTGAAGGTCGCGCCGGCCAGTTCGACCGGGCGGAAGTCGCGGCTGCGGGCGCGCGTTTTCAGGGCCTCGAAATCCTGACCCGAGCGGCGGAACAGGTCGACGGCCACGTCGCGCTGCATCCAGGCTTCCATCGGGACCCGCTCGGCCGCGGCATTGGCGCGGACGATGTCGAACTGCGGACCCGACCAGCTGTTCTGGACCGTGGCCCAGCCGTACGAGGCCGGTGCCGTCTCGTGGACGATGATGATGCCCGCCGCGCCCTGACGCGCGGCTTCCTCATATTTGTAGGTCCAGCGGCCATAATAGGTCATGGCGCGGCCGTTGAAGGTGTTCAGCGCCGGCTCCTCGAAGTCGGCGTCGTTGACGAGGACGACGATGACCTTGCCGCGCACGTCCACGCCCTTGAAGTCATCCCAGTTCCGCTCGGGCGCCTTGATGCCGTAGCCGACGAAGACCAGCGGCGCGTCCATCAGCATCACGTGGTCGCCGGGCCGGCGCGTCGAGATCGTGATCTGCTGGCCCTGGGCCAGCGGGATGGTGTCAGTCCCGACCTTCAGCTGCACGCCCTGGAAATTGGAGGCCGTGAAACGATTCAGGGCCACGTCCTGGGTCCAGGACCCGTTGGCACCGCCCGGCTGGAAGCCCGCGGCCGCATACTGTTCACTGAGGTAGCGGATGGTCATGTCCTCGGCCGGCGTGGCGATGCCGCGGCCCTGGTAGTCGTCGCCGGCCAGGATGCGCACGTGTTCGGACAGCCGGGCGGCATCGAAGGTCGCGACCGGAGCCGTCGGGCCGCCTCCCCCCATCGATGCGCAGGCGGACAACAGGGCACCGGCGGCAAGCACGGCGGCGGCGGGGAACAGACGCATGGACGGACACACCCTCGATCGATGACAGGGCCGGACCCTAGACCATTTTTGTTTCAGGTCGAATCGCGCAGCGCCCAAAACATGGCTCGGATCCCTGTGATGCGAGATCGTTCCCTGCCGATGCAACGACAGGGCTGAACCGGATCAGGGCTGGACGGGATTCGCCGCCGGCCAGTCTGTGTCGCCGCGACGGGTCAGCGTCATCTCGAAGACCCGGCGCGGCGGCTGGCCCGGCGTCACGAAGTCGCCGACCTCGTGATAGGTCGTCGAGGTGATGTCGGCGGTGTAGCGCATCACACCCGGACCGGCCGGGATCTCCCAGACATAGCCGTCGTCGGTGGCCGTGAACGGGAAGGTGCCGGAACGGCCGCCGGTGTAGGAGCGGAACTCGTACTTTCCGGCCTCACTGTTCCACGACACGACGCCGAAGGCGTTGAAGCCGGTCGTGCCGTCGGCGTTGTAGCCACGTCCCTCGATCACCAGGACCTGGCCGTCCAGCAGCGTGCCGATACGTTCCGTCTGGGTCACGGTGTAGCGACCGCCGCCGGGACTGTACCCGCTCGCCTGTCCGACCCAGACGCCGCGCATGAAGCCAAGCCTGGCGATGGCTTCAGCCGAGGCCGTTGCCGGGGACGGCGTCTGGACCTGGACCTGGGCCTGGGCGGAGCTTGCCAACGGGGTCGAAAGCAGGACTGCCGCGGCGGCGAGGACTTGCAGCTTCATGAGAACCTCCCTGAACAGACTTTGCTAATTAAAGTACTCTGACATATTCGTCAACGCGCACGAAAAACCCGCCGGAGCGAGCGCTCCGGCGGGTCATCTGGTCAGATCCGGAAGGTTCAGGCGGCCTAGTGGGAGACGCCCTTCCAGATGCGGCGGTAGCTCAGGTAGGTGATCCCGGCGAACAGGAACAGGAAGATCATCACGCCCATACCGGCCTGTTTGCGCTGGACCTGTTTGGGATCCGACGCCCAGGCGATGAAGGCGGCCACGTCCTTGGCATACTGCTCGGCGGTCTCGGGCTTGCCGTCGTCATAGGTCACCTGACCATCCGACAGGGGCGACGCCATGGCGATGAAGCCTCCGAGCGGGGCGTGGCCCTCGCCGGTCCAGAACGGCGTCAGGTCGCCGGCCATATACATGTTGTAGTTCTGCTCGGGACGGATCGTGAGACCGGCGGGCGCGTCGCGATAGCCGGTCAGGATCGAGTAGATGTAGTTGGCACCGCCCTCACGGGCCTTGGCCATCACCGACAGGTCGGGCGGGGCCGCGCCGCCATTGGCCGCCGCGGCGGCCGTGGCATTGGCGAACGGGCTGGGGAAGCGGTCGGCGGGCGTGCCATCGCGCATCAGAGGCTCGCCGGTCTCGGTGTCGATGTCGGGAACCTGCGCTTCCCTGGCCAGCGCCTTGACGAAGCGGTTCTCGGCCGGATTGGCCTGACCCTCGGCAAAGAACGGACCACCCGGCTCGGCCAGGGTGCGGAAATGCATGAGGTTCATGCTGTGGCAGGCCGAGCAGACTTCGCGATAGACCTTGTAGCCACGCTGCAGCTGGCCCTGATGGAAGGTGCCGAACGGGCCTTCGAAGCTGAAGCCGCCGTTACGCAGCTCGTGCGCCTTGCCGGCCGCGAGGACCGGCGTGGCGGCGAGCGCCAGACCGGCGGCTGCGGCGATCAGAACCAGGGTCTTCTTCATGGAGCGGATATTCGTCTGGAGGGTCATGGTCGCGATCAGCCCTTCTTCTCGGGCGCAGCCGGAGCCGCCGATGTCATGACGTCACCGCCCGACAGCACCGGTTCCGAGATCGTCGCGGGGATGGCCTTCGGCGTCTCTCTCAGGCCGACAAGCGGCATGATGATCAGGAAGAAGGCGAAGTAGTAGGCGGTCGCGAAACGGGTCAGCCACAGATAACTGTTCAGATCACCATCCACGACCGTGAAGGTCTTGAAGGTCCCGATCACGGGAGCGTCGGGCAGTTGCCCGCCACACCAGCCCAGGATCACGCCGACGATGACGAAGATCACGAAGAAGGTCTGCATGGTCGGGCGGTAGCGCATCGAGCGGACCTTGGACGTATCCAGCCAGGGCAGGACGAACAGCACGCCGATGGCGCTGAACATCGCGACCACGCCGCCGAACTTGTCCGGGATGGCCCGCAGGATGGCGTAGAACGGCAACATGTACCATTCGGGCACGATGTGCGCCGGGGTCACCAGCGGGTTGGCCGGGATGTAGTTGTCGGCGTGGCCCAGGGCGTTCGGCATGAAGAAGACGAAGGTCGCGAACAGGATCATGAACATGATGATCGCGAAGCCGTCCTTGACCGTGAAATACGGGTGGAAGGGCAGCATGTCCTTCTTCTCCCGATCCTTGGGGATCAGGATGCCGACGGGGTTGTTCTGACCGGCCGTGTGAAGGGCCCACAGGTGCAGGACCACGCAGCCGGCGATGACGAACGGCAGCAGATAATGCAGCGAGAAGAAGCGGTTCAGCGTGGCGTTATCGATCGCCGGGCCGCCGCGCAGCCAGATCAGCACCGGCTCACCGATCACGGGGATGGCCCCGATCAGGTTGGTGATCACCTCGGCACCCCAGTAGGACATCTGGCCCCAGGGCAGGACGTAGCCGAGGAAGGCGGTCGCAATCATCAGGAAGAAGATCAGGCAGCCGACGATCCAGATCATTTCGCGCGGGGCCTTGTAGGACCCGTAGTAGAGGCCGCGCAGCATGTGGATATAGACCGCGATGAAGAACATCGAGGCCCCGTTCGCGTGGGTATAGCGGATCAGGTCACCGCCGTTGACGTCGCGCATGATGCGTTCGACCGAGGCGAAGGCCAGTTCGGTATTGGGCACATAGTGCATCGCCAGAATGATGCCGGTGGCGATCTGCACGACCAGGCACAGGGCGAGGATGCCGCCGAAGGTGTACCAGTAGTTCAGGTTCTTCGGCGTCGGCAGCGACATGTAGTCGGCCCCGAAGCGGATGATCGGCAGGCGCGTATCGAGCCATTTCTCGACGCCGCTCTTGGGGACATAGGTGGATTCGTGATCGCTCATCGGTCTCGCCCTCAGCCGATCTTGATGCGGGTGTCGGAGAGGTAGGCGTACTCCGGCACGACAAGGTTCTTGGGTGCCGGACCCTTACGGATGCGGCCCGAGGTGTCGTAGTGCGATCCGTGGCAGGGGCAGAACCAGCCGCCGAAATCGCCGGCCCCGAACGTCGGGATGCAGCCCAGATGGGTGCAGTTGCCCAGCAGGACCAGATATTGCTGATGGCCGGCCTTGATGCGGTCGGCATCGGCCTGCGGGTCCTTCAGCGCGGACATCGGGGCCGCAGCGGCCTCCTGGATTTCCTTGGGCGTGCGGTAGCGGACGAAGACCGGCTTGCCCTGCCACTTGATGACGACCTGCTGGCCTTCCTGGACCTTGCTCATGTCGAATTCGATCGACGCCAGC
Organism: Caulobacteraceae bacterium; assembly: GCA_965284375.1. Lineage (GTDB taxonomy): Bacteria > Pseudomonadota > Alphaproteobacteria > Caulobacterales > Caulobacteraceae > Brevundimonas. The sequence goes on from OZ260074.1 coordinate 1,986,754, forward strand.
GCCAGGGTGTCGGCGGCGGGATTCATCGAATTGATCAGTGGCCAGACCAGCATGGCCCCGGCCCCGACGGCGGCGGCACCCGCCGCAATATGGATAAAGTCCCGGCGGGAGGCTTCGCCGCCCTCACCGTTCTCAGTCACGACCGATTCGGCCACGTCTTACTCCTCGTACGCCGTGAACCGGGCCCGAACAGGGGCGCGGCAGGACAGGCATGGATGCTTTAGCGCTTTACCGTCGATCTGGCCCGGCCCGATGTTGCGGCTCATCGCCGCAAACTGCTCCGCCCCCTTGAGAAACAGTCGCAATTCGAGCCGCGACAGACCCCCGGGCCGCGCGTATGAGGGCCTTAGAATGCGTCTCGCCCTTTTTCAACCAGCCATTCCGCAGAATGTGGGCGCCTGTATCCGCCTGGGCGCCTGTTTCGGCGTCGAACTGCATGTGATCGAGCCGACCGGCTTCCGCCTTGACGACCGGGCCATGAAGCGCGCGGCGCTCGACTATGGCCCTTTGGGGCATATGAAACGGCATTCCGACTGGGACGCATTCCAGCGCGACCGCGGCCCGGGACGGCTGGTGCTGTTCACGACGAAGGGGGCCACGCCGCTGAACGATTTCGCCTTCCAGCCCGACGACGTCCTGCTGTTCGGCAGCGAACCGTCGGGCGCACCGGACTTCGTGCACGCCGCGGCTGATGCGCGGGTGGTGATCCCCATCGCGGCGGAGGCCCGGTCCCTGAACCTCGCCGTCAGCGCGGGCATCGGCCTGTTCGAGGCCCTGCGTCAGACCCGCTGAGCCCGGGGGTTCAGCTGGATCATCCGCAGGTTCAGGAAGGCGGCGATGGTGACCCACGACAGATAGGGCAGCAGCAGCATCGCCGCGAACGGCCTGAGCGGCCAGAACAGGGCCACCAGAGCCGCCAGAGACAGCCAGAGCAGGGTGACGTCGATCAGGGCGAGATCCATCCGCCGCCGACCAAAGAACAACCACGACCATCCGGCGTTCAGCATCAGGGACAGGATGTAGGCGACGAAGATCAGGGGCTCGCTGGTGCCCGCCACCTCCCACAACAGCCATCCCGCCCAGGCATTGATGGCGAACAGGAAGCCCCATACCACCGGGAAGACCCAGTTCGGCGGGGTCCAGCCCGGCTTGGAGAGCGCCTGGTACCAGGCACCGGGCCTGAACGCGCCGCCACTTGAAGCGGCGACGAAATTCAGGCCGACGAAGACGGCCACGGCGATCCACATGCTGGTATCCATAGGCACAGTCTAGGCGAGAACGCCGGCAGTGGCGCGGGGGAATCGCATGGAGCCTGATCGGTTTCGACCGGCAGGATCGCTTCGCGCCCGGCACCGCGTCGCAGCCGCCCGCGCTGCGGCTTGCCCTGCAAGCTGCCCGATGCTCCTGTGGCCGGGCGGCGGAGGCCCCCTTCGATGACCGCATCGAGACGGAGTGCGCCATGTCGCTGTTTCAGGTCGTCTATGCCTCCCGTCCGTTCGGCTATGACGAAAGCATGCTCAACGGCATCCTCGCCGACGCGCGGCGGTGGAACGAGCGCGAGGGAATCACCGGGTCACTGATCTGCCGGGCAGACCTGTATCTGCAATTGCTGGAAGGGCCCGCCGATGCCGTCACCGCGGCGTTCGGGCGCATAGCCCGCGACGATCGCCATCTGGAGGTCCGACGGTTGCACGCCGGTCCGGCGGCGCAGCGCCTCTTCCCGGACTGGGCGATGCGTCACGACCCGGCCCGATCCTGGATGTGGACGCCGGACGAGGTGGCCGACGGCGCACCCGAGCGGGCCAGCACCGACGAATTGCTCGCGATATTCGAACGGATCAGGGCCGAACCGGACACCTGACCGGCGCTCAGGTCGCCGGCGCCGCGATCACGTCCAGCCGGGGCCGCTCTGCCCGCTTGCTCGCCGCCACGGCTTCCACCGCCCGCATGACCCGCAGCACATTCTCGCCGGCCAGCTTGCGAATGTCCGCCTCGGTCCAGCCATTGGCCATCAGGGCGGCCAGCAGGCGGGGATAGGTGTCCACCCCCTCCAGCCCGACCGGCAGGGCGTCGACGCCGTCATAGTCGCCGCCGAGGCCGACATGGTCGATCCCGGCCACATCGCGAACGTGCTGGATGTGGGCGACGACGTCAGCGACGGTGGCGCGCGGGATTGGATGCGCCGTGGTCCAGGCCGCCAGGCCTGCGGTCACCGCCGCGGGATCGCCGGGGTTCAACGATTTCAGCCGGGCGTCCTCGGCGGACCGGGCGCTGTTCCAGGCGCGCACCGTCTCCGAGACGAAGCCGGGCACGAAGGTGACCATCACCACCCCGCCGTCCTCGGGCATCAGGCGCAGGACACTGTCGGGCACATTGCGCGGATGGGCCGTCACCGCCCGCGCCGACGAATGAGAGAAGATGACGGGGGCCTCGGACACCCGCATGGCGTCGAGCATGGTCTCTTCCGAGACGTGACTGAGGTCGACCATCATCCCCAGCCGGTTCATCTCGCGCACGACCTGCTCACCGAACGGAGACAGGCCGCCCCACTTCGGCGCATCGGTGGCGCTGTCGGCCCAGGTGGTGGTCCTGGAGTGGGTCAGGGTGATGTAGCGGGCCCCGGCATCGAAGAATTCGCGCAGCAGGCCCAGGGAGTCATCGATCGAATAGCCGCCCTCCATGCCGATCAGCGAGGCGATCCTGCCGCGCCGGTGGATGCGTTCGATATCGGCCGCGGTGGTGGCCAGTTCGAACACGTCCGGATGGGCGGCGACGATCCGCTTGACGGTGTCGATCTGCTCGAAGGTTTCGCGCGCGGCCTCGGTGGGGGTCAGGGTCGCGGGCACATAGACCGACCAGAACTGGCCCCCGACGCCGCCGGCCCGCAGGCGCGGAATGTCGGTGTGCAGTTCGGTCGTGGCGTCGAGATCCGTCGCCAGGTCCACAGCGTAGGGGTCGTTGCCGTATTTTTCACGCAGCGCCCAGGGCAGGTCGTTATGGCCGTCGATCAGCGGTGTGCGCCGCAGAATCTGGCTGATGCGCGCCTCGCCTGCCGGATCGACGGTCTGGGCCAGAACGGGTCCGGCGATAAGGACCGAAGCGACCGTGGTCAGAAGGACTGTGCGGATCATGGCGTTTTCCCGGAACTGAGACGCAGAACAGTGGCAGACGGGGGTGGTGCGTCAACGGGTCAAAGGACTAGAGAAGGCGAATGACCACCGCCGCACCCCCCCTTGATCAACGCAAGACCGAGACCCGCGCCTGGTTCGAGACGCTGCGCGACCGCATCCACGCCGGCTTCGAGGCGCTGGAGGACGCGGCCCCGGCCGACCTCTTCCCCGGCGAGCCGGGCCGGTTCGTCCGGACGCCCTGGGCGCGGCACGAGGGTGGTGGCGGCGTCATGGGGATGATGCACGGACGGCTGTTCGAAAAGGTCGGCGTCCATGTCTCGACCGTCCACGGCGAGTTTCCGGCTGACTATGCGAAAACGGTGCCGGGTGCCGCCGAGGACCCGCGCTTCTACGCCACCGGCATCAGCCTGATCGCCCATCCGGTCAGCCCGCGCGTCCCGGCGGTGCATATGAACACCCGCTTCATCGCCACGACGCAGAGCTGGTTCGGCGGGGGTGGCGACCTGACGCCGGTTCTGGATGTGGACCGTCGCCCGGACGCAGCCGACACGATCGCCTTCCACGCGGCCATGAAGTCGGCCTGCGATGCTCATGATCCCGAATGGCACGCCCGCTTCAAACAGTGGTGCGACGAGTATTTCTGGCTGCCCCACCGCAATGAGCCGCGCGGCACCGGCGGCATCTTCTACGACCACCACGACAGCGGCGACTATGCGAAGGATTTCGCCTTCACCCGCGATGTCGGAATGCATTTCCTCGACGCCTATTCCGCCATCGTCGCGGGCCGTATGGCCGAGCCATGGACGGCGGAGGAACGCGAGGAACAGTTGATCCGGCGCGGCCGCTACGTCGAGTTCAACCTGCTCTATGACCGCGGCACGACCTTCGGCCTGAAGACCGGCGGCAATGTCGAGTCGATCCTCAGCTCGATGCCGCCTGTGGTGAAGTGGCCCTGACGACACCCGCTCATGGGGTGCGGGAGACCACGAACGCCTTGATCCAGTCGCCCAGCACCGCCCGGTCATCGGCGGCCTTCAGACTGTCCACGGCCCGCTCGACCAGCGCCGGATCGATCCGGTCGTGCCGCCCCGCCGTCAGCGCGGTCGCGAAGGCCGGGGTGAACTCGGGATGCGGCTGCATGGAGATGGCGTCCTCGCCCCAGGCCAGCCCGGCATAGGGCGTGAAGTCGCTGCGCAGAATGACACGGGCGTCCGCCGGCGGTTCGACCACCTGATCCTGATGCGAGGCCGGGAGGCCGACAGAGGCGGCGACGGGGCTCATCCATGGCTCGGTCGACACCACCTGATAGCTGTGCAGGCCGACGCCCCAGCCCTTGTCCGACTTTTCGACCCGGCCGCCCAGCGCCTGGGCCATGGCCTGATGACCGAAGCAGACGCCGACCATCCGGGTCCGGCCCCTGGCGGCGCGGATCCAGTCCAGCAGATCGGCGATCCACGGATCGGCTTCATAGACTCCCGCTGACGAGCCGGTGATGATCGCGGCGTCGAAGGCCTGCGCATCCGGCCACTCGCCCGCCTGGACATCGAAGGTTTCGAAGGCGAACCCCTCGCCCAGCAGGTCGCGGAACATGGACGGATAGTCGCCATGGGTCTCGGCGAGGACGGCGGGCGGTACGCCGGTCTCCAGGATCGCGATACGGGTCATTCAGGCCTCCTCGACCCCACCGATATGGGCGATCATACAAGACGGCGGAAGGGTGATCCGCTATGGAGGCGCGATGACCGATACCGACGTCGCGCCCGTTGTCCTGATCAACGTCTATCGCTGCGCACCGGAGCGGCTGGACGGACTGATGGAGTTGTTGACCGTCATGGTCCGCGCCCAGAAAACGTTAGACGGATTCGTCTCGGCGACGCTCCATCGGGGGCTGAACGGCAAGGTCGCGGCGGTGCACGCCGTCTGGCGGACGCGGGAGACCTGGAAGGCGATGGCGCGCGACCCCGCCATCAACGCCGCCATGGAGCCGATCATGGCCATCGCGACCTTCGAGCCTCACCTGTACGAAGCCGGTGAGGTGTTCGAACCGGAGCCTCTGTCCGTCAGGTGAACCAGACGTCGGCCTTGGTGCCGGTCTCGCCAAGGTTGGCCACCACCCAGCCGCAGATTTCCTTCGCCGCCGCCTCGGTGCCGGCCGGTGGATTCAGGATCACCACCGCACAGCCGTTCATCCGCATCGGATCGGTGAGCGGACGCAGGCGGGCCTCGGCCACCAGCACACGCTGCGCACCGCCCTGATCCAGTCGGCGCAGGAAGCTGTCGAAGGTTTCGAGGTCCTTGAGGGGGGTCCAGATCGCCACCGTGGCCCGGGCGTCGGCGCGAACGATGGCGGCCCCGGTATCGGCGGCGCGCAGATAGTCATCCGGCTGTTCGAACGGCGGATCGATCAGCACAAGGGGACCGGTCGCCTCGGCCGCCCAGGCCACCGCCTGGTCATAGCCGTCCCCCCCCTCGGCCGCCGCCTCGGGATAGGGCGCGAGCGCCTCGGTCAGCAGGCCGAGGATCGGCGGGTTCAGTTCGAAACCGACGTAACGGTCGTCGTCACGCAGCGTCTGCGCCACCAGCAGGGGCGAGCCGGGATAGAGGGCCACTCCGCCCTGCGGGTTCAGTCGGCCGACGGCCGCGGCCAGCGCCTCGATCCGGGGCGGACGCCCTTGGGCGGCCATCAGGCGAACGACGCCTGCCTCGGCCTCCTTCGACCGCGTGGCGTCGCCGGTGAGATCATAGAGGCCGGCACCCGCATGGGTGTCGATGACCGTCAGGGGGCCGTCGGCCTGACCGCGTTCGAGCAGCCACAGAAGCAGGGAATGCTTGACCAGGTCCGCGAAATTCCCGGCGTGAAAGCTGTGGCGATAGTTCATGCTGTCATCCAGTAACCGCGGCTGCGGGCGCTGACCGGTGCCCGCGTCAGTTCGACCCGCGACAGGATCGCGGCCTTGAAGGCTTCGGCCTGGTCGTCGCCGACCAGGAGGCGCAGCGACCGGATGATCCGCGTGATCCGCCGGTGGTTGTGGTCGTTGGGCATCAGCCAGTCGTGGGTGGCTCGATAGAAGGCGTCCATCCGGTCTGTCGCAGCGGCGAGGGCGCACTGGGCCATGCCGGAGTCCTTGATGGCCTCGACCTCGGCGTCGGTCAGCACCGGGGACCCGGGCACGGCGTGCGAGGGCTCACGGAGCGGGAACAGCCACTGGATAAAGTCGTGGTGGCTCTCGAGGGCCGCATTGTCGAACGCCAGGACGTCGAACAACGACCGCCCCCGGGCGTCTGGACCTTCGCCTTCCAGGAAGGCCACGACCGGGGCGGACACTGACATGGTTCGGGCCTAGGCCGCCTTGTCCCAGTTGAGTACGACCTTGCCCGACTGGCCCGAGCGCATGGCCTCAAAGCCCTCCTCGAAGCGCTCATAGCCCATCTGGTGGGTGATCAACGGGGTCAGGTCGAGGCCAGCCTTGAGCAGGCCCAGCATCTTGCGCCAGGTGGTGAACATCTCGCGCCCATAGACGCCCTTGATGGTCAGGGCCTTGAGGATGATGGCCCCCCAGTCGGTCTCCATCGGCTTTGACGGAATGCCGAGCATGGCCATGCCGCCGCCCATGATCAGGGTGTCGACGCACTGTTTGAAGGCGATGGGCGAGCCCGACATTTCCAGCGCCACGTCGAAGCCGACCTTGAGGCCCAGCTCGTGCATGACGTCGTGCAGGTCCTCACGGGTGGTGTTCACGGTCCGCACGCCCGGCGCGACCTTCTGCGCCAGCTCGAGGCGGAAGTCGTTGATGTCGGTCAGGACGACCGTGCGGGCACCGGCGTGGCGGGCGACGGCGGCGGCCATCATGCCGATGGGACCCGCGCCCGTGACCAGCACGTCCTCGCCCAGCAGATCGAACTGCTGCGCCGTGTGCACGGCGTTGCCGAACGGATCGAGGATCGCGCCGATCTCATAGGGCACATCATCGGGCAGCTCGATGACGTTGAAAGCGGGAGCCACGACGAATTCGGCGAAGGCACCCTGACGGTTCACACCGATTCCGCGGGTGGCGGGGTCAAGGTGGAAATGGCCGGCGCGGGCCGCTTCGGAGTTCAGGTCGATGACATGGCCCTCGGCCGAAACCCGCTGACCGACCTTGAGCCGGCGATCGACGTCCTTGCCGATGGCGACGATCTCGCCGGCAAACTCGTGGCCGGTGATCATCGGCACGGGCACGTTCTTCTGGGACCACTCGTCCCAGTTCCAGATGTGGATGTCGGTGCCGCAGACGGCGGTGCGATGCACGCGGATGAGCACATCCTCGGGACCCGCCATGGGAACCGGCGCGTCGATGAGCTCGAGGCCCACGCCGGGCCGGGTCTTGGCCAGGGCCTTCATGGTGGTGGTCATCAAATCACTCCCAATTCGCGTCCGGCCGTCGTGAACGCCGCGACCGTTTGATCAATCTGTTCGAAGGTATGCGCCGCCGACATCTGGGTGCGGATGCGCGCCTGTCCCCGGGGCACCACGGGGAAGCTGAAACCGATCACATAGACGCCGAGTTCCAGGGCACGGGCGGCAAAGTCCTGGGCCAGTTTCGCGTCGTTCAGCATGACGGGGATGATCGGGTGCTCGCCGGGCAGCAGGGTGAAGCCCGCCTCGCTCATCGCCCCGCGATAGCGAGCGGCGTTGGCGAACAACTGCGTGCGCAGGACATCGCCTTCCTCGCCACCCGAAATGCGGATGGCCTCAAGGCTGGAGCCGCAGATCGCGGGGGCCAGGGCGTTGGAGAACAGATAGGGCCGCGCCCGCTGCTTGAGCAGGGACACGACCTCCGAGGTCGCGCAGATGAAGCCGCCCATGGCCCCGCCCAGTGCCTTGCCGAAGGTGCCGGTCAGGAAATCGATCTCGACCCCGTGATGCGCATACGAGCCCCGGCCCTTGGGACCGAGGAAGCCCGTCGCGTGGCAGTCGTCGACCATGATCAGGGCGTCGTATTTGTCGGCCAGAGCGCGGATGTCCTTCAGCCTGGCGATATAGCCGTCCATCGAGAAGACGCCGTCGGTGGCGATGACGATCGAGCGCGCGCCGTCGGCCCGGGCCTGTTTGAGCTGGGTCTCGAGGTCGTCCATGTCGGAGTTGGCGAAGCGGTAGCGTTTGGCCTTGCACAGCCGGACGCCGTCGATGATCGAGGCGTGGTTCAGGCTGTCGGAGACGATGGCGTCCTCGGCTCCGAACAGCGGCTCGAACAGGCCGCCGTTGGCATCGAAGGCGGCGGCGAACAGGATCGTGTCCTCGAAGCCGAGGTAGTCGGCGATCGAGCGTTCCAGCTCCTTGTGGATCTCCAGCGTGCCGCAGATGAAGCGGACCGAGGCCGTACCGGCCCCCCATGTCTGCTGAGCGGTGATCCCGGCCTCGACCACCCGCGCGTCGCTGGCGAGGCCGAGGTAGTTGTTGGCGCAGAAATTCAGCACATCGCGGCCGCCGACCCGGATCACCGGGCCCTGACGGGAGGCGATGATCCGCTCGGGCTTGGTCAGCCCCTGGGCGTCGATATCGGCGAGCTCGGCGCGCACGCGGTCGTGGAAGGCGAGGTTGGAGGCTTGAGTCATGCGCGCTCCGCTACGCCGTTTTGGCGACCGTTTGAACCCCCGCCGGGCGTGAGACTCATCCGCCCGGTGTCGCATCCGGTTCTGCTGCGGCCCGGAACGGGCTGACCTGAATCCGGCCGCCGCAAGGGGTGAAGCTCCGGGCCAGGGTGACGGGCGAGGTGTCTCCCGGTGTGATCGCACGGATACGGGCGGCGGTCGGGCAAACCGTCTCACCCTGCCCTTCGTTCGGGACCACGTTCCAGGCCACGTCGAAGAAGGCCTTGGCCTGCGGCTGGAGGGTGACCGACGACGGTGCCTGGCCGGTGCGCAGATAGCTGCCCGGCGTCTGTTCAGAGCGGACGGTCGTCAGGGTCTGGCCACGCGCGTCCTGCAGGATCACCGCAGGATAGCCGGTCAGACTGCAGGCCTGGGCGCCGAGGTTCTGGACGCCGATGATTGTGACCCTGTGGCCCATGCCTGCGTCGCCGCCGTCGGCCGAGAGTTTGAGCTGGGGGCCCTTGCAGGGCGCGTCTACGGGGGGCAGCGGCCCGCCGGGCAAGGTGTCGGGGGTCGGTAGCGGGCCGGGCGCGACGGGGCCCGCCGACGGACGGCTGCAGCGTTCCAGAACGGCGATGCCGACATCCTGATTGGGGCCCAGACGGCTGAGGGTCGCGGTTTCCTGACCGGCAGCGGCCGCGCTCTGCCACTCCAGGCCCGAGCCTGTGAAGCGCGCGCCTGACGCCGACGGCACAGCGCGCAGAGCATAAGCCTTGCCCTTCCATGTCAGTTGGGCTGTCGATGTGTCGGGATAGGTGACCGTCACGGCCTGCCCGCTTTCGCAGGCATAGCTGATCGGCGCGGACATCGGTCCGGCGGGCGCGGGCGTGGGCTCAACCGGTGCGGTCGGCGGAGACGCCGCATCCGGGCTGCAGCCGGTGGCCACGATCAGGGCGACGGTCGAGACGATCGTACAGGCGGTGCGAAGGCTGTGCATGTCGGCTCCGTTATGTCGGACGCTAAACGCGAGCCAAGGCCAAAGGCTGCGCTTGATCAAGAGAGGGTGTGCCGCCGCTTCAGGCCGTCAGCAGGCGCGGCAGCTTGAAGGCAACCGTTTCGCGTTCGCCGGCGTCCTCGATCACATCGGCATCGAACCGCGCACGGACGGCGTCAATCAGCTCCTCGATCAACCGCTCCGGGGCCGAGGCACCGGCCGTGATGCCGAGCGTGGTCACGCCCTCGAGCCAGGACCAGTCCACCCGGGTCGCGTCATCGACAAGGCGCGCGTCGCGGGCCCCGGCGCGCAGGGCCACCTCGACCAGACGCACCGAGTTGGACGAGTTGGCCGAACCGATCACCAGCACCAGATCGCAGCCCTCGCCGAGCCGTTTGACCGCCTCCTGGCGATTGGTGGTCGCGTAGCAGATGTCTTCCTTGTGCGGATCGGGCAGTTCAGGAAACCGGCGCTTCAATACCGCCAGTATCTCGCTGGTGTCGTCGACTGACAGGGTGGTCTGGGTGGCGTAGGACAGCGGTGCATCGCCGGGACGCTGGAAGGCCTCCGCGTCGGCGGCGGTCTCGACCAGGGTGATCGCGCCGGCGGGCAGCTGTCCCATGGTGCCCACGACCTCGGGATGGCCGGCGTGGCCGATCAGAATGATGTGGCAGCCGGCGGCGTGGTGACGCTCGGCCTCGACATGGACCTTGGAGACCAGGGGACAGGTGGCGTCCAGGTAGACCATCTCTCTTGCGCGCGCCGTGGCGGGGACCGATTTGGGCACGCCGTGGGCTGAAAAGACGACCGGGCGATCGTCGGGGCACTCGTCCAGTTCCTTGACGAAGACGGCTCCCATGCCCCTGAGCCGCTCGACCACATGGCGATTGTGGACGATCTCGTGGCGCACATAGACAGGTGCCCCGAATTTCTCGATCGCACGCTCGACGATCTGGATGGCCCGATCGACGCCGGCGCAGAATCCGCGCGGGGTGGCAAGTCGCACGGTCAGGGCGCGCTTGTCGGTCGGGTGGATGGGCGCGTGGACAGTCATGGCTGGAACCTAGTCGTTCGAGCGTCGTCCCGCTACCTGCATGCATGCCCGGGATTGCGCGCAGCGGGTTTGCCGCGCCTCCGTTTAGCCGCTATCAGCGGCGAGCGTGCCGCCGGCGTCTGGCTGTCGCCGCCCCTCCTCGTATCCGGAAGACCCCTGCATGCGTCGCGTCCTCAAGGTTTCCCTGGCTTCGGCCCTCGCCGCCGTTGCGCTCACGGCCGTAAGCGTCCCGACGGCCGCTCATGCCCAGTACGGCTCCGGCCAGCAACAGCAGGGACGTCCCGGTCAGACCGGTCGCCCGGACCAGCAACAGCGTGAGCCGGGCGAACAGTCCGACGCCCCGCGTCCGCCGCGCATCGCGCCGCTGAGCCGCCGCTCCGCCGCCGGCCCCTGCCCCTATGTGAAGGTGCTGTATGATGCCGCTCGCTACGTCGAACTGACCGGAGACCGGGTCGCCGCCGCCAACGTCGGCTTCACTGGCGAGATCGAGGGTCTTGTATCGGACTGCAGCTATCAGTCGGATCAGCCGATCACCGTCGAAGCCCGCATCCTGTTCAACTTCGGCCGTGGCCCCCAGGCCCAGGGCGATGGGCGCACCTATCGCTACTGGATCGCGGTGACCGAGCGGAACCGGGCCATCCTCGCCAAGGAATATTTCGACCTGCCCGTGAATTTCGACGGGGAGCAGACGACGTCGGTCACCCGCGACCAGACCATCGTTATCCCGCGTGCCTCGGCGACCACCAGCGGTGACAATTTCGAAGTCCTGGTGGGCTTCGATGTCACGCCGCAGATGGCCGAGTTCAACCGATCGGGCAGCCGGTTCCGCGTCAATGCGGGAACGCCGGCCGCCACGCCACCCCCGGCCCAGTAAATGACCGACCTCAGAACTGTTCTGGGCGAAGCGGTCGGGACCGCCTTCGCAGCCGAAGGCGTGGACCCGTCACTGGCGCGGGTAACGACCTCTGACCGGCCGGATCTGGCCGACTTTCAATCCAACGGGGCCCTCGCCGCCGCCAAGGCACTGAAGGCCAATCCACGCGAGCTCGCCATGCGGGTCGCCGGGCGACTGGCCGACGATCCGCGTCTAGCGTCCGTCGAGGTGGCCGGCCCGGGCTTCATCAATCTGAAGCTGGCGGACAGCACCCTGTCCGAACGCGCGGCAGAGGTCGCAGCCGACGCCGACCACTCCGGCGCATCGACCGTTGCCGTCGCCCGCAAGGTCATCATCGATTTCGCCGGGCCCAATGTCGCCAAGCCGATGCACGTCGGTCACCTGCGCTCGTCCATCATCGGCGAGAGCCTGAAGCGGCTGTTCCGATTCCGCGGCGACGCGGTCTGGGGCGACGCCCATTTCGGCGACTGGGGCTTCCAGATGGGCCTGCTGATCGTCGCCGTGGGCGATGAGGGCAAGGCGGATGGCTTCCTCGTCCAGGGGGAGGGTCCGTTCCCGCCCGACAGCCCGGTGACTCTGGAAGACCTCGAGCGCCTGTATCCCGCCGCCGCCGCCCAGGCCAAGGCGGATGCCGACTTCCGCGACCGCGCCCGCAAGGCGACGGCCGAGCTGCAGGGCGGCCGTCCGGGCTATCGGGCGCTCTGGGCCCATTTCGTCGCCGTCAGCCGCACGGCGCTGGAGCGCGAGTTCGGTGCCCTGGATGTGACCTTCGACCTGTGGAACGGCGAAAGCGACGCCGACCCGGTCATGGCCGAGATGATCGCCCATCTGGAAGCCACCGGCCTGCTGGTCGAGGACGACGGCGCGCGCGTGGTTCACGTGGCCCGCCCCGGCGAGACCCGCAAGAAGAAGCTGGCCGACGGCTCGGTCATCGAGGCCCCCAGCCCGCCGCCGCTGCTGGTCATCAGCTCGGAAGGGTCGGCCATGTACGGCACGACCGACCTGGCCACCATTCTGGACCGGCGCAAGGCGATCGATCCCGACCTGATCCTGTACGTCGTCGACGAGCGTCAGGCCGAGCATTTCGAACAGGTGTTCCGCGCGGCCTACCTGGCCGGCTATGCCGTCGAGGGGTCGCTGGACCATCTCGGCTTCGGCACCATGAACGGGCCGGACGGCAAACCCTTCAAGACCCGTGCGGGTGGCGTGCTGAAGCTGCACGACCTGATCACCATGGCGGTCGAAAAGGCACGCGAGCGTCTGCATGAGGCCAAACTCGGCGACGATCTGCCCGAGGCCGAGTTCGAGACCATCGCCCACAAGGTGGCCGTCGCGGCGCTGAAATTCGCCGATCTGTCGAACAGCCGGACCACCAGCTACGTCTTCGACCTGGACCGGTTCATGAGCTTCGAGGGCAAGACTGGCCCCTATCTGCTGTACCAGGCCGTCCGCATCAAATCCCTGCTGCGCAAGGGCGCGGACCAGGGCGCGGTCACCGGCCCCATCGTCATCGCCGAACCGGCCGAGCGCGATCTGGCCCTGACGCTGGACGCCTTCTCGCAGGCCGTGAGCGAGGCCTATGACAAGCGGATGCCGCATGTGGTGGCCGAACACGCCTTCCGGCTGGCGCAGTCATTCTCCAAATTCTACGCCGCCTGCCCGGTGCTGATCGCGCCGGACGCGGCGACCCGGGGCTCGCGGCTGGCGCTGTCGAAGGCCGCGCTGGAGCAGCTGGAGACGGCGCTGAACCTTCTGGGAATCGACACGCCGGAGCGGATGTAGGCTAGACTGGCGGCCTGTTCCCGGAGCCGTCCATGTCTCTCGACGCCTATATCGCCGGCCTGCCCAAGGCCGAACTTCATCTGCATATCGAGGGCTCGCTGGAGCCCGAGCTGATGTTCGAACTGGCGCAGCGCAACGGCGTGGCCATCCCGTTCGACAGCGTCGAGGCCGTGCGCGCGGCCTATGATTTCTCGAACCTGCAGGACTTCCTCGACATCTATTACGCGGGGGCCAATGTGCTGCTGACCCGCCGCGACTTCGAGGATCTGGCCTTCGCCTATTTCCGGCGCGCCGCGGCGGACAATGTGCGTCACGCGGAGATCTTCTTCGACCCCCAGACCCACACCGACCGGGGTGTGCCGTTCGGCGTCGTGGTCGAGGGCCTGATCGCCGGCATGGACCGGGCAAAGGCGGAGCTGGGGGTGAGCTCGGGCCTGATCCTGAGCTTCCTGCGCCACCTCAGCGAAGACGAGGCCTTCGCGACGCTGGAGGCGGCCAAGCCGTATCTGCATCACTTCATCGGGGTGGGACTGGACTCGTCCGAGGTGGGGCATCCGCCGTCGAAGTTCGTACGGGTCTTCGCGGCGGCTCGCGCGCTGGGCCTCAAGCTCTGCGCCCACGCCGGCGAGGAAGGCCCGCCGGCCTATGTCCATGAGGCGCTGGACCTGCTGCACATCGACCGCATGGACCACGGCAACCGCTCGATGGAGGACCCGGCGCTGGTGCGGCGGTTGTCCGCCGAGGGCATGACACTGACGGTCTGCCCCCTGTCGAACCTCAAGCTCTGCGTGGTCAAGGACCTCAAGGACCACCCCGTGCCCGAGATGCTGAGGCAGGGGCTGCACGTCACCCTGAACTCGGACGATCCGGCCTATTTCGGCGGCTATGTGAACGAGAACTACCGCCAGCTGGCGGCGGCGGTGGGGCTGACCCGCGACCAGCTGACGCAGTTGGCCCGCAACAGTTTCGAAGGATCGTTCCTGGGCGACGCCGACAAGGCCGTGCGGGTCGCGGAAGTCGAGGCCTGGGCCGCCCGTTCTGCTTGACTCCGACCCTGAGTCAGGCACTAGGTCCGCTCGCTCTCGCGGGAGAGATCGGAGCCCTTTCGGGGGGTCCGGAGCCGAAGGCGCAACCGCCCCGGAAACGCTCAGGCAAACGGACCGCGAGAACATACGGACGCTGGAAAGTCGCTCTTTTGAGCGCGCCGACGGAGCAAGGCGGCCCCCCTCCTGGTGATCGGGGGGCGTCGGAATCTCTCAGGCTTCAGGACAGCGGGGGCGCGATGACGGCGGAGCTTTCGCCGCAACACGCGACCGCGAGACCCTGATGACCGACGAAGCCCTCAAGACCACTCCCCTGAACGCGGCCCATCGCGCGGCCGGCGCGCGCATGGTCGGCTTCGGCGGCTATGACATGCCGGTGCAGTACGAAGGCGTGCTGGCCGAGCACCGCTGGACCCGCGAACACGCCGGCCTGTTCGACGTGTCGCACATGGGCCAGTGCAAGATCACGGGCGAGGACGCCATCGCCCAGTTCGAGCGTTTCGTGCCCGGTGACTATGCGATCCTGAAGGCGGGCAAGCAGAAATACAGCCTGCTGCTGAATGCCGAGGGCGGCATCATGGATGACCTGATGGCCGGCAAGCCAGACCATGACGGCCTCTATGTCGTGGTCAACGCCGGCAACAAGGACGCCGACTTCGCCTATCTGCAAGCCAACCTCCAAGGCGACGCGACGCTGAAGATTCTCGACCGCGCCCTGCTGGCGATCCAGGGGCCGGAAGCCGCAGAGGTCATGGCCGCGCACGAACCGCTGCTGACCGAGATGGGCTTCATGGATTGCGCCCGGCTGATGCTGTTCGGTGCCGACTGCTACATCTCCCGCTCGGGCTACACCGGTGAGGACGGATACGAGATTTCGGTCCCGGCCGATCAAGCCGAGCGCATCTGGAACACGATCCTGCACGACGCCCGCGTCAAGCCGATCGGTCTGGGGGCCCGCGACAGCCTGCGCCTCGAGGCCGGTCTGCCGCTGCATGGCCACGACATCGACGCCACCACCAGCCCGGTCGAGGGGGCGCTGACCTTTGCCCTGTCGAAGTCGCGCAAGGAGCGCGGCGATTTCAACGGTGCCGACCGCATCCTGAAGGAACTGACCGACGGCCCGACGCGGGTCCGCATCGGCTTGAGCGTCAAGGAAGGGGCCCCGGCCCGCGAAGGCGCAGAGATCGCCGACCTGGACGGCAACATCATCGGCACGATCACCTCGGGCGGCCCCTCCCCCACGCTGGGCCGCAACATCGCCATGGGCTATGTGCCGCCCGCCTTCGCCGCGCTCGGCACGGACCTGAAGGTTCTGGTGCGCGGCAAGCCCGCCGCCGCCGAGGTCGTCGCCACGCCCTTCGTCGCCCAACGCTATTACCGCAAACCCAAGGCCGTCTGAGCCTTTCGGAGACAGACCGATGCATTTCACCAAGGATCACGAGTGGGTTCGCCTCGACGGCGACGTCGCCACCGTCGGCATCACCAAACACGCCGCCGACCAGCTGGGCGACGTCGTGTTCGTCGAGACCCCGGACGCGGGCAAGGCCGTAGCGAAGGGCGACAGCTTCGCCGTCGTCGAGAGCGTCAAGGCGGCCTCTGACGTCTATGCCCCGGTGACGGGCGACGTCGTCGAGGGCAATGCCGCGCTGGCCTCGGCGCCCGAAACCGTCAACGCCGACCCCGAGGGCGAAGGCTGGTTCGCGAAGATCAAGGTGTCCGACGCCTCGCAGCTCGACGCCCTGATGGACCGCGCCGCCTACGACGCCTTCCTCGCTACCCTCTGACCCCTTTCACGCACGGATCTCCCCCGCCATGCGCTACCTCCCGCTGACGCCCGACGACCGCTCCGCCATGCTGGCGGCCATCGGGGCCAAATCCATCGACGACCTGTTCGTGGACGTGCCCAAGGCGGCGCACCGCGACGGCTTCGTCGACCTGCCCCGGGTCGCGGGCGAGCTGGAGGTCGAGCGGGCGCTCGGGGCCATGGCGGCCAGGAACACCTCGGCGGGCACGGTGCCCTTCTTCTGCGGCGCGGGGGCCTACAAGCACCACGTCCCGGCGACGGTGGACCACGTGATCCAGCGGTCGGAATTCCTGACCAGCTACACGCCCTACCAGCCCGAGATCGCGCAAGGGACCCTGCAGTACCTGTACGAGTTCCAGACCCAGGTCGCGAACCTGACCGGCATGCCGGTGGCCAACGCCAGCCTTTATGACGGCTCGACCGCCATGGCCGAGGGCGTGCTGATGGCCACCCGCGTGACCCGCCGCAACAAGGCGGTCATCTCGGGCGGGGTGCATCCGCACTATGTCCGGGCGACCGAGACCGTGGTCCACGCCGTCGGCGTCGAGACCGAAGCCCTGCCCGCCGCCATCGACGCCGAAGCGGCCGTTATCGACGCGATCGGCCCGGACACCGCCTGCGTTGTGGTCCAGACCCCCAACGTCTTCGGAACCGCCACCGATGTGACGAAGATCGCCGAGGCCGCCCACGCCGCCGGGGCCCTGCTGATCGTCGTGGTGACCGAGGCCGTGTCGATGGGCCTGCTGAGGTCGCCGGGCGAGATGGGGGCCGACATCGTCGCTGCCGAAGGCCAGTCGATCGGCAACGCCCTGAACTATGGCGGGCCCTATGTCGGCCTGTTCGCCTGCCGCGAAAAACTGGTGCGCCAGATGCCCGGCCGCCTGTGCGGCGAGACCGTGGACGCAGACGGCACGCGCGGCTTCGTCCTGACCCTGTCGACGCGCGAGCAGCACATCCGCCGCGACAAGGCGACGTCGAACATCTGCACCAACTCGGGCCTGTGCACCCTGGCCTTCACCATCCACATGAGCCTGCTGGGCGAGACCGGCCTGCGCAAACTGGCCCTGCTGAACCACGAGAAGGCGCTGGCCGCACGTGATGCGCTGGCCGCCATTCCGGGCGTCGAGGTCCTGACCCCGCGGTTCTTCAACGAGTTCGCGGTGCGCCTGCCCAGACCCGCCGCCGAGGTGGTCGAGGCCCTGGCCCAGCACCGCATTCTGGCCGGCGTGCCCTACAGCCGCCTCGCCCCCGCAGCCGGCATGGACGATGTCCTGCTGGTCGCCGCGACCGAGACGACGCTGGATGCCGACATCAGGATTCTGGCGGGTTCGCTCGCCAAAGTCCTGGCGAACTGAGGAGCCGAACGATGAGCACCATGAACACCGTCGGCCGCCCGACCACGCCGCACCGCGTCGAAAGCAAGCCCGCCACCCTGACCGGCGGCCGCGGCCTGTTGCAGGCCGAGCACCTGATCTTCGAGAGTGACGGCTGGGGCAAGACCGGCGTCGATCTGCCGGACCCTCAGTCGGACGGTTCCGACCTCGGCGATCTGGTCCGCCGCGATCCGATCGGCCTGCCGGGTCTGAGCGAGCCCGAGACCATGCGTCACTATGTGCGCCTGTCGCAGAAGAACCACGCCATCGACCTGGCCATCTATCCGCTGGGCTCGTGCACGATGAAGCACAATCCGCGCCTCAACGAGAAGATGGCGCGCCTGCCGGGCTTCTCGGACATCCACCCGCTGCAGCCCCAGTCGACCGTCCAGGGCGCGCTGGAGCTGATGGACACCCTGGCGCACTGGCTGAAGACCCTGACCGGCATGCCGGCGGTGGCCCTGTCGCCCAAGGCCGGCGCTCATGGCGAACTGTGCGGCCTGATGGCCATCCGCGCCGCGCATGAGGCCTCGGGCCAGCATGAGCAGCGCCGCAAGGTGCTGGTGCCGACCTCGGCCCACGGCACCAATCCGGCGACCGCCGCCTTCGTCGGCTACACCGTCGTGGAAGTGGCCCAGACCGACGACGGCCGCGTCGATGTGGCCGATCTGGCGTCCAAGCTGGGCGACGACGTCGCCGCCATCATGGTGACCAATCCGAACACCTGCGGCCTGTTCGAGCGCGACATCCTCGAGATCAGCCGGCTGACGCACGAGGCGGGTGCCTATTTCTACTGCGACGGGGCCAATTTCAACGCCATCGTCGGCCGGGTCCGCCCGGGCGATCTGGGCGTCGATGCCATGCACATCAACCTGCACAAGACCTTCTCGACGCCCCACGGCGGCGGCGGTCCCGGCTCGGGTCCGGTCGTGCTGTCGGCGGCCCTGGCCCCGTTCGCCCCGGCCCCCTGGGTCGTGCATGACGCGGACGGCTATCGCCTGATCGAGCGCGAGGAAGACGAGGCCGCCCAGGCCTTCGGCCGGATGTGCGCCTTCCAGGGCCAGATGGGCATGTACACCCGGGCCCTCAGCTACATGATGAGCCACGGCTCGGACGGCCTGCGCCAGGTCGCCGAGGATGCGGTGCTGAACGCCAACTACATCAAGGCCCGGCTGTCGGACGTGATGAGCGCCGCCTTCCCCGAGGGTCCGTGCATGCACGAGGCCCTGTTCGACGACGAATGGCTGAAGGGCACGGACATCACCACGCTCGACTTCGCCAAGGCGATGATCGACGAGGGCTTCCACCCGATGACCATGTATTTCCCGCTGGTCGTCCACGGGGCCATGCTGATCGAGCCGACCGAGACGGAGTCGAAGCAGGAGCTGGACCGGTTCATCCACGCCATGCGGGCCCTGGCCGGCGCGGCGAAGGCCGGCGACGTCGACCGCTTCAAGGGCGCGCCCTTCCATGCGCCGATGAAGCGTCTGGACGAGACCCGCGCCGCCCGCACGCCGGTGCTGCGCTGGACGGCTCCCGAAGGCTCGAACATCGCGGCGGAATAGACGGGGCACCTTGCGCCGGACGGGTCGGACGCCGACCTGTCCGGCATGACTGCTTTCAAGATACGCGACATCCCCGACCAGACCGGCAGGCTGGCCATCGTCACCGGCGCCAACAGCGGCACGGGCGTCGAGACCGCCAGGGCGCTGGCCGCCCGGGGGGCCGAGGTCATCCTCGCCACCCGCAGCCCCGGCCGTGCCGAGGCGGCCATCGCCGCGATCCGGCGCGACCAGCCGCAGGCCCGGCTGCGCTTCGAGCCCCTCGACCTGGCCTCCCAGGCGTCGGTCGCCGCCTTCGCCGATCGCCTGCTGGCCGAGGGCCGGCCCATCGACATTCTGGTCAACAACGCCGGCGTGATGGCCCTGCCGCAGCGGACAGTCACCATTGACGGGTTCGAGACCCAGCTGGCGACCAACTATCTCGGCCATTTCGCCCTGACGGCGCGATTGCTGCCGCTGTTGCGGAGCGGGCGGGCCCGGGTGGTCCAGTTGTCCAGCATCGTGCACCGGCAGGGCCGGATCCAGCTCGATGACCTGCAGTTCGAGACGGCCTACAGGCCCTGGCCCGCCTATGCGCAGTCCAAGCTGGCGATGCTGATGTTCGCGCTGGAGCTGGACCGCCGGAGCCGCGCGAACGGCTGGGGCCTGACCAGCGTGGCGGCCCACCCCGGCTATGCCCGAACCGGCCTGATCGCCAGTGGCCCGATGAGCCGGTCCGTCATCGCAAGGACGGTTCTGAAGTCCCTGTACCGGCCCTTTGTCGAGCCGTTCTTCAGCCACTCCGCCGCCGACGGTGCCTTGCCGATCCTGATGGCGGCGACGGCAGCGGAGGTGACGGGCGGGACCTATTACGGGCCCCGCGACCTGCGCGAAATGAAGGGCCCGCCCGGACCCGGCAAGATCGAGGCCCAGGCGCTGGACCCGGTGGTCGCGGTCGGGCTGTGGGTGGCGTCGGAGGCCCTGACCGGGGTCACATTCACCGCCTGATTCCGCGCACGGCAATGTGAACGTCGTTCCTTCAGACAGGCGTATGCTCTCCCTCGCGTAATCTGAACCACACAAGGCGTTGGGAGGCGCTAACGGTCATGATGTCACGCGTACAAAAGGGTGTGGTCGCCGGTCTCGCGGCCACGATCGTGGTCTCTTTGCTTGAGGTTGCGAACATGATGCTGGGGCCGTGGGCCGCCAGTTTCCCGCGACTGCTTTCCGTCATGTTGCAGATGCCAGACACTATCGCTGTCGGCTGGGCGGCTCATCTGTTCGTCGGGACCCTGGTGCTCGGCCCGGCCTTCGGCGTGCTGTGTCCGAGGTTGCCGACGGACACGCCGGAATCCAAGGGCATCGTCTTCGCCATCGGGGCCTACATCCTGATGGGTCTGACCGTGGCCCCCGCAGTCGGTGCGCTGGGCGGGCGGCCTGTCGGGCTGTTCTTCATGCAGGCCGGGTTCGGGACGTTGGCCTGGATGATCGCGACCCATGCGATCTACGGCATCGTTCTGGGCAACGTCTACGGACGGCTGGTCCAGCGCGACAAACGGGTCCGGACGATGCCGGGCGCGGCGGCGGCGCACTGAAAGGACGAACGCCCCGCCGGGGACCGGCGGGGCGTGTTTCGTCCGGATCGCATCGAGGGGACGGCGTCCCCGGCGCGGTCGTGCCTAGTTGAGGCGCGCGCCGATCTGGGCGATGGCGGCGTCGAGCAGCGGGTCGCTCTTCTGGTCGGCCAGGCGAGCGGCCAGGATCTGTTCGGCGGCGCGGGCGGCCAGGTCGGCGGCGGCGGCCTTGACCTCGGCCGTGGCCTGCACCTCGGCCTGGGCGATGCGGCGCTCGGCGAGAGCCTGACGGCGGGCCAGGGTTTCCTCGAGCTTGGCCTTGGCCTCGACCTCCATCAGACGGGCGTCTGCCTCGGCGGCGGCGAGCATGTCAGCGGCCTGGGCCTCGGCCTCGGCCTTTTCGACGCGGATCTGGGCCAGCAGGGCTTCGGCCTCGGCGCGCAGACGGGCCGCCTCGTCGAGTTCCGCCTGGATCCTGGCAGCCTTGGCGTCGAGCTGGCCGGCGACCAGTTTCGGCACGCCGACGAAGATGCACAGGCCGATGAACAGGAACAGGCCGGCGGCGACCCAGAGTTCCGGGTTGGCCAGGTCGTAGAGATGCGGGTTGAAGAATTCCATCAGGCGGCGCCCTTCACAGCGGCAGCGGCTTCAGCACCCGTCGGGGCCTTGCCGGTCAGGCGTTCGACGATGGCGGCGGCCGTATCCGAGGCGATCGAGGCGACATTGCTCATGGCGGCGTCGCGGGTCTTGCCGATGGCAGTCTCGGCCTCGGCGATGCGGGCATTGACGACCGCTTCTTCCTCGGCGGCGCGGGTGTTGGCCTGTTCGATGACGCGCGCCTTGGCGGCGGCGGCCATCGAGCGGGACGAGGCGCGGGCGGCCTCGACCTCGGCCTTGGCGGCTTCGGCCTGGCCGGCGGCCTCGGCCTGGACCTGACGGGCGGCCGAGACGGCGTCGGAGATGGTGGCGGCGCGCTGGTCGATCACACCGCGCAGACGCGGCACGAAGACCTTGGCCATCAGCCAGTAGAGGATGGCGAACAGGAAGATCAGATAGACGATCTGACCGAACCAGTGCTGGAACTCGAACTGCGGCAGGCCGCCTCCGCCTTCGCCGTGGGCGGCTTCGGTCGAGGCGTGCGTGTCCTCGATCGCAACCGGGGCGGTCGCGTCTGAGGGCAGAACGGCTTGGGGGGTCATGGTCATCTGTCGCCTGGTCTTTCGCGCGATCGAGAACGTCTGTGGGAGCCGGCGCGGCCCGGGATCACCCGGACCGCGTCAGCGCCGTTTCGACGAAATCAGCTCGCCGACGTCCAGAGCAGGATGCCGATGACGAACGACAGGATGCCCAGGGCTTCGGCCAGGGCGGCGCCGACGAACAGGTTGCCGATTTGCGAGCCGGCGGCCGACGGGTTGCGCAGGGCACCCGACAGGAAGTTGCCGAAGATGTTGCCGACGCCGATGCCGGCACCGATCATGCCGGTCATGGCCAGGCCGGCGCCGATGGCGTTGCCGGCCGAGACGATGGCGGCGGCGTTGGCGGCGGCGATTTGCGGATCAACCATGGTGTTCAGTCCTGTGAGAGTTGGTTGGTTGGAGAAGAAGGGGGTGGTTAGTGATGGTCGCCCAGGTTGACCACGTCATTCAGGTAGACGCAGGTCAGCACGGCGAAGACGAAGGCCTGGAGGAAGGCGACCAGGAACTCCAGCGCGGTCAGGGCGGTGACCAGGCTGAGCGAGAGGGCGGCGCCGGGCAGGCCCAGCAGACCCAGGCCGCCGGCGGCGGCCATGCCGCCGAGGCTGACGACGAAGCCGGCGAACACCTTCAGGGCGACGTGGCCGCCCATCATGTTTCCGAACAGACGAAGGGTGAGGGTCAGGGGGCGCAGCAGGAAGGAGAAGAACTCGATCAGGCCGACCACCGGGCGCATGACCAGCGGTGCCCCCATGGGCCAGAACAGGCCGAGGAATTTGAAGCCGTGCTTCATGATGCCGATCACCACGACCAGGGCGAAGGTGATCACGCCGAAGGTGGCGGTGACGGCCAGTTGCGAGGTCGCCGTGAAGCTGAGGAACAGGCCCAGCAGGTTCATCGCCAGAATGAAGGTGAAGACGGTGAAGACGAACGGGAAATATTTGCGACCCTCGTGGCCGATGATCGAGTCGGCGATGCCGTCGATCATGCCGAACAGGGTCTCGCCCGCGGCCTGACCGCGGCCCGGAACGACCTTGGCCCCCGAGGTGACCAGCTGCAGGAAGCCGACGACCAGCAGGAAGGCGATCGTCATCGCCAGGTGCGAATTGGTGAAGGCCAGGTGCACCGTACCGACGACGGGCAGAGTCACTTCGCCGAAGTCGAGACCCGGCAGGGGGGTAACCTGGAACTGGTGTAGCGGATCGGCCATCGGGCGATCAGACTCCCTGGTCTTCGTCGTCGAAGGGAACCGACTGTGGTTCCCCATATTGTTTTGCCTCGGCCATCAGACGTTGCGCCGTGCGCCACGCCATCCACACCGAGACGGCGAAGCCCAGCAGGACACCGCCGATGATTCCCCAGGGCGTCGTCCCGGCGAACCGGTCGATCCCGAAGCCGATCGCCAGACCCACGAAGACGCCGCCGAACAGGTCAGCGAGAATCTTCCAGGCCTGTCCCGCCGCCGCCTGACCAGCCGCCTCGTGAGAGATCTGCCGGGCGGTGCGCGCCTCCAGGTCGGATGCGCTGGTGTTAAGGCGTTTGATCGCCTCTTCGCGCGATTCCGTTGGCAGGGACATGATGGCCTCAGCGCCTCGATGCTGACGCCGGAAGGCGGGCCTCGAAGGGGGTCTGAATTCGGCGCGGAACCTATAGGCGCGACCCGCTTTGGTCAAGGCGGTCTTCTGTCTCATTAGTCTTTTGATATCTCAAGGGATTGTTGCGTCCGTACCGGGGTCTGACCCTCGGTTCGCTCGACCAGACAAGGGGCAGGCCGATCGAGGGGCGGCCGCAGGCCCGCTCTTGCTGCCGGATTCGCCACTTATTCTGCATGAGGACCCGGCGCAGGTCGCGAAGCCGCCGGTCGAGGTCTGCGATCATGGCGGCGCGTTGCGCGGGCGGCATCTCCGGGCCGGGGTCGGGACGGGGCGTGCGAGGTTTGGGCATGGGGGCTCCTGAAGGGTTCGAGGCGTGGGCAGCCATCTTCGCCCCGCCGCGCAGGCGCGGCAGGTCGAGCGGGAGGCTTGGCGAAGCGCCCGGGCCTTCGCCCGGAAAAGCGTAGAGAAATACCGTTTCGACGAAGACAGAGCGCTCCGCGCGGACGGTTTTCCGGAAGCTTGCGTCGGGTGGCCGTGTTCGGGCCTTACCGCAGCGCCTCCGGCGGGCAGGTCGGGCGACGATCCCGATCCCTGGAACGACCTGGGTATCCCCCCGGCCCTCCACCCCGGGCAGGCGACCCTCAGGAGGTCCCTGCGCCGGTCCGGCTCCGTCGGCTCGCACCGACGGACCCCGCTCCATCCGCTCCCGCCGCCGCTTCGGTTCGCCGGCCGAGCGAGCCTCCCTGCGACGGGACCCGCGTAGTATGGGGGTGGTCTTTCCTGTGGCGGGGAGATGACGTTGGTTCGGACTTTGTATCACCGTAAATCAATCGGTTAGCCGAACGAGACTGTCTGGCTGAGCGTTTATTGCTCGCACTCAAAACACCGTGCATCCCCGCGAAGGCGGGGCCCCAGGTTTGAGCGGCCACGAGACGGGCTGAACGAACCCCGGCTAAACCCGACACAGGCGGCGAGGCCAAAGCCTGGGTCCCCGCCTTCGCGGGGATGCACGGATGGG
Source organism: Caulobacteraceae bacterium (assembly GCA_965284375.1). GTDB lineage: Bacteria > Pseudomonadota > Alphaproteobacteria > Caulobacterales > Caulobacteraceae > Brevundimonas. The sequence continues at coordinate 2,011,322 of OZ260074.1, forward strand.
GGTGGGCTCAAGCCCGCGCCCGGGCCAGACGGACGTCAGCCGTCAGTTCCCCGGACGCGGCGCCGGTGCCGCATCTGCGGGGCTGGCCGGGGTCGGGCCCGCCGCGTCGATCGCGGCCTGGCAGTCCTGACCGGCATAGAGGCCGTTCAGATAGTACCAGCGGTGGCGCACGGCGGCGGCCAGGGCTTCCTTGCGCTCGCGGTCGGGGCGGGTCAGGGCGTCGGCCCCGGCCATGACGAGGCCCGCGCCGGGGATGACGAGGGCCGCGCCTGCCTGCGCCACGCCGCCCACGGCGCGGAACAACCCGCCGCCGGGCGCGCCGCCCATCTGTTCACTCAGCCCGGCGGCCTCTTCGGAAATCTGCGGGCAGGTCATGGTGGTGTCGTTGGCCCGCATGACCGCGACGGGTCCGTCGGACGGTGCCTCGGCCTGCCGGGCAGCGGCGGGCTGGACGACGCCCAGGGTCAGGGCGGCGACGGCGGAAAGGATACGCGTGTACATTTGACTCAACCCTCAAAGCCCCGGGTCAGAACGGGTGCGGCGGGTTGGGGTTGCGTTCTCCCTCCCCTTCATGGGGAAGGAGAAGAGCGATCAGGCCCGGACCGCGCGCGTGGCCTCGACGCCCAAAGCCTGGAGCGCGGCGGCGGCGATGTGTTCCGCGTTCAGCCCGGCGGTGGCGTACATGGCTATCGGGTTGTCCTGGTCCTGGAAGACGTCGGGCAGGCACAGGGTGCGGATCTTCAGGCCCGCATCGAGCGCGCCCTTTTCAGCGAGGAGCTGGAGCACGAAGGCCCCGAAGCCGCCCATGGCCCCCTCCTCGACCGTGATCAGGCACTCATGCTCGCGGGCGAGGCGCAGGATCATGTCGGCATCCAGCGGCTTGGCGAAGCGGGCGTCGGCGACCGTGGTCGAGACGCCGCGCGCGGCCAGGGCGTCGGCGGCCTTGAGAGACTCCTGCAGGCGGGTGCCCAGCGACAGGATGGCGACGGTCGTGCCCTCGCGCACGATCCGGCCCTTGCCGATCTCGAGCGGGGCGGCCAGTTCCGGGATCTCGACACCGATGCCGTCGCCGCGCGGATAGCGGAAGGCCGAAGGGCGGTCGTCGATCTCGAGGCTGGTGGCGATCATGGCGGCCAGATCGGCCTCGTCGGCGGCGGCCATCAGCACCATGCCCGGCAGCGCGCCCATGTAACCGATGTCGAAACTACCCGCGTGGGTGCAGCCGTCGGCACCGACCAGACCGGCGCGGTCCATGGCGAAACGGACCGGCAGTTTCTGGATCGCCACATCGTGGACGACCTGGTCATAGCCGCGCTGGAGGAAGGTCGAATAGATGGCGCAGACCGGCTTCATGCCGTCGGCGGCGAGGCCGGCGGCGAAGGTGACGGCGTGTTGTTCGGCGATGCCGACGTCATAGGTGCGCTCGGGGAAGGCCTGGCCGAACAGGTCCAGACCGGTGCCAGACGGCATGGCGGCGGTGATGGCGACGATGGAGGAATCCAGCGCCGCGCGCTTGATCAGTTCGGTGCCGAACACCTTGGTGTAGCTGGGGGCGTTGGACACCGACTTGGACTGCTGGCCCGAGACGACGTCGAACTTGACCACCGCGTGCAGCTTGTCGGCGCTGGACTCGGCCGGCGCATAGCCCTTGCCCTTCTGGGTCACGACGTGGACCACCACCGGCCGGTCGGTGATGGCGGCGGCGTTGCGCAGGATGGGGACCAGATTGTCCATGTCGTGGCCGTCGACCGGGCCGATGTAGTAGAAGCCCAGTTCCTCGAAGAAGGTCCCGCCGACGATCATGCCGCGGGCGTATTCCTCGGCCTTGCGGGCGGCATTGCGGAACGGACGCGGCAGGTGTTCGGCGACCGACTTTCCGAAGCGGCGGAAATTCTGGTAGGCGCCGCCCGAGACCTGTTTGGCCAGATAGGCGCTCATGCCGCCGACCGGGGGGGCGATCGACATATCGTTGTCGTTCAGGATGACGACCAGCTGTTTGGTGGTCTCGGCGGCGTTGTTCATGGCCTCATAGGCCATGCCGGCGGACATGGAGCCGTCACCGATGACGGCCACGACCTTGTTGGTCTCGCCCTTCTGGTCGCGGGCGGCGCAGAAGCCGAGGGCGGCGCTGATCGAGGTCGAGGCGTGGGCCGCACCGAAGGGGTCGTATTCGCTCTCGCTGCGCTTGGTGAACCCCGAAAGCCCCCCGGGCATGCGCAGGGTGCGGATGCGGTCGCGGCGGCCGGTCAGGATCTTGTGCGGATAGCACTGGTGGCCGACGTCCCAGATCAGGATGTCCCTGGGCGTCTCGAACACATGGTGCAGCGCCACAGTCAGTTCGACCACGCCGAGACCCGCGCCCAGGTGACCGCCGGTCACCGAGACCGCGTCGATCGTCTCGGTTCGCAGTTCATCGGCCAGTTGTTTCAGGCGAGGCAGATCAAAGGCCCGCATGTCGGCGGGAAGGTGAACCTGGTCGAGCAGCGGCGTATCGGACATCAAGGACTCTGACGTGGACGGTCTGTGCAAGCCCGGCGGGCCGGACGTTCCTCTTATCAAGACTTGCGTTTCAGCACGAAGTCCACACTGGCCTTCAGGATTTCTGCGTCGGGGCCGAACACATCGAGGTGGGCGCGGGCCTGATCGGCGAGGTGTGCGACGCGGTGTCTCGCGGCTTCGACGCCCAGCAGGGTGACGAAATTGGTCTTGCCCTGGGCCGCGTCCTTGTTGGCCGCCTTGCCGAGAATGTCCTCGTCGCCCTCGACGTCCAGCAGGTCGTCGACGATCTGGTAGGCCAGACCGATGTCGTGGGCGAAACTGGTCAGGGCCTGACGATGCAACTCGCGGGCGCGGGCGATGATCAGCGGGATCTCGAAGGCGTAGGTGAACAGGGCCCCGGTCTTGAGCCGCTGCATGCGGGCGACGCCGCCCAGGTCGTCGCGCACCCCCAGCAGATCGATCATCTGGCCGCCGGCCATGCCGCGCGCGCCGGAGGCCAGCGACAGGCGCGCCGCCAGCTCGCAGCGGATCTCGGCGTCGTCGTGGGTGTCAGGGTGCAGGATGATGTCGAAGGCCGCGGTCTGCAGGGCATCGCCCGCGAGGACGGCGGTCGCCTCATCATAGGCCTTGTGCACGGTCGGGCGACCCCGGCGCACGTCGTCGTCGTCCATACAGGGCAGGTCGTCGTGAATCAGGCTGTAGGCATGAACGCATTCGAGGGCGCAGGCCGCGCGCAGCACCGGCCGCTCCTCGATGTCAAACAGATTGGCGGCTTCAAGGGCGAAGAAGGGGCGCAACCGTTTGCCGGGGCCGAGAGCCGCATAGCGCATGGCCTCGGTCAGACGCGATTCCGGGCCGCTGGCGCGGGGCAGCAGTTCGTCGAGGGCGACCGTGACCAGGTCGGCGATCTCGGCGACGCGGTCGATCACGCCCTGTTCGGGAGAGTTGGCGGCGAGCATGGTCAAAACAGCCTCCCGCCGATCTCGACCTCGCGGTCGACGCCGACCAGAACGACCTCTCCATCCGCGTCAGGGAAGCCCAGCGTCAGCACCTCGGACATGAAGGGCCCGATCTGGCGCGGCGGGAAGTTGACGACGGCGGCGACCTTGCGGCCGACCAGCGCGTCGCAGGTGTAGTGGCGCGTGATCTGGGCGGACGATTTCTTCACGCCGACGTCGGGGCCGAAATCGATGGTCAATCTGTAGGCCGGCTTGCGCGCCTCGGGGAAGGGATCGGCGGCCAGGACCTGGCCGATGCGCACATCGACCTTCATGAAGTCGTCGAAGGTGATCGGGGTGCCCGGAGCCGGCATCAGTTGAACTCGGCGGGTTCGACGCCTTTCGCCTGGCCATCCGGGCCGACGACGATTTTCTCCACGCGCAACTGGGCCGCCTTCAGCCGGTTTTCGCAATGGGCCTTCAGCCGCGCACCCTCTTCATACAGGGCGATCGACTCCTCGAGCGGGGCCTGGCCCGACTCGAGTTTGGACACGATGGCCTCGAGGCGCTGCAGGGCGTCCTCGAAGCTGAGATCGGCGGGAATTGGGGCGGCGTCAGTCATCGCCGGAGACCCTAGAGGCGGCAGCGCCCGGTCTCAAGCACTCCGGGTCAGGATTCCTGTTTGACGGGCGCGGATCAGGGTGCCGGGCTGTAGGCGTCGGTGATGGGAATGGTCGGCTCCAGCATCTGGCCGCGCATGACGCCCTCGCCTGCCGTCGGCGATTTCGGCGCCGCCAGAATGGCCCGGACGACGTCCATGCCCTGAACGACCCGGCCAAAGGCCGCGAAGCCGGAATCGGTCGCGCTGGCGTCCAGCGAACCGATGCCATCGCCGACGATGATGAAGAATTCGCCGGTCGCCGTGCCGGGATCGTAGCGCGCCATGGAGACGACGCCGTCGGTGTGGCGAAGGCCAGTCTGGCTGGTTGGCTCGTGGGCAATGGGTGGAAGCTCGCGGGTGGGATCGTTCATGACGCCGCCCTGGATCAGTCCGTTGCCGCCCGCCAGCGCCATGGAGCGATAGAAGACGGCGCCGTCGAAGCGTCCCTCGTCGACATAACGCTTGAAGTTGGCCGAGGTGATCGGCGCCCGCGGGTCCAGTTCGATGACGATTGAGCCGGCGGCGGTCTGGAGCACCACCTGCTGCGCGGGTGCCGCCGGGGCGGCGTTCTGGGCCAGGGCCGGAACGGCCAGAAACTGGGCGGCGGACCAGAAGGCGGCGAGCAAGAGGCGGCGGTTCACAACGTCCTCCGGGGCGGTGTCAGGGCTTCTGGTACCGGCGCTGGGACCAGTATTTGAAGCCCTGGTTGTGGACCAGGGCCCAGCCGTCGGCGCGCAGGCGGCGACCGACCATATGGTTGAAATAGCCGTGGGCGAGGACCAGCACGTCCTGGCCGCTTTCGGCCCGGGCGATCAGGGCCTGGGCGGCCTTTTCGGCGCGGCTCTCGGCCTGGCGGCGGGTCTCCTGGCCGTCATGATGGTTGAAGGCGTGCCACCAGAAGCGCGCCACGGCCCCCCAGTATTTGGGCGGCAGCTTGAACCAGGCCGGAAAATGCGGCGGCGGCAGGGGTGCCTCGATGAACAGGGCGTCCGACATGACCTCGCGGCCGGCCGAGATCGCCGCGGCGGTTTCCTGGGCCCGAGGACGGGTCGAGGCATAGATGGCCCCGGCCCCTTCGGCCGTGGCGAGCAGTTCGGGCGGGGGCGTCTGGCCGGCGCGCAGGCCGCCGATCTCATATTTCGCCCACCAGTCGCGGTACTGGTCGGATGTCAGCAGACATTTGCGCGACAGGGCCGGCTCGCCGTGGCGGGCCAGGATGATCGCGCCGGGCCGCACCGAGACCAGGGCCGCGCGGGGCGGCTGTCGGGTCACGGGAAGCGGCGGGTCTGCCATCAATGAGTCTCGGGCGGGGGCGGGCATGATTTGCGGACAAGTAAGCCTTTGGCGAAACGTCCTTATTCCTCCCCCAAGGCCCGAACGTGGGCGACCGCAGAACGGCCCAGCCCCTCTAGGTCGTAACCCCCCTCGAGCGAGGCTGCAACCTTGCCGCCGCAACATGAACGCGCGACCTCGAGAATGGCCCGGGTGGCCCAGGCGAAATCGTCCGCCTCCAGACTTTGATGCGCCAGCGGATCGCGGCGATGGGCGTCGAAGCCTGCGGAGACCAGGATCAGGTCGGGGTTGAAGGCCTCCAGGGCGGGCATCAGGCCGCCCGAGAAGGTCGCTCGCCAGGCCTCACGCGCCGCATGGGGCGGAACGGCGGCGTTGACGATATTGCCGACCCCGGTCTCGGACGCCGCGCCCGTGCCCGGATAGAGGGGCATCTGGTGGATCGAGCCGAGAAACACGCTGGCGTCGTTTTCGAACGCGGCCTGGGTGCCGTTGCCATGATGGACGTCGAAATCGATAACGGCGACGCGCGCCAGCCCTTCGGCCTGGGCGACGCGGGTAGCGACGGCGACATTGGAGAACAGGCAGAAGCCCATGGCCTGATCCGGTTCGGCATGGTGGCCGGGCGGGCGGACGGCGGCGAAGGCGCGGGCGGTCTCGCCCCGCGCGATGGCCCGGACGGCGTCGACGATCGCGCCGGCGGCGAGCCGGGCGGCGCGGATACTGCCGGGCGACAGGACGGTGTCGGCGTCGAGCTGGTTCAGGCCTGTGGCCGGCGAGGCGTTCAGCAGACGGGCGACATAGGCGGACGGATGCAGGCGCTCCAGGTCGGCGACGGAGGCCTCTGTCGCGGCGTGGCGGTCGAGCGACAGGCCCGAATCGTCCAGCGCATCCAGCACGGCCCTCAGCCGCTCGGGCCGCTCGGGGTGACCCACGCCGGGGCGGTGTTCGATCATGTCGGGATGGGTGAAGAGGGCGACGCTCATGATGGGGAGGATAGAGACCTCCCGCCTCAACCCCAACCCCGCGCATCCCGGCGAATGCCGGGATCCGGATCACAAACGCGGACCGATAGCGATCAACGGGCCCAACAGACTGACCACCGGGATATCGTATCTGGATCCCGGCATTCGCCGGGATGCACGGAATGGGGGTTGAGTCTGGAGGTCTACGGAGCGAAAGCGGGGCCATGACCAATGCCGTGATCCGCCCCGCTGTTGACGCAGACGCCGAGGCCCTGGGCCCGCTGGGCCGTCAGACCTTCATCGACACCTTCGTTGACGGGTTCGCCATCCCCTATCCAGCCGATGACCTGAGCGCCTTTCTGGACGCCAGTTTCAGTGCCGCCACGATCCGGGCCAAGCTGAACGAGCCGGGCGCGGCCTGGTGGGTGGCCGAGCGGGACGGCGCCTTGCTGGCCTTCGCCAACACCGGGCCGAACACCCTGCCCCACCCCGACGCCCGACCCGGCCATGCCGAATTGCGCAGGCTTTATGTGTCGAAGGCAGCGCAGGGGCTGGGGCTGGGCACGAAACTGCTGACGGTCGCCCTGGAGTGGATGGAGGCCAACACCGACGGGCCGCTGTGGATCGGCGTCTGGAGCGGGAACCTGAAGGCACAGAAGCTGTATGCGGCCTACGGGTTCGCGAAGGCGGGCGAGTATCAGTATCCGGTGGGCAGCTGGCTGGATGACGAGTTCATCTTGCGGCGCGGCTGAGCCGGGCTCAGGTTGAATCCATGCTCCTCCCCCTGTTCACCGCGCTGCGCGACGCCAAGGTTCCGGTGTCGATGAAGGAATGGCTCCATCTGATGGAGGCCATGGACAAGGACGTGGCGGGCCGGAAAATCGATGACTTCTACCACCTGTCGCGGGCCGTGCTGGTCAAGGACGAGAAACACTACGACCGGTTCGATCAGGTGTTCGGCAAGGTCTTCGCGGGGATCGAGACCGTGGGCGCGGGCGACGAGCCGTCGCTCGACGTGCCCGAGGACTGGCTGAAGCTGCTCAACGAGAAATACCTGACCGATGAGGAGAAGGCCCAGATCGAGGCGCTGGGCGGGTTCGACAAGCTGATGGAGACGCTGAAACAGCGGCTCGAGGAACAGCAGGGCCGGCACGAGGGCGGCAGCAAATGGATCGGCACCGGCGGGACCAGCCCGTTCGGGCACGGCGGCTACAATCCCGAAGGCGTCCGCGTCGGCGGGCCAGGCAAACAGGGTCGCGCGGTCAAGGTCTGGGAGAAGCGGGAATACCGCAATCTGGACGACCAGGTGGAACTGGGCACCCGCAACATCAAGGTGGCCCTGCGCCGCCTGCGCCGGTTCGCGCGCCAGGGGGCCCAGGACGAGCTGGACATGGACGCCACCATCGACGGCACGGCGCGTCAGGGCTGGCTGGACATCCATATGCGGGCCGAGCGACGCAACACGATCAAGGTGCTGCTGTTCCTCGACATCGGCGGCTCGATGGATGCCCATGTGAAGATGTGCGAGGAGCTGTTCTCGGCGGCGAGGACCGAGTTCAAACATCTGGAATTCTTCTACTTCCACAACTGCCTCTACGAGGGCGTGTGGAAGGACAACCGGCGTCGGCACGAGCAGAAGATCCCCACCTGGGAGGTGCTGAACAAATACCCCGCCGACTGGCGCGCCATCTTCGTCGGCGACGCCACCATGAGCCCCTATGAGGTGACCATGCCCGGCGGCTCGGTCGAGCACTGGAACGAGGAAGCCGGGGCGGTGTGGATGAAAAGGGCCACCCAGCAGTGGGACAAGGTGGCCTGGCTGAACCCCTCGCCCGAGCGGTACTGGAGCTATTCAGCCTCGGTCGGCATGGTGCGCGAACTGGTCGACGAGCGGATGTATCCGCTGACGCTGGAAGGGCTGGAGAAGGCGATGCGGGCCCTGGCCAAATAGGCTAGACTGGCGGCAGCTCTCCTGAGGGATCCGCCATGCTCGCACTCGTGTTCGCCGTCATGCTGCAACAGGCCGCGACCGGCCAGGTCGTATGGGAAGAGGCACCGGCAGCGCCGCCCGTCGCGCCGGTCGCGATCCCCGCCATCCCCGACAGCGCCCGGGCAGACCCCTATGGTTATGAACGGGCCGAATGCAGCCCGTTGATCCGCAAGTCGACCGAGACCATGGAGGCCTGTCAGGCGCGGGTGCGGATCGCATTGGCCGCCAACCTGGGCGACGCCCTGCCGCCCGGACTGGCCCCTGCGGGTGCGCCCGACGACTGCCGGCAGGAGGCGGCGGGTGACCGTTACGCCCTGCAATGCGGGGCGCCGGACCGGCCCGCGCGCCCGGTGGTCGCGCCGCAGGAGACGACCTGTTCGTCCCGACCCAACGCCAGACCCGGTGGCGGCGTGGCCTGGACCGAGGAATGCCGGCCTGCCGATGGCCGTGCGCCGACGCAGGACGGTCTGAAGATCCGGCTGGGCGGCAACGACTGAGGCCACACGCCAGGGCCATCAGCAGGGCCGACGGAATTGCGATTGCGACTGCGAGTGATTCTCAATATAGCGAAAAGCCTTCTTCGCTTTGAGATCATTCCGCCATGCGTACCCGCCTGCTGTCCTCCGCCCTGATCCTCGCCCTGCCGGGCGTCGCCGTCGCCCAGGAGGCGCACACGACGCTGAGCGAAATCCTCGTCACCGGCCAGAGCCGGGGCTACATCGCCGTCAATTCCGTGACGGCGACCAAGACGGACACGCCGCTGCTGGACGTGCCGCAAAGCGTTACCGTCATCACCCGACAACAGCTGGATGACCAGGCCGTGCGCAGCCTGGGCGAAGTGCTGCGCTACGTTCCCGGCGTCACCCTCGGTCAGGGCGAGGGCAACCGCGACCAGATCACCCTGCGTGGCCAGAACACCTCGGCGGACTTCTTCCTCGACGGGGTGCGGGACGACACCCAATACTATCGCGGGCTCTACAACCTCGAGCGGGTCGAGGTCCTGAAGGGGCCCTATGCCCTCATCTTCGGCCGGGGCGGCGGCGGCGGCATCGTCAATCGCGTGCAGAAGACGCCCGGCACGGGCGGCACCTTCGCCCGCGGTCGGGCCAGCACAAACAGTTTCGGCGCCCGGGATCTGTCGGCGGACGTGAACACGCCGATCGGCACCCACGCGGCGCTGCGCGTCAACGCCGTCTACGAAGACCTGGCCAACCATCGCGACTTTTACGAGGGCGAGCGATATGCGGTGAACCCCTATGTGGCGGTCGACCTCGGGGCGGGCTGGAAGGCCGGGCTGTCCTACGAATACGTCCATGACGACCGCGTCACCGACCGGGGCGTCCCGTCGCTCGGGGGGGTGCCCATCACGGGCTATCGCGACCGGTTCTTCGGCGTCCCGGGCGTCAACCGGACGACGCTGGAGGCCCACCTCCTGAAGGGGCGCATCGACGGTGCCCTGACCCCCGATCTGGCGTTCTCGACCACCGTCCTGTTTGGCGACTACGACAAGGTCTATACCAACGTCTATGCCAACGGCCCCGCCACGGCCCAGACCGGCACCGTTCCGCTGGCGGCCTATACCGACCCCACGACGCGTCAGAACCTGCTGCTGCAGAGCAGTCTGGTCTGGGACCTGATCACCGGGTCCGTCGGGCACAAGATCCTGTTCGGTCTCGAATACGGCGACCAGGACTCGACCAACCAGCGCCGCAACGGGGTGCTGTCCAACGCGACCTTCAACCTGGCCAATCCGGTGTTTCCCACCGTCAGCTTCCCGGCGCTGAACCGGGACACGGTCTCGAATGTGAAATCCCTGTCGGCCTATGTGCAGGACCAGATCAGCCTGGGAGAGCGGTTCGATATCGTTGCGGGCCTGCGCTTCGACCGCTTCGACATCGAGGGCATCGATCTGCAGCCCGATCCCGACAGGCCGTTCGCGCGGGTCGATGAAAAGGTCTCGCCCCGGATCGGCCTGATCTTCAAGCCGCAGGAAAACCTGTCGTTCTATGGCAGCTTCAGCCAGTCGTTCCTGCCGCGTTCGGGCGACCAGTTCCTGACCCTGTCAGCCACCCAGCAGAACCTCGAGCCCGAGCGGTTCACCAACCATGAGGTGGGCGTGAAATGGGACGTCCGTCCGAACCTGAACCTCACCGCCGCCCTGTTCCAGCTGGATCGGACCAATGCCACGACGCCCGACCCGGCCAATCCGACGGCGACGATCAACGTCGGTGAGACCCGGACACAGGGACTCGAACTGGCCGCGACCGGCCGGATCCGTTCGAACTGGCAGATGGCCGCCGGCTATGCCTACCAGGACGCGGCGTTGAAAGGGAATGACACCGTCCGCCTCGCCCAGGTCCCGGAACATCAGTTCAGCCTGTGGAACCGCTACGACGTCACGGACCGGCTGGGCTTCGGTCTGGGCGTGGTTCACCAGTCCAGCCAGTATGCCGCGATCCGCACATCGGCGGCGACCACCCGGCTTCCGGCCTTCACCCGGGTCGATGCCGCGGTCTTCTATGACCTCAGCGACACGCTGCAGCTGCAGGTCAATGTCGAGAACCTGTTCGACCGGAGCTATTTCCCGGACGCGCACAACAACAACAACATCTCGACGGGCGCGCCCCTGAACGGGCGCGTCACGCTCAGCGCCCGGTTCTGAGGACGACGCACATGAAAACGCCGCCCGCGATGCGGACGGCGTTTTCGGTCTGATCCGGCGAGCAAACGCTAGTTGCGTTTGTCTTCGCGCAGGGTGTCCTTGAGGCCGCCGACGGCGTTCTGGATCTTGCCCTCGACCTGCTCGGCGCGGCCTTCGGCTTTCAGCTTCTCGTCGCCGGTCAGCTTGCCGGCGGCTTCCTTGATGTTGCCGCCCAGGTTTTTGGCGGCGCCTTCGATACGGTCATGATCGGCCATGGACATCTCTCCTGACAGAGCCCCGCCGGGAGCGGCGGTGCCTTCGACAGGATCAGCGGTCGACGCCGCAAGCCGTTCCGTATGGCCACGCTAGCCGTGACGGCGCAGCCAGATCGTCACCGCCCAGGCATGGGCGTCATGGCGAAGCCGGGCCAGGGCCGTATGCGGGGGCAGCCAGACCAGTTCATGGTCCGCCTCGACCCTCGCGGCAGGATCCAGCGACCGCTGCTCCGCGATCCAGAAGCCGCCCTGGTTATTGAGCGGCACGCCATCCGACTTGCGGAAATACTGGGCGGCCTCGGCGATGCGGGCCAAAGGCCGGACCGACATGCCGGTTTCCTCTACGAACTCGCGAATGAGGGCCTGTTCCTCGGTCTCTTCGCCGTCGACAGCCCCGCCGGGCAGGTCGAAATAGCTGCCATCGCCGCGGTCGACGCGCACGCAGGCCAGTTTCGCCTCATGGAACACAAGGCCGAACGCCGTTGGACGTCCGGTGTAGTCGAGTTGCGGATCGCGCGAACCAAATTGCAGCATCGGTGCCGAACGCGCTTCCGACGTTAAAGATCGAAGGCGAGACAGGCGCGGACACCACGATGCTCGCCGTCATATTCGACCGCCGAGCGCAGGCCCGAGGCCATAGCCATAATGATCTTGCCGCCCAGGCCGGTGCCACGGACCTGGCCGTCGCCGAGGCCGGGACCGTCATCCTCGACCGTCAGCAGCGCGCGGCCATCGGCGTCGGGGGCCAGGATGATCCGGATCTCGCCCCCCTCGCCGGGGGCGTAGGCGTATTTGACGGCGTTGGTGACCAGTTCGGTGACGATGACGCCCAGGGACACGGCCTGGTCCGTCGAGACCCGCATCGGCACCGCCCTGAGGGTGAGGTTCGGAGAGGCGTCTCCCGGTCCGACCGTCTTGCCCAGTTCGTCGATCAGGCCTTCGAGATATTCGTCCATGGCCACGGAGGACATGTCACCCGAGGTGTAGAGGCGGCGATGGACGTGGGCCACGGCCTCGATCCGCGCCTGGGATTCCTTCAGCGCCGCGCGGGCCCCTTCGTCGGCGAGGTGGCGCAGCTGCAGCGACATGAAGCTGGACACCAGCTGCAGGGAATTGCCGACGCGATGATTGACCTCGCGCAGCATGGCTTCGGCCCGGTCGCGGGCGAGCCGGACCTGTTCCTGGGCCTCGTCATTCTCGCGCTGCAGCCGGCGGCGCGACACGGCCTCCTCCAGCGCGTTGCGCAGCAGGGCGGTGAAGTCCTCGGACACGTCCTTGATGACATAGTCGGCGGCGCCGGCCCGCAGGGCGGCCACGGCGATCCGGCCCTCCTGGGCTCCGGTGACATAGACGACGGGCGGCGGGTTCTCGAGCGCGATGATCTCGGGCAGGACGTCCAGGCCTTCGCGGCCGGGCATGTAGTGGTCGAGGGCGACGACGTCGAAATCGGCCGGGCGGGTGCGGAGGATGTCCAGCCCGGCATCCCCGTCCGAGACGCAGGTGACGGCATAGCCGTGGCGGCCCAGCTCCTTCTCGACCAGCCGCGACAGGCCGCGGTCGTCGTCGATGTAGAGCAGACGGATGACCTCGTGCGGGGTCGTCACGATGCGCTCACTCTATGTCCGGGGCCTGCATGACCGACATGAACAGGCCGAGCTGGCGAATGGCACCGGCGAAGCTTTCATAGTCGACGGGCTTGGTGATGTAGACGTTGCAGCCGAGGTCGTAGCAGCGCTGGATTTCGGTCTTGTCGTCGGTGGTGGTCAGGACCACGACGGGCGCGCGCTTCAGTCGGCTGTCGCTCTTGACCCGTTCGAGGATGTCGGTGCCCGACATGTCCGGCAGGTTCAGGTCCAGCAGGATTAGCATCGGCCCGTTCAGCCGCACATCCTCGCTGAACAGATAGTCGATGGCCGATCCGCCGTCGGCGAAATGCGCGATCTCGTTGGCGATATTGGCGCGACGGATGTTCTTTTCGATCAGTTTGGCGTGACCGAGATCGTCCTCGATCATCACGATTTTCACGGCAGTGCTCATCAGTCGTCTCCAGCCTCCGCGAGGACGAGGCGTGTGGGGAGTTTCAGTATGAATGTCGAGCCCTTTCCAAGCTCTGACTCAACCGTGATGTCACCGCCGAGGCGGCGAACGCTGTTGCGCACGAAGGCCAGACCGACGCCCTCGCCAGCCCTGTCCTGCTTTCCGGACCGGCGGAACAGTTCGAAGATGCGTTCGTGATCGCGATCCGAAATGCCGCGCCCGTTGTCGGCAATCCGGTAGACGATCCAGTCGTCGCCGACCGCCCGGCCCGAAACCACGATGCGACCGGTGCGGCCCGGCGCGAGGTATTTGACGGCGTTGTCGATCAGATTGCCGAGGATCTGCTCCATCGACAGACGGTCGCTCTCGATTGAGGGCAGCGCTTCAATGACGATCGCCGCATCCGAGGCCTCGGTCTGGTGGCGAACGCTGTCGGCGGCACCCTGCGCCATGGCGGTCATGTCCAGCCGCTCGGGCAGCAGATTGCGACGTCCCTCGCGGGACAGTTTGAGGATGGCGTTGATCAGCCCGTCCATCTTTTCCGTCGAGGCCCGGATAAAGCCGATCGCCTCGGGCAGGTCTTCCCGCACGGCATTCAGGGCGTCCTGCTCGACCAGTTTCGGCGCCTTGGTCTCGACCGCGGTCATCTGCCGGTCGATGACCTTGCCGGCCTGTTCCAGCTCCGAGGTGAAGCCCATGACGTTGACCAGCGGCGCGCGCAGGTCATGGCTGACGATATAGGCGAAACGCTGGATTTCGTCGTTGGCCCGGGTCAGTTCGAAGGTGCGGTCGCGGACCTTGAACTCCAGGCCGGCGTTCAGACGGTCGAGGGCATTCCTCGCCTCCTGGATCTCGAGCACATAACGACGGATCAGCCAGCCACTGACCCCGGCCAGCGCCAGGATGAGCAAACCGGCCAGGGCGTTGACCAGAACCGTCGCGCCGGCTGCCCATTCGGTCTGTCGCGTACTGAATTCAAGGCTGGTGGCCTGAATTTCGTCAATGGCGGCGATTTCGGCCCGCATCTGATCCATCACCTGCTTGCCGGTTCCCTCGCGGATGATGTCGACCGCGTCCTCGAGACGTCCCATCCGTCCCAGGGCAATGGTCCGGTCGATCACGTCGATGCGCTGCTGGGACAGGTCCGTCAGGCGTTCGATCCGGGGGGACAGATCCGGGTCGCCGGCCGTCAGACTGGCCAGTTCCCCCAGCTTTTCAGGCAGGCGCGCCACGCCGTTCGTATAGGGTTCGAGGTACTCGGCCCGCCCGGTCAGCAGAAAGCCGCGCTGACCTGTCTCGGCGTCGACCGACAGGGCCATGACCTCGTTGGCGACCAGGCGGATCCGCTGGCCCCGGTCGACCGTGTCGTTGAAGTCCCGCGTCCGCTCCAGCATCACAAAGACCGCGACATTGACGACCAGCAGCAGGGCGATGGCCCCGGTGAGCAAGGCAACAACGGTCCGTCCGAGCGAAGGTGAGCGCAGGAATTGGCCAAGGGCCTGTAGCGTGGGGCGCAGCGCCGGGATCATCGGACGCGAGCATTAGCGGCGCGTTCGGCCGTGTCCAGTCGCGCGCAAGGAGAAACCCGAACCGCTCCGGTGATTTAGGGTAAAGGTGGTCCGTCAGGATCAGGGAAGAGTGACATGGTGTGGTGGTGGTGGATCGTTCCGGTGGTCGTGGGACTGACCGGCGTCGTACTGCTGATCAAGGGGCTGGGCGCGCTGTTCAAGGGCCGGATTTTCAGCGGCTTCCTGGTGGGCGCGGGCGGTGCCGGCTTCATGGCAGCGGCCGTCATCGCCTCCCTGCTGGCGCTCGACGTCCAGACCTATGGCCGTCTGACCTATGAGCGTCCGGTGGCCATGATCCAGACGCGCCAGCTCGGCCCTCAGTATTTCGAAGCCACGGTGATGCAGCCCGACCGCGGCGAGCACGCCCCGGCGGCCACCAACCTGTATCCCCTGCACGGCGACGAGTGGCGCATCGAGGCCCAGGTACTGAAATGGAAGCCGTGGGCCAATGTGCTCGGCCTCGACGCCCAGTACCGGCTGGACCGGCTCTCGGGGCGGTATCAGTCGACCGAGCAGGAAATCAACGCCCCGCGCAGTGTTCATCCGCTGTCGGGCGGCGACCCCTCGTTGACCTGGCTGCCGTGGAAGATCAGCGCCTGGGATTCGGCGCGGCGCTATCGCAAATACGTCGACGCGGTCGACACCCTGTACGGCGGCGGCGCCTATATGCCGATGGCCGACGGAGCCAAATACGAGGTCTGGATCACCCAGTCCGGCCTGGTCGCGCGACCGGCGAATGACGCGGCCCGCACGGCGTCGTCGGGGGGCTGGACAGAGGTGGAGTGAGCATCCTTCTCCCCTTGCGGGAGAAGGTGGCAGCCGAAGGCTGACGGATGAGGGGTCGCACCAGCGGCGCCATTAGTCCGTGGCCAGTTTGGCGTCGGCTGCAGTGAGGATCACCGCGACAACCTCTTGCGGGCGGTTCTCGATCTGCTGGTTGGGAAACCTCAGAACCCGGAATCCCTGCTCGGTCAGCCAGGCGTCCCGCGCCAGGTCGGAAGCGCTATCTTCGTGCTGAGGACCGTCGGCCTCGACGATCAACCTGTGCCTCAGGCAGATGAAATCGACGATGTATCGGCCGATCGTGAACTGACGGCGGAACTTAAGATTCTGCAGCCGGCGGTCGCGCAGGAGTTTCCAGAGGCGGCGTTCGTAGAGGACGGGTTCATGCCGCATCTCCTTCGCACGCTGTCGGAGCCATTCGTCCATAGGTTGTTTGAAACATGACCGCGTCGGTCTGTCGAGAAGGCGGTGCGACCCCTCATCCGACCTCGCTGCGCTCGGCCACCTTCTCCCGCAAGGGGAGAAGGAATTTCTAGACCGTGCCGACGGTCCGCAGGCGGGCCCGGGGATGGACCTCGTTCTGGCTCATGACCACGGTCTGGCCGCGGAAGCGTTCGATGATCGAGCGAACATAGGGACGGATCTGCGGGCCGGTCAGCAGGACGGCCGTCTCGCCCGACATGGCGGCGCGTTCGAACACATCGCGGACGGCGCGGATGAAGTCCTGCAGGCGGGACGGGGCCATGGCCAGCTGGCGTTCCTCGCCCTGGCCGACGAGGGCGTCCGAGAAGGCCTGTTCCCACTCCTGCGACAGGGTCACGATCGGCAAGGCCCCGTCGTCGCCCTTGTGCTGCCAGCAAAGCTGACGGGCCAGACGGCCGCGGACGTGTTCGACCAGGGTGGTGACGCTGGAGGTATGCGGCGCGGCCTCGGCCAGACCTTCCAGAATGGCCCCCAGATCGCGGATCGAGACCTTCTCGCGCAGCAGGGTCTGGAGCACCCGCTGCAGGGTGGTGACGGTGACGACCGAGGGGATCAGTTCGTCGACCAGCTTCTTCTCTTCGGTCCCCAGTTCCTTCAGCAGCTTCTGCACCTCGGCGTAGGAGAGCAGATCGGCCATGTTCTCCTTGAGGATTTCGGTCAGGTGGGTGGTCAGTACCGTCGACGGGTCGACGATGGTGTAACCGCGGAAAGTGGCCTCTTCGCGCAAGGACTCGTCGATCCAGGTCGCGGGCAGGCCGAAGGCGGGTTCCTTGGTGTGCTCGCCCGGCAGCTCGACCTGACGGCCGGCGGGATCCATGGCCATCAGTGAGCCGAGACGGACCTCGCCCTGCCCGGCCTCCATCTCCTTGATGCGGATGGCATAGCCCTGGGTGCCGAGGCGCATGTTGTCGAGGATGCGCACCGACGGCATGACGAAGCCGTACTCCTGGGCCAGGGAACGACGCAGGGCGCGGACCTGA
The DNA here is from genome assembly GCA_965284375.1 of Caulobacteraceae bacterium. Lineage (GTDB taxonomy): Bacteria > Pseudomonadota > Alphaproteobacteria > Caulobacterales > Caulobacteraceae > Brevundimonas. The sequence goes on from OZ260074.1 coordinate 2,028,432, forward strand.
TCGGTCAGGCGGCGGCCTTCCAGATCGTTGATCAGGGACAGCAGGGAATAGCCCAGCTCGATCTTGACCTCGTCGATGGTCAGGGCGGTGCCGATCGGTTCCTCGACCTCTTCGCGGGGCCCGGCGGCGGTGGCCGCGATCTCGGCCTCGGTCGGTTTGGGCTTGAGCCGTTCGCGGCCCAGCTTCCACGCCATGAAGCCTGCGCCGATCGCCAGGGCGGCGAACGGGAGCAGGGGCATGCCGGGGATCAGGCCGATCAGGCCGGCGGCCCCCGAGACGACGCCCAGGCTGACGGGGTTGGTGGCCAGTTGCGCGACCAGGGCCTTGTCGGCGGTGCCCTCGACACCGGCCTTGGACACCAGGAAGCCGGCGGCGATGGAGATGACGATGGCCGGGACCTGGGTCACCAGACCGTCGCCGATGGTCAGGGCGACATAGGTGTTGGCGGCCTCGCCGATCGGCAGGCCATGCTGGAGCGTGCCGATCAGAATGCCGCCGATGGCGTTGATGAAGACGATGATCAGGCCGGCCACGGCGTCGCCGCGGACGAATTTGGACGCACCGTCCATGGCCCCGAAGAAGGTCGATTCCTGCTCCAGTTCCTTGCGGCGCAGCTTGGCCTGGTCCTCGGTGATCAGGCCCGACGAGAGATCGGCGTCGATGGCCATCTGCTTGCCGGGCATGGAGTCCAGGGTGAAGCGGGCCGAGACCTCGGCGATCCGCGTCGAACCCTTGGTGATGACGACAAAGTTCACCACCAGGATGATGGCGAAGATGATGATGCCGATGATGAAGCTGCCGCCCATCATCAGGGCCCCGAAGGATTCGATCACCTGACCCGCCGCGCTGTGGCCTTCATGCCCGTGGGTCAGGATCAGCCGGGTCGAGGCCAGGTTGAGGCCCAGACGGAACAGGGTGGAGACCAGCAGCACCGTCGGGAAGATGGCGAAGTCCAGCGGCCGCTTCATCATCACGGCCGTCATCAGGATCAGCACGGACGAGACCAGCGAAACCGCCAGCAGCAGGTCCATCAGGAATTTCGGCACCGGCAGGATCAGCAGCAGGATGACGCCGATGACGCCGATGGCCATGGCCACCTCGCCCCGCGCCACCCAGCCCATCATGTCGCGGCCGGTCGGACGGGCGTAGCCGTCCTTCATCATGACCGAGGCGGGGATGTCCGTCATGCGGGCACGTCGTGGCCGAGGGCGGAGAGGGCCATGCGGGTCGCCTCGGCGATCACGGCCTCGTTGGCAGCGTCCGAAGAGGCCGATGTCGCGTGGTAATAGGCGGCGACGATCACAGGTGGCCCTGACGGCGGGTACAGCAGCCCGATGTCGTTGGTCGGGCCGTAGCCGCCCGTGCCCGTCTTGTGCGCGACACGCCAGCCGGCGGGCACGCCGGCCTTGAGCCGGTCGACGCCGGTCGGGGAATCGACCATCCAGCGAAGCAGCCGGGCCTGCGAGTCCGCCGTCAGCGGCGAGGCCGCATCGAGGAACAGGCGCTTCAGATTCTCGACCGACTGCGCGGGCCGGATGGTGTCCTTGTCTCCGTCCAGCCGGTTCATTTCGGGCTCGAACCGATCGACGCGCGTGCTGTCATCGCCGATCGAACGGTAGAAATCCTGCATCGCCTCGAGCCCGCCATTGGCCTTCAGCAACAGATTGGCCGCGGGGTTGTCGCTGACCTCGACCACGGCCTGCATCAGACGGTCGACCGTGAGGCTGGAGCCGATGGCCGGCCGGGTTACCGGCGCATTGTTGACCATGTCGGCCGCGGTGACCGGAACCGGCCGGTCGAAGGTCTCAAGGCCGTCCTGGATGCGGACCAGGGTGGCGGCAGCCAGATACATCTTGAAGGTCGAGCAATAGACGAACCGCTCGGCCGGTCGCCAACCCACGGCCTGGCCTGTGGCCATGTTCATCGCCGTAAAGCCCAGACGGCCGCCGTTGCGCCGCTCCAGGGCGGAGAAGTCGATAGTCTCCATCCGGACCCGCACCGACGGCCGGGCGGGTTGTTGCACTGGCGCGGTCTCCGGTGCCGGCGAACAGCCGATGACGCCCAGCGCGCCAAGGCCGGTCAGGACGCTTCTGCGGTCCGTACCCCCGGTCATGCTCAGGCGGCCGCGTAGCCGGCGGCGGCGATGCCCGACTGGGGCGCGATGATCTGGGTGCCCTCGTCGGCGTATTCGTTGAGCTTGTTGCGCAGGGTGCGGATCGAGATGCCGAGGATGGTCGCCGCATGGGTGCGGTTGCCGAGGCAGTGCGACAGGGTGTCGAGGATCAGGGTCTTTTCCATCTGCGCCACCGTCTGGCCCACATGGGCGCGGGTGACGGCGTCGGCGGTCTGGGCGGCGCGGGCGGCGGGGCTGGCGTCATAGGCCGCCGCGCCGTGCGATCCGGCGCTGAGCGGCTGGCCGTCCGGCAGGCGGATGGCCTCGACATCGATCTCGGGCCCGACCGCCAGCAGCACGGCGCGGTGCATGGCGTTTTCCAGCTCGCGGACGTTGCCGTTCCAGCGATGCGAGACCAGGGCCCGATGGGCGTCAGCCGAGATGGGACGCGCGGGCACACCGTTGGCGGCGGCGTATTTCTTGACGAAATGGCCGGCCAGCACCGCGATGTCGCCGGGCCGCTCGCGCAGGGCGGGCAGGCGCAGGTTCACGACGTTGAGGCGATACAGCAGATCCTCGCGGAAGGTCCCTTCCGCCACCGACTTGGCCAGGTCGCGGTTCGAGGTGGCGATGATGCGGATGTTGACCGGCACCGGCTTGGTGCCGCCGACGCGGTCGATGACCCGCTCCTGGATGGCGCGCAGCAGCTTGGCCTGCAGACGCACGTCCATCTCTGAGATTTCGTCCAGCAGCAGCGTACCGCCGTCGGCCTCCTCGAACTTGCCGATGCGGCGGGCCATGGCCCCGGTGAAGGCCCCCTTCTCGTGGCCGAAGAGTTCGGATTCCAGCAGGTTGTCGGGGATGGCGGCGCAGTTGACGCTGATGAAGGGGCGGTCGGCGCGTTTCGAGCCGGTATGGAGGTAACGGGCCATCACCTCCTTGCCGACGCCGCTTTCGCCGGTGATCAGGATCGAGGCTTCCGAACGGGCGACCTGGTCGGCCAGCATGACCACGGCCTTCATCGACGGATCGGCCGAGATCAGCGGGCGGTCGTCGTCGGCGACGGCGGACAGGACGGCGGCGATCAGGTCGGCTTCGGGCGGAAGCGGGATGAATTCCTTGGCGCCCGCGCGGATGGCATTGGCCGCGTCATTGGCGTCGGCGTCGACGCCGCAGGCCACCACCGGCACATGGATGCGCTCGGCCTCATTGGCCGCGATCAGGGCGGCGATGTCGATGCGATAGTCGACCATCAGCAGGTCGGCGCCCTGCCCCCGGCGCAACTGTTCCGTCGCCTGATCGCCGCGCTCGACGTGGCTGACCTTGGCGCCGTGCGCCATGGCCATCTTCACCGCCGTCGCCAGCTGTCCGCTGAGCCTGCCAACCACCAGAAGCCGCATGGGTCTTCTCCTTCAATCTCTACCAGGCGACGCCAATCAGGCGTTGCTGTCTTCCGTCTTGATGATTTCCGTCATGGTCACGCCCAGCCGGTCCTCGACGACGACGACCTCGCCGCGGGCGACCAGACGGTTGTTGACGAAGATGTCGATCGCCTCGCCGACCTTGCGGTCCAGTTGCAGCACCGAACCGCGGTTCAGCTTCAGCAGCTGGGCCACCGACATGTGCGCCTTGCCCAGCACGGCCGAGATATTGACCGGGACGTCGAAGACCGGGGCCAGATCGCTGGCGGTCTTGTCGACCCCCTCGTCGCTGACGGTGATGGCGGTGGAGTCCGGGAACTCCTCCAGGGACATGGTGTCGGACGCCATTACGGCCTTCCTTCCAGAGCGGTTTCGGGGGTCAGGGCTTCGGCATGGCCGGCTTCGGCGGCCAGGGCGGAGTGCAGGGCCTCGGCGATGCGGGCGAAGGCATCAGCGGGATCAAAGGCGGCGCGGCCGTCGGCCCATTCCAGCTGGAAGGCGGCCGCGGGCATGGCCGGTTCGTTGCGGAAGGCCACCACGCCCGAGAAGCCGGCGTCCGTGCACAGCTGTTCGATGCGGGCGCGGGTCGCGTCGTCGAGGTCGCCGGTGCGGATCACGAGACGCGGCGAGGCGTCGATCTCCTGACCCAGGGCTTCAAGAGCGGCCTGGAGCGGTGCGGCGGGGAACCGGTCGAGGGCCGAAGCCGCGACGACGCGCGCCGTCGACAGGGCCAGTTCCGCCGCCTGTTCCCGGTGCGCCTGTGCCACCAGGGCCAGGGCGGGAATGGCGGCGTCCAGGGCCTGGCCGATGGCGGACAGGGCCATGGCCTGCACGTTCGCACTCTCGGCGAGGGCCTCGGTGCGTGCCTCCAGCCGGGCATGGGCAATCAGGGCGTCGACCTCGAGCGGGGCGTAGGACCGCTTGGTCGGACGGAAGGAGGAGGCCTGGACGACCAGGCCCGAGGCGTCGAACTCGGTGTCGAAGGCGAAGGGGGTGCTGAGGGGCTGGTGGGTCATGTCAGTAGATCAGCTCGTCATCGCCGCCCTGGCCCACCAGCATGATCTCGCCCTTGGCGGCGAGGTCCTTGGCGACCTGGACCATGGCCATCTGGGCCTGGTCGACGTCCTTGAGGCGGACCGGGCCCATCGACTCCATGTCCTCACGCATGATCTTGGACGCACGTTCCGACATGTTGGAGAAGAACAGCTCGCGCAGGGATTCCGACGATCCCTTCAGGGCCAGGCCCAGCGAATCCTTCTCGACCGCGCGCAACAGGGTCTGGATGCCGCCCGGGTCCAGCTTGGACAGGTCCTCGAAGACGAACATCAGGGCTCGGATCCGTTCGGCCGCCTCGCGGTTGCGTTCCTCCAGCGCGCCGATGAAGCGAGCCTCGGTCTGGCGGTCGAAGCTGTTGAAGATGTCGGCCATCATCTCATGGCTGTCGCGCTTGGACGTGCGGGCCAGGTTCGACATGAATTCGGTGCGCAGCGTCTGCTCGATCTTGTCGAGGATTTCGCGCTGCACCGGCTCCATGCGCAGCATCCGCTGGACGCATTCGAGGGCGAAATCCTCGGGCAGGCTGGTCAGCACGCGCGCCGCGTGGTCCGGCTTGATCTTGGACAGCACCACCGCGACCGTCTGCGGGTATTCGTTCTTCAGATAGTTGGCGAGAACGGCCTCGTTCACATTGCCGAGCTTGTCCCACATGGTCCGGCCGGCGGGACCCCGGATCTCCTCCATCAGGCCTTCGACCCGTTCGGTCGGCATGAAGGAGGCCAGCAGGCGCTGGGTCTGTTCGAAACTGCCCATGACCGCGCCCGAACCGCTCATGCCCGAGACGAACTCGACCATCAGCTCCTCGACGACGGCGGAGGTGACCGTGCCCAGGCTGGCCATGGCCTGGGAGATTTCCTTGATTTCCTCGTCGTCCAGGCTCTGCCAGAGGCGGTTGTGGTCCTCGCCGAGGGACAGCAGGATGACGGCCGCCTTCTCGGGCCCCGACAGCTTTCTGGCGTCCTCGACGGCCGGCTTCTTGTTGACGAGGCGCGCCGACATCAGCCTTCGTGCACCCAGCTGCGCAGGATGGAGGTGGATTCGTCAGGGTGCTTCTCGACGAAATCCGCAACCTTCTTGACCGAGGACGCCTTCACCTGACCCTCGATGCGGGCGATGTCGAGCCGCTGCTCCATCTCGGACGGCGGACCGGACAATTGCTGCATCGAGCCGCCGGCTCCCATCACGGTGCTGGTCTGAAGGGAGGTGACCGAGCCGCCGCCGCCCATGGCCCCGGCCAGCTGCATCGGGCCGCCGCCGCCCGTCGCCGTCTTCAGCAAGGGCCGCAGCACGAAGAAGATCAGCAGCACACCCGTGATCAGCAGCACCAGCAGTTCGACGCCGCGCATCAGGTCGTTCTTGGTGAAATCGAACAGGGAGGATTTCGCCTCCTCGCCACCCACGACAGCGAGGTCGCGGTTGAAGCGGGCGTTCAGGACCTCGATCTTGTCGCCGCGCGTCGCGTCGATGCCGACGGCGGCGGCGACCAGGGCCTTGATCTGCTCGATCTCGGCCGGCGTGCGGGGGGCGTAGGTCGGGGCCGCGCCGTTGGCCCCCGGGGTCCATTTGCCGTCGACGGCGACCGAGACGGCGAGGCGTTTGATCTCGCCGGCTTCCTTCACCGTGGTCGTGGTGGTGTTGGAAATCTCGTAGTTGGTCGTCTCGGTATTGGCCGTGTCGCGTGAACCGGCCGTCGCCGTGGCGGGTGCGGCACCGCCCGGGATGTTGTTGGTGGCCGTGGCACCGCCGTCCGACTGGGGCGAGGTGTCGCTGGATTCCGTTCCGTTGGTCGAGGTCGAGCGGACGACCTGTCCATCCGGATCATAACGCAGTTCCTGGGTCGTCGAGCGGCTGTGGTCGATATCGGCCGTCACCTGGACCCGCGCGCCACCGACGCCGACGACGCCCTCGACAATGTCCTTGATGCGGGCCTGCAGGCGGGACTCGGTCGTCTCCTGCGCGTCCTGGGCCGAGGCGGCGCTGAAGCTTTCGGAGTCCGAGCCGGCCGCCAGGGTGCGGTTCGAGGTATCGGTCAGGGTAACCTTTTCCGGCTTCAGGTTCGGCACCGATGAGGCGACCACGTTGCGGATGGCCTGGACCTGGGCACCCGACAGCTGGCCGCCGGTGACGCCGACGACGATGGAGGCGGTCGGGTCGGCGGCGTCGGACTGGAACAGCTCGCGGCGCGGCAGGGCGATCATGACCCGGGCCGAATTGATGCCCCGCATGCTCATGATGGTGCGCGACAGCTCGCCTTCCAGCGCGCGCTTTTCGTTCAGGTTCTGCTGGAACTCGGTCTGGCCCAGCACCGACTGGTTGTCGAAGATTTCGTAGCCGACGCTGCCCGAGGTCACGAGGCCCTTGCCGGCGACCAGCATCCGGGCATCGCCCACCTGGTCGCGACTGACGAAGATGGTCGAGCCGTCACCTTTCGAGGAGTATTTGATGCCGGCGCCGTCCAGGGCCGTGGTGACCTCGGAGGCTTCGCGCAGGTCGAGATTGGAATAGAGCAGCGCATCGGGTGCCTGGCCGATGCGCAGCATGACGGCGACCAGCACGGCCGCGACGCCGGCAGCGACGCCCAGCACCACGGTCAGCCGACCGATTCCGAATCTCTGCAATGCCGCCGTGAAGCCGCCCACGCGTCCCGCCCCGAATACTCACGGTACCGACTGGAGGTCCGCTGGGCAGAAAATGCCGGGCCCATGGTAAATGGCGGGTTAAGACCCTTGAACGATCAACGCTTCTTCCGCTTTTGCATGACGAATCCGATGACCTTGGCGGCGGCTTCGAAATGTTCGCGGGGAATGGTCTCGTCGACATCGACGGCGGCGTAGAGGGCGCGGGCCAGGGGCACGTTCTCCACGATCGGCACATTGTGCTCGCGCGCAACCTCGCGGATCCGCATGGCGAGGGCGTCGACACCCTTGGCGACACAGATGGGCGCGGGATCGCCCTCGCCCGGCTCGTAGCGCAGGGCGATCGAATAGTGGGTCGGGTTGGTGATGATGACGGTGGCCTTGGGCACGTTCTGCATCATCCGCTGACGACTGCGCTGGGCCCGGATCTGCTTCAGCTTGGCCTTGACGTGCGGGTCACCCTCGGACTGTTTGTAGTCTTCCTTGATCTCTTCCTTGGTCATCTTCATCCGCTCGGCGAAGCGGTATTTCTGCCAGAGGAAATCGGCCCCGGCGGTGAAGCCGAGCAGGATCAGATTCGCCACGATCAGCGCCACGACCAGGTCGCGGGCGACCGGAAGGATCATGGCCGGCGGCATGGCGGCCATATTCTCGAGGTCGCGCAAATGCGGCTTCAGCACCATCCAGCAGATGAAGCCGACAGCCAGCAACTTGATGAAGGTCTTGAGGAACTGCACCAGACCGTCGGGACCGAAGATGCGTTTGAACCCGGCCATCGGGCTGACCTTTGACCAGTCAGGCTTCAGCTTCTCGGCGCTGAAGATCAGGCCGGACTGGGCGACATTGCCGCCGACCCCACCCAGGATGGTGGCCAGCATGACCACGCCGAGGAAGGGCGCGACGGCCCACAGGGCGATGGCACCGATCTCGACGCCCGCCCCGGTCTCGAGCCCGCCCAGCATCTTGTGGGGCGTGGCGATGAAGGGCAGCAGCTGCTCGGCCATCGAGGTCGCGAAATAGCCGCCGGTCATCAACACGGCAGCAGACGCTCCCGCCAGCGACAGGGCGGAGGCGACGTCGGGAGACTTGGCGACGTCGCCCTTTTTTCGCGCGTCCTCGAGTTTTCGGGGTGTCGCCTCTTCTGTCTTCGACTCGGGATCGGCGCCTTCAGCCACCGGCGGTCCCTCCCGATCCGGCCGCGAAGATCTGGGCCAGGGCGCGGTAGCGGTCGATGAAGACCGTCCCCAGCACGCCGAGGCTGAGTGCGAAGACCGACAGGCCCAGGATGATGCTGAGCGGAGCGGCGGCGAAGAAGACCTGGAACTGCGGCATGACCCGGCCGATCAGGCCCGAGGCGATGTTGAAGATCAGGGCGAACACCAGCAGCGGGGCCGACAGCTGGACCCCCAGCATGAAGCTGTCGCTGAGCGTCCGGATCGCCAGCTCGGCGAAGTCGCCGGTGATCAGCGGCCGGGCCGGCGCGATCAACTCATACGAACCGACCAGGCCGGCGATGAACAGGTGATGGGTGTTGGTGGCGAAGACCAGGGTCGTGCCCAGCAGCATCAGAAAGGCCGCCAGCGTGGCGCCGGGCGCGGCCTGAAGGGGGTTGGCGGTCTGGGCGAAGGCCAGGGTGGTCTGCAGGGCGACGATCTCGCCGGCGGTGGACAGGGCGGTGGTGAAGCTGCGCAGCAGGCCGCCGATCATCAGGCCGACGATCACCTCGCGGATGATCCAGCCTGCCATGCCGCCCACGCTGGCGGGCAGGGCCGGAAGCGTGGCGGCGATGACCGGCCACAGCGCCAGCGACACGACCAGGGCCAGAGACAGACGGATGCGCGGCGGCACATAGCTTTCGCCGATACCGGGCAGCATCATCAGGACCGCGCCGATCCGCGCGAAGATCAGCGCGCCCTGCCAGACCTGGTCCGATGTGGCGTAGGGCTCCACGGATCAGGCGATCACATGCCCGCGATGCGGGCGGCGATCTGGCGCATGAAACCGCCCAGCAGCGCGCCCATCAGCGGCAGGAACAGCAGCAGGGCCACAAAGATGGCGATGATCTTGGGCGCATAGATCAGGGTCTGTTCCTGGATCTGGGTCAGGGCCTGGACCAGACCGATGACCACGCCGACGACCAGGCCGACCAGCAGGACCGGCAGGCACAGCTGGATCGTCAGCCACAGGGCGTCACGACCCACATCCAGAACTTCCGCGCCGTTCATCGAAATCATACTCCGGGATACCGGGCAGAAAATGCCGGGAGCGTGGTTAACGAGGGGTTAGTGAGCCTGCGATCTCCCTCCCCCTTGTGGGGAGGGTGGTCGCGTAGCGACCGGGTGGGGAACGCCAGACACACCCCACCCTGTCGACGCTGCGCGTCGACATCCCTCCCCATGAAGGGGAGGGAGAGCTATAGGGCGTCCATGTCCAAACCTGCCGTCTCCCAGAGCGAAGCCGAAGCCGCTGTCCGCACCCTGATCGAATGGGCCGGCGACAATCCTGACCGGGAGGGGCTTCTGGACACGCCGGCGCGGGTGGTCCGCAGCTACAGGGAGCTGTTCGCGGGCTATGAGATCGAGCCGCGCCAGTATCTGGAACGGACCTTCGAGGAGGTCGGGGGCTACAACCAGCTGGTCGTGCTCAAGGACATCCGCTTCGTCAGCTTCTGCGAACACCATATGCTGCCCGTCGTGGGCGTGGCCCATGTCGGCTATCTGCCCACCGACCGGGTGGTCGGCATCTCCAAACTGGCACGGGTCGTGCGCGGCTATGCGCGACGGCTGCAGATCCAGGAGAAGATGACCTCCGAGATCGCGCTGGCGATCGAGGAGGAGCTGCGCCCCCAGGGCGTGGGCGTGGTCATCGAGGCGGAGCACAGCTGCATGACCCTGCGCGGCGTCAATGCGCCCGGCACCACCCTGACCACCAGCCATCTGAGCGGTGTCGTGCGCGACGACCCCCGGACGCGTGAGGAGTTCCTGAGGCTGGTGCGGGGCTGATCTTCACGCGATGAACCCCGTCGAGATAGCCGCCACCGCCGTCGCGGTCGCCAGCGTGTTGCTGACCGTCCGACGTAGCCTGTGGCAATACCCCACCGGCCTGGCCGCCACGGCCCTGTTCCTGGTCGTCTTCTGGCAAGCTCGCCTCTACGCCAGCGCCGGACTGCAGATCGCCTTCCTTTTCGTGCAGGTCTACGGCTGGTGGTTCTGGTTGTATGGCGATGCAGGGCGGCGCCCCCCGATCCGTTCGTGGCCGGCGGCGCGCATCCTGGCCGTTTGCGCGGTCGCCACGGTCGCCGGAACCCTGGCTGGCCTGGTGCTGGGCCGGTTGACTGACGCCCGGTTGCCGCTGGCGGACGCCCTGATCCTCGGCCTTAGCCTCAGCGCCCAGTTCCTGCTGGACCGGAAGATCATCCAGCACTGGATGGTTTGGGCAGTGGTCAATGTGCTGTCGATCTTCGTTTACACCGCGCAAGGGCTCGCCGTGACCAGCGCGCTCTACGTCGGCCTGTTGCTGAACACAGTCTGGGGCTGGCTGGTGTGGCGCAAGGCGCTGCGCCTGGAAGGCCTGCCCGCGTGAGCCGCCGCCCGGCGACCGGCCTTGTCCTGGGCAAATTCATGCCGCCGCACGCGGGCCATCAATTCCTGTGCGACTTCGCGCGGGCGGCCTGCGAACATCTGACCATTCTGGTGTGCAGTCTGCCTGACGACGCCATGCCCGGCGGGCGACGCGCGGCGTGGATGCGCGAGCTCTATCCCGACTGCCGGGTGGTGTGGTGCAACGAGACCGTACCGCAGGAGCCCTCCGAACATGAGGACTTCTGGCCGATATGGCGTGACCTGATCGGGCGCCATGTCGGTCCGGTCGAGGCGGTCTTCGCCTCAGAGACCTATGGTCACCGGCTGGCTGCCGAGCTCGACGCCCGCTTCATCCCCTGTGATCCGATGCGTGAGTCCGTGCCGGTGTCGGCGACCGAGATCCGCGCCGATCCTTTCGCCTGCTGGCCATGGATTCCCCGCCCCGTGCGCCCATGGTTCGTGAAGCGCGTCTGTGTGTTCGGACCCGAGTCCTCGGGCAAGACCACCCTGAGTCGCCAGCTGGCCGACGCTTTCGAAACCATCGCCCTGCCCGAATACGGACGCACCTGGACCGAGGCGTTCGGCATAGAGGTGGATGCGGGGGCTCTGAGTGAGATCGCCGGGGGCCATGTCGCAGGACGCGCAGCCGCCCTCCGGGCGGCCAACCGGATTCTGATCGAGGACACGGACCCCATCCTGACCTGCGTCTGGGCGGACATGCTGCTGGGCACGCGACAGCCCTGGATGAGCGACGACCTGGAACCCGCCGATCTCTATCTATTGACGGACATCGACTTCGACTGGGTCGATGACGGCACCCGCTACTTCCCCGACATCGAGCGCCGCCGGCGGTTTCACGCGCTTTGCGAACGCGAACTGATTGATCGCGGGCTTCCCCATGTGAAGATCCGGGGCGGACCAGAGGAGCGGCTGCGGCAGGCGATCGGCGCGGTGCAAGACCGGTTCCGGCTGTTTCAATAGTGCGGCCCGGTCCTTGCGGAATTCGCCTCGGAAGAGGTGTTTCTCATGGCCTGGACGGCGATTTCGACCCGAAATGAAACAACGCCCATCGTTCGGGGCGGGTGGCTCGACGCCCTGCGTTTCATTGTGGCCTCGCTGATCATCCTGCATCACTTCCAGGGCGCGGGTCCGGTGGCCCTGGCCGAGGGGCTGCATCCCGTATTCGAGCGGGGCGGGTTCCTGCTGACCAATTTCTTCCTGATCGACAGCGGCTATGTGCTGATGCGGGTCTACGGGGCTTCCGTCGCCGGGGGACGGATGTCGGCCGGCGACTTCTTCGCCAAACGGTTCCTGCGGGTCTGGCCCGCCCACATCATCATGGGGCTGAGCCTCGTCGCCCTGGTCGTCGGCGGTACGGCCCTGGGGGCCCCCCCGCGTGCGCCGGAATGGTTCGACTGGAGCCAGCTGCCCGCGCAGCTGGGGCTGGTGCAGGCTTACGGCATCCCGGGCGGCTATGGCTGGAACGCGCCCAGCTGGTCGATCTCGGCGCTGATCGGCTGCTATCTGGCCTTCCCGTGGATGCTCAAGGGTCTGGTGCGGCTGGGGCCGTGGAGCGTGCTGGCCCTGGGCGTCGGCCTGTATCTGCTGGCCAACCAGCTGACGTGGAGCCTGCTGGGCTATCCCGTCTACCAGATGCCGATGGGTTTCGGCTTCTTCCGTGCCCTGCCCCTGTTCTTCCTCGGCATGGCGCTGGCCTGGTTCGCGCAGAAGGTCTGGATCGCGCCGAAACTGGCCGGATGGGCCGGGATATGGGCGGCGCTGATGCTGGCGACGGTTCAGCATTTCGACAAGAATGCCCTGATCTCTCTGGTCTTCATCTCGACCATCATCCTGGCGGCGGGGGCCATTCCCACACCCCGGCCTTCGAAATGGATCGAGAAGGCGGCGCAGGTTTCGTTCTCCATGTTCATCACCAATGAGGTCGTGCGGATCGCCTGGTTCGGCGTCGCCAATCTGCTCATCGCGCGGTTCTCCCTGCCCGTCCCGGTTCAGTGGGGCCTGTGGGTTGGCGGCGTGGTCGCGGCCTTCGTCTTCGCCTGGCTCTTCCACGTCATCATCGACACCCCGATCCAGACCCGCATCCGCGCCTGGCTGAAAGGCCGCTCGCGCCGGGCACCGGCCAGCCTGCAGCCCGTGGTGTCTCTCGAAGGCTGAAAGGGTTCGGCCTGACTCCAAGAAAATGGTCCAGTATCGATCCGGAGCGAAATCCGGGCCTTGATGCACGAGTTCATCAGGACCGATTTCCCGCTAGGGTGTCCCCGTGACCCATGATCCGACACCGTTTGATCCCGCCGCCCTGACCGCGGCCGCCGACGGCGGCGACGGGGAGGCGGCGCATCGTCTGGCCGTACGGTTCGCCATGGGACTGGCGGTGCCGCATGACTGGGCGACGGCGTTCAGACGGCTGGAACAGGCCGCGGATCTCGGCTTCGCGCCCGCCGTCGCACAGTGCAACCTGCTGTCTCCGGACGTCGATCTGGATCGGTGGCTGGCCCCGCCGCCGCCACGGCCGCTCAGCCGGGAGCCCGCCATCTTTGCCGTCGAGGAGTTTCTGGCGGCCGACGTCTGCGACTACCTGCGCGCCCGGGCCGAAGACGGAATGGCTCCGGCGATGGTCTATGATCCGGTGACCGGAGACGGCCGTGCGGAATCCGTGCGCACCAATGCGGCGTCGGTGTTCGGGATGGAGCGGATGGACGTCGTTCTGGCGCTGGTGCGCGAACGGATCGCGCGGCTCTCCGGCCTGCCGGTCGCCGGGCTGGAGTGGAGCCAGATCCTGCACTACCGGATCGGCCAGAAATTCGACTGGCATGTGGACTGGCTGGACCCTGCCCTGCCCGGCTATGCGGCCGATCTGGCGGCGCGGGGCCAGCGGATCGCGACCTGCCTCGTCTTCCTCAACGACGATTTCGAGGGCGGCGAGACGGCGTTCGAGGCGGGCGGTATCCGGCACCGGGGCCGCAAGGGCGACGCCCTGCTGTGGGCCAATACCCGGCCGGACGGGTCGATCGACCGGGCCACGCGGCACGCGGGCCTGCCGCCGACGAAGGGCGAGAAATGGGTATTGTCGCAGTGGCTCAGAGGGCGGGCGCCGACGGCTTGAGGGCCGTCAGATCGGCATCCGCATGATTTCCTGGTAGGCCTGGATCACCTGGTCACGCACGGCCATGACGGTTTCCAGCGAGGCCTCGGCCGACGAGACGGCGGTGACGACGTCGATCAGACTGCCCTGACCCTGAACGGTCGAGGCCATCTGGGTCTCCGCCGCGCGGGTCGACTGGGTCATGTTGCCCATGGCGCTGGACAGCATGTCGGCGAAGCCGGACTGGCCGACTGGCGCGCCGCCGGCCGTCGGCATGGCCCCGTCCTGGATCGCCGAATAGGCCTTCGCCGCCATCAAGGGGTTCATCGGTCAGGCCCTATTTCTTCAGCAGGTCGAGCGTGCGGCTGTCCATCGAGCGCGCGGTCTCGATGACGTTCAGATTGGCCTCGTAAGCGCGCTGGGCCTCGCGCATGTCCATCGCCTCGACCAGGGTGTCGACATTGGGCCGCAGCACATAGCCCTCGGCATTGGCGGCCGGGTGGGACGGATCGTATTCGCTCTTGAAATCGCCCATGTCGGGCCGGACCTCGGCAAGGGTGACGCCGGTCGCGCCGTCGATCTCGCGCGCCTGGAAGACGGGGATCTGGCGGCGGTAGGGCTGCCCCCCCGCGACCTGGGCGGTCGACTGGGCGTTGGCGATGTTCTCGGCGATGACGCGCATGCGCGACTGCTGCGCCTTCAGGGCGCTGGCGGCGACGGCCATGGTGCTGTTGCGCGGCGGAATGGGGTCAGGCATCGGTCAGCTCCTCATCGGCCGGGTGCGCGGGCGGCCATGCGCAGCATCTGCATGGACTTCTGATACAGGCCGATGGCGGCGTCATAGGCCATGCGGCTCTCGGCCATCTTGAGCATCTGTTCCTCGACGACGACGGAATTGCCGTCGAGCGTCGTCTCCGAATCCGGCGCGGACTTCGTCTCGAACCGGGCGGTATGAGCCGCCGGCGCGATATGCATGGCGCTGGTGCGGGTCATCGTCACGCCGCCACCCCCGCGCATCGCCGCGGCGAAGTCCGTGGGCTGGTTGAGGTCGCGGCCGACGTAGCCGGGCGTGTCCGCATTGGCGACATTCTGGGCGATAACGCGCTGGCGCTCGTCCAGCCAGGACAGGCGGCCCTTGATCTGGCTGAGCAGCGGCAGGTCGGTGAAACCCACGGTCGACTCTCCCCGGGCGTGGATCGCCCCTCCGAGATGGGCAGAAACTGCCGCCTGCATGGTTAACGCGGAGTTATCTAAACGCACCGTTAACCATGATCGCCGAAGGCTGGCGCATGGACTTCCTAGACCTGCTGCGGGCCATGTTCGCGCTCGCCATCACCCTGGGCATCATCGGCCTCGCCGCCTGGGGCGCGCGCCGCTATGCGCCGCAGTTGCTCGCCCGGCTCAGCGCCGAACGGGGCGAGAAGCGGATGAAGGTGGTCGAGACGCTGATGCTGGACCCGGCCCGACGGCTGGTTCTGGTGCGTATCGACGATGAAGAGCGGCTGCTGATTCTCGGCGAAGGGCGCGAGCTGATTGAACCGCGCGGGGACGCCAAGTGAGACGCACAGTCGTTCTCCCTCCCCTTCATGGGGAGGGACGGCGAGGCGAAAGCCGAGCCCGGGTGGGGAAGTTTGAAGCAACCACCGTTCGTGCCGGCGTCAGCCATTCCCCACCCGGTCGCTTCGCGACCACCCTCCCCATGAAGGGGAGGGAGAAGCTGTTTGGGCTGCCCACCCGGGCCGAGTTGAAGCGCGCGGCGCTGTTGTCGCTGATCACCACCCTCGCCTGCCTGCTGTGGCCGCTGGCGGCCCTGGCCCAGGACATTGCGGCGGCCGGCGGACCCGGGGCGGCGATCAACGTCGATCTGGGCACCGGCGCGGGCCTGACCGAGCGGGTGGTACAGCTGGTCGGTCTGATGACCGTCCTGTCGCTGGCACCATCGATCGTCATCATGACCACCAGCTTCGTGCGCATCGTCGTGGTGCTGTCCCTGCTGCGCACCGCGCTGGGCATGCAGCAGTCGCCGCCGAACGCCGTTCTGGTGTCACTGGCCCTGTTCCTGAGCGCCATCGTCATGGCTCCGACGTGGCAGGACGCCTATGATTCGGGCATCCGACCGCTGCTCGATCAACAGATGGAGCTGCCCCAGGCCTTCGATGCGGCATCAGAACCTGTGAAGACTTTCATGCTGGCACAGGTGGACCGGGACGACCTGGCGCTGTTCGTCCGCCTGTCCAAATTGGAGGCCCCCACGGCGGCCGCCGATCTACCCCTCAGGGTGGTCACGCCGGCCTTCATGATCAGTGAGTTGAAGAAGGCCTTCGAAATCGGATTTCTCCTTTTCGTTCCGTTCCTTGTGATCGATCTCGTGGTCGCCAGCGTGCTCATGTCCATGGGTATGATGATGCTGCCTCCGGTCGTGATTTCCCTGCCGTTCAAGCTGATCTTTTTCGTGCTCGTGGACGGCTGGAGACTGGTCGCCGGAAGCCTGGTCGAGAGCTTCCAGCGAGCGTCCGGTACCGGATAAATCCCCACCCCGTGGGACTTACAGCGGCGAAGTCGCTTGCCAAGGGAAGAAAAAGCGGCGTCAATCCGTCCGTCATCGCCCTTGAATAGGGGCGAGCTTTCATCGGGAAACGACCCACATGACCACACAAGCAGAACTCATCGCCTCCGTTGCCAAGGACGCCGGTGTCAGCCAGGCCGACGCGGGCCGCATGCTCGACGCGCTCGTCAAGAACATCCACAAGTCGCTGATCGGCGGCGGCGATGTGCGCATTTCCAACCTGGGCGTGTTCGACACCGCCGCCCGTGCCGCTCGTGAAGGCCGCAACCCGGCCACCGGCGCGACCATCAAGATCGCCGCTTCCAAGGCCGTGCGTTTCCGCGTGTCGAAGCCGCTCAAGGACGCCGTGAACGGCTAGGACCGACAAGGTCTCAAGCGGCCGGCCTCGCAGGGGTCGCCGCCGCAGCTACAGGACGGGCGGGTGCCGCAGGACGGTTCCCGCCCGTTTTCGTTCTGAGATCACCCTTCATGGCGGTGACCCAGCCGGCGAAGGTGTCGGCTGAAGCCGTCAGGGCTGCGAAATCGCCCGGATCGACGCCGTCTTCATCCAGCGCAATGGACAAGGCCGTCTTCGCCTTCGCCCCGGCCACGAACGGCCGATAGTTTCGCGACAGGCGGCTCAGCCCCGCGGCGTCGCGGCCCAGCGAATAACCGATCCCGGCGCGAATCAGGCGCGCCTCCTCGTCGCCCGTCAGGGCCGTCGGATCGGCGAACCGCTGTCCCAGACGGGCCTCGTACAGGGCCGCGGCCTGAAGCCAGTTCTGCTGTTTCCAGAAGATCTCGGCGCGCACGTCGCGGGCCTCGGGCGAAGCGTCGGTGCCCAGCACCTCAAGCGCATGGTCATAGCGACCCAGCTGGGTCAGGGCGCGCGCTTCCAGCGCCCGCCGTTCGGTGTTCAGAGCACTGGGCAGGAGCGTGCTGCGGGAGTTCCAGATCGCCTGCAGCGCCGGCTCCGGCTGTCGGTCCATCAGATAGACGGTGGCCAGATCGGTGGCGACCTGGGCCTTGGCCACGCCCTCGAGCCGGTTGTCGACCTGATATTTCAGCAGCTCGGCGGCCTGATCCAGCAGATCGACGTCCACCAGCCGGCGGGCGAGGCGGCGGACCATCTCGTCCCCGTCGGCGCCGATCGGGGTCAGTTCGCGGAAGTCATAGAACAGGCCGAGGGCCTGGACCGGCTGCAGGCCGTCGGCGCCGCCTTCCAGGAACAACATGCGGAAGGCATTGCCCAGATCGGCCTGGATGTCGGCGGCCTCGTCCAGCCGGTTCAGGCCGGGCCCTGCGCCCTTCAACGCCGTCAGCGCCTCACGATACAGGCCCTGTGCGAGATAGAGCTGACCCAGCTGGCGGATGACGGCCAGTTCGGTGGCATCGCCGCGCCAGCGCCAGCGCAGGCCTTCCAGCTCGGTGGCGGCGGCATCCGGTTTCATCTGACCCTTGGCCAGGGACAGGCGGACCACGCCCAGCTTGGCCGGCACCGCGATCGCGTCCAGCGGGGCCTTGCTGATGGCGCTGTAGACGGCGAGGGCCCGGTCGGACTGGCCGTCGAGCTCGAACAGCTTGGCCTGGACGAGGCGGGCCGTCAGCTGGTCGGCGGCGGGAGCCTCCTGACTGAAACTGTAGGCGAGCAGGGCCCGGGCGGCCGGCAGGTCACCGGTCTCCAGCGCCGCGAGCGCATGGGCTGCACCAAAGCGGGCGCGCCAGGCGGCGGGGAAGGCGTCGGCGGCCACCGCTCCGGCCGCAAAGGCCTGCCGGGCCGCGGCCCAGTCGCCCTGGTTGGCGGCGATATAGCCGCGCCACATGGCGGAGGCCGGATCGCCTGCCACCGCGGAGGCCGCAAAGTCGCCCTGGGCCTCTTCCATCCGGCCGATCGAGGCCCGCGCCGCGCCGCGCAGGCCGCGCAGCTCGGGCTCCCCGATCATGTTGGGAGCCTTGGTGACGATCGCGTTCAGGATGCCGACGGCCTCGTAACCGAGCCCGGAACCGACCAAGAAGCGGGCGAAGGCGAAGCGGGCTTCGGCCGAGGCACGCGGGTCGTCACCGGCCGCCATGGCCTCCTGGGCGGCGGCATCCTGCAGCTGGCGGTAGCGGGCGGAAAAGCCGGCGTGACCGGCCTCGGCCCACTCGGACAGGATCAGGCCGGGATATTTCGCCCGGGCCGGCGCGCCGCTCTCTTCGGAGGCGGCATCCAGCGCGGCGGACGGGGGCGACAGGATCAGGCCGGCGGGGCGGCTGAAGGTGACCAGATCGCCGTCGGCCTGGATGCCGAGGTCGGCGGAGGTCGTCTCGACGGCCAGGCCCTGGGCGGTCGGCAGCAGGGCCAGATCGACCGTCCGGCGACGGTCCGCAAAGCCCTTGCCGGGGGCGAGGGCCGTCACCGCGGCGAATCGGTCACCGACGAGCGGGTCGGTCAGCCAGACGGCCTTGGTGGCACCGGCCATGTGCGCGACCAGGACGGGCTCGCCGCTGTCGTCGCGGTCGACCCTGACGCCCTCGACGGCCACCGGCTGACCGCCGATGACGACGGTCCAGGTCGATCCCTCGGCGACGGCGGAGACTGCAAGGCCTTCGGGGGCCGCGATCCGGACGGCGACGTGGTCAGGACCGGCGATCCAGCGCGCGTCCGACACCGGGCCCAGTTGACGGGCACCGGACATGTCGAGGCGGGCGGGCGCGTCGAACACGACCCAGACCGCCTCGCCGCGACGGAAGACGGCGGCACCGACCGGCCTGTCCCACTGGAAGGACAGCGACACCTTGGCGGGCGTGGCCCGGGCGGCCACGGCCACGGTCGAGGCGGTTGCGGCGGGTGGAGGCGGCGCTTCCGGGGCGGTGGCAAACAGGTTCAGATAGACCGCACCGTCCGCCGTGCCGCTGCGGGCGTCGGCCCCCTCGGCCAGGGTCAGAACCAGTTCGGTGGCCCCCTGGACGGCGCGGGTCTCGACCTTCTCGACCCCCTTGGGCGGATCGACCTTCAGCCGCGAGACGTCGGGCGCGGCGGTCGAGCCGATGCGGACGATGACATCGCGACCCTCGCGCCGGACGCGCGAGCGCGCGCCGATGACGCCGGCAAATTCGATGCGGGTGAACTCGGCATTGGCCCCGATGCGGATCGAGATCGGATCGACAGGGGCCGACGCCTCCTGGGCCGTGGTGA
Source organism: Caulobacteraceae bacterium (assembly GCA_965284375.1). Classification (GTDB taxonomy): domain Bacteria; phylum Pseudomonadota; class Alphaproteobacteria; order Caulobacterales; family Caulobacteraceae; genus Brevundimonas. The sequence goes on from OZ260074.1 coordinate 2,048,065, forward strand.
CCATGGGCGCAAGCACGACGGAACCCGCCGCGGCGACCGCCACGGTGGCTCTGAGAACGCGCTTGCTGACGGGGAGCCCGGACATACGCGCGCACCCTCGCGCGAACGGCCTTACAGCGCGGTTAACGGTTGATGACCGGATCGATCCCGGGAACTCGGAGAACACGGGTTTTGGATGCGGCCGGGACGGTGTTAGCGTTCGCAGGCAACCCATCGAGGAAAGGCACGCCGATGAAGCCCGGTTCGACCCTGATTCTGACCTGCGCGGTTCTGTCGCTGTGGTCCCCCGCCGAAGCCCAGGCGCGGCTTCTGCCCGGCCAGACGCTCCGCGCCCTGCCCGAAGCGACCGCGCCCGCGGACCCACGCATAGACGCCCTCGAGGCCCGGGTCGCGGCTTTGACACAACGGCTGGAGCGCGCCGAGAACAGCGCGCGGGAGGCCAATTTCAAGGCCGGAGCCGCCGCCAGCTGGATCGACAGCCACGGCCCGGGCTTGCTGAACCACACCCACAGCTATTCCGACAGGACGACATGGGTGAGCCACTACTGCGACAACGCCCGAGCGGGTCCGGACGAAGTGGGCTGTTCCCAGATCACCGGCTCGAGCCCGGGCACGACCAGCCCACCGCAATAGGGCCAGCCGGCCATCGTTCGACACCCGGGCGGTCGACCGGCGTCCGAGGGCTTCGCTCCAGCGTAGCTGTCGTCAAACCCGGGAGTTTTCCATGACCGTGCTGACCCTTCTTGCCGTGGCGCTCGTCCAGCTGGCCGGGCCGACGCCCGACGCCATGAACGGCAGCTGGGCTGTCGATCTCTCGGCCGATCCGGCCCAGCCCTATGTGAAGGCCATGCATTTGACGCTGGAAGCCGACGGCACGGTCAGCGGCGACTTCTATGACAGCACCATCGAGGCCGGGCGCTGGAAGGCGCAGAACGGGCGGGTATGCGTCGCCTTCCGCACCACCGACGGCGTCGGCCCCTATCATACTGCCGCCTGCCTGGCGGGCGATCGGGTCGAGGGTCAGACCTGGGCGGAACAGCGGTCATTCGTCTTCATCTGGAATGCCGCCCGGGGCGAGCCGACGCCCTGACCGGACGGTCCCGCGACATCAGCACGGCTTGCGGCCAGGGAGCTTCGCGCCGACATGCGCGTTGGTTTCCTGTCAGGAGCCCGATGTGTCTGTTCCCCAGTACCCGCCACTCAACACCCTCTCCACCGGCCTGCGCTGCCGCTGCCCGCGCTGCGGAGAGGGTCCGCTGCTGAAGGGGTTTCTGACCATCCGCGACTCCTGCCCCGCCTGCGGGCTGGACTACGGTTTCGCCGAGCCGGCCGACGGCCCGGCCTTCTTCGGCATGACCCTGGTGGGCATCGTCGGCATGGGGCTGTTCATGTGGTTCGAGTTCACCGTCCATCCCCCGATCTGGGTGCATATGGTGGTGACCATGCCCCTGCTGGTCATCGGCTGCCTGGGTGTGTTGCGACCGCTCAAGGGCTGGCTGGTGTCGGAACAATACATCCACAAGGCCGCGCCGCCGGTGTTCGACAGCAACGGCAAACACGGCGAAGGCTCGAAATGGCGCTGAAGTGCCGGGGCCGAGGCCGACGCGTCACCGCCGTCGTTTGACTTCCCGCCCGATGACGCGCCCCTTGCCCGCGTCCCGGGGAGGGGCGCGGGCATGACGATCGTACAAATCCTGTCATGGCTGCTGATCCTGGTGCCCGCCGTCATCCTGACGATGGCGGCGGTGATGATCATCAAGCGCAAGCGCTAGGGCACCCGGTCGCTCAGGCGAGGAACATCCCCACGCCCGCCGCCGCCATGACGATCGTCGCCGTCCAGCCGAGGATCTTCAGGGTCCGGCCGATGACGAACGGCCCCATGACCGATTTGCGCGAGGCGAGGATCATAGCGACCGCCATGATCGGCACGGCGACGAGGCCGTTGAGCACGGCGCTCCAGACGAGGGCCTGAATGGGATCGACGTCGGTCAGGCTGAGCGCCACGCCGCCCAGGGTCGCCGCCGCGATGATGGCGTAGAAGCCCGGTGCCTGGCCCAGCTTGCGGTCCAGACCCATCGGCCAGCCGAAGGATTCGGAAATGGCATAGGCGGCCGAGCCCGCCAGAACCGGAATGGCCAGCAGGCCCGTGCCGATGATCCCCAGGCTGAACAGCCAGAAGGCCATGTCACCCGCGATCGGACGCAGCGCCTGGGCCGCCTGGGCCGCGCTGTCGATATGGGTGATCCCGTTGACGTGCAGGGTCACGGCCGTCGTCAGCACGATGAAGAAGGCGATCAGGCTGCAGACGGCCATGCCGGTCCAGGTATCCAGCCGGATCCGCCGCAACTCGCCGTCCGCCAGCTCGGGGGTGTTGAGCAGGGACCGCGCCGCCGGGTCCGGACCCAGGTCCTCGACCTCCTGCGAGCTCTGCCAGAAGAACATATAGGGACTGATGGTGGTGCCGAACACGGCCACCACCATGGTCATGAAGGCCGGCGTCAGCACGATCTCGGGAACGAACGAACGCCAGAGCACCTCGCCCCAGGGAATCTTCACGGTGAAGACCACGCCGACATAGGCCAGCAGGGACAGGGTCAGCCATTTGAGCACGCCGACGTAGCGTTTGTAGCTCATGAAGATCTCGAGCAGCACGCAGACCAGGCCGAAGCCGACCGCGTAGATGACCTTGTCGACGCCCGGCGCGATCAGGGTCGCCGCGGCGGCCATGGCGGCCACATCGGCGGCGATGTTGATGGTGTTGGCGACCAGCAGCAGCAGCACCAGAATGGCCAGCAGCCAGGCCGGGAAGGCGCGCAGGATATTGGCGGCGAGGCCGTGTCCTGTGACCCGGCCGATCCGGGCGACGATCTGCTGAATGCCGGCCAGCAGCGGATAGGCCAGCACCACGCTCCACAGCATGTTCAGGCCGAAGGTCGCGCCGGCCTGGGAATGGGTGGCGACGCCACCCGGGTCATCGTCGGCGGCCCCGGTGATCAGACCCGGACCAAGGCGGCCGAGCAGGCTGGGCCTGCGGGCACCGGACTCGTGATCGCTCATGGTTCGTCTCGCGCGGCGGTGAGCCGTGCTTCAGCCTGTACACAGGTTCGTCGTCGAGGACGACAAGGCCCGTTCCGGCAGTCTCGATCCCGGGCCATCAGAACCGCAAGGTCGGCGCGCAGCGGCGTCCAAAGTGTTGCAATGCAAGCAGTGTCCTTGCGTGCGGGCGTTATTTCGCCATCATTGGAACTGTTCAAAAGCTTGGCGGTTCTGCGTCCGGCGTCGCTCTCTCACCGTATCGCGGTGAACTTCGCCGAAGCGGGGAAAACGTGCTTGTCGTAGGCTCCAAGGCCACGGACCATCCTGCCCACGCTCGTGCAGGAACACCTGCAAGCGTCGCCCATCGATCCCCGGATCTCGTGCGTCAGGCCCTGCGCGCCGCGACGCACGACATCCATGAGCGACTCCATCAGCATCCGGCGCTGGCGGCGGTTCAGGATGGGACCATCGACAGCCTGGCCTACCGTCGCCTCCTGGCGCGGCTGTATGGTTTCCATATCGCCTTCGAACGCGCCGCCCGGCTCCAGCCGGAACGGAGCGTCTGGCTTGAGGAGGACCTCGCGGCGCTGGGGATGACTCCAGAGCACAGGGCCGCCCTGCCCCACTGTCGCGGATTTCCGGCCCTGGCCCTGCCTGAAGCGCTCCTCGGTGCGCTCTACGTCGTCGAAGGCTCGGCCCTCGGGGGCGTGACCCTGGCGCGTGGTCTTGAGGGCCTCGTTGGTGCCGGCGGTCTGGACGGGCGTCGCTTCTTCACCGGCCATCAGGCCGAAACCGGTCATGCCTGGCGCGCCTATCTGGCCCGGTTATCGGCGACACCCTGGACGGTGGGACAGCAGGCGACGATCCTCTCCACGGCGACTGCGACCTTTGCACTGTTCGAATGCTGGCTTGGCGGATGGAACGATACCGATGACTGACTCCGTCCCTGCCCGTCACCAGGTCGACCTCACCAACTGCGACCGCGAACCGATCCACATCCCGGGGGCGATCCTGCCGCACGGAGCCATGCTGGTGCTCGACGGCACCAGTCTTCGTGTACTCCAGGCGGCGGGAGACACCCAAGGCCTGCTCGGTCGCCCCGTCAGCGCACTTCTGTCCCGATCGCTCGACGACCTGTTCTCCAGCGACCAGATCAATCGCATTCGCGCCCTCAGCCAGGAGCCGGACCTGGTCAAGCCGCGCCACCTGCTCGACCCGGTTCTGCGCATCCCGGGGGGTGCCCCCCTCGACGCCAGCGCGCACAGCGTCGACGGCGATCTTGTGCTGGAGTTCGAGGCCGCAGCGACCGACGATGCCTTCGTCACGGAACCGCTGGCCGCCGTGCAGTTGATGGTCGAGGGGTTCAGCGCCGCGCCGTCGCTGTTCCTGCTCTGCCAGATGGCGACGGCGAGCGTGCGGCGCGTGGCGCAATACGACCGGGTGATGATCTATCGCTTCATGCCGGACGAGTCCGGCTGGGTGATCGCCGAAAGCCGCGCCCCCGAACTGGCGCCGTTCCTGGACCTCCACTATCCCGCCGCCGACATTCCCCAACAGGCCAGGGCGCTCTACCTCAGAAGCTGGCTGCGGCTGATCACCCAGGTCGATTACGATCCGGCCCCGCTGACGCCGGAGCTGAATCCGCGCACCGACAAGCCGCTGGACATGAGCCACGCGATCCTGCGCGACGTTTCGCCGATCCACCGTGAATATCTGCGCAACATGGGCATCAATGCCTCGATGTCGATTTCCATCATCGTCGCGGGCAAGCTCTGGGGCCTGGTCGCCTGTCACAATGACAGTCCCCGACGGCTGCCCCGGCATTTGCGGGCGGTCTGCGAACTGTTCGGCTCGATGTTCTCGCTGCAGCTCGAGGCCCGCGAACGGAGCGAGCAGTTCGAGGCCCGCCTGGCCAGCCGCAAAATTCTCCAGGAACTGATGCTGAATCTCGCAGGCGTCGAGGACTATGCCTATGGCCTGACACAGCAGACGCCCAATCTGCTCGACTATATCCATGGCGGCGACATCGCTCTGGATGGGCAGAGAGGCGGCGGGGTTTCCGTCCGGGTGGAAGGCGCAACCACCTCGCTGGGAGCCACGCCCGATGAGGCGCAGATCACGGCCCTGGTGGAATGGCTCACGTCCTATATGACGGAGACCGAGGGCGTGTTCGCAACGGATCGGTTGAGCGAGATCTACCCGCCGGCCAGGGAATACGCCGACGTCGCATCGGGCCTTCTGGTGATCGCCGTGTCGCGCGATCCCTCCGACTTCATCCTGTGGTTCAGACCCGAACTGGTGGAAACGGCACTGTGGGCCGGCGATCCGGAAAAGCCGATGATTTCCGGCCCGAACGGCGATCGGCTGTCACCGCGCAAATCGTTCGAGGTCTGGAAGCGCACGGTGCGAAACCGCGCCCTGCCCTGGACCGTCGCCGAGGTCGATTCGGCCTTCGACCTGCGGGTCTCGCTGCTTCAGGTCGTGTTGCGCAGGATCGAGGCAGCGTCGCAGGAACGGGTCAAGGCGCATGAGCGGGACAAGCTGCTTATGGCCGAGCTGGATCACCGGGTGAAGAACACCCTGGCCAACATCCAGGCCCTGGTCACCCAATCCAGCCGAAACGCCGGCTCGCTGACCGGCTTTGTGGAAGGCCTGGACCGGCGGATCCATTCCATGGCCAAGGCGCACAGCCTGCTGACCCAAAGTCGCTGGGAAGGCGTCTCGGTCGAGGGCCTGCTGACCGAGGAACTGGGCTCCTATATCCAGGGGTCCGGCGTCGTCCACCTGGAAGGCGATGACGCCGTCCTGACTCCGAAATCGGCGCTGTCGCTGTCGCTCGCCCTGCACGAACTGGCCACCAATGCGGCCAAGTTCGGATCCCTTTCACGAGCCGAGGGGCAGGTCTCCGTTCTATGGCGGGTGGCCGATGACGGATCCTTGATCCTGACCTGGCGTGAGACCGGCGGGCCGACCGTGATGCCTCCGACCCGACGCGGCTTCGGCTCCGGTCTGATCGAGCGCGCCCTCGCCATGGAAACCGGCGGCAAGGCCACGATCGACTATGCGGCGACGGGTGTCGTCTGCGAGGTCATGCTGCCGAAATCGGCTCTGGTGGAAATCGGCGACACAACATTGATGCGGGTCGAACCCTCGGAGGGTCCCGTTCTCACCCATGAGATTCCCGACAAGCCGAGGCTGTTGATCGTCGAGGATTCCTATCTGGTGATCCTGACCCTGGAGGCGATGTGCGAGGAGCTGTCGTGGACCGTCGTGGGTCCTGCCACCCGCCTGGACGAGGCCATCGCGCTGGCTCAAACCGGAACCTTCGATGCCGCCCTGCTGGATGTGAATCTGGACGGCGAGATGTCCTGGGACGTCGCCGGTATTCTCAAGGATCGCGGCATCCCGTTCGCGTTCAGCACAGGATATGATCAGGCCAACATTTTTCCGGACCATCTGGTGGGCTCGCCGATCCTGGCCAAGCCCTACAGTATGGCGGAGGTGGAAAACCGCCTGCGTCGGATGATGTCACACAACGCGTCCGGCGAGACGGTCTAGGGTCCGGACCCGACCGTCCGGTCCAATCCGTCATCATCCCCGGCCCGTGACCCTCGGGCCAGCGTGGCACTGATCTCTCTGGAGAAAGAGAAAGCGGTGGCGACCCCGGAGGGACTCGAACCCCCGACCTCTGCTTTAGGAAAGCCTTGCTCTATCCGGCTGAGCTACGGGGCCACGCGGGGGCGTTCCTAGCGGCTGATCACGGCCGACGGAAGACGGCGGGTTGATTTCCGGTTTTGACAAGCAGTCCGTATTGATATGAAACTCTCTCAACCATGGGAGACCACGTCGTGACGACAGCCCGGACATGTCTGATCATCGGGGCCGGGGACGGCGTGGGGGCAGCGGTGGCGCGCGCGTTTGCGCGGGACGGGCTCGCAGTCTGCGTGACCCGCCGTCCCCGGCATCTCGACAAGCTGGAGGCGCTGGCCGCGAGCATTCGTGAGGACGGCGGGGTGGCCCACGCCTATGGCGTCGACGCGCGCAACGAGGCCGAAATGATCGCCCTGGTCGACCGGATCGAGGCCGAGGTCGGGCCGCTGGAGGTCGTAGTGTTCAACATCGGGGCCAATGTGCGGTTCTCCGTCCTGGAGACGACGGCCCAGGTCTATTCCAAGGTCTGGGAGATGGCCGCCCTGGCCGGCTTCTTCACCGGGCGCGAGGCGGCGCGGGTCATGGGGCCGCGCGGACGGGGCACGATCCTGTTCACCGGGGCCACGGCCTCGACGCGCGGGGCCGCGGGCTTCTCGGCCTTTGCGGGAGCCAAGGCGGCGCTGCGCCAGCTGGCCCAGAGCCTGGCCCGCGAGATGGGGCCCAAGGGCATTCACGTCGCCCATGTGGTGATCGACGGCATGATCGACGGCACCTTCGCCCGCTCGCTCGTGCCGGACATCCAGCCCCTGCTGGACGGGGACGACATCCTGAAGCCGGACGAGATCGCCCGTAACTATGTCTGGCTGCACAATCAGCAACGCAGCGCCTGGACGTTCGAGATGGACCTGCGACCCTTCAAGGAGACCTGGTGATGACCGACCTGACCATCGACTTCATCTTCGATTTCGCCAGCCCGAACGGCTATTTCGCCCACCGCGCCCTGAAGGGCGTCGCGGACCGGACGGGCGCGCGGGTCAATCTGATTCCCTGCCTGCTGGGCGGCATCTTCAAGGCCACCGGCAATCAGGCGCCGTTTGTGGCCTTCGGCGGGGTCAAGGGGAAGATGGACTATGAGATGCTGGAGATCCGGCGCTTCGTCGCCCGGCACAGCCTTACCGCCTTCCGCATGAACCCGCATTTCCCGGTCAACAGCCTGACGGCCATGCGCGGCCTGTGTGCGCTGGAGCCGGGCGAGGCGTTCGACCGCTATGTCGAGGCGGTTCTGGGCGGCTTCTGGGAGCGCCGTCTGGCGATGGGCGATCCGGCTGTCCTGCAGTCGGTGCTGGACGAGGCCGGACTGGACGGCGCGGACCTGATGGCCCGGGCCCGGACCGAGGAGGTCAAGGCGCGGCTGGCGGCCAACACCGAGGCGGCGGTCGCGCGCGGTGTCTTCGGCGTTCCGACCTTCTTCGTCGGCGACGAGATGTTCTTCGGCAAGGAGCGGCTGGGTCAGGTCGAGGCCCAGATCGCCGGGGCCTGAACCCGATTGTGGTTAATCCGTCTTAAGATACAATATGTTGGGGTGAACAAACCCCGAATCGGCCGGTGTCGGTGATTCGGTCCTGATTCGTTTCGCCCCTGTTCCAGCCGATCCCGTGCCGCTGTTAACGCCTGACGGGAGAGCCTTCACAGAAGGATCAGGATCACCGGAACGGCAACGCCCGCGACCAGCAGCCAGCGGGCGCTGACCTTCCAGCGACCGGTCGTCACGCCCATCCAGATCCCGAACAGGGTCGAGACGAACAGGCCCGCGGACACGAGGGTGAAGAACCACTGGAGCAGCTGCTTCGAAAGCGTCGGGCCCGGTCGGGCCGCGGCCTTGCTTTCAGCCTGTCGGGCCGGCGCGGCCTCCGCCGCCCGAGGGGCGCGCTCCGGCCGCTTCCTGGCGACCTCGAAGACCTGATCCTTGTGCAACCGGCCCATGCGCTCGACGATCGGCGCGGGCGCATAGCCGGGATGCGCCTCCTGCAGCCGGAAAATCTGCAGCGCGCCACTGAAGGCGAACATCAGCACACTGGGCGCGATCAACATGCCCAGCCAAAGGTGCATCTGCCGGACCAGGAGCGGCCAGACGATCGGGCTGGCGATCGGCCGGGCGGACGGGCGGGGGGCGGCTTCGCTCAAGGGGGCGTTCTCCTGTGGGACAGTCGCCAGATGGTCAGCCGGAGCTGCGCCGCGCAAGGCCAATACGAAATGCCGCTCCCCTGTGCGCTCGGGACCGCTTGAGGAACCGGCGGAGAGTCGCCACCATTGGTCCATCATGAGCGACCGCCCCTCCGGTCAGGCCCCCTCGCGCGTCGTCGCGGTCCTGGGCCCCACCAATACCGGCAAGACCCATCTGGCGGTCGAGCGGATGCTGGGTCACGCCTCGGGCATGATCGGGCTGCCGCTGCGGCTGCTGGCGCGCGAAATCTACGACCGGATCGTCAAGCGGCGCGGCGCGGCCGCCGTGGCCCTGGTCACCGGCGAGGAGAAGATCGTCCCGCCGCGGGCCCACTATTTCGTCTGCACGGTCGAGGCCATGCCGATGGAGCGGTCGGTCGAATTCCTCGCCGTCGACGAAATCCAGCTGGTCGCCGATCCCGAGCGGGGCCACGTCTTCACCCAAAGACTGCTGCATGCGCGCGGCCGGTTCGAGACCATGTTCATGGGGGCCGGGACCATGGCCCCCCTGATCCGGGCGCTGGTGCCCGATGTGGAGATCGTGCAGCGCGACCGGCTGTCGACGCTCAGCTATGCCGGCTCCAAGAAGCTGACCCGCCTGCCCGCCCGCAGCGCCATCGTCGCCTTCAGCACCGACCAGGTCTATGCCATCGCCGAACTGATCCGCCGACAACGCGGCGGCGCGGCCGTGGTCATGGGCTCGCTCAGCCCGCGCACCCGCAATGCCCAGGTCGAGCTGTTCCAGTCCGGCGAGGTCGACTTCCTGGTGGCCACAGATGCCATCGGCATGGGGCTGAACATGGAGGTCGACCATGTCGCCTTCGCCGGTCTGAGAAAGTTCGACGGTCGCCGGACGCGCTGGCTGCACGCCCATGAAATCGGCCAGATCGCCGGACGGGCAGGGCGGCACCTGCGCGACGGCACTTTCGGCGTCACCGGCGAATCGCTGGAGCTGGACCCCGACCTGGTCGAACAGGTGGTCGAACACCGCTTCGATCCGGTCGAGGGGGCCGAATGGCGCAACGCCCGTCTGGACTTTGACACCCTGCCCGACCTGCTGCGCTCGCTGGTGGTGACACCGGGCCGCGTCGGCCTGAACCTGACCCAGCCGGCGCTGGACGAGACACTGCTGCGTCGCCTGATCAAGGATGAGGAGGTGGCGCGGATCGGCCGCTCGCGCGGGGCCCTGATGCGGCTGTGGGAAGCCTGCCAGCTGCCCGACTTCCAGAAGACGACGCTGGACGAGCACGGGCGGCTGTCGAAGGAGATCTTCCAGGCCCTGACCGGCAAGCGCGGGCGGCTGACCGCCGACTGGATCGCGCCACGCTTCGCCGAACTGGACCGCGACGACGGCCAGATCGACCAGCTGTCGGCGCGGCTCAGCGGGGTGCGGACCCTCAGCTATATCGCCAACCGCCCCGACTGGCTGGATCAGGCGCAGGGGTGGCGCGATCGCACCAGGGCGCTGGAGGAGCGGCTGTCGGATGTGCTGCACGAGCGGCTGACGGCCCGCTTCGTGGACCGGCGCACCACGGCGCTGATGCGGGCCCTGAACGTGCGCGAGGACGCCGTGGCCGACGTCGACGCCGAAGGGGCGGTGATCGTCGAGGGTCATGCGGTGGGGCGGCTGACCGGCGTCGACTTCCAGATCGACAAGGGCTCGTCCGCGCTGGAGGACCGGGCCCTGCGCCACGCGGCGCGGCAGGCGGTGACCCCCGAGATCGCGCGACGGCTGGGGCGGCTGGCGGCGGACGCGGACGAGGCGTTCGCGGTCATGCCGGACGGCGCGATCCTGTGGCGCGGCGTCCAGGCGGGCCAGCTGACCGGCGGCGACTGGTTCGCGCCCAGGGTCCGCCTGCTGGGCGAACTGGGTCCGACGGCCGGACGAGACCGCGCACAGCGGCGGCTGGAGGCCTGGCTGGCGGCGGAGGCGGGACGGGTGCTCCGTCCGCTGCGTCGCCTGAAGTCGGCCATCGAGACCGGGGCGCTGAAAGGCCTGCCCCGCGGCCTGGCCTTCCGCCTGCTGGAGTCCGGCGGTGTTCTGGATCGACGCGAGGTCGAGCGCGACCTGACCGCGCTCAGCCAGGCCGAGCGGCGCACCCTGAAGACGTTCGGCATCCGGCTGGGTGTGCATTCGGTCTGGCTGCCGGCGCTGCTGAAGGAGCGTCCCCGCGCCGTGGCCCAGGCGTTCGCCGCGCGCGAGCCGTTCCGGCCCTCGGCCGGGGCACTCACCCCCCTGCCCGATCCGCCGCCCTCCCCGCGCCTGCTGTCGGCCCTCGGCCTCAGAGCCGCCGGCCGCTGGGCCGCGCCGGTCGAGATGCTGGAGGCGATGACCGAAGCCCGGGCCCGCGGCAAGGGCGTCATCGATGACGCCGAAATCGCTATCCTGGGCCTGACGCAGGATCAGGCCAGGGCCCTGTTCGCCGCCCTGAAATCGACCCGCGCCCAGCAGGCCGACAGTCCCGAGCGCGCGACCCGCCCGATCAAGGATTCGCCGTTTGCGGCGCTCTCGGCCCTGACCGCACCGCCGCCGGTGCCGGCAAAGGCGAAGCGACGTCGACCGCGCCGCGCGCGGACAGCGACAAGCCGACCGGCGTGAGCGAGGCCGGCTGCCGCATCGACGTCTGGCTGTGGCGCGCTCGCTTCGCGAAATCGCGGGCCCTGTCGGCGGCCATGGTCGAGCGCGGCCTGGTGCGGCTGACCCATCATGGCGTCGAGGCCCGCCTCGACAAGCCGAGCCGATGCGTCCACGTCGGTGACCGTCTGGTCTTCGCGCTTGGCGGGCGGTTGACGGACCTGAGGGTCGAGGCGCTGGGCGAGCGGCGCGGCCCGGCGACAGAAGCCCGGGCGCTCTACAGCCTGTCGGGTGAGGCGACCGGCCCCGGGGCCTGACGCGCGGCGGGAAAGCTGGCATCCTGTCCGCGGGAGAGGTCCGCCATGACAGATGCCACGCCCGAACAGCGGCTCGAGGCCATGCTGGCCGAGTTCATGCCCGATGTCGCGGCCCAGGGCGCGGCCTGCGTCGCCCGGCTCAGGGCGCGGATGCCGACCGCGACCGTCATGGTCTATGACAACTACAATGCCCTGGCGATCGGCTTCATGCCCGCCGATCGGCCGTCGGACGCGATCGTCTCCATCGCGGTCTTCCCGCGCTGGTGCACCCTCTGTTTCCTGAAGGACGGCCCGCGCCTGCCGGATCCCGGGGGTCTGCTGAAGGGCGGCGGTGTCCGGGTGCGGCATGTGCGCCTGCCCGACCCGGCGTATCTGGACGATCCCGCCATCGCCGCCCTGCTGGACGCGGCCCTCGCCATGGCCGAGCCCCCCTTGCCGGTCGGGCCGCCGGGGCGATTGCTGATCCGGTCCGTGTCGCCCAATCGACGCCCGCGACGCCCGCCCGGTTGACAGCGTTGGCCAGCAGGGTCATTTGCCCTTCCCGCCCCTTACTCAAGCAAAGCCCGCCCCTCACCGCCCATGACCTACATCGTCACCGACGCCTGCGTGAAATGTAAGTTCATGGACTGCATCGAGGTGTGCCCCGTCGACTGCTTCTATGAGGGCGAGAATTTCCTCGTCATTGCGCCCGACGAATGCATCGACTGCGGCGTCTGCGAGCCGGAATGCCCCGTCGACGCGATCAAGCCCGACACCGAGGACGAGCCCGACGGCAAATGGCTGATCGTCAACTCGCAATACGCCAAGGTCTGGCCCAACATCACGGTCAAGGGCACGCCGCCCGCCGACGCCGAACAGTTCGAGCGCGAGACCGGCAAGTTCGAGAAATACTTCTCCGAGAAACCCGGCCGCGGTTCCTGAACGACGTCTGCCCCTCCGGCCGTGCCGGAAGGTCACGCCATCGCGTTGGCCCGGCGAGGATTTACACTCCTCCGTACGCTGACGCTGCGGACGTTTTGAATTTCCGCAATTTTGTGATAGGTTCCTGTCATTGGGTCGGGCGGTAAGCGATTTTCTCGCGCCGCCCGCGTTTGCGACAGAACTCCGTCCATGAAGACGGGGTCGGCCAGAGGTTTGGTGATCCGTTTCCGCTCCTGACGACTGATATCCGCTGCGCCGCCGACGGTTCGCCGTCGCTGGAGAGCACAGCCGTCACTTGCGTTTCCGTCTCATCCTCCCTGCGCCGGGAAAGGAATGACATGACGAACAAGACTGGTCTGGAATTCAAGGTTGGCGACGCGGTCGTCTATCCGGCGCACGGCGTCGGCAAGGTCGCGGCCGTCGAGACCCAGGAAATCGCCGGCATGTCGCTCGAGGTCTATGTCGTGACCTTCGACCACGAGAAGATGACGCTGCGCGTCCCGACCAAGAAGGCCAAGACGGCGGGCCTGCGCTCGCTGGCCGCCGACGATGTGGTCACCAAGGCGCTGACGACCCTCAAGGGCCGCGCCCGGGTCAAGCGCACCATGTGGTCGCGCCGCGCCCAGGAATACGAAGCCAAGATCAACTCGGGTGACCTGATCTCGATCGCCGAGGTGGTCCGCGACCTGCACCGCGCCGACAGCCAGCCGGAACAGTCCTATTCGGAGCGCCAGCTCTATGAATCGGCCCTGGATCGCATGGCCCGCGAAGTCGCCGCCGCCAACCGCATCGACAAGGAAGCCGCCGTCCAGCTGCTGGCCAAGTCGCTGAGCGCCAAGAAGGCCGTCATCGCCGCCGCTGAAGCCGCTGAAGAAGCCGAGGCCGAGGCCGAAGCGGCCTGATTTCGACGCGCATCGCCGAATGAAACGGAAGGCCCGGGAGCGATCCCGGGCCTTTTTCAATTCACCGTCCCGGGCCGGTTCCGGACACGCTTTCGATATAGGCGATCACATCCGAGATCTGCGCCGGCTCGAATTCGAAGGCGGGCATGGCCGGGTGGGCGGTGACCAGCCCCTCGGCAAAGGCCTCCTGCAGGTCCCGCACCGGGTACAGCGTGCCCATGGTATGGAACGGCGGCGCGGCGGCCATCGGACTGGTTCCCGAGCTTTCGACCGCATGACAGCCCGCGCATTTCTGGCGCACGAGGATCGCGCCCCGGTCCGCCGACCCCATGATGACCGGCTCGGTTCTGTCCTGCCGGACGGCCTGGCCGGCGCAGCCCGCGAGCGTCAGCGCGCCCAGCAAGATCCATGGTCGAACCGTCATCGTCTCGATCTCCCGTCCTGGCCGCGACAACGGCCTGCCGCCTCTAGCACAAGCCACCCGCGCCCGGTTTGATCCAGAGCAAGGCGCAGGCCGTCATCACAGCCGATCCTTCGGGTCTCTGACATCCGATCCAGCGGGAGTGATTCCATGACCCAGTTCCACCATATCCGCCTTGAGCTCGCGCGCGAGCCGGGCCACCCGGCCGGCGACCCGACCGAAGGCTATGACATCGTCGCTCCGCTGGATGCCGATGGACGGCTGGACGGCGACGCCCTGCGCGCCGAGCCCGGGCGCGGCCATGTGCGGTCTTTCTCGGGCGGCGACACGGTCGGGACCGGTCGCCTGCAGCATGGCCCCGGTGGCCGCTGGACCCTGGATCTGGACGACAGCGACGCCGACGACGCGCGGGGCTTCCGCTTCGGCGAAGAGCGGTTCGTCGCCGGGGAGTACGTCAGCCTGACCCTGCCGTCGGGCGAACAGCACACCTATGTCGTGGCGCGTGTGGGCGAGGTCTGACGGTCCTAGAAATATTCGGCGTTGGCCGGGCATTGCGCCGCCAGCCGGCGGGCGCGGATGCTGGCCGGGATATAGGGCGTGCCCCGCGCCAGCTGGGCCCCGCCGCGGAAGGAGAAGCTTTCCTGCTGGTAGGTCCCGGTCAGGCGGACGTTGACGCGCCGACCCTTCTTGTCCTGGCAGACGCCTTCGAAATGAGCGTTGCCGGCACCGACCTCGCGCACCGGATAGGTGCATTGCCAGTGACGGGTCGACAGGCCGCCGAAGAAGCGGTTGATCTCGCTGGGACGGACGCATTTGGTCTCGGTGTCGCCCTGACCGAGGGCCCGGGCGGTATATTCCCAATAGCCGGGCAGGACGGGCTGCGACGCCGCCTGGACGGGCGGGGCCGGGCGCGCCATCGGGGCCGTGGCCAGCAGCAGGGCACCGGCCAGGACGGGGGCGGTGCGGATCAGGACGGACAGCTTCATGGGACAGACCCTCGACAGTGGCGCTTCACGGTATGCGTAGAGGCAATATATGGCGGGAATTGAACAGGGGCTGAACGGACCCGGCACCGCCACAAGCCTTGACGGGGCGCAGTGACTTCCACTATACGGCCCCCTCTCGCGCGGGGACCCCGGTCCCTGCACGCCTCAGTTTCATGCGTCCGCACCGTTTGCCGGCCGCTCCGTCAAGGATAGTCAGATGTCGCGTCGCTGCGAACTCACCGGTATCGGCCCCATGGTCGGCCACAGCGTGAGCCACTCGAACGTCAAGACCAAGCGCCGCTTCCTGCCGTCGCTGAAGACGGTCAAGGTCGCCTCGGAAGCCCTGGGCCAGTCGTTCAGCCTGCGCATCTCGAATGCCGCCCTGCGCACCCTGGACTTCAAGGGTGGCCTGGACCCGTTCATCGTCAAGGCCAAGGACGAGCAACTCTCGACCGCCGCCCAGCGCATCAAGCGCCAGGTGAAGGCCAAGCTGGCCGAGCAAGCCGCCGCCGCCTGATCGGGCGACGCTGCTGAAGATTTGAAGAGGCCGGTGGAAACACCGGCCTTTTTCTTTTGGCCGGGTTTCATCTTGCGCACCGGCAACCCTTCGCCGTGCATCCCGGCGAATGCCGGGATCCAGATGGCCAACGCAGGCGATCCGGACAGCGGGTCAGGTGCGAAACCCCTGCCGTGCGACTCCCTGATCTGGACCCCGGCATTCGCCGGGGTGCACGGAGGTGGGGCAGCCACTGGATCGTCAATGAAGGCCGCGAGCCGGACTGTCTGGCCCTCTCGAGCGACAGTATCCCCACTCGATCGTGATCAAGCGTACCCATGCTCCGCTCATCCCCGCCTTCGCGGGGATGAGCGGTCCTGGGGTGACCAGGCGGATGGCTTTCGGGTTGCGCCGCAGACGCGCCTGTCACAGGCTGGGGCGGTTGTTCCCCGGGGGAAGCCGTTCGTGTCCAATACTGCCGTCCGCGCCGCCTTGACGGGTGCCTCACTGCTGGCCCTCGCGGCCTGCGCCACGGCTCCGGCCGGGACAGCGACCGTGCCCGCGCCGGCCGAGCCCGCCGTCGTCGTCGCGCCCGTGCGCGAATCGACGGCCTTCACCCTCGGCACCGACCAGCCTCGCACGCCCGAACAGCTGGCCCTGAGGCTGGACAAGGCCGACCTGTCGATCAAGGTCATCCCCGACGACAAGGCCATCGACGCCGTCGCCGTGCTGGACTTCACCGCCACCGCCCCGGTGAGCGCCGTGGTGGTCGAGCTGGACACCCTGCTGACCGTCTCGTCGGTGCAGGTCGAGGGGGGTGAGGTCGCCGCTGGCGACTGGACCAATCCCGAGGGCCGGATGACCATCCCCCTGCCCGGCCCGCTCGCCGCCGGCCAGACGGTCTCCGTGCGCATCGCCTATGCCGGCCGGCCCCGCGTCGCCCCCCATGCCCCGTGGGACGGTGGCTTCGTCTGGGCCAATACGGCGGACGGGTCCCCGTGGATCGCCACGGCGGTCCAGCCCGAGGGTTGCGACCTGTTCTGGCCCTGTATCGACAGCCCGCTGGCCGAGCCCGGACGGGTCGATCTGCACATCATGGTGCCGTCAAACCTGTCGGCCCCGTCGAACGGACGCTTCCTCGGAACCGAGGACCACGGCGACGGCTGGACCACATGGAACTGGAGCGCCGCCCACCCCAACACCTATGCCATCGCCCTGAACATCGGCCCCTATGACGAGGTCAAGGCCGACTACCGCAGCCGCTTCGGCAATGTGATTCCCCTGTCCTTCTGGCACCTGCGTTCGGACGACCCGGCCAAGGTCCAGGCCCTGTTCGCCCAGTTCGCGCCGATGATGGACTTCTATGAGGCGACGGTCGGCCCCTATCCGTTCGGCGACGAGAAGATGGGCGTGGTCGAGACCCCGCACCTGGGCATGGAGCACCAGACCATCAACGCCTATGGCAACGCCTACAAGCTGGACGGCCGTGGCTTCGACTGGCTGCTGCATCACGAGCTGAGCCACGAATGGTTCGGCAACCAGCTGACCAACCGCAACGCAGACGACATGTGGCTGCACGAGGGGCTGGGCTCCTATATGCAGCCGCTGTTTGATCGCTGGCTGAACGGTGACCGCTTCATGCAGGCCAGCCTGCTGGAACAGCGCCGCGACCTCATCAACAAATTCCCCGTCGTCTCCGGTACGGAGAAGGCCGAGGACGAGGTCTACAAGGGCGACGTCGGCCCCGGCCTGGACATCTACAACAAGGGCTCGCTGATCGCCCATTCGCTGCGCATGCTGATCGGGGACGCCGCCTTCTTCCGCTCTGTCACCCGCATCGTCTACGGGACGGCCGACCCCCGGCCCGGCCAGTTCCAGCCCCGCTACGGCACCACCGATGAGCTGCTGGCCATCGTCAATGAAGAGACGGGGCGCGACCTGACCTGGTTCTTCCGGGGCTATCTGTACCAGGCCGCCCTGCCCGATCTGAAGCAGACGCGCGAGGGTGACGGCCTGGCGCTGGAATGGGTGACCGGTGATGGCGGGGCCTTCCCCATGCCGGTCGAGATCGAGATCGACGGCCGCCGCCAGACGGTGGCCATGACGGACGGTCGCGGCCGGATCGCCGCGCCCCCGACCGCCCACATCCTGATCGACCCCGAGAACAAGGTGCTGCGCCGGCTGGACTTCATCGAAGCCTGGCAGGCGGCGGGCTCGCCCGACTAGACCGCTTCCGCCGTCACCGACTGACGCACCATACGGCACGACCCCTGGGTGGTCAGGAAGGCGATGTCGGCGGCGTCGCGACCGCAGGCGATGCGCACCAGACCCTCGACTGGGGCCAGGCCCGTGGGATCGACCAGCCACCAGCCGTTCGACAGCCAGACCTCAAAGATGGCGTGGAAGTCCGGCGGGTTCAGCTGGTGCGCAAAGGCGCTGACCGCCCGGGCCGGAATGCCCGAGGCCCGGCAAAGGGTGATGCCCATATGGGTGAAGTCGCGGCACACGCCGGCGCGGTCGATGAAGGTGCGCGCCGCCGTGGTCTCGCTGTCCGAAGCGCCGGGCTCATAGTCGATCTCGGCCTTGATCCATTCGAGGATCTTCAGCACCCGGTCGCCGCCCACCGTGCCGCCGAAGGTGCGCTCCGCGAACCGGCCGAACTGGTCGGACGGACAATAGCGGCTGGGATGGAGATAGGTCAGGACCTCGGCCGGCAGGTCGTTCCAGTCATGCTGCACCGTCACCGGCGGCAGGCCTTTCAACACGCCGTTGTCGACCACCGCCGTATAGGTCAGGGCGACCTCGCCCGACAGATGGGCCCGCAGGGTTCGCGCTCCGAACTCCTCGTCCTGGTCCTGGATGAAGTCGATCTCGGGCGTGGTGGCCAGGGTCTCCTCGATCAGCGTCTGGCCCGGCCAATGGGCGACCTGGATCTTGTAGATCGCATCCGTCGGCGGATCGAAGCGATAGACCAGTTCGGCGCGGACGCGGATTTTCATGAGGTCTCGACTGACGGAGCGGAGGCCCGACGTCAACGTGTCGTTTCAGCCCCCGTTCCGCCCCCTCCGATCAGGGCTCCAGCTCGATGTCCCAGTACAGGTAGTCGAGCCAGCTCTGATGCAGATAGTGGGGCGGGAAGCGGCGTCCGTATTCCTGCAGCTGCCAGGCGTTCGGCCGGTGCGGGGCGCGGCGCAGGGGCATGCCGGCCTGCTGCGGCGTGCGGCCGCCCTTGCGCAGATTGCACGGCGAACAGGCGGCGACGATGTTCTCCCAGGTCGTGCGGCCGCCGCGCGAACGCGGCACGACATGGTCGAACGTCAGCTGTTCGGTGGCCCGGCAGTACTGGCAGGTGAAGCCGTCGCGCAGGAAGACGTTGAAACGGGTGAAGGCCGGCTGACGGTCCTGGTCGATATAGCTCTTCAGCGCGATCACGCTGGGCAGGACGATCTCCATCGACGGGCTGCGCACGACCTTGTCATAGGTCGAGACCACGTCGACGCGGTTCTGGTAGACCGCCTTGACCACTTCTTCCCACGGCCAGATCGACAGCGGATAGTAGGACAGCGGACGGAAGTCGGCGTTCAGCACCAGCGCGGGCCAGCCGGACGGAGGGCGGCTCAGGACCTGCATCAGGCCCTCGCCGCCGGGGAGAGGAACATGGACGCGAGCGGACTGAAGACCTGTCTCCTTCCCTGTCTGAGCTCAAAGCCTAGTCTTGATTCGACGGCTTGGCGATGACCGGTCCGCGACGGTTCCGTAACGGTCAGCCGCGTGACGGCGTTCCCGGAAAGGCCGGCAGACTCCAGCCCCACATCAGGGCACCGGCGCGCAGGGCAAAGCCGCAAGGCGCCGCGATCAGGGCCGCAGGCCAGGCGTCCAGGCCCAGGACGCGGGCGACGACGAAGACCGTGGCGGCCAGCAGGGCGGCCGAGACGGTGATCTCGCGCCTCAGCAGGATCGAGGGCTGGCCGGCCAGAAGATCGCGCACCACGCCGCCGAAACAGGCCGTCAGGGCACCCATGACGACGCAGATCAGCGGCGCGGCGTGGAAGGCTTCCGCCTTGGCCGCCCCCATCACGCCATAGGCGGCCAGGCCGATCGCATCGAGCCACAGCAGGGCCCGGAAGCGCCACGGCCGCGCCCCGACCATCCACACCGCGACCGACGCCGCCAGACAGACGGCGATGTAACGCCAGTCCTGCACCCAGAAGACCGGTGCACCGATCAGAAGGTCACGCAGGGTCCCGCCGCCGACGCCGGTGATGGCACCGAAGAAGGCAAAGGTCACCAGGTCGTGCCTCTGCTGCGCCGCCGCCAGCGCGCCGGTGGCGGCAAATACCGCCACGCCCGCGAAATCGAGGGCCCCCAGCACGGTTTCCGGATTGGCCAGACTGGGATCGACGATGGGCGTCACTCTATTGGCTCTCTATCGTCTCGCGCGCGGCGCTCGCCGGCTTGAGAGAGGGATGGTCCTCCAGCGCGACCTCGCCGCGCCTGACCGCTCCATACCATCCCCAGAGCAGATGCGCCGCCACACCGCGATGCGGCCGCCACATCTCCGCCCGGGCCGCGGCGTCCTTTTCGCGCGGGCGAACCGGCGAGCGGTCGGCCCAGCGCATGGCCTCCTGCAGGGCGATGTCGCCGGCGGGAAAGACGTCCTGCCGTGCCTCGCAGAACATCAGGAAGGTCTCGGCCGTCCATCGACCGACGCCCTTGATGGCCACCAGCCGGGCCACGGCCTCCTCATCGGACAGCCGCTCCAGATGGTCGAAATCGACACGGCCGTCGGCCTGGGCCCGCGCGATCTCGTGGCCATAGGTCGCCTTCTGGATCGACAGGCCGAAACTGCGCAGGGTCTGGATATCGGTGGCCAGCACCCTGTCCGGCGTCACTTCGCCGTCGAGACCCGCGACGACGCGCGCCCAGATGGCGGCCGCCGAGGCGACCGAAACCTGCTGGTCGACGATCATGTGGAACAGGCCCTCGAAACCGCCGGTGCGCACGCGCCATTCGAACATCGGGGTCTGGGCATGAGCCCGCTCGAGGGCCGGATCCCGCAAGGCCAGGGTCTGGCGAGCCGCAGCGACCTGGTCGGGGTTGGGAGCAATGGCCATGACCGACCCTGGCGGTCGCCGGCACCGGCGGCAAGCGACACGGGCCAGCCCCCTGACGATCAGGTCCGGTTCCCGCTAAGGGTAGCCCATGTTCACCACGCGCTTCGCCCCGTCCCCGACCGGCCAGCTGCACAGGGGCCACGCCTTCTCGGCCCTGACGGGCTGGACCGCAGCCCGCGACGTCGGTGGACGGTTCCTGCTCCGGATCGAGGACATCGATCCGACGCGCTGCAAGGCCGCGTACGACACGGCGATCCTGGACGATCTCCACTGGCTCGGCCTCGACTGGGACCTGCCCGTAAGGCGGCAGTCCGAACATCTGGCGGACTATGCGACGGTCGTGGACGCGCTGGATCGTCGGGGTCTGCTCTACCGCTGTTTCCGGACCCGGAAGGACATACTGGACACGATCGGCGACGCGCCGCACGGACCCGCCGAGGCGGCAAGGCCGGGTCCGCATCCCCCCGACGAGGAAGCCGCCCTGCTGTCGGAAGGGCGTGCGTTCGCCTGGCGGCTGTCGCTGGACAGGGCCCGCGACGTCCTTGGAGAACCGGCCTGGGCCGAGCTGTCGTTTGTCGAGGACGGGCGGGGCCCGCTGGGCGAACACGGCCGTCTGCGCGCCCGGCCCGAGACCGCCGGGGACGTCGTGCTGGCGCGAAAGGATGCGGGTACGGCCTATCACGTGGCTGTCACCCATGATGACGCCCTCCAGGGGGTGACCCACGTCATTCGCGGTGAGGACCTGTTCGAGGCGACCCATATCCAGGTGCTGATCCAGACGCTGATGGGCTGGCCCACACCGGTCTATCGCCATCACCGGCTGCTGACCGGTCCCGACGGCCGCCGCTACGCCAAGCGCGACGCGTCCGTCACCCTCGCCCGGTTGCGGGCCGAAGGGCTGGACCCGCGGACGCTGCGCGCCGAACTCGGGTTCTAGTCGAACAGTCTGCCCGGTGCCTCGTCGCCCGGGAAGACAACATCCGGGTCGAGTTTTTCCGCCGGAACACCCGGTGCGTTCAGCCGGTTCAGGACGTGGCGGATGACGTTCAGCCGCGCGGTCTTCTTGTGGTCGGTGGCGATGACCGTCCAGGGGGCCCAGTCGCTGTGGGTCTCGGCCAGCATCCGGTTACGGGCCGCGGAATAGGCGTCCCAGTTCTTCTGGGCCTCGGCGTCCAGCGGCGAGATCTTGAAGCGTTTGAGGGGATCCTCGACCCGCTCCTTGAGCCGTTCGGCCTGCTCGGCCCTCGAGATGTCGAGCCACAGCTTGATCAGGGTAATCCCCGAATTGACCAGAGTCCGTTCGAAACGCGGCGCATCCTCGAGGAACTCGGCGTGCTGGGCCGGTGTGCAGAAGCCCATGACCGCCTCGACGCCGGCCCGATTGTACCAGGACCGATTGAACAGGACCGTCTCGCCGGCCCCCGGAAGGTGGGCCACATAGCGCTGAAAATACCATTGGGTCGCTTCACGGTCGCTGGGCTTGGGCAGGGCGATCATGCGCGTCTGCCGGGGCGACATATATTCGGTGATCCGGGTGATCGAGCCGTCCTTGCCGGCGGCGTCACGACCTTCGAAGACGATCAGGGTCTTCAGGCCCTGGTCAATGGCCCAGGCCTGGGCCTCCACCAGCTTCAGCTGCAGGCGTTCGAGCTCGGTCTGGTAGTCGTCGGTCTTTCCCATTCCGCCACCATGGGCGCGCATCCGGACAGCGGCAATATCTCCGTCACGGATCAGCGGTGTCGCACAATCGTCCGGCATGCGCCGCAAGCCTGTCGCCGGTCTGATGTGCGGCGCGCCGCGCGGGTGATACACAGGACGAAAGACAAGGGGGTTCCCATGATCGCCACGCGCCGCGCCCTGCTGGGCGGCCTCGTCATTCTGCCGGCCCTGACCGCGGCCCCGGCCTTTGCCCGCCCCCGCCGGATCGACGCCGCCGCGGATGCCGCGCTGGACGCCGTCTTCGCCTCGACCGCCCCGCCGGCGCTTGCGGCCGGCATTATCCGCCGCGACGGCCTGGGCTGGAATGGCGTGCGCGGTGTCCGGCGTTCCGGCGAGCCCGGGCCCGCCACATCGGACGAGCGCTGGCACATCGGATCCAACACCAAGGCCATGACGGCGGCCGTGTTCGCGCGGCTGGTTGAACAGGGCCGCGCCCGCTGGGCCCTGCCGCTGGCCGAGGCCTTCCCGGGGGTGACCCTCGACCCGGCCTGGAGCGGGACGACGCTGGACGACGTCATGCATCACCGCGCGGGCCTGCAGGACGCCGATGTCATGGGCCGGCCCTGGCTGATGACCGCCCGCGCCGATCCCCGCACCTTGCCTGAACAGCGCGCGGCCATCGTCGCCCAGGCGCTGTCAAAGCCGCCGACGGGGACGCCCGGCAATTTCGCCTACGGCAATGCCAACTATGTGCTGCTGGGGGCCGCGATCGAGACGATCACGGGCCAGTCCTGGGAAGACGCCATGCGCGCCGAGCTGTTCGGCCCGCTGGCCATGACCTCGGCAGGCTTCGGTCCGCCCCCGGCTCCGAACGCCTGGGGCCATCGCGCCATGGGCGAGCAACGTATCGCCATGGACCCCGCCAGTCCCGGTGCCGACAACCCTATGGCGCTCGGCCCCGCCGGCACGGCGCATATGACGCTGGCGGACTACGGCCGCTTCCTCGCGGCGATGATGGGCGGGGCCCCGGCCTGGCTCGGCGCGGACAGCCTGAGGATCCTGACCACGCCGCCGGCGGGTCCGCCGCCTGCCTATGCCGCCGGCTGGGGCACGGGCCGACAGCCGTGGGCCGGTCAGGACGGGCCGGGGTCGACGCTGGCGCACGATGGGTCCAACACCATGTGGTACGCCTCGGTCCTGCTCGCCCCGCAGCGAGGCCTGGGCTTCGTCGCCGTGTCGAACGACGGTGCGACGGGCCGGACGGCGTGTCAGCAGATGATCCAGCGGCTGATCGCGGATCATGCCGCGGGCTGACGTCGGAGGGTTTGCGTTGCGACACCGTCCAGCCGAGACTGGCGGGACATGAAACGCGACTTTGCCGATTTCTGGAACCTGATGTGGGAGCTGACGCTCGGCCTGTGCGCCGCGTTCGCCCTGCTGAACGCGTTCGCCCCCGGCCAGGACCTGCCGTGGAAGCCGCTGGATCTCAGCCATCCGATCGGTCAGGCGACGGGGGCCAAGGTGGCCGATTTCGAACTGGCCCGCACCGCCGCCCCCGAAGAGACCACCGCCGTCACCGACGCCTGCATCCAGGTGCTGCGCGAGGCGGGCGTGACCGTCGAGCGGGCCGATGACCGGGACGACGGCGGCTTCTGCCTCGTACGGGGCGCGGTCAGGATCACCGGCGGGGACGTGACGCCGCTGGCGGGCAATCCCGTGATGCAGTGCCCCCTGGCCGTCCGCTACGTCATCTGGGACCGCCAGGTGCTGCAGCCGGCGGCGCTGGAGACCTTCGGCAGCCGGGTGACGCGGATCAATGACGTCGGCACCTATGCCTGTCGTCGCATCTACGGCCAGACCGACCTGTCGGCCCGGCCCAGTGAGCATGCCCGGGCCAATGCCCTCGACATCGGCGGCATGACCCTGGCCGACGGCCGCAAGGTCTCCGTCCTGGCCGACTGGAAGGGCAGCGGACCCACCGGGGCGGAGGGGCAGACCTTCCTGAAACGCATCCGCGACGGGGCCTGCCGGGTGTTCTCGACCGTGCTGACGCCGGACTACAACGACGCCCACGCCAATCACCTGCATCTGGACGGCGCGCCCCGGCCCCTGTGCGCCATGGGACCTTCGCCCGAGCAGCAGGCCAAGAACGCCGGCCGGGGCGCGGCAGTCGGCCCCGGCTGAATCCGGTTGACCGGGCACGCATTGCGCGAGAATAGTTTGCCCGCAGTCCGGATTTCGTGCGGCCTCCACACCCGCGCAGCGCTCCTTCGCTGAATGAGCTCGTCCAGATGGGCTGACGGGCGTCCCCCCCGGGGCGTCTGCCTGGCAAGCGCGTTCACGGAGACGCTAAAATGGCGACCGGCACGGTCAAGTGGTTCAACCCGACCAAGGGTTTCGGCTTCATCCAGCCCGATGGCGGCGGTCAGGACGTGTTCGTCCACATCACCGCGGTCCAGAAAGCGGGCCTTCAGGGCCTCGATGAAAACGCCAAGGTCGAATACGAGCTGGAATCCCAGCGCGGCAAGACGTCGGCGATCGATCTCAAGCTTCTCTGATCGACGACTGAAACGCTTTACGAGACGGGCGCGGGACTTTCGGGTTCCGCGCCCGTTTTGGTACGGGCGGACCACTGCGCCAGCACGATCGCGGCCAGCACCACCGCCCCGCCGATCATCTGCACCGGCGTCATGGTCTCGTGGAAGATCAGCCAGCCCAGCGCCGAGGCCACCACCGGCTGGACCAGGATGGTCACCGCCGTCAGCGAGGCGGGCAGCCGGCCCAGCGACCAG
The DNA here is from genome assembly GCA_965284375.1 of Caulobacteraceae bacterium. Classification (GTDB taxonomy): domain Bacteria; phylum Pseudomonadota; class Alphaproteobacteria; order Caulobacterales; family Caulobacteraceae; genus Brevundimonas. The sequence continues at coordinate 2,073,158 of OZ260074.1, forward strand.
GCCACGCCCCCCTGCCCCAGCACATGCATCACCCCCATGGCGGCGCAGGCGGCCCAGCCCGCGGCCGAGGCCGGCCACAGGGCCTCGCCCAGCCCCAGCGACACGACCAGCAGCAGCGGGGCGCCCAGCCCCGTCGACCACAGCATGATCCGCATCGCCCCCGCCGTCGCCCGCGCCGCCTTCACGGCCAGGAAATAGCCCGCGTACCAGAGCGCCACCGACAGGGAGAACAGGTCCCCCAGCGGCGGATTGCTGCCCTGATGCCCGTCCGCCCCCGCCGACATGGCGAAGGCCCCGCCCATGGCCAGGCCGATGGCGGCGACGAACAGCCGGCGCGGCCGGTCCCTGAACACGATCCAGCCGAACAGGGTCACGACCACCGGCGTCAGGTTGCACAGCACCGTGGCGTTGGCGACCGAGGTCATGACGATGCCGTAGTGCCAGAACGACAGGTCCAGCACGAAGAAGACCGCCGCCAGCGCCATCCATTTCGACGGCCGGCCGATGCCCTCGGCACCCCCGCCCAGGAATTTGGGGCGGGCGGTAAGGATCAGCAGCAGCGGCAAGGCTAAGGCGAACCGCCAGAAGCCGGCGGCGGCCGGCCCGGTCTCGGTCAGCCGCACCAGTATGGGCGCAAACGCCAGCACGCACGCCGAGGCGATCAGGACCAGCAGGGCAGAGGTGCGGGAAGACGGCATGGGAGGGGTATAGCGGGCGGGTGCCGGGATTTCTCCCTCCCCTTCATGGGGAGGGATGTCGGCGCGCAGCGGCGACAGGGTGGGGTACGTCAGGGCATCACAAACGGTGCGATCGTCGTCGGGTCGCCATGCGACCCTCCTCCACCCCACCCGGTCGCTTCGCGACCTCGCAGGCCGGTCGTATACGACCGGCCAAGCACCCCATAAAGGGGAGGGAGAAAATCGGACCTCAGCCCCTCGTCTTCTCGACCCGGCGCAGCCCGCCCTTCTGGCCGGCGGTGCGCGCCAGATCGGGGTCGCGGGCGAAGGAGCGCTGCTCGGGGGCCAGGCTGGCCCCGCCCTTGGCGGCGATCTCGCGCCGCTTCTCGGGCGACATGGCCGCAAAACCGCGCGGGCGCGGCGCAGTGCTGGATTTTTCGACGGTCATACGGGTCCTCCGATCTGTTGAACGCCCGGGGCGGCGCTTTCCGTCGCACTGAAAGTTGCAAATCAGCGTTCGGTTCCCGCGACCGCCGGTCGCAAGGCCGCGGTCCCCCCTACAGCCTGCTCTTCCGGAACGCCTCCGCCTTCTCCGCCGCCGCGTCCGCCCGCCAGCGCTTCGGGGCGGTCTTGTCGACTGTCTCGCCCTCGGCGGTCAGGACCTCGTTGGCGAACTCCAGGTCCATCAGCTTCATCCGCTTGATCTCGTCGCGCAGGCGCGCGGCCTCCTCGAATTCGAGGTTGGCGGCGGCGTTGCGCATGCGGCCTTCGATGTCCTTGAGGGCGGCCTGGAAGTTGGAGCCGGTGAAGGGTTTGGACTCCTCCTTCATGCCCGGGGCGGTCAGCTTGTCGAGAGCGCGGGTCTCATAGGGGCTGGCCATGATCTCGCGGATGTCGCGCTTGACCGACTCCGGGGTGATGCCGTGTTCGAGGTTGTAGGCTTCCTGCTTTTCGCGGCGGCGGTTGGTCTCGGCGATGGCGCGTTCCATCGAGCCGGTCATGCGGTCGGCGTAGAGGATGACGCGGCCGTCGACGTTGCGCGCTGCCCGGCCAATCGTCTGGATCAGGGAGGTCTCGGAGCGCAGGAAGCCCTCCTTGTCGGCGTCGAGGATGGCGACCAGGCCGCACTCGGGGATATCCAGGCCCTCGCGCAGCAGGTTGATGCCGATCAGGACGTCGAAGGAGCCGACGCGCAGGTCGCGCAGGATCTCGATCCGCTCCATGGTGTCGACGTCGGAGTGCATGTAGCGGACGCGGACGCCCTGTTCGTGCATGTACTCCGTCAGGTCCTCGGCCATCTTCTTGGTCAGGACGGTGACCAGGGAGCGGTAGCCCGCGCGGGCGACGGCTTTCACTTCGTCGATGACGTCGTCGACCTGGTTGCGGGTCTGGCCGGAGACGGGGCGGATCTCGACCGGGGGGTCGATCAGGCCGGTGGGGCGGATGACCTGTTCGGTGAAGACGCCGCCGGTGCGCTCCATCTCCCACGGGCCAGGGGTGGCGGTGACGAACAGGGTCTGGGGCCGCATGGCGTCCCATTCGTCGAACTTCAGCGGGCGGTTGTCGATACAGCTGGGCAGGCGGAAGCCGTATTCGGCCAGGGTGGATTTGCGGCGGTAGTCGCCGCGGTACATGCCGCTGATCTGGCCGACGGTGACGTGGCTCTCGTCGACGAACAGCAGGGCGTTGTCGGGGATGTATTCGAAGAAGGTGGGCGGCGGCTCGCCGGGGCTGCGGCCGGTCAGCCAGCGGCTGTAGTTCTCGATGCCGGCGCAGGAGCCGGTGGCCTCCATCATCTCCAGATCGAAGCGCACGCGCTGTTCCAGGCGCTGGGCCTCCAGCAGCTTGCCGTTCTCGACCATCCAGTCGAGCGTCTCCTTCAGCTCGGCCTTGATGCCGGTGATGGCCTGGTTCAGCGAGGGCCGCGGGGTGACATAGTGGCTGGCGGCGTAGACGGTGATCTCAGTCAGGTCGGCGGTCTTCTTGCCGGTCAGGGGGTCGAACTCCTGGATCGACTCCAGCTCGTCGCCGAACAGCTGCACCCGCCAGGCGCGGTCCTCCATGTGGACGGGGAAGATCTCGAGCACGTCGCCGCGCTTGCGGAACATGCCGCGGTCGAAATTCAGGTCGTTGCGCTTGTACTGCAGCGCGATCAGGTCGGCGCGGAGCTTGGACTCGTCGATCTGGTCCCCGACCTTCAGGGTGAAGGTCATGGCCGTATAGGTCTCGACCGAGCCGATGCCGTAGATGCAGCTGACCGAGGCCACAACGATGACGTCGTCCCGCTCGAGGATCGCCCGCGTCGCCGAGTGGCGCATGCGGTCGATCTGCTCGTTTATGGACGAGTCCTTCTCGATGTAAGTATCTGATTTTGGGACATAAGCTTCCGGTTGATAGTAGTCGTAGTAGGAGACGAAATACTCGACCGCATTGTCCGGGAAGAAGCTCTTGAACTCGGAATAGAGCTGGGCGGCGAGGGTCTTGTTGGGGGCCAGGATCAGGGCCGGGCGCTGGGTCGCCTCGATGACCTTGGCCATGGTGAAGGTCTTGCCCGAGCCGGTGACGCCCAGCAGGACCTGATCCCGCTCGCCGGTGGCGGCGGTGGCGACGAGTTCCTTGATGGCGGCGGGCTGGTCGCCGGCGGGGGTGTATTTCGTCTCCAGCCGGAACGGGATGTGTTTGCGGCCCTCCGGCCGGTCGGGGCGGTGCGGGACCCAGTCGCTGGGCTTGCCGGGAGCCTCCTCGGGCGTCAGGCGCGGACCGGTGACGGGAGCGAACATCGGCATCCGGTTGGTCGCCGTCGCCGGGTCGAAGACGAAGGGCGCGCGCGCCTCGGACAGGCCGGCGGACATCTCCGCGGACTGGCCCGGGACGTGGACGGGCTTGCCGGATTTGCCGGGAGAGGTCGGAGAACGGGCCATGAACAGCAATCTAGGGGGCGGGAGACGGATGCGCCAGTGAACGCCCGCCCGCCGTCCGGGATGCCTGGCCTGCGCCTAGAATTGCGGCCCGATGACCGGCCAAGCCCGGACATAGCCGGCGCGTTCAATCGCCGCGCGTACATCCGGCCGCGCCTTGACCGCGACCCCAAACGCCATCAACCGCGCGTCGGACGCCGTCGGGTGGGGCGGATCGATGTAATCCTGCAGTCCGATGAGGGCCGAAGCGCGCCGTTCGGGGTCGTCAAGTCGGGTGATGAGGTTGGCGGCGGCGGCGTCCTGATCGTCTACGCAGCCTGCGACGTTGGCGACCGCGTCCGGATCGTCATCAGCATGCGCCTCGATCCAGGCGCGAGTTGTCTTGAGGTCGACCTGGCGACCCAGGGCAGCGTAGGCGCAGGCGCGCACCTGGGCCGCCTGCATCAAACCGAAGGGGCTGGTGTTGGCGTCGGCCATGTCGATCACGGCTTCCAGTGCGTCGGCCGGGCGATCGATCCGATTGTAGAGGGCGCCGAGGTTAATGGCGTGGCTGACATTCATGCCGCCGTTTTCCGGCCGCCGAGCGGCCCGACGCAGGGCGGCAACGGCCTCGTCGTGGCGGCCCAGGAAGACGAGGATGCGAGACCGGGTATCGAGCGCCCAGATCAGGTCGTCGGGATCGATGGGAGGGGATCCGGCTTTGGAGGCCGCGGCCTCGGCTCGGGCCAGAGCCGCGTCGACAGCTGCCAGCGCTTCGTCGAACCGACCGCGCTGCATGAGAGCGTGGCCGTAGAGGTAGCCGTCTTCAAGCGAGGGATTCTCCGTCGCCGCCTTGACCCGCGCCTCTTCCAGTTCCCGGATAAGCGCGGGTTCAACCTCGAAAGCCGTCGGGACGACATCGCGCAGGCCGTCCATTCTGCGGTCGATCACCAATGATAGCCTCGACGACGCGCCGTCGACATTGCGCAGATAGGCCGCGGCACGATCGAGATCGCCTTCATCGACGAGACGGAAGGCACGCAGGGTCCAAAGCGCTGACGGGTCCTCGTCCCAACCAGTCTCGAACAAGGTATCAATCACGCGCGACTGAAGGGTGCCTCCGCCCTCCCCGCGTCGAGCGTAATAGTGGGCAAAACGCGAGATGAATTCCTGATCCAGCAGACCCAGGGCATCCTCGCCATAGCCCGCCAGAGCGATGAGCGACTGGGCAGCGTCATCCCAATCCTGGGCGGCGTTCGCCGCGCTGATGCGGATGACCCATTCCGCCTCGCCAGCGCCTTCGACCGCCGTCGCGCGCCTCGCCGCGGCGAGCCCTTCTGGATAGTGGCCCAGCTGGATCGCGAGGGTGGCCCGGACGCCGTGAACCTGTCGTTGGAATTCCGGTGAATAACCCTTGAAGGCTGCGGCATCGGCCAAGCGGTCAAGGCCGCCCAACGCGGCCTCGTAGTCACCGTTGCGGAGTAGTTCCCCGATCCGCCTAAGCTCGGTCTGATCGGGCTCCAGCTTGGGCGCGCTCGGAGCGGTCTGATCCTCGTCTGCCCTCGCCAAGCCGGCGGGTGTCCAAGCAAGCAGGGCGAGCGCCATTCCAACAACGATCAAACTACGCATGAGGATCCCCCGAAACTCGGATCGAGTGATAGCATGGCCCTTGAATTCCGCAACGAGGGGTTGAGACGGTGCACGCCGGTGTTGTCGTCCGAAAGCAGCGAGTTCGAACCGATGTAATGTGAGCAAATCGCTTAGAAGATTCAGGAGAGATTCATGACCCCGTTCCACGCCCTGCATACGTCAGGCCTGCTGATCCTGCCCAATGCCTGGGATGCGGCGTCGGCGGCGCTGGCGGTGGCGGCGGGGGCCCGGGCGGTGGCGACGACCAGCGCGGGGGTGGCCTGGGCGCTGGGCTGGCCGGACGGGGCCCAGCCGCCGGAAGCCGACCTGTTGGGGGCCCTGGCGCGGATGGTGCGGGCGGCGGGGACGACGCCGGTCAGCGCCGACTGCGAGGCCGGCCTTTCCGACACGCCGGCCGGGGCCGCGGCCTTCGTGCGGCGCGTGGTCGAGGCCGGGGCGGCGGGGATCAATATCGAGGACGGCTCCGACGCGCCGGAGCGGCTGGCCGACAAGATCGCGGCGATCCGCGCGGCGGTGGGACCGGACCTGTTCATCAACGCCCGCTGCGACCTGTGGCTGAGGGGGATCGGACCGGTCGAGGGACGGCTGGAGGCGGCGGAGGCGCGCGCCGCCCTGTATCGCGCGGCAGGGGCCGACGGACTGTTCATGCCGGGGGTCACCGATCCGGAGACGATCCGTGTCCTGGTCGGCCAGGGCCTGCCGCTGAACCTGCTGGCGCGCCCCGGTCTGGCCGATGCGGCCGGGCTGAAGGCGTCGGGGGTGCGCCGGCTGAGCGCCGGGTCCAACATCGCGGCGGCGGCCTATCAGACCGCCGACACCCTGACGCGGGGATTCCTGGCCGACGGACGGTCCGAGGCCCAGATCGCGGCGGCGATGGACTATGGCGCGCTGAACGCCCTGATGGCCGGGGTGCGATGAGCGGGGCCCCTGACCATCTGACCCTGTCCCGGATCGACAGCCCGATCGGGCCGCTGGCCCTGGCGTGCGACGGGGCGGGGTCCCTGCGAGGGCTGTCGTTCGAGGACGGGCTGATCAAGGCGATGCGGCGCGAGTATCCGGGCGCGGCCATGAGCGACGGCGAGACCCCGGTGGCCATCGCCCGCGGGATCGCCGCCTATTTCGACGGGGACCGGGAGGCCCTGACGCGGGTGGCGTGGTCGCTTGAGGGCGCGGTCGCGGGCGACGGCTTTCAGGCCCGGGTTTGGCGGGCGCTGGCTGCGGTGCCCGCAGGCCAGACCATCAGCTATGGCGAGATGGCGAAACGCGCCGGTGAGCCGGGCGCGGCCCAGGCGGCGGGCGTGGCCCTGAACCGCAATCCGATCCCGCTGGTGCTGGCCTGTCATCGGGTCGTCGGGGCGGACGGGGCCATGGTCGGATTCGGCGGCGGGCTGGAGCGCAAGACCTGGCTGCTGCGGCACGAGGGGGCGCTGCTGATCTGACCGGCTTGACTCCGTGTAACCCATAGGTGATATGTAACTCCAAGGTGATATCGCGTTTTGGGGTATCGACATGGACGATCAGGAACGGGCGGTTACGGGGCGCAAGCGGCTGCGGAAATACTATTCGGCGCTCGCACTCGCCGGTCTCGGCCTGCCGGCAATGGCCGTGGGCTTCTTCTTTGGACAAGGGCAGAACGGCGACGAGGCCACCGCATGGGGCGTGCTGGCCGGGCTGGGGTTCAGCTTCATCCTGGCCGGCGCGATCTTCGCCTGGCGGATGCGACCGGGCGATCAAAGCTGGATGTCCGAAGCCCCGCAAGGCCAGCGCGACCGGCTCCAGGCGCAGAGGTCCCGCCAGCTGTTCGTCTTCCCGGTGGTGGCGCTGATCTTTCTGGCGCTGGCTCTGGACGCGGTCCGGAACGTCGCAAACGGGCAGGGCGAGCTGCGAGACTATCTGTCCATCATGCTGCCGGTCCTCTACGCTTGGCTGACGGCGGCGATCGCCATGGGCTGGGACGGGCAGTCCCGGCAGAACCGGCGGTTCCTCGAGGATGAGTTAACGGTGGTCATACGGGCGCGGGCCGTGACCACGGCCTTCCTCGTCCTGATGGCGGGAGCCACGATCGCCCTGGCGCTGTTCATGGTCAGCACCGAGTATGGAGCCATCGCCCTGCTGGTGGCCCTCGCCGCCGCGGGCGCGACCGCCGGCGTCCGGTTCGCCTGGCTGGACCGCGAGGCGGGCAGGGATGGGTGATCCGCGTCTCGCGTCACGCCTGAAGGCGCTTCGCACCGCCGCCGGCCTGACCCAGGCCGAGCTGGCCGACCGGGCGGGCGTGTCGCGCAAGACCATCAACACGGTCGAGAACGGCGTGTTCGTGCCGTCGACCATCCTCGCCCTCGGCCTGGCGCGCGCGTTGGGAACGACGGTCGAGGATCTGTTCTGGCTGACCGAATGAGAATGGCAGGGGCGCTGTTCGCGGGAACAGCGCCCCTGCCGTCAGATCAGCGCCGCGCCTGTTCGACGCGGGTTTCCAGTTCGGTCCAGCGGCGGGTCAGATCGCGCAGTTCCTGACGCAGGCTGGCGGCCTCGGTCCGGCTGATCGCGCCACTGCGTTCGCCGGCGACGATGCGCGCCTCGATCTGCGCACCCCGGGGGTCGGAGCCGTAGGTGTCGCCCGAACCGTAGCCGCCGTCGTAGTTGTCGCCGACGCGGCGGTTCAGATCGTCAAGGCGCAGTTGCAGATCGGACTGTTCGCGCGCGCTGATCCCGTCGCGGGCGTAGGAGGTCTCGAGCTGGATCAGGCCCGCATAGTCGGAGCGCAGGCGGGTCACGTCCGAGCGGGTCAGGTTGCGGTTACGATAGCGGGCGTCGACACGGGCGTCGAAGGCGGCCCGGCCGTCGATCAGTGGTGCCCAGCGATCCTCGTCGTCGTAACCGCCGCCCTGGCCTCCGGCCTGATAGCGGGTGGAAAAGGCGCGATAGCGTTCCGACAGGTCGGCACGCTCCTGCGTCGTGACCCGTCCATCGGCGGTGTAGCGGGTCTCCAGCTGGACCAGATCGGCGTATTCAGCATTCAGGCTTCTGGCGGCCGAGGAAGAGAGGGCACCCGAGCGCACGTCGGCGTCCAGACGGCTTTCGAACTGGGCGCGGTTGGTGTTCAGGGGCCGTCGTCCGCGCGCCCATTCGCTGTCCAGGGTGCCCGAAACCCCGAGCCGGTCGCCGAACAGGGCACCGAGGATGGCGCTGATGGGATCGGACGGGGTCTGGGTCTGACCATACGGGCTCTGGCCATAGGGCGTGGCGCTGTAGGGTGTCTGTGCGGAGGCCGCGCCGGCGGCCAGGGTAAGGGCGACGGCCGAGGCCGCGAGGAGCTTGATCGAAGTCATGGGGGTGTCTTTCCGGGTGTGTCCCTGTGCCCAAGGAACGGCGCTCGCCGGGGAAGGTTGCGGCGAGGGCCCGGTCCCCCTGGCCGCGAGTCAGCCTAGACAGGGCCGATGACCGCCCTGCCCCTGTCCGACCTGCTGCTTCTGCTCTGCGCCCTGGTCGCCGCCGGGCTGGCCGGCGGGATCGTCGCCGGCCTGTTCGGGGTCGGCGGAGGCACGGTGATCGTGCCGGCGGTCTTCTATGCCTTCGAGGTGCTGGGCGTAGGGGGCGACAGCAATCTGCACACGGCCATCGGGACCTCGTTGCTGACCATCGTGGCGACCAGCTGGCGGTCCCTGAAGGCGCACCGCAGCCACGGTGCCGTCGATGAGCAGGTGCTCAGGACATGGACGCCATGGGTCGGGATCGGAGCCCTGGTCGGGTCAGCGGTCGCCGGCGTCACCTCGATGCAGGGGCTGGCCGTCGTCTACGGCGTCTGTCTGGTGCTGATCTCGGCCCAGCTGGGGCTTCTGCCCGAGCGGTTCACCCTGCGCAGCGACCTGCCGACCGGCTGGGCCCGGCGAGGGGTCGGGAGTCTGATCGGCGGGCTGTCGGCGATGATGGGGATCGGCGGCGGCAGTTTCGGCGGGATGATGATGACGCTGTGCGGCCGGCCGATCCATCAGGCCGTCGCGACGGCCTCGGGGTTCGGCGTGGCCATCGGCGCGGCGGCGACGCTGGGGTTCGTCGTCTTCGGCTGGGATGCGGGCGGACGACCGCCGTTCTCGCTGGGGTATGTCAACGTCCCGGGCGCGGTCGTCATGGCCGTTCTGACCACCACGGTGGCCCCCCTCGGAGCCAGGCTCGCCCATTCACTGGACAAGCGGGTGCTGCGCAAGGCGTTCGCGGTCTATCTGCTGGCCACGGCGCTGTCGGTGGTGGTGAAGGCGATCTAGGGCCGCAGGGTCAGGCTGGCCGGGGTCGCCGTGAAGGCCGAGAGCCGGCCGAGGTAGCTCATCCCCAGCAGGGAGTGCGGCAGGCCGTGCTCGACCACCAGGGCCTGGACGCGTTCGACGCGGGCACCGGCGACGGCGACGGTCTGAAGCTCGACGGGTGCGGCGCGAACGGGACCCGAGGCAGTGATGACCGTGCCGGAAAAATCATCAGACTCCAGACGCAGCCCCAGTCGGGCGGCGTCAACCCGGGTCAGGGCGACGACGCTGGCACCCGTGTCGACCATCATGCGGACGGCACGACCCTCGATCAGGGCGTCGGCCCAGTAGTGGCCGTCAAGACCCTTCAGGACCTGGGCAGGGGCACCGTGGGCGGGGGCCAGAGACGCGGCGCGGGCGGCGGGGAAGGTCGCGGCCTGGGCCTGCCCACGAAGGCCGGCCTGGTCCATGCCCCACACCGTGGTCAGGGCCGAGGCGACGGCGACGGCCATGATGCCGAGGGAAGAAAGGTCGAAACGCATACGAGTTCGTCCTGAAGCGCCGCTTCTGCGGCGGCTCGGGTATCGCACAGGCCGGTTTGGATGCGGTGAAGGGGGATGGTTTGCGGGGGGTTAAGGACGACCCCGCCCCGCCCGCGCCGGCAACTCTGCCATGATCTCGGCGCGACGGGCATCGGTCATCCCGCTCCAGCCACCGATCTCGGACAGGGTACGGAAGCAGCCGAGACAGAGGCTGGATGCGCCATCGACGATGCAGGTCTTGATGCACGGCGAGGCCATGGGGCTCCCGCCGGATTGTGGGGTCTGGGTCAGGGTCGATGACATGATTGCGAAATATGATCCGGCACCGGAGTAAAAACCATTGCAATTATCGATGGTGAAGGTTAGGTTGACGATGACGCGAAACGACTATGACGGTGAGATTCCCGAAAAGCACGACGTGTCTCTTTTCATCGTTCCATCGAAAGGAGACGCCAGGATGAACGACAGAGATCGCAACCTCCAGCACGCCATGATGTCATTCGCCCTGTGGGGCGGGATGCTGGTCAATACGAAGAACACCAACGGGGCGGGCGATCGCGTGGTCAGCCACCCGTCGAACTTCGTCCCGATCAAGATCGAGAAGCGCCGCTAGACCGAAACCGGTCTGGACCCGATCGCGTCCAGACCCGGATTTCGCGCCGGCATGATCCGGCCACCGGGCTTGAACCGGTTGAATATGCCCCGGTTCGAAAGGCCGGGGCTTTTTCAATTCTCCCGCACCTTGACCGTTCAGGAGCGACCGCGATTGCCGGGACGACCCGGTTGCGGCACATCGGACGCATGACCCTGATCCGCCGAGAGCGCCGCGCGCATGTCGAAATCTGGACCCTGGACCGGCCCGACCGGCTGAACGCCCTGCCCGATCTCGAGGACGGCGACGCCTTCGCCGCCGCCTGCGAGAGCGTCAACGCCGACCAGTCCATACGCTGCGTGGTTCTGACGGGTGCCGGCCGCGCCTTCTCGGCCGGCGGCGACCTGAAGGCGATGAAGGACCGACGCGACATGTTCGCCGGCTCGGGCCCCGAAATCCGCGACCGCTATCGCCGCGTGGTGCACCGGATCGTGCGCTCGCTCTACGGGCTGGAGGTTCCGCTGATCGCGGCCGTCAACGGGCCGGCCATGGGGCTGGGCTGCGACATCGCCGGGCTGGCGGACATCCGCATCGCCTCGGAGACGGCCAGCTTCGGGGTGCCGTTCCTGAAACTGGGCATTCTGCCGGGCGACGGCGGGGCGTGGCTGATGCCGCGCAACATCGGCTATGCGCGCGCCGCCGAGATGCTGTTCACGGCCCGCGTGCTGGATGCCCCGACCGCGCTGGAGTGGGGGCTGATCAGCCGGGTGGTCGCGCCCGAACGGCTGATGGACGAGGCGATGGCGATCGCGGACGAGGTCTCCGCCCGTGCGCCCCAGGCCCTGCGCATGACCAAGGCCCTGCTGCGTCAGGGTCGCGACGCCACCTTCGACCAGATCCTGGAGATGACCGCCTCGATGCAGGCGCTGGCGCACCTCACCGACGACCATCTCGAAGGCGTGACGGCAGCGCTGGAGAAGCGGCCGGCGGTGTTTGAGGGGAAGTGAGAGACTAGGGATTAGGGATGAGGGATTAGAGACAATCGGTAGCTTGGCGGCAGACCCGGGTGCCCGTCCCCTGGATGGGCCTACCTAATCCCTAATCCCTAATCCCTGGTCCCTCATCGCTAGCCCGCCGTGGCCGGAGCCTGCATGGCACGGCCGGCGGGGACGCCGGCCGTGACGGCGCGGGGGGCGCCGGCGGTCTGGCCGGGCTTCATGAATTTGACCAGCACGCGCTGGCCGATCAGCAGGGGCGCGTCGCCGGCGGTAACCACCACCTCGACAACGCGCTCGTCCGAGCGTTGCGAGGGATCATCGGAGGCCAGTTTGCGGGCACCGAAGACGGCGGCGCGGCGCAGGACGGCACCGACATAGACCTTGGACGGATCGCCCTCGGGGGTGATCTCGACCGCCTGGCCGGGGGTGATGTTGGGGATGTCGCTCTCGACGATCTCGGCGCGGGCGATGCGCGGCGCGTCGGGCTCGAGGTCGAACATATTGGACACGTTCAGGGTTGAGGCACCGGCACCCGGGTTGGCGTAGCGGCGCACGATACGGCCGTCCTGCGGGGCCCGGATGACGGTCAGTTCGACATTGTAGGCGGCCTGGTCGCGGCGCGCGCGGGCGGTCTGCACCGCGGCCTCGGCCGAGCCGAAGCGGGCCTGTGCCTGGGCGATGGAATCGCGGGCCTGATCCATGCGCTGGGCGGCGACGAAATTGGTCGCGACCAGTTTCTCGAGGCGGCTGAATTCGCGCTGGGCCGTGCGTATGTCGACCTGGATCAGGCGCAGCTGGCTTTCGGCCTGGTTGACGTCGGCATTGGCGCTCTGCAGCGCCAGGCGGGGCTCGTCATCTTCCTGCCGGGCGAGGATCTGGCCGGCGACGACGCGGTCGCCTTCCTGCACCAGGACTTCGCGCACGACACCGCCGCGACGGGCCGCGATCTGGATGATGCCGCCCTCGATATCGACCTTGCCGTTGGCGATGGCCGCATAGGGACTGTCGACCTTGTTGGCCGCGGTCTTCTCGTCCTCGGCCTTCTTCGCCTTGCCGGCGTTCTGCATGAAGGTGAAGCCGACGCCGATCACGACGATCAGCACCAGACCGATCCAGAGCCATTTGTTCTTCAGGAAGGCGGGCATGTCGAAAGTCCTTGGGGTCTTCAGTGCGAGGCCAGCGTGGCGTCGGGATTGGGGATGCGGCGTTGGTCGTCGATGATGACGCCGTCTTCGATCTTGATGACCCGGTCGGCCCATTCCTCAAGGCGCGGGTCGTGGGTCACGCAGATGACGGCGGCACCATGTTCGGTGGCGGCGCGGCGCAGCAGGCGGATGACGATCTGGCCGTTTTCGCCGTCGAGGGCCGACGTCGGCTCATCGGCGAACAGGATCTGGGGGTTCTTGGCCAGGCAGCGGGCGATGGCCACGCGCTGCTTCTCGCCGCCGGACAGGGCCGAGGGACGCTGGTGCAGCCGTTTGCCGAGGCCGACCTCCTGAAGGGTCGCGGTCGCCTGGCGTTTGGCGTCACTCTTTGAGAGGCCCTGGAATTTCAGGACCACCTCGACCTGTTGCAGGGCGGTCAGGGCGGGGAAGAGGTTGAAGCCCTGGAAAATGAAGCCGCAGTTGTCGAGGCGAAACTTGTCGACCTTGCCCACCGACAGTTTCCACAGATCGTCGATATCGAGGGTGTCGACCCGGCCCTCTTCCGGACGCAGCAAACCGGACAGGGCCGCGATCAGGGTGGACTTGCCCGAGCCTGACGGGCCCATGACCATGGTCAGGTCGCCGTGGCGGGCGTCGAAGTCGACGCCTTTCAGCACCTCGACGAAAGACTTGCCGGACTTGAAGCGCTTCACCAGGCCCTTGGCCTCGATGGCGAAGTCGCCGTGTTTGCCGTGCGTCGTGGTCGAGCTCATCGCAGCAGGTCCGCGGGCTGGCTGTTCTTGAGAATGCCGAGGGACAGAAGGCCCGACAGCATGGCGATGACGACCAATCCGCCGCCGACGATGATCAGCAGGGTGGGTGGCAGGGCGATGATCACGGCGTTGGCCGCCGCCAGCATCTGGACCAGCAGGGTCAGGCCGATGGCGGCGCCGACGCCGACCAGACCGACCCAGAAGCTCAGCTCCATGACGATACGGTTCAGCGATCCCATGCCGACACCCAGGGCCCGCAACGACGCAAACTCCTTGATATTGGCCATGATCGCCCCGCGCAGGGTCTGCCAGGTGATGGCCACGCCAATGATGGTACCCAGCACCACGCAACCGCCGATGATGATCACCAGAATGCCTTCCTCGAACATGGCCGAGGCGTTGGCGTCCGCCAGTTCCTGACGCGTCCAGGCCTTCCACTGGCCGTCCCCCTGGGCATTGAGTTCGATTGCGACGCGCTCGGCCTGGGCCGGGTCACGCAGCTTGACCATCAGGGGACCGACGCGGGGGCCGGTGTCGGCCTGACCCAGCATGCGCAGGGTGTCGCGTGACATGACGATGGTCGCCTGCATCATGTTCGGATAGCCGCGGGTGATCCCCGCAACGGTCACCGTCTGGCCGTTGTACAGGGCCTTGTCGCCCAGTTTGACGCCCAGCTTGGTCATGGCCGTCTCGTCGATGGCGATGGTGTAGGGCTGGCGCAGGGCGTCGACCAGTTCCTGGGAGTAGTCAGTGGGGATGGTCACGGCACCGGGCGTCGTGTCGATGATGCTGGCCTGGACGAACTCCTGACGCGGCGCGCCCTGTTTGGCGCGATCCGCCTGGGACATCGTCGGGTCGACATTCTTGACCGACTGGAACGAACCGCCGGCACCGTCCAGCGGCTGGACTTCCACGACCGCCGGGTTCCGATAGGCCAGCGGGATAAAGCGGCGCGGCACGCCGGACGGGCCGCCAATCAGGCTCTTTGCGCCGGGCTGCATGATGATGATGTCGGCGCTGGAGCGCTCGATCGTGGCGGTGAACCCCTTGCCGATGCCGATGAAGACACCGGTCATGGCCAGCACCAGCAGACCCGACAGGGCCAGGGCCATGACGGCGGCCATATAGCGCCGCCACTCATAGAGCAGCGTGGACAGAGCGAGCGACATTGGTAAGCACAGATCCCCGAGACGTTACCGCTATGTGACGTCGCAAGCGGTCGGAACCAAGTTAAATCGAGGTAAGGCGACCGACGTTACGCTTTCGTGTGCGGCCCTTCGGGCGATGGACGGGATCGGTCCATCAGGGCTAGGTAGCAGCAACCGCCGGCGATCAACGCCGGACTTTGGGAGATTTCGCAGAATGCCACTTCGTTCGCTTCGCGCCGCCGTCTCGGCGACCGCCTCGCTGGCCGTCTTCGCCGCCGCCGTGGCCCTGACCGCCGCCCCGACTTCGGCCCGGGCCGATGAAGGCATGTGGACCTTTGACAATTTCCCGATCCAGACGGTGAACGACAAATACGGCACCCATATCGACCAGGCCTGGCTGGATCGGGTCCGCAACGCCGCCGTGCGCATCCAGGGCTGTTCGGCCTCGTTCGTCTCGGACCAGGGGCTGATCCTGACCAACTGGCACTGCGTGGTCGGCTGTTCGCAGGAGCTGTCCTCGCCCGAGCAGGACTATGTGAAGAACGGCTTCATGACCGCCACCCGCGAGGAAGAGAAGCGCTGCCCGGGCCAGACGGCCGAAGTGCTGGTCGATATCGTCGATGTCACCGACCGGGTTCTGGGAGCCGGTGCCGGCCTGGAAGGTGCCGCCTTCAATGCTGCCCGCACGGCCGAGACCAACACCATCCAGACGGAAGCCTGCGCCGACGATCCAAAGTTCAACTGCCAGGTGATCAGCTTCTACCGCGGCGGTCGCTACGCCATGTACAAGTTCCGGCGGTATGACGACGTGCGGCTGGTGTTTGCGCCCGAGAACCAGGCCGCCTTCTTCGGTGGCGACCCCGACAATTTCAACTTCCCGCGCTATGCCCTCGATGCGGGCTTCCTGCGCGCCTACGAGAACGGCCAGCCGGTCGCCACGCCCAATTTCCTGAAGTGGAATCCGAACCCGCCCAAGGAAGGCGATGTCACCTTCGTGGCGGGCAATCCCGGCACCACCCAGCGCCTGCTGACCATGAGCCAGCTGGAACGTCTGCGCGACCAGCAGCTGCCGGTGACCCTGATCCAGAACTCGGAACTGCGCGGTCGCCTGCTGGAATATTCGCTGACCGGCGACGAGGCCAAGCGGCTGTCGTTCGATCCGATCTTCGGCCTGGAGAACAGCTTCAAGGTCACCTACGGCCAGCAGGGTGCCCTGACCGATCCGGCCTTCATGAATGCCAAGCGTGAGGCCGAAGCCGAACTGCGCGCCCGCGTCGCGGCTGATCCCGCCCTGGTGCAGCAGATCGGCGACCCCTGGAGCGACCTGGAACGTGTCCAGGCCACGGCGCGTGACCTCTATCTGCCCTACCGCCAGCTGGAGCAGTCGGCCGGTGGCGGCTCGACCCTCTACGCCATGGCCCGGGCGATCGTGCGCGCGTCGAAGAACACGACGATGACCGACGTGCAGCGCACCCGGCTGATGACGGCGATGAGTGCAGAAACGCCGATCGCGACCGCCATGGAAGAGATCCGCCTGCGCTACTGGCTGTCCAAGACCCGCGAATATCTGACGGTCGACAATCCGCAGGTGAAGGCGATGCTGGGCCGCGAAAGCCCCGAGGGTCTGGCCGATCGGCTCATCTCGAACACACGGATGGCCGACGCCGCCTTCCGGGCCCAGGCCGTCGGCATGACCACGGCACAACTGGCCGAGGCCGATCCGTTGCTGGCCTTTGTCATTGCCAATGACGACGCCGCCAAGGCCATCGCCGACCGCTGGGCCGCCGAGGTCAACGCCCCGACCGCCCGCGCGGCCGAAAAGGTCGCCCAGGCCCGGTTCGCGGCCTATGGCACCAACCTGTATCCGGACGCCACCTTCTCGCTGCGCCTGTCCTACGGCCAGGTCGCGGGCTGGACCTATCGCGGCGTGACCGTGCCGGCCTTTACCTACATGGGCGGCCTGTACGAGCGGGCCACGGGGGCCGAGCCGTTCAACGCAGCCCAGGCCTTCATCGACAACGAAAGCCGGGTCAACAAGGACACGGTCTATGACTTCTCCTCGACCAACGACATCATCGGCGGCAACTCCGGCTCGCCGGTGATCAATGCCGCCGGCGAGGTGATCGGCGCGGCCTTCGACGGCAACATCCATTCGCTGGGCGGTTCGTACGGCTATGACGGCGAGCTGAACCGGACGGTGACGGTGTCGACGGCGGCGATCACCGAGGCGCTGAGGAACATCTATCCGAGCCCGCGCCTGCTGCGAGAGCTGGGCGTCCGGTAAACTTCCCTTCTCCCCTTGCGGGAGAAGGTGTCAGGCGAAGCCTGACGGATGAGGGGTGGAACGCGGTAGTCAGAGATGACTTGCCCGTTTCGCCCCTCACGTCTTTCATGGGTGTATCACCCCTCATCCGACCCGCTCCGCGGGCCACCGTCTCCCTCAAGGGGAGAAGGAAGGAGATACAGATGCGTCACCTCACCCCCGCCCTCGCCGCCGCCCTTCTCACCCTCGCCGCCGGGGCCGCCCGGGCGGAAGAAGGCATGTGGACCTTCGACAATTTCCCGATCGCCCGGGCCAACGCCACCCTGGGGACCCACATCGACCAGGCCTTCCTCGACAAGGTGCGGCTGTCGTCGGTGAAGTTCGGTGGGTGTTCGGCGGGCCTCGTGTCCGGTGCGGGGCTGGTGATGACCAACAACCACTGCGTTGCCACCTGTGTCGCCAATCTGTCCTCGCTGGAACGAAGATACGCCGAGACCGGCTTCACGCCCCGCAGCCGCGAGGAAGAGCTGAAATGCCCCGGCGGGACGGCTGAAATCCTGACCGACATCACCGATGTCACCGAGCGGATGCACGCCGCCGGAGCCGGGCTGGAAGGGCAGGCCTTCACCCGGGCGCGCGACGCCGAGGCCGGCCGGATCGAACAGGAAGCCTGTGGCGGCGCAGCCGACAGGCGGTGCCAGGTCGTGACCCTCTACCGCGGCGGCCAGTTCAAGCTCTACACCTACAAGAAATACAGCGACGTCCGGCTGGCCTTCGCGCCCGAAGACCGGGCGGCAACCTTCGGCGGCGATCTGGACAATTTCAGCTTCCCGCGCTTCGCCATCGATGCCGCCTTCATCCGCCTGTACGAGAACAATGCGCCGGCGGCGACGCCGACCCATTTCGCGTGGAACGCCTCGCAGCCGGTCGAAGGCACGCCGGTCTTCGTCTCGGGTAGCCCGGGCGCGACCCAGCGGCTGCTGACCCAGGACCAGCTGTTCACCGTGCGCGATGTGGTGCTGCCGATGGACCAGTTGCTGGCGTCGGAACTGCGCGGGCGGCTGATCCGGTTCTCCGGGGAGAGCGAGGAAAACGCCTTCATCGCCATGGATCCGATCGTCGGTCTGGAGAACACCTACAAGCGCGGCCTCGGTCGCATGCGCGCCCTGATCGACCCGGCCTTCATGGCGACGCGGGCCGAGGGCGAGGCCGACTTCCGCCGGCGGGTCGCGGCGGACGCCGCCCTGACCGCGCGGGTCGGCGATCCCTGGGCCGATCTGGCGGCCGTGCAGCCGATCCAGCGCGAGCTCTATCCGGCCTATTCGATGCTCGAGACCCAGGCCGGCGGTGGATCGCAGCTGTTCAGCTGGGCCCGGACGCTGGTGCGCGGGGCGGAGGAGCGGGCGAAACCGTCCGCCGAGCGCCTGCCGGAGTTCGCCGACAGCCGGCTGGCCGCCGTCCAGTCCGCCCTGTTCGCCGAGCGGCCGGTCTATCCGGCGCTGGACCAGGTCCGGATGGAATGGTGGCTGTCCAAGACCCGTGAATGGCTGACCGTCGACGATCGGCGCGTGCTCGGTCTGCTGGGCCCGGAATCGCCGGAGGCCAAGTCGGTCCGGCTGACTGCCGGCACGACGATCGGCGATCCGGCCGTGCGTCGGGCCCTGTGGGAAGGCGGCCTCGATGCTATTCGGGCCTCGACCGATCCGATGATCGTGTTCGCCCGAGCCATGCAGTCCAACAGTCGCGCCGTCCGTTCGGAGTGGGAAGCTCGCGTGCAGGCGCCGACCGACCGCGCCTCTGAACGTCTGGCCGCCGCGCGGTTTGCCGCCTATGGCGACGCCGTCTATCCGGACGCGACCGGCACCCTGCGGCTGACCTACGGCAAGATCGAGGGTTCGGACGTACCCGGCCAGCGCTGGGGTCCCTTCACCACTTTCGACGGCCTGTGGGACCGGGCCACCGGCGCGCCGCCGTTCGATGTGGCACCGCGTCTGCTGGCCGCGGCCGATCGGATCGACGGCGAAACGGTGCTGAACATGGCGGTGTCCTCCGACACCATCGGTGGTTCTTCCGGCTCGCCGGTGGTCAATGCGGCGGGTGAGATTGTGGGGGCCAATTTCGACTCCACCGTCCTGACCCAGCGCAACGCCTATGGCTATGACCGCAACGTCAACCGCTCGGTGATCGTGACCACGGGGGCGGTGACGACGGCGCTGCGGGATGTGTACGGGATGGACGGGCTGGTGCGGGAGCTGGGGGTTCGCTAACGCCTCTCCCTCCCCTTCATGGGGAGGGTGGTCGCGCAGCGACCGGGTGGGGAACGCCGGACGCACCCCACCCTGTCGTCGCCTCGCGCCGACATCCCTCCCCATGAAGGGGAGGGAGAGCTCCAGTCAGATCTGACTCATCTTCTGCTGCGCCTTGGCGAAATACTGCCAGCCGGTCCAGACGGTGACGATGGCGGCGGCCCAGATGAGGATATAGGCAAAGGTCTGGAACGGCGGCTGCCATTCCAGCGGCAGGCCGAAACCGTCCCACAGCAGCACCAGCTGGAGCGCGGCGAGGGCCACCATCTGCAGGGTGGTCTTCCACTTGGCCAGCAGGGTAACCTGCAGCTTGACCTTGCCGGCGACGGTCTCGCGCAAGGCCGAAACGGCGAACTCGCGGAACAGGATCAGTCCGCAGGGGATGGCGATCTGCGGCAGGGCCCCCCAGGCCAGCACGCCGAGGATGGCGCCGGTCACGAGGATCTTGTCCGCGATGGGATCGAGAATGGCACCCCAGCGCGTCGTCGCGTGCCAGCGTCGCGCCAGATAGCCGTCGACCCAGTCTGAAGAGGCGGCGACAACAAAGATGACGAAGGCAGTCCGGCCGAACCGGAACTGGTCATCGGGGCTCAGATATTCGGACAGGAACGGGACACCCTGCGGTGCGGCCCCTGCCAGGATCAGGAACATGATGACCCCCGCGATCAGGCGCAGGCCGGTGATGATGTTCGGAATGGGATTGGCGTGGGTAGGGGTCATGAAAGGGCTCCGCTGCCTTCAACGCGATCTGCCACGCTTCGCTGCATGAAGCGAGCGATGCGGTCGAACTTCAACCCAGGGCCTCGAACCGGCCGGGCCCTTCGAGCGCCCGCAGGATGCCGTCGGCGATGCCGAAATGGACGCCGCTGAGCACAAGGGTTCCCGCCGCCTCGCGCTCGGCGATCCAGGGGAAGGTGCGCAGGTTGTCGAGTGAGAGGCGCACCACGGCCTCCTCTGCGACCTGTTCGACCTCCTCGGGCGCGCACCCCTGACAGGCGCGCCGCACCACCGGCGCGCCCTGCGCGACCCAGGGCGCGACGAAGTCCTGGCAGTCGGCCGGCGAGCCGTTCAGCATGGCGTCGACGCCGCCGCATCGGGCATGCCCCATGACCATGATGCGCGCGACCTTGAGCACCTTGACCCCGAATTCCAGCGCCGCCGAGACGCCGTGCAGCAGGCCGTCGGGCTCATAGGGCGGCACCAGGTTGGCGACGTTGCGGACGACGAACAGCTCGCCGGGGGCCGTATCGAAGATCAGGGCCGGGTCGGCGCGGCTGTCAGAACAGGCGACGACGAGGGTGTGCGGCCTCTGACCCTCCAGGGCCAGGGCCTCATACTGGGCCCTGGCCTCGGGCCAGTGCTCCTCGCGAAAACGGTTGTAGCCAGACAGCAGGGCGGCACGGGATCTTTGGGGCATGGGGTCGGTATAGGCACTCGGACGGGGTTGGGGGAGAGGGTGCAGCGTCGGGCGATGCTGCGCGGTGGGCTGGCGGCCTGCCGTCGCTACGGCCCGCGTCGCTTTCCATCGATCAGGACGGGCTGTTGCCACGGGCCGGGGGCCTTGTCGGTGCGATGGATGCAACCGGCCCAGCAGCAGGGACGCGTCTTGCCCTCAAGCAGTTCCTCGGTGGTGCGCGCGACGCGGCGCTGGCGGGTCGCGGGCTGTTTCGCGTCCTCGACCCAGCAGATGAATTCGTTACGCCCCAGCGGTGTCAGGCCCTGCCATAGTGCCAGGACCTCCGGATCGGACTGCAGGGTGGACCGAAGGTCGGGCGCGGCTTGATGGACAGTGCCCTGGGCAAACTCACTCACGGAATCGCCCCTTCCAGACGCCTGACGGACACCACCCTACCCCCGCGTCTCGGGATGGAAGAAGCCGTAAATCCGTTCGGCCAGCGGCTGGTTGATCCCGTCGACCTTGACCAGATCAACCACCGAGGCGCGGCCGACGCCCTTGGCGGAGCCGAAGGCGTGGAGCAGGGCCTTCTTGCGGCCGGGACCAACACCCTCGATCTCGTCGAGCGGATTCTTCTTGATGTCCATCGAGCGGCGTTTGGCGTGGGCACCATTGGCGAACCGGTGCGCCTCGTCGCGCAGGCGCTGGATGTAATAAAGGGCCGGCGACTTCAGCGGCAGCATGAACGGCGGCCGGCCGGGCATGAAGAAATGCTCCTTGCCGGCGTCGCGATCCGGGCCCTTGGCCACCCCGACGGCGAGGATGTCGTCCAGCCCCAGATCGGCCAGAACCGCCAGGACCTCGGCCAGTTGCCCCGCGCCGCCGTCGATCAGCAGCAGGTCGGGTCGCAGCACCTCCTCGCCGGCGTCCTCGTCCTTGACCAGACGACCGAAGCGGCGGCGCATGACCTCGCGCATCATGCCGTAGTCGTCGCCGGGGGTCAGGTCCTCGCCGCGGATGTTGAATTTGCGGTACTGAGACTTCTGGAAGCCCTCGACGCCCGCCACGACCATGCCGCCGACGGCGTTGGTCCCCGAGATGTGGGCGTTGTCGTAGATCTCGATCCGCTCGGGCCGGGCCTCGAGCCCGAAGGCCTCGCACACCTCGTCGAGGATTTTGCCCTGTGCCGAACCCTCGGCCATCTTGCGGCCCAGCGCCTCGCGGGCGTTGGTCAGGGCATGGTCGACCAGGGCCGCCTTGTCGCCGCGCAGGGGGCGGGCGATCTCCACCTTCCGGTCGGCCTTCATCGAGAAGGCGGCTTCCAGAAGCTCCAGCTCATGTGGGCGGACATTGGACAGGATCAGGCGCGGGATGGGCTTGTCCTCGTAGAACTGGCCGAGGAAGGCCGCGAGAATCTCGGGGTCGGTGTCGGTCCGGTCGACGCGCGGGAAATAGGCCCGGCCGCCCCAGTTCTGGCCGGCGCGATAGAAGAAGACCTGGACGCAGGCCTGACCGCCCTCGCTGAACAGGGCGAAGACATCGGCCTCGGCGACGCCGTCGGCGCTGACGGAATTCTCCATCGAGATGGCGGACAGGGCGCGGATGCGGTCGCGCACACGCGCGGCCTGTTCATAGTCCATGGCCTCGGCGGCGGCGCTCATCTCGTCGGACAGCCGGGCGATGACGGCGCGGGACTTGCCCTTGAGAAAGTCCGACGCCTCGCCGACGAGGTCGCCATAGGCCTCGAGCGAGATCAGGCCGGTGCAGGGGGCCGAGCAGCGCTTGATCTGGTGCAGCATGCAGGGCCGCGTCCGGGTCTCGTAAACACTGTCCGAACACGAGCGCAGCAGGAAGGCCTTCTGCAGGGTGTTCAGCGTCCGGTTGACCGCCCAGGTCGAGGCGAACGGGCCGAAATAGTCGCCTTCCGTGGTGTGGGCCCCGCGGTGCTTGCGCACCTGGGGGGCGCGGTGGTCCTTGCGGATCATCAGCTCGGCGAAGGATTTGTCGTCGCGGAGGACCACGTTGAAGCGCGGCTTCAGCTTCTTGATGAAGTTTGATTCGAGCAGCAGGGCCTCGGTCTCGGAGGCGGTGACGACCAATTCCATCGACCGGGTCAGGGACACCATCAGGCCGATGCGCTGGGTGTGGAACCGGCCCTGGGCGTACTGGAGGATGCGCTTCTTGATCGACCGCGCCTTGCCCACATAGAGGCAGGTCCCGTCCTCGCCATACATGCGGTAGACGCCCGGCTTGTCGGGCGCGCGGCGTGCCTCGTCGCGGATCAGATCGGCCGCCTTGAGGGCGTCGGGCGCGGCGGGAATCGTCTCCTCGGTCATCCCGGGCAATATAGGACAAAATCCGCCCGCATCCCCCTGAAAGCGGCGACGCGTCCTCAGGCCGCGATCAGGCGCGCCCGGGCATCAAGGGTCAGGAACACACAGACCGCCAGCAGACCGATGTCCTTGGCCAGAAACTGGCCCGTCGAGCCCAGGGCCGGAAAGCTGTAGCCGGCCTCGACAATGCCCGGCGCGGTGAAGAAGAAGCTGAGCGTCACCACGAAGGTCGCCACACCCATGAGGCCGCCGACCAGGCCCGCCTTCGGGAACCGGCCGCCGAGGGCGATGAGTACGCCGGCGGTCACCTCGAGCACGCCGATGACCATCGAGGCACCCGCCACCCCGACCAGTGGATACAGCCAGCTGAACAGCCAGTAGTCCCGGGCGATCCCGGCCACGCCCTCGGCTTCATAGGGCAGGAATTTCATATAGCCGAAGACCAGCAGGATCAGCACGATGCCGAGACGCAGGGCGGCGCGGCCGTCGAGGGCGGTCTCGGGACGAGGGGCGTGAAGGGTGGTCATGCGGCCGGCTCCGGGTTCGACCACCGTTTCGTCCGCCGTGCCCGACAGGTTACAATTCAGTTGCGCCGCACCAGAAGAACACCGGCCAGGACCATGGCCACGCCGGCGGCCCGGCCCCAGCTGATCGGGTGCTGTGGCGTGCCGAAGGCCCCGAAATGGTCCAGCACGATGCCGATCAGCAGCTGGCCGGCGACCATCAGGGTGATGGTCAGGGCCACGCCGAGACGCGGCACGCCCCAGGCGGCGGCGACGACGAAGATGGCCCCGTACAGACCGCCCACCCAGGCGTACCAGGGCAGGGCCCGGGCCGCTGTGACGTCCGGTCTCGCCTGCAGGATCATGGCGATGATGCCCAGCGCCGCCGTGCCGACCGCGAAGGATACGAAGGCCGCGTTCACCGGCGAACCGGCGGCGGTCATCAGCTTCGCATTGGTCGGGGCCTGCAGGGCGGTCGCGCCACCCGCGAGCACGACGGCGATCATGGCGAAGAGGTTGGGGTTCATGGGAGCGCTCTATCATCCCGGCCGGATGATCGCACCGACGAAGATTTCGCTGACCAGGCGGCCATCATGACCGCCTGTCCTTGAACAGCGGAGCGTGGCGCTTTATTGCGAGCCCAACCAAGGAGCGTTTCATGCTGGCCCTCTACATCATTCTCGGCTTCGTTGCCGTTCTCATGGCGATCAACTTCATCGAGTTCGGCCAGATTGACTGACGGCCCCGACCGACCCTCCGGGCGGGCCGGTGCCGCGCTCGTCACGGGCGGCGGCAAGCGGATCGGGCGCGCGATCGCCCTTGAGCTGGCCCGTGCGGGCTTCGACGTCGTCATCCACTATCGATCGTCCGGCAACGCGGCTGAGGCCGTAGCCGACGAGATTCGCGTTCTCGGACGGCGGGCCTCGACGGTGAAGGCCGATCTCGGCCTCGAGGCGCAGGTGCGGACACTGGTGCCCGCCGCGGTCGACGCCATCGGCGGACCGCTGGCCGTGCTGGTCAACAATGCCTCGGTGTTCGAGGATGACCGGGTCGGCGGGCTCGACCGCAAGACCTGGGACGCCCACATCGAGACCAATCTGCGGGCACCCATCGTCCTGACCGAGGCCTTCGCGGCCCAGGCCCCGGAGGGGTCATCCATCGTCAACCTGCTGGATCAGCGGGTGCTCAAGCCCGATCCGCGCTTCATATCCTATGCCCTGTCGCGGAACGGCCTGTGGTGGGCGACGCGGACGCTGGCCCAGGCCCTGGCACCGCATATCCGGGTCAATGGCGTCGGGCCGGGGCCTACCCTGCCCTCGGTGCACCAGACCGAAGCGGAGTTCGAGGCCGAGGCCCAGGCCGTGCCCCTGCAACGCGCCGGCAGCCCGGAAGCGGTCGCCTCGGCGGTGCGTTGGCTGGTGGACGCCGAACTGGTGACGGGCCAGATGATCGCCGTCGACGGCGGCCAGCATCTGGCATGGCACACGCCGGACATTTTGGAGTAGGCCGTGAGCGTAACCCCCCTGCCCCTGACGGGAGCCGGTGCCCCCCGACTGGAGGGGCTGACGGTCTTCGTGCGCGGCCTGACGCTGGAGGCCGGGATCGGCATCCACGATCATGAGCTGGGGCGGCTGCAACGGCTGGTCATCGATGTGACGCTGGATCTGTCGCCGGTGCCGATCGAGCGTCTGGGCGATACGGTCAACTACGAGACCGTCGCCGCCGCCGCGCGGGCCATTGTCTCCGCGGGTCATGTCGGACTGGTCGAGACCTTTGCGCAGCGGCTGGCCACGGCCTGCCTGAACGACAGCCGCGTGCGGCGGTGCAGCGTCCGGATCGAAAAACCGGGCGCATTGCAGGGTGCCGCTGCGGCGGGCTGCGAGGTCGTGCTGTCGCGCTGACGGCCGGCCCTGACTGGGCACCTGACTGGGCGGTTGCGCGTGACGCGAGGGGCCGTCATTACTTGGACCAGACGACAAGGACCCGTTGATGGCCGAACCGGGCGATCCCTCGAATTCCGACGATCACGACGACCTGATCGGCTTCGCCTCGCCGGCGTCGCTGCAGGGCCGCATGCGCGAGCCGGCGGCGGTGCCAGAGCCGACATCGGAGTCCCTTGCGGAGCCGGACCCGGACCTGCCCCGGATGGCAGAGCCGGAACCGGAGCCGCCCGGGCCCGAAACGGAGCCCGACCTGTTCGAGACGCCGACCGCCCGGACCCCGGTCACCACCCTGCCCGAACCAGAGCCCGCCGTTAGCGCATCGGCACCCGAACCGGCCGTGACGGCCGCGTCGCCCGTCGAGCGCCCATCCGTGGTCGAGCGTGCACCGGAGCCCCGCTCACGCCGCCGTCGCCGGGAGCCCGTCGTCGATCTTCCGGGCGGTGGAATGGGACTGTACGCGGTCTATGCCCTGATCCTGTTCGCCGTGCCGACCATGGGCGTGTCGGCGGCGATCGGGCTGTTTGCGGTGACCGGCCGCCCGGGACCCGACGACGCGCTGTCGTCCTCGCACTTCATCTATCAGCAGCGCACCCTTTGGGCTGCCGCCGTCACCGCCGTGGCGGGCCTGATCCTGCTGGCCGCGCCGTTCGCCCTCGGGGTGCCGATCCTGTTCCTTCTGGCGCTGTGGCTGGTGCTTCGTGGCGCTTCAGGCGTTTGGGCCCTGAAGTCCGGCCGCGCGATCGCCGATCCGCGCGGCTGGTGGATCTGACGGAGACTGAGCCGATGGCCGACGCGAAGACCGGGTCGAACCGGGAACCCACCTACAGCACAGGCCATGAGTCCGAGGGCAAGCCGGCGGCCCTGATCGCCTGGGGCCTGTACATCCTGTCCCTGCCCAGCGCCAATCTGCTGGTTATCGTCGGCCTGATCGTCGCCTACGCCGGTCGTAGCGGGTCCAGCGGTCTGTCCCGCGCCCATATCGATGCGCAGATCGGCCTGTTCTGGTCGGTGTTCTGGTGGACGATCCTGTTGTGGGTCGCCATCGGTATCTGCGGGATCAGTTTCCTGGCCGCCCCGGTGACAGGCATCGTCCTGGTTCCCCTCGGTCTGCTCCTGGGTCTGGGCCTGCTGTTCCTGACGATCTGGTTCACGATCAAGAGCATCATCGGACTGATCCGTCTGGTCGGCGGCGAGGCCCCCTGACGGGCTCGGGCGGATAAACTGACATTTCCGCGGTCACCGGGGAACGGCCGGATCGGCCTCGTGTTGGCGCTATGTCCCCTGTCCGACCCAAGGAAGCGCTTCCATGACCGAGTTCCGCGACGTTCGAGCCGACCAGAGGTTTGAGCAGGGGTTCGCCGACGCCGAGGGCGAGCTGCGGACCGTCTTCGCCGACTATGCGGTCCAGGGATCGACGCGGGTCATCCTGCACGTCGAGGCCGATCCGGCCCTGCGGGGCTCGGGCGCGGCGAGCCGGTTCATGCAGACGCTGGCCGAACATGCCCGTGCCGAACAGCTGAGCCTCGAACCACGGTGCAGCTACGCCGTCGCATGGTTGCAGCGGCATCCGGAGTTCAAGGACATCACGGCCTGAGCGCTCAGGCCGCCTCGCCGCGCCGCTCCAGCCGGGCCTCGGCCTCGCGAACGGCATCCACGGCGTGGTCGACGACCTCCAGTCCCGCACCGGGCCGGATGGCCTCGACGGTCAGGATGCGGCGGAAGGCCCGGGCTCCGGCGCGACCGTGCATCACGCCGAGCATATGGCGGGTCATGGCCGCCAGATGGACCCCCTCGGCCAGGCGGGCGGCCATATAGGGACGATAGCGGTCAATGGCGGCAAAGGCGTCCACATCGGGCGTTTCCGCGCCGTACAGACGGCGGTCGGCCTGACCCAGAATGGCCGGCTCGTGATAGGCGGCGCGGCCCAGCATGACGCCGTCGAGGGCCACGCCATCGCTGTCGTCCAGATGCGCCTCGGCTGCGTCCAGCGAGGTGATCCCGCCGTTGATCGAGATCGACAGATGCGGCCGCTCGCGCTTGAGCCGGCGTACCAGCGCATAGTCCAGCGGCGGCACGTCGCGGTTTTCCTTCGGCGACAGGCCTTTCAGCCAGGCCATGCGGGCGTGGACGATGAAGGTGTCGATCCCCGCGGCGGCGCAGGCGTCGACGGTCGCGAACAGCGACACGGAGGGATCCTGATCATCGACACCGATGCGGCATTTGACCGTCGCCGGCACATCGACCGCGCCCTTGATGGCGGCCATGCACGCCGCGACCAGCGACGGCTCGCGCATCAGGCAGGCCCCGAACCGGCCCGACTGGACCCGGTCGGAGGGGCAGCCGACGTTCAGATTGATCTCGTCATAGCCGAAGGCCGCCCCGATGCGGGCCGCCTCGGCCAGCTGGTCCGGGTCCGAACCGCCCAGCTGCAGGGCAACCGGATGTTCGACCGCGTCGAAGCCCAGCAGCCGCTGGTGATCGCCGTGCAGGATCGCCGGGGCCGTGACCATCTCGGTGTACAGAACAGCGCGGGTCGTGAGGGCGCGATGGAACGCCCGGCAATGCCGGTCGGTCCAGTCCATCATCGGCGCGATCGAAAGGCGGCGGTCCATCGGGCGCGGGCTCTACACCAAAGTGACGGCGGAGGCGACCTTCAGGCCACGGTCTTCTGCCGCCCCTCCTCCTCCAGTGCCTCGGCGGCCTCCTCGTTGAGGGCCTGACCCTCGCGCCGGGGTTTGACGTAGGGCTCGGGCTGGGGCGTGACCGCATTGCCGCGCATCAGGGCACGGCCGGCCTGCAGGCCGCCCGACAGTTGCAGGGTGAAACGCTCCTCGTCGCGGCGGCGGACGTCGTCGACGGTCTCGCGCGCCTGCTCCCCGCTGAAGCCCAGGTCGATCAGCACCTGATAGCCGAACACCAGGGCGCTCTCGAAGGTCTCGCGGATCTGGTACTCGACGCCCGCATTGACCAGCCGGATCGAATGCCCCCGGTCGTAGGCGCGGACGAACAGTTTGGTCAGGGGGAAGGCCTCCTTGACCACGGAGACGATCTGGTCGGCGGCCTCGGGCTTGTCGACGCAGACGAGGATGGTCTCGGCGGTTTCGGCCCCGGACGCCCGCAACACGTCGAGGCGTGAGCCGTCGCCGTAATAGACCTTGAAGCCGAACTTGCCGGCGGCCTGGATCATCTCGATGTCCATGTCGATGATCGAGACGTCCACGTCGCGGGCCAGAAGGGGCTGGGACACGACCTGGGCGAAACGGCCAAAGCCGATGATCAGCACGCGTTCGCGCAGGTTCCGCGCATGGTCGACCCCCTCGGCGTCTTCCACGGACAGCGTCTCATCGGGCCGCAACCGGTCCGCCAGCATGACCCGCAGCGGCGTCAGGGCCATCGACAGAATGACGATGGCGGACAGGATGGCCGCGGTGCGGGCGTCGAACAGGCCGACGGCAAAGGCGGTGGAATACAGGACGAAGGCAAACTCTCCGCCCTCGCCCATCAAGGCGGCGCGCAACAGGCCCTCGCCGTGTTTCTGCTTCAGCCGCGCGACCGCATAGACCGCGATCATCTTGGCGGTCATGAAGGCCGCCAGCCCGCCCAGCACCCAGGCCCAGTCGGCGACCACGACCCGCAGGTCCAGCGACATGCCGACGCTGAGGAAGAACAGGCCCAGCAACAGGCCCCGGAACGGCTCGACGTCGGCTTCCAGCTGGTGCCGGAAGGTCGATTCCGATAGCAGGACACCGGCCAGGAAGGCCCCCATGGCCATGGACAGCCCGCCGAGGTTCATCGCCCAGGCCGCCCCGAGGACGACCAGAAGCGCCCCCATGGTCATGACCTCGCGACCGCCATAGCGCGCCAGCAGGCGGAAGAAGGGATTGACCACCCAGCGCCCGGCCACAAAGACCAGCGCCACGGCCCCGATCGCCAGGCCGATGGTCATCCAGATCGGGTGGCCGGTTTCGACCGCCGCGCCATAGGCACTGGCCAGAACGGCGACCAGCGCCAGCAGCGGCACGATGGCCAGGTCCTCGAACAGCAGGATGGAGACAATGCGCTGACCCGGCGGGTCGGCATTCTCGTTCCGCTCTTCCAGCAGCTGCATGACGATGGCGGTGGACGACAGGGCGAAGCCGAAGCCGGCGATGAGCGCGGCGTACCAGGCCAGCCCCGCCAGCATCGCCAGACCGGTCAGCAGAACCGCACAGGCCAGGACCTGAACGGCCCCCAGCCCGAAGATTTCCTTGCGCAGGCTCCACAACCGCGCGGGTCGCATCTCCAGCCCGATGATGAACAGGAACATGACGACGCCGAGCTCGGCGACGTGCAGGACCGATTCGGGGTCGCGCACGATCCCGAGCACCGACGGTCCGATCAGCAGGCCGGCGGCGAGGTAGCCCAGCACCGAGCCGAGGCCGAAGCGCCGGAACAGGGTCGCGGCGACGACCATGGCGGCCAGAAGCGCCACGGCATGACCCAGACCCATGCTGGTCGTCTCTTGCATGCCGGTCCCCTTGTGGCGTGTGGACGGATACTGGGGGGTGATGCCCGCTTGCGCCACCCCGCTGTTGTCGAACCCGATCCGGCGAAGCCGCCACAGTTTCGCCGGAGACGGGCTGGCCTCATGCTCGCACGACAACCCAAGGGAGATGATCCGATGTCCGTCGTTGCGCTGAAGAAGGGGCTGGTGACGGCCCTGAGCGTCGCCCTGATATCCCCCGGAGCGCCCGTCGCGATGGCGCAGTCCGGCGGGCGTTTGATCGATCCGGACAAGCCGTCGGACGGTGTCGTGTCGCCGGCGGCGTGCCGGGTCTTCGGCTTCACCCTGCCGGAAAACCCGATCGGAGCGGGCTCGCCCGCCCGCAGCGGCGGCGTGCCGATGTATGCGCCTGTGCCGCCTCCGCCGCCGCCGCCGCCCGTCGTTCCGCCCGTGCCGCCGATGCCGCTTCCGCCTGTCCTGGTCGCGACCGAGATGAACGACGTGGTGGTCACCGCGAGCCGGATCCCGGGGGCGTCGGCGACAGCCCCGGCACCGGTCGTTCAAAACAACCTCATCGCTCCGGGCGGACCGCCGGCCACGCCCGACACCGAACGCTATCCCGACGCCACGCCCAATCCGGTACGGCGCGTTGCGGACGAACCGGTCTCGACCTTCTCGATCGACGTCGACACGGCCAGCTATTCCAACGTCCGCCGCTTCATCGACGAGGGCCGGTCCCCGCCCGCGGACGCCGTGCGGGTCGAGGAGATGATCAACTATTTCGACTATGGCTACGCCCGCCCGGCCTCGGCTGCCCGGCCGTTCGCGATCAGCACCGCGGTCGCGGCCTCGCCCTGGTCGGCGGGACGGCAGATCGTGCACATCGGCTTGCAGGGCTATGAGCTGCCGGAGGCCGAGCGCAGGCCGCTGAACCTGACCTTCATGGTCGATGTGTCGGGCTCGATGCAGACGCCCGACAAGCTGGCCCTGGCCAAAAAGTCGATGAATCTGATCATCGACCGGCTGCGGCCGCAGGACCGGGTGGCGGTGACCTTCTATGCCTCCGATGTTGGCACGGCCGTGGGCCCGACCCCCGGCGACCAGAAGCTGAAGCTGCGCTGCGCCGTCGAGACCCTGAACGCCGGCGGCTCGACCGCCGGGGCACAGGGGATGGTCAACGCCTATCAGCAGGCCGAGGCCGCCTTCGGGCGCGACAAGGTCAACCGCATCCTGATGTTCACCGACGGCGACTTCAACGTCGGCGTCACCGATGACCAGCGGATCGAGGACTATGTCGCCGGCAAGCGCGGGACCGGCATCTATCTGTCGGTCTACGGGTTCGGGCGCGGCAACTATCAGGACGCGCGGATGCAGACGATCGCCCAGGCCGGCAATGGCGTGGCGGCCTATGTCGACGATCTGGGCGAAGCGCGCCGCCTGTTCGGGCCGGCCTTTGACCGGGGCGCCTTCCCCATCGCTGACGACGTCAAGGTACAGGTCGAGTTCAACCCGGCGCGGGTCAGCGAGTACAGGCTGATCGGCTATGAGACCCGCCTCCTGAACGAAGCGGACTTCAGCAATGACCGCGTCGACGCCGGCGAGGTGGGGTCCGGGGCCTCGGTCACAGCCCTGTACGAGATCACCCCGGTGGGCGGGCCCAGCCAGATGGGCGAGCGGCGCTATCCCGAGAACCGCAACAGCGTCGGCACCGGTGGCGGCGATCCGGACGGCGAGGTCGGCTTCGTCCAGGTGCGCTACAAACTGCCGGGCGAGCGGGACTCACGGCTGATGCAGCAGGTCCTGTCGAATGGCGGCGCGGGCCGGGTCAGCGCCCGGCCGCCGGAAAGCACCCGCTGGGCCATGGTCGTGGCCGCCTTCGGCCAGAAGCTGCGCGGCGATCCGTGGATGGCGGACGGCTATGGCTGGACCGACATCCTCGAACAGGCACAGGGCGCGCGCGGAGAGGATCCCTACGGCGACCGGGCCGAGTTCGTGCAGATGATCCGGGCGGCGCAGGGGTTGCCGGCAAGGCCGGCGCCTTAAAACGATCCGCTCATCCCGGCGAAAGCCGGGACCCAGTTCTGTTCAGCTTGACGCCGGTGTTTCAGGATATCGTCCGCAGCGAAGCTGGCTGGACGGGTCTTCCAAAGCACTGGGTCCCGGCTTTCGCCGGGATGACCGGAGTAGAGTGTGCCTCGCGGAGACTCCCGCTAGGCTTGGCGCGTGACCGAAACCCTCTCGCTGAAAACCGCGCGCCGCATCGCGCTCGCTGCCCAGGGGTTCGGGCGCTCGGGACCTTCCACGCCCGGCCGGAGCCACGTCCGGACCGTCGTTCAGCGGCTCGGCGTGGTCCAGATCGACAGCGTCAATGTGGTGACGCGAACCCACTATCTGCCGGCCTTCTCACGGCTCGGCGACTATCCGCGCGAGGCGCTGGAGGCCGAGGCCTGGGGCGCGCGTCCCGGCCTGTTCGAATACTGGGGACACGAGGCGTCGCTGTTGCCGCTTGAGACCCAACCGCTGCTGCGCTGGCGCATGGAGCGGGCGCGGGGCGGAGCCATGTGGACCGGCCTGTCGCGGTTCGGACGCGAGAAGCGCGACTATATCGACGGGGTGTTGGCCGAGATCGAGCGGCGCGGGCCGGTCACGGGCGGCGATTTCGCTGACGGTCCGCGCGGGGCCCCCGGCTGGTGGTCATGGTCGGACGGCAAGCGGGCGCTGGAGTGGCTGTTCTGGGCCGGGTTGATCACCACCAGGACGCGCAACGGCTTCGAGCGCGTTTATGACCTGACCGAACGGGCCCTGCCGGCGCGCATCATCGACCTGCCGACCCCGGACGAGGCGGACGCGGTCCGCGACCTGGTGCGGATCTCGGCGCGGGCCATGGGTGTGGCGACGGCGGCGGACCTGAGGGACTATTTCCGCCTGCCGCTGGCCGACGCCCGCGACCGGATCGCGGAACTGGTCGAGGCCGGGGAACTGACGCCGGTGTCGGTCAAGGGATGGCGGCAGCCGGCGTATCTGGCGGCCGGGGCGAAGACCCCGCGCAAGGTGGCGGGTACGGCCCTGCTGTCGCCGTTCGACAACCTGATCTGGGCCCGCGACCGCACCGAACGGCTGTTCGGCGTGAAGGTGCGGCTGGAGATCTACACCCCGGCCCACAAGCGCGCCCACGGCTACTACGTCCTGCCCTTCCTCGAGGATGAGGCGATCACGGCGCGGGTGGACCTGAAGTCGGATCGAAAGGCCGGGACCCTGCTGGTTCAGGCGGCCTGGCGCGAGCCGGACACGACATCAGACACGCCCGCGCGGCTGGCCGCGGAGCTGCGGCGGATGGCCGGGTGGCTGGGGCTGGCGGACGTCGAGGTGGTCGGCAAGGGCGATCTGGCGGAGGCGCTGGAGGCTGTGATTGGTGGTTGGTAATTGGTGATTGGTGGCTGGCGGACCGGTGCCAGGAACAACCGGCCGCATGATCATGGCGCAATCAGGGACGCCGCAATCACCAATTACCAACCACCAATCACCTCACTCACGCCCGCCCCTCACACGTCGAACTTCACCCCCTGCGCCAGCGGCAGACTGGTCGAGAAATTCACCGTCTGAGTCTGGCGGCGCATATAGGCCTTCCAGGCGTCCGAGCCGGATTCGCGGCCGCCGCCGGTGTCCTTCTCGCCGCCGAAGGCCCCGCCGATCTCGGCTCCGCTCGGGCCGATATTGACGTTGGCGATGCCGCAGTCCGACCCCCAGGCCGACAGGAAGGCTTCGGCCTCGCGCACGCTGTCGGTGAAGACACAGGAGCTCAGGCCCTGGGGCACGGCGTTCTGCATCGCCACAGCCTGATCGAAGTCGGACCAGGTCAGGACGTAGAGGATCGGCGCGAAGGTCTCGTGCTGGACCACTGCCGACTGGGCCGGCATGCGGACGATGGCGGGGCGGACATAGACGCCGTCCCGAGAGACCCGATCGCCACCGACCACGATCTCACCGCCCTCTGTGACGGTCTGGGCCAGCGCCACCTCGAAGCCGTGGGCCGCCGCCTCGTCGATCAGGGGGCCGACCAGAACGCCGTCCTCGCGCGGATCACCGACGGGCAGGGTCTGGTAGGCGGCCTTGAGGCGCGCGATCAGGCCGTCGGCGATGCTCTCATGCACCAGCAGCCGGCGCAGGGTGGTGCAGCGTTGACCGCAGGTGCCGACGGCCGAAAAGGCGATGGCGCGCACCGCCATGTCGAGGTCGGCGCTGGGCGTCACGATCATGGCGTTGTTGCCGCCGAGTTCGAGCAGGGACCGGCCGAGGCGGGCAGCGACGGTCTGGGCCACGGCCTTGCCCATCCGGGTCGAACCGGTGGCCGAGACGAGGGCGATGCGCGGGTCCGCGGTCAGGGTCTCCCCGGCCTCGCGACCACCGATCGCCAGCTGCGACAGACCCTCGGGCGCGTCTCCGAAGCGCGCCAGGGCCCGGTCGAGGATGGCCTGGGTGGCCAGCGCCGTCAGCGGCGTCTTTTCCGACGGCTTCCAGATCACCGGATCGCCGCAGACCAGCGCCAGACAGGCGTTCCACGCCCAGACCGCGACGGGGAAGTTGAAGGCCGAAATGACCAGCACCGGGCCCAGCGGTTGCCAGGTCTCGCGCATGTGGTGGCCGGGGCGTTCGCTGGCCAGCGTCAGGCCGTACAACTGGCGCGACAGGCCGACGGCGAAGTCGCAGATATCGATCATCTCCTGGACCTCGCCCAGACCCTCGGAGACGATCTTGCCGGCTTCCAGCGTGACCAGCCGGGCCAGATCGTCCTTTGACGCGCGCAGTTCCTCGCCCAGAAGGCGGACAAGCTCACCGCGACGGGGCGCGGGCACGCGCTTCCAGGCATGGAAGGCCGTGACCGACCGGGCCACAACACCCTCAAGGTCGGGGGTCGGGATCAGGCCGCCGCCGCTCGACCCGTCGATCGGCGAGCGGGTCGGCAGGGTGCCGCCCCAGACCGCGTCATCCACGCCCAGCCGCTTCAGGATCGCCTTCGCCTCGTTCGCCGCCTTCATCGTCGCTCTCCGGTTCGAGCGAGCGGCATAACGGCAGAGCCGGACAAACGAAAGGCCGCCCCGTCGCCGGGGCGGCCCCGCTGTTCACGTCGCGCCGCCTACCAGCGGTCGCGGCGCTCCTGACGCAGCATCACCTCGATGCCGTCCAGCCGGTCGCTGAGCGCCGCATACTCGTGACGGCTCAGGCCATCACGGCCGTAACGCCACTCGAGGCTGCGGTACTGCTGCATTTCCCACCCGAGGTGCCGGGCCTCGCCGCGGCTGACGCGACCGTTGTAGGCGACACGCTCAATGCGTCGCTCAAGGCGCTGGGCCCGGACCTGAAGCGCGTTGCCATAGCCGTAACCGCGGTCATGGCGGTCGCCGCGGTCATAGCCGTAGCCGCGGTCGTAGCCCTGGGCGTAGCCGGGCGAGCCGACGCCGACGGAGAAGGTCACGTTCTGGGCCAGCACCGGCGTGGCCGTCATGACCGCCGTCGCCGCAAGCGTGGAAAGCAGGGCCTTCCGGATCATGGCGGTTTTCATGGTCTTGTTCCTCATCGTTCCGATCCGATGCGGACCGTGACTTCAGGAAACCATGCGGCAGCTGACACGACCCTGAGAGCCCTGTTGTCTGGCAGTCAGCTAGCTGAACGGGAACCGGGGGCCGGTGCGGGGGTTTTCAGGGCAGTCCCACCGCAGGAGAGACCCCGATGAAAGTTCGTGACGTCATGAGCAAGGATGTCCAGGTCGCCCGTCCCGGCGACACGGTCCAGGACGTCGCCGCGCGCATGGCCGCCGGCGACTTCGGCTTCATGCCCGTGGCCGATGGCGACACGCTGATCGGGACGATCACCGACCGGGACCTGGTCATCCGGGCGCTGGCCCAAGGAGCCGCGACCAGCGCACCGGTCGTCGAATACATTACCCGCGATCCGCATACCGCCTTCGCCGACGACGACCTGAAAACCGTGCTGGACGCCATGGGCACAAAGCAGATCCGCCGCCTGCCCGTTCTGGACAAGGACAGCCGTCTCGTCGGCGTCATCTCGCTGGGCGACCTCTCGACCCGGGTGAAAGAGAAATATGCCGGCGAGGCGCTGGAAGACATTTCGCGGACCTGAGGTCTGGCCAGGGTGAGGCTGACATTCACGTCTGCTTCACCCTTTCGCAGAACCGGCTGTTCACTCGCCCCGGGGCATCCTGACCGTTGAAGATCAGGAGACGCCCATGGCGCGCGCGCAATTCCAGAAGGGCCAGAAGGTCTGGGTCGAATGCGTCGGCGCATGGGCCCAGATCGAAAAGGTCCAGCCTGTCTGGGCCAAGGGGTTCGAGGAACCCGTCCGTGTCACCTATGACGTCGGCCTCGGCCGGGAGTTCCTGGGGAACGAGTTGCTGCTTCCGACCGAGGATCCCGCCACCAACAGCGGCGAGACATGGCGGTTGATGCGCGCCCGCAACAAATGGCAGACCGCCGACGACTGTCCGCACCACCCCTTCCCGGGAACCTACCCGGTGGTCGTGACCGACAAGGCTGACTGGGGCGGCTGGCGCGTGCCCGGCGCGGAATATGACCGCGACCCCGACCAGATCGAATTCCAGGCCCGGCTGATCGCGGCGGCGCCCCGGCTCATGGCCCTGGCCGAACGCCTGATGTCGTCGGTCGACGAGGCCCCCGACGACGCGCCTCCTGAAGTGCGGGAACTCGCCCGCGAAGCACGGTCCGTGCTGAAAACCGTCACCGATGTTCTGACCTCGCCGGCAGACACCGCAAGCACGGCCGGCCAGCGCGAATCACGGGCCGCCTGAAACCGTTGATCGTTCCCAACCAAGGCTCGACAGGAATCCGCGACGCAGCCTAGATTCCCGGGATCGTCGTCGATTTGTCGGGAGAGCGCCTTGCGGGGCAACGAGCGCCGCATAACCAGCGAAGGACGGCGCTCGGCCGACCGTCGCAGGAGTGCGCCGCCGTGGGTGCGCATCGGTCTTCTGACCATCACCCTGGCCGTCGCGGCCTATGTGCTGCTCTTCGCTCGGGAGATCGCCCGCCCCGGCCAGGAGGCGGACGCCCTGCGCCTGACCGCCGTGGATCGTGAGGCGCGAGTCCTGGCCCTGGACCTCGAAACCCGGATCGCGCCGGTCCGGCTCGCCGTGCGCGCCGCCGCCCAAAGCGGCCAGACCACCGCGCAAATATTGCAGGTCGCCCGCGCTGCGGCGCCAAACGGCGCGTTCGCTGTGCTCAATGCCGACGGGCGCACCATGGCCGTCACGGGTGCCGATGCCGGTGCCTTCACCGCCGCCCCGGGTCAGCCGCAGCTGTCCCGCAATGGCCGGGCCATGCTGATCTCCAGCCCGCTGCCGGGCGGACGTCGCCTGGTCGGCCGCGCGCCGCTGCCGGCTCTCGAGCCCCAGGGCGACGTCGACCTTTCGATCCTGTCCGCGCCCGACGTGGTGCTGATCAGCCCGAAGATGGACGGCGACGTCCTCGGCCTGCAGGCCGCACCCGTGGATGCGAACGGCCGGGGCGTCACCCTGCGTGGCGGCAACCACGCCATCCGGCGCACCGGAGCGCCCGTCGGCGAGACCGGTCTGATCGCTGTGGCCTCAACGCCGATCTCCGTCGGGGCCGGGGCCCTGCTGGACGACGTCTGGGTTCTGACGGCCCCCGTAGGGATCGGTGCCTTTGTCGTCCTGATGGCCCTGCTGCTGCAACGGCGCCAGCAAGGCATCAGCCGCCAATGGGAAGCCTCGGAACAGCGCTTCCGCGGGGCTGTAGAGGCCGCCGGGTGCGGCGTCTGGGAATGGGACACCGAAACCGATCTGGTGACCCTGTCCGAATACATGGCCAAGCTGATGGGGCTGGACCAGCGCGGGGCGGTCTCCAGCGCGGAACTGCTGGCCAGGATCCACCCCCGCTATCACGAAGCCGTGCTTCACGCGGTGCGTCAGGCCCAGATCTTCGGCACCTTCGACGTCAGCTTTCCGGTGCCGGACGCCGACGGCAAGGCCCGCTGGATCGACGCCCGGGGTCAGGCCCGTGGCGACCGCAGCGACGAGGGCTTCACCCGCGTGCTGGGCGTGGCGCTGGACACGACCGAGGCACGTCGCGCCAAGGCCCAGGCCCAGGCGGCCGAGAGCCGGCTTCGCGACGGCATCGAGAGCGTGTCGGACGCCTTTGTCCTGTTCGACCGCAACGGCCGGCTGATCCTGTCCAACCGCGCCTTCCAGGACGCCTTCGCCTTCGGAGACGGCGTGGTCCGGCGGGGGGCGTTCAAACAGGACCTGAACCGCATCGCCGCCCTGGCCATTACCTCGGACCAGCCGGCCACGGGCGGCCGCGCCGGCGCGCGCGAGGTCGAGCTGAACGACGGACGCTGGCTGCAGCTGGTCGAGCGGTTCACCTCGGACGGCGGTTCGGTCGTGACGGCGGCCGACATCACCGCCATCAAGCACAAGGAAGCCGAGCGCCAGCGGGCCAGCGAACGGCTGCATGTCACCATCACCGAGCTGGAGGACCGCGAGGAGCGGCTGTCCCTGCTGGCGCGGAAGTATGAAGTGGCCATGACCCGCGCCGAGGCCGCCAACCAGGCCAAGTCCGAGTTCCTGGCCAATATGAGCCACGAACTCCGCACGCCGCTCAATGCCATCAACGGCTTCTCGGAGATCATGGCGGGCGAGATGTTCGGCCCGCTGGGCGACCCGAAATACAAGGGCTATGCCGCCGACATCCTGAAGTCCGGACAGCATCTGCTGAGCCTGATCAACGACATTCTCGACATGGCCAAGATCGAGGCCGGCAAGCTGACGCTGCACTATGAGGCTGTGTCGCTCAAGGACGTGGTCGAGGACGCGACACGGCTGATGCGCGGCAAGATCGAGGAGGCCGGCCTGAAGCTGCTGGTCGATGCTCCCGAAATGCCCGAGATCGATGCCGATTACAGGGGGCTGAAGCAGGTCGTCCTGAACCTGATCTCCAACGCCGTGAAGTTCACGCCCGAGGGCGGCGACATCGTCGTGGCCCTGTCACGCGAGGACGATGACCGGGTCCGGGTGGCGGTGACCGATACGGGCATCGGCATCGCCGAAAAGGATATGGACCGGCTGGCGCGACCGTTCGAACAGGTCGAGGGCCAGCACTCCAAGACCACGCAGGGGACCGGCCTCGGCCTTGCCCTGACCAAGTCGCTGATCGAACTGCACGGCGGAACCCTGAGCATCGCCAGCGAGCCCGGGCGCGGCACGACGGTCAGCTTCGTCCTGCCGATCCGACGGCCCGGCAGCGTCCGGACGGATCAGGCCCGGGCGGCCTGAGGCGGGTCAGTTGGCCGTCGCCGACGCGCGTTCTTCCACCGCGCGCCGCCGGTCCTGACGGACTCCGACGCGGCCGCGACGGGTCAGGATCTCCGACAAGGCCTTGCGGTCGGCGGGCTCCAGCGTGCCCAGAACCGCCACGGCGTCGGCTTCAAGACGGCCGCGCCCCCGCAGTTCGGCCTCGCGCGACTCAGTGAGCAGGGTCGAGACCCGGGCGCTGTCGAACGCATCCGACGACGCAATGCGGACCGCCTCGCGGCGCTTCTCGCGGGCGTCCTCGAAATCAGGCCGGGCGGACAGGGCCGACGCGCGCAGCGTGGTCCGCACACGATCGCGCACCGCCGGATCCAGGGCTCCGACCAGCATCATGGGCGACCCCGCGCGCATCGGACGGCGCTGGGCCTCGACCCGATCCTCAACCTCGGCACGCGCGATGTACAGGGTCGCGCCGGCGGCGACGGCAAACAGGTTCAGGCCCACAGACACGGCCAGAATGATCTTCAGATTGCGGGACGTCATCCCAGGACCTCGGTGTCATCCACGCCCATCAGTGACGCCTGATAGAGGACTGCGTCAGCTTGGGCGTCGGCGGTCATGTGGGTGGTCAGAATCACACCGGCCGCCACACCCGCGCATGCGGCGGCGGCCCAGCCGGCACCGAGCAGAACGGTCAGGCGGTCGAGCCAGCGACGGCCTTCACGGCGCGCCTTCAGTCCGGCTCCGGCGGCGGAGGCGATGACGCGGTCCCGCAAGGCCATGGAAATCCGGGGCGCAGGCGAACGGTGCAGCAGGGCGTCGACCGCATCGGCCTCGGCCAGGGCCGCGCGCGCGGCTTCCGGATTCGCCGCGACGAAGGCTTGCGCGGCCATGCGCTCGCCTTCCGGCCAGCGGCGCGCATCCGCACCCCAGGCTGCGATCAAGGCGAGGAAACGTTCCGACGTCATCACGCTCATACTCCTTCAGCTCCGGGCCGAATATCGGCCAGGGCCAGTCTCAATGCCCGCCGTCCGCGCGACAGCAGGCTTTCCAGCGCATCGACACTGACCTCCATCAAGGCCGCGGCCTCGATATTGGTCAGCTCCTGATAGTGACACAGGACGAGTGCCTCTCGCTGACGTTCGGGCAGATTCGCCAGCGCCGCATTGACCCGGCCGCCGACATCCGCCGCCATCAGACCCCGGTCCGGAGACGGCCCGTTGTCGGGCCGGTCCGGGGGGGCCTCCGTCGAGATCTCGCGACGACGACGCAGCCGGTCGTAGCA
The DNA here is from genome assembly GCA_965284375.1 of Caulobacteraceae bacterium. Classification (GTDB taxonomy): domain Bacteria; phylum Pseudomonadota; class Alphaproteobacteria; order Caulobacterales; family Caulobacteraceae; genus Brevundimonas. The sequence continues at coordinate 2,113,628 of OZ260074.1, forward strand.
GAGATTCAGACCCACCCGGTGCAGCCAGGTGTCGAACCTGGCCTGCCCCGGCACCCAGCGCGGGGCCTGTTTCCAGGCCCTCAACATGGCGTCCTGGGCCACATCCTCGGCCTCGGCGGCATCGCCCAGCATGCGCTGGGCAAGCGCCAGCATCCGGGGCAGCTTGCGCGCCACCATGGCCTGAATGGCCGCGGGGTCGCCCTGACCCACGCGGCGCACCAGTTCCTCGTCGGGGTCGGCGATCAGCGCCAAACCGGCCCTCTTCCATCATCCGCGAAAGGGTCGTTCGGCCCATGACCGTCGCCCCGACCATCACCCTACTCCGAAGCGGGCGTCCCGGGCGACGCCTGCATCTGGGCCTGACGCGCAGCGCGACGCTCGGTCATGCGTTCGCGACGTTGCTCTCGCATCGCCTGCATACCCGTCTGCCGTTCAGCCGTGGTGATGAAACCGTCGTGATCGGCGTCAAGGCGGGTGAAGGCCTGATCGGACCTGGCCTGGACCTGTGCGATCGAGACCGGACCGCGGCCCTCGGCACCCTGGCGACGATGGGCCATGCGGGCCGCGCCGGGATGCATGCGACCGGGATGCGCGGCACGCTGCGGACGCGCCTCCATCCGGGCGGCGCGCTGGGCATCGAACTCCGCCCGGCTGATGGCCCCGTCATGATCGGCATCGATTCGCTGGAAGCGGGTGTCGGCGCGTTGGGCCATCCGGGCCTGGGCGACGGCGCGCCTCTCGGCCGGCGTGACCGACCCGTCACGGTCGGTGTCGGCGGCGGTCAGGCGCTGGATACGCTGGCCGACGAATTCGGCCTGGCTGATGCGGGTGTCACCGTCCACGTCAGCCCGCATGGCCCGCGTCGGCGGGGTCTGCGCCTGCTGCGCCAGCGCGATGCCGCCGGCGGCGGTCAGTGTCAGGGCAACCAGGCCGCCGACCAGAAGCGTCTTCTTCGTCATGATGATCTCCACGGCCGCCAGACGCAGCCTGTTTGTACCAGCCCGCAGAATGGAACGGTCTCCGCGTCAGTTTCCGTCGCGGATCGCCGGAAGGGCGGATTCGAACGCCGCCCGGGCCGCCGCGCGGACCTGGATCAGGCGCGCCATCAGGGCCTCCAGATCCGCCGCGCCCGCCGCCCCGGCCAGGCGACGCCGGAAGCCTTCGGGCTCCAGTTCGGGATCAGGCTGGTCATCGAACGCCGCCTTGAGAATCTGGTTCAGGGCCTGTTGCAGTCGCCAGGCCTCGGCGAGGGCCGGCTCCCGGGCAAGCCCTTCCAGAGTCGAGACCGTCAGGGGTCCCCCGGTCGCCGCGCCGGTCAGCTGGCGCGCCTGGGCCACGAACTCGGCATCGACCTGGCCGCCGGGCGAGAGTTTGAGGTCCCACATCCCCTGCCCCGGCCGCTCGCGCGCCATCAGGTCGCGCATGCGCCGGGCGTCCGCCGCCACGTCCACACCGGGACGCGGCCGGCGCAGGATGCCCTCGATCGCGGCGGCCGTTCGCGCGCCGAAGGCCGCGTCGTCGGTCCAGACGATCCGGGCCCGCGTCAGGGCCATGAACTCCCAGGTGTCGGCCTCGGTGGCGTAATAGTCCTGAACCGCCTCCAGCCGCAGCGACACCGGCCCCTTGGCCGCGCCGGGGCGCAGCCGCATGTCGACCTCGTAGAGGCCACCCTCGGCCGTGTGGGCCGACAGGGCCGCGATCAGACGCTGGGTGAAGCGGGAATAGAAGACGCCCGGGGCCCATCCCTTGCCGTCGGAGACCGCATCTGCCGGCGCGTCATAAAGCGTCATCAGATCAAGGTCGGAACCGGCCGTCATCTCGCGCGATCCGACCTTGCCGAGCGCCACCACGGCGACCGCCCCGCCCGGCAGCGCCCCGCCCTGACGCACCGCCTCGGCCATGGCGGCGGGCGCGAGGGCCGCGATCACCGCGTCGGCCACCGCGGTATAGGCCCCGCCGGCCGCCTCGGGGTCGGCGCGACCGGTCAGGATATGAATGCCGATGCGGAACATCTGTTCGCGGTGCATCCGTCGCGCGACATCGAGAGCGGTTTCAAAGTCCGGAGCGGCGGCTGTGTCGGCCAGCAGCTGGGCGGCGACGCCGGAATCCTCGTCGATGCCGCGGGCGAAGCGCGCATCCAGCATACTGTCCAGCGCCGCCGGATAGCGGCCCAGGGTGCGCGCCAGACGCGGCGCAAAGGCCATGACGCCCAGCACCTGTTCGAATAGTCCGGGCTGGGCCAGAAACAGGGCCTGGACCTGCACCCCCGCGCTCAGACCGGCGAAGAAGACCGCGAACCGCCGGAACGCGGCGTCGGCCGCGCCGGTGTCGGCCAGCATGGTCAGCAGGCGGGGGGCCAGGCGGGTGAACAGCTCGCGCCCCCGCACCGAGCGGGTCGCCGGTATGCGGCCGTGATGCCAGCTGCGGATCGTGTCCGCGACGCCCGCCGGCTCGGCAAACCCCATCCGCTCAAGGGTCAGCAGGGTCTCGGGATCGTTCTCGACCCCGGTGAAGACCAGCGAGCCATAGGGCGAAGACAGCGCCTCCTCATCCTCGAACAGCTCGCCGTAGCGGCGGTTGACGCCGACCAGCAGGGCCTCGACCCCGGCGTCAAACGCGGCGAGATCCCCCTCACCGGCCAGGGCCGCGACGGCCGCGCGGCGGACGGGGTCCAGCGGCAGGGTGTGGCTTTGCTCGTCGTCGAGCATTTGCACCCGGTGCTCCAGCCGGCGCAGGGTGTCATAGGCGGATGTCAGTTCGGCGCAGGCCCCGGCGCTGACATGGCCGGCGTCGCGCAGCAGGGCCAGGGCCTCGACCGTGCGCGGATTGCGCAGGGCCGGATCGCGGCCACCGAGGATCAGCTGCTGGGTCTGGGCGAAGAATTCGATCTCGCGGATGCCGCCGCGGCCGAGCTTCAGGTTGGCACCGGCCGCATCCAGCCCCTCGCCGGTCTTGTGCACATGGATCTGGCGTTTGATCGACTGGATGTCGAGGATGGCCGGGAAGTCGAGGCTGCGCCGCCAGATGAAGGGGGTCAGGGCCTTCAGGAAATCGCGCCCGGCACCGATGTCGCCCAGCATGGCGCGGGCCTTGATGAAGGCCGCCCGCTCCCAGTTCTGGCCGACCCCCTCATAGTAGGACAGGGCGAAGGGCACGGCGACGACGGGCGGGGTCGATGACGGATCGGGCCGTAGCCGCAGGTCGACGCGGAAGACATAGCCGTCACCGGTCCGCTCCTGCATCAGGGCCGACAGGGCCTGGGCGGCGCGGTCGAGGAATTTCTGCGGCTCGACCCCCTCGGCGAGCGCGCCTTCCAGCGCCTCGGGCTCCCAGAACAGGCTGATGTCGATGTCGGAGGAATAGTTCAGCTCGAAGGCACCGTGCTTGCCCATGGCCAGGCCGAACAGGCCGGGGATGGGGCCGCGCGCGTCGTCGGCGTCCGAGATCAGCCTGCCGCGCTCGCGCTGGTCGTGGGCGACGGCGCGCAGGGCGGCCTGGGTCGAGGCGTCGGCGAAGCGGCTGAGGGCGCCGGTCACCGCGTCGAGATCCCACACGCCGCCGAGGTCGCACAGGGCGGTCAGCAGGTGTAGTTCGCCCTTCAGCCGGCGCAGGGGCACACGGACGTCGTCCGCTCCGCCGCCCAGGGCCCCGGTCCGGGTCAGAATCTCCATCAGCCGGTCGTCGGGCGCATCCTCCAGCACAGCGCGCAGCCGGTCGGGCCAGCGCCGGGCGAGGCCGCACAGATAGGGAGAGGCCGAAAAAGCGGGTGCGAGGGCCGGCCACACCGCCTCCAGGGCCGATGTCCAGCCGCCGTCGGCCGCGGCTTCGGACAGGCGCTCATGCGCGCGCGCGGCGGCGTCCGCGTCGATCACGGGGCCGCAGGCGCGCAGCCGCGGGCCGAGGGTGTGGGTCATTCCGCCGCCGGCAGGACAAGCGCGACCCGCAGGCCGGGTCCGAAGCCCCCGTATTCGCCGGGGCCTTCATCGAGAAGGATGCGGCCGCCGTGGGCCTCCATCACCGCCCCGACCAGAGACAGCCCAAGGCCCGAGCCGGCCTCGGTGCGGCTGTTGTCGAGGCGTACGAACCGCTCGATGACCCGTTCGCGGTCTGCCTCGGGGACCCCCGGGCCGGTGTCCGTCACCGAATACTCGATCTCGCCCGACGAGCGGCGGCGCGCCCGCAGCATCACGGCCCCACCCGTCGGCGTGTATTTGATCGCATTGTCGATGATGTTGGCCAGGGCCTGGGCGAGGAAGGGCTGGTTGCCCTGGATCATCAGGCCGCGTTCGATCTCGGCCGAAAACTCCAGCCCCTTGTCCTCGCTGGCCGGCTCGTAAAGCTCGGCCATGTCGGTGGCCAGGTCGGCGGCGTCGAACAGCTTCGGGTCCGGCGTGCGGCCCGCAGCCGCCTGCAGCCGGGCGATGGCCAGGACGGTGTTGAAGGTCTTGAGCAGGCTGTCGGCCTCGTCCAGCGCCAGCTGTACCGCGTCGACGCCATCGATCTTGCCGGCCTCGGCGTCGATCAGCGCCACCTCCAGCTTGGCCCGCATCCGGGTCAGGGGCGAGCGCAGGTCATGGGCGATGGCGTCGCCCGCGTGCCGGATCGAGGCCATCGAGCCCTCCAGCCGGTCCAGCATGGTGTTGAGCCCGGCCCCCAGTTCATCCAGTTCGTCGCCGGAATTCCGCACCGGCGCTCGCGCCTTGAGATCGCCCTCCTGCACGGCCGTGACGACCTTGCCCAGGCGGCCCATCGCCTTTTCGAGGTTGCGGCTGACCAGAATCCCGCCCCCCAGTCCGAGCAGCAGCACGATCCCCATGGCCGCCCACAAGGCCCGGGTCAGCCGCGCCAGATAGGCCTCGGTGTCACTCAGGGAGGCGCCGACGAACAGCATCCCGTCGCCGTCCAGCCGGGTCTGGACACCCCGCACCTGCGGCCGGCGGACCCGACCCTCCGCATCCGTCTCGGTGAAGGGGAAGGTGATCCACTGCTGGTCCTGCTTCAGCGTCTCGATCGGGAAGATGGTCAGGCTGCCGGCGAACCAGCCGCCATCGGTCGGCTCCAGCCGGTAGAGGAAGCTGCTGTCGCGCAGGGTGCGGTCGATTACAGCCCGGTTCAGGGCATCAAAACCGCGCGCCTTGTAGATGCCGGTCAGCACCTGCATCTCGCCGTGCACATCCCGCTCGGCCTTGGTCCGCGCCTCGTCGGCCGAGGCGACATAGACATAGGCCAGGATCGCGCTGGCCGCCGCCGCGAACAGGGCGAGGAACAGCAGCGTCAGCCGGAAGGGCGTGCGGCGAAGGAGGGAGGGGAGTTTCACTGGGTGAAGTCAGGGCTCCAGCCGATACCCCGCGCCGCGCACCGTCTGCAGCATGGCGTGGTCGAAGCCCTTGTCGATCTTGGCGCGCAGGCGACTGATGTGGACGTCGATGACATTGGTCTGGGGGTCGAAATGATATTCCCAGACCTTCTCCAGCAGCATGGTGCGGGTCACGGACTGGCCGGCGTGGCGCATCAGGAACTCCAGCAACTGGAACTCGCGCGGCTGCAGGTCGATCTCCTGACCCGACCGGTGCACCGAGCGCGAAATCAGGTTCATCTCCAGATCGCCGACCTTCAGCATGGTGGCGACCGAGCCGGTCTCGCGGCGGCGGGACAGGGCCTCGACGCGCGCGATCAGTTCGGAAAAGGCATAGGGCTTGACCAGATAGTCGTCAGCGCCGGCCTTCAGGCCCGTGACGCGGTCCTCGACCTCGCCCAGCGCCGACAGGAACAGCACCGGGGTCTGGTCGCCGTCGCGTCGCAGGGTCTCGACCATGCCGATGCCGTCGAGGCGAGGCATCATCCGGTCGACGACATAGACGTCATAGCCGCCCTTCTGAGCCTCCAGGAGGCCGAAGGCGCCGTCGACGGCGTGGGTGGGTTCGTGACCCGCTTCAGTCAGGCCCCGGACCATCGCGGTCGCGGCCTCGGCATCGTCCTCGACCACCAGAATACGCATCGATCAGTCCCCCAAAACGAGAATCGCCGCCGATGTTAGCGCATCGGCGGCGACGGGGGCAGTTACGGCTTATTCAGACTTCGCAAACGGCAGGACCACGGAGGTATTGGAGCCCTGGGTCCGCACAAGCAGCAGGACGCCGGGGCGGCCGGCGGTCCGCGCCGCTTCAACGGCGGCGCGGAATTCGGCCGCCGTCGTCACCGCGCGGTTGTTGGCGCGCAGGATCACGACACCGGCGGGAATCCCCAGTTGACCCGCCTGCGAACGCGGAGTCACCGCGGTGACCACCAGCCCCTGAAGCGTATCCGGCAAGCCGTACCGGGTCCGCAATGCGGGCGTGAGAGGGGTTACCGTCATCCCTTCAACGACCACACCGGCAGACGCCTGGGGCGCGCCGGGGGTGCCTTGCTCATCGCCGCCCTGGCCCGCCAGAAGTTCAGCCTGCGAGGGACGACGTCCGGCGCGGACATTCACGGTCAGGCGACGGCCTTCGCGCAGGACCTCCAGTCGCAGGGTGTCACCGCTGGCCGCGTTGGCGACCTCCCGGGTCAGTTCGGTAGAGGTTTCGATCGCCTTGCCATTCAACGAGAGAACGATGTCCTCGCCCTGCAGTCCGGCCCGGTCGGACGGGCCGCCGGGGGTCACATCGGCGATGATGGCCCCTTTCACCGTGCCGGCCAGACCAAGGGCTTGCCGCTGCTCGTCTGACAGGGTGCCGATGGTCACGCCCAGATAGCCGCGCTCGATGGTCTCGCCCCGCATCAGGCGCTCGGTGATCGGCTTGGCGACGGCGGCAGGGATGGCGAAGCCGATACCCACCGATCCGCCCGTCGGCGAGTAGATGGCGGAGTTCACGCCGATGACCCGGCCATAGATGTCGAACGTCGGACCGCCCGAATTGCCCCGGTTGATCGCGGCGTCGATCTGGATGAAATCGACATAGTTGGAGGTGGGATCGGGAATGTTGCGGCCCTGGGCCGAGACGATGCCGGCCGTGGCGGTGCCGCCCAGACCAAACGGATTGCCCACGGCGATGACCCAGTCCCCGACCCGGGGCTGGGCCGTCTCCTCGAAACTCACGAACGGAAAGTCCGTCCCCTCGACCTTGATGACGGCCAGGTCGGTGCTCTCGTCGCGACCCACCAGGCGGGCGTCCAATTCGCGACCGTCGGCCAGCTTGACCTTGATCTCGGTGGCGTCGGCGACGACGTGGTTGTTGGTGACGATGAAGCCGTTGGCGGCGATGAAGAAGCCGGAGCCGGCCCCCAGGGCGGTCGTGCTGCCGTCGCCGTCGGCACCGTCTTCGCCCTCCTGCCCACGATTGGGGTTGGGGATGGTAAAGGGCGTGCCGGGAATCTGGATCGTGTTCTGCCGCGGCACCCGCGTCTTGACGTCGATCTGCACCACAGCCGGCGCGACCTGGGCGAAGATGTCGGCGAAGCTGAGGGGCGCGCCCTGGGGCGGAGCGAAGGCCAGGCCGCCGGCTCCGGCGCTGGGTGCCAGACGGCCGCTGACCCCGGCGACGGGGCTGGCCTCGGCGCTCGGCCAGTCGATCACGCCGCCCGCGGTAGCTGCGGCGGCGAAGGCGAGACCGGCGACGGCCCCCAGCATGAATTCCTTGCGCTTCATCATGGAGTTCTTTGCGATCCTCTCGGGCGTGAGACGGCCCGTTGCGACAATGGATATAGGACGGTGCTTCGTTTCACCAACGCACCGCGCGATGATAGGGCCCGCCAGACGTCAGTCGTCAGACGGCTTTGCGTCAGGATCGCGGCGAAGGTCCTGCGAGGCGAGAATATCGGCCAGACGCGCCTCCTCCTCAGGCGACAGGGCGAGCGTTTCGTCCCGGCGGCGGCGTCCGAGCAACAGCCATCCGGACACGACCCCCAGCAGCACGGCCAGCGGTCCGAACCACAACAACCATGTGCCCGCCCGCATCGGCGGCGTGAACAGGACGAAGTCGCCGTAGCGCCGCACCAGGTCGTCGCGGACCTGCCCGTCGCTGCGGCCGGCCGCGATCTCCTCGCGCACCAGCCGGCGCATGTCGGCGGCGATCCCGGCGGGGCTGTCGGCGATGGCTTCGTGCTGGCAGACGACGCAGCGGATATCGGCGAACAGGGCCCTGGCGCGCGCTTCCTGCGCCGCGTCCGGCAGGGGACGGTCGGGCGTCGGGGGTGGCTCGGCCGCCATCAGGCCGACCGCGGCCAGGGCGATCAGCAGGGCGCGCTTCACGCCGCCGCCTTTCGCCGGCCGAGACCCAGCCGCAGCCGCCGGTCCAGCAGGGACAGCAGGCCGCCCAGCGCCATGATGGCCGGGCCAAGGAAGATCAGCCGCGCCCACGGGTTCCACCAGACGCGCACGCTCCAGGCCGGGGCCCCGGCGGTCGTCTCGCCGCGATCACCCAGCACGACGTAGACGTCGTCCAGCCCCCGGAAATCCAGACCGACCTCGGTCGTCGTCTGGCCCCCGGCGGGGAAGAAGCGGCGTTCCGCCGTAATCTCGCGCGCGGCACCGCCGTCGTTCAGCGTCACGGTCAGCCTGCCCTGCTCGGCCAGATAGTTGGGCCCCTCGACGATACGGACACTGTCGAGCCGCACATCATAGCGCCCGGCGGTCACGGTCTCGCCGACGGCCACGGTCCGCGCCGCCTCGACGCGATAGCCGGTCTCGACCACCGCCCCCAGCACGAAGACGCCGAGCCCGGCGTGGGCCAGGACGGTGCCCCAGGCCCCGAACGGCAGTCCGCGCGCCCGACGCAGGCTTTCGGCCAGGCCCACGCGGAACAGCCGGACCCGTTCGGCGATCTCGGCCAGCGCGCCGAGGATGAGCCAGCCGCCCAGTCCGAGGCCCGCCGCGGCAAGGGCCTTGCGCGGTTCGAAGACCATCCAGCCCAGCAGCGCGACCAGAATGGCAAGCCCCGCGGCGACGGCCAGACGTTGGCCGACGCCCTTCAGATCACCACGCTTCCACGCCAGCAAGGGCCCGGCGGGCAGGATCAGGAAGGCGACCGCCATCAGCGGCGTGAAGGTCAGGGCGAAATAGGGCGGACCGACCGAGATGGTCGCGCCGTTCGCCGCCTCGAGGATCAGCGGATAGAGGGTGCCGAGCAACACGGTGGCACAGGCGGCGGTCAGGAACACATTGTTCAGCACCAGCGCGCCCTCGCGGCTGACCGGGGCGAACTGGCCGCCGCCCTTGAGGCGCGGACTGCGCCAGGCGAACAGGGCGAAGGCCAGACCCGACGTCGCCCCCAGGATGGCCAGCAGCATCATGCCGCGCTCCGGATCGACGGCGAAGGCGTGGACACTGGTCAGCACGCCCGATCGCACGAGGAAGGCGCCCAGCATCGAGAAGGTGAAGGCCAGCAGGGCGAGGAAGGTGGTCCAGCCCGCCAGCGCGCCGCGCCGCTCGGTCACCACCGCGCTGTGCAGCAGGGCCGTCCCTGCCAGCCAGGGCATGAAGCTGGCGTTCTCGACCGGGTCCCAGAACCACCAGCCACCCCAGCCCAGCTCATAATAGGCCCAGAAGGCGCCGAGGGTGATGCCGACGGTCAGGAACGCCCAGCTGGCCAGGGCCCAGGGGCGGACCCAGCGACCCCAGGCGGGCCAGAAGCTGTCGTTGGCGCGACCCTCGATCAGGGCGGCCACGGCCAGGGAGAAACAGACCGAAAACCCGACATAGCCGCAGTAGAGCAGCGGTGGATGGAAGGCGAGCGCCGGGTCCTGCAGCAGGGGGTTCAGCGACTGGCCCTGGAACGGCGCGGGATTCAGCCGCGCGAACGGGTTGGAGGTGAAGACGGCGAAGGCCAGGAAGAGGACGCCCAGCACCCCTTGCGTCGCCACGGCCGAGGCTTTCAGCCCGAACGGCAGGTTGCGGCCCCGCGCCAGCGCCGCGCCGAACACCGTCAGCACCAGACACCAGAGAATCAGCGATCCCTCGTGGCTGCCCCAGGCGGCCGCCACCTTGTACAGCATCGGCTTATCGGTGTGGCTGTTGGACGCGACGTTGGCGACCGAGAAGTCGGACACGGCGAAGGCGTAGATCAGCGCGCCGAAGGCCACGGCGACGCAGCCAGCGGCGGCGATAGCGGCCCCCTGGGCCGCCCCGGCCAGAACCGGGCTGCGGCGGATCCGGCCGGTCACGGACAGGGTGGTCTGCAGCACCGACAGGACGAGGGCGAGCACGAGGGCGAAAGCGCCCAGTTCAACGATCATGAAGGCGGCATCCCGGCGGCGGCGTCATCGGGCCGCCATTCGCCCTTGGCCTTGAGCCGCTCGGCGACTTCGCGGGGCATGTATTTCTCGTCGTGTTTGGCCAGCACCTGGGTGGCGCGGAACGAACGGTCGGGCAGGAAGGTGCCTTGCGTCACCACGCCCTGCCCCTCGCGGAACAGGTCCGGCAGGTCGCCCTGATAGACGACGCGCGTGGTGGCGACATTGTCGGTGACGGCAAAGGCGACTTCGCCGTCGCCGCCGCGCGTGACGCTGCCGGTCTCGACCAGGCCGCCGAGGCGCACGACCCGGCCTGACGGGGCCCGGTCCGCCGTCGCTTCGGACGGCGAGAAGAAGAAGGTGACATTGTCCCGCATGGCGTACAGCGACAGACCAACGGCCAGCGCGAGCACGGGTGACACTGCTATCACGACCCAGAGACGACGGCGCGCCTTGGGTGATTTCGGCAACCAGCTCATGTTGCAGCCTCCATGGCAGCGAGACGGGCCTCAAGGCCAATCCGACGCGGATCGGCCGGGTCCAGCGCGGCGATGACGGGGGCCCAGAGGGTCCGCACCGCCGCCCAGTCGCCGCGCGACATGGCCGCCTGGCCGAGGAAATAGCGCGCGCCCAACTGCCCGGGGTCACGCCGCAGGGCCTGAACGAAAGCGGCCTCGGCGTCCCCGTCGACCTTGCCCTGATTGGCGCGCACCAGGCTCTCGCCGAGCCGGGACCAGCTCTGGGCGTCATCCGGTTTCAGCGCCAGCGCCCGGCGGAAGGCCGAGGCCGCACCGATCGGATCACCGGCCTCGAACCGGGAGGCCCCCAGCATGACCAGGGCCTGGTGGTCGGTCGGACGCTCACGGACCACCCTGGCCGCCACGGCCGCGATCTGCGGGGCCTCCAGTGTGTCGAGCTGGGTCGCCCATTCATCCACCCGGCGCTCATAGGCCTGGTCCGGCAGACCGATGGTCCCGAAGCTCGCATAAAGGCCCAGCGCGCCCGCCGCCGTCACCGCCACGCCGGCCAGCACCCAGAACCGGTCCCGCGATCCCGCCTGTACCGGCACGGCTTCGCGCTCGGCCGCCAGGATGCGACGCCCGGCTTCTGCCCGGGCCGCGGTCCAGCCGGCGTCGTCGAGCAGGCCGCGATCCTTCAACCGGTCGAGTTCGGCCAGTTCAGCGCCTGCGGTCAGGGTCGCGACCGCCTCGCCGGCGTCGGCACCGCGCCGCGCACCGGCCAGAATCAGCAGGCCGGCGAGCGCGGTCAGCAGGGCTGTCAGTATCCAGAAGATCGTCATCGCCCGTCGATGTAGCCGATCAGGCGGCCCGCGACGAGGCCTCTACGCCCTCGGAAGGGCGTCCTGCCACCGCGGCCCGACGCCGCACCGTGCGGGCAGCATCATCGGCGGCGATCAGCTCGAGGCACTGGGCGACAAAGTCGATCATCTCCAGGGCGCGCGCCTCGTCGGGGACCTCTGCGTCATTGACCATGCGCAGAACCTGGTCGGCATAGTCGCTCAATCGCCCGGTCAGAGCCTCGACCAGAACCTTCCGGTCGGCCTCGCAGCCAAAGGTCGAGGCCGGGCCCCGCACCGAACCGACCAGCCGCAGCAGGCTGCGCGCCGCCAGAATGGCGTCACTGGCGACGGGCGCAGCCAGTTGTGGTGCCTTGCGGGTCATCCGGCCGGCAATCTGCACACGTTCCATGGGAAGGGCCTGATCCACGGCCTTGTCTGCGGCCCGCAACAGGGCTGACAGACGGCCTGCGATGGCCACGCGGCCTTCGCGGACCGCCTTGCCCCACGGGCTTTTGGGATTCAGGGTCAGGGTCACGTCCAGTTCGCCCAGAACATTGGCGCACCAGGTCAGGTCGGTGATGACGTCCTTGACCCGCGCCATATCGGACGCGGGCTTGAAGGCGGCGATCCGTACGGCGCGAAGATCCACGCCGGCGATCAGCCGGTCGACGAAGCCGGCCAGTTCAGACGCGCTGAGGAAATTCTCCTGATCCACAGCCCGGGATGTCTGGGTAAGGATGCGCAGGATGAGGACGGCGTCGTCCAGATTCGAGAACAGAATTTCCAGCACCCGCGGTGCGCCGTCCCGCCGGATATCAGCGCAATCCTTCAGCAGCAGCCGCAGCTCGGCGATCTGGTCGCCGTCCGGGCGTTTGAGCCAGACCTCGAGCGACGGCAGGCCGCGCCGGGCCAGATGGGCCAGGTCGAGGCAGGCGGCGAGATCGTCAATCGCGGCCAGTCGGGCGGGCTCGTCGGCGCCGGGCCAGATCAACCCGGGCTGATCGCGCACGACCGCGGCCGCGGCCAGGCAGATGCGGTCGGCCACCACGACGGAGGGTTCTTCGCCGTCCAGACGGGTCAGCAGTTCCGGTTCACGGCTGCTGGCCGCCTTCCACAGGCGGGCCAGAACCGCGGGCGGGAACGTCAGTGCCTCGATACCATCCGCCCGCGCCCGGAACATGGGAACCAGAGGGGCCATAACGAAATGGCGACGGGCCCGGTCCCGATGTTCGTCGGCCAGCATGATGCGCAATTCCGCAGCCTTGCCTCCCGGCAGGGAAGCGACAGCGCCCGCGACCGCTCTGAGCATATCGTCCGGGCACAGCTCGAGCATGGCGGCGATCGCGACTTTATGGGCGACGGTCAGCCCGGTCATGCGGCAATCCCAGGCCGGAAAATGCCGACCACATTTCATACTGCCCGGCCCAGGTTAACAATCGCTGTTCGCAAAGCCGGCTTCAGGCCTCGGCGGCGGGCAGTTCCAGCAAGACCTTCAGACCGCCCAGATCGCTGTCGGCCAGGGTGATGCGACCGCCGTAGGCTCGCGTCAGCTCGACCACGATCGACAGGCCCAGACCCGAACCCGGCGTGGTCTCATCCATCCGCGCACCCCGTTCCAGGGCGGCCTCGCGCTGATCCTCCGGCAGGCCGGGACCGTCGTCCTCGACCACGACCACCATCTGTCCCAGACCCGTCGGTCCGGCGGATATGCGGACCCGATGGCGCGACCATTTGCAGGCATTCTCGATCAGATTGCCGAGGATTTCCTGCAGGTCCTGGCGCTCGCCCCGGAAGCCCAGTTCGTCCGGCGCACGCCAGTCAATCTCGACACCCTTGGTCTCGAACACCCGCTCCAGCATCACGGCCAGCTCATCGAGCACCTCGGCGATCGGCGTGCGCTCGCCCAGCAACTGGGCGCGGGCGGCGGCGCGGGCGCGGCGCAGGTGGTGGTCGACCTGGGCCTTCATCACCTCGGTCTGTTTGCGCACCATGTCGGGCAGGTCGCCGCTCTGGCTGCCCGCCTCTGCAAGCATGACCGACAAGGGCGTCTTGAGCGCATGGGCCAGATTGCCGACGTGGGTGCGCTGGCGCTCGACCGTCTCCTGATTCTGGTCCAGCAGGCGGTTGACCTGTTCGGCCAGGGGCTGGATTTCGACCGGATAGCGGCGGGCAATGCGGGCGATCCGGCCCTTTCGCACGTTCGCGATCTCGTTGCGCAACTCGAACAGCGGCCGCAGGCCGATCTGCACCTGCACGAAGACGGCGAGGACCAGCCCGAGGCCCAGAATCAGCAGGGCGGTCCAGGTAAAGGTCGCGAACTGGCGCGTATCGGCGTCGATGCTGGACCGGTCGATCCCGGCCATGAACACGACCGGCGCGGAGCGTCCGGGCAAGCGTTTCATGCTGGCGGCAACCCGCAGGGGCCGGCCGATGGGACCGTCGGCGTTGTAGCTGATCATCTGGCCGAAGGCGTCGGTCAGACGCCCGGGCAAATCGGACGGAACCGACAGGGACTCTCCCGCCAGCGAGGGCGAGCGCGCCAGCACCCTCAGACCGCCACGCCCGTCGGGTTCGGCCACGGCCCAGTATTTTCCGGACAGGGGCCGCAGGGTCTGGGCGTCCTTGATCTCCGCGACCTCGACGCCGGTCGGCGCGGCGTTGGACGCCAGCACCACCTCGTCGATCGTCTGACCGAGCATATTGCCCAGCCGCCGGAGCGCGCTCTCCTGATACTGGCTGGTCAGGGCCCAGCCGGCCAGGATCAGCGCCAGGACGATCCACAGCGAGGCCAGCCAGATCAATCGCCGGGTCAGGCTGCGGCCCGGACGGCCGAACCACCGCCCCCAGTTCCGGGACTCCGGCGCGGCTTCGTCGGTTCCTGTCGTGCCCCCCGACGGCCCGGTCACCCTTCGGTGGACTCACCCGGCAGCGGCGTCAGGCGATAGCCGAGGCCGCGCACCGTCTCGATCCGGTCCGAACCGATCTTCTTGCGAAGCCGGCCGACAAAGACCTCGATCGTGTTGGAATCGCGATCGAAGTCCTGATCGTAAAGGTGCTCGACCAGCTCGGTCCGGCTGATGACCCGGCCCTGATGCATCATCAGATAGTGCAGCAGCCGGTATTCCAGCGAGGTCAGCCGCAGCGGCTCGCCATTGACCGTGGCCCGGGCGGCGCGGGGATCAAGGCGCAGGCCGCCACAGGACAGCGTTGCCGAGGCGATGCCGGCGGACCGACGCAGCAGGGCACGCAGGCGGGCCAGCAGTTCCTCGGTATGGAACGGCTTGGTCAGATAGTCGTCGGCCCCGGCGTCAAAGCCCGAGACCTTGTCGGACCAGGCGCCGCGCGCGGTCAGGATCAGCACCGGCGTCGTCTTGCCGTCGCGGCGCCAGCGCTCCAGCACGGAGACGCCGTCGATCTTGGGCAGGCCCAGATCCAGCACGACGACGTCATAGGGTTCGGTATCGCCGAGGAAATGCGCTTCCTCGCCATCGGCCGCGTGATCGACGGCATAGCCGGCGTCGCCCAGAGCGCCCTTCAGCTGGCGCGACAGGTCAACGTCATCTTCAACGAGCAGGACACGCATATCGGCTTCCCTATCGGCCCGTCATGGGCACGGCGACGTCGAACAGTTGGCCGTCGCGGTCAAAGCGGAACACATACTGGCCACCCCGCGTACCGACATAGCCGACGAAGGTGGCACCCCGCGCCCGCGATTCCGCGATGCCCTGGGCCTCGGACACGCTGATCTGGCGCGCAGCCGGTCGCGTCTGTTCGCTGCGGTCGCGACCGGGTTCGCGGTCACCCCGACCGTCGCGGTCCTGCGCCGACGCCGACAACGGCGCGGAGGCGACCGCTGCGGCCATCAGAAATGTACAAATCCGGTTCATGCGAAACGATATAGGGCGACGGCTCTGAACGCCGCCTGAACGGTGAGTGTAGACATATTTCACCATGTCGCCCCGCCCTCAATCGCTTCCGGTCGTCATTTCCGGGCGGCCACCGAAGCCTTCGCCCGCACGCGATGTCATCGACATGAACGGGAGCTGACCCCGGCTGTTCAGGCACGGCTCATTCCGGAAATGGTTTTCTCCCCATCAACGCCGGCCTCCCGGTCCGCGTGAACCGCCAAGGAGACGACCGATGAAAAGATTCCTGATCCCCGCTATCGCCCTGGCCGCGGCCTCCGTCGCGGTCCCCGCCATGGCCCAGAACTACGGCCCCCAGCATCATGACGATCGCGGCGGCCGCTATGAGCAGGATCGCGGCGACCGCTATGAGCGCGACAATCGCGGCGGCTGGCAGTCGATCTCGCAACGCAAATACCAGCTGGATCGCCGCATCGACCAGGGCGAGCGCAATCGCCAGCTGAGCCGCCGTGAAGCGACCCGTCTGCGGGCCGAACTGAACCAGCTGGTCCGGCTTGAATACAGCTATCAGCGCGGGGGTTTCTCGGCTCGCGAGCGCGCCGAACTGGACCGCCGCTATGACCGTCTGTCGTTCCAGGTCCGCGCCGAGCGTCGCGACAATGACAACCGCCGCTACTAGGACCTGACCTCCCTCCCCGGAGGTTCGGGGGCGCGATCCGAAAGGGTCGCGTCCCTTTCCTTGTCCGGGTCCTTGTCCGGGATCAGGCGTTCAGCCGCAGCCGGCTCTCGATCACCGTCACGGCCCGGCCCCGCAGCAGAATCCGGTCGCCGGCGGTCTCGGTCTCGATATCGCCGCCCCGGCCCGGAAACACCTGGCGGAAGCGCACGATCTTGCGGCCCAGCCGGTCGGCGTAAAGAGACCCCAGGATGCAGTGGGCCGAGCCGGTCGCCGGATCCTCATCCACGCCGCAGCCCGGCGCAAAGAAGCGGTCGACCACATCGACATCATCACCGGCATCCGCATCGGCGCAGACGATGACCTGGCCGATCTCGCCCGCCTCGCCCCGGATCGTCGCCAGCGCCCGGATGTCGGGCGTCACGGCGTGCACCGCCGCCGCATCCTTCAGGATCGCCACCAGATAGCGCCCGGCCCGGACCTCGACCGGCACCACGCCCAGCGCCTCGGCCAGGCCGGCGGGACAGTCGGTCCGGCGCGGCGGATCGGCGGGAAAGTCCATCTCATAGCCCGCGCCCGCCCGCCTTACGAACAACGGGCCGGAGCGGGTGTCGAAGGTGACGGCCTCGACATCGAGCCCCAGCTCCGTCGCCAGCACATGGGCCGAGGCCAGGGTGGCGTGGCCGCACAGATCAACCTCCATGCCCGGCGTGAACCAGCGCAACCCGAACCGCGCGGGGTCGGCCGTCCTGAGCAGAAAGGCGGTCTCCGCCTGGTTATTCTCCTTCGCCAGCGCCGCCATCCAGCCCACGTCGGGCCAATGGTCGAAGGGCTCGACCACACAGGCCGGATTGCCCTTGAAGGGTTCGGAGGCGAAGGCGTCGACGGTCCACTGGCGCATTCAGAGGGTCTCCGGTTCGATAACGGTCAGTTCCGGCCAGCGCGCCCGCGCCCGCTCGACGACGCGCGGCCAGTCCTTCGCAAGGGTGCGGTTCGGATTGGGACGCAGGGTCAGGGCGAAGATGTCGTCGAGGCCGAGCGGCGCGGCCACGCTGATGGTATCATCCGCCGCCAGCCGCACCCCGACCGCGAAGGCCGGGGCCACGAACCGCTCCAGGGCCTCATCGGTCCCGGACAGCGGCTCATAGGGCTCGCCGAAATGGGCGGGAAACCAGATCGGTACCCGCGCCTGGTTGCGCACCTCGACGGTGCTGCGGAACGGCTCTTCGAAGGCCGCCGCGACGCGTTTTATGAAGACGTCCTCGGCATCCCAGCTGGTGTCCGGATCATAGTAGCCGACGTCGTAGTCGCGGACGCCATACCCCGCCGGCCGGCCCGTCAGGGCGTTCCAGACGCTCTGGTAGACCGCGCCGGAAAAGACCCGCCACTCCGGCAGGTTCTGATCCCGCACGCCTGTCAGCACATGCATCAGGCCGGGATCGGCGCGCACGATCCCGACCAGCCGCGCTTCCAGATCGCTCATCGATCCCGCCTCAGCGGCCAGCCGTGGTCCAGCGGCCCGTGCCCGCCGCCCAGACCCGGCGCGCGGCGGATGGCCTCGGCGACATAGGCCCAGGCCTCGGCCACCGCGGCCTCGAGCGGCAATCCCTTCGCCAGCCCCGTGGCGCAGGCGCTGGCCAGGGTGCAGCCGGTGCCATGGGTATGGCGGGTGTCGACGCGCGGACCTTCCAGCAGCGTCTCGCCAGAGGGGGTGACCAGCACATCGACGACCGTGTCGCCGGAAATATGCCCGCCCTTCATCAGCACCGCCCGGGCCCCGAGGCCGAGCAGGAATTCGCCGGCGCGGCGCTGGCCGTCCAGATCGGCGACGACCAGGCCGGTCAGGGCCTCGGCCTCGGGCGCATTGGGGGTCAGAAGGGCGGCGCGCGGGATCATCAACGCCTTGACTGCAGAGACCGCATCCCCGGCCAGCAGGCTCTGGCCGCCCTTGGCGACCATGACCGGATCGACGACCACGGGGGCGTCGCTGCTGTCGAGGATGGCCGCGACCCGCTCCACGACCTCGGTCGACCCCAGCATACCGGTCTTGATCGCATCGGCCCCGATGTCGTCCAGCACCGCCCGCGCCTGGGCCTCGATCAGGTCCAGCGGCAACGGATAGACGCCGTGAACGCCCAGGGTGTTCTGCACCGTCATGGCGGTGATGGCGGTGGCGGCGTAACCGCCCAGCATCGTCACGGTCTTGATGTCGGCCTGAACCCCCGCCCCTCCGCCCGAGTCGGAGCCGGCGATGATCAGGACACGTCCGGGGGGCGAGGTCATGCGCGCTGGATGGCCAATCCCGACCGGGGAGGCAAGCCGGATTTCCGTTCGGGATCATCCGGCTCCAGCGGGCCATCGCTCGGGCTCGTCATGACCGGGCCGGCCGGACCTTCCCGGAACGAGGCTGGGCCGCACCTGTGGCAATCTGATCATAGTGAGCCGTCGGTCCTCGCGGCGGCGTATCCTTTGCGCGCGCGCCGACGAACTCCGGATCATGCCGATGTCTCCGCCCGTCTTCCTGTTCGCGACTGCAGCCTGTGCGCTCGTGATGGGGTTTGCGCTGAACCAGGGCAGCACCTGCGCGGTTCGGGCGGCGCAGGAACTGGTCCTCGAGCGACGGACGCGACTGATGCTGGGATTCGCGGTGGCGGTCGGCGTGGCGGGGCTGGTCTGGCTCGGTCTGGCCTGGTTCGGCGTGATGGGTGTGACGCTCGCCGGGGAACGGCCGATCCATTGGCCGTTGTTCGTCGGTGCGGCCCTGCTTGGGACCGGAGCCCTGATCAACGACGCCTGCCTGCTGGGAACGATCGCCCGGATCGGCGACGGCGAGGTGCGTTTCCTGGCCCTGCCCGCCGGCCTGGCGATCGGTTTCGCGGCGGCGGTGCATTTGCGATTGCCGGTCCCGTCAGTGGCGACGGTCAATCCTCTGGGTCATCTGTCGGAGGTCGGTCTGGTGGTCGCCCTGATCTTCATCCTGGTGATCATCGCCGCCTGGCTCTGGCTTCATGAGGGCGGCGATCGATCAGACGGACGGCGCTGGTCGGTCGGCCTGGCCATGACGGTGCTGGGGGTCAGTGGGGCGACCCTGTTCGCCCTCGCGCCGGGCTGGAACTATGCCGACCTGGTCAGACAGGGTGTCGACCCGGTTCGCATGACGGGCCTGATGAGCAGGTCGGCCGGCGTCCTGGCCGCTGCGGCCCTGCTGGCCGGGGCGGTCCTGGCCGGCTTGCGGACTCGGCGATTCCGCTTCCAGAAGCCGAGCCCCGGGACCCTGCTTCGCTCGGTCGCGGGCGGGGCGGTGATGGCGGTCGGCGCGACCCTGGTGCCCGGCGGAAATGACACTCTCCTGCTCGCGGCCCTGCCCGCGGCGACCCTGAGCGGCCTCGTCGGCTATCTGGTCATGACCGCCACGGTGGTGGGCCTGCTGCTGCTGGCGCGCCACGGAGGGCCGGCGCTGCTCCGCCTTCGCCGGGGCTAGAGCCTTCAGACCCCGGCGATCGCCGCCTGGACCGCCAGCGCCTGCACCGTCTCGCGCACGTCGTGGACCCGGATGATCGAGGCCCCCCGCCGCGCCGCCTCGAGCGCCAGCGCCAGCGAGCCGCCGAGACGGTCGCCGGTCTCTGTCGCCGACGGATCGATCGACTGGATCAGGCGCTTGCGGCTGGCTCCGTAGAGGACGGGAAATCCGCCTGCGGTCAGTCGGTCCAGATGGGCGGTCAGGGCCAGATTGTGCGCCACCGTCTTGCCGAAGCCGATGCCGGGATCCAGCCAGATCCGGTCGCGTGCCACGCCGGCGGCCATCGCCGCCTCCGCCCTCCCGGTCAGCCAGCCGGCGACCTCCGCGACGACATCGTCATAGCGAGGGTCGGCCTGCATGGTGCGCGGCTCGCCCCGCATGTGCATGAGCACCACCGCGCAGCCGAGGTCGGCGGCGGTGACGAGACTGTCCGGTGCGAAGCCGAGGGCCGTCACGTCGTTCCACATCGTCGCCCCGGCGGCGACGGCGGCGCGCGCCACAGCCGGTTTCATCGTGTCGATACTGATCGGTCCGGTCCAGCCGGCCGCGCGCAGACCGGCGATGACAGGGACGGTACGGGCCATCTCCTCGTCGGCATTGACCGGCTCGGCCCCGGGCCGGGTGCTCTCGCCGCCGATGTCGAGGATGTCCGCGCCCTGTTCGACCCGCCGCAGGCCGTGCGCGACGGCCGCCTCGACCGAGGTCAGCCGCCCCCCGTCCGAGAAGCTGTCGGGCGTGACGTTGACGATGCCCATGACGCGGGGGCGGGTCATGCGTCCTTGCCCCCGATCAGGCTGCCGAGCGCGTCGAGATAGAGGGAGAAGGCCTTGCGGCCATCGTCGGTGATCGACACCCGGGTCAGGGGTTTGTTTTTGACGAAGCTCTTTTCGATGGCAATGAACCCCGCCTCCTCCAGCTTCTTCAGATGGACCGAAAGGTTGCCCTGGGTGGCTTCCAGAACGGTCTTCAGCTCGGTGAAGTCGGCCGCGTCGGCATCCGCCAGATAGACCATGATCCCCAGTCGCATGCGGCCGTGGATCACCTCGTCGATACGTCCGAGGTCGGCGAGACCCATCCGGTGTCAGCCCGTCGTCCGCGCGGCGCGGGCGTCGCGGAACATGACCCAGCCCGGGAGGGCGAACAGCAGGAACAGGGCGACGGTGCAGACGGCCAGATACCACATGGTTTCACGCACCAGCAGGCCCAGCGCGACGGCCGTGACCCAGCCGCCCAGGGCCGTGGCCAGCATCCAGGCCTTCCGTTTCAGGGTCCAGGCCACATACCAGGCGGCGGCCTGGAGCGCGAAGACAATGGCGGAATAGTAGAGCCAGATGGCGAAGTCATTGTCCCGCATGGAGCCCACGCCGAAGATGATGATCACGGCGCCGTTCGCCATGCCGGTGGCGCTGAAGGCCGCCTTGAGCGTGCGGGCGGCCGCAGGCCCGCGATCGCCGACGCCGTCCTTGCGGTCCTTCAGGATGGCCCAGGTGAGGATCAGCAGGAAGGCCACGCTTATCAGGGTGACAAAGGCCAGGGTCGCGAGGCCGGACCAGCGGATCAGTCCGATCATCTGACCGACATGGAACAGACACTGCAGGCCGTACAGCAGACCACCCGCCAGATAGCAGACGGCCATGGTGAGGGGCGGCCGACCGCCGCCTTCGACGATCGAGCGCATGAAGGCGAGGTCGTCCTCGGGGGAATGCAGACGGGGCTTGGCGGGCATGACGATTCTCCGAAGCCGGCTCGCCCTTGGGGTGGACGAGCCGGCAGGTCTTGGCAAGTTATTCGGCGGGCGAGAATTCCGGGGGGCGCTGACGCCGCCAGGGGACGCGGTGGCCGTTGAGCCAGCGACCGACGAAGGTGTGACGCACCAGAAGCTCATAGCTCGTCAGGGCCACGGCCATGGTTCCGGCCACGACCGCCAGAAGTTTTCCCCACCAGGGCAGGGGCGCGTCCAGCAGCAGAACCTGTCCCACCATGACCAGCGGCAGATGGACGATGTAGACCCAGTAGGAGGCGTCGGCGAGGTAGCGACGGGCCGCGCTGTGGCCTGAGGCGAAACGCAGGGCCAGCGACAGCACCGCGAAGGTCGAGGCGAAGACGGCGAGCGCCATCACCGCCGCCAGCGGGGCCTTCAGATCCGGATCGGCAACGGGCGTCAGGTCCGGGACCGGTCCGCCGACCATGACCATGGCCGCCGTCCCGACGCCCAGGGCGACGACCGTGAACACCGGCCACAGCCGCTCGATGCGGACCAGGAGATCGCGACGTCGATCGAGCAGGAAACCGAGGCCGAAGGCGCACCCGAAGGCCGTCAGGGCGACCGGATTGGGGACCAGGCCCGTGTCCGGGGTCGGTATGCCGAAGAAGGGCAACCAGTTCGGAGCCAGCCAGAAGGCGAGCGCCAGCGGCGCGGCCATCAGGGCCGGTGTCCACGGGCCGATCAGGGCACCGGTGATCCGGTCGACGAACCGGCCCCATGCCCCGTCGCGATCCAGCAGAGCAAAGGGCGCACGCAGGACCAGGGCGGCGGCATAGAGGATCAGCAGCATCCACAGGAACCACAGGTGGGTCAGGGGGAAATTCTGCAGCGTCAGTCCCGGCGGCGGCGGACCGTCGGTCGGGATGGACCCGCCGTTGCGGATGGCCGCCATCCAGACGATTACCGCGATAAAGGCCGGGAAGATCACCCACCACAGGCCGAACAGCGGCCCGGCAATGCGCGAGAGCCGGTCCCTGATGAAACCGAGGGTGCCACGCCGCCCCAGCATCATATGGGCGAACAGGCCGGCGATCAGGAAGAAGCTGGTCATCCGGAACAGGTGGATGGCGAAGAACAGACCGGCGGCGACCGGCGAGTTCACGGTGTCCGGGACGATCCAGATCGTCACCGGGAAATAGGCCATGGTCGCGTGCAGGACGACGCCCAGAAGCAGGGCGGTCCCCCGCAGCGCGTCAAGGCCGTGCAGGCGCCCGGACGGGTCGGTTTCGGATGAAGACATGGCTGCAGCTCCCCTCTTGATGGAGAGCCGTATCTCATAGACTTGTTTATAATGCAAACAAGTTCATCAGAAAGAACCCGCCGCGAGCATGACCCACGGCGGGTTCGGTCGTTTCAGACGATCAGTGGACGGTCTGGACCTCGACGCTCGTCCCGTCCGACACCGGGGTGATCGGGACCGAGACCGAGGGCCCGGCGTTGGGGAAGTTGCTTTCATCGCGGTTGGGGGCGAGCCCCTTCTCCAGCAGATCCTTGATCTCCTGACCGGACAGGGTCTCGTACTCCAGCAGCGCCTGGGCCAGGGTCTCCAGATCGGCGGCCTTGTCGGTCAGGATCTGGCGGGCTTCATCCCAGCCCGCGCCGACGATGCGCTTGACCTCGGAATCGATGATCCGGGCCGTCTCTTCGGAGACATTCTGGCTGCGCGCGACCGAGTGGCCGAGGAAGACCTCCTGCTCGTTCTCGCCATAGGCCACGGTGCCCAGGATGTCGGAGAAGCCCCACTGGGTGACCATGCGGCGGGCCAGTTTCGACGCCTGCTGGATGTCCGACGAGGCGCCCGAGGTGATGTTCTCCTTGCCGAAGATCAGCTCCTCGGCCACGCGGCCGCCGGCCATGATGGCGATGCGATCGACCATCTGCTGGAACTTCATGGAGTAGCGGTCGCCTTCAGGCAGCTGCATCACCATGCCGAGGGCCTGACCGCGCGGGACGATGGTCGCCTTGTGCACCGGATCGGCCATCTTGACGTTCATGGCCACGATGGCGTGGCCGCCCTCGTGATAGGCGGTCAGGCGGCGCTCTTCCTCGTTCATGGCCATGGATTTGCGCTCGGCGCCCATCATGACCTTGTCCTTGGCATCCTCGAAGTCGCGATGCGTGACCATCCGACGGTCCTTGCGGGCCGCCATCAGGGCCGCCTCATTGACCAGATTGGCCAGGTCGGCGCCCGAGAAGCCGGGCGTGCCGCGGGCGATGGTCTTGACGTTGACGTCGGAGGCCAGCGGCACGTCCTTCATGTGCACGCGCAGGATCCGGTCGCGGCCGTTGACGTCGGGGTTCGGCACCACGACCTGGCGGTCGAAGCGGCCGGGACGCAGCAGGGCCGGGTCCAGCACATCGGGACGGTTGGTGGCGGCGATCAGGATGATGCCTTCATTGGCCTCGAAGCCGTCCATCTCGACCAGCAGCTGGTTCAGCGTCTGCTCGCGCTCGTCATTGCCGCCGCCCAGACCGGCACCGCGGTGACGGCCGACGGCGTCGATCTCGTCGATGAAGATGATGCAGGGGGCGTTCTTCTTGGCCTGTTCAAACATGTCGCGCACGCGGCTGGCACCGACGCCCACGAACATCTCGACGAAGTCGGAACCCGAGATCGAGAAGAAGGGCACGCCCGCCTCGCCCGCGACGGCGCGGGCCAGCAGCGTCTTGCCGGTGCCGGGAGGTCCCACCAGCAGGGCCCCCTTGGGAATCTTGCCGCCCAGTTTCTGGAACTTGCCCGGATCCTTGAGGAAGTCGACGACCTCCTGAAGCTCCTCCTTGGCCTCGTCCACACCGGCGACGTCGTCAAAAGTCTTGCGGCCCTTGTGCTCGGTCAGCAGCTTGGCCTTGGACTTGCCGAAGCCCATGGCCCCGCGCGCGCCGCCCTGCATCTGGCGCATGATCAGGATCCACAGGCCGATGATCAGGACGAAGGGCAGCAGGCCGATCAGGGCGCTGACCCAGAGGGACTGACGGGTCGACTTGACGTCGACGGCCGCGCCGGTCGCCTGGATACTGTTGATCAGGTCGGCGTTGGGCAGGGTCGTGGTGGTGGTCACCACGCGGTTGTCCTTCAGCGTCGCCTTGACCGTCTCGCCCCGCACCTCGACGCTGGCGATGGCATTGGCGTCGCGCGCCTTCAGCAGATCGGAATAGGTCATCTCCACGGGCCGCTCGGCGGCGGCCTTCGTCCCGGCCGGGGCCGTGATGCCGCCCGGGCGGCTGACGGCCACATAGAAGGCCATGGCGCCCAGGATGATGACGCCCCAGATGGCCAGATTGCGCAGGTTCATGCTCGCTCGTCCCTTGGGCGCAAACGCGCCTTGTCACATATGTCAGATCGAAAATAGGAGGTTCCGGGTCGTTGCGCCATGGATGGCGTCGCGATGGTCCCTCTCATGCGTCATTCCGTCCAGTGCAAGCGCCAGTCTCTCCTCGACCAGTGACCGAACGCTCGCGGCCGTCTGTGCAAGAACCGGGGCACCCCCGGCGTGCCGGATCAGCACAGGCTGGCCACCGCGGGCCGCGGGCGGCAGCGCTTTCAGGATGGCGCGGTCGGCTTCGGACAGGGCAGCGCCGCGACCCGCGGCGGGCACGACAGACCAGCCGCATTCGGTCGTCGTCACGGCCCAGCGCCCGTCCCAGACCACCTCGCGTCCCGGGTCGAGCGGCAGGGCCGGCGGCGGGCGGCGGGTCAGCTCTCCGGGTTCGCGGGTCACCATGACACGATCGCCACCGGCCGCGATCCGGGCCCCGCAGAGGGTCGCGGTGAACGCCTCGCCTGACCGCAGGCGAGTCACAAGGGCGGTCAACCGATCGCCGCGCGGAAGGCGGTTGCCGCCGCCGGCGCAAACGAGCGCGGCGGCGAGGTGGTGCGGGTAGACATCGCGGGATAACTGGAACCACCCCTCGCCCGTCGGCTGAGGGCTTGAGCGCCCGGCATCGCAGCCGTCGCCCTTGCGCCCATGGGTGAGGGTCGACGGTCCGGGAGCAGACTCGCCGCCTGATCCCCGGGGGCTCGCTTCACCCGACAGACGAAGAGCCGCCCGCGCCCGGCTGCGTGCGTATTTCGGATCGTCATTGGCGGGATCGTCGATCCAGTCCGCATCCCGCGACACCAGCCAATCGCGCACCTCGGCCCGCCCCGCGTTCAGCATCGGCCGCAACAGCATCAGCCCGCGCCCCTCGGGCCAGGCCGGAGACGGTGCCCAGTCGCGCAACCGCCCCAGGGTCGAGCCCCCGGCCCGCATCACATGGCCCTCTGCGATGTCGTCGGCGGTATGGGCAAACAGGACCACGCGCGCCCCACCCTCGCGGGCGGCGTCGGCAATGAGGCCGTGTCGGGCCCTGCGGGCGGCGGCAGACAGACCCGTGGCAGGCTTTGGTCCGGTCCAGGCCAGACCGCGCCAGTCGGCCCCCGCGTCGCGTGCGGCGGCTTCTGCGAAGGCGGTCCATCGGGCGCTGTCGGGACTCAGCCCGTGATCGACGGTCAGGGCCAGCAGTCGCCGACCGCGGGACCTGGCCCAATCGGTGGCGACCCGCAGCAGGGCGATCGAATCGCCGCCGCCCGACAGGGCCAGGGCGACAGGATGATCGACGTCACTTTCCAGCCGGTCGGACAGGCGGGCCAGAGCCGGCCCGGTCCAGTCGTCAGCGGTCTGGATCAGCCCGGCCGCCGCGGCGGCGGCGTGGCGGCGGGCGCGGCGGCGCAGCCGATGCGGGTCCGCGCCTCGGTCGCCCGCGTGCGAAGGGCCGGAGCGGCGGCCTCGGCATAGCGGCGACCGAACTCGGTCAGGGCCGTGCAGGCCTGGGCCTTGCGGTCGGTGGCGTTGAGCGCATTGGCCAGCTCCAGTGTCGTGGCCGGAGCCCAGGTCGTGGTCGGCCAGCCGCGCAGGGCGGCGGCATAGGCCGAGACAGCCCCTGCCGGATCGCCGGCCGAAACTCTCAGATCGCCGAGACGGCTGTTGGCTTCCTGGGCCTGGGGCGTGTCGGGCCAGGCCAGGACGACCGTCTGCAGCGCCCGGTCGCCGCGCGCCGGGTCCGTGGCGGCCAGCCGGGCGGCAGCGGTGAGGTCGCGGACCGCGTCGCCGGTCGGGGATGTCGTCGGGATGGGGGCGTTCAGCTCGGCCTCGCGGGCCGCAGCCAGTTCCATGGCCCGGATGCGACCTTCGGCGTCGCGGACGCGGGTGCCGAGGGCGGCATTGTCCCGGGTCGCCTCATCCAGCTGGAAGGTCAGCCGCTCAAGATCGCCATTCACCCGCTGGACCGTCGCCTCCATGTCCGACAGCCGGCGGTCCATGATGCCGACCCGGCCCTGCAGCGCGATGACCTCAGGGTCGGGCTCGATGATCACCGGCTGGCCCGCAGCGTTGCGCTGGGTCACGGCGCGCTCGAGGCGACGCACATTCCGATCCAGCTGCTCCAGCCGACGCTTGTCCCACTGGACCGGCTCGAGCGGTGCGGTCTGGGCGACGACCGTCGTGGTCCCCGCGATCAGGATCACGCCCAGGACCGAAATCAGGGCGTTTCGCGAACGGAAGGCGGCGGGCAGCTTGAGCATGGCGGTGATCGTCCCACCCCATTGGGGCCGGTTCAAGGTCTCCGTCCCACCGCCAGGGCGATGGGACGGAAGGCGACTCAGCGGGTCGCGCCCGAGACGATGGCGGTGTGGGCGTTACGGTTGCGGGCGAAGGCTTCTTCGGTCGAGCCGGCCGCGATCGGACGTTCCTTGCCGTAGCTGATGGTATCGATCCGGCCGGCGTTGACGCCACGCTCGACCAGATAGCTGCGAACCGACTCGGCGCGGCGGGCGCCGAGGGCCAGGTTGTATTCCCGCGTGCCGCGCTCGTCGGCATTGCCTTCGATACGGATGGTCACGTTCGGATAGCGCTGCAGCCAGGCGACCTGGGCATCCATGCGCGGATAGACTTCCGACCGCAGCTGATAGCTGTCGAGATCGAAATAGACCCGGTCGCCGACATTGACGACGAAATCCTGTTCCGAGCCCGGGGCTGCGGCACCCATGCTGCCGCCCGAGATCGGACCGCGGGGACCGGGGTTGTAAGGCTCATTGGCGACCGGCGGCACGGTCTCGCCGGCACCGGTGACGACGGCGCGGCGCGGCGTACAGGCGGCGATGGCGGTCATGGCCAGGCCTACGGCGGCCAGACGGACCAGGGTCGAGGGCTTCATCATCGGGTCGTCTCCTTCAGGTGAGGCCTGGGCCTCCAGCTTGGCTTTAAACGCTTGGTACTGACGCGCCACCGGTTTCGCCAGTCGCGATAACGAGGGATTGAGCCGGACGGCTCCGCTTTGTGATCAGGTCGGACAGCCGTCGGGCCCGCCACCGCCGAGATTGGATGGCTGTTCGTCCAGCAGCGGCGACCATGCCGGGTCCGAGCCCCGCCCGTTGTAGCCGGCCTGGGACACCACCCGGCCCGACAGATCGACGGTCCACAGCCGTGTGTCGCCACCCGGCGACTGACGCGCGAACATGATGTAGCGGCCGTTCGGGGCCCAGGATGGACCCTCCTCGAAATAGCTGGACGACAGGATGCGCTCGCCCGAGC
The DNA here is from genome assembly GCA_965284375.1 of Caulobacteraceae bacterium. Classification (GTDB taxonomy): domain Bacteria; phylum Pseudomonadota; class Alphaproteobacteria; order Caulobacterales; family Caulobacteraceae; genus Brevundimonas. The sequence continues at coordinate 2,141,533 of OZ260074.1, forward strand.
CGTCCGGGTTCATGACGCCGGTCGAGAAGCGGCCGCCGCCCTGTTTGGTGAAGGCGATCAGGTCGCCGCGCGGGCTCCAGTTCGGGGCGGTGTACAGGCCGCCGCCGCGGGCGATCGCGCGCTGACCGGTGCCGTCGGCGCGCATGATGTACAGGCGGGCGCTGCCCGAACGATCCGAGGTGAAGACGATCTGGCCGTTGTCGGGGCTGAATGAGGGCGAGGTGTCGATGCCGGGATCGCTGGTCAGTCGCCGCACCTGGCGACTGGACAGATCCATCACATAGACGTCGGTGTTGCCGCCCCGGATGATCGAGAAGGCCATCTTCGACCCGTCGTTCGAGAAGCGGGGCGCCAGCACCTGGCCGTCGAACTCGCCCAGGCTTTCGCGCCGGCCGGTCGACAGATTGTACAGGTAGATGCGGCTGTAGTCCTTGCCCAGCGCCACATAGGTGATCTCGTTGGGGTCACTCAGCGAGAAGCGCGGCGACATGATGATCTCGTCGCCGCCGGTCAGATAGACGGGGTTGAAACCGTCCTGATCCGAGATCGCCAGCCGCGACAGCCGGTTCAGCTGGGTCCCGCTCTCCGAAACGAAGACCACACGGCTGTCGAACAGCCCGGTCTCGCCGGTCATGCGCTGATAGATCAGGTCGGCGATCTTGTGGCCGATCCGACGCCACTGCTCGGGCGTGGCGGTGAACTGGTACGAGGCCAGCTGGCACTGCCGGTAGGGATCATAGAGACGGAAGCCGAAGTCGTTGCGGCCGTCGGGCCGGGGCGTGACCGCGCCGTAAAGCACCGCCTGGGCCCCGATCGAGGTCCACTGCGGAAAATTGGGGGCATTGGCGAGGGTCAGGCCGGTTTCAACGAAGCCGGCGGGGTCCATCGGCTCGAAATAGCCCGAGCGGCGCAGGTCCGACCGGATCACCCCGCCCAGGTCGGAGCCGTTCTGGCCGTCGAAATTGACCACCGCGATCTGCAGCGGCCGCAGCACGCCCTGATCGATCTCGACCTCGACGGGGTCGCTGGATTGCGGGGGCGGGGTCTGCGCCATGACCGAGGTCGCCGTCATCGCCACCAGGGCGACGCTCGCCAGAAGTCGGTTCAGTCGCATCAGAAGCTCCCGCAGTTTCAGACGTACGCCGATCCTTATCGCCAGACCGGGCGCAGATTGCCAGCATGGCGGTGAATGGGGCGACTTTCAGGCCCCGTCGCGGATCTTCAGCGATTGGCGCAGGCGCGTTCCGTCACAAAGGTGGGACGGAAGGGCCCGCCCTCAAAGCCCGCGGGCACATCGAAGGGTGCCGTCTGGCGGATCGCGCGCACGGCGCCGTCAGCGGCGGCGCGCCAGACCGGGTCGGAACGGGCACCCAGCAGCGTCGGACCGGCGATGATCCGACCGCGGGCGTCCAGCGTCACGTCCATCTGGATGCGCAGATCACGGGCACCCGGAATATCGCAGGGCAGGATCCAGTTCGGATAGACCTGGTTGAAGATGGCCGAGATCTGCGGGCCTGTTGCCCGGGGTGCCGAGCCCTGCCCCTGCTGCCCCGTGGCCGGGCGGGTGCCGGGGCGGGTCGCGGGACGCGGCGGACCGGCGAGAGAGTCGAGGTCCAGCGTCTCCTCGCGACGCGGTGGAGTCGGGCGCGGCGGGGTCGGCTGGGCGCGCGGCGGGGTGGGTCGAGGCGGGGTCGGCCGGGGCGGTGGGTCCTTCTTGACCGGCGTCGGTGTCGGGACCGGCGGCGGGACCGGCTTCGGCTCCGGCGGCGCGGGAACGGGCTCGGGCGGCGGGGCGACCGGAGCCGTCGTCGCGTCTTCGGTGACCAGTTCCTCGCTGGGATTGTCGGCGGCGGCGGCCTCGATCACCATATCGGAGACAATCGAGACCGGCACGGCGTTCATGACCGGACGCGGCTCGGTGCGCGGCGCGAGCAGGCCCGCCGCCAGCACGGCGGCGATGGCCCCACCGTGCAGCAGGACGGAACCGATCAGGGCCGGGCCGGGCCGTTCCAGGGTCTCAGCTCCCGCCCGATGCCGAGGTGTCGGTGATCAGGTTCATCTTGGTGAAGCCGGCACCGGACAGTCGCGCCATGACGCGCGCCACGGCCTGATAGGGGGCCCGGCCGTCGGCCCGGACGAACACGGGCTTGTCGCGAGCGCCCTCGCCACCGTCCTGGGCCACGGCCAGGACCAGCCGGTCCCATGGCACTTCGCTGTCGGCGACGAAGATGGCCCCGTCGCGGTCGATCGAGACCACCACCGGCTCCTGATCCGTGTCGACCGCGCTGGCCTCGGTCTTCGGCAGTTCGACCTCGACCCCGGTCGTCAGCAGGGGGGCCGAGATCATGAAGATGATCAGCAGCACCAGCATCACATCGACCAGCGGCGTGACGTTGATTTCGCTCAGGGGCCGCTTGCGCGGCCGTCTGCGGCCCCGGACGTGTCCGCCCCCGCCGCCACCTGCCAGCGCCACGGCTCAGAGCTCCCGGGCGGGCTGCGGCGCGGGGCTGGCCGGACCGCTGCCCAGCCGACGCGCGACGGCGGCCTGCAGGTCATCGGCGAAGCTCTCCAGCCGGCCGGTGAACTTGCCCGCGTCGATCGAGAATTTGTTGTAGGCGATATAGGCCGGAATGGCCGCCGCCAGACCCAGGGCCGTGGCGAACAGGGCCTCGGAAATAGCCGGGGCCACCGTCGTCAGATTGGTGTTGCCCGCCGAGGCGATGGCCCCGAAGGCGTTCATGATGCCCCAGACCGTGCCGAACAGGCCGATGAAGGGCGAGGAGGTCGCCACCACCGACAGAACGCCAAGGCCGTTCTCGACCCGCTGGCTCTCGCGGGCGATCAGGCTGTCCAGCGCCCGGTCGATGCGGGACATCAGCAGATTGGCCTGGTTTTCGGTCAGCGGCCCGCGCGTGCGGGCCTCGCGCCAGTCGGCCAGGGCGACGACAAGCATGCGCGGCAGGGGATGGGCGGGATTGGGTCCCGCCTGGTTGGCCACCTCCTCCAGCGACCGACCCGATCCGACCGCATCCTCAAAGCTGGTCGCCTGGCTGTTCAGGCCTGAAAAGCGAAAGGCCTTGTCGATGATCACGGCCCACGACCAAAGCGACGCCACCACCAGACCGACCATGATCGCCTTCACGACGGGATCGGCCTCGAGAAACAGGGCCAGCGGGTTCAGCATCGAGGCGTCAGCGGCGGTGGTCATTCAGCGTCCTTCCGTCTGTCCATCCCTGTGCACCGGACGGGCGTGGCGGTTGTGTGGCGATTTCCATCGGGTCTAGCGAGGTGTGGCCGCGACGTCACCTCTCTGCACGCGTCAGGCGGCGGAAATGGTCAGGCTTCGCGTGCCAGCCACGGCCCGACCTTCTCGACCAGCGCCTTTGTCGGCCTGCGCGGCCGGCCGTCCATGTGAATGCAGACCACCTCGACCTCGGCTCGGCACAGCACATCCTCGCTGCGCGTGATCGTCTGCGAGATCAGCAGGCGCGACCCCTTGACCGAGTCATAGTGGGTTCGCACCACGAGGGCGTCGTCGATGCGTGCCGGCTTGAGGAAGGTCAGTCCCATCTTCGTGACCACGAAGGCCGTCGGCTGGTCGCCGTCCAGCAGGTCCGTGTGGCCGATGCCCATCAGCCGCAGGCAGTCGGACCGCCCCCGCTCGAAATAGCGGACATAGTTGGCGTGGTAGACCAGACCCGTGAAGTCGGTGTCCTCATAATAGACCCGCACCGGCAGGCGATGTTCGCGGCCCTCGAAACGGCCGGCAGTAGGGGTATCGGACATCATCACGGGATCGCCCGCAGGGCGGGCGGCTCGGGGAAGCCCGGGCAGTCGGCGTCGATCATGGCCCGGAACTCGCGGTTCAACGGGTCATCGCTCAGGAGCATCCGGTTGGGGCGCGAGATGAAGCCCACGGCCTCGCCGCGCCGTTCGGCCGCCACATAACCGCAGACGACCCGCCCGCGTCCCGGCTCGATCAGCTGCACCTCGGCGCCGCGTCCCAGCTGTTCGCGCGCCTGCCGCAGCACCCGTTTGGCCGGCGGCTCCTGGACGAAGCCCGGACCCGACCCGCGCGTGGCCACCCAGATCGCCACAGCGCCCAGCACCAGAACCACGATGCCCAGCACCGCGATCAGCCGCTCTGTCCGGATCGCCTTCCGCGCCATGCCGTCTCCTTACAGCGGAAGCATGACGGGGTTCGGGGATGGCGTGAAGAGGCCACCCCCCTTTGCGTGCATCCCGGCGAACGCCCGTATGAACCGAGGTTGGGGAAGGGATCACTTGCCCCCGAACAGTCCACCCGGCTCCGGTCCCTTGGGCGGTTCGGTCAGGCCGAGGTGGGCATAGGCCCGGGCACAGGCCATCCGTCCCCGCGGGGTGCGCTGGATGAAGCCCTGCTGCAGCAGATAGGGTTCGATCACGTCCTCGACCGCGTCGCGGGCCTCGGCGATGGCCGCCGCCAGGGTGTCCATGCCGACCGGTCCGCCGCCGTAGTTCTCGATCAGGGCCTTAAGGAAGCGGCGGTCATTGGCGTCCAGCCCGGCCTCGTCGACCTCCAGCCGCGCCAGCGCCCGCGCCGCCGCCAGCCGGTCGATCTTCGGCGCACCCTCGGCCTCGGCGAAATCACGCACCCGACGCAGCAGGCGGCCGGCCACGCGCGGCGTGCCCCGCGCGCGGCTGGCGATCTCGCGCGCGCCCTCGTCGTCGATGGCCACGCCCATCTTGCGCGCCGCCCCGGTGATGACCCGCACCAGCTCGTCGGGCGTGTAGAATTCGAGCCGCAGCGGGATGCCGAACCGGTCGCGCAGCGGCGTGGCCAGCAGACCCGCCCGCGTCGTCGCCCCGACCAGGGTGAAGGGGGCCAGATCGATCCGCACCGACCGCGCCGACGGCCCCTCGCCGATGATCAGGTCCAGCACATGGTCTTCCATGGCCGGATAGAGGATCTCCTCGACCGTCGGGGCCAGCCGGTGGATCTCGTCGATGAACAGCACATCGCGCGGTTCGAGATTGGTCAGGATCGCCGCCAGATCGCCGGCCTTGGCCAGGATCGGACCCGAGGTGGCGCGGAAGCCGACGCCCAGTTCGCGCGCCACGATCTGGGCCAGCGTCGTCTTGCCCAGTCCGGGCGGGCCGAACAGAAGGACATGGTCCAGTGACTCGCCCCGACCCCGGGCGGCGTCGATGAAGACCTTCAGATTGCCCTTGGCCTGCTCCTGGCCGACGAACTCGGACAGGGTCTGCGGCCGCAGGGCGCGGTCGTGGGTCTCGCCGGGGGCGGATTCGGCTGAAATGATGCGTTCGTCGGTCATGGCGGGCCCACGTAGTCCTTCTCCCCTTGCGGGAGAAGGTGGCCCGCGCAGCGGGTCGGATGAGGGGTCACCCAGACGCCTGAAGTCCGCATCTGAAAGCCCCTACGGTCGAAGCCGTGCGACCCCTCATCCGTCAGCCTTCGGCTGCCACCTTCTCCCGCAAGGGGAGAAGGAACGTAAACGGCCCTCACCGCCCCAACTCCTGCAAGGCGGCGCGAATGACCGCAGACAGGTCCGCCTCATCGCCGAGCCGGATCAGCGCCTGGTCGACGGCGCGGCGGGCGTTGACCTCGGCCACGCCCAGACCCAGCAGGGCCGAAACGGCCTCGCCGGTGACGCTGGGAACCGGCGGCGCGACCTCAAGGTGCAGGCCCGACCCGCCGGGGGTGAACGACACCTCACCCAGCGACTTGCCCTTCAGCTCGGTGACGATGCGCAGGGCCAGTTTGGGGCCCACGCCGTTGGCCCGGGCCACCGCCGCCTTGTCGTCACGCGCCACCGCCGCCGCCAGATCGCCCGGCGGCAGCACGTCCAGCACCGACAGCGCGGCCTTGGGGCCCACGCCCTGGATGCCCGTCAGTGTCATGAACGCGCGCCGGTCGTCGCGGGTCAGGAAGCCGTACAGCCGCGGCCCGTTCTCGGCCGACCAGCTGGATTCGATGTGCAGGGTCGCCTCGTCGCCCGGCGCGGGAAGCCGCTGCAGGGTCCGCGCCCCGCAGGCCACGACATAGCCCACCCCGGCGCAGTCGATCAGGCAGTGATCCGCCTCGACCTCGGCCAGCACACCCCGGAGACGGCCGATCATGCCGCGCCCCGCAGCGTCGTCAGCAGGGCTCGCTTGCGCATCTGTGCATGGGTGATGGCCACCGCCAGGGCGTCGGCGGCGTCGGCCTTCACGTCTCCCGCGGACGGCAGCAGGCGTTTGACCATGAAGGCGATCTGGCTCTTGTCGGCGTGGCCGGCCCCGACCACCGCCTTCTTGATCAGATTGGGCGAATACTCCGCCACCGGCAGGCCGCAGCGCGCGGGGGCCAGCATGACCGCCGCCCGGGCGTGACCCAGTTTCAGCGTCGAGGCCGGGTTCATATTGACGAACACCTCCTCGATCGCCGCCTCGTCGCAGCCATGGGCGGCGCAGACCGCGCCGACCGCCTCGAGCAGATGCAGCAGCCGCTCGCTGAACGGTGCGGCCTCGGGCGGCGTCACCACGCCATGGGCCACCCAGCGCAGGCGCGACCCCTCGGCCACCACCACACCCCAGCCGGTGCGGCGAAGGCCGGGGTCCAGCCCAAGGATGCGGGTCGATCCATCAGGAATCAGGGTGTTCGTCATTCGTTCCATTCATGCCTCAAACGAGGTTGACGAACAATGACCGGCCTCCAGTCTTCACCGCCGACGCCGGGTGAGCGACGGATTCCGGTGTTCCGTCGCGTTGGAAATCGTGTAGCGTTCGAAAACGTCGGCTCTGTGGGGGGATGTCGTGTCTATAGGGTCCATCTGGCGCAAGCTGCGCGCGGTCATCGTACCGGCCGTTCTCGCAGTGGCGCTGACGTCATGCGGCGGGGGCGGCCAGTCCCCGGGGACGACGCCGTCGCCACCGCCGACCGCCATCAGCATTTCCGACGCCGAAGCCAGCCGGTTCCTGACCCAGACGACCTTCGGAGCGACCGACGCCGATATCGCCACGGTCAAGTTGCTAGGCTATCGCGCCTGGCTGGATCAGCAGATGGCCACCGCGTCGCCGTCACACCTGAACTATCTCGACAACCGGCTGGCACAACTGCGGCTCACCACGCCGACGGCGACGCTGAACGCCAATAATTTCTACGAGAGCTTCTGGCTGTATTCCGCCACCGGTGACGGCCAGCTGCGCGAACGGATGAAGCTGGCGCTGTCGGAAATCTTCGTGATTTCGATGGTCGACCCCAATGTCGATACCCGCGGAGCCGGGGCCTATTACGACATGCTCGGAGCCAATGCCTTCGGCAATTTCCGCACCTTGCTGGAACAGGTGACGCTGCATCCGATGATGGGCGTCTATCTGACCCACCTGGCCAATCAGAAGGAAGACCCCGCGACCGGTCGCAATCCGGACGAGAACTACGCCCGCGAGGTGATGCAGCTGATGACGATCGGCGTGGACGAGCTCAACATCGACGGAACGGTGCGGACCAGCGGCGGCGCGCCCATCCCCGCCTATACCGCGGCCGACATCTCGGGTCTGGCCAAGGTCTTCACCGGCCTGAGCTGGTATTCGCCGGCACCGAGCAACAACACCTTCTTCGGCCGTAACCGCGATCCGGACGCCTCGGCCCGGTCGATGATCTTCTACCCGGCGTTCCACTCCACCTCGACCAAGACCTTCCTCGGCGTCAGCACGACGTCCGACGGGCCCGGTGATCTTCAATTTGCGCTGAACACCATCTTCAACCATCCCAATGTCGGCCCGTTCATCGGTCGGCAGCTGATCAAGCGGCTGGTCACCAGCAACCCCAGCCCGGCCTATGTCCAGCGCGTTGCCGGCGTCTTCAACAACAACGGCGCGGGCGTCCGCGGCGATATGGCGGCGGTGGTCAGGGCCATCCTGCTGGACACGGAAGCGCGCGATGTATCCGTCGCCGCCAGCCCCTCGTTCGGCAAGGTGCGCGAGCCGATGGTGCGGATGGCCAACTGGATGCGGACGTTCGGCGCGACCTCGGTCAGCGGCCGCTATCTGCTCAACTCGACCAGCGCCACGACCTCTCTGGGACAGTCGGCGCTCGCCTCACCGTCGGTCTTCAACTTCTACCGCCCCGGCTATATCCCGCCGAACACCCGGCTGGGAACCGCCGGACTGACCGCACCCGAGTTCCAGATCGTCGACGAGGTGACCGTCGCCGGCTACGCCAACACCATGCAGACGGCGATCGGCACAGGCATCGGAACGTCTACCGACGTACGGTCCGCCTATACGTCCGAAGTCGCGATCGCGACGGACACCGTGGCGCTGGTCAACCGCATGGATCGCATGCTGCTGTATGGCCAGATGTCCGCGGGCCTGAGGACGGCCCTGACCGACAGCATCAACAGCATCGCCATTCCCGCGGCGGGTTCCACCCAGGCCCAGATCGACGCGGCCCTGCTCAATCGCGCCAGACTGGCCGTCTATATGACGATGGTCTCGCCCGAATATCTGATCCAGCGGTGAGGACGACACAATGACCGGTTTCTCTCCCAGCCGCCGTCACCTGCTCAGGGTCGGAGGCGGCCTGTCGATCCTCGGCGCTGCCGCCCCGTTCGCCATACAGATGGCCGCCGCCGGTTCGGCCGCCTCGCAGAGCGCGCCGGACTATCGCGCCCTCGTCTGCATCTTCCTGTTCGGGGGCAATGACTCCCACAACACCGTGCTGGCGACCGACACGGACTCCTTCGGGCGCTATTTCTCCGCCCGTAACACGGGCAACGCCCCGATCGCCCTGATGCCGCCGGGCACCCCGCCCACACCGGTCGGTGCCACATCGTCGGTCACCGGGCGCGTGGCCACCGCCGATTCCCCCGAGGCCTGGGGCGGGGTGCTGCCGATCGTGCCCAGAACCCCGAACCCGATCCCGGCAGGCACCAACGCCACGGTCAGAACCTTTGCCCTGCATCCCTTCCTGGGACCGCTGAAGACCCTGTTCGACGCCGGCCGCCTGGGCGTGGTGGCCAATGTCGGGACCTTGATCCGGCCGATTACCAAGGCCCAGTTCCAGGGCGGCACCGTCGCCTTCCCGGCCAATCTGTTCTCGCACAACGACCAGCAGTCGACCTGGCAGGCCGGGGTCACCGAGGGGGCCCGCGTGGGCTGGGGCGGGCGAATGGGCGACATGCTGGCGGGGATGAACGGCACCGATACGCTGTTCACCGCCATTTCGACGGCAGGCAACGCGGTCTTCCTGTCGGGACAGAACGTCATCCAGTACCAGATGACGACCGCGGCCCAGCCGGCCGTGGTCATCAACGGCCAGTCCGGTGCCTCGCTGTTCGGATCGACCGTGGCCCCCTCGCGCGTCCGGTCGCTCATCCAGGATCAGAGCGCCGCCGGTCTTTTCGCCGCCGACTACGCCACCGTGACCAACCGGTCGATCGGCGCAGCGACCACGATCAACGGCCTGTTCACCCAGCCCGTTGTGACCGGCATCCCGGCCCCGACGGCCTATGTCAATCCGATCACCGGCGCGACCGAGACCAACACCCTGGCGACCCAGTTGCAGACGGTCGCCCGCATGATCGCCGCCTCCGGCTCGACCGGCGTGCGCCGGCAGGTGTTCTTCGTCAGCCTCGGCGGGTGGGACACGCACGACTTCCAGAACACGGCCCAGTCGAACAATCTGGCCAAGGTCGCCCACGGCATGGCCTATTTCGACAGCGTCCTGGCCAGTATCGGCGGGGTCAACATGCGCAACGCCGTGACCACCTTCACGGCCTCGGACTTCTCGCGCACCTTCAGCACCAACGGCGACGGTACCGACCACGCCTGGGGCGGCCACCATTTCGTGATGGGCGGCAGTGTCCGGGGCGGCGACATCTATGGCCAGTACCCGACACTGGGCGTCGATCTGGGAAGCTTCAACAACCCGGACAACTCCCGCGGCGCGCTGATCCCGACCACCTCGGTCGACCAGTACGCGGCGACCATGGGCCGCTGGCTGGGGGTCTCGGAATCCGGCCTGGATTCCATCTTCCCGAACCTGAGAAACTTCCCGACGCGCGGTCTCGGCTTCCTCGGCTAGCGCGTCCGGCGCGCTCCGGATGAATGCCGGCCCCGCCTTTTTGGCTCGGGGCGATTCGACCTGAAGCAAAAAAGGTCTAGCGTCGGTCCGGGAAACGGGAGGGACCAGTCATGGCCAACGCAGGAGCCGCCGTCGTCGCCATCCAGCGACGCGCCGAGGGCAGACTCGTCGAAAACCTCCGCGGTCAGGGTGCCGTCTCGGCCGACCGCGCCGTCCCGCTGCAAGTGTCACGTCCCGGGGGCCACGCCGCCTTGCGCAGGCTGATCCGGGCCGAGGCCGTGCGCGAATCCGGCGATCGCTACTGGCTGCATGAGGGGTCGTATGAGGCGATGCGCGAGGCCCGGCGCGTGCGCGTCGTGTTTCTGCTCGTCGTCATCGCCGCTGCGGCCATCGCGGCCTTCGCGGTCGGTGTCTTCCGGGCCGACGCCCAGACTGCTCCCGCCCGGACGCCCGCCGTCCGGCCCGATCAGGCCGCTTTCCGCGACCTGTATGAGGAACTGGTCGAGACCAACACCACCCTGTCCGAGGGCAGTTGCACCCTTGCCGCCGAGCGGATGGGAGCCCGTCTGCTCGCCGCCGGCTACCCCGCCGCGGACGTGCGCGTGCTGGTCCCGGTCGAGCGTCCCAGGGACGGCAATCTGTCGGCGGTCCTGCACGGCACAGACCGCGCCGCCGCCCCCATGCTGCTGCTGGCCCACATCGACGTGGTCGAGGCCAACCGCGCCGACTGGACCCGCGACCCCTTCACCCTCGTCGAGGAGGACGGCTATTTCTACGCGCGGGGGGCCACCGACGACAAAGCCCAGGCTTCGGTCTGGGTCGACACCCTGGTCCGGCTGAAGGCGCAGGGATTCCGCCCGCGCCGTGACATCAAACTGGCCCTGACCTGCGGCGAGGAGACCGCCGACACCTGGAACGGGGTCGAATGGCTGCTGCGCGAACACCCCGACGCGCTTCAGGCCGGGTTCGCCCTCAACGAGGGGGCCGGCGGACAACTGGACGCCCAGGGCAACCGCATCGCCCTCAATGTTCAGGCGGGTGAGAAACTTTATCAGGATTACACCCTCGAACTGACCAACCCCGGCGGTCACAGTGCCCGGCCGCGCAAGGACAACGCCATCGCCGCCATGTCCCGGTCGCTGGCGGCCCTGGGCGACCATGATTTCGCGATGGAGCTCAATCCCGTCACGCGCGCCTATTTCGCCGCCGTGGCCGAGACCTCGCCGCAGTACGCCGCGGACCTGCGCGCCCTGACGGCGACCGACACACCGGATGCGGCGGCGGCGGCGCGCCTGTCGGCCGCCAATCCGGTCTGGAACGCCACGCTGCGCACGACCTGCATCCCGACCCTGATCTCCGGCGGCCACGCCCCCAACGCCCAGCCCCAGCGGGTCACCGCCAACGTCAATTGCCGCATCTTCCCGGGTCACACGATCGAGGAAACCCGGGCCGAGATCGCCCGCGTCCTGAACAATCCGGCCATCGCCATCACCACCGTGGGCGAAGCCGACCCGACCTCGCCGCCCCCGCCGCTGAGCCCGGCCATCATCGATCCGATCCGCCAGATCGCCGGTCGCATCTGGCCCGGCGTGCCGGTGGTGCCGACCATGTCGGTGGGGGCCACCGACGGCCGCTTCACCAACAAGGCGGGCATCCCGACCTATGGCGTCACCGGCATGTTCGGGGATCCGGACGGTGGTGGCGCCCACGGCCTGAACGAACGCATCCGCGTGCGCAGTCTCTATGAGGGCCGGGACTTCCTGTTCGACCTGGTCAAGGCCTATGCGATGCAGCGCTGAGACGCGGCCTCAGCCATGCGTCTCGACATAGGCCTCGGGGTCCTTGTTCACGGGCCTGACCCCGGTGATGTGCCCGGCCTCGAAGGCCGCGAATTTCACCGCAAGATCGTGGCGCGTCTCCAGTGAGGCGGTGCGGCGGAAGTCGGTCAGGCCCTGCCGCTCCTCCTCGCCCATGTGTTTCGAGTTGACGACATTGGCCATGCCGACCGCCTCGATCCACGCCTTGGTGCCGACGGTGTGGCTGGCGACGGCCTCCACCGCGTCGCGCAGCTTGTTGTGATCCTCGATGGCGTCGATCGTCTCGGGGCCCGCATCGTCACCCTCGGCATCGTTGGCCGCCTCGCCGACCTTGATCAGGGCCGGATAGAAGAACCGCTCCTCGGCCTCGGCGTGGACGTCCAGAAAGGCCGACAACCGGCCCCAGACCTTGGTCAGGGCGTCGATGTCCTTCGGGTCGATCTGTTCGAGGATGGCGAACAGCCGGCGCTGCTCGGCGTGGTCGTCGAGGATCAACTGGGTAATGTCCATGAGGCTCGGTCCGGGTTGGAAGTCGTTGCCTAACCCGGATGCCGCTTCACGGTTCCGGTGCCGTCCGGAAACGGACGGTGAAGGCGACTGCGCTGTCGGTTTCGAACCCGTCGATGGCGTAAGGCTTGACCCGGGCCTGGCGCGTCGCCGCAAGCGCAGCCTCGGCGAACCCTGCACCCGGGGGACTCTCGCCCAGCACTTCGCACGCGCCGAACTCGCCCGTGGCCAGCGTTTCGCATCGAAGCCGGACATCGCCGCTCAGGGTGCCCCGGCTCAGAGCCAGCGCCGGGAAATTCGGTCTGGGCTGCACCACCCATACCGGCTGTCGCAGCACTTCGCCGTCGGGCCCGATGGTCGTGCGAGGCGCCGGCGGGGCGACCGGGGGGACGACCGGCGGGGCGATGGGCTCGATGAGGTCCAGATCCACAACCCGGTCCTCAAAGGTAACCTCTCCGACCTCAAATCTGAAGTTCGATAGATGCGCCGTCGCCACAGCCGCAAGGCAAACAAGAGCGGCAATGACGAGCACCCGGATCCACACGCGGGAACCGCGCCGCTTCGGCTCCGGCCCCGGTGCCTCAGGCCCGGACGGCGCTGGGTCCCACGGGCCCATTCAGCCCGCGTACTTGGCCATATCCTCGTCCGAGATGTCCTCGTTCGAATAGACCGACTGCACGTCATCCTCGGCGTCCAGCGCGTCGAACAGCTTCATCAGGGTGCCGACCGCCTCGCCCGTGACCGGCACCTCGGATTGCGGCCGCCAGACCAGCGCCGTGGACTTGGCGTCGCCGAGAATTTTCGACAGGGCCTCGGCCACTTCGTTCAGGTCCTCGAACGTCGTCCAGATCGTGTGGCCCGGCGCGTCCTCATAGATGTCGGGCTTGACCAGGTCGCTCTCGACGTCCTGGGCCCCCGCCTCGATGGCGGCCTCCATGACGGCGTCCTCGGTACCGGCCTCGGCCTTGTAGATGATCTGGCCGACCTTGTTCCACATGAAGGCCACCGAGTTCATCTCGCCCAGTTGCCCGCCGTTCTTGGTGAAGCAGGAGCGGATGTTGGAGTTGGCCCGGTTGCGGTTGTCGGTCAGGGCCTCGACGATGATGCCGACGCCACCCGGGCCCCGGCCCTCGTAGCGGACTTCTTCCATCGTATCGACGTCGCCGCCGGCGGCCTTGTTGATGGCCCGCTGGATCACGTCGCGCGGCAGGCTCTCGGCCTTGGCGTTGTTGACGGCCAGCCGCAGGCGCGGGTTCATGTTGATGTCCGGCATGCCCAGCTTGGCCGCCACGGTGATGTCACGCGACAGCTTGGAGAACAGCTTGGAACGCACCGCATCGGCGCGTCCCTTGCGGTGCATGATGTTCTTGTATTTCGAATGGCCGGCCATGAAGGGTCTCTTGAAGTGGGCGGTATCGCTCGCCGCGCGGCGGCTCGCTGCTTGAGCGCGCGGCGGCATGGAAACGAGGCAGGCATCTAGCCGATGGCGGACGCGGTGTCACGGCTCCGGAACCGAGCCCGTGCCGGGACATTCTGTCTGCAACCGAACCGGAGCCGTTTCCATGACCGCCGAAGACGTCCTTTACGATGCCGAAGCCTATGCCGACGACGACCTCGACGAGGCCGACATCGTCGAATGGTATGAAGCCCGGCCGGTCCATGTCTCGACCGCCGTCGCCACCGGCTCGATCATCGCCGCCTTCACCCTCGGCGTCCTGACGGCCGTGGGTGCCCTGGCGCTGATGGGGCGGCTGGACGACTAGGCCTTCAGGCTCTCCAGAAAGCCCCGCATCTTGTCGTCGACCGGCACGGGCCGCTCGGTCTTGCGGTCGACATAGACGTGGACGAAATGGCCCACGGCCGCGGCGTCTTCCTCATTGTTGCGGAACAGGCCGATCTCGTAGCGGACCGAGCTGGTGCCGACGTGCGCGACGCGCACCCCGGCCTGGATCTCATCCGGAAAGGCCGTCGGCGAGAAATAGCGGCAGCCCGTCTCGACGACCAGGCCGATGGTCGCGCCGTTATGGATATCCAGCACGCCGTTGACGACCAGCAGCCGGTTCACCGCCGTATCGAACCACGAATAATAGACGACGTTGTTCACATGGCCGTAGACGTCATTGTCCATCCAGCGCGTGGAAATGGCCTGGAACCGGCGATAGTCGTTCCGTTTCGTCCGTTCGATGGTTCCGGTCACGTCGTTCCCTTTTTGGTTGGCGCTATCGCTCGGCGCACGGCGCCTCGCTGCCTGAGCGCGATTGTCGCGCTTCATTGAGTCCCAGCCTTGGGCTTGGCGAACGCGGCGTCAAGCGCCTAGCCTCCCCTGATGCAGACCATCGCCGCCGTTCTCAGAGCCACGGGTGCCGCCCGCCCCTACAAAGACAGCCGACCGCTGTCGCTGGAAACGGTGACGCTGGACCCGCCCGGCCGGGACGAGTTGCGGGTGGCGATCAAGGCCGCCGGCCTGTGCCATTCGGACCTCAGCGTCATCAACGGTGACCGGCTTCGACCGCTGCCGATGACGCTGGGCCATGAGGCCGCAGGCGTGGTCGAGGCGCTGGGCCCGGGGGTGACCGATCTGGAGATCGGGGATCATGTGGTCACGGTCTTCATGCCCAGCTGCGGCCATTGTGATCCCTGCTCCGGGGGCCGACCGGCCCTGTGCGAGCCCGGGGCGGTGGCCAACGGCAAGGGCGAACTGCTGGCCGGGGGGCGCCGCGCCCACGACAGCCACGGCGACATCCATCACCATCTCGGCTGTTCGGCCTTTGCGGCCCATGCCGTGGTCTCACGGCGCTCGTTGGTGAAGGTCGACCGCGACCTGCCGTTCGAGCACGCGGCCCTGTTCGGCTGTGCCGTCCTGACGGGCGTCGGGGCGGTCGTGAACACCGCCGGCGTCCGCGCCGGCCAGAGCGCCGTCGTGGTCGGCCTGGGCGGAGTCGGGCTGTCGTCGGTGCTGGGCGCACTGGCCGCCGGTGCCTCGCCGGTCGTCGCGGTCGATCTGTCCAGCGACAAGCTGGCGCTGGCCCGCACGCTGGGTCCGGTCCTGACAGTCAACGCCGGAGATACCGACGCCGTCGAACAGGTGCGGGCCCTGACCGGCGGCGGGGCGGATTTCGTGTTCGAGATGGCCGGCTCGGCCCGCGCCCTCGACGCCGCCTGGCGCATGACCCGGCGCGGCGGGACCACCGTCACCGCCGGTCTGCCGCCGCCCGAGGCTGCGCTGGCCGTCAACATCGTCTCGCTGGTGGCCGAGGAGCGCACCCTCAAGGGCAGCTACATGGGCAGCTGCGTGCCGAGCCGCGACATCCCCCGCTATGTCGCGCTCTTCAGACAGGGCCGTCTGCCGGTCGACCGCCTGCTGAGCGGAACCGTTCCCCTGTCAGAGATCAACACGGCCTTCGACCAGCTGGCCGACGGCACGGCGGTCAGGACGGTCATCCGCTTCTGACGCCCCGGGCTTGAGGGACGTCACGGGTCGACGTCGGGCCGGTCCAGGGTGCCCGGACGCCGGACTGCACATCCCCGCGAAAGCCGGGACAAGCGCGCCGAGGCGAGACGTCGACCGTCTGCAATCGCCCTCTAGACCAGCTTGAGACCAATGCCCGGCTCACCGCCGGGTTTGCCGACCGACACGTCGAGGGTCTCATTGCCGAACTGCAGGCCGCGCACGGCGCGGCCGACCAGCGCCTTCATCGCGTCGGCGGGCTGGTCCGTGCGGATATCGGCGAGCCAGCCGATCTGGCCGATGTCGGGCCAGATGGCGCGGGCCAGCCACAGGGATTCGATCATCGGCGGCTTGAAGGCGGCGCGCAGGGCGGCGGTCAGGATGACCGGCTCGTTCACAGGTTCGACGGCATGCAGCTCGACCCGGCCGGAGGGCCGCACCGTCGGGCGCACCGGCTCGTGCTCCAGCACCGTCTTGATCTGATCGGGGTTCATCCGCAGGCCCGTGCCGCCGTCGGGGTTCAGCAGCACCACCGTGTCCTTCAGCATGTCCAGCAGGGTCCGGCCCTGCATGGCCAGGATGCGCGTATCCTCGCCGAACATCGTTGTCGCCCGGCGCGGATCGGTGAACAGGGTCACGGTGTTGGTGCCGTCGTTCAGGACCACGCCGCGCAGGATCAGCTGCTCGCCCTGGCGCAGCACCTTGGCCCCGTCGTCGCCCGGCGTGCCGCCCGGACTGTCGGGCTCGGGCACGGCATACAGGTCGGCCTCGAGCATCAACCGCTCAAACATCCCCATCCGCGACGCATCGGCCAGCCCCTCGTACAGGGCCTCCTCGAGCGGGTTCATCGGATTGTCGGTGAAGACGAGAGGCTGGGCGTCGGTCATGGTCAACTCGGGATCGATGGGGCCGACACAAGAGGCGAGCCGCCGCCTGCCGTCAATCACCCGAAGATAATCACCAACCGCCGGGCGACCGGAGGGGCGACCGGGCCCGCAGGTCCGGCCGCCCGCCCGGGGGCTCGCCCTAGCTGAGCACCACGATGGCCACGCGCCGGTTCTGCGCGCGGCCTTCGGGTGTCTCGTTCGGTGCCACCGGCGAGTCCTCGCCATAGGAGATGGTCGCCATGCGGTTCAGGGCGATGCCCTGTCGGCTCAGGGTGCGGCGGACCGCCTCGGCCCGGGCCTCGCCCAGCTGCTCATTGTATCCGGCGTCGCCGCTGGCGTCGGTATAGCCCTGGATCTCCAGGTAGACGTTGCGGTTCTCGCCCTTCAGGCGCTGGGCCAGGGCGGCCAGACGCTGTTCGGCTTCGGGCGACAGGGCGTGGCGGTCGGTGGGGAATTTCACCGAGTCATCCGACAGCACGACCTCATAGAGGAATTTGCCCTCGGCCAGTTTGTGCGCCGCATTGGCGCGCTCCAGCGCCTGTCCGGCGGTGCCTTCGACCTGGGTCACCCGGGTGTCGACCACGGCCAGATTCTCACGCACGAATTTGTGGCTGGCGCAGCCGCTGGCCGCGAGGCCGAGGGCGAGAACCACGCCGGTCATAGCCGCCGTCCTGAGTTTCGTTCGGGTCAATTGTCGTCTCCTGATGGGCGGGGCGCCGCTCCCGCATCGGTGCGCGGACGTGACCGTGCCGTAACCGGGACGGCGGAGTGATGACCGGCGCGGGGCCAAATCACGTCACCTTGACCGTTAGCTGAGCCGTGCCAAGAGCCCTGCGCGGTGTTGCCGCCGCGTCGCCACCTTGTTGACGCGGCCGGGTGGTCTTCAGGTCGGCGCGGGCGCAGCCGGGCCCGCCGGACGAGACCCTGCCGTGCGGCCAGGCCACGAGACGCCAACAGGAAAATCACCGGGCAGGTTGCCGCCCGCGACCCGCGGGCCCACCCGGGCCGCGCCACGGTTGCGGGTCTGGGCGCCCGCCGTCGCCCTCAGCCTGAGCGCCCATCTGGTCCTGTTTCTGGCCCTGGTCTCCGTCCGTGCGGGGCCGATCACAATTCTTGCGCCCGCGCCCGAACCGCGCGCCGTGATCGTCACCCTGACCCGGCCACCACCCCCGCCGCCGCCGCCTCCGGGCCCCGTCATCGCCGATCCGCCGCCGGGTCCGGTCAAGCCGACGGCCACCGCGGCCACCCCCTCGCCCGCCCCCTCGCGCCCCCTCCCCGCGCGCGCCGCGCCGCGTCCCCGTCCGGTCCGCACGCCCCCACCGCCCGAGGTCCCGACCCTGCCCGCCAACCCCGCCCCCGTGGTCGCGCCGATGGCCAGCCTCGGCGAGGCCCAGCTGGCCGGGGCGCTCCGGGCCGGGACGGGTCAGGGGGCGGGCATCGGCTCCGGTAGCGGCTCCGGCGAGGGCGGTGTCGGCTCTGGCGGCACCGGCGGCGGCACCTGCGACATGGTCCGTCGGCTGCAGGACGCCTTGCGGGCCGATCCGGACGTGCGCGCCGCCGTGACCCGGGCCTACCGCGCCATGCCCGCGTCGGGCCGCGCCATCCTGGTCTGGAACGGCGACTGGATCCAGGACCCGGCCCAGACCGGCAAGGGTCTGGCCGGGGTGCGTCAGGCCATCGCCCTGGAGATCGCCTTCTCGCCGCGCGACTGCCGGACCCGGCCGATGCGCGGCCTCGCCGTCATCGCCCTGGCTGACGGTCCGGGGGCACCCCGGCTGGCGCTGGGGGCCGGCGACTGGCGCTGGACGGATCTGCTGGGCGCGCGCTGACGCCTCGACCCTAGGCCTTGTCGCGCACCCGCATGGCCCCGCCCGAGCCGGTCTCGACCTCGAACCGCCCGGTCGCCCGGATCAGGTCCGACAGCTTGGCGTGGCCATAGGTGCGCTGGTCGAAGTCCGGATAGGCATTCCTCAACCGGTTGGCGATGCCCCCGGCGGTGACCCAGCCGTCACCGTCCTCTTCCATGTCGGCCATCACCGTGGCGATCAGCCGGGCGGCCTCGACCGGCTTGCGCTTGCCCGGTGCCGGCGCGGCAACCGCCTCGGCCCGGCGGCCGCCCGCCACAGGGGCCGGAGCCTCGCTCACCGGCGCGCTCAGGTTTTCGGTGTAGATGAACCGGGTGCAGGCCTGACGGAAACTTTCGGGCGTCTTCTGCTCGCCGAAGCCGAACACATCGACCCCCTCCTCGCGGATGCGCGACGCCAGCCGGGTGAAATCGGCGTCCGACGAGACCAGGCAGAAGCCGTCGAACCGGCCCGAGTGCAACAGGTCCATGGCGTCGATGACCAGGGCGATATCGCCCGAATTCTTGCCCTTGGTATTGGCGAAATTCTGCTGCGGCTGGATGGCGAAACGCGCCAGCACCCGGGTCCAGCCGGCCAGCTGGGGGCTGGCGAAATCCCCATAGATGCGCCGCGCCGAGGCCTCGCCCAGGGTGGCGATTTCGGTGAACAGCGCCTCGGCGATCCGCGCCGAGGCATTCTCGGCGTCAATCAGTACGGCGAGGCGGGGTGGCTTGGCGTCGGCGGGCATGGGGGTGTCTTTCGGGGGCGGGATCGGCGCGCAGGGTCGGCCGCGCCGGGGGGCGGGTCAACGGGGTGGAGGTGCGAGCGTGTCCGCGCAGACCTCAAACACCGTGCCACCCCGCGAAGGCGGGGAGGCGCGGACCCTTCGCCGTCCGGGGAGTCAGCCCCCTATCCCGCCGCCTTCACCAGCAAGGCATCCACCGGCTGGACCACGCCGTTGCTGGCCAGGGTTTCGTCGCCCGTCAGGCGGCCGCGGGCCCCGTTGTCGCCGGTGACGATCAGGGCGTCGCCGTCCTTCGAGAAGGTCAGCAGGCTGTTGGCCATGGTGCGCATCTCGGCCGTGCCCGAGCTGCCGCGGTCGATGGCGGCACGGATGTCGGCGCGGGTCAGGGCACCCGGTACGATATGGGCGCGCAGCATGGCGGCCCCCTGGGCCTTCATGGCCTCGTCACCCAGATTGCCGGCCGAGGCGGTGAAGGCCGCGTCCGACGGGGCGAACACCGTGTAGGGACCGGTGCCCTCCAGCACCGCGCCGAGGGCGGCGTTATCGAGCACCCGCTCCAGCGTGCCGAACGCCCGGTCGCCCTTGAGCGTCGCGGCCAGGGTCCGGTTCGAGGGCGTCGCGGCCGCCGCACCGTCGGCCTTGCCGTCGCCTCCGCTGCAGGCGGCGAGGGTCATCACGCAGAGCGGCGCGAGCGCCCAGTGCATCTTCATGTTCATGGTCATGGTCCCTGTGTCGTCGGGGCTCAGGTCAGCAGCTGGATCACGGTCGTGATCAGCTGTGTCTTGGGATCGGCCTGGTACACATAGCCGTCGTTGTAGCGGTACATGGACGTGGCATTGTCCGCGTACTGATCGCGATAGGCATAAGGGACATTGTAGACGTCGTAGCCGCTCGGCAGACGCTGGCCGACGCCCAGGTTCTGGCCGGTCAGCAGGGCGGCGACCTGACTGATCATATTGGTCTGCGGATTGACGCCGTACAGCGCCCCGTCGGCATAGCGGTAGTCCTGGTTCTGGTTCAGGCCGAAATAGCTCGCATAATAGTCGGGAGCCGGCTGGTACTGGTACTGGCTCGGCCAGGCCGACCCGGGCGACAGCGCTCCGCCCAGCACGGGCAGCCAGCCCAGCAACGAGCCCTGCGGGTTTGAACGGTACAGATAGCCGTCACGATACTCATAGCGGTTGGCGTCGTCGCGGCTGCGCCAGATCCAGTCATAGCGGTCGGCCCCGACGGCGCGGGCGATCTGGCGGGCCTGACCCGGGGGCAGACAGCCGTTGTTCTTCTTCGCCAGTCCGGGCGGGCAACCGGCGATCAGGCCGCGGTCGTCGTCGCGCCGGAAATAGACCACGGGCTGGCCGTCGCGGGTCTGGAACACCTCACGCTCGACCGCGCGCCGGATGTCACGCCGATCCTCGTTACGATCGTCATTGCGGTTGCCACGGACGATCTCGACCATCCGGATATCCGGGCGCATCTCAGGCCGCATGTCGGGCCGCTCGGCCCGGCGCGCCTCGCCGCGCCCATTGCCACCGTCGTTTTCGTCGCCGCGACCGCGCTCTTCGCCACCACCACGATGACCGCGCGCCTGATCGCCGCCACGCTGCCCATGCTCCTGTTTGTCGCCGCCCTTGCCGTTGCCGGGGTCAGCCAGCACCGCCGTCGGCGCGGCCAGGGCGAGGAGAAGAGCAGAGGTAATCGGAACAAGCTTGTGCACGGGAAACCCTTTCGGTTCCGGTGCACAACGTTCGCGGACGGGGGCTGTTCCGGCCGGCCCCCGCCCGTGGAACGGGTCGTTCAGCCCGCCCGGCGTCCGAACATGGCCGCCAGCGCGGTCATCCGGCCCTTGTCGGCACCGGTGGCCTTGTCGGCCGCGGCGGTCAGGGCCGTGGCCAGGGCGGCGGAACCGCGCCGGTCGGCCCGGCCCGCGCGCCACTGGCCGACAGCGGCGCGGATGCGGTCGTTCAGGGCTGTGTCGGCACCCGGCGCGCGCGCCAGCTGGTCCAGATAGGCCTCGGCCACGTCCGGGTGGTCGGCGAAGGCGAAGCGGGTCTGGGTCTGGGGGTTGATCTCGTCGGCCATGACGCTTTCAGCCGCGGCGATCTCGGCGGCCGACAGCTGGTCGCCGGGGACCAGTTTCAGCACGTCGAGGCCACGCGCGATCTCGCTGCTGTAGATGCGGCCGTTGAGCCAGTAGGCCGACCATGAACCGCCGACGATCAGCTTGTCGGCGTCGATCGGACCGCGGTCGAAATAGGCGATCTCGACCGGCTTCAGCGGATCGGTGAAGTCCATCACCGAGACGCCGCCCTGGTACCAGGCCTGGACCATCAGGTCGCGGCCGGGGACGGGGATCAGATTGCCGTTGTGGGCGACGCAGTTCTCGGTCGCGCCCTGGGCCGAGGGCAGTTTGTGGAAGCTGCGGCCGGTCAGGGTGCGGTTGTCGATGGTGGCGACCATATTGGCGCCCCAGGTGGCCGGGTCGGTCGCCTGACAGCGTGCGCCGATGCCGCCGCCCCATTCATCGGTGAAGACGACCTTGTCGCCGGCATTGTTGAAGGTGGCCGAGTGCCAGTAGGCCATGTCGGGGTCGAAGATGTCGGACAGCCGGGTCGGGTTCTGCGGGTCCGAAATGTCCAGCAGGATGCCGTTGCCGCTGCAGGCCCCGGCGGCCAGACCGATCTCGGGATAGACGGTGATGTCGTGGCACTGGTTGGTCTGGGCGGTGCGCTGGCTGGCGAGGCCTGCAGCCCCGCCGCGCCACAGTCCGGCGACGCGGCCGCTGGCGTCGGCGAAGATGCGGGGACGGTTCACGATGGCGGCGTCCTGCGGCCGGTCGAGGTTCACCTTGATGACGTCGATCGAGAACAGGGCGGTGTCGGGGTTGGTGTCCGGCTGGCCGTCCGAGCAGATCGCCAGTTCCCCGGTCTTGCGTACGCCCGAAGTGCCCTGGTTATAGACATACAGGCTGCGCGGATCGGCCGGGTCCGGGACCAGGGTGTGGGTGTGCGAGCCCCGGCAGGTCTGGACGGCCGCGATCTGGCGCGGGGCGTTCAGGTCGCTGATGTCGAAGATGCGCACGCCGCGGAAGCGTTCGGCGTTGACGTCGCCCTCGGCCCCCGAGGTGCCGCAGTCCAGCCGGCCGCGGTTCTGCTCGACCGACATGAACAGCAGATTGCCATGCACCGAAACGTCGCCCTGCCCGCCCGGGCAGACCACGGACATGACCAGCCGGGGCGTGCCGCTTGAAACGTCATAGGCGTTGAAACCATTGAAATTCCCGACGAAGAGCCGGCCATGCGAGATCGCCATGTCGCTGTTGGCCAGGGCCAGCGGGCCGTAGCGGGGCGGATTGTCCCGCATCCGGGCCGCAAAGGCCTCGCCCTCGGCCTCGGTCTGGGGCGGGGCGAACAGGGCCTCGGGATCGAAGAAGCCGGGAGCGGGCTCGAGCGAGGATTCCAGCACCATGCCGGACGCCGCCTGGCCGGCGTCGTGCAGGCCGCCGGACAGGACGGTGCGCGCATCCGCCTGGATGGTCTGGCCCGCCTGGGCGGCGGCGGCGGTGGCGGCGAGCGCCAGCCCCAGGGCCGCGACGGAGGAAAGCAGAAGGCTGCGAACGTTCATGGCCGCTCTTTCGTGAAAGGGGTTCAAAGGTCAGACAGAAGGGATTGCATGCGCAGGATCTCGGCCGACTGATCGGCGACGACCGAGGAGGTGAAGTCGGACAGCATCGTGTCCTGGGCGGCATCCGGCGTGGCCAGCAGGGTGTCGACCATGTCCAGCGCGCCTTGATGGTGCTGGATCATCCCCTCGAGGAACAGGCGGTCAAAGGCCGGCCCGCGTGCGGCGGCCAGGGTCTGCATCTGCGCCGGCGACAGCATGCCGGCCATCAGCGGCGTCTCGCTGGCCGGCATGACGTGACCCGCGTGCATCGCATGATCCATGCCTGCCATCCCGGCCATGCCCGCCATCGCCAGCGCCTGGCCGCGCGTCGTCAGCCAGTCGCGCATCAGCGCCATCTCGGCCTCCTGGCTCAGGGCGATGCGCTGGCCCAGCCGTTTGACGGTCGCGTTCGACCCCTGCGCCTGCAGCAGGCCGACCATCTCCACCGCCTGGGCATGGTGGAGGATCATATGCTGCATGAAGCCCACATCGGCCGGGGTGAAGCTGGTCCGGCCCAGCGCCACGGCCTCACCCGCGGTGATGACCCGCGATGCCGCCCCCGGCGCGCCCGGCTGAAAGATCGGCGTCTGCGGGCGCGGCTGGGCACCCGGCTGAACCGCGATCAGGCCCGCCAGCCAGAGTCCTGCAAGACTGTGCAACAGCGCGGCCTAGGCCCGCGTTCCGACGGCGCTGAACTTGCCGTCCTGCAGACCGCCGATGAACCAGTTCAGGGTCGTGCCGCCGGCGTATTTGATGCTCCAGGTCTCGACGCGGCCGTTCGGCGTCTCTTCCGCCTGGACGAAGGTCATCGTCTCGATCGCGCCCAGACTGGCCAGCCCCGCCGACATGCCGCTGATCTGGGCGTTGCAGGCATTGAGCAGGGTTTCCTGCATCAGCTCGGCCAGGCAGGTGCCGTTCGAGGCCTCGGCCAGGATGCGGGTCAGTTGCGGCCCGTACTGGCCGTCCTCGGCCATGGCCGGAAAGGCCATCAGGCCCGCGGCCGCCACGCCGGCCAGCATCAAACGGATACGCATCACCTGTCCCCCCGAATGGTTTGGAGAACCATGCCCCGGTGCGCGCGGCATCACAACCGGTCACCGCATGACAAAGCGTTCACGCGCCTACCAGCGGAAGGCGACCTTGCCGATCAGGGCCCCGGCACCGACCGACAGGGCGATCCCCAGACTGTACCAGAGCGCCACAAAGGCGGCCGTGTATTCGGGGCAATGCAGACCGTACAGCGTCGTCGCCAGCCCGGCCGAGACCAGACCGGCCGCCGCCCCCGCCGCGCCGGGCCGTACCGGCGCGAACCGCCGCGCGGCAAAGAAGATGAACGGCGCGCTCATGGCAAACAGCGCCAGGATATAGACCGGGCAGACCAGGGCCGAACGCCCCATGATCAGCCCCATCCGGTCGGCGGGCGCCGCCAGCGCCAGCTCGATCCCGGCGAAGGCCACGGCCACCCCGACGATCAGCCCCAGCAGCACGATCGGACCCCGCGCCGACCGCCCCGGCCGCCCCAGCCGGTCCAGCATCCAGAAGCCGGTCGCGCCCAAAGCCACCGTATAGGCCGCCTTGAGCCAGAAGGTCGGCCCCGCCACCGCCGCCGCCAGATCGGCCCGCAGGCCCAGCCCGGCGAAAATTCCGGCCAGCACCACCGCCGCCGCCGGCAGCATGAAGCCCAGCAGTCGCAACTCCAGCTGGCCCGGCCGCGTCGGCGGCAGGTCCAGCGCCAGCCCGGTGATCAGGTCATCCGTCTTCATGACCCGCTCCTTTCGCATCGTCGGCGAACCGGCCGGTCAGGGTCTTGAAGCTGCGGTGGATGCTGACCTTGGCGGCGGCGACGGAATAGCCGTGCCGTTCGGCCGCCTCGGCCATGCTCAGCCCCTGCACCTTGACGTCGTGGATCAGGGCCCGCTGACGGGCCGGCAGGATCGACAGGCAGTGCGACAGGTCACGGCGCGCCGCCCCGTCCTCGACCGTATGGTCGGCGATCAGCTCGGCGGCGTCGTCCAGCGGCTCGGTCAGCCGCCGCCCCTGCCGGCGCAGGTGGTCGATCAGCTTGTGGCGGGCGATGGTGAAGGCCCAGGCCGTGAACGGCTGGCCGCGATCCCACGTCGCGCGCTTGCCGTGAATGGCGATCAGGGTCTCCTGCACAAGGTCCTCCGCATCGCTCTCTCCGTGGAAGAGGCGACGTTTGAAAAACGGCCGCAGATGCGCGGCCAGATCCGACAACAGCACGCGCCAGGCCCGCGCGTCGCCGTCGAGGCCTTTCAGCATCAGGGCTTTGAGTTGCGTTTCCCGATCGAGCACGTTCGACTTCATCTACGGCGCGGAGGCCCACAGGGTTACACGCCCGCCCGCAAACGCCACAGGGAAATATCCGGGGCCCCGATGGCCTTGGACGGGGGACGGGACACTCAACGCCAGGGCCATTCGCCCAGCTTCGTCCGCCGGTCCAGATTGGCCTCGGTCGGCGGTGCCGACAGCCAGTCCCGCACCCAGGCCTCGATCTCGACGTCGGTCACGTTCACCCGCGCCGGATGCCCCAGTTCGCCCAGCCGCTTCTCGGCATAGACGGCCCGCATCATCAGCTCGCGGGTGTTGTTCCCCACCGCCCGATGCCGCGCGGCCTGATACGTCCAGTAGTGCGCCTTCAGGGCCGCGTCCGGATCGTTCGCCCCCTCGTCCTTGCGCTCGAACCGCTTCGTCACCGCCCCGTCCGGATCGACGATGATCTCCAGCAGCAGCCCCAGATCAATCGTCGCGATCGACCCGCCCCCACCCCGCCCGCCCGCCGCCCGCTCGCCCAGCCGCGCATAACTCTCGGCCAGCCCCGCCAGCGCCCTGGCTTCGCTCCAGAGCCGCCCGGTCATCGCCCGACCCGAGGCCAGTGTGGCCAGCGTCGCCAGAGCCACCGGATCGCCCGACAGCGCCGTTTCGATGCCCTCGATCCCGTCGAACAGCCGCGCCGCCACGGCCTCGGGGCTGTTGCGCCGGGCCTCGTCCAGCTCGGCCTCGCGCGCCACCGCCTGCCCGATCGCCTGCGCGTCGCCCCATTCGCGCTTGGTCGCCTTGTGTCGCGTGATCCGCCGCCGCAGCGCATGCTCCGAAACCCGCCATTTCCGCGCCAGAAACGGCGCGGTCGCCCCCTCGCGATACTCCTTGAGGATCATCTCCCAGGTGTCGGAGGACAGGCGATAGTGGGCGGGCCGGTCCTCGGACGGCGGGACCGGGCGCGCGAGCGATGCGGGCGGCGGGGCGAGGTGGGTCATGGCCAAGAAGTATTGCGGGCCGGTGCGTCAGGATTGGACGTGGGGACGGTCAATCGGGGCGACGACGTGGCTATGCGCCAAGGACAGTCTCCTCCCCATCTCCGATGGGGAGGGGGACCGCGAAGCGGTGGAGGGGCCAAGGCGAGCCCTACTCGTGAGCGGCGACCTCATCATCATCGACGTCTTCCAGTGCCTCTTCCTCGGCTTGCTGAACGGCGATGAGCTTCGGAAGCTTTCGCAGAGGCCGACCGGCGAAGAAGTCCTCGACCCGTTCCAGCACGAGTTCGGCGGTCAACGTGCTGTCGCCCAGCTTCTCGGCGAAGGCGCGTCCCGGATGAACCACATCCCAAGGGGACTTGAACTGCGTCGCGCGACGCCTGCCGGGATCTTTGTTGCCAAACCCGTCGACCGCGCGATTCCACAGCGGCTTGAACGTCTCGATCAACATGTTCTCGCCGAGCGGGATCCAGACGTCGTCCACGACGAGGTGACGGACCCGGAAGTCAGCGAGGTCGAGGTTGTGGCATTCCTTCACGGAGGCGGCGTGTTGCCTTAGGCGATCCGCGAGCGCGCTGCCCGTGCTGGCGTCTTTCGTGAGACCGCCCTTCCGCCCTCCCTTCGGAATGGCCTTCCCGACATAGATCGGCAGGGTCAAATCCGCAGCATTCGCCCGCGCCAATGGCGCATAGGGCGAATAGCCACCCGTGTAATAGATCACATACATGCCGGCACCGGAGATGTGATCGACGTCACCGAGGGGAGTCGCCGGGCCGGCGAGCAGTTCGCCCTCGATACTCTTGCCAAGATTCCACTTGTCCAGCGGGTTGTACGGACCCGCCGTCACGCGGCGAACCTCAGCACCCGTTCCACGTCCCGTCCGACCTTTTCCGCCAACCGTACCGGCACCGCGTTCCCCAGTTGCCGCATCGTTTCCGACCACGAGCCGTGGAATACATAGTCATCGGGGAAGGTCTGCAAGCGCGCGCTTTCACGGACGGTGAAATAGCGCACCGCGCCGGACGGCTTCAGCAGCATGTTCTCCCCGCCGGGCACGCCGTGCACCCCGGCCTTCAGGGTTTTGGCGGGTTCGTCCAGCGGGCTGCCGGTGTGACCCGCGTAGCTGCGGGCACCGGTCTGCAGGCGGTGATTCTGGATCGCGCGCGACGCCTCAGGCTCATCCTCTGGATCGGGCAGGTCCGAGATCGCGTCCCGCACCGTCTTCCACGGCAGGCTGGCGGGCTTTTCGCCCAGACGTTCCGCCCGCGCGGTCAGCCGCGCGTTCTCTGGCCTGTTCTTCTTCGCGACCCGGTGCCGGTCCCAGTAGGAGCCGTCGCCATACTGATCCCAGATCAGGGCCTCGGCCGAATGCAGTTCCTTGGGGAAATGCCACTCCTCGGCCAGATCCGAGCGGAAGCCCACGAAGATCACCCGCTCGCGCCGCTGCGGCACGCCGTGGTTGGCCGCGTTCAGCAGCCGGGTGACCAGATGGTAGGTCAGGCCTTCATGCGAACCCGACGTGTGATGCTGTTCCAGTCGCGCGTGATGATCGGCCCAGTCCTCGTCGGGCCGGGCAACGACGTCCGGGTGGCGCATCTGCAGCTGGATGTATTCGAAATAGTTCTGGAAGCTGGCCCGGGTCAGGCCCTTTACATTCTCAAATACAAAGGCCCGCGGCTTGGCTTCGCGCACGGCGCGAATGGCCTGGGGGAACATGTCGCGCGCGTCGTCATAGGCCTTGTGCTTGCCGCCCATCGAGAACGGCTGGCACGGCGGCCCGCCCGAGATCAGGTCGACCTGGCCCTCGTACTCGCGGAAATCGACCCTGCGGACGTCGCCCTGCTCCAGCAGCCAGTCGGTCACGATCGAGCCCGTCCGCTTCTGGTTCTCGCGGATGGTGTCGCAGCAATATGGGTCCCGCTCGACCACCTTCACCGGGTGGAAGCCCGCCCGGTGCAGGCCGATGCCCAGCCCCCCGGCACCGGCGAACAGTTCAATGGATTTCATGGGTGGCGCTGCAGACATGGGCGCAGAATGTTCCGGTTCTGTTCAAAAGTGAAGCCCTGCCTCGCCCACGGCCGCTAGTTTGAAGGCAAGGACCGGTTGTGGGGAAGCACGGTTTGCGCAACCATTCCCCATGGCCAAGGGCGTTTTCACTACCAAACTCAGTCCGAGCTATGACGATCTCCCTGAGGTCCGCTACCATTTTCCGCGGACCTACCTGAGACAGGTCGAGCAGACTCTGGGCGATACGATTGTCTACTACGAGCCGCGCCGCAGCTCCGCGGATGCCAGCAGCAGGGGCGGTCGTCAGGTGTATTTCGCGGTCGCCCGGCCGCAATCGATCACTCAGGATCCAGCCGACCCAAATCTGTTTTTCTGCCAGGTCAGCGACTATCTCGACTTCGAGCGCGCGGTGCAGTTTCGCGACGGTGAGGTCTATCGCGAAAGCATGCTCCAGCGTGACGACGGTGGCACGAACAAGGGTGCCTTCGGCCGGTCGGTACGCATAGTGCCGGAGGAGGAATTTGAGGACATCCTGTCGGCGGGATTCAGCAAATCGCCCATCGACTTCGCGGTCCTGACAGACGCAGCAACGGCACCGTTCCCCGGATTTTCACAGGAGCTGGAGCCCTTCGAACGGCGAATGATCGAGCTGACGATCACCCGCCCATTCCGAGATGTCGCCTTCCGCAGAACGGTTCGCGCCGCCTATGACAACCGGTGCGCGGTGACCGGCCTGCGCCTAATCAACGGCGGTGGACGGCCCGAGGTTCAGGCCGCCCACATTCAGGCCGTCGAAGACAATGGGCCAGACTCGATCCGAAATGGCTTGGCCCTATCCGGCACCATCCACTGGCTGTTCGACCGGGGCCTGCTGGCAATCAGCGACGACATGCGCATCCTGAAGGCCAAGGGCCATCTGCCCGACGAGGTCGAGCGACTGATCAACCCCAGCGGTCTCATCAACCTTCCGCCGGACCCGACCCAAAGGCCTCATCCGGCCTTTCTGGCCTTCCATCGCGAGACTCGCTTCAAGGGTTAGGATCGGATAGCGCGCCTCGCGATGCCGAATGGATCCCACTGGTCCCTTGTGATCAGATCGCACTTCTCGCCGAACCAATCGACGAAATCGGCCGGGCTCTCGTCGAACTGCCAGTATCGCAGCACGTCAGCTTGATCCGCACCCGCCTCAGACAGGGCGATGCAGAACTCCGCGAGCATGATCCGATCAACCGCCTTCACCCACGCAAGACAGGCGGGAGGCAAGTCGGCTTCTTCCCATGGACTGGGCTCTTCATTAGCCATTCGAAATCGATTTCGATTCCGGCAGGCGAAATCAAGAGCGGGTTCGCCGCTGGGGTTGAACGGCGTAATCTAAGGGGGCGATTGGAAGGGTGGGCGGCCCCCCCCTCAATCATCATCCATCTTCAGCGCCGCGATGAACGCTTCCTGCGGGATCTCGACCTTGCCGAACTGGCGCATCCGCTTCTTGCCGGCCTTCTGCTTCTCGAGCAGCTTCTTCTTGCGGGTCGCGTCGCCGCCGTAGCATTTGGACGTCACGTCCTTGCGCAACGCCCGGACCGTCTCGCGCGCGATGATCTTGCCGCCGATGGCCGCCTGGATCGGGATGACGAACAGATGAGGCGGGATCAGCTCCTTCATCTTCTCGACCATGCCCCGGCCGCGCGTCTCGGCCCGGCCGCGGTGGACCAGCATGGACAGGGCGTCGACGGGCTCGGCATTGACCAGGATGCTCATCTTGACCAGGTCGCCGACCTTGTAGTCGGTCAGCTCGTAATCGAAGCTGGCATAGCCCTTGGAGATGGATTTCAGCCGGTCGTAGAAGTCGAACACGACCTCGTTCAGCGGCAGCTCATAGATGACCAGGGCGCGGCTGCCGACGTAGGACAGTTCGACCTGTGAGCCGCGGCGGTCCTGGCAAAGCTTGATGACGCCGCCGAGGTATTCGTCGGGGGTCAGGATCGTCGCCTTGATCCACGGCTCGCTGATTTCCATGATCTGCATCACGTCGGGCAGGTCGGCCGGATTGTGCAGCTCGATCTCGGTGCCGTCGCGCAGGCCGATTTTATAGACCACCGACGGGGCGGTCGCGATCAGGTCGAGGTTGAACTCGCGGCTGAGCCGTTCCTGGATGATCTCGAGGTGCAGCAGGCCGAGGAAGCCGCAGCGGAAGCCGAAGCCGAGGGCGGCGCTGGACTCCATCTCGAAGGTGAAGCTGGCGTCGTTCAGGCGCAGGCGGCCGATGGCGGCGCGCAGGTCCTCGAAATCGGCGGCGTCGACGGGGAACAGGCCGCAGAAGACCACGGACTGCACGTCCTTGAAGCCCTTCAGGGCTTCGGCGGTGGGCTTCTTCTCGTCGGTGATGGTGTCGCCGACGGCGGCGTCGGCCACCTCCTTGATCTGGGCGGTGAAGAAGCCGATCTCGCCGGGGCCGAGCTGGTCGACCGGGGTGTTCTTGGGCAGGAAGACGCCGACGCGGTCGACCAGATGGGTCGAGCCGTGCTGCATCATCTTGACGCGCTGGCCGGCCTTGAGCGTGCCGTCGAAGACGCGGACCAGCACCACGACGCCCAGATAGGGGTCGTACCAGGCGTCGACCAGCAGGGCCTTCAGCGGGGCGTTCGGATCGCCCTTCGGGGCCGGCAGTCGGGTGACGATGGCCTCGAGCACCTCCTCGATGCCGATGCCGGACTTGGCGCTGCACAGCACGGCGTCGGAGGCGTCGATGCCGATGACGTCCTCGATCTGCTGGCGCACCCGCTCGGGCTCGGCGGCGGGCAGGTCGATCTTGTTGAGGACGGGGACGATCTCGTGGTTGTTGTCGATGGCCTGATAGACATTGGCCAGGGTCTGGGCCTCGACCCCCTGCGACGCATCGACCACCAGCAGCGATCCCTCGCATGCGGCCAATGACCGCGAGACCTCATAGGCGAAGTCGACGTGCCCCGGCGTGTCCATCAGATTCAGGACATAGTCGAGCCCGTCGCGGGCCTTGTAGTTCAGGCGCACGGTCTGCGCCTTGATGGTGATCCCCCGCTCCTTCTCGATATCCATATTATCAAGAACCTGCGCCGACATTTCGCGTGCGGTCAGGCCGCCGGTCACCTGGATCAGGCGGTCGGACAGGGTGGATTTGCCGTGGTCAATGTGGGCCACCACACTGAAGTTGCGGATGCGGTCGATGGGAGGGGTCGTCATGGCTCGCGCCTCTAAAGCAATTTTCCCGCAGAGGCGAACCCCTCTCGCCCGACGGGCCCCGGGCATTACTTCCGGTTAACAAGCCGATCTCCCGTTTGAGACTGGATGGCTTACGCGATAAGAAGCCGCCTACTGCCTGCCTGCCCGCTTACGGACAGGCGCGGCCCGTGGGCTCCCGCCCGGGTCTCTACAGGGGATAACGACGTGGCGATTGCGAAACCCGCTCTGGGTATGGTGCTGGCCGTAGTGACCGCACTGGCGCTGGCCGGCTGCGGCGGCGGCGACAAGAAGGACGCTTCGGCGGCTCCCAAGTCGCGCCAGACGGTGACGGCCGCGACCATCGTGCAGATGGCCCTGCCCCGCGTGGTGACCGCCTCGGGTACGGTCTCGGCCTGGGAAGAGGTCCCGGTCGGGGCCGAGTCGGGCGGGATGGTGGCCACGGCGGTCTATGTGGACGAGGGACGTTTCGTCCGTCAGGGCCAGGCGCTGGTGCAGATGAACGACACCCTGCTGCGGGCCCAGATGCGGCAGCAGGAGGCCGGTCTGGAATCCGCCCGGGCCAACCTCGCGCGAGACACGGCGGCGCTGGCGCGGGCCGAGGAACTGAAGGGGCGCGGCTTCCTCAGCCAGGCGTCGCTGGACACGGCCCTGGCCAATCAGCGGTCCTCTCAAGCGAACGTCGCGGCCGCCCAGGCCTCGCTGTCCGAGACCAGAACCCGGGTGTCACAGGCGACCGTCCGGGCCCCTGTGTCGGGTCAGGTGATCAGCCGCAACGTCACGCGCGGTCAGATCGTGACGGCCGGAACCGAGCTGTTCCGCATTGTTCGCGACGGCCGGCTGGAGCTGGACGCCCAGGTCCCCGAAACCGACCTGCCGCTGATCCGTGCGGGTCAGACGGCGCTGATCACGGCCGAACAATCCGGGCGCAGCACCGGCACCGTCCGGATCGTCACGCCCGAGGTCGACGCCCAGACGCGACTGGGCGTGGCGCGTGTGACGCTGACATCCGGCAGCGGGCTGAAGGCCGGAAACTTTGCCCGCGCCGAGATCGACGTGGGGGCCAGCCCCGCTCTGGTGGTCCCGGCCGCGGCCATCGTCTTCCGCGAAGGCAAGGCCGGCGTCTACGTCATCGGGCGCAATGATGCGGTGCGCTTTGTCACCGTCGGCACCGGTGCGCGTGCCGGCCAGTTGATCGCCGTCACGGGCGCGATCCAGGCCGGGCAGCGTGTCGTGATCAATGGCGCAGGCTTCCTCGGCGAGGGGGATCTGGTCACGGTCGGGACGGCCACGTCGGCCCCCGCCCAACCGGCAGCCCAACCCGCCGCGACCCGAAACTAGGGGCCGCACCATGGGCTTTCAGAATATCTCGTCCTGGTCGATCCGGAACCCGATCCCGATCGTGTTGCTGTTCATCGTCCTGACGATGGCCGGGCTGATCAGCTATTTCAACTTGCGGACCAACAACTTTCCGGACATCGCCCTGCCGGTCGTGGTGGTGTCGGTGATCCAGCCGGGCGCGGCACCGACCGAGCTGGAAACCCAGGTCACGCGCCTGGTCGAGGATTCCGTCGCCAGCCTGGGGCGCGTGAAGAAGATCAATTCCACCGTCAGCGACAGCGTCTCGACGACCACGATCGAGTTCGAACTCGGCGTCGACCTCGAGAAGGCGACCAACGACGTCCGCAACTCCATCTCCGGGATTCGCCAGAACCTGCCGGCCGACGTGCAGGAACCGATCATCCAGCGCGTCGAGTTCACGGGTCAGTCGATCATCAACTACGTCGTGCGCGCTCCGGCCATGAGCCCCGAGGAGCTGAGCTGGTTCGTCGACAACACGGTGTCAAAACGCCTGCTGTCCGTATCGGGGGTCAGCCAGATCAACCGCGACGGCGGGGTCAATCGCGAGATCCGCATCAAGCTGGACCCTGACCGCCTGGAAGCCGCCGGCGTCACCGCCGCGGCGGTGTCCAACCAGTTGCGCGCCTCGAACGTCAATCTGCCGGGCGGTCGCGGCGAAGTCGGCGGCGAGGAACAGGCGATCCGGACCGTCGGTTCGGCCCGCACCGTCGAGCAGTTGCGCGAGACCCTTATCCCGGTCGGGTCCCGGACCGTCCGCCTCGATGATCTGGGCGAGATTACCGACGAATGGTCCGAAGCCCGCGGTCGGGCCCGTTTCAACGGCCAGGAAGTCGTCGGCTTCGGCGTGATCCGCTCGATCGGCTCCAGCGAGGTCGACGTCTACAAGAATTCCATCAAGGCCATCGAGGCGCTCGACAAGGAACGCCCGGACGTCACCTTCGAAAAGATTTCCGACAGCACCTCGGACGTCATCAACAATTTCCACGCCTCGGTGGAGGCGCTGCTGCTCGGGGCCTTGCTGGCCATCTTCGTGGTGTTTCTGTTCCTGCGGGACTGGCGGGCCACCCTGATCACGGCCGTTGCCATGCCCCTGTCGCTGATCCCGACCTTCTGGGTGATGGACCTCACCAACCAGTCGCTCAACATCGTCACCCTGCTGGCGCTGTCGCTGACGGTCGGCATCCTGGTCGATGATGCGATCGTCGAGATCGAGAACATCGTTCGGCATATCCGCCAGGGCAAGGCCCCCTATCCGGCCTCGATCGAGGCCGCCGACGAGATCGGCCTGGCGGTGCTGGCCACCACGGCCACCCTCGTCGCGGTGTTTGCGCCGACCGGCTTCATGCCGGGCGTGGTGGGCCAGTTCTTCAAATCCTTCGCCATCGCCACCTGCGTCAGCGTTCTGTTCTCACTGCTGGTGGCACGGACACTGACCCCTCTGATGTGCGCCTATATGCTGAAGCGCGACCAGGGCAAGGAGCACAAGGATCCGTTCTGGATGACCCCGTTCCTGGGGTGGCTGGCGTGGTGCCTCGGCAATTCGGCGTCTCCGGCGCTCCACGAGGACCATGCCGCGCGTCGCGGCAGCTGGGTGCGGCGCAAGATCGTGTTCCGCCTGCTGGATCACCGGCTGTGGGTCATCGGTATGGGCGCTCTGTTCTTCGCCTTCTCGGGCTTCCTGGTGACCAAGCTGCCGGGCGAGTTTATTCCGGTGGAAGACGTCGGACGTTCAAACATCACCGTCCAGCTGCCGCCCGGGACCACCTTGCAGGAGACCGACCAGACGGTCGGCCGCATCACAGCCCTGCTGGACGCCCGGCCTGAGGTCGCGTCGGTGTTCTCGTCGGTCGGCTCTGCGACGGTCAGCTTCGGGCCCGGCGGTGGCGGCAGCGCCGGCGAGGTTCGCAAGGCCAATATGACCGTCAACCTGGTCAGCCGTTGGGACCGCAAGCTGACCCAGCAGGAGTTCGAGCGCGAAATCGGCCAGGAGCTGAAGAGCGTGCCGGGGGCCCGGATCCAGTTCGGTGTTGCCGGCGGTGGTTCCGGCCTGATCAGCGTCGCCCTCGTCGGCGACAATCCCGCCACCCTGGAACAGGTGGCGGCACGGGTCGAACGTGAGATGCGTGAACTGCCGGGTCTGGCCAATGTGGTGTCGTCCTCGGCCCTGGTGCGTCCGGAAATCCTGATCACGCCCAAGGCCGATATCGCGGCCCTTCAGGGCGTATCGGCCCAGACCATCAGCCAGGTCGCCCGCGTCGCCACCCTGGGTGACGCAGACCAGCTGCTGCCGAAATTCAACCTCGGCGACCGTCAGGTGCCGATCCGGGTCATGCTGGACGAGGCCTACCGCAGCGATCTGGGCGTCATCGAGAGCCTGAAGGTGCCGACCAGTTCGGGCGGCGTCGTGCCGCTGTCTTCCGTCGCCGACGTCACCTTCGGGGCCGGCCCCAACCAGATCGACCGGCTGGACCGGCGTCGGGTGGCCAATATCACCGCCGAGCTGGCCGGCAGAACCCTTGGCGAGATGACGACGGAGATCAATCAGCTGCCGAGCATGCGGACCCTGCCGGACGGGGTTTCTCAGCAGCCGTCCGGCGACGCGGAAAGCTTCCAGGAGCTCGGAGTCGGCTTCGGCTTCGCGATCCTGACCGGTATCGTGCTGATGTATGTGGTGCTGGTGCTGCTGTTCGGCAGCTTCCTGCACCCGATCACCATTCTGGCGGCGCTGCCGATGTCGTTCGGGGGGGCCTTCCTGGCGCTCTGGCTCACCGGCAAGTCCATGTCCATGCCGGCGCTGATCGGCATGATCATGCTGACCGGTATTGCGGCCAAGAACTCCATCCTGCTGGTCGATTACGCCATCATCGCCATGAGAGACGGCATGGCGCGTCGCGAGGCCCTGATGGACTCTGCGCACAAGCGGGCGCGGCCGATCATCATGACCACCATGGCCATGGGTCTGGGCATGCTGCCGATCGCGGCCGCCATCGGCGAGGGCACGGCTTTCCGGTCGCCGATGGCCATTGCGGTGATCGGTGGCCTGATCACCTCAACCGGCCTCAGCCTGCTGTTCGTGCCGGTGGTGTTCAGCCTGATCGACGGCCTCAAGACCCGGCTGGAGCGGTTCATGGCCCGGCGCTTCCATCACCAGCACCCGGTCGAAGAGCAGCCCGCGGAATAGCCGGCGGCTACCCGCAGGGTGCCGATCGGTTCAGGGGCACACCCTGCGCGTCAGGCCGCCTGCGGTGGACCGCCATCATGCGTCACGCGAGATCCGGGTGATCGGCTCAGGACGTCTGGCTCAGGACGTCTGGCTCACGACGTCTGGCCGGGCCCGCCATGCGCCGGGGTAACGGTCCAGACCAGACCTGGCGCGAACGAACGTGACCCGGTTCAATCGACATTCAGACGTCGGTACCACGACGCCCTCCCGCATCATTCCGGGGCCGGGACCGGCATAGCCGCGACAGGAACCCGGACTCCTGGAGCCCGGACGCCGCCACCCGCCCCGCGATCCCGTATCGAGTCCGGTCCCCTGGAGTCCAGGTTCCGCTCTGCGGCCCCGGAGGCACGGTGTTTGATGGACGACCAGCGGCTCTGCTGAATGTCGATTGAACATCGCCCCGGCGCCGCCGTGGTCCGGACAAAACAAAACCGGCCGGGGTTGCCCCCGGCCGGCTGATCCGTCTGCCTTGCGGCGTACGGTCTAGTATTTGAAGCGCAGGGTCGCACCGTAGGTGCGCGGTGCGCCGAGGAAGGCGTTGTAGGTCTGGGTGTCCTTCGCCGAGTCGTAGTAGGTGCCCGGGTTGCTTCCGCCGGCCTGAACGGTCGACTGGAAGGCGCTGCCTTGCAGGAAGGCATTGTAGGCGACCTGGACGTACTCTTCGTCGGTCAGGTTCTGGACCCAGAACTCGCCCGTCCAACGCTCGTCCTCGGTGCCGAGGGTGATGCGCGCGTTGAGCGTGGTGAAGGCATCCTGTTGCTTGTAGGGCAGCAGGTCCGAACCGGTGTTGTAGTCCGACATGTATTTGCCGGCGAGGCTGAACCCGCCACGCAGGCCATTGCCCAGGTTGCGCTGGAAGTTCATCGCCAGGCTGCCCGACCACTCAGGTGCGAACGAGGCGCGGGCACCCGGCAGCAGCGACAGCTGCGGGAAGTTGCCCGGCGTCACCAGATTGGCAGCGGTGAAGTTGCCGTACTGGGCGTCGGTGTAGGTGACGCCGCCCTGGAAGCTCAGGCCCTCGATCGGCGTGAACCAGACCATGTCGGCGTCGACGCCGCGCGAGGTCAGTTCGGGGATCGATTCCACCACGAAGGCGGTGCCGAGGAAGGTGTTGAGCTGGAAGTTGTCGAACGTCTGGTCGAAATAGGTGGCGTTCAGCAGCAGGGTGCGGTTCAGCAGCGTCATCTTCACGCCGGCTTCATAGCTGTCCACGACTTCCGAAGGGAACAGGGTCGAGGCGTTCGGCGTGATCCCGTTCTGCACGCGGTCGAGGTTGTAGCCGAAGCTCTTGTAGCCGCGCGCCGCCGACCCGTAGAACATCACTTCCGGGCTGATGCGGTAGGCCGCCTTCACCGTTCCGGTCAGTTCGCCGTCGTCGAACGATTCCGAGATGTTGCGGCTGTTGTAGGCCGAGTTGGTCCACGGCAGGCAGAAACGGCCGAGAATGCTGGACGTCGAGGCCCCCAGCACGCCACTGATGGCGGCCGCGTTGGCCAGGGCGGCGTTGCAGGTGTTGCCGCTGCTGTTGGTGTTGCGCTGGCGGCCCTCAAGGCTCTTGTCGTCCATCGTGTAGCGCAGGCCGAGGGTGATATCGAAGGCCTCGGTCACCTTGAAGGTGTTGTTCGTGAAGATCGCGTACGAGGTGGATTCCTGGTTGTAGACATCTTCGTAGGTCTGACCGACCGTGAAGCCGATGCCACCGCCGCTCGACGCACCACCGGTGGTGAGGCAGGCCCCGAAGCCGGCCGACGTCTGCGCCACACGCGTGTAGCAGCCGATCGTGCCCGGACCGATCGGCAGGCCGGTCGTCGGGTTGAGGGCGGCCGACAGCAGGAACGAGAGCAGCGGGGTGTAGTCATCGCCGAGATAGAAGCTGTCGCGACGTTCGATGTCTTCCTTGGTCGCGAACACACCGACCAGCCAGTCCAGCCGGTCGGTCTTGCCGGCCAGACGGAATTCCTGGGTCAGGTTGTCGATGGCGACGCTGAAGTCACCGTCCTGGACGCGGTAGGCGAAGTCGGCACCGCTGAAATCAGCGTCCTGGCCGTTCGAGGTCGTCCAGCGACGCGCCGAGGTGATCGACGTCAGGGTTGCCCCGCCGAACATGGACGGCATGTCGAAGTTGGCTTCGATCGAGACGCCCTTGTCTTCGATTTCCTGGGCGGTGGAACGGTTGGCGAAGGCGTTGCGCGAGAACGGCAGGACGCCGTTACCCGCGGCCGGCGGACGCTGGCCCGTGCCGACCGAGAGGCCGTCGACGAAGGGATAGGTGTTGGCGGTACGGATGTTCACGCCCACGCAGCAGAACTCGTCGCGGGTGCTGTAGTCGGCGATCAGACGCACCGAGCTGTTGTCGTTCGGCAGCCACAGCAGCTGGCCACGAACGGTGCCGTAGTCGGAGTTGTTGTCGGTTGCTTCAGCGCGCTGGCCGTCACCCCGATCGATGTTCATGAAGCCGTCGCGGACGCTGCGGCCTGCGTACAGGCGGAAGGCCAGGGTGTCGCTGATCGGGCCGGTGACCGAACCCGAGGCACCCATGCGGCCGTAGTTGCCGAAGTCGACCTGGGCGTTGAAGCCGGGCGTGAAGGCCGGGGCTTCGGTGATGATGTTGATGACGCCGGCCGAGGTGTTCTTGCCGAACAGCGTGCCTTGCGGACCCTTCAGAACTTCAATGCGCGACAGCTCGCCCAGATCGCCGAAGCCGACCGAGTTACGCGAACGATAGACGCCGTCGATGACCACGCCGACCGAGCTTTCCAGGCCGGGGTTGTCACCGACCGTGCCGACGCCGCGGATACGGGCGGTGGTCGAGGCTTCCGTCGAGGTCGAGGTGACCGTCAGGCCGGGGGTCAGGATCTGCAGGTCCTTGATGTCACGGACACCGGCGTTCTGCAGCGTTTCCTGCGACAGGCTGGTGACCACGATCGGCACGTCCTGCAGGTTCTGCTCGCGCTTCTGGGCGGTGACGATGATGTCATCGATGGTGGTCGGCGCGTCCTGCGGTGCCGACTGGGCCGAGGCGACCCCGGCGAAGCCGAAGGCGCAGGCACCGACGACAGCGGCGGACACGGTGGTACGAAGAAGGTTGGTTAGGCGCATGGTCGCTCCCCGACATGGGCCGGAGCCCCGTCAATGACGGCGACCGCGGCGTTTCCTGATCCCTGGCCCGAGCTCTTCTTGACGGAGCGCGGAAATCCAGCACTCGGGGTAGTCCAAGCCGGACTCAGCGACAAGGCAAAGGGCCGTTACCGGCCCCCTTTCGGCCATGGCGAAAGCTCCAGTGTGACGCAAAAGCGACAAAAACCGATGACGCTGCGTCAATATTCGCCTAGCCGGCGACGGTATCGGCACCGTCGAGGGCCATATTCTTGCGCCGCCGGGCCGCCGCCGCCAGAACCGCGGCACCGGTAATACCCGAAATGAGCGAGCCCAGCAGGACGCCCAGCTTGACCTCGACCTGTTCCGGCGAATCGATCGCGCCGGGGAAGGCCAGGGCACCGATGAACAGGCTCATGGTGAAGCCGACACCGCACAGCAGGCTGACGCCATAGACTTCCAGCCAGGTCGCACCGGTCGGCTTGCGGCCGATCTTCAACGCCGACGCCAGCCAGGCGGCACCCAGCACCCCCACCTGCTTGCCGACGAACAGGCCAAAGGCGATGCCGAGGACCAGCGGGGCCAGCATCTGGTCGAGCGACAGGCCGGCGAAGCTGACTCCGGCCTTGGCGAAGGCGAACAGCGGCAGGACCAGATACGCCACATAGGGATGCAGATCATGCATGGCCTCCTGCAACGGGCTCTGGCCGTCGCAGTTGCGATCGACGACGGGCACGATGGCGGCGAAGGCGACCGCGGTGAGCGAGGTCGACAGTCCCGCCCGCACGGTCAGATACCAGACCACGCCGAACCCCAGCACCCAGAAGGGGGCCGGTATCTTGCGCGTCCGCGCCACGAAGAAGCCGATGACGAGAAGGGCGATGACCCCTGCGAGCGGCAGCAGACTGACGCCACTGGAAAAGAGCACGGCGATCAGGGCGATGGCGCCCAGGTCGTCGACAATGGCGAGGGTCAGCAGGAAGACCCGCAACGACGACGGCAGGTTCCGCGCCACCATTGCAAAGACGGCCAGGGCAAAGGCGATGTCCGTGGCGAGCGGGATCGGCCAGCCGCCGTGTGGCCCGCCCATGACGCCGGAGAAGGCCAGATAGACGAGCGCGGGCGCCAGCATGCCGCCGGCCGCGGCCAGCACCGGCGTGGCCAGCTTGCGCGGATCGCTGAGCTCGCCGCGCAGGATCTCGTATTTGATCTCCAGCCCCACCACGAGGAAGAAGATCGCCATCAGCCCTTCCTTGATCCATTCGGAAATGGACAGCTCAAGGACCAACGGGCCGACCTGCAGGACATGTTCGCTCTTCAGCCAGCCGAAATAGGCCGCAGACCAGGGCGAGTTGGCGACAACGAGGGCCGACAGGGCCGCAAGGCCCAGCACGGTGCCGGAGCCGGCCTCGGTCTTGAGGAAGTCGAGAGTCAGATTACGGGCCACGGTCGCCTCCGGATCGGAAAGGTCTGTCGTGGCGTCAGGTTATCGACGGACGCCGGACCGGATTCGGCCCCGTGAAAGGAGCGCCGGCCTGGCTGCGCGAGGCAGCCTGATCTCTGCCGACGACAATAGAGGTTGGTGCGCCCGGTTCAACTATTGCGCCGCAAGATTCGAAACGGCATCTGCGGCGGATGCCGATATCCGCCGCCTACCAGCCTGAGCCCCGCTTCGCCGATCTGGGTGATGAATACGGCGATCCCGCACGGCCGGCGGACTTTCCCGCGACCTTCCTGCGCCGCCGCAATGACCGGGCGGCGGCGACCGTCGGGCTCGAGACCCTCACCGACGCAGAATGGACCGCTCATTTCGGCCGGTTCGAGCCCCTGCCCGGGCAGCCGGGGCCGATCGCCATGCGCTATCACGGCCACCAATTCCGCACCTACAACCCCGATCTGGGCGACGGGCGCGGCTTTCTGGCAGCACAGATGCGCGACGATCGGGGCCGGCTGCTCGATCTGGGGACAAAGGGATCGGGCCAGACTCCATGGTCGCGGGCCGGGGACGGACGGCTGACTCTGAAGGGCGGCGTTCGGGAAATCCTGGCGGCGGAAATGCTGGAGGCGCTGGGCGTGCCCACGAGCCGCGCCCTGAGCCTGATCGAGACCGGCGAGGCCCTGCAACGCGGCGACGAGCCGTCACCGACGCGGTCCGCGGTCCTGGTGCGGCTGTCGCACAGCCACATCCGCTTCGGGACGTTCCAGCGCGCCGCCTACTTGGGGCGCACGGACATGGTCGAAGCGCTGATCGAACATGCCCGCAGCCTCTATCACCCGGACGTCCCTGCGGGAGATGTCCCGGGCTTCCTGCGGGCAGTGGTCGAGGCCTCTGCCCGGCTGACCGCGCGCTGGATCGCCGCCGGCTTTGTCCACGGGGTGCTGAACACCGACAACCTGAATGTCACGGGCGAGAGCTTCGACTATGGCCCGTGGCGCTTCCTGCCGGCCTATGAGCCCGGGTTCACCGCCGCCTATTTCGACCATTCCGGCCTCTATGCCTTCGCGCGTCAGCCGGAGGCCGTGTTCTGGGCCCTGACCCAGCTGGGCGGGGCCCTGAAGCTGGTCGCCGACGCAGAGCCCCTGACCGAGGCGCTGAACGGGTTCGGGCCCGCCTACATCCGCGAGGTGCGCGCCGCCTTCCTCGCCCGGCTGGGGGTGCTCAGTGTCGGCGAGGCGGCGGACCAGCGCCTGCTGGACGCGACCCTGGCACTGCTGCGCGAGGGCGGCGAAGCCCTGCGCTGGGAGCCGCTGTTCTTCGACTGGTTCTGCGGCTTTGCGTCGTCCGCCCGCGCCCTCGGCGGACCGCGCGGCAAACTCTGGCAGGGCGAGACGTTCGACGCCTTCCGCTTCGCCCTGTTCGAGCACGCACCCGACCGGCCGGAGCGGCTGGAACATCCGATGTTCGCCCGGCCCGAGCCCGAAGAGATGCTGATCGACGAGGTCGAGGCGATCTGGGCGACTATCGAGGCCGACGATGACTGGGGGCCGCTCGAAGCCAAGCTGGGCCGCCTGCGCGACAGCGGCGAGGCCTGGGCGATTAACGAACGCTGACGGCGGGCAAGCGCCGCCCATGCGGCTGTCGCATGCGCTCCGCCATATCGACGGTCGTTTTCCGGCCCGACCTTAACGCCGCCTCAACCACGCTCGCATTACAGAGGTTTATGCATACGGCCACGCTCTGGCCCCGTAGCTCTCGCAGAAGGCGGTCACGGATGGTTACGGTCACGCTTCGCTCTCTTGCGGAACGGCTCATGCGATCCGACATCGCCACTGTTGCCAATCGAAAGAGCGCCCTCCCCGGCGTCAGAAAAATGACGATCCAGACCCTCACACCCGCCCGTTCACGACTGAACGCCAGCTACCGCAACCTGACGCTCTGGACGCTCCAGGGCTGGATCGCGATGTTCTTCGTCGCCGCGGGCTACGCCAAGCTCAGCGAGCCGATGGACAATCTGGTCCATCTGATGCGCTGGCCTGAGCTGGTCGCGCCAAATCTGGTGCGCGGCCTCGGCCTGGCCGAGATCATTCTCGCCCTGCTGGTTCTGGCCCCGCTCGTGTCCTGGAAACACGGACGCCCGCTGCTGGTCATGGCGACGAGCGGTCTGCTGGCGCTGGAGACGGTGATGCTGGGTCTCCATGCCGTCGGCATGGACGCCGGGCCGGCGATCACCAATCTGATCCTGATCGCCATGACCGTGCCCGTACTCTGGTTCCGGGCCCGCGAGGTCCGTTAGGCCTTCGGTCCGGCGGCCCGGCAGCGGTCCGAGCAGACTTTCACGCTCTCCCAGTCGCGCGCCCATTTTCGGCGCCATGAGAACGGCCGGCCGCAGACGACGCAGGTCTTTTGCGGCAGATCGCGTTTGTCCGGAGCCGAGCCGAGGTTGACGTGTTTGCGGGCCATGGTGCGACCAAACCTTCCCTTTACGTGCGCGTCAAGTTCGGGCAAGGATACCGGTATGGCGACCGCCGACGATCATCGCACCTATTCGATCCGCCAGTTGTGCCGCGAGTTCGGCGCGACGGCGCGGGCCCTGCGCTTCTATGAGGACAAGGGGCTGCTGACCCCCGCCCGCAAGGGTCAGACACGCGTCTATGACGCCCGTGACCGTGCCCGGCTGAAGCTGATCCTGCGCGGCCGGCGCATCGGGTTCAGCTTGCTGGAAATCCAGGAGATGCTGGATCTCTACGACCACGACGATCACAACGCCCATCAGATGGCCGTCGCCCTGCGCCGCCACCGCGCCCAGATCGCGGCGCTGAAACAACAGCGCGAAGACCTCGACGCCGCCATCGAGACCGCCGAGGAAGCCTGCGCCGTCATGGAGCGCAAGCTCGGCGAGCACCGGCCCGACCTGCTGCCCGGTGCCGAAGAATATGCCAGCCTGCTCAAGGCCCGGCTGAACCCCGATCCCCACCACCAGCCCTTCAAAGCGAGAGCCTGATCATGGCCTACAAGGCGCCTGTCCGCGACCTGACGTTCATTCTGGACGAGGTGCTGGAAATCGACCGCTATTCGAACCAGCCCGGTTTCGCCGACGTCTCGTCCGATCTGGTCGCCCAGATCCTCGAGGAAGGCGCCAAATTCGCCGAGGAAGTCATCGCTCCCCTGAACCGCATCGGCGATCAGGAAGGCTGCAAATGGGTGGACGGCAAGGTCACCGGCCCGACCGGCTGGAAGGAAGCCTACCAGGCCATGGTCGCCGCCGGCTGGCCCGCCCTCTCGGCCCTGCCCGAGCACGGCGGCCAGGGCATGCCGTCGGTCGTGGCCATGGCCTTCGGCCAGATGACCGCCGCCGCCAGCGCCGCCTTCTCGATGTATCCGGGCCTGACGGCCGGGGCCTACTGGGGCCTGAACGCCAACGGCTCGGCCGAGCAGAAGGCCATGTATCTGCCCAAGATGGCCTCGGGCGAATGGGGCGGCACCATGAACCTGACCGAGCCGCAGTGCGGCACGGACCTGGGCCTGATCCGCACCAAGGCGGTCCCGAACGGCGACGGCAGCTACAACATCACCGGCCAGAAGATCTGGATTTCGTCGGGCGAGCACGACTTCACCGACAACATCATCCATCTGGTGCTGGCCCGCATCGAGGGCGCGCCGGAGGGGATCAAGGGCATCAGCCTGTTCGTCGTGCCCAAGGTCTTCGTCAACGAGGACGGCAGCCTGGGCGAGCGCAACGTCGGCGCCGCCTGTGCCGGCCTCGAGCACAAGATGGGCATCCACGGCAACGCCACCTGCGTCATGGCCTATGAGGATGCGAAGGGCTGGCTGGTCGGGACCGAGAACAAGGGCATGGCCGCCATGTTCGTGATGATGAACGAGGCCCGTCTCGGCACCGGCCTGCAGGGCCTGTCGATCGGCACCGCCGCCTATCAGGCCGCCGTGGAATTCGCCCATGATCGCCTGCAGGGTCGCAGCCTGACCGGACCGAAGAGCCCCGAACTGCCGGCCGACTCCATCATGGTCCACCCGGACGTGCGCCGCATGCTGCTGGAGGCCAAGGCCTTCGTCGAGGGCGGCCAGGCCTTCACCCTGTG
This sequence comes from Caulobacteraceae bacterium, assembly GCA_965284375.1. Classification (GTDB taxonomy): domain Bacteria; phylum Pseudomonadota; class Alphaproteobacteria; order Caulobacterales; family Caulobacteraceae; genus Brevundimonas. Next base: position 2,186,218 of record OZ260074.1, read on the forward strand.
GACCGCGCTCCAGGCCGATCTTCAGCATTCGGACGATGCCGCCGAGGCGCAGAAGGCCCATGACTACATGGGTCTGATCACCCCGGTGCTGAAAGCCTATCTGACCGACAAGGGCTTCCACGTCGCCTCGCTGGCGATGCAGGTGCACGGTGGTTCGGGGTATACGGAGCATTTCGCGGCATCGCAGTATCTGCGCGATGCCCGGATCACCATGATCTATGAGGGCGCCAACGGCATCCAGGCGCTCGACCTTGTAGGCCGAAAGTTGCCGGCCAACGGCGGCAGGGCGATCATGAGCTGGTTCGCCGACATCGACGCCTTCGTGGCCGAGAACGGCGGCGAGACCCCGATCAAGCCCTATGTCGACGGCCTGACCGACGCCAAGAAGAAGCTGCAGGAGGCCACCATGTGGCTGATGCAGAACGGCATGCAGAACCCGGACAATGCCGGGGCGGCCTCGACCGACTATCTGCACATCTTCGGCCTGACGGCCCTGGCCTATATGTGGGCCCAGATGGCCAAGGCGGCCCAGGCCAAGGTCGACGCGGGGTCAACCGACCCCTTCTACGCCAACAAGCTGATGACCGGCCGCTATTTCGTCGAACGCATCCTGCCGGATACGGGTGCCCATCTGATCAAGATGAAGACGGGTGCCGAGGTGCTGATGCAGATGCCGGCCGAGGCGTTCTGACGACGGACTGACTTCCCCCTCCCCCTCCGGGGGAGGGTCGTCGGCGAAGCCGACGGGGTGGGGAGGGCTCGGCGACGCCGCGCCTGTCTCACCCGGCCCCTCCCACCCGGCCCCGCCTTCGGCGTGGCCACCCTCCCTCGGAGAGGGAGGGAAAAGCTGAGCGAAGCCCATGAACGTCCTCAACGTCCCCGAACCCGCCTTCATGCAGGAAGAGGAGATCACCCTCTTCTCCGACAGCGTCGGCAAATGGATCGACGAACATGCGGCCCCCGAGGCGGTGCAGTCGTGGCTGGCCAATTCATCGGTGCCGCGCAAGCTCTGGAACGACGCCGGCGACGCGGGCCTGCTGGGCCTGTCCATGCCCGAGGAAGACGGCGGCATGGGCGGCGACTATCGCCATGAAGTCGTGCTGATGCGCCAGCTGGGCTGGAAGGGCGCGGACCATTTCGGCATCTCGCTGCACAATGCGATCGTCATGCCCTACATCTGGCACTACGGCACCGCCGAGCAGAAGGCGCGCTGGCTGCCGCGGCTGCAGTCGGGCGAACTGGTCGGCGCCATCGCCATGACCGAGCCGGGCGCGGGCAGCGACCTGCAGGGGATCAAGACCACCGCCGTCAAACAGGGCAACCAGTATGTGGTGAAAGGGTCCAAGACCTTCATCACCAACGGCCAGCTGGCCAATTTCATCATCGTCGTGGCCAAGACCGATCCGGCCGAAGGGGCCAAGGGCACCAGCCTGATCATCGTCGAAACCGACGGCGCCGAGGGCTTCGAGCGCGGCCGGAACCTGCACAAGATCGGCATGGAGGGGAATGACACCTCCGAGCTGTTCTTCAACGATGTGAAGGTCCCCGGCGAGAACATCATCGGCGGCGGCGAGGGCCAGGGCTTCATCCAGCTGATGCAGCAACTGCCCCAGGAACGGCTCAACATCGCCGTCCAGGGGGTGGCCGCGGCCGAGCGCGGGCTTCAGGAGACCCTCGCCTACGTCAAGGAGCGCAAGGCGTTCGGGAAACGGGTCATCGACTTCCAGAACACCCAGTTCAAACTGGCCGAGGTCAAGACCAAGCTGACGGTGGCCAAGGTCTTCGTCGACCACTGTATGGGCCTGCTGCTCAAGGGCGAGCTCGACGCCGTCACGGCCTCCATGGCCAAATACTGGGTCACCGACATCCAGGGCGAGGTCATCGACGAGATGCTGCAGCTGCACGGCGGCTACGGCTATATGAACGAGTACCCGATCGCCCAACTGTACAAGGATGCGCGGGTGCAGCGCATCTACGGCGGCACCAACGAGATCATGAAGCTGCTGATCGCGCGGACCTTGTAACCATCCCGCCGTCCGTCACCCCCGGGCTCGACCCTAGGGTCAGATGTGGGAACGGTCGGTATTGATGTGTGCGCATCGGTGGCCGGATCTCTCCACCACAACCCGGCACCGGATAGTCTGATCCTCGGGTCAAGCCCGAGGATGACGGCATGGAGGGTGCGGGCTATGTCAGGGCCATGATCCGCCTCCACGTCCCCACGCCCCTGTCCCCCGGCGCCGCCCTGGCTCCGTCGCTCGACCAGTCGCGCTATCTGACCCAGGTCATGCGGTTGAAGATCGGCGACGACCTGCTGGTCTTCAACGGTCGCGATGGTGAGTGGCGCTGCACCCTGACCGAGGTCCTGAAGAAGGGTGTCGTTCTGCGCGCGGATGAACGGGTGCGGCCCCAATCCAGCGGCCCCGATGTCGAACTGCTGATCAGCGTGGTCAAGAAGAGCGCCCTGGAGTTCGCGGTCGAGAAGGCGGTCGAACTGGGCGTGCGGCGCATCCGGCTGGTGGTCACCCACCGCACCCAGACCTCGCATGTGCGTATGGACCGGCTGGACGCCATCGCTATCGAGGCCGCCGAACAGACCGGGCGGGTGGATCTGCCGATGATCGACGAGCCGGTGAAGCTGACGGACCTGCTGGACGGCTGGGACGTGCAGCGGCGGCTGATGTTCTGCGATGAGACGGGGGGTGCGACGGCCGGCCCCGCCCTGCACGCGGCGGGCGAAGGTCCCTGGGCCGTGCTGATCGGTCCGGAGGGCGGTTTCTCGCCCGAGGAGCGGGACCGCCTGCAGACCTTCGCCTTCACCACCGCCGTCTCGCTGGGGCCGAGAATCCTGCGCGCCGACACCGCCGCCATCGCCGCCCTGACACTGTGGCAGGCGGCTGTGGGCGACTGGGACCGCTAGCCGTACCGACGGCTTGGGCGCAGGATGCGGCATGTTAAACGAACTCGCCCTGTCCACGATCCTGGCCCTGATCGCCGTCAGCCTGCACGGCTTCGGCCTGCTCAGCCTCGGGCGGGCCCTGGAAATCTACGAAATCCGGGCGGGCCGGTCCTATGTCGAGGGACCGCTGTGGCGACACGCCCTGCTGACCATCGCCGTGGTTCTGGGCCTGTTCGTCATCCATGGCGTGGAGATCTGGATGTACGCCGCCGTGTACCGGCTGATCGGCGCGGTGCCGGACCTGCGCGAGGCCGTCTATTTCTCCAGCATCAGCTATGGCTCCATCGGCTACAGCGACGAACTGATGGCACCGAAGTGGCGATTGCTGGGGGCCATGGAGGGCGTGGCGGGGGCGATTCTGCTCGGCTGGTCGATCGCCTTCTTCGTCAGCGTGATGACACCGCTGACGTTCCGGCGGAAACACAGCACGGTCCATCGCGACAACTCTTGAGCATCGCGCCGTTTCGCCCCATCTAGCCGCCACGACAGCCTTCGGGCTTCTGGGGCTGAAAGATCCACATGGCCGACGCTGAACCGCTTTCCCGGGACGACCTCATCGGCGCCATGTCGAAGGGGGCCAAGCCAAAGGCGCAATGGCGCATCGGTGCCGAGCACGAGAAATTCGGCTTCGACCGAACCACCCTGCGCCGCCCGGCCTATGAGGGCGAAGGCGGCATCCTGGCCATGCTGACCGGCCTGCAGCGCTTCGGCTGGTCCCCGGTCGAGGAGGCGGGCTACGTCATCGCCCTCGAGCGCAAGAACTCGGACGGCATGACCGCCTCCATCAGTCTGGAGCCCGGCGGCCAGTTCGAGCTCTCGGGCGCGCCCCTGAAGGATGTGCACGAAATCTGCGACGAGACCGGCCGCCATCTGATGGAGGTCAAACAGGTCGCCGACCAGATCAACCTCGGCTTCATCGGGGCCGGTTTCGACCCGATGTGGCGGCGCGAGGACGTGCCCGTCATGCCCAAGGGCCGCTATGCCATCATGCGCGCCTACATGCCGAAGAAGGGCGGGCTGGGTCTCGACATGATGCTGCGCACCTGCACCATCCAGTCGAACCTCGACTTCGACTCCGAGGCCGACATGGTGGCCAAATTCCGCACCTCCCTGGCCTTGCAGCCGATCGCCACCGCCCTGTTCGCCTGTTCGCCCTTCATCGAGGGCCAGCCCAGCGGCTTCCTGTCGGCGCGGGCCAATGTCTGGACCGACACCGACCCCGACCGCACCGGCATGCTCGATTTCGTCTTCCGCGACGGCTTCGGCTTCGAGCGCTACGCCGACTATGCGCTGGATGTGCCGATGTATTTCGCCAAGCGCGGCGAAACCTATGTCGACCTGTCGGGTCAGTCGTTCCGCGGCTTCATGACCGACGGCCTGCCCGCCCTGCCCGGCGAACGCGCCACGCTGAAGGACTGGAACGACCATCTGACGACGCTCTTCCCCGAGGTGCGTCTGAAGTCCTATCTCGAGATGCGCGGTGCCGACGGCGGGCCGTGGAGTCGGATCTGCGCCCTCCAGGCCCTGTGGGCCGGCATCCTGTATGACGGGAGTGCCCTGGCGGCGGCGTGGGACCTGGTCAAACACTGGGACATCGCCGACCACGAACGCCTGCGCCGCGACGTCACCCGGCTGGGCCTCAAGGCCGAGGTCGCGGGCCGGTCGGTGCGCGACATCGCCGTCGACATGGTGGCCATCGCCAAACAGGGGCTGAAGAGCCGCGCCCGCTTCAGCGGCGGCATGGTCGACGAGCGCGGCTATCTGTCAGAGCTGGAAGACATCGCCGACAGCGGCAACACCCCCGCCGACCGGCTGCTGGAGCTGTATCACGGCGAGTGGCAGGGCGATGTCAGCCGGATGTACCGGGACTTCGCCTACTGAGGCCTTGATCGCCTGCCTCACCGGGGACAGGCTTGGCAGCAACAGGCGGGAGGCGGGTGATGAACGGTTTGGGCTTTGTCGCGGTTCTGACCGCAATGGGGATCGCCGGATGCCAGGAGCCCGCCGCGGTCGCCGCGCCTGAACCGCCGCAGGCGGCCCGGACCGGGCTGCAGACATCCGCGGCATTCGGCGTCGCCTTTGACCATGCCGCCGGTCTTGGGACCCGACCGTGTGACGAGGCCATGCCGCGCTGCATCGTGCTGTTCGATCCGGCCGCAGAGGAATTCATGCGCGACCTTCTGACGGTGCAGGTCTTCGCCGGCCCGCTGGGGGCCGTCGCGGCGGCGGAGGCCGGTTTTGAGCGCAACGCCGAGGGACAGCTGATGACCACATACGGCCGGTTCGAGCCCGTCGCGGTCGAGACGTTCGAGGTGAACGGCCAGTCCGGCCTGCGCGCCGTCGTCACCTGCGGCATCAGCGACCCCGAAACCGGCTTCCACGCTGCCGCCGGCGATTGCCTCTGGGCTGTCGTCAGCGACGGGGCGCAGTCGGTGGTGATCTCATCCAGCGGGTTCGGCAACGGCCTTGAGGCGGCCGGGTTGGCCGTGCGTTCGATCCGGTTCACCGCGGACTGACCAGCCGCTCGCACAGGACGGCAGCCGAAGTCCGCCGGAGGCGCGTTCCACCGGCGTCGCCGCCGCGCTAGAACCGCGCCATGCCGACCGAGAACGAGCGCAAATACGTCCTGTCCGATCCGGCGGCGGTGCGAGCCCTGTGGCCGGCGGCGGCGTGGAGCGGGATCCGCCAGGGCTATCTGCCCGGCGACGGCCGCATCCGGCGGCAGACGCGGGGCGGCGTCGCGCACGACACCTTCACCTGCAAGATTCCGGCAGCGGGCCGGCTGATCGAGATCGAGACGGCGCTGGCCGAGCCGCGCGACTTTGACGACCTGTGGCCGCTGACCAACCGGCGCATCCACAAGCTGCGGCGCAGCGAGACCGACCGGCACGGCCTGCACTGGGACATCGACCTGCTGCTGGACGCCGACGGAGCCTGCTATTTCGCCATGGCCGAATGCGAAATGCCCGAGGCCATGGACGCCCCACCCGAGGTCCTGCCCGCGCTGACGCCGTTCATCGCCTATGCCGTGCCGCGCGAGCGGCAGGCCGAGTTCGTCAATGCCCGGCTGGCCGATCCCGGCTATGCTGCGTCCCTGATTTTCTGACCCGAGCGGAGCCCATCATGACCGGAACCATTCGCGTCGGCATCGGCGGCTGGACCTATGAGCCCTGGCGCGGGGTCTTCTATCCGGACAAGCTGAGCCAGAAGAAGGAGCTGGAGTTCGCCAGCCGCGCCCTGACCTCGATCGAGATCAACGGCACCTACTATTCCGGCTTCAAGCCCGAGACCTGGATGAAGTGGCGCGACGAGACGCCCGACGGCTTCGTCTTCGCGGTCAAGGCCAGCCGGTTCTGCACGAACCGGAAAATCCTGGCCGAGGGCGGCGAGAGCGTCGGCCGTTTCCTCGACCAGGGGCTGACGGCGCTGGGCGACAAGCTGGGGCCGATCAACTGGCAGTTCATGGCCACCAAGAAGTTCGACCCCGTCGACTTCGAGGGCTTCCTGCAGCTGTTGCCGAAGGAACAGGACGGGGTGCGCCTGCGCCACGCCCTGGAGGTCCGGAACCCGAGCTTCGACACCCCGGAATTTTACGACCTCGCGGCGAAATATGACGCGGCCATCATCTATGCCGTGGATGACGAGGCGCCGGACTGGCCCCGGATCGACCAGCCGACCGCCGACTTCACCTACGCCCGGCTGATGTCGAGCCGCGAGGACGAGCCCACCGGCATGACCTCTGCCGAGCTCGACGCGGTCGCGGCGCAGACCCGCGACTGGGCCGGACGGGGCGATGTCTTCGCCTATTTCATCGCCGGAGCGAAGGTGCGGAACCCCGCGGCGGCACAGGCGCTGATCAAAAAACTGGGCTGAGGCGTTGCATCCGCCCCTCCGCTCCCACACTTGAACGAGGCCTTTTCAGGAGCCCCCATGCCCATCGCCACCCGCGCCTTTGCCGCCACGTCCAGCTCAGCACCGCTGTCGCCCTACAGCTTCGACCGGCGCGATCCGGGCCCGGACGATGTGGCCATCGAGATCAAATTCGCGGGCGTCTGCCACTCGGACCTTCACATCGTGAAGAACGACCTGGGCAATACGACCTATCCGATCGTGCCGGGCCATGAGATCGCGGGCGTGGTCACGGCCGTCGGTGCCAATGTCGCCCGCTTCAAGGTGGGCGACCGGGTCGGCGTCGGCTGCATGGTCGACAGCTGCCGCCAGTGCAAACCCTGCCTCGAGGGCGAGGAGCAGTACTGCGTCCCCGGCATGACCCAGACCTATGGCTCGCCGGATCCCAAGGCCGCCGGGACGGGCCAGAAGATCACCCAGGGCGGCTATTCCACCGCCATCGTGGTCGACCAGAACTATGTCGTGACCATCCCCGACAGCATTCCGCTGGACGCCGCCGCGCCGCTGCTGTGCGCCGGCATCACCACCTATTCGCCGCTGCGCCACTGGAAGATCGGGCCCGGCTCGAAGGTCGCCGTCGTCGGCCTGGGCGGACTGGGCCATATGGCCGTCAAACAGGCCGCCGCCATGGGCGCCGAGGTCACCGTCCTGTCGACCTCGGACCGCAAGAAGGCCGACGCCGAGCGAATGGGGGCCAAGCATTTCCTCATCAACTCGGACAAGGCGGCGATGCAGGCGGCGGGCGAGAGCTTCGACCTGATCATCAACACCGTCTCGGCCACGCACGAGATCGCCAGCCACGTGCAACTGCTGGCCCGGGACGGCACCATGGTCATGCTGGGCCTGACCACCGAAGCCCTGCCCGTCTACGCCCTGGGCCTGTTGTGGCGGCGCCGGTCGGTGGCCGGTTCGCTGATCGGCGGCATCCGCGAGACCCAGGAAATGCTCGACTTCTGCGCCGAGCACGGCCTCGCCTGCGACATCGAGCTGATCGCCCCCGACCAGATCAACGAGGCCTACGCCCGGCTGGAGAAGTCCGACGTGCGCTACCGTTTCGTGCTGGATATGGCGAAGATCTGAAGAGGTGGTTGGTGGCTGGTGGCTGGTGGCGGGATCGCCGCGTCGACCAGCCACCAATCACCAGTCACCAGCCACCCTTCCCGCGCCACCAGCATCCGGCTACACCGGTTCCTGAACAGGCTGCGCGTCAGACGCGGCCGTCAGGGACAAGGAAACGTACATGGCTCGAGTGGCATTGGTCACGGGTGGCACCCGCGGCATCGGCAAGGCGATCGCACAACGGCTGAAGGAGGACGGCATGGCCGTCGCCTGCGGCTATTCCGGCAATGCGGAGGCCGCCGAAGCCACGGCCCGCGAACTGGGCGTGATGGTCGTCAAGGGCAATGTCGGCTCCTATGAAGACTGCGCCCGCGCCGTCGCCGACGTGGAGGCGAACCTCGGCCCCATCGACATCCTGATCAACAACGCCGGCATCACCCGCGACGGCTTCTTCCACAAGATGAGCTCGGACCAGTGGTCCGACGTCATCCGCGTGAACATGGACAGCGTCTTCAACATGACGCGTCAGGTGATCAACGGCATGCGCGACCGGGGCTTCGGCCGGATCGTCAACATCAGTTCGATCAACGGCCAGAAGGGCCAGATCGGCCAGACCAACTATTCCGCCGCCAAGGCCGGCATGATCGGCTTCACCAAGGCTCTGGCGCTGGAGAATGCCCGCAAGGGTGTGACGGTGAACTGTATCGCGCCGGGCTATATCGACACCGAAATGGTCGGGGCGATGGACGAAAAGGTCCTGGCCGGGATCATCGCCCAGATCCCGGTCGGAAGACTCGGAAAAGGCGAGGAAATCGCCGACATGGTGTCGTGGCTGTCGGGCGAACGTGCCGGATATGTCACAGGCTGCACCCTGTCCCTCAACGGCGGTCAGTATCTGGTCGGCTGATCCGGACCTGCCCAAAATCCGCCGCGGGGCCGCTGCACCACTGGCCGCCATGGAGTTGACGGCAGGGTCCAGAACGGCGCGAACGCCGCTTCCGGCCGCGATGGCGATTGCCCTCGCGGCGGCGGCGCTGTTGCTGAGCGCGCTCGATTCCAAGGCCCAGGCGCAAAACCGGGGCAACGCCCAGGCCGAGCAGAGCCAGTCGCTGCGAAACAACGGCGGCGGCTCACGCTCCCTGCCCCCCACCGGCCGCTATGTCGCGGAATCGGGCGAGGCCTTCATCCTGGACCGGTCCGGCCAACGGCCCCTGCTGCGCTTTGACCGACGCGACGAGACCTGGGTGCTGCGCCCCAGCGCTGCTCCGCGGGGCGACGTCATCTATCGCAACGATGCCGGGGACCAGTTGCTGCGGGTCACCCCCGGCGGCGGCATGACCGTCTATACGCCGGGCGCTCCCGGCGGATCGCCTGCGTCCCTGTCCGGCCCCGGCCAGAGCCTGACTCCGCCGACCCTCGGCCCGGCACAGATGTTCCAGCTGATGACCCGGCGCAGCGCCATGCTCAGCCAGTCGCTCGGACGGCTGATCGAGATCAATGTCGATACCGACGCCGCCGCCGAAAGCCTGACCGTCGAGGCCCTGATCCTGTCGACGGACGCGGCCCTTCGCATCGCCCGTTCGCCGACCGCCCGCGCGTCGCTGGAACGACTGCGCAGCATCACCATCGTCGACGGACCGCGCGCCTCGGTGACCTATGCCCGGGGTGATCTGCGGATCGTGGTTTCGCCCGTCCAGGGCGTGGCGGGACGGCCATCCTCGGCGCGCGTGGTCGAGGCCTTCCTCGCACCGGCCCCGCCGGCCCGCCGGTAGGGTCGGTCGTCAGCCCCTGAAGACGTCCTTCGCAGCCCGGCGCGCCGCGAAGTCCGCGACGTCGATGGCGCGCAGGAACGGATTGAACGCCTTTTCCGCGCCGATCGTGGTCGGCACGGTTGCCTCGCCCCGCTCACGCATCGCGAAGATTTCCCCCGCGCGCGCCGCCATTTCCGGCCGGTCATCGAGGCTGAGCGCGAAGCGGGCGTTGGCCGCCGTATATTCATGGGCGCACCAGATCACCGTCTCGTCCGGCCAGGCTGCCAGCCTCTGAAGGCTGGCGTACATCTGGTCCGGCGTACCCTCGAACAGCCGCCCGCAGCCCAGGTTGAACAGCACGTCGCCCACGAAGGCATGACCGTCGGCGGCCGCGCGGTAGACGATATGGCCCAGGGTGTGGCCCGGCGTGTCGGTCACCTCCAGCAGGGTGTCGCCCAGCATGACCGTGTCGCCGCCGGCCACGATCCGGTCGATCGGCGCGGCCCTGCGCACCTCTTCCGGGCCGATGATCTCGCAGCCGGTTTCGGCCTTGAGCCGCGCATTGCCCTGGGTGTGATCGGGATGCCAGTGGGTGTTCAGGATCAGGTCCAGCCGGCCCCAGCCCGAGCGCTCCAGATCGGCCTGAATGGCGTCGGCGTCCGGCGTGTCGAAGGTCGCCACGACGCCTGAGCCGGCGTCCCGCACCAACAGGCCATAGTTGTCGTTCAGGCAGGGGAAGAGGCGCACATCGAGGGTCATGCGCCCATCCTAGCAGCCCGCTCCGACCCGGCCTATGCTGGCGGCATGCGGCGCAGTATCGAGGACCTTCGTATCTTTTACGGCGAGCCCGCCGGGGTCCTGGCGCGCCGTCTGCTGGCGCGGCGGCTGGACGACGCCTGGGGCGAGGCCACCAACTGCGATGTCCTGGGCCTCGGCTATGCGACGCCGTGGCTGGACGCCTTCGTCGGCGCGCGGCGCGTGGTCGCGGCCATGCCGGGCGGTCAGGGCGTCGAGCTGTGGCCGTCGGTCGGCAAGAACCGGACCCTGCTGGTCGAGGATCGCCGCCTGCCCTTCGCCGCCGGCGCGTTCGACCGCATCCTTCTGGTCCACGCCCTCGAAGAGGCCGACGACGCCCGGGCCCTGATGGCCGAGGCCGTACGCGCCCTGTCGCCGGCCGGCCGCATCATTCTGGTCGCGGCAGCGCGGGGCGGACTCTGGGCCCGCGCCGAGGCGACGCCCTTCGGCCATGGCCGGCCCTTCACGCGCGGCCAGCTCGAGCGGCTGGTTCGCGAATCGGGTCTGGAACCGACAGCCTGGTCGCAGACCCTCTATGTCCCGCCGTGGGGGCCGCTGCTGCCGCTGGCCGACGGCTTTGAACAGGTCGGCAAGCGGGTCATGCCCGGCGCGGCCGGGGTCATCCTGCTGGAGGCCACGCGTCAGGCCTATGCCCGCATCCGCCCGGGCGGCGCGGTGGCGACGGTGCCGCTCCTGACACCCGCCCTCCAGCCGCAACCCGCGACGCGCTCGCCCCGCCAGAATCCGGCCGGCGACGATCTGGCGGGAAAGCGCGAACGCCCTTAAAGCCGGGATCATGAAGCGACTGATCCTGATGCGCCACGCCAAGGCGGAAAAGACGTCCGCCTCGGGACGCGACCGTGACCGGCCGCTGGCCGATCGGGGACGCACCGACGCCGCCGCCATGGGCCGGGCCCTGGCGAGCCGCGGGATGCGGCCGGACCTTGCCTTCGTTTCACCCTCGACCCGGACGCGCCAGACCTGGGACCTGCTTCACGACGCCTTCGGCGATGTTCAGGTGCGCGAGGACGAGCCGCTCTACAATGGCGGGGCCGACACCCTGCGCCACTATGTCCAGGGGGCCGAGGACGAGGCGGGCTGCCTCATGGTCGTGGCCCACAATCCGGGCATCCACCTGCTGGCCGTGGAATATCTGGTCGAAAGCGCGGCCTCGCCGTCGGTGCTGGAGCGGATGAGTGGCGGCTTTCCGCCGGGCGCTGCGGCCATCTTTGCCGTGGACGTGGCCGGGCGCTGCACCTTCGAGGGCTTCCTGCAGCCACGCGATCTGGCCGGCGAATGAGCGACGTCGCCTGGAAGCTGGTCGATCAGGCGGAATGGACCGCCGCTCGCGCCGCCGGCGTCTATGCCGGGTCCGCCGTCGATCTGGCCGACGGCTACATCCACATGTCGGGTGCGGATCAGCTGGCCGAGACCGCGCGCCGGCACTATGCCGGCCGAAGCGCCCTGGTTCTGGTGACCGTCGATCTCGCCGGCCTCGGCGATGATCTGAAGTGGGAGGCGTCGCGCGGCGGGGCCCTGTTTCCCCATCTGTATGCGCCCCTGCCCGTCGCCGCGGCGACCGGGGAGCGGACCCTGTCGGTGGACGCCGACGGAATCATGCGCTTTGACGATGGAGCCACGGGATGGCCGTGACCGATCTCGGAGCCGCCCTGATCCGGACGCTCGATCCAGAGGTCGCGCATGGACTGGCGATCCGGGCGCTACAGATGGTGCCCCTGCCGCCAGCCCCCTCTGACGACCCGGTCCTGAGAACGACCATCGCCGGTCTCGACCTGCCCAATCCGGTCGGGCTGGCCGCCGGGCTGGACAAGAACGGTGAGGCCCTGCGCGGTCTGTCGCGCCTCGGCTTCGGCTTTCTGGAGTGCGGCTCGGTCACCCCTCTGCCCCAGCCGGGCAATCCGAAGCCGCGCCTGTTCCGCCTCTCCGAGGACCGCGCGATCATCAACCGGATGGGGTTCAACAACCTGGGCCTCGAGGCCTTCGCCGAGCGTCTGGCGCACCGGCCGCCTGCGGTCGTGGTGGGCGCGAATCTGGGAGCCAACAAGGACACCGCGGACAAGGCGGCGGACTATGTCACCGGCCTGACGCGCCTGCGCGGGCTCAGCGACTATGTCACCGTCAATGTCTCCTCGCCCAATACGCCGGGCCTTCGCGCCCTTCAGGGGCGGGCAGCGCTGGACGACCTGCTGGGTCGGCTGACCGAGGCCCGGGCCGGCGATCCGACGCCCGTCTTCCTGAAGGTCGCGCCCGATCTGACGGCCGATGAAATGGCCCTGATCGTCGAGGCCAGCCTGGATCACCGGATCGACGCGCTGATCGTCTCCAACACCACACTGGATCGACCCGACAGCCTGCGCTCAAGCCACCGGGGCGAAGCCGGTGGCCTGTCCGGTGCCCCTCTGACGACCCGGGCGGCGGCGGCTCTGCGCGCGGCCGCCGAAGCCTCGGCCGGGCGTCTGCCGCTGATCGCCGTGGGCGGGATCGGGTCCGGGGCCGAGGCCTATGCCCGCATCCGGGCCGGTGCCTGCGCCGTCCAGCTCTATTCAGCCCTGATCTATGAGGGTCCCGGACTCATCGGCCGCATCAAGCGGGACCTGGCGGGACGGCTCCGTGCGGACGGCTTTTCCACAGTCCTGGAAGCCGCCGCCAGCGCCCGTTGACGGAGCGTTAGGGCAACGTCGGCATAGTGTCCCCAAGGGCGTAAACGCCTCGTTCGGGGAACTGCATGGCGATCGCATCGGCCGAAACGCAAGCTCGAACCTCTGCCACAGCGGGGGATTGGGCCAGTGCGATTCGTCAGCGGCGCAAGGCGCTGCTGCAGCGGCTGGGCATGGGCGCGGCCAGCGCATTGATCTTCAGTCCCATGCTTGGCTGGCCGCTCAGCGTCGGCTGGGTGATCGGCTATTTCATTATTCAGGGACTGGACGTCTGGGTCTTTTCACCCGTCAACAGCGGGCGCGCTGACCAGCTGACGGGTATGCGCAAGATCGCCGGCTGGCTGATGTTGCTGCTCAACGCCGCCTATTTCGGCAGCCTGTCGATCCCGATGTGGCTGCTGGGCGGACCGATGGGCGGAATCTGCGCCTCGATGCTTTTGTCGGCCGGTGCCATCTATTCCGTGATCAACGCCCCGCGATCACGCGCCGTCATGCTGATGACCGCCTCGGTCCAGTTTCTCTATCTGGCGTCCACGCCGGTCTTCATGGCCATCTACGGCGCGTCGACCGGGTTCGTCACCGCGGCCGCCATCGCCGTGGGCGTATTCGTCACCTACTGCCTGTCGACCTGGCAGCGCATGAACATCGCCCGGCTGGCCGAAAGCGCCGCGCGGGTGGAAGCCGATCAGAAGCGGATGGACGCCGAGCGCATCATGGAGGGCCGCAGCGCCTTCCTCGCCGCCATCGGGCATGATCTTCGCACCCCCATCAGCGCCATCCTGACCGGTGCCGCCGAACTCGAACGCGGCGCGACGGACACCTCTGCGCGTTCCCAGGCACAGCTGATCACCGACGCCGGCTTCATGATGAAGGCCCTGCTGGACGATCTGCTGGACCACGCCAAGCTCGACGCCGGCCACATGACCGTCGACCATATCGATTTCAATCTGCGTGACCTGCTGCACCAGACGGTCCGCCTGTGGCGCGGCCCGGCTCGCGCCAAGGGGTTGAAGATTCGCGTCGAGGGCGCCGCCTCGATTCCGCGGTCGGTCCGCGGCGATCCGATGCGTCTGCGTCAGGTCCTGAACAACCTGATCTCCAATGCGATGAAGTTCACTGACACCGGCTCGATCACCCTGCGGCTGAACGCCTGGGCCGACGAGCCCGCCGGCCATGCGGTGCTGATCGAGGTCGCCGACACCGGTCCGGGCATGACCCCCGACCAGCTGGCGCGGCTGTTTACGCCCTTCGACCAGACCATTGCCGGGGTCAGCGCCGTCCACGGCGGCACCGGCCTGGGACTGGCCATCAGCCGACAGCTGGTTCAGTTGATGGACGGGCGTCTGACGGCGCGCAGCGAGCCTGGTGCCGGGGCCCGCTTCACCCTGTCGCTGAACCTTCTGCCGGGCGAGGCCGTCGCCATCACCACACCGGCCCTGGACCAGCAGAGCCGCGACGCGGTTGCCCTCGCCCTGTCCGGTCGTCGCTCGGCTGCCGCCGAGCAGATCGCCGCCCCCCGGCCCCTGTTCGAAGCCCCGCCCGCCCCGCCCGCCCTGACGGTCGAGGCCACGCCCGAGCCGGACCAGGAAGAGGACGACGAGGGCCGGCCCATGCGGGTGCTGGTGGTCGACGATCACGACATCAACCGCCGCGCCATCCAGCTGATCCTCCAGCCGCTCGGCTGCGATATTGCCACGGCGGCCGACGGCATGGCCGCGCTCAGGATCTGCGAGCACACGGCCTTCGACCTGATCTTCATGGATGTGCGGATGCCCGAGCTGGACGGTCGCGAGACCACCCGCCGTATTCGCGCCGGCGACGGGCCCAACGCCGGCGTACCGATCATCGCCGTCACGGCCGATACCGCGGCGGAGGACATCGCGGCCTGCACCGCGGCGGGCATGACCTATTTCGTGCCCAAGCCGATCACCCCGCCGATGCTGCTGGGGGCCATCACCCACGTCATGACCATGGCCCAGCCCGACGAGGCCGAACAGGCGGACACGGTCGCCGCCTGACGGCGCTTTTTCAGGCGACGACAGGCGTCCTGACCTGTCACCGTGCATCCCGGCGAAGGCCGGGATCCAGATGGCTGAGACCGAAGGCGGACCATACGAAGCGACGGGTCAGTCCCGTCGACCGCATTCGTGATCTGGACCCCGGCCTTCGCCGGGGTGCACGGTTAAGGAGGAAAGCCTAGAGCTGCGCCAGCAGATGCTCGGCCGACGAGACGCGGAATTCACCGCCCTGTTCGATGTTCAGCTGCTCGACCACGCCGTCCTTGACCAGCATGGAATAACGCTGCGAGCGCTCGCCCATGCCGAAGCCCTTGGCGTCCATGGACAGGCCCAGCTGGCGGGTGAAGTCGCCGTTGCCGTCGCCCAGCATGACGATGTCGTTCTTGCCGATCCCCTGGCTGTCGGCCCAGGCCCCCATGACGAAGGCGTCATTGACCGAGACGCAGGCGATGGTGTCGACGCCCTTGGCGACCATCTCCTCGCGATGATCCTTGAAGCCCGGCAGGTGGCGCGCCGAACAGGTCGGGGTGAAGGCCCCCGGGACGGCGAACAGGGCCACGGTCTTGCCGGCGAAGATGTCGTCGGTGGTCACCGGCTTGGGGCCGTCGTCGGTGGCGCGGGTCAGGTTGGCCGAGGGAATGCGGTCGCCGATCTGGACGGTCATGGGCAGGCTCCGGAGGGGGGATGAGGAGGAAGTCAAACGTCCAGATAGGCCTTGCCGTCGCTCTCGCCAACCGCTGTCCGCCTTGCGGACGCCGCTGTCCGTGCCAATGATAGGGTCATGGACGAATTCGAATCCCTCGCCGGGCGGCTGCTGGTGGCCATGCCGGGTATCAGCGACCCCCGGTTCGAGCACGCGGTCATCCTGATCTGCGCCCACCGGCCGGATCACGCCATGGGTCTGAGGCTGGACCGCCCGGCCCCCGGCGTGAACCTGAAGAAGGTGCTGACCAAACTCTCCAGCCCCGTGCCCGACGACGCCGACAGCCGGGCGGTGCTGATCGGCGGGCCGGTCGAGCGCGAGCGCGGCTTCGTGCTGCACACCGACGACTGGTTGATCGACGACGCCTCGCTGTCCTTCGGCGCGGGCTTCGCCATGACGGGAACGCGCGAGGCCTTGCTGGCCATGGTCGATCCGGCGGGCGGGCCGCACCGGTCGGTGCTGCTGCTCGGCTATGCCGGCTGGGGCGACGGTCAGCTCGAGGATGAGCTCGGCGAAAACGTCTGGCTGGTCGCCGACGCCGATCCCGAGCTGATCTTCGATGCGGACCACGCGAGCAAATGGACCCGGGTGCTGGCCGGTCTGGGCATCGATCCGGCGCGGTTGTCCGGCCAGATCGGCCGGGCCTAGGCCGCCTGAAGCCCGGGTGGTCCGGGTCCGCCGAACGTCCGGGGGGAGATTGATGACCAGCCAGACATCTGTCGGGGGCGAACCGTGACGTTGAGCCTCCCCAAGGCAGGCCTTGCGGGTCTGGCGGCGGCCGCGAGCCTGACAGCCTGCCTTCCCGCTCAACCGACACCGCCACGGGCCGTCGAACATGCAATCCGTTATGGCGGGACCTCACGCACCTACCGCGTCCATGCGCCTGCCGTGCGCCCCCCGGCACCGGCGCTCGTTCTTGTGCTTCACGGCTGGAAGGGGTCCGGAGCGGCCATGGAACGCCGGATGCGGTATCAGTTCAACCGCCTCGCCGACCGCGACGGGTTCATCGTCGCCTATCCGGACGCCCTGTCAGGCCAATGGCATTCCGGTCATCCGGGCGAGTCGGTGACGAGCGACGATGTGGGCTTTCTCTCGTCGCTGATCGACACGCTTTCGACGGACTATGCTGTCGATCCGAGGCGCGTCTATGTCACCGGCTTTTCAAACGGGGCCTCCATGACCTACCGGCTGGCCTGCGAGCGGCCCGACCGGATCGCCGCCATCGCCCCGGTCTCGGGGGGACTGGCCGAGGGTCTGATGCCGGACTGTGCCGCCCGGTCCCGCCGCCCCGTTCCGCTGCTTCTGATCCACGGCACGGCCGACCCTGTCGTTCGGTTCGACAGCGGCGAACGCGAGGGGAACCTCGCCTACTGGGTCCGGCGCAACGGCTGCGCGACGACACCGACCTCGGTGTATCTGCCGGAGACCGACCCGCGCGACGGGACCCGCACCCGCATGGACACCTATCCCGGCTGCAAGGAGGCCGCCGACGTCATCCAGTACGCCATCGAGGGCGGCGGCCATCACTGGCCGGGTGGCGACGAGCCGGTCCGGCTGGAGCCGCGCGGCCCTGTACCCCGCGATTTTGACGGTGCAGACGTCGTTTGGCGCTTTCTCAAGACCCATCCGCGGCCGTAGCCGCCGCAGCGGAGCCGGGCCTAGGCCGACCTTGCCTTGATCGGGGCCGTGCCGTCGGCCAGCGATTCGTTGAGATAGACCTCGGCCTCCTGGGCCGGCAGGGCCTGGGCATAGCCGAAGCCCTGTCCATAGTGGCACTGGGCATCCAGCAGGAGTTTGGCGAGGCCGGCGTTCTCGACCCCCTCGGCGACCACGTCCAGGCCGAGGTCACGGCCCAGATTGACCACGGATTTCACGATCTTTGCCGAGCCGTCGTCCTTGTCCATGGTCAGGACGAAATAGCGGTCGATCTTCAGCGTATCGAACGGCAGCTTGGCCAGCCAGGTCAGCGACGAGAAGCCGGTGCCGAAATCGTCCAGCGCCAGCGAAGCGCCCGCCTCGCGCAGACGCGTCAGGGTATCGGCCGCGCGCGAGGTGTCGCGCATGATGTCGCCCTCGGTCACCTCCAGCTTCAGCGCGCCCTTGGGCAGGCCGGCTTCGGCGATGATGCGGGTGACATCGTCGACCAGATCGGGTCGTTCGATCTCGCCCACCGACAGATTGACGCTGCAGAACAGCTTGCCCGCGGAAGGGTGGCGCTTGAGCCACTCCGCCAGCTGGCGCGACGCAGAGGTCATCATCAGCAGGCCCAGCTCGTTCATCAGGCCCATCTCGTCGGCGAGGCCGAGGAACTCGTCGGGCGGCACCAGACCGCGCTTGGGGTGACGCCAGCGGGCCAGGGCCTCGAACCCGGCCACTGCCCCGGTCAGCAGGTTCACGACCGGCTGATAGAAGGGCTCGATCTCGCCGCGGACAAAGGCGTTCCTGAGATCCGCCTCCAGCGCCAGCCGGGACAGGCTGTCGCTTTCCAGCGCCTTGCCATAGGCGGCCACGCCGCCGCGACCGGCGGTCTTGGCCTGTTCGACGGCCAGTTCGACGCGACGCAGCAGTTCGGAGGGATCAGCCGCATCCGGCCCGCCCTCGGCGGTCGCCGAGCCGATCGACACGGTCGGATAGATGTCGAAGCCCGCGACCCTCAGCGGCTGTTCCAGCGCCTCGCGCACACGCTCGGCGACCGTCACCGACCCGCGCAGGGCCAGAACCGCGAATTCGTCCTCGCCGATGCGGGCGGCATTGGCATCCTGGGCGAAGGCCGCGTTCAGGCGCGAGCCCAGGGCCGCCAGCACCAGATCGGCCCGGGCATGGCCCAGGGCCTCGTTCAGACGACGCAGGCGGTCGACGTCCGCCACCACCAGCTCGTAGTCGCCGGGCTGGGTCAGGGTCTCGGAGGCGCGGGCCAGGAAGGTGCGGCGGTCCAGCAGCCCGGTCAGGTGATCCCGATGCGAGGCGGTGAATTTGGCTTCCAGCGCCACGACGCCGGCGGCGCGCAGGCCGTCCTCCAGCCAGACCCCACGCCAGATGCAGGTCTCGGCGTCCCGCATGCGCAGCCGGACAGCGACCTCGGTCCCCTCGGCCTGCGGCTTCAGAATTTTTTCGGCCAGTGATCGGTCCTGGGGGATGGCGACCGCCGTAAAGGCCGCGCCCGAACACTCCGGGGCCAGCGGCCCCAGGCCCAGCGACCGGGTCGCGCCGGTGAATCGCATCTGATCGTTGGCCGGGGTCCAGATCCACAGCGCCGAGTCGGCGGCGGCAAGCGCCTCTATGGCGGTCGTCGCGTCCCAGGCCAGACTTCTGGAGCGAGTGTTCAACGCCTGCAGGGTCCCGACAGGACGACCGGAATCAGCCGCCGCGCCCGGCTCCGTGATTCACGATGCCGAACAGAAGATGATCTGCCCATGCGCCGTTAATTTTAAGATAAGCTCGGGCCTCACCTTCAAGCCCGAAGCCCGCCTTTTCGAGGACGCGGCGCGAGGCTGTGTTGCCCGGCACGCAGGCCGCCTCGAGCCGGTGCAGGTTCAGATCCTGGAAGGCAAAGCCGATCATGGCCCGGACCGCCGCCGTCGCATACCCGCGGCCCGCGAACGGTTGACCGATCCAGTAACCCAGCGTGCCGGTCTCGGCCACGCCGCGCCGGATGTTCGACAGGGTGATGGCACCGATCAGCGCCTGGTCCACGTCGGCGAAGATGAAGAAGGGCCAGGCGTTGCCGGCCTCCGATTCGCGGGCATAGATCGACAAGCGCCGCTTGAAGGCCGCGCGGGTCAGATCGTCCTCGGGCCAGCTGGGCTCCCACGGTTGCAGATAGGCGTGGCTGGTCTGGCGCTGCAGGGCCCAGGCCTCATGGTCCGAGGCGCGCGGTGCCCTCAGCGTCACGCCCGCGCCCTTCACCACCGGCCCGGTCGCCTCGTTGATCCAGTCCAGCAAAGCCATAGGCGCTGTTCTAGCCCAGCGTTCTCGAAGGGAAAACCTCCCCTCCCCCTCCCCCGTCATCCTCGGGCTTGACCCGAGGACCAGACGATCCGGTGCGCGGGGGGTGAAGGGGGGCTCAGCCGGCCCGGGGCCATCACGGACACCGGGCTTGCGACGACGTCCGGCCCTCGGGTCAAGCCCGAGGGTGACGGCCGGACGACGCTCAGCCGAAAAGGGCTTCGCGGAAAGCCACACCGGCGGGCGCGGCGGCCTTCGGGCCCAGCACTGCTGTCGCGGCCTTGCCGCCCGCCAGCGAGGTGGCGGCGGCGGCGCGCACGTCGGCGACCGTCTGGGCCAGCATCCGTTCGGCCATAACCTCGGACGGAACAGTGGCACCGAAAATCAGCACCTGGGCCGCCGCTCGGCCGGCGCGGGCCGACGGACTCTCATCGGACATCCACAGGCCTGCGTTCATCACGGCCTTGGCGCGCGACAGCTCTGCCGCCGTCGGCCCGGTCTCGGCCAGCGCCTTCAGTTCCGCCGCGCAGACCTGGGCCAGCTCGACCGCCCGCTCGGCGGCGGCTCCGGCATAGATGCCGAGGATGCCGGCATCCTCATAGGGCTCGTGATAGGCGTCGATGGCATAGGCCAGCCCCCGCTCTTCGCGGGCGCTCTGGAACAGGCGCGAGGCCATGCCGCCGCCGAGGATCTCGGTCATCAGCCGCGCCGCCGCATAGGCCGGATCGCTCGCCGCCGGGGCCGGCAGCTGGAAGACGATATTGGCCTGTTCGATCCGCCGCGACAGGGCCGCATCCCCACCCGTGAAGCGCGGGACGTCCGGCGCGGTCGCGGGTGTGACGGTCGCGGACCCGAACCAGCGCTCGGCCAGGGCCAGCAACTCGGCTTCGTTGACGGCACCGGACACCGCCACCACCATCCGGTCGGGCGAATACAGCCGCGCGCGCCAGTCGCTGATCGAGGCCCGCGTGATCGGTTTCAGGCTCTTCACCGACCCGAGGATCGGCCGACCCAGCGGCTGGCCGGCATAGGCCCGGGTCTGCGCCATTTCAAAAATGTGGTCGTCGGGCGTGTCGAACGCCTCGGCAATCTCCTGGGCGATCACGTCCTTCTCGCGCTCGATCTCGTCGGCATCAAGGGTGGGACGGAACACCAGGTCCGACACCACCTGCATGGCCAGCGGCAGGGACCCGTCCAGCGCCCGCACCTCGAAACTGGTGCGCTCATAGCCGGTCGACGCATTCAGGGACCCGCCCTCGGCCTCGATCCGCTCGACGATCTCGCGCGCGCCCATGTCACCCGCGCCCTTGAACACCAGATGTTCGAGACAGTGGGACCAGCCCGACGTCGCCTCGGTCTCCCATTTGGCTCCCCCGCGCACGGCGACGGTCAGGGCCAGGGTGCGCAGGCCGGGCATCGGATCGCAGACGACCCGGACGCCATTCGAAAGGGTGTGCAGGGTAGCGGTCAGGAGGTGAGCCTTCGACGAAGCAGGATGATGTAGAAACCCGCCAGCGCCAGCGCCAGACCGAACCATGTCAGGGCATAGCCGAGGTGGTTGTTGGAGAAGGCGGCGGGGGGCGCGGAGGGCTGAAGCGCCAGCCATTCCGGATTCGAGGATGTGAGGGCGAACAGGGTGTTGGGATTGACGGTCCTCGCGCCGAGAGCCCGGGCGATGGCGGGATTGTCCCGGGCGAAGAACCGGCCCTTGTCGACCGGCAGGGCCATGGGGCCCGGCGGGGGCGTCTGGCGCAGTTCGGCGACGACGCGCACGGCCGCGACGGTCTGCGAAACCGGCGGCCGGGCCGAGATCTCCCCGGCGACGAAGCCGCGGTCGATCAGAAACACCTCCGCCGACCCCGAGGGACGGCAGAGCGACAACAGCCGTGCGCCCGATACACCGTCATGGATGGTCTGCAGTTCGACATAGGGTGCCGTTGAAAGTCCGGGGCAGTCGATCGCCACCTTGCGGAACGCGGGGTCGGGCGCGGCCAGAACCTCGGCCAGCGGCGCGGGCCCGAGGGCGGCGGCGGCCTCCGACTGGCGGATCAGGCCTTCCTTCCACAGCAGCCGTTGGACCTGCCAGACGCCGAGGCCGCACAGCAGCACGAAAGCGAGCGCGGCCACAAGGGTGAGGCCGAACGGAAACCGGGCGCGGGTCGGCTCAGTCGTCATGGCCCGCCTGTCCGGCCTTGTTACGCATCTGCAGGGCGATCATCACGCCCTTGCCCGGCCGCATCAGCCCGAGGGAGAGCGCCAGCACCAGGGGCAGGGCCACGATCAGCATGACCCAGATGGGCGGGTTGTAAGCGACCTGCACGAACAGGGCCCCGAACACCACGATCCCGCCGGCGATCTGCATGATGAAGATGGCGGCACCGTCACCGGTGTTCATGTGGGTGAAGTCGAAACCGCAGACGGCGCAGCGGTCGACCACCTTGAGAAAGCCCGCGAACAGTGGGCCCTTGCCGCAGTTGGGACAGCGACAAAGAAGACCGGCGCGGATCGGGTCGATCCGCGCCGGTTGAAGATCAAGCCCTGTGGGGCCGTCGGTCACCCGAAGGTAACGTAGACAAAGGCGAACAGGAACAGCCAGACCACGTCCACGAAATGCCAGTACCAGGCGGCGGCCTCGAAGCCGAAATGCTTCTGCGGCGTCATCTGGCCGGCCATGAGGCGCAGCAGGCAGACCAGCAGGAAGATGGTGCCCAGCAGGACGTGGAAGCCGTGGAAGCCCGTCGCCATGAAGAAGATCGAACCGTACAGGCCCGAGTTGGCGGCTTCCGCATTGAAGAACAGGTTTTCGTGCAGGATGTGGTGGTACTCATAGGCCTGCACGGCGGTGAACAGCGCGCCCAGCACGACGGTGATGGCGAGGCCGATCTTGGCCGCCTTGCGGTCGCCGACCTGAAGCGCATGGTGCGCCCAGGTAACCGTGGTGCCCGACAGCAGCAGGATGACGGTGTTCAGCAGCGGCAGCTGCCAGGCGTCGAGGGTCTCGATGCCCTTGGGCGGCCAGGTGGACCAGGCCTTGGCCGTATCGGCCCAGCCACTGATCTCGGGAATATGGGCACGGGCCTCGTTGAAGACCGCCATCTCGAAGAACATCCAGAAGAAGGCCGCGAAGAACATGATCTCCGACGCGATGAACAGCATCATGCCGTAGCGCAGGCCGATGGAGACGACCGGCGTATGATCGCCCGCCTGACTCTCCTTGATCACATCGGCCCACCAGCCGATGGCCGCGACCAGAACGCCGGCCAGACCGGCGAAGAACAACGCCTTGTCGCCCTTGGCCAGCAGGGCAACGGCCACCGACATGGCGGCATCCGGCTCAACCGTAATCAGACCCTTCATCCAGACCACCGCGCCAACCATCATCACTGTGACGGCGAGCGAGGCGACCAGAGGCCACGGGCTGGGGTTCACCAGGTGGTAGTCGTGATGCGGGGCGGCGTGGGCGTCGGCCATCAGGGTCTCTTGAAACTGTCGAGAGTCGTAGGGAGGAGGCTATAGCGTCGGCTATCCGGCCGCGCCAGTAGCAGAACCGCTGTTTGCAGCCTGATCGAAGTCCTTGGTCGGATAGAAGGTGTAGCTGAGCGTGATTTCGCCCACGCCCCGGCTTTCAGCATCGGTCGCCAGCTCGGGCGCGACGAAATACTGGACAGGGAATTTCCGGGTCTCGCCCGCCGCGATCGTCTGCCCCTCGAAACAGAAGCACTGCAGCTTCTGGAAATAGGGCCCCGCCCGTTCCGGCACGACATTGTAGGCGGCCTTGGCGTGGATCGGCTGGTCCGAGGTGTTGGTCACGTCGAAATAGGCGATGCCCGTCTCGCCGATGCGGACCCGCTGGCTGACCTGTTCGGCGCGGAACCTCATCGGCAGGCCGCGGACATTGGTGTCAAAGCGGATCAGCACCGTCTGGTCCAGCACGTGATCCGGTGCCTTTTCGGCCCGCCGGACCGTGCCGTCAAAGCCCGTAACCTGGCAGAACATCCGGTACAGGGGCACAGCCGCGAAGGCCGCGCCGGTCATGCCCATGACGCCGGCGGCGCAGACCAGGGCGATCGCGTTTCGGGACAGTTTCATCCGGCGTAGCCGACCGGGCGGCCCGCGGCGATCGCATCCTTGCGGGCATCGATGTTGCGCTTGAGGTTCAGCACCGTCACGCCGAACACCAGCACGATAAAGGCCACCAGGACGCCGGCGATGGCCCTGTTGCGGTTCGTGCGGGCTTTCAGCTGGTCCGGGGTCAGGCGGTTCATGGTCGTTACAGTCCAGGGATGGCGGCGACGCTCTCGACCAGCAGGGCCGCGAACAGCGCCATCAGATACAGGATCGAGAAGGCGAACAGGTTGCGGGCCGGTTTGGCCTCCGCACGCACGTCATACAATGCGGCCTCTCGTCCCACGGCCTCGGCCTTGTCGGGCTGGTCCCCGGCGCGACTGCGGAACAGACGCACCGCCAGGAACAGGAAGCCGAGGCCTCCGGCGGCCGAGACCGCCAGATAGAGCCACCCGCCCAGGCCCGTCAGGCCCGGCGCGACAGCCACGGGCACCAGCACCAGGCTGTAGAGCAGGATCTGCAGCCGGGTGCTTTTCGCGCCCCGGGCCACCGGCATCATCGGGATCCCGGCCTTGGCGTAGTCACCGGCCGAATACAGGGCCAGGGCCCAGCTGTGCGGCGGGGTCCACAGAAAGATGATCAGGAACAGGAGCCACGCCTGCCACGGTGCCTGGCCCGTCGCCGCGGCCCAGCCGATCACGGGCGGAAAGGCGCCGGCCGCGCCGCCGATGACGATGTTCTGGGGCGTCCGCCGCTTCAGCAGCAGGGTGTAGAAGGCGGCGTAATAGACGATGGTCAGCAGCAGCAGGCCGCCGGCCAGCCAGTTGGTCGTCATGCCCAGCAGCATGACCGAGAAGATCGACAGGATGACGCCGAAGGTCATCGCATCGTTCTTGCTGACCCGGCCCGCCGCCACCGGCCGGCCGCGGGTGCGCCGCATCAGGGCGTCGATCTCGCCCTCCATCGCCATGTTCAGCGCGCCGGCCGCGCCCGCGCCCACGGCGATGCACAGGATGGCGATGACGGCCGAGATCCAGTCGATGTCTCCGCCCGCCACGACCAGGCCGGTCACCGCGGTGAAGATCACCAGCGACATGACGCGCGGTTTCAGCAGCTGGAAGAAGTCTTCCGGCCGGGCCATCGAGATCGCGGGGTGGGTGGTGGTTTCGGTCATGGCGCTTTCAAAAACCCCGAGGCCGCCCTTTCACCTGAAAGAGCGGCCCCGGTATGTCCGTTCCAGTGTGTCCGGTCCTAGTGTTCGTCGGTCTTGACCACCGGCAGTTCGTTGAACTGGTGATGCGGCGGGGGCGACGACAGGGTCCACTCCAGCGTCGTGGCGCCTTCGCCCCACGGGTTGGCGACGCCCGGACGGCGGCGGATGGCGGACTCGGCCAGCATGATCAGGAAGACCAGCACGCCCACGGCCGTGATCGCGTAACCGATCGACGAGACCATGTTCCAGTAGGCGAAGCCGTCCGCGTAATCGACGTAGCGGCGCGGCATGCCCTGCAGACCCAGGAAATGCTGCGGGAAGAACACCAGGTTCACACCGACGAACATGATCCAGAAGTGCGCACAGCCGAGGAACTCGTTGTACTTCACGCCGAACATTTTTTCGTACCAGTAGTAGAAGCCGCCGAAGATCGCGAAGACGGCGCCCAGCGACAGCACATAGTGGAAGTGGGCCACCACATAGTAGGTGTCGTGCAGGCTGTAATCGATGCCCGCGTTGGACAGGACCACGCCGGTCACGCCGCCCAGGGTGAACAGAAAGATGAAGCCGATGGCCCACAGCATGGGCGTCTTGAAGCTGATGGAGCCGCCCCACATGGTGGCGATCCAGCTGAAGATCTTCACCCCTGTCGGCACCGCGATGATCATGGTCGCGGCGATGAAATAGGCGCGCAGGTTCACGCTCATGCCGACCGTGTACATGTGGTGCGCCCACACGATGAAGCCGACGAAGCCGATGGCGACCATCGCATAGGCCATGGCGAGGTAGCCGAAGATCGGCTTCTTCGAGAAGGTCGAGACGATGTGGCTGATGATGCCGAAGCCCGGCAGGATCAGGATGTAGACCTCGGGGTGGCCGAAGAACCAGAACAGGTGCTGGAACATAACGGGGTCACCGCCGCCGGCCGGGTCGAAGAAGCTGGTCCCGAAGTTGCGGTCCGACAGCAGCATGGTGATGGCGCCGGCCAGAACCGGCAGCGACAGCAGCAGCAGGAAGGCCGTGACCAGCACGGACCAGGCGAACAGCGGCATCCGGTGCAGGGTCATGCCCGGTGCGCGCATGTTGAAGATGGTGGTGATGAAGTTGATCGCGCCCAGAATCGAGCTGGCCCCCGCCACGTGCAGCGAGAAGATCGCCAGGTCCATGGCCGGGCCGGTGTGGCCCTTGGTCGACAGCGGCGGATAGATGGTCCAGCCCCCACCGAAGCCCTTGCCCGGTCCGCCGTCGACGAACATCGACAGGCACAGCAGGATCCAGGCGGCGACCAGCAGCCAGAACGAGATGTTGTTCATGCGCGGGAAGGCCATGTCCGGCGCGCCGATCATGATCGGGACGAACCAGTTGCCGAAGCCGCCGATCATCGCCGGCATGACCATGAAGAAGATCATGATCAGGGCGTGGGCGGTGACGGTCACGTTGTAGCCGTGGTTTGACGCCTCCACGATGCCCAGCTTGTCGACCAGGCCGCCCTGGACGAAATACTGGATGCCCGGTTCAGCCAGCTCGAGGCGGATCAGGCCGGACAGAACACCGCCCACCAGGCCCGCCATGATGGCGAACAGCAGGTAGAGGGTGCCGATGTCCTTGTGATTGGTCGACAGGAACCAGCGGGTGAAGAAACCCGGCTTGTGGTCGTGATCGTCATGACCGTCGTGGTCATGGGCGAGGTTTTCGGCTGCGGTGGCCATGATCTGTGGGCTCTCGCGTATCTTACTGGGCTGCCGGGGCCGCGGCGGAAGCCGGGGCGGGGGCAGCGGGTTGGGCGGTGGCGGCGGTGGCCGTCGGGCTGGAAGGCGGTGCGGTGACGGCAGCGTCGGTCACCGTCGGCGCGCCGGTCGTGCCGGCGGCGACCTGGGCCGTCGTGCCGCCGGGGGCCTGTTCGGCGGTCTTCGGCGTCATCGATCCGCCCTTGGAGGCGACCCAGGCTTCGAACTCGGCCTGGGTGACGACGTTGATCTGGATCGGCATGAAGGCGTGTTCGGATCCGCAAAGCTCCGAGCACTGGCCGTAGAAGGTGCCGACGCGGTCTGCACGGAACCAGGTCTCGTTGACCCGGCCGGGGACGGCGTCGGTCTTCAGGCCGAAGGCCGGCAGGGCGAAGGCGTGGATGACGTCGGCGGCGGTGACCAGCACGCGGACCGTCTTGCCGACCGGCACCACGATCGGCTCGTCTGCGGCCAGGCGGTACAGGCTGTGCGGCATGCCGCGCGACGCGATCTCGTCCTCCGGCAGCATGCTGGAGACGTATTCGGCGATGCCCTGGTCCGGATACTCATAGGACCAGTTCCACTGGTTGCCGGTCGCCTTCACCGTCAGGTCCGGGGTCGGCATGTCGTGATAGGCGAACAGCAGGCGGAACGAGAACAGCGAGATAAAGACCAGGATCAGGACGGGCAGCACCGTCCAGATGATCTCGACCAGGGTGTTGTGGCTCCATTTGGCGGGAACCGGGTTGCTCTTCTTGTTGTAGCGGATGCAGAGCCAGACGATCAGACCCAGCACCAGCAGGGTGATGCCGGTGATGATCGGCATCAGGATGACGTCGTGGAAGAAGATCGCCTCGACCTTCAGCGGCGAGGCCGCCGGCTGCAGACCGATGCCGCCGTCGGTCGGCTGACCCATCAGGTCCTGCGCCCAGGTCGGCGTGGCCGAGAATACGGCCAGGCACAGGGCGGTGAAACCACCGCCGATCGACGCCCGGGCCCGCGTGCCCATCCCCATGCGAAACATCCTCATATTACCGCTTCGTCGCAAACGCTTGCGAGACAATCGCAAGCTGACTCCCGGACATCGTGTCCTCAGCCGTTCTGCGGGCGGTGCATATCGCCCTGTCTGGCGCTTGCCAAGCGATCAGCACGAGATTGCGGGCGGCTGCGGCCATCGGTCCGCAGATTAAATCGTCGTCATGTTATGACAGCTACCTTGCGTCACCAGATACCTTGCGATACGTCTTGGGCATCGAAGGAGGACGCCACGTGCCCGAAACAATCGAGATACAGCTGAAAAAGGGGGTGCTGACGCTATGCGTTCTGGCGCTCCTGAACCGGCATGACAGCTATGCCTATGAGATCGCCGCGACCCTCTCGGACGCGATCGACATGGGGGAAGGGACGATCTACCCGCTGATGCGGCGGATGCAGTCCGACGGACAGGTCGAGACCTATATGGTCGAATCGGCGTCCGGGCCGTCGCGCAAATACTATCGCCTGACCGACGGTGGCCGCGCCGCCCTGGAGGCCCAGACGGCCGAATGGCGGGCCTTTGCCCGCGCGGTCGAATCCGTTCTCGACGGTGCGGCACCCGCTGCCGTGCCTGCCGCGAAACATGCCGACAAGGGAGCTGAACTATGACACGCGCCGAATTCATGGGCCGGTTGCGCCGCGGACTGGTCGGCATGCCGACCGCCGCCGCCGCCGAGATCGCCTCGGACTATGAGACCCATTTCGAGGACGGCACCGCCGCCGGACGCTCGGAAGCCGAGGTCGCGACCGCCCTGGGTGATCCCGACCGCCTGGCCCGCGAACTGCGCGCCGAAGCCGGTGCCCAGCGCTGGCATCAGGAAAAGAACCCGTCGGCCGCCGCCGGAGCCGTGTTCGCGGTTCTGGGTCTGGGCGCGATCGACCTGCTGATCCTGCTGCCCATCTTCATGAGCGTGGTCGGGGTCCTGTTCGGCTTCTTCATGGCCGCCATCGGCGTGTTCGTCGGCGGGGGCGTGGTCATGATCGCCGGTCCGGTCGCGGGTTTCCCCGGCGGAGCCTTGACGGCCATCCTCGGCGGGCTGGGCATGATGGCCGGTGCGACCGCGGTCGGTGCCCTGACCGCCGTCGCCACCATCCTGCTGGTCAACGCGACCGTCTGGTACGCGCGCCTGCACTATCGCCTGCTGAAGCCGGCGCTGGGGGAACAGACCCCGGCCGACGGCAAGTTCTGAGGGAGGACCTGACATGATCCGCACACTACTCATCATCACGGGCGCCGGTCTGGTGCTCTGCGTCGCCGCCCTGTCCGGAGCCGCCGCCATCGGCGGCAACGACCTGGCCCGCAACGGCTGGACCTGGACCTTTCCCGACGACGGCGGCAACCGCACCGTCCACTTCCAGCGCGGCGACGACGGCCCGTCCGTCACCCGCAACCTGACCTGGACCGGCGGTGACCGGTTGACGGTCGAGGTCCCCGGCGAGGTGGTCTACATGCAGGGCGATACGCCCTCGGTCGTGGTCACCGGCCAGAAGTCGATGGTCGACCGCGTCACCCTGATCGACGGCCGGCTGACATGGACCGGCACAGACGAGCACACCGACCAGGTCGTGTTCGGCTGGAACGTCCACGACCGCATGCGGGTGGTCATCACCGCCCCTTCGGTGAAGGCCTTCGATCTGGAAAGCTCGGCCGACCTGTCGATCCGCGCCTATGACCAGCCGACCTTCGCCCTGACCGTCTCGGGTTCGGGTGATGTCGACGCGGCCGGTCAGACGCAGACCGCGACCATCGACATCTCGGGATCCGGCGATTCGGATCTGTCGGCGCTTCGGACCACCGACGCCACCGTCGATACGTCCGGCTCGGGCGACGTCAGCGTCGGCCCCACCGGCGCAGCCCGTATCGATATCTCCGGGTCCGGCGACGTCGATCTGACCCGCCGTCCGGCCAATCTGCAGCAGTCGATCTCCGGTTCCGGCGACATCAGCCAGAACTGACCCGGTGACGCGAGGGCGGTCAGCCCCTACTTAGGAGCTATGACCGTCCTCGTATCGCCCCCCGCCATCCTCGACAGCGCCGCTATCGGTGCCGACGAAGCCCTCTCCATCCTGCAAGGCGCGCTCGAAGGGGCCGACGACGGGGAACTGTTCCTCGAACGGTCCGAGAGCGAATCCCTCGTCTTCGATGACGGCCGGCTGAAATCGTCCGCCTGGGACGCCAGCGAGGGCTTTGGCCTGAGGGTCGTGGCCGGTGAGACCGCCGGCTATGCCCACGCCAACGAGATCAGCGGCCCCGCCATCCGCCGCGCCGCCGACAGCGCCTCCCTCGCCAAGTCGGGCCATGCCGGCACCACGGCCCAGGCTCCGCGCGCCACCAACCAGCAGCTTTACGAGGCGGTCGACCCCCTCGCCTCTCCGGCCTTTTCCGACAAGATCGCCCTGTTGTCCGAGATCGACGCCTGGGCCCGCGCCCGCGACCCGCGCGTCGTGCAGGTCTCGGCCAGCCTTGTCGGCGAGCGCCGCCAGATCGAGATCCTGCGCGGGGACGGCCGGCTGGTGCGCGATCTTCGTCCTCTGGTGCGGATGAACGTCTCGATCACGGTCGAGAAGGACGGCAAGCGCGAGAGCGCCTCGGCCGGGGCCGGCGGCCGCGCGGGCTTCGAGACCTGGATCGCCCCCGAACGCTGGCAGGCCCAGGTCGACGAGGCCCTGCGTCAGGCCCTGGTCAATCTCGAGGCCGTGGACTGCCCGGCGGGCGAGATGGACGTGGTTCTCGGTGCCGGCTGGCCCGGCGTGCTGCTGCACGAGGCCATCGGCCACGGTTTCGAGGGCGACTTCCACCGCAAGGGATCGTCGGTCTTCTCGGGCATGATGGGCCAGCGCGTGGCCGCACCGGGCGTCACCGTCGTCGACGACGGCTCCATCGCCGGACGCCGCGGATCGCTGTCGATCGATGACGAGGGCACGCCGACGTCGCGCACGGTGCTGATCGAGGACGGGATCATGGTCGGGCTGATGCACGACCGGATGTCGGCGCGTCAGCTCGGGGCCCACGCCACCGGCAACGGCCGGCGCCAGTCCTTCGCGCACATGCCGATGCCGCGCATGACCAATACCTTCATGGAGGGCGGCAGGGACAAACAGGCCGACATGATCGCCTCGACGAAGCGCGGTCTCTATGCGGCCAATTTCGGCGGCGGCCAGGTCGACATCACCAACGGCAAATTCGTCTTCCAGTGCACCGAGGCCTATCTCATCGAGGACGGCCGGATCACCGCCCCGGTGCGCGGAGCCACCCTGATCGGCGACGGTGCCACGGCCCTGCAGCGGGTCCAGATGATCGGCGACGACTTTGCCTTCGACCCCGGTGTCGGGGTCTGCGGCAAGAGCGGCCAGGGCGTCCCGGTCGGCATCGGCCAGCCCAGCCTGAAGATCACCGGCCTGACGGTGGGCGGCACGGCGGTCTGAGGAAAGAGCGTTCAGTGATTGGGGATTGGGGATTAGGGATTAGGGATTGGGAGATCACGAGCCGCGCAGGATTTCTTCCCGGTTTCATCCAGCCCTCCTCCCTGCACCCTAATCCCTAATCCCTAGTCCCTAGTCCCTGGAACCTACTTCCACTCGGGCCCCACGACCTCGAATCCCTGGGCTTCAAGCCCGTCCAGAACGCCGCCCGGCTCGGCCAGCAGCCTCAGCGGCGCGACCGCCAGGGTGACGCCGGGCTGGTCGAGCGCGGTCGCCAGCGCCGTCAGCCATTGGCCCCGAAGCTGGGTCCCGATCTCGGGATCGCCCCACGGCCAGCACTGGCCCAGGGCGACGTCGAGCGGATTGGCGATCACATCGGGAACCCGCAGCCCACGCCAGTCCTCGGCGCGATCCAGAAAAGCCGTCGGTCCCGCCTCCGCCGCCAGAACCGCCGCCGCGATACAGGGCGCGGACACCGAAGGCGAGGCGGTGATCAGATTGTCGACGATCTCGTCGCCCCGCACGAAGCCGACGGACTCGCCCTTGATGCGTGCCCCCCGCGCCGCGCGCCTCACCACGTCCTCGACGTCCCGGCCGCTGCGCCGGAAGCCCGCCTTGTCCTGCAGCAGGTCGAACTGCATCAGCAGGAAGCCCTGTGTTCGCCAGTCTTCATTGCGCTCGCCCGCCATGATGGTCTGGAGCCGGGCCTGGGTCTCTGCGGGCAGCCAGTCGGCCGTCGTGGTACCTTCCGGCAGGCGCGCGATCGCTCGGCCCCGGAAGATCACCCGGATGATGTCGGCCGGCGATACGCGGCCCTCGGGCGGATAGAGAATGCGGTCGGCGCGCGCGGTCGCCGCCTCCAGCCCTTCGGGATTCCATTCGAAATCCCGCGGCAGCCCCCGGATCCCGCCGACCAGGATCAGCGACCGGTCGCCCCGGCTGACCTCCCAGATCGGGGTCTGGGACCGCCGGGCCAGCACGACCACATCGTCCAGCTGGGTCGCCTCTGCATCCGATGTCTGGGCCATGGAAATGGCGGGCACACCGGCTCCGGCCAGCAAGGCGATGGAGAACAGCGCAGCGGCATGGAATTTCATGAACGTAACTCCCTCATCTTCAGGAGCCTAGTAACGACAAGACTAGATCGAGGTACAGTCATAAAGTCAGCGTAAAGATGGACTCGATTTAATCCACCTGTCTGTCTTGTAACTGGAGGCTGGCGCGACAGACCGCCACACCTCTCCCCACATGACGAGGGGAACCCTGCAATGACCAAGACCATTCTGCTGGCGACAACGGCGCTGCTGCTCACGGCCGGTGCCGCGTCGGCCCAGGCACCCGCTCCGACTCCGGCTCCGGCGGTACCGCATGCCGCCCCCCAGGTCGACGCGAACCAGCAGGGCGTTCTGGTCTTCACCCCCGACTTCTTCGCCGACCAGCGGCCCAATACGGCGCTGGACATGGTCAGCCGGGTTCCCGGTTTCTCGGTTCAGGACGGCGACGGCTCGCGCGGCTTCGAAGGCGCGGTCGGCAACATCCTGATCAATGGATCGCGACCGGCGTCCAAGAACGACACCGGCTCCTCGGTCCTGTCGCGGACCCTGGTCCCCCAGGTCGAGCGTATCGAACTGATCCGGGGCGGGGCCCCGGGCATCGACATGCAGGGCTATTCGGTCGTCGTGAACGTCATCACCCGGACCCAGGCCAGCACCGAGCAGATCCTGACGGCCAATATGGCCTTCTTCGAAGGCGGCACCGATCGCGGCTTCGGCCAGTACCAGTTCACGCGCCGCGACGGCGAACGGGTCTGGGGCTTCACCCTGGCCGACGGCGTGGCCATCGACGACTCCAACGGCGTCGGCAGGGTCATCCGCCGCGACGCCAACGGCGTCGTCCTGCGCAACGAGGGCTACTACAACGACCAGACCGGCGGAGGTCAGTCGGCGCGGATCAATTTCGCCGACGCCTTCATGGGCGGCAAGATCGATCTGACCGCCCGACTGGGCCGCAACGACTACAGCCAGTACAGCCTGCAGGACGGGCCGACCATTTTGCGCGACAACCGCTTCGCCGAAGAGGGAACCAGCGGCGAGGTCGGGGCCGTGTTCACCCGTCCGGTGGGCACAGGCCTGACGTCGGAGACCCGCCTCATTCGCGAGTGGAACGATTTCGAGAACGCCTCGACCTCCCGAACAACGACCAACGGCGTCGCAGGTCCCGAGCAGCGCTTCGCCTCCGAAGGCAATGCGTCCGAGACGATCCTGCGTTCGCTGCTTCGCTGGGAGCGTTCGCCAGCCCTCACGCTCGAGGCGGGCGGCGAGGTCGCCTACAATATGCTCGAGATCGACCAGGCGTTCACCGACGGCGGGGTCGTCATTCCCCTGCCGTCCGATCAGATCATGGTCGAGGAGACCCGGGGCGAGTTGTTTGGCAAGGCGACGTGGCGCGTGCGGCCGGACCTGAATCTTGAAGGCGGGCTGCGACTCGAGGCTTCGACCATCACCCAGTCCGGCGACGCTGATCAGGAGAAGAGCTTCTATTTCGCCAAGCCGCGCCTGCAGCTGACCTGGACGCCCCGCCCGCAGAATCAGGTCCGTTTCCGGTTTGAGCGCGATGTCGGCCAGTTGGACTTCGGTGACTTCGCGGCGGGCGCGGACCTGGAGGACGAGCAGGTGTTCGGCGGCAATGTGAATCTCGAGCCCGAGGAGCGCTGGATTTCGGAGCTCACCTATGAGCGCCGGTTCCTGGGCGACGGCATCGTCTCCATCGGTTACCGCCACGACGAGATCATCGGCGTCATAGACCGCCTCCCCCTGCCGATGGGCCTGTCGGCGGTCGGCAACATCGGCGACGGGACGCTGGATCAGCTGGCCGTCAACGTGGTCCTGCCGCTTGACCGGACCGGCTTCTCGGGCGGCCAGTTCCAGTTCAGGAACACCTGGAACGACACGGCCGTGACCGACCCGACCTCGGGCGAGGAACGGCCGATCTCGGGTGTGCGGCCCTCGCAGCCCGCCTTCACCCTCTCCCAGGACATCACCAGCTGGAAGATCAACTGGGCGGTGACCTACCTGGAGAGCCTGCGCCAGTTCAACTACGCCCCGGACCAGGTCTCGGGCTTCACCGGCAGCGACTATTTCGAGGCCAATATCGAGTACAAGCCGACGCCGACCCTGGCCATCCGGGCCCAGCTCAACGTCTGGAACGACTTCCAGGCCGAGCGCACCGTGTTTGCCGACCGGTCAGCCGCCCGCCCCGTCGCCTTCACCGAACTGCGCCCCAGCGATCCGCGCACCTTCTGGCAGATTCGGGTGCGAAAGACCTTCTAGGAGCCGGGTCGCCCCACCCCCCGGGGCGATCTTTGCCGCAACGTCGCCTCAAGCCTGTCACCGAATTAATCCTCCGGGCCGGCCTGAACCGGAAGGCTCTGCTGTAAGGGCTGCACGTCTGTCGGACGGGGAGAAGTTGGATGAAAGAAGCGATCTGGTTCGCCGGAGCCGCCCTGTGCGCCATGGCGGCACCCGCGCTGGCCCAGACGTCGGCCTCCCCCACCCAGGGAGCACCCGCCGCGAACGCGTCCCAGCAAGGTGTGCTGGTGTTCGAGCCGGCATTCTTCGCCGACGCCCGTCCCGACACGGCGCTGGACATGATTGCCCGCCTGCCCGGCTTTGGTCTGGACGGCGGTGACAGCGGTACCCGGGGCTTCGCCGGGGCCGCCGGCAATGTACTGATCGACGGCGTCCGACCCTCGACCAAGAGCGACGATCTGGAGCAGATCCTGCGCCGCATCTCTGCCGCCGGTGTCGCGCGCATCGAACTGATCCGTGGCGGCGCGCCGGGCATCGACATGCAGGGCCGGTCGGTCATCGCCAATGTCGTGCTCGTACGCTCGGTTGTCACCGAGCGGGTCATGGAGGCCAACGCCTATTTCTATCCAGACGGCCACATCGGCCCCGTGGTCTCGGCCCGCTGGTCGCGCCGCGAGGGCGACAACCAGATCGAGGGCTCCATCAACGCCTTCTCGGACCGCACCGATGGCACGGGCGACGGTTTCCGCCGTCGCTATGACCCGGCCGGCAATCTGATCCAGGACGCCGATCTGGTGCTGTGGGACCGCATCCGGACCGTGCGCGCCACCGGGGCCGTCCAGCGCCGCGCGGGCGGCGGCCTGCTGAAGGTCAACGGCCTGCTGAGCTGGTTCGGGCACGAGAACGCCCAGGACCTGCTGGTCCGCTCGGGTGCCGGAACCGACAGCTTCAACGACGAGGATTCGGACTCGGTCAACGGCGAGATCGGCGTCAACTGGACCCGCGATCTGAGCCCGCGCGTCGGCCTGGAGCTGACCGGCCTGCAGCGCTATTCCACGGATGCCTATACCGGCGTTTCAACGGGTGCCGGCGGCAGCTCGACCTTCACCGGCGACGCCACCGCGGGCGAGTCGATCGCCCGCGCTGCACTGCGTTACCGGCCCGACGACCGGTTCGCCGTAGAGACCGGCGGCGAGATCGCCTTCAACTTCCTCGACAGCAAGAACGCCTTTGAAGAGAACGGCGTGGTCATTCCCCTGCCGTCCGCCTCGGTCCGGGTCGAGGAGTTGCGCGGCGAGGTGTTCGGCCAGACGACCTGGCGACCGAGCGCCAAATTCACCCTCGAGGCCGGATTGCGGGTCGAGGTCTCGGAGATCAGCCAGTCCGGCGACAGCGACCTGACCCGGTCGTTCGTTTATCCCAAGCCGCGCCTGCAGGCGACCTGGACCCCGTGGGCCGGGCACCAGTTCCGTCTGCGCGCCGAACGCGAGGTCGGTCAGCTGGATTTCGGCGACTTCGTCGCGTCCTCTGACATCGACATCGGCCAGGTCGAGGGCGGCAATCCCGATCTGGAACCGGAAAAATCGACCGTGCTGGAGGCGATCTATGAGCGGCGCTTCCTCGACGAGGGGGTGCTGACCCTCACATGGAGCCACGCCGAGATCGAGGACGTGGTCGACGTCATTCCCCTGACCGGAGGCTTTGATGCCGTGGGCAATATCGGCGACGGGCGGGCCGATTTCTTCCAGGTCCAGATGACCTTGCCGACCGACCGGCTCGGCGTGCCGAACGGCCGGCTGAAGGCAAGGGGCGGCTGGTACGAGACTTCGGTGACCGACCCGGTGACGGGCGATGAGCGCCGCTTCCAGGGCAATCAGCCCTTCGGCTGCGGTGTCAGTTTCGACCAGGACCTGGCGGGGGGCCGCTGGTCATGGGGCTTTGAACACGGCTGCAATGTCGACCGCAATCCGAACTACCGCGTCCGCGAGGTCCGCATCGCCTTTGCCGAGCCCGAGGTCCATGCCTACGGCCAATGGAAGCCACGTCCAGACCTGACCGTCCGGGTCGATCTCGGCAATGCCAGCGACCGTCGGCAGGGCTATGACCGGGAGATCCATGCCGGGCCGCGCGACACTGCCCCCGTGGCGTTCCGCGAGGTGCGACGCACGCAGATGAGTCCCTGGCTGTTCGTCCAGATCAGAAAGACCTTCTGAAGAAGGCGTCCCCACCTCCCCTCAACGGTCGTGGGCTTCCTCCGCGCACGAAAAAGGGCGGAGCCGCGAGGCCCCGCCCTTTCTGTATTCAGCCGTTGTCCGTAATGATCAATGGACGCCGGCCATGCCCTTCTTGAGCAGGGGCGACAGCACCAGCAACGCGACCCCGACGCCGACGCCTGTCCACCCGATGGTGCCGAAGATAGACCCATAGGTTTGCAGCGCCAGCTGGGGGCTGGTGACCACACCCGCGACCGTGTCGGTGGACGTGGCCTTTGCGATGACGCCGGCGGCGATGTGGGCGACCGAACTGGACAGGAACCAGACCCCCATCATCATGCCCACCACCCGGTCCACAGACAGTTTGGTGATCATCGAAAGCCCGACCGGCGACAGGCAGAGCTCGCCCATCGTATGCAGGAAGTAGGTCAGGAACAGGAATAGCAGCGGGACCCGGAAATCGGCTCCGCCCTGCGTAGCCGCGGCCCAGGTCAGGACCAGGAAGCCGGCCCCGACGAACATCAGTCCGAAAGAGAATTTGACCGGGGTCGACGGTTCCATCTTGCGTTTGGCCAGCCAGACCCAGAGGGCGGCGAAGATGGGTCCGAAGATCACGATGATGCCGGGGTTGAACATCTGGGTATAGCCGGCGTTGAACCAGGCCGGCATGGCGGTGGACTGGTCGGCGAACAGGGTCAGCGACGAGCCGGCCTGTTCAAACAGGGCCCAGAACAGCACCGAAAAGAAGATCAGCACTTCGGCGACCAGCATCCGGGACCTTTCGGACCCCTTCAGCTTGATCACCGTATAGCCGACGACGAGGGTGAAAATGACACCCGCGATCCACGGCAGGCCCTGCTCGATCAACTCATGGCGCTGCATCAGCAGCCAGACCGGGAACACGGCCACCAGGCCGACGATCCAGAAGACGGCTTCGAGCGGAATCCCCAAAATCTTGTGACTCTTCAGCGCGGCGGGATTGGGTGGTCCGCCCCGGCCTTCAAGCCAGGATTGGCCGAGGATAAAGGTCGTAAGGCCCAGCAGCATGCCTATCCCCGCCAGACCGAAGCCGTAGGCCCAGCCATAGGTGAAGCCGAGATAGGAGCAAGCACCGGTGGCCAGCACCGAGCCGAGGTTGATGCCGACGTAGAAGATGGTGAAGCCGCCGTCTCGACGCGGATCGTTCTCGTCATACAGATGCCCGACGACGGTTGAGATGTTGGCTTTCAGAAAGCCCACTCCAACGATGATCAGCGACAAGGCCAGAAACAGAATGGGTTCCCCGACATCGGTGTCTCTCGTTGTCTCAAGGGTAAATCCGCCGGTCGGGGTGAAGGCCGGAAAACCGGTCGCCGCCGGGGCGGTCGGAATGGCCAGTGTTGCCGGCTCCGACGCACCGGCCGGATCGGCCGAAGTCACCGCGAGCGCCTCACCCGTCCTGATGGTCGCCGCATCGGCAGCGATCACCGCAGCCGGTTTGGGCCCAACAGTCGAAATGCCTTCGGGCGTGATTTTAACTTCGATTCGCTCATCGCCGTTGACGGCGAACACGCGGCGGTTCTGGTCGCGACCGTCGACTTCCAGTTGGTAAGTGATTTCGCCGATTGTGACCCGTTCACGCGCGCCCGTGCCTTCGAACGCCATGGTGAAGTGGCCCGCCACCAGCAGGACCGCGCCTATGATCACAGCCTTACGCGATCCAAGATACTTGTCGGCAATCATGCCGCCGACCACTGGCATGAGATAAACCAGCGCTGCATATGCGGCGTAAATCCCCTGCGCCTCAGACGGGCCGAACAGGAAATGCTGGGTCAGGTACAGCACCAGCAGGGCGCGCATGCCGTAGAAGGAAAACCGCTCCCACATCTCGGTTAAGAAGAGGATCACCAGCCCACGCGGGTGCCCCAGAAACGTCTTGCGGACTTCGGTTGTAACCGCGCCCCCTGCGTCCGTCGTACTCAACGGCTCACTCCCTTGATGCTGCGCCCCACCTGACGCGCGAAAGGCGCATAACCAGCACGGTGAGGAAGACCGGACAAGAGTTAAGGGTAAATTGGCTGCAGGGTGGCGGTCGGCGCGGTGCATCGGCACGATGGCGGGATTCGGCGATATGGAGCGGTGGATGACCACGACACGCAGGGCAGCCTTGATGGGCATGGGCAGTGCCCTGGCGGTTTCGGCCTGCTCGCGCGGCCCGTCCGCCGTCGCGGTCAGGACACGGGATGTCGTCGCGGCCGGCGCGCCGGCGGCGCTGCTGGTCTGGGCGGTTGCGCGGGAACGGCTGGCGGGCTGGCCGCGAAAGCCGGCCCCTGCCGCCCTGGCCATGCTGCCCGCCCTGGCGACTGACCTGCCCGAACTGGGTGCCATGGCCAGCGGCGGCCGGCCCGCCAATCTGGAAGCCATCGCCGCGCTGAAGCCCGGAATCGTCATCGACTATGGCGACACCGATCCCGAATACCGCACGCTGGCGCAGGGGATGCAGACCCGTCTGGGTGTGGACTGGCATCTGATCGACGGTGCCCTCACTCGCATACCAGCGGCGATTCGCGAGGCCGCGCGCCTGCTCGACGCCGGACCGGCCGCGGGCGAACTGGCCGACGAGGCGGAAGCCGTGCTGGACCGCTGGACTCGGGCGACGTCGGGTCCAGCCTTCTACTATGCCAGGGGCGCGAACGGCCTTGAAACGGGCTTTAGGGGGGCCCTGGCCACCGAGGTGCTGGAAGGGGCAGGCTGGACCAATGTCGCAGAAGGCTCGCGTGATATCGGCGGCGTGACCCGCGAACAGGTCGCCGCCTGGGATCCCGAGGTGATTGTGACGCTCAGCCCCGCCTTCGCCGAAGCCGCCCGCGCCGATCCGGTCTGGCGCAGACGCCGCGGCGGGGGACGCCGTCGCCTTCTGCTGCTGCCGGACCGACCCTTCGGCTGGATCGACCGCCCCCCCTCGATCAACCGTCTGCTGGGCTGTGCCTGGCTGGCCGATCCGGAAGGGTCGATCCTGACCGCAGCCTCACTGAGCCGTCGGATGTACGGCATGGCACCGTCCGAAATCCCGCGTCCGAGCTGGATCGCTTGAGCCGGCTGAAAGCCGTGTTGCCGGGCTGCGGCCTCGCCCTTCTCGCCATCGTCGGTGCCCTCCTGGTGCTTTCGACCGGCCCGCTTACCGTGGCCCCCGCCGGTCTGCTGTCGGCCCTGTTCGGACACGGCGCACCCGATGCCGAACTGGCCCTGGCCCTGCGTGGCCCGCGCCTGCTGACGGCCCTGACCTGCGGCGCGGCCCTGGCCGGGGCCGGGGCGGGATTCCAGATCCTGTTCCGCAATCCTCTGGCAGCCCCCGATCTTCTGGGCGTCTCGTCCGGGGCCGGGCTGGGTGCGGCCCTGGCGTTGCTGGCCGGCGCAGGGGCGGCCCTTGTTCAGGGCGCGGCCTTCGCCGGCGGCCTGGCTGCCGGTGCGCTCGCCCTGGCGTGCGCGGCCCTGACCCGCAGCGGCGATGGCCGGCTGGCCCTGATCCTCTGCGGCGTGGTCGCGGGGGCCCTCGCCTCCGCCGGGCTCGGTCTCGTGGTGATCGTCGCCGAGCCCTATTCGCAGCTGCCCGCCATCACCTACTGGCTGCTGGGCTCGTTCACCCGCGCCACGATGGTCGAGGCTCTGATCGCCCTCGCACCCGTCTGCCTCGGGGCGGCGGCCCTGCTCTGGCTCGGCTTTCGGCTGGATGTCCTGTCGCTGGGCGATGAGCAGGCGCAGTCGCTGGGCCTGCCGGCGCGACGCCTGCGCCTGATGGCCCTCGCCGCCGCCGCCCTCATGACCTCGGCGGCCGTCGCCGTGGCCGGGGTGGTCGGCTGGATCGGCCTGCTCGCGCCCCATGCCGCGCGCCTGATCGTGGGCGAGCGGGCCGGGCAGTTGATCCCCGCCTCGATGGCGATCGGTGCCCTGTTCGCCCTCGTCATCGATCGACTGGCCACCGCCTTCGGCCCGGCCGAGATCCCGGTCGGCCTGCTGTCCGCCGCCATCGGTGCCCCGGCCTTCCTGCTGCTGTTCGTCCTGACGTCGAGGCGGTCATGAGCGATCTGCACCTCGACGGACTGGTGGCCGGACGCCCGGGGCGGCGCGGCAAGGGATTCCGTCTGCCGCCGCTGGACCAGACGATCCGGTCCGGCGAGATCGTCGCCCTGATCGGCCCGAACGGCGCGGGCAAGACCACGCTGCTGAAGACCCTCGCAGGCCTGCTGGCACCGCTGTCGGGCTCCGTCGCCCGACCCCGGGCCGCCTATCTGCCGCCGCCCGGCGCGGTCGGGGCCGGGTTCACGGCCCTGCATGTCACCGCGCTGGGACGGGCGCATTTACGCCGCTGGTCATCAGGCCTCGCCCCGGCGGACCTGGGGGCGGCCCGGGCCGCACTGGATCGGCTGGAGGTCGGCGACCTGGCCGACCGCCCCTTCGACCGGCTGTCCAGCGGCCAGCAACAGCTGGTCCTGATCGCCCGGCTGTTCGTGCAGGACGCGCGGCTGTGTCTGCTCGATGAACCGCTGGCCCTGCTGGACCCGGCCCACGCCCGGGCGGTTGAAGCCGCGATCCGGTCGCTTGCGGCCGAGGGCCGGATCGTCATCGCCTCGACCCACCATCTGCCTTTCGCCGCCCGCGCCGACCGGGTGCTGGCGCTGGGGCCGGACCAGGCCGAAATGGCCGCGCCGCGCCACGCTCTCGCCCCCGACCGCATCCGCGCCCTGTTCGGCGTCGAGGTCGATGGCTGTCCCTGCTGCGGTCACCCCTTGAGTTAGGGCCGCGCTTGCCCGAGGCTCGGCATTCGTTTTCAAAAGGCCGACCATGCCCATCCCCCGCCTGATCCCGACCGCGCTGGCGGCTCTGTTATTCGCCGCGCCCGCCGCCGCCCAGGAAGCGCCGCGCTGGTCCTTCGCCATCCACGGCGGGGCCGGGGTGATCGAGCGCGCCAGTCTGACGCCGGAACAGGATGTCGCCTACCGCGCCGCCCTGACCCGCGCCCTGGGCGCCGGATCGGCCGTGCTGGCCAACGGCGGCACCGCGATGGACGCCGTCCAGGCCGCGATCCAGCTGATGGAGGACGACCCGCTGTTCAATGCCGGACGCGGGGCGGTCTTCACCGCCGCCGGCCGCAACGAGCTGGACGCCGCCGTAATGAACGGCGCGGACCTGACCGCCGGGGCCGTCGCCGGCCTGACCACCACCCGCCACCCGATCGCCGCCGCCCGCGCCGTCATGGAACAGTCCCCCCATGTCATGCTGATCGGACAGGGGGCCGACAGCTTCGCCGCCTCTGTCGGACTGGAGCAGGTCGCGCCGTCCTTCTTCTTCACCGAGCGGCGCTGGCGCGGGCTGGAGTCGGCCTTGCGCGCACAGAATCTGCCGATCCCGGAACGGCCCGCCGGCGCGCCCGGACCGCAGGCCGAAAACACCCTGCCCGCGCCACCGCTGAACGAGCGGAAGTTCGGAACGGTCGGAGCCGTGGCCCTGGACAGTCAGGGCCATCTGGCCGCCGGCACCTCGACGGGCGGCACGACGGCCAAGCGCTGGGGCCGGGTCGGCGACGTGCCGGTGATCGGCGCGGGCACCTATGCCTCCAACCGCGACGGCTGCGCCGTGTCGGCGACCGGCGACGGCGAATTCTACATCCGCGCCTCGGTCGCCCGTGACATCTGTAGCCGAATTCACGCGGGGGCTACGGGTCAGGCCGCCGGTCAGGCGGAAGTCGAGGACGCCCTGTCGCTGGGCGGCTCGGGTGGCGTGATCGTCATGGATACGGCGGGCCGGCCGGCCTTCGCCCTGACCACCTCGGGCATGTATCGCGGCGCGGTATCCTCCAGCGAGCCGGCCCGGGTCGCCATCTATGGCGACGAAGCCCTGCGGCCATGAGCCAGCGCGACCACCCCGGCGTCATCGCCCCGCCACCGCTGATCTATCTCGGCTTTCTGCTGGTCGGTTGGGGTGTGAGCGCGCTGGGCACCCGGCCCGAATTCGTCGCGGCAGGGTTCAGCTGGCTGGCCGCGGGCTTCGAGCTCGAACTGGCCACACGGCGCGGCGCGGCCCTGACGCTGATCGTCGGCGGCCTGTTGCTCGACGGCATGGCGGCCGGCCTGTTCCGCCGACGCGGCACGGCGGTAGAACCATGGAAGCCGTCCACTGCCCTGATCATCGAGGGCCCCTATCGCTTCAGCCGCAATCCGATCTACGTCGGCTTCGCCATCACCTACCTGGGCCTCGCGATCGCCATGAACAGCTGGATCGCGCTCATCCTTCTGGTCCCCTGCCTGCTGGTGGTCGACCGGTTCGTCATCCAGCGCGAGGAACGGTATCTGTCCGCCAAATTCGGGGCCGCCTATGACGCCTATCGCCAGGCGGTCCGCCGATGGCTGTAAGCGATGACGAGCTGTCGGCCATGGCCCTCGAAGAGCTGGAGCAGGCCTGCAGCCTGATCTGGCCCGAACTGGTCAAGATCACGCCCTGGGGCGACAGTTTCGTCGGCACCGCCCCGTCGGGCCGTGAGGTCGAGGTCGAGCGCCGCTACCTCTGGGCCGACGAGCCCGAGGGCGCGATTGTCGTCGAGGTCGAGGTCCGCGACATCGGTGCCCGCACGGGAGCCGAAACCAGGGCGCTGATCACCCCGCCACGCTAAAGACTCGCCCTGGGCGAGAATCCGTCGCGTCGTTAACCTTTATCGTTGCCAAGCGTCACGGTCGGGGCAAGATGCGCGCCGAACGGTTCACGGCCATCGAGGGGGAGCAGCATGTCCTACGGCGCAGACTTCGCCAACGCCGACCCCGCCAATGCCCCGCTGAACCCAACGATCCTGATCGGTGCCGAGCCCTCGTTCTGGGCCGCGATTCTGTTGGCCATCGCCGCTGCCCTCTTCCTGGGCTGGTATCTGGGGGCCCGCTCGGGCACGCACCGATCCGAGGCGGCCCATGCGATCTGGAAGACCATCCATGACGCCGTCCAGTCCGCAATGGCGGCCGACGACAACGCCTTGAAGGGTCGGGCCGAGGCCTTGCGAAAGGTGATCGAGCAGCGGCTGGGCAAGACGCTGAAACTGGCCGGCGGCGTGTCCGGCCG
Source organism: Caulobacteraceae bacterium (assembly GCA_965284375.1). Lineage (GTDB taxonomy): Bacteria > Pseudomonadota > Alphaproteobacteria > Caulobacterales > Caulobacteraceae > Brevundimonas. The sequence continues at coordinate 2,230,102 of OZ260074.1, forward strand.
GATCAAGAAGCTGGACGATGCCATCGCCGGTCGTGGGCCGGTCCAGCCGGGAAGCGGTAGCGCTCAACCACCGCGAGGCGGAGGCGATTCAGGCGGCCCGCATGCCGTCGGCGAGCCCGGCAAGGGCGGAAACGGCGGGGGATCAGGCGGCGGCGGCGGGGGAGCCGCTGCGGCCGCGGCCACCAGCGTCACTGTCGTCACCATCGGTGCCCCTGCCGGGCAGACGCCGCCGCCGCCCGCGCCGACACCGGTCGTGGGCGATCTGAACCATCGCGAGCAGACCGATGCCCTGCGCCTGGCCGTCGCCGCCTTCAACCAGCATTGGCGCGATGAAGCCGCCCGGGTCGGCGAACTGCGGGCCGCCCATGCGGAACTGTCGAACCCCGGCTCCGGCCATGGATCGTCCGGCAGCGGAAAAGTCTCCCACGGCGGGCACTGAAAACCCGGTTTCGTCCTTCGGAGAAACCGCCTAGACCTTGAGCCATGAAACTCGCCTCGCTCAAGCACGGCCGCGACGGTCGCCTCGTTCTCGTCTCCAGCGACCTGCACTGGTTCACCGACGCCTTCCTGATCGCGCCGACCCTGCAGGCCGCGCTGGACAACTGGGATCGTATCGAGCCCGACCTTCTCGCCCTGGCCGAAAGCCTCGAACACGGCGGTGTGCCGCGGGGCCGGTTCCACGAGCGCGAGGCGGCGGCCCCCCTGCCCCGCGCCTATCAGTGGGTCGACGGCTCGGCCTATGTGAACCACGTCGCCCTGGTGCGGCAGGCTCGCAACGCCGAGATGCCCGACAGCTTCTGGACCGATCCGCTGATGTACCAGGGGGGCTCGGACGGCTTCCTGGCCCCGCGCGACGCCATCCCGCTGGCCGACGAAAGCTGGGGCTGCGACCTCGAGGCCGAGGTCGTGGTGGTCACCGGCGACGTCCCCCAGGGCGTGTCGCGCGAAGAGGCCCTGACCTGCATCCGCCTTGTCGGCCTCGTCAATGACGTCTCCTTGCGCAACCTGATCCCGGCCGAGCTGGCCAAGGGGTTCGGCTTCGTCCAGTCCAAACCCGCCTCGGCCCTGTCGCCGGTGTTCGTCACCCCCCGCGCGCTGGGCGACCGCTGGGCCGACGGCAAGCTGAAAGGCGAACTCAGCGTCCAGCTGAACGGCGCGGACTTCGGCAAGGCCGACGCCGGCGTCGACATGACCTTCGATTTCGGCACCCTGATCGCCCATCTGGCGAAGACCCGCGCCCTGTGCGCCGGAACCATCATCGGCTCGGGCACGGTGTCGAACCGCGACGCCGGGGGCGGCCCGGGCAAGCCCGTTTCCGAGGGCGGCCTCGGCTATTCCTGCATCGCCGAGGTCCGCACGGTCGAGACCATCCTGCGCGGCCAGGCCGGGACACCCTTCCTCAAGGCCGGCGACACGGTCCGCATCGAGATGCTGGACGACCGTAACCACTCGATCTTCGGCGCCATCGAACAGACGGTGGAAGCGGTCTAGCGAGCCCGGATCGCCGGTGCCGGTCCTCTAACAAGGACGGGTACGGCGTTCGGCGCGGCCTCCTGTGCCAGCACCGCCGCCGGTCCCTGACAGGACAGCAGCAGACCCGACATCACCGCCAGAATCACGCGTTTCATCTCGACCTCCGATTTCCGGATCAGAGGCAGCCAGGGCGCTTTACGGATGCGCCGAAGGGATTAAGCTTCTGACAGCTGTGCGGCCGCTTTCGGGCCGGGGGACACCGCCGATGACACCGCAACAATACGGCCCGCTGATCGGCATCGGCATCGCGCTGGTGGTGATCCTGCTGCGCAATCGACAGAAACGGACCTTGCGTCCCGACCTGATGTGGATCCTGCCGGCGGTCTTCACCGTCCTGATCGGCCTGGGTCTCTGGGGCATGCGTCAGGCCCCGGGCGCGGACCTGACCCCCTATGGCCCCGCCGACTGGGCCCTGCTGGCGGGTGGGGCCGTACTGGGTGCAATAGGCGGCTACTGGCGTGGGCGGATGGTGGTGATTGAAAAGGAGGCCGACGGCGTGCTGAAGGCCCAGGCCTCGCCGCTGGGCATCATCCTGATCATCGGCCTGATCGCTGTCCGCTCCTTCGCCCGCCCGTGGATGGAAGGTCACGCCGACAGCCTCGGCCTGCACGTCGTCGCCGTGGAACAGGCCTTCCTGCTGCTGGCCGGGGGCCTGATCATCGTCCAGCGCATCGAGATGTTCATCCGGGCGCGCCGGATCATGGCCGGCCGGCCGGACGACCATGTGGAGACTGTGGGCTAGGCCCACGATACCGGCGCTCTTTCAATCAGGGCTTGACCGCGCGCGTCGAACGCCAAAAGGTTGTGTATCGAGACCCGCCCGGATTGTCGTCATGAAGCGTTCCCTCGCCGTCTTCCTCGTCTGCGCGACGGCACTTCCGGCGCTGGCTCAGGATGCGTCCCCCGACTGGGATATGATCAACGATCCGCGCAAGAAGCTGGTGGTCGCCTACACGAGCTTTGACAACGGCGTGACGGTCGCGACGCGTTGCGCCGACGGCGGGTTCGAAACCATCGTCACCGGCCTGCCGCCGGCGGGAACGGCGACCCGAAGGCTGTTGCGCATAGCATTTGGCGACGATGATCTGTTCGACAGCCAATGGAGCGTCGCCACCGAAGACACCGTCGCGGTGGCCGACCTGCCGGCACCCTTCGCCCGCAGGATGCGAGCTGGCGGTCGGCTGCGCATCCTCGTCCCGAACGGGTCTCTCGATGGACGGAACCTGCTGTACGATCTGCAGTTGCCAGGCTCGTCAGAAGCCGTCGACCAGACACTGACAGCCTGCGAACGCCCGCTCGTCGATCCCCGCGACGCAGAGCTGGACGCATTGCCGGATGATGGCGTTCCGGGCGGCTTGTCATGGGCCGTCCGGCCGAGGCCGAGCTATCCGAACACCCGATACGCGAGAGGCTTCGCGGTCATCACCTGCCTGACCAATCCGAATGGGTCGCTGCGCGACTGTATGATCGAGTCAGAGCATCCTCGTGACGGCAATTTTGGCGCTTCGACCCTGGCCTCAGCCCGGCGCGCGCGCGTGCAGAACCTCGCCGAACCGGGCGCGCCGGTGCCGCCGGCCCAGGTTCTCTACAAGGTCAACTACATCATGGATGGCTTTCAGACGCGGGAAGAAGAGCAGGGCCGACGCGAGAACCGGGCGCGCGAGCGCGAAGAACGCGCCGCCGCGCGCCGGGCTAGCGGCGAATAACCTGGGCGGCGAACCGCTCCATTTCCTCTTCCTGCGGCGACATCTGAAGCAGCAGCAGGTCCAGCCCGGCGGCCTCGAACGCCGCGACCCGCTCGCGGATGACCTCGGGCGTGCCGACGAAGCCCGGTCTCAGACCGCGGTTGGACACGCTGTATTCCCGGATCTTCAGCTCGCGCTCCAGCTCGGTGCCCGACAGCCACTGGTCGAAATTGGCAAAGCCGGGGGGCGGCGTGCCCTCGGCCAGGCCGGGGATGCTCGTTATCCGATCGAGTTCGCGGTCCGCCTCGGCCTGGCTGTCGCGCACCACCGCATAGCCGGCCATGCCGAACGACATGGGCGGCAGGCCGAAGCTCTCGCGGCGCGCCTTCATGTCGGCGACCTTGGCGGCGATATGCTCGGGTTCGTCGCCGTGCATGACATAGGCGTCGCAGTGTTTGGCGATCAGGGTCTTGGCCGCCTCTGACTCGCCGCCGGCATAGATGACCGGTCGCGGCCGGGCCGCACGCGACGTCGGCTTGGGCTCCACGATGGCGTCCTTCAGCGTGTAGTAGCGGCCCTCGAAATCGGTGCGCTTCTCTGTCCACAGACGATCGACGACCTGCAGCCATTCCGTGGTCCGCGCATAGCGATCATCGTGCTGGTCAAACTGCAGGCCATAGCTTTCGGCCTCCTTGGCCCACCAGGACGAGACCACGTTCAGCGCCAGCCGCCCGCCCGAGATCTGGTCGATATTGGCCGCCGCCTTGGCGAACAGCGCCGGCTGGTGAAAGTTCGGACGCACGGCCACCATCAGCTCGATGGTCTTCGTCACCGCCGCCAGCGCCGCCGCACTGGACCAGGCGTCCAGGGCCGGGGCCTCGATCCCCTTGATGTCATTCAGGTTCAGTTCGGCGATCAGGGTCAGGTCCCAGCCGATCTCTTCCGACCGCCGCACCAGCCGCGACAGGTTCTCCCACGACGCCGCGCGCTCGTCGTCGACGTTGCGCAGCCAGCCGCCGAAGACGGGAGCCCAGTAGCCGTACCTCATGCCGCAGCCTTCTTCTCTTGGTCGATGATGCCGACCAGCCAGTCGACCAGATTGTCATGCGGATCGAAGCCCAGAACCTCCATCGGTTTCGCGACGAAGTTGGACAGGCCGTTGATGTCGTAGAACAAGGCCGACCCGTCTCGATCATCGATCAGATATTCGATGCCGCCGACCTCCAGACCCCCCGCCACGGCCAGCCGCTCGACCGCGTCGATAATCTCTGCGGGCGGGGTGGTTTTCGTCATGGTCAGGGTCGGCGCGCCGGGCCTGACCAGACAGGCGTCGGCCGGGCACAGATCGAAGGCATCCCCCGGGCTCTCGATGTCGATGGCGTAGAGATACCGGCCGTTCAGCGTCTCGACGCGGGTGATCCGGCCGCCCCGGCGCGGCGCATATTCCTGCACCAGCGAGATGCCGTTCACCCCGACAGGGCACCATTTTTCACCGGCCGCCTCGGCGAGCGTTTCCGGAGACTCGTATCGGGTGATGCCCGCGCCGGCCCCGCCGATGTCGGCCTTGACCAGCACCGGATACCGGAGCCCCTCCGCCGCCTTTGGAATATCGGCCTGACGGTGCGCGACCCGCGTCGCAGGTCCCCTCAGGCCCAGGCGGGCAATCAGCGACATCTGCCGCGCCTTGGACGTATCGATGTCCAGGGCCGAGGCGTTGACCACCCGGGTCCCCTGCCCCTCCCAATGCGCGAACAGGCTCTGGGCATAGAAGATCGGATGTTCGGGTTCGCGCAGGAAGGACGACATCGCCACCCGGCTGAACACCACCCGCGCCGGGGCCGGCGATCCCGCCGGATCGAACACATGGCCCGCCAGCGGGACCTTCACATAGGACACCCCGTGCCGCTCCAGCGCCTCGAACAGGGGCTCGAACCATTGCGGGTGTTCATAGACGACGGCCAGGTCGGGCAGGCTTGAAGGATGCGCAGTCATGAAAGCCAGATGCGTTACACCATGATGAAACGCAAGAGGGGCTGTGGCGATTCATTCGGCCCACCGGAACGCCCGATGCTTGCCGACGACGGGACGAGCGGATAGGTCACTTCGACCACGGTGCCTCGGCATCGCACGGCACGCGGGTGTGGTGGAATTGGTAGACGCGCTGGACTCAAAATCCAGTTCCGAAAGGAGTGCCGGTTCGACCCCGGCCACCCGCACCATCGCCCGGCCGGCCGGGCCCCGGATCATGACTGATTTCGAGCCTTGCCGCGCGGCAGGGCTTGTTATCGTCTGCAACAGCCCCAGCTACGGACCCGACAAACGAGGTCCCCATGAGCCCACTCTTCTCGCCCCAGACGGTCGGTCCCCTGACCCTCGGCAACCGCATCGTGATCGCACCGATGTGCCAGTATTCCGCGGTCGAGGGCGTGCCACAGCCCTGGCACAGCCAGCATCTGGGCAAACTCGCGATCTCGGGGGCCGGGCTGCTGATCGTCGAGGCGACGGGCGTGGAGGCGGCGGGCAGGATTTCCTGGGCCGACACCGGGCTGTGGAATGACGCCCAGGAGTCAGCCTTCGCCGATATTCTGGCAGACATCCGCACCTATTCGGACACGCCGATCGGCATTCAGCTGGGCCATGCCGGACGCAAGGCCGCGACCAGTCCGTCGTGGATCAATCGCGGCGGACCGGCCCCGGCGGACAAGACGTGGGAGACATTCGCGCCCTCGCCCGTGCCCTTCAAACCCGACTGGCAGCAGCCGACACCGCTGGACGAGGCCGGCATGGACCGGGTGATCGCGGCCTTCGTCCAGGCGGCGGGGCGGGCCGAACGCGCGGGCTTCGACCTGGTCGAGCTGCACGCGGCCCATGGCTATCTGCTCAGCGAATTCCTGTCGCCGGTGTCGAACCGGCGGATCGACGACTACGGCGGGTCGGCCGAAAACCGGATGCGGTTCCCGCTGAGGGTGGCGCAGGCCCTGAGGGACGCCTGGCCGCGAACCCGGGCCCTGGGGATCCGTTTCAACGGCTCCGACTGGGTCGACGAGGGCGTCGACATCCACGAGGTGCAGGCCTTCGCCCGTGCCCTGCACGATATCGGCTATGACTATCTGCACGTCAGCTCGGGCGGCAATGTCGCCGGGGCGCCCATTCCGGGCACGGAGCCGGGGTATCAGGTGCCGTTCGCGCGGGCGGTCAAACAGGCCGTCCCCGAAGCCGTCGTCATCGCCGTCGGCATGATCGTTGAGCCGGCCCAGGCCGAGGCGATCATCGCCGCCGGAGACGCCGACATGATCGCCATTGCGCGCGCGGCGCTCGACGATCCGAACTGGGGCCACCACGCTGCGGTCGCCCTTGGCGTGCCGCAAGACCTGCCGGTGCAGTATCAGCGTGCGGGGCATGCGGTCTGGCCGGTGCCCCGCGCGGAATGACCAACGCCCCTAGGCGAGGGTGACGACCTCTCCGTCTTCCTTGACGAAGCGATCGGGCCGTCGGTCCAGCAGGTCGTAGACCCGCTCCGACGGCCGGCACATCGCGGTGCCGCGCGGCGTGCGCACGAAGGGGCGGTTCACCAGAACCGGATGGGCCAGCATCGCCGACAGGATGGTCGGGTCCGGCGTCGAGGCGTGGAGCAGCCCCGGGTCGATCGCGGCGGCCTCCTTCTCGCGCAGCGCCGTCCGCGGCGACAGCCCGGCCTCCGTAAACAGAGTGCTCAGCTGTTCGGCGGTCCAGCCGGCCTGCAGATAGTCGACGACCTCTGGCCGGTAGCCGGCGGCCTCGATCATCGCCACGACATTGCGCGACGTGCCGCAGGCGGGGTTGTGAAAGACGGTGATGGGGAAGTCGGTCATGCGGCGGTCTCCTTGTCCAACAGCCAGCGGAAGACGAACAGCGCCAACAGGGCACCGGCGAACTGGGCGGCAATGAAGGCGGGGGCCGACGAGGACGCGATTCCGGCAAAGGTGTCGCTCAGGCTGCGGGCCACTGTGACAGCCGGATTGGCGAATGAGGTCGAGGCCGTAAACCAGTAGGCGGCGGCAATGTAGAGACCGACGAGCGCCGGCACGGATTGCAGGCGAAACCGGCTGCCCGCGAGGATCACGCCGACCAGGCCGAACGTCGCCACCCCTTCGGACAGGGCCTGCGCCGACCCGTCCCTGAGCCGGGTCGAGACCTGGATCATCGGCTCGGCGAACATCAGATGCGCCAGCCAGACACCGAGGATTGCACCGACCGTCTGGCTGGCCACATAGCCGGCGGCCATCCGGGCCGACAGCGCCCTCCGCAAGACCTGGACCAGGGTCACGGCCGGATTGAAATGCGCGCCCGACACCGGCCCGAGGATCGTGATCAGCACAACAAGCCCGGCTGCGGTCGCCGCGGTATTGGCCAGAAGGGCGACAGCCACGTCCTGGGTCAGGCGCCCGGCCATGATCCCCGATCCCACGACGATGGCCAGCAGCGCGGCCGTCCCCAACCCCTCGGCTGCCAGGCGTCGCAAGGTGCCATAGGCCGCAGGCGGCGACTCGGGGGTCGGCGTCATCTCAGCGCACCGCCGCCGGACGGCACGACGCCCGCGCCGCCGCGGCGGCCACCGGGGCGCAGACCTCGTCCGACCCGCCGCAGCAGTCCTCGGCCAGAAAGGCCATCAGTGCCCCCATCCGGTCGAACCGGGCGGAATAGACGATCGATCGCCCGTCCCTGCGCGACTGCACGAGGCCGGCATGGGACAGAAGCGTCAGGCTGGCGGACAGTGTGCTGGGGGCAACGGCCAGCCGCCGGCTGATCTCGCCGGCGGCAAGTCCCGCGGGTCCCGTCGCCACCAACTGGCGAAAGATCGTCAGACGCCCCTCATGCGCCAGGGCGGCCAGGGCCGTCGTTGCATCACTTGTTTCCATATTTGATGAATAATCGAATTCTTTCCTGGATCCAAGATCACCCGTTCCGGCTTTTTGGCCGTGAGCGGTTGCGCCGCGCGGTCCCAGTCCGCATTTGCGCCCGATGACCTCTCCGACCCTGCCGCCTCCCGCCGCTGTGAAGGGGCCGGGCTTTCCCGAATTCGTCGCCCTGATCGCCATGATGATGGCGCTCAATGCGCTCGCCATCGACTCCATGCTGCCCGCCCTGCCCGCCATCGGCGAAGCGCTGGGCGTGGCCTCCGAGAACAGCCGTCAGTGGGTCATCACCGCCTATCTGCTGGGCTTCGGCGTGACCCAGATCATCTACGGCCCGCTGGCGGACCGTTATGGCCGCAAGCCGGTGCTGATGGTCGGCCTGTCGCTCTATGTCGTGTTCAGCGTACTGGCAGCCTTCTCGCCGACCTTTGAACTGCTGATCGCCGCCCGGGTCGGCACCGGCGTCGGCGCGGCGGCTTTGCGCGTGCTGGCCGTCTCGATCGTGCGCGACCGCTATGCCGGCCGGACCATGGCGCGGGTCATGTCGCTGAGCTTCCTCGTCTTCCTCGGCGTGCCGATTCTCGCCCCGACCCTGGGTCAGGCAATCCTGAGCGTCGCACCCTGGCCCTGGGTATTCGGCGTGCTCGCCGCCGGCGGTGCCGCCTTCGCCGTCTGGGCCGCCATCCGCCTGCCCGAGACCTTGCACCCGGCGGACCGGATGCCGATCCAGGTCGGCCGGGTCACCTCGGCCTTCCGCGAGGCGTTCACCAACCGCCAGTCGATCGGCTACACCCTGGCCATCACCGCCATTTCGGGCGCGCTGTTCGGCTTCATCAACTCCAGCCAGCAGATCTTCTTCGACGTCTTCCACGAGCCGCAGTTGTTCACCCTCGTCTTCGGAGCGGTGGCCGGAGGCATTGCCGTGGCCTCGTTGCTGAACGCGCGGCTGGTCGAGCGGCTGGGCTCACGTCTGATCTCGCACACGGCTCTGCTCGGTTTCATCACCATGTCCGGCATCCATGCAGTGGTCGCCCTGACCGGCCATGAGACGATCTGGACCTTTGCCGTCCTGCAGGCCCTGACCATGTTCTGCTTCGGCTTCATCGCCGGCAATTTCGGCTCCATGGCCATGGAGCCGATGGGCCATATCGCGGGTACCGCCTCCTCGGCCCAGGGATTCATCTCGACCACCGGCGGGGCCACGCTGGGCTTCCTGATCGGCCAGCAGTTCAACGGCTCGGCAGTGCCCATGACCCTGGGCTTCGTCGCACTGGGCCTGACCGCGCTGGCCTTCGTGTTGGTCGCGGAGCGCGGGCAACTGTTCAAGGCGCGCAATCTCGTCCCGGTTCTGGCCCCCTCTTGATCTTTTTCGCCTACCGGAGCGTTGTCCCGGCAGGAAACGAACCGCGCCCGACCGCCCGAACAAGGACGGCGGGCCTTCTGGTCAAGGACTTCCGATGATCCGCATGCTTGGACTGGTCTCCGCCGTCGCCCTCGCCACTGCCATGGGAGGCTGTGCCGCCATGTCAGGCCCGGTGACCGCATTGCGCTCGGACATGCCGCCCCTGCCGGCCTCGGCGACAGCGCCGATCGAATATGCCCGCGACAGCCATTCCTACGCCCGGCCGGACATCGCCCGGGTCCGCCACGTCGCCCTGGACCTGGCCGCCGACTTCGGCACCCGGACCCTGTCGGGTACGGCGGCGCTGGATATCCAGGGTGCGCCCGGTGCCAATGAGGTCGTGCTGGACGTCAAGAACCTCGACATCCGCAACGTCACGGACGCCGCCGGTGCCCCGCTGCAGTACGAGACCGGGGCCAATGACGCGATCAAGGGCCAGCCCCTGACCGTGCGCTTCCCGGCGCTGGCCCCCGGCGAGACCCGCCGCATCGTCGTTACCTATTCGACCCGGCCCGACGCCGCCGCCCTGCAATGGCTGACCCCGAGCCAGACGGCCGGGGGCGAGAAGCCCTATCTGTTCAGCCAGGGTCAGGCGATCCTGACCCGGACCTGGATTCCGACACAGGACAGCCCCGGTATCCGTCAAACCTGGGAGGCGACGATCACGACCCCGCCCGGGATGAACGCCGTGATGAGCGCCGAGCTGCTAAGGGACGAAATCGAGCCGACGGCGGATGGCGGCTTTCGCTGGCGATTCCGCATGACCAATCCGGTGCCGCCCTACCTGATCGCGATTGCCGTCGGCGACGTCGCCTTCGCGCCGATCGACGAACGCACCGGCGTCTGGACCGAGCCTTCGATGCTGCACGCAGCCGAAGCTGAACTGGCCCCCACGGCCGACATGGTCGATGCGGCCGAGCGCCTGTACGGCCCCTATCGCTGGGGCCGCTATGACCTGCTGGTCCTGCCGCCCTCCTTCCCGTTCGGCGGGATGGAGAACCCGCGCCTGACCTTCGCCACCCCGACCATCATCGCCGGCGACCAGTCGCTGGTCAGTCTGGTGGCCCACGAGCTGGCGCACTCCTGGTCCGGCAATCTGGTGACCAATGCCACCTGGAACGACATGTGGCTGAACGAGGGGTTCACCGTCTATTTCGAGAACCGCATCATGGAGGCCCTCTATGGCGAGGACCGCGCCCTGATGCTGCGCGCCCTCGGCTGGGGCGACCTGCAGTCCGAAATGGCCGACCTGCCGCCCGCCGACACCCGCCTGCACCTCGACCTTGAGGGCCGCGACCCCGACGACGGCCTGACCGACGTCGCCTATGAAAAGGGCGCGGCCTTCCTCTTCACCATCGAGCGTATTGTGGGACGCGAGCGGTTCGACGCCTGGCTGAAGGGCTATTTCGAGCGCAACGCCTTTAAACCGATGACGACCGAACTGTTCCTGCAGGATATCCGCACACATCTGGTCACGACTCGTGCGCTCGAGGACCAGTTGATGATGGACGCCTGGATCTATCAGCCCGGCATGCCGTCGAACTGGCGGCCGCCGGTATCCAACGCCTTCGCGCCGGTCGATGCGGCCGCCGCCGCCTTCGATGCGGGCGGCCCGGCCTCGGCCATCGCCTGGGCTGGCTGGTCGACGCAGGAGCGGCAGCGCTTCCTGGCCTGGCGCCCGGCCGACCGCGCCGGCGACGCGGACTGGCTGACCCCGGCCCAGCTGGCCGATCTGGAATCGACCCTGAAGCTGCGAGAGGAGGGTAATGCCGAACTGGTCTTTGCCTGGCTGCAGATCGCGGTCCAGCACCGCTACCAGCCCGCCGTGCCGACGCTGGAACATTTCCTGACCACCATGGGCCGGCGCAAATTCGTGCTGCCGCTGTTCACCAGCCTGTGGGCCGAGGGCGACTGGGGCCGCTCCATCGCCACCCCACTCTATGCCCGCGCCCGCCCCGGCTATCACCCGGTTACGACCAGTTCGGTCGATGCCGTGGTGGGTCGCCCCTGACCCATGCGGCCTGATCGCCGCAGCCTGATCGCCGCCGCAGCGGTCCTGCCCTGGATCGGCAGTGCTGCGCGCGCGGGTGCGGATTCCGGGGCGCTCGCCGCCCTGGCCGATCCGGCCCGACCGGACACGGTCATGGGCGTCGGCGTGATCGCCCGCGACGGTGCCGGGCGGGTGGTGCTGGAAAAGGCCTACGGCTCGGGGCGGCTGACGGTCGACGGCGGCCTGCTAACCCGGGCCTTCACCCTCGACACCCCTATGCGGATCGCCTCGATCACCAAACTGGTGGCGATGACCGCGTTGCTGACCCTGGTCGAAGCCGGCCGGCTGTCGCTCGACGATGACGCCGGCGATCTGGCGGGCTTTCCCCTGCGCCATCCTGCCCATCCGAACGTCCGCATCACCCCCGCCATGTTGGCCAGCCACACGTCTGGCCTGCGCAACGGCCCCAGCTACCCTGTCCCGCTCGGGCATCATCTGGCCGAGGCCTTCACCGCAGGCGGGCGGCATTTCGACGACGGTGGCTGGTTCGGGCCGGCGTCCGAGCCGCCCGGCTTCTTCGCCTATGCCGACGTCAATTTCGCCGTCCTCGCCCAGATCGCAGAGCGGGTGTCCGGCGAGCGGTTCGACCGCTTGCTGAAGCGCGCGACGATGGACGTTCTGGGTCTGGAGGCCGGACTGAACTGGAGCGGCGTATCCGACCCCGTGCGCGCGCGCGCCTCCGCCGTCTGCCGGCTCGTGAGCGGCGTCTGGGAACCGCAGGTCGACGGCGAGGTCGCTCCCGCCCCCGCCATCCGCGTCACCACCCCGTCGGACGCGCCCGGTCTGACTGCCGACGACTATGTCCCCGGCGACAACGGCTTCGTCTTCTCGCCGCAGGGCGGCCTGCGCGCCTCGGTCCGCGACCTCGACCGGCTGGCCCGGTCGTATGCGGGTCATGCCGGTGTCCCCCGGCTGGTCTCCGAGGCAACCCTCGACCGCATGAGCGCGCCGCTCTGGACCTGGGATCCGGCCGGACCGAACGGGGACAACGATCGCGGCCTGATGCAGAGCTGGGGCCTGTCGGTGCACATCCCCACGGCGCGCGACGGCGACGCCTTCCTCGGGTCCGATTCGGCGGACTGGCGCGGTCATTTCGGCGTGGCCTATGGCCTGCAATCCGGCCTGTTCTGGAATCGGCGGGACGGCCGCACCCTGGCCTATATGATGTCCGGCACGCCGCGTGACCCCGAGACACTGACGGGTATCCGATCCGCGGTCTCGCCCTGGGAAGAGGTGGTTTTCGACGCCGCCATGGCCGCCTTTGCCGGGCGCGGGTGACGCTCCCCGTCCTGTGATCACGCCCCGCCTTCCCTTCGCGCCGCTCCGCCCCTAGGTTCCGCCGCACAGAAGCGGCCCGACAACGATACGGGCCGACAGCTCAGGAGACGCCCCTCATGCACGACGCACCACAAAGCGACGCGGCCGCCCGGCTGGACACCGAAAACCCGCTCGGCGTCGACGGCTTCGAGTTCGTCGAGTTCACCGGCCCCGATCCGGCGGCCATGGTCGCGCGGCTGGAGCTGATGGGCTTCACGCAAACCCATGTGAACCCGGCCAATGACGCGGTGCGGCTGAAACAGGGCGACATCACCCTGCTGGTCAACCGCTCGCACAAGGGTCAGGCGGGCGCGTTCGCCACCGAGCACGGGCCCTCGGCCAACGGCATGGCCTTCCGGGTCAGCGACGCGAAAGCCGCCTTCGACGGTGCCGTGTCGCGCGGGGGCCGTCCGGCCGAAGGCCATGACGGCGGCGCCCTCGGTGGCGGCTATCCCTACATCCTGCAGGGCATCGGCGGCTCGCTTCTCTACCTCGTCGACCAGTATGGCGACGGTGGCTCGCTCTACGACGGCTGGGACGAGATCGAGGGCTGGGAGGAGGCCGAGCGCAAGAACAACGTCGGCCTGCACATGCTCGACCACCTGACCCACAATGTGCGTCGCGGCCAGATGCGCACCTGGTCCGGCTTCTACGGCGACGTCTTCAATTTCGAAGAGCAGAAATATTTCAACATCAAGGGCAAGGCGACCGGGCTGCTGTCCCAGGCCATGATCGCACCCGACCGCGCCATCCGTATTCCGCTGAACGAGAGCCAGGACGAGAACTCCCAGATCGAGGAGTTCCTGCGTCGCTACAACGGCGAGGGCATCCAGCATATCGCGCTCGCCACCGACGATATCTTCGAGACGGTGGAAGAGCTGAAACGCCGCGGCATTCCCTTCCAGGATACGATCGAGACCTATTTCGACCTGATCGACAAACGCCTGCCGGGCCACGGCCACGACGTCGCCCGGATGCGGCTGAACCGCATCCTGATCGACGGTTCGGACGAGGACGGCCTGCTGCTGCAGATCTTCACCCAGGACACCTTCGGTCCGATCTTCTTCGAGATTATCCAGCGCAAGGGCAACCAGGCGTTCGGCGAGGGCAATTTCCAGGCCCTGTTCGACTCCATCGAGCTGGACCAGATCCGGCGCGGCGTCATCAAGGTGGATGCCTGAGTTCCGCTTCGGCCCGCCGGCCTGGCTGCCCTGGCTGGGGCCTGTGCTGGCGGCCGGGGTCGGTGCCCTGATCGGCGAGTACGGCCTCGGCGGTGCCTTCTGGACCGTGCTGGCCGCCGCCCTCGTCTGCGGGTTCGCGCCGATTGTCGGCTATCGCATCTGGAAATGGCGGCATCATCGGCGGGATTAGGCGGCCCGATCGGCAGCGTCATCCGACAGCCGGCCGTTCCCCTGGTGCCTCGCTAACGCCTGAGCCGCTTCCAGGGCTATCGGGTCCTGGTCAGGGGGTGGCGCGACCTTCAGGGCCCGGCATGGGAACGGGGTGACACCATGTTTCCTTCTTCAGGGCGGGCCTGGCCGGAAAGAACGGACTGATAGACAGCTTCAAGGGCCTCCGGGCCCTCATGACTCGCAACCCGTAACCAGCCGTTGGCGGCGATAAAGCCTTCCAGCGCCGCCTGTATCCGGGCGTTAAACGTCCCGCTGCCCCAGTCCTTGATGCGCTGGCGCACCCGATCCGGCGCAAAGAAGAAGACAGGTCTGGGTCCCGGCAGGCGACCCGGGCCGACCGCGCCTCCAGCCTGATGGGTGCTGCCGACGACCGCGCTGTGAACCAGGTGTTCGCCGAGGCTGTGATGGACCGCGGCCACCACCTCCGGACTACCGGCGAAGTCGACGAACACGACCCGTCCTTCGACCGGGTTGTCACCGAGCGTGTCATAGGTCCGGGTTTCAGCGAAACAGCCGACGCTTTCGACAAAGCCGGTGTTGCGCGCAGAGGTCAGGCCGACAACGCGCACGCCGCGTCGGGCCAGCAACCAGGCAAGCCCGAGAGCGGTCTTGCTGGAGGCGCTGGACAGGATGAAGGTAGTCGCGCCGAAGTCCCCCTGGTCGGCGAAATAGTCGTCCAGCAGGAAGGCGGTCAGGAAGAGGGGGCGCAGCAGCGCGATCTGGTCGTCGAGCGGGCCGGGCGCGGCCTCGATCAGGCTGTTGTAGGCGGGCGGCAGATCGGCGCGATGCGGCGACACATCGACCACGCCCCAGGCCTTGCGTTCCAGCCGGGTGCGCCACCAGGTCGACATCGGCAGATAGCCGAACAGGCGGGTGCCGACGGCGATCGAGTCGACCGTCGAACGCAGCACCCGGGCAAAGCCCCAGACCGGAATCCGGCCCTGGTTTCCCTCCGCCGGAAAGAACCTCCAGTACCCGAGACGGTCGCCGTAGACGCCATAGGTGATGTTGTTGGCGGTGAGGGAAAACCGCTCGACTTCCAGCACCAGTTCGCCGTCCTCCAGGGCCACCGTGTCCGGCGCTGGCAGAGGGCGAACCTCGGTCAGGGACAGGTCTGTCCGGTCGATCAGAAAGTCCCAGTCCTGCATCAGGCGTCCTCTTCTGACCTGTCGGCCCGGCGGGTTGTGGACGATAACGCCGGTCGCTACGGATGATGAGACCGGGGGGCCGGGGGAGCAAGACCAGATGACAGACCCGAGCCGGATCGAGACGGATTATCTGGTTGTGGGGAGCGGGGCCGTGGGCCTCGCCTTTGCCGACACCCTGCTGACGGAAAGCGACGCCCGGATCACCATCGTTGACCGGCATGGCAAGCCGGGGGGTCACTGGAACGACGCCTATGCCTTCGTGGCCCTGCACCAGCCCTCGGCCTTCTATGGCGTCAACTCCCTGCCTCTGGGGTCGGGGCTGAAGGATACGCACGGGCTCAATGCGGGTCTGTATGAGCTGGCGTCCGGCCCGGAGGTGTGCGGCTATTTCGATACCGTGATGCGCCGCCGGCTGCTGGCCAGCGGTCGCGTCGACTATTATCCGATGACGGACTGGCGTGGCGACGGACGCATGGTCTCCCTGCTGACGGGGAAGGAAACCCGGGTGCAGGTCCGGCGCAAGACGGTCGATGCGACCTGGTTCGGCACCTCCGTACCCTCGACCCACACGCCGGGCTTCAGCGTCGCCGACGGGGTGCGGCTGGTGACGCCGAACGCCCTGCCCCATCTGGCGCAGCAGGGCGGTCCGACCCCCGGGCGCTACATCATCCTGGGGGCGGGCAAGACCGCCATGGACGTCGGGGTCTGGCTGATCGGCTCAGGCGTGCCGGCGGATCGGATCACCTGGGTCCGGCCGCGCGAGTCCTGGCTGATCAATCGTCTGACCATCCAGCCGGGCGCTGAATTCTTCCATGAGTCGATCGGGGCCCAGGCCCGCGCCTACAAGGCCTTCGCGACGGCTCCGACCGTAGACGCCCTGTTCGAACAGCTGGAGGCGGCGGGCAATATGCTGCGGATCGACCGGTCTGTCCGCCCGCAGATGTTCCACTACGCCACGATTTCGACCGGCGAGGTCGAAATGTTGCGCCGGATCACCGATGTCCTCCGCCATGGCCGGGTGCGTGGGATCGAGGCCGGGGGACTGCGCTTTGACGACGCCTTTGTCCAGGTCGAGGAGGGGGCCCTGTATATCGACTGCACCGCCTCGGCCGTCACCCGTCGCTCGCCGGTGCCGATCTTCGACGGCGACCGCATCACCCTGCAGATGGTCCGGGTGCCCGCCCCGACCTTCAGCGCCGCCCTGGCCGCCTGGGTCGAGGTCCACATCGCCGATGAAGCCCGCCAGAATGAGCTGTGCGCCACCGGCGGCCTGCCCGATCAGGTCGGGGACTATCCGCAGGCCGAACTGGCCAACCTGCGCAACCAGCTGGTCTGGTCGAGCGAGCCGGAGCTGCGCCGCTGGATTCGGGAGAGCCGCCTCGACGGCTTCGCCAAGGTGGTCAAGGCGGTGACGCCGGACGAGGCCGACAAGATGGCGGTACTGCTGGACCTGCGCGACCGGGCATGGCCGGCGGCCACCAATCTGGAGCGTCTGGCACGTTCGGCCACAGGTCACCTGCCCGCATCGACAGCCAGCTGATGTCCGCAGGCGACATCCGGGCGCGCGGAGGAGCTTGACGATGAACCTTCCGGAAGACCCGCGTCCGCCTTCGCTGTCCTACGGGCAGCTGTTTCTCCGCTTCCTTAGGTTCGGCCTGCTGGCGTTCGGTGGTCCGGTGGCTCAGATCGCCATGATCCGCCGCGACCTCGTCGACGAGGAGCGATGGATCTCCAGTGCCGGGTTCAACCGGCTCCTGGCCGTCATGCAGGTCCTGCCGGGACCGGAAGCCCACGAGCTCTGCGTCCACCTCGGCATCCGGGCCAAGGGTCGGATCGGCGGACTGTTGGCGGGGCTGGGGTTCATGCTGCCGGGCTTTGTGCTGATGATGGCGGTCGCGGCCACCTATGTCGCCTTTGCTCCGTCGCACAGCCTTGTGGCGGGTGCCTTCCTGGGCATCCAGATTGCGGTGATCGCCATCATCGTCCGGGCTGTTCACCGCATTGGAAAGCATGTTCTGGGAGACCGGGCGCTGTGGGTCCTGGCCCTCGGCACCGCCATCGCCTCGCTGCTCGGGGCCAGCTTCTGGGTCTTGTTGGCCGCCAGCGCCGCCATCTATCCGCTGGCCAGCGCTCGGCACCCGGGATGGGCGGTCGTCGTCGCGATCGTCGCAGTCGGCACCGGATTTGCGCTTCATGTGATCACGGGTCAGACCGGCGCGGTGTCGGCCCTGTCGGCGGGAGCCGCGGTGCCCGGGTTCGCGGCCCTGCTGTGGACGGGGCTGAAAGCCGGGCTGCTGACGTTCGGCGGAGCCTATACGGCCATCCCCTATGTGCGGGCTGACACAGTGGGTCGTGGGTGGCTCTCGGACGGTGCGTTTCTGGATGGCGTAGCCTTCGCGGGGATGCTGCCCGCGCCGCTGGTGATCTTCTGCACCTTCACCGGCTATGTCGTGGGGGGGTGGGTCGGCGCACTGGCGATAACCCTGGGCGTCTTCCTTCCGGCCTTCGCTTTTTCGATGATCTTCTACGAACATCTGGAGGGGGTGGCCGAGAACCCGCGCCTGCATCAGGTGCTGGCGGGTGTCGCGGCCGCGGCGGTCGGGATCATCGCCGCCACCAGCGTGCAACTGGCATGGAGCACGGCGCAGAGGGTGCCCGTGACCACGTCTGTGGCGGCCATCGCCATCTTCGCCGCCGCGCTCGCACTCACGGTGAAATGGAAGAGCAAATTCAGCGCGCCTGTCATCGTGGTTCTGGCGGGTCTGGCCGGCTATCTCGCCTTCGGGTGATCCGCCCGGAATCCTCTCTCAGTGAAAATCCCGCGATCCCGGCAGCACCCGCACATCCCTTGGATGCCGCCCTCGCGCCGGGGCATGGCCTGAGCCCGGTGCCGAGTCGGGCGTCAGGTTCCCCAGCATCGGGGTCCAGTCCTCCAGATGCTCGACCACCAGATGGGTCACCCCCTCGGCGGTCTGGACCTTGCCCCGGGCCAGCACCATCCGCGCGCCCATCGCCACCGGCCGGAATCGTTCGAACAGGTCGGGCCAGATGACCAGATTGGCCACGCCGGTCTCGTCCTCGATGGTCATGAAACAGACGCCCTTGGCCGTGCCGGGTCTTTGGCGCACCAGCACGACGCCGCCGACTGCGACCCTCCGGCCATTGGGCCGCGCCGGATAGTCGCGCGCCGACAGCGCCCCGGCCCGTGTCAGTCGCTCGCGCAGAAAGGCGACCGGATGGCCCTTGAGCGACAGGCGGAGGGTCTGGTAGTCGCCGACCACCTCCTCCGACGGTGCCAGCACCGGCAGGGCCTCGGGGGCGCAGCCATCGGCCTCGTTCAGCCCCATGGCCTCGAACAGCGGGGCCGATGACGCCGGTGCCGCCCCCTTGGCCGCCCACAGCCCCTGACGGCGCGTCAGATCCAGCGAGCCATAGGCATCCGCCTCGGCCAGCCGGTCCAGCGCTGACGACGTCAGGCCGGCGCGACGCCGCAGATCATCGAGATCGGCGAACGGGCCGTCGGCCCGCGCCGCCACGATCGCCTCGGCCCAGACCGTCTTGAACCCGTCGATGGAGCGCAGGCCCAGCCGCAGCGCATGGCGTTTCCGCCGCGGGCGCTTCTCGAGCGTGGCGTCCCAGGCGCTGGCGTTCACGTCCGGATGGCGCACCTCGACGCCATGCTCGCGCGCGTCGCGGACGATCTGGGCCGGGGCGTAGAAGCCCATCGGCTGGCTGTTCAGCAGACAGGCCGCAAACACATCGGGGTACAGCCATTTCACCCAGGCCGAGACATAGACCAGATGGGCGAAGGAACAGGCGTGGCTCTCGGGAAAGCCATACTCCCCGAACCCCTTGATCTGGTTGAAACAGTTCTGGGCGAACTCGGGATCATAGCCGCGCGCGATCATCCGCCCGACCATCTTGTCCTCGAAATTGCCGATGGTCCCGTCATGCCGGAAGGTGGCCATGGCGCGGCGCAGGCCGTTGGCCTCCTCGCCGGTGAACTCGGCCGCCACCATGGCGATCTTCATCGCCTGTTCCTGGAACAAGGGCACGCCCAGGGTCTTGCGCAGGACCCGTTTCAGCTCCTGCGGGTCGACCGTCGATCCCGGCATGTCGAACGCATAGACCTGCCCGCGCGCCTCCATCGCCCGCCGCTCGGCCCGGCGCTGCAGATACGGGTGCACCATCTTGCCCTGGATCGGGCCGGGCCGGACGATCGCCACCTGCACCACCAGATCGTAGAATTCCTTCGGCCTCAGGCGCGGCAGCATCGACATCTGCGCCCGGCTCTCGACCTGGAAGACGCCCACCGAATCGGCCCGGCACAGCATCCGGTACACCCCCCGCCGCTCCCTCGGCACGGCCGCGGTGTCCGGCAAGGGACGGCCATAGGTCTCGCCGATCATGCGGAAGGCCCGCTTCATCGCCGTCAGCATGCCCAGCGCCAGCACATCGACCTTCATCAACTTGAGGAAGTCGATGTCGTCCTTGTCCCATTCGATGAAGGTCCGGTCGGCCATGGCCGCATTGCCGATCGGCACGATCTCGATCAGCGGCGTCTGGCTCAGCACGAAGCCGCCGACGTGCTGGCTGAGATGGCGGGGAAATTTGATCAGTTCCGCCGTCAGGTCCAGCGCCAGACCCAGACGCACGTCGTCCCGGCTCAGCCCGGCGCGGTCGACATGGTCGGGCTTCACCTCCGCCCCCCAAGAGCCCCAGACCGTGTCGGCCATGCGGGCGGTGACATCCTCGGTCAGACCCAGTGCCTTGCCCACGTCGCGGATCGCCGACCGCGGCCGGTAGTGAATGATCGTCGCCACAATCCCCGCCCGATCGCGGCCATAGCGCTGATAGACATACTGCATCACCTGTTCGCGCCGCTCGTGCTCGAAATCGACGTCGATATCGGGCGGCTCGGAGCGGTTGGCCGAAATGAACCGCTCGATCAGCATGTCCTGGCTGGTCGGATCGACATTGGTGATCCCCAGACAGAAGCAGATCACTGAATTCGCCGCCGATCCCCGGCCCTGGCACAGGATGGGATCCGGTCGGGCCCGCGCCCAGGCGACGATGTCGTGGACGGTCAGGAAATAGGGCGCATAGCCCAGGGCCCGGACCAGTTTCAGCTCCTTGAGGATGGTGGCGCGGATGCGGTCGGGCACCCCGCCGGGCCAGCGCGCCCTCGCCCCCTTCAGCGTCAGCCGCGCCAGCCAGCCTTGCGGAGAATGGCCCGCCGGCACCGGTTCGTCCGGGTACTGATAGCTGAGCTCCCTGAGCGAGAAGCTACAGGCCCGCGCCACGTCCATCGTCCGCGCCAGCGCCGCCTCATGGCCCCGGAACAGCCGCGCCATCTGCGCCGGGGGCTTCAGATGCCGCTCGGCGTTGGCCTGCAAAAGCCGCCCCGCCCTGTCGATGGTCGTGCCCTCGCGGATGCAGGTCAGGACGTCCTGCAGCATCCGCCGGTCGGGGTGGTGATACAGCACCGCATTGGTGGCGATCATCGGCGCGCCCGTCCGGTGCGCCATCGCCGCCAGCCGGTTCAGCCGCTTGCGGTCATCGCCCCGCCACAGGGGGGCGGCCGCCAGATACAGGTCGTCCGGCCAGCGCTTTCGCCATATTGCCAGCCGCGCCTCGAAGGCGGCGTCCGGCCTTTCGGGTGCGGGCACCAGGGCGATCATCCCCTCGCCCAGCCCGACCGCCTGGTCGAAGCTCAGCCGTGTCTCGGCCTTTTCGATCCGCTCGGCGTCAGGATCGGCCCCTGCCTGGGGGACGGCCTCGCTCTTGCCCAGCGACAGCAGCCGGCACAGGCGGCCATAGGCGGCGCGGTCACGCGGGAAGACGATCAGCTCGCCGGCGTCCGTGAACCCCAGCCGCGCCCCGATCACCAGCGGCAGGTCCACCCCCTCGGCCCCCATCAGCGCCCGCACCATGCCCGCCAGCGTATTGCGGTCGGCCACGCCGATGGCGGCCAGCCCCAGCGATTTCGCCTGCATCGCCAGCTCGCCCGGATGCGACGCCCCCTCCAGAAAGCTGAAATTCGTCATCGCCCCCAGTTCGGCATACCGGCCGTCCCAGCCCGGGCCCGGGCCGCTCACGGCAGCACCCCGTGCATCCACCACGACGGCGCGCGCTCTTCGGCCGCGCCGGAGAACTCGCGCCCGTACAGGCCCTCGCGGAACAGCCAGTAGCGGGCCCCCGCGTCATCCTCGACGCGGTAGTAGTCGCGGGTGCGGACCTGCCGGTCGTCGGGCCGGGGCCGCCACCATTCGGGCGACAGCCGCTCTGGGCCGTCGGAGCGGACCACCCGCCGCGCCAGACGCCGCCAGATGAAGCGCACCGGCGCGCCGTCAGGCAGTTCGGCCAAGGCCTCGACCGGTTCGGGCGGGTCCAGCAGCAGGATGGGGCGACGCGCGTCCGCATCCGCCCGGGCCGTCGGGCCACGTCCCAGCGCCGGCCGCCATCGTTCGGCGCGTTCGGGGATCCAGCTGTCGACCGGCTCGGACGTCAGCACCCGCGCCTCACCCAGGCGCGCGGTCAGGCGGTCGATCAGGGCGGCCAGGCTCTCGGCCTGTTTCGCCTCGGCCTCGCTCTCCAGCGCCCCCTGCCGGGGCGTCATCGGCTCGACCTCGTCGGCGGTCAGCATCAGGGCGTCGAGGCCAAAGCCCAGTTCCAGCCGCCCCAGCCCCGCCTCGCGGAACAGCCGCAGCCAGATCCCGGCATCCCGCCCCGGCCGACCCATCCGCACCGACAGGCCTGTGGTCCCGCCATCCGACCGGAAGCCGGTCAGGGTAAGCACCTTGGCTCCCTGCCCGTCGCGTACCAGCGGTGCGGACAGGTCGGCGACCAGATCCGTCAGACGCGTCTCTACCCCCTCGATGTCGCCGACCGGCTCCATCCAGGCCTGCCAGGCCCGGTATTTCGGCGGCGGCCGCACCGGTGTCAGGGCCTCGCCCGCGAAGCCCAGCGCCTGATCCAGCCGCTGCACCAGACCCACGCCGTCCCCGTCGCGGAACCGCCGCGCCAGTCCCGCCCGGGGCATGGGATAGAGGTCACCGATCCGCTTCAGGCCAAAGCGCCGCGCCTGCGCCAGCGTGCGGTCGTCGATGCGCAGGGCCTCGACCGGCAGGGGAGCCAGCAGGCCGCGCACGGTCTCGTCGTCGGCGATGCCGCCATCACCTTCGGCCTCGCCCCAGCGGGCCAGGGCCCAGGCAGCGGCGGGCGTCGGTGCCATGGCTACCCGCGCCCGCGACCCGGCCCCGGCCAGCCGGTGCCCGATCTGCGCCAGCAGGGCCGCCTCGCCGCCGAACAGATGGGCCGCCCCGGTGAGGTCGAGGAACAGCCCCTCCAGCCCCTCATACCCCGCGCCTTCCCGACCCGGATCGACACTGACCGACGGCGACCAGCGCTCGGCCCAGACCGCCAGCGCCGTCAGGGCGCGGGCGTCGGCCTCGGGATCGGCGGGCTTGCAGATCAGGTGCGGGATCATGGCCAGGGCGTCGGCCTGGGTCTGGCCACGCCGCAGACCGGCCGCCCGCGCCGCCGGATTGAGGGCATGCAGGATCGCCGCGCCCCGGCTGTTCTTCAGGATCAGGGCGAACGGATTTTTCGGATCGAGGGCGGGGTCAGGCGGCGAGGCCGGACGACGCGCCCGCATGGCCGATCGACGCCAGACCGAGATCGGCCAGTCGATCAGCCAGACGGAGACGATGCGTCTCATCATCCTGCTCCAGCATCCACGCCCCCGGGCGTTCGCCGCGTCCGCGCACCAATTCGGCGGCCAGCCGCGCCGGGCCGGGCGCTTTCACGTCATCCGGATCGACACCGCTGACCCGGGTCGATATCCGCCAGCGCCGCCGCGCCGCGCTGAGCCCGTCCAGCCCGCGCGGCAGGATCAGCCCCACGCAACCGCCCTGTTTGGCGGCGAAATCCAGCCGCCGCGTCTGGGTCAGGGTCGCCTCATCCACCGCGCCCAGGGCCAGGGACACGGCACCCGACCGCAAGGCCTGTTCCAGCGTCCACAGCGCCTCGGCCGCCGTCGCCACGGGAGCCAGGATCAGCGAAACGCCGGGCAGGCCGGGACCATGGGGCCGGCCCTGCTCGCTGAACCACGCCCGGGTCGCCGTCATCAGTACGGGCCGCTCGTCCGCCTCAAGCCGGCGGGACAGGGCGAACAGCATCAGCGCCGCTCCATCCCTGGGCCCCGCCGCGCACGCCTCTTCCAGCGGCGCGGGCCGCTGGGGAAACAGGTCGGGCGATGACAGGGGCGAGGGGGTCATGAAGGTCCAGAAATCCAGATGTTCACTCTTTGTTCTAACTGACGACGGAGTCAAACAGGAATTGCAGCCGAACCCTGTTATGGTTCTGGCGTGCTCAAGTGGCCCGGGAGATGCAGGGGAAACGCCGGATCAGCCGCCAGCGGTCCATAAAGAGACGAAACGCCTGCATGCCCATTCGGCCCATATCGGAACGTGATTTTCCCGCCATCCAGGCGCTGCACCGTCACGTCGGCTGGCCGCCAAGGTCGCTGACCGGCTGGCGATGGCTGCATGAAAATCCGGCCCGCGCCGGGATCGATGCGCCCGCCGGATGGGTCGTCGACGGTCCGGATGGCCTTCCTGCGGGCCATGTCGGCAACCTGGTCCAGAGATTCTGGTGTGGCGATCGGTCGATGTACGGCGCGACGGCCTATTCGATTATCGTGACGCCGCCGGTGCGCGGGGCCAGCCGCGAGATGCTGGATGCCTTCGCCCATCAGCCGGACGTGTTCGCCGCCTGGGTCTTCAACGCCAACAGCACCTCCCGGCCGCTCTATGCCCGCCACGACATGCGGGCCTGGCCGGAACAGACCCATTCGCTGAAACTGAGCTGGATTGTCGATCCGGTTCCGCTGGCGCTGGGACGGCTGTATCGCGCCGCGCATCGGCTGGCACCCGACGCCGTATCCGGTTGGGGCGAGCGATTGATGCATGACCGGCTGGCCAAAGCCCCGCGCCTGACCTTGCCGACGGGCGTGTCGGTGCTGGGCGAACTCCGGGACCAATCACGGTATGGCGAATTCTGGGACGCCCTGCGCGCCGAGGGCCGCCTGCTGGCTGACCGGAGTCCTGAGACACTCCGATGGCGGTTGAGCGATCCCGACATCACCGTCCCGCCGCTGACCCTGGCCTTCAGCCGTGGGCGCGACATCACCGGCTACGCGATGGCGATGATGGCCAAGGCCAACATCCTGGAGGCCCCGATCCTGGAAATCCTGGATCTGGAAGCCCTGGCCGACGACGTCGAAGCCATTCCGGCGCTGATGCAGGGCCTGATCACGGCGGCCAGGCAGATGGGCGCGGCCAAGCTGCGTATCCAGACCGTCAGTCCTTACCTGCTGGACAGGCTGGGCCAGCTCGGTAAACGGGCGCGGCGCGAAGGGGGCTGGGGGCACTGCCACGTGCGGTTCGCACCGGACGGTCCCGATCCGGCCCTCTGGTCCCCGACACCTTATGACGGCGACTACGCCATGTGTTTGAGACCCTTGCCGTTCAAGGCCGACCGTCGGGCGCGCTCCGGCGGCCGGGTGGGTGATGGCGTCGAACGCCTGAAAGCGTTCCAGTGAGACACCGGTCTTGATGGAGTCCGGGCCCGTTGCTGAATTCAGGTCGGTTCGAACCGAAACAGAAACGGTCTAGGCGCGCGGGGGTGCCTTCAGCGCGTCGCGGATCTCGGCCAGCAGCGCCTCGGTCGCCGTCGGCACGGGCGCGGCTTCAGGCTCGGCGGCCTTCTCGCGACGCAGCTTGTTGATCGCCTTGACCATCAGGAACACCACAACCGCCACAATGGCGAACTGGATCAGGGTGTTGATGAAGGCACCGTACTGGATCGCCACTTCCTCGACCGCATCGGTGGACAGGTCCTCGGGAGCCAGCACCCATTTCAGCTTGGAAAAATCGACCTTGCCAAGCAGCAGACCGATCGGCGGCATGACCACCTGTTCCACCAGGCTGGTGACGATCTTGCCGAAGGACGCACCGATGATCACACCGACCGCAAGGTCGATGACATTACCCCGGGAGATGAACTCCTTGAACTCGGTCGCCAGGCCCATCGTCAATCTCCGGGTCAGGCGTCGCCGGCGTTCAGCCGCTCGCGCAGCTCCTTGCCGCTCTTGAAGAAGGGCACGGCCTTCGCCGGCACATCGACGGTTTCGCCGGTGCGCGGGTTGCGCCCGGCCCGGGCCGGTCGCGAGCGCACGGAAAAGGCACCGAAGCCGCGCAGTTCCACGCGGCCGCCGTCGCCCAGCGAATCGACCATCTGGCCGAGCACGATATTCACCACCCGTTCGACCTCGGCATGGGTCAGATGGGTGTTCTCGGCAGCAAGCTTTTCGATCAGCTCAGACTTTATCATGGCCAGGCCCCCGCCCTGTTCAGCCCTTCCCAGGCCCATACGGGTGCATCCGAGCGCAGGATGCAACCCCACCCTAGCCTTCACCTGTCAGGGGAAAAAGCCCCGAGATGCGGATTCACGGGCGAAATGTCCGTTAACGCTCATAAATCTGCGTGTTCCGCGCACGAAACAGGCGGCCGGATTGCTCCGGCCGCCTGATCCGTATCCAGATCAGAAAGAAGATCAGTCCTTGGAAGCGGCCTTTTCGCGCATGGCCGCGCCCAGGATGTCGCCCAGCGAGGCACCGGAATCCGAAGACCCGAACTGCTCGATCGCCGCAGTTTCGTCCTTCATTTCCAGAGCCTTGATCGACACCGAGACGCGGCGCGAGGCCTTGTCGATGCCGGTGACCATGGCGTCGACGCGGTCGCCGACCGAATAACGCTCGGTGCGCTGGTCGTTGCGGTCGCGGGACAGGTCAGACTTGCGAATGAAGGCGGTCGCCGGGGCGTCGTCTTCACCGAACTTGACCTCGATGCCGCCGGTCTCGATCGACGTCACGGTGACGGTGACCTGCTGGCCCTTCTTGAAGGTATCGCCTTCCATCGGGTCGCCGCCCAGCTGCTTGATGCCCAGCGAGACGCGTTCCTTCTCGACGTCGACGTCCAGCACCTTGGCCTTGACGGTTTCGCCCTTGCGGTAGCGCTGGATGGCTTCCTCGCCGGAGACGTTCCAGTCCAGGTCGGACAGGTGCACCATGCCGTCGATATCGTTGTCCAGGCCGATGAACAGGCCGAACTCGGTAGCGTTCTTGACCTCGCCCTCGACGGTCGAACCGATCGGGTTGGCGGCCACGAAGGCGTCCCACGGATTGTCCTGGGCCTGCTTGAGGCCCAGCGAGATACGGCGCTTGGAGGCGTCGACATCCAGCACGACCACGTCGACTTCCTGCGAGGTCGAGACGATCTTGCCGGGGTGGACGTTCTTCTTGGTCCAGGACATTTCCGAGACGTGGACCAGGCCTTCAACGCCGGCTTCCAGCTCAACAAACGCGCCGTAGTCGGTGATGTTGGTGATACGGCCGGTCATCTTGGCGCCGACCGGGTATTTGGCTTCAACGCCGTCCCACGGATCGGTCTGCAGCTGCTTCATGCCGAGGCTGATGCGCTGGGTGTCCGGGTTGATCTTGACGATCTGGACCTTGACGGTGTCGCCGACGGCGAGGACCTGCGACGGGTGCGAGACGCGCTTCCACGACATGTCGGTGACGTGCAGCAGGCCGTCGATGCCGCCCAGGTCCACGAACGCGCCGTAGTCGGTGATGTTCTTGACCACGCCTTCGCGGACTTCGCCTTCCAGCAGCTGGCCGACCAGTTCGGTGCGCTGTTCGGCGCGGGCTTCTTCAAGGATGGCGCGACGCGAGACGACGATGTTGCCGCGCGGACGGTCCATTTTCAGGATGGCGAAGGGCTGTTCCTTGCCCATCAGCGGGCCGACGTCGCGCACCGGGCGGATGTCGACCTGCGAGCCCGGCAGGAAGGCCGAGGCACCGCCGAGGTCGACGGTGAAGCCGCCCTTGACGCGGCCGACGATGGCACCGTTGACCGGCTGGCCTTCGGCGAACACGACTTCCAGACGGGTCCAGGCTTCTTCGCGGCGCGCCTTGTCGCGGCTGATGACGGCTTCACCCAGGGCGTTCTCGACGCGCTCGAGATAGACTTCGACATTGTCGCCGAGCTTCGGAATGACGGCGCCTTCGCCGATGCCGAACTCGCGGGCCGGGATGCGGCCTTCGGTCTTCAGACCGACGTCGATGATCAGGATGTCCTTTTCGATGCCGACGACGCGGCCGTGGACGACCTGGCCTTCGCCGAGGTCACGGCCCTGAAGGGTTTCGTCGAGCAGCGCGGCGAAGTCGTCACGCGAGGGGGAGAAGCTGGTGTCAGTCATGCAGTGGTTGGGTTTCTAACGGCTGTGGCGCGCGACCGGACGGCCTCGCGCGAGGTGAGTGTGAATGCCCCTCAAGCAGCTGAGCGCCGCGCGCGAGGCGATAGGGAAAGGGTTAGTCAGGTCACACGACGCGAGGCCAATCAGAGCCAGAATGCCCGCGGAAGCCGAGGATGACGCGCTGGATTTGCCTTGGGGTCCCTAGAGACCGTGCCGGACACGCGCCGCCTCGACGATACGGCGGGCCGCATCGAAGGCGGCCTCTATATCCATTTCGGTCGTATCCAGCAAGACGGCGTCGTCAGCCTGGACCATGGGGGCGGCCCCGCGGCCGGCATCACGCTCGTCGCGACGGACGATGTCGGCCAGCATGTCCTCATAGGCGATGGCGTCTCCGCGACCGGTCAGCTGTTTCCAGCGGCGCAGGGCACGGACCTCGGGGGTCGCGGTCACGAACAGCTTGGCCGGAGCGTCCGGGGCGATCACGGTGCCGATATCGCGCCCGTCCAGCACGGCTCCACCCGCCTGGGCGGCGAAGGCCTTCTGGAATTCCAGCAGGGCCGCGCGCACGCCGGGATAGCCGGCCGTACGACTGGCGGCCTCGCCCGCGGCCCCGCTGGTCAGCCGTTCGGTGTCCGACAGGCTCTCCGCCTTCAGGGCCCGGGCCACGGCCACGGCCGCCGCCTCATCATCCAGCGACCCGCCCGCATCCAGCACACCCAGCCCCACGGCGCGGTACAAAAGGCCGGTGTCGAGGAACGGCAGGCCGTAGTCGCGCGCCAGCCGCGCGGCGACGGTCCCCTTGCCCGAGGCGGCGGGCCCGTCGACGGCGATGATGAGGTGGGAGGTCATTGATCTGTTGATGCCTTCTCGGAGCCCCTGGCGGCAAGGGCACCTATGCCCGTGGCGACCGCTAGGACGGCGAAGAGGATTCCGATGAACCCCCACCGCAGGATGAGCGCGCCCCGGAATCCAGTCGGATCATCAAGGAATCGGTACGTGTGTCCCCTCGTTTCGACTACGCCGTCGAAGCCGTCGATGATGCCGGCGAGCAGGAACAAGACGACCGCGACAGTGCAGGCGAACGCCGCATCCTCCAGCTGCTTCGATGGCGGAACGGGTTTACCCACCGACGGCCGCCCCCAGACCCCGCATCAACTCCACAAAACCCGGAAAGCTCGTCGCGATCATCCCCGGCTCATCCACCGTCACCGGCTCGGGTGCCGCCAGCCCCAGCACCAGATGGCTCATGGCGATGCGGTGATCGCCGTGGGTGGTCACGGTCGCGCCGCCGCGTACCGGGCCGCCGAAAACGGTGAAGCCCTCCGGCTCCTCCTCGACCCGGACGCCGCAGGCGGACAGACCGGCGGCCATCAGGGCGATCCGGTCGCTCTCCTTGACCCGCATCTCGCCGATGCCGCGCATCACCGTCGCTCCGGTCGCGAAGGCGGCCGTGGCGGCGAGGACCGGATATTCGTCGATCATCGAGGCGGCGCGTTCCGGCGGCACGACCACGCCCTTCAGCTTCGAATGCCGGGCGGTGACGTCGCCGACCTCCTCGCCGCCCGCCATGCGGCGGTTCGAGACCGTCAGATCCGCCCCCATCTCGCGCCAGGTCTCGAACAGGCCGGTGCGCAGCGGATTGAGCATCACCCCTTCGACCGTGACTTCGGACCCCGGAACGATCAGTCCCGCTGCCAGCGGGAAGGCCGCCGAGGATGGATCACCCGGCACGGACACGGCGGTTCCCGTCAGGGCCTGCCCGCCCTTCAGGCTGACCCGCCAGCCTGCTCCCATCGGCATGACCCCGACCTCGACGCCGAAGGCGCGCAGCATCCGCTCGGTGTGATCCCGGCTGCGCTCCGGCTCGGTCACGGTGGTCACGCCATCCGCATTCAGCCCGGCCAGCAGGATCGCCGACTTGATCTGGGCCGAGGCGACGGTCTGCTGATAATCGATGCCCGTCAGACCGCCGCCCGTGATCCGGACCGGCAGGCGATCCTCGGCGGCCTGCCAGTCGAAGCGCGCGCCCATGTCGGCCAGCGGCCCCGTGACCCGCTTCATCGGCCGTTTCCGCAGCGAGGCGTCTCCGTCGAAAGTGGTCGTGACGGCATGGCCCGCCGCCGCCCCCATCAGCAGCCGCACGCCGGTACCGGCATTGCCGCAGTTGA
Organism: Caulobacteraceae bacterium; assembly: GCA_965284375.1. Classification (GTDB taxonomy): domain Bacteria; phylum Pseudomonadota; class Alphaproteobacteria; order Caulobacterales; family Caulobacteraceae; genus Brevundimonas. The sequence goes on from OZ260074.1 coordinate 2,260,036, forward strand.
TGACGCCGGCCGACTGTCTGAACCCGCCCTGCCCCGTCACCCGCCAGCGCCCCTCGCCCAGCCGCTCCACCACAGCCCCGAAGGCCTCGACCGCCCGGGCTGTCGCCAGCACGTCATCGCCTTCCAGAAGGCCCTCGATGTCGGTGACGCCGGTCGCCATCGCCCCCAGGATCAGGGCGCGGTGAGACATCGACTTGTCACCCGGGGCGCGCACGAGGCCGCTCAGCGGGGCGCTGCGGCGAGCGGTCATATGGCTTGGGGTCGACACCTTGCGGTCTCCGGGAGGCACAGCAGGTCCAGTGTCGGAGGGCCCGCGCGGAGATGGTTTTTGACAGCGGCCTCCGGGGGTGGCAAGGGAGCCGCCCCATTTCCCCACTCCCGCCAAAGGTCTTCAACCGTGGCTAAACCCGAACTGGGCCAGAAGCAGGTCTGCCCGAACTGCCAGGCCAAATTCTATGACCTGGGCCGCCGCCCGGCTCATTGCCCCAAATGCGCGACCGAATTCGATCCGGAGGAGGCGCTGAAGCTGCGCAACCGCCGTGGCCGTCCGGCCGGCTATGCCGCCGACGAAACCGACGAGGATCAGGTCAAGGACAAGAAGACCGACGGCGACGAGGACGAGGAAGAAGAAGCCGTCACGACGCCCGAGATCGACGAGGAAGGCCATGAGCCGATCCTGACCCCGGACGACGATGACGAAACCCCGGTCGATCCCACCGAAGAGTCCGGTATGGGCGAAGCGGTCGAGGACGACGACGTTCTGGCTGACGACGACGACGATTCTGTCCCCTTCATCGAGGACGAGGACGACGACGGCTTCGAGGACGAAATCATCACGCCCAAGGAAGACGAATAAGGGTTTTTCGAACCGTTCCCGGACCGGTTTTCCCCGGTCCGGGGGCGTCGAAAATAAATGGCGAAACCGGGCTTGATCGCGATCAGACCCTGACATAGGTTCCGCCGCCTCGCAGCAGGGCCTCCCGGCCCCCAACGCGATCCGACCAAAGGCCTTGCGCCAGAGGTTCGGGGCTTTAGCTCAGCTGGTAGAGCGCTTGCATGGCATGCAAGAGGTCAGCGGTTCGACTCCGCTAAGCTCCACCATCGAAGGCCCCGCGGGAAACCGCGGGGCCTTCGTCCCATTCGGGCCCGGTTGATCTCGGCCCCGACCCGCCCCATCTGCGCATCAAGGTCGACGCCTCGCCGATGACGGGGGGCGCAGACGGCCAAAAGCCTGCTTCGGGGGCATGAGACCATGACAACACGAACCATCCTGTTCGACAGCCCCTTCCTGCTGGGCTTCGACCATACCCGGGCGATGATCGACCGCGCCGCCCGCGCCGCCGCCGACAGCTATCCGCCCTACAATGTCGAGCAGCGCGGCGATCACGCCGTCCGCATCACCCTGGCCGTCGCGGGCTTCGGGCCCGAGGATCTGGCCGTCACGATCGAGGGGCGCCAGCTGACCATCGCCGGCAAGCGCGAACCTTCGGAGACGGCGGATCAGGCCTTCCTCCACCGCGGCATCGCCGGACGCGGCTTCGTGCGCAGCTTCGTCCTGGCGGACGGGCTTGAGGTCGAGGAAGCGCGGCTGGAGCACGGTCTGCTGCATGTCGACATGCGCCGACCGGAAGACCTGCCGACGGTGCGGCGTATTCCCATCACGACGGTCTGAAAATCCACGTTTCTTCGGTCGCCGCTGTCGGGGCCGGACCCATGAGCCCTCGCCGGGCGTTAGTGCAGTACAAGGAGGCGCTCTCCATGACGCCGATATTGATGACCAAGGAAGATCTCAAAGGCCTGGGCGCGCCCGACCTGGTCTATGTGCGCGAAATCCGCGCCTCCGACGTCCTGGCGGATGTCGTGGCCGAGGAGGCGAAGGGCCTGACGATCGATCCCGGGGCGACCCTGTTCGCGGTGCATGCCGCCGACGGCGAGCGTCTGGCCGTCATGCTGGACCGCGAAACGGCCTTCGCCGCCGCCGTCGCCCACGAGCTTGAGCCTGTGTCAGTCCACTGATGGAAGGGCGCTAACGCTCCGCGCGCGGCGCTGCCTGAGCGCAGCGCTCCGCGCAGAATGCGGACGCGCTCAAGTAGCCCCGCGCCGCGCGCGGGGCGATAGCGCACAAAAATGCTCAGGCCGCGGTGGCGGGGGCCTGGTCCCTGACGAACAGGGCGCGGATCGCGTCCGGGGTGCGGGCCTGCCGCAGTTGCTCGCGCATCGCCGGAGACCGCAGGGCGCGCGAGACCGCCGCCAGCGCCCGCAGGTGATCGGCACCGTCCCGCGGGGGCGCGAACAGCGCAATCAGCAGGTCCACCGGGCGGTCGTCGAGGGCTCCATAGGCGACCGGCGTGTCCAGACGCACGAACACGGCGGTCACCCGTTCGATGCCCTCCAGCCGCGCGTGCGGCACGGCGACGCCCGATCCGAGGCCGGTAGAGCCCAGGGCCTCGCGCTCCAGAAGGGCCTCCAGAATACGATTTTCCGGCATGCCCAGAGACTGGGCAGCGGCCTCGGCCACCGTGTGCAGGGCCTGACGTTTCGACGACGCGCCGCTGCGCAGGACGACGCCGCCGTCCGCCAGCAATTCACCGATGTCCATGAGGAGTTCCCGACTCTGCCCATACATCCCGAATGGGCGGGGGCCGTTTAGACCACCCGCCTCGATTGGGGAAGACTATACGCTCTTACCGTTTACCGAACCGTGACCATTGATCGACTTCGAGGTTCGCTCGGGGTCGATCCAGCCCACATTGCCGTCCGGTCGACGGTAGACCACCGAGATGCCGCCGTGCGCCGCATTGCGGAACAGCACCACCGGATAGCCGGTCATATCCAGTTCCAGGACCGCGCGACCCACTGTGATGGTGCGGATTTCCGTTTCGGTCTCGGCGATGACCATGCCCACGGGCGGGGGCTCATCGGGTGCACCGGCGTCGCCGAAGGCGTCATCCTCGACCGAATCGGGGCTGCGCAGAACGATGCTGCGGGCCACGTCGCGGGCCGCGTTCTCGGTCTTCTCGGGCGACAGGCCACGCGGGCCGGCCTTGTGGTTCTTGAGCCGGCGCTTGTAACGGCGGACCCGCTTTTCAAGCTTTTCGAGCGAATCGGAGAAGGCCCCGTGGGCGTCGCCGCCCAGACCGCTGGTGACGATGGCTTCACCGGACGCCAGGCGCACCCAGCAGTCGACCTTGAAGCCGTGGCCGTCCTTGGACACCACGACCTCGGCCTCCTGGGCCCCGCGTTCGAAATATTTGCCGATCCCGTCCTGGAGTTCCTGGGAGATGCGCGAGCCTAACGCGTCGCCGACATCTACGTGCTTGCCACTGACTTGGATTTGCATGTCGATACAACGCGACGGTCTGCGTTTGGTGTCAACGCCGATCACCGAAATGTGGTGACGGTTGGCGGACGCGTTCTCCCTCCCCTTCATGGGGAGGGATGTCGGCGCACGGCGACGACAGGGTGGGGAATTGAGAAGCTTGGCAACGCCGGTGCGGGACGGACGTTCCCCACCCGGGCTCGGCCTCGCCTCGCCGTCCCTCCCCACTTCGGGGGAGGGAGACCCCAAACGTCTACCCCGTTCGCAGCATCCGCTTGCGCTCGACCGATGACGGAATCCGCAGCGCCTCCCGATATTTGGCCACGGTCCGGCGGGCGATATCGATTCCGGCCTCATTGAGAATCTCCACGATCCGGTCGTCGCTGAGGACGTCGCCGTCGCGGCCCTCGCCGTCGATCATGGCCTTGATCCGGTGCCGCACGGCCTCGGCCGAATGGGTGGCACCACCGTCCGACGACTGGATCGAGGCCGTGAAGAAGAATTTCAGCTCGAACACCCCGCGCGGCGTCGAGACGTATTTGTTCGAGGTCACCCGGCTGACCGTCGATTCATGCATGCCGATGGCGTCGGCCACGGTCTTCAGGTTCAGCGGCCGCAGGAACTCCACGCCGAACGCGAGGAAGGCGTCCTGCTGGCGCACGATCTCGGACGACACCTTCAGGATGGTCTTGGCCCGCTGATCCAGCGACTTGACCAGCCAGCTGGCCTGGGCGGCGCAGTCGGCGACGAAGGTCTTCTCCACGTCCGAGCGCGAACCTGCCGCCACCACGCCATGATAGCGCTTGTCCATGATCAGGCGCGGCAGGGTGTCCGTGTTCAGCTCAATCTTCCAGCCGCCGGCCGGATCGGCCCGCACATGCACATCGGGAATCACCGTCTGCGCCGGCTCGCCGCCGAATCCGGCCCCCGGCCGCGGCGTCAGGGCCTTCAGCTCGGCGATCATCTCCGCCATGTCCTCGGCGTCGACGTTGCAGGCCTTCTTCAGCGCCGTCAGGTCGCGTTTGGCCAGCAGGTCCAGGTTGGCCAGCAGGCAGTCCATCGCCGGATCGAAGCGATTGCGCTCGATCAGCTGCAGCTTCAGGCATTCCGGCACCGACCGCGCCATGACCCCCGTCGGCTCGAAGCCCTGGCAAACGGTCAGCACCGCCTCGATGCGGTCAAGAGACACTCCCAGGCGCTCGGCGGTCTCGGCCAGTTCGCCGCGCAGATAACCGCCCTCGTCCACCGCGTCGATCAGGGTCAGGGCGATGGCGTGGTCGGAGGACGAAAAGCCCGCCTGGGACGCCTGGGCCTGCAGATGCTCCCACAGGGTCGCCTCGCGGCTGTCCGGCTGTTCGCGGCCCTCGCCGTCGGGCAGGCCGCCGCCCGAACCGGCGCGCGACCAGTCGTTCAGCCCGACCTGGGCCTCGCCCGTCCCGACATCCTCCATCCGGTCCGAGGTGCGTTCACCCGGGCTGGCGTCGCCATAGACGTCGTCCGAGCGCGCATCCAGCGTGCGGTCCGCGTCCTGGACACGGCCCTCGTCGAAACTCATCTCGGCGGCGTCATGGCTCTCGACCGCGGCCGGCGCATCGGCCTCACCGCCCGGCTCGGCGTCCTCGCGCTGGAGCAGGGGATTGCGCTCCAGCTCGGCCTCGACGAAGGCATCCAGCTCGAGGTTGGACAGTTGCAGCAGCTTGATCGCCTGCTGCAGCTGGGGCGTGATGACCAGCCCCTGGCCCTGCCGAATCTCCAGCCTTTGCCCGAGCACCGTTCTTTTTCCCCTTGCCCCCCGGGCGTGGCCCGAAACTTGCTGAGGCCACCTTGTGGCCTGACCGGTTAACGGCGTTCTAAACCGCTGGACGTCCCGCGCGCGCTTTGCTCCCCTGTCCAGACCGTCCGTCCCGAGCGAGTGCCCCGATGCGCCTTGTCCTTGCCGTCCTCCTGCTTCTCGCCCTGCCCGCCGCCGCGGTCGCGCAATCGAGCCCCGCCGAACAGACGATGATGCGGACGGTGGTCGCCGAGCATGATCGCCATATCGCCCTGCTCGAGACCCTGGTGAACCAGAACAGCGGCAGCCTGAACCTGGCCGGGGTGCGGATCGTCGGCGACCGGGTCCGGGCCGAGCTGGAGCCGCTGGGCTTCGAGGTCCGCTGGGTCGACATGGCCGAGACCGGCCGCGCCGGACATCTGATCGCGACCCATGCCGGCCCCGGGCGGAACGTCCTGCTGATCGGCCACCTCGATACGGTGTTCGAGGTCGAGAGCCCCTTCCAGCGCTTCGAGCGGAGTGGCGCGCGCGCCACGGGCCCCGGCATCGGCGACGACAAGGGCGGTGTGGTCGTGATCATCGCGGCCCTGCGCGCCATGCAGGCGGCCGGCACGCTGGAGGGCTCCAATGTCACCGTGATCCTGACCGGGGACGAGGAAAAAATCGGCTCACCGTCCTCGGTCGCCCGACGCGACCTGATTGCCGCCGGCCAGGCCGCGGCCTTTGCCCTGGAGTTCGAGAACCTCGCCCTCGACGACGGGGCCGAGTTCGGCACCATCGCGCGGCGCAGTTCGACCAACTGGACCCTGACGACGACCGGGCGCACGGGCCATTCCAGCGGCATATTCAACGACAGCCTCGGCTACGGCGCCATCTATGAGATGGCCCGCATCCTCGACGGATTCCGCCGCGACCTGCCCGAGCCGAACCTGACCTACAACGTCGGCGTCATCGCCGGCGGCACGCCTGCCGCGATCGATGCCGAGGGGGTCAATGCCACCGCCTCGGGCAAGACCAATATCGTGGCCTCGACCGCCATCGCCCGCGGCGACCTGCGCACCCTGACCCGCGAACAGGACGACCGCGTCCGGGCGGGCATGCAGACCATCGTCGCAACCCACCTGCCGCGCACCGAAGCCGAACTGGTCTTCGGCGAGGGCGGCTATCCGCCCATGGCCCCGACCGAGGGCAACCGCGCCCTGCTGGCCCGGCTGAACGCCGTCAACCGCGACCTCGGCCTGCCCGAGATGGCCGAATACGACCCCGCCCGACGCGGCGCCGCCGACAGCGGCTTCGTGGCCGCGGACGTGGATACGCTGGGCGGCCTCGGCGTCGCGGGTGGCGGTGCCCATGCCGAGGGCGAGTGGATCGATCTGGACAGTCTTGTGCGCCAGTCGCAGCGGGCGGCCGTGCTGATCAGCCGGTTGAGTTCGGGCGAGTGACGCTTGTCATCCCGGACGAAGCGAAGCGGAGATCCGGGACGCCTCAGCCGTACATGTCGCCCAGATAGACCCGGCGCACTTCCGGGTCGCGGATCACGTCCTCGGCCTTGCCTTCGAACAGCACGGCCCCGCCCGAGATGATCGAGGCGTGGTCAATGATTTCCAGGGTCTCGCGGACATTGTGATCGGTGATCAGCACGCCGATGCCCTGACCGGCCAGATAGCGGATGACCTGGCGGATGTCGGCGATGGCCAGGGGGTCGATGCCGGCGAAGGGTTCGTCCAGCAGCATGAAGGACGGCTTGCCCGCCAGGGCCCGGGCGATCTCGCAACGGCGCCGCTCGCCGCCCGACAGGCCCGAGGCCGGGGCGTGGCGCAGGTGGTCGATGCGCAGTTCCTCGAGCAGGCGACTGGTTTCCTCGGCGATCGCCGCCTTGCCCGTGTGATGCAGCTCGACCACTGCCATGACGTTGTGCTCGACCGTCATGCCGCGGAAGATCGACGCCTCCTGCGCCAGATAGCCCAATCCCATACGGGCGCGCTGGTACATCGGCTGGGCCGTGATGTCCTCGCCGTCCAGCCAGATCGAGCCGGTATCGGGCGGGATCAGGCCGGTGATCATGTAGAAACAGGTCGTCTTGCCGGCACCGTTGGGGCCCAGCAGGCCCGCCACCTCGCCGCGCTGGACGTGCAGGGAGACGTCGCGCACCACCTGCCGCTGGCCGAACGCGCGGGCGATATGATCGACCCTCAGTCCCGTGGCGCGCGCGGGCGCGGCCGCCGGTTCGACCGGGGCCTCGATCACATTGAGGGCTGAGAGTTCCTTGCGCGCCAAAACCGGGGCTCAGTTCCCGCTGTTCTGGGGATAGAAGACGCCGCGGATACGCCCGTTGGACGTGCCCTCCATGCGGGCCGTCTCGGTGCGGGTGTTATAGACCAGCCGGCCACCGGTCAGGACGTTCTGGCCCTGGGTCAGGATCACGTCCCCGGTCACGACGACCTCGTTGCTGGCCAGGGTGTAGACCGCCCGGTCGCCCCGCATGGTCTGGTCGGGGGTGACGAAATAGACATTCCCGGACGCCTCGACCCGACGCAGGTCGCCCGCGGTGACGAAGCCGTTGATGGAGTCGGCCCGCAGACGGTTCTGGCCCTGCACGACTTCGGCCCGTCCCCGCAGGGCGAAGCCGGCGGGCGTATACTCGCCCGCGTCGGCACCATAGGCCACCGCATCACCACTCGCGACCGGTGTCCCGGTCTGGGTCTGGGCACCGCCGGTCGCCGGTATCGCCGCCAGCGCCAGTGCCATGGCGGCTGTGGTCAGGATCTTGATCATGCTCATCTGTCCGAACCTGCCGGGTTGATGGTCCCGCGCACCTTGTTATCGCCTGCGCCCCTGAACACGACCCGCTCGCCCTGTTCATAGATCACATAGGACGAAGCCGTGATCGTTCCAAGCGGGCCGCTGCCCTGAACGCCCTTCGATCCGGACACGATGCCGGTCGATGTGTCCACCACCGCCTCTGGCGTGACCAGGGTGAAGCCCGAGCCGCCGTCAGAAATCCGCACGTTCGGTCCGATGGTGACGGTCCTGGCCGCCTCGTTGTAGGTGCCGCCGTCCGCCGTCAGGGTGGTGACCTTGCGGCCGCCGAGGTTCAGCTTCATCGCCGGGCCGATCAGCCGGAACTGGCCCGTTTGAGCGTCGCGTACGGCGCTCTTCGCCCCGATCATGAAACTGCGGCCCTCGGCGTCCTGGCCGTGGAACATGGCGCTGTCCAGACGGACCTCGCGGCTGCTGCCGGCCTTGCGCTCGACGTCCGACATCACGCTGCGCAGCACGATCCAGCTGAGAGTGCCGCCGGCCAGGACGATGATTGCGACCGGCAGGACGCGGCGCAGCAGCTTGACCCGACGCGACCGGGCGCGAAACGCCTGGGCCGTGACGGCGACACGCGCTTCATCGGCCTGGTCCCGGATGTCGGCGGGCTCTGTCATCAGGTGTGCGCGAAGATGTCCGTCTCGTCCCAGCCCGCCAGGTCCAGTGCCGACCGGCTGGGCAGGAAGTCGAAACACTGGCGTGCCAGTTCGGCGCGGCCCTCGCGGGCCAGCATCTCGTCCAGCTTGATCCTGGCCGCGTGCAGATAGAGGACGTCCGACGCCGCATACTCCAGCTGGGCGGGCGACAGCTCGGCCGCGCCCCAGTCGCTGGACTGCTGCGCCTTGGACAGGTCGACCCCGACCAGTTCGCGGACCACGTCCTTGAGACCGTGTCGATCCGTGTAGGTTCGCGCCAGTTTGGAAGCGATCTTGGTGCAATAGACCGGCCGCGTCTCGACCCCGAGATGCAGCTGGAACATGCCGATGTCGAACCGGCCGAAATGGAACAGCTTGAGCACCTTCGGGTCGGTCAGCAGCCGCTTCAGGTTAGGACAGTCGTAGTCGGGCCGGGCCATGCGCACGACATGGGCGTCGCCGTCACCGGCCGACAGCTGGACCACGCACAACGGATCGCGCCGGAAGCGCAGCCCCATGGTCTCGGAATCGATCGCGACCTCGGGGCCCAGGTCCAGGCCGTTCGGCAGGTCGCCTTCGTGGAAATGGACGGTCATTCGGTGTCAGGACTCGGTCTGCGAGGGCGGAGAAGCCACTCAACTACCCTCTCGCCGCGCGCGAGGCGATAGCCCGCCCGCAACTAGCGTCGGACCGCGTCCGACGCGATGGGGCCCCAACATGCGGCCCAAAACACAAACGGCGCCGCACCGAAGCGCGACGCCGTTCAAATATTGGTGCCCAGGAGAGGACTCGAACCTCCACGACATTTCTATCACTGGCACCTGAAGCCAGCGCGTCTACCAATTCCGCCACCTGGGCCCAGACGTTTCCGCACTCGCGTGCTTGTTCATCCGGAAGGCGCGGACCCTTAAGGCAGCCCCCCCAGCGGGTCAACAGGCATTTGTCGGCTTTGCGTTGCGAGGCTGGCGGCCATCGTCTAATCCCGGCCCGGCGCGAGCTGTGCCCCCGCGTGCCGCCGCCTGTTGGAGTCTCTGTCATGAGCGAAGTCGCCCCCGGCCTGGTTACCGTCTTCGGCGGCTCAGGCTTCGTCGGCAGCCAGCTGGTCCGCGCCCTGGCCAAACGGGGCTGGCGGGTGCGGGTCGCTGTCCGTCGTCCCGATCGCGCCTGGAAACTGCAGACCTCGGGCACGGTGGGCCAGATCCAGGCCGTGCGCTGCGACGCGACCCGGCCTGAAGACGTCGCCGCCGCCCTGCACGGCGCGGACGCCGCCATCAACCTGATCGGCATCCTGTACGAATCGGGCCGCCGCAGCTTCCAGGCGATGCACGTCGAGACGTCGCGCAACATCGCCGGGGCCGCCGCCGCGGCCGGCGTCAAACGGCTGGTCCAGATTTCGGCCATCGGCGCGAGCCCCGGGGGGCCTTCCGACTACGCCATGACCAAGGCCGAGGCCGAGATGGCCGTGCGCGAGGTCATGCCGGACGCTGTGGTGATCCGCCCGTCGATCGTCTTCGGTGCCGGCGACGATTTCCTGAACCGATTTGCGCAGATGGCCCAGGTCTCGCCGTTCCTGCCGCTCATCGGCGGCGGCCATACGAAATTCCAGCCGGTCTATGTCGGTGACGTGGCCGAGGCGATCGCCCGCGCAACCGTCCTGCCCGAGGCGGCGGGTCGCACCTTCGAGCTGGGCGGGCCGGCGGTCATGACCTTCGAGGCGGTTCTGAAGCTGATCCTGCGCGAGACCTACCGTTCGAACGGCCTGATCCCCCTGCCCTTCTTCGCAGCACGCGCCATCGGGTCGCTGGCCCAGATGACGGCCATGGTCGGGATCGCGCCCGTGCTGACCTACGACCAGGTGGTGTCGCTGCAATCAGACAATGTCGTCGCCGAGGGGGCCGAGGGTCTGGCCGAGCTGGGCATCCAGCCGACCGGCGTCGAGGCCATCGTCCCGTCCTATCTGTGGCGCTATCGCCGCGGCGGACAGTTCGCCAACGCCGCGGCCGGATGACCCCTCAGCTGTAGGCCTGGATTGCGATCAGCCCGACGATCCCGACAACGATCCGCCATATCGAGAACGGCGCGAAGCCGTAACGGCCGACGAAATCCACCAGGAAGCGGACCACGAACAGGCCGCTGATGAAGGAGACGACGAAGCCGATGGCGATCAGGCCGGCGACGTCGCCCGTGATCAGGTCACGGCTCTCCCAGAAGTCCAGGGCAAAGGCCCCGACCATGGTCGGGATGGCCAGGAAGAACGAGAATTCCGCCGCCGCCTTCTTGTCGACGCCCAGCAGCAGGCCGCCGACGATGGTCGCGCCACTGCGCGAGACGCCCGGAATGATCGACAGGCACTGCCACAGGCCGACGCCGATCGCTGTCTTCCACGTCAGCTTCATCGCGTCCTCGGCCAGGTCGCGCTGTTCCAGGGTCACGACCCCGTCCTTGACCCGCCGACGCAGCCCCATGGTGCCCGCGTCGGACCAGCGCTCCAGCACGATCAGGGCCACACCGCCGACGATCAGGCTGATGCAGACGATGGTGGTGTTGAACAGGACGTCCTTGATGAAGTCGTGCAGCAGCAGGCCCAGGACGGCGGACGGCAGGAAGGCCAGCAGGACCGAAATGGCAAAGCGCCGCGCGGCCGGATCCTTGCCCGGCAGGCCCAGAAGCACCTTCCACAGGCGGACGAAATAGACTGCGACCACCGCCAGGATGGCGCCCAGCTGGATCATGACGATGAAGGTGTTCCAGGGTTCGTCGGCCAGACCCAGCGCCTGTTTGGCCAGCAGCAGGTGGCCGGTGGACGACACAGGAATGAACTCGGTCAGTCCTTCGACCAGGCCGAGAAGAATCGCCGCCAACCAGTCTGCCATGAACGCCCCGTCAAACTCGATAAGGGCGGTCAGTGCGCGCCCGGTTCGGGACCCACATAGCGCAGGCGCGCGCGGATAGGCGAGCCGTTCGTCGCCTGATCCAGCGCATGACCGAGCAGACCCGCCAGACGGCCCAGCAGAAACAGGTCAGCGGCCCCGTCACGCGGCAGCTCCAGCCGCCGGGCGATCACGGCGAGGGCAAGGGTGAAATTCGCCCGCCTGCCTGTCGCGACCTCGCCCTCCTGCACGGCGCGCGCCAGATCGGCCGGCAGGTCGGCTGCGGCCAGCAGGGCGGCGGCGCGGGGGTCGCCGGCCGGGTAATCGTCCTGGGCATCGAACCCGACCAGACGCCCCATCTCCTGGGCCCGGCGCGCGGCGTCGACCGCCTGGCGCCGCACCGCGACGATCCAGTCCGAGGCGCGGGTCAGCTCGGCCATCATCGGCGAGCCGGCCATGGTCACAAGTCCGGCCATGGCCGCACCCGCCAGGGCCGCACCCCCGTCGGCCGCGGCCCGCGTGGCCAGGACGGCCGGATTGATCTCATGATCGGCTGACAGGACCAGCGCGCGGCGGATCAGATGGGCGTCCCGTTCAGGTATCTTCCAGCTGCGCGCGAGGCGCTGGTGCAGGAACAGACGCGGTCCCGAGCCGACGGCGGCGTCCACCGCCTCGTCCAGCACGCGCGCGCATTCCAGCCGCAGGTCGTCGACCGAGCGCGGCCTGGGATCGGCATCCTCTTCCGCCCGCCGGGCCAGGGCTGCGAACAGGCGCGCCCGGATCGATCCGCCGGGCACAGCGCCGACCCGCGGCCGGACCTCGGCGAACGGATTGGCCGCCCGCGCGTCCCAAAGGCGACGGGCGACATCTTCAAGCGTCGCGGAGTCCGCCAGCTGGACCGCGTCCATGCCGCGATAGAACAGCCGCCCGCCGGCGATCACCGTCAGGGACGAGCAGACATCGGCCTCGCCGCGCGACGCGCCGCCCGGCATGCGGCGATAGACGGCCGTATCAGCGGCATCGACGACGTCGCCGCTCAGACGGGCGATGTCATGGGCGGCGTAGAGGCTGCGCCGGGAATCCTCAGGGTCGGGCCGGGCCGCGATCCGGCCACGACTGACATAGGCATAGAGCGTCTGCGACTTGACCCCGAGCCGGGCCAAGGCCTCGCTGCGCCCTATCCAGCGGGCTGGATCCGTCATCTGCATGCCAGCCTCCCTGATGCCCGGGCCTTGCGGATTCCATCCGTGACCAAGGATACGGCGGTTTCGTGACGATGACCCTAACGCCGTCGGCCGGTGCGCGACGCTCGACCCCTTTGGACGCACCCGCCCCCCGGCCCTTGGCAGGACCACACCTTTCCGCGACAAGTCGGCGATGACCTCGCCCGCCCCGATCCACCCGGCCTCCAGCGCCATCGCAGACGCCCATTCGGCGACCCGGGCCATCACCCGGTTGTCGGTCGGCGTGGCCGTCGTGCTGATCGCGCTGAAGGCCTTTGCCCTCGGCGCTTCGGGTTCGGTGTCCATCCTGGCCTCGCTGGCGGACTCGGCGCTCGATCTGGTCGCCTCTCTGGGCGTCTTCTTCGCCGTGCGCTGGGCCGCCGCCCCGCCCGATGAGGATCATCGCCACGGCCACGGCAAGGGCGAGGCACTGGCCGCCATGGTTCAGGCCGGTCTGGTGTTCGCCTCGGCCCTGTTCGTCGGCTGGGAAGCCCTTCAGCGCCTCTTAGACCCCCGGCCGGTGACCTCGGGCTACTGGGGCGTGCTCGTGATCCTGATCTCGATCGCCCTGACCGGCTGGCTGGTCTGGATGCAGGGCCGCGCCATCAGAAGCAGCGGTTCCATGGCGGTGAAGGCAGACCGGGCCCACTACACCTCCGATCTGGCGTCCAACGTCGTCGTCCTGATCGGGGTGATCTCCGGCACCTTCCTGTCGGCTCCCGGGCTGGACGCCGCCGCCGGTCTGGTGGTCGCGGTCTGGCTGTTCTGGGGCGCGCTGGGGATGATGAAATCCGCCGCCGACCACCTGGTCGACAAGGCCCTGCCCGAATCCGACCGCATCGCCATGACGACGGCCGTGCTCGCCGATTCACGGATTTCCGGCGTCCACCAGCTCAGAACGCGGATGGCCGGCTCGGTCATCATGATCCAGATGCACGTCGACCTGGATCCGAACCTGACGCTGGAGGCGGCCCACACGATTATCGTCGAGGCCGAAAACCGGCTGCTGGCGGGCTGGCCCCGGGCCGACATCCTGATCCACCCCGACCCGCGCGGCCGCGCCGAAATCCACGGCGGCGTCTTCGCCGAGACTCCCGCCGAGGCGGGCCCGACGACATCGACCCCGACGCCGAAACCCCGAAAAGGCCCCTGGGCCTGAGCCGTGGCTAACGCGGGCTTAACGCCCCGGTGCGCATGAACAGCCCCATGTCCGCCTGTATCCTGTATCATTTCGCCTTCGATCCGGGCTCCCGCACCGCGCGCCTGGCGCTGGGCGAGGCAAAAAAGGCGTTCACCGAGACCCTCGTCCGTCCGTGGGAGGACGACTGCCCCGTGGCGGGGCTGAATCCGTCCGGCATGCCCCCGGTCTTGCGCGTGACCGAGGACAGCCGGTCCCTGACCCTGTGCGAGCCCGCCGCCATCCTGGGCTGGCTGGAGGACGCGTCGCGCGAGCCCTTCCTGATGCCGACCGATCCCGCCGAGCGCGCCGAAACGCGCCGGCTGGTCGCCTGGTTCGACCGCCGCTTCACCGACGAGGTCAATGCCGTGCTGCTGCATGAGCGGATGGAAAAACCCCTGCTCCGCCTCGGCCCACCCGAGGCCCGCGCGTTGAGGGCGGGGCGCGAAGCCCTGCGATCACATCTCGCCATGCTCGAGGACGTGCTGGCCGGACGCGACGCCCTGTCGGGCCGGCGCATCAGCCAGGCCGACTTCGTCGCCGCCGCCCACCTGTCGGTGCTCGACTATTTCGGCGAGGTGTCCTGGGCGAACTGGCCGGCCGTGAAGACCTGGTACATGAAGCTGAAGTCCCGCCCCTGCTTCCGGCCCCTGCTGGCCGACCGCTTTCCGGGCGTGCCGCCGTCGACCTGGTACGCCGACCTGGATTTCTGAGACCCGCCTGCGCTCTCGCCAGCGCCTGCGGCGTGTGAGAGAGGCAGACCATGCCGGTCGATGTCCGTCCATTCATTCGCGAGCGCGCCGCCGAACTGGGCTTCGACGCCTGCCGCTTCGCCTCGGCCGCCGAGCCGTGGAACGCGGGTGAGCGGCTGGCGCATTTCGTCGAGGCGGGCCGCCATGGCGACATGGGCTGGATGGAGACGACGCTGGAGCGCCGCGCCCACCCGACCGCCATGTGGGACAAGGCCAGGACCGCCATCGTCCTGGGCCTCAACTACGGCCCCGGGACGGACCCCCTGCCGGAAATGGCCGATGCCTCCGCGGGCTACATCTCGGTCTATGCGCGGGGCGACGACTATCACGAGGTCATCAAGGGCCGGCTGAAGACGCTCGCCGGACAGGTCGCGGCCCGCACCGGCGGCGAGGTGAAGGTCTTCGTCGATACCGCCCCCCTGATGGAAAAGCCGCTGGCCCAGCGCGCCGGCCTTGGCTGGCAGGGCAAACACACCAATCTGCTGAGCCGCGACCATGGCAACTGGCTGTTCCTCGGCGTCATCCTGACCGCGGCCGATCTGGAGCCCGACCCGCCCGAGGGCGAACATTGTGGGACCTGCACCGCCTGTCTGGACGTCTGTCCGACCAAGGCCTTCCCGGCCCCGTTCCAGCTCGATGCGCGGCGCTGCCTGTCCTACCTGACGATCGAATTCGCCGGATCGTGGCCGGTCGAGTTCCGCACGGCCACCGGCAGCCGGATCTATGGCTGCGACGACTGCCTGGCGGTCTGCCCGTGGAACAAGTTCGCCGCCGCCTCGAACGAGGCGCGGGTCCAGGCGCGTGAAGGCCTGGTCTCGCCCCGGCTGGCCGATCTGGCCGCGCTGGACGACGCGGCCTTCCGGACCCTGTTCTCGAAAAGCGCCGTCAAGCGGATCGGCCGCGACCGCTTCATCCGCAACGTCCTCTACGCCATCGGTAACAGCGCCGACGCCGGGTTGATCCCTGTGGCGGAACGTCTGCTGGACGACCCGGACGCCGTGGTGCGCGACGCGGCGGAATGGGCGATGGAGCGGTTGAGGGGCGCATAGCGCGCGTTCTCCCTCCCCCTCCGGGGAAGGGAGACGCTGACGCCCTACCCCTGGGCTACAGCCCCGCCGCGCTCGCCGCCCGGAGTCTTGGCGATGTCGAGCAGCTTGATGCGGAACACCATCACCGCATTGGACGGAATGCCCGGCCGGCCCTGTTCGCCGTAACCCTGCGCCGGCGGCACATAGACGACCCATTCGTCACCGACCCGCATCTGTTGCAGCGCCTCGGTCCAGCCCGGCACCACATCCGCGACCGTGAAGACCGCCGGCTGGCCCGACTGGAACGAGCTGTCGAACACCGTCCCGTCCGTCAGCGTGCCTTCATAGTCGACGCGCACCAGATCGTTGCGGTCGGGCCGCTCTCCGCCCGGAGGACCGGACCGGACCACCTTGTACTGAACGCCCGACGGCAGGGATTTCACCCCCTCGGTCTTGGCGTTCGAGGTCATGAAGAACTCTGACGCACGCAGATTCTGCGCCGCGTTTTCGTCCGGCGCGGCCGGTTCGCGATTGCATGCGGCCAGCGGCCCGGCGAGAATCGCGATCATCGCCAGCGCAAAGGCGCCCTTAGCCCATCCGTAATTCATATCCCGCCTCTTCCAGTCCAAGCCTGATTTCGTTCGCGTGCGCCTCGCCACGGGTCTCGACCATGATGTCGAACTCCGCGCCCTTGGCCGGCACGTCCAGCGCCAGCCGGTTGTGCACCACGTCGATGATGTTGCCGCCGAGGCCGCCGATCACGGCGCTCATCTTGGACAGCATGCCGGGGCGATCGTCGCCGAGGATGCGATAGACGATCATCTTCTTCTCGCGCACCAGTTCGCGATTGAGGACCACGGCCAGCATGCGGGCGTCGATATTGCCGCCGCACAGCACCAGCCCGACCTTCATGCCCTTGAACGTCTCCGGATACGCCAGCAAGGCCGCGAGACCACCGGCACCCGCGCCCTCGGCAACCGTCTTCTCGAGGGTGGCGTAATAGGCCACGGCGGTCTCGAAATCCGCCTCCTGGCAGACCAGCACGTCCTCGACCAATGGATCAGCGATGGCGAAGGGAATGTCGCCCACGGCCTTGATGGCGATGCCCTCGGCGATGGTCTGGCCGCCGCATCGGGGCGTCTCGCCCCGGCGCCGGGCGCTGAACGACGGATACATGGCCGCCTCGACGCCGAAGATGCGGATGTCCGGCTTCATCGCCTTGGCCGCGACCGAACAGCCGGCGATCAGCCCGCCGCCGCCGATCGGGATGATCAGGGCATCGAGGTCCGGCGCGTCTTCCAGAAACTCGACCGCGCAGACGCCCTGCCCGGTGACGATGCCCGCATCGTCGAAGGCCGAGACGAAAACATAGCCGTGCTCGTCGCGCAGCCGGTGCGCCTCTTCGGTCGAGCCGGTGAAGTCCAGACCCTTGATCACCACGGTCGCGCCGTGCGCCCGGGTGCCGTCCGCCTTGGTGAAGGGCGTACCCTCGGGCATGACGATGGTCACCGGCACGCCCAGCCGGGTGCCGTGATAGGCCAGGGCCTGGGCGTGATTGCCGGCGCTGGCCGCCACCACCCCGCGTTGGCGCTCATCGGGCGTCAGCTGCAGCAGCCGGTTCAGTGCCCCGCGCTCCTTGAAGCTGCCGGTGAAATGCAGATTGTCGAACTTGACCCAGACCTCGGACCCGGTCAGCTGCGACAGCCGGCGCGAATGCCGGACCGGCGTGCGGTCCACCTGGCCGGCAATGCGCCTCTGCGCCGCCAGAATATCGTCGAATGTGACTGTCATGAGCGGTCCCTATACCCGGTCTGCGCCGGGTTGATGCGCGCTTTTGGCCCACAGCCGAACGCCTCGCAACCTTGACCTTATCGCGGCGTTCAGCGTCTGATCGCGCTGTTCGACCCGCGAGCCTACGGAGAGAGCCATGTCTGCCCGCCACCTGATCGCCATCGCCGCCGTGGCCGCCTCGCTGGCGGCGTGCGAGACCGTCGCCCCGGGCGGCTATGGCCCCGGTCCGTCATCCAGCGCCTTCCGCGCGGACGATTTCGCCTGGTCCGCCCGTCCGGGCCGCGCGTCGATAGACGGCCGCGTCGTCTATCGCAGAGAAGGCCAGGCCTTCGCCTGCACCGGTTCGGTCGCCCTGACGCCCGACACACCCTACACGCGCGCCCGCTTCCAGACCCTGTATGGCTCGACCGACCGCGCCGCGCTTCCCGAAGCCGTCGTGCGCGCCCGCACCGTCTCCGATCCCAACGCCGACTATCGCTCCTTCGTTCGCCAGGAGACCTGTCAGGACAACCGCTTCCAGTTCTCGGGCCTGCCTGACGGAAACTGGTTCGTCATCGCCCCGGTCAGCGCCGGCGGCGATCGCGTCGTCCTGATGCAACACGTCTCTACCCGCGGGGGCCGCATCTCGGTCACCCTCTAGCCCACCTGTAACCGTCGTCTTTGAGGCCGCGTATCTGGCCGCTTCGGAGAGTTCACCATGCGCCGCCTCACCCTGCTCATCTCCGCCGGCCTCGTCCTTGTCGCCGCGCCTGCCGCCGCCCAGTCCTGGGGGGGAACCTATGACGGCGGCTACAGCTACGGCGGCTCCGACAGCCGGGCCGACCATGGCTACAGCCGTCGCAGCGACAGCAACGCCGTGCCGTCGAGCTTTAACTGGCGCAGCCAGCTGGACCGACCGGGCGACTATCGTTGCGACGCCTTCTGGGACGCCAACCGCAACGATTGCGGCGAGCGCTGGCGCGATCAACGCAGCCGCGTGAGCGCCCAGGCGCGCAGGGACTATCGCCAGCTCGGCGGTTACGAGCGGGATGGCTATGGCCATGACCGCTACGGGCATGACGGCGGCTATGGTCGCAGCTACTCGAGCCGGGGGCGCGGCTATGGGTCCGCCTATGGCTACGGAGCCGGCCACGACCAGGGCGGCACCACCTGGTATGGAGCCTATGGACGGCCCGATCTGGTCTATCCGACCGGTGGCCACAGTTACGGGTCGAGCGGCTCGCACGGCAACCGGGCCGACTGGTGCCGGGCCACCTACCGGTCCTACAACCCTTATACGGGCTTCTACCGCGCCTATAGCGGCCGGCTGATCTACTGCGGCTGATCCGCCACCGGATCACCGTTCATCCGATCACGGAACAGTGGGTGACCGGTGTTCGCCATCGTTTCGCCTTGTCCGGGCCGCTTCGGTCTTCCGAACCCGCAAGGGGCGGTGGATCAGGGAGCGCGTTCATGTCCCAGCACAATATTTCAGGCTCGGAAGTCTTCGGACCCAAGCCCGGCGTCATGCTGAGGTCGGTCAAGACCTCGGGCCTGCGCCGCAAGCGCGCCGCCCGGACCTGGGCGGCCTTCATCGCCGGTGCCGTCGTGGCGGTCGCGGGCGGAGCCATCGCCATGGCCGCGGTGTTCGGCTCGACGCTGTTCGGCTAGGACACAGGCGTCTCCCTCCCCCTTGTGGGGAGGGTGGTCGCGCAGCGACCGGGTGGGGAAGTTCAGCCTTACCCCACCCTGTCGTCGCGGAGCCTGTCCTCGGGCCGACCTTTGGTCGGACCCGGGGGCGACGACATCCCTCCCCACAAGGGGGAGGGAGAAAATCAACTACGCCAGCCACACCATCCGCCGCGACTGCGCCTCGGCACCCCGAGCCCGACTGAAGCCCTTGCGGACCTCGCCCGTGTAGAGGAAGCCGGCCTTCTCCAGCACCCGGCCCGAGGCCGGATTGTCGCTGAAATGCCCGGCCATGAGCGCCCGGCGCTTCCACGCCTTCGAGGCCCAGATCGTGGCCGCCTGAAGCGCTTCGGTGGCATATCCCCGACCCCAGAACGGCCGCGCGATCCAGTAGCCGATCTCGGGTGCCGGATCCTGATCCTCGAACAGGCCGATCACCCCCACAGGACCGTGGTCCTCGTGCTCGATCAGGAAGGTGCGCGCGCGGGCGGGGTCCTGGCCCAGCACCTGCAGCACAAAGGCCTCGGCGTCGGCGATCCCGAACGGGTGCGGCATACGCAGGGTCATGCGCGCCACGTCGACGTCATTGGCGAGCGTCGCCAGACGGCTGATGTCCTGGGCCCCCGGGCTGCGCAGCGACAGGCGCCGCGTCTCGACGACGGGAGAGGGTTCGATCACGCACATGATACGGGCCTCGTTCGATCTGCCGCCTCCTTGGAGGGCTCGGACGGCTTCGAGGCGGGGAGACGAAAACGGGGAGCCTGGTGATCCAGACTCCCCGCGGAAATAATTCCCTGGTCCGGATCGCGGCTCTCGAGCCTTGCGCGATCCGGGTTTCAATCGGTCTTCGCGCTACTCGGCGGCCATCGGCATTTCGGCGGCGGTCGGAAGAATCGACACGTAACAACGGCCGTTCGCCTTCTTGGTGAACTTCACAGCGCCGTGCGCGGTCGCGAACAGCGTGTGGTCACGACCGAGGCCGACATTGTCGCCCGGGTGGAAGGTGGTGCCGCGCTGACGCACGAGGATGTTGCCGGCCAGCACGGTTTCGCCGCCGTATTTCTTCACGCCGAGGCGCTTCGATTCTGAGTCGCGACCGTTACGCGACGAACCACCGGATTTTTTGTGAGCCATAGGTCTGCTCCCTGTCTCTAACTGTTCTTACGCTTCGTCGGTGGAGGCGGGCTTGGCCTTGGGCGCAGCCTTCTTGGCGGCGGCCGGCTTTTCAGCGGCTGCAGCTTTCGGAGCGGCGGCGGCCTTGGGGGCCTTGGCCGGCTTGGCTTCGGTTTCCTCGGTGCGCGGGGCCAGGCCACGGGCACGCAGGTTCATCTCGGCCTTGGTCATCAGCGAGGTCTCGCCGTCCCACTTGGCCTTCTCGCCGGCACCGTCGATGCCGGTGATTCGCAGGACGGTTTCCATCTGGCGATGGCCGTTCGTACGGCGATAGCCCTGACGGCGGGTTTTCTTGAAGATCTTGATCTTCTCGCCCTTGCGGGTCTCGACCAGGGTCGCGGCGACCGCGGCACCCGCGATCATCGGAGCGCCCAGGGTCACGCCCTTGTCGCCGCCCAGCATCAGGACGTCGCCGAACGACACGTCGGAGCCGACATCGCCGTCGAGCTTCTCGACCACAATGACGTCGCCCGGCTGAACCCGGTACTGTTTGCCGCCGGTCTTGATCACCGCGTACATGTTGAAGCCTCAGCGAAACGCAAAAAGAATAAGCCCGACGGGGGACCCCCTCGGGCGAAGAGCGGCGACATAGACGCAGAGGGGTGTCCGAGTCAACGCGATTTGCCCGAAAAACAGCGCCCGCGCGGTCCTGTAAGACCTTGCCACCGGTTACGCCGAGGCTTCAACTGGCCCGCTTCCGGGAGAAATTTCCATGTCGATCCGCCTTCTGGCCACGGCCGCCCTTGCCGTTGCCGCCCTGTCGGCCGCCGGCTGCGCCACAGCCCCTGCACCCCGCCTCGCCGCACCACCGGTCTTCACGGCCCGGGCCTGCCCCGCCGACTGGGTTCCGGGTGGCCGCACAGTGGAGTGCGGAACCCTGACCGTCGACGAGGCCCGCGACGGGTCCGGCGGACGCCGCATCGACATCGCCGTGGCCATCGTCCGTGCCAGCGCGCCCTTCCGTGACGCCTCCGGACAGGCCTTGCCGCCCGTGGTCGTCTTCCACGGCGGGCCCGGCGGGGAAGCGGTCGCCGGCGTCGGTGCCAGCGTCCAGCGCCTCGCGGCCCGCCCCGGGGCCAATGTGCTGATGGCGGTCGATCAGGACTGGATCTTCTTTGACCAGCGCGGCGGCGGGCAGGGCAATCCCTCGATGGACTGCCCCGGGGCCCAGCTGACCGATGCCGGACCACCGTCCGAGGCTGACGCCGACAAGCTCAAGGCCTGCCTCAAGGGCTTCCAGGACCAGGGCGTCGATTTCGCCTGGTACAATGTCGCGGCGGTTGCCCGGGACGTGCGCGACCTCGCCCAGGCCCTGAACCTGCCGAAGATCGATCTCTATGGCGGGTCTTACGGCCCGCGGGTCGAGGCCGCCGTCATCACCCACGCCCCCGAAATCGTCCGCGCCGCGGTCATGGACAGTCCCTGGCCACCCGAGGGCAACTGGGCCGTCGGCACGCCGGAACAGGTCTCGGCCGCCGTGAAGATCATCCTCGCCAAATGCCAGGCCCAGGCCGACTGCGCCGCGCGCCACCCGAACCTCCAGGCGCGCTTCGAAGCCGATGCCCGCCTGTGGCTGGCCGGCCCCCGCACCGGCAAGGACGGCCAGACCTTCACCGTGGACGACCTTTCGGCCTTCCTGATGGACACCACCTATTCCCGCACCGGGGTGCGTCGCCTGCCGGCCGATCTCGAAAAGATCATCGCCGGCGACCTGTCGCCCGTGGCCGAAATCGCGGCGGACCGGACCTATTATTTCGAGGGCCAGCACATGGCCTATATCTGCAAGGAGGAGCTGCCGTTCGAATCGAAGGCGCGGCTGGCCGCCGGGGCCGCAGGCGATCCGGTCGCCGAGGTTCTGGTTCCCTCCCTGTCCCGCCTGTTCGACGTGTGCGGTGCGGTAAATTCGGGCGCGCCGGATCCGGTCGAGAACGCCCCGGTTCACACCGACATTCCGACCCTGTTCGTCGCTGCCGAGATCGATCCCGGCTGCCCTCCGCCCCTGACCGAGGCCGCGGCCCGCGGCTATGCCAACAGTCAGGTGGTGATCGTCACCAACGCCACCCACGGCGTCATCAACGCCAGCCCCTGCACCCAGCGTATGGCCCGCGACTTCCTGCGCGATCCGTCGAAGCCGGTCGACCGCAGCTGCCTGCCCGCGGCGGGCACACCGCTGGCCTTCATCGAATAGCGCCCGGCCCGCACGAGAATTTGCCCTCGACTGTTATAAAGTAACAGGCTAAGAGGGCGGCAATGACGCCGTCCGACCTCGAACAGCCCGTGATCCTGTCGCTTCTGGGCGCGGGCTTCGTGACGGCCTTCCTGCATGCGGCCCTGCCGACCCACTGGCTGCCGTTCGTGCTGGTCGGACGGGCGCAGCGCTGGACCCTGCCCCGGATGCTGGGGGCCGTGACCGCAGCCGGTCTGGCCCACATCGTCACCACGGCCGTCGTTGGTGGCCTCGTGGTCGCCGCCGGCCTCGCCGTGGACCAGTGGATCTCGGGCCTGTTGCCGCATCTGGCCGCCGTGCTGCTGCTCCTGTTCGGCACCTTCTATCTGAGCCGGGCCCTGATCCGACGCCCCGTGCCCGCGGGCGGGCCGCCGCTGGAACTGGCCGAGCCGACCGTGTCCCACGCCGCCGCCTTCTGGGGTCTGGTGGCCATGATGGCCGTGTCGCCCGGCGAGGTGCTGCTGCCCATCTATCTGTCCCAGGCCGAGGAAGGTCTGGCGGTCCTCGCCGCCCTGACCGTCGCCTTCGCCCTCGGCACCGTCGGCGGCATGGCCGTCTTTACCCTTCTGGCCCGCGCAGGCTGGTCGGTGCTGCGGCTGGAACGCTGGGCCCGCTACGAAGGCGCGGTGCTGGGCGGGGCCCTGATCGTGATCGGTCTTCTTGTTCTGGCCCACCAGCACTAAGACGGGTCCATGACGCACGCCCATCACGATCACGGTCATTCGCATGATCATGCGCACGAGCACGCCCCGGATCACAGCCACGGCGGCGGCCACCATCACGGGCCGGTCGACACCGGCGACTGGCGCTACGCCGTCGGTCTGCTCGTCAATCTGGCCTTCGTGGGCATCGAGTTCGGGGCCGGGGTGTTCAGCGGTTCGACCGCCCTCATGGCGGACGCGGGCCACAACATGTCCGATGTCCTGGGTCTGGCCATGGCCGGCGGCGCAGCCTGGCTGGCGCGGCGGGCCAGCGGGTCGCAGAACACCTATGGCTACGGCAAGGCGACCGTCCTGGCGGCCCTGGCCAACGCCCTGCTGCTGATCTTCGCCTGTGGAGCCATCGCCTTCGAGGCCGTGCGCCGTCTGGCCGAACCCGCCCCGGTGATGAGCGGTCTGGTCATGGTCGTCGCGGCCATCGGCTTCGTCATCAACCTGGGCACCGCCCTGATGTTCATGCGCGACCAGCACAGCGACCTGAACGCCAAGGGGGCCTATCTGCACATGATGGCCGACGCCGCTGTCTCGATCGGCGTGGTGATCGCCGGCGGCGTCATCTGGATGACGGGCTGGTCGATTCTGGACCCGCTGGTCAGCCTCGGTATCGTCGTGGTGATCCTGCTGGGCACCTGGGGCCTGCTGAAGGACTCCGTCAATCTGGCGCTGGACGCTGCCCCGCGCGGGACCGATGTCGAGGCCATCCGCGCCGCCTTCCTGTCCTTGCCGGGCGTCAGCGCCGTACACGATCTGCACGTCTGGGGCCTGTCGACCACCGAGACAGCCCTGACCGCCCATCTCTGCCACGACCGTGCCGACGCCTCGGCCCTGCTGACCGAGGCGCAGGCCATGGCGCGCAGCCGTTTCAGGATCAGCCACACCACCCTTCAGCTCGAGTCCGGCCCCCTGCCCGACTGCCCGACCTGCTAGGATCGAGGGATTAGGGATTAAGGATGAGGGATTAGGGAGTGTGATGGCCGACGGCACTCGGGGGCCCGTGCCTTTCCCCTTAATCCCTAGTCCCTAATCCCTAATCCCCCTCCTTCACAAACCGCTCCAGACACGCCATCTGCCGCCCATGTCAGACAAGATCCCCGTCACCGTCCTCACCGGCTATCTCGGCGCCGGCAAGACCACCCTGCTGAACCGCATCCTCACCGAGGACCACGGCAAGCGCTATGCCGTCATCGTCAACGAGTTCGGCGAGATCGGCATCGACAATGACCTCGTCGTCGGGGCCGACGAGGACGTGTTCGAGATGAACAACGGCTGCGTCTGCTGCACCGTGCGCGGCGACCTGATCCGCGTCGTCGCCGGGCTGATGAAACGCCAGCGCCCCGGCAAGCCCGCCTTCGACGCCATCATCGTCGAGACCACCGGCCTGGCCGACCCCGGCCCGGTCGCCCAGACCTTCTTCGTCGACGAGGACGTCAAGGCAAAGACCGAGCTGGACAGCGTCACGACCCTGGTCGACGCGAAACACGTCATGGCCCGGCTGGACGATTCGAAAGAAGCCCGCGAACAGGTCGCCTTCGCCGACCGCATCATCCTCAACAAGGTCGATCTGGTCTCCGAGGCCGAACTGGTGGCGGTCGAGGCGCGCCTGCGTCGGCTGAACCCGCTGGCCCCGATCACCCGCGCCGAGCGCGCCGACGTTCCGCTGGATCAGGTGCTGGGTCTGGGCGGCTTCGACCTGGGGCGGATCCTCAACATCAATCCCGGGTTCACCAACCCGGCCCATGGCGACGCCGGCCATGTGCACGACGAGCACTGCGGCCACGATCATCACGACCATGATCACGAGCACGATCACGCGCACCCCGACCACGCGCCTGACGACCATGCCTCGGGCCCCCGGGGCCACGCCCACGAGGACGACATCAAGGGCATTTCCCTGTCGCTCGAGCGGCCGATGAACGGGACCAAATTCACCGCCTGGCTGGACCGGCTGCTGGGCGAGCAGGGCCAGAACATCCTGCGCGCCAAGGGCATTATCGACGTCCACGGCGAGGATCGCCGCCTCGTCTTCCAGGCCGTGCACATGATCCTCGAGGGCGACCTGCAGAAGCCGTGGGGCGAGACCGAGCGCCGCTGGTCCCGCGCCGTCTTCATCGGTCGCGATCTCGATGAAGCCGCGATCCGTGCCGGATTCGAGGCCTGCGCCGCCTAGGTCCCAGCCGGTCGGTCGGTGCAGACGTGCCGGATCACGAGACGCTGGCCGGGGTCCGTCGCGGGCCCCGGTACGGGGTCCTCGGGGCCTTCCACCGTGCGCAGAAATCCCTGCGTCACATTGTAGAATTCGGTCGTCCCCACACCGATCGCTGACGCCACGCAGTCCACCACGGCGTAAGCGACAACCGTATTGGGACTGCCGGTCGGCGACGGGGCAACAGTTGCCCGCAGGACAAACCAGACGGTCGTGTGCTCCTGCGATGTGCGGCCCGGCAGGATGTCATAACGGGTTCCGTCCGCCGTCGTGCCGATGGCCTCCCAGGCCGGATCGTCCCGATGCGGCAATGTCGGAGACTGCGCTGAAGCCGCGCCGGCCAGGCCCGCCGCGAAGGCCGCTACGGCGATGGAGAAAAGATGTTGGCTCATGGCGAGGGCTCCCGTTGAGCGCAGGCTCGCCCGCAGTTCCTGCCTCGTCAACACAGCCCACCCACGACCGATTCTGACGCAGACGCATGCCAGCCTCTCGGCATGAGCGACCCCTACCGCATCCGAACTGCCGAGACCTGGGCCGAAGCGCGCGCCGACTATCTCACCGGCTTCACCGCCGAGGAGGTTTGCCGCCGCCATGACATCGGCCTGTCCGCGCTGCGCCGCCGCGCGCGCCAAGAGGGTTGGCGGCGCAATGACCAGGCCGACCCGTCACCCGAAGACGATTTCGACGTCTTTGACGACCTTGAGCCACCCGAACTGGTCGAGATGGCCTGGCGTCGGCTGGCGGCCGCCATCGCGCGCGGCCGGGGCAACGACGCCGCCCGCTGGCAGCGCATCCACGCCGCCCTCCACGCCCGCGTCCAGGCCGAGGCCACCGAGGATCACCGCGACGGCCTTACCGCAGCTCGTGCCGCCGCCCAGCCCCCGGAACAGCGGCCCGCCGTTTGGCCTCGCCTTCGTGTCACCGGCGAAAATGTGCACGATGTGCACTCGAAATATTCCGCGACCGGCAACGAGGGCGATCTTTCCCGCGCCGAACGCCGTCGCCGGCTTCGCGAGACCCGGCGACAAAGTTGACGCGCGCCGTCCGGACACTAAACGAAGCCGATGCTCAGCACTTTTGACGCCCAGATCACCGCCGCCCTGTTTGACAGCAGGGGCGCGATCTTCGCCCTCGGCGACGGTTCGGTCCGGTTCGAGGGCGGCGAGTTCAGCGCCGCGCATGACGGGGCCATCCTGTGCGCCGTCGCCCACCCGTCCGGTGACGGCGTGCTGACGGGCGGCGACGACGGTCGGCTGATCTGGCACCGGCGCGGCGAGGCCGGCGTTCTGGCCACAGCCAAGGGTCAGTGGATCGACGCCGTCGACGCCTCGGCCGAAAGCGGCCTGATCGCCTTCTCGGCCGGCAAGACCCTGTCGGTGATCGACGCGAAGGATGCCGGCTTCCGCCGCGACTTCCAGCATGAGCGCACCGTCTCGGGCGTGGCCTTCGAGCCGAAGGGGCGACGGATCGCCACCTCCACCTATGGCGGAGCGGCCCTGTGGTTTGCGCGTATCGCGCAGCAGAAGCCGACCCTGCTGAAATGGGCCGGCTCGCACACCGCCGTGACCTTTTCCCCGGACGGGGCCTTCGTCGTCACCGCCATGCAGGACGCCCAGTTGCACGGCTGGCGGCTGAAGGATGCCCGGGACATGCGGATGGGCGGCTATCCGTCCAGGGTGAAGGCCATGAGCTTCCTGTCCAACGGCCAGCTGCTGGCCACGTCAGGCGCGCAGGGCGCGGTGTTATGGCCCTTCGTCGGTTCCAACGGTCCGATGGGCCGCGAGGCGACCGAGATCGGCTTCGACGAGGGCAGTCTGGTCGCCCTGGTTGCCTCGCAGCCGAAGCACGGCCTTCTGGCTGCGGGCCTCAATGACGGCCGCGTCTGGCTGGCCGATCCCGCAGGCCAGGGCCTGAATTTCCTCAAGGCCGAGCGCGGTGCCCCGATCACCGCCCTGGCCATGAGCGCCGACGCCACCCGCGTCGCCTGGGCGGACGAGGACGGCAACGCCGGAGTCGCCTCAGCGTGAGCGCTTGCCAAGCCGCCGTCCCTCGCGCCAACATCCCCCCATGGCAGGGCTGACCAAGACCACAAAGAAGGGCCGGCCGCTGCTGACCCTGTTCCTGCTGCTGCTCCTTCTGGGGTCCGGCGGCCTGGTGTTGCAGCGGTTCCTGCCCGTGCCCGCGACCTTTCTGATGGCCACCCGCCTGATCGAGGGCGAAGGCTGGGACTACCGCTGGCGCCCGCTCGACCGGATATCGCCACGTCTGGTCGAGGCGGTGATCGCCTCGGAGGACTCGACCTTCTGCGCCCACCGCGGTTTCGACATGGAGGCCATCGAGCGCGCGCTGAAGGCCAATGCCCGATCGGAAAAGCGGGGCAGCGGGCGGATCCGCGGGGGCTCGACGATCAGCCAGCAAACGGCCAAGAACGCCTTCCTCTGGCCGGGCCGCGACTGGATCCGCAAGGGCCTTGAGGCCGGCTACACCGTCGCCATCGAGACCGTCTGGGGCAAGCGGCGGATCATGGAGGTCTATCTCAACGTCGCCGAATGGGCCCCGGGCGTCTATGGGGCCGAGGCAGCCTCGCAGCACTGGTTCGGCAAGTCGGCGGATGACCTGACCACCCGCGAGGCCGCGCGTCTGGCCGCCATCCTGCCCTCCCCGCGCCGCTACAGCGCCTCCGCCCCCGGGCCCTATGTCCGCCGCCGCACCGCGCGCATCCAGGCCGCCATGGGCACGGTGCGGGAACAGGGCCTGGCCGCCTGCGTCGTGGGATGAACGGCACCGCTTGACGCGGCGCTTCGGCTCCCTTCACCTGCCCGCCCAACGCTGCGGCGGCAGACCGCGCAAGGAGGAAATACCCATGAAACGCGCCCTGATGACCGCCGCCGCTGCCTGCGCCCTGACCTTCGGTCTGGCCGGCTGCGCCAGCCTCGGCATGACCGACGAAGCGATGGCCCCGGCGTCGGTCGATGACGCCGCCGCCGCCATGGGCCGCGCGGCCGACGCCGCCGCCACCCCGAACGCGGCGGACGCCGCCGCCTTCGTCGCCACCGCCGAGACCCGGCTCGCCGCCCTCAGCGAGGAGGCCGCGCGCATCCAGTGGACCCGAGCCACCAACATCACCCACGACACCATGTGGCTGGAGAGCCGGATCAACGCCGAATATACCGAGCTGCAGGTCGAGCTGGCCAATGGCGCAGCGGCGTTCAACGACGTCCAGGTTTCCGACGACGTCCGCCGCAAGCTGAACCTGCTGCGCCTCGGCATCGTCCTGCCCGCCCCCAACCGCCCAGGCGCGGCCGCCGAGCTGGCCGAGATCACCACCCGGCTCGACTCGACCTATTCGGTCGGCAAGTTCGAATACCAGGGCCGTCAGATCACCCTTGACGAGGCCTCCGCCCTGCTGGCCACGACCCGCGATCCGGCCGAGGCCCGGGCCCTGTACGAGGGCTGGCGGACGATCTCGCCGGTCATGGCCCCCGACTACGCCCGCATGGTCGCCATCGCCAACGAGGGCGCGACCGAGCTCGGCTTCGCCGACACAGGGGCCATGTGGCGCGCGGGCTATGATATGGAGCCCGACG
This sequence comes from Caulobacteraceae bacterium, assembly GCA_965284375.1. Classification (GTDB taxonomy): domain Bacteria; phylum Pseudomonadota; class Alphaproteobacteria; order Caulobacterales; family Caulobacteraceae; genus Brevundimonas. The sequence goes on from OZ260074.1 coordinate 2,288,996, forward strand.
CCTTCGCCGCCGAGACCGACCGCCTGTGGGAGCAGGTCAAGCCGTTCTACGAAAACCTGCACTGCTACGTCCGCAACCGGCTGAACGAGAAATACGGCGACGCCGTCCAGCCCGACCACGGCCCGATCCGCGCCGACCTGCTGGGCAATATGTGGTCGCAGCAGTGGGGCAACATCTATGACGTCGTGGCCCCGGCCACCGGCGGCACCTCCAGCTATGACCTCACCGAGCGGCTGGTCGCCTCGGGCTATGACGCCCGCAAGATGGTCGAGACCGGCGAAGGCTTCTACGTCTCCATGGGCCTGCCCGAGCTGCCCGAGACCTTCTGGGAACGCAGCCAGATCACCCGCCCGCGCGACCGCGAAGTCGTCTGCCACGCCTCGGCGTGGGACCTCGACAACCGCGACGACATCCGCATCAAGATGTGCACCGAGGTCAATGGCGAGGACTTCTATACGGTCCACCATGAGCTGGGGCACAACTACTACCAGCGCGCCTACAAGGATCAGCCCTTCCTGTTCAAGAACGGGGCGAACGACGGCTTCCACGAGGCCATCGGCGATTTCGTCGGCCTGTCGGCCCTGACCCCCACCTATCTGAACCAGATCGGCCTGCTGCAGACCGTCCCGGGCGAGGAAGAGGACATCCCCTTCCTGCTCAAGATGGCGCTCGACAAGATCGCCTTCCTGCCCTTCGGCCTGATGGTCGACCGCTGGCGCTGGGGCGTGTTCAACGGCGAGACCAGCCCGGCCGAATACAACGACGCCTGGTCGGCAAACATGCTGAAATACCAGGGCCTGGTTCCGCCCGGACCGCGTCCGGCCGACGCCTTCGACGCGGGCGCGAAATACCATATCCCCGGCAATACGCCCTACACCCGCTACTTCCTGGCCCACATCTACCAGTTCCAGTTCCACCGCGCCGCCTGCCAGCAGGCCGGCTGGACCGGGCCGCTGCACCGCTGCTCTGTGTACGGAAACGAAGAGGTCGGCGCGCGCTTCAACGCCATGATGGAGATGGGCCAGTCCCGCCCCTGGCCCGAGGCCATGCAGGCCTTCACCGGCCAGCGCGAGAACGACGCATCGGCCGTGGCCGACTATTTCGCCCCGCTGAACACCTGGCTGACAGCCCGGAACCGCGGCAAGGACTGCGGCTGGGAGGCTTGATGCGATCGCCGAACGACGATCACGTTAACCTTTGGCATGGGTCCTTCTCTTAACCGAACAGGTTCATTTTTGACCGGATGAGCGAGGGCGGATAGCGCCCGCGGTTGACGGCGGATGCGGCAATGGGGCTGAAAACCTGGATCAACGGCGCGGGCCGGGCCTTGCGGGCCTTCGCGCGCCGAATGGCCGACGACACCCGCGGCAATGTCGCCATGTTGTTCGGCCTCAGCCTGCCTGTGCTCATCCTGATGACCGTCGGCGGCGTGGACATCCACCGCGCCTCGACCGTGCGTGTCAATCTTCAGGACGCGCTGGACGCCGCCACCCTGGCGGCCGCGCGTTCGCCCTTTACCGCCAATACCGACCTCCAGCGCGTGGGGCTGGCGTCCCTGAGAGCCAATCTGAAGGCCTATCCGGGCATCACCCTGCGCGAGGCCGACACCAACTTCGTCCTGAACGGCGACGACGTCGTGGTCGCCAGCTCAAAGGTGAATGTGACCACCCTCGTGGCCAACATCTTCCTGCCGCCCTACGGCAAATTCATGGACGACACCCTGCCGGTCGGAGCCCATTCCGAGGTCGACCGGTCGTCACGCAACATCGAGGTGTCGCTGGCACTGGACGTTTCCGGCTCCATGAGCGGCCAGAAACTGCTGGATCTCAAGGCGGCGGCCAAGGACCTGGTCGATCTGATCGTCCAGCCGGTCCAGACGCCCTACTATTCCAAGGTCGCCCTGGTGCCCTGGTCCTATTCGGTCAATCCCGGGACCTACCTCAACTCCGTTCGGGGCACGGTCACCGGCTCGACCAACATCACCGGCGCGGTCATCAACTTCACCGGTACCCAGAAGACGATCACCGCCGCCACCAAGGCCCGGCCGGTCGTCATCACCTCGAACGGGCACGGCTTCGCCAACAATGACGTGGTCTGGGTTTCCGGCGTCTCCGGCATGACCCAGCTCAACAACAAGCCGTATATGGTCAAGAACAAGACGACCAACACGTTCGAACTCTACGCCCTCGACGGCACGACGAGGGTGGATGGCCGGAACTACAGCACCCATTCGGGCAGCACCGGCCGGGTGCAGAAATGCCAGAACAACGACTGTTCCATCACCATCACCTCGGCCAACCACGGGCTGGGCAACAACGACTACGTCTACATCACCGGGGTCGGGGGCATGACCCAGATCAACGACCAGAGCCACCTGGTCGGAAACGTGACGACCAACACCTTCACGATCGATCCCAATGCCTCGACCCTGACCCCCTACACCTCGGGCGGCCTGTCATGGTGCGCCCGACCCGGCTGCACCTATTACGCCTTCGAGAACGAGGACCTGAATCTGGCGACGCACCGGATCAGCAGCTGCGTCACCGAACGAACGGGCAGCGAGCGATACTCCGACGCGGCCACGACCGCTTCTGCCCGGGTCGGGCGCAACTATCCGGACATCAGCGGCGGATGCCTGGGCAGCACGATCCAGCCGCTGTCCAGCAGCATAAACGGCATCAAGGCGAACATTGACGCACTGGCTGTGAGTGGCTCCACCGCCGGCCAGATCGGCATCGCCTGGGGCTGGTATATGGTGTCGCCCAATTTCGGCTCCCTGTGGTCGTCATCGGCCGGCGCGGCCTACAACACAGCCGAGACCCTGAAGGCCGTGATCATCATGACCGACGGCGATTTCAACGCCCCCTACTGCAACGGGGTCATGGCCCGGGGCTACAACGCCGGCAGTTCGGCCAGCATCAATTGCGATCCGGACAATGGCGAACCCTATGCCCAGAGCCGGGCCCTGTGCGACGCGATGAAGGTCAAGGGGATCGTCATCTATACCGTCGGTTTCCAGATCACCGCCGGCGGCAACTCCGAAGCTCTGCTGGCCTATTGCGCCTCCACCGCCAGTGGCTTCTACAATGCGGGCAGCGGCACCGAACTGTCCGAGGCCTTCAACGCCATCGGACGGGACATCACCCAGCTCCGGATATCCCGATAGCCGCCCTGCGCTCAAGCAGCGAGCCGCCGCGCGGCGAGCGATAGCGCGCTCAAATGAGCCGGATTTCCTTCAACCGCTCGGTCAGGAAATCCTCGGCCATGATGGCCTTGCCGGCATAACGGTCGGGATTTTCCGGCGAGACCATGCTCGGCAGGGTCTCGATCACGAAGTCCGGGTTGAAGTGCAGGAAGAAGGGCGTGGAGTAGCGGGCGAAACTGGCCCGCTCCGGCGCGGGATTGATCACCCGGTGGCTGGTCGACGGCAGGACGTGGTTGGTCAGCCGCTGCAGCATGTCGCCGATATTGACCACCAGCGCCCCCGGGGGCGGCGCGATGTCCAGCCATTCGCCGTCGGCGTCCTTGAGCTGAAGTCCGGCCTCCTCGGCCCCCAGCAGCAGGGTGATGACATTGATGTCCTCATGGGCCCCGGCGCGGACGCCCGAGGCGCCCGCGGGCACCGGCGGATAGTGCAGCATCCGCAGGATGCTGTTGCCCATCTCGACCTTGTCCTCAAAGAAGCCGTCGCCGAGCATCAGATAGCGGGCGATGGCCCGCAGGATCTTGCGGCCCAGGTCATCCATGGCGGCAAACATGCCGTACAGGTGCGGCCGAAAGCCCTCGACCTCGGTCGGCCAGACATTGTCACGCATGTATTTGCGATAGGGATGCCCCTCGGGCAGCTCGCGGCCGACGTGCCAGAATTCCTTCAAATCCACCGTCGCCGCGCCCTTGGCCGCCTCAACACCGAACGGGGTCAGGCCGCGCGCACCGCCGGTGCCCGCCTGATGGTACTGGCGTTTGGTCGCCTCCGGCAGGGCAAAAAAGGTCTTGGCATCGTCAATGGCGGCCTCGATCACCGTCTCGTCCAGGCCGTGATCGGCGATGACGGCGAAGCCGTAGCGTTTGAACGACGCCCCCAGCCTGTCGGCGAAGGTCTGGAAGTCGGCGTCGTACAGGCTCATCGAAACCGGCTCGATGGCACGACTGGCAGTCGGGGCGGTATCGGAGTTCAGGGTCGCGGTCACGGCAGGCCTCGCAGGAACGACAGGTCGGTTCCTTACGCCCTAAGCCGCGACCTTGGCAAAGCCGCGGCGGTCCGTTCATCCGTCGTACAGCTCGGAACCTTCACTGTAGGCTCGCGTTTTGGCGCCAGACCGATTTCATCTGACAGGGATATTCTACATGCGCAGCAAGCTTCTTATGGCCGGCACCGGCATCGCCATCCTGCTCGGCGGCACCGCCTGCACCACCATGGACCCCTACAGCTCGACGCCGCGGCGCAACAATACCGGCACCGGTGTGATCGCGGGCGCACTCGGCGGCGCGGTCCTGGGCTATCTGACCAATACGTCGAACTCCGAACAGGGCCGCAAGAACGCGCTGATCGGGGCCGGCATCGGGGCCCTGGGCGGTGCAGCCGTCGGCTCCTACATGGATCGCCAGCAGCGCGAGCTTGAGGCCGAACTCTCGGGCTCCGGCGTCGGCGTCGCGCGCCAGGGTGACAACCTCGTCCTGCGCATGCCGTCGGACGTCACCTTCGCCTCCAACCAGTCGAGCATCACGCCGCGCTTCAACGCGACCCTCGACGACGTCGCCGGCGTGCTGAACCGGTACGACCAGTCGATCATCGACATTGTCGGCCACGCCGACTCCGACGGGGCCGACGACTACAATCTGAACCTCTCGCGCCAGCGCGCCTCATCGGTGGCCCAGGCCCTGGTCAGCCGCAACGTTCTCCCCGATCGCCTGTACGTCGACGGTCGCGGCGAAAGCATGCCCGTCGCCTCGAACGCCACGGCCGAAGGCAAGGCCCAGAACCGCCGGGTCGAGATCCTGATCCGCCCGTTCCGCGGCTAGTCCGGGCCGCGCTCAAGCAGCCCGACGGGCGGTAGCGCAACCAAAGAGACAAGGGACGGATCCTCGGCTTCGTCCCTTTTTTCCGACATACGCCGTTCCGTGACTTGCGGCGCAGCGCGTCAGGTGCTGGATACGAACCGCACTCGCTGCGGGGGAATCGCTTGCGTCCGAACCATCAGGAATTCACCGACGGCGTGAAACTGGCCGCCATTGCGGCGGTCTCGGCGGTGCTGACCGCGACCGTGGTCATCGGCGTCGGCCGAACGCTGTTGCCGCAGGGCAGTGCGATAACCGCGCAACAATCCCCCACCCTGACGCGCGTCGCCCTGCGCTAGACGGGGTTCGCTCCCGGGTTCACGCCCGGCCGATCGAGACGTAGCGGAAGCCGCGGGCGCGCAGGTCGTCGGGCCGGTAGACGTTCCTCAGGTCGACCATGACCGGTGCGCGCATCAGCAGTTTGACCCGGTCCAGGTCCAGCGCCCGGAACTGATCCCATTCGGTCAGGATGACGACAACGTCCGCCCCCTCGACAGCGTCATAGGGGCCGGCCTTGAACACCACCCCGTCCAGCAGCCGGGCGGCCTCGTGCATGCCTTCCGGATCAAAGGCCTGGACGGTCGCGCCCATGCCGATCAGGGCCGGAGCCACGTCCAGCGACGGCGCATCGCGCATGTCGTCGGTGTTGGGTTTGAAGGTCAGGCCCAGAAGAGCGACGGTCTTGCCCCGGATGTCGCCGCCGAGGGCTGCGGCCACCTTGCCGGCCATGGCCTTCTTGCGCGCATCATTGATGGCGACCGTGGTCTCGATCAGCCGGACCGGCGCGCCGGCGTCGGTGGCCGTGCGCACCAGGGCCAGGGTGTCCTTGGGGAAGCACGAGCCGCCGTAGCCGGGTCCGGCGTGCAGGAATTTGCCGCCGATCCGCTTGTCCAGGCCGATGCCGCGCGCGACCTGCTGCACATCCGCCCCGACCGCCTCGCACAGGTCGGCCATCTCGTTGATGAAGGTGATCTTCATCGCCAGGAAGGCGTTGGCGGCATATTTGGTCAGCTCCGACGTGCGCCGGCCGGTGAACAGGATCGGCGTCTCGTTGAGGTTCAACGGGCGATACAGCTCGCGCATGACCGCCTGTGCCCGGGGGTCTTCGGTGCCGACGACGACGCGGTCCGGCCGTTTGAAATCCTCGATCGCGGCCCCTTCACGCAGGAACTCGGGATTGGACACGACCGCAAAGTCGGCGTCCGGGCGGCGCTCGCGAATGATGCGTTCGATCTCGTCACCGGTGCCGACCGGCACGGTGGACTTGGTGACCACCACGGTGAAGCCCTCGATCAGGCCGGCGATCTCCTCGGCCGCGGCATGCACGAAGGACAGGTCGGCATGGCCGTCGCCCCGCCGCGACGGCGTGCCCACTGCGATGAAGACGGCGTCGGCCGTCCGGATCGCCGCCGCCGCGTCGAGGGCGAACGACAGCCGTCCGGACCGCACATTGGCGGCGACCAGATCCTCCAGCCCCGGCTCGAAGATCGGGATCTCGCCGCGCTCGAGCCGTTCGATCTTGGCCGCGTCCTTGTCGACGCAGACCACTTCATGGCCGAAGTCCGCGAAACAGGCCCCTGAGACCAGCCCCACATAGCCGGTTCCGATCATCGCCACGCGCATGGAAGGTCATCCGTTGAATCAGTGGCCGGAATAGCGGGCGGCCGCCGCCTTGGCCACCCCGCACCCTGCAAGGCAAAACCGCCGGCCCCTTTTGGGGACCGGCGGTTCTGTTGTCTGGCCGATCGGCCTTCCGGTTTTAGCGGAAGTTGATGCCGATGGTGGCGCGACGGTTGAGGGGCTCACGGACACCGTCGGCGGTGGCGCGGGCCAGGGCGGTTTCGCCCTTGCCGTCGAGGGAGATCACGCCACCGTTGACGCCCTGTGCGACCAGCGCATCGGCGACGGTGCGCGAGCGGCGGTTGGACAGGCCGACGTTATAGGCGGCCGAACCCGAGGTGTCGGCGTGGCCGACGACCAGCACGCGGGTCGGACGGCCCGACTTGGCGTAGTTGGCAGCCTGGGTGACGACCGAGGCGGCTTCGGCCGTGAGGTCCGAACGATCCCAGTCGAAATAGACCACGAACTCGCGCGCGGCCGGAACCTGGACCACCGGAGGCGGCGGCGGGGGCGGGGGCGGCGGGGGCGGGGGCGGCGGCGGGGGCGGCGGGGGCGGCGGGATATAGGCCGGCTCGTCGGCACCGAACGCATAGCGCAGGCCCAGGGTCAGGGTGTGGCTGTCGTCATAACGGCCCTGGTAGGGGCCGATGGCCGCCGGGGCCGACGACACGAAGGTGTTGAACTTCATGTTCGACACCAGGTAGCGGTAGGTCAGGTCCAGGTGGGCGCGATCGCCCAGCGCCAGGGCCAGGCCGGCGATGCCTTGCGCGGCCAGTTTGGTGGAGCTGTCGTCAGCGCCGACGCCGACGGTGCGGTTGCCGCCGAAGGTGCCGAGGTAGCTGGTGTCGACGCGGTTGACGCCGGCACCCAGGCCGATGAACGGACGCAGGGCGTCATCGGCGCTGCCGAAGTCGAACAGCACGTTCATCATCAGGGCGGCGGACTTGAGATCGCCATCCGGAGCGTTGCAGGCACCCGAAGCCGGAACCACGTTGCAGACGCCGCTCGGAATGCCGGCGTTCGGACGGATGATCGACTCGATGTCGTTCTGACGGTAGCCGCCCTCAAGCTCGACGCGCCAGTTCTGGTCGAACCGGTAGCCGAGGCGCGCGAACGCGGCCCAGTCGTCCTCGGTCGCGATGTCGAACGACGGTCCGGTCGTCGGCGAGACCGTTTCTACGTCGCCCAGCGAATGGTAACCGGCGTCAATCGCCCCATACCAGCCGTTCGGCTCGGCCGCCGCAGCGCCGGCTGACAACAGCCCCGCCATCGCGACGCCGGCGAGAAGTTTCACCTTCATCATATCCCTCATGCTCATTGTTTGCCCGAAGTCCCATGTATACGGGACGCTCCCGAGGCCGAACGAGAATGTACGGTCCGGGTTCCGTATTCTGGCTACGAATGCGGCGACTGTGGCGCCGTTTCAACACATTGGGCCGGTGTTTCCCGTATCGAAGCACCTTCCGGATAGATTCCCGCAGACAAGGAGCAGGACATGGCGATTGGGTTTGAGGGCCGGGTGGCCATCGTAACGGGAGCCGGAGGGGGTCTGGGGCGTGAACATGCCCTGGCCCTTGCCAAACGCGGCGCAAAAGTGGTGGTCAACGACCTGGGCGGTGCGCGGGACGGCTCGGGCGGCTCCGCCACGGCCGCCGAGGCCGTCGTCGAGGAGATTCGCGTCATGGGCGGCGAGGCCATCGCCAACGCCGCCTCGGTCACGGATGCGGCGGCGGTCACAGCCATGGTGGAGGCGGCCATGGGGCAATGGGGCCGCGTCGACATCCTGGTCAACAACGCCGGCGTGCTGCGCGACAAGACCTTCGCCAAGATGGAGCTGGACGATTTCCGCTTCGTCGTCGACGTCCACCTGATGGGCGCGGTGATCTGCACCCGGGCCGTGTGGGACATCATGCGCGAGCGGAACTACGGCCGCATCGTCATGACCACCTCGTCCTCGGGCCTGTACGGCAATTTCGGCCAGTCCAACTATGGCGCGGCCAAGATGGCCCTGGTGGGCCTGATGCAGACCCTGTCGATCGAGGGCGCAAAGAACGACATCCGGGTCAACTGCCTGGCTCCGACCGCCCATACCCGGATGACCGAGGATCTGGGCGCGCGTCTGCCGCTCGACCTGCTGGGGCCGGACACGGTGTCGCCGGGGCTGCTGTACCTGGTCAGCGACGAGGCACCGAGTCGTTGCATCCTGACGGCGGGCGCGGGCGGGTTCGAGCGGGCCTACATCACCCTGACCCAGGGCATCCGGGCCGTGGGCGAAGACGCGCCGGAACAGGTCGCCGCCCGGTTCGCCGACATCTCGGACCGCACGGGCGAGATCGTGCCGGAGATGGGGGCCGCCCAGGGTATGATCGAACTGGCCAAGGCACAGGCCGCCGGCCGCTGATCGACGGGAGCCAGCCTATGGTTGTGACCGGAATGGCCGCTTTCATCGCCTATGCCTCCCCGGATGGTCACACGCCGACGATCGCGCCAACGAGAGAATGCCCGATCGTTGTGCAGGCGGCGCGCTCTGCCGAGGCAGACACGTTCGTACTCGAGGATACGGGCCAAACGGTTCGTGTTGTCCCGGCGGGCGCGAGCGACCCCTTGGCGGTCACCGCGGTCGTCGATGGTGATCCGATGGAGTTTGGCTCCGTCGACCTGATCTGGTTCCAGCGCTCGTCCGAGAATATGTTTGTGTTTCGGCGAGACTGCTCGCATGGCCCGAGGATCGTTCTGGTGCTCAGAAACAGGATCGGCATGCAAAGCAGCTTCGAGCGGATCGAATTCTGGGATGGTCGCGCACAGGCGTTCGGTCCGGGGTGGACGTATTCGCAATCGGCCCCGATGGTCCTGGGTGAGACCCGCTAACAACCGACCCACGAAACGTCTGACAATTTCACTTACTTCCAGAGGCCTGTCCATGCGCGAAGCCGTCATCGTCTCCACCGCCCGCACCCCGATCGGCCGCGCCTATCGCGGGGCGTTCAACGACACCCAGGCCCAGCAGCTGGGAGCCCACGCCGTCCGTCACGCCGTGGCGCGGTCCGGGGTGGACCCTGCCGAGATCGAGGACGTGATCATGGGTGCGGCCCTTCAACAGGGCTCGACCGGGACCAATGTCGCGCGCCAGATCGCCCTCGCCGCCGGCCTGCCGTCGTCGGTTCCGGGGATGAGCCTGGACCGCCAGTGCGCCTCGGGCCTGATGGGCATCGCCACGGCGGCCAAACAGGTGATCTTCGACCAGCAGAAGATGGCCGTCGGCGGCGGGCTGGAGTCCGTCTCCCTGGTCCAGAACCAGAATATGAACCTGTCCCGGATGAAGGACGAGGCGCTGCTGGCCCTCTCGCCGCACATCTATATGTCGATGCTGGAGACGGCCGAGGTGGTGTCGCGCCGCTACGGCATCTCACGCGACCGGCAGGACGCCTACGCCCTGCAGTCCCAGCAGCGCACCGCCCGGGCCCAGGCCGATGGCCGCCTCGACGCCGAGATCGTCCCGATGACCAGCACCATGCTGGTGGTGGACAAGGCGACCGGCCAGACCGCGTCCAAGGAGATCACGCTGTCCAAGGACGAAGGCAATCGGGCTGATACGACGCTGGAAGGTCTGCAATCGTTGAAGCCCGTCTTCGGCGGCGGTGAAGTAATTCAGCAGGGTGAGTTCATCACGGCGGGCAATGCGTCCCAGCTGTCGGACGGGGCGTCGGCCTGCGTCATCATGGAGGCCGGAGAGGCGGTGAAGCGCCAGCTTCAACCCTTGGGGGCCTATCGCGGCATGGCCGTCGCCGGCTGCGAGCCGGACGAAATGGGCATCGGCCCCGTCTATGCCGTGCCCAAATTGCTGAAGCGTCACGGCCTGACCGTCGACGACATCGGCATCTGGGAGCTGAACGAGGCCTTCGCTGCCCAGGTGCTCTATTGCCAGGACACGCTGGGCATCCCCGATGACCGGCTGAACGTCTCGGGCGGTGCCATCTCGATCGGTCACCCCTACGGGATGTCGGGGGCCCGGATGACCGGCCACGTCCTGATCGAGGGCAAGCGGCGCGGCGCGAAATACGGCGTCGTCACCATGTGCATCGGCGGGGGCATGGGGGCCGCGGGGCTGTTCGAGATCTACTAGACCCTCCGGCTTCAGGCTGCATGGGCGGGAACGGCGGTGCCGTTCCCGATGGCCGGGCGCTCGATGGCGCGCAGGGTCGAGACGAAGTCGTCGCGCCAGAGGCCCACGTCGGTGTCACGCACCACCTGCATCAGGCACGCCCATTTCCGCTTGCGCTCGGCCAGTGGCATGGTCAGGGCGCGCTGGATGGCGTCGGACAGCTCCTCGCGGCTGAACGGATTGACCAGCAGGGCCTCGCCCATCTGCTCGGCGGCACCCGCGAAGCGCGACAGGACCAGCACGCCGGGATCGTCCGGATTCTGGGCGGCGACATATTCCTTGGCCACCAGATTCATGCCGTCCCGCAGCGGTGTGACCAGACAGACCCGGGCGGCGCGATAGATCCCGGCCAGTTGATCGCGGCGATAGGTGCGGTTGATGTAGCGGATCGGCTGCCAGTCCATGTCGGCGTATTCGCCGTTGATCCGGCCGGCGAGGGCATCCAGCCGGCCCCGGATATCCTGATAGGTATCCACGTCGTCGCGCGAAATCGGCGTGACCTGCAGAAGCAGGACCTTGGCCCGCATGGCAGGGTGTGATTCCAGGAACTGCTCATAGCCGAGCAGCCGTTCCTCCAGGCCCTTGGAATAGTCCAGCCGGTCGACGCCGACGATCAGCGAGCGGAAGGCCGCCGAGGCCGCCATCCGGTCATAGGTCCGGTTGCCCTGCGGGGAGTTGCGGGCGGCGATAAAGCCCTCGACGTCGATACCGATCGGGAAGACCCCCGCCTGGACCGTCTTGTCGAAGGCCTCCAGGGCGTCGTTCGGCAGCAATTTCCCGTTCACGCTGGGTTCGGACGCGACATAGTCCCGGAACAGATCCAGCCACTCACGGGTCTGGAACCCGATCAGATCATAGTCGAACAGCGTCTCCACCAGTCGCCGGTGATGCGGCAAGGTGACCAGCAGCTGCCGCGCCGGCCAGGGCGTGTGCAGGAAAAAGCCGATCCTGTTGGTGATCCCCAGCCGGCGCAGATCCCGGGCCAGCGGGATCATGTGATAGTCGTGGATCCAGATGACGTCATCGGGCTGGATCAGGGGAGCCAGGACCTCGGCGAACCGGGCGTTGGTGCGCTCATAGCCCTCGCCGTAGGACCGCTCATAGGCCGTCAGATCGACCCGATGGTGGAACAGGGGCCACAGCGTCTTGTTGGCGTAGCCGTTATAGTATTCGTCGACATCCTGGGCTTCCAGATCGACGAGGGCGACGGTCACGCCGTTGCGATCCTCCATCTTCAGGTCGCCGGTGAAATGCTCGACGGTCTCGCCGGACCAGCCGAACCACAGGCCGTCGTATTTCTTGAGGGCGGCGGACAGGGCCATGGCCAGACCGCCGGTCGAGCCCGCGGCGGGGTCCCTGGGGGCGGACACGCGGTTGGAAACGACGATCAGACGGCTCATGAACGGACAACGCCCCGGGCCCGCGCACGGTCGCAACGCGATGTCGTGAGACCCCTCACCGCGCGTCGGTCCAGGACCGGCTGAGCAGCACCGCACAGTTGATGATGCCGACGAGGGAGTAGGTCTGCGGATAGTTGCCCCACAGCTCCTTGTCGCCCAGCGACAGATCCTCGGACAGCAGGCCGGCGTGGGTGCGGCGGCTCAACATCTCCTCGAAGATCTCGCGCGCCTCTGCGTCGCGGCCGTTCTGGTGCAGGGCCTCGATGAACCAGAAGGTGCAGAAGTTGAAGGCCGTTTCCGGCTCGCCGAAATCGTCCGGCTCGATGTAGCGAAACAGGTAGGGGCCCTTCTTCAGGTCGCGTTCGATGGCGTCGAAGGTCGCGACCTGCCTCGGGTCGCGGGCGTCGAGGAAGCCGAGGTCGGTCATCTGCAACAGGGAGGCGTCGAGCTCGCGATTGCCGAAGCTGGCGGCGAACCGGCCCTCGTCCTCGACGAAGGCCTCCTTTTCGATCCGGTCCCGGATGATCGTTGCGCGTTCGCTCCAGAACGCGACCCGATCAGCCAGCCCCATGTGCCCGGCGGCCTTGGCCAGCCGGTCGCAGGCGGCCCAGCACATCACGGCGGAATAGGTATGCACCCGCGCGATGGTTCGGAATTCCCACAGTCCCGCGTCGACCTGGTCGTGCATGGCGAAGGCGCGGTCGCCGACCTTTTCCAGCGCGTGGAAATCCTCGATCGTGCCGGGCCGCAGCAGCCGCTGGTCATAGAAGGCCTGAACCAGCGGCAGGACGATCTGTCCGTACACGTCGTGCTGCAGATGCTCGCGCGCCTGATTGCCGATGCGAACGGGCTTCATGCCACGATAGCCGGCGACCGTTTCGGTGATCCGCTCGTCGATATCCTCTTCCAGACCGACGCCATACACCGGCTGGACGTGCCCGCCGCCCGACGCGTCGACCAGATTGCGCAGATAGCCGAGGTAGTTTTCCAGCAGGTCGACTGCACCCAGCCGGTTCAAGGCCCGCACCACATAGTAGGCGTCGCGGATCCAGCAGTAGCGATAGTCCCAGTTGCGCCCGCTCTCAGGAAACTCGGGCACCGAGGTCGTCATGGCCGCGACGATCGCGCCGGTTTCCTCATAGGCGCAGAGCTTGAGCGTGATCGCCGCGCGGATCACCGCCTCCTGGTAGTCCAGCGGCAGATACAGGGTGCGGACCCAGTCCTGCCAATAGGCCACCGTGCGGTCCAGCGCCCCCGAAACGCCCGGGCCGACGTCCTGGTCATAGCCCTCGTCCGGGCCGAAGAAGAAGGCGTGCGGCCCCTCGAGGCGGAAGACCCGCTCGTTCAGAATGTGGGAGACCGGACAATCGGTCGTCAGGCGGAAGGTCACATCCGTGCACAGATAGCGGATGTGGTTCGAGCCATGGGTGGTCTCGGCCCGGCGCGCGCCCCAGCCGGCGGAAGGGCGCAGGCGCACCCGGATCCGCGGCGATCCGCTCAGGGGACGGACGATCCGGCCGAAGGCGAGAGGTCGATAGGTGCGGCTGTGTTTGGGATGGCGGGGCGCGAAATCGATGACCTCGACCGAGGCCCCGTCTTCGGCGGTGAGGACGGTTCTCAGGACCGGGGTGTTGCGCACATAGGCCTGTTCGACGGTCTTCAGGCCTTCAAGCTGGATGTCCCAGAAGCCGTGGTCCGGCTCGAACCCGTCCATCAGGGCCGAGAACACCGGGTCCCCGTCCACGCGCGGGGCACAGGCCCAGACATAGCGGCCGTTGCGGTCGATCAGGGCGCTGATCGAACAGTTGCCCACGGGGGCCAGATCGAGGTTCGGGGTCATGCGATGTCCTCGACACCATCGAGCCAGGCCAGGACAGCCTCGACGTCCGGCAGGCTGTAGCGGGCGGCGGTGTCTCGCTGCGCTCCGACCAGCACGCCGAACCCGCCCAGCGCCCCGGCCGCGCGGAAGCCGTCCTCGTCGGTCAGGTCGTCGCCCAGCATGACCGGCACCGACCCCTTGAACGGGGCCTCGGCCATGAAGGCGGTCAGGGCCGTGCCCTTGTCGGTCCCCGGCGTCTTCAGCTCGACCACCAGGTTTCCGGCCTGAAGCGTCAGGCCCGTCTCGTCCGCCAGCCGCTCGGCCAGCGCCCCGACCGCCCCGGCCTCATCCCGCGCCTGACGAAAGTGCAGGCCGGCGGACACGGCCTTGTCCTCGACGATGATCCCGGGGCGGGTGCGGGCGAACTGGTGGAAGGCGGCCACGGCGTCACGCACGGCCGGGTCGGCCTCGGCCTGGTCCAGTGACCCGTCGGCGCGCCGGCGCTCCAGCCCATGCACGCCCGAGGCGGAGGCGGCGGCGCTTTCGGCGATGCGATCGATCTCGGCGATCGTACGGCCGCTGATGATGGCGACCCGCCCGGCCAGCCGATCGACCAGGCCGCGCAGGACCGCCGTGCGCCGGGCGTCCGGCACCACCGCGTCCGGCGTCTCGGCCAGCGGGGCCAGGACACCGTCCATGTCGAGAAACAGCGCGGGCCGCGGCAGGCACCGGGGCGGCGCGGGCAAGGGCGCAAGGGCGGCGGCGGCCGTGGTCGCTGCGTCGATGGTCAGGTCGGACGTCCCCATGGTGACGCTAACGCGCTCCGGAACGGTTGGTTGTCCGCCGGCCCCTGTTTCTTTCGCATTGCAGCAAGGTTCGCCGGGTGCGGGGCGTTGTGAAACCGGACAGGATGGGCCAATTCCGGCGGATGACCGACGCTGTCCCGCCCGCCGATACCGCCGCCATCACCGCCCGTGCCCGCGCGGTGATCCAGTTGAACATCGCCGCGCTCCAGGCGCTCGAGACCGGCCTCGACGACAGCATCGCCCGCGCCTGCGAGGTCATCCTGTCCCGGCCCGGCTATCTGGTCGTGACCGGCATGGGCAAGTCGGGCCATATCGGCGGCAAGATCGCCGCTACCCTCGCCTCGACCGGCACAAGCGCCTTCTTCGTCCATCCCGCCGAGATGAGCCATGGCGACCTCGGCATGCTGCGCAAGGACGTCACCCTGCTGGCCATCTCCAACTCGGGGGAAAGCCGCGAGCTGCGCGATCCGCTGACCTACTGCCAGCGCGAGGGCATCCCGGTCATCGGCATGACCCAGCGGCCCAACAGCTTCCTCGGCCGCTCGTCCGCCGTCTGCCTGACCATGCCCCAGGTGGCCGAGGCCTGTCCCAACAACCTCGCCCCCACGACCTCGACCCTGATGACCCTCGCCCTCGGCGACGCCCTGGCCATGGTGCTGATGGACCGGCGCGGCTTCACCGCCGAGGCGTTCGGCCTGCATCACCCGGGCGGCAAGCTGGGGATGAGTCTGCAGAGCGTGCGCGACTGGATGGGCGACCGTCCCCCGGCCCCCGCCACCGTGCCCCTGTCCGCGACCTTCGCCGAGGTCGTGTCCGCCATCACCGAGGGCCGCAAGGGCGCTGCGGCTGTGCTCGCCGGGGACGGGATGCTGGCCGGGATCGTCACCGACGGCGACATCCGCCGGGCCTTCTCGCGCGACCTCACCGGCCTGACCGCCGCCGATGTGATGAGCCCCAGCCCCAAGGTCATCGGCCCGGATGCGCGTATGAGCGACGCCGTCGACCTGATGACCCAGAACAGGATCGCCACCCTGCTGGTGGTGGACGGCGGCCGGCCCCTGGCCATCGTCCACATCGCCGAACTGATGCAGGCCGGCTACGTCGGCTAGGGTCCGGACCCGGGCGTGATCGAGCGCGATCCATGAACTGCCCTCTATCCGCTCATCCTCGCCGCGGTCTCGAAGTTGGCGAAGATCTCCTGCTGACCGCCGGCCTGTCCGACGCCCGGATCATGAAATACTTGACGTTGACGTAAACGTAGGGTTTGTGGCGGGCACATTTGAATCCGTCCTTATTGGAGACCTGCTCCCATGGCCGACGCCTATATCTACGATGCGGTGCGCACCCCGCGCGGCAAGGGCAAGAAGGACGGGTCCCTGCACGAGATCACCGGCCTGTCGCTGGCGACCCAGGTGCTGGAAGCCCTGCGCGACCGCAACGACCTCGACACGTCCAAGGTCGACGACGTCATCCTCGGCTGCGTCACCCCCGTCGGCGAGCTGGGCGCTGACATCGCCCGCACCGCCGTGCTCTCGGCCGGCTGGGCCCAGACGGTGGCCGGCGTCCAGATCAACCGCTTCTGCGCCTCGGGCCTGGAAGCCGTGAACATGGCCACGGCCAAGGTGAAGTCCGGCGAGGCCGATTTCGCCGTCGGCGGCGGCGTCGAGGCGATGAGCCGCGTGCCCATGGGTTCGGACGGCGGCGCCTGGCCCGTCGACCCCTCCTCGGCCTTCCCGACCTGGTTCGTGCCGCAGGGCGTATCGGCCGACATGATCGCCTCGAAATACGGCTTCAGCCGCGACGACGTCGACGCCTATTCGATGGAAAGCCACAAGCGCGCCGCTGCCGCCTGGGCCGACGGCCGGTTCTCGAAATCGGTGCTGGCGGTCAAGGACCAGCTGGGCCTGACCATCCTCGACCGTGACGAGACCATCCGCCCCTCGACCGACATGCAGACCCTCGGCGCGCTGAACCCGTCGTTCGCCATGATGGGCGAGATGGCCTTCGACGCCGTGATCGGCCAGCGCTACCCCGAGGTCGAGCGCATGACCCACGTCCACACCCCCGGCAACTCGTCGGGGATCGTGGACGGTTCGGCCGGCGTGCTGATCGGCTCGCTGGAAGCCGGCAAGGCCCTGGGCCTGACGCCGCGCGCCAAAGTCCTGGGCGGCGCCTCGATCGGCTCGGAGCCGTCGATCATGCTGACCGGCCCCGAATATGTGACCCGCAAACTGCTGGGCAAGCTGGGCATGACCACCGCCGACATCGACCTGTGGGAGCTGAATGAAGCCTTCGCCGCCGTCGTCCTGCGCTACATGCAGGCGCTCGACATCGACCATTCGAAGATGAACGTGAACGGCGGCGGCATCTCCATGGGCCACCCGCTGGGGGCCACGGGCGCCATGATCACCGGCATCGCCCTGGACGAGCTGGAACGGTCGAACAAGTCGACCGCCCTCATCACCCTGTGCATCGGCGGCGGCATGGGCACCGCCACCGTCATCGAACGCGTCTGAGGATCATGAGCATGGAAAACTTCAAGATCGACGTCGACGCCGACGGCATCGCCCTGATCACCTTCGACGTCCCCGGACGGTCGATGAACACCCTGACCTCGGGCGTGATGGCCGAGATCCCGCAGTGGGTCGAACGCGTGAAGACCGACGACGCCATCAAGGGCGCGGTCCTGACCTCGGGCAAGGCCTCGGGCTTCTGCGCCGGCGCCGACCTCGGCGACATGGCCGGCGGCATGCTGGCCGGTGGCTCACTTCAGGAAGCCTACGAGGCTGGCTGGAAGTTGAACGGTGCCCTGCGTGCGCTGGAGACCTGCGGCAAGCCGGTTGCGGCCGCGATCAACGGCCTCGCCCTCGGCGGCGGTCTGGAACTGACGCTGGCCTGCCACTACCGGGTGGTCGGTGACGACAACAAGATCCAGCTCGGCCTGCCCGAGATCAAGGTCGGCCTCTTCCCCGGCGGCGGCGGCACCCAGCGCCTGACGCGCCTGATCGGCGTGCAGCAGGCCATGATGGCCATGACCGAGGGCAAGTCCTTCCGTCCGAACGACGCCAGGGGCGCCGGCTTCGTCCACGAGGTCGTGGCCAAGGGCTCGGAAGTCGAGGCCGCCAAGGCCTGGATCAAGGGCGGCGGCAAGGCCGTCCAGCCGTGGGACGACAAGTCCTTCAAACTGCCCGGCGGCGGCCCCTACCACCCGGCCGGCATCCAGAATTTCCTCGTCGGCAATGCGATGATCCGCAAGCAGACCTACGGCAACTATCCGGCCGCGACCAATCTGATGAAGGCCGTCTATGAGGGCGTTCAGGTCCCCATGGATGCGGCCCTGCGCATCGAGACCCGCTACTTCATCAAGACCCTGATGACGCCGCAGGCCCAGGCCATGATCCGCAGCCTGTTCCTGTCGAAACAGGAGCTCGACAAGGGGGCCGTCCGCCCCGCCGGCGTGCCGAAATCCGATCCGAAGAAGGTCACGGTGCTGGGCGCCGGCATGATGGGCGCGGGCATCGCCTATGTGCAGGTCATGGCCGGTATCGAGACCGTGCTGATCGACCAGACCCAGGAAGCCGCCGACAAGGGCAAGGCCCACGTCGCCGACCTGCTGGGCAAACGCCTGAAGCGCGGCCAGATGACCCAGGAGAAGCACGACGCCCTCCTGGCCATGGTCACCGCCACGACCGACTACGCCCATGTGAAGGGCTCGGATCTGGTCGTCGAGGCCGTGTTCGAAAGTCGCGAGATCAAGGCCGACGTCACCCGCAAGTCCGAGGCCCAGCTGGCCCCGGGCGCCATCTTCGGCTCCAACACCTCGACCCTGCCGATCACGGGCCTGGCCGAGGCCTCGATCCGTCCCGAGGACTTCATCGGCATCCACTTCTTCTCGCCCGTCGACAAGATGATGCTGGTCGAGATCATCATGGGCGAAAAGACCTCGCAGGAGGCCCTGGCCAGGTCGCTGGACTATGTCCTGAAGATCAAGAAGACCCCGATCGTCGTCAACGACAGCCGCGGCTTCTACACCAGCCGCTGCTTCTCCACCTTCCTGACCGAAGGCATGGCGATGCTGAAGGAGGGCTATGCCCCGGCCCTGATCGACAACGTCGGCCGCATGACCGGCATGCCGCGCGGCCCGCTGGAAATGCACGACGATGTCGCGCTGGACCTGTCCTACAAGATCGGCAAGCAGACCCGCGCCGACCTCGGCGACAAATACGTCCCCAACCCGGGTGAGGACATCGTCGCCACCATGGTCGAGGGCGGACGGTTCGGCCGCAAGAACGGCATGGGCTTCTATGACTACCCGGCCGAAAAGGGCACGCCCAAGACGCTGTGGAAGGGCCTGTCAGAGCTCGCGCCGACGACGAAGACCGACGGCTTCGGCGAAAGCCCCGACGCCCTGGCCAATGTCGAGGCGCTGAAGACCCGCCTGCTGTACCGACAGGCCGTCGAGGTCGCACGGTGCTGGGAAGAGGGCGTCATCGACGACCCGCGCGAAGCCGATCTGGGGGCCATCCTCGGCTGGGGCTTTGCGCCCTGGACCGGCGGGCCGATCACCCTGATCGACCAGACGGGCCTCAAGGACTTTGTGGCAAAGGCCGACGCACTGGCCGCCGCCCACGGCGACCGCTTCAAGGTCCCGCAGTTGCTCCGCGACATGGCCGCCAAGGGCGAGACCTTCTACGGAAACTTCGAAGGCAAGCAGAAGACGGCAGCTTAAGCGCTTCCTTCTCCCCTTGCGGGAGAAGGTGGCCCGCGAAGCGGGTCGGATGAGGGGTTGCATCGGTCCATCGGCAAAGGTTCGTGCGACCCCTCACCCGACCTCGCCACAACGGCGGCTCCGCCGCCGTGCGCGGTCTCCCTCTCCCGCAAGGGGAGAGGGTTCAAGCCTCTCGCTTGACGCCAGCGGCTTTCGGCTCCACCGATCGCTCCTCAATCCCGGAGCGTCCGCATGATCCGTCCCCTCGCCCTCGCCCTGCTGCTCGGGTCTGTCGCCTGGGGTGCCCAGGCGCAGGAACTGCTGATCCGGGGCGGCACGATCTACACCGGCGTCGCCGAGCAGCCGACCGCCGAGGTCGTCCTCGTCCAGAACGGGAGGATCGCCTATGTCGGCCCCGCCTCGGGCGCGCCCGAGGTCGAATACGCCGAAACGCTGGACCTCAAGGGGGCCTTCCTGTTCCCCGGCTTCACCGACGGCCACGCCCATCTCGACGGGATCGGCTGGCGTGAGCTGACGCTGAACCTGGAAGGCTCGACCTCGGTCGTCGACGCCATGGCCCGGCTGACGGCCTGGGCGGCGGCCCACCCCGACGGCCCCATCGTCGGGCGCGGCTGGATCGAGACCCGTTGGCCCGAATCCGCCAACGGGGCCCGCTTCCTGACCGCCGCCGACCTCGACGCCGCCGCTCCGGGGCGGGTCGTGCTGCTGGGCCGGGCCGACGGTCACGCCGTGGTCGCCTCCACGCCTGCCCTCCTCGCCGCCGGCATTGATGCCTCGACCGTCGCCCTGTCGGGCGGCGAAATCCTGAAGGGCCCGGACGGCCAGCCCACCGGCCTGCTGGTCGACGCCGCCGAACAGCTGGTCGCGGGCCTGATGCCCCAGGCCGATCCGGCGGCCCTGCGCGAGGCCTATCGCGCCGGCTTCCGTGTCGAGGCCGCCTACGGCTGGACCGGCGTCCACTTCATGAGCGCGCCGTGGAAGGACATCCCCCTGCTGGAGGCCATGGCCGAGGCGGGCGAGGCCCCCCTGCGCATCTACAACAGCGTCACGCCCGACGGCGCCGCCGCCCTGATCGCGGGCGGACCCCGCAGCGTCGCTGACGGCCGGATCATTACCCGGGCGATCAAATACTATGCCGACGGAGCCCTGGGCTCGCGCGGCGCGGCCCTGTTCGAACCCTATGCCGACCGCCCCGACACCACCGGCCTGATGCAGATCACGGGGGCCGAGATCGTGCCCCTGTACGAGGCGGCCCTGCGCGGCGGCATCCAGATCGCCACCCACGCCATCGGTGACCGCGGCAATGCCTCCGTGGCCCAGTGGTACGATCAGGCCCTGCGCGAGGTCCCCCCGGCCGACCGCCCCAACGGTCCGGACGTGCGCTGGCGCATCGAGCATGCCCAGATCCTGCGCCCGTCCGACTATCACTGGTTCAAGGACCTGCCGATCATCGCCTCGATGCAGCCCAGCCACGCCATCGGCGACCTGTATTTCGCTCCGGCCCGCCTCGGCGACGCCCGTCTGGACGGGGCCTATGCCTGGCACAGCCTGGTCGACATGGGGGTCATCGTCGTCGGCGGCTCTGACGCCCCGGTCGAGCGGGGCGCGCCCCTGATCGAGTTCTACGCCGCCGTCGCGCGCCGCGATCTCGAGGGCAACCAGGGCCCCGACTGGCGTCCGAACGAGGCGGTCGACCGCGCCACCGCCCTGAAGATGTTCACCCTCTGGCCGGCCTATGCCAGTTTCCGCGAGGCCGAGCTGGGCACGATCGAGGTCGGCAAGCGCGCCGACCTGACCGCCTTCAACGTCGACCTGATGACCGCGCCCTTCGCCGACATACCCAAGGGCAAGGCGACCTTGACCGTGGTCGACGGCGTCGTCGTCTATCGCGCCGACTGAGGCGTCCCGTCTGGACGCGGTGCGCCGTTGGCCCTAAGGCTGCGGCGGCTCCGCGGGCGTGATGTAGTGGTAGCCTGAAAGCTTCCCAAGCTTTTCGTGCGGGTTCGATTCCCGCCGCCCGCTCCAGCCGTCCCCGTCAGCGCGGGGCGCGGCTCCGGCCTTCCCAGCCGCTGACCAGCACCGCGCCCATGCCGATCCAGAACAGGATCTCCTTGATCCCGTCGGCGGGCCGGTCGTAGGCAAACTCGAGCCAGGCCCAGCCGAGGAAGGCGACGACGAAGACCGCAACGGCGAGCCCCTTCATGAGCGGCCTCCGCGCTTCCGGTTCAGGTTCAGGCCGATGTCCACCGCCGACAGCAGGAAGGTGCTGGTCAGCGCCGTAGTCCCGGCCTCAACCCAGGACTGGCCGCCGATGATCGCGATGACCGCGGCAATCCAGACCAGGGCGATCAGGCAGATCACCGTGACGCGCACCCACCGGGGGTTCGTCGGGGCGGGCGAAGGTTGGGGCTGGTTCGTCATCGGGCGACCTCCACATCCACGCCGCGGGCCTCAAGGATTTCCTGCACGCTGTCCTCGCCGGCCAGGTGGGCGGCCCCCACCGCCATGAAGACGGTCCCCGAGCCCGCCAGAAGGGTCTGGATCTGGCCGGCCCAGTCCGTGTTCCGCTGTACCAGAAGGGCGTCGTACATCGCCTCGCTTTCCTCGCGCATCTCGGTGACGCCCAGACGTTCGATGCCGGCGACGTCGCCCGTGGCCCAGGCAGCGACCAGCTGATCCAGTTCGGTCGTGGCGTCCTCGTAAGACTCGAGAACAGAGCGGAGGAAGGCCAGCTGGTCGGCTTCCGGCAGGCCGGCGAGCATGCCGATCTGCTTGTCGATGGTCTCAAAGCCGTGGATCGGCTTGCCGGCGGCCTCGGCGCGGGCCTTGAGGACCAGCTCGACGCCTGACGTCGGATCGTAGCCCGCCTTCACCATCGGCGCGACGGACAGGGTCAGGCCAACCAGCCAGGGGCGCAGGGGGTCCAGCTGCGCGGCGGTCGCCCCGGCGCCGGCTGCGGCCGCGTCCAGCGCGGCCAGCTCCGCAGGCGTCAGCAGGCTCGACAAGGGCCGGTCCGGTGACAGCCCGTACCGCTGCATCAGCGGGATAACGGCGGCCTGGTCGTCGGGATTGGAAATCTCGAACCAGACCTGGTCGGCGCTGGCGAAGGCGGCATCGACCCGGGCCGAGCCCCAGGCCGTGGTCGGGCGCAGGACGTGGACCGTGCCGAACAGATACAGGGTCGAGTCCGCGTCGCGGATGACCCACAGGGCCGGTCCGGCGCCCTGGGCCTGGGGTACGGCCCGCGGCGCGGCGGCGGCGGGTGCCGCCTGGACGGCCTGGGCAAAGGCCTGTGCGGGCTGGAAGGCGACGGCACCGGCGAGGCCAAGGCCGAGCACGGCTCCGAGGGCGGTGCGGGCCAGATCGGAGGCGCGCGTCTTCAGGCGGTCGGAAACGGTCATGGGAACACTCCGTGGAAAGGGTCGAAAGCGATTGCGGGAGGAAGGCCTAGTGCAGGCCGCGCCGGGCGGCAGCGATGATCGAGGCGATGAAATAGACGCCCATCAAGATGCCCATCAGGCCCCAGCCGGAGACGGTATCGACCAGCCCCAGGCGCTCGGCAGCGGCATAGACGAACAGGCACAGCTGCAGGGCCCAGAAGGCCATGGCGCTGGTCTCTGACATGACCCGTCGCAGCATCTCATCCGCGGCGCGCCACAGCATCAGATTGGCAACGCTCTGCAGCACCAGCAGGACCACGACGGCACCGAAGACCATCTCCGGTGTTGCCAAGGCGGTTCCGAACATGGGCAGCAGGAACAGCGTGCCCGCCAGGAGCATGACGACCACCTGCAACACGCCGCAGCCCCTGGGCACCGTCGAGGGACGGGTGGCGACGACGAAGGCGCTGATCAGGCCGCTCGAGATCGTCATGACGGCCATGAGTACGGCCAGTTCGTCCTGCCAGACGGTCCGGACGTCGCCCATCAGGGTGCTGACGCCGTAGCCGGCGAGGCCGCCGAGGACGGCAAGGACCACAAACAGGGCCGCCTTGCGCAGGAGCGAGGTGCGGGGGGTTTCGAGACTGACGGTCATGGCTCAGTCCTCCGTGAAGATGGATTCAATGGGTTGGCCGAACACCCTCGCAATGCGGAAGGCGAGCGGCAGCGACGGGTCGTAACGGCCGGTTTCGAGCGCGTTGACGGTCTGGCGCGAGACACCGAGCTGGTCGGCCAGGTCGGCCTGGCTCCAGTTGCGTTCGGCCCGAAGGACCTTGAGGCGGTTGTTCATGATGCCGCGCTCACCGGTGCTTCAGCCACCAGCCGGCCCAGGCCAGCGAATAGCCCGCCAGCTGGAACAACAGGATGGACATCATGCCCGAGACGAAGATGTCGGCGGGAGCCGTGCCCAGGCCGGGGGGAAGCGGCTGGTCCTCGGCCCGCAGCATCAGGGTCAGCAACACGACCGCGCCGACGGCCATGCCGCCCGAGCCGCCCCACCACCAGGCCCATTTGTGGGCCTCGCGGGCGGCCTCGTCGATGCCGCGCCACCACCAGACACAGGCCGTGAACCCCACGGCCATCGCCGCCGTGACCAGGGCCGCCGTCATCGCGGTGCCGACCGGCCCCGGCTGATCGCCGAGGAAGGCGCTGGCCGCGCCGGCCAGGCCACCCAGGACCAGGGAGACGCCCACCACCAGAGCATAGGCACCGGGTCCGTGCGGACGCCTGGGTCTGGATCGGTCGTTCATGACAAGGCTCCCTGTCGATTTGACAAGGGTGTTTTACATCACCGCGCGGCGATGTCAAGCGTCCTTGTCCAGGGTGTCGTCAGGGGCGTCGTCAGGACTGGGGCAGGGCGGTCGGTCGGGCTTCGGCAGCGACCAGTTCCGGGCGGCTGAGGGCGCGGGGCGACTGGTCGACCGGCGGAAGGTCCACCAACTCCTTGCCTTCATGGTCGACCTGAAGGTCCTCGAAGCGGCGGGCCGAGACCATGACCTGGCTCTCGAGCGAGCCGACGAACTGGTTGTATTTGCCCACGGCGGTGTCGAGCGCCCGGCCCACGGCGGCAGCGTGGCCGCCCATCACCGAAAGGCGTTTGTAGAGTTCCTTGCCCAGTTTCGCGACGTCCTCGGCGTTCTTCGCCTGCTCCTCGGCGCGCCAGCCGTAGGCGACGGCCTTGCACAGGGCGAACAGGGTGGTCGGGGTGACGATGACGACGCGCGAGGCCATGGCCGTGGTCATCAGATCCGGCTCGTGATCGAGGGCGGCGGCAAGGAAGGCGTCGCCCGGCACGAACATGGCGACGAAGTCAGGGCTGGGCTTGAACTGGTCCTGATAGGCCTTGGACGACAGCTGGCGGACGTGGGTCTTCATACTGGTCGCGGTGCGCAGGGAGGCGGCTTTCGCCTGGGCCTCCTCGTCGCCGTCGGCCGCGTCGCCGAAAGCCAGCGAGACCTTGGCGTCGATCACGAACATGCCGCCGCCGGGCAGGCGGACGACGAAGTCAGGGCGCTGCTGGCGGCCCGCGTCGTCGGCGGTGGACGACTGTTCCTCGAAGTCGAACCGGCCGGCCATGCCGGCGGCCTCGAGCACATTGCGGCAGGTCTGTTCGCCCCAGCGACCGCGCCGGCCGGTGTTGCCGCGCAGGGCCTCGGTCAGGCGCCGCGCCTCGTCGCGGGTGGCGGTCGAGGCGGTCATCAGCAGGGCCAGCTGTTCCTTGAGCCCGCCGGTCTCCTCATTGCGGGTCTTCTCCAGCGCCGCGACGTGTTCCTGGAACAGTTTCAGCGTCTCGGCGACCGGCTTGAGCTGGGCCTCCATCCGCTGCTGCGACATCAGCTCGCGATTGCGGAAGGTCTCGTCGGTGCGTTTGAGCAGTTCCTCGGCGGCGGTCGTGGCCGACTCTCGTGCCTGGGCGCGCAGCAGTTCGGTCGAGGTCGCGGCCTGGTCCTCGAACAGACGCATCCGGGCCTCGGACTCGGCATAGCGCTCGCGCAGCTCCCACGCCCGCGTATCGGCGGCGGAGGCGCGACGGCGCTCCATCACGGCCCAGAACAGGGCCATGACGGCGACGACGGCGGCGGCGATGGCGAGGACCAGATCAGCGTTCATGCTCCGTTCCTTAGATGGAGTCGCCGTGGGCCGCCAGATTCAGACTCCCGGGGGAGAAAAATGGGGTCTGAATCGTCTGAATCGTCTGAAATCTGACCTGTCATCCCGCCAGTCTGGACCGGGACTGCGTCAGAACCGGTCGCAGCGATCAGGTCGGGCGGCGCTGGCGCATGGCCTGGATGATGGTGCCGTCGTCGAGCCAGTCGAGCTCGCCGCCTACGGGGACGCCGCGGGCCAGGGAGGTGATCTCGACGCCCGAGCCCGTCAGACGCTCGGCCAGATAGTGGGCCGTGGTCTGGCCGTCGACGGTGGCGGGAAGCGCCAGCACGACCTCCGCGACCTCGCCGCCGCGCACCCGGCCGACCAGTTCGGCGACCCGCAGCGCCTCCGGGCCGACGCCGTCCAGGGCCGAGAGCAGGCCGCCCAGCACATGGTATTTGCCGCGGAAGGCGCCGGAACGCTCCATGGCCCACAGGGCACCGGCCTCCTCGACCACGCAGATCAGGGCGTTGTCGCGGGCCCCGTCAGAGCAGATCGAACAGGGATTACGGGTGTCGGGTGCGCCGCAGACGCTGCACGACGAGACCTTTTCCGCCGTCTCCGCCAGGGACGCCGCCAGCGGGACCAGCAGCTGGTCGCGCTTCTTGAGCAGGGCCAGGGCCGCGCGCCGGGCCGAGCGCGGGCCGAGGCCCGGCAGCTTGGCCAGCAGCGCGATCAGACGCTCGATCTCGGGTCCGGCGGAGGCGGCCATGGGTCCGGGGCGGCCCTAGAACAGCTTGGGCATGCCGGGGATGTTCATCCCGGCCATGGGGCCGGCGGCCTCGCGCATCAGGGCGCTGTTGACCTCGTCCAGCCGGCGCTTGGCGTCAGCGTGGGCGGCCACGATCAGGTCGGCGAGGATCTCGCCCTCGCCGGGGACCAGCAGGCTGTCGTCGATGGTCACCGCGGTGATCTCGCCCGCGCCCCTGAGCGCGATCGTGACCATGCCGCCGCCGGAGGTGCCCGAGGCGCTGGTTTCGGCCATTTTCGCCTGGGCCTCCTGCAGCTTCTGCTGCATGGCCTGGGCCTGTTTCATGAGGGCGTTGAGGTCTGTCATGCGACGAAGATAGGGGCCTTCGAAGCGTTGGAACAGTCCACAATCGTCCTTCTCCCCTTGCGGGAGAAGGTGTCAGCCGAAGGCTGACGGATGAGGGGTCGCGCTGACGGGCCGGTGAAACCCCTCATCCGACCTCGCTCCGCTCGGCCACCTTCTCCCGCAAGGGGAGAAGGGTGTTAGTCCTCTTCCCCCACCTCGTCCGGGATGACCGGCAGTTCCACCACCGGGGCCAGGGTCTTGATGTCGCCGAGCGAGGCCCCGGGGAAGGCGGCCATTACGGCCATGACGAAGGGGTCGGCCTCGACGCCGGCGCGCTCTTCCGAGCGTTTGCGGCGATCGATCTCGATCATGGTCTCGCCGCCGCCCTGGCCGTTGGCGGCGATCAGCCAGGTGCGGCCAGTCCAGTCCTTGAGACGTGAGGCCAGCTTGCGCGCCAGATCCATCGGCGCGCCGTCGAGGCTTTCATAGGTGATGGCCCCGGGCTTGAAGGCCACCGGGCGGACATAGCGCTGGACATCCATCTGCAGGCCGACCTCGCGCCGTTCGCCGATCAGGGCGACGACCTGTTCGAAGGACTGCGGGTCCGGCAGAGCGGGCGCGGCGACCGGGCGGGCGGCCAGCTGGGCCGAGGCACCGCCGCCACCGCCGCCGGAGGGTCCGCGCGGCGCGGCACCGCCCGGCATCGGCTCACCGTCGCGCAGCGCCTTGAGCGCCTCTTCCGGTCCCGGGAGGTCGGCGGCATAGGCGAGGCGGACGATCGCCATTTCCACGGCGTCAGCGGGGTTGGGTGCGCGCCGGACTTCGTCCAGCGCCCGCAGCAGCATCTGCCAGACCCGGGCCAGGGTGCCGGCCGAGATGACTGCGCCGAGCGCTGTCAGCTTCTGGGCCTGATCATTGGGCAGGCGCGTCGCCTGGGGGCCCAGCATCTTGGCCACCGAGGCGGCGTGGCAGTGTTCCAGCAGGTCGTTGGTGATCTGCACCGGATCGGCGCCGTAGCCGTAGAGGGTGCGGAACAGCTCCAGCGCTTCCGGGGTGCGGCCGGCCATGATCGATTCGAACAGGGCGATGGTCTGGCTGCGGTCGGCGAGGCCCAGCATGTCGCGCACGACCTCGGTCTTGACCGTCTCGCCGCGGTCGCCCTGGACCAGCGCCTGATCCAGCAGGGACAGGCCGTCGCGGACCGAGCCCTCGGCGGCGCGGGCAATGAGGGCGAGGGCGTCCTGCTCGATCTTCATCCCCTCGCGGTCGGCGATACGGGCGAGGTGTTCGACAAGGATTTCGGGCTCGACCCGGCGCAGGTCGAACCGCTGGCAGCGGGACAGGATGGTCACCGGCACCTTGCGAATCTCGGTGGTGGCGAAGATGAATTTGGCGTGGGGCGGCGGCTCTTCCAGCGTCTTCAGCAGGGCGTTGAAGGCCTGGTTCGACAGCATGTGGACTTCGTCGAGGACGTAGACCTTGTAGCGCGCCTCGACGGGGGCGTAGCGGACGCTCTCGATGATGTCGCGGATGCCGTCGATGCCGGTGTGGGAGGCGGCGTCCATCTCGACCACGTCCATATGCTGGCCGGCCATGATGGAGGCGTCGTGGCGACCCTGATCGGTCAGGGCCAGCGACGGGCGGTCGATGGTATCGGTCTCGTTGTTCAGGGCGCGGGCCAGCAGGCGGGCGGTGGTCGTCTTGCCGACCCCCCGCACGCCGGTGAGCATGAAGGCATGCGCGATGCGACCGGTGGCGAAGGCGTTGGTCAGGGTGCGGACCATGGCCTCCTGGCCGATCAGGTCCTCGAAGGTGTGCGGCCGGTATTTGCGGGCGAGCACGGTATAGGCCGAGCCGTCATCGGCATGGGCGGCGGGACCGCCGTCGGCGGGGGCGGGAGCGGCTTTTGCTTTCGGCTTCTGCGCGGGCTCGGTCGCAGCGACAGGCGCGGCAGCAGCCTCGGCCTCCCGCATGCCGGCGGGTTCGGGCGAGCCGAACATGTCGTCGGTATCGGGATCGCGCTCGACCGCGTCGGGTGCGTCCTCCTCCCACGGGGGGCCATCGAGACTCGGGTCGGCGTCGCTCATGTCACCGTCTTACCGCGAGAGGGCCGCGTCGCGCACCCCCTCGCGGCAAGGCTCCCCGCTTTCGCGGGGATGACGATGTGGATCAGTCGGTCAGGTCGCGAATCTGGCCGCCGTCGGCCCGGATGCGGGCGATGACCTGCTTGTGCAGCCAGATGTTCATCGAGGCGGTGTCCGAGGTGTCGCCGGTATAGCCCAGCTCGCCGGCCAGCTCCTTGCGCTCGGACAGGGTGGACTCCATGCCGGTCAGCTTCATCAGATCGACGATGGAGGTGCGCCAGTTCAGCTTCTGGTCGCGCTGGTCGTTCATGAAGTCGAGGATGCCGTCCACATCCACCGGAGCGGCGGCGGCCGGAGCGAAGGTCGTCGTGGTCGTGGTCGGAGCCGCGGTGGGGGCCGGCGTCGCGGTCGGGGTCGCGGTCTCGTGCCGCTTGAAGATCTTGCCGAGGATGTTGCCGAGAATGCTCATGTCCGCTCCTGAAGGGGTGAGCCTCAACAGCGGATGGCGCGAACGAGGGTTCCGCACGCTCGCGCTCAAGCAGCATGCGACCGCGTCGCATGCGTTAGCGCCAACAAAAAAAGGAAGGTGGAGACCGCGACCCGAAGGGGAATTCGTTGTGGCTGCTGCCTTCCGGCCCTGACCAGATTGGCGAAACCTTCGCCCGCGATCTCCGAGGTCGATATGACGATTCTGGCTCGCGGATGCAAGCGGTCGCTTGCTAGATGACGGCCATGGCCCTCCCCGCCCTCAATACCTTCGCCGGCAATCCGCTCGATCGGGCCGGCGACCTTCGCAACGATCCCGACTGGCTGGCCGCACAGGCGGCCAGCCCCGACGCCGTGGCCATGGTCCTGTGGGAGGGTCGGCCGCTGCTGGAGCAAGCCGAGCCCCGGCTGGCCTGGCTGGCGCTGAGCCATGCGCGGGCGGTGGTTCCGGACCGCGAGCTGTTCCTCGGTCTGTGGAAGGGCGCGCCCTGTTTCGCGGTGGAGGTCGAGGGCTCGGCCGATCCGGCGGCGGGACCGCTGGCCGGGCTGGGCGCGTTTCACGAGATGCGCGAGGCGGCGGCCCTGTTATCGGGCGCGGACGCGGCCATGGCGGGGGCCGCCAAGTCGCTGTTCGACTGGCGCCGGCGGCACGGCTTCTGCGCCAGTTGCGGGACCGAGAGCCAGAATGCCTGCGGCGGCTGGAAACGGATATGCCCGGCCTGCGGCGTCGAGCATTTTCCGCGCGTGGACCCGGTGACCATCATGCTGCCGGTGTTCACGGGCGGGGCCGAGCCGATCTGCCTGCTGGGGCGTCAGGCGGCCTGGCCCGAGGGGCGGATGTCGGCGCTGGCGGGGTTTCTGGAGCCCGGCGAGAGCATCGAGGAGGCCTGTGCCCGCGAGATCGAGGAAGAGGCGGGGCTGACGGTGACGGCGGTGCGCTATCACTCCAGCCAGCCGTGGCCTTTTCCGTCGCAGCTGATGATCGGCCTGATCGCCGAGGTCGACAGCATGGACGCCCACCCGGACCAGACCGAGCTGGAGGCGGTGGCCTGGCTGACCCGGGACGAGGCGCGGGCCTGTCTGGCGGGGACGCATCCCGCGATCAAGGCTCCGCCGAAATTCGCGATCGCCCGGACGCTGTTGCAGGCGTGGGTGGACGGGTTTGGGGTCGAGTGAGGGATTAGGGATTAGGGATTAGGGATTAGGGATCAGGGACCGGGCGCGCTCGTCTTTTGCGCGATCATGATTCTCTCTATGATTGCTTCTCGTCGAAATGGGGGAGGCGATGGCTCGGTCACATCGAGAGCTTAATGTCTGGCGCAAGGGTCTCGAGCTCGCCTGTCAGGTCTATGAGCTCACCCGCAAGATGCCGAAGGAAGAGATGTATCGGCTGTCCGGGCAGATCATCCGCTGCTCGGCCTCCATTCCGGCCAATATCGCTGAAGGTAATGCCAGAGGCACGCGGCGGGACTACGCGCACTTTGTCAGCATCGCCCGAGGCTCATCCGCCGAACTGGAGACGTTTCTGGTGATCATCAAACGCCTGGGTCTCGCCCCACAAGACGATGTTGACCACCTGATGGTCCAGGCCGAGGAGGTTGGGCGGATGCTCAACGCACCCCGAGCCAGGCTCACCCCTAATCCCTAATCCCTAGTCCCTCCCGACCAGAACCCGCGCGGCCGCCAGGTCATCCGGATTGTCGACCGAAAGAGGGGCTTCCGCGATGACCGCCGCCCAGATCTGCAGGCCCATTTCCAGGGCGCGGAGCTGTTCCAGCTTTTCGCGGCGTTCCAGCGGGGACGGCGGGGCGGCGCAGAAGCGTTCGAGCGCGGCGCGGCGGTAGCCGTAGAGGCCGATGTGCCGCCAGACGGGGGCGTCCCCGTAAAGGGTCGAGCGGGTGAAATAGAGGGCGCGGCCGTGGTGCTGACCTTCGGACAGGGCGACGACCGCCTTGACCACATCGGGATTGGTCCGGTCCGAGGCATCGGCCTCGGGCGCGATCAGGGTGGCGATGTCGCAGGCGGGCTCGCCGTGCAGCAGGGCCGCACAGGCTGTCGCCAGCCCGGGATCGGCGAAGGGCATGTCGCCCTGCAGGTTGATGATGGCGTCATGCCGGCCCTCCGGATCGATGACGTCGAGAGCGGCGCGGATGCGGTCGGAACCCGAGGGCAGGTCGGGATCGGTCAGGACGGCCACGCCGCCGATGGCCTCGATCGCATCGACGATGGCCTGGTCACCCGCCGCCACGGCGACCGGCAGGCCGGACAGGGCCGCCTGCTCATAGGCCCGCACGATCATCGGCTTGCCGCCGATGTCCGCCAGCGGCTTGTCTGGCAGGCGGGTCGCGGCCATGCGCGCGGGGATCAGGATCAGGGGAGTCACGTTCGGTCCTGGAGCAGTTTGGGGGTGCGACGCTCCGGCGACCTTCCGCCGGTTGCGAAGGCCGCGCTAGCGTGTAGAAGACCACCACGCAAGAATTGGCCTGCCGGTGATCCGGCCGGTCACCCCGTTACGGCCAGAGAAAAAGTGAGACGACGCGCATGAGCGGCGATCTGAAGTTCAACAAGATTCTGGGCGCCGGTTTGGCGACCGCCCTCGTCATTATCGGTCTGCCGATCGCGACCGGCGCGATCTATCACAGCGCGGCCCCTGAAAAGATGGGCTATTTCGTCGATGCGCCGGAAGAAGTCGCTGCCGGGCCCGCCGAGGTCATGCTGCCGCCCGACTGGGGTACCGTGCTTCCGGCCGCCGATCTCGCGGCCGGTGAAGCCGCCTTCGCGCGCTGCCAGGCCTGCCACAACAACGTCGCCGGCGGGGCCAACGGGATCGGTCCGAATCTGTACGGCGTGGTCGGTGGTCCGGTCATGCACATGGCCAGTTTCTCCTATTCGGAGGGCATGGCCGCCCACAAGGGCGTGGCACCCGCCTGGGGCTATGACGAGATGGATCAGTTCCTGACGAACCCCGGCAAGTACGTACCGGGCACCAAAATGTCGTTCGCCGGTATTCGTGACACCACCACCCGCACCAACCTGATAGCCTATCTGCGCAGCCAGGGGTCGGGCGGCATGGCCATCCCGGCACCCGATCCCGCCCGCCAGCCCGGCGCTGCCCCCGCGGCGGCTCCGGCCGAGGGCGCGGCACCCGCCGCCGATGCCGCCGCCATGGCGGCCGAACCGGCCGCGCCGCCGGCCTGATAGCCGACGATCATAGGTCTGAAATGAATGGAAAGGGCGGTCTTCGGGCCGCCTTTTTCTCTAGCGGTCTTCGCCAGGTAGAGCCGCTGCGCTCCTTACCGTGCACCCCGGCGAACGCCGGGGGCCAGATGGCGAATGCTGCCGTCAAGCGCACGAAGCCCCGCGCGTAATCCCGGCCTCGGAGTCTCTCATCTGGACCCCGGCGTTCGCCGGGGTGCACGGAGTCACGATGATCTCCGCGCCAACAATCGCCCGATCAGAACGTGTTTTTGGCTCTCAGAGACGGCGGATGACGGGTTCTGCACCGTCGGTTCCGCGATGCCGGGCGTCCGCCTCGGCGAAGGCCTCGATGACCACGGCACCGTGATGACCGGTGGCATGCAGGACGCGATCCGGATCCAGCATGAGGGCGGCATGGCCGTTCCACGGTCCCTCACCCGGCGAAAGCCAGACGACCAGATCGCCGCGGCGCGCCTCGGCGATCGGGACGCCGACACCGAGTTCGGCCTGCTGGTCCGAATAGCGCGGCGCGGCACGGCCGCAGGCGTAGAGGAGCTGCTGGACCAGGCCGCAGCAGTCGGTGCCCTGTGGCGTCCGGCCGCCGAGGCGATGCGGCGCGCCCACGAATCGCCGGGCGAGGGCCACGGCGTCGACGGCGAAGGTGCCGATCGCGGCCGCGCCCGCATGCGGCCCGGCGACCAGGGCATTCAGGGGCAGGTCGGCGTCGACCGTGTCGATACAGTGGGTCGGGAGCGGTGCGCCCTCGGCCAGGGCGGCGGCTTCGATCCAGCCGACGATGCCGTCGCGCCGCGCCCGGCCCCAGACCCGGTCGCCGCACGTGTCGAGCACATCGAAGGCCTCGCCGAAGATCAGCTGGTCGACAGGATGATCGCCGGCCGCGGCGTCGGTGTGAATGTCCGCCACCGGTACGGCACAATGCATGGGCCGTACCGCGCGGAAGGCGGAGGCCCGGACGATCCCCTCCAGCGCCTGCTCGGCCAGATCGGGCCGGGCGAGCGTGGTGCGGGGGTCGAGAGTGGCGGCGGCTGCAGTCAAGCGTGGGCTCGTCCGGTTGAGCCGTTGTCGTAACGCAAGAAGCCGAAAGGGCCGTTAACGCGGCGCTGCGCGCCGCTCAGGGATTAGGGATGAGGGATTAGGGACCAGGGATGAGGAAGTCGTTGGGTTTTGGCCCGAGCATCCCGGATGGCCCCGGGCCCCAAGACCTAATCCCTAATCCCTACGCGAAGCGTCGCTTCAGCATTTCGAAACAGGCGCGCAACGCCTGCGCCTCGCCGCCCTCGGGCCAGCCGGGCCGCGCCCGCGAGTTCCAGGCGAAGATGTCCATATGGGCCCAGGCCCCGGTGATGGGCGCGAACCGTTGCAGGAACAGGGCGGCGGTGACCGAGCCGGCCTGGGCCCAGGCGGCGGAATCATTGCGCAGATCGGCGATCTCGGTCTCCAGCGCCGCGCGATAACCGGGCCACAGCGGCATCCGCCACAGGGGGTCCCCGACGGCCCGGGCGGCCCCCAGCAGGTCGGCGGCCAGGGCCTCGTCGTCGGTATAAAGCGGCGGCAGTTCCGGCCCGAGAGCGACCCGGGCGGCACCGGTCAGGGTGGCGAAGTCGAGCGTCAGGTCGGGACTGTGCTCGCCGGCGCGGGTCAGCACATCGGCCAGGATCAGCCGGCCCTCGGCGTCGGTATTGCCGATCTCGATCGTCAGACCCTTGCGGCTGCCCAATATGTCGCCCGGCCGGAAGGCGTCGGCCGAGATGGCATTTTCGACAGCGGCCACCAGCACGACCAGCCGCACGGGCAGGTCCGCCTGCATGACCAGCCGGCCGAGGGCGAGGGCGTGGGCCGATCCGCCCATGTCCTTCTTCATGTTGCGCATGCCCGCGGCGGGCTTGATGTCGAGGCCCCCGGAATCGAAGACCACCCCCTTGCCGACCAGGGCGACCAGCGGCAGGTCGGCGCGGTCCAGATTCCAGCCGATCTCCATGACCCGGGGCGCACGATCGGGCGCGGCGGCGCGACCGACAGCGTGGACCGCGGGGTAGTTTTCCTCGAGCAGGGCGTCGCCCGTGACGACCGAGATCGTGGCACCGGACTCTGCTGCGATCTCGCGGGCGATGGTCTCGATCTGCAGCGGGCCCATGTCGGCGGCGGGGGTGTCGACCATCTCGCGCGCGAGGGCGCAGGCCGAGGCGATCCGCAGGGTCGCTTCGATATCGAGACCCTCAGGAGCCACCAGCCGCACCTTGTCGCGGTCAGGACGGGGCTTGTAGCGATCGAAGACATAGGTCCCCAGCATGAAGGCCAGGGCGGCCTTGCGGGCGTCGTCCGGTTCCGCCTCGAGACGATAGAGGCCCGGCGGCAATCTGGCCGGCAGGGCCCGGGCCGACGTGGGATCAAAGGTCTCGCCGGCACCGACCAGCACCGCGGCGATCCCGCCATCCCCGTCCGGGGTGACCAGCATCTGGCCGGGCTTGCCCTTGAAACCGTTGGCATCGGCCCAGCCGCGTGTCGTCCCGTCGATTCGACCCGCGGGGCCGACGAACCGTACGGGAATGGACCCTTCCGTCTCGGTGGTCAGCAGGTCGGGGTGCAGGACGGACATGAACGACGGCCTTTCCGGCCGGCGGCGGCCGATCTTAACCAAGGATTGACGCGAAGAGCCGAGTCTGGGCCTCGAACCTTCCGGAGCGCCTCCATGTCGCGCACGACCGCCTCTATCGCAATCCTCGTCCTGTTTTCGGCCGCCGCCGGATCGGCCCTGGCTGACCCGGTCACGGCGCAGGCCAGCGTCCAGACGCCGGCTCCGGCCCAGCCGCCCATCGTCGCCGCGCCGCGCCAGCCTGCCAGCGCCGAGGTGCGCGCGGCCTATGACCGCTCCGACGCCCTGAGCCGATCGGTGTTCTGGACGGACCAGGCGGATATCGATCCGCGCGACCCCGTCGCCGGGGTCAAGGCGGCGCAGGCGCTGCGCGATCTGGGCCGATACGATCAGGCCGCCGAGATCGCCCAGGGCGTGCTGGTGGTCCAGCCCGGAAACGTCGACGCCATGCTGGAGGTGGGCCGTGCCCATCTGGCGCGGGGTCAAGCCTTCTATGGCGTCGCCGCCCTCGAACAGGCCCGCGCCGCCCGTCCGGGCGACTGGCAGGTCTGGTCGCTGCTGGGAACGGCCTATGAGCAGGTCCGCCGGCCCGACGACGCGCGTGCCGCATGGGCCCAGGCCCTCGCGATCTCGCCCGACAACCCCGCCGTCCTGACCAATATGGCCATGTCGGCCATGACCAAGGGTGACGCCGCCACCGCCGAGCCCCTGTTGCGCCGCGCTGCCGCCCAGCCTGGAGCGTCGCTGAAGGTGAGATTGAACCTGGCCATGGTGCTGGGTCTGACCGGCAAGATGGACGAGGCGGAACAGATTCTGCGCCGCGACCTGCCGCCCGAGGCCGCTGACGCCAATCTGCAATGGCTGCGGGACCGGACCAACGGCACCGGCGTCGAACAGGCCCGGACCTGGGGCTCGCTCCAGGGCGGCTGATCGCCTATATTCGGCCCATGATCGACGAGCTCTACAGCGCGCGCATCCTCAAGCTGGCGGCCAATCTGCCGCATAGCGGGCGGCTGGCCGAGCCTGAAGGCACGGGCGAACGGGTCGCCAAGCTGTGCGGCTCGAAGGCGATCGTGGACGTGACCCTCAATGAGTCAGGCCGGGTCGAGACCTTCGCTCAGGATGTAAAGGCCTGCGCCCTCGGCCAGGCGGCGGCGGGCGTGCTCGGCGAGGCCGTCATCGGCGCGTCGCTGGACGAGATCGTCGTCGCCCGTGACGCCATGTCCGCCATGCTCAAGGTCGGCGGCGACGGCCCGACGGGCCGTTTCGAGGGACTGCGCGCCCTGAAACAGGTGTCCGACTATCCCGCCCGCCACGCCTCGACCATGGTCGCGATCGAGGCGACGCTGGATGCGATGCGGCAGGCCCTGGCGCGCAAAAGCCCCGATACACGAACTAGCCTCGCCGGTGCGGCCTAGGCCCGTTGCCCCTTCAGCCATTGCGGGGGATAAGCGCGGCGACATGGCTTCCGGCGGAAATCTCTATGAACGCGGCGTTCGGCTGGCCCATCGCGGCTACAAGCTGACGCTGTCGCCCCTGATCGGGCAGCAATGCCGGTTTCTGCCGACCTGTTCGGACTATGGCCGGGACGCGCTGATCCAGCATGGACCGATCAAGGGGGGATGGCTGACGGTCAGACGCCTCTGCAAATGCCAACCCTTCGGCCAATCGGGCTACGACCCGGTTCCGCCTGTAAAGACAAAGACATGATCGATCTCAAATTCCCCGACGGTGCCGCGCGCCAGTATCCCGACGACGCCACGGGCCGTGACGTCGCCGCCTCCATCTCGCCGTCGCTGGCCAAGCGCGCGGCCCTGGTCGCCCTGAACGGCGAGCAGCGCGACCTGGATCGCCCGCTGGGCGGCTCAGGCGACTTCAAACTGATCATGCGCGACGATCCCGAGGCGCTGGAGACCATCCGCCACGACGCCGCCCATGTGCTGGCCCAGGCCGTGCAGGAGCTGTTCCCCGGCACCCAGGTGACCATCGGCCCGGCCATCGAGGACGGCTTCTATTACGACTTCTTCCGCGAGGAGCCGTTCTCGACCGACGACTTCGCCGCCATCGAGAAGAAGATGGCCGAGATCGTCGACCGCGATGAGAAACTGGTCCGTGAGGTCTGGGAGCGCGACGACGCCATCACACTGTTCGAGGGCAAGGGCGAGAGCTTCAAGGCCGAGCTGATCCGCGATCTGCCGGGCACGGAGACCATCACGACCTATCGGACGGGGACGTGGGTCGACCTGTGCCGGGGGCCGCATTTCCCCTCGACCAAATTCGTCGGCAAGGCCTTCAAACTGA
Source organism: Caulobacteraceae bacterium (assembly GCA_965284375.1). Lineage (GTDB taxonomy): Bacteria > Pseudomonadota > Alphaproteobacteria > Caulobacterales > Caulobacteraceae > Brevundimonas. Next base: position 2,326,398 of record OZ260074.1, read on the forward strand.
CCAAGCTGGCCGGGGCCTACTGGCGCGGCGACCACCGCAATCCGCAGCTGCAGCGCATCTATGCCACGGCCTGGGCCTCGAAGGAGGATCTGGACGCCTATCTGCTGCGCGTCGAGGAGGCCGAGAAGCGCGACCACCGCAAGATCGGAAAGGCCATGGGCCTGTTCCACATGCAGGAGGAAGGCCGGGGCATGGTCTTCTGGCACCCCAAGGGCTGGGAGCTGTGGCGGGTGCTGGAAGCCTATATGCGCCGCCGGCTGGACGCCGCCGGCTATGTCGAGGTCAAGACGCCCCAGGTGCTGGACCGGACCTTCTGGGAGAAGTCGGGCCACTGGGAGAAATACCGGCCCAATATGTTCGTCTGCGAGACGGTCGAGGGCGAGACCCTGTCCCTCAAGCCGATGAACTGCCCGGGCCACGTCCAGATCTTCGATCAGGGCCAGCGGTCCTATCGCGAACTGCCGCTGCGCATGGCCGAGTTCGGGGCCTGCCATCGCTATGAGCCGTCGGGTGCCCTGCACGGTCTGATGCGGGTGCGCGGGTTCACGCAGGACGACGCCCACATCTTCTGCCGCGAGGACCAGATCGTCGAGGAGACGGAACGGTTCATCCGCCTCACCCAGGTGATCCACGCCGACCTGGGGATGCAGACGCACGAGATCGCCCTGGCCACCCGGCCCGAGGTGCGGGCCGGCTCGGACGAATTCTGGGACAAGGCCGAGGCCATGCTGGGCGAGGCCGCGCGCCTCGCCGGAGTCGATCCGGTCATCGCCGAGGGCGACGGGGCCTTCTACGCACCCAAGCTGGACTTCATCGTCAAGGACGCCATCGGCCGGACCTGGACCTGCGGCACGCTGCAGCTCGACTATGTGCTGCCCGAGCGTCTGAACGCCGAATACATCGGCGAGGACGGCCAGAAGCACCGGCCGGTCATGCTGCACCGGGCCATTCTCGGATCGTTCGAGCGCTTTATCGGCATCATGATCGAGAACTACGCCGGGGCCTTCCCGCTGTGGCTGGCCCCGACCCAGGCCGTGGTGGCGACCATCGTCTCGGAGGCCGACGACTACGCCCGCGAGGTGCAGACGAGATTCAAGGCCGCCGGCCTGCGGACCGAGCTGGACCTGCGCAATGAAAAGGTCGGCTACAAGGTCCGCGAACACTCGGTCGGCAAGGTCCCGGTCATCGCCGTGGTCGGCAAGAACGAGGCCGAACAACGCACCGTCGCCATCCGCCGTCTGGGCTCGCAGGCGCAGGAGGTGGTGTCGCTGGACGAGGCCATCCGCATCCTGACGGAAGAGGCCACGCCGCCGGATCTGCGGGCGTAAAGTCCTTCTCCCCTTGCGGGAGAAGGTGGCGGCCGAAAGCCGACGGATGAGGGGTTTCGCGGACGTGTACCGATCCCCGTGCGACCCCTCACCCGACCGCGCCAGAACGACGGCTTACGCCGCCGTGCGCGGTCTCCCTCTCCCGCAAGGGGAGAAGGAGCTGACTAAAGCAGTCGCTTGCGCATGGCCTGGGAGAGCATGTCGATCAGGGTCACGGCGACCACGACCACGATGACGATCGCCGAGACATCGCGGAAGTCGAAGGCGTTCATGCGGTCGAACAGCACCTGACCGATGCCGCCGGCCCCGATCAGGCCCAGCACGGTGGCCGAGCGGCTGTTGGACTCGAAACGGTACAGGGCGAAGGACGTCCACAGCGGCGCGACCTGCGGGATCACCCCCCAGACGATCTCATGCAGCTTGGACGCGCCGGTGGCGCGCACACCCTCGACCGGGCCCTTGTCGATCGACTCGACGGCTTCGGAGAACAGTTTGGCCAGAACCCCGGCGGTGTTCAGGGCGATGGCAAGGACACCGGGCAGCGGCCCCAGGCCGACGGCCACGACGAACAGCAGGCCGATCACCAGATCGGGAATGGACCGCAGCATGTTCATCAGCCAGCGGACCGGCGTGACGACCCAGACCGGTGCGATGTTGCGGGCGGCGGCCAGACCCATGGGAATGGCGGCGAAGACGGCGAGGAAGGTGCCCCACAGCGCGATCTGGACCGTCTCCCACATCTTGGCGACAAAGATGCGCCAGTCGGTGAAATCGGGCTTGAGCAGTTCGCGGGCGAAATTCTGCGTCGCTTCGGAATTGGTGAACAGTTTGGTGATGTTGGCCAGATCCACGGCCTTGACGCTGTAGATCAGCACGGCGGCCACACCGCCCCAGATCAGCAGGTCGAGCAGCCATGAACCGAGCGGCTTGGACGGCGGCTTGGGGATCGCGGTCGCGGCCGGCGGGACGGCGCTGTCGGTCAAGGCTGGACCTCGCGAAGACTGCGCAGGCGCTGCAGTTCACGCTCGGCGGTCGCGGCCGCGGCCGTGTCGCCCTTGGCCTTCGCCTCGTTCAGCTGCTGGTCGGCGACCATTTCGCGGATCGGGTTCAGATAGCCGTCGTCCGCGGCGTTGAAGCGGGAATATTCGAGGCCCGACAGCACCTGACGCTGACGGTCCGCCTCGACACCTTCGCCCTGGCCATAGGTGAGGAAGAAGCTGCGGATCTTTTCCTTGAGCGCGGGGTCCAGATCTTCACGCACCAGGATGCCGCTCTCGGGGATCGGAGGCGACTGCCAGATGTCCTGGATCTGGGCCGCGACCTGCGGATTCTGCTTGGTCATGAAGACGGTGTTGACCGTGTTCGACGTCGCCACGTCCAGCACACCCGAAGCCACCGAGAAGGCGTTCGACTGATGGTTCGCCGAACGGACGGTCTTGAAGCACTGGGCCGGAACGATGTTGCGCGGATTGAACAGGAAGGCCATCGGGGCCAGCGTGCCCGAGGTCGACTGGGCATCGCCGATGCCGAAATCGTATTTCTTGCCGCAGGCCAGCACCTGCTCCAGCGTGATGCCCGAGCCGGCGCGGACGATCAGGGTCGAGCGGTAGCTGTCCAGACCCTCCTTGTTGACCGTGCGGGCAATGACCTCGGCGTTGGCGCGGTCGATGGCCTCGACCGCGGGCTTGGCGGAGAACCAGGCGACCTGGGTCTGGTTGCCGCGCATGGCCTCGACCAGGACGGTATAGTTCGACCCGAAATAGGGTTTCACCGGCACGCCGATGGCCTTGGACATGTCGTCCAGCAGCGGCTGCCACAGCGGGCCGGCCGAGGCCTGACCTTCCGCCGACAGGATGGAGAAGGTCAGTTCGGTCGGGGCGGCCGAGGACTTGTCGTCCCCGCCTCCACAGGCGGCGAGGCCGAGGATGGCGGCGGCAGTGGCGGCGATCAGGCCGAGACGGCGGGTGACGGTCATGCCTTGGTTTCCCAGAACGCGTCCTCGAACTCGGGACCGTAGATGTCGATAAGCTGTTTTGTGTCGAGGCCGGTCGCCGGGCCGTCATAGACGATCTGGCCGGCCTTCAGGGCGATCACCCGCTCGCAATAGCGGATGGCATAGTCGACCTGGTGCAGGGTGACGATGACGCCGAGTCCATCGCGCCTGTTCAGCTCGACCAGCAGCTCCATCACCTTGCGCGCGGACACCGGGTCCAGCGAGGCGACGGGCTCGTCGGCAAGGATGGCCTGGGCGCCCTGGACCAGGGCGCGGGCGATGGCCCCGCGCTGCTGCTGGCCGCCGGACAGGGTGTTGGCGCGCTGGGCAGCATAGTCGGACACGCCGACGCGGTGCAGGGCCGCCATGGCCCGCTGCTTGTCAGCTTTGGGCCAGGCCCCGAGGAAGCCCTGCCAGCCCGGCAGCCGCCCGAGGGCGCCCAGCATGACGTTGGAGAACAGGGACAGCCGGCCCACCAGATTGAACTGCTGGAAGATCATGCCCAGCTTCTGGCGCGCGGCGCGGGTCGCGCCGGTCGTGCGGCCGTTCTTCTGGACGCATTCGCCGAAGACGGTGATCGTCCCCTTGCCGGAATCAATGGTCTGCAGGCCGGTGATCGACCGCAGCAGGGTCGACTTCCCGGACCCGGACGGGCCGATGAGGGCCACCATTTCTCCGGCCCCGACCTCGACGGACACGCCGTTCAGGGCCTTTCGAGCGCCGAAAGTCTTGGACACGTCCCTCACGGACGCGACGGCGGCTGTGGCAGAGGTCATGGACACGCTGAAGCGGTTGCAAGGGCGCGCCGCATGGCCCGATCAGGCCCGCGAGGCAAGTCTTAATGACACGTCCGCGAGGTTTTCGTCCAGCAGAACAGCATCAGGGCCGTGCCGTCACATCGGCGCCGCCGCCCCGCCAGCCACCGCCGGAGCCCTCCGTTCGAAGCCCCGGGCAGGAAGGCCCACGCGCCGGTCGTTCAGCACCCTGACGAATCTCCTGCAAACTCAATGACTGCCCGAAAAAAACCGCTTTACATGACAGTCGCGTGACCCTACATCGCGGCTTCCGGCGGACCCCGTGGTCTGACTCTATGCGCTGCTAACGCCGGCTGGGTTTAACAATTACAGGGGTTTACGTGAATTGCGCACGTATCCATTTCCCCTGGACCTGGTCCGCGAGCGGTCCCCTGAACGTCCCGTCGCACTCGTGCGGCCGCGTTCAGTTTCCGTAGCGGCGCGCTGGTTCCAGGACAACCTAAAGGCCGACGTCTTCTATGCTGTGAAGGCCAATCCCTCGCGCTGGGTCATCGAGACCCTGGTCGAGGCGGGCGTGACTGCGTTCGACGTCGCATCGTTGTCAGAGATCGAACTGGTCCGTTCGGTCAGCGCAGACGCGCGCCTGGCCTTCATGCATCCGGTCAAGAGCCGGGGCGCGATCACCCGCGCCTATTTCGATCATGGCGTCCGCACCTTCTCGCTGGACAGCCATGACGAGCTGCAGAAGATCCTCGACGCCACCGGCAATGCGAACGACCTGAACCTGCTGGTCCGCATGACGGTCTCGGCCGATGGGGCCGCCTATTCGCTGTCGGGCAAGTTCGGCATCTCGCCGGATCAGGCCCCGTCCCTGCTGCTGGCCACCCGCCAGGCGGTGGTCGACGGCCTGATGGGCGTCTGCTTCCACGTCGGTTCGCAGTGCATGCGCCCGTCCGCCTATGAGGCCGCCATGGCCCAGGTCGGCCGTGCGATCAGCCGGGCGGGCGTGATCGTCGACATCGTCGACATCGGTGGCGGATTCCCTTCGGTCTATCCGGGCATGGTCCCGCCGGACATGAGCGAATACGCCGATGCGATCCACCGCGGCTTCGCCGAGATGCCGGTCACACACACCACCGAACTGTGGTGCGAGCCCGGCCGGGCGCTGGTGGCCGAAAGCTCGTCGGTCCTGTGCCGGGTCGACCTGCGCAAGGGCGACGCCCTGTATCTGAACGACGGATCGTACGGCTCGCTGTTCGACGCGACCCATTCGCGCTGGCCCTTCCCGACCAAGCTGGTCCGGGACGGAGATGCATCGGCCGACCTGAAGCCGTTCCGCTTCTATGGTCCGACCTGCGACTCCATCGACCACATGCCCGGCCCGTTCTGGCTGCCGGCCGATGTGCAGGAAGGCGACTTCATCGAGATCGGCATGCTTGGTGCCTATGGTGTCGCCATGTCCACCGGCTTCAACGGCTATGGCGAGCACGATCTCGCCATGGTCGGGGATGCGCCGATGGCCTCGCTGTACGGCCTGGCTCCGCGGTCCATTCCGACCGTGCGCACCACGGCGGAAGAGACCGCCCGCAAGGTCGTTCGCCTGTCCCGTCCCAAGGGCAAGGCCGGCCAGCGGAAAAAGCAGCGGCGCTAAACCGTCGCTTTCGCGTTGTAATCAGCAGCGGCCCGTCGCTCCGTCCGGGCCGCTGTTTTCTTTGACGACGGGCGCTCAAATCAAAGGGAAACCCTTGCAATGAACGCTCCCGTTCAGACCAACCAGAAGGCCCAGCTGCTCCAGAACACCGTGGAGCATGTGGACATCACCTCGTTCGATGCGCGTCCGATCATCGACGCCATGCGCAAGATGTCGTTCTCGAGCCGCGACACGGCCCGGGCGTCCGACATCTTCAACATGGCCCTCGAGGACAAGGACTGTTCGCCGTGGCTGATCCTGGCCGGCTCGACCTCGGCCGGCGGCTGCATGCATGTGTACCGCGACATGGTGAAGTTCGGGATGATCGACGCCGTGGTCGCCACCGGTGCCTCGATCGTCGACATGGATTTCTTCGAGGCCCTGGGCTTCAAACACTACCAGGCTGCGGGCGAGGTGGACGACAACGTCCTGCGCGAAAACTACATCGACCGGATCTACGACACCTATATCGACGAGGAAGAACTTCAGGCCTGCGATCACACCATCCTGGAGATCTGCAACCGGCTGGAGCCGCGCGGCTATTCCTCGCGCGAGTTCATCTGGGAGATGGGCAAATGGCTGAGCGAGGGCAATGCGAAGAAGCCCGGTTCGCTGATCCAGACCGCCTATGAAGAAGGCGTGCCGATCTTCTGCCCGGCCTTCGTCGACTCCTCGGCCGGCTTCGGTCTGGTCAAGCACCAGAAGGAGCGGATCGCCGAGGGCAAGCCGTATCTGATGATCGACGCGGTCGCCGACTTCCGTGAACTGACCGACGTCAAGATCGCGGCGGGCGTCACCGGCCTGTTCATGGTCGGCGGCGGCGTTCCGAAGAATTTCGCCCAGGACACCGTCGTCTGCGCCGAGATCCTCGGCGTCGAGGCCGAAATGCACCGCTATGCGGTCCAGATTACGGTCGCCGATGTGCGCGACGGGGCCTGCTCGTCCTCGACGCTCAAGGAAGCGGCGTCATGGGGCAAGGTTCAGACCACCCACGAGCAGATGGTCTTCGCCGAAGCCACCACCGTGGTGCCGCTGATCGGTTCCGACGCCTTCCACCGCGGGGCCTGGAAGAACCGTGACAAGCGCCGCTGGAACAAGCTGTTCGGCAAATAGGCCGCGTCAGCGCCGAAACGACCACGAGAGCCGGGATTTCGATCCCGGCTCTTTTCGTTCGGGAACCGGCGGGGTGCCGGCCCGCTTCCTTTGGCGAAGGAGCGCAGCCATGACCGACCAGAACCAGACCCCCGACGCCCGCGAGGCCGGGGACGCGGGCGAAAAGCCTGTTCCGGCTCGCACACCCGACGCCCTGGCCGAGGCCCTGTCGGGCAGCGGCATGGGCTCGGACACCCGCGCCGGATCGTTGCAGGGGGGGGCGTCCACCGGGTCGGATGACGATCCCGATCAGCAGGCCATCGACGAAATACTGGCCCGCGAGGGTATGGCCTCCGCCGGTCCGCAATCGCCTTCGATCGCCGACCCGAACCCGATCAACAACACCGGCGCGGATCCGACCGGCCCCGGAGGCAACCCCGTCGACGCCTCCGGCTGACGGCTGCGGCATCCGCGCCCCCGCGAGGGCGCGAACCTGCCTTGCCGCCGCCGCAGGCTTGGGTCACGGTGCCGGCAATCAACACAGTCTTTCCAAGGACGATACGGGATGAAGCGCATGTTTGCGGCCGCCGGACTGACGGCGGCCCTGGCGATGGCGGGTTGCAGTCAGAGCCCGGCGCCGGAGTCCGCGGCCGTCGCTGACGCTGCGGCCGATGCGGCGGCAGCCGCGGCCCCCGTCGCGGCGTCAGCCTCCGCAGAACCGCCCGCGGTTGCCGCCCGGCCCGCCGCGACCGGCGCACCGGCGTTCGCCGTCATCTATCCGGGCGGAACCCCGACGGGGCCCGCGACCGTCGCCCAGGGTCCCGCCGGCCCCGGCGGCATCGTCAGCTTTACTACGGCATCCTCGCCCGACGCGGTGATTGCCTACTATCGCAAGACTGCAGAGACCGCCGGCCTGGCCTCGGTCATGGCCATGAACCAGGGCGAGGCCCGGGCCTACGGGGCCGCGGCCGAGGACAACAGCGGCAAGCTGCTGCGCGTCGTCGCCACCCCGGTGGAGGGCGGAACGACCAGCGTGCAGCTGGACTGGACCACCGGCAAGTGAATCAAGGGGCGGCGCTGGCGGCCTGCCTGCTTCTGGGTGCCTGCGCCTCGGCCGGCGCACCCGCGCCCATCGCGGCAGCCCCGGGTTACCTGGACGCGGCTTTCATCCGGTCGCTGGCGGACGCCACGCCCGCACCGGCCCCAAGGGATCCCGCCGGTGCTTTTCCGGAGCCATCGGGAACGGACCGCTGGTGGCTGGCCACCGCCCATGCGGAGCTGAGACCGCCGGAAGCCGCCCAGCATTTCGACTGCGTCCTGGGGGCCCGGCTGGCGGGTGCCCCACGCCCGGCCCTGACCCGGCTGATGAACCGGCTGCTGACCGACGCCGACAGCCTGACGCGTATCCTGGCGGAAACGGCCCCCCGTCCGCGTCCGATCAAGGCGGTCTCGGGGCTGGAGCCCTGTGTGCGGGTCAATGACGCCGTCCGCGATACGTCTTCATGGCCCGCGGGAGCCGCGGTGGTGGGCTCGGCCTATGGAGACCTGTTCGCGGCCCTCGCGCCGGACCGGGCCGAGGGCGCGCGCCGGATGGGACGCGAGATCGGCCTGAGCCGCGTCGTCTGCCGCATGAACTGGCCGGGGGATGTCGCGGACGGGGCCGCGCTGGGCCAGCGGCTGTTCGCCGCCGAGGCGCAGTCAGCGGCCTTTGCCGCCGACCTGGAGGCCGCGCGGGCCGACGTCGCCGCCGCCCGTGCGGAGGGCCTGTCCAATCCCGGCTGCGCCGCCGAACGTCGGGCGCTGGGTCAGGCGGGGCGCGGCGCGACCAACGAGCCGTAGAGGTCCGTCCGTCGGTCGCGGAAAAAGCCCCAGGCGGCCCGGTGCCGGTCGATGTAGTCGAGGTCAAAGGTGTGGACCAGGGCCCCCTCGTCGTCCCGGCCGAAGCTCTCGACCAGATCGCCGCGGTGATCGGCGATGAAGGATGAGCCGTAGAAGACCTGGCCGGCCTCATTGACCTGTTCATGGCCGATGCGGTTGGCGCCAATCACCGGCACGACATTGGAGACGGCATGGCCCTGCATGGCGCGGCGCCAGGGCTCGGCGGTGTCGAGTTCCTTGTCGTGCGGCTCGGAGCCGATGGCGGTCGGGTACATCAGCACCTCGGCCCCCTGCAGCATCATCGCCCGCGCGGTTTCCGGGTACCACTGGTCCCAGCAGATGCCCACTCCGATGCGGCCGTGGCGGGTGTTCCAGACCTTGAAGCCGGTGTCGCCGGGCCGGAAATAGTATTTCTCCTGGTAGCCGGGTCCGTCCGGGATGTGGCTCTTGCGATAGACGCCCAGCGCCGAGCCGTCGGCGTCCAGCATGACCATCGAGTTGAAATAGTGCGGCCCCTCGCGCTCGAAGATCGAGACCGGGATGGCGACGCCCAGTTCGGCGGCCACGGGCTGGAGCGCCGTGACGCAGGGGTGCTCGCGCCACGGATGGGCGGTGCCGAACCATTTCTCTTCCTGGGAGACACAGAAATAGGGGCCCTGGAAGAGCTCGGACGGCAGGATGACCTGCGCGCCCTTCGAGGCGGCGTCACGGATCAGGTCGATCGTCTTGTCGATGTTGGCCTGCAGATCCTCGCCGTAGGACGTCTGCAGGGCGGCGACGGAGAGGGTGCGGGCCATCAGGCTGGCTCCTGCTGGGTGATACAGTGGAAGGATCCGCCGCCGGACAGGATGGCGATGGACGGCAGCGGGATGATCTCGCGGTCCGGGAAGACCGTGGCCAGACCCTGACAGGCCAGATCAGCGGCGCGGTCGTCGCCATAGGTGGGCAGGATGACAGCCCCGTTGGCGATGAGGAAATTCATGTGGCTGGCCGGCACGGGCTTTTCGTCCCCGTCGCCGACGAAGCCGGGCGAGGGCAGGCGCAGCAAGCGGATCGGGGCACCGGTGGCGTCAGTCATCTCTGACAGGGTCCGCGCCACGGTGTCGAAGACGTGGTCATTCGGGTCGCCCCGGCCCCAGGCGATGGGGCAGGCGACGACGCCCGGCGCAACGAACCGGGCCAGGTTGTCAACGTGACCGTCGGTGTGGTCGTTCAGCAGGCCGTCGCCCAGCCAAAGGACCTTTTTCGCGCCCAAGGCACCGGCCAGCGCGGCCGCGGCCTTCTCTTCGGTCCAGCCGGGGTTGCGGTTGGGGTTCAGCAGGCACTGGCGGGTGGTCAGGATCGTGCCCTGTCCGTCGTGGTCGAGCGCCCCGCCTTCGAGGATGAAATCGTGCCGCTCCAGCGGAACGCCCGAGGCCGCGCCGATCTGGCCGGCGACCGTATCGTCGTGCTCCAGCTCATACTTGCCGCCCCAGCCGTTGAAGCGGAAGGCGGCGGCTGCGGCCGAGCCGGCCCCGAAGATCGGCCCGGTGTCGCGCAGCCAGATGTCCCCGAACCGGCCGTCGATGACCTCGACATGGGCAACGCCGGCGAAACGGGCCCGGGCGTCGTCCAGCGCCTCGGGCTTGCCGACCATCAGTCGGACGGTCTCACGACCCGGGCCGGCCAGGGCGCGGACCAGGGCCTCGACCTCGGCCTGGGCCGGTTCGAGGTTGTCTTCCCAAAGCTCGACATGGCTGGGCCAGCCGACCCACATCGCGCGGTGCGGCGACCATTCGGCGGGGATGGGAGCGTGGTTCATGGGGCCTCGTATCGGCGAATGACCGATCGCGCCAGATAGGGGGCGCGGGGTCCAACTTCAACGGTATGGCACCGGCGGACGGCCCATAGAAAAAGGGCGGCCTGTGAACAGGCCGCCCTCGTTCGTCTGGATGTCAGGTCCGAAGGACTAGAACTTCATGCCCAGGGTGACCTGCGCGACGCGCGGCGAACCGAGCGAGTAGGTCCGGGCTTGACCATTCCGAAGCGGCACGCGGGCATCCGGGCTGATCCTCGAGGCCAGGCCGTTGTTGCCGGTCGAGATGTTGCCCAGATACTCTTCGTCGAACAGGTTGTTGATGTTGACCTGCACATAGGCCCCACGGATGCCGAAGCGGTCGGTCAGGTCGTAGCGGGCGTTCAGGTCCGCGACGATGTAGGAGTCGGAGACCTCGTCATTGACGTCCGTGGCGAAGCGCTCGCCCACGTATTTGGCTTGCAGGCCGACCGACAGGTTCTCGGTCACGTCCCAGTCACCGCGGGCCGAGAAGGTCCAGTCCGGGGTCTCGACCAGGGTCTTGCCCTTGGTCGACAGGAAGGTCGGGATCGCCAGCGGGGCGGTCGGCGACGTCGGGCAGGCCGGGGTCGAGCCGGCGACCTGGTTCAGGTTGGTGCAGTTGAAGTTACCGAGGAACAGGTCGTCCTGGAGCTCGCTGGCGTTATACGAGGCCGACAGGTTCAGGGCGAAGCTCTCCGAGAAGATATAGCCCAGTTGACCGTCGAAGCCCTGCTGCTTCACGGCACCGACGTTGCGGTCGACGAAGAAGCCGAACGTCGGCGACGCGGGATCGTTGTCCTGCGAGGTCACGATGCGGTTCTCGAACTCGATGTACCACAGGGCGGCCTGGACGATCAGGCGCGAGTCGCGGAAGCGATAGCCCAGGTCATAGGCCTTGGTGGTTTCCGGCTGCACGGCCGAGAAGTCGATCGCGTTGGTCGTGACGTTCCGCACCGGCTGGTACAGGTTGTCCGTCCGCGGCACCGACAGGCCCTCGGCATAGCTGGCGTAGACGCTGTGGCCTTCGCCGAAGCGGTAGACGGCACCAAGGTTCGGCAGGATGTCGTCGAACTTCAGCTCGGCCGAGTAGGGCCGGATGAACTGGGTCGTACCGGTCGAGGCGAAGGTGACGTTGCCGTTGGCCAGGGTCGAGGTGGGCGTTTCGGTGGTGCAACGCACCGTCGAGGTGCCGTTCTGCGAGAAGCAGTACTGGTTCAGCTCGCGGGTGAACTGCGGCGCGCGCACGCCGATGTTCACGGTCAGCGAGTCGTTGAAGAAGTCACCGATGTACTCGACGGCGAACTGCTGCAGCTCGGCGACCGAGCGACGGTCGCGGAAGCGGTAGATCGAACCGTCGCGGCCCGTGACGGCCTGATCCTCGGCACCGGTCGTGCTGAACACGCTGGCCGGCTCGGCGTTGCGGCTCATGAACGTGCCCTCACCGGTCTGGCGGTGACGGCCGTAGTCCAGCGAATAGGCGGCGCGGATGCGGTTGCTGTCGTTCAGGTCCCAGATCAGCGACGAGCTGATGCCGTAGCGGTTCGTGTTGGTCAGCGACGGCGCATAGACGTGAACGTTGTCGCAGGTGTCGCCGTCGCCGTTCAGGTCGCGGCCGGTGGTGTTGAACGTGGCGGTGGCGCACTGGACCGCGGTGATCGCGGACAGGCCGGTCGCGCTGTTGTTGTTCAGGCTGCTCTGATCCAGTCGGTCGTCACGCTCGTTCAGCAGGCTGGTGGTCGTGCCGCCCGTCGCCAGGACGTACTGATAGGACGGGTCGAAGGTGAAGCGCAGGTTGTCCGTCAGCGCATAGCTGAACTGGCCCCGGATGTTGCCGGTGTCGGAGGGGTTGATGCGGTTAGCGATGGCGCTGGTGCAGTTGCCCGTGGCGGCCGAGCCGTCGGACAGGATGCGCGACGACTGGGTGTTCTCGTCCTGGACCGTGCCGTTGACGCCGAGGGGACGGAAGCAGGCGATGTCGTTCTCGAGCGGCTCGATGCCCGAGGCGAAGTTCGCCAGGGTGTAGTTGTTGAAGAAGGCCGCGTTACGGTTGCGGTTGAAGTGACCCGCCAGGCTGGCGAAATTCCCGTTGCCGCCGAGGTCCTGATAGATCTTGCCGTTGACCTGGGTCTTCTCCAGCTCGCCCGGACCACGGAACTTGTCGTAGTTGGTGTACGAGGCCGCGAAGTAGGCGGTGGTGTCCCACGGGCCGAAGGTGCCGGTGTCGCCGCGCAGGAAGACGCGGCCGTAGTTGTTCTCGCCGATCGAGGCATTGACCTGGAAGCCGGCTTCCTCGAGCGGACGCGCCGACAGGAAGGCGATGGTGCCGCCGGTGGCCGAGGCGGTCGGGCTGTCGACGTCGGTCGTGCCCTGGTTGACCGAGGCGCGCTGGATCAGTTCGGCGTCGAGCTGCTGGTTGGTGAACACCGCATAGTTGCCGGTGTCGTTCAGCGGCATGCCGTCGAAGGTCAGCGAGACGCGGTTGCCGTCAAAGCCGCGCAGACGGATGTTGCCGCCCGAGTTGCCGTAGGGATCGCTGTTCACGAAATTCAGGCCGGGGACCAGGTTCAGGCTCTGAAGGATCGTCTGGCCCGACGTCTGGGTCGCGATGAACTCCTGGCCGATGCTGGAGCGGGTCTTGGGGACCGTCTGGGCGATGATGCCCGTGATGGCGGGCGTGCGCGAACCCGTGACGACCACGGTGTCCAGTTCTGTGGCGCCTTCGGTCGCAACCGTGCCCGAAGACTGGGCCGAGGCGGCACCGGCGACCAGAAGGCCGCTGAAGAGGGCCGTGGTGGCCCAGAACACGCGTTTGCGGTTCGTCATTGTCATCTGTCCTCGATGAAGATGGGCGCGTGCGCCCTGCGACCGGCGGTAGCCGATGGAAATCCCGCCCCCTCTAGGCGTGCCATCGGAAAGTGGGACGACATTCGTGTGACAGTGATATGACAGCCCGCGCGGGTGACACGGGAGACACACTGCTGTCGGTCGTTTGGCTGTGGAAAACAGGGCCCCGGCGGTTCCGGCGCGGATGCGGGGAGTGGTGGCTGGAGGCGGGCTCGAACCGCCGACCTGTGGGTTATGAATCCACCGCTCTAACCAGCTGAGCTACCCAGCCCCGATTGCTCGAGTCCCGGCGGGAACTGGTCTGTCCGCCGGAAGAGGCGTGCGTATATAGGGGGGTGCCGGCGGATTCAAGTCGATCAAGCGACGGGTGCGGCGCGATGGATGATGACGAGGCAGGACCTGAGCGGCTAGGCTGGCCGGGCCGTTTGTTCGTTGTTCCATTCAAGGGATTTCCCATGCGTCTGCTCCCCCTCGCCGCCACGGTCGCCGTCGCAACCCTGTTCGCCGCCTGCGGGGCCAATGGACAGGACACCGTCCCGGCATCCCCCGGTGCACCGCTGGAAACCCGTCCCGCCAACGGCGCCAGCCAGCAGCCCGCCTTCGCCGGTCAGACCCGCGCGCCTGGCGTGCGCACGGAAACAGCGATGGCCCACAGCGTCGTGGCCTCCGGGCTGGAGCATCCGTGGGGCCTGGCCCTGCTGCCCGACGGTCGCTGGCTGGTCACGGAACGGCCCGGCCGTTTGCGCATGATCACCGCCCAAGGCGCGGTCGGCGAGCCGATCTCGGGACTGCCCGCCGTCGATGCCCGTGGCCAGGGCGGCCTGCTGGACGTCGCGGTCGGTCCGACCTTTGCCCGCGACCGGCTGATCTACTGGAGCTATGCGGAACCGCGCGAGGGCGGCAACGCCACGGCCGTGGCGCGGGGCCGTCTGTCCGAAGACGGAAGCCGGGTCGAGAACGCCCAGGTCCTCTTCCACGCCCTGCCGACCTATGACGGCGACAAGCATTTCGGCTCGTCCCTGGCCTTCGACGGCGCGGGCCACCTGTTCATCACCCTCGGCGAGCGTTCCGACGCGCCGATGCGGCCCCAGGCCCAGGACCTCGGCTCGCACATGGGCAAGACCATCCGCATCAATGCCGACGGCTCGGTTCCCGCCGACAATCCCTTCGTCGGCCGCGCCGGGGCCCTGCCGGAGATCTGGTCCCTGGGTCACCGCAACGTCCAGGGCATCGCTATTGCCACAGACGGCGCCGTCTGGACCGTCGAGCACGGCACGCGCGGCGGCGACGAGATCAATCTGGACCGGTCGGGACTCAACTACGGCTGGCCGGACGCCGCCTATGGCATTGAATACCGCGGCGCACCGATCAACGCCGGCGACACGGCCCGTGAAGGCACCGAACAGCCCGTCTACTACTGGGACCCCTCGATCGCGCCGGGCGGCATGACGCTCTACGACGGCGCCATGTTCCCCGGCTGGCGCGGCAATCTGCTGGTGGCCATCCTGAAGGACAAGCACATCGCCCGGCTGGTGATCGAGGGGAACCGGGTCGTCGGCGAGGAGCGGCTGCTGACCGACCTGGGCGAGCGGGTCCGCGACGTGGCGGTCGGTCCCGACGGCGCGGTCTGGGCCATCACCGACGAGCAGAACGGCAAGCTGGTGCGACTGGCAGCCCGCTGATCAGTCCCGCAGCAGTTCGTTCACGCCCGTCTTGGCCCGCGTCTGGGCATCGACCTTCTTGACGATGACGGCGCAATAGAGCGACGGCCCGCCCTTGGGGTCAGGCACGGCACCCGGCACCACCACCGAATACGCCGGGACCTCGCCGCGGAAGACCTCGCCGGTGGCCCGGTCGATGATCCGGGTCGAGGCCGACAGATAGACGCCCATGGCCAGGACCGCGCCCTCGCGCACGATCACGCCCTCGGCCACCTCGGCGCGGGCACCGATGAAACAGCCGTCCTCGATGATGGTCGGATTGGCCTGCAGCGGCTCCAGCACGCCGCCGATGCCGGCTCCGCCTGACAGGTGCACATTCTTGCCGATCTGGGCGCACGAGCCGACCGTGGCCCAGGCGTCGACCATCGAACCCTCGTCCACATAGGCCCCGATGTTCACGAAGCTGGGCATGAGCACGACGTTGCGGCCGATGAAGGCCCCCTGACGGGCCACGGCGCCCGGCACGGCACGGAAGCCGGCCCGCTCGAAATCGGTCTCGGTCCAGTGCGCCCATTTCACGGGAACCTTGTCCCAGTAGGGGCCGGGGCTCGGATCGGTGACCCCCATGGTCGCCCCGACCGGCGCGCCCATGCGCACGTTCGGATTGAGCCGGAACGACAGCAGGACCGCCTTCTTGAGCCACTGATGCGTGGTCCAGACTCCGTCGGATCCGCGCGAGGCCACCCGGGCCTCGCCCGAGTCCAGCAGGGCCAGGGCCTGTTCGACCGCCTTGCGGACGTCGCCATGGGTCGAGACCGAGAGATCAGCCCGGTCCTCCCAGGCGGCTTCAATGGCAGTCTCAAGGTGCGCGCGATCCAGCATCAGGCGTCTCCAGGCAGGCGGGCGGTGGCGAGAAAGGGGGCCAGTGAGGCGGCCCGGTGATCGACGAAGGGCATATCAGTGACGACGGTACGCCCGCCGACCAGAACGGTCGTCATACCGATGGCGTGGGCCGGTTCAAGATTGCGCACCGTATCCTCGAAGAAGGCGGCCGAGGCCGGGGCGATCCCGAATCGTTCGGTCATGCGGGCGAAGGTGCGCGGATCGGGCTTGGGAATCAGGTCGGCGTCTTCCAGCGAGAACAGGCCGTCGAACAGATCGACCAGCTCCAGCCGCTCGATCACGCGGCGGGCATGGGCCGTCGAACCGTTGGTGAAGACGATGCGCGGCCCGTCCAGCCGCTCCAGGGCGGCGCGCAGGCCGGGGTCCGGCGTCAGCACGTCCAGGGGCACGTCGTGCACCTCGGCCAGGAAGTCGTGGGGGTCGATCCGGTGGTGGGCCATCAACCCGGCCAGCGAGGTCCCATAGTCTCTCAGATAGCCCTTCTGCACCACCAGCGCCTCGTCCGCGGGCAGGCCGGAGGTGCGGACCACATAGTCATTGATGCGCCCCTGGATCAGCCGCATGAACTGGCTCTCGGGCGGATACAGGGTGTCGTCCAGATCGAAGATCCAGCTGCGGATATGGCGCAGATCGGCGCCCGGTTCGGTCGCCCGCAGCGGCTCGGCGGTCATTCCGCCTTCACCAGGGTGCCGGCCCCGTGCTCGGTGAACAGCTCGACCAGCATGGCATGGGGCCGACGGCCGTCGAGGATGACCACCGCCTCGACCCCGTCGCGCACGGCCGCCATCGCGGTCTGCAGCTTGGGGATCATGCCGCCGGTGGCGACGCCGTCGTCGATCAGCTTCGAGGCCTCGCCCACGGTCATCTGGCGGATGATCTGGCCGTCTGCGCCCTTGACCCCCGCGACGTCGGTCAGCAGCAGCATCCGCTTGGCCTTGAGTGATCCCGCCAGGGCCCCGGCCACCGTATCGGCGTTGACGTTGAACGTCTGCCCGTCCTCGGCCACGCCGATGGGCGCGATCACCGGCACCCAGTCCGCATCGGATTCGAGCAGGCGCACGATCAGCTTGGGATCGACCTTCGTCGGCTCGCCGACCAGGCCCAGATCGACTTCGTGCTCGATCATACTGTCGGGATCGCGCCGCGTCCGCTTGGTCTTCTCGACCGTCAACAGGCCCGCATCCTTGCCGGACAGGCCGATGCCGCGCACGTCGGCCTCACGCCCGGCCATGGTGATCCAGTGGGCGATTTCCTTGTTCACGGCCCCCGACAGGACCATCTCGGCCACCTGCATGGTGTCGGCGTCGGTCACACGCAGTCCGTCGACGAAGCTGGACCTTACGCCCGCCTTGTCCAGCATGGCGCTGATCTGCGGGCCGCCGCCGTGGACGACGACGGGATTGACCCCCATCAGTTTCAACAGGACGACGTCGGCGGCGAACTGTTTGGCCACGGCGCTTTCGCCCATGGCGTGGCCGCCGTATTTGATCACCACCGTCTTGCGGTCATAGATCTGGATGTAGGGCAGGGCCTCGGCGAGCGTCTTCGCCGTGTCCCAGCCCCTGTCCTCGGATTGGCGTTCGGTCTCGTCCATGATGAGCGGGTCCGTAAAGCCAAGGCCGACCGCTGTCATCATGAAACGGTTCGCCGCCGCGCCGTTCCGGTCAGCATGGACCCGCACGATATCAACGACCGTGATCTGACACCGTGCAGGCTGGCAGAGCCCCTGTCGCCCCGGAACCCGGACCCAAGGCCCTGTCCGGCTTGTCGGGATACCGGTTCGACAGCCCGAACAGAGAGCCGCGCCGTCTGCAGCGGGGCCCACCGGGCGACCGGCCGGACCGGCGGCGGCGGAACGACCCGCGCACGTCTGCCTTGAATTGCCGGGTTTTTCCGACTTGTAGCTATATGGCCACGCTGGCCGGTTATCGGCGGGGCCATCTCGACCTCGGCGAACGGGGCTGTTAAGAGACCTCAGCGGCGGCTACCATCGCCGTAACAAATTCACTTGGGCTGCGGAGGGCATCCACCCATGCGCGTAAAAACTTTTATTCTGGCCACCAGCGCGGTCGGGGCCTTGGCCCTGTCAGCCGGCGCTGCGGCGGCCGAGCCGAACGGCTGGTATGGGGCGATTGACGCCGGTTACCATTCGCTGGGCGACGTAGAAACGGTCTCGCCGACGACCGGACCGTCGTTCGACATCGCGACCAAGGACGACTGGGCCGCGTTCGCGCGCCTCGGCTACCGGTTCGACCAGAACTGGCGCGTCGAGCTTGAGGGCGGCTACCGTCAGAACGACATCGAGTCGATCATCCGTCCGACCGCCGGCACGCCGAGCGGCGTCTGCAACGTGGTTCCGGCTTCGGGTGCCTGCAACGCTCCGGATGGCGATCTCAAGTCCGCCGCCCTGATGATGAACGTGCTGTTCGACTTCGGCAGCGCCGATGACGCCCTGCGTCCGTTCATCGGCCTGGGTGCCGGCGTCAACCGCGTCGACACCAGCTACCTCGGCACCTTCGGCGGCAACCGCACCGTCGGCGTCGGCGCTGACGACAGCTCCACCAAACTGGCCGCGCAAGGCATCGCCGGCCTGGCGCTGGCGCTGGGCGATCGCGCCCACCTGGACCTGACCTACCGCTACCTGGTGTCGAACATGAAGTTCAACACCTTCGTTTCGTCGGCCCCGGCGGCCATCGGCCCCTACCAGGGCCGTTATGACGACAGCCACACCCTGACCCTGGGCCTGCGCTATGCGTTCGGTGCCGACGAGCCGGCCTATATCCCGCCGCCCCCGCCGCCCCCGCCGCCGCCCCCGCCCCCGCCGCCCCCGCCCCCGCCGCCGCCTCCGGTGGTTCAGGTTCCGGCCGCGCGCGAGTTCGTGGTCTATTTCGACTGGGATCGCTCGGACCTCACGGCCGAAGCCGCCTCGGTCGTCACCCAGGCTGCCAACTACGCCAAGTCGGGCCGTCCGACCCGCGTGCTGGTCGTCGGCCACGCCGACACCTCGGGTTCGGCCGCCTATAACGTCGGCCTGTCCAACCGCCGCTCGCGCACCGTCGCCGATGCGCTGGTCGCACAGGGCGTCAACGGTGGCGTGATCTCCCTCGACGGCAAGGGCGAAACCGCCCTGGCCCGCGCCACCGCCGACGGTGTCCGTGAGCCCCTCAACCGTCGCGCCACCATCGGCATCAACTTCCGCTAAAACCGGAAGGCCGATCGGCCAGACAACAGAACCGCCGGTCCCCAAAAGGGGCCGGCGGTTTTGCCTTGCAGGGTCTTGAAACCTCGGACGGCCGCGCGTCGTATGTGTTGGACGGCGGCCTGCCCGCCGCCCCCCGCCGGAGATCGTCCCATGTCGCGTCCCGCCCTCGCCAGCCTGATCCTGCTCGCCATCGCCGCCTGCTCACCCGGGGCCCCCGCGGAAAGCGCGCCTTCCGCGCCGGCCGTCACGCCCGCCTCGGCGGCCCAGGCCCGGGACAGTGGCCGACGCGAGGTCGCCGTCTTCGCCGGCGGATGCTTCTGGTCGACCGAAGCGAATTTCGAGCACATGCCCGGGGTCGTCACCGCCGTGTCCGGCTTTGCCGGCGGCCAGGTCGCCAATCCGAGCTACGAACAGGTCGTCCGGGGCGGCACCGGCCATATCGAGGCCGTCCAGGTCACCTTCGACCCGGCCCGGATCAGCTACCGGCAACTGGTCGACCGGTTCTGGCTGACCATCGATCCGACGGATCCCGACGGCCAGTTCTGCGACCAGGGCCCGTCCTATGCGACGGCCGTCTTCGCCACCGCGGCCCAGAAGCCCGCGGCCGAGGCGTCGAGACGCGCCGCCGCCGCGCGGATCGGTGCCGCCCGCTTTACGACGCCGGTGCGCGACGCTGCACGGTTCTGGCCGGCCGAGGCCTATCACCAGGACTTCGCGCGGCTCAATCCGGTGCGGTACGGCGGCTACAGCCGGTTCTGCGGCCGCGCGGCGCGTCTGCGTGCCGTCTGGGGTGACGCCGCCGCCTAGGGCGACAAAGGTCTTGATGGACCCCGTCCATCAAGACCCCGGCGGCCTCTCCGGCGGGATGCCGGTCCGGCGGGTCCAGGCAACCGCATCCGCCCCCCTGCGTTTACCGCCGAGGTTCAACGCCGAACGGGGATTTCCCATGCGCATCCAGACCATCACACTCGCTGCTTTCGCCGCCCTGTCCCTCGCCGCCTGCAGCCAGGCCGAGCAGGATAACGCCCAGGCGGATGCCAATGCCGCCGCGGCCGACACGGGCGAGGCGGCCGACACAGCTGGCGCGGCACTGAAGGAGGAGGCCGCCCAGGTCGGCTCGGCCATCTCCGCCGGCGCCAGCGAAGCGGCACAGGAAGTCGACGAGGCCACCGACAAGCTGGCGGAAAAGGCCGACGATCAGAAGGCCGAAACGGCGACGGACACGCGGGGCAACTGACACGGCCGAGCCAAATCGGCCGCGACGGCCGCGACCTGGTCAGCCCCTAGCGTGGCTCAGCCAGCAGCGCATCGATCAGGGCGCGGGCCTCGGGACTGGCCCAGTCGGCTTCCCCGGAGAAATACGCCCGGATCCGGCCCTGGCGGTCCAGCAACACAGTCTGGGGCATCTTGCCCTTGCCCGGCAGTTCGAACGGCAGCTGGAATTTGGGGTCGCTGTAGAGCGGCAGCGGTTCGTGCACATCGATGAAGCTGCGCGCATCGGCGATCTTGTCGGCGTCGTTGTCGACGTTGATCGGCAGCACAGCCACATCGCGACCGGCATAGATCTCGGCCAGCCGGGCGAGCGTTGGCATCTCGGTGCGGCAGGGCGCGCACCACATGGCCCAGACGTTGACGACCACCACCTTGCCGCGGAAATCCGACACGCGCGCCTCGGCGCCGTCGCGGGTCCTGAACACATAGGCCGGTGCCGGCTCCAGCGCGGCGGGCGTCTCGAGCGCGGCGATCGAACCGCGCGCGAACCGGGCCAGCTCGCTTTTTGCGGCCGCGGGCGGCGGCGCTTTGTCGATCCCGCCGGGTTTGGCGTATAGCAGCGCGGCACCGCCGATCACACCGATCAGCAGCACGCCCGCCGCAACACCCAGAACCGCCTTCGAGACCTTCATGTCCGATCCAACATCCTCCGCCCCGACCAAAGCCGATCCGAACGCGGAAGGTCAAGACATGTGGGGCGGGCGCTTCTCGGCGCGACCGGCCGATATCATGCAGGCGATCAATGTCTCGATCGGCGTGGATCGCCGGCTGTGGGCCCAGGATCTGGCCGGGTCGCGGGCCCATTGCCGGATGCTGGCGGCGCGCGGCATCGTGACCCAGGCCGACGCCGACGCCATTCTGGGCGGCCTGGACGCCATCGAGGGCGAGATCCGCGACGGCTCCTTTCCGTTCCGCGACCAGTTCGAAGACATCCACATGAACGTCGAGGCGCGGCTGGCCGAGCTGATCGGCGAGCCGTCAGGCCGGCTGCACACCGCCCGCAGCCGCAACGACCAGGTGGCGACCGACTTCCGGCTGTGGGTCCGGGATAGCTGCGACCGCGCCGGCGACCAGCTGAAGGGGCTGCAAGCCGCCTTGCTGGCCCGCGCGGAACAGCACGCCGGCGACCTGATGCCGGGCTTCACCCATCTGCAGCCGGCCCAGCCGGTGACGTTGGGCCACCATCTGATGGCCTATGTCGAGATGTTCGGCCGTGATGCGGGCCGGTTCGCCGACGCCCGTCGACGGATGAACGAAAACCCGCTCGGTGCCGCCGCCCTGGCCGGATCGCCCTTCCCCATCGACCGCCACATGACGGCGTCCGAACTGGGCTTTGACCGGCCGATGGGCAATTCGCTGGACGCCGTCTCCGACCGCGATTTCGCCCTGGAAAGCCTGGCCGCAGCCTCGATCTGCGCCGGTCATCTGTCGCGTCTGGCCGAAGAGATCGTCATCTGGATGACGCCCCAGTTCGGTTTCGCCACCCTGCCCGACGACCTGACCACCGGCTCGTCGATCATGCCGCAGAAACGCAACCCGGACGCCGCCGAGCTGGTGCGGGCCAAGACGGGCCGGATCATGGGCTCCCTGGTGGCCCTGTCGACGGTGATGAAGGGGCTGCCGCTGGCCTATTCCAAGGACATGCAGGAGGACAAGCCGCCGGTGTTCGAGGCCTTTGACGCCCTGACCCTGGCGCTGGGGGCCATGACGGCCATGGTTTCGGCCCTGCAGCCGAACACCGAACGGATGCGCGCCGCCGCCGGCTCGGGCTTCTCGACCGCCACCGATCTGGCGGACTGGCTGGTGCGCGAGCTGAACCTGCCGTTCCGCAAGGCACACCATGTCACCGGCGCCGCGGTGAAGCGGGCCGAAGCCCTGGGCGTGGATTTGTCGCAACTTCCTCTGGCCGAACTGCAATCACTTGAACCCGGCACGACGGAAGCGGTTTACAAGGTGCTCACCCCTGAGGCTTCCTGCGCCAGCCGCCAGAGCTTCGGGGGCACGGCGCCGGAGCAGGTTCGCGCGCGCATCGCTGAATGGAAGACGCGTCTCGCGTAGGGGATTGGGATGAAATCGATCGTCAGCCTGGGCGTGCTCGCCCTGTTCGCCCTCTCCGCTTCCGGTTGCGGCCGCATGGCCGATCTCGAGGCTCCGCCGGCGAAGCAGACGGAGCGCAGCCAGCGCGACGGCCGCGCGCCGGCCCTGCCCGAGCCGGCCACTGTCTATCGTCCGCCCAGCACCCAGCCGATCGACGGGGGTCCAACCAGCCCGTACAACGGCCCGGGTGCCCAGCCGAACCGCTAGCCCTTGCACCATTTCGACCGCATCGACGGCGCACTTCATGCCGAAGGCGTGCCGCTGGAAGCGCTCGCCGGGGCGGTCGGCACGCCCGCCTATGTCTATTCAACCGCGACCCTGACGCGGCACTACAGCCTGCTGCGCGCGGCGGCCGACGCGCATCGCGGTGCCTTGGGCGACGCCCTGATCGCCTTCGCGGTCAAGGCCAACTCCAATCTGTCGGTGCTGGCGACCCTGGCCCGGCTGGGCTGCGGGGCCGACACCGTGTCCGAAGGCGAAATCCGTCGGGCGCTGAAGGCCGGAATTCCCGGCGAGCGGATCATCTTCTCCGGCGTGGGCAAGACCGATGCCGAACTGGCCTTCGCCATCGATACCGGCGTCCGCCAGATCAATGTCGAGAGCGGGGCGGAACTCGACCGGCTGATCGCGGTGGCAGCGGCCAAGGGTTCAGCCCCCGCCATCGCCATCCGGGTCAACCCGAAAATCGGTGCCGGCGGCCATGCGAAAATCACCACCGGCGGCGCGACCGACAAGTTCGGTGTGCCGGTCGAGGAGGCGATCGACCTCTACGCCCGCGCCTCGGCCTCGCCGTATCTGACGCCGGTCGGTCTGGCCTGCCATATCGGCAGCCAGATCATGTCGCTGGCACCGATGGAGGCCGCCTTCCATACCCTGCGCGAGATGGTCCTGACCCTGCGCGCCAACGGCCATTCGGTCACCCGCCTCGACCTCGGCGGCGGACTGGGCGTGCCCTATCACGGCCAGACGGACACGCCGTCGATCGCCGACTACGCCGCCATGTGCGCGCGCGTGCTGGAAGGACTGGGGGTCGAGGCGACGTTCGAGCCGGGCCGGCTTCTGGCCGCCAACGCCGGCATCCTGCTGAGCCGGGTAATCCAGATCAACGAACGCGGCGACGGCCGGCGTTTCGCCGTGCTGGACGCGGGCATGAACGACCTCATGCGGCCCGCGCTCTATGACGCCTTCCACGACCTGGTGCCGGTGCGGCCGCGCGCGGGCGAAGCCCTGGCCTATGATCTGGTGGGGCCGATCTGCGAGTCGACCGACATCTTCGCCCGCGACCGGCTGTCACCGCCACTTGAGGCCGGCGATCTGGTCGCCTTCATGGGGGCGGGGGCCTATGGGGCGGTCCTGGCCAGCGAGTACAATTCGCGGCCGCTGGTCCCCGAAGTTCTGGTCGACGGCGACCGCTGGGCGGTGGTCCGGGCGCGGCCGACCTATGACGAGATGCTGGAACGGGAGCCGCGGGCGGGGTGGCTGTGAAGTGATTAGTGGCT
This sequence comes from Caulobacteraceae bacterium, assembly GCA_965284375.1. GTDB lineage: Bacteria > Pseudomonadota > Alphaproteobacteria > Caulobacterales > Caulobacteraceae > Brevundimonas. The sequence goes on from OZ260074.1 coordinate 2,350,428, forward strand.
AGTGGCTAGTGGCTAGTGGCTAGTGGCCAGGATTGAATGGGAAATTGGGCGGCGGGCCCGGTCACCACAGAATTAAGGAAACGACCCGCTGATCAGTAATCACTAGCCACTAGCCACTAGCCACTAACCACTAACCACTAACCACCAGTCACCAGTCACTCTCAGTCCAGCGCGCAGACATCCGGCAGGCCGCGCAGGGCCCCGGCGTGATCCAGCCCGTAGCCCACCAGGAACCGGTTCGGTGCCTCCCAGCCGACGAAGTCCGGTTCGGGCGCGCGCGGCAAAGGCCAGGGCTTCTTGGCGAAAACCACCGTCAACACCTCTGACGCCCCATTCTCCCGGGTGATCCGCACGGCTTCCGCCAGCGACAGGCCGGTGTCGAACACATCGTCGATGATCAGCACCCGGCGGCCGGCGATCGGGCGCTGGAAGGGCGCATAGACATCGATCCGACCCCGGCTCGACTGTTCGTCGCCGTAGGAGGCCAGCCACAGGGCGTCAAAGCGGACGTTACGGCCCAGACGCGACAGGGCGCGGGTCAGGTCGGCGGCGAACCACAGCCCGCCGGTCAGCAGCACGGCGGCGACGGTCTCGTCATCGATCACGGGGGCGATCTGCATCGCGAGGTCTGCGACGATGCGCTGAACCTCGGCTTCGGGCAGAAGAACGGTGGGCTTGGGGGTGTCAGCCATTCGAGGCGGATACCGCCTCGACCCCCTGCGTGTCCACCGCCGGGACGGCGTCGATCGGATACATGTTCATCGGTGCCGCGGCCCCGGGCGTCAGGGCTGGGCGCAGGCCGGCCTCCGCCTCGTGCAGCGGCGCGGCGGCCGGTTCATGGACGGCGGGTGGTGCCGCGCGACGCGTGTCGGATCGAACGGGGGCGGCGTGGGCCGGCTGCGGGCGCGCCGACGGGTCATCCAGCACGAAATCGACGCCGATACCCTGCCCCCGGGCACCCGGGTCGGCGATCACGGCCGCAAAGCCCTGCACCTTGCCCGGCAGCACCGGGGCGGCGTCGATCCGCACCACGGCATGGCCGATCTCGGCCCCCTGGGCGTCCAGCAGGGCCACCCGCACCGGCGGGGCGGTGCGCTCATCGTCTCGCACGTTCCTGAGCGCGCCCGAGACCAGCACCTTGCCCGGGTCATTGGGCAGAGGTTTGGCGGTGATGGCCTCGAAATCCAGGCCCGTGGGATTCACCGTCAGGCCGACGGCGGCATAGGCGGCCGCCGCGCGCGGGGCCATCTCGACCACATCGACGCGGAACAGCCAGGCGCTGGCCAGAAGGGCGGCGAAGCCCGAGGCGATACCCGCCCAGACCACGCCGTGCGTTGCGGCCCGGCGCAGGCGTCGCTGCTGTTCGGCGCGGGCCCTGAAGGCCTTGGGCAGTTCCGGCGCAGGAGTCTGTGCGAGCGATTCGGGTTCGGCCTCCTCGCGGGGCGCGAAACTGGGGGCCTCTGCGGGCGTCGATGAGACCGACAGTTCCAGCGGCTCGTCCAGCGTGGCCCGCCAGGTGTGTTTGCAGTCCTTGCAGCGCACGGTGCGGCCGCCGGGCCCGATGGCCTCATCGGGGGTGAAATAGCTGGTGGCGCAGGACGGGCAGGTCAGTATCATGTCGGCTGACTGCGAGGCTCTTCGCCCCCTCCCGTCGCGGTGCGAACCGCGTCCTGACCCAAAATCGATGCCCGTCCAGCCCCGCCGCGCCACACCATCCGCCCCCGCGACCGACACCGTCCGCCTGTCTGGCGTGGGTTTCGGCTATGCGACGGCGCACCGCGCGCTGCGGGACGTTAACCTCACCTTGCCATCGGGCTCTTTCCACTTCCTTACCGGGGCGTCCGGAGCGGGAAAGTCGACGCTCCTTAAACTGCTGACGTTGCAGGAAAGACCCGATGCCGGGAGCCTGCATCTGTTCGGTGAGGACGCCGGCCAGGCCCCCCGTCGGGACCTGCCCGCTTTCCGGCGGCGCATCGGCGTGGTGTTTCAGGATTTCCGCCTGCTGGACCACCTGTCCGTCTTCGAGAACGTCGCCCTGCCGCTGCGGCTCGCCGGGGGGCGCGCGGACGACTATGCCGCCGATGTCGGGGAGATGCTGGACTGGGTCGGCCTCGGGGACCGGATGAACGACCGGCCACGCTCGCTGTCCGGCGGCGAGCAACAGCGGCTGGCCATCGCCCGTGCCGTGGTGGCCGGTCCGGAGCTGATCCTGGCCGACGAGCCGACCGGCAGCGTCGATGCGAAGATGGGCGAGCGGCTGCTGAAACTGTTCCAGTCGCTGAACCGGCTGGGCGCGACCGTCCTGATCGCCAGCCATGACGAGGCCCTGGCCAAACGCTCCGGTGCCACGGTGCTGCGCCTCGAAGGCGGCCGTCTGAGCGGGGGGCCGGAATGATCCGCCGCCTGTTCGCCCGTCGCCCCGCCCTGCTGCCGCGTGACGCGGGCGGCGAGCCGTGGCTGGTGTCGCTGATCGCCGTCCTGTGCTTCCTCGCCTGTCTCTCGGCCGTCGGCGCGGCTGCCGCCGACCGCGCCGCCCACGGCTGGGCGCGCCAGCTGCGGTCAGAAGCCACGGTTCAGGTCCGGCCGCGCGTCGGCGAAACCGGAGCCGAGGCCGCCGCCCGCGCCGCCGAAACCCTGTCCGGCGTTCCCGGCGTGGCCGAGGCCGAGGCCATGGACCGCAAGACCGCCGAAGCCCTGCTGCGCCCCTGGCTGGGGGACGCTGTCCTGCCCGATCTGCCGATTCCGCACCTGGTCACGGTGCGGCTGGACAAGGCCGGGCCGGCCAGCGCCGTCAGCCTGAGCCGCGCCCTCGCCTCGGCCGGGCTGGACGCCACCGTCGACGACCACAGCCTGTGGCGCGGCGAGGTGGAGCGGTCGGCCGCCCTGATCACCGTCCTGGCCCTTGCGGCCTTCGGGCTGACCGCCGGCGCGGCGGGGGCGGCGGTGGCCTATGCCACCCGCGCCGGCATGGCGGCCCAGGCCGGGGTGATCGAGACGCTGAGTCTGAACGGAGCCTCGGACAGCGCCATCGCCGGCCTGTACCAGACGCGCTACGGCCTGCTCGCGGCAGCGGCCGGCGGGATCGGGGCCGTGGCCGCCATGGTGCTGGTCGCGGGCCTGCGGTTTCTCGGCGGGGCCGAGGGTGTGACGCCCGCCCTGCCGCTGATGTGGAGCGACCTGTTGCTGCTCTCGCCATGCCCGCTGCTGGCCGCTACGGTGGCGCTTGCGGCGGCGCGCTTCATGGCGCTGGCGCGACTGAAAGGGCGTCACTAGGTTAAGCGCATGAAGTTTCTGACTTTCATCGCGATTCTGGTCCTGATCTGGCTGATCGGCCTGTTCGCCTTCGCCGATCGGGTACGCGGCTATACGCCCGCGCCCGAGCCCGAGCGGGCCGACGCCATCGTGGCCCTGACCGGCCCGTCGGCCGAGCGGGTCAACGCGGCCATCCGGTTGCTGGAACAGGACAAGGGCGAACGCGTCCTGATCTCGGGCGTCAACCGCGAGGTCCGCCGCCAGGAACTGCGCGCCCTCACCCCGGGTTCCAACCGCCTGTTCAACTGCTGTGTCGACCTGGGCTTCGAGGCCGAGGACACGATAGGCAATGCCCAGGAGATCGCCGCCTGGGCTGACGCCAAGGGCTATGACAGCCTGATCGTGGTCACCTCGGACTATCACATGCCGCGGGCCCTGACCGAGATCCGCGCCGCAGCGCCGGGCATCCGCCTGACCCCCTATGCGGTCGAGACGCCGTCGCTGGACAATTCGCGCTGGTGGAAGGCCGCCGTCACAGCCCGGCGGATGACCCTTGAGTATGTCAAATACCTCGCCGCCCTCGGCCGGGCCATGATCGGCGGCGAGCGGCCGGCGCCGGACGCAACTGCCTCAGACGCTCCTGTCAAGAAAGCCGCCTGACGTGACCAGCCTGCGGTCCCTGCTGTTCGTCGCCTGGCTGTATCTGTCGCTGGTGCTGTATTCGGTCGGCCTGTCGCCGGCCCTGCTGATGTCCTATCGCCCGGCCATGTGGGTGGTCCGCAACTGGGCGAAATTCTGCCTGTTCGGCCTGCGCTGGATCGCCGGGGTCAAGGTCGAGTTCCGGGGTCTGGAGCATATGCCGGTCGGGGCCTGCCTGATCGCCGGCAAACACCAGTCGATGCTGGACGTCATCGCCCCCTTCGCCCTGCTGCCGGACAACTGTTTCATCATGAAGAAGGAGCTGGCCCCCCTGCCCTTCTTCGGCTGGTTCGCGGTCAAGACGAAGATGATCGCCGTCGACCGCTCGGCCCATTCCAAGGCGCTGAAGGACATGGTCAGACAGGCGCGGCTGCGCTTCGCCGAGGGCCGACAGATGCTGATCTTCCCCGAAGGCACGCGCGCCCCGGTCGGTGCGGCGCCCGACTACAAGCCCGGCATTGCCGCCCTGTACCGCGACCTCGACACCGCCTGCACGCCGATGGCCACCAACTCCGGCGTCCACTGGCCCGCGCACGGCTTCCGGCGCTATCCGGGGACGGTGGTCTATGAGTTCCTGCCGGCCATACCCGCAGGGCTGAAACGGGCGGATTTCATGGAGCGGCTGGAGCGGGAGCTGGAGGAGGCGTCGAACGCGCTGCTCCTCCGGGATCCTAACGCAACGTCTCCCACGCCAGTGCATGCACCCGGTCCCGTCCCAGCGCCGCAGCCATAGGCGGTTCCACGAACAGGCCCGCTATCGCCGGGTCGCGCACATCCAGCCCGCCGGTGAACGCTCCGAACGCGGGCAGCACCGCCCTCCGCCCGTCTGTCACAAAACACGGCCGCCGCACGCCGCGGCCGTGGGCGGCGACCCGCGCCGCCGGGTGCAGGTGGCCCGCGATCTCGCCGGGCTGCACGCCCGGCTGGGGTTCATGGATCAGTCGAAGCGAGCCCAGCGCCATCGTCTCGACCACCTCGCCGACCAGGTCGTCCATGGCTCCTGCGAGGGCGGCGATGTCGTGGTTGCCTTCCAGCCAGATCCAGTCGCGGCCCGCCGCCAGCCGGTCGAGCCGGGCCTTGTCGTCGGCTGCCATCCGGCCGATCGACCTGGCGTCGTGGAAGCTGTCGCCCAGCAGGACCACCGCGGCCGGTGACAGGGCGTCGATCTCGGCCTCCAGCCGGTCCAGCGTCGCCCGGCTGTCATAGGGCGGCAGCATCTGGCCCCGCGCGGCGAAGGCCGAGCCCTTCTCGAGGTGCAGGTCGGCGGCGATCAGGGTCCGGTGGTTCAGCACCCACAGCGCCCCCGAACAGCGCAGCACGCAGGGCTCGCCCTCGATATGCACCCGCAAGCCGCCGCTGGCGCAGCGCGCGGGGGCAAGGGTCTGGCGCAGGGCGGCGTTCATTCGGCACCTGCGCGTTCGGCCGGGACATCCGCCATGACTTCGGCGATCAGATCGGCCTCATCGAAGCCGTAGGCCGAGGCGTCGAGGATCATCTCGGCCGCCTGGCCGCCGCCGACCCGCTCGCGGCCGATCTGCACCAGCACCGGCACGCAGAAGGGCGAGGGTCGCTCCAGCGGGACATGGCGAATCCGGCCGCGAATCCGCTCCAGCAACTGGCCCAGCCGCGCGACGTCCAGCAGGCCGGCGGCCGCATCGGCGCGGGCGGTCTTCAGCAGCAGGTGATCGGGTTGATGGCGGCGGAGCACGTCGTAGATCAGGTCGGTTGAAAAGGTCACCTGCCGCCCTGACTTTTCGGACCCCGGCTGGCGTCGCTCGATCAAGCCCGAGATCAGGGCGCAATTGCGGAAGCTGCGCTTCATCATGAAGCTCTCCTCCAGCCAGCTCTCCAGATCATCGCCCAGCATGTCGGGCTCGAACAGGGCGTCGAGGTCCAGGCCATCCATCGGTTTGATCGACCAGATGGCCAGCGAATAGTCGGTGCAGACAAAGCCCAGCGGCCCGACCCCCAGCCGGTCCAGCCGCCGCGTCAGCAGCATGCACAGGGTCGCATGCGCCAGCCCGCCCTCGAACGGATAGGCGATGAGGAAATGCCGGGACCCGCGCGGAAAGGTCTCGACCAGCAGGGTCTGCGCGTCCGGGATGACCGACCGCGCCGCCTGCAGCTCCAGCCACTCCTGCACATCGGGCGGCAGCACCCGCCAGTGGTCGCGGTCCTGGATCAGCGCCCGCACCCGGACGGCCAGGGAGGTCGACATGGGGAATTTGTTGCCACCCCAGGACGGGATCTTCGGGTCCTTGTCCTGGGCATGCGTCACCAGGGCGTCCATGCCGTTGATGCCCTGGAAGGCCCAGACCTGACCGGCGAAGATGAAGGTGTCGCCGGGCGTCATCTGTTCGAAATAGCTCTCCTCGGCCTCGCCGACCTTGCGGCCGCCGATCAGCTGTTTCGACGCCCCACCGCGTCTTGAGGCGACCCGCACATTGAGGGTCGCCGCCGCCACGATGGCCCCGACATTCATCCGGTGCCGCTGGGCCGTCTGGGCATTGCGCACCGTCCAGCGGCCGTCCTGGGTGCGGACGATCCGCGCGAACCGCTCATAGGTGCGCAGGGCATAGCCGCCGGTCGCCACCAGATCGACCACCGCCTCGAACTGTTCGTACGTCAGGTCGCGATAGGGGCCGCAGCCGGTGATCTCGTCATAGAGCTCCGGCATCGCGAACGGCTCGGAACAGGCACAGCCCATGACGTGCTGGGCCAGGGTGTCCAGCGTGCCCGTATGCACCGGCTCCCAGTCGAAGGCGTTCTCGGCCACGGCCTCGCGCGCGGCCTGGCACTCGAGCATCTCGAAGCGGCTGGCCGGCACCATCAGGGCGCGCGACGGCTCGTCGAGCCGGTGATTGGCCCGGCCGATCCGCTGCACCAGCCGCGACGCCCCCTTGGGCGCGGCCATCTGGATCACCAGATCGACGTCGCCCCAGTCGATGCCGAGGTCGAGCGTCGAGGTACAGACCACGGCGCGCAGATCGCCCCGCGCCATCGCCGCCTCGACCTTGCGCCGCTGCTCGGCCGCCAGCGAGCCGTGGTGCAGGCCGATCGGCAGACTGTCGTCGTTGATGGCCCAGAGCTGCTGGAAGACGAACTCGGCCTGCCAGCGGGTGTTGACGAAGATCAGCGACATCCCCGCACCCTTGATCACCTCATAGACCTCGGGGATGGCATGCTGGCCGGTGTGGCCCGCCCACGGCACCCGGCCCTCGCTGACCAGGACGTCCACCACCGGCGGCGCGCCGGGGTCGCCGCGGACGATCACCACATCGCCCTTCCCCCCTTGCGGGGGAAGGTGGCTCGCGGAGCGAGACGGATGGGGGCTGCCAGCTGCACTGCCAACTTCGCAGATCGTGTCGCGGACCGAGCCCCCATCCGAGCCGCTTCGAGGCCCACCTTCCCCCGAAATGGGGGAAGGAGATAACCATGAGGCGATCATCTCCGGATCGTCCACCGTGGCGCTCAACGCCACCCGTCGCATCCCCGGCGCAAACGATTGCAGCCGGCCCAGCCCGAGCGACAGCAGATCCCCCCGCTTGCCGCTCCAGATCGCATGGACCTCGTCCAGCACGACGCATTTCAGATCGGCGAAATAGCTCCGCGCCCCGTCCCAGGCACAGAACAGGGCCAGTTGTTCGGGGGTGGTCAAAAGGATGTCGGGCGGAAATTCGCGCTGGCGCTGCTTCTTGGACTGTTTGGTGTCGCCGGTGCGGCTCTCGACATGGATGTTCAGCCCGATCTCGCGGATCGGCGTCATCAGATTGCGCTCGACGTCGGTGGTCAGCGCCTTGAGCGGCGACAGATAGAGGGTATGCACGCCCGAACCCGGCCCGAATTCCGGGCGCGGCCCCCGCTCGGCCAGCTCAACCAGCGACGGCAGGAACCCCGCCAGCGTCTTGCCCCCGCCTGTCGGCGCGACCAGCAGGGCATGCGACCCTGCTTCGGCCGCCGCGATCATCTCGAGCTGGTGCCTGCGGGGCGACCAGCCGCGCCGCGCGAACCAGTCGGCGAAGAGGGGCGAAAGCGTTGCGGGAGCGGGCGGCGACGTCACCTCGCGGCTATAGCATGTTCCCGTTCCGTTTCACGCCCCGAACGGCTATCTAGAGAAGGTGACCGTCGACTCCCTCACCTCCCCCTCGGCCCTGACCGGGACCGAGCCATGGCTGGTCCTGCCGCCGGCGCTCGCCATTCCGCCCGGCTCCGGCGCGATCTGCGACGCCGACGGGCCGCGCCGGATCGGACGCGGCGCGGCCGAAGGGGCGTTTACCACTGCCCCCGTCATGGTCGCCCACGCCAGCCTGACCGCGCGCCGCCTCGGAATCGCCCCGCCGCCCCGGTCCGCCGAGATGCTCGACGTGCTGGAGCTGTTCGCCTTTGTGCGCCCCGCCCGCTTCTGCGCCCCCTCGCCCAGTGGGCTGGCCCTGGCCATGGGCATGAGCGAGCCCAGGGGGGCCGAGGCGCAGGCACAGGCGCTGATGGACGCTGCCTCAGGCCTGCTGAAGGAACTGGCCGACCCGGCCTATCCGAACCGTGAGGACGCCTTCACCGTCGCCGAAACCCTGGGCCGCGCCGGCTGGTCCTGGGCGTGGCGGGTGTCGGGGGCCTTGCAGCATATGCCGATCCGCGAGCGCCAGCATCGCGGCAGTGGGCTGGACGCCTGGTCCCGCCTGCCGGAATGGGAGGATGAGGCGCCCCGGGGCGAAGCGGGCTCGGCCCCGGTCGACAGCGAGTCCGCCCGCATCCGGCTCGAAAAACTGCTGCAGGCCTCGGGCCTCGACGAGACCCGCCCGACCCAGTCCGACTATGCCGCCGAGGCCGCCTATGCCTTTTCGCCGCGCAACGAGGAGGGCCGGCCGCGTGTCCTGCTGGCCGAGGCCGGGACGGGCACGGGCAAGACCCTGGGCTATCTCGCCCCCGCCAGCCTGTGGGCCGAGCGCAATCAGGGCGCGGCCTGGGTCTCGACCTACACCCGCGCCCTTCAGCGCCAGATCGACCGCGAGAGCGCGGCCCTGTGGCCCGATCCGGTCGAGCGCAAGAAGAAGACCGTCGTTCGCAAGGGGCGCGAAAACTACCTCTGCCTGCTGAACCTGCAGGACATGGTTCAGGCGGCCCAGCTGGGGAACGGCGACCTGATCGGCATGGCCCTGGCCAGCCGCTGGGCCATGCACAGCCGCGATGGCGACATGACCGGCGGCGACTATCCCGGCTGGCTGCCGGGCCTGTTCGCCACCGGGCCGAGTCATCAGGCCAGCGCCGCCAATCTGGTCGACCGGCGCGGCGAGTGCGTCCACGCCGCCTGCCCCCACTACCGCAGCTGTTTCGTCGAGAAGACCATCCGCGCCAGCCGCCGGGCCGATCTGGTCGTGGCCAACCACGCGCTGGTCATGACCCAGGCCGCCTTCGACGGGGCCCGCTCGGCACGCGGGCTGAAACAGGACGGCGAGACGGCGGCGCTGAAACGCATCGTCTTCGACGAGGGCCACCATCTGTTCGACGCCGCCGACAGCGCCTTCTCCGCCTGCCTGTCGGGACAGGAGGCCGCCGAACTGCGCCGCTGGCTGCGCGGGCCCGAGGGGCGCGGCCGGCGCGGACGGGGTCTGGAACAGCGGCTCGGCGACCTGTGCGCCGACAACGAGGCGGCGACCAAGGCGCTGCAGGACGCCGTCCGCGCCGCCGCCCAGCTGCCGGGCGAGGGCGTGTCGGGCCGCATCGCCCCGGCTTCGGGCGAGGTCAATCCGGTCGGGCCGATCGAACGCTTCCTGCTGGCCGCCCTGGAGCAACTGCGGGCCCGGACCAGCGAGAACGCGTCCGGCAGCGGCATCGAGTTCGGCATGGAATGCTCGCTACGTCCCGTCACCGAACCGGTGCTGGAGGCCGCCCGCGAGGCCGCCCAGGCCCTGGCTGCGGTCGAGGCCCCGTTGCTGGCCCTGTCCCGCCATCTGGAAGACATTCTCGATGACGAGGCATCGGATCTGGACGGCGCGTCGCGCGCGCGGATCGAGGGGGCCCTGCGCGGCCTCGACCGCAGGGCCCGCATGACCCTGCCCGGCTGGCGCTCCATGCTGGCGGCGCTCGAGGTGTCGTCGGACGAGCCCGACCCCGACTTCCTCGACTGGCTGTCGGCCGAGGCCGCCTTCGGCCGCATCATGGATGTGGCCCTGCGCCGCCACTGGATCGACCCGACGGTGCCGCTGGAGGCCGCGGTCATCATGCCGGCCCACGGCGTGCTGGTGACCTCGGCCACCCTGTCCGATCCCAATGCCGACGACCCCTTCGACATGGCCCGGCTACGCACCGGCTCGGCGCGGCTGATCGAGCCGGCCCGGACGCTGAAGGTCGAAAGCCCGTTCGACTATGCGACCAACAGCCGGGTCATCGTCGTCAACGACCTGATCAAGGACGACACCCGCCAGACCGCGGCGGCCATGCGCGAACTGTTCCTGGCGGCGGGCGGCGGCGGCCTCGGCCTGTTCACCGCCATCCGCCGGCTGAAGGCGGTCTATGAGCGGCTGGGGCCGGATCTGGCCAAGGCGGGCCTCCCCCTCTACGCCCAGCACGTCGATCCGCTCGAGGTGGGGGCGCTGGTCGACGTCTTCCGCGCCGAACAGGACAGCTGCCTGCTGGGCACCGATGCGGTGCGGGACGGCGTCGACGTACCGGGGCGGTCCCTGCGCATCCTCGCCTTCGACCGCGTGCCCTGGCCCCGGCCCGACCTGCTGCACAAGGCACGCCGTCTTCGCTTCGGCGGCGAGGGGGCGGGCGGCCGCAATTTCGACGACGCCCTCGCCCGTGCGAAGATGGCCCAGGCCTTTGGCCGGCTGATCCGCCGCGCCGACGACAAGGGGGTCTTCGTCATGCTCGACGCCGCAGCCCCGACGCGTCTGTTCGCCAGCCTGCCGCCCGGCACCGAGGTCCAGCGCATGGGACTGGCTGAGGCCGTCGAACAGGTTGGCGCGTTCCTCAAGGCAGACTAGACGGAGCCCTGATGACCGATCCACACCCCACACCGACCCGCCATTCCCGCCGCAGCCTGGCCACGCCCTTCATCATCGTCGGCCTCCTGCTGGCGGCCTGGACGGGCTGGTGGTTCTATCTGACGCACCAGATCGAGGCCCGACTGGACGCGCAGATCGTGGCCATGCGCCAGGACGGCTGGCGCATCAGTTCGGCCTCGCGGACGATCACCGGCTGGCCTTTCCGGGCGCGGGTGTCGCTGCCGCATGCCGACATCATGGCCCCCTCCGGCCACGGGATCGCGGCCCCGGAACTGGTCGCTGAGGCCAATGCCTACAATCCCGACAAATGGGTGGTCATCGCGCCCGACGGCCTGACCCTGACCCGCGCCGACAAGGGCAAGGTCGGCATCGCCGGGGATGGCCTGCGTCTCAGCGTCAGTCATCTGCGCGAACGCTTCCCCGATCTGCGGGTCGAGATGATCCGCCCGACCTTTACCGCCCACAGCGACGCACAACCCTTCCCCATCGCGTCGGCCGGGCGGATCCTGCTCAATGTCCGACCGCACCTGACCAACGGCCGCGCCTCCACCGACGAGATGGACGTGGCCTTCGAACTGGTCGATGCACGCGGCCGCCCCGGCGGCCCGGTCGAGGGGGCGACGCGACAGGGCCGTCTGACGGCCCGGATCGAAGGCACCGTCGTCAACGCCAGCAAACTCAGCGGCATGGACAGCGCCGGGGTCTTCTCCGCCTGGACGGCCTCGGGCGGCCGCTTCATCGCCATCAAGGGCCAGCTGGAAGCCGGCGAAAGCCGCGCCCATATCGAAAGCACGGTCCTGTCCGCGGACGCCGATGGGCGGCTACGGGGTGATGTCGCCCTGAAGGCCGAACGGCCGATGGCCGCGATCTCCGGTCTGGCCGGCTCACGCTCGGGGTCGGTCAACCGTTTGGGAGCCACCGGAGCCGCCGCGGCCACAGCCGCTTCCGGCGATCGGGGCGTCGATCTGGTCATCCAGTTCCGGGACGGGCGCACCTGGCTGGGGCCGTTCGCCCTGGCCCCGGCGCCGAAACTGTTCTGATGCCGGCGCGGCCGTTGATCGAACCCGAGGCCGATGCCGAACGGCTGGGCCTCGACCGGGCGATCGCCGACGCCGTCCGCGCCCGGCTGGCGGCGGGCCCTCGACCCTCCGCCGACGCCGACGCCATCGCCCTGCGACAGAGCCTGAACGGCCTGCTCCCCGCCGAAGTCTCGGCCCTGCGCGCGGTGCTGGGGCGGATCGATGCGGCCACGGGCGCGCCGCTGGTGGTATGGGGCTCGGCCAGCCAGACCCTCGCCGCCGACCGTCACGGCCTGACCGCCCGCACCGCCGCCGACCCCGATCAGGCGCTGGCCGTCGTCCGTGACGGGGCCCGCGCCCTGATGGACCTGTCGCCGTCGTCCGGATGGTGGGGCCGACTGCTGGCCGAGCCCGCCCTGAGGGTCGTGGGGGCCCTGCCGGACGACCGTCACGGCCTGCCGCGCGCCCTGCTGGTGCAGCAGGCCCAACCCGGCCCGACGGGCGACGACCGGACCTTCTGGACCACCGACAGCGCCGCCCCGGGTGCCACCATCGTCGAGGCCCTGGCCGCCGCCGGCCTGATCGCCAGCCCGTTGATGGCGGCGGGCGGCTTGAAGCTGTTCATGCTGGCGGGCTATGTGCAGGCCGAGGACGGGCGGCTTTCATCGGCACCCGGCGGCCTCAGCGGCGTGATCGGCGCCGCGCCCGTATTCTGAAAGCCCTCATGACCGACGCGACGCACAACGCCCCCGCCCCCAAGCCCGGCATCCTCGACATCGCCCCCTATGTCGGCGGCAAGTCGCGCATCGAGGGCGTGGCCACGCCGATGAAGCTGTCGTCGAACGAGAACGCCCTGGGTGCCGGCGCAAAGGCCCGCGCGGCCTATGAGGCCTCGGTGGCCAACATCCACATGTACCCCGACGGCCGGGCGACGAAGCTGCGCGACGCGGTGGCCGAACACCATGGACTGGAGCCCGAGCGTCTGATCTTCGGCAATGGCTCGGACGAGGTGTTCGCCCTGCTGAACCAGACCTATCTGACGCCAGGCGACAATATCGTCAGCGGCAAATACGGCTTCCTCGCCTACCGCATCAGCGCCCTGGCCAACCAGGCCTCGGTCAAACTGGCCGCCGAACCCGACTTCCGCCTGACGCCCGAAGCCATCCTGGCCGAGGTCGATGACCGCACCCGCATCGTCTATGTCTCGAGCCCGTCCAACCCGACCGGCAGCTACAACACCGCCGCCGAAATCCGGGCCCTGCACGAGGGCCTGTCGCCCGACGTCCTGCTGGTCATCGACGAGGCCTATGCCGAATTCGTCGCCGAGCCGGACTGGGAGACCAGCTTCCCCCTCGCCCGCGACGCCGCCAACATCGTCGTCACCCGGACCTTCTCCAAGCTTCATGGCCTCGGCGGCCTGCGCATCGGCTTCGGCTATGCCCCGCTCAAGGTGGCCGAGGCGGTCGACCGCATCCGCCTGCCGTTCAACGTCTCGATCCCGGGGATCGAGGCCGCCGTCGCCGCCCTGGGCGACGAGGCCCATCAGAAGGCATCCCGCGATCTGGTCGAGACCTGGCGTCCGCGCCTGACCCAGGCCATCCGCGGTTTCGGCTTCGACGTCTTCCCGTCGGCAGGCAATTTCGTGCTGGTTCGGTTCAGCGACGCCGCCCAGGCGACCGTCGCCAACGACTATCTGAATACAAAGGGCATCATCGTCCGCCCGGTCGGTGGCTACGGCCTGCCCGACTGCCTGCGCATCACCGTGGGGACCGACGACCAGAACCGCGCCGTGATCGACGCGCTGAGCGAGTTCGCGGCGGGGTGATTACTGCCGCCGGAACACCCGGCTCGCCGCCCAGCCGGTGAACGCGGCCAGCAGCACGGACAGCAGGCCATAGGTCCACGGACGGCGGTGGGCGAACTCGAAGACGTCGCGCTCGAACCCGACCTTTTCGACCGTCAGGGTCAGATTGCTGACCGACACCGGCTCCCCGTCCTGGAACAGCCAGACCTCGGCGAAATACTGGCCGGTCGGGGCGACGGCGGGCAGTTTGACCTCGGCCCGGAACAGGCCGCGATCGACGAACTCCACCCCCTCGGGGTCGGTGTTGTACAGGGCGGCCGCCTCGCGCAGCCGGATCACGGCGCGGCGGTAGTCGAGATAGTCCTCGCCCAGCCGGCTGACGACCACGTCGCGCACGCCGTAGCGGGTGACGGTGCGGCTTTCGTCGGGGGCATTGATCCGCAGGTGATCGACGCCGACGCCCAGCCGGCGCAACTGGCCGAAGTCGGCGATGTCGGACAGGGGCCGGGTCGAGGCCGTCATGTAGAAGCCCGGCGCGCCCTCGAACAGCACCGGCCGGCTGTTCAGCCAGACGCCCGTGTTGCGCGTCTTCTTGACCAGACGCACCGGCCCGTCCGGTCCGCGCACGACCACGACCACATCAGCCGGGACACTGCTGGGATTGAAGACCGCGCCATAGAGGACGATGGACGCGCCCCGGAAACTGGAATCCACCATCACGCGCGCGTCGGTCATGGCGGCGGCGACGCGCACCTGGTCCGTCGTGCTGGTCGAGCGCTCGGGCGCGGGGGCCGAAATGGCCGGAGGGGGCGGCGGCAGGGCGATCATCGGGCGACCCTCACTGCGCTATGCCGGGGGCGAAGGCGAACAGGTCGGAGGGCCGCACGAACAGCTCCAGCCCCATATAGATGCCGACCGCCAGCACGATCAGCGCCAGCAGCGCGCGCAGCTCCTCGGCCCGGAACCGCCCCGACAGCCGCGCCCCGAACTGGGCCCCGACGACACCGCCCAGCAGCAGCAGGGTCGACAGGACGATGTCGACGGTCTGGTTGCGGCCGGCCTGAAGGATGGTCGTCATGGCGGTGACGATGATGATCTGGAACAGGCTGGTGCCCACCACCACCCCGGCCCGCATGCGCAGCACATACAGCATCACCGGCACCAGGATGAAGCCGCCGCCCACCCCCATGATCGCCGACATCACCCCGACGAACGCGCCCAGACCGAAGGGCGGAATGGCGCTGATGTAGAGACCCGAGCGCGGGAACCGCATCTTCAGCGGCAGGCCATAGAGCCACAGCGGCCGGCGGCGTTCCTTGTGCGGAGCCACTTCGCCGCGCACCCGACGCAGGATCTGGCCCAGGCTCTCGTAGAGCATCAGGGTGCCGATCGTGCCGAGGAACAGCAGATAGGACAGGGCCACCGCGAGGTCGGCCTGGCCGAGCAGGCGCAGATAGCGGAACAGCTCGACGCCCAGCAGCGCACCCAGCACCCCGCCCGCGGCCATGAGCGAGCCGATCTTGTAGTCGACGGCCTTCTGGCTGGTGTAGCTGATCACGCCCGAGGTCGAGGAGGCCACGACGTGGCTGGCCTGGCTGGCGACCGCCACCGCCGGCGGGATCCCGAGGAAGATCAGGATCGGGGCCATCAGGAAGCCACCGCCGATCCCGAACAGACCGGACACGAATCCGACCGTCGCGCCCAGCAAAACCAGGAACGGCCAGTTCACCGAAACCTCGGCGATCGGCAGATAGATATCCAAAGGACGCGCCTTCGGCTGGAACTGAAGCTAGGCGCCGGTCAGGCGACAACGGAAGTCTTGGTGTCCTAGACGCCGCGAGCGGTCCCCGCCACCCGATGCGTCAGAAAAGCGTAGCGGTCTCGTGTCAGGCGAGTGGCTCGACCTGGAATTTGTCGACCTCGGCGCGGACCTGGGTCCGGGTCGCGGCAGGAAGGGTCTTGGCCAGGCGTTCTGCGGCCGACCGGGCGTCGCCGTCGCCGGCACGCGCCGCGATCAGGTACCATTTGTAGGCCTGGGCCGGATCGGCCTCGATCGCCTCGTCCCCGGTTTCGTAAAGTTTGGCCACGTTGAACTGGCTGTCGACCAGGCCACGTTCCGCCGCCTTCTTCAGCCACACCAGCGCCTCGGCATGATCCTGGGCCCCGCCGGTACCCTCGAACAGATACATGCCATAGGCGTGCATGCCCTTGGCGTCGCCGCCGTCAGCCGCGCGGCGGGCCCAGACCCGGGCTTCGCGCAGATTGACCGGCACGCCCCTGGATCCGTCCTGATAGAGGCTGGCCAGATGCAGCTGGGCCGGGGTGTAGCCGGTCGCGGCGGCGCGTTTGAGCGTATCGACGCCGCTGGCCGCGTCTGCGTCCAGAAGCTCGACCGCCTGCTGGTAGAGGTCCGCGCCCCGGTCCAGATCCTCCGGTGTGGCCGCCGCGGGCAGCACGGCCAGGGCCGCAACAGGCTGGACCTCGGGCTGGCCCGACAGGCCGGGCAGGTTCAGTCCGGGAATGTTCAGGCCCGACCCGGTCAGCTGGCCTGTCGCATAGGCACCACCCCCCGTCAGCAGAACGGCGATGGCCGACGCACCCAGGGCCTTGCGCACCGTGCTGCCGCCGCGCGACGCCTGCTTGTCCAGCCGCTCCTGCAGCTTCGACTTGCCGCCGCGCTTGAGGCCGAAACCGGTCCGGGCAGGCGGCTCGGCGGCTTCCGGCGACGCCATGGCGGCGCGGGCGGCGTCGATCGCAAGACGGGTGGACGAGGCGCGGCCCTGGGCCGCCGCGGCGCGCAGGGCGCGCGGGTTCACGAAATCGGTCTCGCCGGCGAAGTCGTCAGGCTCGGAGTCGAACGCCGTCGGGGCCGTGGCCTCCAGTGCGTCCGAGACGTCGGCCCCGCCGAAATTCTGGCCGAACGCAAAAGACACGGACTCGGTCGTCGGCGGCGCTGTCCTCTCGACGACGGGCGCGAACGACGGTTCCTCAACAGCGACGGGATCGGCCGGGCGACTTCCGAACGGCATCACGGGCGGGTCAGACTCGGTCCGCGGACCCCGCATGACAGCATCAAAGATGGCGTCGGCGCTCAGCACCTCTTCACGGGGCGTGACCGGTTCCGGTTCAGGCGCGAGCTCGGGCGGGGCCAGATCCGCGGACCAGGCCTGCTGCTCGGCATAGACCGGATCGTCAAACGTCACGCCGGAGAAGGCACCCGCCGGGGATTCCGGTCCCTGGACGTCGGCGTCCGGGAAGGCCGCATCCGGGAAGGCTGCCGCGCGCCAGTCGGGCTCGACCACCGCCGCAGCCGCCGCCCGGGCAGGCTCGGCCCGGCGCTCGATATTGCCGCGGGCCTCGGCGATCAGGGCCGCAGTGCGTTCTTCGGACAGCCGCATCCGCTCGGCCAGTTCGCCGGACGCGCGGTCATAGCCCTGTTCGATCTTGCTGGAACTGTCAGCCAGCCGCCGGCCGATGTCTTCCAGCGCCTGCTGCGAGCGGCGCTCGGACTGGGCGATGCGTTCGCTCAGACGGTCGGAAATACGGGTGATCTCGCCGCCCAGTTTTTCCAGCGCCAGGGCGTGACGATCATCCGCAGCCGTCAGCCGCTGGTCCAGCCCCTGGGCCAGGCGGCCCATGTCGCCCTCGACCTTGCGGCCCAGCGCCTGGCTGAGCTGCTCGAGCTGGAGCGGTGCCGCGGTCTCGATCGACTGGACCCGGCCATTCAGGTTCTGGGCGATGCGCAGCACTTCGCGGCCCATGGCCTCGACGGCCTTGGCCGACCGCTCCTCGGACGACTTGACCTGGTCGCCGATGGACAGGACGGCGCGCTCGATGCGGTCCATCCGGCCTTCGGTCTCGGCGGTGTCGAGCCGCCGCATCATCTCGGCGCGGTTGCCCTCGACCTGACGGCTCAGGGTCTCGGCCAGCTTTTCGAAGCGGGCCGCCTCACGGGCGCTCTCGGGCTCGACCCGGCCTTCGGTGGCGCGCAGGCGCTGGTCCAGACCGGCGAACGAGCGCTCCAGCCCGCGCAGGGCCTCGGTGGTGCGGGTCTGGGCCTGATCCAGTCGCTGGCCGACCTGGGCCAGCAGGTCCGCGCCGACGCCGGGGCCGGCGGCCTTTTCGACGGCGTCCATGCGCTGGCGCAGTTCGTTGACGCCCGAGCGCTGCCGCTCCTCGATGTCGTAGAGGCGCCCGGCGAGGGCCCCCATGGTGGTCTCGACCTTGCCGAAGGTCTCGGCCGTCTGGGGCCCGACCTCCTGCTCGAAGCGGCGGAGACGGCGATGGCCCTCGCGCAGCTCCTCGGCGATGTCGTCAATGCGGCGGCCGTGGGTCTTGTCGCTCTCATCCTGACTGTCGAGCCGGCGCACCAGCCCCGAGACAGCCTGGTCCACACCCTGGATGGCGATGGTCGAGCGGCGCTCGGCGGCTTCCAGACGGGCGGCGATCGCGTCGATCGAGGCCCCCAGACGGTCCAGCTGGTTGTCGGCACCGCCGTAGGCGTCGTCCACCCGGCGACTGCGGCCGCGGCGTTCATAACTGTCGGCGGCGTGCGGTCGGCGCGACAGAGGGACAATGCCCTCGTCGTCGTCGCCGTCTTCCATGATGATCGTGTTCAGCCACTCGCCCAGCGTCATGCCGGAGCGACGGGCGAGGTCCTTGGCGATCTCGCGCGCCTTGGGCTCGATGCCCTTCACGCTCCACGGCGCGGCTGCGCTCACTGATTCGCCTCCCGACCTGATCTAAGAACGCTAGACGCCAAGATGATGCGTGTAAACGCGTGGTTAACCGCAAGATGTAGCGGTACCCCCAGCTTCCTGTGGACAGCGCCCATGCCCGACGAATATCTCGGGCCGACAGGGTTAACGCGGAGTGAAGATTAACCTCCTGGCAAGGATTCGGCCCTTGCGTCGGAGGGTCCGGCAGGCCACCTCGCGGCCATGGACATGACGCTCACCCTGGCCCTGATCGGCGCGGCCCTCGCCCTCGCCATTTTCGCGGGCTGGCGAGGCGCACGACCGTGGGATCCGCGGCGCGGGGTGCGGATGATCCCCTGGCGGCTGATCATGCTGCTGGCCGGGACGGCGATCTTCATCCTGCTGATCCACCTCGGGACCCTGCTGGGTGTCCCGCAAAGGCCGTACTGAGGCACCGGGCAACGGCTGCGGCCGAATGGCGCCTGCCGGGAACCGGGGTCCGTTCCGGCCATTCCTGATCGACCCCCCGATCAAGGAGACCGCCCCATGGCCGACAAGACCCTGACCGCCGCCGACGCCGAGAAGGAATTCTGGGACCACCTCAAGAAGTCCAGCACCGGCCTGCTCGGCCTCGACCAGCCCGGCTATCACGCCCAGCCGATGACGGCCTTCCGCGAGGCGGAAACCGCGACGATCTGGTTCTTCACCCGCGACGACACCGACCTGGCCAGGGACGCCGGCGTCGGTTCTGGCCAGAGTGCCATGTTCCACTACGGCTCGAAGGACCAGACCGTCTGGGCCTGCATTCACGGCGAGCTTTCGATCGCGCCGCGGAACCCCGAACTGATCGACAAATACTGGAACCCGATCCTCGCCGCCTGGTACCCCGAGGGCAAGGACGACCCGCACCTGACCCTGCTGCGCTTCGACGGCGACGACGGCCGCATCTGGGTCAGCGAAGGCGGCGTCTTCAAATTCTTCTACGAGGTCGCCAAGGCCAACATCACCAAGACGCTCCCGGACGCGGGCGGTGTCGTGGACGTCAATCTGAACTGAGGCGACAGGGATCAGGCAACAGGCATCGGAACGTCCTGTTGCCTGTTACCTCCCACCTGATGCCTATCCCGCGAAACACCACGCCAGCACGGCCTTCTGGGCATGGATGCGGTTCTCGGCCTCGTCCCAGACCAGCGAGCGCGGGCCGTCGATCACGGCGTCGGTGACTTCCTCGCCGCGATGGGCGGGCAGGCAGTGCAGGAAGACGGCGTCACCGGCGGCGGCGTCCATCAGCCGGTCGTCGACGCCATAGCCCTCGAACGCCTCGAGGCGCGCCTCATAGTCGCCGTCACCCATCGAGACCCAGGTGTCGGTGACGACCACGTCGGCCCCGGCGACCGCTTCGCGCGGATCACTGGTCAGGGTCACGTGGTCCCCGCCGCGGGCGAGGTCGTGCAGATCGGGGTGATAGTCGGCGGGACAGGCCACGTTGAAGTGGAAGCCCAGTTTCGGCGCGGCGTGCATGAAGCTGTGGCAGACATTGTTGCCGTCCCCGACCCAGGCGATCGTCTTGCCGGCGATCGGCCCGCGATGCTCCTCGATGGTCATCAGGTCGGCCAGGATCTGGCACGGATGCGAGCGGTCGGTCAGGCCGTTGATCACCGGAACGGTCGAGACGCGGGCGAAGCGTTCAACGTCCTCATGGCTGTTGGCGCGGATCATCACCGCATCGACCATGCGCGACAGGACCCGGGCGGTGTCCTCGACCGGTTCGCCGCGACCCAGCTGCATGTCGCCGGCGTTGGCGATGATGGAGTCTCCACCCAGCTGGCGGATGGCGGCGTCGAAGCTGAAGCGGGTGCGGGTCGAATTCTTCTCGAAGATCATCGCCAGCACGCGATCCGTCGCGGGGGCGTCGGCGTCGACACGACCCTTGTGCCAACCCTTGCGGGCCGCCTTGCGGGCATGGGCGTCATCGAGGATGGCGCGCAGCTCCCCGGCTTCGAGCCGATGGATGTCGAGGAAGTGGCGGACCATCTTCAGGTCTCCGGTCAGGCCGCGGCCATCTGCCCGCGAGCAAACTCGCAGGTCTTCTCGAGGCGTTCGATCGCCTCACGCGCCTCGTCCAGCGTGAAGTTCAGGGGCGGCAGGATGCGGACCAGATTGTCACCGCCGCCGGCGACCAGCAGATGCGCCTCGTCGCGGGCCCAGCCCATGAATTCGCGGTTATTGGGGATCAGTTTCATGCCCATCAGCAGGCCCTTGCCGCGCACCTCGACGATCACATCGGGGAAGCGCTCCTTCAGCCCGTGTAGCTGCTGCTTCAGATAGCCGGCGATCTCGTTGACGTGGGCCAGGGTCTCGGGCTTCGAGATCTCGGCGAAGGCGGCGCCGCCCACGGCCATGGCCAGCGGGTTGCCGCCGAAGGTCGAGCCGTGCACGCCGACGACCATGCCCGTGGCGGCGTGGCTGGTCGCCAGGCAGGCGCCGATGGGGAAGCCGCCGCCCAGGGCCTTGGCGATGGCCATGATGTCCGGTGCCATGCCGCCCCACTCATGGGCCCACAGCTTGCCGGTCCGGCCCATGCCGCACTGGACCTCGTCGAAGATGATCAGCACGCCGTATTCGTCGCACATCTCGCGCAAGCCACGCAGGCAGACCTCGGGGATGGCGCGGCAGCCGCCCTCGCCCTGCACCGGTTCAACGATGATGGCGGCGGTGTTCGGATGGGCGATGGCGGCCTTGAGCGCCTCGTGATCGCCGAACACCAGCTGGTGGAAGCCTTCCATCGGCGGGCCGAAGCCGTTGGTGTAGCTGGGGTTGGCGGCCGCATTGATGGCCCCGTAGGTGCGGCCGTGGAACGAGCCGTCGAAGCCGTAGATGTCGATCCGCTCGGCGTGGCCGTTGGCGAAATGATACCGGCGCGCGGTCTTGATCGCGCATTCGACCGCCTCGGTGCCCGAGTTGGTGAAGAAGACCACATCGGCGAACGATTTTTCGCACAGGGCGTCGGCCAGGGCCTCCTGCCCCGGAATCTTGAAGATGTTGGAGACATGCCAGAGCTTCTCGGCCTGATCCTTGACCGTCTGGACAAGGGTCGGATGGGCGTGGCCGAGGGCATTGGTCGAAATGCCCATGACGCAGTCGAGGTATTCGGTCCCGTCCGTGGCCCACAGACGCGCGCCCTGCCCGCGCTCCACCTCCAGCGGCGCGCGGTTATAGACACCCATCAGATGTTCACTGGACACGGGGCAGGCCTCCAAAAGCGAGACGGCCCCGCCGCTGGAGAGCGCCGGGACCGCTGGAATAAGGGTCAGGCCTTGTCGGACGAGGGGGGCGGATAGTCAACACCGCCCGTCGGTCAGCTCTTCAGGCGCCAGCCCGATTTGAACACCGACCAGCAGGCCCAGGACATGGCCAGCGTCAGCACCGCGCTCATCACGACGCCGACCCACAGGCTGCCCTCGGCGTGGCCGATGAAGCCCGAGCGGAAGCCGTCGATCATGTAGAAGATCGGGTTGAAATGGCTGATGGTCGCGAACGGCTCGGGCAGGTTGTCGACCAGATAGAAGGTGCCGCTCAGGAAGGTCATCGGCATGATCAGGAAATTCTGTACCGCCGCCAGCTGATCGAATTTCTCGGCCCACAGACCGGCGAAGACGCCCAGCATCCCCATCAGCAGCGAGGCCGTCAGGCCGAACCACAGGATGACGGCGATGTTGGTCACACCCATCTTCGCGAACGGCAGCACACAGACCGCCGTCACCAGCCCGACCGCGATACCGCGCGTGGCCGCACCCAGCGAAAAGCCGATGGTCAGCTCCAGCGGGCTGAGCGGCGGCGTCAGGAAGTCGGTCGATGTGCCCATGATCTTGGCCTGGATCAGGCTGGAACTGGCATTGGCGAAGGCGTTGTTGAGGATCGCCATCATGATCAGCCCCGGAGCCACGAACTCCGCGAACGGCGTGCCGTGCAGCGGGGGCCGGGCACCTTTCAGCGCCACCACGAAGACCAGCATATAGAGCAGGGTCGTCACCACCGGCGCCGCCACGGTCTGTGCCCCGACCTTCCAGAACCGGCGCACCTCGCGCAGGTACAGGGTCTGCACCCCGATCCAGTTGATGCCGTCATAGCGGCGCGGCTGCGGCAGTCCGGCGGGCCGGGTGGAAGGGAGATCGGTCATGGGGGTGAGATGCGGCGGAGGACGGCGGGATGCAAGTGATTGGTGGTCGGTGATTGGTGATTGGACCAGCCGTGGTGCGGCGGAGCGGGCCGCGCCGAGGACGCCGCCATCACCAACCACCAATCACACGGCGGCGAAAGCTGCCCCGCGTTAACCATCCCTACATCTGGTTCCTGTGGACGGACTGATTCGCACATCTTGCGTCTGGTAAGAGCTCGTTTACGATTAGTGGTAGGTCGAGGCCTCCGGAGGGGGGTCTGGACCCCATATATTGAATCCGAGACCCGGAGGGTTGGCTATGACCGCAGGCTGGACAGAAGACCGCGTCGGCGCGCTGAAGAAGCTCTGGCTTGAGGGCCAGTCGGCCAGCCAGATCGCCAAACAGCTCGGCGGCGGCGTGACCCGCAACGCCGTCATCGGCAAGGTGCACCGCCTCGGCCTGTCGGGCCGGGCCGCGCCGTCGCAGCCGGCCCGCGCCACCTTCCGCCCGTCGCGTCCACGGCCCGCCGCCCAGCCGACCCAGGCCCCGTCGGCCCCGCGCCGCATCGAGGCGGTCCAGCCCCGTCCGGCCGCGCCGCAGCTGCCGGTCGCCATGCCCGACCTGCCCGGCACCGCCACGGTGATGACCCTGGGTGCCCATATGTGCAAATGGCCGATCGGCGATCCGTCCTCGACCGAGTTCAGCTTCTGCGGCCGCCGCGCCTCGGAGGGCGTCTATTGCGTCGAACACGCCCGCGTCGCCTATCAGCCGGCGATGAAGCGCGGCGGGGCGACCGATCTGGCCCGCTCGCTGCGGCGCTACATCTAGGGGCGCTAACGCTCGCGGCGCGATCGCTCGCTGCTTGCGCGCCGCGTCCGGAAGGATTCATTTCTCGCGCTCAAGCCGGCGATCGCCGTCAGCGCCCAAAGAAATGTCATCAACGGCTCCTATTGAGCCGCCCTCCGCCTCAGGGCCGCACCCGCATGCGGCCTTGAGTGCAGGGGCGGGGCTGCGCTTTTCCGGGTTGACGCAGCCCCTCACCCCCGCCTTCGCGACGCTGAGGCTCAGGCTCAGGTGGCTAGTGGATCGCTGCTTCACTGACGGCGGAAGGGCGGCACACACCGCGCCGTCGCTCCGCTTTTGGCCAGCCACCAATCACTCAGTTCAGCACACGCCGGTCCCCGGGCACGTCCAGACTGAAGGCCGGGATCGCCACCTCGAACGAACGGCCCGCGTCGTCGGTCATGGAATAGCCCCCGACCATCGAGCCCGAGGCCGTGCCCAGCGGGCAACCCGAGGCATAGGAATAGCTGTCGCCGGGCTGGATCGTCGGTTGCTCGCCGATCACGCCCGGCCCGCGCACCTCCTCGACGTGACCGAGGGCGTCGGTGATCTCCCAGCGCCGGGCGATCAGCTGCACCGGGGCGGCGCTGAGGTTGACGATCTCGACCTGATAGGCCCAGACCCAGCGCCCGCTCTCCGGATCGGACTGGCCCGCCAGATAGCTGGGGCGGACGCGGACCAGGATTCCGTCGGTTTCGGCTTCATAGGCGGGCGTGTCGTGCATCCGGCCATGGTCCAGCAACCCGTCCCCACGTCAAGCACCGCCGTGCACCGCTGGACAGGGGAGACACGGCGAAAAATCGTGTAAGCCGGACGGATGCAGACCTTCGAATTCCCCGTCCCGGGCATCCTGCCCTGCCAGTCCATCGAGGCCCTGATCGCCGGCGGCGCGATCGCCTCGGACACCCCCTTCGACGCCGATCAGGTCCAGCCGGCCAGTCTGGACCTGCGTCTGTCAGACCAGGCCTGGCGCGTGCGCGCCTCCTTCCTGCCCGGCAAGCGCACGGTCGAGGACCGCATCGCCGACGTCTCCATGCACCGGATCGACCTGTCCGGCGGCGTCGTGCTGGAGCGCGGCTGCGTCTATATCGCGCGGCTGCAGGAGCGGCTGAGCCTCCCGAAAGGCCTGATCGCGCGCGCCAATCCCAAGAGCTCGACCGGCCGGGTCGACGTCTTCGTCCGCCTGCTGACCGATCGCGGTGCCCGTTTCGACGACGTGGCCGAGGGCTATGAGGGCGCCCTGTACCTGGAAATCTCGCCCCAGACCTTCCCCATCCTGGTGCGTCCCGGCACCCGTCTGAACCAGCTGCGTCTCAAGGCCGGCGAACCGCCCAAGCTGGAGACCCGCAGCGTCGGCGTCGAGCTTCAGGGCGGCGACGGGGCCGTGGTCGGCTTCCGCGGCCGCCGCCATGCGGGCGTGATCGACCTCGACAATATCGACGGCCACGACCCGCGCGACTTCTGGGAGCCCCTGACCCTGCGCCGTGGCGAGCTGCTGCTGGACCCCGGCGAATTCTACATCCTGGCTTCGTCCGACGACGTCGAGATCCCGGTCGACCAGGCCGCCGAGATGACCCCGATCGATCCGTCGGTCGGCGAGTTCCGCGTCCATTATGCCGGCTTCTTCGATCCCGGCTTCGGCACGGACGAGGCGCATGGCGCCGGCTCCAAGGGCGTGCTGGAGGTCCGCACCCACGACACCCCCTTCCTGCTGGAGCACGGCCAGATCGTCGCCCGACTGGTCTATGAGCCCCTCACGGAACGCCCCTCGCGCCTCTATGGCGAGGGCGGCAGCCACTACCAGCGGCAGGGGCTGAAGCTGTCGAAACATTTCCGGCCGTGGGGGTGAGTTGGTGGCTGGTGGCTGGTGACTGGTGATCGCTGACCTACGGGTGGTGGAAGGGCGGCGCGGACAGCGCCATCACTCCAGCGGCAGCCAGCCACCACTCACCAGCCACTAGCCACCTACTCCAGCCGATCCGCCTTCCGCAGGTCCGGGAACCACCGCGCCCACAGGCCGGTCGCGGCCAGGGCCCCGATCCCGCCGTACACCGCCGCGCCGATGGGCCCGAGGAAGCGCACCGCCACACCCGAATAGGCCTCGCCCAGTTCGTTGGAGGCGCCGATGAACAGCATGGATACCGAACTGACCCGCCCGCGCATGTGATCGGGCGTCGACAGCTGGATCAGGGTCTGGCGGATATTGACGCTGATCATGTCCGCCGCCCCGCCCAGGAACAGCACCGCACCGGACAGCCAGACGCTGGTCGACAGGCCGAAGGTCAGGGTGCAGACGCCGAACACGGCGACCGAGACGAACATCCATTTGCCGGCGTGTTTCACGATCGGGAACCGGCTCAGATACAGGGCCACCAGCAGCGCCCCCGCCCCGAACGAGGCCCGCAACAGCCCGAAGCCCTGCGGCCCGACGTGCAGGATGTCGCGCGCGAAGATCGGCGTCAGCAGGGCGACCCCGGCCAGCAGCACCACGATCAGATCCAGCGAAATGGCCCCCAGCACGATCTTGGTCTGCCAGACATAGGCCAGACCTTCCTTGACCTGGTCGACGGGCGAAACGTGGGTTGGGGACGGGGCCGGCTTTCCGCTCGTGCGGATCAACAGCAGGCTGCCGATGCCGACCGCGAACATGGCCAGCGCCACGCCATAGGCCCCGGACACAGAGAAGCCGACGATCACCCCGCCCAGGGCCGGACCGGCGATGGCCCCGGTCTGGAAGGCGATGGACTGGGCCGCGATGGCCGGCGGCAGGGCGCGACGTCCCACCACCATCGGCAGGAAGGCCTGGCTGGCCGGGGCCAGGAAGGCGCGCGCCGCGCCGAATACGGCGGCCACCGCCAGCAGACCCCACAACGGCGGATGCCCATGGATCGCCATGGCCAGAAAGCCCAGGGCGCAGCCGGCCTCGACGATGATCGAGAGGGTGACGGTATTCTTGCGGTCGCGCCGGTCGGCCATGGCCCCGGCCGGAAGCGTCAGCGCCAGCAGCGGCAGGAACTGGCACAGGCCGACCAGCCCCAGATACAGGCTGGCCTCGGCGACCGGGTGATCGCGTCGCGCGATCTCATAGACCTGCCACAAGAGGGCCGATGACTGGATCTGGATGCCCAGCACCGCGGCCACCCGCCCGACCCACAGCAGGCGGAAGTCGCGGATGGCCCAGGGACTGGCGGGGCCGTCGTGCGGCGGGGAAGGCTGGACCGGCTCGTCGGTCTCCAGGGGCTCAGTCACGTTCGCCGGTCGACTTTCGGATAGGGGGTGCCGTCACGATGGAAATAGCCGGCCTCGCGGAAGACCATGTCGAGATCGGGATAGTCGCCCGAGTCGCCCCCCGGAGAACGGGTCCCGACCTCAAGCAGAACGGCCTCGGCGCCGGAACGGTTCTCGATCTTGTGCCCGTTGGGCACGCCCGCCTTGAAGCCCGCGCAGTCGCCGGCGCGCAGCACCGTCTCGACCCCTGCCTCTCCCGGCATGCCCTCGACCAGCACCACCTCGCCCGACACCACCCAGACGAACTCGTCCTCGCCCTCATGCCAGTGCCGCTGGCTGGACCAGGCGCCGTCGGGCAGGCGCAGCAGATTGACCCCGAACTGGTCCAGTCCGACCGCATCGCCCAGCCGCCAGCGGCGGCGGGGCTTGCAGGGTCCGGCGAATTCCTCGGGATAGCCCGTGCCGTGTCCGGTGGGCGCGCTGTCGATGTCGATCTGCGGCATGGAGAAGCCTTCTCGCGGTCGTCCGGAACCCGTAAAGCACAGCCTTATGAGCGCCGCATCAACTCCCGTTATCGATCCTGTCGCCCTGACCCGCGACCTGATCCGCAAGCCCTCGGTCACGCCCGCGGACGAGGGGGCGATGGACATGCTGGAGCGCGTCCTGACAGCGCTGGGCTTCCACTGCCGGCGGATGCTTTTCGAGAATATCGAGAACCTCTATGCCCGGCGCGGGACGACCTCGCCCAACCTCTGTTTCGCAGGCCATACGGACGTGGTGCCGACAGGTTCGACCGAGGCCTGGTCCTCCGGACCGTTCGAAGCCGAGGTCAGGGACGGGATCCTGTACGGGCGTGGCGCGGTGGACATGAAGGGCGGTATCGCGGCCTGGGTGGCAGCCGTGTCCCACAGTCTGGCCGAGGGCGAGGTGCCCGGCAGCCTTTCCTTCCTGATCACCGGCGACGAGGAAGGTCCCGCCCTGCACGGCACCAAACGCGTGGTAGAGACCCTGATGGCCGAGGGCGAGGTCATCGACGCCTGCATCGTCGGCGAGCCGTCATCGTCACAGGTGCTGGGCGACATGATCAAGGTCGGCCGGCGCGGCTCGCTCAACACCTGGATCACGGTGCAGGGCAAACAGGGCCACGTCGCCTATCCTGACCGCGCCGCCAATCCCGCGCCGGTGCTGGCGAAACTGCTCGCCGCGCTGGACGGTCATACGCTGGACGAGGGCTATCCCGAGTTTCCCCCGTCGAACCTCGAGATCACCACCATCGACATCGGCAATCCGGCCACCAACGTCATCCCGGCCGAAGCGAGGGCCCGGCTGAACATCCGCTTCAACCCGACGCACACCGGCGACGAGCTGATGGCCTGGCTCAACGCCATGGCGGGCGAGGCCCAGGCGACGTCGGGCCTTCAGATCACCCTCGAACACCTCTGCTCGGGCAACGCCTTCCTGACCCGTCCGGGCCCCTTCATCGACGGGGTGCAGGATGCGGTCGAGGCGACGATCGGACGGCGCCCCGTGGCCTCGACCACCGGCGGCACCTCCGACGCGCGCTTCATCCGCGCCATGTGTCCTGTGCTGGAACTGGGCCTCGTGGGCCAGACCATGCACCAGGTCGACGAACGGGTGCCGGTGGCCGAGATCGAGGCGCTGACCGGAGTCTATCGCCAGGTCATCAGGACCTTCTTCCAGACGGCCTAGAACAGCAGGTCGAGCCCCAGAAGGGCGGCCCCGAACATCGCCGCAAAGGCGACCAGGAAGTAGAAGATCTCACGCAGCGTCCCGCCACGACGCTGGAGCCGCATGGGCGGCATCTCGACCGGCAATCGCCTCATCACAGCCTCCTCGAAGAACGCGGAAGGATGCGCCGCCTCTCTTGCCGAGGTGTTGAGAAACGTGGTTGCCGCCGCGCCGCCCGTGTCAGGGCGCGGGCCGCTCGAGGAAGCGGATGGCGCTCAGCACATGGGTCTTCACGCCCAGCGGCAGAATGGCCTCATTGACGTCAAAGCCGGGCGAGTGGTTCGGCGGCGAGGTGTTGGGATCGACGCCGTCCTTGGACGCACCCAGATGATAGAAGACGCCGGGCACGACCTGCGACAGATAGCTGAAATCCTCGGCCACCGTCGTCGGCGGGCTGGCGGCATTGACGTTGCCCGCCCCCGCCGCCTCGGTCAGCACCGGGGCCAGCCAGGCTGACAGCGCCTCGTTGTTATAGACCAGGGCCGCGTTCTGGCGGACCTTGAACTCGGCCGTCGCGCCGAAGGTCTCGGCAATATTGTCGATGGCCACGCCCGCCCGCCGCACCAGATCGTCGCGCTGGGCGATGTCGAAGGTGCGCAGCGTGCCCGACAGCGTCGCCTCTTCCGGAATGATGTTGTAGCGGACGCCCGCATCGACCGTGGCGATGGTGAAGACCGTCGGCGTCGTCGTCGGATCGATGGTCCGGGCGGTCAGGGTGTTGATGGTCTGGATGATCTGGGCCGCCACGGCGATGACGTCGACGCCTTTCCAGGGCCAGGCCCCGTGCGTCTGGCGGCCGTGCAGGACGATGTCGATCCGGTCCGAGGCCGCCATGAATCCCTGCGGCCGATAGAAGACCGTTCCCGGCCGCCCCGGCACGACATGCAGGCCGAAGATGGCATCGGGCCGCGGGTTGTCCAGCGCGCCTTCCTCGATCATCAGGGCCGCGCCGCCCTTGGGCTCGCCGGGAGGCGCACCCTCCTCGGCCGGCTGGAAGATGAAGACCACGGTGCCGGCGATGTCGGCCTTCATGCCCGCCAGCACCTCGGCAGCCCCCATCAGCATGGCGATATGGGCGTCATGGCCGCAGGCGTGGGCCACCGGCACCGTATTGCCCTGATAGGTCCCGGTCGCGGTCGAGGCGAACGGCAGGCCCGTCGCCTCCAGCACCGGCAGGGCGTCCATGTCGGTGCGCAGGGCCACGGTCCGTCCGGGACGGCCTCCGCGCAACACCCCCACGACGCCGGTCTTGCCCACGCCGGTCCGGACCTCCAGCCCGAGCGAGCGGAGGTGTTCGGCGACGAGCGCCGCGGTGCGGGTCTCGTTGAAGCCCAGTTCGGGATGGGCGTGGATGTCCCGCCGCCAGGCGACGACGCGGGGCATCTCCGCCGCGACCGCCGCCTCGACCCGTTCCAGCGGGACAGGGGCCGTCTGGGCCTGCGCCAGACCGGCGGACAGGACCAGCGCCAGGCTGGAGGCGGCGAGCAGGCGTCGGATGGTCATCATGGGGTCCCCGGATACCGAGGCGACACCGTGCGCGGAGGCATCGCCCTTGCGCAAGAGGCCGGAGCAGGTGATCTCTGGCTGATGGCCCTCAAGATCGCGAAGACCCAATGGCGCGACGTGGTTCTGGTCTGCCGCAAATGCACGAAGAGGCTCGACGGAAAGGGCTTCGGCCCCGACGGCGACAAGACCCTGAAAAAGGCCCTGCGCAAATATCTGAAGGCCGGAAAGGGCAAGAAGGCCGAGCTGGTGGTCAAGGAGACCGACTGTTTCGACGTCTGCCCGAAGAATGCGGTCGTCGCCATCAACACGGCCCGGCCAAAGGCCCTGCTGATCGTTCCCGCCGGTGCCGATCTGTTCGAGGTCAAGGCGCGGCTGGGGCTCAACGATGACCGTCGGCTGAAGCCCAGCTTCAAGGTCGTCGGCGAAGGATGACCGCGTCGCGCGACGGGTCTATGGCTTGCGCGTGAACCTCCGCTCGCCCGCCTTCGCCATCCTGTTCTCCGTCAGCCTGATCGCGGCGGCGGGAAACATGGCGCTGCAGTCGGTGCTGCCCGCCATCGGCCGCGAGTTCCACCTCGCCGACACCCTGGTCGCCGGGGCCTTCGCCATCTCGGCCCTGATGTGGACCATCGCCTCGCCGTTCTGGGCGCGCCTGTCCGACACCCTGGGACGCAAGCGGGTCATCATGATCGGGCTGGCGGGCTTCGTCCTCTCCATGTCGGGCTTCGGCCTTGCCGCGACCTCGGGGCTGGAGCAGTGGCTGGGTGCCGGTCTGGCCTTCGCCCTGATGGCGGTGGCGCGCACCATCTACGGCGTGTTCGGCTCGGCCGCGCCGATCGCGTCCCAGGCCTATGTCGCCGACCGCACGACCCCGGAGCAGCGCACCCAGGCCATGTCCCTGCTGGCCTCGGCCCAGGGGCTGGGCACGGTCATCGGCCCGGCTCTGGCCCCCTTCTTCGTCCTGCCGCTCGTCGGACTGGCGGGGCCCATGTACGCCTTCGCCCTGTTCGGCGCGGTGGTCCTCGTGATCGTCTGGCGCAGACTGCCCAGCGGCGAGGTCGTGCGCATTCCCTCGACCGGAGGCCATCGCGGCGAGACCGGCAAGGGCCTGTGGAAGGACCTGCGCGTTCGCGACTATCTGCTGTACGGCCTGCTGGTCACCGGGGCGCAGGCGGTCAACATCTCTGTGCTCGGCTTCCACATCATCGACGAGATGGCCGCGACGGGGATCGCCGCGCGCGACGCCCAGCCCTTCATCGGCATCGCCATGCTGGCCGGCGCGGCCGCCACCCTGATGGCCCAGTGGGGGCTGATCCCGCTGCTGAAACTGCAGCCACGAGACCTGATGCGCTGGGGGGCCGGTCTGGCGCTGGTCGGCAATCTGATGAGCATCGCCGCGCCCGGCTATTACGGCGTGGTGGTCGGCTATGCCGTGGTGTCCATGGGCCTCGGCTTCGCCCGCCCGGGCTTCACGGCGGGCTCGTCCCTTTCGGTCTCATCGCACGAGCAGGGCGCGGTGGCCGGGCTGATGATGTCGCTGGCCGGCCTCAGCTTCCTCGGGCCGCCGGTGATCGGCGTGGCCCTGTACGAGCTGGCCGAGCCGGGGCCCTTCATCGCCAATGCCGTCCTGCTGGCCGCCGCCACCGCCCTGTGCTTCGTCAGCCCGCGGCTGCGCACCGGACCGCCCGACCTGCCGGACCGCGACGAGACCCCCTCGCCGGACACGCCGCCCGCCTCCCAGCCGGGTCCCGAAGGCAATCGTTGAGACACCGGCCTTTTCTCGGGCCGGAAGCCGTGTCAGATCGCACCCATGGACATCGCCCGTATCGAGCGCCGCATCGGCGTGCGCGCCACACCTGACCGCATCTGGGACCTGATCGCGGACCTGCCCGGCTGGGACCGCTGGAACCCGGTCGAGACCGGCCTCGAAGGCACCATCGCCTTCGGCGGCGGCATCAGTCTGAACGAACGGGTCGAGGGGCTGCCGGAGCGCCGCGCTGCGGT
This sequence comes from Caulobacteraceae bacterium, assembly GCA_965284375.1. Taxonomy (GTDB): domain Bacteria; phylum Pseudomonadota; class Alphaproteobacteria; order Caulobacterales; family Caulobacteraceae; genus Brevundimonas. The sequence goes on from OZ260074.1 coordinate 2,382,393, forward strand.
TCGCGTCGGCGACTGGCAACCCTATTCACAGCTGGTCTGGGCCGAGCCCCGCGGCCTGTGGTTCCGCACGGTGCGCTATTTCGAGATCCAGCCGCTCGAGGACCCCTCAAGCTGCATCGTCGCCAACGGTTTCATCTTCTCGGGCCTGCGCGGCGAGATGTTCTTCGACAAGCACCGCGCCCGTCTGCGCCATGCCGTCGATGCCGTGGCCGAAGGCTGGAAGTCCGCCGCAGAAGGCTGACGCTCAGCGCCGACCGGGCGGCCGGGTGAATCCCGACCGCACCAGACCGATGATCAGCCAGAGGCCGCCGATGACCAGCAACAGGTCCGCCACGGGCCGCAGCAGACCATACAGCTGATAGGCCTGAAACCGTCCGACCGCCGTCTCGGCAGCGCCGCTCGCCAGCGCGCCGGCTGTGAGCAGGGCCAGCGGCCAGACCACGGTGGTCAGCCCCCTCAGCAGGGCGCGCCCGGCGTTTCGGACCCTGGCGTTCATGGCTTCGTCCGATTCAGCGGGGGGAACGGAGACAGGAACGCGTCAGGTTCCGATCGTGTCCAGATCACGCCCCCTGGTTTCCGGCAGCCAGATCAGGCTGACGATCACCGCGACCACCGTGAAGGCGACCGAATACCAGAGGCCGAAATAGATATTCCCCGACGCCGCCACCAGGGCGAAGCTGGCGGCCGGCAGCAGTCCCCCGACCCAGCCGGTGCCGACATGGTAGGGCAGGCTCATCGCCGTATAGCGCACCCGCGTGGGGAACAGCTCGACCAGGGCTGCCGCCTGCGGGCCGTACAGGGCGGTGGCCGCGATCATGAAGATCAACAGGATGCCGGCCACCAGCGGCATGTTGATCCGCGCCGGGTCGGCCTTGGCCGGATAGCCGGCCTCAACCAGCGCTGCCTTGATCCGGGTCTCGACGTCCGTACGCGCCGCCTTCAGCGCCGCCTTGTCCATCCCGCCCCCTTCGACGGAAGCGACCTCGGCCCCTCCGACCCGGACCAGAGCGGTCGTGCCGGGAGGCGCATCGACGTTCGCATAGCTGATCCCGGCGTTCGACAGCACGCCCTTGGCGATGTCGCAGGAACTGGAGAAGGCGGTCTTGCCGATCGGATCAAACTGCAGGGCGCAGGTGGCGGGGTCGGCGACCACGGTCACGGGCGCGGAGGCCTGGGCCTCGGCAAGGGCCGGATTGGCGGCCTTGGTCAGGGCGTGGAAGCCCGGGAAGAAGGCGACCAGCGCCAGGATCATGCCGAACAGCATCACCGGCTTGCGGCCGACCCGATCCGACAGCCAGCCGAAGAAGACATACATGCCCGCCGACAGGATCGTCACGATCAGCAGCAACTGGTCGACCGTGTTGGTGTCGACCTTCAGGACCCGCTCCATGAAGAAGCGGGTGTAGAAATAGCCGCAGTACCAGACCGCCCCCTGGGCGATCATGATGCCGAACAGGGCGATCAGGACGAAGCGGCCGTTACCCCACTGGAAGAAGGCTTCCTTGTACGGTGCCCGGCGCTCGCCGCCCTCGGCCTCCATCCGCGTATAGGCCGGGCTCTCGTTCAGCTTCAGCCGGATCCAGAGCGACACGGCCAGCATCGGGGCCGAAAGGATGAAGGGAATGCGCCAGCCCCATTCGTCAAACGCCTCGACGCCGATGATCTTGCGGGTGATCAGGATCACGGTCAGGGCCCCGATCAGGCCGAAGGCAGCGGTCGTCTGGATCCAGCCGGTCAGCAGGCCGCGCTTCGCGGGGGGCGAATGCTCGGCCACATAGATGACGGCCCCGCCATACTCGCCGCCGAGGGCAAAGCCCTGCAGGACCCGCATGACCAGCAGCAGGATCGGCGCGGCCAGGCCGATCTGGCCATAGTCCGGCACCAGGCCGATGGCCACGGTGGCCAGGCCCATCAGGGTGATGGTGACCAGGAAGGTGGCCTTGCGCCCCGTCCGGTCGCCGAACCAGCCGAACACCAGTGCGCCCAGCGGCCGGACGACGAAGCCGAGACCAAAGGTCAGCAGGGCCAGGATGTAGGCAACCGTCTCGCCGGCATCGGCGAAATAATGGCGTGCGATCACGGTCGCCAGCGAGCCGAAGACGAAGAAGTCGTACCATTCGAACGCCGTGCCTGCCGCCGAGGCACTCACCACGGTCCTCAGGCCCGGTTCCGCCCTGGTCTTTGCCGCATCCGTCATCGATCGCTCCCCCGAGTGTCGGTCCGGCGTCTCTACGGGCACCTGTCACGAGATGCTAGCCGCCCGCGGCGGGCGCGCAAACAGGGCAGACGGATCTGACCGGGCCAGACAAACGAAAGCCCGCCAGCGGGGGGATGCTGGCGGGCCTTCTTCAACCGATCCGCGTGTCGGGGGGGAAGCGCGGTCGGGAACCGTGTGCTGCTACTTGCCGTTTTCCGCAGCAGTGGTGACGGCGCGGCCGGCGGCGGTCGTATCGCGGCCGGCACCGGCAACGGTGTTGCAGGCGGCGGTGGTCAACGCGGCGGCGGCGGCGAACAGAATGAACATCTTGCGCATGGCGTGAACTCCGTGATGCCGGGGGAGGTCGGCGTCTGCGGTATCAACGCTACGACCTGTCCGTGGTTCCCAGATCACCCGGGTCTGTCGGCACGATGGCTTCAGGCGTGGCGAAGGTCAGGCGGGCGATCGTGCCGCCGCCGGCCGCCGGGGTCATCTCCACCACACCCCTCAGCTGTTTGGCGAAGGCCCCCATAAGGGTGCGTCCGACACCCTCGCGGAAGGTCTCGCTGACACCCGGTCCGTCGTCCTGGACTTCCAGCACACTGGTGTCGCCCCGGACGGTGAATCGCACCTTCAGGTCGCCGCCCCGGCCGGCGAAGGCGTGCTTCTGGGCATTGGTCACCGCCTCGACCAGCCACAGGGCCAGCGGGGCCAGTTTGTCAGGATCGACCACCAGGGAGTCTGCCTCGATCGAGGAGGTCACCACCACCCCGCGGCCGGCCTCGCTGGCCACAAGCTGGCCGACCAGCTCGGTCAGGAAGATGCGGGCGTCGGCGTAGCGCAGGTCGTCGCTCTGGTAGAGGGTCCGATAGATCAGGGCCAGGGCAGAGATGCGCTGGCGCGTGTCGCCCACGGCCGCCTTGGACGCCGGGTCGGTGAGGGCCCGCTGCTGCATCGACAACAGCGACGAGATGATCTGCAGATTGTTCTTCACCCGGTGATGGATCTCGCGCATCAGCGCGTCCTTCTCGGCCAGGGAGGCTGTCAGGGCGGCGTCGCGGGTGACGATCGACTTGGCCAGGTCGTCGAGCGTCCAGGCCAGCACACGGATCTCGGCCGGCGCGTTCATGGCCTGCACCGGACGCACGGTGAACCGCCCCCGCGCATAGATGGCGGCGATCCGCTCGAGATAGTTCAGCCAGCGGATGACGATCCGCTCACTGACCAGCATCGCCGCGCCGAAGGCGATGAACCAGGCCAGCAGCGGCACCAGCAGGGCCGCGACCGGATTCAGGCGGGCCCATGACCACAGGCCGGGCGCGGGAGCCGACAGCAGGGCATAGACGTCCCGGCCCGCCAGAGCCGCTCCGGCATAGACGCGATGACGTCCCATGGCGTCATCCGCCTCGAAGATCCCGGAAGCGCCGGACCGCGCACGACCCACCCAGCCGTTCAGGCTTTCGCCGCCGGACAGGGTGAAGGCACGGACGTCACTGGCGGTGAGCAGACGGCCCTCGCCGTCGGTCAGGGCCGCCTCCGATCCTTCGGGCAAGGACGGGTCGTCGACGTCCGGCTGCAAACTGGAAAGGGGGATCAGGGCGACCATGGCCCCGTCGAAGTTACCGAGCGGCCGCTCCAGGCGAATGGCGACGATCAATCCCGGCGATTGGCCCGAGATGGCCGGCGCACGCGCCAGAACGACGCCCTCTCCGCTCTTGAGCCGCAGGAACCAGGGGCTGGCGGAGGCCTGGGACAGCCAGGCGGGCGCGGCCTGGCTCAGTCCGCGCGAGGCGCACACCGTCACGCCCGTTCGGGTCAGGCGCGCCAGGCCCTCAAGATCTTCCAGCCGTTCGACCAGATCCGTCAGGCGCGGTTCGCAGAACACCTCGAGCGCCTCGGGGCGAAGCGCCTGAAGCAGTACCCCGGTGCTGTCCAGGTGAGATTTGGCGTTCGAGGCCGTCCGTTCCGCCGCAAGCTGCAGGTCGGACCGTCGTTCGAGGTCCTGGGCCCGGAAGGCGGACTGGGCCTGAAACGCACCCAGCAGCAGGATGGGCAGAAGGGCGACGGCCATGGCCGAGCCGAGGCGGAAGCGAATTCCGTGTTGGCGGGCCGGCCCCCGGGTCCGGTTCATACGATGGGTCAGCGATCGTCCGAAACGGACCACCTGGTCAGACCGGCCGGACGCTGCTCAGGCGATCAGCCGCGGCAAGGATCGAACGCATCGCGTCACCCGCCGCACGCCCGTCCCGGGCGTAGCCGCCCTTCTCGAGCGTCGCCAGCAGCGCCTTGCGGGCCCTGGAAACCCGGCTTTTCACGGTGCCGACCGCGCATTGGCAAATCGCGGCGGCCTCCTCATAGGCGAAGCCGCCGGCACCGACGAGGATCAGCGCCTCGCGCTGCTCTTCCGGCAGGGTCGCGAGGGCGAGACGAAGCTCGTCGAGGGCGACCGGCGCTTCCGGGTCGTCGACGGCCACGAGTGTCCGTTCGGCGGCTTCCTGGTCGAGCTGCGACTGGCGCCACGACCGGCGCTTCTCGGAATAGAACTGGTTACGCAGGATCATGAAGGTCCAGGCCTTCATGTTCGTGCCCATCTGATAGCTGGCCCGGGCATCCCAGGCCTTCATCATGGCATCCTGGGCCAGATCGTCGGCCGCGGTCGGATCGCCCGTCAGGGTACGGGCGAAGGCCCGGAGATGCGGGATCAGCGCGACCAGCTGCTCCTTGAAGGCCTTGTCGTCCGCTGAGGCTGGCTTGGGCGGCGGATTGGTCGCACCGCTCACTTGCTGCCCCCCCCGACGAACGCTCGTCGGCGCGACGCAGGATGTCCAGGAACTCGTCCGGGACCTGTTCGTTGACGATCTCATCGAACATATGGCGCAGCTTGACGCCGATCGCCTGCTGGCGAAGGCGGGCCTCCTCCAGGCTTGCGCCGCCCTTCGGCGGGCCCTTGCCCGACGGATTGGAGTTTTCTGTCATTGAAGAAACGGCCGCCACCCTGACGATAAAGAATAATGCTAGGGCCAAACGCCATCGGGCAAGCCCGGTTCCTGGGTTACAGGAGATTAATGCTCAAGCTTGTGGGTCCCGACGGGAACCGTGGCGCATTTGATACGTTCACAAGACATGCTGAGGATCCCATCGTCGGACCCTCTCCTGTCGGGGATATTGATTCAATGAGCCTTCTGGCCCGCCTTGCGCCGCACCTGCCCTACGTCCGCCGCTACGCGCGCGCGCTGACCGGCGACCAGACAACCGGCGACAACTACGTCCGGGTCGCCCTTGAGGCGCTCGCCGCCGGCGAACGGCAACTACCGTCCGACATGACGCCCCGGGTCGCCCTCTACCATGTCTTCCATGCCATCTGGACCACCACCGGTGCCCAGCTGGAGGACAAGAGCGGTCTCGAAGGCCGCGCCGACGACGCCTCACGCCGCCTGATGCGCATTGCCCCCCGCTCGCGTCAGGCCTTCCTGCTGACGGCTCTGGAGGGCTTCACGCCGTCAGAGGCCGCCCAGATCCTCGACGCCGACGCCTTCGACGTCGAACGGCTGATCTCGGAAGCCCAATCCGACATCGACGCCGAGCTGGCCACCGACGTCCTGATCATCGAGGATGAGGCCATCATCTCGGCTGACATCGAAAGCCTGGTGAAGGAACTCGGCCACCGCGTCACCGGCACGGCCACCACCCATGACGAGGCTGTCGACGCCGTCGCCCGCCACCGTCCCGGCCTTGTCCTGGCTGACATCCAGCTGGCGGACGGCTCGTCCGGCATCGACGCGGTCAAGGACATCCTCAAGCGGATCGACGTGCCCGTGATCTTCATCACCGCCTTCCCCGAACGCCTGCTGACCGGCGAGCGGCCCGAGCCGACCTTCCTCATCACCAAGCCCTTCCAGCCGGAAACGGTGAAAGCGGCGATCAGCCAGGCGTTGTTTTTCCATCCGTCGCGCCAGAAGGCCGCGGCGTAAGCCGTCTTGCCCGGACAAACGGAAAAGCCCCGGTCCCGGGACCGGGGCTTTTTGTTGTCTAGCGCTGGGCCGGGTCTTTCTGCGCGGCCTGGACCGGCGGGTCACCTGCGGCCGACGTGACCGCCTCACCCTGGAACGCCTCGGCGTCGACCGCCTGATTTCCGACATTGGCGTTGGTCCGGGCGAAGCCGCCCTGGCTGACCAACCACATGCCCAGCAACAGGATACTGACGGCCGCGACCGAGATCACCAGTATGGTCAGGATGCGTCGGCCCGGTCCGCCGCCGCGCACATATTTCGCTTCGACCGGCCGGCCCTCGTGAACGGCGTCGGCGGCCTTGTCGTGGGGGGATTCATGGGTCATGGCGACGCTCCGTCCAGCAAAGGAATAGGCTGGTTGAACGCGGCCCGCAGCGTTGCCGTTCCGGTTTCCCGCGCGGCACGAAAAAAGTTCACTTCACTTCGGAACCCGACGCCGCGACCCTCGTTCTTTACAGGCGGAGGCGGCGACGCCCCCCCGACAGAGACTGATGAAAGTCAGTCTGTCGCCTCCGCGCCTCATTCTCGATGATGCGACTTCAAGGCGGACCGGAAACGGTCCGCCTTTTTCTTGGCTGCGGCTGGACAGGCGTACCGGCTTGCTGACAATGCGCGCGTCCACAAAGAAAACCCGGAGAACGGCCATGGCTCGCATCAATCGTCAGTGGGTGTTGCGTCAGCGTCCGAGAGGCCTGATCCAGCCCGGCGACCTGGAGCTGGTCGAGGCTCCGGTGCCGGCGCTGAACGAGTCCCAGGTGCTCGTGCGCACCGTCTATCTGTCGCTGGATCCGACCAACCGCACCTGGATGAATGACGCCGAAGGCTATCTGCCGCCGGTCCCGCTCGGCGGCGTGATGCGCGGCCTGACGCTGGGCGTGGTCGAGGAAAGCCGTTCCAGCCGCTTCCGCGCCGGCGACATCGTCACGCCCCTGTCCGGCGGCTGGTCCGACTATGCCGTGGTCAGCGAAATGGAGCTGCGTCCGGTGCACCGGGCACCGGGTCTGCCCCTGACCGCCAACCTCAGCGTGCTCGGCATGACCGGCATGACGGCCTATTTCGGCGTCACCGATGTGCTCAAGGCCAGGGCCGGCGAGACCATGGTCATCTCGGCCGCCGCCGGCGCGGTCGGCTCGATCGCCGGCCAGGTCGCCCGGGCGCGCGGCTGTCGCGTCATCGGCATCGCGGGCGGCCCCGACAAATGCCGCTGGCTGACCGAAGACCTCGGCTTCGACGCCGCCGTCGACTACAAGAACGAGGACGTCGGCGAAGCGCTGGACCGACTGGCCCCCGACGGCATCGACCTGAATTTCGAGAACGTCGGCGGCGACATCATGATCGCCGTGTACAACCGCCTGAAGACCCACGGTCGCATGGCCGTCTGCGGCCTGATCTCGGCCTATAATGCGACGAAGATGCCGCCCTCGCCGAATTTCTCGCGCATCATCACCCACCGTCTGAACGTCCAGGGCTTCCTCGTCCTGGACTATGCCCACCGCGGCCGCGAGATGGTCGCCGAGATGGGCCCCTGGCTGGCCGACGGCACGGTGAAGTGGAAGGTCCACGTCGACGACGGTCTGGACGGGGCGCTCGATTCGCTGAACCGCTTGTTCACGGGCGACCATGACGGCAAGCTGCTGGTCCGCGTATCGGAAGAGCCGGCGGGCTGACGGGACCCTGACATGACCGAACCCCTGCTCGTACATTTCGAAGACATGGGCGTCGGCGAGGTCATTTCCCTGGGGGCCTGTATGGTCGACCCGGCGGCGATGGATGTCTTCGTGGAACGATTCTCGCCCGGCTGGGACGTCGCCTACGGCGCGCCCGACGCGATGGTCTATGCCCTGTGGAGTCGTATCTTCGCCGACAAGTCCTCAGGCTGGGCCCAGTCCAAGGTGCTGGCGGTCGATGGCCTGCGCTTCATGCGCAATCCTCCCGGCGGCGAATTGATGCGGGGCCGGATGACGGTGATGGGCAAGGATCCGGTCGGCGACGAAAAGGGCATCGTCATCGCCCAGCACGACCTGCTCGACGAGGCCGGCCGCCTGGTCTTCTCCTGCCTGACCCGGGCGCTGCTGGCCCGCCGCTGACGCGGCGAGTGGCTGGTGGCTGGTGGCTGGGTAAACCCGCGGTGATGCCAGAGCGCCAAACGAAAGCCCCGCCTGGACGAACCGGGCGGGGCTTCATTGCTCTTCAGAAGGCGTGGGGCGCGGGCTTCACCAGCCAGCAGCCACTCCCTTAGGCGTTGCCGGCGGCCGGCTGTGATGCGGCAGCTTGCTGGAAGGCCATGGCGATCAGACGATCCCAGCCCAGCAGCGAGACCAGGTGGGCGTAGATCTGGCCCAGGGCACCATTGTCGCGCAGTTCGACCAGCTTCTCGGCGGACAGGGCCTTCAGCTTGTCTTCCGAGACCGCGAAATATTCGGCGATCTTCTGCGGCTCGCCAGCGGTGCCGTCAGGATTGCGCGGGGTGAAGACAGCTTCGCGCGTGTCCAGCAGGTCGAGATCCTTCAGCAGGGCCAGGAAGGCCTCGGTGCGCAGACGCTCCTGCTCGAAATTGTTGCAGAACTCCATCGCCTGCTGGGTGTAGGGCGACGGCTGTCCGTCGACGAACAGCGGCGTCGCGCCGCCTTCCTTGATGAAGGGGGCCGCACGATCGACGCAGAGGATCATGCGGTTCTGCGCATCGTCGTTGGCGAAGACGAACGGATAGCGGCGAACATAGGCCGGAATATAGGCCTCGGCGCGGAAATCACCGTCGGCGCTGACGAACAGGTTCTCGCCGGCACGCAACGCCATGACGGCGACGGGCTGCTTGTTCTCGCCGACGAAAATGACCGGGTACGACAGGGCGGCAGGCGCGAACTCGGTCACCATCACCGGGACCAGATTGGTCTGGGCCACAAAGCCGTAGGGCTTTTCGACCGGGTCGACGCCGAGCGTCCCGTGGGCTTCCAGGGACAGCGGCTCGGGCTGCGCATAGAACAGGACATTGCCCGACAGGGCGGTAGCGGCAGTGGTATCGGTCATGGACGCGATCGGACTCTGAAATGAGGAAAGCGCGCTTCTAACCCAGTCATCCTGAAGCCGCAAACCCGCTCGCGCAGCGCGTGCCGGACGCGGTTATCCGGGCCTCAGAACCGGTAACTGACGCCCACGCGCAGGTTCCGACCCGGCAGGGGGGCGACGTCCTTCAGGAAGCTGACGTGTTCGCGCGCCTCCACGTCGGTCAGGTTGTGGCCCTCGGCGAACAGGGTGACGGCCTTGTCGGCGAATGGCCGCCAGACACCCGACAGATTGACCATCGTGTAACCGTCCGTACCCAGTTCATAGGCGGCCAGCTGGTCCTGTTGGCCGACGCGACGAACCTCCAGCGCAGCGTCGAACGGCGTCGAGGCCCACTTCAGCCGGGCCGTCAGACTATAGGGCGGAATCCGCGCCGCCGGGCCCTGATCGGTCTGGGCGTCGACGAAGTCAGCCGCGCCTTCCAGGCTCAACGAACGGTCACCCCGTGTCCACAGGTCATACTCTCCCTCGGCCTCGAAACCGCGGAACTCGGCCCCCGTCTGGACGAACTGGAAAATCGGGAAGCTCTCGCCGCCGTCCACGAACACCGTGCCCGTGTCGCGCTCGTCGATGAAGCCGTCGTAGGACGAGGCATAGACGTGCAGGTCGCCCCGGAAGCGGCCCGCGGCATAGTGGATCGTGCCCTCGAGGGTGTTGACCGTCTCATTGTCCAGCCTGACGTCGCCCCGCTCATAGACGCCGGTGGCGACGTGCAGGCCGTCGGCGAACAGCTCGACCTCGGACGGCGCGCGTTCGTTGTGGGCCAGGCTCAGGCCCAGAAACAGATTGGGTATCGGCTTGATGAAGGCCGCCGCCGAGCCCGACCAGTTGCCGAAATCGCGCGAGATCTCGGACCCGCCCGACAGCGGCGTTGCCGTCACCGAGCGTCGATCATAGCGCAACCCGCCTTCCAGCCCCCAGCCGGCGCGGTCCAGCCGCTGGACGGTGTAGACGCCGGCTTCCTCGATCTGGCTTGAGGGCACGAAGGCCTCGGCACCGATGGCGGCAAAGCTGCGCGCGAGCGTCTGCACCCCGACCGCACCGTTCCACCCGTCGCGCGTCGTCTGGACCAGATCGGACCGCGCCTCCCAGCCGTCGGACTGGAAGATGGTGCCCGGCATGCCCGGCCCCTCGAACTCTGTATGGGTATAGTCGGCGTGGCCGTAGGACCCGGTCAGCTTCTGGAACGGACCGCCGTCGAAGCGCAGCTCGCCGCGCACATCCTCGCGGGTCTGTTCCAGCTGGATGAAAACATCAGGCTCGGCGACCGTGCCATAGGTGCTGCCCAGGTCCTTGTACGACGCCCCGATGAAGCCGCGCGACCCGATCCAGGACGCCCCGGCACCCCAGCTTTCCAGCTCGGCGAAACTGTTGACCTGGGTGCCGCCCGGCCCGCGCGCGACGCCGTCGGCCGCCGCCCGGCGCTGCGACAGCGACGGAGACGGAATGTCATAGTCGTCGGACTTCTTCTCGACCCCGTCGATGTTGATGGCGATCGGACCGAGGCCGAAGGTCAGCCGGCCAGAGGTCGACCAGCCGTTGTCGACGCTGGACGCCTGGGCCGAAACCAGTCCGTCCAGACCCTCGGGCATCTCGGTGGGAATGCGGTTATCGATCACATTGACGACGCCGCCGATGGCCGTGCCGCCATAGGCCAGGGTGGCCGGGCCGCGCACGATCTCGATGCGATTGGCCTCGGCGGGGTCGGTCGCGACCTGGTGGTCGGGCGACACCGAACTGGCGTCGATCAGGCCGATGCCATTGGTCAGGACCTGAACTCGCGGGCCGCTCAGGCCGCGGATCACCGGGCGGCTGGCACCGGGGGCGAAGTCCGTCGAGCGGACGCCGGGCAGGCCGTTGACCAGGTCGCCCAGCGACGCCGCCGGCGCGGTGGCCAGCGCTTCCTCGTCAATGACCGTCGTGGCGATGGTTGTGGCCCGGGCGCTGATCCCGAACGGCGCGCCGGTGACGATGACGTCGTCGAGCGCGACGGCCGGATCGCGAGGATCCTGCGCGGCCACCGACTGGGCCGCAGCGGCCCCGGCCAAGGCACTCCATCCGAGAGCGGTTACAAGGGCGGCGCGGGAGACGAGGGCGAGGGACATGAACGCGATCCGGACTGACGAAGGCGTTGGTGTTACGAGATAACATCACATACCGTCAAGCGCCGCGGTTGCGGGGGTGGCCGCGAGGGCTTAGCTCTGGGCCATGGGCGAGCACTGTCATCACCATCACGCCGACGGCCCGCCCCGGGCGGACGACGTCGCCCGCGCCATGGGCGAGGCCGACCGCCGACTGACCGCCGAGGGCGAGCGGATGACGCCGGCCCGGCTGCGGGTGCTCGAACTGCTTCTGGCCGCCGGCGAGCCGGTCAAGGCCTATGACCTGATCGCCCGCTTCGGCGAGGACGGCCAGCCGGCCAAGCCGCCGACCGTCTATCGCGCCCTCGAGTTCCTCGAGCGCAAGGGCCTGGCTCACCGCATCGCCTCGATCAGCGCCTATGTGGCCTGCACATCGGGGACCGACGACCACGCCGCCGCCTTCCTGATCTGCGACTGCTGCGGCGCGACGCAGGAGGTGTCGGCCCCCGTCGCCGGCGATCTCGGCCGCGCCGCCCAGGCCGCGGGCTACGCCATCACCCGCACCACGATCGAGGCCCACGGCCGCTGTCCGGCCTGCGCCGCGGGCTGATCCTTCCCAAAGGTGAACTGGCGCCGCCCGGTGTCAGGGCCTATCTCCCCCCCATGGATGCGATCCGGCTCTCCCCGCCCCGTCGCCTGAGCCTGCCGGTGTCGAGCCGGTGGGGCGACGGGCCCATGAGTGTGCTGGATTTCGGCGACGCCAAACGCCCGGTCGACCTCGTCTTCGTCCACGCCAACGGCTTCAACGCCATGACCTACCGCACCCTGCTGGCCCCTCTGTCGGGCAGCCTGCGCATCTGGGCACCGGACCTGCGGGGGCATGGACTGACCCGGCTGCCGACCGGCACGGTGGGCCGGCGCCACTGGCACGATCACCGGGACGATCTGGTCGCCCTGCTCGACGCGCTGAACGGCCCGCCGGTCGTCCTCGCCGGGCATTCCATGGGCGGAACCTCGGCGCTGCTGGCGGCCGCCGAACGCCCCGAGCGGGTCGCCGGCCTGGTGCTGTTCGACCCGGTGATCTGGAGTCGGCTGACCGTCGCCGCCTTCCAGCTGCCGCTCCTCGACCGCCTCGCCTCGCGCATCCCGCTGGTGAAGAACGCCCTGCGCCGCCGCGCCGTCTTCGACAGCCGCGAACAGGCCCTGACCGCCTATTCGGGTCGGGGGGCCTTCAAGGGCTGGCCCGAGATGATGTTGGCCGACTATCTGACCGACGGGCTGGTCGAGACCGCCGACGGCTTCGCCCTCGCCTGCGACCCGGCATGGGAGGCCTCCAACTATGCGGCCCAGAGCCACGACCCCTGGCGCGCCCTGAAGCGACTGGATCGCCCCGTGCGCATCCTGGAGGGCGAGACCGGCTCGACCTGCCGTGTCGCCGGGCAACCGCGGGGCCTGCCCCATGTCACGGTCGAGACCGTGCCGGGCGGCACCCATTTCTTCCCCATGCTCAAGGCCGATGTCGCCCGCGACGCCCTGTTCGACGCAGCCGTCTAGAGCGAAATCGGTCTTGTCGGACCTTCTCCGACAAGACTCAGATTTCGCTCCAGAATGATGCAGGAGCCTGATTCACGGCATCGGCCGGATCGCGAAGTGATTCCACCTCAGCCGATCAGGCTCCGAGGCGCTGGCGCCGGCGCGGGTCAGGGTCTAAACCGCTGCCCATCCGACACGCCGCTTGCAGTTTTCCAGGACCGTTTCCGACCATGCGCGACATCAACCACTTCATCGACGGTGCCAGCTTCACGGGTGCCTCGGGCCGGTTCTCCGACGTCTTCAATCCCAACACTGGCGAGGTCCAGGCCCGCGTGCAGCTGGCCTCGGTCGAAGAGATGGATCGCGCCGTCCAGGCCGCCCAGACCGCCTTCGAGGGCTGGTCCACAACCAACCCCCAGCGCCGCGCGCGGGTGATGTTCGACTTCAAGCGCCTGGTCGAAGCCAATATGAACGACCTCGCCGAACTGCTGTCGGCCGAGCACGGCAAGGTCGTCGCCGACTCGAAGGGCGACATCCAGCGCGGTCTGGAAGTGATCGAGTTCGCCTGCGGCATCCCCCATGTGCTGAAGGGTGAATACACGCACGGCGCCGGCCCCGGCATCGACGTCTATTCGATGCGCCAGCCGCTGGGCGTGGTGGCAGGCATCACCCCGTTCAACTTCCCGGCCATGATCCCGATGTGGATGTTCGGCGTGGCCATCGCGGTGGGCAACACCTTCATCCTCAAGCCGTCGGAGCGTGACCCGTCCGTGCCGGTCCGTCTGGCCGAGCTGATGATGGAGGCCGGTGCCCCCGCGGGCGTGCTGAACGTCGTCCACGGCGACAAGGTCGCGGTCGACGCCATCCTGACCCACCCGCTGATCCATGCCGTCAGCTTCGTCGGCTCGTCCGACATCGCCCACTATGTCTATCAGACCGGCGCGGCCAACCATAAGCGCGTCCAGGCCATGGGCGGGGCCAAGAACCACGGCATCGTCCTGCCCGACGCCGACATGGACCAGGTGATCAAGGACCTGTCGGGCGCCGCCTATGGCTCGGCCGGCGAACGCTGCATGGCCCTGCCGGTCGTGGTGCCGGTCGGCAAGAAGACCGCCGACGAACTCCGTGAACGGATGATCGCCGAGATTCCGACCATGCGGGTCGGCGTCTCGACCGACGCCGGGGCCCACTACGGCCCGGTCGTCACCGCCCAGCACAAGGCGCGTGTCGAGGGCTGGATCGAAAAGGGCGTCCAGGAGGGGGCCGAACTGGTCGTCGACGGCCGCGGCTTCTCCCTGCAGGGCCACGAGCGCGGCTATTTCATCGGCCCGTCGCTGTTCGACCACGTCACGCCGGAGATGGAATCCTACAAGGAAGAGATCTTCGGCCCCGTGCTGCAGATCGTGCGAGCCGCGTCGTTCGAGGAGGCCCTGTCGCTGCCGTCGAAGCACCAGTACGGCAACGGCGTCGCCATCTTCACCCAGAACGGCCGCGCGGCCCGCGACTTCGCCGCCCGGGTCAATGTCGGTATGGTCGGGATCAACGTCCCCATCCCCGTGCCGGTCGCCTATCACACCTTCGGCGGCTGGAAGCGTTCGGCCTTCGGCGACACCAACCAGCACGGCATGGAAGGCGTGAAATTCTGGACCAAGGTCAAGACCATCACGGCGCGTTGGCCGGACTCGGAGCTGGAACACGCGGATTCGAGCTTTGTCATCCCGACCATGGGTTGACCGCTCGCCTCACAGGCGTGCGCGACAACCCAATTCGGTGCTAGGCGTTAACCTCTGCGAACCGTGAAGCTGGAGCGCCTTCCCCCATGCGTCGCTTTTTTATCTGGTCGGCCCTCGCGGCCCTCATCGGCCTGATCCTCGCCGGCGTCGGCTACTGGGCCTACTGGACCTATTACGCCCGCTTCCAGCCGGTGACGGTCAGCCGCGACCAAGCCGCCATCCAGCGTCTGCTCGACGAATCCTCGTGGCTTTCGGCCGGCGGGGGCGGCGAGCCGCTCTACATCATCGGCTATCGCGACTCGGCCGCCATGCAGCGCTATGAGCGCGAGGAGGTGCCCAAGCTGCGCGCCGCCGGCGTCGAGGCCCGCGTGATCGTCTTCGCCCGGCCCGAGCGTGAGGGCCTGGCCCAGTCGACCGCCGCCGAACGCGCCACCGTGGCCGAGTTGTGGCTGACGCGGGACTGGACCCTGTACCAGCGCTGGACCGCCACCCCGGTGCGCAACTGGACCGCCGCGGGCATCCCCGCCGCCGACGGCAATCTGGCACGCGGGGCCGTGGTTGATGCCGGGCGGACCTTCGTCGCCAGCCTCGCCGGCCATTTGAAGAGCAACGGCCTGCAGACCGGCTATCCGGTGATCATCTGGCGCGACCAGCAGGGGTTCATGAAGGCCTGCGCCTGTTCCGACAGCCGGTCCTGGACCTTCATCCGCGACGACCTCGGCGCGCCGGACCGGATCGAGTCGCCGGGTGTCGCGCCCGGCGATCCGGCCGGAACTGTCGCCTACCCCGGCGACGGCAGCCCCGAGAGCCTGCCCTATCCGAACCTGCCCGGCGTCCCCGGCGGCGCTCCGGCTCCGGCACCCGCCGCGGGGGCCGCGCCCGCCACGCCTCCCACGGCGACGCCCCCGGTTCCGCGCAAGGCCCCGGAAGCCAAACAGAGCGACGAGACGACCTTCTTCTAGAAGGGTTCCTCACCGCCGTGCATCCCGGCGAATGCCGGGATCCAGATGGCGTGACGCTTGCTTTGATGAGCCGGCAAGCGGGCGGATCCAGCCATCGCGCCTGTGATCTGGACTCCGGCATTCGCCGGGGTGCACGGTAGAGCGGTCTAAAGCACCCGCCGGCAGGTCTCGATCAGCCGCTCGACGTCCGCCGCGTCCTGATACAGGCCGAAGCCGAAGCGGATCACGTCGTCGCGCACATCGGTGAAGACACCCGCGTCGAGCAGCCTTGTCCGCCAGTCGGCGGCCTTGTCGTGACGGAAGGCCAGGAAGCGCGCCCGGCTTATATCGTCCGTCAACGGATTGATCAGGTCGGCCTCCGCCAGCTTTCCGGCCTCGCCCCCGGCCACAGCGGCCTGGAACCGCACCATCAGGCCGCGCGCATGGGCCGAGATATCGGCGGTGGTCAGTCCGGCCTCGTCCAGCATCCCGCGCACGGCATTGAACCGGTACAGGGGCGAGACATCGAAGGTCGCCCCCCAGAACCGGCCGCCGTCGCTGCGGTACGGCACTCCGCCCGGCGGGCCCGACAGCTCGCCGAATTCCGAAAACCAGCCCGTGATCACCGGCCGGGGGCAGTAGCCGTCCGGGGCGTGCAGGAAACAGACGCCCTCGCCCGACATGGCGTATTTATAGCCGCCGGCCAGATAGAAGACCCGGTCGGCCACCGCACCCAGATCGGTCGGCGTGGCCATGAAGCCGTGATAGCCGTCCACCACCACCCACGGCCCGGCCGGGTCCGCCAGCGCCGCCAGATCGGCGATCCGGCCGGACACCTGGCCGGTGCGGAAAAAGACCTGGCTGATGACGATCAAGTCGAAGCCGCCGGCGGTCGCCGCCGCCAGGAACCGGGCGTCAAAGGTCTCGAACGGTTCCAGCGCGACGCGCGTGACCAGCGCCTCGCCCGCCTCTTCCCAGCGCTCGGCCTGACGCCGGAACGAATG
The DNA here is from genome assembly GCA_965284375.1 of Caulobacteraceae bacterium. Classification (GTDB taxonomy): domain Bacteria; phylum Pseudomonadota; class Alphaproteobacteria; order Caulobacterales; family Caulobacteraceae; genus Brevundimonas. The sequence continues at coordinate 2,398,955 of OZ260074.1, forward strand.
GAATTCGCCGTCAGTCGACAGGATGCGCACCGGCTTGCGCGCGACGCCCGAGACGATCCGCAACAGCAGGTCATGGGTGTTGGGGGCGAACACCACCGTGTCCGGATCGGGCAGGTTCAACTCGCGCGCCACATGCGCCTGGGCCCGGGGAATCACCTCGCCGAAGATCAGGTCCCATTTCCGGTCGGCGAACCGGTTGGCCTCGACCCAGGCCTGCACCTGGGCGTCGAAACTGGCGTCGGGCCACAGATGATGGCTGTGCGCGGCGAAATGCAGCCGTTCCGGGTCCAGCGACAGGGCGCGGGAAAAGAGGGTCTTGTGCGACATGATCCGGATGTCGCACGGGGCCGCCCGGCACGCCAGTTTCGTAACTCACCTGACAGGCGAGTCAGCCTTGTCATATGGTTAACGCCAACCTAACAATGATCCATGAAGTCCGGCGAGGGGTCGGCTTTTCTCAGGGGGATGAGAATGATCAATCGGGCTGTAGTCGCCGCCGCCGGTGCCCTGTTGTTGCTGCCGGGCACGGCCCTGGCACAGCAGTACAGTCGTTATGACTCGCCGCCGCCTCCTGCGGATTGCCGGGACCATGTTCACACGCCGAACGATCCCTGCACCTGCCAGCATGAGGCGGACTTCTACCGCCCGGTACAGCCGTGGAGTGTAAGCTATTCCGGCGGCCCCGGCATCCGCGTCTACGGCCGCCCGGTTCTGGTCCCGTCAGGCCGGATCGATATCCAGGCCCCCCCGGTCTGGGTCGACGCACCGCCGATCCGCATCGCCGCCCCCCAGATCTATCTGCGTGCGCCCGATGTTCATGTCCGACCATCCGACGTGACGGTCGAGCCGCCCGAGATTCACTACCTCGGTTGCGACAGCGGCGGCTGCCCGCCCGCCAACTGATCTGCGCTGTTAACGCGCTGTTCGAATCCCGGCTGGACCTGGTCCAGCCGGGATTTCTATTGGCGCACCGGCGGGGTCGCTCCGGAGGCCCCCACCTCGCAGAAATCCCGGGCCTCACGGGCCATGGCCAGATCACCGGCGCGCAGGGCCGTGCGGACGGCCGCATCGCATTGCTGCTCGCCCAGGAGACGGCCGACCTCATGCTGCAGGGCGGCACGACGGTCGGCGGCGTCCTTGAGCAGGCGGGCCTGCCGGCGGTCGCCGGGCGTGCAAAGGGACAGCCACGAAGCCTCTGCACAGCGCAGCATCAGCCGGTTGGCCTCCACCGCGGCCGGATCGACGGCGACGGGCGCAGGCACCGCGACGGCCGGCGGGCCGGCCATTTCCATTTCCAGGGTCCGGTTCGTGACGACCGAACCCGGCTCGGGGACGGCAGTAATCGGCGGGATGCGGTAGACGCACACCCAGCCCTCTGCGGTCATTTCGCAGGACCGGAGCAAGGCCTGTTCACTCTGCGGCATCGGCCCGGCGACAAGACCCAACAACAGCGCCAGTATCATCGCGGGCCTCCATGCTGGCGAACGCGTCCGCCCGTCATACAGCCTATCCGGAACACCGGATATCCCTGGTCGTCAACCAGGAGGCCCGGGAGTCCGCCCGGAGCACCTGTGAGCCAGGCCCCCGCTGCTCAGCCCTTCGAACGAAATCCGGGTCTGGACGGACGACGCCCGTCCAGACCGGTTTCGCTCTAGATCAGCGAACCGTGGCAGTGTTTGAACTTCCGGCCGCTGCCGCACGGGCAGTCCGAGTTGCGCGGCGTGCGGGCCCAGCCGGCGGGCAGCAGGTCCACCGGCAGGCGGGCGCGATCGTCACCTGTCAGCTGGCCTTCCGGGTTCTGGGCCAGCGGGTTGGCCATCTCGTTCTCGCCGGTGCCGGGGTTCAGGTGGATTTCCTGGAACTCGGGCATCTCCATCGGGGCCGGCTGGTCGAAGCGGAACTCGACCGTCATCAGCCAGCGGGTCACGTTGTGGCGCAGCTCATAGAGCAGCGTCTCAAACAGGTTGAACGCCTCGGTCTTGTACTCGTTCAGCGGATCGCGCTGGCCATAGCCGCGCAGGCCGATGACGCCGCGCAGGTGGTCCAGATGGACCAGATGCTCGCGCCACTGCATGTCGATCATCTGCAGCAGGAACTGCTTCTCCAGGCCGCGCGTCTGCTCGGTCCCGATCTGCTCCATCCGTTCGGTCGCGCGCGCGTCGGCGGCGGCGACAACCCGCTCCTCGATCTCCTCGTTGGATACGCCTTCCTCGGCCGCCCAGTCATGCAGCGGCAGCTCCAGGCCGAGGGTTGAACGGACCTTCTCGTCCAGCCCGTCCATGTCCCACTGCTCGGCATAGGCCTTGGGCGGCATATGTTTCTCGATCAGGTCCGCGATCACGTCGTTGCGGAACTCGCCCACCAGTTCGGACAGATCCTCGGAGTCCATGAACTCCTGGCGCTGTTCGAACACGGCCTTGCGCTGGTCATTCACGACGTCGTCGTATTTCAGCAGGTTCTTGCGGATGTCGTAGTTGCGGGTCTCGACGCGCTTCTGGGCGGTCTCGACGGCGCGGTTCAGCCACGGGTGGCTGATGGCCTCGCCCTCGGCCACGCCGAAGCTGCGCATGATGGCGTCCAGACGGTCGCCGGCGAAAATGCGCAGCAGGTCGTCCTCGCAGGAGAGGAAGAATTTCGAGGTGCCCGGGTCGCCCTGACGACCTGTCCGGCCGCGCAGCTGGTTGTCGATGCGGCGGCTCTCGTGGCGCTCGGTGCCGAGCACGAACAGGCCGCCGGCGGCCAGCGAGATCTGTTTCTGCACGGCGATGTCGGCCTTCAGCCGGGCTTCTTCCGCGGCTTCCATCTCCGGCGTGACCTCGACGGCCATGTTGCGGTTTTCCTGGCGCCACTTCTGCAGCCGCATTTCCAGGTTGCCGCCCAGCTGGATGTCGGTCCCGCGGCCGGCCATGTTGGTGGCGATCGTCACCACGCCGGGCAGACCGGCATCGGCGACGATATAGGCTTCCTGCTCGTGCTGGCGCGCGTTCAGCACGCTGTGCGGAATGCCGCGCAGCTGGACGTCGTAGGTGATGTCGTAGGCGGCGTCGCCGATCTTGGCCGCCTCCTTGTCCTTGCCGACGAACGCCGGCTTGAGGGTGCGGCCGGTCTCGACCTTGTGCTCATAGGTCCGCAGCAGTTCGGACAGGGTCTCGGATTTCTCGATCGACACCGTGCCGACCAGGATGGGCTGGCCGCGCAGGTGGCACTGGGCGATCAGGCCGGCAATGGCCAGATTCTTCTCGGCCTCGGTGCGGAAGATCTCGTCATCGTGGTCGATGCGCTTGACCGGGCGATTGGTCGGCACTTCCAGGACGTCCATCTTGTAGATGTCGAGGAACTCCTGGGCCTCAGTCGCCGCCGTGCCGGTCATGCCGGACAGCTTGTCGTAGAGGCGGAAATAGTTCTGGATCGTGACCGAGGCCAGGGTCTGGTTCTCGGGCATGATCTTCACGCCCTCCTTGGCCTCGATGGCCTGGTGCAGACCCTCGGACAGGCGGCGGCCCTGCATCATCCGGCCGGTGAACTCATCGATCAGCATGACCTCGCCGGCCTTGATGATGTAGTCCTTGTCCTTTTGATACAGGGTGTTGGCGCGCAGGGCCTGGTTGATGTGGTGGACCAGGGTGATGTTGGCGGCGTCGTACAGGCCTGTGGTGTCCGCGGCGAACAGCTCGCGGTCTTCCATGATCTGTTCGATCTTCTCGGAGCCCTCCTCGGTCAGCAGCGCCTGACGCTGCTTTTCATCGAGGTCGTAGGTCGTCTTGTCCTGGATCAGGTCCTTGATGATGCCGTCGACGATCAGATACAGGTCCGACCGGTCTTCCGTCGGGCCCGAAATGATCAGCGGCGTGCGTGCTTCGTCGATCAGGATGGAGTCGACCTCGTCGACGATGGCGAAATGGTGCGGGCGCTGCACCATTTCCTTGCGGTCATAGACCAGGTTGTCGCGCAGATAGTCGAAGCCGAATTCGTTGTTGGTGCCGTAGGTGATGTCGGCGGCATAGGCCGCCTGCCGCTGTCCCGACGACAGGCCGTTGACAATGACGCCGACCTCCATGCCGAGGAAGCGATAGACGCGACCCATCCATTCGGCGTCGCGCCGGGCCAGATAGTCGTTGACGGTGATGACGTGCACACCCTTGCCGGACAGGGCGTTCAGATACACCGCCGCCACGGCGACCAGGGTCTTGCCCTCGCCGGTGCGCATCTCGGCGATACCGCCGTTGTGCAAAATCATGCCGCCCGCCAGCTGGACGTCATACTGTCGCTGGCCCAGCACCCGCTTGGAGGCCTCGCGCGCGACGGCGAAGGCCTCGTTCATGACCTTGTCGAGCGTCTCGCCCCCCGCCAGCCGATCGCGGAAGGTCTCGGTCATCATCCGCAGCTCATCGTCGCTCAGCGCCGCATATTTCGGCTCCAGCGCGTTGATCTTCTGGACCCGGCTCATGAAGTCCTTGACCTTGCGGTCATTGGAGGAGCCGAAAATCTTCTTGGCGATGCCGAACATGAATGATCCGAAGGCGGGCGAGCCACTGGGGCTCTGGTACTGAAGGGTGCCGAAGGAGCGGCGATGACGTGGCCTCGGGGTTCCCGGCGTCGTCGGCCCGGCGCGCCTGACACAGGCGCGCGCGAGGGCCGCGCGAACGTTCGAAAACCCCTCGACTTGGGCGCAGGCGGGACTTAAGCACCGGCCTTATCCCTGTCAACGCGAGGGCCTTTCCCGCCTCGTGACGGAGCGCGCCCCCGATGAGGCTTTCGACCCCTTTCGCCCCCGCCCTTGCTAGCCATGTCCTGATCGCCGCCTGCCTGGCGCTGTCGCTCGGCGTGGCGGCCTGTGGCCAGGGTCCCGGTTCGGACCGCCCGCCCGAGCCTGGAGATCGCGCCGTGGCCAGGGTCCAGGACCAGACCATCTGGGCCTCTGACGTCAAACGCGAGGCCGTGGCCCAGGGTCTGGTCGGCGAGGGCGAGCCCCTGGACGTGACCTCCGACCTGTTCCGTCGCGTGCTGGACGAGGTCATCGACCAGAAATTGCTGGCCGCCGAGGCCGACCGCCGCGGTCTGGACAACTCCGCCCTGGCCCAGCGCCGGCTCGAGGCGACCCGCGAACGCATTCTCGGTGACATGCTGGTCGAGACCGTCGTCAACGGCACGATTTCCGACCGCGCGGTCGAGACCATCTATCAGGAGCAGGTCCGGCTGGCGCAGACGTCCGAAGAGGTCCGCGTCCGCCTGATCCTGTCGCGCAGCCGGCCCGAGGCCGACGCCGTCATCGGCATCCTGGCCCAGGGCTCGGCGTTCGAGGCCGTGGCCGCCGAGAGCTCGATCGACGACGCCACCCGCTATTCCGGCGGGGACCTCGGCTATCGCACCCTCGACGTCATGCCCGAGGCCTATGCCAACGCCCTGCGCGGCAAACCCGCCGGTTCGACCGTGGGGCCCTTCCAGACCGAGGGCGGCTGGGCCGTCCTGCGGGTCGAGGATCGCCGCCGCGAGACCCCGCCGACACTGGAGCAGGCCCGGCCCCAGATCGTGCGCTATCTGACCTATGAGGGTGTGCGCCAGTTACTGGAGCAGCTGCGAGGAAAGGCGAAGGTCGATGTCCTGCTGGAGGGCGACCCCACCCGATCCCAGGAGCCCGCCTCGGCGCCGCGCCCCGCGGCCGCGCCCGTGACCGCTCCGCCTGCCCCCGCGCCCGCCGCGGCGAAAAAATCATGAGCCGTCCGCCCGAGGCCGGCCGCACCTCGACCGGCCAGAAGCTGGAACAGGCGCTCGAGAAGGCGCTGGACCCGCTGGCCACGGCCCTGAAACGCGCCACGACACCGACGCCGAAACCGGCGGCACCCGCCGCGCCCGGCAAGCCGGGTCTCGAGATTTCGCCGCTGGCCGTGCCCTTTCCCACCATTCCGCCGATCGGCGGGGTCGAGATCGCTACGGCCCGGGCCGGCTTCTACAAGCATGAGCGCGACGATCTGGTCGTGTTCCGCTTTGCCCGCGGCACCACCTGCGCCGGGGTCTTCACCCGCCACAAGATCGGCTCGGCCCCGGTGGACTGGTGCAAGCGGCAACTGGACGGGCCCGAGGGCGGTACGGACGTCCGCGCCCTCGTGGTCAATGCGGGCTGCGCCAACGCCTTCACGGGCAAGGCCGGGGCCGACGCGGCCCGCCGGACGGCGTCCGGGATCGCCAAACGGTTCGGCTGCCGCCAGCGCGACGTCATGCTGGCCTCGACCGGCGTCATCGGCGTGGTGCTGGACGACCGCAAGATCACCGCCCGCCTCAAGGACATCGAGACGGCGCTGGATAACGACCTGCACCCCACCGAACAGTGGGCGCTTGCGGGTCAGGGCATCATGACCACCGACACCTTCCCCAAGGGGTCGTATGCCGAATGCCGCATCGACGGCCATACCGTCCGCATCGCCGGCATTGCCAAGGGATCGGGGATGATCGCCCCGGACATGGCCACCATGCTGGGCTTCATCGTCACCGACGCCGACATCCATCCCAATGTGTTGCGGGCGATGCTGGGCCTGCACGTCCGCACGACCTTCAACAGCGTCACCGTGGACGGCGACACCTCGACCAATGACACCTGCCTGCTGTTCGCCACGGGCGCGAGCGGCGCGCCGCGCATCGGCCGGGTCGGAGACCGCCGGCTCAAGGATTTCTCGGCCGCGCTGGACAGGGTCATGCTGGACCTTGCCCACCAGCTTGTTCGCGACGGCGAGGGCGCGACCAAATTCGTCCGCGTCACCGTCGATGGCGCGGCCAGCCCGGCCTCGGCCCGAAAACTGGCCAAGTCGATCGCCGACAGCCCCCTGGTCAAGACCGCCCTCGCCGGCGAGGACGCCAACTGGGGCCGCGTCGTCATGGCCGTGGGCAAGACCGAGGAGCCGGTCGACCGCGACCGCCTGGGCATCCGCTTCGGCCCACATGTCGCGGCCGTCGACGGGGCCCCGTCACCGACCTATGACGAGGCGAAGATGAGCGCCTATATGAAGAATGCCGAGATCGACATCACCGTCGACGTCGGCTCCGGCCGCGCCTCGGCCACCGTCTGGACCTGCGACCTGACCAAACGCTACATCGAGATCAACGGCGATTACCGCAGCTGATCGTGGTAGGATGGCGAGCATGAAACCGACCGACCTCGCGTCCCCCGACACCGCCCTGAGCGATCAGGAATTCGACGCCCTGGCGCAGGGCCGTCTGACGCCGGAAGCGCTGGACCGCCTGCGGGACCAGGTTCAGGCCGCCCTCGACAATCCCGACGACGGGATCAGCCACGACGAGCTCTGGACCCGGCTCGAAGCGAGAATGAAGCGTGCCGTCGCGCGCGCCGCTTGATCTGATCTACCAGCGCGAAGCGCAGCGCGATCTGGACAACCTCTTCGAGGTCATCGCCGCGGATCGCCCGATAGCAGCCGAGCGGTTCCTGCTGGACATCAAACGATCCTGCGAAGGGCTTCGCTGGTTTCCGTTCGTCGGCCGACACCTGGACCCGGACGACGACCGCGTCAGGGTTCTGACCGTGCGAAGCCGGGCCGCGATCAAATATGTCGTGACCGAAAAGGCCATCCATGTTCTGGCGGTCAGCTACCGCGGCCGTGACCTGTCCGCCTTCTTCGGTGCACGCCGCCCATGACCCTTCCCACCGTTCTCGTCGTCGCCGTGGCCCTGATCGATGCAGACGGCCGGGTGCTGATCGCCCAGCGGCCCGAAGGCAAGCAACTGGCCGGCCTGTGGGAATTCCCCGGCGGCAAGGTCGAGCCCGGCGAACGACCCGAACAGGCCCTGATCCGCGAATTGCACGAGGAGCTCGGCATCGACGTGACCGAGGCCTGTCTGTCTCCGTTCGTGTTTACCAGCCACGCTTACGATTCATTTCACCTGTTGATGCCACTGTATCTGTGCCGACGCTGGTCGGGGGTGGTTCAGAATCGCGAGCACGCGGCGCTGAAATGGGTGCGGCCGAGCCAGATGGCCGACTATCCGATGCCTCCGGCCGACGAACCCCTGGTCGCCTGGCTGCGCGACCTGCTCTAGCCGCCGAAAAGGAGGGGGCCGATGTTGAAACGCTTCCTGACCCGCTTCGGGCGCGATGAAAGCGGCGCGACCTCCATCGAATACGGCATGATCCTGGCCCTGATGTTCCTCGTCATCCTCGGGGCCCTGCAAGCCTTCGGCGGCACCGGCAGCGGCATCTTCAACACCGCGATGGACAAGATTCGCACGGCCATGGGCGGCTGAGGCTTCCTTCCTCGCCTACCGCCCTTCGGGCTACTTGAGGCCGATCACTCCTCGCCCGTCTGCTCCCTGACCCCCAGCGCATCCGCCAGCCGCATCTTCGCCGAGCCGCGCGCCAGCGGCTTCTGCTGGCTTTCGTGCGGAGCCCAGCCCGCCAGATGCACGATCTCGAAGGTCGCCGGGATCCGCCCGTCGGGCTCGCCATACCGCTCGGCATAGAGCTGCGCCGCCCGGCCGAGGATGCCGCGCGTCAGCGGCCGCACCACTCCCGCCAGCACATTGGTCTCCCCCATCGCCCGCAGATCGCGGATCAGCGCCGGCAGATCGGGATAGCGCACCGTCACCCGGTCCACATCCGCCACCGGCAGGGCGAATCCGGCCCGCTGCAACAGGGCCGCGCCGTCGAAGCCGTCGGCAAAGGGCGAGACCCGCGCCTGGGCCCCGCCGCGCGCCTCCAGCTCGGCCTCGGTCAGGACGGCGCGCAGCTCCTTCAGCGTCCCGGCCCCCAGCAGGGTGCCGAGAAACAGCCCGTCCGGCTTCAGCGCCCGCCGGATCTGCGTCAGGGCACCGGGCAGATCATTGGCCCAGTGCAGGCTCATCAGCGAGACGATCAGGTCCTGCGACCCGTCGGCGACGTCGAGCGGATCGTTTCCGGGGCCCGCGCGGGCGGCCAGGTCGCCTGCCGCGACCACCGGCCCCACCCGCCCCTCGGCCGCGCTGCCCTTCAGGGCCCCGGCAAAGGCCCCCGGATGCGCCGACAGATCCAGCACCCCGGGCCAGTCGCGCAGCAGGGCCTCCAGACTGCCAACGGCGTTGTCAGCGGCCCGCGCATGCAGGAAGTCGGCACGCGCGATCGTCTTCTTGCTGCGCGCAAGCCTTGCCGTACGGCGCGGAACGTCGAAGATGCGGGGTGGACCGGAGGAGGCGTTCATGAACCTGCAGGATGGGGGCTGGCGCGACCGATTGAAAGCGGGCGGCCTGCAGATCACGCGCGGCGCGCGGTCGCTGGGGCGCGGCCTGACCGACCTGCTGCTGCCGCCACTGGCCTGGGACAGCCCCGAGGCGACGGCTTCCGCCGGCCTGACGCCCGACGCCTGGAGCCGCGTGGTCTTCCTCGAGGACCCGGTCTGCGACGGCTGCGGCGCAGGGTTTGAGATGGACGGCGGGGCCTTTGCCGCGCCCCGCTGCGCCGCCTGTCTCGCCCGCCCCTACGCCTTTGACCGGGCCCGGGCGGCCTGCGTCTATGACGAGGCGTCGCGCGGCCTGATCCTGAAATTCAAGCATGGCGACCAACAGCCCTTCGCGCCCCTGTTCGCGCGCTGGGTCAGCCGGTCGGCCGCGCCGCTGCTGGCCGGGGCGGACGCCGTCGCCCCGGTGCCGCTGCATCGGTTCCGGCTGCTGTCGCGGCGCTTCAACCAAGCCGCCGAGATCGCCCGGCCGCTGGCCCGTCAGGCCGGTCTCGACTATCTGCCCGACGCCCTGACCCGACAGACGCACACCGCCTCACAGGGCGGCAAGTCCGCCCGCGGTCGCCGCCTGAACGTCGGCAGGGCCTTCGCCGTCACGGCTGACGGACGCCGTCGCATCAAGGGTCGCCGCATCCTCCTGGTCGATGATGTGCTGACCACCGGGGCCACCGCCGAGGCCTGCGCCCGCGCGCTGATCGAGGCCGGCGCGCGCGCCGTCGATCTTGCCGTCGTCGCCCGGGTGCGAACCGTCCGGGAACTGCCTATGTAGGCATGAACCGCTTCCAGGAGACCGCCCCTTGTCCGACGTCGTCATCTACACCAAACCCGGCTGCCCCTATTGCCACGCGGCCATGGGCCTGCTGGACCGCAAGGGCGCGGACTATGCCGAGATCGTCGCCTCCAGTGATCCGGCCAAAAAGCAGGAAATGATCCAGAAGTCCGGCGGCCGGATGACCTTCCCGCAGATCTTCATCGACGGAAAACACATCGGCGGCTCCGACGAGTTGCACGCCCTTGACCGCAAGGGCGGCCTGGACCCATTGCTCGAGGCCTGATGACAACGCTTCCGATCGCCCTGATCCAGACCCGGACCCCGGCCTCGCCTTCGGCCGCCTTCGCCCATGTCGAGCCCCTGATCCGGGACGCGGCGGCCGGCGGGGCCCGCCTGATCCTGACGCCGGAAGCGACCAATTTCCTGATCCGCGACAAGGACCGGCGTGCGGCTGCCCTGACCACCCAGGAGCGGGATGAGGCGGTCGGCAATCTGCGGGACCTGGCCCGCGAACTGGGGGTCTGGCTGTTGATCGGCTCGGCCATCGTCCGGTCGGGCCACGCGGGCGATGACCGCGCCGCCAACCGCTCCCTGCTGATCGACGACCGTGGCGAGATCGCCGCGACCTATGACAAGCTGCACGTCTTCGACGTCGACCTGCCGACCGGGGAACGCTGGCGCGAGAGCGCCTCGGTCCGGCCGGGCGAACAGGCGGTCGTGGCCGAAACGCCTTGGGGCCGACTGGGCCTGACCATCTGCTACGACATCCGCTTCCCGCAGCTGTACCGGGCCCTGGCCAGGGCGGGGGCGGTCATGATCGCCGTGCCCGCCGCCTTCACCGTACCGACCGGCGAGGCGCACTGGGAGACGCTGTTGCGCGCCCGCGCCATAGAGACGGGCTGCTGGATCCTGGCGCCTGCCCAGGCCGGGACGCACGAGGACGGCCGTCGCACCTGGGGCCGCTCGACCGTGGTCGCGCCCTGGGGCGAGGTCGCGGCCAGGCTGGATCACGATGAACCCGGCGTCCTGTTCGCGACCCTGGATTTCGACGCCGTCGACCGCGCCCGCGCCGCCATCCCCCAGCTGACCCATGACCGCGATTTCGCGGCCCCCGCCCCGGCCCGGACCCCGGTGGCGACATGATCCGCTACGCCCTCAGATGCGAGCATGAACACGGCTTCGAGGCCTGGTTCGGGACCTCGACCGACTATGACGACCAGGTGGCGCGAGGGCTGGTGGAATGCCCCCTCTGTGGCTCGCACGCCGTGTCCAAACAGATCATGGCTCCGGCCGTCGCTGGCACGAAGAAAGCCCCGTCGCGGCCCGACCTGGCGACGATGCAGACCATGATGATGCAGGCGGCCCGGGAGGTGCGCAGTCATGTCGAGCAGAATTTCGACTATGTCGGCGACGCCTTCGCCCGCGAGGCCCGCGACATCCACGAGGGCCGGTCCGAAAAGCGCGAGATCTACGGCGAGGCCACGCCCGCCGAGGTGAAGAAGCTCAAGGACGACGGCGTCCCCTGCGCCCCCCTGCCCCCGCTCCCGCCGGCACCGGACAAGCTGAACTGAGGTGGCCGCGCGGGATCGCTATCTGGAGCACGAGCCACCGGCGTCCCTGCGCCCCTTCGTCCGCACGATCTGGACCTATGCCGCCCCGGATCCGGACCCGGGCGTGCAGCGGATCGCCCCCGACGGCTGCCCCGAACTGATCCTCGACATCGGCTCACCCTATGAGGAACAGGGCGACGACGGCGTCTTCCGGCTTCAACCACAGGCCCTGTTCGCCGGCCAGATGACCCGACCGCTGGCCCTGCGCCCGGCCGGGCCGGTCGAACTGGTTGCGATCCGGTTCGAACCCGACGGCGCGCGCGACTGGCTGGGCCACGCCCTCGTCGAGGCGACTGACCGCCGGCTGGACATGGTGGCGCGGCTTGCGGGACTCGCGCCTCCCGCCGGCGATCCGGCCGGACAGGTCGAGGTCATGGTCCGCTGGCTGGAAGACCAGCGCCGGCGCAACAGCTGGTCGCTGGACCCGGTCGTGCGCGCCGGGATCGCGGCCGCGACGGCCGACGCGCCGACGCCGGCTCGCCCGGCCAGCGAGCAACGCGCCCTGCAGCGCCGCTTCCTCGACCGCGTCGGCATCCCGCCGCGCATGCTGCGCTCGATCCTGCGCTTTCGCCGGGTCTTCGATCACGCCGCGCAAGGACCGGCGGCCGTCGGCTGGCTGGAAGCGGGCCTGGAGGCCGGCTATTTCGACCAGCCGCAAATGGCCCGGGATTTTCGCCGCTTCCTCGGCTGCACCGCCACCGAATGGGCCCGGGACCAGGTCGGCCTGGCCCGCAGCCTCGCGTCGCAATCCTACAAGACCGGCCCGCTGTCTCCGCACTAGGGTCCGCAGATCGTCGCCAACCCGGGGATTTGCCATGCTGTCCGCCCTGTTCGCCGCCGCCCTGATCCAGGCCGCGCCCATCGCCTCGCCCGACCTGTCATGGATGGCCGGCTACTGGCTGGACTGCTCGGGCGGCCGCGAGGCCTCCGAGACCTGGAGCGATCCACGCGGCGGCCTCAGCGTCGGTCACGCCGTCACCGTCCAGCGCGGGCGCGCCTCGTTCGAGGTCTCGCATATCGGCCCGACGCCCCAGGGCTTCGCCTATGTCGCCCAGCCCGGTGGCGCGCCACCGACGGTCTTCGTCGTGGCCGAGGCCGGGCCGACCCGCGTGGTCTTCGCCAATGCCGAAAACGACTTTCCGACCCGCGTGATCTATGAACGCGACGGCGACGCTCTCAAGGCCCGGATCGAGGGCGAAATCGGCGGGCAGGCCCGGAGCATGGAATGGCATTTCAGGGCGGTCCCTCTCAACACCCGCTGTCCCCTCTGAGCCGGATCGGCCTCAGCTGGCGGCTGATGACGGAGGCCGATCTGGATGCCGTCGCCGACATCGCGGTCATCGGCTTCCCCGATCATTTCGAGGGCCGCGACTGTTTCGAGAACCGGCTGGCGTTGAATCCGTCCGGGTGTTTCGTTCTCGTCGACGAAAGCGGCCCGCCCCGCGGCTATCTGGTCGCCTATCCCTGGCGAGCCGGGGCGGCCCCGGCGCTGAATACCCTGATCGTGTCCATCCCGGCGGACGCCGGGGTCCTGTATCTGCACGATCTGGCCCTGCACCCCGATGTCCGGGGCGGCGGCTGGTCACAGATCATCGTCGAGCGGCTGGCGGATCAGGCCCGCGCCGAGGGCTGGCCGGCCCTGGCGCTTGTTGCGGTCAACAACGCCGCGCCCTTCTGGGAAAGGCGCGGCTTCGCTGTCGTCGACAGTCCCGCCATGGCGGCCAAACTGGCCAGCTATGGCCCGGACGCCCGCTACATGGTCCGGGATTTGACGGTCTAGCTGCGGGTCCAGCCCTTGTCGGCCATACAGGCGCGGAAGGCGTCGCTGCGCAGGCCCCGGCCGGTGGAGGCCCGGCAGGCGTCGCGGGCGGCGTCAAACGGCTGGGCGTTCTCGCCATGCCAGGCCATGTCGGCGTCGTCGCTGGCGTCGATGACGGTGACGCAAGCCGAGGTCATCAGGCTGGCGGACAGGGCGGCGAGGATCAGAAGGCGTTTCATGAAGGGGCTCCGGTTTCAGGACGCTGCAAAGCAGCCCTGTCATCCCACCGTGAAGCTTCACTGTCCCGTTACTTCGAGGTCAGGTCGATGAACCCCCGATGAACGGCATTCAGTCGCGCGTGGCGAGCATCATGTAGTTGACGCCCGCGTCGTCACCTTCGCTCCAGCGGTCCGCAAAGGGATCATAGGCCAGGCCATAGGGCCCGGTCACCGCCACCGGCTCCTGCGACAGCATCATCCGGATCTCGTCCGGCTTCAGGAACTGGTTCCAGTCGTGCGTGCCGGCCGGGACCCAGCGCAGCACATATTCCGCTGCGACCTTGCCCAGCGCCAGCGACTTCAGGGTCCGGTTCAGGGTCGCCACGACCAACATGCCGCCCGGCTTCACCAGCCGCGAACAGGCGCGGACGAAGGCCTCGGGGTCGGCCACATGTTCGATCACCTCCATGGTCAGGACCACGTCAAAGGGACCGGCACCCTCCGCCTCCACCTGTTCGACCGTCGCCGCGCGGTAAGCGATATCCAGCCCCTGCTGTTCGGCATGGGCGCGGGCCGTGCCGATGTTCTCGGACGAGGCATCGATGGCGGTGACCTCAAACCCCATCCGGCACATCGGTTCGGCGACCAGTCCGCCGCCGCAGCCGACGTCCAGCAGGGTCAGGCCCGCGAACGGCGCGCGCGACCGCGGATCACGCCCGAAGCGCTCGGCCGCCCGGTCGCGAACGAAGGTCAGTCGGGACGGATTGAATTTGTGCAGCGGCGCAAACGGACCGCGCGCGTCCCACCATTCCGCCGCCTGGGCTGAAAAGCGCGCCACATCGGCGGGATCGATCGACGGCCCGGCGGCCTGATCGCTGGAATCGCGACGGCTTTGGGGTTTGCGCGCCGATACCGGGTCGTTAGAAGCGGCCATGGGCCGAGGGATGAACCCGCGCGGCCTTTCACGCAAGATGGGGCGATCCGCCACGATGACGCGGCCCGACGAAACGCGGCGAGACACGACGCGACTGGTGATGAAGTTCGGCGGCACGTCCATGGGCGACCTCGAACGCATCCGCCGTGCGGCCCGGATCGTCGCCGCCGAGGCCGCCGCCGGCAAACAGGTCGCCGTCGTGGTCTCGGCCATGGCCGGCAAGACCAATGAGCTCGTCGCCTGGACGGACGGTGCCGGTCGCCCGGGCGCGGGCGTCGAACTCTCCGATGACGAATACGACGTGGTCGTCGCCTCGGGGGAACAGGTGACGGCAGGCCTGCTGGCCCTGACCCTGCGCAACATGGGCCTGAACGCCCGCACCTGGATGGGCTGGCAGATTCCCATCCTGACCGACGACGCCCACGGCCGTGCCCGCATCGACGAGGTCCCCGGCGAGGTTCTGGGGGCCGCCATGGACCGGGGCGAGATCGCCGTCGTGCCCGGCTTCCAGGGTGTCAGCCGCAGCGGCCGTATCACCACCCTGGGCCGGGGCGGGTCGGATACCTCCGCGGTGGCGGTAGCCGCCGCCCTGAACTGCCCGTGCGACATCTACACGGACGTCGACGGCGTCTACACCACCGACCCCCGCATCGAGAGCCGCGCCCGCCGCCTCGAGAAGATTTCCTACGAGGAAATGCTGGAGATGGCCTCACTGGGGGCCAAGGTGCTGCAGACCCGCTCGGTCGAACTGGCCATGGCCAAACAGGTGCCGCTGCGTGTGCTATCCAGCTTCATCGAACCCGACGAAAACGGTGCCCTGCCCGTCCATGCCGGCACCCTGATCTGCGACGAGGAGGAAATCGTGGAAAAACGCATCGTGTCCGGCGTCACCATGAGCCGCGATGAAGCCCGCATCACCCTGCTGGGCCTGTCCGACCGGGTCGAGGCCCCCGCCGACGTCTTCACCCGGCTGGCCGAGGCCAACGTCAACGTCGACATGATCGTCCAGAGCCAGGCGCGCAGCGAGGGGGCGGTCAACCTGACGTTCACCACGGGCCGTCGGGACGCGGCGCACGCCGCCGACCTGATGCGCGCGGCCCAGAAGGAGATCGGCTTCGAGGAACTGCGCGTCGACGAGGACGTGGCCAAGGTCTCGGTCGTCGGCGTCGGCATGCGCAGCCACGCGGGCGTGGCCCAGACCATGTTCCGGGCCCTCGCCGACAAGGGCGTGAAATTCCAGGCCATCTCCACCTCGGAGATCAAGATCAGCGTGCTGATCGACGCGGCCTATGCGGAACTGGCCGTCCGCGCGCTGCACGCGGCCTACGGTCTCGAAAGCGTCTGATGCTGTACGGGGTCATCAAGGCCCTGTTGTCCGGGGTGCTGGTCGGACTGGTGTCCGAGACGGCCCGCCGTAATGCCGCCCTCGGGGCCCTGTTCGCGTCCCTGCCGCTGGTCTCGGTTCTGGGCATGATCTGGCTCTGGCGCGACACCCGCGACGTCAGCCGTCTGGCGGATCATGCCCAGGCGACCTTCTGGTATGTGATCCCCTCACTGCCGATGTTCCTGCTGATCCCGGCCCTGCTGCGGCGCGGCGTCGGATTCTGGCCCGCGCTTCTGGCCGGGTGCGCGCTGACCGTAGTTCTGTATGGTGTCACCGTAGCCGTCGCCGCGCGCGTCGGCATTCGGCTGTAGGAGCGGAAACGGCATGCCGGTGGGCGGATTGACGACGAGGGGGCCGCGTAACCTCCTTCGCCAGATCCGCGAGGCTATGGCCGGAGCGGCTCCGGCGCAGGAGCGGCTGGACATGGTCGTGCGCACCATCGCCCAGTCGATGGTCGCCGAGGTCTGCTCCATCTATCTGCGCCGGGCCTCGGGCGAGCTTGAGCTGTTCGCCACCCAGGGCCTGAATCCGGCGGCCGTCCACACCACCCGCCTGCGTCCCGGCGAGGGCCTGGTCGGCGAGGTCGCCCGCAGCGCCTCGCCCATCAGCCTGTCGGACGCCCCGTCCCACCCCAGCTTCGCCTACCGCCCGGAAACGGGCGAGGACCCCTATCACGCCTTCCTCGGGGCCCCCCTGTTGCGCGGCGGCCGGGCCATCGGCGTGCTGGTCGTCCAGAACCGCTCCGAGCGGCGCTATGACGACGAGGAAGTCGAGGACATCCAGACCATCGCCATGGTCCTGGCCGAGACCGTGGCCTCGGGCGAGCTGCTGGCCCAGGACGAGTTGCGCGACATCGAGGTCGCCCCCCACCGGCCGGAAACGCTCAAGGGCCAGCGCTTCGCCGAAGGCCTGGCCTATGGCCACGTCATCCTGCACGAGGCCCCGGTGCCGCCGGAAAACCTGCTGGCCGACAACCAGCAGGTCGAGGAAATCCGTCTGCGCGAGGCCCTGATCGGGCTCAAGGCCAATATCGATTCCCTGCTCGACGGCGGTCAGGGCAAGCTGGCCGGCCTGCCGTTCGAGGTGCTCGAAACCTACCGTATGTTCGCCGACGACCGCGGCTGGAACCGGTCGCTGGAAGAGGCCGTCCGCACGGGCCTGACGGCCGAAGCCGCCGTCGACCGGGTCCGCAACGAGCACCGCGCCCGTTTCGCCCAGGCGCGGGACCCCTACATCAAGGAGCGGCTGCACGATTTCGAGGATCTGGCGAACCGGCTTCTGAGGGTTCTCGCCGGCGACAGGCCGGGCGAGCGCGACCTGCCCGACGACGCCATTCTGGTCGCCCGCAACCTCGGCCCCGCCGACCTGCTGGAGTATCCGCGCCACAAGCTGAAGGGGCTGTTGCTCGAGGAGGGGTCGGCCGCCAGCCACGCCGCCATCGTCGCCCGGGCCCTGCAGATCCCCTGCGTCGGCCGTCTCATGGGCCTGCGCGACCGCCTGTCCGAGGGCGATCTGGTCATCGTCGACGGCGAGACCGGCGAGACCTATCTGCGGCCCCGGCCCGACATGCTGGCCGCCGTCCAGTCGCGGATGCTGGTCCGCAGTGCCCGTCAGGCCGAGTTCGCCAAGCTGCGCGACGTCCCTGCGGTCACCCTCGACGGCACCCGGATCACCGTCCTGACCAATGCCGGACTGGCGGTGGATCTCGAAAATCTCGACGCCACCGGGGCCGAGGGCATCGGCCTGTTCCGCACCGAGTTCCAGTTCATGGTGTCGGAAGAGCTGCCCCGGCTGACCAGCCAGACGGCCCTGTACAAACTGGTGCTGGACACCGCCGGCGACCGGCCCGTCACCTTCCGCACCCTCGACATCGGCGGCGACAAGGTCCTGCCCTATCTGGAAACCGCGCGGGAGGAGAATCCCGCCCTGGGACGCCGCGCCATCCGCCTCGGCCTCGACCGGCCGGGCCTGCTGCGGCTGCAGCTGCGCGCCCTTCTGACCGCCGCCGCGGGGCGCGAGCTGCGGGTCATGTTCCCCATGATCGCCACGGTCGACGAGTTCCGCGCCGCGCGCGAGCTGGTCGACGTCGAATGCGCCTGGGCCAAACGCCGGGGTCGCGCCCTGCCGGCCCTGCTGCGCGTCGGAGCCATGATCGAGTGCCCCAGCCTGCTGTGGCACCTCGACGCCCTGCTGCCGCTGACGGATTTCGTCTCGATCGGCACCAATGACCTGTTCCAGTACATGTTCGCCGCGGACCGCACGAACCCGCTCGTGTCCGACCGCTACGACCCGCTGTCACCGCCCGCCCTGCGCGCCCTGGCGGAAATCCAGCGGAAATGCACCGACACCGGCACCCCCGTCTCGGTCTGTGGCGAACTGGCCGGCAAGCCGCTGGAAGCCTTCGCCCTGCTGACCCTCGGCTACACCCGTCTGTCGGCCCCCGCCGAGGGCGTCGGGCCGGTCAAACGCATGATCCTGTCGTCGGATCTGACCGCTGCGCGCAGGGGCATGGCCAATCTTCTCGGCTCTTCCGCCGGATCGGTCCGGGGCGAGCTGGAATCCCTGGCCCGGAAATTGAACGTCACGATCTGATCGTCCCGCGCCGAGCCCGGCCGGCACGCCTAACAAATCGTTGATCGGTCAGCTCAAATGAGTTATCCACAAGCCGAAGCCGGGGGATCTGCGGGGGCAGGCCCGAACTGTCATCCCGATATGATACAGGCCCGGAGTTCGAGTACGGTAGCGCAAGGGGACACCCCGGGCGCGCCGAGTGTGGGGTCTGGTTCAATGGCGCTGGATACGGGGAACGGGGCCGACGAGTTCCGGGCTCATCCCGACTGGAAGGATGTGGTGCCGTCCATCACGGATGCCCCGACTCTGGGCGACGGTCTGCGGATCGCCCGCGAACAGTCGGGCCGGTCGCTCGCCGAGCTGTCCAGTGTCACCCGCGTTCCCGCCCGCTATCTGACCGCGCTCGAACAGAACGATTTCTCGACCCTGCCCAACCGCGTCTTCTCGACCGGCTATGTCCGCGCCTATGCCGACGCCCTGGGCGTTGACGAACAGCTCGCCGTCGAACGCTTCAAGCGCGAGACCCCCGACCCCTCGGTGCCGCTTCAGGCTCCGGTCGGCGTCGCCTTCGAGGACGTCCGCCGCTATTCGCCGCGCCTGATCGCCGCCGGCCTGGCCCTGGTCGTGGCCGTGGTCGGCTGGAACGTCTTCCAGCGCGTCAGCCTGATGCGCGCGCCCCAGCCGTCCGATATCGCGGCCATCCCCGAAAGCTGGACCCTGGGCGCCGTGCCCGGCCAGTCCCTGCGTCTGTCCGCGCCGCAACCCGCGCCGCCCGACCAGACCATCCCCGCCCTCTATGTGACGCCCGGCCTCGAAACCCAGCTGACCGGCGTCGATCCGACATCCGCCGAAGCCCTCGCCGCCGCTGCCGCCGCCTCTCCGGTCCAACGCGCCTTCAATCCGCGCGGTGCCATCTACGGGGCCTCGGCCAGCGCGTCCCAGGTGGTGATCCAGGCTCGCAAGGCCGCCAGCCTCGTCATCCGGATGGCCGACGGCCGGGTTCTGTTCGCGCGACAACTGGCCGCGGGCGACGCCTGGCGCGCGCCGGTGGGCCTGACCGCCATGGTCGATGCGTCCTCGGACTTTGCGGATTTCGACGTCTATCTGAACGGCGAGCACGGCGGCACGCTCACCGCCGAACAGACGCCGCTCGCCCAGCTCAACGTCCGGGCCCAGGCCCTGGCGCGTCAGGCCGCCGTCGAGGTCGCCGCCCGCACCCAGGCCGCCCAGGTCGAGGCGCAGGAACGCGCTGCGACCGTCCAGTCCGCCATGACCACCACCGCCGGCGGCTGAAACTCACGGCTGCCGTCGTGGCCATCACGCAATCGATGGCCTATGTTGCGACGTCATGAGCGCTGACCATTCGCATATCCGTCCCTGGCGTCACATCGAGCGCCGCAAATGCCGCCAGATCATGGTCGGCTCGGTGCCCGTGGGCGGCGACGCCCCGATCAGCGTCCAGTCGATGACCAATACGCCGACCACGGACGCGGCGGCGACCCTCGACCAGATCCGCCAGCTCGAAGAGGCCGGGGCCGACATCGTCCGCGTGTCCTGCCCTGACGAGGAATCGACCGCCGCCTTCCGCACCATCGCCCGCGAGGCGAAGGTCCCGCTCGTTGCGGACATCCACTTCCACTACAAACGCGGCATCGAGGCGGCCAAGGCGGGCGCCGCCTGCCTGCGCATCAATCCCGGCAACATCGGGTCGCCCGACCGCGTCCGCGAGGTCATCCAGGCTGCCAAGGACCACGGCTGCTCGATGCGTATCGGCGTCAATGCCGGCTCGCTGGAGCGCGAGTTGCTCGAGAAATACGGCGAGCCCTGCCCCGAGGCCATGGTCGAAAGCGCCCTGAACCACGCCCGCATCCTGCAGGACCACGACTTCCACGAGTTCAAGATCTCGGTGAAGGCCTCCGACCCCTTCCTGACCGTGGCCGCCTATCAGCAGCTGGCCGAGGCCATCGACTGCCCCCTGCACCTCGGCGTCACCGAGGCCGGTCCGCTGCGTTCGGGCACGATCAAGTCCGCGATCGGCATGGGCAACATGCTCTGGGCCGGCATCGGCGACACCATCCGCGTCTCGCTGGCCGCTGACCCGGTGGAAGAGATCAAGGTCGGCTTCGACATCCTCAAATCGCTGGGTCTGCGCCACCGCGGGGTCAACATCATCGCCTGCCCGTCCTGCGCGCGTCAGGGCTTCAACGTCATCGAGACCGTCGGCATCCTCGAGGAAAAGCTGGCCCATGTGACCACGCCGATGTCGCTGTCGATCATCGGCTGCGTCGTCAACGGACCCGGCGAAGCTCTGTACACGGACGTTGGCTTCACCGGCGGCGGCGCGGGCTCGGGCATGGTCTATCTGAACGGCAAGATGGCCCACAAACAGCACAATGACGGGATGATCGACGAGATCGTCCATCTGGTTGAACAAAAGGCCGCCGAACTGGACGCCGCCCGCGCGCTCGAGGCCTCGGCCCAGGTCCTCGAACCCGCCGAATAGTCAGCCGTTGGCGTCAGATTTCGCTCCGGATTGATGCTGGACCATTTTTTGGATTCAGGCCGGTTCGACCTGAAACAAAAATGGTCTAGGCAGGACGGACCCTCTGACCCGAGAGCCGCCATGACCTCCCGCCCCCTGTTCGCGCGCCCCCTTTTCGCGCGTCTGTCCCTCGTCCTGTTTCTGGCGTTGGCCCCGGCCGCGCCCGTCCTGGCCCAGGCCGCGCCCGCCGCCGTCGCCGCGCCCAACCCGTTTGTCGCCGCGGCGACCCATGTCGAACTCGCGGCCCCGGACGGACGCAAGATCGATGTCAGCGTCTGGCAGGCCGCCGATGAGCGCGGCGTGGTGATCTTCAGTCATGGCTTCGGCGGCAGCCCCGCCAGTTACCGCCGCATACTGGCCCAGTGGGTCGACGAGGGTTTCACCGTCGTCGCGCCCCTGCACGTCGACTCCGCGCGCCATCCCGCGCGCGCCAGCTATGACGGACAGGCCGCCTTCTCCACCCGCATCGTCGACCTTGCCGTGGTGCGCGGCTTTGTGCGTCAGACCCATGCCGGCAAGCCCCTGATCGCAGCGGGTCACTCCTTCGGCTCGCTGATGTCCCTGATCGAGGCCGGGGCCGTCACCGTCGTGGGTCCCCAGGGCGACCCCGACGTCAAGGCCGTCGTCGCCTTCTCGTCCGCCGGCGACCTGGCGGGCGTGGTCGGTCCCGACACCTATGCCGCGCTCAAGACCCCGACCCTGATGATCACCGGCGACGCCGATCTGGTCGAGGGCTATGTCACCGACTGGCACGCCCACCGCAGTCCGTTCGACCGTTCGGCTCCCGGCGACAAGATGCTGCTGGTGTTCGAGGGCGGCGACCACAGCCTCGTGGGCAACGCCGACCAGCCCGATTTCGACCTGATCGTCCAGGCCAGTACCGACTTCATGAAGTCCTACGGCCTCGGCGACGCCGCGGCCCGTGTCCGCCTCGACGCCCTGTCCGCACCCGCCGGTGTCTCGCTGGAACGTCGGTGACCGCCATGAAGCTCTACATCACCCACCCGTCGCCCTTTGCCCGCAAATGCCGGATCGTCGCGCGCGAGAAGGGGCTGATCGAGCGGATCGAGGAGATCGCGGTCGATCCCTACGCCAATGCCCCCGAACTGCTGGCCTCCAATCCGATCGTTCAGGTACCCACCCTGATCGCCGAAGACGGGCTGCCGATCAGTGACAGCCCGGTGATCTGCGAATACCTCGACGCGCTCGGGTCCGGGCCGCGCCTGCTGCCGCCCGAGGGCCCGGAACGGCTGCGGGTCCGCCGCATGGAGACCCAGGCCAACGCCGCGCTCGAGATGGGGGTCAAGCTGCTGCTGGAACTGCGCCGCCCCGAAGGCGAACGCTCGCCGTCGTGGATGGCCCGCTGGACCGAAAACATGGGCCGCGCCCTCGATGCGCTGGAGGCCGCCCGTCCCGACGCCGCCCGGCTCGACATGGGCGTCATCACCGCCGGCGTCGCCGTGGCCTGGATCGGCTTCCGCCATCCCGCCTACGACTGGCGCGCCGGGCGACCGCAGCTGACCGCCTTTCACGCGGCGATTGAGGAGCGGGCGAGCTTTGCGGACACCCGGCCTGAGTGACCGGCCGGAACTACTTGGCATGCAGGCCAAAGAAGAACGGCGGCTCTCACGAGCCGCCGTTCCATTGACCTGAGGCAAGGCAGAAGCCAGTGCCTGTCCTTCGGACTTAGTGGCTGCCGCGCGCGACCGGGGCGAGCAAGGCGGTCGGCACCGGGAAACGCAGGTCCGCATTCGCCGGATTGTCGCAATTCTTCTCGTTGTAGATGGTCATCAGGTGGGTGCGCCGTTGTTCGGCGATCTGCATGGCGTCACGGGCCGAAAAATAATTACCGACGGCAGCGGGCCAGAAGAACAGAACCGCGCCGACATTCGCGGCATTGACACCTTGATCGCTCTGGCCGTCAGCGATGATACCGTCGAGCTTCGAAAATTCAGCCCTCATCGAACTGCAGCTCATCATCCGGTCGCCCGGCTGCTGAACGCTGACGCGCTGGGTAGTAGTGCAGGCGCCGAGCACCATCACTGCGCAAAGCGCCAATGCGATCTTCTTCATATGTTTCCCCCTCAGGAACGATCGACGACAACCTAATGCTGCCGCGGATACTATTTTAGCGATAGCGGAGTCGTCTTGAGGAAGTCTAGAGAAGATACTTTGCCGGGCAATACTACATTTATACAATCTATAATTGTTATTTAAACACCCCCGCCAGCTGCAGCCCCTGGAATCCGGCCACGATCAGCAGCAGTCCGCCCACCGCATAGGTCAGGATGCGGCGCGGCACCCGTTTGGTGATGACCCCCGCGAACGGGGCCGCCACCAGCCCCCCGACGACCAGCCCGCCGACGGCAGCGGCATGGTTTTCCAGCGCCCCGGCCTCGGCCCAGTGACCCGACATCAGCGCCCAGACGAAGGTCGCGCTGATCGCCACCGTCAGAAAGAATTCGGCCGTGTTGACCGTGCCGATGGCGCGGCGCGGCTCCTGTCCGGCCCCGACGAGCGTCGAGGACACCGTCGGCCCCCAGCCACCACCGCCGATGGCGTCAAGGAAGCCCCCGACCAGCCCCAGGGGGGCCACCATCCACGACCGGATGTAGCGCGGCGCGATGTCATGTCCCGCGCGCCACAGGATATAGACCCCCATCCCGGCCAGATAGGCGATGACGAAGGGCTTGATGACGTCGCCGTCGATCCCGGTCAGCACATAGGCCCCGAGACAGCCGCCGATCACCCCTGCGATCGCCAGCGGCACCAGCAGCCGCCAGTCCACATTGCGGTGCGCGATGTGGCTGCCGGCCGAGGCGGCGGTGGTGAAGACCTCGGTCCCGTGCACGCTGGCCGAGGCCATGGCGGGCGGCACCCCGAAGGCCAGCAGCACCGACGACGAGATCACCCCATAGGCCATGCCCAGGGCTCCATCGACCGACTGCGCCACCACGCCAACCACAAAGAAGAGCAGGAAGGTTTCCATTCAGTCCACAAAAACACCAGGTCGTTCCCGCAAGGCTTGGCCGCACTTTTGGTTGCCAACTCAGACCACAACGGACCCGCTGGCGACCGTCCGGGCGATCGCGTCCAGCACATCCCGGCCGCCGTAGGGTTTCAGCACCAGCGCCGCCGCCAGGCGCGCGTGCCGGGCCGCCGCCTCGACATTTCCGGTCAGGAAGATGACCGGAACACCCCAGGTCCGCGTCAGCGTCCGCGCCAGATCCACTCCGTCGCCGTCCCCGGCGAGGTTGATGTCCAGCAGGGCCAGGTCAATCCTGTGGAGCCCCGCCGCCGTTGCCGCGGATGCCGCATCCGGGAACGGCCCCACCACGCCATGCCCCGCCCCGACCAGCAGTTCGGTCAGGTCAGATGCCATGCCGGGGTCGTCCTCGACGATCATCAGGGTCAGGGGCACCTGCGCTGGAACCGCGTTCGGCGTCGCTGTCTGAGGCCCGCCATGTCGCGACAGCACCGCGCGCAGGTCGCGCCACACCTCCGCCGGCGGCCGCGACCCATCGAGATCGAAGATCCGTGCCATGCCCGCCAGTTCGGCCAGCGCCTCATCCGCGGGCCGGGCGGGCGGGTCGGCCAGCAGACCGTCGTACCTCGCCCGCAGCCGGTCCAGTTCAGCTCCATCGCCTATCGTCGCGTTCAGCGTTCCGTCAAACATGCGCCCTCTGCCTGTCGCCAGGTACTGAGCTAGGCACCGCAGGCCCCTGGCGAAAGCGATCTGACAGGCTTGTGAGGCCGGGTAACGATCGCGCCATCCCGCCGGGAGCGGCTTCCTCGACAGCCGGGGATGCACTGGGCTATGCGTCCGGCCCGTTCGGATTTCAGGACTCTATCCCCTTGCGACTTCCCCAGGCCCGGCTCGATCAGGTGCTCGACCGCTTCCACCAGGTGGAGGCGCGCATGGGCGCGGCCAGCGATGGTCAGGAGATCGTGCGCCTGTCGAAAGAGCACGCCGAGATGAAGCCGGTGGCCGACGCCGTCATGGCCCTGGCGAAGACCCGGGCCGAGATGGCCGATCTCGAAGCGATGGCCGCCGATCCGGAAATGGCCGACATGGCCGCCGACGAGCTGCAGGTCCTCAAGGACACCCTGCCGGACATGGAGCGCGACGTCGCCCTGCTGCTGGCCCCGCGCGACGCCGACGAGAACGCCTCGGCCGTGCTGGAAGTCCGGGCCGGCACCGGCGGCGACGAGGCGGCCCTGTTCGCGGGCGACCTGTTCCGCATGTACTCCCGCTATGCCTCGACCCGCGGCTGGAAGGTCGAGCTGGACTCGGCCACCGAGGGGGACGCCGGCGGCTACAAGGAAATCATCGCCACCGTGACCGGCGACGGCGTCTTCGGCCGGCTGAAGTTCGAGAGCGGCGTGCACCGCGTCCAGCGCGTGCCCTCGACCGAGGCGCAAGGCCGCATCCACACCTCGGCCGCCACGGTCGCGGTCCTGCCCGAGGTCGAGGACGTCGAGATCGACATCCAGGACAAGGACATCCGCATCGACACCTTCCGCGCCTCGGGCTCGGGCGGCCAGCACGTCAACAAGACCGATTCCGCCGTCCGCATCACCCACTTCCCCTCCGGGATCGTGGTCACGTCCTCGGAAAAGTCGCAGCACGTCAACCGCGACAAGGCGATGAAGAACCTGCGCGTCCGCCTCTACGACATGCAACGCCAGATGAAGGACAACGCCCGTTCCGACGCCCGAAAATCCCAGGTCGGCTCGGGCGATCGCTCGGAACGTATCCGCACCTACAACTTCCCCCAGGGCCGCGTCACCGACCACCGCATCGGCCTGACCCTGCACAGCCTGCCGCAGATCCTCGAGGGCGACATCGACCCCCTGCTCAACGCCCTGATCGCCGAGGACCAGGCCGCGCGCCTCGCCGATCTGGAAGCCGAGTTCGGGTAAACTGCCCAAGACCTCTCCCTCCCCTTCATGGGGAGGGATGTCGGCGCAAAGCGCCGACAGGGTGGGGTATGTCTGGACGATTCCCCACCCGGTCGCTGCGCGACCACCCTCCCCATAAAGGGGAGGGAGAAACGTCACGGCTTCCGCATCCGTCGCTTCAGCAGCCGGTCGGACAACGCCTCGGCATGTTTCAGCGTGAAGGCCAGCGCCGCCGGCGAGCCGCGTTTCGGACCCACCGTATCCGCCACCACCGCCCCGCGCTCGCCGATCGCCGCCGGATGGCCCGTGGTGGTGTCCACCGCCGTCTGGTGCTCGATCTCGGCGTTCAGCTCGGCCCCCATGAGGATGATCTGCACCGACAGCCAGGTCCAAAGCAGGAAGCCCATCATCGCCGCCAGCGGTCCGTAGGACGCCGTCCGCACAAAGGTCTGCAGATACCAGCTGAAGATCAGGGACAGGATCAGGCTCAGCAAGGCCGCGAAGATCGCCCCCGGCGTCAGCCATCGCCACCTTGCCCTCTGCCGGCATGGTCCCATCCGGTAGATGATCGTCAGGGCCGCGACATAGACCACCAGCAGCACCGGCCAGCGCAACGGCGCCAGATGGCTCCACTCGGCGGCCCAGCCGAACACCCCCAGCACCAGCGGCACGCCCACGACCAGCACGGCGGTCATCAGGATCGAGGCCAGCCCCGCCACGGTGAAGGCCATGCACATCAGGTTGTAGCTGACGATGTTGCGCTTCTCGACCTCGTGATAGGCGATGTTCAGCCCGTAGAAGAGCGTCTTCACCGCCCCGTTGGCGCTCCACAGCGACAGGGCCAGGGTCCAGACCAGGGTGAAGGTCAGGGCGGTGTGCGAATTCTCGGCCAGCCGCTGCATCTCCCCTGACAGGAACTGCGCCACGCCCGAGGGCATGACCGAATACAGGAAATACAGTCGCGACGAGGCGTCCGCCGGATCGGCGAACAGGCCATAGACGGTCACGAACGCCGCCAGCGTCGGAAACAGCGACAGCATGACGAAGAAGGTCACCCCGCCGGCCACAAAGCCGACGCGGTCGCCGAAATAGGACATGCCCAGCCGCCAGAAGATGTCGACCCAGCCCTTGTGCGGAATATGTTCGGGCCGCTCCGCCAGACGACCGCGTCCGGGCTCCTTCGCCTCGAACTCCTCCGGCGTCGGTGCCCGCGCGGGCGCAGGCTCAGGCCGCTCCTTGCGCAGCTCCAGCCCGAATTTGTGTCCGCGCGAGTATAGCAGGTGCGCCGCCCCGGCTCCGGCGGCCAGTCCACCCGCCAGCGCCCCCAGCGTCCCCCACAGGCCGAGCCCGCGCTTCTGTCCCGATTGCTTCAGCATCGTCGCGACAACGGCTCCACAGCAGGGGCGTTCCGGCGGCTTGCGCCGGTATCACCGCTCCGGCAGGACTGGACCATGTCCGCCCCCGCGATTCAAATCCCGACCGGCGTCGTCACCGCCCTGTGGCGGCATCCGGTCAAGGGCTTCACACCCGAACCTCTGGAGGCCGTCGACCTGCCGGCCGGCGGCTGGTTCCCCGGCGACCGGATGTTCGCCGTCGAGGACGGCCCGTCCGGCTTCGACCGCGCCGCGCCGGAACACCTGCCCAAGCAGAAATTCACCGTCCTGATGCGGACCGCCGAGGTCGCCGGCGTGCGCACCCGCTGGGACGAGGTCACCCGCGTCCTGCACGTCGCCGCCTCGGGCCACCCCGCGCTGGCGATGGCCGTCGACGACCCCGCCAGTCGCGCCACGTTCGAGGCCTGGCTGGCCGACGTTCTGGGCGACGCGGTGTCCGGCCCGCTGAAACTGGTCTCGGCCGAAGAGCTGGACCACCGGTTCATGGATCACCCGCTGGGCCGGGTCTCGATCCTCAACCTCGCCAGCGTGCGCGATTTCGAGGCCCGCGTCGGACGGCCCGTCGACCCCCTGCGGTTCCGTGCCAATGTCTGGGTCGAGGGCTGGCCCGCCTGGATCGAGAACGCCGGCACCGACCGCGAACTGACCCTGGGGTCCGCGCGTCTGACCGGGGTGAAACCCATCGTCCGCTGCGCCGCCACCCACGTCGATCCGCACACCGCCACGCGCGATTTCGATCTGGTCCCGGCGCTGTTCGAACAGTATGGCCACCGCTGGTGCGGCCTGTATGCGACGATCGCTTCCGGCGGAGGCGTCCGCGTCGGCGACCGCCTGGAGATGACATGACCGAACAGACCCCTGCCCCGACGCTCGTCGCCGCCTGGAAGGCCGCCACCGCCACGCTCAAGGCCGGCCGGATCGACAGCCCCTCGATCGACGCCCGCCTGCTGCTCGAGGTGGCGACCGGCGCGTCCCGCACCGACATCCTGACCGACCCCTATCGCATCCTCACAGCTGACCAGCAGGCCCAGCTGGACGGCTTTGTCGCGCGCCGCCTGCGCCGCCAGCCCGTGTCGCGCATCCTGGGGAAGAAGGGCTTCTGGAAGATCATGCTGAACGTCACGCCCGACGTCCTCAGCCCCCGCCCGGACACCGAGGCCATCCTCGACGTCGTCATGCTGGCCTATCCCCCGCACAAGGTCTTCGAGATGATCGACCTGGGCACCGGTTCTGGTGCGATCCTGCTGGCCACCCTGGCCGAGCGGGCCGGGGCGCGCGGTGTCGGCACCGACATCTCGTTCGAGGCCCTGGCGGTGGCGAAAGAGAATGCGACCAATCTCGAACTCGACAATCGCGCGACCTTCCTGCGCACGGAATGGGCCGCCGGCTTCGGCGACCACAGCTTCGACCTGGTGGTCTCCAATCCGCCCTACATCCCCTCCGGTGACATCCCCGGCCTCGACCCCGAGGTCCGCGAGCATGACCCGCATCTGGCGCTGGACGGCGGCCCCGACGGCCTGACCGCCTATCGCGAACTGGCTCCCGAGATCCGCCGCATCCTGCGGCCCGACGGGATCTTCGCCGTCGAGATCGGCTGGGACCAGGGCCCGCAGGTCAAGGCCCTGTTCGAGGCGGCGGGCTTCGAGAGCGTCATCGTCGTCAAGGACCTGTCCGACCGAGACCGCGTGGTCACCAACGGTCCGGACCCCCGGACCAACCCCATTCCGAAGATGTAGGCGCGCCAAACAATCCCCTTGGAAACCGGCCCGGCCCGCGCTAAGTCTTCGTCTGTCTCCCACCCAAAACGCACGCCTTGGTCCGCTTCTGGCCCATCCACGCGCGCTCAGGGCATGTGAAGGTCTGGCCAGATCGGCCGGGCGGACCACGGGGAGATACGTATTTCCGATCACATCGTCAGCGGGGATTGGCCCCGGAACGAAGCGGAACGACCCAACGGACAGCGCCCGAGGCCACCCGCCCGGGACCGTCCCTCAAACAAAGCACGGTAGCGTCCGATGAGAGATTTCAAGGGCATGAAGCGTCAGCGCGGACGCAACAGGAAGCCCGGGAGCGGCGGCCAGGGCAACAACAACGCCAACGCCACCAATCCGAACCGGTCCTGGGACTCCCAGGGCCCCGAGAACATCAAGGTCCGCGGTAACGCCCAGACCGTTTATGAGCGCTACATGCAGCTGGCGCGCGACGCATCGGCCGCCGGCGACCGCGTTCTGGCTGAAAACTACACCCAGCACGCCGAACACTATTTCCGCGTTCTGCGCGCCCTGCAGCCCTCGCGCCCCGTCAGTGAGATCGCCCAGCGCGAGCTGGCCGGCCAGGGCTTTGACATCGATTTCGAGGACGAGACCGGGGCCCAGGCCGCCGCCATCATGGCTGCCGAAAAGGTCGAGGCCGACCGCGTCGCCCTGATCGAGGCCCGCCAGCGCGAGAACGAGGAGCGCCAGAACGATCGCTTCAACGATCGCCCGAACGACCGCCCCAACGACAGGCAGTCGGAGCAGCCCCGCCGCGAATGGCGCGACCGCGACGACCAGCCCCGCCCCGACCGCGAAACCCGTGAACCGCGCGAGCCCCGTCCCGAAGGCGAGGCCACGACCAATGCCGACGGCAGCCGCCGCGAAACCCGCCGCGAACGTTGGGAGCGCCGCCAGCTTGAGCGCGGGGCCCGCTTCGACCGCGAGGGCGGCGAGTCCCAGGCCGACGGCGATGCACCGACCCCGGCCGCCGACGCGCCGGTCGAGGCCCGCGTCGAACCGACCGCACGCCCGGAACGTCCCGCACGCGCCGAGCGCCCGGAACGCGCCGAACGCCCCGAGCGCCGCCCGCGTCGTGACGCCGGCGTGGCGACCGACGACGGGCCCTCGGCCCTGCCCGGCTTCCTGACCCGTTCGACGGCTCCGGCCCCGACGGCACCGACCCCGGCTCCGGCCGAGGCTGCCGCCGAAGAAACTCCGGCACCCAAGCGCCGCGCGCCGCGCCGCAAGGTCGAGGCCCCCGCCGAGGACTGATCCGCCCCACCCGCGAAGGCGCGCTTGACGCCGCCTTCGCGGACTGGCCCAAAGAGCGCCCGACCCGAACCGGAGCGCCCATGTCCCGCCTGTCGCGATCCCCGGCCCTGCTCGTCCTCGCGGCGCTGACCTTGACCGCCTGCGCCAGCGCCCCCCCGCCCCCGCCCCCACCGTCAGGATCCACGGCGGCCCTGCGAGACTGGCGCGGCATCGTCACCGCGACTGACCGCGACCGTTACGCCCGCCGCGACGCCGCCTGGTCTCTGGCCCTGCAGCAGGCGCGCCGCCAGACCGGCTCGGGCGACCTGCGCTCGGTCGGCGACCTGATCGACCCCGCCATCCGCCGCGCACCCGTGATCCCGCCACCGGGGGACTATCGCTGCCGTACCGTCAAACTGGGCTCCCAGGGCGGCGAAGAGGGCCTCGGCTATGTCGTCTACGGCTGGTTCGCCTGCCGGATCGAACAGACGCCACGCGGGCTGAAATTCTCCAAGCTGACCGGCAGCCAGCGCCCCTCGGGCCTGCTGTTCCCCGAGAATGACCGCCAGATGGTCATGCTGGGCTCGCTGGCCCTCGCCGAGGAGCCCGCCGCCAACTCCTATGGCCAGCGCCCCGACCGCGACCTGATCGCCGTGCTGGAGCGGATCGGTGACCGCCGCTGGCGCCTCGTCCTGCCCTGGCCCCAGGCCGAATCCAATCTCGACGTGATCGAACTCATTCCCGCGTGACGGACAGGCCGCCTCCGAAACCCCGCAAGCCCCGGGCGAAGACGGGCGTGACCCCGGCCACCCCCGGGCCCGAGGCTGCGCCGGCCCCGGACCCGTCCATGGCTCCGAAGGTCCCGAAGGTCCGGAAACCGCGACGCGCCCGGGAATCGTCGCTCGACATTCCACCCCCGCCGCGGCGCGCCCGTGCCACGGACATCGCCGTGGTCGGGGCGGGCCCCACCGGCCTCGCGGTCGCCCTGATGCTGGCGCGGCAAGGCCGCCGCGTGATGATCCACGAGCGGTTCGAGAGGCCCCGCCCCGTCGGGGCCGGCTTCATGCTCCAGCCCACCGGCCTGCACGTCCTCGATCGTCTGGGCCTGACACCCGCCGTCGAGGCCTGCGGCCAGCCCATCGACCACATCTTCGGTCGCGAGGCGCGGCGGGGCCGCGTCGTGCTGGACGTCCGCTACAGCGACCTGAAACAGCCGCGTCAGGCCATCGGCATCCACCGCGCCGCCATGTTCGCCATCCTGCACGACGCCTGTGTCGAGGCCGGCGTCGACTTCGAAACGGGGCGTGAGATCGTCGCCGCCGACGCGGGCCATCTGGTCGACAGCGCCGGGCGCCGCAGCGCCGCCTTCAACCTGGTCATCGACGCCTCGGGCGCGCGCTCGCCCATCGCCACAGGCCTGGGGGCCGAACGCCGCGACCTCGCCTGGGGCGCGCTCTGGACCACGGTCCCCTGGCCCGGCGCGCCGTTCGATCCGACCGCCCTGCAGCAGGTCTATCTGGGCGCGACGCGAATGCTGGGCGTCCTGCCCTGCGGCACCCTCCCCGGCGCGCCGGCCGCGCCCCTGGCGACCTTCTTCTGGAGCCTGAAGACCGAGATATGGCCCGACTGGTACGCCCTGGGTCTGGGCACCTGGAAGGATCACTGCCTGCGCCTGTGGCCCGAGCTGGCACCGGTGATGGACGCCATCACCGACCGCGAGCAGATGACCCTGGCCTCTTACGGCCACCACACCGTGGCCCGTCCGATCGGCGACCGGCTGGCCGTTCTGGGCGACGCAGCCCATTCCACCAGCCCCCAGCTGGGTCAGGGTGTGAACATGGGCCTTCTCGACGCCCAGGCCCTCGCCGACGCCCTGACGCAGCATCGCGACCTCAACGATGCGCTGGCGGCCTATGCCCGCGCGCGGCGCTGGCATGTCCGGCTGTATCAGGCGCTGTCGCTGGGCTTCACGCCCTTCTACCAGGCCGACGGCCGCCTGCTGCCCTGGGTCCGCGACCATGTGCTGGGCAAGGTGGCGCGCCTGCCGCTGGCCCCCCGCCTGCTGGCCGCGACGGTGTCGGGCCTCTTGCTGGACCCGAGAGCGCGCTGACGCCTCAGACCTTGGTCAGCCTCAGGTCCTGATAGTCGTAGGAAAAGTCCGCATCCGGACTGAGCGCCTTCATCGTCGCCGAGACCGGCATGCCCGCCGCCAGGGTGAAGGTGATCAACAGGTCCTCTTCCCGCCGGTCGGTGAACCGCGTCCGCATCGTCTCGCCGTCATAGGCCTCGACCGGCCCCTTCAGCGCCGGGGTGCGGCTGAAGGCCAGCCAGAGACCGGTCTTGCGATTGCGGCCCCGCCCGGTCGTGCGGCTTTCGATGACGATGTCACCATACCAGGGATCGCGCCAGGTCCCGGCATAGGCTTCCAGCGGCAGCGACGGCGGCGCGCCCGCGGCCTGTTTCGCGTCGATCTCCGCCGCCGCGGCGATGGATCGGGCATCGCCCGCGGTCTTCAGTCGTACCCCGTCGGCCACCCAGTCGAAGTCCGTCTTGCCGACGATGATGTCGGTGATGCCGCTGCGCAGGGCCCGGGTCAGGAAGCTCTCTTCGGCATTGGTGAAATAGGAGAAACCCGCATTGCGTCCGGGAATCAGCACCGTGCCCGAGACATAGCCGGGGGCTCCGCCGCCGTGGGTGATCATCCGCTCGCCGCGATAGTCCTGCACCTGCCAGCCCGTCGCATAGGTCGAGGCGATGGCCCGCCCCGGCAGCTCCGCCGTCGGCCCGGCCGAGTTGGAGATCAGGATGTTGGGCCGCCACATCTCGTTGGCGCGGGCTTCTGAATAGAGCCGCGACCCGTCCGGCAGCTGGCCGCGTGCCAGCTGCACCGCGATCCATTTGGCCCAGTCGACCGGATTGGTCACAAAGCCGCCCGCCGCGCCGGCCGACGACCAGTTCCAGACCTCCTGGATCGACTGGCCGATGGTCTGCATCGCCCCCTGATAGCGCAGCGGCGGTCCCAGCCGGGCATTGGGCAGGGCCGACTTCGCCGGATCGGCGGCGGTCATCAGCGGCAGGGTCTCGCCCATCCCCAGCCGGTCGATGATCCGTGTCTGGACGAACTGTTCCCACGGCATGCCCGAGGCGGCGGCGACCACCTCGCCCGCCGCCACGAACATCAGGTTGCAGTAGTGGTAGGTCGTCCGGAAACTGTCCTCGATCGGAACATGCGGGATCGCCGCCATGATCTCGGCCCGCGTCCGGTCGCTGTTGGGCCAGAACAGCAGGTCCCCGGCGCCCAGGCCAAAGCCGATCCGGTGGCTGACCAGATCGCGCACCGTCACCATCTCGTTCAGCTCGGGCTTCGAAAGGCTGAACCCCGGCAGATAGGTCCGCACCGGCGCGTCCCACGCCACCTTGCCCTCATCGATCAGGATCGCCAGCGCCGCACAGGTCACCGCCTTGGTGTTCGAGGCGATGGCGAACAATGTGTGCTCGTCCACGGCGGCCCCGCCGACCGACCGCACGCCATAGCCGCGCGTCAGCACCGCCTGCCCGTCCTTGACCAGGGCCACCGACACTGCCGGCTGATCGGGGAAGCCCGCCATGACGCGTTTCACATAGGCGTCGACCTGATCGGCCAGCGTCGCACTGTCGTTCGCCGCCGCCTGCGCCCAGCCGACCGAAGGCAGCAGCGCTGCGGTGCCGCCCAGACCTGCGGAGGCGAACAGGGCCGATCGGCGCGTCAGACGGATGGACATGGCAGGCACTCCGGACAGGGTTGGGCGCGAACGCTAGCCCGCGCGCGCGGACCCTGTCCATCGCCGCCTCAGGCCCCGACTCAGGCCCGTGTTTCCCAGGCCATCCACAGGGCCACCACTGCGATGCCTCCGGCCATCAGGCCGCGCAGCACCGGCCCCTGAACGCGCGCCAGGACCGCGCCGCTGGCACCGGCCGCGCCGAGGACGATCAGCCCGTGAATCGCCACCGCCACCGCCAGATGCAATCCACCGAAAGTCAGCGCCTGCTTCAGGACCGATCCATGATCCGGCCGTATGAAGGTCGGCAGCAGGGCGACATAGAAGACCGCCGCCTTGGGGTTCAGCAGATTGCCGGTCATGCCGCGCAGGAACAGGCCGCGCAACGTCTGCCGCTCGTCCCCCTCCGCGGCGGCCGGGTCGCCGTCGCCGCGCCACGCCTCCCACGCCAGCCACAGCAGGAAGATCACGCCCGACCAGCGGATCAGCTGGAACAGCGGCGGCCATATCAGCAGCACCTGCGTCAGCCCGAACGCTGCCGCCAGCATCCACACCGCCAGCCCGACGGTCACCCCTGCGACCGCGGCAAATCCGGCCGGCCGCCCCCGCGCCAGCGACACCAGGGCCAGCCAGCCCATGTTCGGCCCGGGCGTCAGTTCGATCAGGAGCACGGCCAGCAGGAAGGGCAAGAGAACGCCGGGATCGACGGGCCAGGCTGTGTGGGAAATCAAGCGGGCGCTCCGGGGACCACGAAGGTCTGCCTTCCGACCTATCGCCTGCCCGGCGGGAAGGCCAGAGTCGGCATCCGACCACTCGCCGTCACCCCTGTGCCCGACGACCGTCAGTCGACAGCGGAAACCGGGCCGGTTCTGAAGGCGGCGTGATGAAGAAGATGTAACTCGCTCCGGCTCCGGGCGACCGGTATGGAAAGGAAACTTGACGGGCTGAACCGCCCGACCACGCGCAGGGGGCGCCTCTCATGACTTCCATCCGTTTCCTGCTGCTTGTCGGCACGGCCCTGGCGACCTCCTCGGGCGCGGCCTTCGCACAAGCCCCTGCCCAAACCCCGGCCCAGACCCCGGCCCCGGCTGCCCCGCCCCCGTCCAGGACGCCGGCCCCGGCCCCTCCGCCGGCCGCCCCGCAGGAACAGGCCCCGGCCGCGAATGCAGAGAAGCCCGCCGAGGCCAGCACGCTCGGCGACGTGGTCGTCACCGCCCGCCCCAATGATGTCCGCACCTCCAGCGAGGGCACCAGCTACAGCCTCGCCAACGACCTGCAGGCCGCGACCGGCACCCTGGCCGAGGCCCTGCGCAACATCCCCTCGGTCGAGGTCGACCCCGACGGCAATGTCAGCCTGCGCGGCGATCCCAATGTCACCATCCTGGTCGACGGCCGGCCCGCCAGCCAGTTCAACGGTCCCAGCCGCGGCCAGCTGGTGCAGCAGATTCCGGCCTCCCAGTATGCCCGTATCGAAATCCTGACCAACCCGTCCGCCGCCTACAGCCCCGAGGGCTCGGGCGGGGTCATCAACCTGATCTCCAAACCGACGACCGTCCGCCCCGGCCAGACCACGACCGGCTCGGTGCGCGCCAATATCGGCGACACCGGCCGCTACAATATCGGCGGCAGTCTCTCGCATGTGAACGGACCGACGACCCTGTCCGCCGACGTCGGTGTGCGCCACGACGCCTATCTGCAGGAACTCGAGCGGCTGCGGACGCGATTGGACGCCGGTTCCGGCCGGTTCCTGCAGGCGCGTCAGAGCCAGAATGTCGAGGGCGATTCCGACAGCGTCTTCGTCCGCCTGGCGGTCGAGCACAATCTGGACGCCAAAACCCAGCTGGCCGGCGACGTGCGCCATACGGACGTCGACAGCTTCGCCGACAGCATCGACCTGTATGAGGCCGACGCGGCCGGCGGTGGCATCGCCTCGGCCTATCGGCGCGCTTCGGGCGGCGGCTTCCAGGGTCAGTTCTCCGGCGCGAGCGCGCGCGTCCTGCGCCGGTTCAATACCGCCGGACACGAATGGTCCAACGAGCTGCGCTATGACCGCAACCGCTTCGGCATCGAACTCGCCACCCTGGCCGACCGGCTGATCCCCGTGGCGGCCCCCTTCAATGAGTTGCTCAACAACCAGAACCGGCAGGACCAGATCGGGTTCACCAGCGCCTATGTCCGGCCGATGGCCGACGGCGGCCGCCTGCGGCTGGGCTATGAGCGCCAGTCCCTGACCCTCGAACAGGACAATTTCTTCGCCCGTGGAGCCACTCCGGCGACCCTCGTCGTCGACCCCGTGGTGTCCAATGAGTTCCACCTCGATCAGACGGTGCACGCCGTCTACGCGACCCTGGAACGGCCGTTCGGAGCCAAGCTGACCGCCCAGTTCGGCCTGCGCCTCGAACAGGCCGACCTCGAGCTGAACCAGGTCACCACCAGCCTGCGGTCGTCACAGGACTATTTCCGCGCCTATCCGACCCTGAACGTGTCGTATCAGCTGGACGAAACCCGGACCCTGCGGGCCAGCTACGGCCGCCGGATTCAGCGCCCGGGCCCCGGCGACCTGAATCCCTTCCTGACCTATCAGGACAATCAGAACCTGCGATCCGGCAATCCGGACCTCCTGCCGCAGGAGACGGACGCCTTTGAGCTGATCTGGCAGTACCGGATGCAGCAGACCTTCTATCAGGCCACCCTCTATTACCGTGACACGCGCGACGCCTTTACGGCGGTCACCAGCGATCTGGGCGGCGGCGTCTTCCTGACGCGACCCGAAAACCTCGGGGCCAACACCTCGACGGGTCTGGAACTGGTGGCCAACGGGGCCCTGCATCCCACCCTGCGCTACAGTGCCAGTCTCAACCTCTTCCGCCAGCAGATCGATGCCGCCGGCGCGCCGGGTGCCGTCGACAGCGAAGGCCAGAGTGCCTCCGGCCGCCTGACCCTGAACTGGACACCGACGCAGAAGGATTTCCTCCAGGTGTCGGGCATCTGGGGCGGCGAGCAACTGCTGGCCCAGGGGTCCCGGGAGCAGTCGACCCTGGTCAATCTCGGCTATCGTCGCAAACTGAATGACGCCTGGTCGCTCAATGTGACGGTCCGGGATGCCTTCGACGACTACGGCTCCACCACCACCCTCACCACCCCGACCTTTACCGACCGGGCAGACCAGGTGTTCGGCGGTCGGGCGGCCTTCATCGGCCTGACCTGGAATTTCGGGGGTGGCCAGCGGCGGCCGGAGCAGTTCGACTTCACGGCCCCGACCACCGGCGGGTGATCCCGCCGGCTTCGGCCGCCCCCTTGCGTGGCGTTTCGGTCACACCCACCTGATCAGCAGCCGCACGGCGCGTTGCTTGCATCAGAGGGCGCGTCGGCATGATCCGCCATCAGGGGATGCACCGTGAATCTCGACCTCTACTCCGACCGCGCCAAACAGGCCGTCCAGTCCGCCCAGTCGCTGGCCCTCGCCCGGCGGCACCAGCAGTTCGCCCCCGAACACCTGCTCAAGGTGCTGCTGGAAGAGCGCGACGGCCTGGCCCGCAACCTGATCACCGCCGCCGGCGGCGACGCCGCGCGCGCCGAGACCGCCACCGAGACCGCCCTGAAGAAGCGCGCCCAGGTCTCGGGCGGCTCGGGCCAGCTCTATCTGGACGGCGACACCGCCCGCGTCTTCTCGACCGCCGAGGCCGCCTCGAAAAAGGCCGGCGACGCCTTCGTCACCACCGAACGCATCCTCTCGGCCATCGCGCGTGAAGGCGGTGTGGCCGCGGAAGTGCTGAAATCCGTCGGCGCCACCCCCGACAAGCTGGACGCCGCCATCGCCGATGTCCGCAAGGGCAAGACCGCCGACAGCGCCGGGGCCGAGGATGCCTATGACGCGCTCAAACGCTATGCCCGCGACCTGACCCTGGCCGCCCGCGACGGCAAGATCGACCCCGTCATCGGCCGCGACGAGGAGATCCGCCGCACCATCCAGGTCCTCGCCCGCCGCACCAAGAACAACCCCGTCCTGATCGGCGAGCCCGGCGTCGGCAAGACCGCCATCGTCGAGGGCCTGGCCCTGCGCATCGTCAACGGCGACGTGCCCGAATCCTTGCGCGACAAGGTCGTCATGGCGCTCGACATGGGCTCCCTCATCGCGGGTGCCAAATACCGCGGCGAGTTCGAGGAGCGGCTCAAGGCCGTGCTGGCCGAGGTCACCGCGGCCGAGGGCGGCATCATCCTGTTCATCGACGAGATGC
Source organism: Caulobacteraceae bacterium (assembly GCA_965284375.1). Lineage (GTDB taxonomy): Bacteria > Pseudomonadota > Alphaproteobacteria > Caulobacterales > Caulobacteraceae > Brevundimonas. The sequence continues at coordinate 2,437,257 of OZ260074.1, forward strand.
ACACCCTGGTCGGGGCCGGCAAGGGCGACGGGGCCATGGACGCCTCCAACCTGCTCAAGCCCGCCCTCGCCCGCGGCGAGCTGCACTGCGTCGGCGCCACCACCCTCGATGAGTACCGCAAGTATATCGAGAAGGACGCGGCCCTGGCGCGGCGCTTCCAGTCGGTCTTCATCGACGAGCCGTCGGTCGAGGACACGGTGTCAATCCTCCGTGGACTGAAGGAAAAATACGAGGTCCACCACGGGGTGCGTATTTCCGACAGCGCCATCGTCGCCGCCGCCACCCTGTCGAACCGCTACATCACCGACCGCTTCCTGCCCGACAAGGCCATCGACCTGATCGACGAGGCGGGCAGCCGCGTCCGCATGGCCGTCGATTCCAAGCCCGAGGCCCTGGACGAGATCGACCGCCGCACGGTCCAGCTCAAGATCGAACGCGAGGCCCTGAAGAAGGAGACCGACAAGGCTTCAGTGGCGCGTCTTGAGAAGCTCGAGGACGAGATCGCCGACCTCGAGGGTCAGTCCGAAGACCTGACCGCCCGCTGGAAGTCGGAAAAGGAAAAGGTCGGCCAGGGGGCCCAGCTGCGCGAAACCCTCGACCGCCTGCGCGCCGAACTGGCCGCCGTCCAGCGCGCCGGCGACCTCGGCCGCGCGTCCGAGATCGCCTATGGCCAGATCCCCCAGATCGAGAAACAGCTGGCCGAGGCCGAGGCCGCCGAAACCGACGGGAAAGGTCCCCTCACGCCGGAAGTCGTCGACGCCGAACAGATCGCCCAGGTCGTCAGCCGCTGGACCGGCGTCCCGGTCGACAAGATGCTGGAAGGCGAGCGCGAGAAACTGCTCAAGATGGAGGATGCCCTGCGCGGTCGCGTCGTCGGTCAGGATGCCGCGCTCGAGGCCGTCTCCGATGCCGTCCGCCGCGCCCGCGCCGGCCTCAACGACCCCAACCGCCCGCTCGGCAGCTTCCTCTTCCTCGGCCCCACGGGCGTCGGCAAGACCGAGCTGACCAAGGCCCTGGCCGCCTTCCTGTTCGACGACGAGGCCGCCATCACTCGCATGGACATGTCGGAATATATGGAGAAGCACAGCGTCTCCCGCCTGATCGGTGCCCCTCCCGGCTATGTCGGCTATGACGAGGGCGGAGCCCTGACCGAAGCCGTCCGTAGACGGCCTTATCAGGTGATCCTGTTCGACGAGGTCGAAAAGGCCCACCCCGACGTCTTCAATGTGCTGCTCCAGGTGCTCGACGACGGCCGCCTGACCGACGGCCAGGGCCGCGTCATCGACTTCAAGAACACCCTGATCATCATGACCAGCAACCTCGGCTCGGAAGCCCTGGCCGGTCAGGGCGAGGGCGACGACGTCGAGAGCGTGCGCCCCTATGTCATGGAACAGGTCCGCGGCCATTTCCGCCCCGAATTCCTCAACCGCATCGACGAGATCATCCTGTTCCGCCGCCTGGGACGCGATCAGATGTCGGGGATCGTCCGTATACAGCTTTCCCGTTTCGAAAAGCTCCTCGCCGACCGCCGCCTGACCCTCTCCCTCGACGACAGCGCCGCCGCCTGGCTGGCCGACAAGGGCTATGACCCGGTCTATGGCGCCCGGCCGTTGAAGCGCGTCATCCAGAAAGACCTCGTCGACCCGATCGCGAAGAAGCTGCTGGCCGGGGAGATCGAGGACGGCAGCGTGATCGCCGTGTCAGCGGGGACAATTGGGTTGGAGATCGGGAAGGCACGGGTGCATTAAAGGTTGGCTAGGCTCGGTATCTCCGCCTGAAATACCCGTGCCAATCGGAGATCGCCCTTGGACAAGACCTACAATCTAAATGGGGCTTTCAAACCGACCGCTAAACGGTCCGCTGATTTGGACGGACCTGATTTTTATCCCACTCCCGCTTGGGCAACTCACGCCCTGTTGGACAACGAAGCCTTTGAAGGAAACATTTGGGAGTGCGCCTGCGGGAACGGTGCGATGTCCGACGTTATCGCGGCTGCTGGGCATGACGTTCACAGCAGCGACCTTTATGATCGAGGGTATGGAGAGGTCGGCGTAGACTTTCTTCAGGCGCAGCGGGAAGTCGACAACATCATCACCAATCCCCCGTTCAATTCGGCAGAGGGGTTCGCAAGAGTTGGGCTAAAGCTCGCGCGAAAAAAGTTCGCGCTTTTGCTCAGGTTGGCCTTTCTAGAAGGCGCTAATCGCGCAAACACCCTGTTCGTCGAGAACCCGCCTGCGCGAGTTTGGGTATTCAGTGAACGGATCACATTTTATCCTGCTGGCGCGGTGCAGCAAGGAAGCGGCACCACCGCATATGCTTGGTTTGTGTGGGACAAGAGCGCGAACGGCCCGACCGAACTGAAGTGGTTAAAGCCGGGCTACAAGAAAGCCTTTCCGAAACAAGCGGACCAAGCCAGCCTTTTTGATTGATTAGTTATAGGCGGTATCCCACCCGCGGCACGTGGCGCAGATGGCCATCGTGAATGTAATTGCCCGGACAGTTGTGGTGCGACCGGATGTTGCGAACCAGCTGATGCCACATCGGCTCCCCGGGCCGGGTCACTGATGGGGCAAGGTTAGCGGCCGACAACTTCACATGTAACGGGATCTCCCGATAGGCGCGCTTGAAGGTGCACAGGCCTCTATTCGCTGCGGCGATAGCCATAACGCCTTTGGCGATGTCGGTTTCGTCGGCCATTAGCCTTCTCCTTTTCCGCTTTCCAGCTCCGCAATCCGCGCGCTGATCTGCTTCTCGAACTTGTAGACGTCCGTCAGGTCGCCGAGCAGGTGCCGCTCCTCGTCCTTGCCCTTGAACGTGCCGAGGTATTTGGTCGTGATGCCGTTGAAATGCAGCCGCGCCAGCGTGCGACGATTGTTGTCGTCCAGCAGGACTGCGCAATAGGATTTGGCGTCCCGCATGATGATCCGCTTCGGATCGACGTGACGTGACGCGATGGCCTGAACGATATGGAAACCGGAGATTTCCTCGGCCGTCGTGGAGATGCCGATGTCTTCCACGTCGGCGACCCCGTCTGCATCGCCGTCGCTTTTGGGCGAAGAGGCGTTCAGGGCTGACGAAAGCCGGTCGTTGACGAGGTCGCGCACCAGCGACGCGATCGACGCGACCACCAGCTTGCCGAAATTGTCCTTCACCGCCGAGGTGACCCGGCCATCGTGCACCCGCTTGGCCAGCATGCTGACGAACTCGTCCGAGGGCTCGGCGAACTCATGTTCCAGCTCCTTGCGGATCAGGGACTGAAGCTTGAGATTTCCGGCTTCCTTGACGATGCGCTCGATGTCGAAGGTCGCCTTGGAGAAGGCCTCAATCGTCTTCACGTCGCCCGCCTTGAGCGCGGCCATCGAGAAGGTGAAGAACGGCTTGTCGTCCATCTTGTTCGGCCGTTCGACGTCCGAATAGAACTGGTAGATGACCCCGTTGGTCAGGATCGCCAGCCGAGCTTCCGTCACGCTGAAATAGCGGAACAACTGGCCGGCGTGGTTGATGCCAAGCTCCACGGAGGCCGGCTTGCATTCGACGAGAATGGTCACTTTGCCGTCCTTGCAGATGGCGTAGTCGACCTTCTCGCCCTTCTTGGTGCCGACGTCGGCGCAGAATTCCGGAATGACTTCAGAGGGATTGAAGACGTCGTACCCGATGGCCTGAATGAACGGCATGACCAGGGCGTTCTTGGCCGCCTCTTCCGTCAGCAAGACCTCCCTGTGCTGCAGGGTTCTCTGCTGAAGCTCTGCCAGCCGCGATGCCAAGTCCATACGTTCCTCCCAAGTACGTTCGAGCACGCATCTTTGTCTTGAAGAAACAAGATCGTCTACCCGTGATTGAGCGCGAGGAACAAAAGCGGAACCGCCGGATTGTTAAATCACCGCATTGGCGGCAGGAGAACGATCATGGCGAAGAACGAACATACCGGCTCCAAAGCCGGAAAGGCGGCGTCCAACGTGCTGAAGGACGGTAGGACCGGGAAGGATTCCAAGACGGCCGCAAGTTCCGCGCTCTCTTAGCGTCCCGACAAGAAAAAGTAAACCTGGGTCGCCGCCTTCGCGGGGATGCTCGGTCTGTTTTTGCCACCCATCCGCCCCCAGCCAGACTGTTTCACACCCACAACCCCTTGATCCCGCACACCCTCCTGCCACGACCAGCGTCCTGAACCCGCCGCATCCGGCGGCCGTGCCAGACTGTCCCACCCCCTCACGGTGACGGGAGCCCGGCGCAGGAATTCAGACGATTCAGACGATTCAGACCCCATTTTCGATCCGCGCGGAGTCTGAAAAAGGCCCCGGTGTTTCCACCGGGGCCCCCTTCATTCAGCGATGTCGCCGCGTCCTAGCGACGGCTGCGACCGCGATCGCGATCGCCGCCACCGCTGCCTTCACGCTTGGGACGGCCGCCGGTGTCGTCCGACAGGGCCGGTTCGCCGCGTTCGGCGCGCTCGGCATTGATCTTGTCGGTGATGTCCTCGCCGGTTTCCTGATCGACGACCTTCATCGACAGCTTGGTCTTGCCGCGATCGTCCATGCCCAGGAACTTCACTTTGACCTCCTGGCCTTCGCTCAGGACGTCGGCCGGGTTGGCGACGCGTTCCAGGCTGATCTGGGACACGTGGACCAGGCCGTCCTTGGCCCCGAAGAAGTTCACGAAGGCGCCGAAGTCGACGACCTTCACGACCTTGCCGGCGTAGATGGTGCCGGGCTCGGGCTCGGACACGATCGACATGATCCAGGCCTTGGCGGCGTCGATCTTTTCCTGGTCCGAGGCGGCGATCTTCACCGTGCCGTCGTCGTCGATGTTGATCTTGGCGCCGGTCTTTTCGACGATCTCGCGGATGATCTTGCCGCCGGTGCCGATGATGTCGCGGATCTTGTCGGTCGGAACCTTGATGGATTCGATCTTCGGCGCGTACTCACCCAGTTCGGTGCGGGCGCCGTCGATGGCCTTGTCCATCTCGTCGAGGATGTGCAGACGGCCGGCCGAAGCCTGGGCGATCGCCTTGCGCATGATCTCTTCGGTGATGCCCGCGACCTTGATGTCCATCTGCAGCGAGGTGATGCCCTCGCGCGTGCCGGCCACCTTGAAGTCCATGTCGCCGAGGTGATCCTCGTCACCCAGGATGTCGGACAGGATGGCGAACTCGCCCGACGGCTCGAGGATCAGGCCCATGGCGATGCCCGAGACGGGACGCTTCAGCGGCACGCCCGCGTCCATCAGCGCCAGCGAGGCACCGCAGACCGAGGCCATCGAGGACGAGCCGTTGGACTCGGTGATCTCGGACACGATGCGGATGGTGTAGGGGAAGTCTTCCGAGCTCGGCAGCATCGGGCGGATCGCCCGCCAGGCCAGCTTGCCGTGACCGATTTCCCGACGGCCCGCGCCGCCCATACGCCCGGTCTCGCCGACCGAATAGGGAGGGAAGTTGTAGTGGAGAAGGAATTTCTCCTTGTAGGTCCCGCTCAGGGCGTCGACGTACTGCTCGTCCTCGCCGGTGCCCAGGGTGGCGACCACGATGGCCTGGGTCTCACCGCGGGTGAACAGGGCCGAACCGTGGGTGCGCGGGAAGACGCCGACTTCCGAGACGATGTCGCGGACCTTGTCGAGCGCACGACCGTCGACGCGGTGGCCGTTGTCGATGATGTCGCGACGCAGGACGTGGGCTTCACATTCCTTGAAGGCCGCGCCGAACTTGGCGGAATCGACGCCGTCCGGGTTCTCGTCGGTCTTCACCAGCTTGGCGGCGGCGGCCTTCTTGGCCAGGTCGACGCCGTTGCGACGCTCGTATTTGCCGGCGTGGGTGTAGGCGGACTTGATGTCCTTGCCGACCAGCTTCTGGATCGCGGTGACGACCGCCGAGTGATCCTCGGCCTGGAAGTCGAACGGCTCCTTGGCGGCGTGTTCGGCCATTTCGATGATGGCCTCGATCACCGGCTGCATGCCGCGATGCGCGAACATCAGGGCGTTCAGCATGATCTCTTCCGACAGCTCCTTGGCTTCGGATTCGACCATCATCAGGGCGTCCTGGGTGCCGGCGACGACGAGGTCGAGCTGGCTCTCGGGCAGCTGGTCAAGGGTCGGGTTCAGAACGTATTCGCCGTCGATATAGCCGACGCGCGCAGCGCCGATCGGGCCCATGAAGGGCACGCCCGAGATGGTCAGGGCGGCCGAGGCGGCGACCAGGCCGACGATGTCGGGGTCGTTCTCCATGTCGTGCTGCAGCACGGTGACGACGACCTGGGTCTCGTTCTTGAAGCCCTTGACGAACAGCGGGCGGATCGGGCGGTCGATCAGGCGGGAGACCAGCGTCTCCTTCTCGGTCGGACGGCCTTCACGCTTGAAATAGCCACCCGGGATCTTGCCGGCAGCGAAGGTCTTTTCCTGGTAGTTGACGGTCAGCGGGAAGAAATCCAGGCCCGGCTTGGGCGCGCGACCGTAGACGACGGTGGCGAGGACGACGGTCTCGCCGTAGGTGGCCAGAACGGCGCCGTCGGCCTGGCGGGCGATACGGCCCGTTTCCAGCGTCAGCGGGCGACCGGCCCAGTCGATCGTCTTGCGTTTGATATCGAACATGTTTCGTCTTTCGTAACCCGCGGGCGGATTCCGCGCGGGGTCCCATCAGTGGGTGGAGCGTCGGGCGTTCAGTCCTTCGGTCCATGGGCGTCCGCGCCATCGCGAACCGCCCGGGAAGAAGAGGACCGGTATGGCCCTCGCGTCATGCGCCGTCATAAACCGCGGCGCGCGGCTGGTCTCTGGATGCGGAAAGAGGCGCGGACGTGGCCCGCGCCTCGAAACTCTTCCGCGATCTGCGCTTAGCGGCGCAGGTTCAGCTTGCCGATCAGGGCGGTGTAACGCTCGCGATCGACCTTCGACAGGTGGTCAAGAAGGCGACGACGCTGCGAGACCATCTTGAGCAGGCCGCGGCGCGAGTGGTTGTCCTTCTTGTGGGTCTTGAAGTGTTCGGTGAGGTTGGCGATGCGTTCCGACAGGATCGCGACCTGAACCTCGGCCGAGCCGGTGTCGCCGGCGGTGCGGGCGTTATCGGCGATGACTTCGTTCTTGCGTTCAGCAGTAATCGACATCGGGGGAGCTCCTAAAGGAGGTTAAAAACGCGGTCGGGTTCTAGCCGGCCGGCCCGCAACTGACCGAGAGCGACGAGGGTCTGTCCCTGGAAGGCTGAAACGGTTCTGGAGCCGTCCCGAAGGCGGCCTTTGAGCGTTTCGACCTGTCGGGGGAGCAGAACGATCGGTCGTCCCTGACGAAGCGAGAAGGCGTCCTGATCCGTCACGGCCAGCTCCGGGATGTCGTCCAGGGCGGTCGCGACGGGAAGCAAGCCTTCCGAGGCGGCGTCCCTATGCACCAGATCGGTCAGGAAATCCAGCGTGACGGCGTTTTCCGTCGAGAACGGCCCGACCCGCTCGCGGCGCAAGGCGGAAACGTGCCCCTCGGCCCCCAGCATGACCGCCAGGTCGCGCGCCAGCGAGCGCACATAGACCCCCTTGCCCGTCCGCATGGTGATCTCGACATGGTCCGCGTCCGGCGCATCGGTGACGGCCGCCTCGTGGATCACCACCCGGCGGCTGGCCAGCTCGAACTCGGCCCCCTCGCGGGCCAGGTCATAGGCCCGCTGGCCGTCGACCTTGATGGCACTGAACTGCGGCGGCACCTGATCGATCTCGCCGACAAAGGCCGGCAGCGCCGCCCGCACGGCCTCGACATCGGGCCGAACGTCCGAGCGGCCGGTGATCTCGCCCTCGCGATCGAGGCTGTCGGTCGAAACGCCCCAGTTGATGGTGAAGCGATAGACCTTCTGCGCCTCCATCATGAAGGGCACCGTCTTGGTCGCCTCGCCCAGGGCGATCGGCAGGATCCCGCTGGCCAGCGGATCCAGCGTCCCGGCGTGCCCCGCCTTCTGCGCGTCGAACAGCCGGCGCACCTTGGAGACCGCCTCGGTCGAGCCCATGCCGAACGGCTTGTCGAGACAGATCCAGCCGTTGACGATCTCGCCCTTCTTGCGGCGACCCATCAGGACTCGTCCTTCGGCCCGTCGCTGTCGTCCGCATCATCATCCTCGAACGGCGAGACATAGACATCGGCGCGCACCCGCGGATCGTCCAGCAGCCGGTTCAGGCGCTCGGCGGCGGCGAAACTCTCGTCGTGGCGGAAGCGCAGGTCGGGGGTAAAGCGCATGTCGATATGCCGCCCCAAGGCTCCACGCAGGAATTTGGCGTGGACGTTCAGCGCCTTGACGATCGCGTCGATCTGGCCCGCGACCGGTGCCGTCTCGACGCCCGCACCCAGCGGCTCGACGAAACAGGTCGCGTGTTTGAGGTCCGGTGACAGCCTCACCTCGGTGACGGTCACCGACACGCCGACGAGGGCGTCGTCGCGGATCTCGTTCTCGCGCATGACCTCCACCAGGGCGTGGCGGATCATTTCCGAAGCGCGCAGCTGACGCTGGCTGACGGTTCCGGCCTTGGCGGCGGGCTTCTTGGGCTTGCGGTTACTCATGGTCTTGTCCTCGTCGCCCGCCGGGGATCGGACCCGGCCTGAAAGCGATGCCGCGTCGGGTCGGAAAGCGAAACCTTCCGGGCGCGGCGCAATTGAAAGAGGGCGGGGTCTAGTCCCGGGAACGCGCGCTGTCCAATTCGGCGCGGTCGATCGTGGCCATCACCTCGGCCGATGTCACCGACCGAAGCGGCCGCACCGGCAGGCCCGCGGCGTTCAGCACCCCCGCGCTCCAATTATTGCACAGATGCCCGATCCAGAAATGTTCATGGCTGGCGAAGAAGCGCGCATCGTCTCCGGGACGCGCGACCACCAGCCGCGCCTTCCCACCCTTCAGCGCCAGCGAGCCCTCGATGTGGTCGGCCATGGCGTCGAATCCCGCCGCCGAAAGTCGAACGGTGCGGCGGCTCTCCAGCGCGTAGGCGGTGCGCGGATCGTTCCGGACCGGGTCCAGCATGATCACCGAGGCGTTGCCGGGCATGAAGAAGGCGCGGAGGCCGTCCGGAATGCGGCGCTCCATCGGGCGCTGGTCGACGTAGAATTTCGCGTCGCCCCAGCCGATCAGGATCCAGTCTCCCGGGGCCAGACCGCGCACCGCGTCCGCCAGCGGACCGGGCCGCGCCTCAAGCGCCCGACGAGGCACCGCGAGATCGGTGTGGAACCCGTTGTCCAGCAGATGGACCTCGACGCCGGCCTCGACGCCGGCCTGTTCAATACGGGCAGGCCAGCGCGCAGCATCCCCCGGTGCCGTCCATGTCCACAGGGCCGCGATCGTCGCGAGACCGGCGACGGCCGCAAGACGCTTCAGGCCCCACGAGTTCCCGCGGGGCTTCATCGTCCGCGGAAGCTCCAGACGCCGCACAGGGCCGTGGCAGGCGCATCCGGTCCCACGACCGTCCGGGTCCGGAACACCATCAGATCGACGCGGTCACCCCGATACAGCAGGGCGGTCACGCCGGGCTGCACGCCCCCGCAGAGTGTCGAAACCGGAACCGGCCGCCGCCCCGCCGGCACGATCCGGCGCAGTTCGATCTGGGCGTCGTCGGACGCATTCAGCCTGTCGGCAAAGGTCTGGCCGGCGGCAAAAGCCTCGCGCCCGGCCGCGATCCTGAGCGGTCGGGTGCGGAAGACCTCGCCGGTCTCGAACCGGATCTCGGCACCGACAAAGGCGACGCTGCCCGTGGCCTGCCGCGTCGCGTCGTCCGCAGGCTGGAACTCGCCGGTCAGGATCACATCCGTCGAGGCGGCTGTCGGTGTCCGGGGCTCGGTCTGGACCGCCGCCTTCAAGCCGGTCAGGCCGTCCGAGGCTCCGGAAGGCACTCGCCCCGCCCAGTCCGCGACCTGGGCGGCCATCTGGCCGGCAGTCGGGGCGACGTCGTCCCGCACGGCACGCCAGGCCCCGACGGCCTGACGATTGTCGATGGCCAGCAGGAACAGGACCAGACAGACAAAACCCAGCCCGCCGGCGAGGCGTTTCAGTGAGGTCTGTCGAGGCAGGGTGGCGGCGGGCATCGCCGCAACCTTAGCGATGCCGGGCGAAGAGGTGAACGGCTATCGCGCGACAGGCGCGTTCGGTTCGTCCGCGACGCCGCCGGCCGGCGGAACCGTCCATTCGCCGCGCCAGTCGTAGGACAGCGTCACACAGTGCCGATAGGTCCCGTCCGACCAACGTCCGACGGCGTGGGCGGTCAGTGGCCGGGCCAGCCTGACGCGCCCCAGGACCATCCAGGTCTCGTCCGAGCCGGGGCAGAGGGCACGCCCCAGCGCCCGGCCACCGCCCTCGGGCGCGATCGCATAGACGGCGGCTTCCGGTGACCCGGCCGGAAGGGCGCGACGCACCGCGTCAGGGCCGCCGCGACGAACCTCGGCCGAACCGCCCCGGGAAAAGGACAGGATCCGGCGCACGCTGATGGCACCGAACAATCCGCGCTCTGCCTCCAGGGTGATGCTCCGGGTCAGGGCCTGGGTGATCCGGTCGGAGGCGTTGTAGGCGAGATACCGCGTCTCGGCCGAGGCCGGGCCAGCCATGGCAGACAAGGTCAGGAGGGCGATCAGGAAACGGCGCATGCGATCTGATCTCCGACAGGTAAGGCGAAAAGGCGGCGCTCACTGCTCTCCCTCCCCCTTGTGGGGAGGGTGGTCGCGCAGCGACCGGGTGGGGAACGACTGACGCACCCCACCCTGTCGTCGTTTCACGCCGACATCCCTCCCCATGAAGGGGAGGGAGAAGCCTAGTCGAGCGTGCGCTTGATCTCTTCGACCGTGAAGCACTCGATGTAGTCGCCGGCCTTGATGTCCTGGAAGCCCTGGAAATGCATGCCGCACTCCTGGCCCGACGGGACCTCGTTGACCTCGTCCTTGAAGCGTTTGAGCGTCGTGAGCGTCCCCAGTTCCAGAACCACCACGTCGTCGCGGATGATCCGGACCTTGGCACCCTTGCGGACCACGCCCTCGGATACCCGGCAACCGGCGATCTTGCCGGTCTTGGAGATGTCGAAGACCTGCAGCACGGCGGCGTTGCCGAGGAAGGTTTCGCGTTGCAGCGGGGCCAGCATGCCGGACAGCACGCCCTTCATGTCGTCCAGCAGGTCGTAGATGATCGCATAGTAGCGGATCTCGACACCCTCGCGCTCGGCCAGGTCGCGGGCCTGTTTCGAGGCACGGACGTTGAAGCCCAGGATCGGCGCGCCGGCCGACTTGGCCAGCTGGACGTCGCTCTCGGTGATGCCGCCGGCGCCCGACATGACGGTGCGCGCGCGGACCTCCTCGTTGCCCATCTTGTCCAGCGAGCCGACGATGGCCTCGGCGGAACCCTGCACATCGGCCTTGATGATGACCGGCAGTTCCGAGACCTTCTTGGACTGCAGCTTGGACATCATGTCGACCAGGCTGACCTGGTTGATGCCGCCCGTGGCCTTCTCGCGCTTGATGCGGTCACGGTATTCGGTCAGCTCGCGGGCGCGGGCCTCGTTCTCGACCACGGCGAACGGGTCGCCGGGGCTGGGCGCTTCGTCCAGACCCAGGATCTCGACCGGCACCGACGGGCCGGCTTCGGTCAGTTGTTCGTTGCGTTCGTTCAGCAGGGCGCGAACCTTGCCCCAGGCCGAGCCGGCCACGACGATGTCGCCGCGCTTCAGCGTGCCGCGCTTGACCAGGACGGTCGCGACCGGGCCGCGACCCTTGTCCAGCTTGGCCTCGATGACCACGCCTTCCGAGGACCGTTCGGGATCCGCCTTCAGGTCCATGACCTCGGCCTGCACCAGGATGGCGTCGATCAGACCATTCAGGTTGGTCCGCTCCTTGGCCGACACCTCGATGATCTGGGTGTCGCCACCCAGGCTCTCGGCGATGACTTCGTACTGCAGCAGTTCATTGACGACCTTCAGCGGGTTCGCGTCCGGCTTGTCGATCTTGTTGACCGCGACGATGATCGGGGCCCCGGCCGCCTTGGCGTGCTGGATGGCCTCGATCGTCTGGGGCATGACGCCGTCGTCGGCGGCCACGACCAGAACCACGATGTCCGTCACATTGGCGCCGCGCGCCCGCATCGCCGAGAAGGCGGCGTGGCCCGGGGTGTCCAGGAAGGTGACGCGATCGTCGCTCGGCAGGCGAACCTGATAGGCGCCGATATGCTGGGTGATGCCGCCGGCCTCGCCCGAAGCGACGTCGGTGGTGCGCAGGGCGTCCAGCAGGCTGGTCTTGCCGTGGTCGACGTGGCCCATGATGGCCACGACCGGCGCGCGGGGCGTGGTCGCCTCGTCGTCGATCGCGTCCGACAGGAAGCCCGTCTCGACGTCGGATTCCGAGACGCGGCGAACGGTCATGCCGAATTCGTCGGCCACCAGTTCGGCGGTGTCGGTGTCGATCACATCGGTGATCTTCATCATCAGGCCCTGACGCATCAGGAATTTGACGATGTCGACGCCGCGCACGGCCATCCGGTTGGACAGTTCCTGCACGGTGATGATGTCGGGAATAACGACTTCACGCGCGGTCTTGGGCGCGTCGGTCGAGCCACCCTTGCGCTTTTCCTTCTCGCGTTCGCGGGCACGGCGGACCGAGGCCAGCGAGCGCATCCGCTCGGCGGTGTCGCCGTCGCCGGCGACCGACTGGATGGTCAGGCGGCCTTCGCGGCGCTTGGGTTCGCCGCGGGTGCGGCTGACGGCCTTGCCGGCGTCCGAGAAACGCTTGTCGCGGTCATCCTCGGGCTTCAGCGGGCGGGCGAAGCCGCCGCCGGGCGCGCGGCTGGGGCGGGCGACCTCGGCCTGGGCCGGGGGTGCGTTCGGGGTCGGGCGACCGCCGGGACCGGTGCGTGGGCCCGGACGGGCCGCGCCGGGCGCGGGGCGCGGGGTCAGGGCCGAATAGCGGACGGGCTCGGCCGGGCGACCGGCGGGACCCGAAGGACGGGCCGGAGCGGGGCGATCCGAATAGGCGCGTTCGCCGCCGCCCATGGCTTCTTCACGGGCCGAGCGACCCCCGAAGGCCGGGCCGGCGGGGGCGCGCGACGGATTGGGGGCCTTGGGCACGCGCTGGCCGAAATTGACCACCGGGCGTGCCGGCGGAGCCGGACGGGCCGGAACGGCAGGCGCGGGCGCCGGTGTCGGCGCGGGTGCGGGTGCGGCGGCCTCGACCGGCGCGGGCGTCGGCGCGACCGGTGCGGTCGGAGCCGGCTTGGGCGCAGGTGCCGCGGCGGCGGGGGCGCGCTTGGTCGGGATCGGCGGCGGCGCGGCGGCCGTCAGCTTGGCGGCCTCGGCGCGCGCGGCCTCGGCGGCGGCGCGGGCGGCGGCGGCTTCGGCCTGGGCCGCGCTGGCGGCCTGGGCGGTGGCGGCGGCCTGTTCATGGGCGGCCTGGTCGCGGCGCGCCTGTTCGGCGGCGGCGGTCTCGGCGCGCTGGGCCTGGGCCTGGGTCGCCAGCTCGATGGCGCGGCGGCGGGCTTCCTGTTCCTCGTTCGACAGGCGTCCCCCGGCGGGTCCGGACGGCATGGCCGGACGCGGAGCCTGCGGTGCCGGCGCATCGGCGCGCGGACGGGCAGCGACATCAAAGCCCTGCGGCCGCTGATGGCCCGGCGCAACACCGGCGCGGGGGCGTTTGGTCTCGACCACCACGGTCTTGGTGCGGCCGTGGCTGAAGCTCTGGCGCACGGTGCCGGTCGAAACCGATCCCGCCTGCCGGGGCTTGAGGCTCAGAGGCGCGCGCGGACCCGTCGTGGACGGAGTTCCGGTCGGAGCCTGCGGTGCGCCGTCGTTGGTCTTGTCGTTCTCGTCAGTCATCCGGTCGCTTTACTCGGGACAGCGGGTGATCCGCCGTCGTCTCGTTCAAACACAAAAAGCCGCGCGTCGCCCTGCCCCCAGATCAGGAAGCAGAACCCCGCCCGTCCATAACCTTGTTCGGCATCCCAGCCGCTTCGTCGCCCCACTGCGGAGGCGTCAACGGTCGAAATCCCGCCAGTCGTTCGACCTCTATGGTCCAGCGATCGGCCCGCCCGCCCTGAAGCAGGACGGCGTGTATCGCATTTTCCAGCCCAAGGGCCAAACTCAAATCGTCCGCCGTGAAGACGCCGCAGACTTTCGGGGGCGGCGTCATGTGTTTCGCCAGCGAAAGCAGCTTGCCGCGACCATCGGCGGATCCGTCCGCCGCCTCGATGATCCACGCGGTCTTCCCCGACCGCACATTGGCCAGGGATTTCTCGAAGCCTGAGATAAGCACGCCCTCGCGCCGGGCAAGCCCCAGCTGGTCCAGACAGCGCCGTACCAGCAGGGCCTCGACGGTATCCGCCAGGTCCGCGGCCGGCTTCATCGGGGCCTTGGCCGCGCGCGAGAACAGGTTCTTCTTCACCGCCGCCTCGATGGAGGCGCGATCCGCCGCCACCCACAGGCCGCGCCCCGGCAGCTTGCGCGCCAGGTCGGGGGCCACCGAACCGTCCGGAGCGGCGACGAAGCGGATCAGGCGAGATTCGTCCATGACCTGGTGGGTGACCAGGTCGCGTCGCTCTCTATCGATCGTCGCTTCGCGCAGACTCATGAACGATCCGGTCTCCCATCACGCGTCGGGGGTTTGTTCGGGGTCCTCGGCGAGGACCTCCGCATCATCACCGCCGTCGTCGTCGGCGGCGACCGCTTCAGCCCCGGTGCTTTCCGGCGCGGCAGCAAAGACGGCTTCGGCGTCGTATTCGCCCTCGGGCAGCTCTTCCTCGTACTCGGGCTCCGGCGGCTGCGGCAGTTCCGAGGCGTCGATCCAGCCGGCGGCGACACGCGCCTGGAGGATCAGCATTTCGGCGTCTTCCTGGGCCAGGTTGAAGCTTTCCAGAACGCCCGGGACCTTGGTCCGTTCACCGTTCCGGACCTCATAGCCGCCGCGGATTTCGTCGGTGGCCAGATCGGCCAGGTCCTCGACGGTCTTCACCCCGCCTTCGCCGAGGGCGACGGCGATGGCGCCGGTCACGCCCGGAACGGCCATGACGCCGTCCTCGACGCCCAGCTCGACGCGTTTGGCATCCAGGATCGCCGCCTGACGATCAAGGAAGTCGCGGGCACGGGCCTGCAGTTCCTCGGCCGTGTCCTCGTCAAAGCCCTCGATGTCCGAGATTTCGTACGGTTCGACAAAGGCCAGATCCTCGACCGTGGCAAAGCCTTCGGTGACCAGCAGCTGGGCGATGACCTCGTCCACGTCCAGGGCTTCCTGGAACAGCGAGGTGCGCTCGCTGAACTCGCGCTGGCGGCGCTCGGAGTCCTGCGACTCGGTGATGATGTCGATCTGCCAGCCGGTCAGTTGCGAGGCGAGGCGGACGTTCTGGCCGCGACGGCCGATGGCCAGCGACAGCTGCTCGTCCGGCACCACCACTTCAACGCGGTCGGCCTCTTCGTCGAGAACCACCTTGGACACCTCGGCCGGGGCCAGGGCGTTGACGATGAAGGTGGGCTCGTCCGCGTTCCACTGGATGATGTCGATCTTCTCGCCCTGCAGCTCCGCGACGACCGCCTGGACCCGCGAGCCGCGCATGCCGACGCAGGCGCCGACCGGATCGATGGAGGAGTCATTCGACAGCACGGCCATCTTGGCGCGCGAACCGGCGTCGCGGGCAGCGGCGCGGATCTCGATCACGCCGTCATAGACCTCGGGCACTTCCTGGGCGAACAGCTTGGCCATGAAGCCGGGGTGCGAGCGCGACAGCATGACCTGCGGGCCCTTGGCCTCGGCGCGGACGTCATAGATGTAGGTGCGGATCCGGTCGCCGATGTTGAACACCTCGCGCGGGATCGAATCGTTGCGGCGCATGATGCCCTCGCCCCGGCCCAGGTCGACGACGGTGTTGCCGTATTCGACGCGCTTGACGGTGCCGTTGACGATCTCGCCGACGCGGTCCTTGAACTCTTCATACTGGTTGGCGCGCTCGGCGTCGCGAACCTTGCCCATGACGACCTGGCGGGCCATCTGGGTCTGCACCCGGCCGAACTCGAACGGCGGCAGGTTCTCGACATATTCCTTGCCGACCACGGCTTCCGGATCGCGCTTGGAGGCGTCGGTCAGGCGGACCATGGCGCTGTCGTTGAACTCTTCCAGCTCGTCTTCCGGCTGCCAGTCGTCGGCCACGATGGTGACGTGACGCGTCAGGGCCAGTTCGCCGGACTTGACGTCGATCTTGGCGCGGATGTCGTGATGGGCACCATAGCGCGACTTGGCGCCCTTCTGGATCGCCTCCTCGATCGCCTCGACGACGATCTCCTTGTCGATGTTCTTCTCGCGCGCGACCGCATCGGCGATCGTCAGCAGTTCAAGTCGGTTCGCGGAAACGCCAGCGACAGCCATGGTCTAGTCCTCGGTCTCGGTGTTGTCGTTACGGGCGGCGCGCTTCTCGGCACCCGCCTTCATCAGTTCGTCGGTCAGCACCAGTTTGGCGTCGACCAGCCAGTCGAAGGGAATGAGGGCCGTGTCCTCCTCCCCTTCCAGATCCATGGCGATGTTCTCGCCTTCCGTGCCCGCGATCACGCCCTTGAAGCGCTTGCGGCCCTCGATCATGCGATCGCTTTCCAGACGCGCCTCATAGCCCTCGAACAGGTCAAAGTCCGACTGGCGGGTCAGGGGGCGGTCGACGCCGGGCGACGACACTTCCAGCAGATATTCGCCGTTGATCGGGTCGGCGGCGTCGAACACCTCCGAGACGGCGCGGCTCAGGCGGGCGCATTCCTCGACGGCGATGTCGTGATCGCTGGGCCGTTCGGCCATGATCTGCAGGCGGCGACGCAGCGTCCCGCCCATCAGCCGCACGCGCACGATATCGAGACCCAGGCTCTCGGCCACGGGTTCGATCAGCTCCAGCAGAGCGCGGTCTTCGGCGGTCTTGGCCTTCAAAGGGCTTGGTCCAAACAAAAAGCGGCGGGCCCGACGGCCGCCGCTTCAAACGGCGCCGTTAGGACGCCGGTCTAACGATGTGGGAGGGCGTATAGCCGGGGTGAGTGGCTTTGTCAGCCCCTCTTCACAAACCCCGCATAGATCAGCCCCGCGCCGGCACCCGAGAGAAGCAGACAGGCCGCCATCCCCCAGGCCTCCCGGTCGTTGTTCGGCCAAAGATCGGGCGTGGCCCAAGGCGCGAAGAACATCGCCACGCCGGTTGACAGTCCGGCGATCCCCAGTCCCGCCAACAGATAGAGGCTGGCGGCCACTACACCGCCGATCAGATACACGATCGCGCCGGGGGGCGTGCGCCACGGAATCCGCTGAATCACGGCCAGCACGAGCCCGCCAAAAACGAAGCTTGGAACGGCACCCCAGACCGTCGCGATGAGGATCAGGGAGATCATGTTGAGCAGCGCGGAGCCCAGCCCGTTCAACCCTCCCGTGGACGTCAGCGACACGGCCAACGCCCCCAACATGAAGGCGATCGCCGCCATCCCGGGCGCTGAAATGGCGGCGGCCAAAAAACCGTTGCCACTGGAAGGTGGTCGCGAAACCGGTCCCTGCATGAACACCCCTCCTACCTAGACCAGCTCCAGCTGCCCCAGGAAGTCGCGCTTGCCCAGGGCCACCCCCGCGTGCCGCAGGACGGCGTAGGCCATGCTGAGGTGGAAATAGAAATTCGGCAGGGCGAAACTGGTCAGATAGCCCGCCCCCTCGAAATCCAGCGCGACGCCGGGAAAGCGCAGCTCGATCCGGCGCGTCTCGCCGCCCTCGAAGGCCGCCGCGTCCGTGGCCTCGATGAAGGCGATCGACAGGGCGATCGTCGCTTTCAGTTCGGCCAGGCTCGCCTCGGAGTCATCCGTCTTCGGCCAGTCCTGACCGGTCAGGCGGCCGATGCAGCTGCGCGCCGAAAACGCCGCCATACGGATCTGGTCGGGAAACGGCCGCATGTCCGGGGCCAGCCGCGCTTCCATCAGCGCCGCCTCGTCGAGGCCGGACTCGATGGCCTTGTCGACCAGCCCGGACAGGCTGTTCAACCCACGCAGGAACATCGGGGCGGAGAGATCGTGGAGGGCGAGGCTCATGGGTCGGTCCTTGTTCAGACCCCCGTTGTGCTAGGCGGCGCGCACGAAATCCAGAAAGATCGGCGGCGTGTCGCCCAGCTTCTTCTCTTCATATCGGGTGACCACATGGTCGGCGGGGGCCGTGAACCCGTCATCGGACGGGTCGGCCTGCCGGACCAGGCCGGGGGTGCGCTCGAACCGTTCCAGCGCCCAGTCGGCATAGTCCTTCCAGTCGGTCACGAACCGCAACCGGCCGCCGGGCTTGAGCAGGCGCGCGATCCCGGCCGCGCTGTCTTCCTGGATCAGCCGACGCTTGTTGTGCCGCGCCTTGTGCCAGGGGTCGGGGAACAGGATCATGACCCGGTCCAGCGACGCATCCGGCAGGGCCGTCATCACGTCGCGCGCATCATCGGCGTGCAGTCGGACATTCTTCAGCCCGCGCTCGTCGATGTGGCGCAGGGCCGAGGCCACCCCGTTCAGGAACGGCTCGCAGCCGATCATCAAAACGTCCGGATGGCGGCTCGCCTGTTCGGCCAGATGTTCTCCGCCGCCGAAGCCGATCTCCAGCCAGACGCCGGCGGCACCCGGCATCAGGACCGCCGGATCGATCGGCCCGGCCTTCGGATCGGGCACGGTGATGGACGGCAACAGGGTGTCGAACAGCGCCGCCTGCCGCGGCTTTATGGCGCGCGACTTGATGCGACCGAACGACCGCAGCGGCGGGTGGGCGGGATTTTCGGGAGAGGACATGGCGGGCGCTATAGCCCGGTCGCCCCGCCGGAGCGAGGGATCAGGCAACAGGCAGCAGGCAGCAGGCAGCAGAAGCGGCCGACCTGTTGCCTGTTGCCTGACCGCTGTTGCCTCAGGCCAGAGCCTTCAGCTGATCGACCAGATCGGTCTTTTCCCAGCTGAACCCGCCGTCGGCGTCCGGCGCGCGGCCGAAATGGCCATAGGCGGCGGTCCGCGCATAGATCGGCTTGTTCAGGCCCAGGTGCTCGCGGATCGCGCGCGGCGTCGCCCCGCCGATCAGGCCCAGGATCCTGTCCTCCAGCACCGCCTCGGTGACGCTGCCCTTGCCGGTGCCGTGCAGGTCGACGTGGATGGACTGGGGTTTGGCCACGCCGATGGCATAGCTGATCTGGATGGTGCAGCGGTCCGCCAGACCGGCGGCGACGACGTTCTTGGCCAGGTAGCGGCAGGCATAGGCGGCCGAACGGTCGACCTTGGTGGGATCCTTGCCGGAGAAGGCGCCGCCGCCGTGCGGAGCCGCGCCGCCGTAGGTGTCGACGATGATCTTGCGACCGGTCACGCCCGCGTCGCCGTCCGGTCCGCCGATCTCGAAGATGCCCGTCGGATTGATGTGCCAGACGGTGTTCTCGTCGGTGAAGCCTTCCGGCAGCACGGCGAGGATGTGCGGCTTGACGATGTCGGCGACGTCGGCGGACGACAGGCCGGCGGCGTGCTGGGTCGACAGCACGATCGAGGTCGCGCGCACCGGCACGCCGTCCTCATACTGGATGGTGACCTGGCTCTTGGCGTCGGGCTCCAGCCGCTTGTCGCCGGCATGGCGAACCTCGGCCAGACGCTTCAGGATGTTGTGGCTGTACTGCAGCGTCGCCGGCATGAGCTCGGGCGTCTCGTTGGAGGCATAGCCGAACATGATGCCCTGGTCGCCGGCGCCTTCATCCTTGTTGCCGGCCGCGTCCACGCCCACGGCGATATTGACCGACTGGCCATGCAGACGGTTGATGAATTCAAACGTCTCCCAGTGGAACCCGGCCTGCTCATAGCCGATGTCCTTGACCGCAGCGCGTACCGCCGCCTCGATTTCGGCCTCGATACCCGGCTCCCAGGTCTCTTGCTCGGCGTTCCAGATGCCCTGCCCCCGGATTTCACCCGCCAGCACGACCAGATTGGTCGTCGTCAGCGTCTCGCAGGCGACCCGCGCATAGGGATCCTTCGTCAGGAACAGGTCCACGACCGTGTCGGAGATGCGGTCTGCGACCTTGTCGGGATGGCCTTCGGAGACGCTTTCAGACGTGAACAGGAACGACGAACGGGACAAGGCGAAACTCCGGCGGATGGCGTCGGCGGCAGACATATAAGGATATGTTTATATGTTCAAGGCGGTCAGCCGTGTTTGCGGAATGGGGTTTCCGGCGGACCGCCTAGCGCTCGTCTGGAAGCCGTCGTCGCCAGAACGCCTGCGCGCTGACCGGGGCCTCTCCGGCAAGCCAACACTCGGCGACCCCCAGAAACAGGATGCTGAAGGTCAGCAGTCCAAGGCCGACGCGAGCGGACATGGCGGCACGCAAGTCCATTCCCGGAACAACGACCGTCGACAGATGAACCATGACGGTCAGCACCATCACGCCGGTCATGGCGAAAAGCCACCAGCGGTCGCGCCGGAACGCCATCCATCCGAAAAGGAGGGTCAGTCCGAGGTCAGAGATTGCGTCGACCAGAAAAAGACCGCCCAGCTGGAAGTCCGATCCCGGAATCGTCGACACAAACGAGATCAGCAGGCCCGCGACGGCCAGACGCTCGGGGTGGCCGCCCTGAAGCCATGCCAGCGGCAGGCCGAGCAGGGCCAGCACAAGAAGACCTTGTTGAAAGACCGTGATCTGGGAACCTCCGATTCAGCCGGTTCAACCCGGCTGTTGGGCCCGCGGGGATGTGTTGTCGTCAATCACGGCAGCCTGATTGGTGTAGGCGACGACCATGTCGGCGACGGCCTTCATCATGACCGCAGTCAGGACGACCGACAGCACGATGATCAGGATACGAAACCCTAGGCCTCTTGGCGGCGGCCGGTAGCCGAGCCGCCACTCTGGGCGCCCACCTGGGCCATCACCCAGCCCGCGCTCAGCACCTGTTGCAGCAGCTCCCGCGGGCTCGCCCGCTCCGCGTCGTCCGCCAGTCCCCGCATCAGGTGCGCCCGCACCGGATCCCCGGGTCCCAGGGGGCTGAACCCGTCCAGGGCCGCTTCCAGATCGTCCCACGTCCAGTGGGGAAGGGTTTTGGTTTGTGATGACATCGCCCGACTCCGCATCTACGGACCCAGAGACACCGAGGGGCTCCCGGCCCGCCATGGGGTCTTTCGTAGCCTCTGGTACGTTTCGTTCCAGAATCGCCAGCGCCGCCTTGCGCCGGTTCACGCCCAGACGGCGGCAGCCCTCATGTACATGTTTCTTGACCGTGGCCTCCGCCAGCCCCAGGCGGACGGCGATCTCCTTGTCCGTCAGGAAGGCCGTCAGCCGCAGACACTCTTCCTGGCGCGCGCTGAGTTCCTGGGACATGACCACTCCGATACTGCCATCTAGCTAGGATGTTCCGGACGACCCGTCCAGATCATCCCTCTCGCCATGACGGTAGGGAGTGGTGCGCTTAGGGGCATCGAATTGCAGGCTCAGTGAATTGAAGATATTAAAGAATTTTTGCGCTGCTTTGGAATAGGCCCCCAAAAAGGCCCCCATCAGCCCAGTCCGCCCATAATCTTCATTGGCGTCGATGGACAATATCGGCGGGATCCGTCGCACGAGGGTGGTGTCGTCCGAAAGGATGCGGCGCTGGCCCATGTGACCAGCCTATGAGACTGATCGTCCGCTTTCCGCCCCTGTGCGACAGTCTGCTCCCGACCCGTTGCGGACCTTGGCGAACGTCGTCAACCTCAAGCCATGCCGAAGGCTCATCCTCCGCTGCCGCCCGAACAGCCCGCTCCTCTGACTGCGGAGGAAGAGCGTTATATTCTGAAGACCATCCGGGCATATTACGGCGATGACGCCGTAGTTCGAAACTGGGGGCCGGACCCCCGCCGCCTCATGCTTCACGTCGAAAGCGACCGGGACATTGGCCTCGACCGTCACGAATGCCTCGGACTGATTATGTGCGAGATTATTCGCGACCAAATCAGTCTGGAAGCCTCAAGCCCAAGCGGTAGGTGGAAACGGGACAAGGTGGCCTATCGGCAGGGCGTAATCCTCCCGACCATCGCGAGCGACTGATCGGCAATGTCTGCTTTCCCCCCGTAGCCGACAGTCCGCTCCCGACCCTTAGCGGACCTTGAGTGGTCCCGCTGGAAGGTCCGCAAGGTAGTCGGCAATCGCCGCGACCGTGACCTCGGCTCTGCTCCGCGTCGTCGCTACGCGACCGCCGCCCATGTGGACCATTTCGATTTCTTCCAGATAGGAGACAGTGTCTTCGAGGGTTTCGCCGCGCCTTAGTCGGCCAGCCACCTGGAGCAGATAGCTGTCATATTCGTCGGCACACGCACCGCCATCTTTCCAGTGGTCGTCTCCCAGTTGGCTAAGACCTATAGGGTCCCATTCAGACCACCCAATCTCGCGAAGGCGCGAGAGCTTTATCTTCGGCTGCTCGATCATCTTTCGATCTTGCCTCCTCGAACGTCTGCTTTCCACCCCGACGCTACTGTCGGCTCCCCACCCATTGCGGACTTTTTCCGCGTCCTCGCACAGTGCAGGATCAGGCATGGTCAGAAGATACCTCGCCACCGCCGCATTTTTCCTAAGCGCATGCAGTGCCGCTGGTGAAGATATACGTGCCGTCCCCTCGCCAAACGGGCGCGTGGTTGCCGTTGTTACGCGGTCTCATATCGCAACCGTCAGCGACCATTACCGGATTTTGCTCCGGCCAAGCGATGGGGGGAGGTCCGTGGAGGTTGCTGACTTCTACGGCCTGTCTGACTCGTCCGGCAGAGAGCTACCGCCAGACGTAATATGGACCGGCCCCAACAATCTCGAAGTCAGGGTGGCCGTCGCCCGCGAAGGCAACGTCAGCCGCGCCAGTGCGGTTGTTGGAGGGATCAACGTTCGCGTTGCATGTCTCGCTTCAATCAGCCGTCCGGACCCTGACAACAGGTGCGATGCTCGGCAGCGTTGATCAAGAAGCAACGTCCGCTCCCCGCCCTCAGGCTACCGTCGGCTTCCGACCCATAGCGGACGTTCCTAGGTAACGCTTTGTTCGTCCTAGGGCATTAACCCTGAGCGGTCGCAGGGATTATACGATGGCAACGAGCGAAGCTTTCGACCAGTTGACCGAGCTTGCGGCGGCACTGTTCGGGGCACCTATCGCTCTGATCACCGTGCTGGATCAGGACCGGCAATGGTTTCGTTCAAACCGGGGCTATGGCGCGGATTTTACGACGCGGGACGAGTCCTTCTGCGCCCACATGGTTGCCGAGCCGGCAGGATCAACGATGGTGGTCGAGGACGCCACGCTTGATCCCAGGTTTGAAGACAACGGGTTGGTTACGCGCGATGGCGTCCGGTTCTATGCCGGGGCGGTCATAACGACCGCTGATGGAGCGCAGGACGGCGCGGTCTGCGTGATCGACACTGTAGCCCGGCCGACGCCCACAGCGGCTCAGATGGATAGTCTGGCGCTTTTGGCACGGCTGGCAGGTCAGGAGATCGACAAGGCTCGATTGCTGCGCCGCCAACATGAACACACCGCCAAGCTGGAAATGGCCGAGGCGATGTCCGGGGTCGGTCATTGGCGATATGACGTCGCGACGCAGGAGATTGAATGGTCGGATGAAGTGTTCCGCATCCACGGGCTGGAGCCTGGTTCGATCGATCCAGCGTTACACACCATGAGCCCTCAGTATCACCCGGAAGATCGAGCTAACGTCTGGGCTTTGATCGAGCGGGCCCTGGCGAACGGAGAGGGCTATGACACCCTCTTGCGGATAGACCGCGCTGGCGAGCAGCGAGTTACGCGGACTCAGGCCAAGGCTGAGCTGGACCGTGATGGCGATGTCGTCGCTCTATTCGGCGTTTTTCAGGACATCACCGAGTCAGTGCGCGGACAAGAGCGTATCGAGGCGAGCGAAAGCCTGTTTCGATTGATGAGCGAGACCGCCACCGACATCGTCGCGCGATACGCGACAGACGGCTCATTTCTCTATGTGTCGTCGTCGGTTGAAGCCATCCTCGGACGCAAACCGGAAGAAATGATCGGCCGGAAATGGGGCGACTTTACCGTCCCGCAAGACCTTCCCGCCGTGTGTGCCAAGGTGAAGGCCTATCTCGAAGCGGGTTCAGGGGCGGAGGTCACGCGCTATGAATACCGGGTCTTCAAAGCCGATGGGACGATCGTCTGGCTTGAGGCGTCGCCGCGTGCCTTGCGCGACGCTGACGGGCGGGTTTTTGAAATGCAGGACCATGTCCGCGACATTACCGCCAGGAAGGTCGTTGAAGGCGAGCAGGCCGAGTTGGTCGATACTCTGAAGCTGGCGGAAAACCTGGCTGGTCTGGGCTCATGGAAGTTGGACGCTCTGTCCGGACGTGTCCGATGGTCGGAGCAGGTCTATCGGATCCATGGCGTAACGCCTGAAACCTTTGACCCCAACCTGGATGACGCGGTTGGGTTTTATCATCCGGACGACCAGCAGGCCGTTCGTGACTGCTGTGCTAAGGCGATTGAGACGGGCGAAGCTGGCGAGTTCCAACTGCGACTGATGCGTGCGGACGGCGAGGAACGCACTGTGATTGCCCAATGCCGGCCTGAAAGTGGGCCGGACGGAACGACGACTGCGCTCTTTGGCGTCTTCCAGGATGTGACCGGGCGGGTTCAGGCGGAAGAGACGATCAAGGCCAGCGAGGCGCGCTATCGACTGCTTGCTGACAACTCCACCGACGTCATCGCAATCTACGGAATTGACGGGGTGTTCCGCTATCTTTCTCCCGCGATCGAGGGACCGATGGGGTACCGGCCTGATGAGCTGGTTGGTCAGCCGTCCGGTGACTTTATGCATCCCGAAGACGTCAATCGAGTTCAGGCTGCGTTTGCCGACTATGCGCGAAGTGAGCCGGAAACGCCGTCCCCTCGCGTGCCTTATCGCGGTGTCCGTAAGGACGGATCGTTTGTCTGGCTTGAAGCGCATCCGAAGGTGATCCGGAATGCCAAGGGGCAGCCGATCGAGTTTCAGGATGTAGTCCGCGATATTACCGAGACCAAAGCGCTGGAGGAGGCGCTGATCGAGGCTCGTGACGTTGCGGAGGCGGGTGCCAGGGCAAAGTCCGAATTCCTGGCCAATATGAGCCATGAATTGCGCACGCCCCTGACCAGCGTGATCGGGTTTTCGGGGTTGCTGAAAGGTAGCCAGAACCTGCCGGACGCTGAGCGGCGTTTTGCGGAGCGGATCGCGACCTCGTCGGAAGCGCTGCTGAGCGTGATCAATGACATTCTGGACTATTCCAAACTGGAAGCGGATGCCGTGGGGCTTGATCCCATGCCGTTTGATCCGATGGCCATGGCTCAGGGCGCAACCGGGATCGTCGAGGCGCAGTGCGTTGCCAAGGGACTGGAGCTCGATATTGAGGTCGAGCCCGGACTGCCCGAAGCCCTGATGGGCGATGAAGGGCGGTTGAGACAGGTGACGCTGAACTTCCTGTCCAATGCGGTGAAGTTCACAGGGAATGGCCGGGTTCTACTGAAAATGGGCTGGGCCGATGGGCGGTTGCGGATCGCAGTAACCGACAGCGGGATTGGGATTGCGGCCGACAAGATCGATGCCCTGTTCGACCGCTTTACCCAGGCCGATGCCTCGACCACGCGGGTCTATGGCGGCACCGGATTGGGCTTGGCTATTTCGCGCCGCCTGATCGAGCTCATGGGCGGAGAGATCGGAGCAGACAGCCGGCCGGGTCAGGGTTCTACCTTCTGGCTGGAAGTGCCGCTGGACGCGACGCGGACCAGTGCGACCGCCGACTCGCAGACCCTGGCGGAGGTACCAACGGGCTCCCGGATCCTTATGGCGGACGACGCGGCCGCTAATCGCGAACTGGTGCGGGCCATCCTCGGCAGTTGGGACATCGTGCTGGACACGGTCGACGACGGCGCGGCCGCCGTCGAGGCGGCAGCGAGCGGCGGCTATGACCTGATCCTGATGGACGTTCACATGCCGGTCATGGATGGGCTGAACGCCACGCGGACTATTCGTGCGATGTCCGGGCAAGTGTCGCGCACGCCGATCCTGGCATTGACGGCCAATGTGCAGCCCGATCAGGTCGCGGCGTGTCATGCGGCGGGGATGGATGGGCATGTCGGCAAGCCGATCCAGGTTGGTGACCTGATGGCGGCCATTGCCAACCAGTTGACGTCTTCGAACGACGAAACTTCCTACGTCGATGCCGCCGCATGAAACACGCTGTTCTGATCGCTGAAGACGACCCGACCATCGGCGAGATGATGGACATCATTCTCACCCAGGCCGGGTTCGAGGTGTCGCTGGTCAACAACGGCGAGGCGGCTATCGATCTGTTGAAGCGGTCACGATTCTCGCTTGTACTGCTCGACGTCCATATGCCGCGTACGGACGGACTGGATGTCCTGAAGGCCATGGGGCGGATGGCGAGGTTTCCGCCGGTCCTGATTGTCAGCGCCAACCGATTGAGCGAGACGATCCGCGAAGCAGCAGCGCTGGGGTGCTCGGGCTACCTGGCCAAGCCGTTCACGCCGGACGGGCTGTTGCAACGGGCCCGCATGGTGATTGCTGGGCGAAACCGGGCGAATGTCGTCCTTCATTGACGCCGATCCATTCCGGAAAATCGAGCAGATTTTGGTAGCTCGCTTCACGTTCGAACGACCTCCGCCATGGCGAGAACCATACGGGTCGCGAAAGACGATCCCGGTCCGCCGGCGACAGCCGGGCCGCTGTATTGACCGCTTCCCAGCCTTATTGAAGGGTCCGCTGCCGACCCAAGGCAGACCTAGAAAGCCCGTTGGAAGACTTGCCCCTTTGCGGGAATCAGCCAGTGGTTAGCGACGCTTAACCTTGGGTTCATCATGTCCGAAAAGCCTTCCCCCTCCACACTTCGCCTTCTGGTCGGCATTATGCTTGGCGCATCGCTGGCGTTGATCGGCCTCGCGGTCTGGATGATCGTCAACGATGAGGGCTCGCCCGTGTTCGTGGCTGTTGCAGGATCGATGCTCGCCGCTTTCGCCTCCATCATCGCTTCACAGGCCAAGAAGAAACCTTGAAGTGACGGAGTGAACGTCGTGATCGCTGTGTCCTCTAGCCGGCGCGCTGCTTTTGACCGGTTTCGACCCAAAGCGGACCCTCAGCGTCTGAAAGCCGCACCGCTCGTGGTAGATATCGATGCCGCCAGGCGAGGTTGAACATGTCCTCTTCTGGGCATGGGCCTTAGGCGCAAAGCGGACAGGGGGAAGGTCCGATACTGCCCCGAACCGGAATCGATCAGCACCGATTGTCCCGACTTCGCTTATGGGTGGGTCTCAGCCAGGCTGACGCCGAGCGCGTGCCCAGCGGACGGCCGCGCCAGCATCGAGCAAAGGCAAAGTCGAAGTTCCCTCCGCGTGAGCCGTGGCCAGCAGCCCTTCGATGACCTCGCCGGGCGAGAGCGCCGGATCGACGGCAATCATCGAGGCCGCTGCCCGCGCACCGACCGGCGAAGCGAACGAGGTGCCAGACCCTCGCAGGATCTGCCCGCCCGGCCCGCGCAGGGCATTGCCCTCCCCCAGCGCATATACCCGGACCTTCGAGCCATAGGTCGTAAAGGCCGTCGGGTTGCCGGCCGTCCCGGCTGCTCCGACGATCAGCAGGTTCGGTCGATCAAGAGTCTGGGGTGCGGACCCGAGGATGTCGTCGGTCTGGTCGGTATTTCCGGCCGCCGCTACGAACAGGATGTCCGGGCAGTCGCGGATCACCCCATCGATGGCTGTGCGCGCGACCTCGGCGATGGCTGCGCCCCGTTGCGCCGCCCGCTCTGCATCCGTCTCGGCTCCCGAGCGCAATAGACCCTCGGCAAAGTCGTCGGCGTCCGAGCCCCAGCTCATGTTCACCACCCGGACGCCCGCTCCGCGCAGCCTTGACGCAAGTCCAGGCAAGACCGCTGCCCAGCGCGCCGCATCAGCCTCCACGAACGGCACCGGATCGGGATTATCCCCATACGGCAGGACATTGGCCCCATACAGCCGCACAAACGGGGATCCGTCCGCAATCAGACTGGCCACCCAGGTGGCATGTGCCCAGCCATTCAACTCGTCCGAAGCCCGCACATCGGCCAGTTGTTCATCCAGTCCCGCCGAACGGGACCGTTCGGCCACCAGCCGGGCCTCCGGCGTGTCGTCGCCGAAGCGGAGGTCGGCCAGTCCCTTGGCCAGGGCGATCTGCAGCCCCAGCCGCGCGGCGAACACAGGGGACGGCGGCGGCATCCGTTCTGAAGTCGGACGCAGTAGCTGATCGAAGGTCGGCCCGAAGGCGTCGTCGACGACTCCGTTGCCATCATTGTCGATGCCGTCCAGCGGCTCTGCCGGATCAAAGGCGATCTGACCGGGGAACAGGTCAGCATCAAACCCTGCCTCCCAGACCGCCACCACGACGGGAACCGCCCCGACCAGGTCGCTGTCGGACGGTTCGCGAGCAGGCCAGATGTTAACGGGGCGGTGCGTGGGCGCGTCCAGCCAGGTCTTGAGCGCTGCCGTCATCTCGCTCCGGCACGGCGGCAAAACCTCGGCCTCCAGCCTGAGATTGACTACGCCCATCGCACCCAGAATGCCCAGTGACCCCTGCGACTTCGCCTCGGGGTCGTAGACGATGGCCGCCGTTCCTGCGTGGAAGCCGGGGCTGGCCGTCTGGACGGTGCCATAGCGCGCCAGCACCTCGTCGCGAACCACTGACGGCTCGGAGGCGTCGAGTGTCAGGGTCATCCGCGCCGCCGTCGCCCTGCAACGGCCCCCGGCCGGAACCAGAAGTCCGGCGGCCAGCCCCTCGCGGATCAAGGCCCCGATTTCACGTAACTGCGGCTTGGTCTCGACCGCTCTCTGCTCCCCGACCAGCGTCAGGGCGTCCTGCGGGCGATCCTGCAGGATGGCGATACCTGCCAACCCCAGCCTCAGCGCCTTGCCGATCACCGGATCCTGGATGTCATAATCGGCCAGCAACCGTTCGCCCTCGGCGCGATAGCGCGGCAGGTCGTCGGTCAGAAATGCATCGGACATGAAGCTGGCACTGGGCAGGGCCGGCATCTCGAAGCGCGTCGGTGGCAAATCGGCGTCGGACCGGATCACCGGCTTCGATGCTTGCGCGACCGCGCCCTTGGTCGTCACGAGGCCAAGCAAAAGCGCTATGGCCACAATGCGCGCGACCTTCCGCATTTTATCCTCCAACCCGTGGGCCCGAAGCTGCGGCCATTGAACAACGTTATAATGCGACGATGGACAGAGGGGTTAAAGAATAACGGACTGCGGCGGGTCCCAAACCGGCAGCCCTAAACGGCCGTCTCTGGCCAAAAAAGTCTTGAGCACCAAGCGCCGAGGCGGCCGTTTCAACGCCTCGCCAAGTCCGATCCAAACGTCGTGCTTTGGACCATTGAGGCATGTCCGTTTGTTGCGCAGAACGGCCTCGGTCCCGTTCTAGGGGCCGGTCCGGCGTCCACCCCGAACAGTCCTGCAAGATGTCTGCTTACGGCGCATCCGTCGAATGTCCGCAATCGGGCGTCAGGCTACCGTCCGCTCCCGACCCATAGCGGTCATACACGCAGCCGGATAAGTTGAGGGATTGTGGAGGGGACCTGGGTGCAAATACGCGTCACGTCGAAAGCGTCTATTCCCTACGACGTTGCAGCGGGCGTGGTCAGCGCGGTCGCCCTGTCAGCGGCACTGCTCATGCCGGACTTCGGTAAGCCTCTCCTGCTGATCGCGGCGATTGCCCTTCTCGTGCTGACCCTGATGTCCATCGCCCGGCAGAGGAAGGGCGACGCTGATTTCAGCTTGGTTTCAGTATCAGAACGCCGCGCTTTTATCGTGTCCGACACGGCTCTGGCGTTAGGCGTGCTCGTGTCGGTGGGGGTGGTCTTTTTTCTAATCTACACAGCCCCCGCCACTCCCGTGAGGGTCGCTGTGGGTCATCTGGCCTTGCTTTCGGGGGCTCTGGCACATGCCATTCGCATCAGGGGGGCAATGAACCACGCGGCACGGGTCTGCCCGCAGCGTGATCGCGACTAACGTCCGCTTCCCCCCTCAGGCGACAGTCCGCCCCCGACCCATTGCGGACGTTACCTGCGGCGGTAGACTCGCAGAATGAGGTTTCTCCTGCTCACGTTCGCGCTAACGGCCTCGCTGGCCGTGACCGGCTGTATTGGCGCGTCCGACTACGCAAAAAACCCCCGACGCTTTGATGCGCAGCAATGGCTCCAAGCGGATGGAGATGATCGTTGCGAGATGGTGGATGATCTCCGCAATCGGATCGGGCTCACAGGCATGGGTCGCGCAGAGCTGATTGCTTTGCTGGGCGAGCCGGAATTGGAGGGCAACTCGCCAGATCACTACCACTTGTGCCCCAGCTTCACCGACGTGTGGATTCTTGAAATCCAATGGGAGAACGGTCGGGTCACTTCGACGACCATTCGAGACACTTGATCCATAGAACGTCCGCTTTCCGCTTTATGCGACGGTCCGCTCCCGACCCGAGGCGGACGTTGCCGGACCCTACTCGGACGGGTCGTCAGAACGCGGTGACGAGTTGGTCCGTGGCCGTCGCGTCGATGCGCTTGATAATGTCCTCGAGGCTCTCAGCAGCGGCAGGCAGTTCGAACCGCGACGGCGGGATCGGCTCGTGGGATACCGTAGTCAGCTCGGCGCCGGCGAACTCGATGGGCGCGCCTCCCCTCATGATAGTCTCGAGTTCAAGATTGAACGGGCTAGCGGCTGCGACAAACTGGAGGCTGGCCGACATGGCGACCTGACGGGCCATGGCGACCCCGATTGGCGCCAATTCGGGATCAGAACTGATCACGACTACAGGCGGGACGTCCGGGCGACGGGGGCCTGGAAAGTAGTAGGGGGTTCCCTTGCGGCCCTGCACGACGATGTCGTCACCTTTGGTGAGCAGAGGGCCCATACTCGCCACCTCCGGACCAGCAGCAGCCTCCATCATCGCCCAGAGGGAGGGGCTTAGCCGTTTCTCTGCGACGAACTTGAGCGCCGCCGCTTCGTCTTCCACGCGATCGACAAGCACACCGTTGGATGTCTGGATGACAAAATAGCCCTGTCCATTGAGCGTCAGGAAATAGACACCCGGCTTGCCGGCGACGTCACCACGAACATCGCCATTCGCCGCGATCTCCACGGTCATCTTGAAATTGGTCGCAGGGAGCTCGTAGACGGCTGTGGTGTCCGCGAGCGCAGGACCGGCAAGGCCGAAGAAAAGGCATATCACCAAACCGCGCATCGACGCCCCCTGTTGAACGCAGAGGTAGCATGTCGCCCGCCAAGCCGCCAGCAATGGGTGCCGGCGATGTCTACATGAATTGGACAGCCTTATGTCCGGTTTCCCCCCCCATAGGCGACGGTCCGCTCCCGACCCAAAGCGGAGATTGCGAAACTGGCGAGCGCATCCACCTGTAAGGCGTAACCGGAAAGCAGCCATATGAGCCCCCTGTCCCTAAGGCCGAGCCTCAGTTGGGCTTTGGTAGGCTTCGCCATCCTTGCCGTCGTCGTTCCTCCACTAGTGCCTTGGAACTTCACCATGCTTGAGTCGGGCCAGCTTCGCGTTTGGCCTCACTTCGTTTTTCACGGCCTGCTGGTAGGCGTTTGGTTTTTCATATGGCTCGCGTCATTGCGGCGAGACCGGATACCCAATTGGCTCGCCGTCGCGACACTGGCTGTCACTGCATGGCCGTGGGTAGGACTAAGCCAGTCATGGAGTTGCGTTCACGGCCACTGCTACTGGTGAGAGAGGTTCGCTTTCCACCCCAATGCGACAGTCGGCTCTCGACCCATTGCAGACGTTCCGGCAGGCGATCTAGGAGAACGTCATGGGCAAAGAACCGAGAGACGGCGCGGCGGACGTTGAGGCCGTTTACGCCCGAGGGCAGTCGGGGAACTATCCCAATCCCTATCTGACGCCACAAGACTTGAGGGACCTGCTCTACAGGTGCCAAGGGGGCGGCAAGCTCATCTGCAACATAGAAGCCTATGAGATCGACGGCGAGTTCGACAAACCCCGCGTTGATCTGGGCCTCTATGCTGGCGGCGTGTCCGAACAGGTGAGGCAATGGGACGAACGGGTGGTTGAGACCACTGAGTTTATCGAAAGCCTGCTCGACGACGTGGCCGAAGAGCAGAACCCGATCATGTTCATTGTCTGGCTGGATACGAGGGCATCCGCCTGACAGGCGAGCGTCTGCCTTCCATCCTCAGGCGACCGTCGGCTCCCGACCCACAGCGGACGTTCAGAACACAACGAACCCCGCCGGGTGGTCAATGTGCCCGTTCTCGAACGGGCCTTCCTCGCTAGCAATCCTAAGCATGCTGCCGTTGCTAAAGCTGATCGTGAGGCGAAATCGGTCGCTTTCCAGTTTTGTAATCCGCTGCTGGATGAGGTCGCGGAGAAACACCGGCCCAATGTCCTGCTCGCTTTTGGCCTGATGCAAATGCGACTGCCCGGCGACATCGACGTGCTCAAAGGGTCCTTCAACCGTGATCTGTCCTGCGTCCACGAACCGGAACTGAGTCGACCAAGGATCAAGGCAGACTTGGCCTACTTCCAAGCCAATCAAGAACTGTAGTTCTGCGGAGGGAGGAAAGGGGTGCATGGAGCCAAACCTCGCGTCATTCGCCTAGCGTTGCAACGTCCGCTTTCCCCCCAAAGCAGTCGTTTCGACCGTCCGCTTTCGGCAGTGGTGCGTTTCCTCCTTGGGGGCTTCCAAGGAGGGCGCAGTGGCCCAGACCGATCTCTTTACCCTTCCTCACAAACCCTGGAACGCCGGCCGGCTCGTTGGTGCCAAGGCCCCGCTGAAGCCGAAGCATATCTGGGGGATACGCCAACAGCTCAAGTCGACCGGACGGGTTCGTGATCTAGCCATGTTCAACTGCGCTCTGGATGCGAAGCTACGAGGCTGTGACCTTGTAAAGCTGCGCCTCGGTGATGTGGTTCAGGGCGGCGCTCTTCGTGAAAGGTCGGTCGTCGTCCAGCAAAAGACCGGTCGGCCCGTGCCGTTCGAGATCACGCCGCCGTCGAGGGATGCTCTCGCTCGGTGGTTAGAAGTCCGCGGCGATCATGCGGTGGATTGGCTATTTCCCAGTCGCGTTCGACCTGGCGAGCACATCAGCACCCGCCAGTATGCTCGCCTCGTGGACAGCTGGGTTCGAATGATCGAACTGGATGTCGGCGGATACGGCACCCACAGCCTGCGCAGGACCAAGGTCGCGCTGATCTACAAGAAGACCGGAAACCTCCGCGCGTGCCAGTTGCTGCTTGGGCACGGAAAGCTTGAAAGCACTGTCCGGTACTTGGGCATCGAGGTTGATGACGCCTTGTCCATATCGGAGCAGATTGAGCTGTAAGCCCTCGGTCCGAAAGCGGACCCTCCCAAGGTCTGCTACGGGGGGAAAGCGGACGCGCGCGTTTAGCGGGCCGCGATGAGCACCTCCGTAGTCTTAGCCATGAACCGTGCGTCGCTCTCGTTAATCTTCTCACATAGCCGCTTGGCTGCACCCTTAGCCGCGACAGATGAGCTCTCAAGTTGGCGGACAAGCTCGGCTCTTGCAGCATCGGAATTTAGAAGGCGCATAGCGACAATCGACGCCCAATAAGGTGAGGCGGAGACCATGTCGGGGAGCGCGGCCAGAACACTCGAGATATAGGTCGAGTCGTCGAATTGTTCGGCTGCATGGAGGATGGACCACATCCCGTTATCGTCGTCGGTCTCTCGCAGCATCAGGAGCAGCGGGGTGATCGACTGTGGGTCCTGCATAGCAGCTACGGGAACAACGGCTGCGTCGATCTCCAGCACCCCGCCGCCGCTTTCTACAATGCGGCGTAGGTTGATCAGGGCCTGAGCAATCATTGGACCTCCAGCTCTTCCATTCTTCGGTGAATGAGGGTGCTGCGAGGTCCACCTTAGCGTTGCATATATTGCCTGCAAGCAGACCCTCCGAGGTCCGCTTTGGGTCGGGAGCTGACCGTCGCATCGGGTCGAAAAGCGGACCCTCTGACGTCCCCGCCTACTGCCGCCGCCCCGCCGAGGCCGCCCGCGCCGCCTCGAACTCCGCGCCGGCGTTCCACTCCGGCCAGTCGCCGCTGTCGGCCAGATCGCGGCCCACGGCGTAGAGCAGGTCCACGTCCACCGCCGCGGCGTCCATCACCCAGTCCGGCGTCCATTCATCCGACGGCTGGTGATAGCGGTGGGCGACATAGTCGCGGCTGGCGGCGTTGTGGCCGGTGAAGCCGGCCGCGCCGAACAGGGCCGGCACGCCCTTTTTGGCCAGGGGGAAATGGTCCGAGCGATAGAAGCCGCCGGCCTGGGGGGCGGGGTCGGGGATCAGGGTGCGGCCCTGTTCGGTCGCCCGCCGCTCCAGCCACCGGTCGGTCTGGCTCTTGCCGGCGCCCATGACCACGATCTGCGGCGAGACCTCGGTGCCGGGCAGGAAGGAATCCATGTTGATGTTGACCACCGTCGTCTCCAGCGGCCAGACCGGGTTGGCGGCATAGTATTCCGAACCCAGCAGGCCCGCCTCCTCGGCCGTCCAGGCCGCGAACAGCACCGACCGTTCGGGCGGCGTCCCCGCCTTGAACAGCCGCGCCAGTTCGATCAGCCCGGCCACGCCGGTCGCATTGTCGACGGCCCCGTTATAGATGTCGTCGCCGTCCTTGGGCGTCGCCCGGCCGAAGGCGTCCCAGTGGGCCCCGTACATCACCGTCTCTTCGGGATGCAGGGCACCGGGAATGCGGGCCAGGATGTTGCGGCTCTCGATCCGGTCGGCGATCTGGCCGAAATCGATCGACATCGTCACCCCGTCCAGCGTTACCGGCGTGAATTCCGGCGTCCGCGCCGCCTCGCGCAGGGCCGCATAGTCCAGCCCCGCATTGCGGAACAGGGCCTCGGCCTCGGCCCCCTGGATCCAGCCCTGGGCCGCGACCCGCTCGGCCTCGGGATCGGCGCGCACAATGTCGAATTTCGGCGCGGTCGACGAACTCTCCAGCGTGCCCCAGCCATAGCCGGCGCCCGCCGTGTCATGGATCACCAGCACCGCCGCAGCCCCCTGCCGCGCCGCCTCCTGGAATTTGTAGGTCCAGCGGCCGTAGAAGGTCATGGCATTGCCGTCGAACCGCCCCGCCACCGGATGCCCCTCGGGCGCGCCGAAGTCGGGGTCGTTGACGATGACCAGCAGGATCTTGCCCTTCAGGTCCACGCCCTTGAAGTCGTCCCACTGCCGCTCGGGCGCGTCGACGCCATAACCGGCGAAGACGATCGGCGCGTCGGTCAGGGTGATGTGGTTTACCGGCCGGTCGCTGGAGAGCAGCACCTGCGGGCCCCGCTCCAGCGTCCGCGTCTGGCCGCCGGCGCGGACCGTGACCGTCGCCGGCCCGTCCTGCCGCGTCCGGCCCAGCTGCGCCGCCTGCACCCACGACCCGTCCGGCCCGCCCGGCTCCAGCCCCAGGGCCTGGAACTGGCCGACGACATAGTCGACCGTCTTCTGCTCGCCCGGCGTCGCCACGCCCCGGCCCTCGAACTCGTCCGAGGCGAGGACCCGCACGATCTCGTTCAACCGCGCGCCTTCGGCGTGCTGGGCGAGGGCGGGGGTGGCGGACAGGAAAGCCGCAACGGCGGCGGCGAGGAGAAGGCGGTGCTGGGTCATGTGACCGTTCTAACCCCTTCGATCAGAGACCGTCACTCCCTACAGCCCGTCACCCTCGGGCTTGACCCGAGGGCCAGATTTTCCTGTGCGCCGTCCAGGCCGATGGTTCGCGGTCCGCGAGGCCATCCGGCTTGTGAGATCGCCTCCACATCCGATCCTCGGGTCAAGCCCGAGGATGACGGCGAACGGAGGGATAGATCACCGCCCCGCCAGCCACCGCACCACCCCGTCCGCCGCCACAGCCCCCGAGGCCATCGACGCCTGCAGCAGATAGCCGCCCGTCGGGGCCTCCCAGTCCAGCATCTCTCCGGCCGCGAACACGCCCGGCATCGCCGTGATCATTAACCCCTCGTCCAGCTGGTCCAGCTTCACTCCGCCCGCCGACGAGATCGCCCGCGCCAGCCCTTGCACCCCGGTCAGGGTCAGCCGCACCGCCTTGATCCGTTTGGCCAGCTTGTCCGCCCCCGCCGGCAGCTCGCCGGGAATCTCGCGCAGCAGCCCGACGGCCGGGGCAGACAGCCCGCCCGCCTTGCGCAGCCAGTTGGTGACACTGTCCTTGCCGCGCGGCTTCGCCAGCCGCCCGGCCAGCGCCTCGACCGACAGGTCCGGCCGCAGGTCCACGGTCAGGGTCGCCGTCCCGTCCCGTTCGATCGCATCCCTCAGCCCCGCCGACAGGGCATAGACCGCCCCGCCCTCGATGCCGTAGCGCGTCAGCATGGCCTCGCCGCGCACGGTCTGCGCGCTCAAGTCGCCCGAAGGGCGATAGCGCTCAGGAATGTCATGGGTCATGGCGACCGGCTTCAGCGGCTGGCCTGCGAACCGCCCGGCGAACACGTCTGACCAGGCCACGTCGAAGCCGACGTTGGACGGCCGGAACGGCGCGACCGCCACACCCTCCAGCATCCCCGCCCAGGCCCCGTCCGAGCCCAGCTGCGGCCAGCTGGCCCCGCCCATGGCCAGAACCACGGCGTCGGGCCGCTCGACCCGCTCGCCGTCGGGCGTTGCGAACACCCACGCCCGCCGATCGTCATCCCGGCGAAGGCCGGGACCGACCCATTTCGACCGCGTCCGCACCTCGACGCCCAGACCGGCCAGCCGCGCCAGCCACGCCCGCAACAGCGGCGAGGCCTTCATCGCCCGCGGGAACACCCGGCCCGACGAGCCCGTGAAGGTCGCCTGCCCCAGTCCCTCGGCCCAGCCGATCAGATGCGTCGGCGAGAACCGCTCCAGCCAGGCCGCGACCGCCGCGCCGGCTGCGCCATAGCGTCCGACGAACCCCTCCATCGGCTCGGCGTGGGTCAGGTTCAGCCCGCCCCGTCCCGCCATCAGGAATTTGCGCCCGACCGAGGGCATGGCGTCGTGCACCACCACCGTCAGCCCCGCCTGCGCCAGCCGCTCGGCCGCCATCAGGCCCGCGGGCCCGGCCCCGATGATGTGGACGGTCTTCACTGAGTCATTCATGCCGTCCCACTACCCCCTTCCGTGCATCCCGGCGAATGCCGGGATCCAGATCACAAAAGCAGTCGGCTGGATCGCGAGGATTGCCGTCTGCCCAACCATCGAGTCATTCCAGCTGGATCCCGGCATTCGCCGGGATGCACGGAGGAAAAGTGAGACGGGAACACCCACATCGCGCATACGCTCATCCCCCATGAGCGTCGCCTTCACCCGCGAGGAGGATCTGGAGGCCACGGCCGCCGATCTTCCCGACCGTCCCATTTCCCCGCACCCCAATCTGGTCACGCCCTTGGGCCTGGCTGCGATCGAGGCCGCCCTGGCCTCGGCTCGCGCCGCCTACACAGGGGCCCAGGCGCACGGCTCGATCGAGGCGGACCGCACCGCCATGGCCCGCGCCACCCGCGACCTGCGCTACTGGTCAGCCCGCAGAGCCACCGCCCAGTTGGTCGAGACCGAGGCCGACGGCCGCGTTCGCTTCGGCGGCTCGGTCACCCTTGAACGCGAGGACGGCCGCCGCCAGACCTGGCGCATCACCGGCGAGGACGAGGCCGATCCCGCGACCGGTTCGGTCAGCCACGTCTCGCCCCTGGCGGTCGCCCTGATCGGCAAGACCGTGGCCGACGAAGCCGTCGTCGCCGGCCAGACGGTGGAGATCATCGCCGTCGATTGAGCGTCAACGGTTGCCC
This sequence comes from Caulobacteraceae bacterium, assembly GCA_965284375.1. Lineage (GTDB taxonomy): Bacteria > Pseudomonadota > Alphaproteobacteria > Caulobacterales > Caulobacteraceae > Brevundimonas. The sequence goes on from OZ260074.1 coordinate 2,474,995, forward strand.
CCGCCCCCCGCTTGCCCCACCTTGTGGCGGACGGCGCTGGTGCAGCGCCCCCTGCGCTCAAGTAGCGCGAAGCGCGATAGCGCCAAAACAAGAGAAAGAGCCGCCGATGGCCCGTAAGCCCAACTACAGTTTCGAACGTCAGGAGCGCGACCGCGCCGACGCCAAGAAGGCCGCCGAAAAGGCCGCCGCCAAGGCCGAAAAGAAAGCCGCCGCCGCCGCCCGCAAGGAAGCTGGCCTGCCGCCGCTCGAGGACGACTGAAGCCAACGCTTTCGCGCTCGCCTGTCACCGGCATCCGGTCGGTGACGGGCTGGTCCCGGACACCGGCGTCCGGACCCGCCGTAGCGACGAGGTCGCCGCCCCCGGGCCCGACCGTCCGCTGCCATGGGGACTGACGCGGTCTTGCCGACCTCAGTTTCCCGGCCGGGCCTGCAGGAACAGGATGACCGTCGCCGCCGCGAACAGTGCGGCCCCGGCGATCATCATCACCAGCGAGGGGCTGACGTCGAACGTGGCGCGGGCCTGTTCGCGCAGGCGGCCCAGAAGTTCGGGCCAGGTGTAGCTCACAAAATCGCCCTGGCTCATCATGCTGACCAGCACGCCCTGGTCGTCCACAACGGGCAGGTGGCGGAACCGCTCGTTGGACATCAACCGCAGCCAGTCGAGCAGATCGTCTTCAGCGCGCGCCACCTTGAGGTCGCGGGTCATGATCTGCTCGAGCGTCGTGGTGTCGAAGTCCAGCCGCTTGTGCAGCAGCCGTCGCATCAGGTCGCGCTCGGTAACGATGCCGATGGGCCTGCGCTCGGCGTCGACGATGACGACAGAGCCGTAGTTGCGCTCGCTCATCACCGCCACAGCCTCGGCGACCCGGTCGCCGGGAGCGAAGGTCAGCACCATGGCCTTGCTGCGGAACTCGGGACGATCCTTGATCTTCATGGGCGCGGGCTCCGTAGAGGGACGCAGCGAGCGCCCCGAGGCCGGCCGAGGCCAGCGATAGTCGTCCCCATCCCTAACCCGCCCTGCCGCCGAGCCCCCTGCGACCAGACGCATCGCGACCACAGGCCGCAGCGCGGCGCTCCGGGTCCGCCCGGCCGACTATCCGCATCAGGGGGCGCATAATCGCCCCGCCGCGATCAGGCTTGAGGCCGAGGCGGCATAAAAAAGGGCGGGCCCGTCTCCGGACCCGCCCTTCCTTGTTCGTTCAGCCTGTTTGGCCGAGCGTTGTGGACTAGAAGTCCATGTCGCCCATGCCGCCCATGCCGCCGCCGCCCATGCCACCGGCACCGCCGGCAGAGCCCTTCTTGGGTGCGTCGGCCACGGCCGCTTCGGTGGTGATCAGGATGCCGGCCACGGAGGCGGCGTCCTGCAGAGCCGTACGCACGACCTTGGCGGGGTCGATGACGCCGGCCTGGATCATGTCGACATACTCTTCCGTCTGGGCGTTGAAGCCGTAGGTGGCCGAGGCGTTTTCCAGCACCTTGCCGACGACGATGGAGCCTTCGACGCCCGCGTTCTCGACGATCTGACGGATCGGGGCCTGGATGGCGCGGCGGATGATGGCGATACCGGCGGTCTGGTCGGCGTTGTCGCCTTTCAGGCCTTCCAGTGCCTTGGTCGCCTTCAGCAGCGCAATGCCGCCGCCGGGGACGATGCCTTCTTCAACGGCTGCACGCGTGGCGTTCAGCGCGTCGTCGACGCGGTCCTTCTTTTCCTTCACTTCGACTTCGGTCGAGCCGCCGACGCGGATGACCGCGACGCCGCCGGCCAGTTTGGCCAGACGTTCCTGCAGCTTCTCCTTGTCGTAGTCCGAGGTGGTGTCCTCGATCTGCTTCTTGATCTGGCCGATGCGGGCCTCGATCGCGTCCTTCTCACCGACGCCGTCCACGATGGTGGTGTCGTCCTTGGTGATGGTGACCTTCTTGGCCTTGCCGAGCATGTCGATGGTGACGTTCTCGAGCTTGATGCCGAGGTCTTCCGAGATGACCTGGCCGCCGGTCAGGACGGCGATGTCTTCCAGCATCGACTTGCGGCGATCGCCGAAGCCCGGAGCCTTGACGGCGGCGACGCGCAGGCCGCCCCGCAGCTTGTTGACGACGAGCGTGGCCAGGGCCTCGCCCTCGATGTCCTCGGCGATGATCAGCAGCGGGCGGCCCGACTGGACCACGGCTTCCAGGATCGGCAGCATCGACTGCAGCGACGACAGCTTCTTCTCGTGAAGCATGATCAGGGGCTCTTCGAGTTGAACCTCCATCTTGTCGGCGTTGGTGATGAAGTAGGGCGACAGGTAGCCGCGGTCGAACTGCATGCCTTCGACGACGTCGAGCTCGGTTTCGGCGGTCTTGGCTTCCTCAACCGTGATGACGCCTTCGTTGCCGACCTTTTCCATGGCCTTGGCGATCATGTCGCCGACTTCCTGGTCGCCGTTGGCCGAGATGGTGCCGACCTGGGCGATCTCGGAGTTGGCGCTGACCTTGCGGCTCGAGGCCTTGATATCGGCCAGGACGACGGTCACGGCCTTGTCGATGCCGCGCTTCAGATCCATCGGGTTCATGCCGGCGGCCACGGCCTTGAGGCCTTCCTGGACGATCGACTGGGCCAGGACGGTGGCGGTGGTGGTGCCGTCGCCGGCCTTGTCATTGGTCTTGGAGGCGACTTCCCGGATCATCTGGGCGCCCATGTTCTCGAAGGGATCCTCGAGCTCGATCTCTTTGGCGACCGAGACGCCGTCCTTGGTCGAGCGCGGCGCGCCGAAGGACTTCTGGATCACGACGTTGCGGCCCTTGGGACCGAGCGTGACCTTGACCGCATTGGCCAGGATGTTGACGCCGCGCAGCATCTTCTCGCGGGCTTCGGTGGAAAACTGAACTTGTTTGGCAGCCATGTGAGGCGGCTCCTTTGAAGAGGTGATTGGTGATTGGTGATTGGTGGCGGCTGGGAGCAGGCGACGGCGGCGAACCGGATTCGGTCGCGCCAGTCACCAATCACCAGCCTCCAACCACCTAGAGGACGCCGAGAACGTCCGACTCTTTCATGATGATCAGGTCTTCGCCTTCCAGCTTGACCTCGGTGCCCGACCATTTGCCGAACAGGATGCGGTCGCCAGCCTTGAGTTCCAGGGCGTTGACGGTGCCGCGCTCGTCACGGACGCCGGGTCCGACGGCGACGACTTCACCTTCCTGGGGCTTTTCCTTGGCCGAGTCGGGGATGATGATCCCGCCCTTGGTCTTGGATTCTTCTTCCACGCGCTTCACGAGCACGCGGTCGCCGAGCGGACGAAACGCCATCTGTGTGTTCTCCCTGAGACTGTATGGGCTCCCGCGGGCTTTGGCAGCCGAAGCGCGAGAGTGCTAACGGCGGGCAAATAGGGCTGGCGAGGGGGACCGTCAAGGCGAGGCCCGGGATCGCTTGACGTAATGTACTTTGCATTATAAAGAACTCTAACAGCCGGACGGACCCCCGTGCCGGCTTCATCACCCAAGGAGAAGACCCATGCTCAAATCCCTGTCCCTCGCCGCCCTGGCCGCCGCCTGCCTCGCCGGCCCGGCCCTCGCCGGTGACGTCACCGTGACCCTCACCGGCGTCCAGGCCCGCGGCGGCAATCTGCTCGCCGCCCTGCAGACCCAGGACCAGTTTCTGCAGCCCGCCGGAGCCTATGGCGAGCGGGTGCGCGACCCCCGGGCGGGCACGGTCCGCGTCACCTTCCGCAATGTGACTCCGGGCGACTATTCCTTCTCGGCGCTGCACGACGCCGACGGCGACGGCCAGATGAAGATGGAGGGCGCGATGCCGGCCGAGGGCTGGGGCATGGTCAACGGCGACACCCTGCGCGGGGCCCCCACCTGGGACCAGGTCAAATTCACCGTCCCCGCCTCCGGCGACGTCGCCCTGACCGTGCCCATGTCCTACGGGCGCTGACGCCTGCGGCCCGGCCGGCTCACCCTGGCCGGGCCCCACGGACCTCCCTCAAACTCCATTCTGAAGGACAGCGCGGGACGACGCCCCGCGCGTTGGTCGACCCGAATCGCGCCACTTGCAGCGCGTGAATGGAATGTCCGCTATCGGACCGGATGTCAGCGACGACCTTCGACCCATCGCGGACTCTCAGCGTCTGCCAGCCGCACCGCTCGCGGCAGATATCGACGCCGCGCTCGGCCAGCAGATCCTCCACGTTCCGGAGCGACAGCGGGTCGTTCACATACAGTCACACCGCGAGGCCGATCACTTCGGGCGAGCTGTCAAACCAGCGGAACGGGTTGGTCGATCTTGCCATGCCGAAAGCGTGGCTCGGATCGTCTTACCGGCCGACTAAGGTCTGGGCCGAGAGGACCGTCCCGAATTTCAGGCGTGGCCTGCGTTCTGCTGATCGGGGACAGATCTCTCCATGGCCTCGTTCATCGCAGCAAACAGGGTCTCGGCAGTGATCGGCTTGGCGAGGTGAATGTCAGCGCCCGCGCTCCTGCTGGCCTCGACATGTTCCCGCATCGCATTCGCTGTCATCATGACGATCGGAACGTCCCGGCAGGTTGATGAAGACGCGCGGATCATCTGCACGGCTGTAAGGCCGTCCATGACTGGCATCTGCATGTCCATCAGGATGATATCGAAATGTGACGCGAACGCAGCGTCCACGGCCTCTTGCCCATCGACCACACTCACGACGTCGGCCACGCCGGACAACATCAACTCGGCCACCTTGCGGTTTGTGGGGTGGTCATCGGCTATGAGCACCCGCAGGGGGCGATCCGGGGATTCGAGCGCCGTGGCAGTCGAATTCGTGTCCCTCGGGGCACTTGCGGATTCCAGGGGAAGCTCAAACCAGAAGGTCGACCCCCGTCCCGGCTGGCTCTCGCAGTCGAGGCTGCCATCCATGACGTCCACCAGATCGCGACAGATGGAAAGACCAAGGCCGGTTCCACCGAACTTGCGCGTAATCGTCTCATCCGCCTGTTGGAATCTGTTGAAGAGCCGATCCTTGTTTTCTGGCGTAAAGCCGATTCCCGTGTCTGACACAGAGAAACGGATCAGCCCGCTTGAGGTTCGTTCGACCGAAAGGACAATCTTGCCCGCCGAGGTGAACTTGGAAGCGTTACTCAGGAAGTTGGTCAGAATCTGCCGGATTCGCAGCTCGTCTCCTCTATAGAAACGGCCAAGGGTCTCTTCCAAGTTGAGCTCATAGGTTACACTTGGATTTGTATTCTGTAGTTTGAATTTTTCGAGATTGAATTCAGCCAATTCCCACAAATTGAAGGCTTCGCTTTCAATTTTGAGTTCGCCAGCTTCAATTTTGGCCGTATCCAACAAATCCGCCAGCAGAGCCGTCAGCGTTTCGCCGGATGAGCGAATGATATCCAGCAGTTCAAGCTGGTCGCGCCGATCGCATTTTCGGGTCAGAATGTCCGACGCCGCTACAATTCCATTCAGTGGCGTACGGAGTTCATGGCTCATGTTCGCCAGGAAAGCCGATTTCGCACGCCCAGAGGCCTCGGCAGCGTCCAACGCGACCCGGAGCGCAATATTCAGCTGGTGTTGCTCGGTCACGTCCTCACTGACCGTGACAACGTAGGCGGGCTCGCCCTCTTCAAAGGTCGCGGTTTTCCTGGTCGTCCAGTATCGTTCACCCAGGTCGCGGGTTGTGACCAGCGCGCCCTGCTCGACCTTCACCTGCCTGGTGTGGATGACCTCCTGATCCTCGTCCCAGGAGCGTTTCGCCTCTTCCGCGGGAAAGAGTTCATGAACTGTCTTGCCGACGGCATTGGCCGACGACAGGCCCGTGGCGGCTTCAGCTGCTCGATTGATGAGGACAAACTTGCCGGTGCGGGCCTCCTTCACGATTAGCAGGGCAGGCATCATTTCCATGATCGCCCCGTAGAACTCTTCTCTCTTCGCGACCGAACGCTGGTGCTCTTCGGCGTGATTTTCCAGCTCGGTCAGGCGCAAAGACGTTATGGACAGGCGCTGCTCAATCTCGACCTTCGATGCTTTTTCGGCGTGCTTTTCGATGACGGTTGCCGCCATGACCGAGAAATCCTGAATGGATCTGATCTGCTCGCCCGTCGGCAAGCGAGCATCACGGTGATAGAACGCGATTACCCCCAGGACTTGCCCAGCCATGCCCCGGATGGGTTGCGACCAACACGCACGCAGACCCAACTCGGCCGCGAAGGATTTGAACCTGGCCCACAGCGGGTCAGACTGAATATCCTCGACAACGACCAGGTAGTTTCCGAAGGCGGCCGTGCCGCATGGGTTGGCGTCCGGGCCGACGGCGGACCCGCTGATCGTCTGGTTGTAGATGTCCGGCAGACTTGGAGCCGCCCCCAGAAGAAGATGTTCCCCTGCCGAGTCCACAAGCATGATGCTGGCCACGCAGCCAGGATGAGTGCGCTCGGCAAGCCTCACCACCGCCTCGAGTGATCCCGGCAGAGACAGATCCAGACCACGGACGTCCAGCGAAGACCACTCCGCGGAGAGAGGCGAGTGGGCGACTGGTTCTTGTGACCCCGAATCCAAAATAGTTCTCCGACCGTCGTTCATCGAGAGGATGCAAGCACTCAGTCTTCTCATTTCTGGTTAACGGAGACATCAAATCGTCCCGAGGGAGTGGCGGTGACGTGCCCCCCCGCCCGGCCTCACACCATCAGCCGCTTCATCAGCTCGCTGGTCGACGGATCCAGCCCCGCTGACGGCTCACCCGCCGCGACGTCGGCGAGGATGGCCTTCGCCAGCACCTTGCCGAGTTCGACCCCCCACTGGTCGAAGCTGTTGATGTCCCAGATCACGCCCTCGACGAAGGTCTTGTGCTCATACAGGGCCAGCAGCGCCCCGACCGCCTCGGGCGTCAGGGCGTCCATCAGGATGGTGGTCGAGGGCCGGTCGCCGGGGAAGGTCTTGTGCGGGGCCAGACGGTCGGCCTCTTCGGCGCTCACACCCGACGCCAGCAGGTCCGCCCGCGCCTGCGCCTCGGTCTGGCCGACCATCAGGGCCTGGGCCTGGGCCAGCGCATTGGACCACAGCGGCGCATCCCCCTGGCGCGCGTCCATCTCGCCCTCGGAAGTGTGCCCCACGACCACGAACTCGGCCGGCACCACCTGCGGCCCCTGATGGATCTGCTGGAAGAAGGCGTGCTGGCCGTTGGTGCCGGGCTCACCGAACACCACCGGCCCGGTCGCCGTATCGACCGGCGAGCCGTCGCGCTTCACCCGCTTGCCGTTCGATTCCATCTCCAGCTGCTGCAGGAAGGCGGGCAGGCGACGCAGGCCGTGGGCATAGGGGGCCACCGTCCGCGCCGGCCGTCCCAGACCCTCGACATTGAACACCTGGGCCATGGCCAGCAGCACCGGCGCATTGACCTCCAGCGAGGCCTCAAGGAAATGGGCGTCCATGGCCCGGGCTCCGGCCAGCACCCGCTCGAACACGTCCCAGCCCAGCGCCACCGCCACCGACAGGCTGACCGCCGACCACAGAGAATAGCGGCCCCCGACCCAGTCGCGGAACCCGAACGTCCGGCCACAGCCCCAGGCCCCGGCCTTGTCCGGCGCGGCCGTCACCCCGACCAGATGTTTGCCCAGACGCTTGGGCGACACACTCTCGGCCAGCCAGGCCTTGGCCAGGGCGGCATTGGCCAGCGTCTCCTGGGTGGTGAAGGTCTTGGACACCACCACCACCAGCGTGGTTTCGGGGTCCAGACCGGCCAGGGCCTCGCCCATGTCGCGTGGGTCGATATTGGCCACGAACCTCAGGTCGATGACCGGCTCGAGCGGGCGCAGCGCATCCCACAGCAGGCGCGGGCCCAGATCGGACCCGCCGATGCCGATGTGGACGATGGCCGTAAACGGCTGTTTGGCCCCGCCCGTCTCGGCCCCCGAGCCGATGTCGGTGGCGAAGGCGGCCATGGCCGCGCGCACCGCATCGACCTCGGCCGACACCGGCTCACCCAGGGCGTGGAAGCCGGCCCCGTCGGCCGCGCGCAGGGCCGGATGCAGCACGGCCCGGCCCTCGGTGTTGTTGACCGCCTCGCCGGCGAACAGGGCGTCCCGGCGGCCCTCGACGTCGCAGGTCCGCGCCAGATCCAGCGCCGCCTCGAACCCCTCGGCGCTCCACGACTGTTTCGACAGGTCCAGATACAGGCCCGCCGCCTCGACCCCCATGCGCTCGATACGGCCGGGATCGGTCGCGAACTGATGGACGATGCGTCCACCGGCGTCCTTGCGGGCCACGGCGCGGAGCATGGTCAGGGCCTGTGAACGGGCGGTCATCGGCGGGACTCTGGGATCAGGAAGGTAAACCCTCGTTTACGGGTGTGGCGTAAGCCGGTTCAACGCCGGATTTCCGATTCGGCCAAGATAATGAGTTCGCCCGAGAGGTTTCCCATGTCCTGCGGCATCGCCCTGGTCGTTTCCCTGCTTCTCTCCGACCCCAATGTGGCGCTGGCCGCGGCCCAGCCGCCTGCGCCCGCCTCGGCCCCCGTCTCGGTCGCAGCCGAGCCCCTGTTCGCCGACATCGTGACCCGGTCGGGCGCGCTGAAGGGCGTGGTCCAGGGCTGGATCGACTCCGGCGTCATGAACCAGGCCGATTTCGCCGCCAGCCCCGCCTTCACCGGCTTCAAGACGCAGGCCGCCGACCTCGCCGCTCGCGACCTGCAGGGCCATCTGATCCTCAAGGAACGCGGCACCGACGGCGACCTGAAATGCATCCTGCGCGGCATTTCCGAGGACATGCCCAAAAAGGTCGAGGCCGTCGCCGCCGCCACCACCCCGGCCGCCCGCCGCGTCGCCCTGGAAGAGCTGGCCTATCTGCTCAACGACAATGTCGAGGTCATCACGGCTCCCCCGCAGCCGGAAGTCTGACGCCGGGGTCCTGTCCCGTTCGCAAGCACGACCGATTCTGACGCAGCGGGGCCCGATCCTGCGTCCATGTTCGAGGGACACACCCGAAAACTCCGGTGCGAAGACACCTGGCGAGCGGTGCGCCGGGCATGGGAGGCGGGAGAGACTGCGGCCTCGCTGGCCCGGCGATATGACGTCGGCCTGGCCAACCTCTGGCGGCGCCGGGCGTCGGAAGGATGGAAACGGCGCGTGACCGCCGATCCGGATCCGGAGCCGGCGGAGGGTTGGGACCGCTACGCCCAGCGGAAACAGTCCGAGTTCGAATACCAGCGCGAGGAGACGCGACTGCTGGCGGTCAAACTGGCCGAGGCGATGCGGGGCGGGCCGCTGGAGCAGGTTCCGGTCTGGCACCTCGGCTTCGTACTGGAATGGCGAGCGGAAAACCTTCCGCCCGATACGGCGGCCCGCGACCGGGCCTGGGCGGTTGGGCACGGCTGGACCGCAGGCTTCTGGAGCGAAAGGGGGTGGCTGCGCCCCCTGTCCTATCTGGATGAGGTGACCCTCCAGGCGAACCGCGACGCCTGGCGCGAGGACGCCCGCCTGCCCCCCGGAGCGGCGGAGTCTTGGCCTTGTTGAGGGTGGATGTCATGCCCGTATAGAGGGTGCCGTTGCGCCGGCTGGTCATCATATAGGTCACAGTGAACGTGCGATGCGTTCCCATCTGCACAACCTATGCAATTTTTCTGCTGTCGTCATCCTCCGGCGAGCGAAGCGAGACCGGGGGACCCAGCGGCGCCGAAGGCGACCTGTTCAGGCACGCTGTCCGCCAACGCCGCCGCGACAGCTTCGCGCTCTCGCGCGCCACTGGGTCCCCCGGTCTCCGCGGCTGCGACGCTTCGCCGGAGGATGACGAAAGGAAGGGGATCGTACGTTCGCGTTCTTCTACTGCCCCACATCCCCCAAGGCATCCACCACCACCCCCTCGGTCAGAAGTTGCGGCAGGATGCGCGGCTCGGGTGATCCGGGCGCGTACAGCAGATACAGCGGCACACCCGACCGCCCGTGACGCTGCAATTCGGCGGTGATGGCGTCGTCGCGCCGCGTCCAGTCACCGACCAGATAGACTGCACGGGTCCGCTCCAGCGCCGCCTTGACGCCCGCCGAGGTCAGCGAGGTCCGCTCGTTGATCTTGCAGGTCACGCACCAGTCGGCGGTGAAATTGACCAGCACCGGCCGCCCCCCGGCCAGCGCCGCCTCGACCGCCGCGCTCGACCAGGGCGCGCTCGCCGGGCCCGTGCCCTGCGCTGTCGCCACGCCGTCGATGTCCGTCACCGGAACCCGCGCCGCCATTACCAGCGCCCCGCCCGCCAGCAGCAGGGCCAAGACCCCCGCCGCCAGAGGCCGCAGGCCCCGTCGCCCCTCGACGCGCCCGGCCTGACCGACCCCGATCAGCCACGCGCCCAGCGCCACCAGCAGGCCGGCCACGAACAGCAGGCCCAGGGCCTCGGCCCCGGTCTGACGGCTGAACACCCAGGCCAGCCACAGCGCGGTCGCATACATGGGGAAGGCCAGAAGCCCCTTGAGCCGCTCCATCCACGGGCCGGGCCGCGGCAGTCTCGTCAGCAGGCCCGGCGTCAGACTGGCCACCGTGAACGGCAGGGCCAGACCCAGACCCAGGCCGAGGAAGACCGCCATCGCCATCGGCCAGGGCATCACAAGGGCCGCCCCCAGGGCGAAGGCCATGAAGGGCGCGGTGCAGGGGGCGGCGACGACCACGGCCAGGGCCCCGGTGAAGAAGGCCCCCAGCCCGCCCGGCAGACGGGCCAGCGGCCCGGAAGCGGCCCCCTGCAGGCCCGCGCCGACATGGAAGACGCCGGACAGGTTCAGCGCCACGGCCAGCATCAGCAGGGCCAGTCCCGCCGTCACCGGCGGCGACTGCAGCTGAAAGCCCCAGCCGATCGCCTGCCCGCCCGCCCGCAACGCCAGCAGCACACCTGCCAGCAGCAGGAAGGTGGTCAGCACGCCGGCGAGGAAGGCCAGCCCGTCGCGCCGTGCATGCCGGGGGTCGTGGGCCGAGGCGGCCAGCGCCGCGGCCTTCATCGCCAGAATGGGGAAGACGCAGGGCATCAGGTTCAGGATCAGACCGCCCAGAACCGCGAACAGCAGGGCCTGGGCGAAGACCGCAAGGCTTGTCGGGTCGGTCGATGCGGCCGCCGGGCCGGCGTCCGCGGCCGCCGCCAGCGCGCCGGACCCTGACGTTCCCGCCAGCATCACGCCCGGCTCGGCGCGGATCTCGAACGCACCGTGGGCCGTGGCCAGCACGCCCGCGACCGGGCCGGTCAGGCCGTTCGCCGACGTCGCCCCGCCCGGCTGCAGCCGCAGCGTCAGGCCCTGCGGCCCCCAGCTGCCGGTCTGGGCCGCCGGATGATCGATGACCCCACCCTCGAACGGGAAGAAATAGCTCGGACCCGGATCACGCCCGGCCAGCGGCCCGTCGGCGGCGCTGAGCACCAGCACGCCGCTCTCGAGCGAGACCCGCGCCTCGATCCCCGCCGGTCGCGGCGCCGTCTCCACCACCCGCGTGATCGCCGCGCCATGGCGGGCATCCAGCGGTGCCGCGCCCTCGCGCACCGGCAGGTCCAGCCTCAGCGTGAGCTCGTCCGGTACACACATCTCGGCGCTGCACACCAGAAACAGTGCCTTGACCGTCAGCGGCAGGACCGTCCCGGCCTTCGCCGTCGCCGGAATCTCCACGGGGACGGGCAGATAGACCTCGCCCTCATAGCCATAGTTCATCAGGCCGGAGAGCCGCTGGCGTTGCGGCAGGGGCCAGACGATCTCGCCGGGTTTGACGCCGGGCGGCGGCGTCCAGTTCAGGCTGGTCGCACCGCCGGAATCACCCGGATTGCGCCAGTAGGTGTGCCAGCCGGGCTGGATGTTCTGTCTGACGGCTACCACGGCGGTGGAGCCGGGCGCGGCCCAGGCCGACATCGGTACCAGCTCGGCCTCGATCCGCTCGGTCCGTTGCGGTCCCGGGACCGGCTGCGCCACGGCCGCGCCCGCGGCCAGCCACAGGACGGCGATCAGAATTCTGGAGAAAAGGGACACGCGGGCTCCACGGCAGGTCGCCGCGACCTTAGCCGTCCCGTCACGGCCTCGCCAATGTCGTTCGCAGCGTCGCGTCGTCTCAGCTGCGCGGTGCGGCGTCGATCAACACCTCGGTGCGGCGGCGCATGGGTTCTCGCACCCCGCTGTCGGCTACAGCCCCCTCATCGCCCACGGCATCGACATCGAAAGCCGGTGCGGGCCAGCCCGCCGCCGTCAGCGCCTCGGCCACCGCCACCGCCCGGCGCTCGGACAGGCTCTGGTTGGCCTCGGCCCCGCCGCGCGCGTCAGACAGGCCGACGACCTGCACCTTGCGGATCTCGCAGCCCTGAAGCTGCGCCGCCGTCATGCCGATGGCCTGCCGCGCCGACTCCGTCAGCCGCGCCTCGCTGTCGGCGAAATAGACCTCGAACCGCTTGGCGGTGCACGCCGAGGGCTCGGCCACCAGATCGCTCCGGTTCTTGAACCCCGTCATGGCACAGCCCGACACGGCCACCGCCGCCAGACCCAGCAGCACAATCGATCGCTTCATATTCAACCCCTTCGTCGAACCCTGGAATACGGGTCGCCGCACCCGTGAAAAAGGCGGTCCGCCAGTCGACGAACCGCCCCTTTTATTCAAGCGAAAACAGTCGCCTAGTAGCGACGCTGACCATTTTCCCAATAGCATTCGTCCTGACGGCCGTCGTAGCAGTAGTAGTAGCGGTTCGAGCTGTCGCGGTAGCGTTGCTGGTTGTTGCGGTCCTGCTGCGAGCCACGGATGGCACCGGCTGCGCCGCCGATGACAGCACCGATGGCTGCACCCTGGCCAGCGTTGCCGCCGCCGACGTTATTGCCGATGATGGCTCCGGCGACAGCGCCGATGCCGGCACCGATGGCACCCTGACGAACCGTCTCATTGGTGCCGCCGTAGCCGTCGCTGGCACAGGCGCTGGCCAGCAGGCCCGTTGCCGCGATCGCGATGATTGCCTTGTTCATGGGTATGTCCTTCATCCCTTGGGTTCGCCCCTGCGGTGAGAACGCTGGATAAGCGTGACGGTTCCCCTTCTATCATGAGACCCCGGCCTGTGTCAGGTTGGGACGGCGGCGCGCGAGACGCGTACGCCGATGCTTCATGAGTAGAGACGGGGGTCTTGTATGCGTTTTTCTGAACCGGTCCGCATGGCGGACGATGCGGAACACAGCCCGGTGTGGGCACGCACCAAACGTCGCAGCGGCAATCCGCTGGTGGGGATCATCGTGACCCTTCTGGCGCTGTTCGGTGTCCTGACGGCGGTGCTTGGCATCAAGGAACAGTCCTTGGCCGAGGGGGGAGCCATGATGGACGGCTGGATCAGCCAGGCTGTGGCCACCGTCAAGGGCAAGGCTCCCGAAGCCGCTGACGAGGCGGCTGACGCCACGGTGGCCGCCGCTGAAAAGGCCGGCGACGCCGCCCAGGCCGGTGCAGCGGCCGCTTCGGACTCGTTGAAGAAACAATAGCTCCGCCTGGAGCCAGAACGCCGGAACATCAATCTGATCGGGGCGTTCGGGCGGCATGACAGACGCCTTGAACCCGACCGTTGACCCCACGGCCGCGTCCCATGACGCGGCCGTGGAATTGCGCGTGCTCACGCCCCATGTCAGGCTCGGGCGCATCATCATGCTGGTCAATCCACACTCTGGCGGCGTTGGACCCAACGCCACACAGGAGGCCGAAACCATATTGGCGGAATACGCCTGTGAAGCTTCCGTGATCGCGCTGGAATCGGGCCAGTTCGACGCCCAGGTCCAGGCTGCGCTCGACGCAAGGCCTGACGTTCTGTTCGTCCTGGCCGGCGACGGTACGGCAGGGACCATTGCGTCCCGTGCCGGCCCTGACGGGCCCCTGATCGCACCCCTTCCAGGCGGCACCATGAACATGTTGCCCAAGGCGCTGTACGGCACGGCTGACTGGAAAGCCGCCCTGAAACTTGCGCTGGAGCAAGGCGCGCCCCAGTGTGTCGCCGGTGGCGAGATATCCGACGGGCAGGTGACAAAGGCCTTCTATTGCGCCGCCATTCTGGGCTCGCCGGCCCTGTGGGCACCCGCACGCGAGGCTGTGCGCGACGGCAAGCTCAAGCTGGCGTGGATGTATGGCCGCCGGGCGCTGCGACGCGCCTTCTCCGGCAAGATGCGGTTCTCGCTCGACGGCAAGGCCGATCGCAAGGCCGAGGCCCTGGTTCTGATCAGCCCGATGATCTCCAGGGTGATGGACGAGAACACCGGACTCGAGGCTGCAGCCATGAACCCCGCCGACGCGACCCAGGCGTTCAGACTCGCCGCCCATGCGGTTTTCAACGACTGGCGTCAGGATCCAGCCGTGACAACCAAGGCCATCCAGCGGGCCACGATCCACGGGCGCTCGCGCATTCCCGCCGTGATCGACGGCGAACCGATCCTGCTGACACACCAGGCGAAGGTGAAATTCATCGCCAAGGCCTTCCAGGCTCTGGCACCTGCCCCGACTGCGACCGGGGACGCCGTCTAGTGGGGCGTATCCTTCAGTTCTCGGACATCCACTTCGGCTGCGAACACAAGCACGCCTGCGCCGCCGCTCTCGAATACGCCCACGCCACCCGGCCCGATCTGGTTCTGATCACCGGCGACATCACCCAGCAGGGTTTTCCTGATGAGTTCGAGGCCGCCGGGCGCTGGATCAACGCAATGCCCGACCCGCGTTTCGTCATCGTCGGCAATCACGACGTACCCTACTGGAGTCTGTTCGCCCGTCTGTTCAGTCCGTGGAAAGCCTTCGAGCGGGCCACCGGTCATCCGGCGCACGATCACCAGTTCCTGAGCCCTGACATGATGGTGCGCGGCGTGGTCACGGCCCGCGGCTGGCAGGCGCGGACCAACTGGTCCAAGGGCGTCATCGATCTGACCCAGACGCACAAGGCCGCCGAAGCCCTGCGTCAGGCCCCCGTGGGCGCACTGCGTGTGCTGGCCTGCCACCATCCGCTGGTCGAGATGATCGGCACGCCGATGACGGGCGACGTCAAGCGCGGCGATGCCGCTGCCCTGATTTTCGCCGAGGCCGGGGTCGACATCATCACCACCGGCCATGTGCATGTGCCCTTCGCCCTGCCGATCAGCCTGGGCGATCACTGTTCCTACGCCATCGGTTGCGGGACACTTTCGCACCGGGAGCGCGGGGCACCGCCCAGCTTCAACCAGATCGAATGGGACGCCCACCACATCACCGTGACCGCCATCGCCTGGAACGGAGAGCGGCTGGAGCCCAGCCAGACCTGGAAGCTCCCGCGCCGTCAGGACACGCGCAATACGTCGACCGCGCCCGATCCGAACGCCGCCGGGGAAAAGGAAAAGGCCGCGGTCTGAGCGACCACGGCCTCTTGTCTTCTGTTCCGGCGAAGCGGGCCTAGATTCGGCGCCCCTTGCCCGTGATGAAGTGCACGATCAGCAGGATGATGAAGACGACGAACAGAACATAGGCGATGTTCATCGACAGACCGGCCACGCCACCGGCACCGAGCGCGCCGGCGACCAGCGCGAGCACGAGAAAAATAAGAGCCCAACGGAGCATCAGCGGTTCCTTCCAAAACGGTTGATCTAGGAGCAGCCTCCGCCGCGCCACGAGATCAACGTTCGGAAGGCCGCTGCTGTTCCGCTTCAGCGGCGGCGGCTGCGACCGTGGGGTTTTTCGGTAAAGGCCGCGGCGACCATGGTGGCCAGGGCCGGGTTTCTGAGGAAGATCCAGCCGCCGGCCAGCGCCGCCACCGTACCCAGGATCGGACGCTGTTTGAACAGGCTGTAGGCCCGCTCGCCCAGGCCAGACGGCTCGTCCTCCTCCAGCTCATCCTCGGCCTCGCTGCGGGCGACGAACATCATCGCCACGACAACGGCCACCAGGGCGAACAGCAGGAAGGTGATCGCCGCAGCCGCCAGCGGCACGACGACCAGTTGAAGGGCAAAGAAAATCGTTGCCCCCAACGCCAGAACGGCCACGAGGCCGGCACCCGCCGCGACCGAAGCCGCGACGGCCTTCTTGACCAGATCCCTGGCCAGCCCCCCGCCGAACATCAGCGACGGCGACCGGCGAGCAGCAGACCCAGAACGACGCCGACGCCCAGCGCGATGGCGGTCGACTGCACGGGACGTTCCTGCACCCGCTCGGTGATGTAGCGCTGGGCTTCGTCGAAACGCTCCTGCGCCTCGTCATAGTATTCCTGACCACGCACGCGGGCGGTGTCGTAATAGCCACGGGCCCGCTCGCGCATGACCTCGGACTGCTCGCGCAGGCGAGCCTCCGCATCAGCGGCCTTGGCCCGCACGCGCGCTTCGGCGGCGGTCGCCTTCTCGCGCAGTCGCGCCTTTTCTTCTGCACCGAGGACCTTCAGGTCGTCCTTCAGCGTATTGAGGTCGTTTTTCACGGCAGTCCGTGCCGTCTTGGTCGTGGCCATGATGCGCGCTCCGATGTTCAAGCTTGGCTGTTAGATAGAGAATTCAAAGCGGGAACGCCACTGCGTCGCGGCGGTTCCGCATCGCACCATTCCCGGAGCACCATTCCCGGACGCTGGCGACGTGTCGCCAATGCGAGGGAGAGGGGCCGGACGCGCGCCGAGTACTTCTTCATAACCAAGCCCGCCGCCGCACACCCGGACGTACAGCCCGACGCGGACCCGAGCATTTCGGTATCAGGTCGATTTGACCTGATACCGAAACATGGGTCTGAATCAATCTGGAGTGAAATCCGGGCCTTGATGCACTGCGTCCAGCGCACCCGACTTCGCTAGGCCAGAAACCGCTCGACCGCCGCCTGGAACCGCCGGGGCTGGTCGATCATGACCATATGCTCCGCCCCCTCGATCCGCTCAAAGGTCGCGGGCCGGCGCAGGCGGGCGTAGGCCCCGCGAAACAGACTGTCGGCGCGGGCGCGGGGCGATCTCTGGTCGGCGCTCCAGCCATAGACCACGGTCACGGGTGCCACGATGTCTGGCAGACGGCGGCGCAGATCGACCGTCATCACTTCATACAGGGACTGGGCCAGGACGTGGCGATCTCCGCCCTGCCAGCCCATCGAACTGAATACGGCATCGGTCGCTCCGCCGAGCTCCAGTCCCATTGACCGGCCGCGGGTTCGCAAGGCTTCGTCGCCAAGAAACTGGATCGCCTGAAAGGCCAGCTGGGCGATCGGCTCGACATCGCCGACCGTCGCCGACGGGCTGATCAGGGCGGCGAAGAACGGCGAGGAATCCACCACCATAACGCGTCCGACCCGCGCGCCCGCGTCCGCGGCCACCCGGATACTCACCTGCCCGCCCATGGAATGGCCGATCAGGGCGGGACGGTCGAGCCGCTGCTCGGCGATGTAGCGGCGGACCTCATTGGCCACGCCGGGCATGACCGAGCCGTCGGCGTTACCCTGGGCCGCCAGATCGCCGAAGCCGCGGACCGAGACCAGATGCAGCCGTCGGCGGCGTTCCAGCCGGGTCGCCAGGCCATTCCATACCTCGGCCGTGGACGCCAGCCCGGGGATCAGGACCATATCGGGCCCGGTGCCTCGCGTGGTCACGGTGATGCGGGGCGAGCGGAACGGGGTCTGCGCCCACGCGCTCGAACCCACGCTCCACAGCGCGGCTCCGGTGACCAGTCCCTTCAGAATGTTTCGTCTTTGTTCCATGCCGTCTTCGGTCTAGCTTGCCTCGGCAAAACGCCAGGGAGGATCGAATGAGCCAGCCATCCGACGAGATCGTCTTCTATACCAACCCCATGTCGCGCGGCCGTATCGTGCGATGGATGCTGGAAGAGGTCGGCCAACCCTATCGCACCGTGGTTCTGGATTACGGCACGACGATGAAGGCACCGGAGTATCTGGCCGTCAATCCGATGGGCAAGGTGCCTGCCGTAACCCACCGGGGTGTGACGGTGACGGAATGTGCCGCGATCTGCACCTGGCTGGCCGACGCCTGGCCCTCGGCCGGGCTGGCACCCGCGCTCGACGACCCGAAACGCGGGACCTATCTGCGATGGATGTTCTTCGGTGCCGGACCGCTGGAGGCGGCGGTGACGGCCAAGTCCCTGAACCTGCTGGCTCCGGCCGACAAGGCGGGCATGGCGGGGTACGGCAGTTTCGATCAGGTTGTCGATACGCTGGAGACGGCCGTCACCGGCAGCGGCGGACCCTGGCTTCTGGGCGACCGGTTCAGCGCGCTGGACGTCTATCTGGGCAGCCAGATCGGCTGGGGCCTTCAGTTCAAATCCCTGCCCGAGCGCGAGGCGTTCAAGGTCTATGCCGGGCGTCTGTTCCAGCGAGAAGCGGCCATCCGCGCGCGCGGCATTGACGACGCCCTGATCGCCGCGGCCGGGGCGTCGGGCTGAAGCCGGGGTGAACTAGCCCTGGGCGGGACGCAGGCCGGACTGTGCGGTCTGGACCTGGGGACGGCGTTCGCCGCCGGCGGCGCGGATGCGGTCAATACGGGCCTTTTCGGCCTTGAACGCGGTCAGATCGGCACCGGCCAGGACCGTACCTTCCTCGGTTCGGACACCCGCCGGATTGATCCGTTGGCCGCCGCGCCAGAGCTCATAGTGCAGGTGCGGGCCGGTCGAAGCACCCGTCGTGCCGACGAAGGCGACAACTTCACCCTGACGGACACGCTGGCCGGCGCGGATGCCGGACGCATAGCGTGACAGATGGCCATAACCGCTCTCAAGACCGTTCGGATGGCGGATGCGAAGCCAGTTGCCGTAACCGCCCCAGCGGCGGGCCTCGACCACGATCCCGTCGGCGGGAGCCAGAACCGGCGTGCCCACGCCTGCGGCGAAATCGATGCCCTGGTGCATCTTGCGATAGCCGGCGATCGGGTGGACGCGGAAGCCGAAGGTGGATGACACCCGGAAGCCTCGCTCCAGCGGCGTGCGCATGAAGGCCGAACGGGTGTTCTTGCCGCTGGCGTCGAAATACTGGGCGTCCTTCGCACCGGCGGGCTTGAAGCGGTAGAAGGCCACGCCCTTGAGTTCGGCATACAACAGGCCGTCGGTGCCGATGGTGCGGCCGTTCTCGGTGATGGTGCGACCGAAGACATAGGTAAACTGGTCGTCAGACCGGATGTCCCGGTCCATGTCGAACTTGTGCGAGAACAGGCGGCCGGCGGCACGGGCCACATCGGCGGGTGCCCCTTCGCGGCGCGCGGCGCGCGACAGCGAGCCTTCGACCTTGCCGGTCAGGACCACCGTCTCATGCGTGACCTTCTCTTCCAGCGCCCGCAGGCGCAGGGCACCGTCGAAGCTGCGCGAGACGGTCAGCTGGGTCGCTGGACCCGTGCGCATCGTCAGGCCGATCAGGCGCGGATTGCCCCGACCGCCGCGTGGCTGCGAAATGGCCGTCTCAAACTTCTGACCAGCGCGCATCGACGTGACGTCCATGGCGTTCGAAAGGGTCGCGGCGACGGCAGAGGCTTCTTCGGGGGCGATCCCGGTGCGGCGAACGGCTTGCTCGAAGGTTTCGCCACGACGAATCTGGACCGGAATGGCTTCCGGCGTGGTGAGACCGGCCGGGGTCGCAGCGGCGGCGAAGGCCTGGTCCGCCAGGGCCGCAATCTGAATTTGAGTCAGAGGCGGAGCCTCTTCCGCCTTCGCGGGTTGATAGACGCGACCGGCAAGCAGGGCCACCGAGATCGCCGCCACAGCCGTCAGGGCATGAGGCGCGATACGCATCGGTTGGCGACGTGGATCGAACTGAGCCATCGGTCCCCGAAAAACAACGACGCCACCCGGCGCCAAAGCCACTAGAAGCAAGGAACACGCCGGAGCTGCCCCCCGTCGCGAGACAGGCCGTATAGCCCGTCAGTCCCAACATGGGAAGCCGGTTCGTTACAGACCGTTAACCGGAGCCGGCGCGGCTGGTAAAGCTTGCGTGAACCAAGAGAAGTTCGCGCGAGTTGAGCAGTGTATTCGTAACCGTGCGAGCAGGAGTCGACCGCAACGTGTGTGATCTATCCCGGCATGACTCTCGGTGCATTCAAAGTGGCCGATCGGCCACTCATATGTGCTTCAAGAGACACGTACTCAGTATTGGGCCCGTCGTACTCTTTGTTCAGTCCCGATTTCGAACGGTAACGCGTCCCGCTAAGACCCGTCGATGAGCACCGACACCTCCGCTTCCCCCGCGCCTCGACCGTCTTCTCGCGGTCGCCGCCTGCTCATTGCAGCGGGCGCGGTCCTTGCCGTCCTGCTGGTCCTTGTCGCCCTGCTGTATCTGAACCGTCGTGCCGCCACCCGTCAGGTGCTGGCAGGCTGGCTGGAGCAGCAGGGTATCGATGCCGACATGCAGGTGGAGCGCGTCGAACTGGACGGGATCGTGGCCCGCGTTCGCATCGGCGACCCCGGCCATCCCGACGTCACAATAGAACGCGTTGAGGTGGACTATGCGATCGGCGCGCCCTGGTCGAAGGGCGGCGTCGGCCTGACCCCCAGCCGCATCCGGCTTGTCCGTCCCGTGCTCCGCGCCAGCCTGCGTGGGGGCAGGCTGACGCTCGGCTCGCTGGACCCACTGATCGAGAAATTCACCGGGCGACCGCCGCGCCCTGACAGTCGCAGCCCGCTGGTGATCATTGAAGGCGCGCGCGTCCGCCTCGACACCGATTACGGACCGGCCAACATTCTGGGGGACGCCCGGATCGATAACCGCAAGCTCATGCGGCTGATCGCCCACATGCCGGCCACCGCCCTCAAGAGCGGGCGGGTCGAGGCCCGCGGGTTTCAGGCTGCCGTTGACCTGACCACGACCGGTGACCGTGTCGCCGTCCGCCTCGACGCCGCGGCCGACAGCGCGACCCTGCCCGGCCTCCAGAGCCAGAACGCGAAACTCATTGTCACCGGCAACCTGCCCTACCCCGACCTCAAGGGCCGCCGCGGAGGCGGACGGGCTTCGGTGAACGCGGCCTTCACCGCAGCACGCCTGTCTTCGGGCGGGACCACCGCGCACGACACCGACGCCCGCCTGACCTTCGCCGGTCAGACCGCCGGCTGGATCGAGACCTTCAATATTGGTGGCAGCGGAGACCTAGATGTCCGCGCGGCCCGTATCGACGGTACCGGGACGACGGCAGCGGGTGCCCGCCTTCGCCTCGACCGCGCGCGGACCACCATCCGCCGCGACGCCGGGGGCCTGGACTGGCGACTGGCGGGCCCCGCGACCGTCACCGCAGCCCAGGCGTCCGGTGCCGGCCTCGACGGTACCGCCGTCACACTACGATCCACCAACATGATCCTGGGCGGGCGAGGCACAGCGGTGGACGCCGCTGGTCCGATGGCGCTGTCCGCAGACCGCCTCGCCTGGGGTGAGATGGTCCTGAACGGCGTACGCGGCGACGGCCAGGTGGATCTGGGAGTCGGGCAGGGCGTGCGCGTCGCGGCCACGGCCTCCCTCGCGGCAAGGCAGGGACGCTGGCCACTGTTCGGCCCGGTCGGTCGCGATGACGTGCCCGAACTCGCGGACATAAAACAGGCCCTCTCGGACTTCGCGGTCGAGGTACCGGCCTTCAGCCTGACCAGCAGCGCGTCAGGCACCCGCGTTACGCTGACCCGGCCCGCAACCCTGCGCCCTGCCAACGGCGGTGTTCTGACGCTGCGCCCGGCCTCGACCCCGATCTTCGCCGCCGTACGCGGACAGGCCGGAGGGGGTGCCCTCAGCCTCGTTGCCTCCCGCGGCAGGGGCCTGCCGGAGGCCACCTTCGCCATCCCCGCATGGCGGCTCACGCCCACCGGCTTTACCGCGACGCTGGACGGTCGCGCCGCTCTCGACTTCGGTCTCGCGCGCGGAATCGCCATACAGACCCGCGGCCAGCTGACCTCATCCAGCGGCCGGGTCACCTATGTCGCCGCCGGCTGCGGGCCGATCAGCGTCGAGCGGCTGGAGCTCGACGCCAATGACGTCACCGCCCTGTCCGGCCAGATATGTCCGGCCGATCGCCCCTTGGCCAGCATCGCCGGCGGCCGCTGGCGTTCGGACGGCGCGGTGCGGGGCTTCAGCGCCGACGCCCCCTTCCTCGCCCTGTGGTTCCGAGACCTGCAAGGGGGCTTCACCGCCACCGGCAGCCCGTCAGGCATCGGTCTGGACGCCCATGTCGCCAGCGCCTCGATCGTGGACAGCACGACGCCACTGCGCTTCAATCCCCTGTCCGCCAAAGGCTCCGCCCGGCTGACCGGTCAGGACTGGACCGGCGGCTTTGACCTCAGCCGCAATGGCGCGGCACTCGGACAACTGACACTGGCCCACGACGGTGCCTCAGGGCTGGGCGGGGTGACCATCGATGCGCCCTCTATCGTCTTCGCCACGGGTGGACTGCAACCCGGCGACCTGAGTCCGCTCGCCGGACAGTTCGCCGGCTCGCCGGCGACCGGGTCCGTCGGTTTCGCAGGGCGGATCGACTGGCGACCCGACGCGGAGGGAACCAGCTCGGGCCGGTTGACCATACCCGGCCTCGACTTCGTCAGCCCGGCCGGTCCGGTGAAAGGACTGCGCGGGACGGTCGACTTCATCAACCTGGCCCCGCTGACCGCCGCGCCTGGTCAGCGTCTGACGGCGGACCGGCTGGAATCGATCACCCCCCTGACCGACGTGGCCGTATCCTTCAGCCTCGACAAGGCGGCGGTCACGATCGAGGGCGGCGACCTGACCGTGGGGAGCGGCCACATCAGCCTCGAGCCCTTCGCCGTGCCGCTCGATCCGGCCCAGCCGATCACCGGCGTTATCGTCCTCGACAAGGTGCAACTCGGCGAAGTCCTCGCCGGCTCGGGTTTCGGCGACAAGGTCATGCTGGACGCCGTGGTATCCGGGCGGCTGCCGTTCACCTCGACGCGCGAGACTGGCGTTCGGATCACCGGCGGGACGCTCGCCGCGGTCCAGCCCGGCCGACTGTCCATTTCCCGCGAGGCGCTGAGCGGACTCGAGGCCGGCGGCGGCGGCGAGGCCGTGCCGCCCGGCACGATCGAGGACCTCGCCTATCAGGCGATGGAGAACCTGTCGTTCGACCTGCTATCGGCCGAGGTCAACAGCCTGGATCAGGGCCGGATCGGCGTCCTGTTCCGCATCCGCGGTCGCCATGATCCGCCCCAGCGTCAGGAGCTGCGCATCTCGCTCGCCGACTTCATCAGCCGCGAGTTCCTCAAGCGCAAACTGCCCCTCCCGTCGGGAACCGGTATCAACCTGACGCTGGACACCACGCTGAACCTGAACCAGCTGGTCGGCGACCTGCTGGAGCTGAACCGCGCCCGCAACGGCCAGCCTGCACCGACGCCGAATCCCGGGCCTGTGACGCCGTGATCCCGCCGTCTTCGCCGTTCAGAACCCATTCACCCGCTGAAGCGTTAGATCACTGCCAGCAAGACCGGAGACGAAAGACCATGACCCGGACCCGTATTCGCCTCGCCCTCATCGGCCTCGTGGCCGGCCTCGGTGTCAGCGCCTGTACGCCCACGATCCGGCTACAGGTCGACCCGATCCAGATCTACGCCAAGCTCGACGCCGATGTTCGCATTCGTCTCGACAAGGAGCTTCAGGACCTCCTCGTCGCAAATCCCAACCTGTTCTGACGCGAAAGTTGACCCAGATGTCTTTCCGCAAGTTCTTCGTCGTCGCCGCGGCCGTCGCGGCCCTTGGCGTCGCCGCGGGCGCGGCCTTCGCCCAGACCTCGGCCCAGAAGTCGATGATCGACGCCGCCAAGGCGCAGGGATCCGTGGGCGAACAGGCTGACGGCTACCTCGGCTTCCGGGTGCCGGCGTCCGACGCGTCCCTGACCGAGGCCGTCCAGGTGACCAACGCCGCGCGGCGCGAGGCCTATGCCCGCAGCGCCCAGGCCGCCGGTGCCACCACCGAGGTGGCGGCGGCGCGCGCCTTCGAGACGATCGTCATGCCCCGCATCAGCTCGGGCCAGTGGTACCGCAACGCGCAGGGCCAGTGGGTTCAGCGCTAGAGCGAAATCGGTCTTGATGGACGCAGTCCATCAAGGCTCAGATTTCGCTCCAGATTGATTCTGGACCATTTTTTGGATTCAGGTCGATTCGACCTGAAACAAAAATGGTCTAGGGCGACCAGCGGCCATCCGGCAGGCCTGAGCGGCCTGCCGGACGTATTTCCCCCCAGCGCGCGATATTGCGCGTACAGAATTTCGGTTGGCCGCAGTTTCGCGCGTCCACTGGACCCGCGCGCTTTCCATGAACACGCCGATCCCCGGAATTGAGGACGCCCAGACTCTCGCCCAGGCGATCGTCGACACGATTCACGAACCTCTGCTCGTCCTGGACGCACGCCTTCGCGTTCTGGCTGCCAGCCGCGCCTTCTACGAGATATTCAGGGTCGACCCTGAACACACCATGGGCTGCCTGCTCTATGATCTGGGCGACGGCCAGTGGAATATCCCGGCCCTGCGCCTGCTTCTTGAGACCATCATTCCCGAGAAGACGGCCATGGACGGATTCGAGGTCGACCACGACTTCCCCGGGGTCGGCCCCCGCACCATGCTGCTCAATGCCCGCAAGGTCATCTACGAGACCAGCGCCAACACCACCATCCTGCTGGCCTTCACCGACGTCACCGCCCGCCGCGCCATCGAGCGCGAGAAGGCCGAGCTGCTTGAGCGGACCGAAGAACTGCTGCGCCAGAAACAGATGCTGCTGCAGGAGATGCAGCACCGCGTCGCCAACAGCCTGCAGATTATCGCCAGCATCCTGCTGATCAAGGCGCGGGCCGTGACCTCGGAGGAGACTCGCTATCATCTCAAGGATGCGCACCAGCGGGTCCTCTCGGTCGCCGAGGTCCAGAGCCAGCTTCACGCCTCGGGCGGCGTCGACCAGATCGAGGTCGGCCCCTATCTGACCAAGCTCTGCGACAGCCTGTCCGCCTCGATGATCGGCGAGACCCAGGCCATGCTGGTCCGCGTCGAGGCCGACCACGGCCGTATCGGCTCGGACAAGGCGGTCAGCATGGGCCTGATCGTCACCGAACTGGTCATCAATGCCATCAAATATGCCTTCCCGACCAACCGTGCCGACGCCCTGGTCCTCGTCCGCTACGAAAGTACAGGCGACGCCTGGGCCCTGATCGTCCAGGACAACGGCATCGGGGCCGACACACCGCTTCCCCCGGCGCGCGGCGGTCTGGGCGGTGCCATCGTCGAAGCCCTGGTCAAACAGCTCGACGGCCGCCTGACCGTGTCGACCAGCCCCGGCATGACCGTGTCGATCCGCCACACGGGACAGGGCGCGCTCGACTCCGCCGCAAGCCCCGCACAGGCTATGCTTTGACCATGGCGTCGCGCTTCCTCCGCAACCTCCTGATCGCCGGCCTCGTCTCGGCCGTGTGCACAGGCTTGATCAGTCTCTTCTGGCTGGGGATCGGCGGCGGTGACCTGCCGCTTCACGGCTGGATCGCCCTGTCGCTCGGCGTCCTGGGCACGATCAGCCTGGCCTGGCTGCTGATGGGCCTGGCCTTCAAGTCGAGCCGCGAGGGCTGGGACGAGGGCGTCGACAACTCCCTGGACCCGGGACGCGACCAGGTTGACGACGACGGACGCTGAGCCCCCCGGTTCAGCACCCCACTTGAGCCGTGACCTCGCCCGCGCGATAGGTCACGGATGACCGACACCCCCGGGCCCGACCATCCGTCAGACATCACCTACGCCGGCTACCTGGCGCTGGACGATCTTCTGGCCGCCCAGCACCCGATCTCGGACCAACACGACGAAATGCTGTTCGTCGTCATCCACCAGACCAAGGAGCTGTGGCTCAAACAGATCCTGCATGAAGTGACCCTGGCCCAGACGCTGGTCCGCGCCGGCGATCTGGTTCCTGCCTACAAGATCCTGGCCCGCGTCAGCCGCATCCAGGCCGTCATGACCATGAGCTGGGACATCCTGGCCACCATGACCCCGGCCGACTATCTGCGCTTTCGGAGCGTTCTGGGCTCGTCCTCGGGTTTCCAGAGCGACCAGTTTCGCCGTTTCGAATATATGATGGGCCTCAAGGACGATCGCTTCCTGCGCTTCCACGTCGACCGCCCCGCCGCCCATGCGGCGCTGAAGTCTGCCCTCGTCGCGCCCAGCCTCTATGATGACGCCCTGGCCCAGATGGCCGCCGCCGGGCTGCCGATCCCCGCCGAGGTGCTGAACCGGGACGTCAGCACGCCGTGGGAGCCGTCCGAGGGCGTCGAGGCTGCCTGGCTGGAGGTCTATCGCGACACGACCCGCTGGTGGCCCTTCTACCAGCTGGCCGAAAAACTGGTGGACCTGGACGACGCCCTGCTGACCTGGCGGCACAAGCACGTCGTCACGGTCGAGCGCATCATCGGTCGCCGCCGCGGCACCGGCGGCACCGCCGGCGTGGCCTATCTGACCGAGACCCTGCAGCGCCGCTGTTTCCCCGAGCTCTGGTCGCTGCGCACAAAATTGTAGAACGGCGAAGCTGAAACCTTTTCCGCCCGGTCCGCGCTTTGACTGTCTCTCCCCGAGAAACAGCAGAGGCCGGTCCCATGAGCACCCCGAACCATCACGACATCCACGTCCTCAACAGCCTGATCGAGACCACCATCGACAGCGTCGACGGCTATCGCGAGGCCGCCAGGGAAACCGACAAGCCGACCTACAGGACCCTGTTCGAGGCGCGCAGCTTCGAGCGGCAGAAGATCACGGCCGACCTGCAGGGCGCGGTGCGCACCCTGGGTGGCGAGCCCGAGGACGACGGCACCATCCTGGCCAAGGCCCACCGCGCCTTCCTGGACGTCAAACATGCCCTGCTGCGCGATGAGCAGGCGGTGGTGAACTCGGTGGAAACCGGCGAGGACTTCATCAAGGGCAAGTTCGAGGCCGCCCTGGAGGATTCCGCGGTGTCGGCCACGACCCGCGAGACCATTCGCCGGGCCTACACCACGGTGAAGGACGGCCACGACCAGATGCGCGACCTCAAGCACAGCCTGGAAGGCCAGAAAGACGCCGACGGCCGCCTGTATCCGAACTGATCCGCGGGCCGGAATGAAAGAAGGCCCCGGCGTTCCCGCCGGGGCCTTTTTCGCCTTCGCCGTGAGGCGGAGGCCTATGCTTCGGTTTCGTCGGCCTTCTGGGCCGTACCGGTTTCCGGCACCACCGCACCCTTGACCGGGCGGATGGTCTGCTTTTCGGCGATCCGGGCCGACTTGCCGCGACGGTCGCGCAGGTAATAGAGCTTGGCGCGCCGGACGACGCCGCGACGCTTGACTTCAATGGCGTCGATGTTCGGCGACATCAGCGGGAAGACGCGCTCGACGCCCTCGCCGAAGCTGATCTTGCGCACGGTGAAATTCTCGTTGATCCCGCCGCCGGCGCGGGCGATGCAGACGCCCTCGAAGGCTTGGATGCGTTCGCGCTCGCCTTCCTTGATCTTGACCATGACGCGCAGCGTGTCGCCGGGCTGGAAGTCGGGGATCGCGCGGACGGCGACCAGGCGGGCTTTTTCTTCGGCTGCGATCGTCTGCAGGATGTTCATTCTACTCTCCTCGGGCTTTTGCGCCCTTTAGCTGTGATTTGGCGGGCTCGAGGCCCGCATGGGTCTTGTCCGGATACGCCGCCCAGAGGTCTGGCCGTCGCTCCCGGGTCGTCTCTCGCCGCTGCTCTTCGCGCCAGGCGGCGACCTTTTTATGGTCACCGGACAGAAGCACCTCGGGTATCTCCAGCCCCTCGAACGTCCGCGGTCGCGTGTACTGCGGATGCTCCAGAAGACCGTCCTCGAAACTCTCGGAACTGAGACTGTCCGCCTGGCCGAGGACGCCGGGCAGCAGTCGTACGCACGCCTCGATCACCACCATGGCCGCCGCCTCGCCGCCGGCGAGCACCGCGTCCCCGACGGAGACCTCCTCGAACCCGCGCGCGTCGAGCACGCGCTGGTCCACCCCCTCGAACCGGCCGCAAAGAACGGTAATCCCGTCCGCTTTGGCCCATTCTTTCACGCGCGCCTGGGTCAGGGGCCGACCCCGGGCACTCATGTACAAAAGCGGCCGCCCTGACCCGGAAACGCTGTCGAGCGCCCTTGCCACCACGTCCGCTTTCAACACGGCTCCCGGGCCGCCACCCGCGGGGGTGTCGTCCAGGAAGCCGCGCGTATCTGTGGAAAAGGCCCGAATGTCAACCGTATCAAGGCTCCAGAGCCCGCGCTCACGCCACGCCGTGCCGATCAGCGAAACGCCGAGCGGGCCCGGAAAGGCCTCGGGAAACATGGTCAGGACGGTGGCGGTGAAGGGCATGGGGAGGAGTGGCTAGTGGCGAGTGGCTAGTGGCTAGTGGCTAGTGGCTAGTGATTGGTGGCGGGTGCGGTGGCGACGACAGAGGCTCTAGCCTCAACCGTGACCACTAGCCACTAGCCACTCGCCACTAGCCACTCCCTCAACACGCCTGCCCCGCCGCCCAGCCCGACGACCAGGCCCACTGGAAATTGTAGCCGCCCAGCCAGCCGGTGACGTCGGCGGCCTCGCCGATGACGTAGAGGCCGGGGACGGAGGTCGCGGCCATGGTCTGCTGGTCCAGCTGGTCGGTGGCGATGCCGCCCAGCGTCACCTCGGCGGTGCGGTAGCCTTCGGAGCCGACGGGCTTGACGGTCCAGCCGTTCACGGCGGCGTCGAGGCGGCGCAGGGTCTTGTCGCCGACCTCGGCCAGCTTGCCCTTGACCCCTTCGCGGTCGCAGACGCTTTCGGCCAGGCGGCGCGGCACGATGTGGCCCAGCGCCGTGTGCACCATCTGTTTGCCGTTCTCCTCCTTGGCGGCCTTGAGGCGGGTGTAGAGGTCCTCGCCGGGGGCCATGGCCACGGTGATGGCCTCGCCCTCGCGCCAGTAGGAGCTGATCTGGAGGATGGCGGGGCCGCTGAGGCCGCGGTGGGTGAACAGCATGGCCTCGGCGAAGCTGGTCCCGCCGCCTTTCACAACGGCGTCGACCGCGACCCCGGCGAGGGGCGTCAGCGTCTCCAGCAGGCCGGCCTCGAAGGCCAGGGGGACCAGGGCCGGGCGGGTGTCGGTGACGCGCAGGCCGAACTGGCGGGCGGCGTCATAGGCCCAGCCGGTGGCCCCCATCTTGGGGATCGACTTGCCGCCGGTGGCCAGCACCAGCGACCGGCTGCGCACCACCGAGCCGTCCGACAGGGCGGCCTCGAACCCGTCGGCCACACGCTCGACCCGCTCGACCGAGACGCCCAGCGACAGCCCCACGCCCGCCGCCCGCAGGTCGTCGGTCAGCATGCGGATGATCTGTTTCGCGCTGTCGTCGCAGAACAGCTGACCCAGGGTCTTTTCGTGCCAGGCGATGCCGGCCCGGTCGACGCGTTTGATGAAGTCGTGCTGGGTGAACCGCTTCAGGGCCGAGGTCGCAAAGCGCGGGTTCTCGCCGAGGAAGTTGGCGGGACTGGTCCCGGTGTTGGTGAAATTGCAGCGCCCCCCGCCCGAGATGCGGATCTTCTCGCCCGGCGCCCGGGCGTGGTCGAGCAGGCGGACCGAGCGCCCGCGCCGCCCGGCCTCGCCGGCGCACATCATCCCGGCCGCGCCGGCACCGACGATCAGGACATCCACAGTCTGGGGGGTCATGGCGGGGCCTTAGCATGGGGGGCGCCCAGGCCGCCATTGGAGGGGTTCAGACGAAAATCGGGTCTGAATCGTCTGAATCGTCTGAAATCGGCCCGCCGCTCCGGGACGCGCTCCGGGGCGCGCGCGGAGGCCCGGGGGTCGGCGGGTTCGGGGATGGGACGGGCGCGGGCGCATGGGCGCGAGTCTGGCACCGCCCGGACCCTCGGCGGGCAGAAACCCGCAAACCCTGTGGGGGCGTGGGAAAGAGCGCGGGTTGGAGGGGGATTGTGCACCTTTACTTTCGTCATCCTCCGGCGAGCGGAGCGAGACCGGGGGACCCAGCGGCGCGCGAGAGCGCGACCCTGTCGCGGACACCGTGCGTGGACAGATCGCCTTCGGCGCCGCTGGGTCCCCCGATCTGCGCCGCTGCGCGGCTTGTCGGAGGATGACGAAAGTTGGGGGGTGGCGCACCCCTCGCCCCTCCCCTGGGGTTAAAAAGAACAAAACACGAACGCAGAGATTGACTCCGCCCGCGCCAGGCGGCTGGATCAGACCGGGTCGGTGGTTTGAGGATGAGGGATACAGACGATGCCGGCCGAACAGAGCCAACCCCCGGCCCCCGAGGCCCCGGAGGCCCCCGACGCCCGCCGCCTGGCCGACCGGCTGCTGGCCGCCCTGGCCGGCCTCGACCTGACCTGCGCCGACGGCCGCGCCGGCATCGGCACCCTGCTGTCCGAGATCGAACGCGCCTGTCCGGGGGCCATCCTGCAACAGGCGGCGGGGATGCAACTGCGGGCGCTGGGGTGGAGAGGGCATCCGGGACACGAGCGATAGGGGCCACGGTGCCTCGCCATCCCCGCGACCCGAAGGGCGGCGCGTAGCCGCCAGACCCTTGTCATCCCCGCGCAAGCGGGGACGCGCCTCGACCTGCCGCCGGATGGGCGGCCCGGGCCGGGTCACCTTCTGGGTGCGGCCGCATGGGGCGAGTGGGGATGTGGCGATGACGTGAGGGGGGTGGCTTTCAACGCTTCCAGCCGCGTGAGCCGCTTGTGGGAATCGAAGCGGGTGTGGCGTTGAGCGAGCGTCACGGGGACGGGCAATTCATACGTCGAGACTTAGAGAACCGTTCGTATCGCTGGCGGAGCGCTCGTGCCCGCCGGTTGACTAAGAACTGCCGCCAGAGGCCAGGCGGACGTCCATGCAAGTATGCGGACCGAACGCCCTGGTCGAGTTGCTCGCCCAGAAGCTTTGCCAGCTTAAAGAGCTCGCTGGCTACTTCAGGTGCAATCTTGGCATGCCCAATCCAATCAGGCAGGCGGGTCAGTTCCCGAAAGCCGCCATCAAGGCCCCAAAGAGAGTAGCGTATCTCCTGCCGCAGGGCTTTCAGTCGGCGCGCCGCCTCTGCTGCCTTGCGATAGCGTTCAGGATGTATGGGGTCATTCAGGTTCTTCATCTGAATGTTGGACAAGGCGATCACCTCATGAATAGCCTTGCCTACTGCCTTCAGATCACCCGCGAGGACAGCACGATTGGCGAGTCTGACCTCTTCGGCGCGCTTGGTCGCTGTGGTGTGGAGTAGAGTTAGGACCGATGCGCCAGCGGCTATGATGGCTGCTAAAAGCGTTGCTGTTGGTTCTTCCAAGATCGCCCCCGATTGCCGCGTAAAATTCGTGCGCGAATAATAATCACCGAGGGGCTTGGGGTTTGCTGCCAAGTCCCTCGGTGATCATAGAGAGGGGCGAGGATGGCCTTACACTCTCGCCGCGCTAGATCGATGCCATATATTAGCTAGCGTTAGGCACCATCTCGATTAAAGCTTTCGCCTGCTCTAGATCTTCCTGGAGCTTTGCAAGAGCTTTACGTTTAGGAAGCCCGACAGTCCAACGGATCATGTCGCCCAGGTGGCGCTGGATATCGTTGTGCTTGGCGCCAAACCGCATGACGCCATTCACCTCGTCGTAGCTACCCAGATCGAGATTACCGCCGAGTTCCGGCGGCGTCACAGCGTCGCGCAGTCCCGGACACTTCGCCTCCTTCTCCTCATTGGAGAGTTCGAAGAAGCGCCACATCGGGTTGCTATGAGAGAAGTCGATCTTCCCTTCCTCAATAGCAGAGACCAGGAGTTCAAGATTGGCAGGGTCGGCCTCACGACCGTAGCCGAAATCATAGGCCAGCTTGGCCAATGCCTTCAGGACCACAGGCTGTCCAGCTACCGTGTTCTTCTTGGCTCCGGGCTCGCCCCAGTGAGGGATCGATCCGACAGCCCCCCAGAAGCGACAAGCGTATTCTTCCTTGGAGTGAATATCACTAGGCGCGGCGCCGCTGATGGTAGTTTTGTTCAAGAACAGTAGCGCGTTTACGGCGATCAGATCCTTCCGGGATATGACACCTTCATCTTTATGCCAATCGTTCGGGTTATCGCTGTCAACGATTCGCGCCTTCAAGACGCAATCATCTATCAAATTGGATTTGATGAACAAATTAACCGGGTTTGAGTTGTCAAACTGGAATACGAGGCTGCTTTCGACAGATTTAGTAAGATTGTTGAGGTCGTGGAAAAGTTGCCGCTCTTGCTCAAAACTTAGACCTAGATGGGTCTCAATCACAATCGAGCAATCCGTTCGCGCCGCCTCAAATGCAGCCGCCCAAACCGCGACTTCTTCGGTTGTCGGCTCGCGTCGTTCGTCATCACTGGGAAGATACAGCGACGGTTTCCGAGGATATTTGCCTGTGTTTAGTACACCCTTCAGAAAATCGAAGACGAGTTGCATTGCGTGACGGCGATGCTGGCCATCGATAACCCATAAGATGTGCTTGTCGGACAGATACACAGTGATCATGCCGCCGTTGCGCTCGTAGCGAAGCCCTTCACCGCCAAACTGGCAGTTTCGAATGTTGGCGGTGATGGGTTGCACGGCGATGTATGGCTGCGATCCGATGTCCCGCTGGATAGCAAGGAGCGCTGGAGACACAGGACCGCCCTGCCGCTCGCGCTTGCGTCGTGCAGCGCTTATCAGCCCCTTGAGGATAAAGAGAGCCAGCTTCTTAGAATGACTCTCGTCCAGCCGCCGTTGGGCGATGGGCTCATCTTGATAGCCTGGATTGGCCTCAAGGTTGGCGCGATTGGCGACTTCGGACATGCCGTAGAAGTCTGCCATCGGCACACTTAGCAGCAGCGTGCGGTTGCCCATGTTGCTGCCGGTAATGATATTGAACGGGCGGCCAGAATGATCCCCCTGTTCGAGGAGATCGTCGAGGCTAGTGGTGACAGTGGTCACCGGTGATGCTATTGGAATGTTCATTGCTTCAGTCCTTCGCCGCTTGGCGTGGGGTTGGGTTGCAGAGCCGCGTGCGCTGATGGTTCCTAGCCACTTCCAGCCACGCGGCGTTTTGCCGGTTTATTGCGAGAGTCGGGGGCGTGTGCGCCCCACTACCCTCCTAACGGCGTTTTGCCATTGCACTCTATCCTCCTTCACCGCCTCGGGCGGGGCTTGGGTTGCAGATCGTCGAGCCATGGTTCCTAGCCACTTCAGCTCGACGACGGGTTTGTCTCACAGAGTCGCCTGGCGGTCAATCGAAAAGGCGCCAGGCGACAAGAAAAATCCGCCAGGCGGTTTGTCGCCAGCGCCAGGCCGGGACAATCGACCATCCAGGCGCTAGTGCGCCTCATCCCAATTCCCCGCCGCCCGCGCCTCCACCACCAGCGGCACGGTCAGGGCCACGGCCGGTTCCGCCGCCCCCTCCATGGTGCGTTTGATCACGGCGATGGCGCGGTCGGCCTCGGCGTCGGGGGCCTCGAAGACCAGTTCGTCGTGGACCTGGAGCAGCATGCGGGTCGAGAGGCCGGCGTCTGACAGAGCCCCCGGCATCCGCATCATGGCGCGGCGGATGATGTCGGCGGCGGCGCCCTGGATGGGGGCGTTGATGGCGGCGCGTTCGCCGAACTGGCGCTCCGCGCCTGATTTCGAATGGATGGCGGGGATGTGGATGCGGCGGCCGAAGACGGTCGAGACCATGCCGGTCTCACGCACCTGGGTCTTGGTAGCGTCCATATAGGTGCGGATGCCGGGGAAGCGTTCGAAATAGGTCTTGATATAGTCGCCGGCCTCGCCCTGGCCGATGTTCAGCTGGGCGGCCAGGCCGAAGGCGCTGATGCCGTAGACGATGCCGAAATTGATCGCCTTGGCGCGGCGGCGGGTCTCGGGGTCCATCTGGTCGACGGGGACGCCGAACATCTCAGAGGCCGTGGCGGTGTGGATGTCGATGCCGGCGGCGAAGGCGCGCTTGAGCTCGGGGATGTCGCCGATATGGGCCAGCAGGCGCAGCTCGATCTGGCTGTAGTCGGCGCTGATCAGGACATGGCCGGGGGCGGCGATGAAGGCCTGGCGGATCTGGCGGCCGGTCTCGGTGCGGATCGGGATGTTCTGCAGATTGGGATCGGAGGAGGCGAGGCGGCCGGTGGTGGCGGCGGCCAGCTGGTAGCTGGTGTGGACGCGGTCGGTGGTCTTGTCGGCGGCCTCGGTCAGGGCGTCGGTATAGGTGCCCTTGAGCTTGGACAGCTGGCGCCAGTCCAGCAGGACGCGGGGCAGGTCGTGCGTGGGTGCCAGGGTCTCGAGGGTGGCGGCGCCGGTCTCCCACTGGCCGCTGGCGGTCTTCTTGCCGCCGGGCAGGTTGAGCTCGCCGAACAGGATGTCGCCGATCTGTCTGGGGCTGCCGATGTTGAAGGGGTGGCCGGCGATCTGGTGGGCCTGGGCCTCCAGCTCGGCCATGCGCAGGCCGAACTCGGAAGACAGCCGCTTGAGGCGATCGGGATCGACGCGGATGCCGGCCCGCTCCATGTCGGCCAGGACCGCGGGCATGCCGCGCTCCAGCGTCTCATAGACGGTGACCAGGTGGTCCTCGGCCAGCCGGGGCTTGAGGATGCGCCACAGCCGCAGGGTGACGTCGGCATCCTCGGCGGCATAGGCGGTGGCCGGTTTCAGGGCGACGTGTTTGAAGGATTTCTGGGCCTTGCCGACGCCCGCCACCTGTTTGAACGGGATGGGGTCGTGGCCGAGGTGGAGCTTTGACAGCTCGTCCATGCCGTGGCCGTGCAACCCGCCCTCCAGCACGTAGGAGATCAGCATGGTGTCGTCGATCGGGGCCACGCGGATGCCGCGCTGCGCCATGACGGCGAGGTCGTATTTGCCGTTCTGGGTGACCTTGAGGACGGCGGGGTTCTCGAGCAGCGTCTTGAGGCGGGCGAGGGCCGTGGCCTTGTCGATCTGGGTCAGGGGTTCGCGCTGTTCCGTCTCGCCGCCGAAGTCGAGGCCGCCGGCGCTGGCCGCCGGCGCGTGCTCATGCGTCAGCGGGATGTAGCAGGCGTCATTGGGGCCGATGGCCAGGGACACGCCGCACAGGCCGGCGTGGGTGGCGCTGAGGGCATCGGTCTCGGTGTCGAAGCCGACGACCCCGGCCTCGGTGGCGCGGGCGATCCACTGGTCGAGGGCCTCCAGCGTCTGGACGCAGGCATAGGCCTCGGTGTCGACGGTCTGGGCCTCGGCGGGGCCCTCGACGACCTGGCCGTAGCGGGGGGTGGCGACGGGGGCTGAGGGGCCTTTCGGCCGGGCGACGAAGGCGGTGCCGTTGGTCGCCGGGGCCTTGCCGTCGCCGACGCGGTTGCGCAACGAGCGGAACTCCATCCGGTCGAGGAAGTCGGCCAGGGCCTCGGGGTCGGGATCGCGGACGGCGAAGTCGGAGATCGGCTCGGGGGCCGGAGCCTCGCAGTCGAGGGTGACGAGGCGGCGCGACAGGCGGATCTGGTCAGCGTACTCGATCAGGGTTTCGCGGCGTTTGGGCTGTTTGATCTCGCCGGCCCGGGCCAGCAGGGTGTCGAGGTCGCCGAACTCGTGGATCAGCTGGGCCGCGGTCTTGGGGCCGATGCCGGGGGCCCCGGGGACGTTGTCGACGCTGTCGCCGATCAGGGCCTGGACCTCGACCACCTTGTCGGGGGTGACGCCGAATTTCTCGAACACGGCCTCTTCCGCCAGGCGGCGCTCCTTCATCGGGTCCCACATGACCACCGAGGGGCCGATCAGCTGCATCAGGTCCTTGTCGGACGAGACGATCACGGCCTCGCCACCGGCGTCGCGGACGCGGCAGGCATAGGTGGCGATCAGGTCGTCGGCCTCCCAGCCGGGCAGTTCGATGCCGTGGACGCCGAAGGCGGCGGTGGCCTCGCGCACCAGCGGGAACTGGGGGATCAGATCCTCGGGCGGGGCCGAGCGGTTGGCCTTGTAGAGGTCGTACATCTCATTGCGGAAGGTCTTTTCCGAATGGTCGAAGACGGCCACCAGATGGGTCGGGCCGTCCTCGCCCTTCATGTCGCGGATCAGCTTCCACAGCATGTTGCAATAGCCCTGGACGGCCCCGACGGGCAGGCCGTCGGACTTGCGCGTCAGGGGCGGCAGGGCGTGGTAGGCGCGGAAGATATAGGCCGAGGCGTCGATCATCCACAGCCGCACGGCGGAGCCGTCGTGGGGTGCGGAGGGAGCGGGCGAGTCGGGCGCGGCGTCGGTCATGGGCGGAACATAGGCGGGCGCGCCGCCGCCGTCACCGCTTGAGGCCTATGAGATCCAGCTGTTCTTGCACGCGCCGACCGTCCAGCCGGCAAAGCCCGAGAGGACCCGGCACTCATAGCCCATGCCGGCCAGGGGTCCGTGCATGATCGAGGTGGCCACCAGGGCCCCGCGACCGTCATAGGCCGGGCGGGCGAAACTGACCCAGCGCACCCGCTCGCGCGGATCGCCGGGCGCGTTCGGATCATAAGGCTGGAAGGTCAGGCCATAGCGGGCCCAGTCGCAGCGCGGCGCGAAATCGCCCTCGAACCGGATCGGCAGCGGCCGGTTGTCGGTCGTGTTGAAGCGGTAGTGCTCCTTCGCGATGGCGGCGATGACGGCGCAGTCATTGCCGTTGTCGGTCATGGGCGGGCCGCCCGGCGCGGGCTCCATCGGCGTGGCGCAGGCCCCGAGCAGGGCGCTGGTGGCGGCAAGGGCGGTCAGGGCGCGCATGGCGGCTCCTATTGCGAACGCAGGCCGGTGATGGTGCGGGTCGGGGCGATATCCTCGGCCGAGGTGATCAGGTGAACGAGGGCCGGGCGGCCTGCGTTCCGTGCGGCGGCGAGGGCGGCGGGGAAGTCGGCCGTCGTCTCGCAGCGGATGCCGAAGGCCCCGAAGGCCTCGGCATATTTGACGAAGTCGGGGTTCACGAGGTCGGTGGCGATCGTCCGCGCGCCACCGGGATAGTGGGTTTCCTGGTGCATCCGGATGGTGCCGTAGGTGCCGTTGTCGACGACCACGACCACGACATTGATGCCGTACTGGACCGCCGTGGCGATCTCCTGGCCGGTCATGAGGTAGTCGCCGTCGCCGGCGATGCAGATGACGTCGCGGTCGGGGTGAACCGACTTGGCGGCGATGGCGGCGGGATAGCCATAGCCCATGGCTCCCGAGGTCGGGGCCAGCTGGGTGTGTATGGCGCGGTGGCGGTGGAAACGGTGCAGCCAGGCGGCGAAATTGCCCGCACCATTGGTGATGATGGCGTCGGCAGGCAGGGCCTCGGCCAGGTGGCGGATGACCTCGCTCATATTGACGGCCCCGGTTACGCTGACGGGCTGGATGAAGGCCTGGTAGTCGGCGTGGGCGGCGGCGGCCCGGGCGGTCCAGTCGCGGCCCGGATCCATGCCCGACAGGGCGATGGCGGCGAGGGAATTGTCGGCTGCGGCCCCCATCAGCGTCGGCCAGACGCGGCCCAGTTCCTCGGGGCCCGGATGGATGTGGATCAGGGTTTCGGCGGTCCGCGCCCGCGTCAGCAGGGTGTAGCCGAGCGTCGGATTCTCGCCCAGCCGCGCGCCGATGGTGAGGATCAGATCGGCGTCCTTGACCCGCTGGACCAGTTTCGGGTTCGGCCCGAGGCCGAGGTCGCCGGCGTAGTTGGCGCGGTCGTTGGAGATCAGGTCCTTGCGCCGGAACGACAGGGCGACGGGCAGGCCGATGCGCTCGGCCCAGTCGCCGATGGCGGTCGTGGCCGCCGCGGTCCAGCCGGAGCCGCCCAGCACCAGAAGCGGACGTTCGGCCCCGGCGAGACGGGTGCGGACCTGTTCGACAAAGGCCGGGTCCAGCGCGGCCTTCGCGGGCGTCACCGGACGGATCGGAGCGGGGCCGCCGTCGGCGTGCAGGATGTCCTCGGGCAGGGCGATGACCACCGGCCCCATACGGCCCTGCAGGGCGGTGGCAAAGGCGCGCTCGACCACCTCGACCGTGCGTTCGGGGCTTTCGATCTCGGTGGCCCATTTGGCCAGGCCGCCGAAGACCTCGCGGTAGTCAACCTCCTGGAAGGCACCGCGTCCGCGGTCGGTCAGGGCGATCTGGCCGACGAACAGGATCATCGGCGTGGAGTCCTGATGCGCCGTATGCACCCCGATCGAGGCATGGGTCGCGCCGGGGCCGCGGGTGACCATGCAGACGCCGGGCTTGCCGGTGAGTTTTCCATAGGCCTCCGCCATGTTGGCGGCGCCGGCCTCATGCCGGCAGGCGATGACCTGAATGCGGTCCCGAACGTCGGCCAGCGCATCCAGAACGGCCAGATAGCTTTCGCCCGGCACGCAGAAGACGCGGTCGATGCCGTTCATGACGAGGGTTTCGACAAGGCGGCGGGCGGCGGTGTTGGCGGGCTGGGTCATACAGGGCGGGTTAGCAGATCGACCCCCGGCTTGGCCATGCAACCCCTCTGCCACGCTTGCGTTTCCGGTGAAGGTTCACACTGCCCCCAAGGACATCCCATGAAAAAGATCATCGCCCTGACCCTCGTCGCCGCCGCCCTGGCGGTTTCGGCCTGCAACACCGTCTCGGGCGTCGGCCGCGACGTCTCGGCCGCCGGCAAGGCCGTCACCAGCTCCTCGGAAGAAGTCCGCCGCTAGGTTTTCGCCAAACCTGAGGCCAGACAGAAGGCCCGCCGGGTTCCGGCGGGCCTTTTTTTCGCGTTCTCAGTAGACGACGCCGGTCAGGTACAGGCCGTCCGACGGGGCGACCGGACCGCAGGCCGCGCGGTCGCGCGCCGCCAGCGCCGTCGCCACATCCTCGACCGCCCAGCGGCCCTGACCCACTTCCGCCAGGGTGCCGGTCATGGAGCGGACCTGCCGGTGCAGGAAGCTGCGCGCCTCGAACACCAGATGCACCTCGTCGCCGCTGCGGCTCACGCGGGCGACGTCCAGCGTCTTTTCCGGCGATTTCGACTGGCAGTTCACATCGCGAAAGGTGGTGAAATCGTGCAGGCCGACCAGCGCCTGCGCCGCCGCCTGCATGGCCGCGGCATCGAGCGGTTTACGGATATGCCAGACCCGGCCGTGGTCCAGCGCGGGGGGGCCGGGGCGGGTCAGGATGCGGTACAGATAGCGGCGTCCGGTCGCCGAAAAGCGGGCGTGCCAGTCGTCGTCCACGCCCGTGCAGTCCAGCACCGACACCGCCTCACCGACCAGATGGGCGTTGAGGGCGTTCATCACCGTGCGCTCGGGCCAGGCCTTGTCGAGATCGAAGCTGATGACCTGACCGGTCGCGTGAACGCCCGTGTCCGTCCGCCCGGCGGCGGCGATGCGCACGGTCTGGCCGCAGAAGGCCGTGATGGCCGTCTCGATCGCACCCTGAACCGTCGGCTGGCCGGGCTGGGCCTGAAAGCCGTTGTAGCCCGAGCCGTCGTATTCGAGCGTCAGCCGGTAGCGAGGCATGGTTGTCTCCCCCTACCGCTCGCCCGGCGCGGGCGCGCTGCTTGAGGGGGACAGATTTGTGCCCGCCGGCAGGGGGAAGCCGCGCAGCAGTTCGTCGGCGGTCTGGGCCGCCTTGCCGGCGCGCTGGACCCGCGTCAGACGTACCGTGCCCTCGCCGCAGGCGACGCGCAGGCCATCCTCGAGCACCTCGCCCGGTGCGCCGGCGCCGGGTCCGGACATCTGTGACATCAGCACCTTGACCCGAACAGGTCCGTCCTCGCCCGGGACCTCGAACCAGGCCCCCGGGAAGGGCGACAGGCCCCGGATACGGGCGTCGACCTCGGCCGCCGGACGGGTCCAGTCGATGCGCGCCTCGGCCGGGGTGATCTTCCTCGCATAGGTCGGCTCGCCGACCTGTTCGGTGCCCTCGACCCCGCCGCGTTCGATGGCGGCGAGTGCGCGTGGCCACAGGCCGGCGCCGATGTGCGACATCCGCTCGGACAGGGTGGCGGCGGTGTCGTCGGGGCGGATGTCCAGCACCTCGGACAACAGGATCGCGCCCTCGTCCAGACCCTCGGACATGCGCATGATCTGCACGCCCGTCTGGCGGTCGCCCGCCATGATCGCCCGCTGGATCGGCGCCGCCCCGCGCCAGCGCGGCAGCAGGGAGCCGTGCAGGTTGAAACAGCCGAGGCGCGGTGCATCGAGCACGTCGGCCTTGAGGATCTGGCCATAGGCGACGACGCAGGCGGCATCCACGTCGAGGCTGCGGAAGGTCTCGATGGCCTCGGCCGCCTTCATGGAGTCCGGCGTGAACACCGGCAGGCCCATGGTCTCGGCGAAGGCCTGGACCGGCGAGGGCGTCAGCTTCTGGCCACGGCCGCGCGGCCGGGGCGGCTGGGAATAGACCGCCGCGATCTCATGGCCCGAGGCGATGAGTTCGGCCAGCGACGGCACGGCAAAGTCGGGAGTTCCCATGAAGGCGAGGCGCATGGCGGGCGGTGTGCCTCATGCGCGGCGCGGGGACAAGGCGAGGGACCGTCTGCATCAGCGACGCTCAGACAGGGCCGCCCGGCTTGCGGGCGCTCACCCCTGTCGCGCAGCCGAAGAAGTAGCGCCTGAAGTTGACCTCCAACCCCTGCTCACGGAGCATCCCTGCGAACGATTCCGCATCACCGAAATTGCTGCAGTAGGTCCCGATCATCGCAAAATCCTGGGCCCCGCGGAGGAGCGTTCGCTCGATCAACGGCAACAGCACCTTCAGGTGAAACAGGTACACCGGTCGCAGCCACCAGCCCCTCGGATCAGAGGCCTCGATCATGGAGACCACGCCGCCAGGGCGGAGCGCGTGCGCAACCAGTGCGGCCAGTCGTCTGTGTTGGTCAGAATCGAACGTCTTGAGACCGAAGGTCGAGATGATGAAGTCACAGCTCCCGGCGGGCAGATCGCTCCTCAAAATATCGTCTTCGACGAAGTCGATCTTGTGGGACCGATCCCGGTGGAGACGCCTGAGCGCGAGCCGATGCATGCCGGAGGAGATGTCGACCGCGGTGACGCGGCGGATGTTCGGGTGCTTACGGAACAGATGCGGCCAGACCTCGCCCGTGCCCGCCATGAGGTCATAGCCGTCCGCCTCACGCCCGGCGGGCAGGGCCAGCGCTTCGACGCACTGCTTCCGCCACCGCTCTGTGAAGCCGAGAGAGAAGAACCAGCTGAACGAGATGTAGGCTCTCGAACACCGGTCGAAAACGCCCTTTACGAATGCGGGGTCATAGATGTCGGGATGGGGGCTGATAGCGGGTTGGTCGTCCATCGATCGACGTTCCCAGATTGTTCGGCATTTGCCTACCCGGCCGCGGTCGATCCGGCGGTCACGGTTCGGCCGACGGGCCCTCGGTCAGCCGCAGGGTCGCGGACAGACCGCCCCCGGTGCGATTTTCGAGCGCTACGGTTCCGCCGTGGAGGCGCGCGATCGACACCGCGATGGCCAGGCCGAGGCCCGCGCCGCCGGTGCCGCGGTTCCGCGACTGATCCAGACGGGCGAAGGGACGAAGGACGGGCTCAAGCTGGTCCGCCGGGATCCCCGGGCCCTCGTCCTTGACCCGGATGAGCAGGGTCTTGCCCTCGACAGCCACGCTCAGGCGCGCGCCGCCCGCGTATCGGACGGCGTTGTCGACGAGGTTCCTGAGGGCGCGCGTCAGGAGCTCGGGCCTGAGCGGCCAGACGATCGGCTCGCCGGGCTCCAGCGCGACGGCCGCCCCCTGGGCTCTGAACTCGCCGACGATGCCGGACACGAGTGCCCGGACGTCGACCCGCGCCAGCGGCTCGGCGGACCGACCCGTCCGCGCCAGGGTCAGGATGTCCTCGATCATCCGGTCCATGCCGTCCACGGTCGAGAACAGGGCCGTCCGCTGGTCGACCGGTCGCATGCTGGCCGCGCGGATCTTCATCGAGGCGAGCGGGGTGCGCAGGTCATGGCCGAGCGCGCCCAGCATCTGGTCCTTTTCGTCCAGCAGGTCCGAAATGCGCCGGCTCAGGCCGTTGAAGGCCTCGATCGCGCGCCGCATGTCGGGCGGGCCCTCGGGCTCCAGCGGCTGCAACGGCTCCGTGCCCGAGAATTTGTCGGCGGATTCCGTCAACCGCTGAAGGGGCCGGGTCACGCGCGCCGACAGCCAGGCCACGGCGGCGAGCAGGGCCAGGAAGATCAGCACACTGACCGGCGTGAGCAGGTGCGCCCCCCCGTGCATGTGCCGCAGGCCGCTGGCCAGGATCAGGTTGAGCAAATGGCCGACGGCGAACCCGCCGACCGCGATCAGCAGCAGTTGCGACCTCAGGGACGGAGACGGCAGCAGCCTCATGTGCGGGTCACCTTCGCGTCCAGCATATAGCCCGCGCCCCAGACCGTCCTGATCCAGCGCGGATGGCGCGGGTCGTCTTCCAGACGACGGCGGAGCCGGCTGATCTGGTTGTCGATGCTCCGGTCGAAGGGTTCGGCGTCGCGGCCGAGGGTCAGGTCCAGCAGCTGCTCGCGGCTGAGAACCCGTCCCGGGCTGCTGACCAGCGCATGAAGCAGACGGTACTCTCCGGTGGTCAGGGGCCGGGGCGCTTCATCGCCACGGCGCAGGGATCGGGTCGCGGCCTCCAGCGTCCAGTCGCCGAAGGTGAAGCGGTGCGGGGCCGGGGCGTCTCCGGTCGTGCCGGTCCGGCGGACGCGGCGCAGGACGGTCCGCATGCGCGCCACCAGCTCCCGCGCGTCGAAGGGTTTGCAGATATAGTCGTCGGCACCGAGTTCCAGTCCGACAAGCCGGTCGGCCATCTCTGTGCGCGCCGTAACCAGGATCACCGGAATGTCGGTGGTCGCCAAAACCTCGCGCGTCAGCGAAAGGCCGTCCTCGCCCGGGAGCATGATGTCGACCAGCAGCAGGTCGCAGCCACCGTCCGCCAGGGCGTGGCGGGCGGCTTCCGCGCTGCCGACCGCCGTCACCTTGAAATGGTTGCGTGTGAGGTAGCGGGCCAGGGGCTCGCGGATGTCGCCCTCGTCCTCGACGACGACGACCCGGGGCAGGGTACGGGCCGCGAGGCCCGTTTCCCTACCCCGGGCGATGTCGCCGGAAGTCCGCATTCAGTGGGCCTGGCTGCCATGCATTGCGGCACCCAGTTCGGCCACGGTCAACCGGCCGTCCCTGTTCGCGTCCATCTGTGTCGCATGGCCGCGGAGGCCCTCACGGAACGCCTGCCGGGTCATGGGGGCGGGTGCATGGCCGGGGGCGTGTTCCATCGCCGCGCCGGCC
The DNA here is from genome assembly GCA_965284375.1 of Caulobacteraceae bacterium. Classification (GTDB taxonomy): domain Bacteria; phylum Pseudomonadota; class Alphaproteobacteria; order Caulobacterales; family Caulobacteraceae; genus Brevundimonas. The sequence goes on from OZ260074.1 coordinate 2,518,005, forward strand.
GGCATCATCGCGTGCAGGGCGCGAAGTTCATCGGCAGACAGACTGCCGTCGTTGTCCCGGTCGGTCCGGGCAAACAGCAGGTCGGCGTGGGCGTCGAGCTCGGCCGTCGAGATGACCCCGTCGCCATCGGCGTCCAGTGAGGCGGGGTTGAAGCCGTGGTCCGCCTGCAGGGCAAAGGCGGCGGTGGCGACGCCGACCGTGGCCAGGCCGACGAGAAGGGTCCCCTTGAGAAGCATTTTCATGCGCTGTGTCCTTTCACGGCGCGGAGGTGCGCCGGAGACCACGGTGCTTCGGAGTTGTCGCAAAAGTATCCCGCAGCCTGAGGCGGTTGGTCCCGCCTGCGATCAGCGCGGCACCGCGACCGCCAGGCCTCAGTCCCAGCGGGTCGAGACGCCGCCGCCCTCGTCCCATTCGCCGCCGGCGTCGAGGGCGTCGTCGAAATCGAGCAGCCGGTCCAGCAGCACGCCCGCGATGACGCCGAGGGCGGCGACGCCGATCAGGGTCGCGACACTGGCCACGCCGACCTTTTCATTGCGCGTCAGGCGACGGCGGCCGGTGTGGTCGATGATGCGGTCGCGTGCGCGCTTCAGGCGGGTTCCGGGACGGGTCATCACGCGGCCAGCCTTGCGTTTTTCTTGACCTTGGCCATGGCGCGGTCCCGCTTCAGTCTGGACAGGTGGTCGATGAACAGCACCCCCTCGAGATGGTCCATCTCGTGCTGGATGCAGACGGCATAGAGGCCCTCGGCCTCTTCCTCGACCGCCTGGCCGTCATAGTTCAGGTATTTCAGCCGCACCCGGGCGGGCCGTTCGACGCTGTCGTAATATTCGGGGACCGACAGGCAGCCTTCTTCATAGGCGAACAACGCGTCAGAGGCCCAGACGATCTCGGGATTGACGTAGTAGCGCGGGTTGCGGCGTTCCGCGTCCCACTTCGCCCGCGCCTCATCGCTCAGTTCGGACGGGTCGATATCGTCGGCCTCGCCGCCCTTGTCGCCCAGGTCCATGACGATGACCCGGCGCGTGTCGCCGACCTGGACGGCGGCCAGGCCGATGCCGGGCGCGGCGTACATGGTCTCGAGCATGTCATCCATCAGCCGGCGCAGGTCATCGGTCACCGGCCCTTCGACAGGGGTTGAGCTCTGCTTCAGCACCGCCAGGTCGGCGGCGTTGTCGATGGTGAGGATGCGACGGACGGTCATGACCGCGAGGTAGGCGCGCAAGGCCCAAAGGTCAAGATTTCGGGGCGGTCCGGCGTCTCAGTCGAACGCCTCGGCGACTCGTCGGGCCGTCTTCTTTGAACGGCGGGCCATGGACGTCATGACGGCTCCGATCGGGAAGATGGCGAGCAGGGCGAACAATCCGAAGAAGGTCCAGAGGATGCCGAAGACGACCGCCAACACACCGATCACCATACCGTCGACGTGGTTTCGCAGGAGGCCCCGGAAGCGTTCCGGGTCTTCGGACCGCCGCACGAGCTCCCGCTTGTAGCCACGAGACCGGACGACGCCGGACCGATGCGCCTCGAGAAACGGGAACAGATCGCGCAGGATCAGATAGATGCCCGCCAGACTGGCACCGAACACGACGAACATGGATGTCACTCCCCCCGGGTCAGCAAATTCTGCTGGTCAACCATGCCGTTGTCCAGCCCGGGCAACGCCCTCGGCTTGTGGTCGTCGTCAATGGCGACATAGGTGAAGACGCCTTCGGTCACCCGCACCGACGCGGCCTGGGCGCGGTCGCGCGGCCGTTTCCACGCCTCGACATGGACCCGGATCGAGGTCCGGCCGGTCTTGAGGACGCGGGCGTAGATCGACACCTCGTCGCCGACGGAGACCGGCTGGTGGAAGACCATGGCGTCGAGGGCGATGGTGGCGCAGCGGCCCTGGGCCAGTTCGAAGGCCGGCGTCGCCCCGGCCAGGTCCATATGCGCCAGCAGCCAGCCGCCGAAGATGTCGCCCTCGGGATTGGTGTCGGCCGGCATGGCGATGACCCGCCCGACGGGCTGGCCGGTGGGCGTGGTCGGAAGGGCGTCGGTCACGCGGGGGAGGCTCCGGATATTCGGCGGAGAAAAATGGCGCACCCGACAGGATTCGAACCTGTGACCCCTGCCTTCGGAGGGCAGTACTCTATCCAGCTGAGCTACGGGTGCGTCTGCGGCGAAACGCCGGACGAAGGGCCTTACAGCAGGACCGCGCCGCTCTCAATCCCGAATGCGCGCCGGAAGCGCCGAGGCCATTCCGGACGAATTGCGGGGTGCGGTCGGGCGCGTCGCGGTCTAGCCTGTACCGGCTACGTCGATGGAGGGTCCGATGCGCGCGTTTCTTTTCGGTCTGCTGATGCTGCTCGGGGCCTGCGCCATTCGGCCTGACGATGTGACGACCGGCCATCCCGGTGTCGCGCCGGACAGTCTGGACGCCATCGCCGAGTCCTATGTCGCCCTGATCCTGGAGATCGGCGAGCGCGAGCCGGGCTATGTCGACGCCTATTATGGTCCGGCGGCATGGCAGGCGGCGGCCCACGCCAACCCGCGCACCGTGCCGCAGCTGATCGAGGGCGCGGCAGCACTGACCGCGCGACTGAACGCCGTCCCGATCCGCGGGGCAGAGCCCATGGCGGTGCAGCGGCGTAAATATCTGCTGGCCCATGTCTCGGCGGCCTCGGCCCGTCTGCGCATGCTGTCGGGCGAAAAGCTGGGCTTCGCCGACGAGGCCGAGGCCTTGTTCGGCATCCGGCCCGAGCTTCTGCCGCTGTCGACCTATGACCCGATCCTTGCCGAGGTCGACGCCCTGTTGCCGGGGCCCGGCGCGCTGACCGACCGGGTGACGGCCTTCAAGGCCCACTATGTGATCCCCCAGGACCGGCTGCAGACGGTGATGGACGCGGCGATCGCGGAATGCCGCCGCCGCACCGACCAGCACATCGCCCTGCCCGCCAATGAGCGGTTCACCCTCAGCCTGGTCGGCGACAAGCCGTGGTCGGGGTACAACTACTATCTCGGCGACGCCGCCAGCCGCATCGAGATCAATGCCGACTTCCCCATCTATACCGAGCGGGCGATCGATCTGGGCTGTCACGAGGGCTATCCGGGGCACCACGTCTACAACGCCCTGCTGGAAAAGACCTTCGTGCGCGATCGCGGCTGGGTCGAGATGAGCGTCTATCCGCTGTTCAGCCCCATGTCGTTCGTGGCCGAGGGCAGTGCCAACTACGGCATCGACCTGGCCTTCCCGGGCGACCAGGGCACGGTGTTCGAGCGCGACGTGCTGTTCCCCCTGGCCGGACTGGACCCGTCGACGGCCGACAGGAAGGCACAGCTGGCCGCCCTGCAGCGCCGTCTGGCGCGGGCCGAATACACGATCGCGGATGACTATCTGGCCGGCCGGGTCGGGCGCGAGGAGACCATCGCCCGGCTGTCGAAATATACGCTGGCCGAGCCGGCCAAGGCGGCGCAGCGGCTGCGGTTCATCGACACCTATCGCAGCTACATCATCAACTATGGACTGGGTCGCGACACTGTGCAGGCCTGGGTCGAGCGGCAGGGCCCGGATCGCTGGCGTGGCATGGAGACCCTGCTGTCGAGTCAGATCCTGCCGGTGGATCTGGTGGAGTAGGGATTAGGGATTAGGGATTAGGGAAAATCGGCTGGGACAAGCGCGGTCACTCTAATCCCTAATCCCTAATCCCTAGTCCCTAATCCCTGCCTTCATTGCGCCAGCATGCCGCCGTCGATCTTGAACTCGGAGCCGGTGACGAATTTCGACTCGTCGGCCGCGAGGTAGAGGACGCAGTACGCCACGTCGTCGGGCTCGCCGATCCGCTTCATCGGGATGCCGCGCGACAGGCGTTCGTGGGCCTTGGCCTCGTCGCCGCCGGCCATGGCGATAAAGGGGTCGAGGATCGGCGTCTTGATGAAGACCGGGTGGACCGAGTTGCAGCGCACGTTCCAGTCGCCCTTGGCGGCCTCCAGCGCGATGGTCTTGGTGTACATCCACACCGCCGCCTTGGTGGCGTTGTAGGCCCCCATGCCGGGGGCGGCGGCGAGGCCGGCCACCGAGCTGATGTTGATGATCGAGGACCCTCCCGGTCCCTTGGCGGCCGAGGCCCGCAGGTGGGGCATGGCGTGTTTGCAGCCCAGCATGATGGATTCGATGTTGACCGCCTGGACGCGGCGCCAGTTCTCCAGCGTGTCGGTCTCGACGAACTGAAGGTCTCCCGCGATGCCGGCGTTGTTGACCAGGATCGACAGCCCGCCCATGGCCGCGACGGCCCGGTCGATGACCGAGACCCATTCGGCCTCGTCGGTGACGTCATGGGCGAAGGCGAAGGTGGAGCCGGGGACCTCTGCGTTGATCGCATCGGCCAGGGCCTCGACCCCCTTCAGATTGACGTCGGTGACCGCGACCTTCGCGCCCTCTCGCGCCAGCATCCAGGCCATGGCCTCGCCCAGCCCGCCGGCCGCGCCGGTGATCAGGGCCTGTTTGCCCGCGACCCGTCCCGTCTTGTTCGCCATCACTTTGCTCCTGTTTCGGTCGCGGCCTGGTCGATGAACCGGGCCATGTCGGTGTCCCTGGCGGTGATACCGCCGGCGTCATGGGTGGTCAGAAGGATTTCGACGCGGTTGTAGACGTTCGACCATTCCGGATGGTGGTCCACCTTGTCCGCCAGCAGCGCCACACGGGTCATGAAGCCGAAGGCGGCATTGAAGTCGGCGAAGACCAGTGTCCGGGCGATGGCCGGGCGATCCCCCGCGTGTTCGCGCCATGCCGGCAGGCCCCGCAAGGCTTCCGTGACGTCAATCCGGTCTGTCATGTCGTTCTCCGCGTCCCCCCTCGCCCTATCCCGCCGGGCGGGCTGTCACAAGCGCCGGGAACGCGCGGCGAAGCTTCGGCGTTACCGAGCGTCGCTGTTCAGGGAACGGGAGCCAGCCATGGACAATATGTGGATCGCCGCGCTCGACCCTGTCGACCGCCAGCGGATCGAACCGCATCTGCATGAACGGCCCTTCGCCCAGGGGCAGATGCTCTACGACGCCGGCGAGGCGGTCACAGAGGTGTGGTTCCCGATGAGCGGCGTGATTTCGCTCATGACCCTGCTCGACGGCGACCGGATGATCGAGACCGCCGCCATCGGTCGGGAAGGGCTGGTCGGCGTGACCTGCGGCCCCCTGAACGCCCGCGCCGCCAGCCGCGCCATCGCCCAGGTCGACGGAGTGTCGGCCTGTTGTCCGGCCGATGTCTTCGCGGAGGCCCTGCATGACAGCGAGGCGATGCGGACGGCCCTGGCCAAATTCACCGAGAGCCTGTTCGCCCAGGTGCAGCAGACCGCCGCCTGCAATGCCCAGCACAGGCTGGACGAACGCCTGGCCCGCTGGCTGCTGACCATCCACGACCGCGCCGACAGTGACCGCTTCAGCCTGACCCAGGCCGATATCGCCGGCATGCTGGGCGTGCGGCGCGCCACGGTGTCCGAGGTCGGTGCGGCGCTGGAGGACAAGGGGCTGATCCGGCGCGGCAGGGGATGGGTGGAGGTCACCGACCGCCCCGCGCTGGAGGCCGCCGCCTGCGGTTGCTACGCCGCCATGCGCGGCCTGATGAAGGACCTCGACGTGCCCCGCCCCAGGGCGGGAGCCGGGGCCTGAGGCACGGTTTACCGCCGCGACGACGCAGCCCGGTGACGGCGGGCCGACGACGCGCTAGACCGCGCGCATGACCGACACGGCCCCACCCTCCGGCAAGACCTCATCCTTCGGCTTTCGCGACGTCGACGCGAAGGAGAAGGTGCAGATGGTCCGCGGCGTGTTCGACAGCGTGGCCTCCAGCTACGACCTGATGAACGACCTGATGAGCGGGGGCGTGCACCGGCTGTGGAAGGACGCGGCCGCAGCGAAACTGAACCCGCGGCCCGGCGAGACCATCCTCGACGTGGCCGGCGGGACCGGCGACATGGCCCGGCGTTATTCGAAGATGGCGCGGGCGGCCCAGACGCGGCGTGGCGGTCCCGGACCCTCCAACCCCGACGCCTCGGTCATCGTGCTGGACTACAACGCCGAGATGATCATGGCGGGCGTGCACAAGGGCGGCGAACCCGAGATGCAATGGACCGTCGGCGACGCCATGGCCCTGCCGATGCCGGACGCCTCGGTGGACGCCTATTCGATCAGCTTCGGCATCCGCAACGTCGCCGATATCCCGCAGGCCCTGGCCGAGGCGCGCCGGGTGCTGAAGCCCGGCGGACGGTTCCTGTGCCTGGAGTTCTCGCGCCCCACCACCGCGGCGATCCGCAAGGCTTATGACGCCTGGTCCTTCCACGCCATTCCGCGCATCGGCGGCTGGGTCGCGGGCGACCGCGAAAGCTATCAATATCTGGTCGAGAGTATCCGCCGTTTCCCCGACCAGTCGACCTTCAAATCCATGATTGAGTCCGCGGGGTTCAGCCGGGTGACGGTGACCAATCTGTCGGGCGGTGTCGCCGCCATCCATCACGGGTGGGCGATCTGACCAGCCCGGCCGACTACAAGACCGCGCCCCCGCCGCCGGTCGCCGAACCGGTGCGCCATCCGGTGGATGCGAGCCTGCGCCTGCTCGGCTGGGCCTGGGTGCTGGTGCGGCACGACGCCCTGGCACCGCGCGAGATCACCCATCTGCTGCCCGTCTGGGTGCGCCCCCTGATCCACCTGCTGCACATGTTCGCCGGGCGCGAAGGCCGCGAGGGCCGGCCCGGACAACGGCTGGGCAAGGCGTTCGAACACCTCGGGCCCGTGGCCATCAAACTGGGGCAGGTGCTGGCCACCCGCGCCGACATCTTCGGCGTCGAGTTCGCCCGCGACCTGGGTCGACTGAAGGACGCCCTGGCCCCCTTCCCGGTCGATCAGGCCCGGCGCGAGATCGAACGGTCGCTGGGCCGCACGGTCGAGAGCCTGTTCATCGACTTCGGTCCCCCCGTCGCCGCCGCCTCGCTGGCACAGGCGCACCCGGCCTGGCTGGCCGACGGCCGCAAGGTGGCGGTCAAGGTCCTGCGGCCCGGGGTCGAGCGGCGCGTGACACAGGGGCTGGATTCCATGCGGCTGGCGGCCCGGCTGGCCGTGCGTTTCGTGCCGCTGGCGCGTCGGCTGGAGCCGTCCGCCTTCGTCGAGACCATCGCCCGGGCGCTGCGACTCGAGCTCGACATGCGGCTCGAGGCCGCCGCCGCGTCCGAGCTGAAGGACATCATGGACAAGGGCCGCGAGGCCGTGGGTGGCCATATGACGGCGCCCGCCGTGATCTGGGACGGTGTCGGCAAACGCGTGCTGACGCTGGAATGGGCCCCCGGCATGGCCATGACCGATCCGCGCGCGGTCGAGCAGCCCGGGCTGGACGTCAATGCCCTGGCCGACAATGTCGTGCGCGCCTTCCTGACCCAGGCGCTGGACCACGGGACGTTCCATGCCGATCTGCACGAAGGCAATCTGTTCTGCCACGCGCCTGCCGAGCTGACGGCCATCGATTTCGGCATCGTCGGCCGGCTGGGTCCGGCCGAGCGGCGCTATCTGGCGGAAATCCTTTGGGGTTTCCTGAGCCGCGACTATGACCGCATCAGTCGGGTGCATTTCGAGGCCGGCTATGTGCCGCCCGAACATTCGGTCGAGGCCTTTGCCCAGGCCCTGCGCGCGGTCGGCGAGCCGGTCATCGGCAAGGCCGCCTCCCAGGTGTCCATGGGCCGGTTGCTGGGCCAGCTGTTCGAGATCACCGCCCTGTTCGACATGCATCTCCGGCCCGAGCTGATCCTGCTCCAGAAGACCATGGTCTCGGTCGAGGGGGTGGCCCGACGGCTGAACCCCGACCATGACCTCTGGGAAGCCTCGCGGCCGGTGGTGGAACGCTGGATCCGCCGCGAACTGGGACCCCAGGCCCAGGTGCGCGACGCCCTGGAAGAGCTGCGCGCCACGCTGAAGGCCCTGGCCCGGCTCGCGCAGACTCCGCCCCAGCCGCAGACCGTCGTCGTCCACGAGACCCGGACCCCGGCGTGGATGATCGTGACCGTGACCCTGGCGGCGGCGGCCTCGGCGGCCGCCCTTGTTCTGTCGCTTTGGCCCGGCATCGTCTGATCTCCAGTACCGGAGTTGACTGCATGAAGCCGCTTTTGATCGCCGCCACCCTGTTGCTCGTGCCCGCCGCGGCCCCGACCGTCGCCATGGCCCAGGTCGCCGCCGCCTCGGTGCCGAACAGTTTTGACCGACCGGCGTCCCAGGCCGCGCGCGCACCGGCACAGCCCGCTGCTCCGGCGACGGCTGCCGCCCCGGCCAGCGCGCCCGCCCCGGCCCCCGCCACCACTCCGGCCCCGGCGTCTGCCATGTCGATGACGCCCGCCAACGCCCGATCCGAAGAGGTTCTGCGCGAGATCATTGCCGGCGGTCAGGCGGGCACCCTGCCCTATGCCCTGATGACCGAAGACCTCGGCGGCAAGGTCCGCGCACAGGAGGCCACCGTACTGCCGCTGATCCGCGGCTTCGGGGCCATCCAGGCGCTGGATTTCGTGGGCAGCCGCGATGGCGCGGACCTGTACGCGATCACCTTCGCCACCGCCGCGACCCAGTGGGTCATCGGCTTCGATGACAGCGGCAAGGTCGCGGCCCTGCTGTTCCGTCCGGCGACCTGAGGCCGCTCAGTCGTCGCTGCCGGGCCGTCCACGGCCGCTCTTGATAGTCGACCGTTTGGCCTTGCCGTCCAGCCGCCGCTCTTTCGAGGCCCGCGTCGGCCGGGTCGGGACGCGATAGACCGGAGCGATCGAGGCCTTGTCGACCAGACCCTGCAGCCGCTCGATGGCGTCGGCGCGGTTGCGCTCCTGGGTGCGGTAGCGGACCGCGGTGATCAGGATCACCCCGTCCAGCGTCAGCCGGCTGCCGGCCAGCTTCATCAGCCGCGCCCTTACACCCTCGGTCAGGGACGGCGAGTTGCGGGCGTCGAACCGCATCTGCACGGCGGTCGAGACCTTGTTGACGTTCTGGCCGCCCGGTCCGCCGGCGCGGAAGAAGCGGAACTCCAGCTCGCTCTCGGGGATGACGGTCACCCGAGCACCTTTTTCGCCCGCACCACGGCCTGATCCAGCGCCTGCAGGAAGGCCGAGCGGTCCTTCGGCCCGAACGGCGGCGGGCCGGAGGTCGCCACGCCCATCGAGCGCAGATGCTCGCCGATCATCCGCCCGGCGAGGGCCGAGCCGATCGAATCGGGGGTAAAGGGCTGGCCGTTGGATTTCAGCGCCTGGGCACCGGCCTTCAGACACCGGTCGGCCAGGGGGATGTCGGCGGTGATGACGATGTCGCCCCGCGCGGCCCGTTCGGCGATCCAGTCGTCAGCGATATCAGGGCCGGCGTCGACGACGACCTGTTCGATCCACTTTTCGCGCGGCGTGTTGATCCAGCTGTTGGAGACCACGAACACATGCAGGCCGTAGCGGGCGGCGACGCGATAGACCTCGTCCTTCACCGGACAGGCGTCGGCGTCGATGAAGAGGCGGGGCAAGGCGGACATGGGCGGCATCGTAGCTCTCCCTCCCCTTCATGGGGAGGGATGTCGGCGCCCCCGGGTCCGACCAACAGTCGGCCCGAGGACAGGCTCCGCGACGACAGGGTGGGGTAGGTCTGGCGTTCCCCACCCGGTCGCTTCGCGACCACCCTCCCCACTTCGGGGGAGGGAGAATGCGTTCTGGCTACCTTGTATACGCCGGCGGCATCGCGCCTTCGCCGCCGCTGCGATAGCGGTCGCGGAGCAGGAACTGACGGCTGGTCGGAGCCTGTTCGGCGCCGCCGATGAAGACGGTCTCGGCGATGCTGAGCGGCTCCAGCGGGTCGCCGGACCAGACCACCACATCGGCCGCCGCGCCGGCGCGAAGCTCGCCGAACTGGCCGGCCATGCCGAAGATCTTCGCCGGATTGACCGTGATCGCCTCGATGGCGGCTTCATAGGGCAGGCCGTGCGAGACCGCATTGCCGGCGTTGTAGCGGGTCTCGCGGGCGCGGTGCACCGAGCCCTCATTGCCCTTGATGGCGATGACCACCCCGGCAGCGTCGAGGGCGGCGGCGTTCTCCATCCGCGAGGCCCGGGTCTCGAGATTGCCCGGCAGGTTGGCGATGGGGTTGAGCAGCACAGGAACGCCCGCGGCCCGGATCTGGTCGGCGACCAGCCAGCCCTCCTCGGCGCTGTCGAGGATGAGTTTGATCCCCTCCTCGCGCGCCAGCCGCAGGACCTGCTGGATGTCGGCCGCGCGGTGCACGGTGACGATCAGCGGCAGGGTGCCGTTGGCGACGGGGATCAGGGCCTCGAGATCGGCGCGCGACAGGCTGAGGTCGCGCAGGCCGGCCCGGTCGTAGGCGGCCTTGTTGCGGGCATACAGGCGGACCTCGGCCAGGGTTTCCTTAAACTGGGTGAACTGGGCCCCGCGCGCGCCGCCCGAGATGCCGGCCCCGGCCTCGCCGAACGGGGCGATCATGGCCACGCGGGGTTTGACGAGGATATCGGTGCCCTCGGCCAGGTGGATGATCGCGGCCTGTCCGGCGAACAGGCCCGGGGCCTGGTAACCGCCCGCGCCGACGCCGGCGAAGTCCGTGTCGCCGTCGTCGCGATGGTTGCCGCCGCCGCCGCCCGGATGGCTGGGCACGACGATGGCGCGGGTGATGCCGCCGAGGCGCGCCACCGGCAGGGTGAAGGACCAGGGATCGAGGCCATAGCTGACGTCAAACGAGGCGCTGATGGAGTTGGCACCATTGGACTGGTCGTCAGACCCGCCGACCGACGAGACTTCCGAAACGCCGAGGCCGGAGTCCACGGCGACGAAGCCGGGGGCGACGACCTTGCCGCGCGCGTCGATGATCCGGGCGCCCGAGGGCGCGCCGCCGGTCCCGACCGAGACGACCCGGCCGTTCTGGATGACGACGGTGCCGTTCTCGATCACCGAGGTGCCGGTCAGGACCCGTCCGCCGGTGATGGCGGTCAGGGACTGGGCCCAAGCCGTAGAGGGAAGTCCGGGCGAGGCGAGGGCTGCGGCGCAGACGGCGCCGAGGATGAGGCTCTTGAGGCGCATCAGCGGGCTCCCTGCGGCACGGTGGCGGCGGACAGGCCGAAGCCCGGCTGGCCCAGTTCGAAGTCGGACACCGGCTGGTAGGCCGGGTTCATGCGGTCAAAGGTCAGGGCTCCGTCGATGAAGACCTGGTCGGCGCGGGCGTAGACGCTGAACGGATCCGCGCTCCAGATCACCACATCGGCGCGCTTGCCGGCCTCGAGCGAGCCCGTCTGGTCGGCGATGCCGAGCGAACGGGCCGGGTTGAGGGTGATCCAGCTGATCGCGTGTTCCTCGGAGATGTTCATGCCGATGCGGCGACCGGCGGCCACGGCGGCGGCGGCCTCCTGGTTCAGGCGCTGGGTCAGTTCGGCGTCATCGGAGTGGATGACCGCGCAGGATCCCGGCGGGGCATCGACGAGGGCGGCATTGGCCTCGACCGCGTCCAGCCCCTCCATCTTGAAGCCCCACCAGCCGGTCCACATGTCGGCGCAGATGCCTTCGCGGGCCAGCATCGGCGCGACCTTGTAGGCCTCGATGGCGTGGTGGAAGGCGGTGATGCGGTAGCCGAACTCCTTGGCGATATCGATCATCACGGCCATTTCGTCGGCGCGATAGCAATGGTTCTGGACCAGGATCGACCCGTCCAGCACACCGACCAGGGTCTCGAGCTGCAGGTTGCGGGTCGGGGGCGAGCCCTCGCCGTCCTCGCGCCACTTGTCCCATTTGGCCTTGTACTCGCGGGCGGCGATGAAGGCCGCGCGATAGCCGGCGACATTGCCCATGCCGGTGGCCGGCGACTGGTTGCGGCTGCCGTAGACGCGGCTGGGGTTCTCGCCGCAGGCCATCTTCAGGCCATAGGGGGCGCCCGGCATCTTCATGCCCTGCATCGTCACCGAGGGGACATTGCGGACGGTGACGCCGCGGCCGCCGAACAGATTGGCCGAGCCGGGCAGGATCTGGAGCGTGGTCACGCCGCCGGCGCGGGCGGTGTTGAAGCCGGGGTCCTGCGGCCACAGCGAATGCTCGGCCCAGACCTGGGCGGTGTTGGGGCTGGTCGCCTCATTGCCGTCGCTCATCCCCTGCACGCCGGGCGAAGGATAGACGCCGAGGTGGCTGTGCACGTCGATGATGCCCGGCGTGACGAAGCGGCCGCGCGCGTCGACGACGCGATAGCCGGCGGGGACGGCCGTGGCGGCGTCGCCGACCGAGGCCACCTTGCCGTCGGTGACGATGACCACGCCGTTCTCGATCTTCTGGCCGGCCCCGGTCAGGACCGTGCCGCCGACGATGGCCATGTTCTCGCGCGGCAGGCCGCGATAGGTCGAGGGGAAGGGATCGGGGTTGGCGGCCTGGTCGAGACCCCGGGCCAGGGGCGTGCGGGCCTCGGCGCTGGACGCGCCGTCGGCGGCCGGCTTGCCGTCCCCTCCGGTCGTGGCACAGGCCGACAGGGCCAGAGAGCCCGCAACCGCGCAGGCCAGAACGGCGAGGCTGGAACCCCGCAAGGCGTGAAGTCTCATCGAACGCTCCCCCTGATGCGCCATCCTCGATCCCGGGGCGCAAGACAGGACCGATTACAAAGGGGTTCGACGCCTTCCGTCAAAGCCGGAAACATTACAGATCGGTAAGGCGGGCTTTCACGTCGTCCCCGGACAGACTTTCGACCAGCACCATCTTGGTGCGCGACTGGCCCCCACGCTGGAGGACCACGCCGGATTTCGGCACGCCAAGCGCCTTGGCCAGCAGTTTGATCAGCGCCTCATTGGCCTCGCCCTCGACGGGTCTGGCGCGCACGCGCACCTTGAGGACGGGCCGGCCTTCGGCATCCACATCCCAGCCGTCGATGCGGTCGGCGGACGCGCCGGGGGTCAGGCGGACGGCGAGGTGGGCGCGTTCACTCAAATCCGCTCATCCCGGCGAAAGCCGGGACCCCGTGCTTTCGTGACGCATGGTGCGCGGGATGAATGTCCGTGCCCAATCGTTCCGACAGGTCGCCCAAAGAAGCGGGTCCCGGCTTTCGCCGGGATGAGCGGAGACAATGTGATCTACCCCAGCGCCTTCATCAGCTCCGGCACCACGACCTTGTAATCCCCGACGATGCCGTAGTCGGCGACCTGGAAGATCGGGGCGTCGGCGTCCTTGTTGATGGCGACGATGATCTTGGAGTCCTTCATCCCGGCGAGGTGCTGGATGGCGCCCGAGATGCCGATGGCGATGTAGAGGGCCGGGGCGACGACCTTGCCGGTCTGGCCGACCTGGTAGTCGTTGGGGGCATAGCCGGCGTCCACGGCGGCGCGCGAGGCACCCACGGCAGCACCCAGCCGGTCGGCCAGCGGGTCCATGACGGCGTGGAATTCCTCGGCCGAGCCCATCGCCCGGCCGCCCGAGACGACGATCTTCGCCGCGCCCAGTTCAGGACGGTCCGACTTGACCATTTCCTCGCTGACGAAGGCGGCCTTGCCGGCGTCGGCACCCGCCACGGTCTCGACCGCGGCCGAGCCGCCCTCGCCCGCCGCGTCAAAGCTGGTCGGGCGCACGGTGATGACCTTCTTGCCGTCGCCGGACTGGATCGTCTCCAGCGCATTGCCGGCATAGATGGGGCGCACGAAGGTGTCGTTGGAGACCACCTCGATGATGTCCGAGATCGGCGCAACATCGAGACTGGCGGCGATTCGGGGCATGAAATTCTTGCCGTCGGTGGTGGCCGGCGAAAGGATGGCGTCATAGCCACCGGCCAAGCCGACCACGGTCGCGGCGACGGCCTCGGCCAGCTGGTGACCGAGGCCGGCGCTCTCGGCCAGCAGGACCTTGCGCACGCCGGCGATCTTCGCGGCGGCGTCAGCCGCGGCCTTCGAACCCTGGCCGATGACCAGGATGTCGACGTCGCCCGACAGCTTCAGGGCGGCGGTGACGGTCTTGTGGGTGGTGTCGCGGACGGTATCCCCGTCGCGGTCGGCGATGACGAGAACGGCCATTACAGGACCCCCGCGGTCTTGAGTTTGGAAACCAGTTCGGCGGCATCAGCCACCTTGATCCCGGCCGAGCGCGTCGGCGGGGCCGTGACCTTGACCACCGTCAGGCGCGGGGCCGTGTCGACGCCGTAGTCGGCGACCGCCTTGACGGCGATCTCCTTCTTCTTGGCCTTCATGATGTTGGGCAGGGAGGCGTAGCGCGGCGTGTTCAGGCGCAGATCGACCGAAACCACCGCCGGCAGGGCCGCCGACAGGGTCTGGAGGCCGCCGTCGACTTCACGCGTGACCGTCGCCTTGCCGTCGGCCAGGACGATCTTGCCGGCGAAGGTGGCCTGGGGCCAGTCCAGCAGGGCGGCCAGCATCTGGCCGACCGCATTGTTGTCGCCGTCGATCGACTGTTTGCCCAGCAGGACCAGATCCGGCTTCTCCTCGTCGACCACGGCCTTGAGCAGCTTGGCGATCGCCAGCGGCTCGAGGTCGGCGTCCGACTGGATCAGCAGGCCGCGGTCCGCGCCCATGGCCAGGGCGGTGCGGATGGTTTCCTGGGCCTGGGTCACGCCGATGGAGACGACCACGATCTCGTCCACCGTTCCGGCGGCGTGGTGTTCCTTGCCTTCCTTCATGCGCACGGCTTCCTCGACGGCGATTTCGTCGAACGGATTCATGCTCATCTTGACGTTGGCGAGATCGACGCCGGTCTGGTCCGCCTTGACGCGAGCCTTGACGTTATAGTCGATCACCCGTTTGACGGGGACGAGAACCTTCATTGTGCTATCCACGAAAGCGCCGGAATGTTGCGTCAGGGAATGGTACGCCTCACCCGGCCTGTCAACGTAACGCCGCGTCAACGCCCCTGTTCGGTCCCCCGCCAACCTTCCGGAATCCGTAGATGAACCGCCTCCTGACCATGAAACGGCTGAGCATCGCCTTTCTGGTGACCTTCGCCGTCCTGATCGGCGCCCTGTTCACCTATGACGCCATCGTCGTCGCCCCCGGCGACCGCTGCGAGGCGGGCGGCAAATGGTGGGATACCGAGGGCCGGGTCTGCGCCCAGCCGATCTCTATCGCCGAGATCACCGGGCGGCCCCTGCCGGGCACGCGTGCCCAGGCCTCGGCCGAAAAGAATCGCGAACTGGTGGCCATCGAGGATGATCTGGCCGCCCAGCAGAAGGCCCGCGATGCCGACGCCGAACGCCAGCGGGCGGCGCTCGCCGCACAGTAGGGGCCGCCGGTGTCGTTCCGGGCCTATCTGGACAACATCCAGAGCAAGACGGGCAAGACGCCCGACGACTTCGTGAGTCTCGGCACGGCCAGGGGCTTCGTCGAGAACGGCCGCCTGCGCGACGGCGTCAAGGCCGGACAGGTGATCGACTGGCTGAAGACCGACTTCGATCTGGGCCACGGCCACGCCATGGCGATCTTTGCCCTGTTCAAGGGCAAGCGGGACTAACGCGTCGCGCCCGGCTTCCACTTCACGTCGTCGGCCCCGTTGGCATTGGCCCGGCGGGCGGCGACGAACAGATGGTCCGACAGGCGGTTCAGATAGCGGACGGAGGCCGGCGTCACCGCCTCGCCTGCTTCCATCAGACGCACCGCGTCGCGCTCGGCCCGGCGGGCCACGGTGCGGGCCAGGTGCAGATGCGCCGACAGGGGCGAGCCGCCCGGCAGGATGAAGCTGTCCAGCTCCTTGAGGCTTTCGTTCATCCAGTCGATCTCGGCCTCCAGCCGGTCGACCTGGCTGTCGATGATCCGCAGCGCCTCCCATTTCGGCGGCGGCTCCAGCGGGGTGGCGAGGTCGGCGCCCAGATCGAACAGCTCGTTCTGGATCCGGCCCAGCATGGCGTCGATGCGGTCGTTCTGGCCGGAATGCAGCCGGGCCAGGCCGATGATGCTGTTCAGCTCGTCGACCGCGCCATACGCCTCGACCCGGGGGTGGCTCTTGGACACCGGCGCGCCCGAGGCCAGCCGCGTCTCGCCGCCGTCACCCGTCTTCGTATAGATGCGATTGAGGACGACCATGCCGTCAGGCGCCGTGCGTGGATTTCCACCACATGCCGACGCACAGCAGCACGACCGCCAACGCCTGGAGCGCGACGCGCAGCCGCATCAGCCGGTTGGAGTTCGACCGCGCGAACTCGCCGCCCCGGTACAGTGAATAGATGCCGAACCCGAGGGTTACAGCCACAGCCAGGATGGCCAGCAGGATCAGGATGTTCAGTACGTCGCCCATGACGACAATCTAGGCGCGGCGGGACCGCATGACCAGCGCGCTGACGCCGCAACCCGCCGCGGCGGCCAGGCTAAGCCGTTGGTCATCATTTCGGCTAGGCTGTTGGTCATCCTTTCGTGGCTCTTTGCACCCTCCGAAGGGCGAACGATGACTGACCGCACCATCCGCAATCTCGCGCACCTGCGCCGGTCCGCCTCGACCGCCCGGGTTCTGAATCTGCTCAATGTCTATAACGAGCACGGGCGCGATCCGGACTGGGCCGCACGGCCGCTGTTCCGGACGCCGGCCCTCAATCGCGCCCTGATCATCAAGCATCGCCTGCGCCGGGATGAGCTGGATTCGTTCCGGGACCGCCGTCAGGTGGCGACGAAGATCGTGATTCCGATCGACGCCAGCGACCTGAAGACCGGCGGCCGCTACGTCTTTGTCGGCCAGCGCGGATTCGACCGGGTCATGCAGGAAGCCTTCGGCCTGGCCCCCGGGCATCAGGACATGACGACGATGTCCCTGCTCGACCGGCTGCCGTCGCTGGACCCTTTCCTGTTGCGCGAGCAACTCAAACGGGGCGGGATTGAGCTGGCACCCTGCTATCTGTCGATCAGCGAATGCGACCTGGAGCGGATGGTTCTGTTCGTCGAGGACGAGATTCGGCCGCTCGTCACGCTCAGCCTCGGCGATGGTCTGGGGGCCGTGGGCTCGACCCGCAGGCTGGCGGGAAAGATCCTGTCCAACGACCCGCGCGACCGGATGGAAGCCCTGCGCCGGACCCTGCGCCTGGGCGAGGACGAGTACGAAGAGGGCATGTTCTGCTGGAAGGGCTTCCTCTATTACAAATGGGTGCTCAGCAGCCTGGCGGTCGAGATCGCCGCGGTCGCCGACGCGGTCGCCACGGTCAAGCCGGTCGGCAAGGTCGACAAGGGCTCGCGGGCATATCTGGACCGGGGGCGCACCGTATTGCGGGCCCGGATCCACAAGACCTGTCAGGACGTCGCCACCACGCTGAAGATCTATGACGACGCTTACGCCGGCCTGACCGTCACGGGCCAGCCGGCCGGGTTTCGGGAGTTCCTTCTCGATGCCCCGCGCCTGTTCACCCGCCTGGGAGAGCAGCTGGGCGCGATCCAGCATGTGGTCAGCTTCTGGCGGTTCCGCTTCAGCCCCGGCGCTTCAATGGTCAGCCCCGAGGAGCTGATCGACATCTTCATGGATTTCGAGACGGGTCTGGCGGAGCGCGACCAGGAACCGGGCCAGACCATTCTGGCGGCCTGAGAAACCCGCATGAAAAAGGCCGGGACGCGCGCGTCCCGGCCTTTTTCAGCTTCGATCGGCCATCGCGATCAATAGCGGTAGTGGTCCGGCTTGAACGGGCCTTCGGTCGGGACCGAGATATAGTCGGCCTGTTCTTTCGACAGCGTGGTCAGCTTCGCGCCCAGCTTGGCCAGGTGCAGCATGGCGACCTTTTCATCCAGGTGTTTGGGCAGGGTGTAGACCTGATTGTCGTAGGATTTGGCGTTGGTCCACAGTTCGATCTGGGCCAGCGTCTGGTTGGTGAAGGACGCCGACATCACGAACGAGGGGTGGCCCGTGGCATTGCCCAGGTTCACCAGACGGCCTTCGGACAGCAGGATGATCTTCTTGCCGTCCGGGAATTCGACGTGGTGGACCTGGGGCTTGATCTCGTCCCACTTGAAGTTCTTCAGGCCGGCGACCTGAATTTCCGAGTCGAAGTGGCCGATGTTGCAGACAATGGCGTTGTTCTTCATCGCCCGCATGTGGTCGACGGTCAGCACGTCCTTGTTGCCCGTGGCGGTGACGAAGATGTCGGCTTCGCCGGCCACGTCCTCGACAGTGACGACCTCATAGCCTTCCATGGCGGCCTGCAGGGCGCAGATGGGATCGACCTCGGTGACCTTCACGCGAGCGCCGCCCTGGCGCAGCGAGGCGGCCGAGCCCTTGCCCACATCGCCGTAGCCGCAGACGACGGCGACCTTGCCCGACAGCATGACGTCGGTGCCGCGACGGATCGCGTCGACCAGCGATTCACGGCAGCCGTACAGGTTGTCGAACTTGGACTTGGTGACGCTGTCGTTGACGTTGATGGCGGGGAACGGCAGGTCGCCCTTCCTGGCCATTTCGTAGAGGCGGTGAACGCCCGTGGTGGTCTCTTCCGACACGCCGCCGATGGCGTCGCGAATGGCCGAATAGAAGCCGGGCTTCTCGGCGATGTAGCGCTTCATCACCTTGTAGAGGGCTTCCTCCTCGTCGTTCTGCGGGTTGTCCAGCAGCGTGCCGTCCTTCTCGGCCTTGGGGCCGAGCACGCACAGCAGGGTGGCGTCGCCGCCGTCGTCGAGGATCAGGTTGGGATAGCCGCCGTCAGCCCATTCGAAGATCTTGTGGGCATAGTCCCAGTATTCTTCCAGCGTCTCGCCCTTGGTGGCGAACACCGGGGTGCCGTTGGCGGCGATGGCCGCCGCAGCGTGGTCCTGGGTCGAGAAGATGTTGCACGAGGCCCAGCGCACGTCGGCGCCCAGGGCTTCCAGCGTCTGGATGAGGACGGCGGTCTGGATCGTCATGTGCAGGCTGCCGGCGATGCGGGCGCCCTTGAGGATCTGTTGCGCGCCGAACTCTTCGCGCAGCGCCATCAGGCCCGGCATTTCGGTTTCGGCGATGGCGATTTCCTTGTTGCCGAACGGGGCAAGCGAAATGTCGCGGACGATGTAGTCGGTCATGGAGCGGGGCTTTCCGGGAGAGTGTTCGCGCGGCCTATAGACCGGTCCCGGCCCGGGGGCAAGAAACACATAAGGATATCTTTATGTGATTGCCGTGACAACGGCTCTGGCGAAACGGCACCGGTTGCGCTCAACATGGCGAAGGATCCGGAGAGGGTGACAATGAACAGACTGATGGCGAGCCTTGGCGGCGTGGCGCTTCTGGCCCTGACAGCGGCCGCGGCGGGCGCGCAGCCTGCACCTGCGGCGGCCCAACCGGGCCCCGTCACCCTGATCCAGGCCGGACGCTTGCTGGACCGGCCCGGCCAGCCGCCGCGCGGACCTTCGACCGTCGTGGTGCGGGACGGGCGGATCGTCGAGATCCGCGACGGCTTCGTCGACGCCTCGGCCTTTCCGGGGGCCACGGTCATCGACCAGCGCGAGCGGTTCGTGCTGCCGGGCCTGATCGACAGTCACGTGCATCTGGTCTCGGACCTCGGCGGCCAGGCCGGCTTCCTGTCCGGCGTCACCGAGAACCTGCCGACCCACGCCTACCGCGCGGCCGAAAACGCCGAGAAAACCCTGATGGCCGGATTCACCACCGTTCGGAACCTCGGCGACGGCGGCGGCGTGACCCTGGCCCTTCGCGATGCGACGGCGGCCCATCGCCTGCCCGGCCCGCGCATCATCGATGCGGCCGAGAGTATCTCGACCACCTCGGGCCACATGGACGGGCGGCTGGGCTTTAACGACGATTTCCGCGATGACATCCCGCACGACAACGTCTGCAACGGTGTGGAAAGCTGCCGCGAGGCGGTGCGCATCCAGATCGGGCGCGGTGCCAACGTCATCAAGATCGCCACCACCGGTGGCGTGAACAGCCGCATCGGCGCCGGACTGGGCGCGCAGATGTTCGAGGATGAGGCCCGCGCCCTTATCGAGACGGCTCACCTTTACGGCCTCAAGGTCGCGGTTCACGCCCACGGGGCTGACGGCATCAACATGGCCCTGCGTCTGGGTGCGGATTCGATCGAGCACGGCACCATCTTCGACGACGAAACGATTGGCCTGTTCCGCCGCTCGGGGGCCTACTATGTCCCGACCCTGTCGACCGTGAACGGCTACATAGAACGGCTGGCCGCAGACCCGAATGCCTATTCGCCCGAGGTCCTGCCCAAGATCCGCTGGCGCATATCGATCACCGGCCAGTCGCTGGAACGGGCGGTCCCCGCCGGCGTCCGCATCGCCTTCGGCACCGACGCGGGGGTCTCCAAACACGGCCGCAACGCCGACGAATTCGCCCTGATGGTCCAGCACGGCATGACCCCGATGGGCGCGATTCAGGCCGCCACGGTCAATGCGGCGGACCTGCTGGGCCTGTCAGCGGAGATCGGCACGCTGGAAGCCGGAAAGCGGGCGGACATCGTCGCCGTCGACGGTGACCCGCTGACGGACGTGAGCGTCCTGACCTCGATGGACTTCGTCATGCGTGACGGCCGGGTTTATCGCGACGAGGACTGACGGGGGTGGCTGGTGGCTGGTGACTGGTGACTGTTGAGGAACGGGCATGCCCAGCGACGTCAGGAGCTATCAGGACCTGGAAGTCTGGCGTTTTGCGGTGGACTGGGCTGAAGCCATCTACCGAACGACGACGGCTTGGCCGAGCGACGAGCGCTTCGGTCTGATCAGCCAGGTCCGACGCGCTGCTGTATCTGTCGCTTCAAACATTGCCGAGGGTGCGGCGAGGCGCAGCACGGGTGAGTTCCTTCAGTTCGTTGGAATGGCGCAGGGATCTCTCGCAGAGGCTGAAACTCAGCTTTTGATCGCGACCCGGCTCGGCTATCTCCGCGAACCAGATCACTACGCGTTGACCGAATCCGGAGACCGGATCAGTCGCATGTTGGCTTCTCTGGCTTCGGCCCTGAAGCGTCGCAAGAGCAGTTGAATGTCCAGCCACCAGTCACCAGTCACCAGCCACCCTTCAATCCCCCGCCACGACTGGACCCTGCCGGAAGTCGAGGCCCTGTTCGCCCGGCCGTTCATGGACCTCGTGTATGACGCCGCCACCGTGCATCGGGCGTGGTTCGATCCGTCGGAAGTGCAGAAGTCGCAGCTGCTGTCGATCAAGACCGGCGGCTGCGCCGAGAACTGCGGCTACTGCTCGCAGTCGGCCAGTTTCGACACCGGGCTGAAGGCCGAAAAGCTGATGGACACCACGGCCGTGCTGGCCGAGGCCATGGCGGCGAAGGCGGGCGGGGCCAGCCGGTTCTGCATGGGCGCGGCGTGGCGCGAGCTGAAGGACCGGGACACGCCGAAGCTGGCGACCATGATCGCCGGGGTGAAGGCGCTGGGTCTGGAGACCTGCGCCACCCTGGGCATGCTGACCGCGGATCAGGCGCGCCAGCTGAAGGACGCCGGGCTCGATTATTACAACCACAACCTCGACACCGGGCCGGAATACTATGCCCGGGTGGTGACGACGCGGACGTATCAGGACCGGCTCGACACCCTGCAGCATGTGCGGGACGCGGGCATGGCGACCTGCTGCGGCGGCATCGTCGGCATGGGCGAGGCGCGGCGCGACCGGGCCAGTCTGCTGCAGGCGCTGGCGACCCTGCCCGCGCACCCGGACAGCCTGCCGGTCAATGCGCTGGTGCCGGTGACCGGCACGCCGCTGGGCGAACGGATGCTGGGCGAGGGCCAGATCGATCCGATCGAATTCGTCCGCACCGTCGCCGTCGCGCGTCTGGTCTGCCCCCGGGCCATGGTCCGGCTGTCGGCCGGGCGCGAGGCGATGAGCGCCGAAATGCAGGCGCTGTGCTTCCTGGCGGGGGCCAATTCGATCTTCGTCGGCGGCAAGCTGCTGACCACGCCCAATCCGGAACAGGACGAGGACGCGGCGCTTTTCGCCCTTCTGGATTTGAAGCCAATGGAACCGGCCGCGGTCGGGGTGGCGGCGTAGATTGCAGTCTCCCTCCCCCTCCGGGGGAGGGTGGCTGAGCCGAAGGCGAAGCCGGGTGGGAGGGGCTCGGCGACGAAGACACCTGCGTTTGTTGCGCCAGGCCCTCCCCACCCTGTCGTCGCTACGCGCCGACATCCCTCCCCCGGAGGGGGAGGGAGGGCGTAACCGCGCCTTAAGCCGCGTGTGTCAGCTTCGCCGCATGGATCGCCGCGCCCTTCTCGGACTGAAGTCACAGACGCTCAAGACCAGCGGGGGTTCGGGCGCAGCCCAGGCCAGCTATCTGCGTCTGCCCACCATCACCGCCAACATCGTGCGGCCCGGTGGCCGGCGCGGTGTGATGACCGTCGAGACCGGGATCGACACTCCCGACGCGGCCCTGCGCGCACGCGTGGCCCAGTCCGCACCGCGGCTTCGCGCCGCCTATGCCGCCGTGGTGCAGCAGTCGGCCAACGGCCTGCTGCCCGGCACGGCACCCGACGTCGAGCGTCTGGTGGCCCAGCTTCAGGCGGCGACCAATACGGCCCTGGGCCGGGCCGGCGCGCGCCTGCTCATCGGCACGGTGATGGTGGTCTAGACCTTTCGGGCGGACAGAAATCGGCTGTTCCTCAACAGCGCGGCCGAGATGACCGACACCAGCACCCCGACCGGGAAGATCTCCGAAAAGGTCATCGGCAGCCGGTACAGGGGGTTGGCGTACTGGACCGCGAACGCAGCCATCTGGACGCGCAGGGCCTCGATCTCGGCGGCGCTGGCCCCCGCCGCCTGTTTCTCGGCAATGAGCGTGCGGGCATAGTCGCTGGCGAAGCCCCCGCCGGTGATGGCCTGGCTCAGCTCCCAGGTGGCAACGTAGAACACGCCCGCGATCAGGCTGATGGCCAGGCCGACGCCCAGGGCCGGCCAGAATCTGATCACGCCGCCGCCATCCACGTCGCGGTGGTGTTTGATGCCCAGAAAGACGGTCGACAGGGCGATCAGCATGGTGGCGTAGCCGAACACCATGCCCCAGGCGAGCGGCGGATGGCCGTCCATGACCACCGCCATGGCAAACATCGGCACGCCGACGATGACGCCGCCGATGATACCGAATTTCAGAATGGTCCCGAGCATGGTGATCTCCCCCTGGTTCGAGGCCATGAGGCGGCGTCCGGGCCGCTGAAGCAATCGCCCGAACGGGTGATCGCCCCGAATTCCGTCTTTCAGGGCAGCAGGCCCAGCTCCCTCGCCCGGTGGACAGCGTCGGTGCGACGCCGGGCTCCGAGCCGCTCGTACAGCCGGGCGAGATGAGTCTTGACCGTCTCGGGCGAGATGCCGAGACGGCGCGCGATCTCCTTGTTGGAGTGCCCCTCGGCCAGTTCGTGCAGCACGGTCAGTTCACGCGCACTGATGCCCAGCGCCGCCTGCGCCCGGGGGTTGCCGTCGAAGGCGGTGGCCTGCGCGACGAACAGCCGGCGTCCGAGATACAGGCCCAGCGCCAGGAAGCCGACGGCGATCAGTCCGACCTGGAGGTCACCGATCCACGACCGCGCCAGCCGCTGATAGTCCTGCCACTGCAGCGCTGCGGTCCCCGCCGCCAGCACGGCTCCATAGAGGGCGATGCGCTTCCACATGGGGCCCGAGACTGTCACCCCCCGCAGCGCCGTCAACCCATGAGGTCATGGCCGGAGGGCGAGTGATGAGAGGGTCTGTTGAGGGTGGAAAGAAAACCTCGGTCTTGCGGCTAATCGCAACCGGTTTTGCGAGCCGACAGCCCGCCTGGACCACTGTCGGAGACGGCATTGGCGAGGAACAGGCCCCGACGACCGGCACGCCCTCGAGTCGGAGGCCACCGCTTGACAATAACTCTACCTATGTAGATTTATATGCATGACCCGTTCCCGATCACTCTCCTCCGCCGCCCGAAATGTTCTGTCAGTCCTGGCCGAGGCAGGGACCGGCTGGTCGCACGGCTACGAATTGTGCCGCAGCGCGGGGGTCAAGTCGGGAACGCTTTATCCGCTTTTGATCCGGCTGGAGGGGCAGGGACAGCTGGAAGCCCAGTGGTTGCCGGCTGAAGCCGGCCGACCGCCTCGGCACGCCTACCGCCTGACCGCGGCGGGGCGACAGTTGGCGGCAGAGAACCCGCAGGCCGCGATCGAGGCACCGGCCCCCTTGGGGCGGCCGGCGTGAAGGCCGCGGAGAGGATCGTGCGGCTGGCCGGACTTTGGGTGCCGGCGCGCCTGCAGGGCTGGGTCGAGGCCATGTCGAGCGAGGTCGCGACGATTGACCGGCGTCCGGCGGCCCTGGTGTTCGCATTGGGTTGTGCGGCCTGGGCGGCGCGCGAGGCGCTTCGTGAAGCCCTCGCGGCCCATGGCGAGAATTTCGAGGGAGGGAAGTCGATGACAATGCAGGACGGCATCAAGGCGTGGGGCGTGGCCCTCGCTTGTGCAGTGGCGGCGACGGGGCTCGGCCTCGTTTACCTGGCGGAGGCGGGGGCACCGAGCCGATTGCTGACGGTGAACGCAGCCGCCCTGGTTGCCGGGCTCGTGATCGTCCTGCCGTTCGTCCGGCGCAATCCCATGGACCGTCCGTTTGTCGGGGTGGTGGCCGTCGCAATCGGCATTGCGCTTCTGCTGACCGCCGGACTGGGTGGCGAGGCCTCGGGCGCCCGCCGCTGGGTCTCCATCGGAGGTGTGGTCCTGCAGCCGGGTTTGATCGGACTGCCCCTGCTTGTCGTCGTCTTCGCCCGATCCCGCGACGCCTTGACGACGCTCGGCGTCGTGCTGGCCGCGGTCGCTCTCGCCTGGCAGCCCGATCGGGCAATGGCAGGGGCCTTGGTCGCTGGCGTCGGCGCGGCCGCCTTGATGAAGCGTGATCGGATGGTTCTGACCGTTCTGGTCCTGACGCTCGCGGGGTTCGCAGTCGCCATGGCACGGCCTGATGTGGTGCCGGCCACGCCCTATGTCGATCGGGTATTCCGAACCGCCGCCTCGACCAGCGCCCTCGCAGGGCTGGCGGTCTGGAGTGGGGCGATCCTGCTGCTGGTCCCTGCGCTGCTTGGCCTGGCACTGGACCGGGCCAACGGCGCTGTTCACGCGGCCGCCGGTGCCAGTTGGCTGGCGATCCTGACCGCAGCCGTCGTCGGCGACTACCCGACGCCCCTGGTCGCCTACGGCGGTAGCGCCATCGTCGGCTATGTTCTGATGACCCTGGCCCTGCCCCGTCGCGGCGTCACAGGCTCGGAGAAGGATGCCCCCGGGGCTCAGTCACACCGCGCCGAAGAAACCTCGGCACTGCGTAAGGCGGCCCCGCAGCGATTGTCACGGATTCGGACAGCCTTGCCTTCCCTTCTGCTAGCGCTTGTCGTCACCCTGGCCGCCTGTGGTCAGGCGACCAATACCGACAGTGCGACTGCAAACATCGAGGTTCCGACGACAAGGATCGAGGTTCCCAAGGTGGAGCGGGAGGGCATCTGGCAACCGACCCCTGGCGGTACGCAGGTGCCGCTCTGGCCCGCAAACGTCCCTCTCGCCAAACCCGACAGCGGCGATCGTCCCGAGATGACCGGCAATGGTTCGCCAACCGTCGGGGGAAGGCGATGGCATTGGGCGACCTATGTCACTCGGCCGACCATGACCCTCTATCGGCCGAAGGGTCGAAACACCGGGGCCGCAATGCTGGTCCTGCCGGGCGGCGGATTTTACGCCGTGGCCATGGACCTGGAAGGCACCGAGGTTTGCGACTGGGTGATCCAGCAGGGAATGACCTGCGTCGTGCTCAAATACCGGACGCCGCAGGTATGGCCGACCGTGAATGGCAGGCAGCAGAGGCCGGATGTGCTGTTGGGTCTGGAAGACGCCCAGCGCGCCTTGGCCTTGCTGCGGCAGGACGCCACCACCTGGGGCATCGATCCGCAGAAGATCGGCGTGATCGGTTTTTCGGCCGGTGCCTATCTCGTCGCCAACATGAGTAATGCGGATGAGCGGACCTATCCGCTTACCGACGCCGCCGACCAGCAATCCTCACGGCCTGCCTTCGCGATCGTCGCCTATACCGCCCGTATGCTGGACAACAGCGAAGGGCGGAATAACCTTCGGCTGCAGCCCTGGGTGAAGATCAGCGCAAAGGCGCCGCCAACACTGATCATTCATGCGATGGACGACGCGGTCGACGATATCCGGCAGCCGATGGCTTATGCGCTGGCGCTTAACGACGCGGGCGTGCCGGTGGACATGCGTCTCTATGCGAGGGGCGGCCATGCCTTCGGGATGCGGCCGACGACCGATCCGATCACGACGGACTGGCCGGAACAGGTCAGGAATTGGCTGCTTAGTATAGGGGTGTTGTGACCCTCGAGACCCGGTGGCCAGAGGTACCGGTGTCAACTCAGACCGAACCGCAAGACGCGCTGCGCTACCCAAAAGCAATGCTCGTGACCGGCCACAATGGGTCGATCGCCGTCTTTCCCTGACAGGCCTGAACCCGACGTCCGACCGCCCCGCGTGAGGCCCTGCCCGCGCGCTCAATCCTTCGTCGGACTGACCTGGTTCGCATCCCCATAGGTCAACGCCAGGAAGACATCTTCCAGATCGGGGTCCTCGGTGGTGATATCGGCGATGGTGACGCCGGCGGCGCGGACGGCGGCCAGGACCTGTTCCACCGACGACTGGCCCTTGCGATAGGTGACCACGAAAGAGCCGTTGGAGCGGGCCACGGCCTCGAACCCCTTGAGCACCGGCAGGCCGTTCAGCGTGCCCTCGGGGGTGACCACGACGTTGCGGGTGTCGAGCCGGCGCAGCAGCTGCGGCGTCGGTTCGCAGGCCACGACCTCGCCCCGGTTCATGATGGCGATGGTGTCGCAGAGCTCCTGCGCCTCCTCCAGATAGTGGGTGGTCAGCAGCACGGTCACGCCCTCGGCGTTGATGCGGCGGACGTACTCCCAGAGCTGGCGGCGCAACTCGACGTCGACGCCGGCCGTGGGCTCGTCGAGGATCAGGATCGGCGGATTGTGCACCAGGGCCTTGGCCACCATCAGCCGCCGCTTCATGCCGCCCGAAAGGGCGCGGACATAGGCATGGGCCTTGTCGGACAGGCCCAGGGCCGCCAGCAGCTCGTCCGAGCGGCGCTCATTGGCGGGCACGCCATAGAAGCCGGCCTGGACCTCCAGCGACTCACGCGGGCTGAAGAAGACATCGGCGACGATCTCCTGCGGCACCACCCCGAGGGCGGCGCGGGCGTCGCGTGGCTGTCTGTCGATGTCGCGGCCCCAGATCGAGGCCGTTCCGCCAGTCTTGTTCACCACCCCGGCCAGAATGTTGATCAGGGTCGACTTGCCCGCACCGTTGGGGCCCAGCAGACCGAACATCGAGCCGCGCGGAATGACCAGATCGACGCCGCGCAGGGCGATCTTGGGCGGGGCCTTTCGGGTCCCGGCGTAGGTCTTCTCCAGACCGTGCACCTCGATGGCGTTGACGGGCAGGGCGGCGGGTTCGGTCATCGGACGCTTTCAGGTATCGGAGCCGCCCCGTTTGACGATATGAGGCGCGGGCGCATACCTATGCCCGCGCACCTGCCCCGCCAAGACCAGAGCTGAACGAATGCCACCGCGCCACCCCGAAGCCATCATCCCGCCGCCCGAGGACATCGTCGTCCCGACGAAGCGCGTGGCCTGCGACGGCGGTGGCGGAGCCCTGGGTCATCCGCTGGTCTATATGGACATGGGCGGCGAGGATTTCGTCGAATGCGGCTATTGCGACCGCCGCTTCGTGCTGGACGCCCATCCCCGGCCCGAGAACGAATATCTGAGCCCCGCCGCGCGGCCGCCCGAGGCGCACTGAGCCAGCGTCAGCCGACCTCGACGCCCTTCCAGAACGCGACCCGTCCGGCGATCTCGGCGGCGGCCGGCTTCGGGTCGGCGTAGTACCAGGCCGCGTCGCGGTTCTCGCTCTCGCCGACCTTGACGGAATAGTATTCCGCCGTGCCCTTCCACGGACAGACGCTGGTCCGCGAGGACGGCACCAGGACGCCCGGCTTCACGGAGTCGAGGGGAAAGTAGTGGTTTCCCTCGACCACGACGGTCTTGTCGCTTTCGGCGATCGTCTCGCCGTTCCAGATTGCCTTGATCATGACCGTCTCCCTGATGGGGGACAGATGGGAAGCAGCGGACGGAGCGCCAGAGCGGTGAGACGTTTCGCCCGGGGTTGCGACTTCTGCGCGTGACCGCCCCCCGGATGCCGCATCGAAACGCCTCGTTAATCGACCGGGCGCACCCTTGTCGCAGCCCTGTTCCGGAGAGGTGCGATGTCCACGATGCAGACCGGCAGCTATCGCCGCCAGCGCGATCATTTCGAGCCCCAGGACGCCGACCCGGCGGAACAACGCCGCGTGCGGGGTCTGCTGGAGCAGATCGACTATTCGGTCTTTGTCGCCAATCGCGAGATCATCGGCCAGATGCTGCCGAAGGTCGATGCGCCGACCTTTCAGCGACTGGCGATCCTGACCGCCACAGCACGCGGCAAATGGGTCGCGGAGAGCCTGCGCCAGTCGGAATCCGGGGCTCCGTCAACGCCGGACCAGATCGCCCGCCTGACCTCGGCCCGCACCGCCTATGAGGAACTGGCCGAGGCCTATGAGGGCCTGCGCCGCATGGTCGAGCGCGGCTACATCCCGATCCGCTAGACCCTCGGGACCGACTGCAACAAATCTAGCCCACCGGCTGGGGCCGGGTGGCGATCGGGGCGTCGGGGTCGGCTGAGGGCCGTTCGGCCGCGGTCGGCGGCGGACCCGCGGGCGGGGCCGGAGCGATGACGACCAGAGGCGGGGCGGCAATCGCGGGCGGCGGCGCCACCCTCGTCGCCGGGGCCGGTGTCGGTGTCGCGGCGGCCGGACGGGCCGCGCCGGAGGTCGCAGCCGGTGGCAGCGCGGGCGTTGCGCGGGTCGCCGACGGCGTCGGAGCCGGAAGCGGCGCTGTCGTCGCGGGGGTTTCTGTTGCGGGAGGCTCGGCGACGACCAGGGGTGCCGGCACGGCAGCGACCGGAACCGGGGCAAGCACTGGAGCCTCAACGACGGCGGGGGCCGGAGCGGTCGCCGGGGTGCGGGTCAGCATCCAAACTCCCGCAGCGATCACGGCAATCACGGCGACGGCGATGCCGCCATACAGGACCGTCCGGCCCGGGGCCTTGCCGCGCAAGCTGGCCGATCGCAGGGTCGAACCCGCGACCGCAGGCTCCGCGACGACCGGGCGCGACGCGACGGGCGAAGCCGCGGTTTGCGGGGCTGAAACCGGTCTCGCCGCAGCGGGTTCGACCGTCGGCAGCGGGCGGACGGTCAGATCCGGTGTCGGCGAGGCCGCGACGGGCACTTCAGCGACGGGAACCGGCTCCGAGGGCGGTCGGGGCGCGGCGCGCGGGATCATCGAGCCGCTGAAAATACCGGCACCGGGCGTGGGGGGCGAAGCCGCCGGCGGGGCTTGCGGGATCGGCGGCAGGCTCTGGTCCGTCGGCAGGGGGCCGACCCGGAACACGGTCGCGGGCGGGCGGCCCCAGACCACCGGACGGCGGAAGGGCTCGGGCGTTCCGTTGAGGGGTTTTCCGGACTCGGTGGACATTCAGACTCCCGCGCCCCGTCGGGCGCACTTCATCAACGCGAAGGCCCCGGTTTCGAGGCATGCACAGGGTGTCCGCCGAAATGGCCCGTTTCGTGACCCGGCCGGTTCGCGGTCTAGTTCTTGAGCCGGTAGCCGGTCTTGAACATCCAGCCGACGATGGCGAGGCAGACGAACAGGAAGGCCAGGGTCGCCGCGAGACTGACCCCGATGCCGACGTCGCCCGCGCCGTAGAAGGTCCAGCGGAAGCCCGAGATCAGATAGACCACCGGGTTGAACAGGGTCACCGTCCGCCAGGCCGGCGGCAGCATGTCGATCGAATAGAAGGACCCGCCCAGGAAGGTCAGGGGCGTGACCACCAGCATCGGGATCATCTGCAGCTGCTCGAAGCCGTTGGCCCAGATACCGATGATGAAGCCGAACAGGCTGAAGGTCGTCGAGATCAGGATCAGGAAGGCCAGCATCTCGACCGGATGCAGGATCTTCAGCGGCACGAAGAAGGCCGCCGTGGCGAGGATGATCAGCCCCAGCACCGCCGACTTGGTCGCCGCCGCCCCGACATAGGCGATGACGATCTCGAACGGTGACACGGGGGCCGACAGCAGCTCGTAGATGGTGCCCGTGAATTTGGGGAAATAGATGCCGAACGAGGCGTTGAAGATCGACTGGGTGAACAGGCTCAGCATGATCAGTCCGGGCACGATGAAGGCCCCGTAGGGGACGCCGTCGATCTCGGTCATGCGGCTGCCGATGGCCGAACCGAAGACGACGAAATACAGGGCCGTGGTGATGACCGGCGTGACGATCGACTGCCATACGGTGCGCAGGGCGCGCGCCATCTCGAAGCGGTAGATGGCCCAGACGCCATAGCCGTTGAAACCCGCTCCGTTCATGCTGCGGCTCCGGTCGTCTTGTCCTGGTGGACCAGGCTGACGAAGATGTCTTCCAGCGAGCTCTGGCGGGTGTTCAGGTCCTTGAAGGCGATGCCGAGGTCCGACAGCCTGCGCAGCAGGGACGGCACGCCGGTCTCCTCGAGATTGGAATCGAAGACGTATTCCAGCTCGTTGCCCTCGGCCTTCAGGGTCGGCGACCAGTCGGCCAGTTCGGCCGGCACGGTCTGCAGGGTTTCCTGCAGGTTCAGTGTCAGGGTCTTCTTGCCCAGCTTCTTCATCAGGGTGGCGGTCTGTTCGACGAGGATCAGTTCACCCTTCAGGATCACGCCCACCCGGTCAGCCATCTCCTCGGCCTCCTCGATATAGTGGGTGGTCAGGATGATGGTGACGCCCTTGTCGCGCAGGCCGCGCACCAGGTTCCACATGTCGCGGCGCAGCTCGACGTCCACGCCGGCGGTCGGCTCGTCGAGGAACAGGATGTCGGGCTCGTGGCTGAGAGCCTTGGCGATCATGACCCGGCGCTTCATGCCGCCGGACAGGGTCATGATCTTGGCGTCCTTCTTGTCCCACAGGC
The DNA here is from genome assembly GCA_965284375.1 of Caulobacteraceae bacterium. Lineage (GTDB taxonomy): Bacteria > Pseudomonadota > Alphaproteobacteria > Caulobacterales > Caulobacteraceae > Brevundimonas. The sequence continues at coordinate 2,548,959 of OZ260074.1, forward strand.
TGAGGTCGCGCAGCACGCGTTCGATATGCGCCGGGTTCGGGGCCCTGCCGAAAAGGCCGCGGCTGAAGGTGACGGTGGCCAGCACCGTCTCGAAGGCGTCTGTGGTGAGTTCCTGCGGCACCAGACCGATCTTCGAGCGGGCCGCGCGATACTCGGACTGGATGTTGTGTCCGTCGGCGATCACCGTCCCCGTACTCGGGGTGACGATGCCACACAGGATCGAGATCAGCGTCGTCTTGCCGGCCCCGTTGGGGCCCAGCAAGGCGAAGATCTCGCCCCTGGCGATGGTCAGATCGATGGGTTTGAGGGCTTGCAGCCCGGACTTGTAGGTCTTGGTCAGACCCTGGATCGAAATGACCGGTAGCATGCACGCCCTCCGCCGCGGCTCGCAGATATGCCGACACCGGCTACACCTCAAGGCCGACCCTTGCCCCGGGAGCCATATTCGGGACCGCGAGTTACCGTCGCCGTGCCCAGCCCCCTGTCCTCCCTCCGCTCCCGTCTGGCCCGCGCGGGCGATTTCGGGCGCAAGACATCGCCGATTCTGCGCCGGGTTCCGCCGATGCATGTGCTGCTCGAACTGGCCGCACGCGTCGGCTATGGCGCGCGCGGCTTCGTCTATCTGTCCGTGGGCGTGCTGACCCTGCTGGCCGCCGCCGATCTGATCGGCGACGCCGTCGGACCCAGGGGTGCCATCGCCTGGATGGCGTTGAGGCCGTTCGGGCGTCTCTGGCTGTTGCTGCTCGGCCTCGGCCTTGCGGCCTTCGTCATGTGGCGGCTGTTGCAGGCGGTGTTCGACGCCGACCACGAAGGCACCGGCCGACAGGGCCTCAACACCCGGATGAGCCAGGGCTTCAGCGCCACGGGATACGGATTTCTGGCCTTCAGCACCTTCGGCCTGCTGGTCCATACGCCGTCCGATCCTGCCGCCACCGACATTACGAAGAGCCATGAACAGGCGGCCACGGTGTTGTCCCTTCCGTTCGGCCACTGGCTGCTGGCCGGGGCGGGGTTGTGCATTCTGGGGATCGGGATCGCCAACATCAGCCGCTCGTGGCGCGAGGATTTCACGCAATACCTGGCCTGTTCGCCGAAGACCTGCCGGCGGGTCGCGCCCCTGGCGCGGGCCGGCTATCTGGCGCGCGGCCTCGCCTATCTGCCGCTGGGCACCCTTGTGGTGCTGGCCGGCCTGCGATCCGAGGCGGCGGAGGTCACCAGCTTCGGCTCGGCCCTGGACGCGGTGGAACGCCAGCCGGCCGGCCCCTGGATCCTGGCCCTGGCGGCCCTGGGCTTCATCGCCTTCGGGGCATTTTCCTTCATCGAGGCACGGTTCCGTCGCATCCGCCCGCCCCGGGATCTGAACCCGCTGACATGAATGCGACGATCCGGAGCGTCCCAAGGGAACCTGAGCCGTATATGCTGTGTTCATCTGCTGCAGGAGCCCGCCCCATCATGCGTATCGCCGCCGCCGCCCTCGCCCTTTCGCTCGGCCTTTCGGCCTGCGTCACCGCACCGTCTGCCGACCAGGTACGCGCGCCCCAGCCCGCCAGGGCCGTCGATCTCGACCGCTTCTATTCCGGGCGCTGGCTGGAGATCGCCCGCCTGCCGCTGAGCCTGACCGACGGCTGCGTCGCCGGGGCCACCAACTATGTCGTGGTCAATCCGACACGGGTCGATATCCGTGACACCTGTCAGGTGGATACGCCCCAGGGTCGCGAAAAATCCATCGGTGCCCGCGGTGAGATCCTCGATCCCGGCACAAACGCCAAGCTGCGGGCGCGCTATGTCGGCGGTCTGATCACCTGGGATTACTGGGTGCTGGATCGCGCTGACGACTACAGCTGGTTCATCTCCGCCGACCCGACCTTCAACAAGCTCTGGATCTATACCCGCGAGGTTCCCAACGCGGATCAACGCCAGCGCCTGGTCGCCCGTGCCCAGGCGCTGGGCTACGACGTCAGCCGGCTGGAATTCCCCGCCTTCTGAGCCGTTCAACCGGAAAGCCGCCCATGTCCCGTCCGCTTCTGTTCGCTGCCTCGGCCGCGGTCCTGACTCTCGCCGCCTGCAGCGGCAATGAGGCGCTGGACCCGGCTCTCGGCTTCGGACCCAATCCGACCCTGCCCGCGCCGAGCCGGTCGCTGTTCCCGACCGTGAACGTCGCCGACGCAACAGGTTGGCCCGCCGGGCGCACGCCCGTCGCCGCGCCGGGCTTCCGGGTCCAGGCCTTCGCCAGCGGGCTGGTCCATCCGCGATGGATCTACCGGCTGCCGAACGGCGACGTCCTGGTGGCCGAGACCAATGGCCCGCCCAAGCCCGCCGATCTCGACAAGAAGGCCGAGGGCGGTATCCGGGGCTGGGCCCAGGGCCTGTTCATGAAGAAGGCGGGGGCCAGGGTTCCCAGCGCCAACCGCATCACCCTGTTGCGCGACGCGGATGGCGACGGGGTGGCCGAGACGAAGACCGCCTTCCTCGAGAACCTGATGTCGCCGTTCGGCATGGCCCTGGTCGGCGACACCCTCTATGTCGCCAACGCCGACGCCGTGGTGGCCTTCCCGTATGAGGCCGGCCAGACGCAGATTACCGCCGCACCGCGCAAGATCGTCGACCTGCCGGCGCAACGGAACCACCACTGGACCAAGAGTCTGGTGGCCAGCGCCGACGGCTCGCGCCTGTATGTCGGCGTTGGGTCCAACTCCAATATCGGCGAGAACAGCCTGGCCGAAGAAGAGGGCCGGGCGGCGATCTGGGAGATCGATCCCGCAACGGGCGCCCACCGCATCTACGCCTCGGGCCTGCGCAATCCCGTGGGCCTCGCCTGGCAGCCGGACAGCGGCAAGCTGTGGGTCTCGGTCAACGAGCGCGACGAGCTCGGCAACGATCTGGTGCCGGACTATATGACCTCGGTCACACCCGGGGCCTTCTACGGCTGGCCGTGGAGCTATTATGGCCAGACCGTCGACACGCGCGTCGAGCCCGCCAACCCGGCCATGGTCGCCCGCGCCCTGAGGCCGGACTATGCGCTGGGCGCTCACACGGCCTCGCTGGGCCTCACGTTCGGTGAGGGCGGTCTGTTCCCGGCGCAGTTCCGGGGCGGGGCCTTTGTCGGCCAGCACGGATCCTGGAATCGCAAGCCGCGCAACGGCTATCGCGTGATCTTTGTGCCCTTCTCGGGCGGGGTGCCTTCGGGGCCGCCCCAGGACATCCTGACCGGCTTCGTCAATGACGAGGATCAGGCGATGGGCCGGCCCGTCGGCGTCCAATTCGACCGCCTCGGTGCCCTGCTGGTCGCGGACGATGTCGGCAACGTCATCTGGCGGGTTTCGCCCGCGGCCGCAGCGCCGGCCACACGCCCGGCGTCCTGAACGAAAAAAGGCCCCGGCGGATCGCTCCGCCGGGGCCTCGTCTGGTCAGGGTTCGATCAGCCCACCGGTTCGACGATGATGAACGGTGGTGGCGACCGGGTCGCGGCCGGTGCCGGTGCCGGTACCGGAGCCGCGGTCGGGGCCATCGGAGCCGTCGGAGTCATGTTCAACATCGGGGTCGGGGATGACGTGGCCGGGGCGGGGGTCACGGCACGAGCGGCTGCAGCCGGGGCCGTCGGCCCCGGAGCTGCAACCACTGTCGTTGTGCGGCGAGCGGGTGCAGAGGCCGGCGCGGCGCGACGAACCGGCGTGGCCGGGCGCAGGGCCGGAGCCGGAGCCGGTGTCGTGGCGGTCCGAACCGCCGGAGCCGGAGTCTCAACGTCCGCAGCGGGAGCCGCGAGCGACGAGGCCGGGACGACCGGAGCGGTCGCGGCGGGTTCGGCCAGCGGGACCGTGGTCTCGTCACCGCCTCCGAGCGCGACCGCGCCCAGACCGGCCAGGACGATGATGCCGACCGGAGTCAGAATCATCCAGGTCCTGATCTTGCCGCCGTGGCGGCGCGTCGACTTGCCGGTTCGGGCATAGACGGGAATGAAGGGCTCGTCGTTCGCCCCGTCGGCGTTCGGGTTCATTTCGACACGGTCGCCATAAGGCTTCAGCGGGTCGGCGGGATAGGACACGGACATAACTGTTCCTCCAAATATCTGGACAAGGAACAGTCTTGCGAGACCGCAGTTCCGCGATTCTTCAATTGCCTCTAAGAAATACCGTTGTCGCCACAATTGCGGCGACAACGGCACAGCTTCGGTCGGTTCTTTTATTCAAACAATATTTATCAGAAGTTGGCGAGTTCTGAAATGGACAGGACGGCGGGAGCCGGGCTGCCACTGGAATACGTGCCGACCCAGATTTCGTATCGGCCGGCCTGCGAGCCGAGCGTCACCAGCGGATTGTTGTCCTCGCCGGTGTCATCGTCGCAATACCACTCGCCGTTGGGACCGTTGACCACCAGGGTCGTGTCGGCCTTGGACAGGACCGAGATCTTCAGGTTCAGCGAACCCTTGCCGCTCCAGTTCAGCCGGTAGTCCGGCGCGCGGGTTATGTAGCCCGAGCAGCCGCTGCCGGCATTGGAGGCGCTCATATCGCCGCCGGCCCGCAGGCTGACCAGATAGGGGTCAGGCGTGAAGCCGGGTGCCAGGGTGATGTCGCCGTAGTTCGGCGTGGCGTTGTAGTCCTGGGCCGAGGCGGCGCCGGCGAAAGCCATGGCGCAGGCCGTGGCGGCCATCAGAAGTTTCATCATGTGTCGTCCCCCGGGGCCTCCCCGCGGCCGGACGCCGCAAACCCCTGTTCGCCGATTTAGCGCCGGTCCTCGAGAATCTTCAAGCCGCCGCCGTGAATTGCCGGGTTCACGCAACGTCACCGCCGCATCGGCGCCACGCCTTCCCGCAAACCAACCTGAGGATCGTCTCAATGGCCGGTCAGATTCCCCTGCCGGTTGACCGCAAGGAGCGGCTTGTTCATCACCAACGGGGCGGCGGACGACGGAGTGGACACAACGATGGGCCTCGTGGCGAACATCAGGCGCAACATTCGGTTCGCCAAGGGGCTGGGCCGTCTTTTGAAGCGGATCAAGCCGATCACCCTGGACGGTACAGACCTGGTCTGTGACGACTGGGAAGAGGCCGTCGACAAATACCCCGATCACATCGCCATCGAGGACGACCGCCGCAGCCTGACCTATCGCGAGCTGGACGCCATGGCCAACCGGTTCGGCCACTGGGCCCAGAGCCGGCGGCTCAAGCGTAGCGACACCATCGCCCTGGTCATGCTGAACCGCGCCGAATACATCGCCGCCTGGCTGGGGTTCGCCAAGGTCGGTGTCGCCACCGCCCTGATCAACACCAATCTGACCGGCCACGCCCTCGCCCACTGCCTGTCGATCTCCAACGCCTCCCAGGTCGTAACCGACGAGGACTGCTGGAAGCGGGTCGAGGACGCGCGGGCCCTGTCGGGACGCAACCTGATGCTCTGGGTGCTGGGCCTCAGGGACGAGGACGAGGCCGACGAGCGCCGCAGTCTGGACAAGCCGGTGCGCAGCGGCTCGTCGGTGCGACCCGCCCGGTCGACGCGCTCGGGCCTGACCAACCGCGACACGGCGATGTTCATCTACACTTCGGGCACCACCGGCCTGCCCAAGGCTGCGCGGATCACCCATGCCCGCGCCCGCACCTATATGCGCGCCTTCGCCGGGGCCACGGGGGCGACCGACAAGGACGTCACCTTCAACGTCCTGCCCCTGTATCACTCGACCGGCGGTCTGGTCGGGGTCGGCCCTGCCCTGCTGAGCGGCGGCAAGCTGGTGCTGCGCAAGCGCTTCTCGGCCACGACCTTCTGGCCGGACGTCAAGGCGTCGGGCGCGACCCTGTTCGTCTACATCGGCGAACTGTGCCGCTATCTGGTCAACTGCCCGGAAAACCCCGATGAGCGGTCGCACAGGCTGCGGCTGGCCTTCGGCAACGGCCTGCGGCCCGACGTCTGGTCCGAATTCCAGAAACGGTTCGCCATTCCGGACATCCTGGAATTCTACGGCTCGACCGAAGGCAATGTCTCGGTGTTCAATTTCGACGGCAAGCCGGGGGCGATCGGCCGCGTCCCGGGCTTCCTCAAGAAACAGATCAATTTCCGCCTGGTCCGCTTCGACGTGGACTCCGAGGAACCGATGCGCGGCGTGGACGGCCTGTGCCAGCTGGCCAAGGCCGGCGAGGTCGGCGAGGCCCTGGGCCAGATCAGCGACGACATCCGCCACGCCTTCTCGGGCTATGCCGACAAGGCGGCCTCCGAAAAGAAAATCCTCCGCGACGTCTTCGTGCGCGGCGACCGCTGGTTTCGGACGGGCGACCTGATGAAGCAGGACGGCGAGGGCTATGTCTATTTCATCGACCGCATCGGCGACACCTACCGCTGGAAGGGCGAAAACGTCTCGACCGCCGAGGTCGAGCAGCGGCTGGCCGATGCGCCGGGCGTACAGGAGGTCATCGCCTATGGCGTTCCGGTGCCGGGCCACGAGGGCAAGGCCGGCATGGTCGCCCTGGTGATGGACGGAAAATTCGCACCCCGTTCCTTCGCCGACTGGGTCGACCGGGAGCTGCCGGTCTACGCCCGTCCCGCCTTCGTAAGACTGATCCGGTCGGCCGACACCACCGGCACCTTCAAATACAAGAAGACCGACCTGATGGCCGACGGCTTCGATCCGGACAAGATCGAGGGGACCCTCTTCGTGCGCGGCGGCAAGAACGGCTATGCCAAATTCACGGAGGCCGCGCGCGACGCCATCCTGAACGGCGAAACACGGCTCTGAAGGATCACGGTTCGCAACCGCCCCTTAATCATTAACGGCCAAGGTCCGCGTATCTCGCGCGCAGGATTCACCGGCCCCCATGTTCCAGATTATCGGCATCGTCCTGCTGTTCGGCATGGTGTTCGGCAGCTACGCCATTTCAGGCGGCAAGTTTGACGTCATCACCCATGCGGCCCCGCACGAACTCATGGCCATCGGCGGCGCCGGCATCGCCGCCTTCCTGATCTCGAACAGCGTCTCGACGATGAAGGCGACGATGGGCGGCCTGGGCAAGTCCTTCGCCGGTCCCAAATGGAAGAAGCAGGACTACAAGGACCTGCTGTCCCTGCTGTTCCTGCTGACCAAGACGATGAAGTCCAAGGGCGTCATCGCCCTGGAAAGCCACATCGAAAAGCCGGCCGAGAGCACGATCTTCCAGAAATATCCCAAGGTGCTGAAAGACCATTTCGCGACGGATTTCATCTGCGACACCCTGCGGATGATGACCATGAACCTCGAGGACCCGCACCAGATCGAGGACGCGATGGAGAAACAGCTCGAGAAACACCATCACGAGGCGCTCGAGCCCGCCCATGCACTGCAGAGCCTCGCGGATGCCCTGCCCGCCCTCGGCATCGTCGCGGCCGTGCTGGGGGTTATCAAGACCATGGGCTCGATCACCGAGCCGCCGGAAATTCTGGGCGGCATTATCGGCGGCGCCCTGGTCGGCACCTTCATGGGCGTGTTCATGGCCTATGGCCTTGTCGGCCCGATCGCGGCCCGACTGAAGGGCATCGTCGACGAGGAAAGCGCCTACTACAAGATCATCCAGTCGGTGCTGGTCGCCCACCTGCACGGCAATGCGGCCCAGATCTCGGTCGAGATCGGTCGCGGCGACATCCCTTCGGCGGCCCAGCCCTCCTTCCTGGAAATGGAAGAGAGCCTGTCGGCTGCGCCGGCCGACGCCTGATCACGCCAGAAAATTCTCCCGCGCGGTTGTAACCTTCGCACCGCTTCGGGCGAACCGGGTTCTGGGGGGCATGACGCCCCGTGACCCGGCCATTCCGGCCGCTCGATTCAGGGGTTCAACATGATCCGCAAACTGCTCGTCGCCGCCTTCAGCCTGACCGCCCTCTCGGTCGCCGCCTGTTCGCCCCCCGCCGAAGAGAAGACCGAAACCGTCGCCGCAGACGCCATGGCCCCCGCCGCTGATGCCGCCATGGCCCCCGCCGCCGACGCCGCCATGGCTCCGGCTGCCGACGGCGCGATGGCCCCGGCCGCTGACGGCGCGATGGCTCCCGCAGCCGACAAGATGGCTCCGGCCCACTAAGGCCGGTTCCAGACCGCACTCGTCAGAAGGGTCGCGGAAGACGGAGGCACGGACCACCGTGCCTCCGTCACGCGCGATCCGGAGCGAAAACGCCCTGGAGCGAAATCGGTCTTGATGGACGCAGTCCATCAAGGCTCAGATTTCGCTCCAGATTGATGCTGGACCATTTTTTGGATTCAGGTCGCTTCGACCTGAAACAAAAATGGTCTAGCCGCCCGCGCGGCGGAAGGCGTCGCGCGCGGCGGCGAAACGCGACGGTACCAGCCCGCGCAACGACGCCTGTCCGGCCTGTTTCAAGCCGACTTCCAGCCCCTTGCTCCAGGCCAGTTCGGCCTCGATCGCCATGCCGCGCGCCAGGTCGATGACGATGATCCGGGGCGGCAGGGCGAACCCGCGGTCGAGGCGAAGACGCAGACCCGCCTGTGACTGGTCGATGATCAGACAGGGCAGTTCCAGACCCGGCGCAACCACCACACCCCGCACATTCGCGGGCTGACGCGATTCAAAACGGCGATCAGAGGGGGGCGTCATCAGGGTACTGAGCCCGGCTGCCGCTCGCGATCAAGCGGCACGGTGATGTCGGCCTGCACGCCGCCGTCGAGCATCCGGCGCGTGATCCGTTCGAAAAACTGGATAAAGCCCGCCAGCCGGTCGCGTTCGGCCGGCGCAAGGTCGGCCGGGGCGATCCCCAGAAGGTCGGCCTCCTGCTGGCAGCGCCAGTCCAGCACCACATCGAAGCCGGGGGCCTTGAGGAAGACCACGGCATCAAACCGGGCGACGAAATCGGCATAGGGGCCGGCGACAAGGCCGTTGACGGCGCGCCGCCAGCGACCGTCCGGGTCCTGCTCGCGCTCCAGCGTATTGACGGGCGCGGTCAGCGCCACGGCCTCCTCGGCCACGGCCCCCAGGCACCAGGCGTCGATCAGGATCGCGGAGGGGCGGCCCCGGAAGACGCGCCCGTCGTCCAGGGGCCGGCGGTCGTCGCCGCGCTTGTCGAAATCGGGGATCACCGTCACGGCGTCCGGCCCCGCCGTCGACAGGGTGTCGATCAGGGCCTGCAACAGCCCCAGATCATGGGTGCCCGGCGGGCCGCGCGTGACGAACAGGGGATGGATGTCCCGCGCCATCGCCTCGCGCTCGACCCGGGTCAGATAGACGTCGTCGATCGAGATCTGGACCGCCCCGAACCGTTCGGCGGCGGCCCGGGCCAGAGTGGTCTTGCCGCACCCCTGCGCCCCGACGATGGCGATCAGGGGCGGGCGATCCGTGCCCGCGCCCCGGGGGCCATCCGCAATCAGGCGACCGACCCGTTCGACCAGCCGGGCATGGGCCGCGCTCATGGCGACGGTCAGTGCTGGTTTTCGGGCAGTCGCACGATCAGGCCGTCCAGATCGTCCGACACCCGGATCTGGCAGGACAGGCGGCTGTTGGGTTGGACGTTCTCGGCGAAGTCCAGCATCGACTCCTCCATGGCCGAGGCCCGGCCCGTCGCTGACTGGAAGGCTTCATCCACATAGACATGGCAGGTCGCGCAGGCGCAGGCCCCGCCGCAGTCGGCGTCGATGCCCGGGACGTTGTTGCGGACCGCCCCCTCCATCACGGAGAGGCCGTTTTTCACCTCGACCCCGTGCTCGCGGCCGTCGTGTTCAATATAGGTGATCTTCGCCAAGTCAGGCCGCCACTTCCGTCTTCTTGCGCCCCGACGAGACCATCAGCTTCTTGGTTTTCGCAATGGCTTCGGCCGGGTTCAGCCCCTTGGGACAGACCTGGGCGCAGTTCATGATCGTGTGGCAGCGGTAGAGTTTGAACGGGTCCTCGAGATCGTCCAGCCGCTTGTCGGTGGCGTCGTCGCGGCTGTCGGCGATCCAGCGGTAGGACTGCAGCAGGGCCGCGGGTCCCAGATATTCCGTCTGGTTCCACCAGTAGCTGGGGCAGGACGTCGAGCAGCAGGCGCACAGGATGCATTCGTAAAGGCCGTCCAGCTTGGCCCGGTCTTCCGGCAGCTGGATACGCTCCTTCTCCGGGTCCGGCTCGTCGGACTGGAGGTACGGCTGGATCGAGTCGTACTGGGCATAGAACAGGGTCAGGTCCGTCACCAGGTCCTTGACCACCGCCTGGTGCGGCAGGGGCGCGATCGAGATGGTCGAGGACGAGCATTCGTCCCAGCCCTTGGTGCACGCCAGGGTGTTGCGCCCGTCGATGTTCATCGAGCACGAGCCGCAGATGCCCTCGCGGCAGGACCGACGGAAGGTCAGGGTCGGATCGATCTCGTTCTTGATGTGGATCAGGGCGTCCAGCAGCATCGGCCCGTGGTCGTCTGACGAGATCTCGAACGTGTCCCAGCGCGGGTCGGCATCGACCTCGGGATCGTAGCGATAGACCTTGTAGGTCTTGACGTTCTTCGCGCCGGCCGGGGCCTTGTGGACCTTGCCGCGCGTGGGCTTGGAGCCCCTGGGGAGAGTGAGTTGAACCATCAGTACACCCGCGCCTTGGGCTCAATGTAATCGATGTCCTTGGACATCGTGTAGTTATGCACCGGGCGATAATCGATCTTCACCGCATCGCCCGGGACCTTCCAGGCGAGGGTGTGTTTCATCCACTGTTTGTCGTCGCGATCCGGATAGTCCTCGCGGGCGTGGGCACCCCGGCTTTCGGTGCGGTTCAGGGCGCTTTCGATGGTGACGAGGGCCTGATCGATCAGGTTGTCATATTCCATCGTCTCGACCAGATCGGTGTTCCAGATCAGGCCGCGGTCGGTGGTCTTGATGTCGTCGCCGGCGGCGTGGATGGCGCGCAGCTTGGCGACACCCTCTTCCAGCGTGGCACCGGTCCGGAACACCGCGGCGTCCGACTGCATGGCCCGCTGCATGTCGATGCGCAGCTTCGACGTCGGGGTCGAGCCGTTGGCGTGACGGAAGCGGTCGAGCCGGGCCAGGTGGCCGTCGGTGAGCGCGGCCGGGGCGTCCGGCACGCTGGAGGCCTTGTCCACGACCTCGCCACAGCGAAGCCCGGCGGCGCGGCCGAAGACGACCAGGTCGGTCAGGCTGTTGGAGCCGAGGCGGTTGGCCCCGTGCACGGAGACGCAGGCCGCCTCGCCCACGGCCATCAGGCCGGGCACGACGGTGTCGGCATTGTCGCCGACCTTGGTCAGGACCTCGCCGTGATAGTTGGTGGGGATGCCGCCCATATTGTAGTGGACCGTCGGCAGGACCGGGATCGGCTGTTTCGTGACGTCGACGCCGGCGAAGATGCGGGCGCTCTCCGAGATACCGGGCAGGCGCTCGTGCAGGACGGCCGGATCGAGGTGGTCGAGGTGCAGGTGGATGTGGTCCTTGTTCGGGCCCACGCCCCGCCCCTCGCGGATTTCGATGGTCATGGAGCGCGAGACCATGTCGCGCGGAGCCAGATCCTTCACGGTCGGCGCATAGCGCTCCATGAAGCGCTCGCCCTCGGAGTTGGTCAGATAGCCCCCCTCGCCGCGCGCGCCCTCGGTGATCAGGCAGCCGGCCCCGTAGATGCCGGTCGGGTGGAACTGGACGAACTCCATGTCCTGCAGCGGCAGGCCGGCCCGCAGCACCATGGCATTGCCGTCGCCGGTGCAGGTGTGGGCGCTGGTGGCGCTGAAATAGGCGCGCCCGTAACCGCCGGTCGCCAGGATCACCAGCTTGGCGCGGAAGCGGTGCAGGGTGCCGTCATCCAGCTTGAGTGCCGTCACGCCGGTGCAAGCACCGTCCTGCATGATCAGGTCGAGGCCGAAATATTCGACGAAGAACTCGACCTCGCGGCGGACCGACTGGCCGTACAGGGTGTGCAGGATGGCGTGGCCGGTGCGGTCGGCGGCGGCGCAGGTACGCTGCACCGGGCCCTCGCCGAAATTGCGCGTCATGCCGCCGAAGGCCCGCTGGTAGATCTTGCCCTCATCGGTGCGGCTGAAGGGGACACCCCAGTGTTCCAGCTCGTAGACGGCCTTGGGCGCGTTGCGGACCAGATATTCGATGGCGTCCTGGTCACCCAGCCAGTCCGACCCCTTGACGGTGTCGTACATGTGCCACTGCCAGCTGTCCTCGCCCATATTGCCGAGCGAGGCGGAGATGCCGCCCTGGGCCGCGACGGTGTGCGAGCGGGTGGGGAAGACCTTGGTGACGCAGGCGACCTTCAGCCCCTGCTGGGCGGCGCCGAGGGCGGCGCGAAGGCCCGAACCGCCCGCGCCGACGACAACAACGTCATAGGCGTGGTCGACGAACTCGTAGCTAGCCATACGCAGTCAGATCCCGAAACCGGCGGGCAGCGGCGCAGAACCCAGCGCCAGCCGCACGATGAAGAAGACGCCCGCCGCCGCGATGACGAGGCAGAGCAGGCCGATCAGGCCCAGGATCGCGGTGCGCGATGCGGGCTTGTGGATATAGTCGTCGACGATGACCTTCAGGCCCATGTTCATGTGCCAGACGCTGACCAGCAGGGTCACGGCCAGCAGGACCGCGTTGACCGGCGAGGCGAACCAGTCGCGGGCACCGTCATAGCCGCCGCCCGACAGGACAAAGCCGCTCCACAGGCCCCAGAGGGTCAGGGGCACCAGGATCAGCGACGACAGCCGCTCGGCCGTCCATTCGCCGGCCCCGTGGCGCTCGGAGACCTTGACGCCGTTTACGAAGGCCTTGGTTGCGCGGCTCACAGCACGACCCTCCCCGAGGCGAACAGCACGGCCCAGAAGACCACCGTGCCGACGACGCCGAAAATGATCGAGGCCCATGACAGGGCGTCGGCCGTCTTCGGAGCCAGACCGATGGCCGCGTCCCAGATCAGATGCCGCACGCCGCCAGCGAGGTGCAGGAACAAGGCCATCGTCAGGCCGAACCAGACCAGCAGGCCCAGCGGCGAGCCCATCCAGCCGGTGAAGGTCGCATAGGCGTCGGGCCCGAAGGCGAGCGCCAGCAGCCACAGGGCGATCAGGACCGACCCGACCGACAGGGCGGCACCCGTCATCCGGTTCAGGATCGAGGCCAGCATGGTGACATGCCAGCGCCAGATCTGCAGGTGGGGCGACAGGGGGCGGGCACGACCGTTGGGGTGGGCCGCGAAACGACCGGCCTGGTCGTCACCGGCCTTGGTGACCGGATGGTGGGAGGCGTCGCCCGGCAGGGGGGTGGTCGACATACTGCGAATGGTTCTCAGAAACCTGAGCGAAAACAGGCGCTCGAAATGGGTGATCAGGCTTTAGTCCAGTGGGACGGCGGGGGTCAACGAACCGTGAGCGTGTATGGCGATCTGCCGCGTCATTTCGCCGGCGGCCGGCTCATTTCGAGCCGAACACGGGATACCGCCGCCTGCAAGCCGTTCACGCCATAGGGCTGGGCGTTGCCCCGGCCCCACACCGGATCGGGCCAGAGCCCGTCATCATGCCGCCGCCCGAGGACGTGGACATGAAGCTGCGCGGTCACATTGCCCAGCGCCGCCACGTTCAGCTTCTGCACCGGACGGCCCGCCGCCTCGCCCAGCATCCGGACCACCACGCCGGCCCGGACGATCTCGCCCATCAGCAGGGCCGCGTCGGCGGGGCCCAGATCCTCCAGTTCATGCAGTCCGGTTCGGCGCGGGATCAGGATCAGCCACGGGAAGCGCGCATCATCCTGCAGCCGGACCTCGCACAACGGCCAGCCGCAGACGGCGACGGAGCCGGACTCGAACGCGGGATCGACTTTGAACGAAGCGGTCATGACCTTCGGTCGCGCGCCGCCGCGCCCCAGTCAACCGCAACCCGGCGAGCGCTGGCCCGCCTATGGCAGCAATAGAAAAAGTCTATGGACTTGCCGGGTCTCGACATATTGACTTTGTGCACCGCACAAGCCATTTCGCAACTGCGGCGCCTCTCCCCCCGGCGCCCCAGAGATCATCCTTCTTTCAAGAGACTTCAGGAGAACAGCGATGCTGGGCGTCGGTCAGAAACTGCCGGACTTCAAGATCATCGGCGTCAAGCCGGGCTTCAACAACCACGAGGAAAACGGCGTCTCGGCCTTCGAGGCCGTCACCCAGGACAGCTTCGAGGGCAAGTGGAAGGTAATCTTCTTCTATCCGAAGGACTTCACCTTCGTCTGCCCGACCGAAATCGCCGAGTTCGCCTCGCTGGCGCGTGACTTCGCCGACCGCGACACCGTGGTTCTGGGCGGTTCGACCGACAACGAGTTCGTCAAACTGGCCTGGCGCCGCGACCACGCCGACCTGTCGAAGCTGCCGATCTGGCAGTTTGCCGACAACGGCGGCAAATTCGCCCGCGACCTGGGCGTGCTGGACGAGGCCGAAGGCGTCGCCCTGCGTGCCACCTTCGTGGTCGACCCGCACAATGTCATTCAGCACGTCTATGTCACCAACCTGAACGTGGGCCGTGCGCCCGCCGACACCCTGCGGGTCGTCGACGCCCTGCAGACCGACGAGCTGTGCGCCTGCAACCGCCCGGTGGGCGGCGAGACGCTCGCGGCCTAAAGGCGGCTGACCGCGTGGTGGAAGGTGGCGGCGTTCACGTCGCCGCCTTCCCGCCGCACGCTTCTTTTTTGGGGCGCTATGCTCGGCTCGCCCCCCCCCGGCCCGATCTCCGATCGGCCGGAGGGCAGGCTCCGCCTCGCGGCTTGAGCGTGGTCGCACCCGGAACGATTTGCCCCACATGCGGCTCATGCAGCGAGCGACCGCGTCGCGAGCGACAGCCGCTTCCCGAAGGGAACCCCACAAAATGTCACTCGACGCCCTGCGCGACCTGATGCCCGCCTATGCGAAGGACATTTCGCTGAACCTCGGCTCCCTCGCCTCCGAGACGGTACTGAACGACCAGCAGAAATGGGGCTGTTTCCTCGCCTCGGCCCACGCGATCGGCGTGGTGCCGGTGGTCAGGGCGATCGAGGCCCAGGCCGCGACCGTGCTGTCGCCAGAGGCCATGAACGCGGCCAAGGCCGCGGCGGCCATCATGGGCATGAACAACGTCTACTACCGGTCGCTGCACCTGATGAAGAACCACGAGTACACGACCATCCCGGCCCGCCTGCGGATGAACGTCCTGGCCAATCCGGGCGTGGACAAGATGGATTTCGAGCTGTGGTCCACAGCGGTGTCGGCCATCAACGGCTGTGGTTCCTGCCTGGATGCCCACGAGGGGGCCCTGCGCCAGCACGGCGTGCCGGCGACCCATGTCCAGGCGGCCCTGCGCATCGCCGCCGTGGTCCACGCCGCCAGCCGGATCGCAGCCTCGGAAGCGGCGTTGGCCGGCTAGTCAGGACGGGCGGCAGGGCTGCCCGTTTCGATCAGGCGGAGCAGCCGTTCATGCTGGCCCCGCATAACGCTGTCGACGGCGTCGGCAAAAGCCCCCAGACCCGGTCCCTCGACCACGAACAGCATCGCGACGCCTGTTTCATCAGGCTCCAGCCCCGCCCCGTCCTCCGGCCAGCTAAAGGTCAACTCGGCGCGCGTGGCCCGACCGTTCAGCGGGCCGAGCGGGGCATTTAGCATCAGGTGGTCGTCATCGAACGCAGCGACCCGGCCATGCTCGAAGACGCCCCCGGCCGGCAGCGCTTCGCAGAAGCAACCGCCGACGTCCGTGTTCAAGGTCAGGTTCCCCGCGGAGCCACTGTAGGTGTGGGCACCATCCCACCAGGCGCTGATGGTTTCGATAGCGCCGAACACATCGCCGCGGCCGACGCCAACGGTTCCGACATAGCGCAGCGTGAAGGCGTCTGCAGAGCGTGATACGATCTCGGCCGAAGCGGGGGCCGCCAAGAGGGCCGCTCCAAAAGCAGCGATCAGGGTCTTGAACATCGGCAGTCCTCCCTGACCGAATGGACGGTGGTCAGGCCGAAGCTGTCAAGCCGGGTTGAAGGTCAGGGGCGCGCCCCAGAACTGGCTGACCAGGTCGGACTGGGGGCCGGGCTTGCCGCTGGTCAGGAAGTCGCGTCGGCCCGAACCGCCCAGGTCGTATTCCGGGTGACGCTCGAAATAGCGCGCCAGCGCATCGGCCACGGCCGTCGGCTGGTGGATCACGGGGGTACCGGGGGGCAGGGCCGCGGCGAAAAGATCGGCCACGATCTCATAGTGGGTGCAGCCCAGAATGGCCTGGTCAGGGTGGCGGCCGATGCGGCGTCGCAGGGCGTCGACGTGGTCCTCGACCACCACCTTCAGCTCCTCGGCCGGCGCGCCCAGTTCGATCAGGCCCGCCAGACCGGGGCAGGGTTCGGAGAAGACGGCCAGATCCTCGCGCCGCTTGTCGATCTCGATCTCATAGACCCGGCTCATCGCCGTGGCCGCGGTGCAGAAGACACCGGTGATGTCGATGGCCTCGACCTTGTCCCCCTGCCGTTCCGCCTCATACGCCCAGGGCAGGCCCGTGGCCGCCTCGATGGTCGGCACGATAATGCCCAGTACATTGACCGGACGACCGTGGCGGGCCCGCGCTTCGGGGACCCAGCTCTGCTGCAACCGGCGCAGGGCAATGGCGCTGGCGGTATTGCAGGCCAGGACGATGATATTGGCCCCCGCGTCGAACAGCCGTTCGCAGCCCGCCCGGGTCAGGTCGACGATCTCCTCGCCCCCGCGCCCGCCATAGGGGGCGTTGGCCTGGTCGGCCAGATAGACGAAATCCCGGTCAGGGAACCGCCGCGTGAGTTCGCGGTGGACCGTCAGGCCCCCCACGCCGGAGTCGAATACGCCAATCGCCATGGCGCGGGCTTTAGACTTGCCGCCCGCCCCCGTCCATCCGCTCCGTTCACCCCCGCGCCACCGACCCTCTCGCCGCCGAAGATTACGACCCGTTCAGGTGACAGTCAGGCTGCGAAGGGCCTAGGTTCCCGGGAACAAACCCACGGACGGAGTTTCCCCATGCACAGACGTCACCTTCTCATCGGCGGGGGCAGCCTGATTGGCCTCTCCGCCTGCGCCTCGACAGGAATGGGCATGGCTGGAGGAAGCTCCGCATCGACCCTCGCCGCGGACGCCGCCGTCGCCCGTGCCGTGCTGCCCGCCCAGACGCCGCGCGCGGAACTGCTTCAGCCGTGGACCGGCCCGTACGGCGGCACGCCGCCCTGGGACAAGGTGACGGCCCCCAAGCTGCGCGCCGCCCTGCTGGAAGGCATCGACCTGCAACGCGCCGAGATCGAGGCGATCGCCAACAATCCGGAACCCGCCACCTTCGCCAACACCATGGTCGCTTTCCAGATGGCCGGGGAGCCGCTGGACCGGGCGTCGTCGATCTATGGCGTGATGACCTCGAACATCGGCTCGGACGACTACAATGACGTCGACACCGAGCTGTCGCCGCTGCTGTCGGCCGCCAGCGACGAGATCAACTTCAATCAGAAGCTCTTCCAGCGCGTGAAGGCCGTGGCAGACGGCGCGGATGCTGCGGGTCTGAGCCCCGATCAGAAGCGGATCGCCGTGCGCAGCCGCGACGCCTTCATCCGCAATGGTGCGGCGCTGGACACGGTCGGCAAGGCCGAGCTGGGCCGGATCAACACCGCGCTCGCCAACGCCTTCACCACCTTCGGCCAGAAGGTGGTCAATGACGAAAAGACCTGGACCGTCGTCCCCACCGAGGCCGGGGTGGCCGGCCTGCCGGCGTCAAACAAGGCCGCCGCGGCGGCCGCGGCACGCAGCCGCAATCTGCAGGGCTGGGTCATCGTCAACACCCGCTCGAGCGTCGATCCCTATCTGAGCTTTGCCGATGACCGCGGCATGCGTGAGGTGGTCTGGCGCAAATTCGTCAACCGCGGCGACAACGGCGACGCCAATGACACCAATGCCGGCATCGCCGAGATCGTCAGGCTGCGCGACCAGCGGGCCAAGCTTCTGGGCTACCGCAACCACGCCGAACTGCGCATGCAGGACACCATGGCCAAGACCCCGGCCGCGGCCTTCGATCTGATGAACCGCGTCTGGGCCCCGGCCAAGGCCCGGGTCGCCGAGGAGGTCGCCGACATGCGCGCGATCGCCGGTCACGACATCGAGCCCTGGGACTATCTGTATTATGCCGAGAAGGTCCGTAAGGCGAAGTACGACCTCGATCAGAACGAGCTGAAACCCTATTTCGAGCTCAACAATGTCCGCGCCGGATCGTTCGAAATGGCGCGCCGCCTGTACGGCTTCACCTTCGAGAAACTGGCCCCGGGAACCGTGCCGGTCTTTGAGCCGAACGTCTCGGTCTATCAGGTGCGCGACGCGGGTCGCCCGATCGGCCTTTACTACACCGACGACTATGCCCGCTCGGGCAAGCGTTCGGGGGCCTGGATGACCACCTACCGGTCGCATTCGACCTACGACGGCGACAAGAACACGCTCGGCTCGAACAACAACAACTTCATCAAGGCCGAGGGCGACGAGCCCATCCTGATCTCGCTGGACGATGCCGAGACCCTGTTCCACGAGTTCGGCCACGCGCTGCACGCCTATTCCTCGACGGTGACCTATCCGTCGCTGGGCGGCACGCCGCGCGACTTCGTCGAATATCCGTCGCAGGTGCACGAGCACTGGGTGCTGAGCCGTCCGATCCTGAACGGCTATATGAAGCATGTGGAGACGGGCGAGCCGATGCCCCAGGCCCTGGTCGACAAGATCGAGGCCGCATCCACCTTCAACCAGGGCTATGCAACGGTCAGCTATCTGTCGTCGGCCCTGGTCGACATGGACCTGCATACCCAGGCCACGCCGCCGACCGACATCGACGCCTTCGAGCGCGCCTCCCTGGCCCGCTACGGGATGCCGAAGGAGATCGTGATGCGGCACCGCCTGCCGCAGTTCAATCACCTCTTCACCTCGGACGCCTATTCGGCGGGGTACTATTCGTACCTCTGGTCCGAAACGATGGACGCCGACACCTGGGCCTATTTCGAGGAGTCGGGCGACGTCTTCAATCCGGACATCGCCGGCCGGTTCAAGTCGATCATGCTGGCCCCGGGCAACACCACGGACCGCGGCGAGGCCTATCGCCAGTTCCGCGGCCGCGACCCCGACGTCCGCGCCCTGCTGAAAGTGCGCGGCTTCCCGACGTCATAGAACCTGGTCGCCCGTCGCTCCGCCCGGGGGCAGCGGGCGGGGCACGGGCCTGAAACCAGAGAGGCCGGCGGAGCAATCCGCCGGCCTCTTTCGTTTTTCAGGCCGTCAGGCGACGATCGGGAGGCGGCTCAGGGCGTAGTCGACCTGAACCCGGCCGGGCAGACGGCGCACGGCTTCGGTCTGGACGGCGGCGCGGCAGAAGGCGCGGTCGGGGATCCGGCTACCGGGGGCGTATGCGTGCAGGCAAAGCTTGCGGGCGGCGGCCTCGACGCGGGCGTCAAAAACGGCGGCACCGGCGGCGCTGGACATGTCCAGATCACCCCAGCGGATGCGTGCCTCCTGGGCCGAGGCGGCACCGGCGGCGGCGAGAGAAAGGATGGCGGCGAGAGACGCGAGGGTTTTCATGACGAACTCCTGGGGAGATCAGCGTCGCTCGGGTCGGCGACGGCGGTCAGATGCGCCCGGTCCATTGCAGCCGCGTGAGCGTTCGGCAGCGAAATAGCGACGCAGGATGAATTCGCGGAAAGCTGAACGGCGATCAGGCTCTGTGGCTGCCTGCCTTGTCTTCGCCCCGCTTTTCCGCCATAAGCCGCCGCTTCCGACGCAAGTGAACCTCGCGTCTCCACCATCACGACAGCTTTTTTGTTGTGCTACCGCGCTTCGCGCTACTTGAGCACGGCCCTATGGGCTCAAGTAGGCCGCAAGGCCGATAGCCCCAAAAAAGAACGAGGATGGCGAGAACCCTCCGCCGACGTGATCGTCGCCGGAGGCCATTTCGCTATGGAGACCGTTTCACCCGTCGGTTTGGGTGGCCCTCAGGGCCGACGAGGTTGTGAATGTTCGAGGCTCTGAACGAGCGGCTGACAGGCGTCTTCGACCGGATTACCGGGCGCGGCGCCCTGTCTGAAAAGGACGTCTCCGAGGCGATGCGCGAAGTCCGCGTGGCGCTGCTCGAGGCTGACGTCGCCCTGCCCGTCGTCAAGGACTTCATCGCCTTCGCCACCGAGCGTGCCACGGGCGAGGACGTCATCCGCTCGGTCAAGCCGGCCGATCAGGTGGTCAAGATCGTCTATGACGGCCTGGTCGAGATGCTGGGCGGGGACGAGCCGACCCCGATCAACCTGAACGCCACCCCGCCCGCCGTCATCCTGATGGCCGGCCTGCAGGGCTCGGGCAAGACCACGACCTCGGCCAAGCTGGCGCTGCGCCTGACGAAATTCGATCGCAAGAAGGTCATGATGGCCTCGCTGGACACGCGTCGTCCGGCGGCCATGGAACAGCTGCAGACCCTCGGCAAACAGATCGAGGTCGCCACCCTGCCGATCGTGGCCGGCGAGTCGCCGATCCAGATCACCCGCCGCGCGCTGCAGTCGGCCAAACTTCAGGGCTATGACGTCCTGATCCTCGACACCGCCGGCCGCATCACGCTGGACGAGGCCCTGATGGCCGAGGTGGCCGAGGTCGCCGCCGTCGCCAAACCCGTCGAGACCCTGCTGGTCGCTGACAGCCTGACCGGTCAGGACGCGGTGCGCACCGCCAAGGCCTTCCACGAACGGCTGCCTCTGACCGGCCTGGTTCTGACCCGCGCCGACGGCGACGGGCGTGGCGGGGCCATGTTGTCGATGCGGGCCGTCACCGGCCTGCCGATCAAATACATCGGCGCGGGCGAAAAGGTCGACGCGCTGGAGGTGTTCGACGCCCGCCGCGTCGCCGGCCGCATCCTGGGTCAGGGCGATATCGTCGCCCTGGTCGAGAAGGCCTCGCAGGAGCTGGACCAGTCCAAGGCCGAGGCCATGGCCCGCAAACTGGCCAAGGGCCAGTTCGACCTGAACGACCTGGCCGCCCAGCTGCAGCAGATGAAGAAGATGGGCGGTCTGCAGGGCATCATGGGCATGCTGCCCGGCGTGGCCAAGATGAAGGCCCAGATGGCCGACGCCAATATCGACGACCGTATGATCGCCCGCCAGGAAGCCATCATCTCCTCGATGACCAAGCTGGAGCGCAAGAAGCCCGACCTGCTCAACGCCAGCCGCAAGAAGCGCGTCGCCAAAGGCGCCGGGGTCGAGGTCCAGGACATCAACCGCCTGCTCAAACAGCACCGTCAGATGGCCGACATGGTCAAGTCCATGTCGCGCGGCGGCGGCAAGGGCATGAAGCAGATGGCCGCCATGATGGGCGGTCTCGGCGGCGGCGGCCAGATTCCAGGCATGGGCGGCGGCCCCGACATGGCCCGCCTCAAGGCGATGGGGGGCGGCAAGATGCCCGCACCCTCGGCCGACGAAATGAAAGCCCTTCAGGACCGGCTCGCCGGCCTGTCGGGCGGACAACTTCCGGGGGGCCTGCCGGGCCTGCCCGGCCTTCCCAAGAAATAAGCCTTCCCTCCCAAGAAATAGAACGACCAAAGAAAGAGACTGAAAATGTTGAAGATTCGTCTGGCCCGCGGCGGCGCCAAGAAGCGCCCCTACTATTACATCGTCGTTGCCGACAGCCACTCGCCGCGCGACGGCAAATTCATCGAGCGCGTCGGCACCTACAACCCGATGCTGCCGCGCGACGGCGAGCAGAAGCGCGTCACCCTGAAGACCGACCGGATCGCGGAATGGCTCGCCAAGGGCGCCCAGCCGACCGACCGCGTCGCCCGCTTCCTGAGCCAGGACGAAGCCCTGGCCGGCAAGGTCAAGTGGACGCAAGGCAACAACCCGAAGAAGGCCGAGCCGGGCAAGAAGGCCCAGGAACGCGCCGCCGAGCGCGCCCAGCGCGAAGCCGACCGTGCCGAGGCCGAAGCCGCCGCCAAGATCGAGGCCGCTGAAGCCGCCGTGAAGGCCAAGGAAGACGCCGCCGCCGCCGCTGAAGCCGCGAAGAACGCGCCGGCCCCCGAGCCCGAAGCCGTCGCCGAGGAAGCCCCGGCCGAGGCTGCTGCTGATGAGGCTCCGGCCGCTGAAGTGACGGAAGAGGCCCCGGCCGAAGCGGCTGCTGAAGAGGCTCCGGCCGCTGAAGCGACCGAAGAAGAAAAGACCGAGGCCTGAGCCTCAACCGTGCATCCCGGCGACTGTCGGGATCCAGATGACAGAAAGCAGCGTCCGACGTTCGGGCGCTGCTTTTCTGCTATCTGGCCACGGCGTTTGGATCTGGGTCCCGGCATTCGCCGGGACGCACGGAGTTTCTTGCCATGACGACCGACAGCAAACTCATTCTCGTCGGCCAGGTCGCCGGCGGGTTCGGGGTCAAGGGCGAGGTGCGCGTCACCGCCTGGACCGCCGACCCCATGGCCCTGTTGTCCTATGGGGTGCTGCTGCGCGCCGACGGCTCGCCCGGCCTGACCCTGACCTCGGCCCGGCCCGAGAAGACCGCCGTGGTCGGTCGCGCGAAAGAGATCGCCACCAAGGAACAGGCCGACGCCCTGCGCGGGCTGAAGCTGTTCATCCACCGCGACCGCCTGCCCGAGCCCGACGAGGACGAATTCTACCTGACCGATCTGGTCGGTCTGGAAGCGCGCGACCCCGACGGCGTCGTCCTGGGCAGCATCCGCGCGGTGCAGAATTTCGGGGCTGACGACATGCTGGAGATCGCCCCCGCGAACGGCGGCCCGACCTGGTTCCTGCCCTTCACGAAGGACGCCGTGCCGGACCTGCACATCGCCGACGGCTGGCTGCTGGCCGTCAAACCGACCGAGATCGGCGAGCGCGAGCCGGACTGAACGTCAGTCGGTGGTGTCATCGATCGGGGCGTCAGGCCCGTTCTTCTTGATTGAGTCGATCGCATTTTTGGCGGAGGCCTTGGTCGCATAGCCCTCGGTCGAGAACATCACTTCCGAATTGTATTTGAAGCGGACGCGGAACTCGCCCGCCTTGTCCTTGTAGATTTCGAATTTGTGCGCCACGCGACGGGCTCCAGTGTCCGGCCCCGGTTCGGGACGGACACAGGCTGTCACAGCCAGGTTGGGCGGCAAGCCGAAAAACACGGGTTTTCCGACACAGACGCGTGATCGGGCGTCAAGCCTCCTCGTCGGCCGCCATGCCCATCATGTGGAAGCCGGCGTCGACGTGGATGACCTCGCCGGTGGTCGAGAAGCCGAGGTCCGAGCACAGCCACAGGGCGGCACCGGCGACGCCCTCCATCGAGGTGTCCTCCTTCATCGCCGACATGGCCCGGCCCTGGCTGATCATGCCGCGGCCGCCCGAGATGCCGGCCAGCGACAGGGTGCGCATGGCGCCGGCCGAGATGGCGTTGCAGCGGATGCCGCGCGGGCCCAGATCGCGGGCGATGTAGCGGGTCGCCGCCTCCAGCGCCGCCTTGGCCACGCCCATGGTGTTGTAGTTGGGAATGGCCCGTTCCGAGCCGAGATAGGTCATGGTCACCAGCGAGCCGCCATTGGGCATCAGTTTCGACGCCCGTTTGGCCACGTCGACGAAGCTGAAGGCCGAGATGTTCATGGCCAGCAGGAAGCTGTCGCGGCTGGTGTTGTCGACGAAGCTGCCCTTGAGCTCGTCCTTGTTGGCGAAGGCCACGGAGTGGACGACGAAATCGATCGTGCCGAAGGCCTTTTCCAGCTCGGCGAAGGCCTGGTCCATGGAGGCGTCGTCGGTGACGTCGGCCTGGATCAGCAGTTTGGCCCCGACGCTCTCGGCCAGCGGCCGCACCCGGCGCTCCAGCCCCTCACCGAGATAGGTGAAGGCCAGTTCGGCGCCCTGGGCCGCCAGCTGCGAGGCGATGCCCCAGGCGATGGAGTTGGAATTCGCCACCCCCATGATCAGGCCCTTCTTGCCCTTCATCAGGTCGCCGGTGGGCATCTTCCAGCCGCTCTCGCTTGCCATGGGTCGTCTCCTTCTCGATGGCCTATGCTCGCAACGCGGTTGCTCGCGGCTTGAGGCCGATCATGTTCTTGTCTGCCTAGACCTTGCTGAGGATCAGCGTCCCGTTCGTCCCGCCGAAGCCGAACGAGTTGGACATGACGTGTTTCAGCTCGCCGTCGTGGCGTTCGCGCAGGATCGGCATGCCCTCGAACTCGGGGTCGAGGGTTTCGATGTGGGCGCTGGCGGCGGCGAAGCCGTGCTTCATCATCAGCAGGCAGTAGATCGCCTCCTGGGCCCCGGCCGCGCCCAGCGAATGGCCGGTCAGCGACTTGGTCGAGGAGATCATCGGCAGGGCGTCGCCGAAGACGTTGCGCACCGCGCCCATCTCCTTGGAATCGCCCACGGGCGTCGAGGTGCCGTGCGGATTGAGGTAGTCGATCTTCGGATTGCCGGCCATGTCGAGCGCGATCTTCATGCAGCGCTCGGCCCCCTCGCCCGAGGGGGCGACCATGTCATAGCCGTCGGAATTGGCGCCGTAGCCGGTGACCTCGGCATAGATGGTCGCGCCGCGCGCCACCGCCCGCTCATACTCTTCCAGCACCACAATGCCGGCCCCGCCGGCGATGACGAAGCCGTCGCGATCCTTGTCATAGGCGCGGGAGGCGACCGACGGCGTGTCGTTGAAGTTGGACGACATGGCACCCATGGCGTCGAACATGGAAGACATCGACCAGTCGATGTCCTCGACGCCGCCGGCGAAGACCACGTCCTGCTTGCCCCAGGCGATCTGTTCGGCACCCGCGCCGATGCAGTGGGCCGAGGTCGCGCAGGCCGAGCTGATCGAATAGTTGATGCCGCGAAGCTGGAACCAGGTGGCCAGAACGGCCGAGGGGCCCGAGGCCATGGCCTTGGGCACGGCGAACGGGCCGATGCGCTTGGGCGAGCCCTTTTCGATGGTGGTGGCGGCCGCCTGCAGGATGACCTGGGTCGAGGGGCCGCCCTCGCCGACGATGACGCCGATGCGGTCGGACTTGATCTCGTCCGCCGTCATGCCGGAGTCCTTCAGCGCCTCCTCAAAGGCGATGTGGCCCCAGGCGGTGCCGTTGGCGAGAAAGCGGGCCGCGCGGCGATCGACGTGCGGGGCCCAGTCCTCGGCCGTCACGCCGAGCGACGGCGGGGCCCAGACCTGAGAGCGGAAACCGTGCTGGATATGGTCCGGCGCGGCGACGACGCCCGATCGGGCGTCGCGCAGCGAGGCGCTGACCTCATCCTGGCCTGTGCCGATGGAGGAGACGATACCGAGGCCGGTGACGACGACACGCCGCATGATGGTTTTCCCTTGTCAGTCTTCAGTCGCCGCGTTGGCCGCGGTCTGGGTCGTGAGAATTCAGCCGCCGACCGGTTCAGCGCCACCGCCGAACAGGCCGACGCGCATGTCCTGGCAGGTATAGATCACCTCGCCGTCGGCCTCGAGCACGCCGTCGGCGATGCCCATGACCAGCCGGCGGTTGATGACCCGCTTGAGGTCGATCTTGTACACCACCTTCTTGATGTGGGGCTGCACCTGGCCGGTGAATTTGACCTCACCGACGCCGAGGGCGCGACCCTTGCCGGGCCCGCCGATCCAGCCGAGGTAGAAGCCGACCAGCTGCCACATGGCATCCAGCCCCAGGCAGCCCGGCATGACCGGATCGCCGATGAAGTGGCACTGGAAGAACCAGAGGTCCGGGTGGATATCCAGCTCGGCCTCGACATAACCCTTGCCGTGAGCACCGCCATCGGCGTTGATCTGCGTGATCCGGTCGAACATCAGCATCGGCGGGGCCGGCAGCTGGGCGTTTCCGGCCCCGAACAGTTCGCCCCGGCCCGAGGCCAGAAGGCCCTCGTAATCGAACGACGACGGATATTTTAATTCGCTCAACGCATCGCTCTCCGGCGGGTGTCGCCGTCGGCGTACACGACGGCGGCGGTCGGCTCAACATGCGTTGTCTTCCGGCCTGGTGGCGGGACGCAGGCTAGCGTCGGGGTCCCGCCGGGCGGCCGGCGCTGCACAGGGCCCGCGCCTCGGCCCCGAACACCGCGCTCTGGCGGACCCAGCCACGCATCCGGCGCACCCGCACCTCGCACCAGCCCTCCTCGCACCGGTCCATCGCCGCAAGGGAATGGGGGCTCAGCCGCGCCCGCAGCGGTGCCGTATCGGACCGCCCGCTGCGGATCGGCACCTCGACGTCCGAAGTGTTGAAGACGCTGCGGCGGCTGGAGACCACGCTGCGATGGACCCAGGCGACGGCCCCGGCGGGATCGCAGATCTTGCGCCACTCGGTCGTCTCGGCGACCACCTGCACCGGCAGGCCCGAGGCGCGGTATTCCCACAGGATATTGTAGTCCAGACCGGGCCCCGAACGGGCCCGGACCTCGGAGGATTTGAGCGACAACCAGCGCGGCACGGGCTGGCCGCTGGGCGTGGGCCGTCCGTCGGGCATGGTCTGGCCCGCACCACCGACCAGTGCGGCACCCAGAACCACCGCGATGACAGCCAGCCTTTGGAGGCGGGAGCGAGCTTTGCTAGACACCGTCTGCTTCCGTAAATCTCAAGGCCCAGAATGTCCTCGCCCCGCCTTAAGGTCGTATTAACCAGACGCCTGCCGGACGCGGTCGAAACCCGCGCCCGCGAGCTGTTCGACGCCGAGCTGAACCTGACCGACCGGCCGATGGACCGGGCGGCGCTGGAGGCGGCGGTCCAGCGCGCCGATGTTCTGGTGCCCACCATCACCGATGTGATCGACAGCGCGCTGATCGCCCGGGCCGGCGACCAGCTGAAGATGATCGCCAATTTCGGGGCCGGCGTGGACCATATCGACATCGATGCCGCCGTGGCGCGCGGGATCATCATCACCAACACGCCCGGCGTCCTGACCGAGGACACCGCCGACCTGGCCATGGCACTGATCCTCGCGGTCAGCCGCCGCATCGTCGAAGGGGCCGAGGTGGTGGCCGCGGGCGGTTTCGAGGGCTGGACCCCGACCTGGATGTGCGGCCGCAAGCTGTGGGGCAAGCGGCTGGGCATCGTCGGCATGGGCCGCATCGGCCAGGCCCTGGCGCGGCGGGCCAGGGCGTTCGGCATGCAGGTCCACTATCACAACCGCAAACCCGTCCCGGCCATGATCGCCGAGGAACTGGGGGCGACCTATTGGGACGATCTCGACCAGATGCTGGCCCGGATGGACCTGATCTCGCTGAACTGCCCGGCGACGAAGGACACCCATCACCTGCTTTCGGCCGAGCGGCTGGCGCGGCTGCAGCCGCATTCCATCCTGATCAACACCGCGCGCGGGGACCTGATCGACGAGGCGGCCCTGGCCGATGCTGTCGCGCGCCGCGCCCTCGCGGGCGTGGGGCTGGACGTCTATGAGCACGAGCCCGCCATCCATCCCGGCCTGATGGGCCATGCGAACGTGGTGCTGCTGCCCCACCTGGGTTCGGCGACGCTGGAGGCGCGTCAGGACATGGGCGACCGGGTCATCGCCAACATCCTGACCTTCCAGAACGGCCATCGGCCGTCGGACCGCGTCATTCCAGCCATGCTCTGACACGCGACACTTGACGGGGCCTCTAACCTTGGGTTGGTAGGTCGCGGGGACGTATCGGGGGCGTATCGACATGGCTGGAATGAGCAAGGCGGCAAGAGCCGTTCTGACGCGGCGTGGCCTGCTGGCCGGGGCGGGCGTGCTGACGGCGGTCGCCTCCCTTCAGCCCCGTGCTGCGTTTGCCCAGGCGGCGGCGGCCGAACCCTATCCTCTCGAGACCTTCTTCGCGCCCTCGCGCACCCGGGCCGTCAGCCTGGCACCGTCGGGCCGCCGCATCGCGATCCTGGAGCAGCTGGGCACCGAGGATGAGCCTCGGGGCGTCATCGACCTGATCCAGTCCGACGATCCCGAGGGACCCCGCCGCCGCATCGAACTGGGACCGATCGAGGCCGAGGCGATGGAGTGGGGCAATGATGACCGCCTGCTGGTCCGGGTCGCCATCAAGCAGAATACCGGCACGCGCAGGATCACGGGATCGAACCGGCGCATCGAAGGCGTGGACTATGTTTCGCGGCGGGTCATCTCCGTCGACGCCAATGACGGTAATGCGGTCGTCATGTTCCAGGATCAGCGCCAGCGCATGCGCTACAGTCTGGATATGGGCCGGGTCATCGATCTGTTGCCGCTGGAACCCGACCATGTGCTGATGGTGGCGTGGGAAACCGACGGCGTGCTGGGCCTGCACAAGGTCAACATCACCACCGGCGAGGCCAGACGACTTGAGCGTGGCGGCAACGGCACGTTCGGCTGGGAGACCCAGGGCGGCGTCGCCGTAATGCGTCATGACATCAACAGCCGGGGCACGATGGAGACCGTCTATGCGCGCGCCCCGGGCGAGACCGAGTGGAAGCTGGTGCGCCGGACCCGCGTGGTTGATGCGCCCGACTTCTCCTGGGTGGCCGAGACCGATCGTCCCGGCATTGTCCTGGTCTCCGCCCGCGGCGAGGAAGAAGACACCGAGTCCGTCCGTGAAATGGATCTGCGCACCCTCGTCACCGGTCCGCCGATGAACGCGCGCGCCGGGCGGGACGTGATGTATGGCCTCAAGGATTCCGCCGGCAAATACCTGGGTTCCGCCTACTACGGCCAGCGGCTGGAGTATGAGTTCGCCGAGCCGGCCCTGGCCGCGCATCACCGCGCGCTGAACCGGTTCTTCGACAATGACTGTGACGTGCACCTGACCGACGTCGACGTCGCCCGCAACCGCTTCATCGCCTATGTGACCGGCCCTCGCGAGCCCGGGGCCTGGTTCTTCTACGACAGGACGGCGCGGGCCATCGTCCCCGTCGGCGCGGCCTACAGGCTGGATGTGAGCCGTCTGGGCGGCGCCGAAACCCTGTCGGTCACGACACGGGATGGCGCTGCGCTCGAGGCCTATCTGACGGCCCCGCCCGGAGGGCGGCCCGGCCCGCTGGTTGTCCTGCCCCACGGTGGCCCCGAAGTCCGCGATACGCGGACGTGGGATCGGCAGGTCCAGGCGCTGGCCGCCCAGGGCTGGTGGGTGCTGCAACCCAATTTCCGGGGGTCCGGCGGCTATGGCCAGGAATTCGCGCGCCAGGGGTGGACCCGATGGGGTGACCGCATGCAGGAGGACATCGAGGACTCGGTCGCCCATGCCATCACCCTGCGTGGACTTGACGCAAGCAAGGTCGCCATCATGGGTTCAAGCTACGGCGGCTATGCGGCTCTGATGGGCGCGGTGCGTCGGCCCGATCTTTACAAGGCCGCCATCTCCATCTGCGGCGTCGGTGATCTTCCGGAAATGCTGGCGTGGGAAAACCGCGAGGACGACACGCCGGGCAAGCAGATCTACGAATTCTGGACCCGGCGGATCGGTGACCCTGCCGTAGCCGGTCCTGCCCTCGAACAGGCCTCGCCCCGGCGCCGGGCGGCCGAGATCGCCTGTCCGGTGCTGCTGGTCCACGGTGTCGACGACCCGATCGTACCCGTGATCCAGTCCCGGCGGATGCGTGACGCGCTGCGCGCGGCGGGCAGGACAGTTGAGCTGGTCGAGATCGACGACGCCGGCCACGCCGATTGGGAAGACTCCCAGGAGCAGGCGTTGGTCACCCGATATGTCGCCCTGCTGGGTCAGGCCTTCGCGTGAGGTCGGGGCCGCAAACCGCACAGTCCGGATCGGCGACGACGCGCACCACCCGGGTAGCGCCGGCCAGGCCATCGTAGATCAACAGTCGGCCGGTCAGCGGTTCGCCTGCGCCGGTGATCAGCTTCACCGCCTCCAGCGCGGCCATGGAGCCGACGACGCCGGCCAGGGCTCCGATCACCCCGACGCGAGCGCAGGTCTCGGCCTCGGGCGGCACCTCTGGCGTCAGGCAGCGGTAGCAGGGCCGGCCCGCGAACACCCCGACCTGTCCGCTCCAGCGGCCCAGCGCCCCTGACACCAGGGGACTCCCGGCGGCGACGCAGGCCCGGTTGACGGCAAACCGGGCGATGAAGTCATCGGTGCCGTCGATCACGACGTCGCAGCCCTCGATCAGGCGCGCGGCATTGGCGTCCGACAGCCGCTCGGTGACGGGCTCTATCAGGACATGAGGATTGAGAGCCGTCAGGACGTCAGCGCCGGCCTCGACCTTGGCGCGGCCGATGGCCGGGGTGGTGAAGGTGATCTGGCGCTGGAGATTGGACAGACCGACGATATCGTCGTCGATCAGCCGCAAGGATCCGACACCGGCGGCGGCCAGATACAAGGCGGCAGGGCCGCCGACGCCGCCCATGCCGACGATGGCGACGCGCGCGGCCTTCAGCCTTTGCTGGCCCGGACCGCCGACCTCGGCGAGGACCAGATGGCGGGCATAGCGTTCGATTTCATCGTCGGAAAAGGTCACCCTTCTCCGTTAGGCCGGGATCGGCCCGACGTCACGCGGCCTTGCTGTACTCGAGCAGGGCTTCGGCCTCGCGCGCGGTCACCTGCGACAGGCACGGCAGGCCAAGCTGGTCGAGCAGGGCGGCTGGATCGATGCACATGGACATCGGCTCCTGCAGGGTGCGGGTGTTGATCGGCATGTCGACCAGAATGCGCAGGCCGTTGTGACGGGGATCGGCCAGCAGGCGTCGCATCAGGCGATCGATGTCGACCCGTCCGCCCTCGATGACCTGCAGGATGTGGCCCTGATGGAACATCACGCAGCTGGTGATGTGGTCGCGCCGGTTGGAGCCTTCGGCGTGGCCCAGAATTTGGGCGATCGAGAGCGTCGAGACGCCCGTCGCGCCGACCGCTTCGCTGGCGTAGATGACACGATGAAGCAAAGTGATTGCCTTGATTACGCAGTTATTTGAATTAATCGACCCTTTGTAACCCGTTACAGGGGCAAAAACGTGACGCATTCTTGCCATTGTATTTGCTTGGTAAACGGCTTGCCGCGCCGCATTTCGGTCGCCATCTCTGACAGATGACAAACACGAGCACTTTTCCCGACTGGCACGGCACCACCATCCTGGCCGTCCGCAAGGATGGCCGGACCGTGATCGCCGGCGACGGCCAGGTCTCCATGGGCCCCACGATCGTCAAGGGCGCGGCCCGCAAGGTCCGGGTGCTGGCCGGCGGCAAGGTGCTGGCAGGCTTCGCCGGAGCCACCGCCGACGCCTTCACACTGATCGAACGGCTGGAAGCCAAGCTGGAGCAATATCCCGACCAGCTGGCCCGCGCCTGCGTCGACCTGGCCAAGGACTGGCGCACCGACCGGTATCTGCGCCGGCTGGAGGCCATGCTGCTGGTGGCGGACAGGACGTCGATCTTCACCGTCACCGGCGTCGGCGACGTGCTGGAGCCGGAGCATGGGGTCGCCGCCGTCGGATCCGGTGGCAATTTCGCCCTTTCGGCGGCCCGCGCCCTGCTGGATCACACCGAGATGGACGCGGAACAGATCGCGCGGCGCGCCATGGCGATCGCCGCCGACATCTGCGTCTACACCAACGGCAATCTGACGGTTGAGACGCTGGGCTGAGCCTGTCCAAGAATTAACGCGACACCGTGTCTGTTCTGGCGACCAATGCCGCAGGGAGGAATTTTCATGCGGACTTTCGCTTTCGCCGCGGCCTTGCTGGCCGCCGCCCCCGCCTTGGCCCAGGCACCGGATGCGATGCCGATCATCGCCGCCGAGCGGGCGTTCGCGGCCGACTTTCCGGCCATGGGCCTTGCGGGCAGTTTTCAGAAATGGGGCCGGGCCGACGCCATCCTGATCGGCGGCGGGCGGGCGCAGACCCTCGAAAAACTCTTTGAAGGCGCGCCTCTGGTTCGCCAGCCGGACGAACCCCTGATCGAATGGTGGCCGACGTTCGCCGGCGTGGCCCGGTCAGGCGACATGGGCTTCACCACCGGTCCCGCTGCGCGGAATCAGGAAGGCTATGGCCACTATTTCACGGTCTGGATGCGCCAGGCCGACGGCCAGTGGCGCTGGGTCTACGACGGCGGCTCCAACGCGAGCCCGGCGGGACAGCCGGGTCCGGACAGCCAGCCGCGTCTGCTCCCGGTCGCGACGCTCGGCTCCGACACGCCTGAAGCGGCCATGACCGAAGTCCGTGAAGCCGAGGCCGGGTTGGCCGTGGCGGCCGCCGTCGACCAGAAAGCGGCCCATCTGTCGGTCCTCGCGCCTGACGGGCGTCTGTACGTCGCGCCCCTGTCCCCGGCCGAAAGCCCGGATGCGTTCGCCACGGCCCTCGACGGCTGGCCCGCCCGGTTCGAGTTTGGGGCCACCGAAGGCGGCGGTGCCTCCGGTGCGGGAGACATGGCCTGGACCTATGGCCCTGCGGCGTGGATCAGCAGGGAAGGACAGTCCCGCACCGGCCATTACATGCGGTTGTGGCAGAAGCGGCCGGCGGGCTGGAAACTGATCATGGCACAGCTGATCCCTGCGCCGATCGCCCCACCCCCTCCCGCCGGGGGCTGAGCCGCCCTATCTGCAGTCCATGACCGAGCTCTCCCCCCGCGAAATCGTCTCCGAACTGGACCGTTTCATCGTCGGCCAGGACGACGCCAAGCGCGCCGTCGCTGTGGCCCTGCGCAATCGCTGGCGCCGGAAGCGCGTGCCCGATGAGCTGCGAGACGAGGTCACGCCCAAGAACATCCTGATGATCGGCCCGACCGGCGTCGGCAAGACCGAGATCGCCCGGCGGCTGGCCAGGCTGGCCGGCTCTCCCTTCCTCAAGATCGAGGCGACCAAATTCACCGAGGTCGGCTATGTCGGCCGCGATGTGGATTCGATCATGCGCGACCTGGTCGAGGCGGCGCTGGTCATGGTCCGCGACAAGCGGCGGTCGGGGGTCAAGGCCAAGGCCGAAGCCGCGGCCGAGGAGCGGATCCTCGACGCCCTGGTCGGCGCAGGATCGCAGCCGGCCACGCGCGAGAGTTTCCGCAAGAAGTTGCGCGCCGGCAAACTCGACGACAAGGAGATCGAGGTCTCGCTGGCCGAGACCGCCTCCCCCGTTCAGGGGCTCGACATCCCCGGCGGCGGCAATGTCGGCATGATCAATCTGTCCGAAATGCTGGGCAAGCTGGGCGGAGGACGGACCAGGACCGCCAAGCTGACCGTCCGCGACGCTGTCGGCCCGCTCGTCACCGATGAAAGCGACAAGCTGCTGGATCAGGAAAGCCTGACCGCCGAGGCCATGGCACTGGCCGAGAACGAGGGCATCGTCTTCATCGACGAGATCGACAAGGTCGCCGGTCGATCGGATCGTTCGGGAGGCGACGTGTCCCGCGAAGGCGTCCAGCGCGACCTGCTGCCCCTGATCGAGGGCACCACCGTGTCCACCAAATACGGACCTGTGAAGTCAGACCACGTGCTGTTCATCGCTTCGGGTGCCTTCCATGTCGCCAAGCCGTCGGACCTGCTGCCCGAACTGCAGGGCCGGTTGCCCATCCGGGTCGAGCTGAAAGCGCTGACCCGTGACGACTTCGTCCGCATCCTGACCGAGCCGGAGGCCAATCTGATCCGTCAGAACCAGGCGCTGCTGGCCACCGAGGACGTGACCCTGACCTTCACCGCCGACGCGGTCGAGGCCATGGCCGACGCCGCCGTCGCCGCCAACGGTGCGGTCGAGAACATCGGTGCGCGGCGGCTGGTGACCGTGATCGAACGGGTGCTGGAAGAGACCAGTTTCAAGGCCTCGGATCTGGGCGGCCAGACGGTGACCTTCGACGGCCCCCGGGTGCGCGACCTGGTCGGCGATTTGGCGCGCGATGCTGACCTGAGCCGGTTCATCCTCTAGAATCAGCAACCGATAGGCCCCTTTGTGCGTATCTTGGCGCGTCGACCACGCGAAGGATGCTTGATGACCCCTGTCCGCCCGGCTCTTGTCGCCGCCGCCCTGTGCGCGCTCGCTGCCCCCGTTCCAGCCGTCGCCCAGTCGCGCGATGTGAATCTGGACCAGTTCGATGGTCGCTGGTTCGAGATCGCGCGCAGCCCCAACGACGCCCAGAAGGAATGCCGTCGGGCCCAGATCGATTTCAATCCGCAGGGCCGCCCGAACCGATACGGCATCGTGGTCACCTGCACGCGCCGCGTCGACGGCGGGGTCGAGATCCTGCGCGCCAACGCCCGCGTCACCGATCCCGGGACCAATGCCCGGTTCCGCTTCACCCTGACGGGCCTGCTGGGAGTCGGCGGTCTGGCGGGCCAGAACTACTGGGTCTGGGACCATGCGCCCGACTACAGCTGGGCCGTCATGGCGCTGCCGGACAAGTCCGACTGGTGGGTCTGGCATCGCAACCAGAGCCCGTCGGAAGGCGAGCGGACCCGACTGCTGTCGCGCGCCCGCGCCCTCGGCCTGGATACCGCAACCGTCGTCCACACCGGTCGCTGACGCGCGACACCGTCCGGCTTGAAATCGGAACACAAGCGGAACATAAGTCGGCCATGCCCGCCGCCGCCGTGTCCATCGACCTGGTTTTCAGCCGCCCCGGAACGACCCTGTCGGTGACACGCGGCGCGGCCCGGCTGATGGTCGACATGGGGTATGCCCCCCTGCTGGAAGTGGGCCTGCCCAACGGCCGCCGTGCCGACGTCATGGCCATCGGACCCCGCGGCGACATCGTCATCTGCGAGGTGAAGTCGGGGATCGAGGACTATCGGGTCGACCGCAAATGGGGCGAGTACGGCCCCTTCTGCGACGCCTTCTATTTCGCGGTGGCACCCGAATTTCCGTCGGACATCCTGCCGGACCACCCCGGCCTGATCGTCGCCGACGGTTTTGGCGGTGCCTTGGTGCGCGACGCGCCGTCGTCGCCCCTGGCACCCGCGCGCCGCAAGGCCCTGACGATCGCCTTCGCGCGTCTGGGGGCGATGCGGACGTTGCGAGACTACACGGCCGGCTGAGCCGGTTCGGCGACCGGGCCGCTCTCGCCGCTGGACAGGATGGCGGCCGAAGAGGCGGCGCAGCCGGTTAGGGTCTCGTCACCGACCTTGACGATGGCCGAGAGCGGATAGGTGCGGTCACTCATGCCGTCCGAGCATTCCGTGGCCGCCAGCATCACGCTGATGGCCGTCCCTCCGGCGGTCGTGCCCGCGAGGGTCACGGTGGTGCCCTGGATGACTGCCTTAGGCTGGGGCGCGCGCTGTTCCGGCCGGTCGACGCCCGAATAGATGATCTCGGTACCGGTCAGTTCGACGCCCCAGAAAGGCTCCGTGCCCAGGGCGCGGACCGGTTTCGTCAGATCGACGCCGGCCAGGATCGTCGCCGGTTCGGGGGCGGGCGGCGGGGCCGGAACCGTCTCGGGCTGCGAGCAGGCTGACAGACATGCGACCGAGGCGGCGGCGAGAGCGATAAGACGCATGGGACGGTCTCCGGATTATCCGCACAAAAAGCGCGGACGGGCGGGCGGGGTCAAGGCCGGCGGCGCTATAGCCAGCCCTTCTTCTTGAACCAGGCGAGCGGCAACAGGGCGGAGACCACCATGGCCGCGACGGCAACCGGATAGCCCCACGGCTGCGACAGCTCCGGCATGCTGTGGAAATTCATGCCGTAGATCGAGGCGATCAGCGTCGGCGGAAGGAAGGCCACCGCCGCCACCGAGAAGATCTTGATGATCGACGACTGTTCGATGTTGATCAGGCCCAACGCCGCCGACAGCTGGAAATTGATCGAGGCGGCAACGGCGTGATTGTGCGCCGACAGGCTTTCGGCGTCGCGGGACAAGGAGCGCAGGTGGGCATGGGCTTCGGGCTGGTGCATCCGGTCGTCGACGCCGACAAAGGCGAAGATGCGGGTCAGACCGGCCAGACTCTGCTCGATCCGGGCATTGGCGATCTGGGCCTGGCCCAGCTTTGTGATGAGTTTTTCGAACCCGACCGTCTTGCCGCCGGAGAAGACGTGGCCGGCGATACCCTCCACCCGGCCGACGTTTCGCGACAGGATGTCGGACGCCCGGTCCACAACCGTCTCCATCAGGTGCAGGAAGATGTCCGTCCCCGTAGGGCAGCGCTGCGGCTCACGCTCCAGCTTCTCGATCATCAGGGCGAAAGGCTTGGGATCGAAATAGCGGATGGTCACCAGTGGGCCCTCGGTAAGCACAAAGGTGACGGGTTCGACGCCCGGAATCTCTTCATCGCCGCGGCTGATGAGGTCCGCCGTCGCATAGGTCGCGCCGTTCTCGCGATAGACACGGCTGGAGGCCTCCAGCTCGGCCATTTCCTCTCGCGTCGGCACGGCGAGGCCGAGGGCGTTTTCAACGGCCACCTCTTCCTCGCGGGTGGGCTTGATGAGGTCGATCCAGACGGCGTCCGGCGGCATCACCCAGGCGGCCGCGTCCGTAGTCGGCTGCTCGCAGGTGGACCGGCCCGCGCAAAAGACGCGGATCATGCCGGACGTCCGTAACTTATGCGAAGGTCAGGGCTGGCCCGAAGGGCTGTCGGCCGAGGCCATGAGCAGCCCCTCGACGGAGCGGCCGGCCGGCGCTTTGTAGATGAAGCCGTAGGTCGGATAGACGGAGGTGCCCAGATCATGGATCGGGTTGTACCAGACCTTGACCGCGCTCCAATCACCCGAGGGCGAAACGTCCACCACGGTGACGTTTTCCTCGACCCGGCCGCGGCTGCCGCCCCAGTTGGCGTGGGTCACGCGGATGACGCGGTCGGTCAGGATGTCGGACACGACGGCGACATGGCCGCGAGTCATTCGGCCGCTGGGCTGAAAGGCGAGAACCGCGCCGGTCTCGGGGCGTCCGCCGGTGCGGAACCTGCCCTGGGCCTGGTTCCACCAGGTCAGGGCGTCGCCGAAGATGTTGATGCCCGAAAACATGCGGGCGAAGGTCACGCACTGCCAGTAGGGCTCATCGGCCTTCGCGACGGGCGCATAGCCCAGCGCAGAAAATCCGATTGTCGCTGCAACCGCAGCGGCTGTGAGCCGTTTGATCATACTGGTGTGTGTCCCGACCGGTCGAAGACCAAGCCTTAGACGATAGTTTCCGAGGGTTGAAGAACCCTTTCAGGCGAGTCGGTGTGCGTCTTTGTCGCGGTTGACCGCGCCCGGCGCTGATCGGCGAATCCCCTCAAAGCCTTGCGGCACGGGCGTTCCACTAGGTGATAGGTCGCTATCGCCGCGACCGGAATCGCCGCCACGATCCCCAGCCACACAATGATGTGAAACTGCTTGTCCCCGGCCCCCGTCAGCCGCGCCGCGACATTGGTCATGACCAGCAGGACCGGCGCGCAGACCATGTAGATCGAATAGCTGATCTCGCCGAGATAGACGCTGACTCTCGATCCCAGCAGGCCCGCGCGGGCGTTGTCCAGAGAGCCCAGACCCAGGATCAACCCGCCCGCCAGCAGGACCGTGACCGGATCCCACAGGCCCAGAGAGGCGCTGGTCAGCAGGGCCAGACCACTGATCAGGGCAACCGGCCCCGCACAGGGGATCGGAGCGCGGCGATGGACAAGATAAAGCGCACAGCCGAGGGCGAAACACGGCACGATCCTGAGCGCGCCCCAGCGGAAGGTCGCCTCCGTCAGCGAGAAGCCGGCCAGCGGCTGGAATGCGGCGTAGATGCCCAGCGCCAGCCCGACGGCTCCGACAACGGCCAGCAGCGGCCGTTCGCGCATCCGCCAGGCCACAAAGGCCCAGGCCGGGAAGGTCAGATAGGCGAACCACTCGGCCGAGATCGACCAGGAAGGGTGATTGAAAGCCGAGGTCGAGGCCAGACCCCAGGCGTGGGTCATAGTCAGATGCGCCGGCAGGGCCCGCCAGTCGGTCAGGCTGCCGTCGATGCTGAGCCCGGCAGCCGTTCCGGCGACGCCCAGGGCGACCATGCCGAACAGGGTGACCAGATGCAGCGGATAGACCCGGGCGATCCGCGCCCACAGGAAGCCGCCGTACGAATATCGCTTCTGTCCCGCCGCCTCGAGATAGACGTGGCTGAGGATGAACCCTGACAGGACGAAAAAGACCTCGACGCCCAGATATCCCCTGGTCACAGCCACGGGAACCCAGCTGACATCCAGATGCGGCCAGGCCGTATAGAGCACCACCCAGAGGGCGGCGAGGAAGCGCAAGCCGGTGAGGGCGCGCAGATCAGTCGGAGTCTGGACAGGCGTCATGGCCAACCAGTATGCTGGAACACCATTGGAAAACGATTAAGCCCGGCCGACCCGCCTCAGGCCGCGCATTCCGCCGGCCTGGCCTCGCCCGGCGCATACATTTCACACGACCGGTCGATCTCGCCCTGGATCAGCTCACAGGGATTGGACTCATGGCACGGCGGGTGGGTTGCGGGGCTGACGGCGATGCAACGCTGGACCAGCCGCTGCGCGGCCTCGGCCCCGATGTCGTTCAGACAGGAGACCGGTGCCCCAACAGGGGTCTGGACCGGCGCGACCTCCTCCTGCGGCGGGGCGTCCACCGGCATCTCCGGGGGCGGCGCGTCCGCGGCGGCCGGCTCGGCGGCCGGAGTCGCGGCAGGCTGCTGGCAGCCGCCGATCATCAGGGTGATGGCAGCAAGGGCGAGGACGGTCCGGCGCATCAGACACTCCGATCAGTCACGAGGATCCGCACCATAGGCACGGTTGCCCCCAACCCCAAAACGCCCTCAGCGCCCCAGGGCCGCCCGCTGCAGGGCGAACAGCTCGGCGCAGCCGCCTTCGGCCAGCTGGAACAGCCGGTCGAACTCGCCGCGCGAGAAACCGCGCTTCTCGCCGGTGGCCTGGATCTCGACGATCGCGCCCGCACCGGTCAGGACGAAGTTGGAATCGGCCTCGGCGGTGGAGTCCTCCTCATAGTCGAGGTCCAGCACCGGCAGGTCGTTGCACACACCGCACGAGACGGCCGCGACCTGATCGAGGATGGGGTCGGTCTTGAGCACACCCTCGGCGCGCAGATAGTCGAAGGCCGAAGCCATCGCGACCCAGGCGCCGGTGATGGCCGCGGTCCGGGTGCCGCCGTCGGCCTGGATGACGTCGCAGTCCAGCACCACCTGCCGCTCGCCCAGCAGCTTCATGTCCACGACCGCCCGCATCGAGCGGCCGATAAGACGCTGGATTTCCTGCGTCCGGCCCGTCTGCTTGCCACTGGCGGCCTCGCGGCGGCCGCGCGTGTGGGTGGCGCGCGGCAACATGCCGTATTCCGCCGTGACCCAGCCCGCACCCTTGCCGCGCATCCAGCCGGGGACATTCTCCTCGACCGAGGCCGTCACCAGCACCTTGGTATGACCGAACGTCACGAGGCACGAACCCTCGGCGTAGCGGTTCACCCCGGTCTCGAGCGTGACGGTGCGAAGCTGTTCGGGCGTACGTTCGGAGGGGCGCATGGAGGTATTCCTTGGAAGCGGCAGCGGCGGTGCTTATCCTGAAACCGTGACCCTGTCCCCCGCATCTTCGGCCAGCCTCCACAACCGCCCGTCGGACGCAGGACCTGTGCGCTGCCGGAATGGCAAGGCCCGGCGATGAAGCCCACACTGCTGACCTCGACGGCGATGGAGACCGGCAGCCTGACCGGCCTCGACCAGCGCGCCCGCGACATCTTCCGCCGCATCGTCGAATCCTATCTGGAGACCGGCGACCCCGTCGGCTCGCGCACCCTG
The DNA here is from genome assembly GCA_965284375.1 of Caulobacteraceae bacterium. Classification (GTDB taxonomy): domain Bacteria; phylum Pseudomonadota; class Alphaproteobacteria; order Caulobacterales; family Caulobacteraceae; genus Brevundimonas. The sequence goes on from OZ260074.1 coordinate 2,588,418, forward strand.
TCGATGACCGGCGTGTCGCTGTCGCCCGCCTCGATCCGCAACACCATGCAGGATTTGACCCTGGCGGGCCTGCTGGGCGCGCCCCACACCTCGGCGGGCCGTATCCCCACCCATGCGGGCCTGCGCCTGTTCGTCGACGGCCTGCTGGAGATCGGCGACATCGGGGCGGAGGAACGGCGCGAGATCGACGCCCGGCTGGCCGCCAGTTCCGGCAAGAATGGGGGCCGCAGCTTCGATGAGGCACTGAACGAGGCGTCGTCCCTGCTGTCGGGCCTTGCCGGGGGTGCCAGCATCGTCGCCAGCCCGATCCGCGAGGCGGGCGTCAAACACGTGGAGTTCGTCGCCCTCGGCCACGATCAGGCGCTGGCCGTGCTGGTCGGCGACGACGGCTCGGTCGAGAACCGGCTGATGCCGCTGAAGGCGGGCGTCACCCCCTCGACCCTGACCGAGGCCTCCAACTTCCTCAATGCCCGCCTCAAGGGCCGCCCGCTGCACGAGGCGCGCACCGAGATGCGCACCGAGCTGGACGCCGCCCGACGCGAGCTGAACGCCGCCGCAGCCCGACTGGTCGAGGACGGCATGGCTGCCTGGTCGGGCGGGGCCGAACGCGAGCGGTCGCTGATCGTGCGCGGCCGCGCCAATCTGCTGCACGACCGCGAGACGGCCGAGGATCTGGAAAAGGTCCGCACCCTGTTCGACGACCTGGAGCAGAAGGAACAGCTGATCGGCCTGCTCGACGGGGTGTCGACCGCCCAGGGTGTTCGCATCTTTATCGGCGCAGAAACGCGGTTGTTCTCGCTTTCGGGTTCCGCCGTGATCGCAGCGCCCTATATGACCGGACGGCAGCGGGTCCTGGGTGCCATCGGCGTGATCGGACCCGCGAGACTGAACTATGCCCGCATCATTCCGTTGGTGGACTATACCGCCCGGGTGTTGGGGCGAATACTGGACGGACAAGAGACTTGAACCAGACACACGACGACTTCCCGGATTCCGAGGAACTGGCCGCCGACATCGCGGAGGCCGAGGCCAATGCCGAGGCCGGTCTTGACGACGGGCTCGGGCCCATCGACGCCCTGATCGCCGAGCGCGACCAGTGGAAGGACCGCGCGCTGCGGGCCGTCGCCGAGGCCGAAAACACGAAAAAGCGGGCCGAGCTGTCGAACAACGACGCCCGCGCCTATGCGATCCAGAAGTTCGCCCGCGACCTGCTGGGCGTGGCCGACAATCTGGAACGCGCGCTGCAGGCCGCGCCGAAAGACGCCGATGCGGGCGAGGCCGGACTCGTCACCGGGCTGGAGCTGACACAGAAGTCGCTGCTCCAGGCCTTCGAGACCAACCACCTCAAGCGTGTCGCGCCCGAGCCGGGCGAGGCCTTCGATCCCCACCTGCATCAGGCCATGATGGAGCAGCCGTCCGACAGCGTTCAGGGCGGACAGGTGATCCAGACGCTCCAGCCCGGCTACGCCCTGTTCGGTCGGACGGTGCGCCCGGCCATGGTCGTGGTCGCCGCCAAGGGCTCCGGTGCTGCCGCCGGCAACGCGGCCTATGCCGCCACGGGCGCGACCGGCGGGAATTTCGACGGCAAGGCCTGAGGCCGGATGGCGGTGTGAAACATGAGCAAGGGGTGAGCGCCGCTTTTGGCTCGCCTCCTGCTCACCGGCGTTTTTCGCTACTTCAACCGGGCCTCGAACAGGGCCAGAAGCTTGGCCCAGCCGTCCGCGGCGTCTGCGGCGCGGTAGCTGTCGCGATAGTCGGCATGGAAGCCATGCGGCGCGGCCGGATAGACGTCGATGCGGCTCTGCGTCTGGCCGGCCCGTTGCAGGGCCGCGCGCATCGCCTCGACGCTGTCCAGCGGAATGCCCCGATCGGCCTCGCCATAGAGACCCAGTACGGGTGCCTTGAGGTCGTCGGCGAGATCGACGGGCCAGGGCTGGCCGCCGGCCGCCTGTTCCGGCGTGGCAGTGGCCGCGGGGGCGAGACGCCCATACCAGGCGACCCCGGCGTCGATGGCGGCAAAGCGGGCCGCCGCCTGCCACACCACCTTGCCGCCCCAGCACCAGCCGGTGATGCCGACCTTGTCGGCATTGGCCCAGAGCTGTGAACTGGCCCAGTCGAGGGTGGCGGCAATGTCGCCCATCACCTGCTCATAGTTCGCCGCAGCGACGATCTGCTGGATCCGCGCCATGTCCGCGAGCGGCGCCGGATCCTCGACCCGCATGAAGAAGGCCGGTGCGATGGCGGCATAGCCCGCCTTGGCCAGCCGGCGGCAGACGTCGCGGATGTATTCATGGACGCCGAAAATCTCGGACACCACCACCACCACGGGGAAGGGCCCTTCCCCGTTCGGGCGGGCGACATAGGCCGGCAGGGCGAACCCGTCCGGCGCGGGATAGGTCGTCTGCTGGATGGTCAGGCCGCTGTCGTCGGTGGTGACCGGGGCCGCCTGCCGCGCGAGGGCCGCCGGAGCGTAACCGACGAAGGCCAGGCCGCCCACCACGCCGGTCGCCAGGGCGCGGCGGCTGAAACGGAAGTCGTCGGCCTCGGGGCCTTCAGGTCGGATCAGATCGGTCACGGCAGGCTCCGGCTGGAAAAGGCGAGATATTGGCCCGGCGCCCTGGAGGCGTCCATTCACGATTGCTGTGAAGCTGGCGCGGCTCGCCGCAGGGTCAGATTGATGCGCCCGCCGCCAGGCACGAGGCTTGAGGACCCGGCGATCACCCGGTCGATACCGTGTCGCGCCAGCCGCGCCGGCCCCGTCAGGGCGCAGACGTCGCCCGAAGACAGTTTCAGCGACCGGGTCGGCCCGCCCTCCGCCGCCCCGATCCGGAACACCGCCGCATCGCCGAGCGAGACCGAGAGCACCGGGGCCGTCAGATCCGCCTCGTCGCGGTCCTGATGCAGGCCCATCTTCGCGCCCTCACGGTACAGATTGACCAGACAGGCGTCCGGCGGCTGGTCGGCACCCGTCAGGTCTCGCCACAACTCGAGCAGAAGGCCCGGAATCGCTGGCCAGCCCGACCCGGTAACCGGATGGGTCGTCTGGTACCGATATCCCGACCGATCGGACACCCAGCCCAGTGGCCCCAGACTGGTCATCCGCACCGAGAATGGCCGCCCCCCCGGCGTCATCGGCCGATAGAAGGGTGCCGCCCCCTCGGCCGCCAGGACCTCGGCCAGCAGATCGGCCTGTTCGGACATGGAAAGGGCTCCCGGCCAGAACCGGAAGCCCTCCATTCCCGTATCAATCTCGGCGCGCGCGGACATCCGGTCTATTTGGGTGCCGCCCCCGCGCACTCAAGTCACGCCAGGCGCGGGCGCGCTGATCTGAAGCACGCCGATCAACGCGTGTAGTAGTAGTCCGCGATCTCGCACACGTTGATATTGTTGCGGATCAGGCTCTGACCGTTGGTGAACTCGGCCTTGAAGTCGAACAGGCAGGCACCCGTCCCGTCGTCGATGTTCATGACGATGCTGTCGTTATTGGCCAGCACGTCATCGCCGAGGATATCCTCTTCCCAGTCGCTGGTGCGGACGTTCGACGCATAGAAGCGCAGCATGGTCCAGCCGGTGCTGTTGTGGATACGCACGCGACGGTTCTGGCCGTCGCGGGACTGCACCGGCGCGCTGACGGTGGCAGGTGCGACAGCGACAGACCGTTCGGGTGTCGCTGTGGTGGCGGCGGCCGCTGCGGTCGATGCCAGGGCCGCGATAACGAGGGCGGCACGGGCGATGGTCTTGTGAACGTTCATTCGGTTTCTCCCCGGAGACCAGCCCCCCTGAGGCCGGTTAACGCTGCAATTAGTACACCAATGTTCGGCGAAATCACCCCTGCAGATTCAGCAGCGAATCTTTTCCTCAAGGCGTTTGGGACTTGCAGGCCCGGGGGCGTTTCCCATATCGGCCACAACCGCCGTAAAACCCCGCACATCGTGGGGCTTTGGGGCCGGAACCGTACCAACCGACCAAAGACCCTGACACCGGGGGCGGTCACGCGCGGCGCTTCGCTTTAAAAGGCCGCCGCACCGCCCGCTGAAATGGAGTGAAAGACCTACACATGGCCAAGATCATCGGTATCGACCTGGGCACCACCAACTCGTGCGTGGCCGTCATGGACGGCAAGAACCCCAAGGTCATCGAAAACGCCGAGGGCAACCGCACCACGCCCTCCGTCATCGCCATCCAGGACGGCGGCGAGACCCTGGTGGGTCAGCCGGCGCGCCGCCAGGCCGTGACCAACCCCACCAACACCTTCTTCGCCATCAAGCGCCTGATCGGCCGCTCGTTCGACGACCCCGTGGTCGCCAAGGACAAGAAGATGGTCCCTTATGACATCGTCAAGGGCCCGACCGGCGACGCCTGGGTGCGCGCCAACGGCAAGGACTATTCGCCCCAGCAGATTTCGGCCTTCACCCTCGGCAAGATGAAGGAGGCCGCTGAGGCCTACCTCGGCGAGACCGTGACCCAGGCGGTCATCACCGTGCCGGCCTATTTCAACGACGCCCAGCGTCAGGCGACCAAGGACGCCGGCAAGATCGCCGGTCTCGAGGTCCTGCGCATCATCAACGAACCGACCGCGGCGGCCCTGGCCTATGGCCTGGACAAGAACGACGGCCAGAAGATCGCCGTCTATGACCTCGGCGGCGGCACGTTCGACGTCTCGATCCTCGAGATCGGCGACGGCGTCTTCGAGGTGAAGTCGACCAATGGCGACACCTTCCTGGGCGGCGAGGACTTCGACCTGCGCCTGGTCGACTATCTGGCCGACGAGTTCAAGAAGGAGCAGGGCGTCGACCTGCGCTCGGACAAGCTGGCCCTGCAGCGCCTGAAGGAAGAGGCCGAAAAGGCCAAGAAGGAGCTCAGCTCCACGACCCAGTACGAGGTCAATCTGCCCTTCATCACCATGAATGCCTCGGGCCCGCTGCACCTGAACATCAAACTGTCCCGTGCCAAGCTGGAAGCCCTGGTCGATGACCTGGTCCAGCGCACCATCGAGCCCTGCGCCAAGGCGCTGAAGGACGCGGGCATGAAGGCGTCGGACATCGACGAGGTGGTTCTGGTCGGCGGCATGACGCGCATGCCGATGGTCCAGGAAGCCGTGAAGAAATTCTTCGGCAAGGAGCCGCACAAGGGCGTCAACCCCGATGAAGTCGTGGCCCTCGGCGCCGCGGTGCAGGCAGGCGTGCTGCAGGGCGACGTCAAGGACGTGCTGCTGCTGGACGTGACCCCTCTGACCCTGGGCATCGAGACCCTGGGCGGCGTCTTCACCCCGCTGATCGAACGCAACACCACCATCCCGACCAAGAAGAGCCAGGTCTTCTCGACCGCCGACGACAACCAGTCGGCCGTGACCATCCGGGTCTTCCAGGGCGAGCGCCCGATGGCGGCGGACAACAAGGTGCTGGGCCAGTTCGACCTGATGGGCATTCCGCCCTCGCCGCGCGGCATGCCGCAGATCGAGGTCGCCTTCGACATCGACGCCAACGGCATCGTCCACGTGACCGCCAAGGACAAGGCGACCAACAAGGAACAGTCGATCCGCATCCAGGCCAACGGCGGCCTGTCGGACGCCGACATCGACAAGATGGTCAAGGAAGCCGAGGCCAATGCGGCCTCCGACAAGGCCAAGAAGGAAATGGTCGAGGCGGTCAACGCCGCCGACAGCCTGATCCACTCGACCGAAAAGGCGATGGCCGAACACGGCGACAAGGTCGGGGCCGATGAGAAGGCCGCGATCGAAACTGCCCTGGCCGAGCTGAAGACCGCCAAGGACGGCACGGATCCGGAAGACATCCGGACCAAGACCAACACCCTGGTCCAGGCCTCGATGAAGCTGGGTGAGGCCATGTATGCCTCGCAGCAGGGTGCCGGCGACGGCGATGCGGCCGACGCCCCCGCCGACGACGGCGTGGTCGACGCCGAGTTCGAGGAAGTCTCGCCGGACGCCGACGACGACAAGAAGAGCGCCTGATAGCCAACGGAGCCTCCCCCTCAGTGAGAGGGAGGCTCCGTCACGGTCTGCTTGCTCTGAGGCCGGCGAAGCCGTTTCATGAAACTTGCATCATTTCGCCGGGCGCCCATGTCAGCCCGGTCAGCCGTTCTGGTCGCCGCCCGGCAAGAGGTGTGGACCATCGGCACGGGTAAGAGGACGAACGCCTGATGGCGACGCGTGACTATTACGAAGTTCTCGAGGTCGAACGGACCATCGACGCCGCCGGCTTGAAGGTGGCCTATCGCAAGCTGGCCATGCAGCACCACCCTGACCGGAACGGCGGGTGTGACGAGTCCATGGCCCGGTTCAAGGAAATTTCCGAAGCCTATTCCGTGCTCTCGGACGACCAGAAGCGCGCGGCCTACGACCGCTTCGGTCACGCCGGGGTCAATGGCGGCGGCGGCGGATTTGGCGGCCAGGGCCAGGGCTTTACCGACGTCAACGACATCTTTTCCCAGGTCTTCGGCGACGCCTTCGGCGACGTCTTCGGCGGACGGGGCGGCGGCGGGGCCCGCCAGCACGGCCCGCGCCGCGGCTCGGACCTGCGCTACGACCTCGAGATCACGCTGGAGCAGGCCTACAAGGGCGCCGATGTCGAGATCGCCATCCCGACCACGGCCACCTGCGAGACCTGCGAAGGCTCGGGGGCCAAGCCGGGCACCAAACCGACGACTTGCTCCACCTGCCAGGGCGCGGGCCGGGTCCGGTCGGCCAACGGCTTCTTCCAGGTCGAGCGGACCTGCCCCCGCTGCGGCGGCCAGGGCCAGATGATCGCCGAGCCCTGCACCACCTGTGCGGGCCACGGACAGGTGCGCAAGAATCGCAAACTTCAGCTGAAAGTCCCCGCCGGGGTCGACGACGGCTCGCGCATCCGCCTGTCGGGCGAAGGCGACGCGGGCACGCGCGGCGGCCCGCGCGGCGACCTGTACGTCTTCCTGTCGGTGACCCCGCACGAACTGTTCGAGCGCGACAACCTCGACCTTCTGGTCACCGTCCCGGTGGCCATGACCACGGCCGCCCTCGGCGGTGAGGTCGACGCCCCCTGCCTGACGTCCGAGGCCTGCGACGGCCGCTGCAAGGCCCCGGTCACCGTCCCCGCAGGCTCCCAGACCGGCAAGACCGTGCGGATCAAGGGCAAGGGCATGCCGCATCTGAACGGCAAGAACCGCGGCGATCTGGTGGTCGAACTGTTCGTCGAGACCCCGACCGAGCTGACACCGCACCAGAAGGAATTGCTCCAGGAGCTGGCCGCCTCGCTGGGCGAAAGCCAGACGCCGCGCAATTCGTCCTTCGCCGGCAAGGCCAAACGCTTCTGGGCCGACATCCTGGGCGCGGACGGGCCGCAGTAGAGTCCGGCATCCGGAAGATGACGGCGTCTGCGAATGCCGTCACACTGTCCGCGAACTGACAGGGGTCCGAGTTGAGCGCCATCTTCCACGCCGGCATCTCCGGGGCCCGCGGCCGTATGGGCCGGGCGGTCTCGACCGTTCTGGACGCGCGCGAGGACGTGGTGGTCGCGGCCCGTTTCGACCGTGGCGAGACACCCGACCTGTCACTGTGCGACGTGATCATCGACTTCTCCACGCCGGACGCCTCCGTCGAACTGGCCAGGACCTGCGCCGCGCGGGGCGGCCCGGCCCTGGTGATCGGCTCGACCGGCCTGACGCCCGAACAGGAGACGGACATCCACGCGGCGGCGGAGAAGATCGCCATCGTCCGCAGCGGCAATTTCTCCCTGGGCGTCAACATCCTGATCGGCCTGGTCGAACACGCAGCCCAGCGGCTGGACCCGCGCGACTGGGACATCGAGGTGCTGGAAGCCCATCACCGCCGGAAGGCCGACGCGCCCTCGGGCACCGCCCTGATGCTGGGCGAGGCCGCCGCCAACGGCCGGGGCGAGGACCTGGCCGATGTACGCACGACTCCTTACGACGGCATCACCGGCGAGCGCGAGCCGGGCAGGATCGGGTTTGCCTCGCTGCGGGCCGGCGGCATCATCGGCGAGCACACGGTCCTGTTCGCTTCGGAAGACGAGACCCTGACGCTCAGCCATTCGGCCATCGACCGATCCCTGTTCGCACGCGGGGCCGTCGCAGCCGCCGCCTGGGTCCGCAGCCGCAAGCCGGGGCTCTACGACATGCAGGACGTGCTGGGGTTCCGGCAGGCCTAGGAGAACCTTCTCCCATTTGGAGAAGGAACGATTTCTAGTGCGCGTGCCGGCTGTGACCATGGCCGCGGCCGACGAACAGCGACTTGATGAAGAACATCACCGCGATCACCACCGCAAAGCCGAGGAACAGCGCCAGAACGGTCATCCAGAAGGCGAGGGTGAGCAGCGGCGGCATCACAAAGACTCCGCCGTCCAGCAGTGGACGCAACAGGCCCACGAGGATGAAGACGAGGGCGGCCCCCAGCGAGGTGGACCAAAGCCGGCTCCAGGCGGGCATCATGAAGGTGGCGATGACCGCAATGACCAGGCCCGTGACCTGATTGATGGTGTCGAACCCGCCCTGGGCGAGGCCAAACAGGCCGGTCAGAAACGCACCGACCGAATCGAACAGGGACTCCATAACGCCGACCTCCTTGATACGGCCAAGCCTAGCCGGAAGCAGGGTTAACGCCGGTCGCGTTGAATGGCTCCGCTTATTGTCCGGTCGAGCCGAAACCGCCCGTGCCGCGGGCCGTTTCGTCCACCGCCTCGACCTCGACCAGGGTCGCCTGTTCGTATCTGGCGATAACCAGCTGGGCGATGCGGTCGCCGCGGCGGATCACAAACGGCTCCTGTCCATGGTTGATCAGGATGACGCCGACCTCACCACGGTAGTCGCTGTCGATGGTGCCCGGCGCGTTCAGGCAGGTCAGGCCGTGCTTCAGTGCCAGACCCGAGCGGGGCCTCACCTGGGCCTCATACCCCGGCTCCAGCGCGATCCTCAGGCCCGTGGGAACGAGGGCGCGGGCCCCCGGGGCCAGCGTCAACGGCACCTCTTCGGCGAGGGCCGCCCTCAGGTCCATCCCGGCCGAACCGCCGGTCTCATAGGCCGGCAGGAGCAGGCCGTCGGCATGGGCAAGGCGTTCGACGCGGACGGTGGTCATGCGGGAGGGCTCTCAGGCTTTGAAATGGTCGGCGATTCTGGCGGCCAGCTTTCGCGCCACCTCGGCCTTGGGCTGGCGCGGCCAACGCTCTGCCGAACCGTCACGGGTGAACAGGGTCACCGCATTGCCGTCGGCACCGAACACGTCGTCGGACACGTCATTGCCGACAATCCAGTCGCAGCCCTTGCGCGACAGCTTGCTCCGGGCATTGGCTTCAAGGTCTGCGGTTTCGGCCGCGAAGCCGACGACCAGTCCGGGGCGCCGCTTGCCGGGGGCCGAAACGCTGGCGAGGATGTCGGGGTTTTCGATCAGGGACAGGGAGGGCGGACCGCCCGGGGCCTTCTTGATCTTGCCCGAGGCCACACCGTCGACGCGCCAGTCGGCCACGGCGGCGCTCATCACTGCGATATCGGCCGGCAACCGGGCTTCAACCGCGGCCTTCATCTCGCGCGCCGTCTCGATCCACACCCGTTCCACGCCCACCGGGGCCGGCAGGGCGACCGGACCGGAGACCAGCGTCACCTGCGCGCCCAGCCGGGCCAGCGCCTCGGCGATCGCATAGCCCTGTTTGCCGCTGGAGCGGTTGGTCAGGCCGCGCACGGGGTCGATCGGCTCAAACGTCGGCCCGGCCGTCACAACCGCTTTCCGACCGGCCAGTGGGCGGCCATCCGGCCCCTCGAGCAAGCCCTCGATCGCACCGAGGATCGCCGCCGGCTCGGCCATCCGGCCCGGGCCGAACTCGCCGCAGGCCATTTCGCCCTCATCAGGGCCGACCACGGCCACGCCGTGGAAGCCGTCAAACCCCTTGAGCCGCTCCATATTGGCCTGCACCGCCGGATGCAGCCACATCCGCACATTCATGGCCGGGGCCAGCAGGACCCGCTTGTCCGTGGCCAGCAAGGTGGTCGAGGCCAGGTCATCGGCCAGCCCGTTGGCGGCCTTTGCGATCAGCCCCGCCGTCGCCGGAGCGACCACCACCAGATCGGCCCAGCGCGACAGCTCGATGTGGCCCATGGCCGTCTCGTCCTCGGGCATGAACAGGGTCTGGCGCACCGGATGGCCGGTCAGGGCGGCCAGCGACAGCGGTGTGACGAACTCGGCCCCCGCGCCCGTCAGCACCGCCCGGACCTCGGTGCCCGCCTTCTTCAGCAGGCGTACCAGCTCCAGCGCCTTGTAGGCGGCGATGCCACCGCCGACGATGAGCAGGATCTTGCGTCCGGACAGGGCGGCGTGGGTCATGCGGCTCATCTAGCCATCCCGCCTCCCGCCGTCGAGAGATCGGGACACGAATCGGAACATTGCCAGAACAAGAGACCTGTGGTTATGGTGATCGCGGGACTTTTCAACCATGGGAGGATTCAATGGTCTCCAGGCTCTGGAGTGCGGGCGCGGCGATCATCCTTTTGGGCGGGTCGGCCTGCGGTAACGGGGATAGCGCGGTCGAGACGCGCGACCGTGCGACGGAGGGCGCGGGCGCGGTCCTGACAGCCGCAGGCGGCGCGCCGACGGCGGCCGCGGCGTCTCCTGTCGAGGCTGAGCAGGCGCGGCCCGTGCTGACCGGCAATCGCCGCGAGACGGTCGACGCCAAGATAACGCGTCTGTTTGAGCGCAACGGGTCCGACTTCGGATCGCGCACGCCGCAGGACTATCTGGCCAAGGTCCAGGCCTTCACCGCCCGCCCCCCGGCCGGCACCGACCGGGTCGAGCGGCCCAACGGCGACGTCCTGCTGTATCAGGCCTCGACCAACACCTTCGCCGTGGTGTCACGCGACGGCGTACCCAAGACGATGTTCAAACCGCGGGATGGCGCGGCTTACTGGTCAGAACAAAAGGATCGTGCACCGACCTTCGGCCAGAGACGGGCAGCCCCGGATCAGTGAGGCACCGGCGGACGGGTCAGGCCTCGTCCGTCTCCTTGCGGTCGGCCATGTCACGCATCAGTTCCAGCGCCAGCTTTTGCTGCCGGCTGGACAGCTGGGGCGCAAGGCGGCTGATCTCGATGGTGTAGCGCGTGGCCGGAAAATCGTGCTCGTAAGCCGCTCCACCCTCGGTCACGCCGGCCAGCTGGGCACCCGAAAGGCCCTCGAAGAAATAGCCGATATCGACCTTGAAGAACCGCGCAATGTCCCAGAGCTTTGAGGCGGACACGCGGTTGGCGCCCTTCTCGTATTTCTGGATCTGCTGGAAGGTCAGCCCAAGGGCGCGCCCGAGGTCGCTCTGGTTGTAGCCAAGCGCCAGGCGCTTCTCGCATACTCGTCGACCTACATGTCGATCCACAGGATGAGGGCCGTCTTCGCCCTTGCCTCTCGCCATCGTGACTCGTCCTTCGGTTGGTACCGTTGATTCTGAATGCGCCCGGCTTTGGCCGCTGTCATTAAAAAATGCAAAAACTTCGATGCCACGCACAACACTGGTTGCGTAACGGGTTCCAGACCTCGCGCGACGCGGGAAACTCGCCTGAAAAGGGAGGTCGTCGACGCCTCAGACCGGCCTCACACGCCGGACGAGTCGCCGCCACGGTACCGCCACCATGAGGCCGGCCAGCACCGCCAGCCAGAACAGAAGGTCGCCGAACCGACCGTAGGGCGTCACACCGGTCGGCTCGGGCAGGCGGGCGTCGATAACGCCACTCTCGCCCGGCTCCAGACGCTGGTCCCCGACGACCCGTCCCCACGGATCGATCATGGCCGACACACCCGTAGGCGTGGCGCGCACGATCGGCAGGCCGGTCTCGATGGCGCGATAACTGGCCAGGTTCAGATGCTGCAGCGGACCCGAGGTGCGCCCGAACCAGGCGTCGTTCGAGATGTTGACGATCCAGCCCGGTCGGCCCGAGGCACCGGGCGTGAAGCCCGGATAGAGGCTCTCGTAGCAGATCAGCGGCTGGGCGCGCGGGGCGCCCGGAATATCGATCGGTGCCGGCAGGGGACCGGCGCTGAAATCGCTCGGCATATGGGTCAGGCTGCGCACGCCCAGCGCCCCCATCAAACCGCCGGCCGGCAAATACTCGCCGAACGGCACCAGCCGGTATTTGTCATAGGTGGCGGTGATGCGAAGGCCGTCGGTGCCCTCGTCGGTCAGCACGAACAGACTGTTGTAGTAGCGGCCGCCCTCGGGAGCCGCAGGATCGGGGACGCCGCGCCCCAACCCCATGATCAGGCTCTGGCCCGGCTGGACGGCGCGGGCGATGGCCGCAGCGTCAGGCGAGCCGGGCGCGAACACCTGATTGGCCGAGGCCGGCAGCGCCCCCTCGGGCCAGATGATCAGGTCCGGCACGACCGCGCCGGGACGGGCGGTCAGGTTGACGTAGCGATCGACGATCCCGCGATAGGCCTCCGGGGTCCATTTCGATTCCTGGGGCACATCAGCCTGGACGATACGCACCACGGTGTCGGTGAATTCGAGCCGCGCCTGCGACAGGCGAACCGTTCCGCCGATCACCAGGGCCGCGAGCGCCAGCGCCCCCAGAACCGCCGCGCCGATGCGGGTCTTGCGAGGGCCGGCCCCCAGCAGGGGTCCGAACGCCGCCGAAGCCGCCACCGTGACGAAGCCGAGGCCATAGACGCCGGCCACGGCAGCGAACTGCGACCCCGCAGACCCGGCCCTCCAGCTGGCCCCGGCGGGGTTCCAGGGGAAACCGGTCAGCACATGGCCCCGCAGCCATTCCAGCAGGCAGAACAGGGCGGCGAAGACCAGCACCCGTTTGACGCCTTCGGGCATGAGCCAGCGATACAGGGCCGTCGCCGTGCCCCAGAACAGCCCCAGGCCGATCGGCAGCAGACTGGCCGCGAACGGGGCCATCCATGCCTGCTCCGGATTGACCATGAAGGCCTCGGCGACCCACCAGCAGCTGATGAAGAAATAGGCGAACCCCGCCAGCCAACCCATCCAGAAGGCCCCGCGGACGCGCGTCGCCCGCTCGGACAGGAACATCAGCAGGGCATAGCCCAGCAGGCCCGGCAGGATGCCGAACGGCGGATGGGCCAGCGCCGCCGCCGCGCCCGCCGCCAGGGCCAGACCGATTCGGCCGAACCGCAGGATCAGCCGCGCCCGGGGGCCGTCATGCTCAAGCGTCACTGCGGGATCCGTCATCGGGCCTGTATGGGTCGGCGACGCCCAGGCTGGCAAGAATGGATCGTTCCTCGGCCTCCATCGCCTCGGCCTCATCCTCGGCCATGTGATCGCGTCCGAGAAGATGCAGGACACCGTGCACGGTCAGATGGCTCAGATGGTCGGCGAGGGTCTTGCCCTGCGCCGCCGCCTCACCCGCGCAGACGCCATAGGCCAGAACGAGGTCGCCCAGATGCGGGTCCCGGCCCGGAATCGTCATCGCAGCGGCGGGGAAGGACAGCACATTGGTCGGCTGATCCCGGTCGCGGAAGCGGGCGTTGAGTTCGCGAACCGCCGCGTCGTCGGTCAGCAGCACGACGACATCCCCCTCGACGGTCCCGAGCGCGGCCACCGCCGCGCGTTCCACCACGGTGCCCGCATCTGCAAGGGCGGCGCTCCAGGCCTCGTCCTCGATCTCGACCTCGATCACGCGTCCGGATCCTCAAGATCGGCGGGCGAGCGCCGGCCGGCCATGTCGGCGTCATAGGCGCGCACAATCCGTTCGACCATGGCGTGGCGCACCACGTCCTGGGCCTCGAACCGCTGCACGCCGACCCCCTTCACCGCCTCGAGGATGCGCAGGGCGTGCTTCAGGCCGGAGTCGCGCGGGTTCAGCAGATCGACCTGCGACGGGTCACCGGTCACCACCATCCGCGCGCCCTCTCCCAGCCGGGTCAGGACCATCTTCATCTGCAGGCGCGAGGTGTTCTGGGCCTCGTCGACGATGATGAAGGCGTGCGCCAGGGTGCGGCCGCGCATGAAGGCAATGGGGGCGGCCTCGATCTCGCCCTTGTCACGCCGGCGGCGCACGTCATCGGGACCGAGGATGTCGTTCAGCGCCTCCCAGATCGGGGCCAGATAGGGGTCGACCTTTTCGTTCAGATCGCCCGGCAGGAAGCCCAGCTTCTCGCCCGCCTCGACCGCCGGCCGGGTGATGACCAGCCGGTCCACCTGTCCCCGGCGCAGCAGGGAGGCCCCGTAGGCCGCCGCCAGGAAGGTCTTGCCGGTCCCCGCCGGACCGACTCCGAAGGTCAGTTCGCAGCGCGACAGCAGCGACAGATAGTTGGCCTGGGCCGCCGTCTTGGGGGCGATGGCCCCGCGCCGGCCGACCGGCAGGGCGATGGCATCGGGGGCGACACTTCCCTGCCCTGCCCGCGGCTGGGCCGTTGCCGCGCCCAGGGCGGTGCGCACGTCGGCCTCGGTGATTTCGGCGCCCGTCTCGGCGCGATTGGCCAGGGTCTCGATGACCCGCTTCGCCTGCGCCCGGTCGCGGGCCGAGCCGTTGATCGACACGCCGCCCCCCGGGGTCTCGACCAGAACCTTGAAGCGGTCCTCGATCAGGGCCAGGTGCCGGCTGCCCGGCCCGATGACGGCACGAAGGGCGTCGTCGCCCAGGGCCAGAAACTCACTCTCACGCGCCATGAATGCTCTCTTGCGCCCTGATGCCCGGCGCAGGGTGCGTCGCGGCCCGGGGGCGGTGGGTTTCCGTCAGTCGGCCCTTCAGGGAATTCTGCTGGCCGCGTTCAATCGTCACCGGAACGATCCGGCCGATCAGATGAACCGCGTCGTCGACGTGGACCGACTGAAGCCAGGGCGAGCGCCCGATGGCCTGCTGTCCGTGACGGCCCGGCTTCTCGAACAGGACATCGACCGTCCGCCCGGCCTTGTCCATGTTGAACGCCAGCTGCTGCCCGGCCAGCAGGGCCTGAAGCGCATGCAGACGCTCACGCGCGATCGCGGCCGGCACGCGCCCCGCCATGGTGGCGGCGGGCGTTCCGGGCCGGGGTGAATAGGCAAAGGCGAAAGCCGAGGCGTAGCCGACGCGCCGGACCACATCCATCGTCTGCTCGAAATCGGCGTCCGTTTCACCCGGGAAGCCGACGATGAAATCGCCCGACAGCGCCATGTCGGGCCGGACTGTGCGGATGCGGTCGATCAGTGCGAGGTATTTCGTCCGCCCGTGCTTTCGGTTCATCAGCTGCAGGACGCGATCCGACCCCGACTGCACCGGCAGGTGCAGCCACGGCATCAGGGCGTCGAGTTCGCCATGGGCGGCGATCAGGTCGTCGGACATGTCGTTCGGATGGCTGGTCGTATAGCGGATGCGGTCCAGGCCGGGGATCTCGGCCAGCGCATACGCCAGCCGCGCGAGGGTCGAGGGCCCGCCAGCCGGCCCCTCGCCGTCATAGGCGTTGACGTTCTGACCCAGCAGGGTGACCTCGCGCACGCCCCGCGCCGCCAGCTCGCGCGCCTCGGCCAGCACCGCCGCGACCGGTCGAGACCATTCGGCACCGCGCGTATAGGGCACGACGCAGAAGGTGCAGAATTTGTCGCAACCTTCCTGCACGGTCAGGAAGGCCGTCGGGCCGGTCACGCCGCGGGCCTTCGGCAGGGCGTCAAACTTTTCGACGGGGGCGAAATCGGCCCCGATCCGCTCGCCCCGCGCCCGCGCCGTGCGCGTCAGCAGTTCGGGTAGCTGGTGATAGGCCTGCGGGCCGACGACGATGTCCACCGCCGGCTGGCGCCGCATGATCTCTTCACCCTCGGCCTGGGCGACGCAGCCGGCGACGGCGATCGTCAGGCCCGGCTGACCGGCGGCCAGGCGGGTGTCGCGCAACTCCCGCAGCTTGCCGAGCTCGGAATAGATCTTCTCGGCCGCCTTTTCACGAATGTGGCAGGTGTTCAGGATGACGAAATCCGCGCTCTCGGCCGTGTCCGTCGCCGCATAGCCCAGCGGCCGCAACACATCGGCCATGCGCTCGGAGTCATAGACATTCATCTGGCAGCCGTAGGTCTTGATGAACAGCCGCTTCGGCGCAGCCTGCCCGTCAGACGTCGCGTCGGGCGGGACGAAGGTCTCGGTCATGCCGCTGCTTCTAATGTGCCTGCGCGCATCGCGCCATGCCACCAGGATCTGGAGCCGCCGCGCCTCAGCCTGCGTCTGTCGGATCGACGCGCGCGGCAAAGCGCTTGAAGATCAGGCCTTCGCGCTTGCCCGGCTCGGCCCCGACGATCGGCTTGCCGTAGAGTTCCAGCTTGTGGCCGATCAGTTCGAAACCCAGGCGCTCGGCGATCTCGGTCTTCAGCCGTTCAATTTCGGCGTCGAAGAATTCGATGACCTCGCCGGACCGTGTGTCGATCAGATGGTCGTGGTGGTCGTCGCCGGCCTCTTCATAGCGGCTGCGCCCGTCTCCGAAATCATGCTTCTCGACGACCCCGGCCTCCTCGAACAGACGGACGGTCCGGTAGACGGTGGCGATCGAGATATGAGGGTCGATGGCGGCGGCGCGACGATACAGTTCCTCGACGTCGGGATGATCTTCCGCGTTCGACAGGACACGCGCGATGACGCGCCGCTGTTCGGTCATTCGCATGCCGCGGTCGGCGCAGAGTTGTTCGATCCGGTCCATGGCGCAAAGAATAGTCGGGCGGCCGCGCTTAGGGAAGCCGTCCGGTCAGGTTGAGGGCCAGGATCAGGGCGTCGGTCCGCGAACCGTCGGCTCGGGCATAGTAGCGCGGGCGTCGCCCGGCCTCGACGAATCCGGCGCGTTCGTAGAGGCCCCGGGCCGCTGCGTTGTCGTCGGCGACCTCGAGAAACAGCCGGGCCGCCCCTTGCGCCGCCGCGATCGACGCGCCCCGGGCGACCAGGTCGGTGGCGATCCCGCGCCGTCGGTCTGCGGGTCGCACAGCCAGCGTCAGGATCTCGGCCTCATCGGCGACAGTCCGTACAAGGATGAATCCACCTGCCGCATCGGCCAGATGCACCCCGGCCTGACCCAGCAGGGTCTCGAAGGCCGCCGCGTCCCAGGGCGCGTCGAAGGCTTCGGCATGCAGCCTCGCCAGCCGTCCGGCGGTTTCCATCACGCCGGCCGTACGGGCCGCGCCTGACCGGGCAGCCGGGTGGGCGGCACCGCGTCGGGCGCGCGCAGATACAGGGGCCGGGGCACCGCGGTCGTCGGATCGGCCGCTGCGGCCAGACGGGCGAGCGCCTCGGGGTCCGGTCCGGCCAGGGGCACGGCGGTCAGATCCGGGAAGGCCTGGGCAAACAGGGCCGCGCCGGACCCGATCAGTCGAGCCCCGGCGGGCATGCGGCCGATCCGCGCCGCCGCGGCCTCCAGCGACAGGGCTTCGTCGGGTCCCGACGCGATGCCGTTCTCGACGAACCGGGCATAGACCTGACCCCGCCGGGCGTCGATGAGGGCCGCGACGGGACCCGGCCCGGCCGAAACTGCCAGGGCATCAAGGCTTGAAATCCCCACCACCGGTCGATCCAGCGCCGCACCCAGCCCCTGGGCGAAGGCCAGACCGACCCTCAGGCCGGTGAAAGACCCCGGACCCACGGTGACGCCGATCCGGTCGATGGCATCAAAACCGGAACCGGCCTCGCGCATTGCATCGCGCGCAAAGCCCGCCACCCGTTCGGAATGGCCCTTGCTCATCGGCTCCGACCGCAGGCCCAGGCAGCGCAGGGCTCCGGGTTCCGCTCCGAGCTCGAACAGGCCGACCGTGCACAGACCCAGCGCCGTATCGACGACCAGCACCCTCATACTGCCCACCCCGGGACGGCGCGGCTCAGGCGTCCCGCGACAGGGCCTGAACGATCCGCGCCACAGCCTTGCGCAGCTCGCGGTCCTCGATCAGGGGAAAGCCGGCGGCCACCGTGCGGCCGTCCACGGTCGCGGTGATGAAGCGCAACATGGCCCAGCCGTCGTCGGCCGCCCCCCGGGCTGTCTCGACCGGCGGAAAGAAGGTCTCTACCGAGGTTCCCAGCACCGTCGCGGCCCGATGCAGCCGCGAGGCCGAGATCCGGTTCTGGCCGGTCTCGTATTTCTGGACCTGCTGAAAGCTGATCCCCAGCTTCTGGGCCAGAGCGCTCTGCGACAGACCCAGAGCCGACCGCCGCAGGCCGATCCGCGCCCCGACATAGGCGTCCACGTCGTCCCGTCCGCCGATCCTGGCCATGGTCGTCCGTCTCCTGATCCATCCCGGATGGTTTCATGGAAACGAAATCGTTGCAACAAAAGAGTTTCATTCAACGCTCCAGACGCGCGACCACGGCAGAGACGGATCGCGTGTCGGCGCGCGCGATCCTTTCCTCGGCGTTCAGTCCGCCGGGCCCGCCGCGCACGACCAGCCCCTCGGCATCGGCCCGGTCGTAGAGCCGGACCCGCGTCTCGCCCCCCGCCATCTCGATGACGCAGCCCTGGTCCCGCCGCGGCCAGCGGCCCGGCTCATATTCCAGCACCACGCCCGAGGCGGCCCAGGGCGCGAGATCGTCATTGGACAACTGCACCTGCAGGCGCCGGAGAGGCACCGTGGGCGCGGCTCTGAAAGCCCGCCCCGCACTGGCCAGACCGGAGGGGTCCGCCGTCGGCGACTCGATCATCGCGGGCGGCCCGCTCGTGGACAAGCGCCAGAGCCTCGGCCGTCGATCCGATCGCACCGGTCAGGCGACGCTGGACATCGGGGCGGAACAGGCCGGGGCGTTTGCCGGTCTCATAGAGGCCCCAGCCCTGACTGGTCATGCCGGCGCGCTGACCGGCCTCGGCCTGACTCAGGCCCGCTTCGCGACGCAGGGTCGCCAGGGCCTCACCGAGACGTCGGACGTCCTCATCGCTTTCAAACCGGGGCATGAAAGGATGATGGCGCCGTCCCGTCCCCGAAGCGAGGACGGATTCGTTTCAGGGCCTCGGCACCGGTGCCGCTGGAATTCACAGCACCTGTTCGACGCGGGTCACTTCGGGAACGTAGTGTTTCATCATCTGCTCGACCCCGGCCTTGAGGGTCATGGCCGAGGACGGGCAGCCGGCGCAGGCCCCCCGCATGCGCAGGGTCAGGACGCCCGTCTCCTCGTCGAAGGCGTCGAAAAGAATATCGCCGCCGTCCTGGGCCACGGCCGGGCGGACGCGGCTGTCCAGCAGTTGTTTGATCTCGGCCACGATCTCGGAATCCTCGACCGCACTGGCCTCTGTCCCCGGGGCCGTGGTCCGCAGCAGGGGCGCGCCCGAGACGAACTGGTCCATGATGGCCGCCAGTATCGGGGCCTTCATCGTGCTCCACTCGGGCCCGTGGGCGTCACGCGTCACAGACACATAGTCATAGCCGAAGAAGACGCCGGTCACCCCCTCGAGGCCGAACAGGGTTTCCGCCAGCGGCGAGGCCGCCGCCTCGTCGGCGTTGACGAAGTCGGTCGGTGACTCGACGACATCCCGCCCCGGCAGGAATTTCAGCACGTTCGGATTGGGGGTCGGTTCGGTCTGGATGAACATGACATCTAAGTGCGCCGCCCGGGCGGGCGGTTCAAGACCCGGCGGCGTTCCCGCTCCGCTCAGGCCAGGTCCTCGATGTCCTTCTCGGTCAGTTCGCCGGGCACGATGGTGACCGGCAGTTTGCGGCCGGTGAAGGCCGCGCCCTGTTTGACCACCGCCGTGACCAGGGGCCCGGCACCGCGTCCGCCGCCCCCGGCGGCCAGCACCAGAATCTTGATCTCCGGGTCTTCGCCGACAACCTTGCGGATCGCCGCCTGGGCCTCGCCCCGCTCGATCAGCAGGACGGGCGTGGCCCCCGAGCGTTCCGCCGCCTCTTCAGCCCATCTGTTCAGGGCCGTCTCGGCCTCGAGCCGCGTCTGGCGCTCGATCTCCTCGCGCACGCCGGACCAGTGGGCGTCCGACGCCGCAGCCGGGATCACATGCAGCAGGGCCACCCGCCCCCCGGTCGAACGGGCGCGCCGCGCCGCATAGCGCAGCGCCGCCTCGAACTCGGGGCTGTCATCGACCACGACCAGAAATTTGCGCGGCATAGGCCTCTCCCCGGCTGATCGGTGTCGCGGAACCCGAAGGGTCAGCGCCCCGGAACCCCCTACCCCGCCGCGGACGCTATCTCACGAATGGCGCTGTTGGCGATGGTCAGTTTGGCGAAGGTCCAGCCCGAACCCGAGGCCTCGATCTCGTCAACGGCGGCGCGCACGCCCTCGACCGTGGCCTGGCGCGGCCCGATCCAGGCGTCGACAGCGGCTTCGGCCGTCGCCTCGCTGGCCCCGACGGACACTTTCGAGGCCTTGGCGACGGCACGGGTCAGCAACACCTGTTCGGCCATAAGATCCTCGATCAGCCGGCGCACTGCCAGCCGGTCGAAATGATCCGCCGAGGGCACAATGCCCGCCGCGGCGCGCAACCGGTCGAAATCGAAGGCCGCGCCGACCTGGTGGTAGAGCATGGCCATGGCCGGCTCGGGCCAGCCGGCTTCCCGGGCCAGATCGCCGATGTCTGACGTCGCGACCAGCGGGCGCAGCATGGCGAAGTCGCGCGCCATGGCCTCCGACGCGCCCAGACCCACGAAGGTCTGGACCCGGCTTTCCAGCCGTTCCCGCTCGAACCGCGACAGAACGGCCCCGCCGGCCGCGCGCAGGGCGTCGGCCGCCGGGCGATAGGCCGCCGCCAGACCGTCGACCGTGGTCCCCGGCCGCATGGCCCGGCGTGCCAGCCAGAAGGTCTGGCGGCGCAGCACGGTGGCGATCTCCTGATAGAGGGCCGTCTGCGCCCCGGCCGTGACTTTCAGGTCCAGCGCCGACACCGCATCCCACGCCTCGTCGAGGCGGAAGACCTGTCGTGCCGCCTCGAAGGCGATGACCAGGGCGTTGGTGTCGCATCGGGCCGACTGACGCAGTCGCTCGGGGAAGGTCGGACCGGCCATGTTGACGATCTCGTTCGACAATATGGTCGAGACGATTTCGCGACGCAGCCGGTGCCGCTGCATGTCGGCCTCGTATTTGGCCAGCGGTGCCGGGAAATAGCGGACCAGGGTCTGTTGGAAGAAGGCGTCGTCCGGCGCGGCCGAGCCGACGATCTCATCAAACAGCTCCAGCTTGGAATAGGCCGTCAGCACGGCCAGTTCGGGCCGGGTCAGCGCCTGACCCGCAAGCTTCATCTCGGCGATCTTCAGGTCGTCGGGAAGGCCCTCGACCTTGCGGTCCAGTTTGCCCCTCGAGCCCAGCCACTGCATGAAGCGCTGCTCGGAATCGAGGGAGCCCGGTCCCTCGGCCTCCTGCAGCGATACGGCCAGGGTCTGGTCGTAGTTGTGAACCAGCACCTTCAGGCCGACCTCGTCGGTCATCGAGGCCAGCAGGGCGTCGCGGTCCCCCGCCTTCAACGCCCCCGAAGCGATCGCCGCCCCGGTCAGGATCTTGATGTTGACCTCGTGATCGGACGAATCCACGCCCGCCGAATTATCGATGGCGTCCGTATTGATGCGTCCGCCGCTTCTGGCGAAGGCGATGCGGCCCGCCTGGGTCAGGCCGAGATTGGCGCCCTCCCCGATGACCCTGGCCAGTACCTCGCCGCCGTCGATGCGGATGGCGTCATTGGCCTTGTCACCGACCTGGGCGTCGGTCTCGGTCGGAGCCTTCACATAGGTGCCGATACCGCCGAAATAGAGCAGTTCGGCGGGGGCCTTGAGGATGGCCTTCATCAACGCCGCCGGATCGACCACATCGTCCTGGATGCCGAGCGCCGTCTTGATCTCGGGGCTCAGCTCGATCGACTTGGCCGAGCGCGGGAAGATCCCGCCGCCCTTCGAGATCTTCGACCGGTCATAATCCTGCCAGGACGAGCGCGGGAGTTTGAACATCCGCTCGCGTTCGATCCAGCTGGAGGCCGGGTCCGGCGTCGGGTCGATGAAGATGTCGCGATGGTCGAAGGCCGCGACCAGCTCGATCTGTTTCGACAGCAGCATGCCGTTGCCGAACACGTCGCCGCTCATGTCGCCGACGCCGACGACGGTGAAGGGCTGGCTCTGGATGTCCTTGCCCATCTCACGGAAGTGACGCTTGACCGCCTCCCAGGCCCCGCGGGCGGTGATGCCCATGACCTTGTGGTCGTAGCCGACCGACCCACCGGACGCGAAGGCGTCGTCCAGCCAGAAACCGTAGTCACGCGACACGCCGTTGGCGATGTCGGAGAAGGTCGCCGTGCCCTTGTCGGCAGCCACGACCAGATAGGGATCGTCGCCTTCGAAGCGGATCACCTGCGACGGCGGCACCACAGCACCGGATTTGTCGATGTTGTCGGTGATGTCGAGCAGGCCCGACAGGAAGGTCTTGTAGGCACGGATGGCCTCGGCCTGCTGGGCGTCGCGGTCGCCGCCTGCGCGGACGATGCCGGCCAGATATTTCGGGAAGAAGCCGCCCTTGGAGCCGACGGGCACGATGACCGCATTCTTGACCTGCTGCGCCTTGACCAGACCCAGCACCTCGGTGCGGAAATCATCGCGCCGATCCGACCAGCGCAGGCCCCCGCGCGCCACCGGGCCGAAACGCAGATGCACGCCCTCGATGTGCGGGGCCCAGACGAAGATCTCGCGGAACGGCTTGGGCAGGGGCAGGTCGGCCAGTTCGCGCGAAGCGATCTTGATCGAGATATGCGGCTTCGGCCGACCATCCGCGCCGGTCTGATAATAGTTGGTGCGCTTGATCGCCTGGACCAGCAGCGACAGACGCCTCAGCGCCCGGTCGTGATCGAGGCTCTTCACGTCCTGTAAGAGGGTGTCGATCTTGCTGACCCATCTGGCGACGGCGGGTTCGCGGCTGGCGGCATCGCCGCCCTGCGTCAGATCGAATTTCGCCTCGAACAGCGCGAGGATCGCCCGTGCCACGGCCGGATAGTCGCGCAAGGCCTCTTCCTGCACCGCCTGCGACGGGTCCAGCCCGGTCTGCTGGCGATAGCGGGCCAGGGTGCGGACGAGGGCGGCCTCCCGCCAGTCCACGCCCAGTTCCAACACCAGCCGGTTGAAACCGTCGCTCTCGGTCAAGCCTGTCCAGACGGCGGAGAAGGCCGCCTCGAACGGGCCCTTCACGTCCTCGAATTTGAGGTCGCTGCCGCGCGGGTCCTCCATCAGGAACTCGTGCACATGGATGTCGGCGTCGCCCGCCGGATGAAGGGCGTGGCCCCATTCCTCAAGCGTCTTCAGACCCATGTCGGCCAAGATCGGCAGGACATCCGACAGCGGTACGGCCGCGCCCCGGCGATAGAGTTTGAAACGAAGATTCAGCGGCCCGTCGCGCTCGGTGCGGAAGGCGCGAACGACCACGGGATCGCCGCCGTCGTTCAGGCCCGAGTCGTTCAGCGCGTCGACCGCCATCAGGTCGCGCACGGCCTCGTCGGCGTCATAGCGGTCACGATAGCCCGCACCGAAGGCCTCGGCCCAGCGCGCGCTCAGCGGTCCCACGGCGACATCGTCCACGTCGGCGGCACGCAGGGCGCTTTCGAAACGGTCGACCCAGCTGCGCCCGGCCTTGGCGACCTCGGCTTCCAGCGCCGCGTGATCCGGGCACGGATGATTACCAGGCGTGATGCCGATGATATAGTGGATACGGACCAGCGGCTGGTCCGACAGCTGCGGATACCAGGCCGACAGGCGACCGCCCCAGGCCCTGGCCAGGATCCCACCAATCCGCTCACGGACAGAGGCATCGAACCGCTCTCGTGGAATAAAGGCCAGAACCGAGACGAAGCGGTCAAACGGATCCGTGCGGGTGAAGACCTTGATCCGCGGCCGGTCGTGCAGGTGCAGGATGCCGCGCGAAATCTCGAGCAGTTCGTCCTCGCTGATCTGGAAAAGCTCGTCGCGGGGATAGTTTTCGAGAATATTCTTCAGCCGCTTTTCGCTGTGGCTTCCGGGCGCCTTGCCGGCCCGGGTCAGGGCGTTGGCGACCTTGCGGCGGACCAGCGGCACCTGGGTGGCGGTCTTGTCATAGGCCTCGGCGGTGAACAGCCCCACGAACCGCGTCTCGCCCGACGGACGGCCGTCGGCACCGAACCGCTTGACGCCGATATAGTCCATGTAGGCCCGGCGATGGACCCGCGAGCGGATGTTGGCCTTGGCCACGGTGACCGGCTCGGACAGGTCGAGCTGCTTCTTCATCGACCGGGTCAGAACAGCGGGTTCGTTGGCACGACGCAGCACCGTCTGCTCCGGATCCGCCAGCACACCGAGGCCCGCACCCGACTGCGACAGCGGGGCCTCGGCCTCGTAACCACCCTCCTTGTTGCGCGGATAGTCGTAGTCACGCGCGCCGAGGAAGACGAAATGGTCGGCCTGCAGCCAGTTCAGGAAGGCCAGGTTCTCGGCCAGGACGCCGGCGTCCACACCCGGGGGCGAGGCCTCGAGATGACTGATCGAGCGCGCCATCAGGGCATTCATCGCCGCGTGGTCCTCGACCGCGCCCCGCACGTCGCTCATGGTCTGGGCCAGAGCCTCGCCGAGGGCGTCGCGGCGCTCCTGGGGCAGGGGATCGACCACGACGATGATCACCGAGACGCGGGCATCGTCATGTGTCCCCCCGTCGCGCCCGATGACCGGGTGGTACATGGAGCGGACGGTCACTCCGGCCTCGGCCAGGGCCCCCATGACGCTGTCGACGAGGAAGGGCCGGTCGTCCTGAACGATCGCCAGGCTATCATAACCGGTCGGGCGGCCATCAGACCCGGTCAGCGGTCCCAGACTGATGCGCGGCGGCTCACCCGGCGTCCGTCCGTCGGCCGAGCGCCAGACCGATGCCAGCAGCAAGGCCAGATCGGGCCCGCCCAGTTCGGGCGCCTCATCGGCGGCATAGTCTTCCCAGGCCTGTGCGAGATAGGATTTCGCGTCGGGACCCGGGGGGCCGCCGACAGCCTTCTCGAAACCGGCCTCCAGCGCCTCCAGCGTGATCGCCTGAGGAAGCTTGACAGCCGAATCGCCGGACATGGGCAGGTCTCTTGCAGTCGCGGTCGCGTCATCGGCCGCCGGATGGGATGCCAGACTAGGCCGCTTCGCCGCAGGGGCAAGAGCACTGTCCAACGGCCGTCTGACTAGGACAGAGGGCTCGCCACGGGAACCCCCAAAACGACAACGCCGGCCCCGTGTCCGGGACCGGCGCGCCGATCATCGGTCGCTTCGAGGGGTCTAGAAGCGAACGTTCATGCCGATACGGACGGCGTGCAGCTCCAGTTCGTCATTGCTGCGCGTCATGTCCGTCCCGGTCGTGTTCGGGGCCAGGATGAAGGGGTTGGTGGCGGGGGCCGACCCCGGTCCGACCCGGACCACATAGTTGTCCTGTTGCAGGTTCGAATAGAGATACTCGCCCGTCAGCGACAGGTTCGGGGCCAGACGCCACTCGACGCCACCGCCCAGCTGATAGCCGTCGGCCTGGTCGTCGTCGTTCCGGACCGTGAAACTGTTGGCGGTATTGGTGGTCCGGAAGCTGTTCTTGACCTTGGCCGTCGCCGCGCCGCCGGTCGCATAGAGCAGGGCCGGGCCGACCGGGAAGCCGATGCGCGCACGTAGGGCGGCCATGTTCTCGACCTGGCGCGTGAAGACATAGGCGGCGGGGGTGGAGCTGAACGAGGTGACGGAATCTTCCACGTCCATGGCGCTCAGTTCGCCGACCAGACCCACGACCACGCGGCCGAACTGCATATCGTAACCGGCGCGGATGGAGGCCTCGACGCCGGTCGGATCGACGTCACAGCCGCTGTCCACGGCCTGGGCGGTCGCCGCGCCGTCGCAACGGCCCGGAGCAAAGGCATTGGCCCCGGTGCTGGTCGCGACGGTGTCGTTGAACTGGCCGTCGAAATTGCGGTCGAAGACGAGGCTTTCGCCGGCATCTTCGTCATTCTCGACGACGCCGCCGGAAATGCCGATGTAGGGGCCGCTCCAGTCCGGTGTGGATTGGGCGAGGGCCGGCGCGGCGACGCCGGCCAGCAGGATTGTCAGGGACGCGACGGACAAAGTCTTGATCATAGGGATTTCCTTGGGGCTGTTGCGGCCGGGGGACCGCGCCTTGCCCTTCCGCCGCCGCTAACGTGACGGCACCGGGCCCGTTCCCGCGGGAATCCATTGGACGGGATAGGGGCATGTCCCTGTGGCAGGGATGTCGCGGCAGGTCGCGCATACGACAAGGCCGCCGAACTTGCGTTCGGCGGCCTGCTACGGACCGGTGCCCAGGAGGGGGAGGGTTGGCACCGATCTGTCCACCGCGGCCTTGGGGGGGAGGGGAAGGGGCCGCGGCGACACGGTTGAAATAGGCGCCGGATGTGGCCAATCAAGGGCAGCGGGGGGCGTCAGTCCCCGGCGGACTGCGGCGGGTTGACGCGGTCACGCTTGACCCGTGATGGCCGGGAAGGGACCTCGTCCGCATAGGGTTCGCCGTCACCGGACAACAGGATCGCCATCCATCGCGATCCACGGAACTCCGCCAGGATCGCCATGGCCATGACCGCCAGCGGCGTCGACAGGAACATGCCGACCACGCCCCAGAGCTTGCCCCAGAAGGCGAGGGCCAGCAGCACCACCACGGGGTCGATGTTCTGGTTGTCACCCTGCATACGCGGCTGGATCAGATTGCCGCTGATGAACAGGATGGACTGAAGGCCGACCAGAAGCACCGCCGCCTGCCAGTAGGTGTCGAACTGGACCAGGGCGAACAGCGGCGGTGCGAGACCCGCCACCGCCCCGCCCAGCACCGGGATGAAGGCGACGATGAAGATGACAAAGGTCCAGAACTCGGCGTTCTGAAGCCCGACGGCGCGCATCATCAGCCAGGCCGCGGCGCTGATCATCGCCCCGGTCACCGTCTGGACCCAGATATAGCCCTCGACCCCGCCGCGAACGCGGTGGAACACTTCCAGCGCCTCGTCCCGGCGTTTGTTGTCCGGGAACATATTGACCATCTTGCGCCGGAACCCGCCCTGCGAGGCCAGCAGGAAGCCCAGATAGACCAGGACGAAGAAGGCACCGGTGACCACGCCCTGGGCCTGACGCGCGACCACGGCGATATAGCTGCGCACGTCCAGCTGGGCGATCAGCTGCTGGGCCGTCGGGGGGTTGGAGACGTTGAACACGCGCGCGCCGTCGATCAGAATCTGGTCGATGCGCGGCCCGATATTGTTGCTGACCCCGTCCGCCTCCTGGAAGAAGCCCGCCGCGCCATTAATAATGATCCAGATGGAGGCACCGAAGGCGGCGATGACCACCAGCAGCGCCGCGATTCCGGCCCAGCGCCGCGAGACCCGGGTGCGATCCTCGATGAACCGCTTCACCCCGTCGATCATGATCAACAGGAAGATGGCCATGGCCAGAGGTGTCAGGATGTCGGCCAGCCAGTAGATCGCGGCCCCCGAAGCGACGATGGCCAGGGTGACCACCGCGTTGCGCGAAACGGTGGGGCTGGGAATGATGGACGGGGCTTTCATGCCCGCATCGTCGGCGGCGTCGCCGGTTCGGTCAATCATCCACGACAAGGCGCTTGAAGCCGGGTGCCGGTCGCGAGAGTGTGGCGCTCCATCAGGAGCCTTCCATGACCGACGCGCCCGGCCTCTTCCTCGGCCAATCCACCGACAGCGGGGCAAGCCTGCCGGAAATCCTGCTGCTGAATCGCGCCAACCGCCATGGCGTCGTCGCCGGGGCCACCGGCACGGGCAAGACGGTCACCCTGCAGATCATGGCCCAGGGATTTTCCGACGCCGGCGTCCCGGTCTTCTGCGCCGATGTGAAGGGCGACCTGTCGGGCATCTGCGTACCCGGGTCACCGAACGAGAAACTGCTGGCCCGTGCCGCGTCCATGGGCCTGACGCTGCAGCCGAAGGCCGCGCCCGTCGTCTTCTGGGATCTGTACGGGCAGAAGGGCCATCCCATCCGCACCACCATCAGCGAGATCGGGCCGGTGCTTCTGGCCCGGATGCTGAACCTCAACGAGGTTCAGGAGGGCGTCCTGGCGGTCCTGTTCCACGTCGCCGACACCGAAGGGCTGCTGCTCCTCGACCTCGATGACCTGCGCGCCATGCTGGCCTATGTCGGTGAAAACGCGGACCGCATCGGCCGCGAAGTCGGCAATGTCGCCCCCGCCTCGATCGCCTCGATCCAGCGCGCCCTGCTGCAGCTGGAACAGGAGGGCGGCAAGTCATTCTTCGGCGAACCGGCCCTGCGGCTGGAAGACATGATGCGCACCGGGCTCGATGGCCGCGGCCAGGTCAATGTGCTGGACGCGACCCGGCTGATGAACAGCCCCCGCCTGTACGCGGCCTTCCTGCTGTGGCTGCTGTCGGAACTGTTCGAACAGCTGCCCGAGGTCGGCGACCCTGAAAAACCGCGTCTGGTCTTCTTCTTCGACGAGGCCCATCTGCTGTTCAACGACACCTCGGACTCCCTGCGGGAAAAGGTCGAACAGGTCGTCCGCCTGATCCGCTCCAAGGGCGTCGGCGTCTATTTCGTCACCCAGAACCCGGCCGACATTCCCGACAGCGTCCTGGCCCAGCTGGGCAACCGCATCCAGCACGCGCTGCGCGCCTACACCCCGTCCGAGCAGAAGGGTCTGAAGGCGGCGTCCGAAAGCTTCCGCCCCAACCCCGCCTTCGATACCGCCGAGGCCATTCAGGGTCTGGGCGTCGGCGAGGCCCTGGTCTCGACCCTCGACGAAAAGGGCGCGCCCAACATCGTCGCCCGCACCGCCATCCGTCCGCCTGACAGCCGTCTGGGCCCCGCCCTTGAGGCCGAACGCGCCGCCGTCATGGCCGCCAGCCCGGTGCGCGGCCTCTATGAGACCCTGGTCGACCGCCAATCCGCCGAGGAAATCCTCGCTGCCCGCCGCGGCGAACAGGACCAGGTCGCCGCCGACGCCAAACTGGCCGAGGCCCGCGAGAAAGCCGAAGCCGCCGCCGCTAAGGTGGCGGACAAGGCCGCCGTCGTCCGCGAGCGGGAGGAGGCCAGGCAACAGGCCCGCTACGACCGCGAAGCCGCCCGCCCCCGCGCTGCCCCCCGCCGATCGACCCGCGAGACCCCGATCGAGGCCGCGACCAAGTCTGTGCTGAGAACGGCGGGATCGACGCTGACACGGGAGTTGCTGCGCGGTCTGCTGGGCGGGTTGCGGCGGCGCTAGAAGCCAAACGAAAGGGGTACCGAAAATTTCCGAGCATCCCCGCGAAGGCGGGGACCCAGGTTTTTGCCCCATCTTCGGCGTTGGGGTCAGCGACGGTTTATTCATCCCGTCTTGTTGCACCTCAAACCTGGGTCCCCGCCTTCGCGGGGATGCTCGGTTTTTGGCAGCTCGTGCCTAGTCCCTCGGCACCAGCCGCCACATCCTGAGCGGATGCCGCACAGCACCGGCCTCGACGCCCGCCGCCGCGCCGCGGCCCATATAGAGGTCGGCCCGCACCTGGCCGCGAATGGCCGAGCCGGTGTCCAGGGCCATGACCAGCCCCTGATAGCTGGCCAGGGCGCCGACCAGATTGCCGCCGTCGGCGGAAATCCATACCGCATCGCCATAACGCCAGCTGGCCGGATCGACCGCGATCGCGCGTCGCGCGGGCAGGGGGATACCCGCCGCCCCTTCGGGATCGCCGCCGTCGTCGGGATCCAGTTTGAAGAAGATGTAGCGCGCGTTCAGCGCCATGATCTCGCCGGCCTCGGCCCCCCGATGGGCCGCCAGCCAGGCCCGGATGGCGTCGCCCGAGGTTCCGTTCGGCGGCAGCAGGCCGCGCTCGGCCATCGGCCGGGCGATGCCGGTGAAGGGCCGGCCGTTGTCGGCGGCATAGGCAGCGCGCACCCGCGACCCGTCCTCCAGCGTCAGATAGCCCGAGCCCTGGATCTGCATGAAGAACAGGTCCTCGGCCCGCATCCAGGCCAGCGGCGGCGCGCCCGACGCGGCCAGGGGCTCCGCCTCGATCTCCGACCGGACCGGCAGGATCTGGCCCCGCGTCCAGCCGGGCGGTCTGGCCAGCACAGGTCTGTCGAACTCGGCGTCGGCGACGGTACGGGCGGAATATTCGGGCGCGAAATAGGCGGTCAGCAGGCCCGGACCACCGTCGACCGTCTGCGCCGCCACGACCGTAAAGCCGGTTTCGAAAAAGGCGCGGGCCGCCGAGGGCGTCACCGGCTTCGACGTCTGTTTGATCAGCATCGCCCGGGCGCACTGGACCCGGGCGGCGGCTTCGCGCGCGACCGTGCAGCCCGTCGCCCAGGCCTCGAACGCCGCCAGGTGGTCTTCCAGGGCCCAGCCGGGCAGGGTAGCCGGGCTCACGGCCTCGACCGGGGCCGGACGGGGAGCCACCGGAGACGGGGAGGCGGTCCCCGCAGCAGGCGGGGTCGCGCTCACCGGCGGTGCGGCGGGTGAGGTGGCGCAGGCCGCCAATGCCATCGTCAGGATCGGGGCGACGGCGCGGGTCAGACCCCTGAGCGACCGCCAGCGGCGCACGCCGCCGCCGATCATGCGGCGGCGGGTTCGGTGCGGGCCAGGACCCAGTTGGGATCGCTGGCACCGAGCGTCCGCTCGAAGGTCCACAGTTCAGCGACCCGGCGTTCCTCGATCTGGGGTTCTGCGGCGGCGTCGGCCGGGGTCACCGTATTGCGCAGCTCGGCGAGGAACCGGACCTTGGCGGTGGCGCGGTTGTCTTCCGCCGAGGCCTGTTCCAGATCGGCGCGGGCCGGATGGAGGAATTCGGCGACCTCGGTCTCGGCCCGGCTTTCGCGCGCCGCGATGCCGGCTTCAAAGGACCCCATCACGGTCGGGGTCAGCAACGGCTTCAGCGTCTCGCGGTCCCCGGCGGCATAGGCGCGGACGATGGTCTCGTGCGCCTGGCGGGCCCCTTCAAGGAAGCGGACGGGGTCGAAATTGGGATCGCGGGCCTTGAGGCTGGCGATCGAGGCCAGGGTGACCGAGTCGAGCACGGCGGAACGGGCGGCCGCGGGCTCGGCCCGGGACATGGCAGGCACCGCCAGGGGCTTGGCGCGCGCGTCCTCTTCCGGCTGGCGGCCGACCTTCTTGCCCAGCACATTGTAGAGCATGAACAGGACGACCGCGGCGAGAACGGCGAAGATGACGATCTGGATCTGGACCGGCGGCACTGGCAATCCTTGATTGGCACCCACGAAGCGGCGGGCGCGGCGAAAGACGATTAGGGGCTGATATAGGGGCGCGCAACCTGAACCGCCCATGACCTTGGGCGAGCGTCGTTGCCGCACCCTGCACCTCGTGCTAGTCGCCGCGCCTTCCGGGGTGCCTGAAAGGGTACCATTCACCCTCTGCAGACAGACCCGACCGATGACCGACGCCGCTCCTCCTGCTGATCCCATGGCCGCTGACGCCACCCCCCAGGGACCACAAGGTCCGGGCTTCCGCATCGTGGCGCAATACGTCAAGGACCTGTCCTTCGAGAACCCCAAGGCCCCTGACAGCCTGCGTGTGGACGGCAAGCCGGCCATCGACATGGGCGTAGAGATGAACGCCCAGGGCCGCCCCGACGGTCTGTTCGAGGTCGACCTGCGCCTGACCATCAAGGCGACGACCGACGCCATGACCGTCTTCAACGTCGAACTGCTGTACGGCGGCCTGTTCGCCCTGCAGGGCGTGGCCGAAAAGGACATCGAGCCGCTGCTGCTGATCGAATGCCCGCGCTATCTGTTCCCCTTCACACGCGAGATCATCGCGCGCGCGACTTCGGACGGCGGCTTCTATCCGCCCTTCATGCTGGACCCGATCGATTTTGCCGGCATCTACGTCGCCCGCCAGCAGTCCATCGCCCGCGGCCCGGCCGACGCCGGACAGGCCTGATCACCGGATATCCCTCCCCCTTGGGGGAGGGTCGTCGTCGCATCGCGACGACGGGGTGGGGGCGTTTCAGCGCGGCACCCGCGTCGCCTGGCCCCTCCCACCCGGCTTCGCCTGCGGCTCAGCCGCCCTCCCTCGGCGAGGGAGGCAAAAGCTGTCAGCCAGCCTCGATCTCTATCCCGTAGCCCTTCCACAGGGACCAGTCCTTCAGGGTCGCCCGCAGGAAGGCCGCATGCGCTGCCTGCTCGGCTTCGCCACCGCGTGGCTCGAGAGGGCGGGGGCGGGGCGGGTAGCCTGAGGCCGCATGAGCCGCGACGGCGGCGCTGATCGGGCGCGAGGCCGACAGATCCAGCCGCCGCTCCTTGCCGCCTTTCAGTTCGAGATAGACCTCGGCCAGCAGCCGGGCGTCGATCAGGGCCCCGTGCAGGCTGCGCTCGACGAGGCTGATCTTGTAGCGTTTGCACAGGGCGTCCAGCGAATTGGCCATGCCGGGAAACCGCGTCTGGGCCAGCTTCAGCGTGTCGATCCAGCGATCTTCAGGAAACAGGGTCCGACCGCAGCGGCCGAACTCATGATCGATGAAATTGCGGTCGAACTGGGCGTTGTGGGCGATGATCGGGGCATCGCCGATGAAGTCACACAGGTCGATGACGATCTCGGCGAATTTCGGCGCGTCCCGGACCTTGTCGTCGGTGATGCCGTGGACCCGGATGGCGTCGGCCGGAATCAGCCGCTCGGGATGGATCAGCCGGTGGAACGTCCGCCCTGTGGGCAACAGGTCCTCGATCTCGATACAGCCGACCTCGATCATCCGGTCGCCCGTCTTCGGGTCAAAGCCGGTGGTTTCGGTGTCGAGAACGATTTCGCGGGACATGCCCCCTTAATGGGGCGGTTCGGTCACTTCCGAAAGACCGCGCCGGGGTCGAGACCATCCCTCGGCCAGAACCATCCCCACGATTTCCTTGACCCGGGCGCGCGCCGCCTCCAGCCCCTCGCCGGTGTCGATCACAAAATCCGCCCGACGGCGCTTTTCGGCATCGGGCAACTGTCGCGCCAGGATTGCTTCGAAGCGGTCCCTCGTCATGCCAGGCCTGGCCAGGACCCGGGCCGCCTGGACCTCGGCCGGTGCCGTCACAACCACCACCGCATCGACCGCCGCATCGCCGCCTGTCTCGAACAACAGGGGAATGTCCAGCACCGCCAGTTTGGCGCCCCGCGTCTCTGCCGCCGCCAGATCCTCCATCCGGCCGCGGAGCACCAGCGGATGGACAATGGCCTCAAGCCGGCGAAAGGCCTGATCGTTCCGGCCCAGCGCCTCGGCCAGTCGAGCCCGGTCGACGACGCCGTCGATCACCACGCCCGGAAAGGCCTCCCCTACCGGGCCGACCGCCGCACCGCCCCGGTCATAGAGTCGGTGGACAGCCGCGTCGGCGTTCCAGATCAGGGCTCCGGCGTCGGCGAACATCGCCGTGGTCGTCGACTTGCCCATGCCGATCGAGCCGGTCAGGCCGAGAACGATCATGCTGCCGCTCCCAGGGTCGCCAGCGCCACGGCGCGGACGTCCACCGCGGGCGGTGCCAGACCGAACAGGGCCTGAAAGGACGGTCGCGCCTGGCCGATCAGCATGGCCAGCCCGTCCACCGTGACCAGGCCCCGGGCCCGCCCGTCGGCCAGAAAGCGCGTGAGCAGCGGCCGGTAGGTCATGTCCATCAGTACAGCGTCGGGTCGAAGCGCCTCGAGATCGATCCCGGGCGGCACGCTGAGGGCATTGACCACCAGCACCGCCTCGCCCAGCGCCCCGGCCTCGATCACGGCCACACCCAGATCGTCCGCCAGTGCCCGCGCCCGCTGGACCGTCCGGTTCAGGATGCCGACCTCCGCCCCTGCGGCCTTCAGCGCCGCCGCCGCCGCCCGGGCCGCGCCGCCGGCCCCCAGCACGATCACCGCGCGGCCGTTGACGTTCAGCGCCGGGGCCTGTTCGGCCAGCGCGGCCATCAGCCCGGCGCCGTCGGTACTGTCCGCCCGAACCCGGCCGGCCTCGAACACCAGCAGATTGGCCGAGCCGCAGGCGCGCGCCGTGGGACTGACTGCGTCCGCCAGCGCCAGGGCCTGTTCCTTGAACGGTGCGGTGACGTTCAGGCCGCGGAACCCGCCCCGCCGCCCCTCACCGACCAGTTCGGCGAAGGCCTCATGATCCGCCGGGCCGAAGGCGCGATAGACCGCGTCCAGAACCGCCGCCGCGATCCATGCCCCATGGATGACCGGACTCAGCGAGTGCGCGATCGGCTGGCCCGCGACGCCCGCGACCATGGTCACGACCACAGTACCCCGGCGCGTCGCAGTTCGGCCAGAACCGGCCACAAAGGCAGGCCCAGGACGGTGAAATAGTCGCCCTCGACCGCCTCGAAAAGCTGTGACCCCATCCCCTCCAGGCGATACGATCCGACACAGGTCAACAGCCCCTCGCCCTCGGTCTTCAGATAGGTCTCGAGGAAAGCATCGGAAAAATTCCGCACGCGCATTGTCGCCGTATCGACGCCCGACCAGACCACCTGGCCATTGCGCGCCAGAGCGGCCCCGGAATGCAGTTGGTGGGCTTGGCCGCGCATCGCCGTCAGCCGCTCCCGCGCCTCGTTCAGCGAGGCCGCTTTCGAGACCAGTCCGCCCTGGAACGACAGGGTCTGGTCCGCGCCCAGAACCCAGGCCTCGGCGTCATGCCGCGACACGGCCAGTGCCTTGACCCGCGCCAGTTCGACCGCCAGTCCCGCAGCATCGGCCGGATCGTGCGTCGCCTTGACGGCCGCCTCGTCAACGTCCGCGACCTGAACCGCGAACGGCACGCCGGCTCCTTCCAGCATGGCGCGACGGGCCGCGCTCTTCGACGCAAGGATCAATCGCTCGCCGGAGTCACGAGCCACGGGGGGTGAGAGGAAATCAGTCAGACTCACCACGCGGCTCCCAGACGTCGGGTCCGGCGTTCATTCAGGAGGTTGAGGATTCCTGCCGCCGTTTCTTCCACGGATCGTCGGGTCACATCGATCACCGGCCAGCCACGTCGTTCGAAGGCGCGCCGGGCCTTGACCGTCTCGTCACGCACCGCGTCATGGTCGATATAGGATGACGCCCGCGTGGCGTTCAGACCGTCCAGCCGGTTCTTGCGGATCTGGACCAGACGGTCCGGCGAGACCGTCAACCCCACGATCAGGGGGTTCTTCAGCCCCACCAGTCGCTCTCCGTCTTCCTGCCCCGGCACCAGGGGCACATTGGCCGCCCGGATACCCCGGTGAGCCAGATAGATGCAGGTCGGGGTCTTGGACGTGCGGCTGACTCCGCACAGGACCACGTCAGCTCCCTCGAGCTGGGCTGATGTGCCCTGTCCGTCATCATGGGCCATGGCAAAGTCCAGCGCCGCGATGCGGTTGAAATAGTCGTTATCCAGCGCGTGCTGGGCCCCCACCCGCGTCGACAGGGCGGCACCCAGATAGCGCGACAGCGCTCCGACCAGAGGATCGAGAGCCGCGATCTGGGGCATGTCCAGCGTCCGGCATCCGGTCTCAAGCTGTTCACGCAGATCGCGATCGACCAGGGTGTGCAGAACCACGCCGGGCGAGGCGGCGATCTCCTCGAGCACCCGATCCATCTGCTTGTCGTTCCGGACGAGGGCATAGATGTGCTCGATCGGAATGACACCGTCGAAGCGCGCCACCACGGCCTTGGCCATGGCGTTCAGGGTCTCGCCGGTGGAATCGGACACCAGATGGACGTGGAAATAGGTCGCCAGCCGCGATGGACCCGACGCGCGTCCTGCGCCTGTCGCACCCGGCGTCATCGGCGGCTGTCCATATGTTTCAGTCTCCTGTGGACGGGCGGGGCGCCGTTGGTCTGCGGCTGTCAGCCCTTTCCTATAGCCGGGCCGGACGAGGGCGGCGAGCGGGGATAGGGGTGGACAGGGTGCTCACCGCGCGGCCGGTTCATCCCAAGGATCGGACCTGATCCAGGTTCACCTGTGGAAAGTCTTAACAAGACCTTAACGGCGCCCAGGCCGGATCCGGCCTTCTGCATCTGAAAGTCAGCCGCTGGGGCCTCGACAGGAATTATCCCCGCTTTCACCAGCCGGGTGGAGGGCGGTGCACTGCCTGTGACCGTTTGCGGAAAACCCGTCCGTACCCGCCCGATACACCCGGCTTATCCCCGCTATCCCCCGTCCTGCCTTCTACCTCCGAGTCTTCAAATCTTTTCTTGAGAAGGATTGGAGGGTGCGACACGGGCCGGGCTTGAGCCGGACACGAGCCGCAGGTAGGACCGGTGTAAGATGACCGTCTCACACCCCACACCCCTGCTTCTCAAGGTTCTCGCTGGAGAGACGCCGTCGCGTCCGCCGGTCTGGTTCATGCGTCAGGCCGGGCGCTACCTGCCGGAATACCGGGCATTACGGGCAACAACGCCGGACTTCATCTCATTTTGTCTGGACCCCGAAAAGGCCGCCGAGGCAACGCTGCAGCCTATGCGGCGCTTTGGCTTCGACGCAGCCATTGTTTTCGCTGACATCCTTCTGATCCC
This sequence comes from Caulobacteraceae bacterium, assembly GCA_965284375.1. Taxonomy (GTDB): domain Bacteria; phylum Pseudomonadota; class Alphaproteobacteria; order Caulobacterales; family Caulobacteraceae; genus Brevundimonas. The sequence continues at coordinate 2,624,747 of OZ260074.1, forward strand.
CCGGGCCCTGGGCCAGGAGGTCTGGTTCGAGGCCGGCGAGGGGCCGAGGCTGGGCGCATTGCCGTCGGTCGACGCCATGCGCGACCTGACCGCCGGGGCGGGAGAAGCGCTGAAAGAGGTTGGTCAGACCCTGTCGATCGTGCGGTCGCAGCTGGAGCCCGATCGGGCTCTGATCGGGTTCGCCGGGGCCCCGTGGACGGTCGCTACCTATATGCTGGACGGCGAGGCCCGGACCATCGGCAAGGGTGAGCGGGCCCAGGCCCGGACCTACGCCTATGCCGAACCGGAGAAGGTCGCGGCTGTGCTGGACGTGCTGGTCGAGGCTACGGCGCATTATCTCAAGATGCAGGCCGACGCCGGGGCCCAGGTGCTCAAGATCTTCGAGAGCTGGGCTGAAGGTCTGCCGGAAGATCTGTTCGAGACCCTGGTCCTGCGACCACATCAGAAACTGGTTCATCGTGTGCGCGAACTCGGCGTCACGGTCCCCCTGATCGGCTTCCCGCGGGGGTCTGCCGCCCTGGCCGAGCGCTATGCGGCCGAGGTCGATGTCCAGGGGGTTGCTCTCGACACCGCCTGCACGCTCGAGATCGGGCGTCGGGTTCAGGCGATCAAGCCGATCCAGGGCGCGCTCGATCCCCTGCTGCTGCGTGCCGGTGGACCCATGCTGGACCGCCGCGTCGACCAGTTGCTCGAGGCCTGGGGGCAGGGGCCGTGGATCTTCAACCTCGGCCACGGCATTCTGCCTGACGTGCCGATCGCCCATGTCGAACAGGTACTGAAGCGGATCGGCGCCCAATGACCACAGCGTCCGCCGGACGCCGGATCGCGGTTGTCCTGTTCAATCTCGGCGGCCCCGACGATCAGGCTACGGTGCGACCCTTCCTGTTCAATCTGTTCAGGGATCCGGCAATCATCGGCCTTCCGGATCCTTTCCGGACCTGGTTGGCGGGTCTGATTTCCAGCCGACGCGAGACCAGTGCCCAGGCCAACTACGCCCTGATGGGGGGCGGATCGCCCCTCCTGGCCGAGACCCGCAAACAGGCGACGGCGCTGCAGCAGATGTTGGCCACCCGGCTTTCGGGAGACGTGGTCCAGGCTTTCATCGCCATGCGCTACTGGTCGCCTCTCACGGAACAGACGGCGGCCGACGTTGCGGCCTTTGCACCCGATGAAATCGTCCTTCTGCCCCTCTACCCCCAGTTCTCGACCACCACGACCGAGTCCTCGTTGAAGGCCTGGCGCAAGGCCTACACAGGTTCGGGGGTCAGCCGGACCGTCTGCTGCTATCCGCAAGGTTCGGGCTGGATCGCCGCCCAGGCCGACTCTGTGCGGTCCAAACGGGTTGAGGCCGGCGATCGACCGGTCCGCGTCCTGTTTTCGGCCCACGGGATCCCGGAAAGCCTGATCACGAAGAAGGGCGACCCCTATCAGGAGCAGATCGAGGCGACTTGCACCGCCATCGCAGCCGCCGCCGGTCTGGTCGAGCGCGATGTGGACTGGGCGATCTGCTACCAGAGCCGGGTCGGGCCGATGAAATGGCTGGGCCCGTCGACGCCGGAAGCCATCGAGAAGGCGGCCAGGGACGGCCTCGGCGTCATCGTGACGCCGGTCGCCTTCGTTTCGGAACATATCGAGACCCTGGTCGAACTGGACATCGAATACGCTGAACTGGCTCACAGGCTGGGGATCGAGACCTGGTTGCGGGCACCTGCCGTCGGCGTCGCGCCTGTCTTCATCACCACACTTGCGGATGCCGCGGCCGAAGCACTGGATCGCAGTGGCGTCGCGCCCTTCGGTCCGGGTTGTCAGGCGAACTGGAAGGCCTGTCCGCGCACCTGCGAGAAGAGGGCGGCCTGATGTTCGACATTGTCCGGGGACTGCATATTCTTGCCGTCATCGCCTGGATGGCCGGCCTGCTGTTCCTGCCGCGTCTGTATGCCTATGACGCCGAACAGGCCGACAAGGCCGAGCCGCTGCGCTCGGAGATGCGGGGTCTTCTGCGGGTCTGGCAGACCCGGCTGATGAAGATCATCCTGCGCCCCGCCATGGTCCTGTCGTGGATTTTCGGCGTCTGGATGATCATCCTGCACGTCCAGGGTCAGGGCTGGCCCTTTTTCGCCCAGCCCTGGATGATCGCCAAACTGGCAGGCGTGGCGGCGCTGACGGTCTGGCACGAGTATCTGGGGATCGAGCTCAAGCGCGTGCAGGCCGGGATATCCATCCGGACGGGGAAATTCTGGCGCATGACCAATGAAATCCCCTTCGTGATCGCCATTGTCATGGTCCTGTCGGTGACGACAGAGTGGACCTTCGGCTAACTCGACACGCCACGATCGATCCACGAGCCGGGCAGAGACCGCCCTGTCCCGCTTGACCTGACCCGCGTCGCGTGGTTTCGCTGACCGCGAACCGCCCTGCACGGAGTCTGGGGCGGTCCCTCTCTTTGCGACGCCCGCCGATCCGGCCGGGACGACCCGTCGCCTTCCCATCCGGCCGCAAGGCCAGACATTCCCAGCCGCCCGGACCTCGCCCTGCGCGAGCGCCTGGACGCGCACGCTTGATGAAGACATTCATGACCGACGTCCGCGACACCGATCCCACCGCCCCTGAAGCCGAAATCGTCGAGGGCGAGCAGCCGACGACGGAAGTCGCTGCCGCCGACCTGCCGATGGTTGACCAGGAGTCGGGTGACGACGAGGACGACGGCGAACCGATCGTCCCCAATGGTCGCATCACCCTGCAGGAACTCAACGACAAGACGCCCGAGGAATTGGTCGCCTTTGCTGAAAGTCTCGAGATCGAGAACGCCGGCAACATGCGCAAGCAGGACCTGCTGTTCGCCATCCTCAAGACCCTGGCGGACGAAGAGGTCGAGATCATCGCCTCGGGCACGCTGGAGATCCTGCCCGACGGCTTTGGTTTCCTGCGCAGCCCTGACGTCAATTATCTTCCGGGTCCGGACGATGTTTACGTCTCGCCGTCCCAGATTCGCCGCTTCGGCCTGCGCTCGGGCGACACCATTCACGGGGCCGTGCGCGGCCCGCGCGAGGGCGAGCGCTATTTCGCCCTGCTCAAGGTCGATACGATCAATTTCGAGGACCCTGAGACGGTCAAGACCAAGGTCCTGTTCGACAACCTGACGCCGCTCTATCCCGAAGAGCGGCTGCACATGGAAATCCAGGACCCGACGCTGAAAGACCGTTCGGGCCGGGTCATCGATATCGTCGCTCCGCTGGGCAAGGGTCAGCGCTGCCTGATCGTGGCACCGCCGCGGGTCGGCAAGACGGTGATGCTGCAGAACATCGCCAAGTCGATCGAGAAGAACCACCCGGAAGTCTATCTGATCGTCCTGCTGATCGACGAACGGCCGGAAGAGGTCACGGACATGCAGCGGACGGTGAAGGGTGAGGTCATCGCCTCGACCTTCGACGAACCGGCCACCCGCCACGTCGCCGTCGCTGAAATGGTGATCGAAAAGGCCAAGCGGCTGGTCGAGCACAAGCGGGACGTCGTCATCCTGCTCGACTCCATCACCCGCCTGGGCCGCGCCTACAATGCGACCGTACCGTCGTCGGGCAAGGTCCTGACCGGCGGCGTCGACGCCAACGCCCTGCAGCGGCCGAAGCGCTTCTTCGGTGCGGCGCGAAACGTGGAACAGGGTGGCTCGCTGACCATCATCGCCACTGCCCTGATCGATACCGGCAGCCGGATGGACGAGGTCATCTTCGAAGAGTTCAAGGGCACGGGTAACTCGGAAATCGTGCTGGACCGCAAGGTCGCCGACAAGCGCATCTTCCCGGCCATCGACGTGCTCAAGTCCGGCACGCGCAAGGAAGAGCTGACCACACCCAAGGATCAGCTGGCCAAGACCTATGTCCTGCGCCGGATCCTCAACCCGATGGGCCCGCAGGACGCGATCGAATTCCTGATCGACAAGCTGCGTCAGTCCAAGAACAATGCGGACTTCTTCCAGTCGATGAACACCTGATGCGGCTTCGGCTGTTTCACGTGAAACACGGAGCCGCGGCATGAAGGTCAATATCGAGATCGAATGTGAACCGGCCGAGGCCCGGGCCTTTCTCGGCCTGCCCAACGTCGAGCCGCTGAACGATCATCTGGTCGCCGAGATGAAGCGCCGCATGGACGAGAATATCAGCGCCATGCAGCCCGACGAGCTGATGAAATCCTGGACCAGCTTCGGCATGCAGGCCCAGGACCAGTTCCGCAAATTGATGGAAGCGGCGGTCAAGCCGTGATCCAACGTCTCCTCCCCCTTTATGGGGGAGGGGGACCGCGAAGCGGTGGAGGGGGCCAGGCCCTGTCACCGGCGGATGCGTTCAGCCCCCTCCGTCACGCCGCTGACGCGGCGCGCCACCTCCCCCATAAAGGGGGAGGAGACAGATGACCGACACCATCTTCGCCCTCGCGACCCCGCCTGGCCGGGGTGCGATCGCCATTCTGCGCCTGTCCGGCCCGGACACCCCCGAAGCCCTGACGGGCCTCGGTGCCGGCGGTCTGAAGCCGCGCCTCGCGTCCCTGCGCACCCTGGTTCACGCGGGCCGGCCCCTGGATCAGGCGCTGGTCCTCAGCTTCCCGGCCCCGAACAGCTATACTGGGGAGGACTGCGCCGAACTTCATCTCCACGGCGGTCGCGCGGTGATCGAGGCCGCGAGCGGGGCCCTGATCACCCTCGGCCTGCGCCCGGCCGATCCCGGTGAGTTCACCCGTCGGGCCTTCGAGAACGGCCGGATGGATCTGGCCCAGGCCGAGGCCGTCGCCGATCTGATCGACGCCGAGACCACGGCCCAGGCCGCCCAGGCGCTCGGTCAACTGGATGGAGCCCTGAGCCAGACCTACGCCGGCTTTCGCCGCGACCTGCTCAAGGCGATGGCCCTGGTCGAGGCCGAGATCGATTTTCCGGATGAGGAAATCCCCGACAACCTGGCCCGCGCGGCCGGGCCTGTGCTGGACGGCCTGATCGGGGACCTGCGGGCCGCACTGGCCGATGCGCGCCGCGGTGAGCGGGTCCGCGAAGGGTATCGGATCGTCCTGATCGGCGAGACCAACGCGGGCAAGTCCTCGCTGTTCAACGCCCTGATCGCGCGAGAGGCGGCCATCGTCACCCCGATCGCCGGCACCACCCGGGACGTCCTCGACGCTGACCTGATCATCGGCGGTTACGCCGTCACCCTGTCGGACACAGCCGGACTTCGGGAGAGCGAGGACGTGGTCGAGGCCGAGGGCGTGCGCCGGGCGCGGGTGCGCGCGGAACAGGCCGACCTTCGGCTCTGGGTTCTGGCCCCGGGTGATCCCGAGGGCGCGGCAGCGGCGTTCGCCCGGCCTGATGATCTGGTGGTCCTGACCAAGGCCGACCTCGGTGTGGCGGACGCGCCCGGCGGCCGAGAGACGCTGACCGTCAGCACGACCACGGGGGAAGGGCTCGCCGCCCTGCACGACCGGATCGCCGCCCGCCTGGCGCGTGACCTCTCCGGTGCGGATTTTCCGGCCGTGACCCGGGAACGGCACCGCCGCCGTCTGTCCGAGGCCCTGATGGCCGTCGAGGCCGGTCGCCGGGCGCTGGACATCGCGCCCGAGATGGCCGGCGAGGACCTGCGCCGGGCGGCCGATGCGCTTGCCCGCGTGACCGGGGCCATCGGTGTCGAGGATATTCTGGGCGAGGTCTTCTCGACCTTTTGCATCGGCAAGTGATGTGTTCCACGTGAAACATCGAGCCGCTGCCGGTGGCATTCGGGGCCCTTTTCCACTATGTCCCCGGCCATGAAATCCTTCGACGTCATCGTCATCGGCGGCGGCCACGCCGGCTGCGAGGCCGCGGCGGCCTCGGCGCGTGCCGGGGCCAGGACGGTGCTGCTGACGCAAAAGCTCGAAACCATCGGGGAGATGTCCTGCAACCCCGCCATTGGCGGCCTCGGCAAGGGCCATCTGGTGCGCGAGATCGACGCCATGGACGGCGTCATGGGCCGGCTGGGCGATGTCTCCGGTATCCAGTTCCGCCTGCTCAACCGATCCAAGGGCGCGGCGGTGCAGGGCCCGCGCAGCCAGATCGACCGCCGCCTGTACCGCGAGGCCATGCAGGCCGAACTGGCGGCGACCTCCAACCTGACCCTGATGGCGGGCACGGCCGAAAGCGTGATGCTCGACGGCAACCGCGTCGTCGGCGTGGTCACGGGCGAGGGGATCGAGGTCCGCGCCGGTGCCGTGGTCCTGACCACGGGCACCTTCCTGAACGGGGTCATCCACAAGGGTGACCAGCGCATTCCGGCCGGCCGTCACGGCGAGGCCCCGTCGACCGGTCTGGCCGCCGACCTTTATGGTGCAGACCTGCAGATGGGCCGGCTCAAGACCGGCACGCCCGCGCGCCTCGACGGCCGCACCATCGCCTGGGATCAGCTGGAGATGCAGGCGGCCGATGCTGAACCCGTTCCGTTCAGCTTCCTGACCGACCGGATCGATGTGCCCCAGATCGCCTGCGGCGTCACGCATACGACCGAGGCCACGCACCGGATCATTGCCGACAACCTCGGTGACAGCGCCGTCTATGGCGGCCACCTGTCCGGACGGGGCCCGCGCTACTGCCCCTCGATCGAGGACAAGGTCGTCCGGTTTGCCGACAAGACCTCGCACCAGATCTTCCTCGAGCCCGAGGGTCTGGACGATCCGACCGTCTATCCCAACGGCATCTCGACCTCGGTGTCCGACGTGACCCAGGCGGCCTTCCTGCGGACCATCCCGGGACTGGAGTCGGTCGAGGTGTTCCGCTTTGGCTATGCCATCGAGTATGACTATGTCGACCCGCGTGAGCTGACCCCGGCGCTCGAGGTCAAGAAGCGACCCGGCCTGTATCTGGCCGGACAGATCAACGGCACCACGGGCTATGAGGAGGCCGGGGCTCAAGGGTTGATCGCCGGCCTCAACGCGGCCCGCGCCGCCGCCGGCTCGGACCCGGTCATCCTCGGCCGCGACCAGGCCTATGTCGGCGTCATGATTGACGATCTGGTCACGCGCGGTGTGACCGAGCCCTACCGGATGTTCACCAGCCGGGCGGAATACAGATTGACGCTCCGGGCCGACAATGCCGATCAACGGTTGACGCCGTTGGCGATGGAGACCGGGATTGTCTCGTCCCGACGGGTTGAGGCGTTCCGGGCCAAGGCGGCCCAGCTGGCCGAGGCTGCGGCTGTTTCACGTGAAACCCTGTTTACGCCCCAGGAAGCGCGGGCGCTTGGAATCACTGTCAACGCCGATGGCCAGAGGCGCTCGATCCGGGATCTTCTGGCCTTCCCCGGTGTGACCCTGAAGTCGTTCGAGGCCCTGCGCCCGGAGATCGCCGGATGGTCAGCCCAGGTGCGTCAACAGGTCGAGATCGACGCGGGCTATGCCGGTTATCTGGACCGTCAGGCTTCGGACGCCGAGGCCCTGCGGCGCGAGGAGGCCCTCGCCCTGCCGTTGGACCTCGACTACGCCGCCATCGGCAGTCTCTCGAACGAGGCGCGCGAAAAACTGACCCTGGTCCAGCCGCGCACCCTGGGCCAGGCCGGGCGTATCGAGGGTATGACCCCCGGCGCCCTGACCGCGCTGCTCTCGCATGTGAAGCGAACGAAGGTGGCGGCATGAGTCTGGCCGACGCAGCCGCCTTTCAGGCCAGCTACAACGCCACGCCGGCGCAGATGGCGGATCTCGATACCTTTGTCCGGCGCCTGACCGAGGCTAATGCGGTGATGAACCTGGTGGGACCCGACAGCCTGCCGGACGTCTGGAACCGGCACATCCGGGACTCGGCCCAGCTGCTCGATCTCAGACCCGACGCCGCGACCTGGGCCGACCTCGGTGCCGGTGCCGGATTTCCGGGTCTGGTCCTGGCGATCCTGCTGAAGGATCGCGCCGACAGCCACGTCTGGCTGATCGACAGCCTCGGCAAACGCTGCCGCTTCCTGCAGGAGGTGGTCGAGGCCCTGTCCCTGCGGGCCACGGTCGTCAACGGCCGGGCCGAGGAGCAGAGAATCAAGGTCGACGTCGTGACCGCCCGCGCCCTCGCACCGATGGAACGGCTTCTGGCCTATGCACAGCCTTATCTACAGCGCGGCGCACAGGGGCTGTTTCTCAAGGGGGAAAAGGCCGAGGCTGAGTTGATCGAAGCCCGCAAGGTCTGGCAGTTCGATAGCGACCTCTCCGTCTCGCGCAGTGACCCGCGCGGCCGTATCGTTTCCGTCCGGAGCCTTCGACGTGTCCCTCAACGGTAAGACTCGCGTCCTCGCTGTCTCGAACCAGAAGGGCGGCGTGGGCAAGACCACGACGGCGATCAATCTCGGCACCGCCCTGGCCGCGATCGGCGAAAAGGTGCTGATCGTCGACATGGATCCACAGGGCAATGCGTCCACGGGTCTGGGTGTTCCACGTGAAACACGGCGGGTGACCATCTATGACGTCATCGTCGACGGACGCTCGGTGGACGAGTCCGCCGTGCAGACCACGGTCCCCGGCCTGCACATCATTCCCGCCGACGCCGACATGTCGGGTGTCGAGATCGAGTTGAGCCAGGCGGATCGCCGCTCTTTCCGTCTGCGCGACGCGCTGGCCGGGCAGGGCGCGGACGGCCAGACCCGGTATGACTATGTGCTGATCGACTGCCCGCCGTCGCTGAACCTGCTGACCCTGAACGCCATGGCCGCGGCCGATGCCGTTCTGGTGCCGCTGCAGTGCGAATTCTTCGCGTTGGAGGGCCTGACCCAGCTGATGAAGACCATCGAGATGGTGCGGCAGAGCCTGAACCCTACGCTGGAGATCCAGGGTCTGGTCCTGACCATGTACGACCGGCGCAGCGCCCTGTCGGGCCAGGTCGCCGCCGACGTCCGCAGCCATTTCGGCGACAAGGTCTATGAGGCGGTCATTCCGCGCAATGTGCGCGTGGCCGAGGCCCCGTCGTTCGGCAAGCCGGCCCTGATCTATGACCTGAAATGCGCAGGCAGCCAGGCCTATCTGCGCCTGGCGCGCGAGGTTGTAGCGCGCGAAAAATCACGCCGGCTCCAGGCCGCCTGACGATGAACAGAAGAACGGAATCAGTGACTTGAGCGAACGTCAACGCGGGCCGCAACGGGGATTGGGCCGGGGTCTTTCCGCCCTTCTCGGAGAACAGGTGGCCGAGAGTGCCCCGGTGGACGGCGGTGCCGCACCCACTGGCGTGACCCTGGCCCCGATCGAGAGCCTGAAGCCCAATCCGGACCAGCCGCGCAAGACCTTCAACAAGGACGACCTCGACGAGCTGGCGGCCTCGATCCGCGACAAGGGGGTGCTGCAGCCGATCCTGGTCCGGACCCAGCCGGGCGAAGACGGCGTCTGGCAGATCATCGCCGGCGAACGCCGCTGGCGCGCGGCCCAGGCGGCGCGGCTGACCGAGGTGCCGATCATCATCAAGGAGATGGACGACGTTGCCGTCTTCGAGGTGGCGATCATCGAGAACGTCCAGCGCAGTGATCTGAATCCGCTTGAAGAGGCCGAGGCCTTTCGCGTGTTGATGGAGCGGTTTGGCCGGACGCAGGACGCGGTGGCCGGTGTCGTCGGCAAGAGCCGCAGCCATGTGGCCAACACCCTGCGCCTGTTACAGCTGCCTGAACGGGTGCTGTTCTATGTCCGCGAGGGCAAGCTGTCTGCGGGCCACGCCCGGGCCCTGATCACCGCGCCGGATCCCGCCGACCTGGCCGACCGGGCCTATATGGACGGCCTCAGCGTGCGCCAGACCGAGGCGCTGGCGCGTCGCGCGGCCGAAGGCCCCAAGGCCCGCTCCGCGAAACGTCCGTCCGGTGACAGTGAAGGTGCGGCCGACATCGCCGCCCTTGAACAGGATCTGACTGACGCGCTGGGCCTCAAGGTGCAGCTGGTCGACAAGGGCGGCAAGGGCGAGCTGGTGCTGACCTATCGCTCTCTGGAACAGCTGGATGACCTGTGCCGGCGGCTGATGCGGGGCTGACCGCAACCTGTGCTAGGCTGTCGTCATGACCGAAAAGCCCAGCAATCCGACCGCCGAAGCCATGAAGAAGGCCCTCGCCGCCAAGAAGGCCGGGGGTGGCCCGTCCCACGGCGGACTCCATGGCTCGGCCAGGGCCGAGGAGAAGGCCCAGCAGGCGCGCAGCGCCGCCCTGGCCAAGCCGGCCTTCCGCAAGGCCTCGAAGCGGGGGTAGCCCCGCCGGGGCCTACAACCCCAACCGCCGGGCCCGCGCCGAGATTTCCAGCAGCAACCGTTCGGCGATCAGCTGATCCGGCGAGCCCGTGGTCTTGGTCGCGATGTCGGCGATGTTGACGCTGTCCAGCACCCTGTCGAGGTCCTCCAGGCGCCAGCTGCGCGCCTGGCGCAGCATTTCCGCCTCCTGTTTCCAGAACACGCCCGCCGCCTTGGCCGCCTCCTTGGGCCCGGAGCCGTTGGCTTGCAGCACCTGGATCCGGCGCAGCTTTCCGAGATGGATGGAGGCTTGTCTCACCGCCATGACAGGGGATTCTCCCTCGGCCAGGGCCCGGCGCAGGCCGGACTGGGCCGGGGCGGGCCGGCCACCGAAGGCCTGCAGGGCCGCATCCTGCAGCGAGGCGTCGGCCTCGACCCCCAGGTGCTGCTCCAGTTCCGCGACATCGATGGTCTTGCCCGACCCGGGGCCGATGTAGAGGGCCAGTCGCTCGATCTCCTGTCGCATCAGACCGCGCTCGCGGGGCAGGCGGCTGACGAACCGATCCAGGGCGTCGCCGGTCAGGCCGACCTTGTCCGCCGCCAGGGCCTCGCGCGTCATCCGGGCGATGTCGCCGGTCTCGTCCTCATAGCAGGCGATGCCGACGGCTTCCTTCGCCCCTTCGGCCGCCTTGCGCAGGGCGGAATCGCGACCGAGGGCACCCGCCTCGATCACCAGCATGGCGTCGGGGTTGTACAGCCCCTCGGCATGGGCCTTGACCGCGGCGGCCAGCATCTTGTCGATCGACGCCTTTTCGGACCCCAGCCGAACGCGCACCAACCGGCGTCCGCCGGTCATGCTGAGGGCCGTGAGGGCCTCTTCCAGCCGCGCCTCGTCGCCGTCGATATCGCTGTCGGTCAGCACGGTGACGTTGAACGGGTCGTTCAGGTCGGGCGTGATCGCCTTGCACAGGATCACCGCGCGTTCAGCCACGCCCGAGCGGTCCTTGCCGTGAATGACGGCGGCGCGGACGCTCCGGTCAGGCGACGACAGGAAGCGGTCGACCTCGGGTCGTTTGGCGAGGATCATCCCGCGACCCTCAAGGCCGGGCCGACAGCGCCCGCAGGATGTCCAGCCGGATCAGGCGCGCCAGTTCGGCGGCGGCGCGCTCTTCGCCGTCCTGCTGGGCGGCGATGGCGGCATAGGGCTGGTCGGCGGCGGCATAGGTGGTGGTCACGGTCTCTACCCCGGCGATCGCGGCCCCGCCGCTCGAGGGAGTCAGCGTCCAGGCCCCGCGCACGGTCAGCTCATAGCGGGTGGCGGTGTCGTCGATCCGGCGACCCAGCGGCTTGCGTGACTGTTCGATCGCCGTCTGCAGACGCCACAGCGGGGCCTGGGAGCCGTCGCGGCCCAGGGCGTCCTCCAGCTGCTCGCGGACGCGATAGCCGAGCCGGTCGTCCTGGGTCGTCACCGCGATGCGCGACAGCGAAGACCCGGAGCCGGCATCGCCGTACAGGGGCGTAAAGCCGCAGGCCGAAAGTCCCATGGCAGAGACAAGCGCGAGGGCGAGGGCGTGCCTCATCCGACCACCAGATTGACGATCCGATCCTTGACCACCACGATCTTCCTCACCGTCTGACCCTCCAGCCGCGCCTGCACATCCGCGTCGGCCATGACGATGGCCTCGACCTCGGCCGGCTCCAGGCCCCGCGCGACGCGAATTTCGCCCCGGCGCTTGCCGTTGACCTGGATCGGCAGGACCACCTCGTCGTCGGCCGCCAGGGCCGGATCATGCTCTGGCCAGGGCGCGTTCAGCACCATCCCCTGTTCCCCGAGGCGCGTCCAGCACTCCTCGGCGAGGTGGGGGGTGAAGGGCGCGATCAGCCGGGTCAGGGCCGACAGGGCCTCACGCCGCGCCGCACCCCCCGCCTTCGGCGTGTCGCGCACCACGGCAATGAAGCCGTACAGCTTGGCGATGGCGGAGTTGAAGCGGAAGGCGGCGACACCCTCCGATACCGCCTTGATGGCCTTGTGAGTCTCGCGGATCAGGGCGGCATCGGCGTCGGCCTCACCGACCGCGTTCGGGTCAAAACCGTCGACCTCGGCCCAGACGCGCTGGACGAAACGGCCGGCCCCCTCGACCCCGCCGGGGGTCCATTGCACGTCCCGTTCGGGCGGGCTGTCGGACAGGACGAACAGGCGGCCCGCATCGACGCCAAACGCCTCGACGATTTCCTGCGGGGCGACGACGTTCTTCTTCGACTTGGACATCTTCTCGATGTCGCCAATGATCAGGGTCTCGCCGGTCGAGCGCTGCATGGCCGAGCGCTGGCCGGCGTCGTTGGTCAATTCGACGTCGGTCGGCTCGACCCAGAGGCCGTCGGCGCGACGGTAGGTCTCGTGGACGACCATGCCCTGGGTGAACAGCCCGGCGAACGGCTCCCGGACCGACATCAGCCCGGCGTCGCTGAGGGCGCGCGAGATGAAGCGGGCATAGAGCAGGTGCAGAACGGCGTGTTCGACCCCGCCGATATACTGGTCGACCGGCAGCCATTTGTCGGCGGCGGCGCGGTTGATCGGCTCGGCCGCCGTCGGGTCGGTGAAGCGGGCGAAATACCAGCTGGAATCGACAAAGGTATCGAGTGTGTCTGTCTCGCGCACCGCTGCCCCGGCGCAGGTCGGGCAGGTGACGTGCTTCCAGGTCGGATGGCGGTCCAGCGGATTGCCCGGCGTGTCGAAGGTCACGTCCCTGGGCAGTTCGACAGGCAACTGGTCGGCGGGGACGGCGACGGGGCCACAGGCGGCGCAATGGATCACGGGAATGGGACATCCCCAATACCGTTGCCGGCTGACGCCCCAGTCGCGCAGGCGATAGATGGTCGCGCCCTGACCCTGGCCGGCGGCTTCAATGCGGGCGATGGCGGCGGCCTTGGCCGGCTCGATCTCCATTCCGTCCATGAAGTCGGACTGGAACAGCCGACCCGGACCGACATAAGCTTCTGTTCCGACGGAGAAATCACTTTCCGAATCGTCAGGTCTCACGACCGGGATAACCGGCAGGTCGTATTTGCGGGCGAAGTCGAGATCGCGCTGGTCGTGGGCCGGGCAGCCGAAGATCGCACCGGTGCCGTATTCCGACAGGATGAAATTGGCGATCCAGACCGGGACTTCGCGACCATCGAACGGATGAACGACCGTCAGACCGGTGTCGAAGCCGATCTTTTCGGCCTGTTCGATCTCGGCCTGGGTCGAGCCGCCCTTGCGGCATTCGGCGACGAAGGCGGCGGCGTCCGGGTTCGCTTCGGCGATGGCGCGGGCCACGGGATGGTCCGGGGCCACGCCCATGAAACTGGCCCCGAACAGGGTGTCGGGTCGGGTGGTGTAGATCTCCAGCCCGTCCGGCGCGGCGGCGGGTGCCGGACCCGACCATTTCCACGTCATCTGCAGGCCCCTGGACCGGCCGATCCAGTTCTCCTGCATCAGGCGGACCTTGTCGGGCCAGCGGCCTTCCAGCTCCTTCAGCCCCTCGATCAGGTCGTCGGCATAGTCGGTGATCCGCAGGAACCACTGGTTCAGCTTGCGCTTCTCGACCACGGCGCCGGAACGCCAGCCGCGTCCGTCGACTACCTGTTCATTGGCCAGAACGGTGTTGTCGACCGGGTCCCAGTTGACGATCGAGTCCTTGCGATAGACCAGGCCCCGCTTGAACAGTTCGAGGAACCAGGCCTGCTGCTTGCCGTAATAGGCCGGGTCGCAGGTGGCGAACTCACGGCTCCAGTCCAGCGACAGACCCAGAAGCTTCAGCTGGTCGCGCATGGCGGCGATGTTGGACCAGGTCCAGTCGCCCGGATGGATGCCGCGCTCGATGGCAGCGTTCTCGGCCGGCAGACCGAAGGCATCCCAGCCCATCGGATGCAGGACGTCGAACCCCTGGGCCCGCTTCGAACGGGCCACCACGTCGCCCATGACGTAGTTGCGGGCGTGGCCCATGTGGATGGCCCCCGACGGATAGGGGAACATCTCCAGCACATAGTATTTCGGCTTGCCGGTCCCCTCGGTAGGGGTGCGGAAGGCGTCAGCCGCCGCCCAGCGGGCTTGCTGGCGGGGTTCGGCGGTCTTGGGCTCGTATCGGGCCACGGTAATCCTTCAGGGTCGCTCCTGAAGGCGGGGCCAGAAGGAGGCGGTGTTGGCGGGGTGGTTTAGCCGGCGTTCTGGAGGTTGAGCTGCCGCGCCTTGGTGAGGATTGCGTTTTCCAGATCTGTTTCGGTCTGCGCGGCCACCCGCGCTGCGACCCATTGGCCGGACGCGTCGCGGACTTCCTTGGTCACCGTCACGTTCAGCGCATCGGCGCGCAGACGGGTGTCGAGGATGAAGACGGTGGCCTTGAAGCGCTCGTTCGGCGTCGCAGGATCGCTGTACCAGTCGTAGTTGACGACGCCGCCCCAGGGGTCGGCATTGGCCAGGGGCATGAAGGCCATGGTGTCCAGGGTGGCGCGCCAGAGGAAGGCGTTGACGCCGATGCCGGGCCGGTTCGCAGAGGCCTTGGTCGGGCCGCCGCCGCCGAAGACGTCGCCCACCGTCGGTCCGAAGGGGCGCTCGGCCGAGCACGCGCCCAGCAGCAAGCCCGAGGCGATCAGGGCGAATGTCGCGCCGCGAACCAGCACCATCGAGAAACTCCATTCGATCGAGACGTGCGGCGGACCGGTTCCACCCACGCGCCGGCTCGCCCGAACAGGGGTCGCAGCCTCAGCGAGGCTCTATAACACGGCGAAAAGGGGCGATGACAAGGCGAAGACGCGTCTGCCGCCCAAGGATCGTGTCCGGCACCGGGCGTTCGCGCGGCGCGCGAGCCGCAAGGCCGTGACGCTCGCGCCACAGGAGTCCCGCTGAGTCGACGGGAACCCCCGCCGGGCGGCACCGTTTCGTTGACCGCGCCGACAAGCGGTGTCTAGTGGCATCAGAGTGATCGCGGCGGGATCCACGTGGCGACGAAAAGGGCAGGACATGCGCAAGAACAGCGCCGTCATCGCTGGACTGGCCGCGGGGCTCACGCTCCTGGCCGTCGCCGACGTCGCGTCGGCCCAGACCGCTGCCCGCACCCGTGCGCCCGCCGTGTCCCTGAGCGAAGCCCAGTCCGCGCGCGCGGCCGCCGGACCGTCGCGACTGCGGTTTACCGAGCGCGGCCGCTGGGGTCTCGATCTGAACATGAGCCAGCCCGAAACCCGCGACAGCAATGTCGGCGACGTCGAGGCCGGGGCCTATTACCGCATTAATCCGCGCCTGCGCGTCGGGGCGGCCGCCGGTCTGGCCGAAACGGACACCGATCCCGCGCGCGGCCCGCAGGCCGACCGCCGGTCGGCTCCGCGCTTCCGGCTGGAATCGATCTTCCGCTTCTGAATCCGGTCAGGGGCCGAAAGCGGCCTGTATCGACGCCACTCCCGCCAGTCCGCACGCGCCCGAGCGAATGAGCGTCTGCGCGTTTCGGGCGTCAATTCCGCCCAAGGCGTAGATGGGACAGGACGCTGACGCCACCGTCTGCTGGAAATCTGCCACGCCCATTGGCGTCGCTTCGGCCGATCGACCGCCGGCTGCGAACACCGGCGACAGCACCCGGGCGTCCAGATGGCCGACCGCCAACGCCGACCCGGCGTGCGCCGCGCCGGTGATCAGCCAGTCCGGATGGGCCTCTGACAGGTGCGAGGCCTGATCCAGCGCCCGCTCGGGCAGGTGGACGCCGTCAGCCCCCACAGCCTCGGCCAGGTCCGCGTCCAGGCCGATGAGCAGAAGTACGCCCCGATTCCCGGTCGCGTCGCGTAACCGCCGAGCGGTGTCGTGTGCCTCTGCCCTGCCGAAATGGCGGAACACCACGGCCGCGCCCGCCGGCAGGCGCGCCGCCGTCTCCCACGGGCGGGGAGTCCGGTCGGGATCGGTGAAGAACAACAGCGGCGGAAGGTCCCGGTGCCCTCGTGCCCGGCTGACTTTGGCGGCCTCGCGTGCGAGGACACGGGCGACTTCCCACAGGATTTCGGCGTCCGAGCGGTTCATGACCTCCTCATCCCCCGATCATGACGACGCGTCCAGCGTCGCAGGCCGCCTCGAGGGGATCCGGCGGCGAATGACGCAGGCCTGTCTGGCGGCCGGACGCGAGCCCGGGGACGTCATTCTGACCGCCGTGACCAAGACCCAGCCCGCCGAAGCAATCGACGCCATCCTTGCGGCCGGCCAGCGGGTGTTCGGCGAGAATCGCGTGCAGGAAGCCCGGACCCGCTGGACGGATCGCCGGGCCGCGCTCCCGGATCTGGAACTGCGCCTGATCGGGGCGCTGCAGACCAACAAGGCTGCCGATGCCGTCGCCCTGTTCGACGTCATCGAGACGCTCGACCGGCCCCGGCTGGCCGAGGCGCTGGCAACGGCCGCCGACAAGGCCGGCCGGACGCTACGGGTGCTGGTCCAGGTCAACACCGGGGCCGAACCGCAGAAGGCCGGTGTTCTGTCCGACGAGGCCGACGCCCTGATCGTTCAGGCCCGGTCGCTGGGCCTGACCGTCGAGGGGCTGATGTGTATTCCGCCGGCCGACGAGGCTCCGGAGCCGCATTTCGACCGGCTGCGTCAGATCGCGCGCCGCAACGGACTGGGGGTGCTGTCGATGGGGATGAGCGGCGACTACGAGACCGCCATCCGCCTCGGCGCGACCCATGTTCGCGTCGGATCGGCGCTGTTCGGGGAACGAAACACCCCCCAAACCCCCTCTATGGACTGAAAACCGCTCCGCTTGGGTTCCGACCCTTGGCGGAACGGGCAACGCTCTCCATTCTGGTACTCATGCCCACGCCCAAGACGATCCTCATCATCGACGACGACGACGACCTGCGAGAGGCGCTGGCCGAACAGCTGGCCTTGCATGAGGCCTTCCGGCCGGTGCAGGCCGCGACCGCGACCGAGGGTGTCCGCATGGGCCGCGAGGTCCGGGCCGACCTGATCCTGCTGGACGTCGACCTGCCCGACATGGACGGCCGCGAGGCCTGCCGGCTGTTGCGCAAGGACGGCGTCTCGACCCCGATCATCATGCTGACCGGCCAGTCCTCGGATTCCGACACCGTTCTGGGGCTGGAGTCGGGGGCCAATGACTATGTCACCAAACCCTTCCGCTTCGCCGTCCTGCTGGCCCGCATCCGCGCCCATCTGCGCAGCCACGAACAGTCCGAGGACGCCGTCTTCCGCATCGGCCCCTATGAGTTCCGGCCCGCCGCCAAGGTCCTGATCGACGACAAGGGCCGAAAGGTGCGGCTGACCGAGAAGGAAACGAGCATCCTGAAATACCTCTACCGCGCCGGGGCCAAGGCCGTGTCGCGCGAGGAGCTGCTGACCGAGGTCTGGGGCTACAACGCCGGCGTCACCACCCACACCCTGGAAACCCACATCTATCGCCTGCGCCAGAAGATCGAGCCCGAGCCCGGCCAGGCGCGGCTGCTGCTGACGGATGCGGGCGGGTACCGGCTGCAGCCTTGATCAATTGAGGCGCCAATCGCTGAGGCCGGCACCGGCGGCATCCTCGAAGGCGATCTTGTCCACGCTGGCTCCAATGGCGCACGACGGGGGTTCGTCGGCCCGGATCACCTGACAACGGATCACGCGACCGTCGGCCCACGCCGTCAGCCGGCCCTCTATGACCAGACGATAGCCGTTCGCGGGGTCGGGCAGAGGCGCGTCGGTCTGGCCGCGCATCAGATACGAAAAATCACCCGAGCCCGCGCGGCCGAGGCGGGATGCGCCGTCGGCCCGTAGCATCGCCAGCCCGATGCGCTGACCGGGCCGGGCCACACCCGGGTCGGGAACCGGGAGGCCCGAGGTCGGGCAGCCTTCGCCCATCATCCACGGTCGGGTGATCCAGACGCCTTCTATGCCGTCGAATCCGGGCGGCGGCGGCCCGCTAGGATCACCGTCGCTCCAGTCGGCCGGGGACAGTGACAGGCGCATATTGGCCTTGTCGGCGGGGCGCGACCGGCGCGGGACGCCATCCCGAGGGGCGTTGATCCCCGGCGGCGGCGCGTTTTCACCCTGGCATCCGAAGGCGATCCTCAGTCGGAACTGGCGCCCGTCGAGACCGGAAGGACCGCGTCTGACAACGCCGCCGGCTGTGTCTGAGGCGACGGCCGCGACGGCGGCGAGCAGGTCCGACCGGCCCAGGAGGGGGCGAGGCGACGGCATCGCCGCGACCTCGACCGGTTGCAGGATTTCGGGGTCGGGCGCGGGCGTTACGGCGGGCCCGGACCGGTCGCACTGCGCAATGCCGATGGCCGCGCCGATCAGCGCTACTCCGTGGATCGCGCGTGCTAACTGTCGTGCCATGGAACCGTCCGCTTCTTCGATCCGCTCTTCCTTAGCCCAACCGTGGGAGCGCAGGGGAGTTTCATGACGTTTGATCAGGTGGCCGCCCTTGCGGTGCTGGCCGGCGTTGTGGCCACCCTGATCCACGGCAAGCTGCGGGCCGACGTGGTGGCACTGACCGGCGCGGCCGTTCTGCTGATGCTGGGCGTGGTAAGACCGGTGGAGGTTCAGGGGGCCTTTGCCAGCCCCGCGGTGATCGCTTTGGCCGGGCTGTTCGTCATCGCCTATGCCATCGAGCTGTCGGGCCTGCTCGCCTTCCTCATCCGTCAGGCCACGGCGCTGACGCAACGGCTGGGCACCCGGGGCATCTGGCTGGTGATAGGCCTGTGCGGGTCGGTCGGCGGTTTCCTGAACAACACCCCCGTGGTGGTCCTGTCCGCGCCGGTGGTGCGGGATATGGCACTGTCGCTCAACCTCTCGCCCAAGCGGTTCCTGATGCCGCTGAGCTATGTTGTGGTGATGGGCGGCACTCTGACGCTGATCGGCACGTCCACGACCCTGCTGGTCAACGACATGGCGGTGAACGCCGGCCAGCCCGTTTTCGGCCTGTTCGACATCACCGGCGTCGGGCTCACCATCGCGCTGAGCGGCGTGGCGTATCTTTATCTGATCGGCGCGCGACAGCTGGACCGGGTCGCGAGGACGGAAGAGGCCGACATGGCCCGCGCCGAGGCCGAGCGAGACCGGCGGGCCGCGCTGGTCGAGCCCGCCAGGCTGCGCCGACGCTGGTTCGGCCTGCCGCTGTTGGGCGAGGCCCGGAACCAGCCTGATGGTTCGGGCGACGCTGTGCTGGGCGACGTGGCCCTCTACGACAGCGCCAAGGCGCGGCCGCTTGAGATGAAACGGGCGCTGGCCTCCGTGGCGGTGTTCGTGGCAGTGATTGTGGTGGCGGCCCTGGGTCTGGCCCCGATCGCCGCCAGCGCCTTCGCCGGCGCGGTCGTGCTGATCCTGATGAGAGTGATCAGCGCGGACGAGGCCTATGCCGGGTTGCGGCCCGAGATTCTGCTGTTGATCGCCGGCATGGTGGTGGTCGGTACGGCCATCGAGGTGACGGGGCTGGCCCAGGCCGGTGCCGGGGCGCTGATCGGGGTGGTCGAGCCCCTGGGGCCGATGGGGGCGCTGATCATCTTTTACGGCGTCACCCTGTTCGCCACCGAGCTGTTGTCTAACGCGACGGTGGCGGTGCTGATCACGCCGATCGCTGTGGCCCTGGCCGATGCGTTGGGGGTCGATGCGCGGCCGTTCCTCGTGGCGGTGATGATGGCGGCCTCGGCGGCCTTCGCCACGCCGTTCGGCTATCAGACCAATGTGCTGGTCTTCCAGATGGGGGGCTATAGCTACATGGATTTCGTGCGCGTCGGCGTGCCCCTGAACCTGATCACGTGGGTGACGGCCATGGTTGCGATCCCGATCTTCTTCCCGTTCTAGACCGCCAGATCGACAGTGACCGGCGCGTGGTCGCTGGGCTGGGTCCATTCGCGGACGGTGTCGTGGATGCAGGCTGTGCCTGCCAGCACCGCCGGGGTCAGCCCCGGTGAGGTCCACAGATGGTCGAGGCGCAGGCCGCGGTTGGACTTGCGGAAGTCGGCGGCGCGATAGCTCCACCAGCTGGCCAGCTTCTGCGGCTCGGGGATCTGGTCGCGGACCACGTCGGCGAAGTCCCCGGCCGCCTGAAGGCGGCGCAGCGTCTCGACCTCCAGCGGCGTGTGGCTGACGATCTTCGACATGTAGCGGTGGTTCCAGACGTCGTTCTCGCCCGGTGCAATGTTGAAATCGCCCGCCAGCACCAGCGGCCGTTGTTTGTCGCGTCCGGCCATTTCGGCGGTCAGCCGCTCGTAAAAATCAAGCTTGTGATCGAATTTCGGGTTTGCGGCCCGGTCGGCGACGTCGCCGCCGGCGGGGATGTAGAAATTCTGCACCTCGATGCCGTCGACCACGACTCCGACACAACGGGCGTGGCCCTCGCGGCAGACATCCAGGACCGGCGCTTCGGTGATCGGCTTGCGGCTGGCGATCGCCACCCCGTGCCAGCCCTTCTGCCCGCCGATCTTCAGGTGGGGCAGGCCCATGGCTTCAAAGGCGGCACGCGGAAACTGGTCCTCGAGGCATTTGATTTCCTGCAGGCACAGGACGTCGGTTCCGCTCTCGGTGACGAAGCGCGCGACCTGGTCGATGCGCAGGCGGACGGAGTTGATGTTCCAGGTGGCAATGCGAAGCATGGGATGGCTCTAGCAGCCTGTTGTGCCCCGCACACCACCGGGCGCAACCCCGCTCAAGTTGCGAGCCGCCGCGCGGCAGGCGGTAGCGCCCCCCGGGGCGACGTCGTCGCCCGAAAAAAGCGCCCGGTCGCGGGGACCGGGCGCTGGAAGGTTTGTCTCTCGCCGCCGGGAAGGGGATGAAATCCATGCGGTCAGGTCGACACCCGCCGACCTGTGGCTAAAGAGCCACTCTCGGCAAAAAATGTCAAACACGAATTCGCCCGGGACGGGAGTCAGTTTCGGCGCGGTCTGCGGGTCGGGTCGCTGAGCTGGAACAGGCCGGCGGCCAGGCCCGAAGCCGGCTCGAGCGAGGTCAGCTGGGTCCGGGTGCGGGTGCCTTGCGCATCCGTGATGGTCCATTCGTGCAGCCGCACGGGGTTTCCGGCGAAGGACAGGATCACCGATCCGTCGTTCGGGCGCTGGTCGTCACGCGCGGTGATGGCGAAGGCCCCCGAGTCCATCCGCGTCACGCGCGTGATCTGCACGCCCTGATCGAGGCGGACATTGCGGGCCAGGAAGACCGACAGGGGCGTCAGCCGGAGTGGCACCTGACGGAAAACATTGAGCCGCGGGTCGTAGCGTTTGACGTTGTTCCCGTCCGACACGACCAGCAGGCCGGCCGGGGTTGTGTACTCGAACCGCATCTTGCCGGGGCGCTGGATCCAGAAGCGGCCCTCGCGGCGCTGGGCACCCGTGGTCTCGACGAAATTGCCCTGGGCCGAGGCCAGGGTCTGCAGATAGGTCTGGGCCTGGGCCAGGACGGCGCGGTCGTCGGCCGAGAGGCGGTTCTGGGCAGCGGCAGGCATGGCGCCAACGGCCGCCAGGGCAGCGGATCCAAAAGCGAAGGCCCTTCGCGAAGGATGGGGACGTGAAACGGTCATAGGGTCTTCTCCTCCGTCATCCCGGGCTCGATCCGGGATCGGGATGGTTGTCGATCATGCCAGCATGCGGAACAGGCGTGGCACCGGCATGGCCCGAGCCAGACCATATTCCGGCGCTGCGATGAAGCCTTGTTCATACGTGGTGGTTCCAGTTTTTCATTCCGCGCATCCCCGCGAAGGCGGGGACCCAGGTTTGAGCGGCGGCAAGCTGTTTGAACGAACCATTGATCAGGCTGACACCGGCGGCGAGGCCAAAGCCTGGGTCCCCGCCTTCGCGGGGATGCACAGGAGGGAGCGCGGGCTGCGAGCCCCTCAGCCCATCGGCGGCGGACCCGCCAGAATATCGCGCTTGCCGGCGTGATTGGCCTGGCTGACGACGCCTTCCTGTTCCATCCGCTCGATCAGGGAGGCCGCGCGGTTGTAGCCGATCTGCAGGCGGCGCTGGATATAGCTGGTCGAGGCCTTGCGGTCGCGGGTGACCACGGCCACGGCGCGGTCGTAGAGGTCATCGCCGGAGCCGCCGCCGCTCTCGTCGTCGAAGGCCGCATCGCCGTCGCCGTCTGGATCGTCGGTGATCAGGTCCAGATAGTCAGGCTCGGCCTGGCCGCGCAGGTGTTTGCAGACCTCGTCGACTTCCTGGTCGGTCACGAACGGGCCGTGCAGGCGGGTGATGCGGCCACCGCCGGCCATGTAGAGCATGTCGCCCTGACCCAGCAGCTGCTCGCCGCCCTGCTCGCCCAGGATGGTGCGGCTGTCGATCTTGGAGGTGACCTGGAAGCTGATCCGGGTCGGGAAATTGGCCTTGATGGTGCCCGTGATGACGTCGACCGACGGGCGCTGGGTGGCCATGATCAGGTGGATGCCGGCGGCGCGGGCCATCTGGGCCAGACGCTGCACCGCCCCCTCGACGTCCTTGCCGGCGACCAGCATCAGGTCGGCCATCTCGTCCATGACCACGACGAGGAAGGGCAGGGGTTCGGGGCGGATCTTCTCGGATTCATAGACCGGGCGGCCCTGGTCGTCGAAGCCGGTCTGGACGGTACGCTCGAAATGCTCGCCCTTGGCCACGGCCTCGCGGGCGCGCTCGTTGTAACTGGCGATATTGCGCACGCCGAGCTTGGACATGCGGCGATAGCGGTCTTCCATCTCGCGCACGGTCCATTTCAGCGCGACGACGGCCTTCTTGGGATCGGTCACGACCGGGGCCAGCAGGTGCGGGATGCCGTCATAGACCGACAGCTCCAGCATCTTGGGGTCGATCATGATGAAACGGCATTCGGCGGGCGTCATCCGGTACAGGATCGACAGGATCATGGCGTTGACCCCGACCGACTTGCCCGAGCCGGTGGTGCCGGCGATCAGCAGGTGGGGCATGCGCGCCAGATCGGCGACATAGGGCTCGCCACCGATGGTCTCGCCCAGGGCCAGCGGCAGCAGGTGGGCGGGCTTGTCGTATTCGGCCGAGGCCAGCAGATCGCGCAGATAGACGGTCTCGCGCCGGGCATTGGGCAGCTCGATGCCGATGGCGTTGCGGCCCGGCACGACCGAGATGCGGCAGGCACGGGCCGACATCGAGCGGGCGATGTCGTCGGACAGGGCCACCACGCGGCCGTGTTTGACCCCCGGCGCGGGGACCAGCTCGTACAAGGTGACGACGGGGCCGGGGCGGATCTGGTCGATGATGCCGCGCACGCCGAATTCCTGAAGCACGCCCTCGAGCATCTTGGCGTTCTGTTTCAGCGCCTCCTCATCGACCGAGGCGACCCGTTTGGCGGGCTTGGTCAGCATGCCGAGCGGCGGGAGGTCGAACCCGGACGAGGGCCTGGCGAAATCGAAGGCCGCCTGGCTGTCGTCAAGCTCGCGCTTCGAGGCCTTGGGGGCCTTGGCGGCGGCGACCCTGGGCTCGGGCGCGTCGCGGACGGGCAGCGGAGCCTCCCAGGGCGGAGCCTCGCGGTCCTCGAGGCTGACCGGTGCATACTCCTCAGGCTCCGGCGCGGGCCGGGGACGGGGCGGAGCCTTGACGGCGGCGCGCCGGGTCCTGCCGGGCGGGGTGGCGGGGCCCCGGCGGTTACGGGCCCAGCTCAGGGCGTCGGCGAGATCGGACGCTCTCAATCCGATGGCATAGCCGACGGCCCACAGGCCCGTGGGCAGGAACAGGACCCCGGCAAAGATCGGTGCGCCGGGCAGGCGTAGCGCCGAACAGGCCATGCGGACGAAGCCGACGATAGCGTCGCCCCAGAGGCCGCCGAGCCCTGTGGCCAGTGGCCAGGCGGCGGGCGCGGCGAGCGCCGACAGGGCGGCGGAAAGTGCCAGAAGACCCCCGGCCGCGGACAGGGCCTTCAGCGCCGTGGGTTTGAGCCTCTGCTGGATCACGTCGCCGATGGCCGAGGCCAGGCCGAAGGCGAACAGCAGCAGGGTAGCGGGGAAGGCGGCCAGTCCGAGCGACTGCATGAACAGGTCGGCGAAGAGGGCCCCGTTCAGACCCAGCCAGTTGGTCGGTTCCAGCCCCGAGGCTGCGTTGAGGCTGGGATCGGCCGGATTCCACGAGACCAGGGCGGCCAGCAACAGGGCCGCCAGCAGGGCCTGAAGCACGCCGCGAAACTTGATCGCGATGGGCGCGCCCCAAAGGATGCGGGCGCCGAACCAGGCGCGCTGGCCGATGGCGAGGGCGGCGGACATGCGGCAGGGAACTCCGGGCGGGCGAGACAGACCCGCTGTTGTCACCTGCGCAGGGTTAAGAGGCTGTTTACCAGCGGCCTGAAACCGCGACCTCGCGACACTGGACGCGCCCCCGATCCGGCGCGACAACCGGCCCATGAGCACGACCGAACGACACGACGTCATCATCGCCGGGGCCGGCATGGCCGGCGCGACCTTTGCCCTGGCCGCGGCGCAGGGCGGGCTGAAGGTGGTTCTGGTCGATCCACAGCCGTTTTCCCTGCAACTGGAGCCGACCTTCGACGGGCGGTCGACGGCGATCGCGTTCTCGACCTTCCGGATGCTGGACGCGCTGGGCGTGGGCGCGGGCCTGCGGCCGCACGCCTGCCGGATGGACCGGATTCTGGTGACCGACGGACGGCGTCCGGGCGCGGCCTCATCGGCCGCGTCCCCGGCCTGGCTGCGTTTTGACGCCGACGAGATCGGCGATCGCACCGACGGGGAGCCGCTGGGCTATATGGTCGAGAACCGGCGTATCCGGGCGGCCCTGAGCGAGGCCGTCATCGCGGCCGGCATCGAGGTCCGGGCCCCTGCGGCCGTCGCGTCGGTCGAGGCCGGCCCGGGCCTGTCGACCGTGACCCTTGCCGACGGATCGCGACTGCAGGCACCCGTGGTCGTCGGGGCGGAGGGGCGGGGCTCACGGGTGAGACAAGCCGCCGGGATCGATACCGTGGGCTGGAGCTATGGCCAGAGCGGGGTCGTCGCGACGGTGTCCCTCGGCCGGGACCATGGCAATGTCGCCCATGAGCATTTCCTGCCGGCGGGCCCTTTCGCCATCCTGCCGCTGACGGAACAGCGCGCCAGCCTGGTCTGGACCGAGACGACGCGCCGGGCCGAGGCCTTGAGGACGGCGTCCGACGCCGCCTTCCAGTCGCATCTGATGCGGCGCTTCGGCGACTTCCTCGAGGATGTGACCGTGGTGGGCCCACGCTTCGTCTATCCGTTGTCGCTGCAACTGGCCGAAGCCCTGACCGGACCGCGCGCCGCCCTGATCGGCGACGCTGCCCACGCCGTGCACCCGGTGGCCGGACAGGGGCTGAACATGGGGCTGAAGGACGCCGCCGCCCTGGCCGAGGTGCTGATCGAGGCGATGCGGCTGGGCGAGGATATCGGCTCGGAGACGGTGCTGGACCGCTACGCCCGCTGGCGGCGGTTCGACAATGCGGTGCTGGCGGCGGGTTTCGACGCCTTCGTGCGGTTGTTCTCGAACGACATCGGGCCGGTCCGGCTGGCCAGGGACCTCGGCATCGCCGCCGTCAACCGCATCGGACCCCTGCGTCGCGCCTTCATGCAGGAAGCCGGCGGCGCGAACGGAGATCTGCCGCGGCTGCTCAGGGGTGAGGTGGTCTGAGGCGTGATTGGTGGCTGGTGGTTGGTGGGCAACCGATCGTCGAGCGGCCCTGGTTGGCGCAAGATCGCACGGGCCAACCAATCACCAATCACCTAGTCCAGCGTCCGCGCCTCTTCCGGCAGCATGATCGGCACGCCGTCACGGATCGGATAGGCCAGTTTGGCACCCTTCGAGACCAGTTCCTGGTGCTCGCGATCATAGGTCAGCCTGCCGCGCGTCACGGGGCAGACCAGCACCTCCAGCAGGCGGGGATCGACCGAGGCGGGGGTGTGGAAGGTGTCGGACATGGCTCGGAGTGGCTAGTGGCTGGAGGCTAGTAGCGAGTCGTAGGGCATGGGCGGCCGGTTGGCGACCAGTTGCGACGCCACAGGTGCATCAGACACCCAACCACCAGCCACTCACTGCATCGACAGCGCGTCGCCCTCGCCGTCGGTGGCAGCGTCGATGGTCAGCAGGGCGGTCAGGACGGTGGAGCGGTCAGTCAGGCTGACGGCTTCCAGAAGGGCCTGTTTCTCGGGCGGATCGAAGGGCAGGGCCATCGACAGGCTGTTGATCAGGGCCTCTGGCGGGGCGGTCTCGGCCGTGTCCCAGTCGATGTCGAGCCCGCGCATCTCCAGATAGGCGCGCAGGGCGTCCAGCAGGCCGTCGCGGTCGAGACCCACGTCATCCACCGGCGGGGCGCTGAGGTCGTCCTCGAAGGGGGCGAAATCGGCGCGAATCTGGCGATAGGGCGTCTGGACCGGCAGTTCGCTGGCCAGACGGAAGCGGGCGCAGCCGGTCAGGGTGATCAGATAGCGGCCATCCGACGTCTCGGCGAAACTGGTGATCCGTCCGGCGCACCCGATCAGCGACAGGTTGGGCAGGCTGCGCTCCCCGGCCTGGGGCTGGACCATGCCGATGATCCGGTCGCCGGCCATGGCGTCGTCGATCATGTTGAGATAGCGCGGCTCAAACACGTTCAGGGGCAGCTGGCCGCGGGGCAGCAGGATGGCCCCCGGCAGCGGGAACACCGGAATCACCTGCGGCAGGTCGGCGGCCTTGATGTATCCCTGAGCCACCCGGCCCTCCTAGGCGAACAGGATGGAGGAGAGGCGGCGGCGCCCGTCCCGGGCGACGTCCGAGGCCCCGCCGGCGGCGTCGAAGACGACGAGGAGTTGTTTGCGGGCCGCCTGGTCGTTCCAGTCACGGTCGGCGGCGACGATGGCCAGCAGGCTGTCGACCGCACCCTTGAGGTCGCCCGCCGACGCCTGGGCCAGCGACAGGTCATAGCGTGCCTGATGATCGGCGGGATCGGCGGCGACCCTCGCCTCCAGGTCCGTGGCCAGGCCGGCCGGGGCGGCGGATGCCAGCGCCAGCTGGGCGCGCACGCTCTGGACGGTCGGCTCGCGCGAGTCCGGCGACGCCATGGCGATGGTCTGACGGGCCTGATCCGTGTCGCCGTCGGCCAGATAGACGCGGGCCATGCCGGCGATGGCCTTTTCGTTGTCCGGCTCGAGCGTCAGCAGCTGGGCGAAGGCCTGGGCCGCGCCGCCGAGATCGTTCAGTGACAGGGACTCCTCACCCAGCGACAGCAGCTGCTCGATGTCGGAATTGGCGCTCTCGCCGCCCGTCAGCTTGTCGATGAAGGCCTTGAGCTGGCTGTCGGGTACGGCGCCCTGGAAGCCGTCGACCGGCTGGCCGTTGACGAAGGCATAGACGGTGGGGATCGACTGGACCCGCAGCTGGCCCGCATAGGCCGGGTTCTTGTCAACGTCGATCTTGACCAGTTTCACCGCGCCGCCGGCGGCGCGCACGGCCTTTTCGATCATCGGCGTCAGGGTCCGGCACGGTCCGCACCAGGTGGCCCAGAAGTCGACCAGCACCGGCTGGATCTTCGACTGCTCGATGACATCGGCCATGAAGCCGGCGTCAGAGCCGTCCTTGATCAGGTCATCCGGAAGCAGGGTGGGGTCGGCGAGGCTCATCGATCGGTCCTGTGGTCGGAAAGGCGAAAGGCTGCAAGCCACAGATGGTCGTGGCGACCTTTCGCCTCAAGGGGGTCAGGAAGGATCCGCCCCGGCGCCTGCGGGGCTCAGCTTCCAGCGGATCTTGGTTTCGGAGTCCGTGCGGGCCGAACCGCGCACGACGATCTGCAACGAGCGCCGGGTCAGGCCCTCGTCGATATGGACCGACGGCTCGATGGCGACGTCGGGGCCGTCGGTCCGGAACCACCAGCCGCGGCCTGAATGGCCACGCAGCAGGATCGAGCGCCGGTCACGGGCCAGAGAGGCCTGGACGCCCGGCTCGAGCTGGAAACGGACCGCATAGGGCGCGGCGATGGCGCGGACCACCTCCCTCTGGCCCGGTGCCGGGTGCAACCGCTCCTCGGCGCGCAGCTCGTCCAGGCGCTGGTCGAGATACAGGCGTCGCTGATGAAGCAGGCCATAGTCGTGAACCCAGCCGTCATGCTCGACCTCGAGCCAGACGGCACCCTCACCGTCGCGCTGGTCGACGACGACATGCAGGGGCCGTCCGACCAGCCGGTGATCCAGCAGCTCGCCGCGCCAGCCGCCGAGTGGTTCGCCGGTCGAGGCGTCGCCGAGGGTCAGGGTCGAATGGCCGGGCGCGAGTCGCAGGCCCTGCCGGTCGGGCATACGCGGCGTCCAGCCACAGCCGGTGACCAGCCGGTCCTTGCCGCAGATGATCTCCAGCGCCATCGGCTGGGCGCAGGCGGCACTGGACCAGACGCCGCGCGCGGGGGGCGCGACATCGGCGGCGATGGTCAGCAGGGGGCTGCGGATCCGGGCGATTCCGGCGACGGTTCCGCTGGGGGCCTCACCGGAGGCCTCGTCGTGGGCGCGACCGGCCGCGACTCGCGCCGGGGTCGAGGGGCCGCCGCCCTGCATGGTGATCAGCCGGCCGTCGGGGAGGGTCTGCAGTCGAAGGGCCACGGTCAGGCGCTGGATCGCGGACCGCACGGCGTCAGGCGTCGATTCCGAAATCTGCGACAGGGCATCGTCCAGCGTCAGCAGGTCGAGCAACAGCTCGAGGCCCGCCTCGGGGCTGCGGCTGGCATGGCCGCCGTCGAGGCCGATGGTGCGGTCGAGGGCAGCGGGCAGACCACCGAGGGCGGAGCGGCGCAGCGCCGCTCCGGGAGGGCCGGCCAGGGCGCAGCCGGCAACGGCGGCGGCGGTCAGGCGCTCGGCCTTGCCGGCCTGACCGCCGGGCGGGCGCAGCAGCTGTCGCCCCTGACGGCCGAGAATGTCAGCCAGTCTCAGCCGTTCGGCCTCGGTGGCGACCTGTCCCATGCGCCGGGCGGCGCAGGCCAGGTTGAGGGTGCGTCGGGTCAGAATCTCCGCCCCCCAGGCGAACGGCGACCAGCGCGCGAAAGCCGTGGCCCACGTCAGGGTCAGGCGCACCGCCTCGCGCGCGCCGCGCTCGCCCTGAAGCATCAGGGACGGTAGCCAGGCGAAGCCGTGCAGGTCGACGGCGAAAGCGCGGCTGGGGCTGGGCCGGTTCCACGGGTCCTCGGGCTCGATGGCCTCCAGGCTGGAGCCGGCGAGGACGAATTTGCCGCCGAGAAGGGCCTTTCCGGCGGCCGGTTCGACCGGTCGGAAATCGCGCGGTGTGGCGGCGAAGCCCTGGGCCGGGCGACCCTTCAGGGTCAGGCTGTAGCCGGGCAGGCCATAGAGCTCGATCCACAGCTGGCGGGTCAGCAGCCGGCCGATGACTGCAGGCCACAGACCGGGTCCGGTCGTCGCCCCGGTGACCCGGACCGGCGTGCGCATCGGGGCACCGCGCAGGCCGGGGATGTCTCCGGACGCGGGACCGTCGGCTTCGGGTCGGGCGAAGGGGTTGAGCGGGCTCACGCGGCCTTCAATGCCCGGATATTGGCGGCATAGGCCGGGGGGCCGCCCCGGAACACGGCGGTGCCGGCGACCAGGGCATCGGCCCCGGCGGCGACGCAGGCCCCGGCGTTGGCGGCCGTGACCCCGCCGTCGACCTGCAGATGGGCCTTCGACCCTGCGGCGTCGAGCAGGGCGCGCGTCCTGGCGATCTTGCGCAGGGTGCTGTCGATGAAGGACTGGCCGCCGAAGCCCGGATTGACCGACATCAGCAGCACCAGATCGACCAGATCGATGACGTCCTCGATCACCGCCAACGGCGTTCCGGGGTTCAGAACGACCCCGGCCCTGGCTCCCAGCTGGCGGATGCGGCCCAGGGTGCGGTGCAGATGGGGTCCGCTTTCCGGATGGACGGTCAGGATGTCGGCCCCCGCCTCGCGATAGGCTTCCAGCCAGGGATCGACCGGGGCGACCATCAGATGGACGTCGAACGGCAGTTTTGTGTGCGGCCTCAAGGCCTTCACCACATCGGGGCCAAGGGTGATGTTGGGCACGAAATGCCCGTCCATGACGTCGACATGGATCCAGTCGGCACCCGCCGCCTCAAGGGCGGCGACCTCCTCGCCCAGACGGGCGAAGTCGCTGGCGAGGATCGAGGGGCAGATCAGGGGCGCGGCCATGTCAGCGGGATAAGGCGGGTCGGCGGCGGGAGCAAGGCGTGGGCTTGGGTCGCTGCGTCCGCAGCGCTACACGGTTCGGTCATCAGCATGGCGGAGCGCCCCGATGAGTGAACATGTCGCGACCGTGGAATGGAGTCGGGGTGACCAGCCCTTCAGCGACAACCGCTATTCCCGCGCGCACGACTGGCGCTTCGACGGCGGGGCGGTGGTGCGCGGGTCGTCGGCCCCGTCCAGCGTGGCCGAGCCCATGTCCGACCCGACGGCGGTGGACCCGGAAGAGGCGCTCGTGGCGGCGGTTTCGAGCTGCCACATGCTGTTTTTCCTCGCCTATGCGGGCAAGGCGGGGTTCGTGGTCGACGGCTATCGTGACGACGCCGTCGGCCGGATGGGCCCGGACGAGCGGGGCCGGGTGTCCATCACTGAGGTGACGCTGAGGCCAGCGGTCGTTTTTGCGGGTGAGACGCCGCCCGATGCGGCGGCGCTGGAGGCGCTGCACCACCGGGCGCACGAGGCCTGCTACATCGCCAATTCCATCCGGGCCGTGGTCACGGTCGAGCCGCGCTAGACTCCGGGCTCAAGGACGGGCGGGGCCACCGCGACATCGCCCAGCAGGGCTGCGAAGCGCCGCACCGCTTCGGCGGCCAGTTCCGGGTGATAGCGCATCGGCCCCGCCGCCATGGGTTCGTCGAAGGCGTGGCTGGCGTCGGCGATCCAGGTCTCGACCTCGCCCCCGCAACGGCGGACCATGTCATGCACCCGCTCGGCGTTGCGGACGGTGGTCAGGTGGTCGGTGCGCGAAATCACGGCCAGGGTCCTGGGGCAATGCTGCCAGGGCCGCATCCGGTTGATCGCGCCGATGCCCACATAGGGATAGGCCAGATACGCGCCGATCACGCCGTCCAGCGAAACCGCGCCGGGGTCCTCAACGCCCAGCATGCGCCGTTCGCGCGGCGAACTCATCGCCTCCATGATGCCCCAGCCGCCGTGGCTCCAGCCGGCGAGCACGATCTTCGAGGCGTCCACGTCACGCCGTTGGGACACACCGTGCAGCGCCGCCAGCACGTCGCCGGCCCTCTGCCAGCCGTGCAACAGCAGGCCGGTGCAGACCGTGGCCATGGCGAAGAAGCGGCTCCAGCCGCGCGGCGCATAGGAATCCACGATGACCGCGCGCCAGCCCGCCGCGCTTGCCGCCGCCGCATACCGCGGCAGATGCCCGCGCAGACCGCCGCAGCCATGAAACAGGATCACGGTCGGGCGCGGCCGGTCATCGTCGGGGCCGACGATTGAGGTGCCCGGCTCGAGCATCGACCAGCGTTGGGAGAGGGTTTGCATGGTGTTTCACCTATCCCTTCTCCCCTTGCGGGAGAAGGTGGCCCGCGAAGCGGGTCGGATGAGGGGTCTCGCCGGCAAAGGGGCAGACAGCGCTGCGACCCCTCACCCGCCCGCGCAAGAACGGCGGCTGCGCCGCCGTGCGCGGCCTCCCTCTCCCGCAAGGGGAGAGGGATCGCGTCTAGTGCCGGAACACCCGCACGCCCGTAAACGCCATGGCCACGCCCGCCTCGTCCGCCGCCGCGATGACCGCGTCGTCGCGGATCGAGCCGCCGGGCTGGATCACCGCTGTCGCCCCGGCCGCCACCGCTTCCAGCAGGCCGTCAGGGAAGGGGAAGAAGGCTTCCGAGGCGCAGGCGCTCCCTTGCGCCAGCGAATGGGCCAGGCCCTTGGCTTCCCCGGCCTCGCGGGCGCGTATGGCGGCGATCCGGGCCGAGTCGCGGCGGTTCATCTGGCCGGCGCCGATGCCGGCGGTCTGGCCGTCCTTGGCATAGACGATGGCGTTGGACTTGACGTGTTTGGCCACGGTGAAGGCGAACAGCATGTCCTCGATCTCCTGCGGCGTCGGTTGGCGGCGGGTGACGATCTTGAGGTCAGACGGCGCGATGCGGCTGCGGTCGCGTGACTGGACCAGGAAGCCGCCGGCCACCGAGCGGAAGACTTCCCCGGCCGCCAGCGGATCGGGCAGACCGTCGGTCAGCAGCAGGCGCAGGTTCTTCTTGGCGGCGAAGATCGCCTGCGCCTCGTC
Source organism: Caulobacteraceae bacterium (assembly GCA_965284375.1). Classification (GTDB taxonomy): domain Bacteria; phylum Pseudomonadota; class Alphaproteobacteria; order Caulobacterales; family Caulobacteraceae; genus Brevundimonas. The sequence continues at coordinate 2,657,096 of OZ260074.1, forward strand.
ATCGGCACCGGGGGCGATGACGACCTCGGTGAAAATGTCGGTGATCAGCCGGGCGTCGGCGCCGGTCAGGGTGCGGTTGACGGCGATGACGCCGCCGAAGGCCGAGACGGCGTCGCATTCCAGGGCGCGGGCATAGGCGGCGGCCAGGTCGTTTCCGACGGCCACGCCGCACGGGTTGGCGTGTTTGACGATGACGCAGGCCGGAGCCTCGAACTCGGCGACCAGCTCATAGGCCGCATCGGCGTCTGCAATGTTGTTGTAACCCAGCTCCTTGCCTTGCAGCTGGCGGGCATGGGCGACGCCGGGGCGCGTCTCGCCCGTGCGGTAGAAGGCCCCCGTCTGGTGCGGGTTCTCGCCATAGCGCAGCGTCTGGGCCAGTGACCCGCTGATGGATTTGCGTGCCGGGGCGGCGTCCCCGACCTGGCCGGCGAACCAGCCCGAGACGGCGGCGTCATAGGCGGCAGTCCGGGCAAAGGCGCGGGCGGCGAGGCGTTTGCGCAGCTCCAGAGTCGTCGCGCCGTCGGCCTTCAGGGCCTCCAGCAGGTCGGCGACCGAAGCCTGATCGACGCAGACGGCGACATAGCCGTGGTTCTTGGACCCCGAGCGGATCATGGCCGGTCCGCCGATGTCGATATTCTCGACCACGGCGTCGAAACCGGCGCCCGAGGCGACGGTGGATTCGAACGGATAGAGGTCGACCCAGACGATATCGATCGGGCCGATGTTGTGGGTCGCCATGGCCTCGGCGTGGTCGGCGGCGTCGCGCACGCCCAGCAGGCCGCCATGGACCACGGGGTGCAGGGTCTTGACCCGGCCGTCCATCATCTCGGGGAAGCCGGTCAGATCGGCCACATCCTTCACCGGCAGGCCGAAACCGGCGATGGCGGCGCGGGTGCCGCCGGTCGAGACCAGTTCGACGCCGAGCCCGTGCAGGATGCGGGCGGCGTCTTCCAGCCCGGCCTTGTCGGACAGGGAGATCAGCGCGCGCTGCGGCACCACGCGGTCGGGCGCGGCGGGAAAATCGGGAGCGGCGGGCATGGCGGCGATCCGTGTCTGGCGTGGGGGTCGGGGAGACGCGGGGGCTCTAGCATTGTCCGGGGCAGGGGAGAACTGCCGTGGCCGGATCAGGTCCAGGAAATCGTGGCAGCGACGCCGAGCGGGCCAGACGGATTCGGAAGATCCGCTTCATAATCACGTTTGGACGCGAACTGTTCGCTGCCTAGTGTCTGGTTCAGGCACCCGGGTCACGCGTTGACGGGGTCGACCTGCAGGGAGGGACCGCATGGCGACGCAGGAAGAAAGGGTCCCGGGCGAGGTGGATGGGAGCCCGATCGAACTCAAGATCCGGGAGATCGGCCAGTTGTTCCAGTCGCTGGATCCGCTGCCGTTCCGCGAACGGGATCTGGACGCGGCTGTCGAGGAGTATGTTGTGGCCTGGGCGCGCGAACAGGGTGGGGCAAGACCGATCCGTATTCTTGTCCATCTGCCTCCGGACCAGGCCGAACGGGAGGAAGCGGGACATATCGCCGACGCCATGCGCAACTATTTCGTCTATCGGGCCGAGGCCACCGGGTGGCAGCTAAAGGAACTGTTTCGCCTGGGTCGCGCCTCGCTCGCCATCGGCCTGGCGGTGCTCGCCCTGTGCGTCGTCCTCGGAGCGGAGGTCAACAGCCGGTTCGGAGAAGGCTATGTCGGCCGCTTCTTCCATGAAGGCTTGATCATCCTCGGCTGGGTCGCCAACTGGCGGCCGATACAGATATTTCTGTACGACTGGTGGCCTTTGACCCGTCGTCGCCGGCTCTACCGGCGGCTGGCCCGGGCGACAGTAGACCTGAAGCCGCTGGAGGTGTGAGGCTGGCCTGCTCTCGGCCGGTCACTGAACGCGCTTCAGTCTTCCTTCTGAGTGAAATCCACCACCACCGGCTCCCGCCCGATCAGCGACAGGAACCGCCGGAACTCCGCCTGCTCCAGCGCCGTCGTCGCCGTATTGGTCAGGGGGTGGAAGTTGACGATGTGCGCATCCCACAAGGCCTTGTCGAGGACGAAGGTCACGCGCCGGTCCGTGTCGTTGATCAGGCCCAGCGCCGTCACGGAGCCGGCGCGCACGCCGAGGGTCTCGTAGAGCAGCCCTTCATTGCCGAACGACAGCCGATCCGAGCCGATCGTCTGCGGTGCCCGCTTCAGGTCCACCACCGTGTCCTGACGGGCCGAGATCAGCCACAGCCGGCCCTTCTTGTCCTTGAGGAACAGGTTTTTGGTGTGGGCACCGGGCAGGGCGGCCTTGAGCTCAAGCCCCTCCTCGACCCGGAAGACGGCCGGGTGGTCGTGGGTGGTCTGCGCAATCCGGTGATCCGCCATCCACGTCAGAAGACGGTCGCGGCCGAAGGCGGGTTCGGGCGCTGAAGGGGGCGTCGGCTTGTCTTCGGTCATGGGGGCCCGCTAGGGATGGATACGTCCCTCGATACCGCCCGGAGCTCGCTCGTGGAACTCGAATGCTATCCGATGACGCCGCGACCGCCGGACCTGGTGCCCGGCCGTCAGTCGCGCAACTGGATGGACGCCTTCGCCAGCCGGCATCCCTATCGCTGCCTGCCGCTGACCATGGCCAACACCACGGGCTGGGAAATCCTGTGCCCGCTGACCTTCACCGCCGAATGGAACGGCGGGCCCAGCCAGGCGGACATCGTCATCACCCCCGAGCGCCACAACTCGGACCTGACCCATGTGGTGACCTCGCATTTCTCGCGCGGGGTGCTGACCATGCATCCGCAGTATCTGTTCCGCACGCCGCCGGGCTGGGGCCTGCTGGCGAGCGGGTCGCCGAACCATGTGAAGGACGGCATCCAGGCGCTGACCGGCCTGATCGAGACCGACTGGTTGCCTTTCCCCTTCACCATGAACTGGATTTTCACCCGCCCGGGCAAGGTGAAGTTCGAGAAGGGCGAACCCTTCTGCTTCATCACCCCGATCGAGCACCGCAAGGTCGAGACCATGCAGCCGGTCATCCGCTCGCTGGAGTCCAATCCGGTCATGCACGGCCAGTTCGAGGCCTGGAACAGGGCCCGGACCGACTTCAACAAGCGGCTGGCCTCGGGCGACCCTGATGCGGCCAAGGAGGCGTGGCAGCGCTACTATTTCAAGGGCGAGATTCCCGAGGACCTGGGCACCGCCCCGGAGACCCACGTCAACAAGCGCCGGCTGAAAACGCCGCGGGTGGGCTGAAGGCGCGGCGAGTGGCCAGTGATTGGTGGCGAGAAAGGAATCCCTCGGCTCTTGAACCAACCGCCAACCACTCCGGCCATCCAGCCACTGGCCACTCGGATTACATCGGCCGGGTGACCCGCGGTCCGATGTTGGAGATCACCTCGCGGGCATCGAAGGCGTTGGGGTCATTGGCGGGTTTGGCCCCGCGGCCCATGACGACCTCGGCCGAGGCCTCGAACCGGTCGATCTCCTGAACGTTGAAATCGCGGCCGAAGGCATCGCGGCCGAACGGGTCGCTCCACGGACTCCAGTAGCCACGGCTGTAGTAGCGCCACGACGGGCCCCAGAACGGGCTGTACCGGTCATAGAAGAATGGGTCGGGTGAGGCTTGCCGCCGGACATCGCGGTCGGTGGCGCGGTTGACCGTGGCGAACCAGTCATAGCCGTTCTCGGCGGTGACCTCGGCGGCGCGCAGCAGCAGGGCCATCTCGACCTGCTCGCGGGAGGTGACTGAATTGCCCGAGAAGCTGACGCGATATCGGTCGGCATCGACGCGCTGTTCGGAATAGCCGAAGCGGCTGTTCACGCCGGCGGGGGCATAGGGCGTCGCCGTGACGCAGGCGGACAGGGCCAGGGCCGCCGTCGCCGCGAGGAGCACGGGCTTGAGGAAACGCTGTCTCATCGGACTCTCCTTGGCGCGATATGGCGCGCCGTACCGGCTGAACGGGATCTGGACGGTGCTGGTTCCGTTCAGAGATAAGTCTCTATAATCGTGACACAATAAGGGCAGCAGCGGCCAGCAGAAGAACGCCGGTCATCAGGGCGAAACCCTTGCGAAAACGCGGTTCACTCATACGCCGCGCCAGGGCAGCCCCGCCCAGACCGTAGGCGGACATGGAGAGCAGGTCCATGCCGATGGTGGCGACGGCGAACAGGGCCAGCTGCGGGGCCGCAGGACGGTTCACATCCAGGAAGGGCGGCAGGACGGCCGTGAAGAAAAGAACCGCCTTGGGGTTGGCGATCTGGACCATGAAGCCGTCGACCAGCGCGCTGCGACCCATCCTGACCATGGGCGCATCCGGATCGGCGGCGGTGCGGAAGGCCCCGCGCAGGGCGTTGACCCCCAGCCAGGCCACATAGAGGGCGCCGCCGATGGAGATCAGGCGGAAGATCTCAGGAAAGGCGATGACCAGGGCTCCGAGGCCGAGGGCGGCAGCGGCGAACCAGACCAGGGTGGCGGCGTTCATACCGACCACGCCCAGCAGCGCCCCGGCCTTGCCCCGCTGGACGCCGTTGGCGACCGAGAAGACATTGGCCGGGCCCGGCGTGATCGCCATCACCGCCATCACGCCGAGGAAGGTCAGATACAGGTGCGGATCGACGGGGAGGGTCACAGCTGCCTGTCCACCACCCAGTATGATTGGTCAATCCCTGCTCTGCTTCAGTCAACGCGGGTGCCGAACGTATACCTCTGGTTGAAAATCTCCTTGCTTGTCGTCGAGATTTAGCAGAACGAGGTTATTCAACCTTGTCGAGAGAAAAACAGATGGCAAAACAACCAGGAGAAACCCGGTCAGCGCGTGAGCCGATCATGGCGAGCCCGGCGACCGGCGAAACAGACCTGAACGCCAGTTTCCGGGACGAACAGATCATCCAGCTTCGGGATATGGTCGGAAACCTCACGGACGCGGTGACGGCGATGCAGGCCCGAACCGCGCAGAAGGCGGCCTTCGACGATACTGTCGCAGAGCTCAAGCAGACGGCGCGGGCGATCGCGACGGCGCCCGCGGGGATGGCGGTGGCGGTCACCGGCGCTCGTGACCACGGCGGCGGCTGCGGTTGTGACTGTGTATCTCCGGGCTGCTGCGCCTTCGAAATTGTTCTGTCGCGGGTCAGGGCGGCCAAGCCGCAGATCGAGCCGGCAGACATGGGCGACATTCCCGGTCTCATTAATGCGCTGGAGGTCCAGATCTACGTCACCGTCGACAATGTCGGCTTCCTGTTTCCGGGACTGGCGACGACCATGGACCTCAGGGCTGATGGCGCGCCCGGCGGTCCTGGCCCCTGGGTCGTGATCGAGCGTACGATCAATCGGGTCCATGTTCCGAGAACAGGGACGACGAATTTCGAGGTGTTCGCCCAGGTACGCGAGCATGACGAGGGCGTCGAACGGCCTGTCGGTCTCAAGGATGAGGTCGGTGAAGGCAGCGGATGGATCGTCCTGGACTGCTGCACGAGCAAGATCTACCCGGCGACGCCGATCGACGTCTATCTCCAGCATGGCGGCGAAGGCCGCGGCATGGTCCAGCTGGCCTTCTACGCCCGGCGGGTCTGCTGTTGACCATCGCCTGTCAGGCCGTCGAGAACCGGGTGTTGCGCGGTTGCTCCGGCCGCCTGACCCCCGGCCCGGGTTACCGGTGCATGTTGCCTCGTCCGGGCAAACGGCCCGCGTAGACCGTCGGTCGAAGACCGGGGTCGATCAGTCGTTGTCGTCTTCAGCCTCGTCGGCGTCGGCGTCGGTGGTGTCCCCGGCCAGAGCCGCCTCGGCGGTCGCGGCGGCGATCTCGACCTGGGCCTCGTCCAGCGCGTCGATGGCCTCGCCGATGACGTATTCCGCCATCAGGCCGTAGGTGGCCATGTGTTCGGGGTCATTGGAGGCCCAGGCCCCGTTGGCGGCGATGCCCCGCGCCGCGTTCAGGGCCCCCGACGCCTCGACTTCGGCCAGGGCCTCGGAGACGATCGCATCCACATCGATGCCCGCCAGGGCCTCGGCGGCGATAGCCGAAGCGTGCTGGGTCGCCACGGCAGTGAAGGCCGTGACGTCGGGCTGATACTCGGTCCACAGGGTGGCAATGCGGCGCTCGCGCTGGGCCTCGGTCAGGCTTTTGTCCGCGGAGATGGCCTCGGCGCGCTCGCCGAAGGCCTCCATACGGGCCTCGAAGGCGTTGGCGGCAGCTTCCAGTGCGTCTTCGGACGGGCCGCGCACATCGGCGGCGACAGCGGCGGAGAGCGGCAGCAGGGCCAGGGCGGCGGCGAGGGAGAGGGCCTTGATCATCGGAGGGCTCCTTGAGCGGGTAGGCCCAGGGTCCGCCGAACGTCGTCTCGTCTCAAGTGAAATCGCGGTAAGGCGGCGGGCGGTATCCCGCCGCCTTACGGATCAAGATCTTACTGCGGCGCGGCGGGGGCTGCCGGAGCGGCCATGATGCCGGCGCGGATCTGGGCCGGCGCGCCCCGGATCTGGGCGACCGCCATGGCGATCTGGGGCTGGGCCTCGGCCGGAATGCCCGAGGTCGGGGATGCGGCAAAGGCGGCGAGCTGATCGGCGAAGGCGTCGGCCCCGGCCTGGTGGCGCGCGACAATGGCGTCAGCGTCGGTGTTGGCCTTGGCGGTGTCAGCGCCGGCGGCGGTGCGGGCGGCCTGGAGTTCACCGGCCATGGCCTCGAGGTCAGCCTGGAAGGCCTGGCCTGCCGCCTCGATGGTGGCCTGGTCGGGCGCGGGTGCCGTCTGGGCGAAAGCAGGGCTGGCGATCGCGAAGGCGGCGGCAAGGGCGAGAAGGATACGCATGGCGAGGGGTGGTCTCCGGATTGAGGTGCAGGTCAGCTTTCGTCCAGGCGCGGCATTTTGGCAATCCGGACCATGGTCCGGCATCTAGCAAGACGGATGTCGACCTAGCCCCGGTCGCGCGCGTCCCGCTTGCCCAGCACCCGCAGGCGCAGGGCGTTCAGCTTGATGAAGCCGGCGGCGTCCTTCTGGTCATAGGCGACCGCGCCGTCCTCGAAGGTGACCAGTTCCTGGTCGTACAGGCTCTCGCTGCTTTCACGCCCGATGACCGTGGCATTGCCCTTGTAGAGCTTGATCCGGACCGTGCCCGAAACCCTGGTCTGGGAGTGATCGATGGCGGCCTGGAGCATCTCGCGCTCGGGCGAGAACCAGAAGCCGTTGTAGACCAGATGGGCGTATTTGACCGCCAGCTCGTCCTTCAGATGCATGGCACCGCCGTCGAGGGTGATGGACTCGATCCCACGGTGAGCAGCCAGCAGGATGGTTCCGCCCGGGGTCTCATAGACGCCGCGGGACTTCATCCCGACGAAGCGGTTCTCGACCAGGTCGAGGCGGCCGATCCCGTTGTCGTGGCCGTACTGGTTCAGGGCGGTCAGCAAGGTGGCCGGCGACATCGCCTCGCCGTTGATCGAGACAGCGTCGCCCTTTTCGAAGCCGATGGTGATGACCGTGGCGACGTCGGGCGCCTCTTCGGGCGACAGGGTGCGCTGGTGCACGAACTCCGGGGCCTCGACCGACGGGTCCTCCAGCACCTTGCCCTCGGAGGAGCTGTGCAGAAGGTTGGCGTCGACGCTGAACGGGGCCTCGCCACGCTTGTCCTTGGCGATCGGGATCTGGTGCTTCTCGGCGAAGTCCAGCAGGTGTTCGCGGCTCTTGAACTCCCATTCACGCCAGGGCGCGATGACGCGGATGTCGGGCTCCAGCGCATAGTAGCCGAGTTCGAAGCGGACCTGGTCATTGCCCTTGCCGGTGGCCCCGTGACAGACGGCGTCGGCACCGACCATCCGGGCGATCTCGATCTGGCGTTTGGCGATCAGCGGCCGGGCGATCGATGTGCCCAGCAGATACTGGCCCTCATACAGGGCGTTGGCCCGGAACATCGGGAAGACGTAGTCGCGCACGAACTCCTCGCGCAGGTCGTCGATGAAGATGTTCTCGGGCTTGATGCCCATCTTCAGCGCCTTCTCGCGGGCCGGTGCCAATTCCTCGCCCTGGCCCAGATCGGCGGTGAAGGTCACGACCTCCGCGCCGTATTCCGTCTGAAGCCACTTCAGGATGATCGAGGTGTCGAGGCCGCCGGAATAGGCGAGAACGACCTTCTTGGGGGCGGATTGGGTCATGAAAGGTCCTTCGGCGAACGCGGGGAGGCGTTTTTGACGTCTGCGCGCGCTTTAAGGACCAGACGCCCTGCGATGCAAGGGCGGGAATGCGGCGCTCCGGCGCTATCAGAGCCGACGCTGCCGCTTCGGGATTACGCCGATGCCGTGAATCCGGCTCCAGCCTTCGCTTCAGGCGACCCTCATCGCCACCGGGGCCGCACTTTCCTCGGGTCGCGGATCCCGCCGGTCATTCTGCGGGGCATCCCGCCGGTCCAGCTGTTGAAGAAAGCGCCTAACGCGGGACATGGCCTCGACATCGCACTCGTCTGAGCGGCGATCGCCGCCCTGTTCGATCAGAATGGCCAGAATCTGTGCTGCCTCGCCGGGTGACCGGGGACGGTGCTGGAGCAGGAAGCGTTCGGCCGCGGCGTATTCATCCCACACAGCTTCCGGGTTCTGTTTCGTCCTTCTCCAGAAGGACATGGCGGTCTCATAGGTCCAGGCGTGCGCCATGACGGGCTCCTTGGGTGCTGTCTCCAACCGCCTGTGCGGTGGAGGGTGACAGGAAGTCAGCGGGCCTGAGACGCCGCCCAGCGCTCGTAACTGCGGGCGAACGGCGTCTCGGCGACGCCGACGAGCAGCGCCAGAACGATGGCGGCGCTGAAATACCAGCCCAGCTCAACATAGGCCCGCCGCCAGACCGTCTGGTCGAGGAGGGCGATGAAGTGGGCGAAGAAGCACAGAAACGCGAAGGCTGCGGCACCGTGCGCCCACCAGCGGCGGCTGCGCCACGCCAGCAGGAAGAGCAGGGTGAACAGGAGGCCGTCCAGACAGGCGACTCCCGCCCGAATGGCCTGCCAGACCAGTCCCTCGGCGAGACTGCTGAGGACGAAACCGCCCACCACGAGGCCCACGCCGATCCGCACCGAGCGGTCGCCGAAGGCGAGTCCGACCACCGAGACGGCAAGGGTCGCGAGCCAGAAGACCTGCTGCGCCGGCGTTCCGAGAAGAGCCAAGATCTCACCAATGTTCATCTCCCGACGTTCGGCGCTTCCAACTCACCGTCAAGCGGCGTTGCGGGGAATTTCCCTAAGGTGGCCCGTCAGCGGCACGGTATCTCCGTCGCCGGGTTTGGTGCCCGGCCCGGATGCGACGGTCCAGGTGATCCGCATCGACCGCGCGTCCCGCGCCATCTGCTTGTGCCCTTCGACCAGGGCACGGCGAGCCCGGGTGAGGCGGCCGGCGCATTTGGCGACGAGCTCCAGCGCTTCCTGACCCACGACGGCGGCGACGTTGTGATCCATCCGGCCGCGGGTCATCAGCGCCGACAGGTCGCCGATTTCGGCCACGGCGACGTCGACGGCGCGCTCGGCGGCGTAGAGTTTCTCGGCCATCTGGCGGCCCAGTTCGTTGAGTTCCGACATGGTTGGACGCTCCTCCGCGACTGCGGGATTTCGGGACGGGTTTTCGTAACGCTCAGCCCAGGCCCTGGAAGGCCTTGGATGTCACCAGGGCGAGAACCGCGAGCACGCCAATCACCGCGAAGACCCCGATGATAACGCTCGAGCTGACGATGCCGGGCGGTGTGGGGCGGTAGAAGGTGGGCGGTCGTGGGTCAGGTCCGGAGACACCGCCAGACAAGCGAATTTCGGGTACCGCGTGAATGCTCAAAGGATGACCGGTCGAAGACCAATTTCGCTTGAACTCGGCCACCGCGTCCTGGCGTCTGGTCACGCCCAGCTTGCGGTAGGCGGACTGCAGGGTGTTGCTGACGGTCCGCTCGGCGACGCCGAGGCGCGCACCGATCTCCTTGTTTCTGAGCCCCTCTCCCAGCAGGATCAGGACGCGGACTTCTTGAACAGTCAGACGCACGATCGTTGCACCCACCCCTGGAGGCCGGAAGCTTTCCACCGCATTTGCGTCTTCGTCCAGACAGTTGCCGTTGATGTCCGGATTGTGAGCGGCTGTCAGCGTCGGTCGTCAGCCCCAGGGCCCATGATCCGGGAGCCGACCGTGTAGAACGTTGGCGTCCGGTTCCAGGGTCACCAGTCCCGCCACCGGCGCCGCAGCCTGCCGCTGCGACAGCCCCATCAGGGCCTCCACCCGGTTGCGGGTAGCGGGATGGGTCGCGAACAGATTGTCGGCCCCGCGACCCGCCAGGGGGTTGATGATGAAAAGCTGACCCGAGGCCGGATTGCGCTCGGCGACAGGATTCACAACCTGGCGGGCGGAGGCGTCAATCTTCTGCAGGGCGGCGGCGAGGGCCAGCGGGTTGCCGGAGATCGCGGCCCCGACGCGGTCGGCCTCGTATTCCCGCGAACGGCTGATGGCCATCTGAACCAGGGCGGCGGCCAGGGGGGCCAGGATCATCAGCGCCAGCATTCCGATGAACCCGCCCGGCCGCTCCCGATTGTCGCTGCCGCCGAAGAACATCGCAAAATTGGCCAAGGCCGCAATCGCCCCGGCGACGGTGGCCGTGACGGTCATGGTCAGGGTGTCGCGGTTCTTCACATGGGCCAGCTCGTGCGCCATCACGCCGCGGATCTCGTCACGGTTCAGCATGTCCAGCAGGCCGGTGGTGGCGCAGACGGCGGCATGGGCGGGATTGCGGCCGGTGGCGAAGGCATTGGGCTGATCGTTCGGGATGATGGCGATCACGGGCCGGGGGAGATCGGCGTCCCGCGCCATCTGGACCACATCGGCAACATAGGCGCGGACGACGGCGTTGGGATGCTGTTCGTCGACCGGCTGGGCGCGATACATCTTCAGAACAATCTTGTCGGCGTTCCAGTAGCTGACAAGATTCAGGCCTCCGGCGACGACCAGGGCGATCCCCATGCCCGTCAGACCGCCGATCAGATAGCCGATGCCGACGAACAGGGCGGTCAACGCCGCCAGCAGGGTGAAGGTCTTGAGGTGGTTCATCGTCGGATGGCTCGATCGCGGCTGGCGCATTCGGGGCGAGTGCCTAATTTGAGAAGATAGACACCAAGGCTCAAGGCGAGGCTGCTGTGACCGATCATCCCACCCCTCAATCCGGACCTGAGCTGGAGGCCGCAACGGCGCTGAACCGGGACGTGCCCCACGCCACACCCGACCGACCGCTGAGCGAGGCCGCGCGCCGCGCCCTGCTGGAAGCCGCAGCGCGGCGGTCGGCGTCGCCCGACGGTGCGGCTCCGACCGAGCATGGTGGGCCGAGCGGCCCTGAGCCGACCCGCTACGGGGACTGGGAGAAGAAGGGCCTGGCGATCGATTTCTGACGCCCGGCCCGTCATGCGGACACCGCGGCGGGAGAACAAAGGCGGCCGAACAGCGTTAACCGCATTGTTCAGGAAAGGCCGCCCCCATGATCCGACCGTTTGCCGCCGCCGTAGCCCTTGCCACGCTCGTGCTCATTCCGCTCTCCGGCCCCGGCATCGCCGCGGCCCAGACCTGGGGGCAGCCCGTCTATCTCAACGCCTATGGCCGACCGGTCGGCGGGTCACCGCTGTCGGAGGTCGAAACACGATCCTATGTCGAGACCGGCCGTCTGGCGGACGGATATTCCGACCGGCCCCGGCTCTATCTGCCCGTGCCGGAATTTGGGCGGCCGTTCGGGGGCCATGGTTACGGCGCCTATGGGTCCGACCGTGATCGATACCGCGATAGTTCCGGCCGATATGATCAGCGCCCGGCACCCGGCTATCGCGACGTCTGGGGCTACAATGATGACCGTTCCCCGACCCCGACGCGCGGCGGGTCTGACGGGCACCGGCACCGCGGTTCGCGAGACTGCGGCTGTGCCGACGTCTATTTCTACGACCGGTGACCCGGCCAATCCGCCGCCAGTACGGTTAATTTGGCTGCCCTGAGGGGAAAGAACCCGTCCCGGTTTCGCCCCTGCGGTGCAATCCGAACCCTTTTCATTCCAGAGACTTACAACGGATCATCACCGGAGCTGGTCTCATGCGTATGCTTACCGTCGCGGCCGGCGCCGCCTTTATCATCCTGGTCGCCAGTCCGGCCCTGGCGGGCGGCCCGACGGGGGGTGGCCATCCGGGCGGCGGACACCCTGGCGGAGGGTGCGGGCGTTGCGGTGGCGGCGGCGGGGGTCACCCCGGGGGCGGTCATCCAGGCGGGGGCTATACCGGCGGCGCAAACATCAATGTGAATGTGAACGCCAATGCGAACGCCAACGCCTACGCCGGAGCCTCGGCCGGTTCGTATCTCAACGCGCGCACCTACAGCGTCAGTGGTGCGCGGGGCGCGGTCGGGGGGGGCACGATCTATGTCGGTGGCGGCTATGGCGGGGACGTTGGCGGACCCTGGAGCGGGCCGGTCTATTACAACGAGGCGGTCTACGAGGGGCGCGCCTGCGGGGCCGCACCCTTCGGCTATGTGCTGAACGGTTTCGGCCGCAGCCAGCGTTCTGCGCCGGTTTGCGGCGGGGGTGGCTACGAACAGCCGGGCGACCGGGGTGGACGCTATGGCTACAGCGAACGCCACGAGAGTCGATACGAAGAGAGCCGCTACGAATCCCGCGAGGCCTACGCGGTCTATGAGGGCGGTGGGGCCTATGCGGCCGACGACGGGCGGCGGGAAGCGCGCTATGAGGACCGGGGTCAAGGGTCTGGTGCCCATGTCGCGGTCGGGTACGGCCGGAGCGATACGGGCGGTCGGCACAACTGTGGCTGCCGCGCCGGCGCCCGTGAGGGAGAGCCCTATATCGCCCTGCCGGAGCCGGCCCCTTACGTTCCCGCGCCGGAACCCGTCTACGAAGCCCCGATGACCCCTGACCAGTATTACGGCACCGGCGGACAGACGCCGCCGCCGCCGCGCCAGCACTACAGCCAGGAGCCCGGTGAGCGGGGCTAGTGAACCGGGCCGTCGCCCATTTCGGCGATGATGGCTGCAGCCGCCTGTACCGGATCGGCTGCGCCGACGACGGGCCGGGCCACGACCAGATGTGTGGCCCCGGCCTGCAAGGCCTCGACCGGGGTCGCGACGCGTTGCTGGTCGCCCTTGTCCGCCCCGGACGGGCGGACGCCGGGGGTGACGATCAGGAAGTCAGGGCGGCCCGCCGCCGTGACGATCTCGCGCACGCGGGCCGCTTCCAGAGGGCTTGAGACGACACCGTCGACGCCGCAGTCCAGCGCCTGCCGGACGCGCCGCTCGACCAGATCCGCCGCCGAAAAGCCATAGCCGATGTCGGCCAGGTCCAGGTCGGACAGGCTGGTCAGGACAGTGACGGCCAGAAGTTTCGTCTCCGCGCCCGATGCGTCGCGGCCCTTGACGGCCCCGCGCATGACTTGCGGCTCGGCGTGGACGGTCAGCAGGTCGCAGCCGCCCTCGGCCACGGCGCGGGCCGCGCCCTCGACCTGGGCCCCGATGTCATGCAGCTTCCAGTCTTGGAATACGGCCTTGCCCCGCGCCCGCAGTTCGTGGGCGAAGGCGACGCCGCCGGGCCGGGCCAGCAGGGTCAGACCGATCTTGTAGGACGCGATGGTCTCGCCCAGCCGGTCGACCATGGCGCGGGCCGCGTCCAGCGACGGCAGGTCGAGGCCGACGATAAGGCGGGCATCAGATTTTGCCGGGGTCATGGCGTCGCTCCTCCTGAGCCGTTAGGGCTGGACGCGCGGTCGGGCGTCAGCCTTGATAGCCGCGGGATGTGAATTGCAGGGCGAGGTCAGCACATGGACGCGGTCGATCTGGGGGTCAACCTGTTCGTGGCCCTGTTTGCCCTGGTGGATCCCATCGGCAACATTCCGATCTTCGCCGCCGCCACGGCCGGGGCTTCGGTGCGGCAGCGGCTTTCGGTCTCGGGCCTGATCTGCATATTCATCGTCGTCTTCCTGGCCTTCTTCTTCTTCACCGGCCTGGGATTGCTGCAGTTCTTCGGCATTTCGCTGGCGGCGTTCCGGATCGCGGGCGGCATCCTGCTGCTGCTGCTCGGTCTCGACATGACGCGCGAGGACTTCCTCAAGATGTTCGCCGACGTCGACGCGGTGAAGGACGCCCAGGAAGACCGCGGCTACGCCCGGCGGCGATTCCAGCGGCTGGTCGTGCCTTTCGCCATGCCCCTGCTGATCGGGCCGGGCGCGATCTCGACCATCATCATCCAGGCCGGCGAAGCCGAGAAGGTCGGTCCTGCCGGCCAGGCGGCGGGTGTCGCGGCCATCGTTGCGGCAGGTCTCGCCACCTTCATCGTTTTTACCCTGACCGGCCCGATCAGCCGTCTGCTCGGCGAGATCGGCATGGCCATCATCGTGCGGGTGCTGGGTCTGATCCTCTGCGCCCTGGCCATCCAGTTCATCCTCGCCGGCCTGTCCGAGGCTATCCCGGGCATGTTCAGCTCGATCGCCACCACGCCCTATCCGGACGCCGGGCACTGAAGACAGGGTCTAGGTCGCGGGCCCGGGCTCGTCACGGCCCTCGCCCGGGTGCCGCCCCGCCCGCTGGGGCAGGATCAGGATCAGCGCCAGGATGGCCACAGCCAGCACCGCCGAAGCCAGCGGCCGGCTGAGCGCCAGCCCACCATGGTCGACCGGCTTGTCGAGGAAGTCGCCCACGACCGCGCCCAGTGGCCGGGTCAGGATGAAGGCGGCCCAGAACAGAATGACCCGGTTCACGCGCGTCCAAAGGGCCAGTCCCGCGACGGCCGCCAGCAGGCCGCCGAACACCACGGCGGCACCGACATAGCCAAGGCCGCCCGTATCGGCGGCCCAGTCGCCCAGGGCCGTCCCCAGGGTCTGCGACAGGGTGATGGTGATCCAGTAGAAAATCTCGGCCTTCGGCGTGCTGACCGTGTCGGCGTCGATCCGGCCCAGCGTCAGTCGCCACGCCGCCAGCGAGACCAGCACCGCGGTCAGCAACAGGGCCGAGCCCCCGGTGTAGCCGATGCCCAGGGACCGGGTGGCATAGTCCGCAAGGGTCGTGCCTGCCGTGGTCGAGGCGATGATGGTCGCCCAGTAGAGCAGCGGGTGGAACCGCCGCGCCGCGATCTGGGCCCAGACCAGCGCCGCCAGCAGGGTGGCGAAGATGGCGGTGCCGGCGAGATAGCCCAGGTTCATGGTCATGCTGACCGTGTCACCGCCGGTCTCGCCGAGCGTCGTGGCGAGGATCTTGATGACCCAGAACCCGAGGGTGATCGCCGGGACCTTGATGACGAGGTCCCGCAGGTAGGTCTGGTTCATGGAGAAGGCTCCGGTGGCGGCTGCATCAGCCGCCCGCATGTCGTCAGGATTGCGGCTAGATCCGCTTCAGCCGCTTTGCATGCCCGCCGACCATGTTCAGGGCCATCCGGTCGGGCAGATGCTTGGCCAGACCGGCCAGCAGATTGTTCATGACGCCCGGCGTGACTTTCGGCCGGTTGGCCTCGCAGGCGTCATAGCCGACCCGCGCCACATGACCGGCGCTCTGCCACATCCAGGCCGGATAGGCCGACGACACCTGCTCACGGGTGCCGTTGGCGTCGTGGAATTCGGTCAGGGTGTAGCCGGGGCACAGGGCGGTGACGTGGACCCCGGTCCCGTGCAGTTCCAGATGCAGGCCCTGCGACGCCTTGATCAGGAAGGACTTGATCGGCCCGTACAGGGTGTCGCCGCCGGTCGCGGGCATCTGGCCGGCGAGGGAGGCGACATTGAGGATGCGACCATAACCCCGCTCGACCATCTCCGGGGCGAACAGCCGCGCCAGTTCCACCGGGGCGGCCAGCATGACCTGGATCATCGCCTTGTGGGCGGCCGGATCGGTGTTCAGAAAGCCGGCGGTGCGACTGAAACCGGCATTGTTGATCAGGCCGTCGACTCTCAGGCCGTGCGCCTGAACAGCGTCGAACAGGCGTCGGGGTGCCGCGGGGTCGGCGAGGTCCTCGGTCAGGACGGTGGACGCCGCGCTCATGTGCGAAAGTTCTTCAGCAAGGGCTTTCAACGGTCCCGCGCGCCGGGCGGTCAGGACCAGATCCCACCCATGCCCGGCATAGACCCGGGCCAGGGCGGCCCCGATGCCGGCGGAGGCTCCGGTGATCAGTACGACCGGCCGCGGCCGCGAGGGCAGGCTCATCTCAGGCGGCGACCGGGCAGGAGGCGTGCGGCGCGAAGGCGGCCAGCGACGCCGGTTCGTGGTCCAGCAGGTCGGCGATGGTGATCTTCGACAACGCCGCGCCGGCGGCCTGGTCGGCGGCGGTCAGGGCCTTGGCGACCTGACGCGGAATGTGTTCGCTGACCGGACAGCCCTTGGCCCCCGCGGGCGGCGACCCCAGGTGGGCGCAGCCGTTGACGGCGCGCAGCACGGTCTCCAGCGAAATGTCCTCGGGCCGGTGCAGCAGCCAGGCCCCGCCGGACGCCCCCGGCCGGGTGGCGATCAGTCCGGCCTTGGCCAGCAGGGCGGTCACGCGTCGGACCACGACGGGATTGGTCGGGATGGACGCAGCCAGAATCGCGCTCGCGGCCGCATCGGCCGGCGAGTAGGCACCCCGGTGGGCCAGATAGGCCAGGGCGTGGGCGGCGACGGGAAATCGTTGACTGTCTGACATGGCGTTGCCCTGAAGATAAGGCTTGCGGGACGCTTTCACAAACGGGCTTCATTCCCGCCGGCTGCGGTCGTCAAGCCTGGGGATCTCCCGACCCGCCAGCCCGGGGAACCTTCGCGCCCGCAGCACGATTGAACCGCGGAATGAAAGAGCTTAAAGGCTCGCCGCTCTTTGGATGGGAACCGCATGGAGCGGGGTCCCGGAGGAACTTCATGGCCGGGGCCTCTCCCAAAGGTGAAGACGGCGTCCCCGCCGCCGCCTCAAACGCACCGACCCCCGCCGATAAATCGGTCGCCCCGGCCCATCCGCACCCCGCGGCGGCCGGCGAAGGCGGTCACGTCAAGGCCGGCAAATGGGGCCTGATCATCGGGGCCATCGGCGTCGTCTTCGGCGACATCGGTACCAGCCCGCTCTATGCGATGCGCGAGGCCCTGCATCATTCCAAGAGCGGCGGCACCGCTGACCTGGCCGTACTGGGTGTCGTGTCCCTCGTCTTCTGGGCCCTGCTGCTGGTCGTGACGCTGAAATACGTCGTCTTCCTGATGAAGGCTGACAACAAGGGCGAGGGCGGTACCCTGGCGCTGATGGCCCTGGCCCAGCACGCTATCGGGCGGCGCTCGGGTCTGATCTTCATCCTCGGCGTCTGCGGCGCGGCGCTATTCTACGGCGACGGTGTCATCACGCCGGCCGTTTCGGTGCTTTCGGCCGTCGAGGGTCTGCGCGACGCGCCGGGCATCTCGGGCCAGCTGGACAGTTTCGTCGTGCCCATCGCGGCGGGCATATTGATCGCCCTGTTCATGATCCAGTCGCGCGGTACGGCCAGCGTGGCCCGGTTCTTCGGGCCCCTGACCGCCGTCTGGTTCCTGATCCTCGCGGCGCTCGGCATCTACCATATCTTTGACGACCCCACGATTTTCAGGGCGCTGTCGCCGCACTACGGCGTGTTGTTCATACTGGACAACGGCTTCCTCGGTTTCGTCATCCTCGGCAGTGTGTTCCTCGCGGTCACCGGGGCCGAGGCGCTTTATGCCGACATGGGCCATTTCGGAAAGTCGCCGATCCGGCAGGGCTGGATCTGGTTCGTGCTGCCGTGCCTGACGCTCAACTATCTCGGACAGGGTGCGCTGGTGCTCGATAACCGGGCCGCCGCCGCCAACCCGTTCTGGATGATGGTGCCCGAAGTCGCCTACTGGCCGGTTCTGGTGATGGCCACCATCGCCACTGTGATTGCGTCGCAAGCCGTCATCACCGGGGCCTTCTCGGTGACCCAGCAGGCCGTCCAGCTGGGACTCCTGCCCCGTATCGACATCCGCAACACGTCTGAAAGCCAGGCCGGGCAGATCTTCGTGCCCAGCGTCAACATCATGCTGATGCTCGGCGTTCTGGCTCTGCTGGTGACCTTCCAGACCTCGACGAATCTGGCGGCGGCCTATGGCATCGCCGTGACCGGCTCGATGTTCGTCGACAGCCTGCTGGCCTGGTTCATCGTGCGCAACATGTGGAAATGGAGCCTGCCACTCTCATTGGCGGCCATTACCCCGCTGGTCGCGATCGATCTGGTCTTCCTGACCTCCAACATGCTCAAGATTCCTCAGGGCGCGTGGTTTCCGCTCGCCCTCGGCGGCGCGCTGATCGTGCTGATGTGGACCTGGGTGCGCGGGACCCAGATCCTGACCGACAAGACGCGCAAGGACAGTCTGCCGCTGACCGACCTGATCGAGATGCTGCGCGCGCGCCCGCCGCACCGCGCGCCGGGCACGGCCATCTTCCTTACCTCGGACCCCGATGTCGCCCCGGTGGCCCTGATGCACAATCTCAAGCATAACAAGGTGTTGCACGAGAAGAATGTCATCCTGACCGTGCGCACCACCGACACGCCGCGCGTGCCCGAAAGCCAGCGGGTGACGATCGAGCCGATCTCGGACGACTTCAAGAAGCTGACCATCAGCTATGGCTTTATGGAACAGCCGAATGTGCCCAAGGCGCTGGGCCTGTGCCGGAAGCAGGGGCTGAAGTTCGACATCATGTCGACCAGCTTCTTCCTCGGACGTCGCTCGGTCATCGCCTCGGCGACGCAGGGGATGCCGCTGTGGCAGGACCGGCTGTTCATCTTCCTGACCCGCAATGCCGCCAACCCGACCGACTTCTTCCACATCCCGCCGGGACGCGTGGTCGAGCTCGGCGCGCAGGTGGCGGTTTGAGCCGCCCGCCCGAGCAGGGCCGAAGCTCCGCCGCCCGTGGCCGCCGCATGGCCGACAAGGCGCGGGCCGGAACCCGGCCGCCGCGCGCGCCCAGGGTCGAGGTCGTGGACGACAGCGTCGATATCGGTGTCGAAGCCCGGATCGCGGCGGGCGTGCTGCTGAACGCCGCCCTTGAGGGCCGGGGCGGGCTGGACGCCGCCCTGTCGTTCCGTGAGATCTCCAGCCTGCCTGGACCGGACCGGGCCTTCGCCCGCGCCGTGGCCATGGCCGCCCTGCGCCGGCTGGGTGAGATCGACCAGATCCTGGACCGCAAGCTGCAGAAGGGTCCGCCGCTGGCCGTGCGGACCATTTTGCGGGTCGCCCTGGCCCAGATGCTGATCCTCGAGACGCCGGCCTTTGCGGCGGTGTCGACGGCGGTGAAACTGGCCGAGCGCGAGGTCAAGACACGGCCCTACAAGAATCTCGTCAATGCCGTGCTGCGTGGCATTGACCGCGAAGGACCCGGCCTGACCACGGCCGAGAGCAATCTGCCCGAATGGCTGGCCGCCCGCTGGCGCGCCTCCTATGGCGAGGCGGTGCTCGTCGGCCTGGCCCTGGCCGCGCGCGAGGAGCCGGGCACCGACCTCAGCGTCAAGCCGGAGGTCGATCCGGCCGCCGTGGCCGAGGCCGTCGAGGGCGAGGTCCTGTCGGGCGGCTCGGTCCGCACCGGTCGGCGCGGTGACGTCGCGACCTGGCCGGGCTTCGACGACGGCGTGTGGTGGGTCCAGGACGCGGCCGCCGCCGTGCCGGGTCGTCTGCTGGCACCCAAGGCCGGCGAAACAATCATTGATCTGTGCGCGGCCCCGGGCGGCAAGACGCTGCAACTGGCCGCTTCGGGTGCCAGCGTCGTGGCGCTGGACCGGTCGGCGGTCCGGCTACAGCGGCTGACCGAGAATCTGGCCCGCACCGGCCTCAGCGCCGAGGTGGTCGCGACCCCCGCCGAGGACTGGGACGACGCGCGCACCTTCGACGCCGTCCTGCTCGACGCGCCCTGCACGGCCACCGGCACCTTCCGGCGCAATCCGGAAGTCCTGCGCGCCACCAAACCCGCTGACGTGGCCAAGCTGGCCGATGTGCAGCACCGGCTGCTGGACGCCGCCGCCGGGCGCGTGAAGCCGGGCGGAAGGCTGGTCTATTGCGTCTGTTCGCTGGAACGCGAGGAGGGCGAGACCCAGATCATCGCCTTCCTGCGCCGCAACCCGGCCTTCCGGACGGCACCGGCCGTTCCTGCCGAGGTGGGCGCGCCGGATGCCGCGCTGACGCCTGAGGGCTGGCTGCGCATCCTGCCGTCGATGTGGGCGGAAAAGGGCGGCGTCGACGGCTTCTTCATCGCCCGGCTGGACAGGATCGGCTAGCGCGGCGGCGGTGGTGGTGCCGGTGGCGGTGGTGAGGCCGGCATGGCCTGAATCGTGACCTCACCGGCCTGTTCGAAGGTGATGGTGACCGTGGTCAGCACCGGAGCCGGCACGCCCGAGGCGAGATCGGTCAGCCGGGCCAATACGCCCGTCCGGCCGGAGCGGATCGACAGATCGCCGTCCGGCGCGCGTTCGCCGCGACCGTTGACAACCGGGTAGACGCCGACATCGCCGACCGTGCCGGACGGCGTGGTCACAGACAGGATCCGGTCCGTTCCGGAGCCGGCGTTATCGACCAGAACCGTCACCTGGCCGCCGAGCCCGCTGTTTGACCGCCAGGCCATCATGCCCCCTTGCGACACGGTCAGGTCTCCGCTCCGGACGGACGTCGGTGTTTCGGTCGTTGCGTCCTGTGCAAGAGGCCCGGCGACGAGCGCCAGGATCAGCTCCAGCATTATCCCCTCCAGAAGCCCACGATCTTCTTGACCTCGTCCACCACCGGATCGGCGAGGGCGGCGGCGCGTTCGGCCCCGTCCTTCAGCACCCTGTCAATCTCGGTCGGGTCGTCCATCAGCCGCCGCATCTCGGCGGTGACGGGGGCCATGGAGGCGACGGCGAGGTCGGCCAGCGCCGGTTTGAAAGCGCCGAAGCCCTGGCCGGCGAACTGGGCCAGCACCGCCTCGCGGCTCATGTCGGCGAGGGCGGCATAGATGGTGACGAGGTTCTTCGCCTCGGCGCGGCCCTCCAGTCCCTCGAGCGTTTCGGGCAGGGCGTCGGGGTCGGTGCGGGCCTTGCGGATCTTGGCGACGATGGAGTCCGCGTCGTCGGTCAGATTGATGCGTGACTGGTCCGACGGATCGGACTTCGACATCTTGGCCGCGCCGTCGCGCAGGCTCATGACCCGCGGCGCCGGCCCCTGGGTCAGGGGTTCGGGCAGGGGGAAGAAGCCGGGCACCTTGAAGTCGGTATTGAATTTCTGGGCGATGTCGCGGGTCAGTTCCAGATGCTGCTTCTGGTCCTCGCCGGTCGGCACCTCGGTGGCCTTGTACAGCAGGATGTCGGCGGCCTGGAGCACGGGGTAGGTGTAGAGGCCGACGGACGAGCGTTCCTTGTGCTTGCCCGACTTCTCCTTGAACTGGGTCATGCGGTCCAGCCAGCCGAGGCGGGCGACGCAGTTGAGGATCCAGGCCAGTTCCGAATGGGCCCGCACCGCCGACTGGGGCCAGATGATGGAACGTGCCGGGTCGAGGCCGGACGCCAGATAGGCGGCGGCGATCTCGCGCGTCTGGGCGGTCAGCTTGTCGGGATCCTGCCAGACGGTGATGGCGTGCAGGTCGGCGACGAACAGGAAACAGGGCGCGCCCGTGTCCTGCAGCTGGGTGAACCGCTTCAGGGCCCCGAGATAGTTGCCCAGATGCAGGGCACCCGAGGCCTGGATGCCGCTGAGAACGCGACGCGGGCCCTGGTAGGCAAGTGCAGTTTCGGGGGCGGCTTCGGGGGAGGCGTCGGTCATCAATCCAGTCCGGTCGGCGGCACACTCTTGTCGGAGGCGCCGGGTTCACGCTTCAGCGTCGCCTTCAGTTCGGAGACGCTGACGGCGCGGAAAAGCACGATGCAGGCGGCGTAGACAAGGGCTCCGACGCCGACAACGATGACGACGGCGATTTCCTTGGCCAGCAGAAGACGGCTCAGGGTGGGGTAGCTGATCCCGGCCAGCACCAGCAGGCCCGCCATGACGGCACTGGCCGCCAGCACGCGGGACAGGCGCGACAGGAAGGCGGGCGACGGCCGCCAGGCGTCCTCGCGCATCAGGGTACCCGCCAGCAGGGAGACGTTGATCCACGCCGAAAGGCTGGTGGCGACCGCCAGACCCAGCACCCCGTCGACGCCGATGCTGGACAGCCAGAAGAACAGGCCGGCGCCGACCACGACGGTGAAGATCACGGCGGCCACGGCGTAGATCATAGGACGGCGCGTGTCCTCGCGGGCGAAGAAGGGCGGGGTCAGGACCTTGGCCAGCACGAAGGCGGGCACGCCCCAGGCGAACTGGCGCAGCACATCGGCGGTGCGGGCGGCGTCAAGGCTGGTGAAGGCCCCGCGCGTCACCGTCGCATCGATGATGAAGAAGGGGATGACGAACAGGGCGACGGCGGCCGGCAGGGTAAAGGCCATGGCCAGGGTGATGCCGTCATCCAGGGTGCGGCGGCCGCCCTCGTGGTCGCCCGAGACGAAAGCCCGGGTCAGGCGCGGGACGAGCGCCAGGCCGATGGCGACGCCGATCAGACCCAGCGGCAGCTGGTACAGCCGGTCGGCATTGTAGATCACCGAGCGGGCCCCTTCATCGGACCCGGCCAGCACCTGGCTGACCAGGGAGTTGACCTGCATCGCCCCGCCGGCGAGCGCGCCCGGCACGGCGAGAGCCAGGGCCCGCTTCACATTGGGCGTCAGGCGCGGCCACGACAGTTTCAGCGTCACGCCGAGTCGGCGGACGCCCCACCACAGCAGTCCGGCCTGCAGGAAGCCCGAGACGGTGACGGCGGCTGTGACCCAGAGCAGCACGGTCGGCTGGCTGGCCGGTACGAGATAGGCGGCCAGCAACGGTGTCAGGGTACAGAGGTTCAGGAACACCGGCACCCCGGCCGACAGGGCGAATTTGCCGGCGGTGTTCAGCACTCCCGACAACAGGGAGGCCACGGTCATGCAGGCCAGATAGGGCATGGCCAGCTGGGTCGCGGTCACCGCCACCGACATGACACCGGCCTGATTGCGATAGGCGGACAGCAGCCATGGCATGATCCAGGGCATCAGGACCTGAAGCACGACGCAGAAGCCCGCGACCACGGCCAGCATGAAGGACATGGCTTCCGACGCCGTGACGGCCGCCGCCTCTTCCCCCTCACGCGCCCGGACACCGCCATAGACCGGTACGAAGGCCTGGGCGAAAGCCCCCTCGGCGAAAAGCCGGCGGAACATGTTGGGCAGCATTAACGCCGTGGTGAAGGCGTCCATCATCGGTCCCTGACCGAAGCGGGCGGCCAGGGCCATGTCGCGGGCAAAGCCGAGGATGCGGCTGCCCAGCGTCAGGGTCGCTTGCACGAGAGTGTTACGGGCCAGGCTCATGCAATGCTCGAAAACAGGATCCGGTCCAGCGCTTAGCGTGGTTCCGGCGCGCGCGATACCGGCTCTTGCGCGGATCGCCGGCGGCCGACTTCGGAGACATCACGCAGGCTGGCGCGAACGGGTGCCGAGACGCGATGACCGGCGTGGCCGGTGAAGTCGAGGACCCGCTCCAGATCGGCGCGCAGGGAGTCCAGTTTCGGGCCCGGCTTCGGCTTCTGGCCCGCCGAATCCGTGACGTAGAAGCTGTCGACCGCCCGCTCGCCGAAGCCGGCGATATGGGCCGAACGGATCGACAGGCGGTGGATCGCAAGAGCCCGCGCCAGATCGGCGAGCAGGCCGGGGCGGTCGGCACCCGACACCTCGACGACGGCCGCGGTGGGGCTCTCGTCCAGATCGACCATGGCGGTCGGCCGCACGTCGAAGGCGGCGCGGCGCGGATTGGGCGCGGCGATCGGGGCGGGCGCGATCGGCACGCCGCCGCGCGCCGCGGCTTCCAGCGCCTTGATCAGCACTGTCAGACGGCGGGGCTCGGCCTGGCCGTAGGGTGCGCCACCCCCGTCCTGGAGCTCGAAGACGTCCAGCGCCGTCCCGTCTCCGGCGGTGGCGACACGCGCGCCGACGACATCGGCCCCGGCGGCGGCAAGGGCGTCCGCCAGATCCACAAACAGGCCCGGCCGGTCGCGGGCGGCGACCGCCACGCGGGTCGCGGCGCGTTCGTCCCCGGCGCTTCCCGCGATGCTGACGGCTTCAGCGGCGGCTCCGTCCGTCCGGGCGCGGGCGACCAGATCGGGATAATCGTCCACCGGATCGGCGTGGGTGACATCCTCGCCCCGGAACACGCCTTCGGTCCGATGGTACAGGGCGCGGATCAGACCTCCCTTCCAGGCGTTCCAGACCCCCGGGCCGACGGCGCGGATGTCGGCCACGGTCAGGATCAGCAGGGTCCTCAGCCGCTCCGGGTCGCCGACCAGTTTCGTGAAGGCGCGGACCGTCGCCGGGTCGGACACGTCGCGCTTCTGGGCATAGTCGCTCAGGGCCAGATGGTTGCGCACCAGCCAGACTACGAACTCGGTCCGGCGCGGATCGAGCCCCAGCCGGTCGCAGGCGCGGCGTGCGGCGAAGGCTCCGTCATCCAGTTGGCCGCGGTCGCCGCCCTTGCCGACGTCGTGCAGCAGCATGGCCAGCATCAGGGCCTCGAAATCGTCGATGCGGTGGACGATCTCGGTCGAGGCCGGGTGGTCGGCCTTCAGCTTGCCGCGCCAGATGTCATTGATGATGCCGATCGCCTGCAGGGTGTGCTCATCGACCGTATAGGCGTGGTACATGTTGAACTGGGTCTGGCCGACGATCCGGCCCCATTCGGGCAGGAACCGGCCCAGCAGGCCGGTCTCGTTCATCAGGGTCAGCACGCGATAGGGGCGCTGGCCGTGGGCCAGGACGTCGAGGAAGGCGCGTGTGGCCTCCGGGTCGCGGCGCAGCGACGGCGTGACCAGCGACAGCGATCGGCTGACCGCCGAGAAGGCGTCGGGATGCAGGTCCAGATCGTGCTCATCCGCCGTGCGAAACAGCATCAACAGCTTTTCGGGCGCAGCAGCGAAGACCTCGGGGCCGGTGACCGACAGTCGACCGGCGTCCTCGATGAAGCCCTCGACGCCCAGCTTGCGCTTGCGCCCCGGAATCAGGCGCGACAGGCTCAGGGTCGGCTTCTGCTGTCGCGCCTCCAGCTTGGCCGACATGGCGCGGGTCAGGGCACCCACGTCGCGGGCGACGAGGAAATAGCGGCGCATGAAGCGCTCGACCGCAGGCTCGTCGCCGCGCCCGCGCCAGCCCATGCGGCGCGCCACCTCGGGCTGGAAATCGAAGGTCAGCTTTTCCTCGGGACGGCCCGCGGTCAGATGCAGATGGGCCCGGGTCCGCCACAGGAAGTCGAAGGCCTCCTCGAAGGTCCGGCGCTCGCGGGCGGTCAGCAGGTCGTCGAGGACCCGCGCGCCCAGCGGACTCTCGGGGGCCAGCGAGCGGGCGATCCAGAACAGGGTGTTGAGATCGCGCAGACCGCCCTTGCCGTCCTTGACGTTGGGCTCGACACGATAGCGGACGGCCCCCGATTTCTGATGGCGCAGATCGCGCTCTTCCAGCTTGGCGGCGATGAAGGGGCGCGGGTCCGCCTTGGTCACAAAGGCGCGGAAACGGACGATGAAGTCGTCGGTCAGGCGGTCGTCGCCCGCCAGGGGGCGCGCCTCCAGCAGGGCGGTCCGCACGGTCATGTCGGACCTGGCCAGGGCCAGGCATTCGTCGACCGAACGCGCTGACTGACCGACCTTCATCCCCAGGTCCCACAGGACGTAGAGCATGAATTCCGTCACCTGCTCGGTGCGGGGATTGGACTTCCACGACCGCAGGAACAGCAGGTCCAGATCCGAGAAGGGGGCCAGCACACCCCGGCCGTAGCCGCCGACCGCGATCAGGCTGAGCCGCTCGGCCTCGGTCGGATTGGGGGCGGGATAGAGGGTCCCGGTGGTGAACCGCCACAGGGCCGACAGCAGCTCGTCGGCGGCGGCGGAATAGAGTCGGGCCACCTCGACGCCCTCACCGCCCGCCTCAAGGCGACGAGAGGCCTTCGCCCGGGCGGCGTCGAAGCTCTCGCGGAGGATGTCGGCCACTGCCTTGCGCACATCGGGGGCGGACGCCGCCTCGATCAACCGGTCGTCGAGGGCGGGGGTCACCGCCGACCCAGACCCTTCAGCCGGTACAGGGCCTCCAGCGCCTCTCGGGGGGACAGTTCATCGGGTTCGATGGCCTGAAGCGCATCCTCGACGGCGGACGACCGCGGCGGAGGCACCGGTTCGGCCAGGGCGAACAGCGGCAGATCGTCGAGGCTGACGGTCGCGCGTTTCTCGCCTTCCAGCCGGTCCAGCACCTCGCGGGCGCGGCTGACGACGGCGGTGGGGACGCCGGCCAGTCTGGCGACCTGGACGCCATAGCTGCGGTCGGCGGCCCCGGGCGCGGCCTCGTGCAGGAAGACCAGATCACCGTTCCACTCCCGCGCCGTCATCGACAGATTGCAGACGTGGGCCAGCCGGGACTCGAGGCCCGCCAGCTCGTGATAGTGGGTGGCGAACAGGGTGCGGGCGCGGTTGCGGTCGTGCAGGGCCTCGGCCACGGCCCAGGCGATGGCGAGGCCGTCGTATGTGGCGGTGCCGCGGCCGATTTCGTCCAGCACAACGAACGAGCGTTCGGTGGCCTGGGTGAGGATGGCGGCGGTCTCGACCATTTCGGTCATGAAGGTCGAGCGGCCGCGGGCCAGATCGTCGCCGGCCCCGACTCTGGAGAACAGCCGGTCGACCACGCCCAGCCGCATCGACCGGGCAGGCACGAAGGCTCCGGCCTGGGCCAGCACGACCAGCAGGGCGTTCTGGCGCAGGAAGGTCGACTTGCCGGCCATGTTCGGCCCGGTGACGATCGACAGGCGCGAGGCCGCCGCGCCCGACCCGTCCAGAGTGCAGTTGTTGGGCGTATAGGGATCGCCGTGCGCCTTCACCGCCGCCTCGACCACCGGGTGGCGGCCGGCCGTGACCTCGAAACAGGTGGTGTCGTCGACCACGGGGCGGACGGCGCCCACTTCCTCGGCCCATTCTGCGAGGGCGGCGTGGGCGTCCAGCTCCGCCAGGGCCTCGGCCACGGCCTGAAGCGGTCGGGCCAGGGACTGAACCGTGGCGCGCCAGGCCTCGAAGGTCTCGCCCTCGATCGCCAGCGCCCGATGACCGGCCTGGCTGATCTTCGCGTCCAGCTCGGACAGTTCGACGGTGGTAAAGCGGACCTGGTTGGCCAGGGTCTGGCGGTGGATGAAGGGGCTTTCGCCGCTCGGGCGCAGCAGCGGTTCGGCGGCCTTTGCGCTGGTCTCGAGGAAATAGCCGAGCACGGCGTTGTGGCGAATCTTGAACGGGACCCCGGCCTCGGCCACGGCGCGGGCCTCCAGGTCGGCGACGACGCGGCGGCTGTCGTCGCGCAGGCGGCGGGCCTCTTCCAGCGCGGGCCGGTAGCCGGGCGAGACGAAGCCGCCGTCGCGCGCCAGATGCGGGGGTTCGACCACCAGACCCTCGGCCAGATCGACCAGCAGCCGCCCCAGATCGGGCGACAGGGTCAGCCGCTCCAGCGCGGCGACGATCCGGGCCGGGGGGCCGGTGAGGGGGGCGCGGGCCGGCGGGAACAGGGCGGCGATGCCCTCGGCGATCGACAGGCCCGTGCGGATGGCGGCGAGGTCGCGCGGCCCGCCGCGGCCCAGCACCAGCCGGGAGGTCGCACGGGCGATGTCAGACGAGGCGCGCAGGCCCTCGCGCAGGTCGCGGCGCAGGTCGCGGCGCTCAACCAGCCATTCGACGGCATCGAGTCCATGATTGATGGCGGCCGGATCGCGCAGCGGGCGGGCGATCCGCTCGGCCAGGGCCCGCGCCCCGCCCGAGGTGACGGTGCGGTCGATACAGGCCAGCAGCGAGCCCTCCCGCTCGCCGCGCTGGGTGCGGTCGATCTCGAGGCTGAGCCGGGTGGCCGGGTCGATGGCGAGGAAGCCGCTGTCACCCGAACGCCGGGGCGGCGACAGGGCGGGAATCTTTCCGGCCTGGGTGGTTTCCAGATAGGCGGCGATCAGCCCCAGTGCCGAAACCTCGGCCTCCTCGAAGGCCCCGAAACCGTCCAGCGAGGCGACGCCGTACAGCCGCTCGACCCGGGCGCGGGCCCCCACGGGCTCGGCCAACGCCTGCGGCAGGGCCTGGACCACCCCGCCCGAACCGTCGAGCGCATCCCTGGTCGCCGCGTCCGAAAACAGACGGTCGGGCACCAGCACTTCGGACGGCCGGAACGAGGCCAGGGTCGCGCCGAGGTCTTCCAGCGAACAGGCGACGGCGTCGACCGAGCCGCCCGACAGCTCCACCACCGCCACGGCGGCGCGGCCCTTGCGCACCGAGACGGCGGCCAGCCGGTTGGCCCCGCGCGCGTCCAGAAGGCTGTCCTCGGTCAGGGTTCCGGGGGTGACGACGCGGACGATGTCGCGGTGGACCACGGCCTTGGAACCGCGCTTGCGGGCCTCGGCCGGCGCTTCCAGCTGTTCGCAGATGGCGGCCTTGAACCCCTGGCGGATCAGCCGCGCCAGATAGCCGTCCAGCGCATGCACCGGCACCCCGGCCATGGGGATGTCCTCGCCCTGGTGCTTGC
Source organism: Caulobacteraceae bacterium (assembly GCA_965284375.1). GTDB lineage: Bacteria > Pseudomonadota > Alphaproteobacteria > Caulobacterales > Caulobacteraceae > Brevundimonas. The sequence goes on from OZ260074.1 coordinate 2,685,612, forward strand.
CCCGTTTGGTCAGGGTGATGCCCAGGGCCTTCGAGGCGATCTCCGCGTCCTTGAAGAACAGCTCGTAGAAATCGCCCATGCGGAAAAAGACGATGGCGTCGGGCTGGCTGGCCTTGGCCGCCAGGAATTGCGCCATGACGGGCGTCGTCCCCTCGCTGGACGGGACGGCGTCGGCTGTCGGAGGGTGGACGAGGGGGGCGTTCATGGAAGGGACGCAAGGTGAAGGATTGCGGGCCGCGCCTCAAGCGTCTTGGCTCAAGCGGCTTGTGTATGCCCGGCCGCACTGCGACACATATCTCAGGCGGTTAAGGGAACGCGGTCAGACACCGCGGCTGTGCCCGCAACTGTAGGCGGCGAGACGGTCGATCATTCCGGGGTTTCGGCCCTGGCGTCACTGGGAAACCGGGAAGGCGCGATCCACCGTTTTTGACCCGCAAGCCAGGAGACCTGGCCGCCGACGTCGCTCGCCCGCTGTCCGGGACCAGACAGAGGCGTGGGACCAACCCTTCCGTTTGCGCGGAAGCTGTTCCGTTGAAGCGACCCGACCCCAGCGCCGCGCCCTGTTTCAGGGCCGGGTCGGTCGCTTTCACCTGCCGCCGCGCAGCGCCAGCGCGGGGCCGACGGAGATCCGCGCATGACGCGATCCATCCTCTGCGCCACGGCCGCCGCCGTGATGTTTCCCCTGTCCGCCCATGCCGGAAGCCCTGGGAGCCCGGATGTGACCCTGCCCGAAGTGGTCGTCACCGCCACCCGGCTGGCGGCGATCGCCGCCGACACGCCGGGGGCCCGGGTCATCGATCGCGCGATCATCGAGCAGCGCGGGGCGGTGGTCGCCGCCGACATCCTGTCGGACGTACCCGGCCTGTCGGTGGTGCGCTCCGGGGCGTTCGGCGGCGTCGCCCAGGTGCGGATTCGCGGCGCGACGCCGGGCAAGACGCTGGTTCTGGTCGACGGCGTGCCGGTCAACGACCCGGCCGAGGTCAACGGGGCCTTCGATTTCTCGGGTTTTGACCTGAGCGACATCCAGCGCATCGAGGTCCTGTCGGGCCCGCAGTCATCGTTGTGGGGGTCGGACGCCATCGGCGGGGTCATCGCCTTCACGACGCGCGAGATCGACGGGCTGGCGGCGGATCTCGAGGCGGGCTCGTTCGCGACCCGGCGCGGCCGGCTCGCGGCGGGGGTTGCATCCGATCAGTACGGCTTCGGGGCCTGGGTCTCGCATGTCGACACCGACGGCATTTCGGCGGCCGATGTGGCCGACGGCAATCCGGAGGCGGACGGCTTCACCTCCACGACTCTCGGGGCCAGGGCGCGATATGCCTTTTCGTCCAGCGTGAGCGTGGACGGATCGATCCGCTGGACTGACAGCGACGCCGACATCGACGGCTTCCCGGCACCGACCTATGCCCTGGCCGACACCCTCGACACCCAGTCCAGCCGGCAGTGGTCCGGCTTCGGACGGCTGCGTCTGAACGCCCTGGGTCTGGCGCACCAGTTCAGCGTCTCGGCTTCGGACATTGCACGCGAGACCCTTTCGGCCTTTCCCTCGGTCTTTGAGGCGGACCGGCAGCTGTTCCGCTGGCAGGCGGACGGGTCGGCGGCGGGGATCGACTTCGTCGTGGGGGCCGAGCGCGAGGATACCGAGGGCAGTCTGTCATCGGGCCTGACCGAGGCGCTGGGCACGACCTCGGCCTTCGCCACAGCCCGGATCGCGCCGACGAACCGCCTGGGTCTGACCGGTGCGTTGCGGCTCGACCAGACCGACGATTTCGGGTCGAAGACGACGGGCCGGGTGTCGGGGGCTTTCGACGCCGGGGCGGGGATCACCCTGTCTGCGGCGTACGGGACGGGGTTCAAGGCACCGTCGATCAGTCAGGCCGTCTGCGACTTCTGCTTTTCGGCCCGGCCCTTTCCGGTGCTTCGGCCCGAGACGGCCTCGGGCTATGAGGGCGCTGTCGGCTGGGCGTCCGCGGACGGACGCATCGAAGGTCGGGTGACCGTCTATCGACTCAACGTCGACGACCAGATCACCTATGTTTTCGACCCGCTCACCTTCGACAGCGTCTACGTCAATGTGGCCGAGACGGCGACGGACGGGACTGAGCTCGAGGGTCGGGCGCAGCTGGGAGGCGGGTTCGACCTGAGCCTGGCCTTCGCCTGGACCGACGCGCGCGACGCAACGACGGGCCGCCGGCTTCTGCGCGTGCCCGAGCGGTCGGGCTCGGCGACCCTGGGCTGGACCGGTGCGCGGCTGTCGGGCGCGCTGACGATACGCGGCGAGGGCGATCAGGACGACGCCGGCGGGGTCCGGAAGGGCTTCGTCACGGCCGGCCTGAACGGGTCATACGTCCTGACCGACAGCGTCACGGTGACGGCGCGGATCGAAAATCTGGCGGACGAACGCTATCAGCAGGTGCTGGGCTATGGCGAGCCGGGGCGGTCGGGTTCCGTCGGGATCAGGCTGCGCTACTGATGCGAAGCGGGCCGGCGGCGCTCGCCGTCGCCGGCTCCAGCTGCAGGGCGGCCCAGTCGAGGTCCGGGGACGGGGCGTGTGTGGCGGCGATGACCGCGCGCAGTTCGGCGGCCGAGGCGACGCTGGCGACGACGGCCGAGACTTCGGGCAGGCCGAGCGCATAGGCAAGGGTCGCCTGCATCGGATCGACGCGCGCCTCGGCCAGCCGGCGGCGAATGCGCGACAGGGTCGGGGCGTGGCGGTGCATCTCGACGGGCAGGGCCTCGCTGTTCATGAACAGCAGCCCGTCGGCAAAGATGGACGAGGCGTGGACGGCCACGTCGAGGGCGGCCAGTTCAGACAGGACGCCGGCGTGCTGGGCGCGCTGGTCCAGAAGATTGCATTTCATCTGAACGATGTCGGGCTGGAAACGGCGCGCCAGCAGGGCTGGTCCATCATCAACCCCGGCGCAGAAGCCGATGCGGCGGAACAGGCCCCGGTCTTTAAGAGCCAGAAGCCTGTCCCAGAGGGCCCGACCCTCGGTGCCGGCCAGGTCGCAGGCATTGGAGATCAGCAGGGCGTCGCCGCGGGGCAGGCCGAGGCGCTCCAGTGACCGGCGGGCGCGGGCCTCGACCCGGTCGACGCCGTCGCTGACCGGCAGGGTGCGGACAGAAACCTGGAAGGGCGACGGAAACGGCCAGGCCTGGCCCAGCCAGCGTTCGCCGTCGCCGTCGGGCCGGGTGGCGATTCGGGTCACGCCGGAATCCGCGGCGGTCTGTAGCAGGAAACGCAGCGATTCTTCCCGGGCTCCGGCGGGCGCGGGAATTGCGCGCTCCGGCGCATGCACGACGGCCAGAGCGAGTTTGTCGACCGGAGTCTGGGCGCGGCTTGGGATCACAGGGCGACTGTGACGGCGAAAGTTTAAGGCGCTCCTTCCAAGACCTTGCCCGAACCTTACCGGGCGAACACCGGTTTCAATCCACAGCCTGGGCCAGGGCGGCCAGAACACCCTTGCCGTAACGGTCCAGCTTGGTCTGGCCGACGCCCGATATATGACCGAGCGTCTCGAGATTTCCTGGTTCGGCGAGGGCGATTTCCAGCAGGGTCTTGTCCTGGAAAATCACATAGGGCGGCACGCGCTGTTCGGCGGCACGGTCGCGGCGCCAGGCGCGGAGGGTCTCGAAGCGGGCGCGGACGTCGGCGTCCATGGTTTCCAGCGCGGCGTTGCGGCCGGTGCGGACCCGCTCCTTCGATCCGACCACGCGAGCCGGCGTCAGGCGGACCTCGACGGCGCGCTCGCCGCGATAGACGGCGCGGACGGCCTCGGGATCACCGATCCGGACCAGCGGCTTGCCGTCATTGGGGTCCTCGACCAGAAGTCCCTCGAACATCAGGTGATCGACCACGTCGCGCAGGGTGTGCAGGGCGATGTCGGCGCCGATGCCCCAGGTCGAGAGGGCTGTCTCCCATGGCTGGACCTCCTTGGTCTTGCCCAGCAGATGGTCGAGAACGCGGGTCTTGCCGAAGCGCTCGCCCAGACGCTGGACCGCCGCGAGCGCTTTCTGGGCAGGCACTGTGGCGTCGAAGACGGCGGGCGGGTCGAGGCAGATGTCGCAGACGCCGCACGGCCGGGCTTCGGTCTCGCCGAAATAGCGGCGCACGGTCTGGGGCCGGCAGGTGGCACCGTCCAGCATGGCGAACAGCTGGCGCGCCTTGCGCACCTGCACGGCCTTGACCTCTTCGGCCATGGGGCGACCGTCGAGCCGTTTCAGCGTCCAGGCGATGTCGGACGGACCGTAGAGGGTGATCCCTTCGGCCGGCTCTCCGTCGCGGCCGGCCCGACCGATTTCCTGCCAGTAGGCCTCGAGTGAGCCGGGCGGATCCGCGTGAATGACGAAGCGGACGTCGGCCTTGTCGACCCCCATGCCGAAGGCGATGGTCGCGACCATGACGGCCCCGTCTTCGGCCAGGAAGCGTTCCAGCCGCCGGTCGCGGTCGCGGGCGTCCATCCCTGCGTGATAGGCGATGGCGTTGGTCCCGGCGATCTTCAGGGCGTCGGCGACCCGCTCGCAGCCGTCGCGCGAGCCGCAATAGACGACGCCCGACTTGCCGCGCCGTGCCCTGACCAGATCGATGACGGCGGCGTCGGTCCTCGCCCGCGAGGCGTTTTCCTTGCGCACGGCCGAGAGTTGCAGATTCGGACGGGCAAAGCTGTCGACGATGACCTTCGCCCCCTCCAGCCTCAGCGAGCGGACGATGTCGTCGCGGGTGCGGGCGTCGGCGGTGGCGGTCACGGCGATCCGCGGCACGCCGGGGAAGATCTCGGCCAGACGACCGAGCGTGCGATAGTCGGGGCGGAAGTCGTGGCCCCATTGAGAGACGCAGTGCGCCTCGTCGATGGCGATCAGGCTCAGCGGCAGGTCGTGCAACCGGTCGATCAGATGCGGCTGGGCCAGCCCTTCCGGCGAGACATAGAGCAGGTCCAGCTCGCCCGCCTGCGCCTGACGCCAGATCGCCGAGCGATCGTCCATGGAGACGCCGGAATCGAGCCGGGCGGCGGCCACGCCCTGCTGTTTCAGCGCCTCGACCTGATCGGTCATCAGGGCGATCAGCGGTGAGACGACAAGGCCGAGGCCGGGCCGCAGCATGGCCGGAATCTGGTAGCAGACCGACTTGCCGCCGCCGGTCGGCAGCACCGCCAGCACATCACGACCGGCGAGGATTTCGGTGACGACCTCGGACTGCAGGCCGCGAAAGTCGCCGTGACCCCAGACCCGCTCCAGCGTCGCCCGGGCGTCGGCCAATGTCGGCGCGGGCGGAGCGGTCAGGATCGAGTCGGCGAGCATCGCGGCCTTGTGCCTGATTTGTTCGCCTGTGTCAGTGGTGCTGGGTCGCGCCGGTCATTTCCTGGCGGGGCGCGGCGCCGGGGCGGCGATGAGGGTCCCGGCGGGGGGCGGCGACAGCAGCGCCTCGGCGGGCCGGCGGTCGAACAGCCAGTCGGCCCAGAGCGACACCGGCAGGGGCAGAACGCCACGCGAATGATAGGGGGCGACATCGGGGCCGGGCTCTGCCGTCAGCAGCGAAAAGGCGTCGCCGGCGGGCCCAGCGCGCCAGACGGCGGCCAGGGCCAGCGGTTCGCCGTCCAGGCCGCCCAGAAGCCAGCGGGTCTTGGGGTAGGTCGTTCCGGTGAATTCGTAGAAGCCCGAGACCGGCACCAGGGCACGACCGCCGGCCGGCCCGTTGGAGAAGCGCCGGCCCTCGGACCGGAAATTGATCACGGGCGGCCGCTTGGGAACCGGCGGCGGAAAGCCGAAGCGCATTGCGACCAGTTCGACGGTCGACACGATTTCGGGGTCGACCCCCGTGCGCGCCCGCACCGCCAGGGACGGATCGGTGGGACGCACCTCGTCGACCGGCTCGATGTTGGGGCGTCCACCGTCGAAGGCCAGTGGTGCGTGCGCCTGCTCGAACAGACGCACCAGCTGGGTAAGGTTGAACCGGGCCTGTAAGGACGCGCACATGAGGTCAGGTTAAAGGCTCGAGCGCGGGCGCGCCACGGCCGGTTCGGGGCTGCGAAAAACGATCGTGGGGCAGCGGCTGCGAGGAGAACGCACGGGCCGTCTTCGCGAGGGAGCGCAAACCGTCTATGCACCGCCGCCATGACAATTCTTCTGTATGGCCGCCCGCCGGCGGTGTTCGATCCACCCGGCACCGCGACCCAGGTCTCGCCCCTGATCCCCGGTTCGATGCCGCTCGAGGATGTCGCGCCCGGCTCTGCCGACGAGATCATGATCTATGCCCCGCCCGGCGTGCTGGAGCGCCGCTACACGCTGGCTCTGGCGCTCAAGGCGATGAAGGTCGGGGGTCGGCTGGACGCGATGGCGGCCAAGGACAAGGGCGGAGCGCGGCTGAAGAAGGAGCTGGAAGGGTTCGGCGTGGTGGTCGGCGAGAGCGCCAAGGCGCACCACCGGCGCTGCGTCGTCATTCGGCCGGAAACAGTGACGGGGATCGAAGAGGCCATCGCCGCGGGCGCAGCCCGTCTGGTCGAGGGGCTGGAGGCCTGGTCACAGCCGGGCGTCTTCGCCTGGGACCGGATCGACGCGGGCTCGCTGCTGCTGGCGCAGACGGCACCGGTGCTGAAGGGGGCCGGGGCCGATCTGGGCTGTGGTTACGGGGCCCTGGCGACGGTGGTGCTGGGATCGCCGGCGGTGACGGCCTTGCGGCTGATCGATCTGGACCGGCGCGCCATCGACACCGCGAGAAAGAATGTGACCGACGCGCGCGCGCGCTTCGAATGGGCCGATGCGCGGACGCTGGAGGGGGCGGGCGATCTGGACTTCATCGTCACCAATCCGCCGTTCCACGACGGCGGGGCCGAGGACCGGCGGCTGGGTCAGGCCTTCATCCAGAAGGCGGCGGCCATGCTGGGCAAGGGCGGGGTGCTCTGGCTCGTCGCCAACCGGCACCTGCCCTATGAGGCCGATCTGAACGCCGCCTTCAAGCGGGTGACCAAGATTGCCGATGCGGGCGGGTACAAGGTCTATGAGGCGGTGAAGTGAAGACGCCGACCAGCCGCGTCGACAAGCTGCTGGGCTCGATGGGCTATGGCTCGCGGACCGAGATGGCGCGGCTGGGCAAGGCCGGCGGGATCGTGCTGGACGGCGTCGATCTGACCGATGTGTCGCAGCGGATCGCAGTGACGCCGGACCTGCCGGCGCGGATGGAGATCGACGGGCAGCCGCTGGATCCGGTGCCGGGTCTGGTGATGATGCTGCACAAGCCGCTGGGGATGACCTGTTCGCGCAAGGAGGACGGGGCGCTGGTCTATGACGTCCTGCCCCCGCGCTGGCGCAGACGCGATCCGGCGATCTCGACCATCGGCCGGCTGGACAAGGCGACGACGGGCCTGCTGCTGCTGACCGACGACGGCGATCTGCTGCACCGGGTGATTTCGCCCAAACGCCATGTGGCCAAGGTCTATCGCGCGACGCTGGCACGTCCGCTGGACGGGACCGAGGGCGATGTCTTTGCCGCCGGGGGTCTGGTGCTGGAGGGCGAGGACAAGCCGCTGTCGCCGGCCATGCTGGAGGTCCTGTCACCGACCGAGGCGCGGCTGACCGTGACCGAGGGCCGCTACCACATGGTGCGGCGCATGTTCGCTGCTGTGGGCAATCACGTCGAGGGCCTGCATCGCGAGCGCGTCGGTGGGCTGGCCCTGCCCGACGATCTGGCCCCGGGGGCCTGGCGACTGCTGGATCAGGACCAGATCGATCTGATCTTCGCCTGAGCGTTTATCACCGTTCACCCCGCGGATGCCGGGGTCCAGATGACCGGTAGACTGTCGGGACATGCGTCTCCGGGTCTTGCTCCACGCATGGTGTTTGGATCTGGATCCCGGCATCCGCCGGGATGCAAGGGGGGTGGGAACCTCACGCGCGCCCCTGACTTATCGCTCCGCTTACAGAGGAGACGGCATGAGCGGGGCCACGATCAAGAGAGACCTGCGGACCGGGCGTTCCGTGTGGGCCGACAGCCCCGGACTCGGCGTGCCGGTACGGCCGTTGGGCGCAGCGATTTCGGTCGATGTCGCCATCGTCGGGGCCGGAATCAGCGGTGCCTTCATGGCCCATGAGCTGAGTCGGGACCACACGGTGGCCGTGCTGGACCGGCGGCCGCCGCTGACGGGCTCGACGGTCGCCTCCACGGCCCTGCTGCAATGGGAGATCGACCTGCCGTTGACAGCGCTGGCCGAAAAGATCGGCATGGCGAAGGCGAAGCGCGCGTATCTGCGGTCGCGGTCCGCGGTCGATGCCCTCAAGCGGATCGTGGCCGATGAGCGGATCGTCTGCGGGCTGAAGGACAAGGCGTCCCTGTATCTGGCCGGGGACGAATACGGTCATCGCGCCCTGGAGGCCGAGGCGGCGGCGCGGGCGGCGATCGGGCTGGAAAGCGAATACCTTGGGCCGGCGGATCTGCGCGCGCGGTTCGGCGTCGACCGGACGGGTGCGATCGTCAGCAAGGGCTCGGCCAGCGGCGATCCGGCGCGGCTGGCGGCCGGACTGTTGCGGCGGGCGCAGGCCGCCGGTGCCAGGGTGTATTCGCCCGTCGAGGTGGTCGAGGCCGCCAGCGATCCGGACGGCGTCACCCTGCTGACCGATGCCGGCCATGCGGTGCGGGCCAGGACGGTCGTTTTCTGCTGCGGCTACGAGTTTCCCAAGGGGGTGCCGACGCCGGGGGCCAGCGTCATCTCGACCTGGGCCCTGGCCTCGAAGCCGCGTCAGCGCTGCCCCGCCTGGCTCAGGGACACCCTGGTGTGGGAGGCGTCCGATCCGTATCTCTATGTCCGCATGGGCGGGGATGGACGGCTGATTGTCGGTGGCGAGGACGAGGACTCGCCCGACGCCCATGCCGACCGGGCAAAGCTCAAAAGGAAATGCGAGACCATTTCGGCCAAGCTCAAGGCGCTTCTGCCCGAGGTGGAATTCGAGGTCGACTACAGCTGGGCCGGCGCGTTCGGCGAGAGCGCGACCGGCCTGCCCTCGATCGCGCCCGTGCCGGACATGGACCACGCCTGGGCGGTGATGGGGTTCGGCGGCAACGGCATCACCTATTCGGTCATCGCCTCGCAGGTCGTTTCGGCGGCGATCCGCGGTGGAGCCGATGCGGATGCGGACCTCTACGGGCCTTGACCGCGGCGGGCGGCGGGGGCACCTCCGCCCCGATGAGAGCCCATGCCAAGATCTGCGGCCTGACGACGCCGGACACGCTGGACGCGGCCCTGGCGGGTGGGGCCGCCTTCGTCGGGGCGGTGGTCTTCCCGAAGAGCCCCAGACACATCGACCCGCTGCATGCCGCGACCCTGTTCGACCGGGCCCGCGGAAAGGCGCGGATCGTGGCGGTGACGGTGGATGCCGATGACGCCCTGCTGACGGAAATCGCGCTGATCCTGAAGCCGGACCTGATCCAGTTGCACGGTCATGAATCGCGTGAGCGGGCGGAATACGTCCGGACGCTGACCGGCGCGGGGATCATCAAGGTCCTGCCGATCCGCACCCATGAGGATTTCGCCGAGGCCGAAGACTGGGAGCCGTTCGCCGACCATCTGATGTTCGACGCCAGGCCGCCGGAGGGATCGCATCTGCCGGGCGGGGTCGGGTCGCGGTTCGACTGGACGCTGCTGGCCGGCCGGGCCTTCCGTCATCCGTGGTTCGTGGCCGGCGGCCTGACCCCGGACAATGTGGCGCAGGCAATCCGGGTGTCCGGGGCCCCCTTGGTGGATGTGTCCTCTGGCGTGGAAAGCGCGCCGGGTGTTAAGGACCCGGCCCTGATCACGGCGTTTCTCGACACTGTCCGGGCCGCCTGATTTCCGCCGCTCCCCTGCGTGAAAGCTTCGTCCGTGAACGCCATCATCCCGAACCAGTACGCCATGCCCGACGCCGAGGGCCGTTTCGGCCCCTATGGCGGGCGTTTCGTGGCCGAGACGCTGATGCCGCTGGTTCACGAGCTGAACGCCGCCTATGAGGCGGCCAAGGCCGATCCGACGTTCCAGGCCGAGCTGGACGGCTTTCTGACCGACTATGTCGGCCGGCCCAGCCCGATGTATCTGGCCGAGCGTCTGACGGCCTATTACGGGGCCGCCGACATCTGGTTCAAGCGCGACGAGCTGAACCATACGGGCGCGCACAAGATCAACAACTGCATGGGCCAGATTCTGCTGGCCATGCGGATGGGCAAGACGCGCATCATCGCCGAGACCGGCGCCGGCCAGCACGGCGTGGCGACGGCGACGGTCTGCGCCCGTTTTGGCCTGAAATGCATCGTCTATATGGGCGCGACGGACGTGGAGCGGCAGTCGCCGAACGTCTTCCGCATGAAGCTGCTCGGGGCCGAGGTCGTGCCGGTGACGGCGGGCCGGGCGACCCTCAAGGACGCCATGAACGAGGCGATGCGCGACTGGGTGACCAATGTCGAGGACACCTATTATCTGATCGGCACGGCGGCCGGGCCTCACCCCTATCCGGCCATGGTGCGCGACTTCCAGTCGGTGATCGGCAAGGAGACACGGGCGGCGATGCTGGCGCGGCGCGGCAAGCTGCCGGACGCCTGCGTGGCGGCGATCGGTGGCGGCTCGAACGCCATCGGCCTGTTCCACCCCTTTATCGAGGACGCCGGGGTGCGGCTGATCGGGGTCGAGGCGGCCGGGCGCGGGCTGGACGGGCCGGACCACGCGGCCTCGCTGCAGGGCGGTCGCCCCGGTGTGCTGCACGGCAACCGCACCTATCTGCTTCAGGATGATGACGGGCAGATTCTCGAAGGCCATTCGATCTCGGCCGGGCTCGACTATCCCGGCATCGGCCCGGAACACGCCTGGCTCAAGGACATCGGCCGCGCCGAATACCGCGCTGCCACCGACGTCGACGCCCTGGAGGCCTTCCAGCTGTGCTCGAAACTGGAAGGGATCATTCCCGCCCTGGAGCCCAGCCATGCGCTGGCCCGGGTGGGCGAGATCGCGATGGAAGTGGGCAAGGGCGGCGATGTCGTGCTGAATATGTGCGGGCGGGGCGACAAGGATATTTTCGCCGTGGCGAAACACCTGGGCGTGGAGTTGTAGACCTATGAAGATCATGGTGATGGCCGCTGCGGCGGCTCTTCTGGCCGTTCCGGCGATGGCGCAGCAGGCGCCGGCGCCGGCGCCGTTGCAGGTGGCGATTCCTGAACTGGCGGCCGCGACCAGCGATCCGACCTGTGCCGGCAGGCCGGCGCTGGCCCAGCAGGCATTTTGCGTGTCGACGACCCAGGCCGGTATCGAGGCCCTGGTGGACGTCTACAGCGCCGCCTTCGCCCAGCAGGGCTGGCTGGCGGCCGGCGGCGGCGAAAACCGTGTCGTCTACGTCAAACGCCGTCCCGCGGGCGGTTGCGACGGCTTCCAGATGATGGCCTTCGCGGATGATACCCGTCCGGCGGCCCCGGCTGCGACCGCCTGGCTCGCCTTCGCCGCGATCCCGGGCGATGTCTGCGCTGCCCCGGCACCGGCTCCGGCCGCGACGCCCGCTCCGGCCCAATGACCACAGCCCGTATCGACGCCCGGTTCGCCGCGCTCAAGGCCGAGGGCCGGGCCGGCTTTGTCGCCTATGTCATGGCCGGCGATCCGACCCGTGACCAGGCGCTGGACATCCTGCGCGGCCTGCCGGCAGCGGGGGCCGACATCATCGAGCTGGGTTTTCCCTTTTCGGACCCGATGGCCGAGGGGCCGCCGATCCAGCGCGCGGCGCTGCGCGGCCTCAAGGCCGGGCTGACGCTGAAGGGCACGCTGGCCCTGGCCGCCGACTTCCGCGCCGGCGATGCCGACACGCCGGTGATCCTGATGGGCTATCTCAACCCCATCGAGACCTATGGCTATGCGGCCTTTGCCCGCGATGCGGCGGCCCATGGTGTGGACGGGGTTATCGTCGTCGACTGCCCGCCCGAAGAAGCCGGGCCGCTCTCGGATGCGCTGGATGCGGCGCAGGTGTCGCTGATCCGGCTGGCGACCCCCACCTCGGACGATGCGCGGCTCAAGATCATCGCCGAGCGAACCTCGGGCTTCGTCTATTATGTCTCGGTCGCGGGTGTGACCGGGGTCAAGGAGGCGCAGGCCCTGTCGGTGGCACCGGCTGTGGAACGCGTGCGCAAGGCCTCGGGTCTGCCGGTCGCGGTCGGGTTCGGGGTCAAGACTCCCGAACGCGCGGCCGAGATTGCCCGCGTCGCCGATGCGGTGGTGGCGGGCTCGGTCCTGGTCGACGAGGTGGCGGCGGCGCTGGACGCGAACGAACCGGCGGCCCCCCGCGTTCTGGCCAGGGTGAAGGCCCTCGCGGACGCGGTCCGGGGTGCGCGGGTCGCGGAAACGGTCTAAAGCGCGCGCATGGCTGAGAAGAACCCTCCCAAACCCCAGGAAAAGCGCGGCGGCTGGCTGAGCCGTTTCGCGCCCGGCGTTCGCAAGATCGTCAGCCGGCGCGACACGCCCGACAATCTTTGGGTCAAGGATCCTGACACGGGCGAGATGTTGTACCGCTCGGATCTGGAGACCTCGCTGTGGGTCACGCCGTCCGGCCGGCATATGCGCATCGATGCGCCGACCCGCCTGCGGTTCACCTTCGATGACGGGCAGTTTGAGTCCATTGACACGCCCGACGTGCCCGAGGACCCGCTGAAATTCTCGGACGGCAAGCCCTACAGGGAGCGGCTGGCCGCGGCACGCAAGGTCGCGGGCCGCAAGGACACCATGGCGATCGGCTTCGGCGAGCTGGACGGCACGCCCGCGGTGGTGATCGTGCAGGACTTCAGCTTCATGGGGGGATCGCTCGGCATGGCGGCGGGCGAGGCCTTCATCGCCGCGGCCCGTGCCGCCATCGCGCGGGGTGTTCCGCTGGTCTGCTACACCGCCGCCGGCGGGGCGCGGATGCAGGAGGGTGCGCTCAGCCTGATGCAGATGGCGCGCACCACCCTGGCCATCCAGGAGCTCAAGGCGGTCCAGCTGCCCTTCGTCGTGGTGCTGACCGATCCGACGACCGGCGGGGTGACCGCCAGCTACGCCATGCTGGGCGACGTGCATCTGGCCGAGCCGGGTGCCCTGATCGGCTTTGCCGGTCCGCGCGTGATCGAGGCGACCATTCGCGAGAAACTGCCGCCGGGCTTCCAGCGTGCCGAATATCTTCAGGAAAAGGGCATGGTCGACAAGGTCGTCGCCCGCGAGGACCTGCCGAAGGTTCTCGGCCAGATCCTGTCGATTCTGATGGGCGGCCGGCGTCGGGCGGCCTGAACCGGTTCGCCCTAGCGTTTTCGGGCAAACGGCCAGTCGATCACCGCGCCCGCCCACAGGGCCCACCAGACGATGACCGGCTGCAGCAACAGCCGGGGGACGTGGTACCAGAGGCCGGACAGGGCCTCGGGACGATCCAGACTGTCCATCGCGTGCTGGATATTGGCCGGGAAAACGCAGACGGCATAGAGCGCCAGCCCGACACCCGCGGCGCGCCTCAACCTCGGGACCATCAGTCCGAACGCTCCGGCCAGTTCGGCCAGACCGGTCAGGCCTACGACCTGATCGGGAAACGGGACCCACGAAGGCGTGATGGACAGGAACGGTCCCGGGGCCGCGAGGTGGAGAACGCCGGCGACCAGATAGGTCGCGGCGAGCAGGGTCCTGACAATCGCTCTCGCGGTGATCGGCTTGCGCTTGCCCATGCGGTCACCGATAGCATTTCAATGGTCGAATCGACGCCGCTTTCTCTGGTCAGGATCGGATGATGGATCCCGTCTCCGAACGCCTGAGGGCCCGCCACCCGCAACGGATCGACCTGTCGCTCGAGCGGATGCAAATCCTGTGCGCCGCCCTCGGCGATCCGCAGGACCGGCTGCCGCCCGTGGTCCATGTGGCGGGCACCAACGGCAAGGGCTCGACCGTCGCCTTCATCCGCGCCATCGCCGAGGCGGCGGGGCTGAAGGTTCACACCTATACCTCGCCGCACCTGGTCCGGTTCAATGAGCGCATCCGCCTGGCCGGGCGGCTGATCGAGGACGGCCCGCTGAACGCCATCCTGGACCGGATCGAGGCCACCGGGACCGAGGCGACGGTGTTCGAGAGCACCACCGCCGCCGCCTTTGTGGCCATGAGCGAGGTGCCGGCTGATCTGGCCATCGTCGAGGTCGGGCTGGGCGGACGACTGGACGCCACCAATGTGATCCAGCGACCGTTGCTGAGCGTTATCACGCCGGTGGATCTGGACCATGCAGAGTTCCTGGGGACCTCCCTGCCGGGTGTGGCGGCGGAGAAGGCGGGGATTCTCAAGCCGGGCGCGCGCGGCCTGATCGCGCGTCAGTCGGAAGAGGGGATGGCGGTCATCGCCGCGGCCGCACAGGCCGTGCGGGCACCGCTGACGGTCATGGGTGTGGATTTCGACGCCTGGGCCGAACGCGGCGGCATGGCCTTTCAGGATCAGGAGCGGTTTCTCGACCTGCCGGCTCCCGCGCTGGTCGGTCCGTACCAGATCGCCAACGCCGGCCTGGCGGTCGCAGTGGCGCTGGAGCTGGACCTTCCGGAGGCGGCGATCGCCGAGGGTCTTCGCACCGTCCGCTGGCCCGCCCGCCTGCAACGGCTGACGGCCGGGCCCCATGGCGAGGCGGCGCGGGCGGCGGACGCCGAACTGTGGCTCGACGGAGGGCACAATCCGCACGCCGCCCGGGCCTTGGCCGAGGCGCTGGCCGAGCGTCAGGCGCGGGCACCGCGTCCGCTGGCCCTGATCGTCGGCATTCTGGCCAACAAGGACGCGGGCGGCTTCTTTGAGGCCCTGAAGACCTCGGACGCCGCCGTCTTCAGCGTGCCGTTCGACGGTGCCGCGGCCGAGCCTGACGCTCTGGCCGCCGTGGCGCGCGGCCACGGCCTCGGAGCGACATCATGCGGCTCGGTCGGCGAGGCCCTCGAGCGGGCGCTGCGGCTGGGCGCGGGCCGGGTGGTGATCTGCGGATCGCTGTATCTCGCCGGCGAGGTGCTGGGCGCGGCGCGCGAGACCTGGCCGGATTAGGGCTCTCCCTCCCCTTCATGGGGAGGGTGGCCGCGAAGCGGCCGGGTGGGGAACTTCGGACACCCCCACCCTGTCATCGCTTCGCGCCGACATCCCTCCCCATGAAGGGGAGGGAGAGATCTAGGCGGCGGGCGCGCCGATGCCGGACTCGGCCAGCCATTCCAGGATCTTGCCCTTGGGCATGGCACCGACCTTCATCGAGGCCATCTGGCCGTCCTTGAACAGCATCAGGGTCGGAATCCCCTTCACGCCCAGTTTGGACGGGATCATGGGGCTGTCGTCGATATTGACCTTGGCGATCACCACCTGGCCGGCCAGATCGTCCGCGATCTGTTCCAGGGCCGGGCCGATCTGCTTGCAGGGCCCGCACCATTCCGCCCAGAAGTCGACGAGCACGGGGGTTGAGGCCTTCAGCACGTCGGCATCGAAGCTGTCGTCGGTGACCTTGATCGTGGCCATGGGTGATGTCCTGTCCGGGGCCGCCAGCGGGCCCGCCAATGTTCAGCCGGTCAGATGAGTCTGATTCCGGCCTGTTGGCGACGATGTGGGATGTTCCGCGCCGCAAATCAACGCGTGGACGCAGACGAAGGCCTCAACCGGCCAGAGCCGCATCCATGAGCGTTGCGGGAACGGCCATCAGCTTGGGCCCGTCAGTCCAGACGAGGGCCGCCTCGACCGAGCGCCCGGGATAGAGGCGGGTCAGCACCGAGGTATAGATCGCCATCTGCAGCACATAGGCCGGATCGGCCTCCTCGACCCGATCCGGTGCCGGACGATTGGTCTTGTAGTCGATGACCAGCACCCGATCGGCCGTGATCACCAGCCGGTCCATGCGTCCCGATACCGGGATATCGCCGACCGATCCGGTCAGGGCGACCTCGGGTCGGGAGCCCGGACCGAAGACGGGGGCGAAGCGGATGTCGTCGAGGACGGCGAAGGCCGCGGCCATCATTTCGGCGCGGGCGGGATGATCCAGGTCACGTTCGCGGGACAATATGCGATGCGCGGCATCCGCTCGCTCAGCCCTGGCGATTTCGGGCAGGCGTTCCAGCAGCCGGTGGATCAGGTCGCCGCGCCGGAACCGGCCCAGGGGCGCGCCCGGTCCGGCCGTCGTGGCCAGCGGTGAAGGGGCGGGGATGCGGAGGGTCTCATCCATCCTCGACGGCGAGGCGAACCGGGCCGTGGCGTCGGCAGCCGGCGGCGTGCGGGCCCAGGCCGGAACGGCGACGGCAGCCGGACGGGCAACGGGTTCTGACCCGAGGGTCCCGGGGTCGACGCCGAAGCGCAGCACGCCGTCACCGATGTCGCGCGCATTCAGCGGCTCTTCCTCGCCCAGCCGCTCGAAGGTTTCGGCAATGACGCTCCACCAGCTGCCGGTCTCGAAGCCGGTCTCCTGCCTGCGGACCGCCCGTCCCATGATCACCAGCCGGTCCCGGGCACGGGTCAGGGCGACATAGAGCAGGCGCAGGGTCTCGGCGTCGGTGCGGGCCACGCGCGCCTCGCGGGCGGCCCTCGAGGCCGGGCAGTCGTCCTTCGCCGAGCCGGGACACATCAGCCAGCCCTCGCCTTCCTCGCCGTCCTCGCCGGCTGCGGGCATCAGGGTCGGCCCCTGGGGTTTGGCCCGCGAGGTGGTGTCGGGCAGGATGACGATGGGGGCCTCCAGCCCCTTGGCGCCGTGCACGGTCATGACCCGCACTTCGTTGCGCGCCCCCTCCATCTCGCGCTTGACCTCGACGTCGGCGATTTCCAGGCGGGCGACGCAGGTTTCCAGATCGACGCCGCCGCGATCCTCGGCGGCGAGCACCTGGGCCAGGGTTTCGTCGATGGCTTCTTCCGCCTCGCGGCCCAGCCGGGCGAGGATGCGGGCGCGGCCCGAGACGCCGGTCTCGTCGACCCGGTTGAGCAGGCTGGAGAAGAAGGCAAACGGGTCGCGGTCGCGGGCGTCGAGGGCGGCCTGGATGAAGTCCCGGGCGCGGGACCACTGCGGCTGTTCCCCGGCCCGCATCTGCAGCGCCTGCCACAGCGTCCGGCCCTCGCGGCCTTCCTTGTCGGCCAAAGGATACAGGCTGTGGGCGTCGCCGAAATCGGTCACATCGCAGAAGGGGCTGCGCAGCACCTCGGCCAGTGACAGGTCGTCGTCGGGATAGAGGACGAAGCGGGCGACCGCGATCAGGTCGTCGAAGACGATGTGACTGCTCAGTTTCAGCCGGTCGGCCCCGGCGACGGGCACGGCCTCGGCCTTGAGGGCGCGGATGATCTCCTCGAACAGGGCGTCGCGGCGGCGCACGAGGATCAGGAAATCGCCCCAGCGTGCCGGGCGCATGCCCTCCTCGGCATCTCGATCGTGGACGGCGCTGCCGGCCTCGACCTGTCTGCGGATATCGCGGGCCAGGGCCTGGGCCAGCTGCTTTCGGCCGCTGCGCGCGTCCTCCTTGTCGACGGGCGCGTTCCAGGCTTCGCGGTCCGGCGTCGCCGGGTCGTGGAAAAGCGGCCAGAGATCGATCGAGCCGTGCTGGTCGACGCGCGCAGGATGATGGATCGGGATGTCGCCGCGGGTGCCGACGAGAGCGCGGGTCCGCTCGGGTCCCTGGAAGGCGGCGTCGACGAAGGCGAGAACCTCCTCGGTGGACCGGAAGGAGGTGTCCAGCGGCACCTGTCTGAACGGCCGCCCGGCCCCGGCGGCCAGGGCCGCATAGGCCTGTGATTCCTGGAACAGCCGCTCCGGCCGCGCCCCCTGGAAGGAGTAGATCGACTGTTTCTCGTCACCGACGGCGAAGACCGTGCGCGGAATGCGCGGCCCTGTGTCGGCCCGGCGCGATGCGCCTTCGCCCGAGAAGAACTCCTCGGTCAGGGCCTTGAAGATGGCCCACTGGTCCGGAGCGGTGTCCTGGGCCTCGTCGACGAGGACGTGTTCGATGCCGCCGTCCAGCTTGAACAGCACCCAGGCCGCGGAAGATCGCGCGGTCAGAAGCTCGACGGTGCGGACGACGAGGTCAGAAAAGTCCAGCGCCCCCTGCCGCGCCTTGGCGTTCTCGTAGAGGGCGGCGTGGGCCTGGGCCAGGGTCAGGGCCTTGACGGTCTCGTCGGCGACCCTGGCCGCACGCATGCGGTCGAGGACGGCGCAGTATTTCAGCGAAACGGAGTCGAGGTAGGCGGTCGAGGCCGCCGGCGCGTTCTTTGTCCCGAATTTCGTCCGCGCCTCGCCCTTCGAGTCGATGAACAGGGCTTTCATGGCGGCGATTGAGCCGTACGGCGGAACCGTCTCGCGCATCAGGGCCGCGATCTTCTGGTCGTTCGTCGAGCCCGTGGCGAAACCGTCCGCGGCGGCGCGCCAGGCCGCGGGGTCGAGCCAGTTGAGGAAGTCGGTCTCGATCACGGCGGGCGTATCGTCCGCACTCACCCCGGCGAGGACGTGAGGCCCCGTCGCCAGGCCGGAAGCGACGCGGTCGACATAGGCGACCAGCTTGCCGCGCTCGGCCTCGATCATGGCCAGCAGGGCGTGGAAGGCCTTCCAGTCCAGCTCGACGGCGAAATGGGCATAGGCGAGGCCCACCGGTCCTTCGGGGTCCTTCAGCGCTTCACGCGCAAGATCCTCTCGCGCTTCATGCGAAAGGGCGTTCGCCGCTTCGTTCTCCAGCACCTTGAAGGCGGGTGAGACCCCCGCCTCGATCGGAAAACGGCGCAGCAGCTTTTCGCAGAAGGCGTGAATGGTCTGGATCTTCAGCCCGCCCGGCGTCTCCAGCGCGCGGGCGAACAGGCGGCGGGCGTCGGACAGGTCGGCGGCGGTCAGGCTGGCGGGGTCACGACCGTCCAGCGTGGCCAGATCGGTGCGCAGTTTTTCGTCATCCAGCACCGCCCATTCGCCGAGTTTCTTGAACAGCCGGGCCTGCATCTCGGCGGCCGCGGCCTTGGTGTAGGTGACGCAGAGGATCTCGCCGGGCGGGGCCCTCTGCAGCAGCAGACGGGCCACGCGGTCGACCAGGGTGGTGGTCTTGCCCGAGCCGGCATTGGCGGTGACGAAGACCGACCGGCCGGGGTCGGCGGCGGCGGTCTGGTTGGCGCGGGCCTGTTCGAGCGGCGAGAGGGTCATTCGGGAGCCTCGTCCTCGCCGCCGACGACGTGCCATTCCCAGACGCGGGCCAGATGGTCGTAGTTGCCACCGAAATTGCCCATGAACTGTGGCGCGGCCCAGGAGACATAGGGCCGGGTCTCATCGTCGAAGGCGGCGACGCCGTCGATCAGCCGAAGCAGTTCGCGCTCGGCCAGTTCGGGGGCGGTCAGGGGCTGGTTGCGCGTGGTCTTGCCGACATCGACCGACTCGCCGGGCGTCTTGCGCCCCGTGACCTTGACGTAGAGCAGCTCCGAAGCGGGCGTCGGCGAGGCTCCGGGGAAGCCGCCGGCGGCGAGGATGGCGGCGGTCAGGGTCAACTGGGGCGCAAAGCCCTGGGCGACCTGTTTGGCGCTGGGGGTCGAGCCGGTCTTGAAGTCAATCACCGCGGCCCCGACGGCGTCCAGCTCGATCCGGTCGGCCTTGGCGGTGAGGGTGAACAGGCCGAACGGCGCGGCAAAGGTCATCTGCCCGGTCTGTTCGATCAGCAGGGTGGCCCCGCGCGACCGGCGTTCGCGCTCCCAGCCCGCCAGCCAGACGGCGCTGTTGCGCGCCAGTGGCGTCTCGCGGGCCATGGCGTGATCCTCGAAGCCGGCGGCGTCCAGCTCCTCGCGCAGGAAGGTCTCGATCTGGTCGGCGCAGTCCTCGGGCAGGGCGTCGGGCCAGGTGGCGACGACCCGCTCGATCGCCCGGTGCACCGCATTGCCGCGGGCCATGGCCTCGGCCGAGGCACCGGGGCGTTCGAGCTTCTGCAGGCCGAGGATGCGCTGGGCATAGACGGCATAGGGGTCGCGGACCCAGCGCTCCACGCCCGTGACCGGCAGGCGGCGGGGGCGTCTCTGAACGGGCGGTGTGGGGGCCGGTCGACGCTCGTATCGGGGTGGTCCCGGAGCTGGGACATCGAGGGCGCGTGCCGCGTCCAGCAGGACGGACGGTCGTTCAAGCTTGATCGGCGTGGCCGGAGCGTCGGCTCCCCGGGTCAGCATCTCCAGCCGCCACAGCCAGCGCGATTTCACGGCCGGTTGACCGCCCCGGCGTTCGGAATGGACGAGGATTGCCTCGTCGGCACAGGCGGCCTGGACGAAGTCCTGGGCGGTCTGGCCGAGGCGCCGCTCGGGCGGCGGCAGGCCGAGGGTCTTTCGCATCGGTCGCGACAGGAAGGGATCCGTGGGGGCGGCATTGGGCCAGACACCCTCCTCCAGCCCCGCCAGAATCATCCGGTCGGCCCGCACCAGCCTGGCCTCTATGGCCCCGAGGATGCGCAGCCGGGGTTGGGTCGCGCCGCCGGTCCGCACGGTCTCTTCCGCCAGCAGGCCGTGGATCAGGTCGGCGAATTCGGCACGCGACACGGCCCCCAGGGAGGCCCCGCCGTCGATCAGCCCCGCCAGAAGGGCAGCGGCGGCCTCGCCGTCGGGCCCGGCCCAGGCGTCCTGACCGGCGAGGGCCTCGATCAGTTCGGTCAGGGACCGCGCGGCGACCTCGAGCGACGCGTCCGGCTTGAAAGGCGCGAGGGCGGCGGCGGACAGGGCTTCCAGCCGGTCGACAAGATGGCCGGCGGCGGTCAGGCGGGCCCGGGTTCCATCCGACGGAGGCTTGCCGTCGTCGCGGGGTTGTCCGGCCTTGAGCAGGGCGCGGCGCAGGCGGGCCCAGTCGCGGTGCCGGGGACCCCGCAGGGCGTGGTGTTCCAGCGCCCGCAGGGCGATCGCGGCATCGGTCTCGCCCAGGTCCAGGCGGGTCAGGGGGTGTTTCAGCAGGCCCAGCAGGGCGTGGGGGTCCAGCGGCGTCGCCACGAAACGGACGGCGAGGTCGAGCAAACGCCCGGCACTCATGCGCGACAGCGGCTGGCCTGATGACACATCGGCAAGCACGCCCCAGCGCTCCAGCCGGGCGGCAACGCGCCGCCCCAAGGCGAGGTCCGGCGTCACGAGGGCGCAGGTCCGGCCCGGCGTCTCGAGCGTCTCGCGCATCATCAGGGCGAGGACGGCGGCGGCGTCTTCCTCGGCCCGGACGGTGACCACCGACAGGCCCTCCAGCCCCTGTGCGATCGGGTCGGCGGATTGCGCCCGGAAGGCGTCGGTACGCAGGGCCCCGATGACGGTGCGCCAGTCGTCGGTGGCATCGGCGGGGCGCAGGGCCTCGTTGAGCAGCCGCTGGCGGGCGCGCCCGCGCGCCTCGGCGACGGCGCTTTCGGCGGGCCGGAACCACGGACGGACGGCGTCGCGTTCGGCGCGCCCGTCGAGCAGTCGCCACAGGGCGTTCTGCGGATGCTGTTCGTTGTCGCCAAGGGTGGCCCAGACGGCCGGGTCCAGGTCCCGGTCGAGACCGGGCAGGACCACGCAGCCATGCGGCGCGGCGGCGACCGCGGCCAGCACATCGGCGGCGGCCGGGGCCGTGCCGGTCGAGCCGGCGGCGATCACGGTCTGGGTCGGCGGCCGCTCGGTCCACGCCCTGGCCAGCAGGCGCAGCAGGCGGGCGCGACGCCAAGCCGGATCGACCAGCCCCATGGCCTCCAGCCGCTTCGGCCAGGCCTCCACGGCAAGGGCGAGGAATTCGGCCGACTCGCGCCAGTGCTCGGCGAGGTCGCCCTCGACCAGGGTGGCGACCCGATGCAGGTCCTCGATCTCTTCCAGCTGGCAGGAATCGAGGAAGCCGCCGAGGGCATCGGCCATTTCGAGCGCCCGCAGGGGCGACAGGCCGGGCCGGAAATCCTCGACGATCATCCGCGCCATCTCGAAACGGCGCGTCAGGGGGGCGATGGCGGGCGGCAGGTCCAGACCCAGTTCGCCGGGCGCGAAGGGGGGCTCGTCTTCTTCCAGATCACCGAGCGGGCGGACCTGGGGCAGCAGCAGGGGTCGCCCTCCGGCCTGTTTCGACAGGGCGGCCGTGAAGGCGCGGGCGGCACGGCGGTTCGGCAACAGGATGACCGCGTCGGACAGGGCCTCCGGCGGATGATCGCCCAGCCAGTCCAGCACCCCGGCGGCGAGATCCTCAAGGAACGGCCGGCGCGCCTCGATCGCATACCAGCGCGGTGTGGACGGCTCCAAGGGGTTGAACCGGGCGGTCATCGGGCACCTGACGCTCGACGCGCGGCGTCTCGCTGCATGAGGCGCGAGGTCTTCATTCGCCGGCCAGTTTCGCCTCGGCGGAGTCACGGGCCTCGGGGTCGCCGACGTGCATCCAGTCGCCATCCAGCACACAGCCGTACAGCCGCCCCGCCGCCGCCGACCGGCGCCAGAAGCCGCTCAGGGAGAAGGGGCCTTCAGGACCGGCGGCGACATAGTCGGGCCGGCAGATATGGACGCCCATATAGGCGAACGGAGCCTCGGCCGCCTCGCCGCGGAAGGTCAGTCGGCCGTCATCGGCGCGGAAGAAATCGCCGCCGCCTTCGAAGCCGATCGAGCCTTCGCGTCTCGCGAGAAGAAGCGCGGCATCCATGATTGACGGATTCCACAGCCGCGCGAGTTGATTCAGGGCCGTTTCGCCGGGCGCGCTGTTGTCGGTCCAGACGCTGTCGATATTGGCCACGAAGACCGGGTCGGACCCCAGCAGCGGACCCGCCTTCTTCAGCCCACCGCCCGTTTCCAGCAATTCGGCCCGCTCGTCGGAGATGATGATTTCCGGCCCGCCCGAGCGCGCCGCGAGGTGGGATTCCAGCCGCTCGGCGAACCAGTGGACATTGACGATGGCACGCTCGACACCCGACTCGCCCAGGCGGCGAAGCACATGGTCGATCAGGGCCTGTCCGCCGACCTCGACCAGGGCCTTGGGCCGGTCGTCGGTGAGGGGGCGCATGCGGGTGCCGAGGCCGGCGGCCAGCACCATCGCGGTCCTTGGAGCGGTCATCGGCGCGTCGCCTCCAGGACGTGATCATCGAACCAGAGAGCCACGGGTTCCAGCCCCGGCAGCCTCAGATTGGCGTTCAGATGCGCCCACATGCGCGGCATGAAGGCGCGATAGCGCGGCTTGCCGTCACGCACGATCAGGCGGGCGAAGATGCCGAGAATGCGCGCCTCGTTCAGCGCCGCCAGACCGGCATAGTCGCGCCGGAAGGCCGCGCGGTCCGTGTCCGGGCGCAGGCTGAAATAGTGGTCGAGCGCGCTGGCCTCCAGATCGGGGGACACGTCGCGACGCGCGTCCTGCAGCAGCGAGTGCAGGTCCCAGGCCGGGTGGGCCCGGACCGCGTCCTGGAAGTCGATCAGGCCCACGAGTCCGGCTCCCCTGCGGTCCGGCAGGCGGATCAGGTTTTCGGCATGATAGTCGCGGTGCGCCATGACCGTCGCCCCCGCCGCGCCGCGCGCCGTGATGGGGGCCCAGGCAGCGTGCCAGGCCTCGATAGCGGCGGCGTCAAAGGTCAGGGACGGGTCCAGCTTCGGCATCCATTCCACGAACAGGTCGGCCCCGCCCTGAAGCGCCGTTTCGTCATAGGTCAACAAGGGCCAGTCGCCGGCGGCACCGGTCATGACGTCGGGGGCCGGGGCGTCGTGCAGGGTCGCCAGCGCCTCGACGGCGGCGAGATAAAGGGGGGCTTCCGGTGTTCCGGTCTCGATCACCCGGGCGAACAGGTCGTCGCCGAAATCCTCGAGCACCGCGAGGCCCAGGCCGGCGTCAACGGCGACGATCCCGGGCGCGGAAAGCCCGATGGACTTCAGATGGGCGGCGACGGCGGCAAAGGCCTCGATCCGCCCGGCCGACAGTCGGGCGACAGCGTTCCAGCCTTCGGCCTTGCGGCGCTCCGGCGACCAGGAGGGATCGGCGGGCGGGCTCTCGGCGGCGGGGGCCTGATCCATCAGCATCAGCCTGGCACCGGAGGGCGTGGTCAGTCGCTCATAGCGCCGCGTCGAGGCGTCGCCGGGCAGCGGGGCGCGCGCCGCATCGGACAGGCCGGCGGTCCTCAGAAAGTCGAGACGTTGCTGTTCGCGGTCAGACATGCAGATCCTTCAGTTTCGTCTCCCACGCCCCTACGCCAGAAACGGTCGCAACGCGCCCATCAGACAGCGCCGGCCCCGCTTCGCAGAGGGTCACGGTCAGGATATCGGGACCCAGCCACTGCGCCGGATCGTCGCCCAGCCGCTCGGGCCATTCGATCAGGGCGCAGCCGTCGTCCAGCGCCTCGTCGAGGCCGATCTCTGCGGCTTCCTCCGGCCGTGTCAGCCGGTAGAGGTCGAAATGGGCGACCGGAGGCTCGCTCTCGTAGAACTGCACCAGGGTAAAGGTCGGCGAGGGCACATCCTCATCGGGCCGGGCCGAACGCTTCAGAAGGGCGCGGATCAGGCCCCGCGCCAGGGTCGACTTGCCCATGCCCAGGGGCCCGTAAAGGAGCACGGTCTCGCCGGCCTCGAGGCGCGGCGCGATGGCGGCCCCGAGGCGGGCAGTGGCGTCGGCGTCGCTGAGCCGCAAGGAGACCGGCTCAGGCAAGGTCGGCGTCCGGCTGGCTGGGCAGGACCCGTTCGGTAAAGGCCTTGAGCCCATAGGTCGCCTTGACCGCGTCGATGTCGAGGCGCGCGGCCGAAACCGGCTTGCCGACCTTCAGCTGGAACGGCTTTTTCCGCTTGTTGAGCAACTCGTGGAACAGGGTGATGTCCCGCAGTTCGGGCGAGATCCGGTCGAAGAAATGGAACAGGCGCGAGGTCGGTCCCGCGACATGGATCGGTATGATCGCGGCGTCGTATTTGCGCGCCAGGGAGGCCGCGGTCGGTGCCCATTCGGGATCGGTGACGGAGCCGTCGCGCGCCACCCGCGCCAGACGGCCGGCGGGGAACATGACGACGCAGCGCTCCGCCTCGAACGCCTCCTTGGCGGCCAGTAGTGTGGCGCGGGTCTTCTCGCGGGTGCGTTTGGCGACGACCCACTCGACGGGAATGACGGCCTCGCCCAGCCGGGGCGACACCCGCAGGGCGTCGGCATTGGCGAAGAAGACGGCGTCGGCCCGCCGGGCCCGGATGGCGTCGAACACGGCGATGCCGTCGGCGATGCCGGTCGGATGGTTGGCCACGACGATGCAGCGGCCGGTGGCCGGAATCCGCTCGGGATTCATCACTGATACCTTCAGGTCCAGCAGGTCGCTCATATAGTCCAGCGCACCGGCCCCGGAGAGCGGCCGGACGGCGTCGGCCATGCGAACGGCGGCGTGATAGTTGAGCAGCTTGTAGAGGAACGGCCGGACCAGCGGCCAGATGACGGACCGGGTCAGGCGCGGCGCGCGCTCGGCGATCAGCACATCGCAGACGTGCGGCTCCCGGCGGGCGGGCATAAGGGCGGCGGTCTCGGTCATCCGATGCCGGTTGTCGCCGCTCGCGGTGCCCACGGCAAGCGGCTTCCGCCTGTCGGCCGGTGGTGCTACGCCAGCGCCCGAGACTGACGATACAGTCACGAGGAAACCGTCCATGCGTCACCGTTCCCTGCTCGCCGGCGCCAGCGCCGCCCTGGCCCTCTTCGCCGCCGTTCCCGCCCTCGCTGAAGCCCCGCCCGAGATCGTCTCCCCCGCCAGCGCTGCGACGGCGCAGGCCGCGGACCCCTTCGACTACCGCGACATGATCTCGGCCAACCGGCTGGCCGATCCGCAGGTGTCTCCGGACGGCCGCTGGGTGGTCTATGCCGTGACGACGACCGATGTCGCCGCCAACCGGCGCGCCGGTTCGCTTTACATGATGGATCTGCGGGCCGGTGGTGAAGGCCGCAAGCTGGCGATCAGCGAGGGCGGGGCCAACACCGCGCGCTGGGGGGCCGACGGCAGGCTGTATTTCCTCTCGGGCCGATCGGGCACCAGCCAGGTCTGGCGCGCCGAGGCTGACGGGACTGGCCCGGTGCAGGTCACCGATCTGGCGCTGGACGTCAACGCCTACCGGCTGAGCCCCGCCGCGGACAAGGTGGCGGTTTCACTGGCCGTCTTCCCGGACTGCGGTGACATCGCCTGCTCGGTCGACCGGGCCAGGGCCGTGGCCGACGACCCCTCGACCGGCCAGGTCTATGACCGCATGTTCGTGCGTCACTGGGACACCTGGGCCGACGGCACGCAGAACCATCTGTTCGTCCAGTCGATCGGGACCGATGGCCACGCAGCGGGCGCACCGGTCTGGGTGACCAGGGGCTTCGACGGCGACACCCCCTCAAAGCCGTTCGGCGACGAGAGCGAATTCACCTTCGCCCCCGACGGCCAGTCGGTGGTCTTTTCGGCGCGTCTGGCCGGCAAGAGCGAGCCGTGGAGCACCAATTTCGATCTTTGGCGCACCAACGGCCTGTCGGGCGACGGCACGTTCGAGAACCTGACCGACGACAATGACGCCTGGGACACCGGACCTGTGTTCTCGCCCGACGGTCGGACACTGGCTTATCGGGCCATGGCCCGGCCTGGCTTCGAGGCCGACAAATTCGCCATCTTCCTGCGCGATGTCGCCACCGGCCAGACGCGCCAGATCGCGGCCAACTGGGACCGCTCGGCCGACACCCTGCAATGGTCGGCCAACGGCAACACGCTCTATACGACGGCGGGCGACGTCGGTCAGAACCGCATCTTCGCCATCGACACGCGCAACGGCGTCGTGACCCCGGTCACAGGCCCGGGACATGTGTCGGCCTTCGCCCAGACCCCGTCCGGCTTCGTCTTCGCCCAGGATTCGCTGACCCGTCCCAGCGAGCTGTTCGTGAAGACCTTCCTGGGCCGCGAAATGCCGCGCCGGATCACCAATGTGAACCCGCAGCTGGATGGCCAGACGTTCGGTGAGCCCGAGCAGTTCAGCTTCGCCGGCTGGAACGGCGAAGAGGTCCACGGCTATGTCATCAAGCCGGCCAACTATGTCGAAGGCCAGAAATATCCGGTCGCCTTCCTGATTCACGGCGGGCCGCAGGGTTCGTTCGGCAACGGCTGGTCGTATCGCTGGAACCCCGAGACCTACGCCGGCGCCGGCTATGCGGTGGTGATGATCGATTTCCACGGCTCGACCGGTTACGGCCAGGGCTTCACCGATTCCATCAGCCAGCACTGGGGCGACCGCCCGCTGGAGGACCTGCAGAAGGGCTGGGCCGCCGCCCGGCAACGCTACGGCTTCCTCGACGGCGACAACGCCTGCGCCCTCGGCGCGTCCTATGGCGGCTATATGATCAACTGGATCGCCGGCAACTGGTCGGACGCGTTCAAATGCCTGGTCAATCACGACGGCGTCTTTGACGTGCGCGGCATGGGCTATGCCACCGAGGAGCTGTGGTTCACCGAGTGGGAGTACGGCGGCACCCCGTGGGAGAATCCGCGGGGCTACGAACAGTTCAACCCGGTCAACCACGTGGAAAACTGGAAGACGCCCATGCTGGTGGTCCAGGGCGACCTCGACTACCGCATCCCCACCGCCCAGGGCCTGTCGACCTTCACGGCCCTGCAGCGCCGGGGCATCGACAGCCGTTTGATCGTCTTCCCCAACGAGAACCACTGGGTGTTGAAGCCCGCCAACAGCCTGCAATGGCATACCGAAGTGTTCGGCTGGCTGGACAAATATCTGAAGCCCGCGCCGCAATAGGCTGAGGCCCCTTCAGACGACAAAAGGGCGCGCCCCCGGCCGGGGGCGCGCCCTTTTCCTTGACCGCCGGCTTTCTAGCGAACGGCGGCGTAGGTGGTCGCGGCGTCGCGATAGCGGGCGTGCTCGATGGCGGTCATGCAGCGAGGCGCGTTCCAGGCCGGATCGGACGCCCTTACCGACAGCACTTCGCGGGCCGTGACAAAGATCGGCGCGGCACCGTGTTCGCGCGCGAAGGCGCGGCGCGTCGCGGCGTCCGTGGCACAGATCATGACGGCGCGCCCATGGGTCTGCACCGACGGCTGGCCGGCGTCACCGGCTGTCGCCAGGCCGGCCGGAAGGCTCGCGGCTGCGGCCATGGCCGCCAGGCCGAGAAGGGGTGTGAACGTGCGCATATCTGTCTCTCCCGAACGCCTGAAACAATCAGGACCCGGAGCAATAATGCGCGGTTTTCCGCGATTGTAAAGGTTATGCGACGATTTCAAGGAAGAAGTTTGACGACCGGCCCTCCCGGGACCGCGTTGGGCTTTCCGCCCTGTCATGCGTTGTGGGTGGTTCGTCGGAGTTTCCTGCTTGCCCAACCCTCTGAAAGACAATCCGAACTGGCTTCTGGTGCGCGACCGCACCCTGATTCCGGCGGGGGCCTGGGTACGCGAGCGCCACGCCTGGGTCAGGGCGCATGATCCAATCTACACCAGCTTCCGACGCCCCGGGCGGACAGAGCAGATCGCCGCCGGCGTGACCCTCGGCGTCATCGCCCTGATCGTCGCCTTCCTGATGCTGTTCCAGTGGAACTGGTTGCGTGGCCCGATCGGCAACTGGGCTTCGGCGAAATACCACCGCGAGATCGTCCTCAAGGGTGATCTGGACGTGAAGCTGTTCAGCTGGACGCCGTCCGCCCACGTCCGCGACGTGCGCGTCGGCGGGCCGGACTGGGCCCGTGAAAGGGATACGCTGGTGCTCGATGACGCCATGGCGTCGGTGCGTCTGGCCCCCTTGCTGTCGGGACGGGTGGAGATGCCGCTGGTCCAGATCACCCGGCCGCAGGTGGTGCTGATCGCGACAAGGGACGGTCGCAAGAGCTGGGAGCTGAATCCGGACAAGCCGTCCGCGGGCCCGTTGAAACTTCCGCCGATCAACCGGTTGATCATCCGCGACGGTCGCCTGTCTCTGGAAGAGCAGGGCCGCAATGTGCGTCTGGATGCCACGATCAACGCCCGTGAAGGATCCGACGGAAACGCGGGGTTCCACCTGTCAGGTCGCGGCACCATCAACGACACACCCTTGACGCTCGAGGTACGCGGCGGACCCTTCATCAACATCAAGCGAGACCGGCCGTACGGGTTCAAGGCCGAGCTCTCCGGCGTGGGCTCTACCCTGGTGGCCGACGGCTCGATCACCCGGCCCTTCGACCTCGGACGGTTCAACGCGACCCTCAGCCTGCGAGGCCGGAACCTTGCCGACCTCTATCTGCTGACCGGCATCACCGCCCCGAATACGCCGCCGTATCGGCTGAGCGGCAAGCTGACCCGCAACGACTCCGTTTTCACCTTCAATGATTTCAGCGGCCGCGTCGGTTCGTCCGACCTGACGGGCGACATCAAGGTCTACAAGGCCGCGGATCGTCGGCGCGTCGAGGCCGATCTGCGGTCCCGCCTGCTCGACATCGACGACCTGGCCACCGTTCTGGGTGGCACGCCCCGGATGACCACTGCGGGCGACACCGTCATGACCTCGGGCGCACCGGGCAAGCTGTTGCCGGACGCGCCGTTGAGCGCGGACCGCCTGCGCGCCATGGACGGCACCCTGCGGTATCGCGCCGCCCAGGTGAAGCGCAACGAACTGGACATACGCAGGGTCAATCTGGGGGCCGAACTCAAGGCCGGCATCCTGAACCTCGACCCCGTCGCCTTCGATTTCAATCGAGGCGAACTGGACGGCACGGCGCGCCTCGACGCCAACGGCAAGGTCCCCTATTCGTCCGCTGACTTCCGCCTGCGCGGCTATCCGCTGGAATCCATCATTCCGGCGCGCAACGGTGCGCCCACGGTGACCGGCCGCGCGATCGGGCGGGCGAAGCTGGAGGGGTCAGGGGCCTCGATCCACGACTTTGCCGCCCATTCGAAGGGCACGCTCAGCCTGGTGGTGCCGCGGGGCCAGATGCGGGCGGCCTTCGCCGAACTGCTGGGTATCAATGCCAGCGCCGGGCTGGGCAGGCTGCTGTCCGGAGACACCGGCGTGTCCGAGATCCGCTGCGCCGTCGCCGATTTCACCGTCAGCAGCGGGATCGCGACCGCCCGGACCTTCATCATCGACACCACCCCCGTTCTGGCGCGGGGATCCGGCACGATCAATCTGGGCGCGGAGACCCTCAACCTGCGCATCGACGGCGACACCAAGAAACCGCGCCTGATCCGTCTGTGGTCGCCGATCACGATCATCGGTCCGATGACGGCCCCCCGTATCGGCGTTGACCAGGCCGCGATCGCGGGTCAGATCGGGCTTGGGGCGGCGCTGGGTGCGCTGATCAACCCCCTCGTCGCCCTGCTGCCCTTCGTCGATCCGGGCCTGGCCAAGGATGCCAACTGCGGGGCCCTGATCTCGGGCGCGCGCTAAAATCACGCATGGTTGAGCCGCCAGGGCCTTCCGTGCGTATCTGGGTCTGTGCCCAGCCCACCCTTGTCCGTCCGGAAAGTTTGCATGACCCGCAGAGGCCTGTTCATCCCCGCTGTCGGCCTGCTGGCCGCCGCCTGTTCACCGCTTGGACTATTGAACACCCTGGCGCCGCGCGATCGGGGCGTCCGACGGGTCGCGACCGACATCGCGTATGGCGAAGACCCCCGCCAGAAAATGGATATCCACGCGCCGATCGAGCGCGGTGACCGGCCGTGGCCGATGCTGGTCTTCTTCTATGGCGGCGGCTGGGACAGCGGCGAGCGCGGCCTCTACGCCTGGGCGGCCCAGGCGCTGGCGGCGCGGGGCTTCGTCGTCGCCACGCCCGACTACCGACTGGTTCCGCAGGTTCATTTCCCGGCCTTTATCGAGGACGCCGCGGCCGCCACGGCCAGGGCCGGCGAGATCGCAAGCCAGTATGGTGCCGACCCGGCGCGGGTGGGCGTCATCGGCCATTCCGCCGGCGCCCATCTGGCGATGATGATCGCCCTCGACCGGCGCTACATGACCGCCGCCGGCGCACCCGATCGGATCAAGGCGGCGGCCGGGCTGGCGGGGCCTTACGACTTCCTGCCCTTTGACGTGCCGTCGTCGATCAATGCCTTCGGTCGCGTGGCCGATCCCACCCTGACCCAGCCGGTGACCTTCGCCCGGGCCGACGCCCCGCCGCTGTGGCTGGGCCACGGCACGGACGACGTCGTGGTGCACGACGACGACACCATCATCCTGTGTGACCGGATGAAGGCCGTCGGCGGCCGTTGCGAGGCCAAACTCTATCCCGGCCTGAATCATGCCGACCTGATCGCGACCTTCTCTCCCCTGTTCCGCAAGAAGGCCCCGGTGCTCGACGACGTCGCAGCCTTCCTGCACCGCGAACTCGGCTAGCGCTCAAGCCGTGAGCGACCGCGTCGCGATCCCCCGGTCAAGCCGGAGGATGACGAATAGTGACCCGCGCTCAAGCCGTGAGCGACCGCGTCGCGAACATAGCGCGCCAAAGAGTGCCAAGCTCCACCGTCTCGCCAAGGCCATGATCTTCCGCTAGAGGAGGCCATGACAGAAACGATCACACCACAGGCGGCGCTGGACCGTCTTGAAAGCCTTTACAGCCAATCCGTCTCCAACCTGCGATCCGCGGTGGGGACCTTCCTGCGGACCGGCGAGCGCGCCGACCCCGAGGCCCGGGCCAAAGGCCTGTTCTCCTATCCCGAACTCAGGGTCAGCTGGTACGGCGAACGGCCGGCCAATCTGGAGCAGCGCGCCTTCGCCCGCCTTTCGCGGCCGGGCGTCTATTCGACGACCCTGACCCGGCCCGACCTGTACCGCCCCTATCTGCTGGAGCAGCTGACCCTGCTCGAGGCCGACTATGGCGCGACCTTCGATGTGCATCCGTCGCAGCAGGAAATCCCGTTCCCCTATGTGATGGACGGCTCGGACGTCACCCTGGACCGCAGTCAGACGGCGGCCGTGGCCCGCTATTTCCCGACCACGGATCTCGCCCATATCGGCGACGAAATCTCTGACGGGATGTTCGACCTGACCAAGGACTTCCCGCTGGCCCAGTTCGACGGGCTGCGGACGGACTTCTCACTGGCCCGTCTGCGTCACTACACCGGCACGCCGGTCGAGGATGTGCAGAGCTACATCCTGTTCACCAACTACAACCGTTACGTCGACGAGTTCGTGCGCTGGGCCTGCGCCCAGTTGCAGGATCCCAACAGCGCCTATGAGAAACTGGTCTGCGCCGGCGGCATCGAGATCACGCGCGACACGCCCGATCCCGAGACCGCCGTCATGGACGCGGCCTGGAAGAAGCACCAGATGCCCGCCTATCACCTGACGGCCCCGGGGCATCGCGGCATCACCCTGGTCAATATCGGGGTCGGGCCGTCCAACGCCAAGACCATCTGCGACCACCTGGCTGTCACGCGTCCGCATGCGTGGATGATGATCGGGCACTGCGGTGGCCTGCGGCCCAGCCAGAGCATCGGCGACTATGTGCTGGCCCACGCCTATTTGCGCGACGATCACGTGCTGGACGCGGTGCTGCCGCCCGACATCCCGATCCCGTCGATCGCCGAGGTCCAGCGGGCGCTTTATGACGCCGCCAAGATCGTCTCCGGCGCGCCGGGCGAAGAAGTCAAACGCCGGCTGCGCACCGGCACGGTGGTGACCACCGACGACCGGAACTGGGAGCTGCGGTATTCCAAGTCAGCGCTGCGCTTCAACCAGAGCCGGGCCGTGGCCATCGATATGGAATCTGCGACCATCGCCGCCCAGGGCTATCGCTTCCGCGTGCCCTACGGGACCTTGCTGTGCGTGTCGGACAAACCCCTGCACGGCGAGATCAAACTGCCGGGTCAGGCCAATCGCTTCTATGAGGGCTCTATCTCCGAGCATCTGCAGATCGGCATCCACGCCATCGATCTGCTGCGGGCCGAGGGCAACCGTCTGCATTCGCGCAAGCTGCGCGCCTTCGACGAGCCGCCGTTCCGTTGAGGACCGGCCGTCCCTTCGCCAGGGCGAAGGGACGGCGGTTCGTGACACCGATTTCGCGCTAGTCGGCCGTCTTTTTCGTGTGGCCGAACGCGTCCTTGACCTCGTCCTCGGTGATCCGCTTCGACGGATCGCCCTTCTGGTTCAGGTTCTGCTCTTCGGTGCCATCGCCCATCATGCCGGGATGGGGTTCGGTCTTGTCGGTCTTGTCGCTCATGACAGTCTCCTTTTCACCCGGAGCCTGAACGGTGGAGGCAGGATCGGTTGGCGATTCCGCCGATGCCGTGAATCAGGCTCCAGCATTGTTCCAGAGCGAACTCAGGGTTCGCTCTGGTGAAAGGCCTGACCGGGCAGCCTGTTCCGCTACTTCTTCAACCGCTTCGCATTGGCGACGGCGGTCTTGTGGATCGGACGCAGGGCGTCGGCGTGGCCCTTCAGCACAGCGCTGTTCAGGGTCAGCATCTGCGCGGCCGCGCGGCTCCACCAGCCGACGGCATAACTGTACTGAGCCTGCATGGCTGCGGCGGGGGTCGAGGCGGACGCGATGGAGGTGGCGGCCCGGGACGCCAGTCCGGCCTCGGTCATGAGGCCGGAGCCGACGCGGCCGCCGATATCGCCGAAGGTTTTCGCCATGGCCGCCGCCGAGGCCGACAGGGCCTCGACCTTCTCGGTGCTCATCAGCGACATTTCGTTCAGGTCGATCTTGCGCGGATCGGTCATCCCCGCGGCCATGATTTCGAGCCGGGCGTTGATGACGTCGCCGGCGGCCTGCAGCATTTCGCCACCGGACAGGGCTGTGTTGGCAGCGCGCGCCCCGTCGCGCGTCAGGCGGCGGCCGGTCTTGATGGCTCTGTCGAACTCGGTCATTTCCAAGCCTTGGGCCGCTTTCAGACGCCCGGCAAGACCTCGGCTGTGAAGTCGGCCACATCCTTCAACAGGGCGGGGACGGCGGCGTCGATGATGGTCCGGCCCTTCTCCGGGCTGGCCTGGGCCGGGTCCGAGCCGATGCGGCCGTCGGGGAAGCGCGCCCGGTAGTCGAGCGCATCGCGGATCGGGCCGCTGGGGGCGATCTTCGGGCTGTAGTCGGCCGTCTTGATCCGGTCGGGATAGGCGGCCTGGGTGACGGCGATCTCGGACGGGGTGGCGTGCATCCCGTGGCCGGTCGGGAAGATACGGTTGCACAGGCTGTGCACCCCCGGCAGGTCCCACCAGTTCTTCAGCTTCAGCACGAAGGGCGGGTGTTCCTCGACGAACGACCATTCGGCGTAGATTTCGGCGAAGGTGGCTTCAATGGTGGAGACGTTGCCGCCGTGGCCGTTGAGGAAATAGATCCGCTCGAAGCCGTGACGGCTCAGGGATGAGACCCAGTCGGTGATGGCGGCCATGAAGGTCGAGGGGCGCAGGGATATGGTGCCCGCGAAGGCCAGGTGATGCTGGGCCATGCCGATGTTGAAGGTCGGAGCCACGACCAGGCTGTCGTCCTGCGCCTCGGCGGCGTGGGCGATGATCTCGGGGCAGAGCCAGTCGGTGCCGAGCAGGCCGGTGGGGCCGTGCTGCTCATTCGAGCCGATCGGGACGACGATAGTCCTCGTCGTCTTCAGTCGCGCATCGATTTCGGGCCATGAGGACAGGTGGATCAGCATCGGCGGGCTCCGGAACGATATCGGCGCGGTCTAGGCCGATTGGTGCGCCAGGCCAACCGTCTCAGACGGCGAAGGCGCGCAGGAAGCGGCGGGCCGCCTCGGCCGCCCGGGTTTCAACGTCGAACCCCGGATGCGCCACACCCAGCACACTGCGCAGATGACCGTGACCCATCACCATGCCCGTAAACATTTCGGCCGCCGCGTCGGGATCCGGCACGGCGATCGTGCCGGCCTGGTTCTGTTCGGCCAGCCAGGCGGACAGGCGGCGCAGGCCTTCCGCCGGTCCCGCCTGGTAGATGGCGTGGGCCAGTTCGGGGTCATTGGGCGACATCAGGGCGACCCCGCGCATCGAGGCCCCGGCCCCATGGGCAATCAGCTTCTCCAGCATCCCCGCCGCCGTGGCGGTCAGGACCGTCACCGGATCACCGCCGCTCCTGAGCGGGGCGCTGATGGCGTCGGAGCGGCGGGTCGCCAGCGCCCGGGCGATCTCAATCTTGGACGGGAAGCGGTTGTAAAGGGTCTGGCGCGACACGCCGGCGCGCCGGGCGATGGCGTCCATCGAGGTCAGGGCCCCCTTTTCGGCGAACAGGGCGGAGGCGGCGTCGAGGATCGCCGCCGTCTTGGTCTCGTCGACCTGGCCCGCCACGCGCGCCATCAGTGAGCGTCCACCGGCGGTGCGCCCGCGGCCGGTTTCGCGGGCCGCGATAACAGGGTCACGAAGGCTGCAAAGGCGCAGCCGACGGCCAGCATGGCGAAGGCGTCGCCGAACGCCATCGTCGTGGCCTGCAGGTTCAGCATCCCGTGCATTGCCTTCAGCGCCGCACCGGCCGGATCGGCGGAGCCGGCGAACCGCTCCTGCATCCCCGCCAGCATGCCCTGCATGCCGTGGTTGGTGACGGCAATATTCTGGGTCAGCTCACTCATGTGGGCGGCGGTGTTCTGGGTCAGGGAGGTGTTCAGCAGGGCAAGGCCAAAGGCCCCGCCGACGTTGCGCGAGAGGTTCACCAGCCCCGAGGCGTTCTTGATCATATGCGGAGGCAGGGTCGACATGGTGACCTGTTGCGAGGCGATCATGGCCATCATCACCCCGGCACCGCGCAAGGCCTGGACGCCTGCGAACTCCCAGAAGCCCCACTGGCTGGTCACGGCGTGGGCATCCCACATGCCCCAGGCGCAGAACATGAAGCCGCCGAACATCAGGATGCGCGCGTCGACCTTGCGCACCAGACGGCCGGCGAAGGGGGCCGTGGCGAACATGGCCAGACCCGAGACCACCATGGTCGTGCCGACCTCGGCCGCGGAATAGTGCCGCACGCGTGACAGGAACAGCGGCAGCAGGAAGGTGCCGCCGAACAGGGCCGCGCCGACGATGAAGGTCATCACCACGCCGACCATGAAATTGCGATTGGTGAAGGCGCGCAGCTCGACCACCGGATTATGGTAGGTCAGCGACCTCCAGATGAAGGCCGGACCTGTGATGGCAGCCAGAACGCCCAGCCACAGGATATTGTCGTCTGAGAACCAGTCGTTCTTCGAGCCTTCCTCGAGCACGAATTGCAGGCTCATCAGGAAGGTGGCCATCAGCCCCAGGCCCCACCAGTCAAAGCCCTTGGCCAGCGAGGGATCGCCCTTGTCGAAATTGGCGTAGCGGCCAACCAGGAACAGCACCAGCAGGCCGGGGGGCACATTGATGAAGAACAGCCAGCGCCAGCTGAGCCACTCGGTCAGGTGGCCGCCCAGGGTCGGACCGACGGTCGGGGCCAGGGTCACGATCAGGCCCATGACCACACTGGCGGTGATGCGCTTGTCGGGAGGGAAGGCGGTGAAGGCCACCGCGAACACCGTCGGGATCATGGCCCCGCCGACGAAGCCCTGCAGCGCGCGGAACAGGATCATGGCGTCGATCGACGACGACAGCCCTGTGGCCACGCTCATCAGCATGAAGCCGGTGCACGAAACCAGAAACACCTTCTGCGTCCCCCACAGGCGCGAAAGGTACCCCGACAGGGGGATCATCACGACCTCGGGGATGAGATAGGCGGTCTGGATCCGGCTGATCTCGTCGGCCGAAGCCCCCACGCCGGCCTGGATCTGGGGCAGGGACGAGGCCACGATCTGGATGTCGAGGATGGCCATGAACTGGCCGATCACCATGCCGGCGAAGCCGAGCAGCAGGATGGTCCAGTTGATCCTGGGCGCAGCCGGCGGGGCCCCGGCCCCGACCCCGACCAATGCGGGGGCGGCGGCGGTCACTCGGCGCGAGCCCCTGCGTCGGCAGCGGCGACGGCGACCGTCCCGGTGGCGGCCTGGGCGAAGTTAAGCCCGCCCCGGCTCTTCAGATCGACCTTGACCTCGACCGACAGGCCGGGCCGCAGGGCGACGGCGGAGGCGGGGTCGACGCGGATGCGCACGGGCAGGCGCTGGGTGATCTTGGTGAAGTTGCCGGTCGCGTTCTCGATCGGAATCAGGGCGAACTCCGACCCGGTCGCGGGCGCGAAGCTGTCGATATGACCCGTCAGGGTCTGGCCGGGGAAGGCGTCGGCCA
This sequence comes from Caulobacteraceae bacterium, assembly GCA_965284375.1. Lineage (GTDB taxonomy): Bacteria > Pseudomonadota > Alphaproteobacteria > Caulobacterales > Caulobacteraceae > Brevundimonas. Next base: position 2,722,590 of record OZ260074.1, read on the forward strand.
TGATTTCGACGGACTGGCCGAGGCGCAGGCGGTCGACCTGGGTCTCCTTGAAATTGGCCACCACATAGGCGTCGCCCAGCGGCACGATCGACAGCACCTGACCGCCGGGGCGGACGTACTGGCCGACGCGAACACCGCGGGCGCCGACGACACCGCCGACGGGGGCCCTGAGGACCGTGCGGTCGAGGGCGATGCGGGCCTGTTCGACCTGGGCGCGGGCAACGTCCACGGCGGCGACGCTCTGGCTCCGGGTCGAGCCCAGAACGCCGGCGGTGCGCTGTTCGGCGACAAGCGCGGCCTGGGCCTCGGCGACCGAGGCCTGGGCGGTGCGGGCCCCGGCGCGCTCGGTCTGGATGCGGGCCTGCGAGACCCAGCCCTGCTCGGCCAGCCTGCCGTAGCGGTCGACCTGCTGACGGGCCAGATCCGCCTGGGCCTGGGCCTGGGCGACGCCGGCGGCGCGCGAGGCGATCATGGCCTGTTCCTGGGCGGCGCGGGCGTCGACATTGCCAACCGCGGCCATCACCGCGGCCAGATTGGCCTCGGCCTGGGTCAGCGCCGCGCGGGCGTTGGCGTCGTCGAGACGGATCAGGATCTGGCCCGGCTCGACCCGCTGGTTGTCGGCCACCAGAACCTCGACGACATAGCCGTCGATCTGGGGGCTGACCTCGGTGGTGTCGGCGGCGACGAAAGCGTTGTCGGTAGACTCCCAGCGCTGCTTGCCCTGCCACCAGACGAAGCCGCCGATGATGACGGCAACAAGAACGAAGGCCCCCACGATCAGGGGCAGGCGTTTCTTGAGGGCGGGAGACAGGGCCATGGGGAACTCGAAGAACGGTGTCGGGGGAGGACGGCTTAAAATGGACGATAGTGTCCAAAAATCAAGGACGCTTGTTTTGGCGCGACAACACGTCTTGTTTCGCTTCGTTTGGAGTGCCTGATGCCCGCGACCCGCCCGCCGTCTTTTGTCGATGTCGCCATCATTGGGGCCGGAGCCGCCGGCGTCGCCGCCGCCCGGGCGCTGGCCGGAGCGCCGCTGGACGTGGTGGTGCTGGAGGCCCGGGACCGGATCGGCGGCCGCGCGCATACGGTCGATAGGGAGGGCAGCGGTCTCGACATGGGCTGTGGCTGGCTGCATTCGGCCGATGAGAATGTGCTGGCGGCGCTGGCCGAAGATGAAGGCTTCAGCCTCGATCGCACCCCGCCGCCGTGGCGCAGCCAGGCCTTCAATCACGAGATGTCACCCGACGACCAGGCGGCGTTCGGCGAGTCGTTTGCCGCCTTTGAGGACCGCGTGGCCGAGGCGGCCCGTCGCGGTGAGGAGGGCCCTGCCGCCGCCCTGTTCGATCCCGAAGGGCGCTGGAACGGCCGCATCGACGCCATCTCCGGGGCGCTCAACGGGGCCCGGTTCGCCGAGGTCTCGATCCGCGACTATGACGCCTATCGCGACACCGGCGTGAACTGGCGCGTGGTCGATGGTTATGGCCGGCTGATCGAGCATCTGGGGGCGGCGCGACCGGTGGTGTTCGACTGCCCCGTCAGCCGCATCGACCGGTCCGGACCGGCCCTGCGTCTGGACACGGCGCGGGGCCGCGTCGAGGCCCGGACGGTGATCCTGACCGTCCCGACCAGCCTGCTGGCGACAGAGACGATCCGCATCGACCCGCCGGTTCCGGACCTGCTGGAGGCCGTGTCCGGCCTCCCCCTGGGGCTGGCGTCCAAGCTGCACATGACGGTGACCGGCGCGGAGGACTTCCCGCCTGACAGTCAGCTGTGGGGTCGCCGGGACACCGCCGACACCGCCGGCTATCACCTGCGCCCCTTCGGTCGGCCGATGATCGAGGCCTATTTCGGGGCCGACCTGGCCTGGGGGCTGGAGCGGGAGGGCGAGGCCGCCTTCTTCGCCTTTGCGGCGGACGAGCTGGCGGCCCTGCTGGGATCCGGCATCCGCCGCCGCATCGCTCCGGTCGCCACCTCCCTGTGGGGAGGCGATCCCTGGGCGCGCGGGGCCTATTCCCACGCCCTTCCGGGCCACGCCGACGACCGCGCACGGCTCAAGACCTCGATCGAGAACCGTATCTTCCTCGCGGGAGAAGCGACCTCCGAAGCCTTCTACGGCACGGCGCACGGGGCGTGGATGGAAGGCGAGCGGGCAGCGCGGGAAACGCTGGCGGCCCTCGGTCTTGACGGTTTCGGGCGTCAGCGCGAAGGCGAGACATGAAGCCGCCAAAGCCCGCCTTGCGACCGACTCCCAAACGCCCCGCCGTCATGACCGGGGCGGTCATCCCGACGCTCGGCTGGCCGCCGGATGAGGATCGGGTCGAGGCCATCTTCGCGCGGCTGGCGGCCGTGATGCCCGAGCCGAAGACCGAGCTGACCTTCTCCAGCCCCTATACGCTGGTCGTCGCCGTTGCCCTGTCCGCCCAGGCCACGGACGTCGCGGTCAACAAGGCGACGGACAGGCTGTTCGCCGTGGCTGATACGCCGGCGAAGATGCTGGAACTGGGGGAGGCCGGGCTGGTCCCCTTCATCGCCTCGATCGGCCTGTACCGGAACAAGGCGAAGAACGTCATCGCCCTGAGCCGGATCGTGCTCGAGCAGCATGGCGGCGAGGTGCCGCTGAACCGCGCCGACCTGCAGGCCCTGCCCGGCGTGGGGCGCAAGACCGCCAGCGTGGTGCTGAACGAGCTGGGGATCGAGGCCGCCATCGCTGTCGACACCCACGTCTTCCGCGTCTCGCACCGGCTGGGTCTGGCCAATGCCGCCACGCCCGACAAGGTCGAGGCCCAGCTTTTCCGCGTCGTGCCCGAAGCGTGGCTGCCCAAGGCCCACCACTGGCTGATCCTGCACGGCCGCTACACCTGCACGGCGCGAAAGCCGAAATGCAGGGCCTGTCTGATCAGCGACCTGTGTCCCTCGCGGCCCGATCTGGTGGCGATGGGAGAAGCAGCGTAGCCTGCCGCCAGGTCAAAGGGGACATCGTTGCGCCATCACCCTCACCCGTTGGTTTTGTCCGCCGCTGGCTTGATCATTGGTCTGGCGGCGACAACCGGCATTGCGTGGTTTGTTGCAGGCCAGGGTCGCAACATCGGCGAGATCAGTGGTTCCATACTCACCAGCACCTACCCGGACGAAGTCATCCCTCGACTGTTGATCGCAGCGGCTTTTGTCTGGGGTTCATACCGGCTCGTTCGGTCAGGGGCGGGCCGGCAAGTTCTTGCGGTGGCGGTGATCTGTGCGGCCATCGGGATAGTGGCGGCCTTGTATATCATCACCCGAGCGGAGATCGGGTTCGCGCAGGCATTCCCGGACGATGGTGCCGCAGGGGGCTGGGCACCTGGAGCGGCGCGCACCGAGTTCCTGCCACTGAGCTACCTCGTCGCTTCAGTTCAGGCCTCTTTCGGATTCCTCGCAAGCACCACCCTGCTGGCGTTTAGACGCTCGCCAGCCTGAACTTCACGGCCTCCGCGAACCGCCTCCCACCCTCGGGCGCGGACGCGAGATAGAAGTCCGGCTCGATCAGTTCGGCCTCCATAAGCAGCCATCCGCCGTCGGCGTCGCGAGCCATGTCGATGCGGGCGTAGAGCAGATCCTCGCCGATCGCGGCCAGGGTCGCCTCCGCCAGCGCAAGGGCACCCGCCGGCGGTTCGGCCAGGGCGGTGTAGCCGCCACCGTACTGGTCCTGGACCCGGAACTCGCCCGGGACCGGCCGCTTGTTGACGACGTGGCTGAGCCGGCCGCCGAAGAACAGCAGGGAGGTCTCTCCCTCGCTCTCGATGCTCGGCAGATAGGGCTGGATCATCGCCGGGCCTTGCGGTGCGTCGGTCAGCCGGTCGCCGCGCGACAGCCGCAGTGTCTTCCATGCCCCGCCCGAGACGCGCGGCTTGACCACCAGCTGGTCGGTGCCGAAGCGGTCGAAGACAGCGTCGACATCGACCTGCGTCGGGCTCTCGACCCAGACGGTGTCGGGAATGGCGATCCCCTTGTCGGCCAGACGCCCCAGATAGCTCTTGTCCGAATTCCAGCCCAGCACCGACGGCGGGTTCAGCATCCGAACCCCCGCGGTCGCCCAGGTCGCGCAGGCCTGCATCCAGCGGTCGTGGTCGCGGTGATAGCCCCAGGCGATCACCGGCAACACCAGCGGGAACCGCGTCAGTCCCGAGGCATCCGCGACATGGTCGGTCCAGGGCGTCGGCGCGACCGTGATCCCCGCAAGCGAAAGGGCCTCGCCCAGGCGCTCGAGAACCCCGGGCCACTGGCCCGCATAGGAGGGGTCGGAGGGGTGGGGGGTCAGGACGGCGACTTCGGTCATGACCGCGTCTTAGCGAACTGTTCGAAAATGCATAAGGCTTTCCTTATGGGTTTTTGGATGACGCGGAGCCGGGTGTCGGCTATGGGCGGCCCATGACCCAGATCCCCGCCTCCTACGACGTCTGTGCCGTCGGCAACGCCATCGTTGACGTGCTCGCCCCCTGCGACCCGTCCTTCCTGACCGCCCAGAACCTGACCGCCGGCTCGATGCAGCTGGTGGACGCGCAACAGAGCGCTGCCCTCTATGCCGCCATGGCTGCGGGCGTCGAGGCCTCGGGCGGCTCGGCCGGCAACACGGTGGCCGGTATCGGCAGTTTCGGCGGCCGCGCCGCCTATATCGGCAAGGTCGCCGACGACACCCTGGGCGGGGTCTTTACCCATGACATCCGCGCCGCGGGCGTGGCGTTCGAGACGCCCCCGTTGAAGGACGGCGCTGACTCAGGGCTCGCCACCGGCGTGTGCATGATCAACGTCACCCCCGACGGCCAGCGCACCATGTGCACCTTCCTCGGGGCCGCCAACCAGCTGGAGGCCGCCGACATCGACGCCGACCTGATCGGCGCCTCGGCCATCGTCTATCTGGAAGGCTATCTGTTCGACCCGGCCCCGGCCCGCGCCGCCTTCGAGGCCGCCGCGGCGTGCGCCCACACCGCCGGGCGCAAGGTCGCCATCACCCTGTCCGACACCTTCGTCGTCGCCCGCTGGCGCGCTGAACTTCTGGCCTTCATCGAGGCCTCGGCCGACATCGTTCTGGCCAATGAGGGCGAACTGGCCGCCCTGTTCGAGACAGACGACTTCGACGCCGCTGCCGCGCAGCTCGCGTCAATGGTTGATGTCGCCGCCGTGACCCGGGGCGATGCCGGCTCGGTCGTCCTGTCCGGCGACGAACGCGTGGCCATCGCCGTCGTCCCGGTCGACAAGGTCGTGGACACTACGGGGGCCGGTGACCAGTACGCCGCCGGCTTCCTGCTCGGCCTCGCCCGCGGCCTGTCGCTGGAAGACGCCGGCAAGCTCGGCTCCCTCGCCGCCGCCGAAGTCATCGCCCACTGGGGGCCGCGGCCGATGGTGTCGCTGGAAGGGCTGGCGCGGGACGCCGGGCTGCGTCTCTGAAGTGATTGGTGATTGGTGATTGTGGGCATGGGTTCTGGTCGCAATCACCAGCCACCAGCCACCAGCCACCAACCACTCAGCCCCGCCGGATCGTCACATACAGCGCGCCGTCCCCGCCGTGATGGCGGGCGGCGGACGCAAACCCCGACACCACGCCGCGCAACGCCGGGCCCTGCAGCCATTCGTGGACCGAAGCCCGGATCACGCCCGTGCCGCCGCGTCGGCCCTGTCCCGTCACCACCAGCACCGAACGATAGCCGCGCGCCTGGGCTCCCTGCAGGAAGGCGGTCAACGCGTCCTGGGCCTGGAACCGGCCGTAGCCGTGCAGGTCGATCCGCGCCTCGATCGGATCGCGCTCACGCGACAGCCGGCGCTGGCGGCGGGGCTCCAGTTCTTCCGGATGTCCCCGCGGGCGGGCGGGTGCCGGCGCGGGCGGGTTCCAGCCGGGCGGGGCAGGGCGTGGCTTGGTCAAACCCTTGGGATAGGGCGCGGCGGCAGGATCGATCACGGCGGCACCCGGGATGACCCGCGCTGCTTTCTTCGGTTTGCTCGGCGTGACCGAGCCGGTGACGCGGTCCCAGATGCGGCGGTCGTCCGGGCTCAGGTCGTCGCGGCGGCTCATGCCGTCCCGGGGGCGGTCCCGTCGGGATCCTCATCCGAACCGGCGTCCTGGGGCCCTGGCATCTGGGTCAGCAGATCGCCCGGCTGGCAGTTCAGCTCGCGGCACAGGGCGTCCAGTGTGGTGAATCGGATCGCCCGCGCCTTGCCGGTCTTCAGGATCGACAGATTGGCCAGGGTCACGCCCACGCGGTCGGCCAGCTCGGTCAACGACATGCGCCGCTCGAGGAGGATGCGATCTAGCTGGACGCGGATAGCCATGGGACGCTCTCTTAACTGGCGCGCGTCGGGTCGAGAAGGGCGTAGCCTTCCGACCGCGCGACCCCCTCGCGGCGCGTCGGGTCGAAAAGGCGGAGCCTTTTGATCGCGCGGCCCATCAGATTGTCAGTTCGGATTCGCGGCGCAGGCGCGCGCCCTCGCGGAAGACCTGGGCCAGGACGAAGACGACCAGGACGGAAAAGGCAGGGGTGACCAGATCGAACATGCTGGGCGGCTCCAGGGCTCCGCGAACGAGCCGGGACACCAGGGTCTGACCGATCCAGGCGCCGCCGGTGACCACGGCCAGGATCAGGCCGATCTGCTTCAGGCGGCTCACGTTGGCGGGCTGGAAGGGGTCGCCAATGCGCAGACTGTGCACGATGCGGCGCAGATGGCGCAGGATCAGGGCGAAACCGCCCAGATAGCCGGTGATGGCTCCGACCCCGAACAGCACATAGGCCCGGGGCACAGGCACACTGGTGCCGCCGTCGGTGGACGTCGCGGTCAGGCCCAGGGGTCCCATCGGGACGAAGACCATGAAGATGAAGAAGAGGGCGGCGGCCAGTGTCAGCAGCGCCAGGACCCAGAAACCGACGCCAAGCGCGACGCCGAGCAGGCTGGACATGGATCCGGGGCCGATCGCCGGAAGGACAGGCGGGCGGATCCCGAGCGTGATCGTCTTCGGGAATCGCATGGTTCGCGCCTCGTTCAGGCCGGAGGTCGGGTCGCGGATGCCGCGCGGGGTCCGGCGAACCCACACGCGGTCTTATTCATCGCGATTGTCATGCCGATCGTCAAAGCTCCGGTGAGACATTCTTTCGGGCCGGACGCCCTTTGGGCTGTTTGAGCCGGGCGTTTGGCCTGTGGCCCTTTCGGTCCGGTCGGGACCGAAAGGATCTTTAGAGAGCCTGGAGCAGCGAGACGACCAGGGCGGTCGGCAGGGCGGCGAGCAGGAAGGCGTTGAGGATGCCGTGGCCAACCTTTTCGATGAAGTAGGAAGCGTTCATGGTGTTCATGGTCTTTCTCCGTGGGTCCTGAGTGAGGGGTGTTTTCACCCCTCGTTTGTTGTGACGCTGCATCGATCTTGCCGTTTTTGGCCCTATCGGGGAACGTCGCGCCGTCCGTTCTTGAAGACATAGATAGGACGTGCGCTGTAGTAAGTCATGTTACATATCGTTTAACGATATTAAACTTTGGCAATGGATTGTTGCGGAGCACGTGATCGGGATGAAGATGAGGCTTATCAAGGGGATGCGTCTGATTGTGGCGACCCACAATCCCGGCAAGGCCGTCGAGATCGACGCCCTGCTGGACGGACATTACGCGGTCGTTACCGCCGCCAGCCTGGGCCTGCCCGAGCCCGAGGAGACCGAGAGCACCTTTGTGGGCAATGCGCTGCTGAAAGCGCGTCATGCCGCCGACCGGGCGGGCGAGGTCGCCCTTGCCGACGACTCAGGCCTGTCGGTCGCGGCCCTGGACGGGGCACCGGGCATATTTTCCGCACGCTGGGCCGGGCCGGAGAAGGATTTTGCCTTTGCCATGCGCCGCGTGGAAGAAAGACTCGAGGAGATCGGTTCCGACGATCGCCGGGCCTGGTTCACCTCTGCCCTGGCCGTGGCCTGGCCGGACGGGCCGGCGGTGGTGGTCGAGGGCCGGGTCGACGGGGTCCTGACCTTCCCGCCGCGCGGCGACCGGGGGTTCGGTTATGACCCGATCTTCATCCCGGAAGGCTATGATCAGACCTTCGGTGAACTGGACCCGGCGCTCAAGGATTCCATCAGCCACCGCGCGCGGGCGTTTGCGAAACTGAAGGCAGCGTTGATGGAAGGGTGATGGGTGGTTGGTGATTGGTGGCGGCGGGTTCGCCGCCGATGATCACCGCCCCGAGCCCCGGCACCGGCCTCGACCAATCACCAATCACCAACCACCAATCACTCCATGCCCCCCACCCCCGCCAGCGACCTCGCCCTCTACGTCCATTGGCCCTACTGCGCGCGCATCTGCCCCTATTGCGACTTCAACGTCGTGCGGGATCGGGGGAAGAGCGCGGAACAGGCGGCGCTGGTTCAGGCGATCCTCGCCGACCTGGAGGCCCAGTCGGCCCTGACCGGCCCGCGCCGGCTGGCCTCGATCTTCTTCGGCGGCGGGACCCCGTCGCTGATGGAGCCGGACGCCGTCGCCACCGTCATCGCCCGTGCGCAGGCCCTGTTCCCGCCGCGCGGCGATATCGAGATCACCCTGGAGGCGAATCCCACCGATGCCGAGGCCGACCGGTTCGCCGCCCTCGCCGACGCCGGGGTCAACCGGCTGTCGATGGGGGTGCAGGCGCTGGACGACGCCGCCCTGGCCTTTCTGGGCCGCAACCACTCGGCGGACGAGGCCCGGCGGGCCGTGGCCGTCGCGGGTCGCGCCTTCGACCGGCTGTCGATCGACCTGATCTATGCCCGTCCCGGCCAGACCCTCGACGGCTGGCGCGCCGAACTGACCGAGGCGCTGGACCTCGGCTTCGAGCATGTCTCGCCCTATCAACTGACCATCGAGTCGACGACCGCCTTCGGCCGGGCGGTGGCCCGCGGAGCCTGGACCCCGCCCGACGAGGACCTGTCCGCCGGCCTTTACGAGACCACCCAGACCGTGCTCGAGGCCGCCGGCTTCGATGCCTATGAGGTCTCCAACCACGCGTGCGGCGTCGCGGCGCGGTCGGCGCACAATCTGCACGTCTGGCGCGGCGGCGACTATCTCGGCCTCGGTCCCGGGGCCCACGGGCGGCTGACGCTGGCCGGCGCGCGGACGGCCACGGTCGCCCACCGGGGGATCGCGGACTATGTCGCAGGGGTCGAGGCGGGGGCACCGTGGAGCGAGCGGGAGACCCAGTCGCAGCGGGACGCTGCCGAAGAGCGGGTGCTGCTGGGCTTGCGTACGGTCGAGGGCGTTCCGGTGGCCCTGCTGGCCCTGCTGGATCGGACCCCGGCAGCCGCACCGCTCGCGGCCTTGATCGAGGGAGGATTCCTGGCCCTGCAAGACGACCGGGTCGTCGCGACGGCGTCGGGGCGTCCGGTGCTGGACGGGGTATTGAAGGCCTTGCTGGTCTGAAGCGGTTTGTGACCGGCCTTGAGCCGGACGCGCCCCACTGGCACGGTCCCGGCGATGTCCGATCTCTCGCCCTTCCCGCCGACTGCCCCGCCGCCGCGCCCCGTCGCGTCCGGCCTCTATCTGGTGGCGACCCCGATCGGGAACCTCCGCGATATGACTCTTCGGGCGCTCGATGTGCTGGCCGCCGCCGATCTGGTGCTGGCCGAGGACACGCGTGTCACCGGCAAGCTTCTCTCGTCCTATGGGCTGAAGGCAAAGCTGGAGCGCTGCGACGACCATGCCTCGGCCCGTGCGGCCGAAGGGGCGATCGAACGGCTGCGCGCCGGCCAGGTGGTGGCGCTCGTCTCGGACGCGGGCACGCCGATGGTCAATGATCCGGGCTTCGTCGTCGCCCGCGCCGTCATCGCGGCGGGGCTGCCGGTGCATCCGATCCCGGGGGCGTCCAGCCTGCTGGCGGCCTTGTGTATCGCCGGCCTGCCCGCCGACCGGGTGCTGTTCGCCGGTTTCCTGCCAGCGAAATCGGGCGCGCGGCGGTCGATGCTGGAAGAGGTGCGCACGGCGCGCCAGACCCTGGTCTTTTTCGAGAGCGGCCCACGCCTTGCCGACAGTCTGGCCGACATGGCTGCCGTCCTGGGGCCACGCCCCGCCGCCGTTGCCCGTGAACTGACCAAGTTGTTCGAGGAGTGCGTGCGGGGCACCCTGCCCGAACTGGCCGCCGATCCGCGCTGCCAGTCGCCCAAGGGCGAGATCGTCGTGGTCGTGGGGCCGGGCGAGACCGAGGTCGCGTCCGAAGCCGACGCCGATGCCGCCCTGACCGAAGCCATGACCCGCCTGCCGCCCGGCGAGGCGGCGGCGGAAGTCTCGCGGGCGCTGAACCTGCCGCGCAAGCCGCTCTACAAGCGGGCGCTGGAGTTGCAGGGCCGGTGAAACGGCAGAAACCTCCGACCCGGCTGACGGCCCCGAGGGTGGCGCGCATCAAGCGGGACTGGCGGATCGGTCTGGGGACCCAGGCGCATCGGGCGGGGCACGCATCGGAATGGCTGGCGGCGGCCCTGCTGATGGCCAAGGGCTATCAGATCCTCGGATTCCGCCTGAAGACCCGCGCCGGCGAGATCGACATCCTCGCCCGGCGGGGCAGGATTCTGGCGGTGGTCGAGGTCAAGCGTCGGGCCACAATGGACGCGGCCCTGACGGCGCTGACCGCGGATCAGTTCAACCGGCTGCTTGCGGCGGGCCGGGCGGTGTTGCGCCAAAGACCCAGCTTGGCCGGTCATCTGCTCCGGATCGATATGGTGACGCTGGCTCCCGGACGCTTTCCGCGCCATCGTCGCGGTGTTGACGCCTTCGGGAGGGGCGGCGCATGACCCGCGAAGACGCGATCACCCTGCTGACCGAGGCTGGACAGGCCGAGGACGAAGTCTTTCCTCTGCTCGAGGCCGCGATCGCCTGCGCCATCCACGACTATCCGTTCCGCGACCCGGAGCCGGTCCGGACCCTGGCCAATCACGCCGCCGAACGGCTGGCTGAGCGGATCGGTGGCGAAAGCCCGGATGACGCCCTGACCGAGACCATGGCCTCCGACCTGCGGCTGAACGGCGACCTGCTGCACTATGACGATCCGGCCAATACCGACATCATCGACGTGGCCGAGCGCCGTCGCGGCCTGTCCGCGGCGCTGGCTGTCTTTTATCTCGACGCGGCGCGGCGGGCGGGGATCAACGCCCAGGGCGTCGACTTCCCGGGCCATTTCCTGCTGCGGGTCGAGACGCCCGAAGGGCCGGTCGCGCTGGATCCCTTCAGCCAGGGCCGGCTGGTCCTGCCGTCCGAACTGACGCAGCGTGCGCTCCGCGCCGGCCTGACGCCCTATGTGGCCGACCGGCTCGATCTGCTGATGGCTCCGGTCAGCGAGCGGCAGGCCCTGATCCGGCTTCAGAATGTGCTGTTCGCGCGCGCCATTCGCGCTCGCGATTTCGAGGGTGCGGAACGTGCGGCCCTGCGCCGCGCTCTGCTGGATCCCGAGGATCACCGCCCGTGGCTGGATGTGGCTGCCGCGCGCGAAAAGCAGGGTGCCCTGACCGGCGCATTGCAGGCTCTGGCGCAGGCGCGCACCCAGGATGACCCGATGGAGATCACGCGTCAGATGTCCGTCGACCGGGTCCGCCTTCAGCTCAACTAGGCTGGCCCCGACGTCGTCCGGGTCCATTGAGGCTGAACAGGCTTGCGCCGTTCCGCTGCGCTGCCCATTAGCCAAGGGCTGACGCGTGGAAGGACAGAGCATGTTGAGAGTCGCCATCCAGATGGACCCGGTCGAGGCCGTCAACATCGAGTCCGACACGACCTGGCTGATGATGATGACGGCGCAGGATCGGGGCCACGCCCAGTGGGTCTATGATGTCAGGACCCTGGCCCTGGAGGACGGCAATCTGTCCTGCCGCGCCAGACCGGTCACCCTGCGCCAGATTGAAGGCGACCACGTCAGCTTCGGCGACGAGGTCAAGCTGAACCTGGCCGACGACGTCGACGTCATCCTGATGCGTCAGGACCCGCCGTTCGACATGGCCTATGTCACCTCGACCTATCTGCTCGAGACGGTGCATCCCGGGACCCTGGTCGTGAATGATCCGGCCGAAGTCCGCAGCGCCCCGGAAAAACTGCTGGTGACGCAGTTCCCCGGCCTGACCCCGCCGACCCTGATCAGCTCGGACCCGGTCGCTCTCGTCGACTTCCACGAACGTCACGGTGATGTCGTTCTGAAGCCGCTGCACGGGGCGGCGGGCTCGGGCGTGGTCAAGCTGAAGGCGGGCGATCCCAACCTCGAGGCCCTGATCGAGATCCATGCGACGGGCAGCCGCGACCCCCTGGTGATACAGAAATTCATCCCGGCGGTGTCGAAGGGCGACAAGCGGATCATCCTGATCGACGGCGAGCCGGTCGGCGCGATCAATCGCATTCCCGCCACCGGCCAGGTGCGCTCCAACCTGCGCGTCGGCGGCACGGCGGCACCGGTCGAACTGACCGCGCGTGACCGTGAGATCTGCGCCGCCATCGGGCCGACGCTCAAGCAACGGGGTCTGTTGTTCGTCGGCATCGACGTGATCGGTGACTACCTGACCGAGATCAACGTCACCTCGCCGACAGGGGCCCAGCAGTTGAAGCGGTTCACCGGCGTCGACGCCGCCGCCCTGATGTGGGACGCGATCGAGCGCAAACGGGGCGGCTGAAGCCCATTCTGGGTTGTGGCCTGAAATAGATCAGGATTGCATTTTTCCCGGGTTCGTGTTTCGTTCCTTTCCGGCAACGGGAGGGCGCGGTGGCGGCTCGGGTGGTGACGGTCGCGTTCGAGGGCGTCGAGGCGCGGCGCGTCGACGTCGAGGTGCAACTGGTCGGTAACGACGGGCCGATCGTCTTCGCCATCGTCGGCCTGCCGGACAAGGCCGTGGCCGAGAGCCGCGAGCGGGTGCGTGGCGCATTCGCCGGCATCGGCCTGGCCCTTCCGTCGCGGCGGATCATCGCCAATCTGGCCCCCGCCGACCTGCCCAAGGAGGGCAGTCATTTCGACCTGCCGATCGCCCTGGCCCTGCTGGCCGCCATGGGGGTGATCGCGCCCGACGCGCTGGACGGCTGGGCCGCGGTGGGAGAGTTGAACCTGGATGGCCAGATCGCGCCGGTCGGTGGAACCCTGCCGGCGGCGGTCGCCGCCTCGGCCATGGGACTGGGCCTGATCTGTCCGGAAGCCAACGGCCCCGAGGCGGCGTGGGCCGGCGACGTCAACATTCTGGCCCCGCGCTCGCTGATCGGTCTGGTCAATCATTTCAAGGGCAGTCAGGTGCTGCGCGCGCCGGAACCTGGACCGGTCCGGATGGGCGCGGCGGTGCCCGATCTGCGCGAGGTCAAGGGCCAGGAAAGCGCCAAACGGGCACTCGAGATTGCGGCGGCGGGCGGCCACAACCTGCTGTTCGTCGGGCCGCCGGGCTCGGGCAAGTCGATGATGGCGGCGCGCCTGCCGGGCCTCTTGCCGCCGCTGACGCCGCAGGAACTGCTGGAGACCTCGATGGTCTGGTCGGTGGCGGGCCTGATCGAACGCGGGGCCCTGACACGGGACCGACCGTTTCGCGCCCCTCACCATTCGGCCTCCATGGCGGCCCTGACCGGTGGCGGACTGAAGGCCAGGCCGGGCGAGGCCTCGCTCGCGCATAACGGCGTCCTGTTTCTCGACGAGTTGCCGGAGTATTCGGCCCAGGCGCTGGATTCGCTGCGGGCACCGCTCGAGACCGGCGAGATCGTCGTGGCGCGGGCCAATGCCCATGTCCGCTATCCAGCCCGCTTCCAGCTGGTGGCGGCCATGAACCCTTGCCGCTGCGGCCTCGGCGGGGCGGGCCGCGGAGCCTGTGGCAAGGCCCCCCGGTGCCAGCGCGACTATCAGAACCGCATCTCCGGCCCGATGTTCGACCGCATCGACCTGACCGTCGAAACGCCACCGGTGACCGCCGCCGACATGGCCCTGCCGCCGCCTGCGGAAGGCACGGCCGAGGCCGCGGCCCGGGTCCTCGCCGCGCGGACGATGCAGGAAGACCGCCTGCGCGCGGCGGGTGTCGATCCGGCTGTGGCCCGCGATCAGGCCATCAACGCCCGCGCCTCGGGAGAGACGCTGGACCGGTTCGCCACGCCGGACGAAGCGGGCCGGGCGCTGCTGATGCGGGCGGGCGAGGCCGGTGGGCTGACCGCACGCGGCTGGACGCGCACCCTGCGTCTGGCGCGTACCATCGCCGATCTCGACGGCTGTGACGGCGTGCTGCGCCGGCATATTGCCGAGGCCCTGATCCATCGCCGATCGACCGTCGGTGCCCAGGGCGATTTCGAGCGGCAGGCCGAGGGCCGGCGGGAGACTTCGTCCGCCTGGTGAAGACGTGACCGCCCGCAGTCGCCGGGCACCCCTGATCGAGGTTTGCTTAATCGTGCCGATTGAGCCGGCCTTAAGGGGTTCTGGCCCATGATCACGGTCCAGGGAGACAGGGCATGGCGGGCCAGCGCAAGAAATCGAACACAGGTGGAGTGGCGGACACGGCCTCGGCAGAGCAGCAGTTCCTGCGGCTCATGAGCCATGAGATGCGCACGCCCCTGAACGGCGTCATCGGCATGCTGGGTCTGTTGCAACGCACGCGGCTGGACGGCGCCCAGCGCGCCTATGCCGAGGCGGCGCGGTCTTCGGCCGAACATCTTCTGGGTCTGGTCAATGACCTGCTGGACTACGCCCGTCTTGAAGCGGGCAAGCTGGAGTTCGACGCAGCACCGGTCGATCTCGAGGGGCTGGTCCGTGGTGTGGCCGAACTGCTCAGCCCCCGCGCCCATGACAAGGGACTGGAAATCGTCTGGTCGGTCGCCGCCGACGCGCCGGACATCATCGGTGACGAGGGCCGCCTGCGTCAGGTGCTGTTCAACCTGGCCGGCAATGCCGTGAAATTCACCGAGACCGGCGGGGTGCGCATCACCGTTGAGCGCGTCGACGGAAATACCGCCCGGCCCCGGCTGGCCTTCATCATCGACGACACCGGCCCCGGCGTGCCCGCCGAGGCCCGCAAACGCATCTTCGAGGAATTCGGCCATGTCGACGCCTCGGACGCCAGCCGTTTCGGCGGGGCCGGCCTGGGCCTGGCGGTCGTGTCAAAGCTGGCCGCGGCGATGACGGGAACCGTTACGGTCGCTGACCGGCCTGGTGGTCCCGGCGCGCGTTTCCGTTTTGAGGCCGCCTTCCCCGCCGTGGAAGGCGCGGACCGCGGCCGCCCGCTGCAGGGGCAGGCCGTTCACGTCGTCAGTCCCGATCCGTTCGTGCGAGCCGGGGCCATGGCCCAGGTCGTGGCGTCCGGCGGGCACCACGCCGTCGAGGCGGATGTGGTCCTGATCGACCACCTGGCCTGCATCCCGGGCTCTGCGATGGTCGCTCGCCCGGCACAGGGTCGCGCCATCATTCTGTTGAAACCGTCGGAGCGTGAGTTGATCGCTCGCTACAAGGGCGCGGGTTTCCACGGCTATCTGATCAAGCCCCTGCGCCGCGCCTCCCTGGCGGAGCGGGTGCTGGCCGCCGCCGGAACCCGACCCGATCTGCAGCCGGGATTGCCCCCCCCACCGCCCGCTGAGGATGACCGCGTGGCGAAAACCCGGTTCACGGGCGCACGCGTGCTGCTGGTCGAGGACAATCCGGTCGGGTCCCTGCTGGCCGCCACCCTGCTGCGCCGCGAAGGCTGCGCCGTCGAAACCGCGGCAAGCGGCGATGAGGCCGTCGAGGCCATGAAGCGCGCCCGCTACGATCTTGTCTTTATGGATATGAGGATGCCGGGGATGGATGGCCCGACCGCCGCCCGTGCCGTTCGTGCTGCGGGCGACAGGACACCGATCGTGGCCCTGACGGCACACGCCGTCGCCGAGGACCGGCGGGCCTGTCTCGAGGCGGGGATGAACGACCATCTGGTCAAACCGCTGGAGCTGGAGGCCCTGCGGGTCTCACTCGCCCGCTGGACGAACCGGGCGGAGCGGGCCAAGGTCGGCGTCGCATAGGTTGACGCGGGGGCGTCGTTTCCAAAGGACGCCATATGACCGACAACTCCGCGGAAGCCGCGCCCCGCAAGGCCGGCGCGAAGGATGTCTTCAAGGCGCTGGGCCGGGGCCGCGTCCTGATCACCCTGCTGCTGGGCTTCGGTTCCGGTCTGCCTTTCCTGCTGACGGGTGCGACTCTCAGCATCTGGCTGGCGGAAGGCGATGTGGCGTTGTCCACGATCGGGTTCATCTCGTGGGTCGGCCTCGCCTACTCCTTCAAATTTATCTGGGCCCCGGTCGTCGACAGGTTTGACGTTCCGATCCTCGGCCGGTTCGGGCGGCGACGTGGCTGGATGTTGCTGTCCCAGACGCTGGTCGGTGCCGCGCTGATCGCGATGGCCATCGTCGGCCCGGAAGGGGGTCTGACCGCCCTTGGAGTCGCGGCCCTCGTGACGGCCTTTGCCTCCGCGACCCAGGATATCGTCGTCGATGCCTGGCGGATTGAGAGCGCCGAGAACGACGACGACCTGGGCCTGCTGACGTCGGCCTACCAGCTGGGCTACCGGTTCGCGATTCTCGCTGGCAACGCCCTGATACTATTCTTCGCCACCTGGCTGGGGTGGAACGGGGCCTATGCGATCTGGGGCGCGGCGATGTCGATTGCCATCATCGCGACCCTCTGCGCCAAGGAGCCACTGGACCGGTCCGCCATTGCCAGGGCGACCGGCGGGGCCGCGCCTTGGACGCCGCGCGGAATGTTCGACGCGGTCGTGGGCCCGTTCCTCAACTTCCTGAAAACCCACAAGACCGCTGCCCTGCTGATGCTGGCAGCGATCAGCCTCTACCGGCTGCCCGACTTTGTGATGGGGCCGATGGTCGGACCGTTCTACATCGAACTGGGCCTCACCAAGGAGGCCATCGGGGCGATGCGTCTCAGTTTCGGTCTGGCGGGCTCGATCGCCGGTATCGCGGCCGGTGGCCTGTGCGCACTGCGGCTGGGCTTCGGCCGGACGCTTCTGCTCGGCGCGCTGATCGGCCCTATGTCGAACCTGGGCTATACCCTGATGGCGTTGGCGGGCCTTTCGACGCCGATGTTCGCCGGGGTTCTGTTCGTGGAGAATTTCAGTGAGGGTTTGGCCGGTGCCGCCCTCGTGGCCTACATGTCGAGCCTGACCGGCATCGGCTATACGGCCACCCAATACGCCCTGCTGAGCTCGTTCTACGCCCTGTTGGGCAAGTTCCTGAAGGGCTTCTCAGGCGTCGTCGTAGAGAGCTTGCAGCAAGGGCATGAGCTGATGGTCGCCTACGCCCTGTTCTTTGCCGGGACGGCCGCCGTCGGCATCCCGGCCGTCATCCTGTGCTGGATGCTGGACCGCCGGAATCGCCGCTTGAAGGCGATGGCGGGCGTCACCTGAACTACCCGTCCTAGCCCTCGGCCGCCGCCCCTTCGTCATAGGCAGCGAAGGTGGCGGCGGTGATGATCTCGCTGACCGAGGCCCCCAGGCTGACGATCTGGACCGACTTCTCCAGGCCGACCAGCAGCGGGCCGATGACGGTCGCGCCGCCCAGCGACTGGACCAGCCGCGTCGAGATGGCCGCCGAGTGGATCGCCGGCATGACCAGCACATTGGCGTGGCCGGTCAGGCGCATGAAGGGATAGGCGGCCCGGGCCTCGGGATCGAGCGCCAGCTCGGGCGGCATTTCGCCTTCATATTCGAAATCGACGCCGCGCTGGTCGAGGATACGGATGGCCTCGCGCACCTTTTCGCCCCGGTCGCCCGGAGGGTTGCCGAAGGTGGAATAGCTGAGGAAGGCCACCCGCGGGGTCTTGCCCAGCTTGCGGACGGTCGCGGCCGCCTGGATGGCGATCTCGGCCAGTTCTTCCGCGTTCGGAAGTTCATGGATCGAGGTGTCGGCGACGAACAGGGTGCGGCCCTTGGCCAGCAGGATCGACAGGCCGATCATGCGGTTCTTGACGTCGAGGACGCGGCGGACCTCTTTCAGCACCATGTTGAAATTGCGCGTCACGCCGGTGACCATGCAGTCGGCCTGACCGCGCGCGCACATGGCGGCGGCGAAATAGTTGCGGTCCTGATTGATCATCCGCTGCACGTCGCGGCGCAGATAGCCGCGTCTTTGCAGGCGGGCGTAGAGCCAGTCGGTATAGTCGTCATTGTGACCACTGACGCGGGCGTTGACGATCTCGATACCCATGGCATCGAAATCCAGGCCGGCTTCGGCGGCGTTCTTGCGGATCAGTTCCTCGCGGCCCAGCAGGATCGGCGTGCCGAGTTCGGCCTGTTTGAATCCCCAGGCGGCGCGGATGACGGCGGTCTCCTCGCCCTCGGCGAACACCACCCGCTTGTTCTGTCCGGCACGCACGGCCCCCGAGATGTTCTGCATCAGGGCGGCGGAGGGATCGAGCCGCGAGCGCAGCTGGGTGCGATAGGCGTCCATGTCCTCGATCGGCTTGCGCGCCACGCCCGAGTCCATGGCCGCCTGGGCGACGAAGGGCGGGATGTACCAGATCAGGCGCGGGTCGAACGGCGAGGGGATGATGTAGTCGGGACCGAAGCGCAGCTTGCGGCCGCGATAGGCCATGGCCACCTCGTCCGGCACATCCTCGCGGGCGAGGGCGGCCAGCGCCTGGGCGCAGGCGACCTTCATCTCGTGATTGACGCGGCGGGCGCGCACGTCCAGCGCCCCGCGGAAGATATAGGGGAAGCCGAGGACGTTGTTGACCTGGTTCACATAGTCCGAGCGGCCCGTGGCCATGATGGCGTCCGAGCGGACGGACAGGACGTCTTCCGGCGTGATTTCCGGGTCCGGATTGGCCATGGCGAAGATGATCGGATTGGGGGCCATGGAGGCCACCATCTCCTTGGTGATCGCGCCCTTGGCCGACAGGCCCAGGACCACGTCGGCCCCGACCATGGCCTCGGCCAGGGTCCGGTGCGGGGTGTCGGTGGCGTGGGCGGCCTTCCACTGGTCCATCCCGCTGGGGCGGCCCTTGTAGACCACGCCTTCGCGGTCGACGATGACGGTGTTCTCGGCCCGGACCCCGACGGCCTTCATCAGTCCGATGGAACTGAGGCCGGCCGCGCCGGCACCGGCCAGGACGACCTTGACGTCCTCCAGCTTCTTGCCGGTGATGTGGCAGGCGTTGATCAGGCCGGCGGTCGAGATGATGGCCGTGCCGTGCTGGTCGTCGTGGAAGACGGGGATGTCGAGCAGGTCCTGCAGTTCCGACTCGATGACGAAACATTCCGGGGACTTGATGTCCTCCAGATTGATGCCGCCCCAGGTGTCGCCGATGTTCTTGACGACAGTGATGAATTCGTCCGGATCGGTGGTCTTGACCTCGACGTCGAAGCTGTCGACGTCGGCAAAGCGTTTGAAGAGCACGCATTTGCCCTCCATCACCGGCTTGGATGCCATATGGCCGAGGTTGCCAAGGCCGAGGATGGCAGTGCCGTTCGAGATGACGGCGACCAGATTGCCCTTGGACGTATAGTCGTAGGCCTTGTCGACATCCCCGGCGATGGCCAGCACGGGAATGGCGACGCCCGGCGAATAGGCCAGTGACAGGTCGCGCTGGGTCGCCATGGGCTTGGTCGGAGCCATGGAGATCTTGCCCGGCGTCGGGCTGCGGTGAAACTCCAGCGCGTCTTCGTCGGAGAAGGTCTGTTTGTCGGTGATGTCGGGCATGGAGTGTTCCTAAGCCGCGGGACGGGCCGGGACAACCGTTGACGCAGCGTCAGATCGCCAGGGTCCCGGTCCGTTCGACCTCGACCGGGCCGGTCATGAAGACATGGTCGGTGGCCTCATCCCATTCGATCCGCAGTTCTCCGCCGTCCAGCTCAAGGGTCGCCGCGCGTCCGGCCAGGCCGCGGCGCGAGGCGGCGACGAGGGCGGCGCAGGCTCCCGTGCCGCAGGCCCGGGTCAGGCCGGCGCCCCGCTCCCACACCCGCAACCGGATGCGATCGGGGGCGAGGACCTGCGCAAAGCCGACATTGACGCCCTCGGGGAAGCGCGGGTGGTGTTCGATCAGGGAGCCTGTGCCGCGCACGAAGGCGTCGTCGGGTTCATGGTCCATGAAGAAGACCACGTGCGGATTGCCCATGGAGACGGCACCGGGCGTGTGCAGCACCGGCGCGTCGATGGGCCCGACCTGCAGCTCGATGCCGCGCGTATCCATGGCCTCGTCGAGCGGGATCTGGGTCCAGTCGAGGCGTGGCGCACCCATATCCACCGTGATCCGGCCATCGGCCGCCCGCCGCGCCGTCGTCGGCCCGCCCAGCGTGTCGATCCGGACCTGATCCCTGCCGCTCGACTGCAGCAGCATCCAGCCGACGCAGCGCAGGGCGTTGCCGCAGGTCTCGACCGTGCCGCCGTCGGCATTCCACACCCGCATGAAGGCGTCGGCGCTGGTTGAAGGCTCGATGGCGATCAGCTGGTCGCAGCCCTCGCCGGTTTCGCGGTCGGCAATGGCGCGCGCCTGATCGACCGTCGGCGTGAACGGTGTCTCCAGTGCGTTGACGACGACGAAGTCGTTGCCGGCACCGTTCATCTTGACGAAGGGTCGGGTCATTCAATGTCGCATATAGCGGTTGGCGGTTCCTTGCGCGAGCAGGCCGCGTTATCGCTGCGTCATGAGCCGATCCAAGCCCGCGCCCCAGCCCGAGCCTGTCGACCAGAAGACTGGCGGCCTGCGCCTTCGGGCCCGGCTGCGGGCGCTCTATCACGGCTCCTCGCCCGTCGCTGTCCGCTTCCGGATGGCGGTGCTGATCATCGACCTCCTGATCATCGCCTTCTTTATCGCCGCACCGCTGCTGCGCATGGAAGGGCTGATCTTCTACATCATCGACTATGTCATCGCGGCGGTGCTGCTCGCGGATCTGGCGGCGCGCGCCTCGGCATATTCCAACATCAGGGACTGGTTGAGGAAACCCATCGTCTGGGTAGACCTGTTCGTCTTTGCGACCCTGTTGTTCCCGTTCCTGTTCAACCTCGGCTTCCTGCGGGTGCTGCGGCTCTGGACCCTGATCCATTCGGAGTTTTTCTGGCGCACGATCGGGCGTCGCTATGATGACACCCGGGTCGAGGACGTGACCAAGGCCCTGGTGTCGCTGATCACCTTCGTCTTCGTCGCGACCGGCTTCGTCTACACCAGCTTCATGGGCCGCCATGACGGCATCAGCGGCTATCTCGACGCCCTGTATTTCACCGTCACGAGCCTGACCACGACGGGCTATGGCGACATCACCCTGCCGGGAGAGTGGGGCCGGATCGTCTCCATCCTGATCATGCTCGGCGGGGTGACCCTGTTCGTGCGGCTGGGCCAGACCCTGCTGCGGCCGCACAAGGTCCGTTTTCCGTGCGACCGATGCGGGCTTCAGGTCCATGATCCGGACGCCGTGCATTGCAAGGCCTGCGGAAAGATCCTGTGCATTCCGGATGAGGGGTCGTGAGTGGTGGCCACCGGCCACTGGCCACTTCTCCAAGATGACAAAGCCGTAACCTCCGCCCGCCCCGGCTTGCCGCATCCCGACCCGCCGCTAAGGTGCCGCCCGACCAATCGTCGGGGACCTGACCATATGATCCGCACTACCGCGCTCGCCGCGCTTCTCGTTTCCACCGCCCTTTGCACGAGCGCCATGGCCCAGACACCGACCCCGCCCAATCCGCCGCTGGCGGAGGGCACCTTCGCCACCTCGGACGCGACCGATCCCTGGCTGTGGCTGGAAGAGATCGATGGTGAGCGCGCCATGGCCTGGGTCAACGCCCACAACGCCCATTCCCTGGGCGTGCTTCAGGGCGATCCGCGCTATGAGGCCCTGCATCAGCAGGCGCTGGAGATCGTCCAGTCTCGCGACCGGATCCCTGCACCCGGCTTCAACCACGACGGCACGATCGACAATTTCTGGCAGGACGCCGAACATGTCCGCGGCATCTGGCGCACCACCTCGCTGGACAGCTATCGCGCCGACGCGCCGCAGTGGGAAACCATTCTCGACATCGACGCCCTCGCGGCCGCTGAAGGCAAGAACTGGGTCTACAAGGGCGCGACCTGCCTGCCGCCGAACGAAACCCGGTGCCTGATCTCACTGTCCGACGGCGGCAAGGATGCGGTGACGATTCGTGAATTCGACCGCACCACCCGCACCTTCGTCGAGGGCGGCTTCGCCCTGCCGGAGTCCAAGGGCGGGGCGTCCTGGGTGGATGAGAACACCCTTCTGATCGCGCGCGATTTCGGGCCGGGCACCCTGACCAGCTCGGGCTATCCGATGGTGGTCAAGGTGCTGACGCGCGGCCAGACCGTCGATCAGGCGCGGACGGTCTTCACCGGCCAGCCGACCGACGTGTCGGTGTCGGGCTCATCCCTGCGCGACGCAGACGGCGTCGTGCAGGTGACGTTGATCAACCGGGCCATCGGCTTCTACGACGGCGAGACGCATCGTCTGAACGCGGACGGCACGACGACGAAGCTGGAGCTGCCGTCGAAGTCCAATATCAACGCCCTGGTGCGGGGCCAGCTGGTGGTGACGACCGATCAGGACTGGACCGCGCCCTCGGGTCAGGAATTCAGGACCGGCGACGTCATCGCCTGGGACCTGAACCGCTGGCTGGCCGATCCGGCGACACCGGCGCAGCTGGTCATCCGCCCCGGCCCGCGCGAGGCCATCGAGGGCATCACCGCCACCCGCAACAAACTGGTCGTGGCCCTGTACGAAAACGTGCGCGGCTCGGTCTATGTCTATGAGCCCCCGGTGCCTACCGACCACCTCGCCGATCAGATTTGGAGTCGCAGCCGGCTGGACCTGCCGCAGAACGTCTCGGTCGGCGTGGGCTCGGCCAGCGAGCGCGATGACCGGGTGTTCGTCAGCGTCACCGGCTATCTGAACCCGTCCAGCCTGTATCTCGCCGACGCCGCCACCGGCTCTGCGGACCTGACCAAATCCCTGCCGGCCAAATTCGACGCCGAGGGGATGACGGTCGACCAGTTCGAGGCCCGTTCAGCCGACGGGACGATGATCCCCTATTTCGTCGTCCACAAGGGCGACATGGCGATGGACGGGACCAATCCGACGCTGCTGTACGGCTATGGCGGCTTCCAGTCGTCGCTGCTGCCCGGCTATTCGGCCACGGTCGGCAAGCTGTGGCTCGAGCGGGGCGGAGTCTATGTCATCGCCAACACCCGCGGCGGCGGCGAGTTCGGGCCCAATTGGCACCAGGCGGCGCTGCAGGAGAACCGGCAGCGGGCGCATCAGGACTATCAGGCCGTGGCGCTGGACCTGATCGCGCGTAACGTCACCAGCCAGCCGAAGCTGGGCATCATGGGCGGCTCGCAGGGCGGGCTGTTCATGGGGGCGATGCTGACCCAGCGGCCGGACCTGATCAACGCCGCCGTCATCCAGGTGCCCCTGTTCGACATGCTGCGCTTCCACAAGTTGCTGGCCGGGGCCTCGTGGATGGCGGAATACGGCAACCCGGACATTCCGGAAGAGCGGGCCTGGATCCAGGCCTATTCGCCCTACCAGAACCTGCGCGCCGGGCAGCCCTATCCCGAGGTCTTCATCCACACCTCGACCAAGGACGACCGCGTCCACCCGGGCCATGCCCGCAAGGCGGCGGCGCGGCTGGAAGAGCTGGGCTATCCGGTCCTGTTCTACGAGAACACCGACGGCGGCCACGCGGCGGGAGCCAACCTGCGCGAGACCGCCCGGCGTCTGGCGCTGGAATACACCTATCTGAGCCGCCGTCTGATGGACGTGCCGGCGCAGGAATAGGCCCATAAATATCTGCTCATCCCGGCGAAAGCCGGGACCCAGTGCTTGCGTGAAGCATCGGCGGCTGGGATTGGCGGACAGGCACACCGGCGGCGCCGATCGCCCACAGAACTGGGTCCCGGCTTTCGCCGGGATGAGCGGAGTTTGAGATGAACCGACTGATCCTGTCCGCCGCGATCCCGGCGCTGTTGCTGGCGGCCTGTGCGGGCGGCCCGGCACAGATGGAGGTGCCGGCGCTGACCGTGGCCGATGTCCCGCGGCCGCTGCAGACCCCGCCGCCCCACATGCCGACCGATCTGAGCCCCGCCGGGGTGCGGGCCGCCGACGACCATCTGGCGCTGGAAGCGGTCAACGGGGCCGAGGCCATGGCCTTTGTGGCCGGCGAGAACGAGCGGTCCCTGGCCGCCCTGACCGGCGACCGGCGCTATGAGACCTTCCGCCGGCAGGCGTTCGACATTCTTTCGGCCACCGACCGGATTCCGGGGCCCAGCTTCCTCGGCGCGGGGATCGGTAATTTCTGGCAGGACGCCGCCAATCCGAAGGGAGTCTGGCGGCGCACGACGCTGAACAGCTATCGCTCGGCGAATACCTCGTGGGAAACGATGCTCGACATCGACGCCCTGTCGCGCGCCGAGGGCCGGGACTGGGTCTGGAAGGGCGCGGACTGCCTGGCCCCCGATGAAACCCGCTGCCTGATCAGCCTGTCGGACGGCGGCAAGGACGCGGTGGTGGTGCGCGAGTTCGACATCCCCAGCAAATCATTCGTGGACGGAGGGTTCGTGCTGCCTGAGGGCAAGCACCGCCTGGAGTGGCTGGATCGCGACACCCTTCTGGTCGCCACCGACTTCGGGCCGAATACCCTGACCGAAAGCGGCTACCCCTTCATCGTCAAGTCGCTGAAGCGCGGCCAGACGCTGGCGCAGGCGACCGAGGTCTATCGCGGCGACATCGGCGACGGGGGTTATGGGGTCAGCCCGGCCGTGTATCGCAATGGCGCGGGTGAGGTGCTGGGTGTGCTGATCAACCGGCCGCTCGATACCTTCCGCAGCGAGACGTGGGAGCTGGTGGGCGGGACGCCGGTGAAGCTGAACCTGCCGGAACGCGTCAGTCTTCGTGGCATGATGGGCGGACAGCTGGTTCTGACCCTCGACGAGGCATGGAATCGTCCCGGGCGCGACGTGCCGGCCGGTTCGCTCATGGCCGTCGTCATCGGGACTCTCCGGCCGGATAATCTGGCCATCTCCAACGCTGTCGAGACGGTGTTTACGCCGACTGCGCGTCAGTCGGTCGAGGATGTGGCCGTTATGGACGACCGGATCGTCGCTGCCATCTACGACAACGTCCGGGGTCGGACTGCCGTGTTCCGGAACCGGGGGGAATTCGGCTGGCCCGAGACCGCGCTGCCGGCACCGGAGAACGCGGCCGTCCATCTGGGCTCTTTCAGCCGGGAATCGGGCCGCCTCTTCTATTCCTATGAGGGCTTCCTGACGCCCTCGACCCTGGCCCTCGCCGATGCGCGGGCGGGCACTGCCGAGACGGTGCGTCAGGCCCCCGACCGTTTCGACGCCTCGACCCATGTGGTCGAGCAGTTCGAGGCGACCTCGTCGGACGGGACGAAGATTCCCTATTTCGTGGTCCGGCCGAAGGATCTGGTGATGGACGGCCATGCGCCGACAATCATCTATGGCTATGGCGGGTTCCAGGTGTCCAAGCCGCCGATCTACATCCCCGAGATGGGCAAGCTGTGGCTCGAGAACGGCGGCGTCTACGTCAACGCCAACATCCGCGGCGGCGGCGAGTTCGGGCCGGCCTGGCACCAGAGCGTGCTCAAGGAGAACCGGCAGCTGGCCTTTGACGACTATGCGGCCGTCGCGCGCGACCTGCAGACGCGCGGGATCACCTCGCCGCGCCGGACCGGCATCTACGGCCGGTCGAACGGCGGTGTGCTGACCTCGGTAGCGGTGACCCAGCACCCCGAGCTGATCCATGCCGCGGTGATCGAAAGCCCGCTGATCGACATGCTGCGCTATCACGAACTGCCGGCCGGGGCCTCGTGGATCGGCGAATACGGCGATCCGCGCATCCCGGAAGAGGCGGCGTATATCGCGCGCTATTCGGCCTATCAGCAGCTTCGTCCGGGTGCGGAATATCCACGGGTCTATATCACGACCAATACCCGCGACGACCGGGTCCACCCCGGCCACGCCCGGAAGTTCGCGGCCCGGCTCGGCGAGATGGGCTATGACCACCTGTATTACGAAGAGACCTCGGGCGGGCATTCCAACGATGCCGATCCGGTGGCGAATGCGCGCCGATGGGCCCGGCACTATGTCTATCTGGCGCAGCAGCTGATGGATTGAGGAGGCGCGCCCGCATCCTATCCGGATCGTCATCCTCGGGCTTGACCCGAGGATCAGAGGCGGGTGGCGGGCTGGGCGAGGGAGACGGCCCGGCGATCACGCCCATGTGCCTTATCGCCGTGCACCGGACGGTCTGATCCTCCGGTCAAGCCCGAGGATGACGGATTGGAAGGGTGATGCCGGTGAGACGCTCTCAGGCCGGTTCCAGCGCCTTGGCCTTCTTGGGCTTGGGAGCCTTGGCCGGTTTCTCAGCCTTGGGTGCCTTGGGTGCCTTGGCCGGCTTGTCCGCCTTCTTCGCCAGCTTCTCGGCCTTCTTCGCCTCGCGGGCGACCTTCTTGGCAGCGCGGGCGTCAGCCTTGGCCTTGGCCGGGGCGGCGTCGGCCTCGCCGGCCAGTTCGGCCAGCAGGTCGAGGAAGCCGTCGCGCTTGCCCTTGGGCAGCAGGGCCATGATCCGCTTGTCGGCGGCCTCGACCTTCGGACGGGCGTTGTCCAGGGCCGCCTGACCGGCGACCGACAGGCGCACGGCCTTGGCGCGGGCGTCGACGACGGATTTTTCGCGGTCCAGCAGACCCTTGGTCGTCATGCGCGAGACCAGATCCGCCAGGGTCGAGCGGTCGATGCCGGTGGCCCGGACCAGATCGGTCTGGGTCAGGCCCGACTTCTGGCTGACGGCTTCGAGCACGGCGAACTGGCGCTGGGTCAGGCCGTCCGCGCCCGTCTCTTCGGAATAGATGTCGAGCGCCAGCTGCAGAACGCGGTGCATCAGGTGGCTGGGCGATGCGCCCAGACTGCCGCCGCGCTTTGCCTTGTTCCCGGACTTGACCATGACCGTATCCCCTCGGTGTTACGCCATAGCTAGCAGCCGCGTTTTACGGTTTGACGACGGACGATAAGCCGATGCCCCGGACCATAGGCTACAAACCGGGATCCGGCGATACGGGTCCGGGTTCCTCGTCCTTGATCATATGTTTGAGGATGTAAGGAATCTGCGCCAGGCCGAAGACGAGGGCGGCGGCCCAGATGAAGCCCCGGAAGGCGACCCAGGTGTCATCGGTCTGGGTGCGCCAGACGATTTCATTGGTGATGGCGATGGTCGCGAAATACAGGCCATAGCGCAGCGTCAGCCCCCGCCAGGCCTGGTCGGTCACCTTGATGGAGTCGCCGAGCAGATATTTGAACGGGTATTTGCCGAGCGGCAGCGAGCCCAGCAGGACGATCGCCAGCAGGCCGTTCTGTATGCTGAGCTTGATCTTCAGCAGCGACGGATCGTGGAAGAACAGGGTCAGGCCGCCGAAGATCAGGGCGAATCCGCCGGCCAGAAGCGGCAGGGGGGCCAGACGACGCTCGACCGCATAGCCGACGATCAGGGCGATGGCCGAGGCGACGACCAGCACCCAGGTCGCCTGGACCAGGGCCTCGCGGCCGTCGAGGCCGCGGGCGCGCAGGATCACATAGCCCGCGGCGAAGGCGACCAGGGCCCCGAAGTCGACGGCCTGGCGGATCCACTGGCGGTTGGTCGACGGGGCAGGGGCGGGGGCGGGCGGCGTATCGGTCATGTCAGTCCTCGAGCCCCACCAGTGATCTTGAAAAGGCCCGCGCGTCGAAGGGTTGCAGGTCGTCAACGCCCTCGCCGACGCCGATCAGCTTGATCGGGGCGTCCGAGGCCTGGGCCACGGGGACCAGGACCCCGCCGCGCGCCGTGCCGTCCAGCTTGGTCATGACCAGGCCCGAGACATAGGCGGTGCGACCGAAGATCTGTTCCTGCGCCAGGGCGTTGCGGCCCACGGTGGCGTCCAGCACCAGCAAAGTTTCGTGCGGGGCGTCCGGATCGATCTTCTTCAGCACGCGCACGATCTTGAGCAGTTCGTCCATCAGGGCGGACTTGTTCTGCAGCCGGCCGGCGGTGTCGATCAGGACCACGTCATAGCCCTCGGCCCTGGCCTTTGTGTAGGCATCGAAGGCCAGGCCGGCGGGATCGGCACCGTCGCGGCGGCTCTCGAAGGTAGCGCCGGCGCGCTCGGACCAGACCTTGAGCTGTTCGCGGGCGGCGGCGCGGAAGGTGTCGCAGGCCACGACCATGACCTTGGCCCCCTGGCCGGTCAGGTCGGCGGCGATCTTGCCCAGGGTCGTGGTCTTGCCCGAGCCGTTGACCCCGACGAACAGGGTGACGAAGGGGCGCGGGCCGGCCATGGGCTCGTAGCGCGCCTCGTGGTGGATCAGTTCGGCGGTCACGGCCTCGGCCAGCGCCTCCTTGACCTCGCGCTCATTGGCACCGGCACCGAAGCGCAGTTCGCGGAAGCGGGCCACGATCCGGTCGGTCGCCGCGGGGCCGAGGTCGCTTTCGAGCAGATGTTCCTCAAGCCCGTCCAGCGCGGCCTCGGACAGCGGCTCCTTGATGAAGGTGGCCACGACCTGTTCGGTCATCTGTTTCGAGGAGCGGCCCAGCCCCTCGGTCAGCCGCGAGAGCCAGCCCTTTTTCGGCGTGTCATTCATGCCTTGGCTTTAGCGGGCGCGTTGAGACAGGTCACGGGCAATCGCACCTTCAACCGCTCATCCCGGCGAATGCCGGGACCCAGATGGAATGACTCGCTCTTCGAAATGGCTTCGCGGCGCCTGATCCAGCCGACCGGGTCCGTGATCTGGGCCCCGGCATTCGCCGGGGTGAGCGGAGGTGTGGTGGCAGCGAGGCCGGATGAGCGCTAGAACGCTCTCAATCAGGATCACAGCCTTGCCCAAGACCCACCCGTTCCATTCCATCCGCACCCACGGCTTCGTCCGCGTGGCCGCGGCGACGCCGGTGGTGCACATCGCCGACCCGGCCGCCAATGCGCAGGAACACGCCGCCCTGATCCGTCAGGCCGCGGAGCAGGGCGTGGACCTGATCGTCTTCCCCGAACTGAGCCTGAGCGGCTACGCCATCGACGACCTGCTGATGCAGGACGCCCTGCTGGCCGAGGTGGAGCGGCGGATCGCCGAATTGGCCGAGGTTGCCGCCGAGGCCGGCGTGGTGGCCGTGATCGGGGCACCGGTCCGCAACGGTGATGCGCTTTATAACTGCGCTGTCGTGCTGGGGTCGGGGGCGGTGCTGGGGGTCGTGCCCAAGACCTATCTGCCGAACTACAGCGAATATTATGAAAAACGCTGGTTCGCCCCGGCCGCCAGCCGGTCCGAGGACTCCGTGGTCCTGAACGGCGAGACCGTGGATTTCGCGCCGGGCCTGATCTTCGAGGCCGTCAACCGTCCGGGTTTCGTCTTCGCCGCCGAGATCTGCGAGGATTTCTGGGCCCCGCAACCGCCGTCGACGCGCGCGGCGCTGGCCGGCGCGCGCATCCTGCTGAACCTGTCGGCGTCCAACATCGTCATCGGCAAGGCCGACGAACGGGCGGTGCTGTGCGCCAGCCAGTCGATGCGGACGATCTCGGCCTATGTCTTCACCGCCTCGGGCTGGGGCGAAAGCACCACCGATCTGGCCTGGGACGGTCAGGCGACGATCCACGAACTGGGTGCGAAACTGGCCGAGGGCGAGCGGTTCACGCTGGAGAGCCATCTGACCCTCGCCGACATCGACGTCGAGCGGATCGGCCTGGACCGGCTGCGCAACGGAACCTTTGCCGACTGCGCCCGGATCGAGGGCGAGCCGGCGACGATCGTGCCGTTCGAGGCGTCAGAAGGTGCCGGTCCGGGCGATCTGATCCGTCCGCTCGACCGCTTCCCCTTCGTGCCCGATGACCCGGCCCGGCTGGACCAGGACTGCTACGAGGCCTTCAACATCCAGGTGCAGGGATTGATGCGCCGGATGAAGGCGACGGGCAGCGAGCGCGTCGTCGTCGGTGTCTCAGGCGGGCTGGATTCGACCCAGGCGCTGCTGGTGGCCTGCCGGGCGTTCGATCGACTGGACCTGCCACGCAGCAATATTCTTGGCTTTACACTTCCCGGGTTCGCGACGTCGGACGGGACCAAATCCAATGCCCACGCCCTGATGCAGGCGCTGGGCGTCAGCGCCCACGAGATCGACATCCGCCGCGCGGCCGAGCGCATGCTGGCCGACATCGGCCACCCGTTCGCCATGGGCCAGCCGGTGCACGACATCACCTTCGAGAATGTGCAGGCGGGTCTGAGGACGGACTATCTGTTCCGGCTGGCCAACCAGCACGACGCCTTCGTGCTGGGCACCGGCGACCTTTCGGAACTGGCGCTGGGCTGGTGCACCTATGGCGTCGGCGACCAGATGAGCCACTACAACGTCAATGGCGGGGTAGCCAAGACGTTGATCCGGCACCTGATTCGTTGGGTAGCGGACAGGGAGCACGCCGGGGCCGCCGCCGACGTCCTGACCGCCATTCTGGGTACGCAAATCTCCCCGGAATTGGTGCCGGCCGGGGCGGACGGGAAGATCCAGTCGACCGAGGCGACGGTCGGCCCCTATGCGTTGAACGACATCTTCCTGTTCCACATCACCCGTTTCGGCCTGAAGCCGTCGAAGGTGGCCTGGCTGGCGCATCAGGCGTGGAAGGATGCGGCGACCGGCGACTGGCCGGCTAACACGCCCGCGGACGAGCGGGTCGCCTATGATCTGGCGACCATCAAGGGCTGGCTGCGGAAATTCCTCGTGCGCTTCTTCCAGACCAGCCAGTTCAAACGCTCGGCCCTGCCCAACGGACCCAAGGTCGTCACCGGCGGGTCCCTGTCGCCCCGGGGCGACTGGCGGGCACCGTCTGACGCGACTGCGCGGGTCTGGCTGGATGAGCTGGAAGCGAACGTGCCGGACTGAGGAGGGGTGGCGAGTGGCTAGTGATTAGTGGCTGGCCGCCGCCTGTGGAGCCGAACTGCTGGCGTCGCCCGCTGCCGAGCGGCAATCACTAGCCACTAGCCACTAGCCACTAGCCATTATTCCTAGGGCAGCTCGCTCAGGAACGGAAAGATCGCCGCCTTCGCCTCGGGCTCGTCGAGCATGGGGGCGTGGCCGATGCCGGGGACCTCGACGAAATCCATCTTCGGCGCGCGCTTGCGCATCTTGGCCGCGATCTGGGGGCTGAGCAGGTCAGAGGTCTCGCCGCGAACCAGCAGGACGGGCCGTCCCTTGGCCAGACGGTTGAAGAAGGGCCACAGATTGGGCACCAGGGCCTTGGCGCCCGCGGCCCGGATCGGGGCCATGATGTCGGGGTCATAGTCCGGCACCGGTGTCCCCTCGGTGCCGATGCGGAAGGTGCGCCGGGCGAAGGCGTCCCAGTCGGCGTCCGAATAGTGTGGCAGGGCGACCTCGTTGAGACGTCGCACATGGGCCGCTGCCTCGGCCCAATTTCCGATCTCCACGGGTTGGCCCGCATAGGCGGCGATTCGGGTCAGGCCTTCCTTGGCCACTTCGGGGCCGACGTCGTTGATGATGGCGGCGGCGATGACCTTCGAGCGAATGGCGGCCAGGGCCATGGTGATCAGCCCGCCCATGGAGGTGCCGAGAAAGACCGCCCGTTCGATGCCCGCGTCGCGCATCAGGGCCAGAACGTCCTGGGCGTAGTTTAGGGGCTGGTAGGTCATGGGGTCGGGTGCCCGGTCGGACTTGCCCCGGCCGCGCACGTCGATGGCCAGCACCCGTCGCCCGCTCTGGGCGATCAACGGCGCGATGGTCTCGAAATCGGCCGAGTTGCGGGTCAGGCCATGGATGGCGATGACCGGCAGCTTCGCCGGGCCGGACGCCGCCGCATAGTCGCGGGCGTAGAGGCTGAGGCCGTCAGCGCTGGTCCAGCGGCGTTCGGCAAAGGTCTGGGTCATGCGAGGCTCCGGGGGGGCGGACATCAGACTATTTCATTGCGGCGAGAAATCCCACAACCGCGGGCCGGTTTCAGTGTCCGAGCAGGTCGCGCACGAAGGCGTCGAGATTTCCGCCCTCGAAGCGGAAGCCGGGCACGCCCGCGCGACGCGCGGCCTCCATGTCGGACGGTTGATCGCCGATCATGAAACTTTTCGCCGGATCGATATTGTGGTCCGCAATCGCCCTCAGGATCATGCCGGGATTGGGCTTCCTGTCCGGATGGTCGGGGTGGATATAGGCCTCGATGCGGCCCTCGGCATGGAAGGGGCAGGCGTAGACGGCACCGATGATCGCGCCCTTCGCGGCCAGTTTTCGCATGATCAGGGCGTTGAAGGCCTTCATCTGCTCTTCAGTGAACAGCCCCCGCGCCACGCCGGACTGATTGGTGACGATGACGCACAGATAGCCCAGCTGGGTCAGCCGCCGCACGGCCTCGGCCGCGCCGGCCACGAGGCGCAGATGCTCTTCCAGATGGGGATAGCCGGTGTCCTCGATCAGCACACCGTCGCGATCGAGAAACACGGCGGGAACGCCGGGTGTCATGGTCGTTGCGCATACGGCGTCCGGTACCCTCGTTGCAACCCGTCACGCGAAGTGACGGCCGGTGATTTGGCGTGGCCGTCTGCGATTTGCTAGGAGGCGCGACCACCGCGTCTCCCTCCGGGGTCGATGCGCCTTGCGCCGTGCGCGACCGGAGACCGTTCCGTCATGACCATTCCCTTCATCGACCTGCAGGCCCAGCGGCTGCGCCTGGGCGGCAAGATCGAAGCGGCTGTGCAGGAAGCCGTGGTCGGCGGGGCCTGGGTCATGGGTCCGCAGGTGCGCCAGTTCGAGGCGGATCTGGCCGCGTTCGGCCAGGCGAAACACGCCCTCGGCTGTGCCAATGGCACCGACGCCCTGATCCTGCCCCTGATCGCCTGGGGAATCCGCACCGGCGACGCGGTCTTCTGTCCCAGTTTCACCTTTACGGCCACGGCCGAGGTCGTGCCCTGGCTGGGCGCCACGCCGGTGTTTGTGGATGTCGACTCCCGGACCTTCAACATGGATCCGGTCCAGCTGGAGGCGGCGATCGAGGCGACCCTGAAGGAGGGCCGGCTCAAGCCCCGCGTGGTGATCGCCGTCGACCTGTTCGGACAGCCCGCCGACTATCCGGCCATCAAGGCCCTCTGTGACCGCTACGGCCTCAAGCTGATCGCCGATTCAGCCCAGGGCTTCGGCTGCACCCTTCACGGCGACCATCCGATCAAATGGGCCGACATCACCACCACCAGCTTCTTCCCGGCCAAGCCGCTGGGCTGCTATGGCGACGGAGGGGCGGTGCTGACCGACGATGACGATCTGGCCCAGGAAATGGACTCGCTGCGGGTGCACGGCAAGGTCGTCGCCAAGGACCTGAAGCCAGGCCAGAGCTTTGCTCACGATCCCAAATATCTGGCCATGCGCATCGGCATGAACAGCCGGCTCGACACCATCCAGGCCGCGGTCCTGATCGAGAAGCTGAAGGTCTTCCCCCAGGAGATCGAATGGCGCAACCGGGCGGCGGACATCTATGCCGAACGCCTCGCGCCCCATGTCGCCAGCGTGCCGGCGGTGATCGAGGGCGGGGTCTCGATCTGGGCCCAGTACACGATCGAACACGAGAACCGCGATGGACTGGCCGCGCACCTGAAGGGTCTGGGCGTGCCCACCGCCGTCTACTATCCCGTCCCCATGCACCTGCAGCCCGCCTATGCGCGGTTCTCGCGGGGCCCCGGCAGCCTGCCGGTCACCGAACGGCTCATGGATCGGGTCATCAGCCTGCCGATGCACGCCGACCTCAATGAGGCGACGCAGGATACGATCATCGCTGCCGTCGCCAGCTTCGGCTAAGGTTTTCGCATGACCCACACCCTTCCCCCCCTCAAGGTCGGCGTCGCCGGCGTCGGCGTCATGGGGCGCAATCACGCCCGGGTGCTGTCGGACATCCGCGATTTCGACCTGACCGCCGTGTTCGATCCCGACGCCGCAACGGCCGAGGGTATCGCCGGCCTGTATGACGCCACGGCCTTCACTACGGCCGCGGACTTTATCGCCGCCGGTCTGGACGCCGCCGTGGTCTCGACCCCCAACCGCCACCATGCGGAACTGGGCGTCGCCCTGCTGGAGGCCGGGGTCCATGTGCTGGTCGAAAAGCCGATCGCCGCCACCGTCGCGGACGCCCAGGCCTTGATCGACGCGGCAAAGGCCAACGACCGTGTGCTGATGGTCGGTCAGGTCGAGCGGTTCAACCCGGCGGTCGACGCGGTCAAGCGCGCGATCGACGGCGACGACATCATCTCGATCCAGATCACCCGCGTTGGCCCCTTCCCGCCGCGCATGGGCGAGGTCGGGGTGGTCATCGACCTGGCGGTGCACGACATCGACATCATCCGTCACCTGACGGACTCCGAGATCGTCGAGGTCCAGCCGCAACTGGCTCGCACCAAGGCGGACCGCGAGGACACGGCCTTGCTGCAGTTCCGGCTGGCCAACGGGACCATCGCCCACATCACCACCAACTGGGTCACGCCCTACAAGGTGCGGACACTGCAGGTCGCCACGGCCAGCAAATTCGTCGTCGCCGACCTGATCACCCGTCAGGTCACGGAGTATTTCGGCCAGCAGCCCGACGGTTCCTACCAGACCCGCGCCGTCAACAGCTGGCCCGCCGAGCCGCTGAAGAAGGAGCTGGAAGCCTTTGCCCACGCCATTCGCACCGGCGAGACCCCGGCGGTCACGGGCGAGGACGGGCTGCGGAACCTCGAAGTGGCGTTGAGGTGTCTGGGGGAGGGGTGAGCACCACGACGCAGCGAGGAGCGGCGGTCCGCCTGGTCCTGCTCTTTGCGACTGTTGGGCTTCTACCGTCCGCCTTTTCGATCCCGGTCGTGATGTTGTTTGCCGGTGGGGTGGGCGCCCTGGCTGACTACCGCATCGCGGTAGGCATGTTCGGAATTGGCTTGATGCAACTGATCCCATGCACATTGGCAGGGGTTGCAGCCGCGGTCGTTTCGCCTCGCATGCGGTCTGATGTTTGGTGGATCGGGGCTTCCGGGGCTCTTGGTTTTCCGACCTCGACGGCGTTTCTCTTCGTCACGCCGCTCTACACGAGCTTCTTTCAAGACCGACCTATCACAGTGCTTGTGACAGGCAGCCTCTGCGCGACAGGCGCATCGCTTGCCGCCGCGTTCGGAAGGAAGCTGCGGCGGCTTCCCCGATCAACCGATCGCTGAAATCAGCCGCCCACCACCTGCATCCCCAGCCATTCCGCGATCAGGGCCGGCTTGTCGGCGCCGTCGATCTCGACCGTGACCTCGTGCTTGAGCAGCCAGCGCCCGCCGCCCTTGTCCTCGGCGGATAGCAGTTTGAACCGGCCCCGGACTTTCGAACCGGCCGGCACGGGGGCGAGGAAGCGCAGCTTGTCGAAGCCGTAGTTGAGGCCCATCACAACGCCCTCCAGCGGGGGTACGGCGTCATAGGTCATGGCCGACATCAGGCTGAGCGTCAGGAAGCCGTGGGCGATGGTGCCGCCGAACGGAGTCCGGGCCGCCGCCACCGGATCGATGTGGATGAACTGACGGTCTTCGGTGATCTCGGCGAAGGCGTCGATGCGGGCCTGGTCGACGGTGATCCAGCGGCTGACCCCGACCTCCTGGCCGATCAGGCCGGGCAGGTCGGCGACGGGGGTGGGCAGACCCTGGCGTTCAGTGCGGCTCATGGACGAGGTCATGGGGGAGAGGTCCTCAGGCGATGGGGGTGAAACGGTCTTCGATGATGGCGGCGAACAGGGCGGGGTCGACATTGCCGCCCGACAGGATGACGGCGGTGGTGCGGTCGCGGGCCTCGACCTTGCCCGCCAGGACGGCGGCCAGTGACACGGCCCCGCCGGGCTCGACCACCAGTTTCAGCGTCCTGAAGGCACAGCGGACGGCCTCGGCTACCTCGGCGTCGGACACGGTCTCGACCCGGTCGACGCGGCGGTTGATGGGGAAGGTCAGTTCGCCCGGCCGGTCTGTCATCAGGGAATCGCAGATGGTGCCGTGGGCCGGGGCGTGGGTCAGCCGCTCACCGGCCGCCATCGACAGCTCCATGTCATTGTAGTCGCGCGGCTCTACCGCGATCACCGGGGTCTCCGGCGACAGGGCGGCCATGGCGAGGTTGATCCCGGCGATCATGCCGCCGCCCGAAGCCCCGCAGGCCAGCTGGTCCAGGGTCAGGCCCCGGGCCTCGGCGTCCTCCAGGATCTCCAGCCCGATCGTGCCCTGGCCCTCAATGACGAAGGGGTCGTCGAACGGGCGCACCAGGATGGAGCCGCGGGTCCGGGCGATCTCCTCGCCGATGGCTTCGCGGCTTTCCGTATAGCGGTCGTACATTCGCACCTCGCCGCCGAAGCCGATGACGCCGTCGACCTTCACCTTCGGGCTGTCGGCAGGCATGACGATGACGGCGCTGGTCCCCATCATCCGCGCGGCGCAGGCCACGGCCTGGGCGTGGTTGCCCGAGGAATAGGCCACCACGCCGCGCGTGAGTTCGTCCGGCGTCAGGCGGCTGATGCGGTTCCAGGCCCCGCGGAATTTGAAGGCCCCGGCGCGCTGCAGGGTCTCGACCTTGACCAGCACCCGGCCGCCGACGCGTTCATTCAGCGCCGGGCTTTCGATCAGGGGGGTGCGGACGGCGTGGCCGAGCAATTGACGGGCGGCGTCGCGGACGCCTTCGAACGAAGCGGTGTGCATCATCGAGGTCTAGCGCGAAGCGTGGCTTTGATCACCCCTCCCTGCACTCCCGCGTTCGCCGGGATGCACGGTTTGAGGTTTGAGGTGGGCGTTCTAACGTCCCTCCATGAAGTCTCTCATCCTCGCCATCGACCAGGGCACGACATCCACCCGCGCCATCGCGTTCGAGGCCGCGCCCGAAGGGGGGCTGCAGCCCGTCGCGGTCAGCCAGATCGAGCTCGAGCAGCATTTCCCGCGCTCGGGCTGGGTCGAGCACGATGCCGCAGAGATCTGGCGGGCGACGTTGCAGACCTGCCGCGCGGTCATCGCCACGGCGGGCGGGGTAGACCGGTTCGCGGCCATCGGCATCACCAACCAGCGCGAGACCTCGGTGCTGTGGGACGTCGCGACCGGCGAGCCGCTGCACCGCGCCATCGTCTGGCAGGACCGCCGCACGGCGGCCGCGACCTCGAAACTGGTCGCCGCCGGGCATGAGCCGAGGGTGCAGGCGGCGACGGGGCTGATCCTCGATCCCTATTTCTCGGCCTCGAAATTCGCCTGGCTGCTGGACGCGGTTCCCGGCGCGCGGGACCGGGCGGCGAAGGGCGAGGTCAAGGTCGGTACCATCGAGACCTGGCTGATCTGGAAGTTGACGGCCAAAAAAAACGGGGCGGGCGCCCGCCACGTCACCGATGCGACCAACGCCAGCCGGACCTCCCTGATGGACCTGGCCACATGCCAGTGGCGCCCCGACCTCGCCGACCTCTTCAATGTCCCGATGGCTGTGCTGCCGGAGATTCGCGGTTGCGCCGATCATCTGGGGGACAGCGAGCCGTCGCTGTTCGGGGCGGCCCTGCCCATCCATGGCGCGGCGGGGGACCAGCAGGCGGCGCTGGTCGGCCATGGCGCGCTCAAGGCCGGAGACGCCAAGATCACCTATGGCACCGGGGCCTTCCTCGTCGCCAATGTGGGGGCGGCTCCGGTCGCCTCGACCAGCCGGCTGCTGGGGACGCTGGGCTATGCCGTCGGCGACGACGTCGCCTGGGCGCTGGAGGGGTCGATCTTCTCGGCGGGGTCGGCGATCCAGTGGCTGCGGGACGGGCTGAAGGTCATCCGCGAGTCCGGTGAGTCCGAGGCCATGGCGCAGGGGCTGAGCGACAACGGCGGCGTCTACCTCGTGCCCGGCTTCACCGGCCTGGGCGCGCCCTGGTGGGAGCCGGAGTCGCGGGGCACCATAACCGGCCTGACCCGGGACAGCGGACCCGCCCATTTCGTCCGGGCGGCCCTCGAAAGCCTGGCCTACCAGACGCGCGACCTGCTGGACGCCCTGGCCCGGGACGGGGCCCCCCGTCTGAAGGTGTTGAAGGTCGACGGCGGGGTCACCGCCAACGCCTTCGCCATGCAGTTCATCGCCGACATCTGCGAGGTCGAGGTTGAACGACCCGCCTTCCAGGAAATGACGGCCCTCGGGGCGGCCAAGCTGGCGGCGCTGGGCGTCGGCCTGATCGGCGATCTGGAGGATCATCCGGTCGAGGCTCCCGAGCGCTGGACGCCGCGGATGCAGGCCGCCGAACGCGATCGTCTGCTGAGGGGCTGGCGCGGGGCCGTGCGGGCCGCCATCATCGCCGCGAATCCGGATCCGACATGACCCCGCCAGACCATTCCGACCCGTCCCTCTCCGACGCCCAGGCGACCTTCTCCGGGACCCGGGAGGTCGATCCCCGCTATGCGCTGGACGAGGAGGCGCTGGGCCGCTGGCTGACGGCCCATGTCGAGGACTATGCCGGGCCGCTGACCTTGCGCCAGTTCAAGGGCGGCCAGTCGAACCCGACCTATGAGCTGGCCACCCCCGGGCGGACCTATGTGCTGCGCCGCAAGCCACCGGGCACCCTGCTGGCCAGCGCCCATGCCGTGGACCGCGAGTTCACCGTCATTTCGGCCCTGCACAAACAGGGCTATCCCGTCGCGCGACCCTATGCTCTGTGTACGGACGATGCCGTCATCGGCTCGATGTTCTACGTCATGGACAAGGTCGAGGGCCGGGTCCTCTGGGACCTGAAACTGCCCGGGATGGAGCCGGCACAGCGTCGGGCCATCTATGACGCCCAGGTCGATGCCCTGGCGGCCCTGCACGCCTTCGACCCCGTCGCCATCGGCCTCGGCGACTACGGCCGGCCGGGAAACTATTTCGAACGGCAGGTCGGGCGCTGGACCAAACAGTACCGGGCGTCAGAGATCGAGCCGATCGCGGCCATGGACCGGCTGATCGAATTCCTGCCCGCGACCCTGCCGCCCGAGGGGCCGACGCGGATCGTTCACGGCGACTTCCGTCTCGACAACATCATCCTGGCCCCGGAGGCCGCCGAGGTGCGGGCGGTGCTGGACTGGGAGCTGTCGACTCTCGGCGATCCGATGGCGGACTTTTCCTATCTGCTGATCGCCTGGGTGATCCCGGCGACCGCCCGCAACGGTCTGGCCGGGGCCGACATCGAGGCGCTGGGCATTCCGTCGGTGGCTGAAACCGTCGAGCGTTACGCCCGCCTGACCGGGGCGACGCCGGAAAACCTCGACTGGCTGTTCGCCTATAATCTGTTCCGGCTGGCGGCCATCTGTCAGGGCATCGCCGGGCGGGTGCGCGACGGTACGGCGGCCAGCGTCCACGCCCGCACCATGGCCGAACAGGTGCCGATGCTGGCGGCGGGAGCCTTGAGCTTCGCGAAAAAGGCCGGCGCCTGAGGCTCAGCGCGGCGGCAGGACGGCACCGGTCAGGATACGCCGGTCGCCCTTGCCCTGAACCAGGATGGCGACCGCCTGATCGGGATCGCGCGTCGCGGGCAGGGCGTAGAGGCGCGGCTGGCCGGTCCAGTCGCCCAGCGTCCTGACGGATCGCACGACGTTGGTGTGGCGCACGCTGCGGCCGCGGTTGTCACCCCGGTCGATCTCGACCGTCTGCGGACCGGGCGTATACATCACGGCCAGGACCTCCGCCCCGCCGGCGGGCACCGGACCTGAGCCGACGCCGACCCGGTCGCCGCTTTCGCGGAACTCGATCTCGGGCGGGAAGACGCGGCGGGCGGCCTCTTCATCGATGGCGGATTGAAGGGCGGCCTCACCCGCCCCGACGACCTGACGGCGACCGTCGATCACCACCTGCGGTGTGGACACGTCGCGCAGGCGCAGCGGTCGGCGATAGGCGCGCTGACGCTGGGCGAATTCGGGCTTGGCGAAGGTGTCGTCCCAGCCGAGATAGTCCCAGTAGTCGACGGCCCAGGTCAGGGCGATGACGCCGGGTTCGCCGGCTACGGCCTCGAAGCGGGCGTTGGCCTCGGGGCAGCCGGCACAGCCCTGGGCGGTGAACAGTTCCACGACGACGGGCTCGGGCGGCGGGGCGTCGCGATGGACCACGCGCCGCGCCGCCGGCTGGGCTCCCGCCCCCGCCGCCAGCAAGGCGGCCGCCAGGGCCGCCGCAGGGATGATCCAGCCCCTCGTGCGCATGGGCGCGAGGTTAATCACGGCAGGCGAAAAGACGCCGCTCATTTTCGCGTGAAGGCCGACCGGACCGGGGGAAAACTAGACCCGGATATCCAGCAGGGCACCGGGCCGGGTCGG
This sequence comes from Caulobacteraceae bacterium, assembly GCA_965284375.1. Taxonomy (GTDB): domain Bacteria; phylum Pseudomonadota; class Alphaproteobacteria; order Caulobacterales; family Caulobacteraceae; genus Brevundimonas. Next base: position 2,762,803 of record OZ260074.1, read on the forward strand.
GCGTTCGTCGAAGGCCGCCGGGGTCGGACGGGGCGCGGCGGCCCGCAGGTCGGGCGCGGCGGGGGCTCCCTGAACCTTGTCCAGCGCCGCCTTGAAGAAGTCAGAGCGGGAGGCGCGCGCGGGCGACGCGCCGCCGGTCTGTGTCGGGAACAGGGGGATCGGAAGATCGGGTCGAATCGCGCTCATGCCGACAGGGTTAACCAAAACCGTCGGAAAGGGGTTAACGGCCCTCGCCGTCTCCCCGCAGGGTTGCGGTCGGCAGTGGACGCGGCGGGGCCTGGATGGCGGCGACCATCCGTTCGATCTCGGCATCGTCGACCATCGGCCCGCTCGACTTGGCCACGACCTTGCCCATGGCGTTGACGGCGAAGGTCTCGGGCGCGCCGGTGATGCCCAGATCCAGCCCCGCCCGGCCCTCCTGGTCGACCAGCACCATGGAATAGGGGTCGCCCAGTTCGTCGAGGAAGGCGCGGGTGTCAGCGGGCGCGTCCTTCCAGGCGACGCCGACGACGGCCACGCCGCGCGCCTTGAGTGCCATCAGCTTCGGATGCTCGACCTTGCAGGGCAGGCACCAGCTGGCGAAGACATTGACCAGCATCGGCCGGCCGACGCCGGCGGTCTTCAGATCGACATGGCCCGGACCCGGCTGATCGCCCGTCAGGATCGGCAGGACGGTCTCCGGGATCGACTGGCCGACGAGGGCATCAGGCTTGACTGCCGGATCCCGTTTCAACGACCAGCCGATGAACAGGGCCGCCAGGGCTGCCAGAACGACCAGCGGGATCAGCGAAAACCAGCGGTTCATTCGGGTTGCGATGCCGGGCTGCTCGCGGCCGGGGCGCGGGGGGTGACCATGTCCGGGTCGAGCTGCTTCAATTCCGCATTCCAGCGCCGGGCGGCGATCACGGCGCGGACAGCGAGGGCAGCGAGGACGATCGCGCTGATCCCCCAGGCGGGCCAGACGAAGCCGGCATAGGCACCCATGTCGAGGTCAATCATGATCAGGCCTCAATGGCGCTGCGGGCGCGCAGGGTCACGACCCGGCGGCGCACGATTTCGGTGCGGATGGCGGTGATCCAGACGGCCAGGAACAGGACGCCATAGGCGGCCATCATCGTCAGCAAGGGAGCCAGGAAGACCGCAGGCATGGCGGGGCCGTCGGCGCGCATCAGGGACGCCGGCTGGTGCAGGGTATTCCACCAGTCGACCGAGAATTTGACGATCGGCAGATTGACCAGACCGACCAGCCCCAGCACCGCCGCGGCCCGCGCCGCCTTGGCCTCGTCGTCGATCGAGGCGCGCAGGGCCATGTAGCCGAGGTAGAACAGGAACAGGATCAGAACCGACATCAGGCGCGCGTCACCCCACGCCCACCAGGCTCCCCACATGGGCTTGCCCCACAGGCTGCCGGTGATCAGGGCCAGGGCCGTATAGGCCGCGCCCGGCAGGGCGGCGGCCCGCGCCGCCGCATCGGCCAGCGGATGGCGGAACACCAGGGCAAAGAAGCTGGAGACCCCCAGCGCCGCATAGATCATCAGCCCGACCGACGCCGCCGGCACGTGCACGAACATGATCCGCACCGTGTCGCCCTGCTGGTAGTCCTCGGGCGCGGTGAAGGCGAACCAGGTGCCGACGGCCAGCAGAACGGCGGCCAGACCCCACAGCGCGGGCGTCAGCGGGCGGGTGAAGCGCAGGAAACGGTCGGGATTGGCGAGGAACATCGGCACTTCTTTAATGCGCTATCGTGCGTCGCGCTACTTGGGTGCTGACCCTGTGCTAGAGCGTCGCGCCTGAACCGCGAAAGAGCCGCCATGACCGACGATGTGACCAAGGACTCCAACGGCAATATCCTGGCCGACGGCGACAGCGTGACCCTGATCAAGGACCTGAAGGTCAAGGGTTCGGGCGGCGTGACCCTGAAGCGCGGCCAGCTGGTCAAGAACATCCGCCTGACCGGCGACACCGACGAGATCGAGGCCAATGTCGACAAGGTGCGCGGTCTCGTACTGCGGACCGAGTTCGTCAAGAAGGCCTGAGGTCCTTTTGGGCGCTATCGCTCGCCGCGCGGCGTCTCGCTGCTTGAGCGCGGTTACCCCTGCGCATTCCGGATCGCCGCCGCCGCCGCAAAAGGCGTGACCACGGTGGCGAACAGGACGTAGGCAGCGAGGAAGGCGAGGGCGGGGGCCGGGTCGAGGCCGTTCGCGGCCCGCTCCAGGGCCCCCGCGCCGAATACCACCGGCGGGATGAACAGCGGCAGGACGACGACCGCGATCAGCAGGCCGCCACGCCGGGCGCCCAGCGCCAGGGCGGCACCCAGCGCCCCGGTCAGGGCGAAGCCGAGGCTGCCGATCAGGGCCGACAGGCCGACCAGCGGGGCCAGGCCGGGTGGCAGGCCGAGGGTGATGGCGGCGAGCGGGGCGGTGATCGCCAGCGGCACCCCTACCGCCAGCCACTGGGCCTTGGCCTTGGCCAGCACGACCAGCTCCAGCGGCACGGGGCCGAGCGTGATCAGGTCCAGGGCCCCGTCCTCGTGGTCGCGTTCGAACAGCCGCTCCAGCGACAGGATCGACGACAGGGCCAGGGCCAGCCAGGCGATCCCGCCCGCGACCGGCTTCAGGCCCGCCGGATCGCCGCCCGCCGCCAGCGGAACCAGCACGGTCAGGCACAGGAAGAAGCCGCAGGCCAGCAGGGGGCCGCCGCCGCCCGACCAGGCCAGGGCGACCTCGCGCCGCCACAGGTGGATCAGCGCCCTCATCGCCCGGCCCCGATGTCGAGCGCGCGGGCCGCAATGGGCAGGGGGTCATGCACGGCGGCGATCAGGCTGCCGCCCCTGTCGAGATGCGCCTGCATCAGCAGGCCGAGTGCGGCGCGCCAGCGGGCATCCAGCGGGGCGAACGGCTCGTCCAGCAGCCAGATCGGGCGCGGCGCGGCGATCAGCCGGGCAAAGGCGAGGCGGCGGCGCTGACCGGCCGACAGCTTGCGCACCTCCAGATCCAGCAGGGGCTCGAGCGCCAGCACATCGACCGCGGCGTCGATCCCGTCGGCGGTCGCGCCCGACCACTGCGCCTGGAAGGTCAGCTCCTCGCGGGCCCGGCGGCCGGTCTTGAGGCCGTCCAGATGGCCCAGCCAGTGGATGTGACGGGCCCGGGCCTCGGCGGGGTCGGCCCCGGCGAAGGCGAGGGTCCCGGCCTCGGGCCGGATAAAGCCGGCCAAGGTGCGCAACAGGCTGGTCTTGCCCGCGCCATTGGCCCCGGTCAGGGCGATCGCCTCGCCCGCGGCCAGCGCGAACGACAGGTCGCGGAACAGAACACGTTCGCCGCGGGAAACGGTGAGAGAGGAGGCGGTGATCATGTCATCTCCCTCCCCCGCCGGGGGAGGGATGTCGGCGCGCAGCGACGACAGGGTGGGGTACGTCTGAACGCCCCCACCCGGTCGCGACGCGACCACCCTCCCCACAAGGGGGAGGGAGAGTGTTTGTGAGAACGTTTCGCAATGCCCCTGCATCCATCGTGGATACATGGACCTTCTCCGGAACCCTCGCTATATGCGGGCTCGCCGCAGCAGGCGTTCGCCGCGCGCGTCGGGGACCTGTGCGCCCCGCCGTCGACCGCGCGAACGTGCAACCGGATTGTCGGGCGGCGTTGACCAGAGGAAGCCTCTCCATGCCGTCGAACGACAGCCTCAAGACCCGTCAGGACCTTTCCGTCGGGCGCAAGAAATACGCCTATTACAGCCTTCCCGCCGCCGAGGAAGCCGGTCTGGCCGGGATTTCCCGCCTGCCGCGCTCGATGAAGGTGCTGCTCGAGAACCTGTTGCGCAACGAGGACGGGGTTTCCGTCACCGAAGCCGACCTGCGCGCCGTCGCCGCCTGGATCGACAACAAGGGAGCGGTCGAGCACGAGATCGCCTTCCGTCCGGCCCGCGTCCTGATGCAGGACTTCACCGGCGTCCCCGCCGTGGTCGACCTGGCCGCCATGCGCGACGCCATGAGCGCCCTCGGTGCCGACGCGACGAAGATCAATCCGCTGGTGCCCGTCGACCTGGTCATCGACCACTCGGTCATGGTCGATCATTTCGGCACGCCCGGCGCCTTCAACCAGAACGTCGAGCGCGAATATGAGCGCAACATCGAGCGCTACAATTTCCTGCGCTGGGGCTCGTCGGCCTTCAACAATTTCCGCGTCGTGCCCCCCGGCACCGGCATCTGCCACCAGGTGAACCTCGAGAATCTGGCCCAGACCGTCTGGACGCTGGAAGAGGGCAAGAAGACCGTCGCCTATCCCGACACCGTCGTCGGCACCGACAGCCACACCACCATGATCAACGGCCTGGCCGTTCTGGGCTGGGGCGTCGGCGGCATCGAGGCCGAGGCGGCCATGCTGGGCCAGCCCATCCCGATGCTGATCCCGGAAGTCATCGGCTTCAAACTGACCGGCGCCATGTCCGAGGGCACGACGGCCACCGACCTGGTGCTGACCGTCACCCAGATGCTGCGCAAGAAGGGCGTGGTCGGCAAGTTCGTCGAATTCTTCGGCCCCGGCGTGACCGCCCTGACCATCGAGGACCAGGCCACCATCGCCAACATGGCCCCGGAATACGGCGCCACCTGCGGCTTCTTCCCCGTCTCGGCCGCCACCATCGCCTACCTGACCGCCACGGGCCGCGACAAGGCGCGCGTCGCCCTGGTCGAGGCCTATGCCAAGGCCCAGGGCCTGTGGATCGACGAGACCTCGGAAGACCCGGTCTTCACCGACGTGCTGGAACTGGACATGGGCACGGTCGTGCCGTCGCTGGCCGGTCCGAAGCGTCCGCAGGACAAGGTCGAGCTGACCGTCGCCGCCCCGTCGTTCGAAACGGCGCTGGGCGAGGTCTTCAGCCGCCCGACCGATGCCCCGCGCGTCCCGGTCGACGGTGAGAAATTCGACCTCGGCGACGGCGATGTGGTCATCGCAGCCATCACCAGCTGCACCAACACCTCCAACCCGTCGGTCCTGATCGCCGCCGGTCTGGTGGCGCGCAAGGCGAAGAAGCTGGGCCTGTCGGTCAAGCCCTGGGTCAAGACCTCCCTGGCCCCCGGCTCGCAGGTCGTCACCGACTATCTGACCGCCGCCGGCCTGCAGGCCGACCTCGACGCCATGGGCTTCAACCTGGTCGGCTACGGCTGCACCACCTGCATCGGTAACTCGGGCCCGCTGTCGGACAGCATCTCGAAGGCCATCAACGACCACGGCCTGGTCGCCACCTCGGTGCTGTCGGGCAACCGCAACTTTGAAGGCCGGGTGAACCCCGACGTCCAGGCCAACTATCTGGCCTCGCCGCCGCTGGTCGTGGCCTATGCCCTGGCCGGTTCGATGCGGATCGACATCTCGAAGGATCCGATCGGTCAGGACAAGAAGGGCAAGGACGTCTTCCTGAAGGACGTCTGGCCGACCTCGAAAGAGATCGCCGACATCCAGAAGAAATGCGTCACCCCGGCCATGTTCGCCAAACGCTATGCCGACGTCTTCAAGGGCGACAAGCACTGGCAGGGCATCAAGGTCGAGGGCGGCCAGACCTACGCCTGGGACGACGCCTCGACCTATGTCGCCAACCCGCCCTATTTCGAGGGTCTGTCGATGGAGCCGACGCCGGTCGTCGACATCGTCGAGGCCCGCGTTCTGGCCATCTTCGGCGACTCGATCACCACCGACCACATCAGCCCGGCCGGTTCGATCAAGAAGACCTCGCCGGCAGGGGCCTACCTGACGAACCGCGGCGTCGACGCCCTGGACTTCAACAGCTACGGCGCGCGCCGTGGCCACCACGAAGTCATGATGCGCGGCACCTTCGCCAACATCCGCATCCGCAACCGGATCACCCCCGACATCGAGGGTGGGGTGACGAAACATTTCCCGTCGCAGGACACCATGTCCATCTATGACGCCGCCATGCGCTACCAGTCCGAGGGCCGGCCGCTGGTCGTGTTCGCGGGCAAGGAATACGGCACCGGCTCGTCGCGTGACTGGGCCGCCAAGGGCACACGCCTGCTGGGCGTCCGCGCCGTGCTGGCCGAGAGCTATGAGCGTATCCACCGCTCCAACCTGGTCGGAATGGGCGTGGTGCCGCTGCAGTTCAAGGCCGACGGCTGGACCCGCCTGGGTCTGACCGGCGAGGAGATCGTCACCATCCGTGGCCTGTCCGACGTCAATGTCGGCAAGCTGCGTCCGCGTCAGGACCTGTGGGTCGAGCTGTTCCGCCCGTCGGACGGCAAGATGGCCCGCTTCCCGGTTCGCTGCCGCATCGATAACCAGACCGAGCTGGATTACTTCAAGGCCGGTGGGGTCATGCCCTACGTCCTGCGCAACCTGGCGCGCGGCGACGCCGAATAGGGTTCAGACCGGATGAAACGACGAGGGCCGGCGGAGCGATCCGCCGGCCCTTTTTCGTTGCGGCGTTTGTCGCTGGAAGCGGACTGTCCGGATGGCGGCTTGGGGGAGCGGACGTCATCTTCCGAGTCGCAGAAGCTCCATGCCCGACGTCGCCGACACGCTGCTCCATGGTCCCGAGGCACCGCAACTGTAGTTCACTGAGACCGTCCCCCTTGCTGCCGCCGGGTCGTGGGGAAAGTTGGGTGTGGGGTTCAGGAAGAGGAGGTATTCCCCGCCGACATCATGCTCCTGGCCGCGATCCAGATAGAAGCCGCCGCTGTTTCGGAACGTGAAGAAGCGCAGTTGTCGAGGTGGGTCGCCCTTGTAGGCATGTTGCACCTCAAGTTGATATTCCGTCCAAGGCTCTTCGCCCTCGATGAAATGATCGGTCGCCGACATCACCTTGGCTTTGACGACCCATTGTGAGTCTCCGAACTCCTGACTGACAGTCGTCCGGGCATAGAGTTCGCCCTTGTAGATGCAGAGCGCGTGCGCGGACGATCCAGGAGCCGATAGCGCGATCACTATGGGGAGGACGATTGCTCTCATCCCGGCAGCAGACGCCACATTCTCCATGTCCGCAACGGGTCGGGAGCCGACGGTCGCCTGGGGGTGGAAGGCGGACGTCGAGCGCGGTGCGGCTTGCTGACCGTCCCGTCGGCGGCGGAACGGACCTGACCAACGCTACGCCTTGGGCTTTGCAGCGCCCTTGGTTGCCCGCTCTACCACGGCCTTGCCTGCGTCGGTCTGGGCCAGCCCCTCCAGCATCGCTCCGACGGCCTGGCCGCCCCTCGCGCTGAACACGTCGGTGATGCTGTTCATTCCGGCGGGCACGTCGCCGCCCGTCACGATCACCTTGATGTCGGCGGCGCTCAGGGCCTGGGCCTGGGCGACACCCACGGCCTGCCCGGCCTTGATCTGCTCCACGCGCACCAGGTAGGTCTGGTAGCCGTCGTTGCCGCCGATCTCCCTGGCCAGTTCGATCTGCGTCGAGACCGGCGCCAGAAGCAGCAGCCGCTCGGCTTCGGCGCGGCTCTGGCCCTGTGCCAGCAATCCTTCGGCGTCGAGCTTCTGCTGGGCCAGCGTTCCCTGCGCGACCAGTTCCAGCCGTTGACGTTCAGCCTCTGCGGCGATGACCTGCTGCTGGCGCTGCCCCTCCGCCCGGATGACCGTGACCTCGCGCTCCTGGGCGGCCTGAACTTCCGCCACCCCCTTGGCGATGTCGGCGGCGCGCGTATCGGCGACCAGCTTCACATCCATCTCACGTTCGGTGGTGTCCTTCTGGGCGACCAGAACTTCCTGCTCGGCGACCTGTTTGGCGATGCCGACCTGCTTTTCCTGTTCGGCCGTCCGCATTCCGACCTGCTGCAGGGCGTCCTGCTTGTTCACCTCGACGATACGTTCGGCCTCGATTTCCTTGGTCCGGGCCATCTGGCTGTTCATCGCCACAGCCTCCCGGCTCTCGCGGTCGATGCGGGATTTTTCCTTCGCCATGATGTTGGCGATGACCTCGGAATTGGCGCTGTCGCGGATGTCCATGAACTCGATATTCTTGACCGTTTCGACGCCCCATGCCTGAAGCTGCTTGTCCACCTGGGCGGTAAAGGCCTCGGCCAGGGTTGATCGGGCCTCGAGGATGTCTTCGAGCTTGTGGGTGGCCAGCACGTTCCGGACGGCCCCCTGAAGGATGCCGGACAGCTGGTGTTGGAGTTCGTCGAAATTGGCGACCTTTTCCGCCGCCGTGTCCGACTTTGCGATCCGCATGAACGCCTGCACGTCCACGCGGAACGGCAGGCGCCCGGTGTCGTAGGCTTCGTAGTCTTTCAGGTTCACGTCAAAGATGGAGACCGGAAACTTGGTCACCAGGACGCCGATCCTGGGCAGGAAGGCCGGCCACTCGTAGTAGACGTTTCCGGCCGTCTGACTGGCCCCGTAGCTGACGCGGGACCGCCCGCGCTGGACAATGTGAACTTCGTTGGTCGGGACCACCCGGCGCAGAACAAGCGCGATCAGGAATCCAATGGCGAAGACGCCGAGCGCTACGCCGCCGGCAATAAAATACATGGTCATGAGAACTCCCGATACCGGCCGGACTATGTCCATGAACCCCGGGCGGCGCAACTGTTACGGGAGGCTGCGCAGCCGCCGACCAGGGTCGGACCCGGTCATGGTCTCACGCCCGGAACACCCCCGCAGGGAAGCCCCAACGCCATGAACGACGCCTCATGCCCCTGTGAGCGAGAGGCAGGCGGAGCCACCCCTCATGGCGTCCCGCCCCGGCCTGATTGCCACCGCGCCCAATCCGGCTAATCTCGTTCGATGACCCCATCGGCCGCCCTGATCTCCAGCCCGCTCGGCGTGCTCACTGTCCTGGTCGTCATTGTGGCCCTGTCCGATGCGCTCGGCCGGATCGGGGTGTTTCGAAAGCTCGGCGCGGCCATGATCGTCATCGTGCTGGGGGCCTTGCTGACCAATCTCCGGGTCATTCCGCCCGCTGCCTCAGGCGGACCGGTCTATGATCCGATCTTCACCTACGTCATTCCGGCGGCCATCTTCCTCGTCCTGCTGGACGTCAACCTGAAGGCGCTCAAGCGGGCCGGAGCCCCTATGATCGGGGCCTTCTTCATCGGCGCGGCTGGCACCTTCCTGGGCGTCTGGATCGCCAATGCCGTGACGCCGGTCCAGGGCATGGTCGGGGCGTCCTACGGACCGCTCGCCGGGATGTTCACCGGCACCTACATCGGCGGCGGGGCCAATTTCAACGCGGTGGCTCAAGCCTACGGCATCACGCGGGAAGGCGGGCTCTATACCGCCGCGACCGTCGTCGACAACGTCATGACCGACGTCTGGATCATCGTCACCCTGGCCCTGCCCGCCTTGTTGCTGAAGTCCGGTTGGTTCGGCAAACCGGTCGATCCGGCACAGCCTCCGGTCGACACCCACACCCCGCCGCCACCGCTCACCGGCACGCTTGCGATCGCCATTCCGCTGGCCTTGACCGCCGTCGCCATTTGGCTGTCCGGCCTCGTCTCGACCTGGCTGGAGGCGCGCGGCATCGCCGTCCCCTCCATCCTGATCGTCACGACTCTGGCCCTGATCATCGCCCAGGTGCCTGCGGTTGCCCGCCTGACCCAGGCCAATACCCTCGGCCTGTGGGGCATCTATCTTTTCCTCGCGGTCGTCGGGGCGAATGCCGACCTTGCCGCCCTGGTCGCGGCCGGCAGCCTGACGCCGGTGCTGTTCGCCTATGTCGGCATAGTCTTTGCCGTCCATTCCGCCGTCCTGTTCGGCGCAGGCGCGTTGCTGAAACTGGAGCCTATCGTGCTGGCCCTGGCCTCCAGCGCCAACATCGGCGGCTCCTCCACCGCCTTCGTCCTGGCAGAGGCCGAGCACCGCCAGGACCTGGTCCTGCCCGCCATCCTGATCGGCTCGATCGGTAGCGCCATCGGTACCTATGCCGGCTTCGCCATGGTCGCCCTGCTGGCCGCCACGGGCTGAGATCGACCCGCCCTGAAGCGACCCCGCCGAAGCCCATCCATGGTCGGACCCGGTCCCCCACGTCAGGCCGGAAAGCAGACGGTCAAACCCCTGAACCTTGTCATCCCGGACCCGGGACCCGCTTACCCCGCCGTCGCGTTGTGCGGGCCGCGATCGCGGGGATTGCGGCCGAAGGCCTGTTCGCAGACGGAGCGGCCGAAGGCTTCGGAGACCATCATCTGGCGGTCGCCGAGCACGCCACCGAGGCGGCCCCGGGCGCTGGTCGCCACCGAGACGGGGAAGCGGCCGACGACGCGGTTGTCGTGGGTCGGATCGACGAATTCGACCGTTCCGGACAGGGTGTGGGTGCCCTCGCCGGTCAGCAGGGTCTGGACCCGGCCGGCCCGCTGCATCGCGTCGATGTGGACGCGCAGATTGATCGGCGCCGTGCCCCACATGCAGCGGCCCAGTTCCTCCCGGACCTCGGTCGAAAAGGTCTCGGCGAAATCGTCCTCGGCGTTCAGCCAGCCGGTCGACAGGGTGACGCTGCCGATCTGGGCGGTTTCCTGCAGGCCGACCGGCAGGGCCAGCGGGGGCCCGCCCTGCACGACCGGGGCGCAGGCGGCTGTGGCGGACAGGACGGCAAATGCCGCGGCGGCGATCAGGCTCTTCATCGGGCGTCTCCCTTTCGAGCGGGAGGAATTAGAGAGAACCTGGTTCGCTGGCCCGTTAAATCGCAGTAAGGTCGAACGCGTCATACGGCCCGCGACCGGAACTGACGCAGGCGTCTGCCACGGTGTCGGCCGATGACCTCAGCGACCCGATTTCAGACGATTCAGACCCGGTTTTTTCGCTCTCAGGGTCTGAAAACCTCGACCCCGATGTCGCCGTTTGGGGTCAGCCAGGCGCGCTTCATGCCCTGGCTGTTGAAGGGGGCGGCGATATTGCCGTCGCGGTCGAGGGCGATCAGGCCGCCGTCGCCGCCCATCTCGCCGATCTCGTCGATCACGGCGCGTCCCGCCTCGGCCAGGGTCTGTCCCGTGCCGACCCGCCAGCTCACCTGGGCGCAGGCGGCGACGCGGATGAAATACTCGCCCTGGCCTGTGCCCGAGACGGCGACGCGGCCATCCGCCCAGCTGCCGGCGCCGGGGATGGGGGTGTCGCCGACGCGACCCGGCATCTTGCCGAACACGCCGGCCGTAGAGGTGCCCGCGGCCAGCCGTCCGTCCCGGTCCAGCACGCAGCAGCCGACGGTGCCGTGCGCCAGGGTGCCGGGCGGGTGATTGTCCTCGCCCTGGCCGGCCTGGGTGAACCAGGCGGCCTCGTCGCCGATCCTCTCCAGCCCCTGGTCGAGGGCGAACAGGGCCGCGCCCTCGCCGGCCAGCATGACGTGGGGGGTGCGGTCCATGACCGCGCGGGCGGCGACCACGGGGTTGCGGAAGCCCTGCAGGGCCGCGACGGCCCCGGCCTTGCGCGTCGACCCGTCCATCAGGCTGGCGTCCAGCTCATAGGCCCCGGCCAGATTGGGCGAGGCCCCGCGCCCGGCGACATAGAGACCGGAATCCTCAAGCAGGACCAGGGTCTCGACGACCACGTCCAGCGCGCTCGCGCCCGCGTCCAGCCGGGCCTTCATGGCCTCGACGACCGCGCGCATATGGGCCGTCTCGCGGTCGTAGTTGCGCTCGCGTCGAGCGCCGGCACCGCCGTGAAGAATGAGGGCCGTCATACAGGGTCGTCTCCGGATCGCCTCTTTCAAACAGGCCGGACGCTGATTAGCCTTATGCCGACGCGCGCGCCACCGGGGCGGGACGCCTTTGCGAAAGACTTCCACCATGCGCGCAGTCCTGTCCAAGGCCCCCGGCGGTCCCGAAACCCTGGTCGTCGAGGAGGTCCTGGACCCCCGGCCGATGAAGGGCGAGGTGGTCATCGATGTGCGGGCCATAGGGGTCAATTTCCCCGACACCCTGATCATCGAGGACAGATACCAGTTCAAGCCGACCCGCCCCTTCTCGCCCGGCGGCGAGGTCGCGGGCGTGGTCGAGGCGATCGGCGAGGGCGTGACCAACGTCCGCAAGGGCGACCGGGTCATCGCCGTGCCTGGTTGGGGCGGCATGGTCGAGCGGCTGGCGGTGCCCGCGGCCTCGGTGATGAAGATCCCCGACGCCATGGATTTCAACACCGCCGCCGCCCTGGTGATGACCTATGGCACCTCCTACTACGCGCTGAAGGACCGGGCCCAGCTGAAGGCGGGCGAGAGCCTGCTGGTGCTGGGTGCGGCGGGGGGTGTCGGTGTCGCCGCGGTCGAGCTGGGCAAGGCCATGGGCGCCCACGTCATCGCCGCCGCCTCGACCAACGACAAGGTCCAGTTCGCCCTCGACGCCGGGGCCGACAACGGCCTGATCTATCCGTCCGGCACCATGGACAAGGCGGCGCAGAAGGCGCTGTCAGGCGAGCTCAAGCTGGCCTCGGGCCGCGACGGGCCGGATGTGGTCTATGACGCGGTCGGCGGCGATTATTGCGAGCCCGCCCTGCGGGCCATGGACTGGAACGGCCGTTATCTGGTGGTCGGCTTCCCGGCGGGTATTCCGTCGCTGCCGCTGAACCTGACCCTGCTCAAGTCCGTATCGGTGATCGGGGTGTTCTGGGGCGCCGCGGTGATGCGTGATCCGGCGGCCCACGCCGCCAACATGGCCGATCTTCTGCGCTTCTGGGAGGACGGCAAGATCCGCCCGCGTGTCAGCCGCACCTACCCGCTGGAACGCGCCCATGAGGCCATCAAGGCGCTGGGCGACCGGGCTGTGATGGGCAAGGTCGTGGTGACGGTGGAAACCTAGTCGTCCCGCAGCCGCTCGAGCGCCGCCGAGGCCTGATCCTTGTGCCGGCGCTTGATGTTGGCCCCCAGGGTCGCGATCAGGGCCGCGATCACGGCCGCGTCGTCGGTGAAGCCGATGCCGGCGAAGATGTCGGGAATGGCGTCGAACGGCAGGACGAAATAGGCCAGGGCCCCGACCATGATCCCCTTGGCCGCCGTCGGCGTCTCGGGATCGCGGGCGGCGTACCATACCGAGAGCAGCTGCCCGGCGAAGGGAATGCGCGAGGCGGTGCGCCGGATCTTGGGCCAGAATCCCTTCTGGACATGCACCTCATTGACCCGCTGGACCGAGGGCACGAGGGCGCGTGACGGGTCAATGGCCTCGTCGGGCGTGACAGGTTTGGCTTTGGCGGACATGGCGGCTAAACCCCGCGGCAATCTCAAGGTTCACACAACATAGGGGCTAAGGCCATGAAACTCGACAGTGCGATCGCGGCGGTAGTGACGGGCGGAGCCTCGGGCCTGGGCGAGGGGACGGCGCGCGCCATCGCCGCGACCGGCGCGAAGGTCGCCCTGTTCGACATGAATGCCGAGAAGGGCGAGGCCATCGCGAAAGAAATTGGCGGGGTCTTCTGTCTGGTCGACGTGACCGACGACGCCTCGGTGGCGGCGGGATTCGCCAAGGCCCGCGCGGCCCACGGTCAGGAGCGGCTGACCGTCAACTGCGCCGGCATCGCCACGGGCCAGAAGACGGTGTCCCGCAAGAAGGACACCGGAGAGATCCGCGCCCACGACATGGCCGCCTTCGAGCGCACCGTGCGGGTCAATCTGTTCGGCACCTTCCGCGTGCTGTCGCAATCGGCGGCGGGCATGGTGACGCTGGAGCCCATGGCTGACGGCGAGCGCGGCCTGATCGTCAACACCGCCTCGGTGGCAGCCCAGGACGGCCAGATCGGCCAGGCGGCCTATTCGGCCTCCAAGGGCGGCGTCTATGCCATGACCCTGCCGGTCGCCCGCGATCTGGCCCAGGAGGGCATCCGCTGCAACACCATCCTGCCCGGCATCATGTGGACGCCGATGATGGCCGGCATGGACCAGAAGATTCAGGACGCCCTGGCGGCCGCCATTCCCTTCCCCAGCCGTCTGGGCACCCCCGCCGACTATGCCTCGCTGGTGCTGGAGCTGGTCCGCAACGTCTATATCAACGGCGAATGTATCCGCCTGGACGGGGCGATCCGCCTGGCACCTCGCTGAGGGCGCTACCGTTCGCGACGCGGTCGCTCGCTGCTTGAGCGCGTTCTTGCGCAATTTCTGCGCAAGGGGCTTGCGAGAAGAGCAGGCGCTCCGCTATACGCCCGCCTCCGACTGAAGTGCGGGCGTAGCTCAGTGGTAGAGCACAACCTTGCCAAGGTTGGGGTCGAGAGTTCGAATCTCTTCGCCCGCTCCAGTCGACTTGAAGAGGCCCGGTCACGAGACCGGGCCTTTTTCAATTCCGCCCCGGGCCGCGTGAGCTCGCCAGGGCGGGGGTCGGTGGTCGACCCTAGGGGCGGCCCGGACCGGCCTGCAGTGCCAGGGCCGTCCGGATGTCGCGCCAGTCGATGTATTTGAAGTTCTGGGTACCGACGTCGTTGACGTCGTCCTGGACCACGACCAGCCCCTCCGGAAACGCACCAACCGGCCCGCCGAGCGCCGCCAGACCGTCCGTTCCGGTGACCTTGTCCACCGTCCCCTCCGCGACCACAAACCGGCCGACATAGACGGGCGCTGCTCCGTCGATGCGCCAGACGGGGAAGGCCGAGTCGCCCTGGCTGGAGCCGATCAGATAGCGGGCCGCGCCGTCGGCGATGATGCTCAAACCTTCTGCGTCGGCGACCAGAAGGTCGCGGGCGATTCCCTGAACCAGAACGCGCCCGGCCCCGGCAGCGGGATCGAGCCCGTAGCGCCACACACCCACATTTTCCTCGGCCAGATACAGGGCGTCCGTGGCCTCGTCGGCGGCGCACCCTTCCGAGATCGTGCCGATGTCAAACCGGCGCACCTCACGCGCCGCCGGCTGACCCGCGGCGTCGGCGGTCAGGACGAACTGGCGCACCTCGCCCTCGTGACCCACCAGAATGGCGTGAATCTCGGCACCCCGCCGGGCGAAGCAGAAGCCATAGGGCTCGACCACGTCGGTCGCGATGGTCCCCCAGGGCCGTACGCCGTTGTCGCCGGTTGCCGCCGGGTCGAACAGGAAGAGGGCGACGCCCGCCTTGCCCGGCGTCCGGTCGCTGGCCCCCAGCACCACCTGCGTCCGCCCGCCGACGACGAGGCCTTCCTGGGTGTCGACATTGTTCAGCAGGCCCTCGGGCAGGAACTGCAGGATCGCCCCGTCGAGTCCGTAGATATAAAGGCCCGACTTCTTGTCCGTGCCCGCGACGAAGCCCGAGGCAGGTGCACCCTTGAAGATGACGGGGGCGGCGGAGGTCCAGATGGCGGGGTCGTCGGCGGCGTCCTGTCCGGCCGTGCCGACCGAGGGGGTTTCCAGCGCGGCGCGAACCGGAACGCCGGGCCCGACGAAGCCTTCGCCCTCGCCCTGGAAGTCGACTTCCATGACAGTGCAGGCTGACAGCAGTGCAGCGGCGGACGTGGCCGCCAAGGTCCGGATGTTCATGACGCCCCCGCGAATGACGTCGTCGCCTCAACACACCGGAGCGGACGGGTCAAGATGCTGTTCGTGACGGGTCCGTACCGGGCACGCAAAAAGCAATCCGTCATCAGAGATTTTGTCATACCATTGTTCGAGAACCGACGAATTGTCTTCTTCGAACAGTCTTGAGGGCGTCGCCCCGCCAGCTTAGCAGCAGCGCCCAGAACCGACGGCCGGGGGGCCGATCGGACCCTCGGGATGCCTGTCATGAAACTCGGACTCTTGCTTGGTGCCGCTCTGGCACCGCTGACCTTCGCCGTTCCGGCGTTTGCCCAGAACGCCCCGCAAGCGGCCACCGAGGTCGATGAGGTCGTGGTGGTGGGTCGACGACCGATCGCCGAGTCCGAAGCCGCCGCCCTGCGCACCCAGCGCAACTCAGACGCCCTGGTGTCGGTCGCCGCGTCCGACTCGGTCGGCCGCCTGCCGGACCAGAACATCGCCCAGGCCGCCGGCCGTCTGCCGGGTGTCGCGGTTCAGCGCGACCAGGGCCAGGCCCGCTACCTCAGCCTGCGCGGCGCACCGATCAACTGGACGACCCTGTCGATCAACGGCATTTCGGTCGTCAGCCCGGAAGGCCGGGATACGCGCTATGACAGCCTTCCGTCGGCCATCGCGTCGCAGATCGTCGTCCAGAAGGCCGTTACGGCCGACATGACCGGCGAAACCGTCGCGGGCAATGTCGACATCCGCACCCGCTCGGCCTTCGACTATCCGGGCTTCCGCGGCGCGGGCAAGATCGGTGGCGGTGAGAGTGACCTGGGCAGCCGCAACGAGTTCGAAGCCCAGCTGGTGCTGTCAGACCGGTTCGACTCCGAAACGGCGGGCGAGTTCGGCCTGCTGGTGTCCGGCAGCTACTATGACCGCGACATGATCACCGACAATTTCGAGACCGACTGGGAGCCGGTCGCCCAGGATCTGCAGCCGGGTGCCGCCAGCCGCATCTGGGCCCGGGAGACCGAGAACAAACTGTATCGTCTGACCCGCCGCAACTATTCGGGTTCGGGCCGGATCGACTGGGCCCCGAACGACGACAACCGTCTGTTCCTCGAGACCATTTTCACGACCTTCACCGACGATGAGGCGCGCGACAACTACATCTTTGACCTGGACGACCGCCAGGCCGACCTGACCCGCCCGGCCACGCCGGTGTGCACCATCGCGAACAACCCGGCACCGACCAACACCGGCTATGCCGACGTCTGCATCGGCAACACCCCGCTGTCCGGCACGGTCTATGGCATCGACATCAACCAGCGCGCCACGCTGCGGGCCTTCGAGCAGTCGATCTTCACCACGACCCTCGGCGGCGACCACGCCTTCAACGAAGGCTGGTCGTTCGACTGGCGGCTGAACTTCACCCGTGCGATCGACGATCGCTCGGTCGTCGGCGAGGCGCGCTACGACAGCCCCTCGACGCGGACCCTGCGGCCGACCGTGGTCTATGACTTCACCAATCCGGAGCTGGCCCGGGTGCGCCTGTTCACCACCACCTCGGCGGCGGGCACCTTCAGCGCCGGGACGCCGGTCACCGACATTGACAGCTTCAGCCGCCCGCTGAGCTCGCTGCGGTCGCTCGACGCCGTCGATACCACCGAGGCCTATACCGCCAAGTTCAACGTGGGACGCGAGCTGCCGATGTTCGGCGGCGATGCGCGCCTGACCGTCGGCGGTCAGTTCGACCAGCGCACCAAGGAGGCCGTCGAGAACGAACGCCTCCTCAACACCTCCGCCCAGTTCACGGCGGCGGGAATCCCGACCACCTTCCTGCCGGTGTCGAGCAACCGTCCGTTCGCCGGCGAAATCCCGCTCGGCTACAGCTTCCGCTACTATGACGTCCTCTCGATGCGGAACAATGTGCGTCTGGCCGCGCAGGTCGCGCCGTTCGTCTTCCTGCGTCCGAACTACTACAACGTCGAGGAACAGGTCACGGCGGCCTATGCCATGGGCCGTGTCGCCTATAACTGGGGCAGCGTGAACGGCGGCGTGCGCGTCGAGCAGGTCAAGAACACCGGACAGGCCTATGTCGTCCTGGGTGGCGTCAGCACCCTGATCGAGGTCGAGAGCGACGAAACGCTGGTCTTCCCCAGCCTGCACATCAACTACAATCTGAACGAAGACATGAAGCTGCGGCTGTCGTTCAACAGCGGCGCGGCGCGGCCCGACTACGACCAGCTGCGTCCGAACTTCACCTTCAGCGACACCAACCTGACCGTCTCGGGCGGCAACCCCGAAGCCAAGCCGGAACGCGCCTACGGCGTCGACACCTATTTCGAATGGTATGTCCAGCCGCAGGGCTTCGTGTCGCTGGGTGCCTTCTACAAGAAGGTCGAGGACGTGCTGTTCGACGACGTGCGCCCGTTCGGCCTCGATGTTCTGGACAGCGGCGGCGTTGACCGCTCGGCCTATACCCTGAGCACGATCACCAACGGCGGCGACGGCTACATCTATGGTCTCGAGGCCACGGTTCAGCAGCAGCTCGAGCCCTTCACCGAGCAGTTCGGCCTGCCGGGCTGGATGGGCGGGTTCGGCCTGTCGGCCAACGTGACCCTGAATGAAAGCGAGGCGACCGCGCCGGACGGTTCCACGATCGCCCTGCCGGGCACCTCGGACATCGTCTACAATGTCGGGGCGTATTACGAGAAATACGGCCTGTCGATGCGCCTGAACTACCAGTATCGCAGTGAATGGATCGACGCCTTCGGCCCGGCCGCAGACGGCGGGAATTTCTTCTGGGCGACCGACGACGAGCTGGATTTCTCGGCGCGTTACGCCATCAACGACAACATCGAGCTCTATTTCGACGGCTCGAACCTGCTGAACGAAGCGGGGCGTCGTTACGTGCGCGAGAGCGCCTACACGATCGAGTGGGAACGCTTCGGCAGCCGTTACGCGGGCGGCGTCCGCTTCGCCTTCTGATCGGAGCGAGTCTTCCAGGCCTGCAAATGGAAGGGCCGGGCGGCGACGCCCGGCCCTTTTTTCGTCCTCGGGCGTCCCGCTTCGGCACGGTGACGCTGGACGCTGTGGCCAAGCCCGGCTAGGTCGCCTTGGGGGCGAAAGCGGGCCGATACGGTTCGCCATTTGCAAGGTGTCTCCCGAACCGGCGCTCAGGCGCCAGAACGGGACAGTCGGGTCGCATGTTTCTCGAAGGCCAGGTCAACTGGATGTGGGTATGGGGTGCCGCCGCGGCTGTCGGCTGGGTCCTGGCTCTGGTCGCGATCTTCTTCGCGCTCCGAAAGAGCACAGAGCATGTCAGCACATCGGATCAGCTGGATTTGATCCAGCGCATGGCCGACGATTCCCAGAAGCGTCTTTTCGAGACGCTGAACGCCATTCCTGTGGCCCTGGTCGAGACGGACAAACAGGGCAAATTCGTCTTCGCCAATCGCGCCGCACACCAGCTGCTGGGACGTAAGGACGCCGAGCTGATCGGCTTGCGCTTTCATTCGGCGACCTGGGGCATCACCTTCCCGGACGGTCGACCGGTCCCGCCCGATCTCCTGCCCACGGCACGGGCTCTGCGCGGGCAGACGGTCAAGGGCTTCCAGCACCTGCTGGCCAATCCCACCTCGCGTCGCAAGATGCTGGTCTCGGTGACGGCGATGCCGATCGAGAATGAGGTAGGCCAGATCACCGGCTCGACCGCCGCCATCGTTGAGAGCGAAGGCCTGCAGACGCCCGAAGTCGTGATGATCGAGG
Organism: Caulobacteraceae bacterium; assembly: GCA_965284375.1. Lineage (GTDB taxonomy): Bacteria > Pseudomonadota > Alphaproteobacteria > Caulobacterales > Caulobacteraceae > Brevundimonas. Next base: position 2,781,884 of record OZ260074.1, read on the forward strand.
CAGCCCCTGCGGCCGCCGTGGCCTCCGACGGGCTGGCCCGCCGGGTGTTCGACGCTGCCTCCAGCGCCCTGGTCGTCGTCGGTCTGGACGGACGGGTGCGTGACACCAATCGCACCGCCCAGCTTCTGCTGGGCCGGACCGAGGCGGACGGAGACTTCGCCGATCTGTTCCTTGACGAGACCGACCGGGTCCTGGCTCGGCACACTCTGAGGGCCGCCGTGTCCACGCCGGTCGGGGAGGCCGAACCGATCCTGTCCCGCCAGGGTGAGGCCGACGGCGTTCGCTGGTCGATCCTGCCGCTGAGCGACGCCGACGGGATGGTCGACGCCCTGCTGCTGGCCGGCGAGCGAGCCGATATGACGCAGGACTCGGACACTGTGGATCGCGGCGACGTTCCTGTGGTCGAGTCCGCGCCGACGCCGGACGTGTCCGCTGAACTGGCCGCCTTGCGCGAGGTGGCCGAGGCCGCGCGAACGCAGGCCGACGAAGCCCTGGCTGCGGCAGCCGCCGCTCGCGACGAGGCGCAGGTCGCCCGCGCCGCTGCGTCGAAGGCCGAACAGGACGCCGAGTTCCAGCTTCAGGGTGGTCGCCGGATGGAGAATGTCGGTCGCCTGACCGGCGGCCTGGCGCACGACTTCAACGCCTTGCTGGGGGTCATGACCGGGGCGCTCGACATGATGTTGCGCCAGGCTGACGATCCGGCGCGGGTCCGCCGCATCGGCCAGGCCGCTCTCGCTGCCGGCCAGAGGGGCGAGTTGCTGACACGCCGCCTGACCGCCTTCTCGCAGGGCGATGACGAGCCCGTGCTGCGCGTTCTCGACGCCGCGGTCCTGCTGCGCGGCATGGAGACCCGGCTGAGGGCCATGGCCGGACCGGGCATCGATCTGATGATCGAGGGACCGACCGTCGAGGCGCTGGTCCGGCTGGATCCCGTCGCCTTCGAGGGCGCGGTCAGCGGCCTGACGCGGAACGCCGTCGACGCCGTCGCCGGCCAGGGCTCGGTCGCCGTGCGGCTGGAGACCCTGCTTGAGGGCGGTGTGCGGCTCAGCGTCCGCGACAGTGGTCCGGGCATGGACCGCGATCTCGCCGCGCGCGCGGTCGAGCCCTTCTTCACCACGCGCGAGGGCGCGGCGGGTCTCGGCCTGTCCCAGGCCTATGCCTTTTCGCGCCAGTCGGGCGGGGTCCTGTCCATCGACAGCGCGCCGGGCGAAGGCGCGGAAGTCTCGATCACCCTGCCCAGCGCGGTCTGAAGCCGGTCTCCTTCTTCAATTCCCCGGACCGGTGTAAAGGTTAATCCGGGGGCCGGGAGGGTCGACATGAAGCTGTTGCGTCTGATCGTGGTTCTGGTGGTGCTCGGCTATGCCGGGTGGCTGGCCTGGCCGTTCCTGTCACCCATGCTGGAAGGGGCCGCGCCTGACGTGGCCACCGCCCGCGTCGGTGCCGAAGCGTCTGCAGGCGGGGACCTGTTCGGCTTCCTGCCGGTCTGGGCGCTCTGGGCCGGCGCGGTCGGTCTCTATGTCGTCGCCGCTGTGATGCTGGGGGCGGGCAATGCGCGCGCAGCCATCGCCTATTTCCTGGGCTTTGCCGCCGATGTCGTCCTGAGGCTGGCCATGGGCCGGCCGGGCGGGGCGGACGTCGGCGCCCGGTCCAGCGGCCCCACCAGCATGGCCGCCCCTGACGGTATCAACGGCCTGCCGATCGATACGGTCTGGCTGGTCCTGGGGGCCCTGTTCGTGTTGGGCGTGCTGGTCGCGGTCGCCAGCCGTCGGGTCCGGCGCAAGCGGACCGCCGGCCAGCTGAATTTCTGACGGCTGTCGAAGGCGCGTTCGGGAGCCTATATGCGGCGGCGCGGTTGACGCTCGCGGGCGGCGCCGTCAGGTTCCGCGCGCTCTCCCCCGCCCACGATCAGACCGAGATACACCATGGCCGACGCCGCCCCTTCCAGCACCTATGACGTCGTCATCATCGGCGGAGGACCCGGTGGCTACAACGCGGCCATCCGCGCCGGCCAGCTGGGACTCAAGGCAGCCTGTGTCGAAATACGCGAGACCCTCGGCGGGACCTGCCTGAACGTCGGCTGCATGCCGTCCAAGGCCCTGCTGCACGCGTCGGAACTGTTCGAGGCGGTGACCCGGGAGTTTCCGACCCTGGGCATCGAGGTCGGAGCGCCGACGCTGAACCTGGCCCAGATGATGAGCCAGAAGCAGGACAGCGTGAACGCCCTGACCAAGGGCATCGAATTCCTGTTCAAGAAGAACAAGGTCGACTGGATCCGGGGTCGCGGCCGCATCGCGGGCAAGGGTCAGGTCGAGGTCACGTCCGCCGACGGCTCAAAGACCTTGCTGACCGCAAAGGACATCGTCATCGCCACCGGATCCGAGCCGACGCCGCTGCCTGGCGTGGCCTTCGAGGCGGACCGGGTGGTGGATTCGACCGGTGCCCTGTCGCTACCCGCCGTACCGAAACATCTGATCGTCGTCGGGGCCGGAATCATCGGCCTGGAACTGGGCTCGGTCTGGCGTCGACTGGGTGCCCAGGTCACCGTGGTCGAATACCTGGACCGTATCTCGCCCGGAATGGACAAGGACCTGGCCACCGCTTTCCAGCGCGTGCTGACCAAGCAGGGCATGACCTTCAGGCTGGGCACCAGGGTGACGGCGGCGAAGACCGGGAAGGACGGCGTCGAACTGACGGTCGAGCCTTCGGCGGGCGGAGCCGCCGATACGCTGACAGCCGACGTGGTCCTGGTCGCCATCGGGCGTCGCCCCTACACCGAAGGCCTCGGGCTGGAGACGGTCGGGATCGCGGCTGACAAGCGTGGATTCCTGGTCAATGACCACTTCAAGGTCGCTGAGGGCGTCTGGGTCATGGGCGACGTCACCTATGGCCCGATGCTGGCGCACAAGGCCGAGGAAGACGCCGTGGCGGTGATCGAGCTGATCGCGGGCAAGGCGGGTCACGTCGACTACAATCTGGTGCCCAGCGTGGTCTATACCGCGCCTGAAGTGGCCTGGGTCGGCAAGACCGAGGACCAGCTCAAGGCCGAGGGCGTGGCCTACAAGGCCGGGAAATTCCCGTTCACCGCCAACAGCCGCGCCAAGATCAACCACGAGACGGACGGCTTCGTTAAGGTGCTGGCCGACGCCGCGACCGACCGGATTCTGGGGGTTCACATCCTCGGGCCGCAGGCCGGCGAGATGATCGGCGAGGCCTGCGTGGCCATGGCCTTCGGCGGGTCTTCGGAAGACATCGCGCGCGTCTGCCATCCGCACCCGACGCGCTCTGAAGCCGTCAAACAGGCGGCCATGGGCGTCGAGGGCTGGACGATGCAGGCCTGAGCAGGCCGGCCGTCATGCACCGGGGATGACGAGACGGCCCGGTGTCTGGCGGCGAAGGCCTTCGAAGGTGACGAGATTGGCCGGGAAATCCAGGGTGACTTCCCGGAACCGGCCCAGCAGGTCCGCGCCGATCAGCATGGCTGGCCGCCCCGACAGGCCCAGGGTCTCGAAACAGTGCAGGTCGGCGAACAGCATGGGCGTGGCCCCGAGCCGCTGGGGGCCGAATCTCAGATCATCGACCATGGCCAGGTCCGCGCTGAGGCTCTGACCCGTGACGCCATAGATCGGTACTTCCCGGGCCGCGCGTCCGCCGTCGGCACGCCGGGCGGAGACCGCTCGCCGCAGTTCCTGATTGCCGATCGAATACTGGGCGCCACTGTCGATGAAGGCTGACGTCGGCTGACCGTCCACGCTGATCCGGGTCATGATCATCTGGCCGAACCGACCCCGGACCGAGCGCATGCCCTCCCGGCGCATGCGCGAGCCGGTGACCATGTCGCCGCCCATCAGGACGGTGACGCCCCGCACATTCAGAGTGGCGGAGCGGCGCACGACGTTGAATTTCAAGCGGAAACGATCCAGCACGTCGAGGCCGATCAGACCGTCCGCCCCTAGTTGATCGCGCGGGAATACCGGGCAGGTCAGGCCGCGGAAGCCCAGCCCGCTCAGCTGCAACCGGTCGACCGCCACGCTGCGCGTGATTCTGGCCTCGGTAATGCCGTGGACAAGGACGGGCGGCGTTGCCCTCAGGCCCAGCCGGTCCGCGAGGGTGTCAGCGATCGAGGTGGTACCGGCTCCGGTATCGATCACGAAGGTGAAGGGGCCGTGTCCGTCGACAAAGACTGCTGCACCGACGCGGGTGAACAGATTGCTGAGCAGCTGGATGGGCTGGTTTTCAGCGGGCTGTTCCCCGGCGTCCTGCGCGAAGGTCGGTCGGCCGGTGAGGCCGAGCGCGCCCAGTCCGGCCAGCAATACTCGACGGTCGACGCCTGCCATGCCGTTCACGCTCCGCGCCGTCCCCCCGGCGAACAGGACCACACTGTAGGCCCGCGCGGCGGACCCTGACCAGCCCATGGCCGTCAGCGCCGCGGGTGAGCGGCGGAATAGGATTCAAGCAGGTGTCTGGCGTCGACCGCCGTGTATTTCTGGGTCGTCGACAGGCTGGCGTGGCCCAGCAGTTCCTGGATGGCTCGCAAGTCGGCTCCGGCACCGAGCAGGTGGGTGGCGAAGCTGTGGCGCAGGGCATGGGGCGTGGTCGAGGTGGGCAGGCCCAGCCGGCCCCGAAGGCGCTGCACCATGGCCTGGACGTGGCGCGGCGTCAGCGGTCCGCCGCGCCGCGCGCGAAACAGGGCGTCCTCCGGTGCCAGTGGAAACGGCTGCAGCGCCAGATAGGCGTCCACGGCCGACTGGACGACCGGCAGAACCGGAGCCAGCCGCGTCTTGCCGCCCTTGCCGGTGATCCGGAGGGTCTCGGGAACCGGCGCATCGGCGCGGGTCAGGGACAGGCCCTCCGAAATCCGCAGGCCGCATCCATAGAGCAGGGTCAGGACGGCGCGATCGCGCGCGGCCTCCCAGGGCGGGCTGTCCGGGTCCGCCTCAGGCTCCTGCATCAGGCCGCGGGCCTGGTCCTCGCTGACGGGGCGGGGCAGGGACGCCTTGATCCGTGGCCCCCGCACGAGGGCCAGCTGAGGGGCCGGCGTGGCGCAGCGGCGGTCGAGGAAGGCGTGGAAGGCGCGGATGGCCGATAACGTCTGGCTGATCGATCGGGCGGCCAGCGGATGATCGCCGCTGCGCCGCTCGGCCAGGTGTGCGCGGACTTCGGCGGCGGACACGGTGCCCAGATCGGCGAGACGCTGGGGTTCGCCGCGATGGCGCTGCAGGAAGGCCAGATACAGTCGGCCGATACGGCCGTAAGCCTCCAGCGTATTGGCGGCCATCCGGCGCTCGTGAGCCAGATGCTCGAGCCAGGTCGACAGGGCCTCGTCGGCGGTCAACCGGGCCCCCTTCAGCTGAGAATCGGCCATCGTTCGGCGGTCCGTTCCACCACCCGGGCTATGAAGGCCACCAGCTCGCAGCCCATGGTCGGGGCGAAGCCGTCTTCTTCGGGCGAGCCAAAGGCACAGAGGGCATGGCGCGCCGGGACCTCGGCACCGGGGAATTGTGGGGCCATACGGATCAGGGCGACCGACTTCACGTCGGCCTCGGACGCGCCGAACAGGTTCAGCCCCTCGAAATTGGGGCCCAGCCAGGTCAGGCCGTGCTCGCCCAGCAGATCGTCGACACCACCTGCCTCGAGTCCGCGCCAGCCGAACGGCACGCCGCCCGGCTTTTCCAGGGCGATGGCGGCCCCGGCCAGGCCAAACCGCCCCTGCGCCACGGCATCCAGGCGGCGGGCGAGATCGGAGGGGTTGCGCGCCTCCATCAGATCGAGGGCGGCGACATGGGTCTGGGTCTGGGCGGCGAAATTGGCCCTGGCGATGGATTCAATACGCTTTCGGGCGTCGGCTTCCCGCTCGGCGACCTCTTCCAGCCGGGTCAGGGCGGCGCGGCCGAACTCCACGACATTGCGCCCGTGGGGTTTGAGACCGACCTCTTCCAGCAGGGAGCGATCGTCCAGCAGGAACCGCGGGTTGGCCTGCAGCCAGGCGCGGATCTCCGGCCAGTGAGGCTCTTCCGGCTTGGACGAGAGGTCAGGCGAAACGCTCACAAACCTCTCCTCGAGGCATATCTACAGAATGGACTGGCCCGTCTTGCCCCAGTCCGCCAGGAAGGCATCAAGCCCCTTGTCGGTTAACGGGTGCTTGACCAAGGCCTTGAAAACGTCGGCCGGGAGAGTCGCGGCGTCGGCGCCGGCGACGGCGGCGGCGCTGACGTGGTTCGGATTGCGCAGCGACGCGGCCAGAATCTGCGTGTCGAAGCCGTGCACGTCGTACAGCACCCGAATTTCCTCCAGCAGGCCGATGCCGTCGGCACCGTGGTCCTCCAGTCGGCCGACGAAGGGCGAGATGAACGTGGCACCGGCCTTGGCGGCCAGCATGGCCTGGGCGGCCGAGAAACACAGGGTGACGTTGGTCCGGATCCCCTTGTCGGCGAATGCCCGCGCCGCGCGCAGCCCGTCCCAGGTCAGGGGCAGTTTCACCACGACGTTGGGGGCGATGGCGGCGAGCTTGTCGCCTTCCTTCACCATGGTCTCGAAATCGGTCGCTACGGCCTCTGCGGAGATCGGCCCCTCGACGAGGGCGCAAATCTCGGCGATGACCTCGGCGATGTTGCGACCGGATTTGGCGATCAGCGAGGGATTGGTGGTGACGCCGTCCACCATGCCGGTGGGGACCATGTCCCTGATGACGGCGACGTCGGCTGTGTCGAGAAAGAGTTTCATGCGCGTCTCTCTAGCGGAGCGGGCCTCGCGGTGAAAGTCGCCAGCGTCCTCATTCCCCTGCCGGTGTCCGAGGCCTTCGACTACGAGGTGCCCGAGGGACTGGACGTCGCGCGCGGCGACCAGGTCGCCGTGCCGCTGGGGCCCCGACTGATACGGGGCATCGTGTCCGAGGCGCGCGAAACGACGGGATCTAACCGGCGGCTGAAGGCGATCGACCATGTGCTGGACGATCCGCGCCTGCCCGAGCGCACCATGGATTTCGTCGAATGGGCCGCGCGCTGGACGCTGAGCCCCCCCGGCGAGATGGCGGCGACGGCGCTGAAGGGCTTGCGTGCGCCCCGGCCCCGGCCCGAGCGGCGGGTGCGCCGGGTCGGCGACCGGACTCCCGCCCGCCCGACGGCGGCGCGGGCGACGGTCCTGGAGGTGCTGGGCCAGCGTTCGATGCCAGGGCCGGATCTGGCGCGGGCGGCGAAGGTGTCCTCGGGCGTGGTCAAGGGGCTGGTCGACGAAGGCGTGCTGGAGATCATCGAGATCGAGGCGGTCGCGGCCTTTGACGCGCCCGATCCCGATCATGCCCCGGCAACGCTCAACCCCGATCAGGCGGCGGCGGCGCATGAGATGGCCGAGGCGACGGTGAAAGGCGGCTTCGCGCCCTTCCTGCTCGACGGGGTGACGGGATCGGGCAAGACGGAGGCCTATCTGGAGGCGGCGGCGCGGACGCTGAAGGCTGATCCGACGGCGCAGATCCTGATCCTTCTGCCCGAAATTGCCCTGACCCAGGCCCTGATCGCCCGCATCTCCGACCGGTTCGGTGCGGCGCCGGCGGAATGGCATTCGGGCGTCGCCCCGCCGCGCCGGCGTCAGGTCTGGGAGGCGGTCATCGCCGGGCGCTGCAATATCGTGGTCGGTGCCCGGTCGGCCCTCTTTCTGCCTTACGCCAACCTGCGGCTGGTGGTGGTCGACGAGGAGCACGACGGGTCGTTCAAACAGGAAGAGGGGCTGGTCTATCACGGCCGCGACCTGGCTGTGGCGCGGGCGCGGATCGAGGGGGCGACGGTGGTGCTGGCCTCGGCCACGCCCTCGCTGGAGACGCTGTGGAATGCCCACCAGGGCCGTTACGGCTGGCTGAAGCTGGCGGCACGGCACGGGGCGGCGGTGCTGCCCGACATATCGTTGCTGGACCTGCGCCAGAATCCGCCTGATCCCCAGACATGGCTGTCGCAGCCCTTGCGCGAAGCGATCGGCGAGACCTTTGCCCGCGGCGAGCAGACCCTGCTGTTCCTGAACCGGCGGGGCTATGCACCGGTGGTGCTGTGCCGGGTCTGTGGCCATCGGTTGACCGCGCCCGATACCGACAGCTGGCTGGTCGAGCATCGTTACACCGGGCGGCTGATCTGCCACCTGACCGGCTTCTCAATGATCCGGCCGAAACAGTGTCCGGCCTGCGGGGCCGAGGACTCGCTGGTCTCTGTCGGCCCGGGCGTTGAACGGGTCGAGGAGGAGGTGCGCCAGCTGTTCCCGCAGGCGCGGACGGCGGTGTTCAGCAGCGACACGGCCCCGGATGCGAAATCCGCCCGGGCCCTGATCCAGCGGATGGCCGCGGGCGAGATCGATATTCTGGTGGCGACCCAGGCCGCGGCCAAGGGGCACAATTTCCCGCATCTGACGCTGGTGGGGGTGGTCGACGCCGATCTCGGCCTGCGCGGGGGCGACCTGCGCGCGGCCGAGCGGACCTTCCAGCTGCTGACCCAGGCCACAGGGCGCGCGGGCCGGGCCGACAAGCCGGGCCGGGCCATCCTGCAGACCTGGACGCCCGACCATCCGGTGCTGATGGCGCTCGCGGCGGGCGATCGTGACGCCTTCGTCGAGGCCGAACTGGCCGAGCGCGAGGCCGCCTCCCTGCCGCCGCACGGCCGTCTGGCGGCGATCATCCTGTCCAGCGACAATGCCGCGGCGGTGGAGAAGGTCGCGCGCGACCTGGCGGGGAACATCCCCAATGCCGAACGGCTGGAGGTCTATGGCCCCGCCGACGCACCGCTTGCGCTGGTGCGGGGGCGGCGGCGCAAGCGGTTGCTGGTCCGGGCGGATCGGGACGTCGACCTGCAGGGCTTCCTGCGGGCGTGGCTGGCGCGGGTGAAGGTGCCGGGGTCGGTGCGGCTGAGCGTCGACGTCGATCCCTACAGCTTCCTTTAGCCGGTCAACCGCGCGGCTGGCTGTTGACCACAACGCCCTGCAGCGGCCCGGTCAGGCGGATCTCGAACAGCTTCGGCCAGTTCTTGCCCGTGACGAACAGCCGGCGTCCCACGGGGTCCCAGGCGATGCCGTTCAGCACGGCGTCGGTTTGGTCCATTCCCGACCTGTCTGGCATCAGCGTTGACAGGTCGATGACGCCGGTGATCCGACCAGTGGCCGGATCGATGCGGACGATGAAGTCGGTCTGCCAGATGTTGGCGAAAACCTCGCCGTCGATCCATTCCAGCTCATTGATCTGACCCAGGGGCCGCCCCTGAAGAGTCACGGGCACGCGCCCGGTCTCGGCCAGCGTCACGGGATCCAGGAAGCGCAGGGAGGGCGTGCCGTCGGACAAGATCAGCCGGGTGGCGTCATGCGTCAGGCCCCAGCCCTCGCCCGCATAGGCGAACTCGCCCTCTGGCTGGAGGCTGTCGGGGTTCCAGATGAAGCCCTTTCCGTCCTTCCAGGTCAGGGTCAGCATGCGATCGCCGAAGACCGTCAGCCCCTCGCCGAAATAGGCCGGGTCCAGCGGGCGGCTTTGCAGCACCACCCCGTCCTCGAGCCGGACCTTACGGATCGTTGACGGTGAGCGGCCGGTGCTTTCCAGCAATACGCCGTCGCGGAAGACCAGCCCCTGGGTGAAGGCGGCCGGATCGTGCGGATAGGTGTGGACGACCTCAAAGCCATAGACCGGCACCGGCGTGGGTTGAGGCACCGCCTGCGTCGCGGCGGGCGCTGTCGTCTGTGCCAGCGCCGGCAGAGGCGTCAGCAGAAGAACGAACAGGAGCGCCACAAACCGCATGGTCAGACGCCGGGCTCGGCGGTTTCCGCCTTGTTCAGTGCGGCCTGGCGGGCATCGATAGCGGCCTGCTTCTTCATCGAGGCCTTGCGTGAGACCATGTTCAACCCCTCGACCGCGGCCGAGAAGGCCATGGCGGTGTAGATATAGCCCTTGGGCACGTGGGCTCCAAAGCCTTCGGCGATCAGCACCATGCCGATCATCAGCAGGAAGCCCAGGGCCAGCATCACCACGGTCGGGTTGTCATTGATGAAGTTCGCCAGCGGATCGGCCGCCAGCAGCATGACCGTAACGGCGACCAGCACGGCCACGACCATGATCGGCAGGTGATCGGTCATGCCGACCGCGGTCAGGATGGAGTCGATCGAGAAGACCAGGTCCAGCAGAATGATCTGAACGATGGCCGAGCCGACGTTCGAGATCACGACATCCTTCTTGTCCAGCATCTCATGGCTGGGCGTGTGGTCCACGCTGTGGTGGATCTCCTTGGTCGCCTTCCACAGCAGGAAGAGGCCGCCCGCGATCAGGATCATGTCCTTCCACGAGAAGGCGTTGTCCATGACGGTAAAGACCGGGGCGGTGAGGCTGACGATCCAGGCGATCATCGACAACAGGGCCAGACGCATGATCAGGGCCAGGGAGATGCCGATGCGGCGGACCTTCTGGCGATGTTCGGGTGGCAGCTTGTTCGAGAGAATCGAGATGAAGATCAGGTTGTCGATCCCCAGCACCACTTCCATCACGACCAGCGTGACAAGCGCCGCCCAGGCGGCGGGGTCGGAGAGTAGGGGAATGATGCTGTCGAACATGGGTGGCGCGGTCCTGACCTTGGCTTTGTGAGTGCTTGTAACGTCCCGTCCGCGGGTGCGGCAATGGCGCGCGGCCCGGCGCGATGTCGCGGGCTCGCTGTTCCAGTCCGCCGGTCAGCGCTGCCTGGTCGGGGGCGGCAGATCGCGGACGAGGGCTCCGGCCCCGCCTCCGGCGATCACAGCCTGACGCACGGCCGCGTGGCTGACGAAGCTCTGGGCCTCGACATAGATGCGGCCGGCCTGTGGATAGGCTGCCCGGATTCTGTGCTCCAGGCGCGCCACCGTGTCCTCGACGTCGCCGGCGCTCAGGTCGTTGCGGAAGTCCAGGCTGAGGGCGACCAGGATCTCGTTCGGGCCGAAATGCATGGTGCGGCAGTCGTTCAGGCCATCCACCCCGGCCTCGGCGCGCGCGATTTCGGCGATGCCTTCGCGCGTCGGCGGGTCGGCGGCCTCACCGGTCAGCAGGCTCTGGCTTTCGAAGGCCAGGAAGGCGGCGGTCAGGGCCAGGATGACACCGATGAGCACCGAGGCTACCCCGTCCAGCACCGGCAGGGCGAAGACGTGGCTGGCCAAGACCCCGACCAGGGCCACCACCAGACCGGCCAGGGCGGCGGTGTCCTCGAACAGGACGGTGAAGACCGTGGGGTCCTTTGACGAGCGAATGGCGGCAAAGAAGGGCCGGCCCTCCCGCTCGCGATTGAAGGCCCGCAGGGCCACCAGCCAGGACGCACTCTCGAACAGGACCGAAAGGCCCAGAACCACATAGTTGATCCACGGGTTCTCGATCTCGCCGGGATGCCGGATCCGTTCGACGCCGTGCAGGATCGAGATCACCGCACCGACGCCGAAGATCAGCACCGCCACGACGAAGGTGTAGAAATAGAGTTGCAGGCCGTGGCCGAACGGATGGCTGTCGCTGGCCGGCCGGGCCGCCCGCTTCAGACCGATCAGCAGGATGATCTGGTTGCCGGTGTCCACCGCGGAGTGGATGGCCTCGCTCATCATGGCCGACGAGCCGGTGAGCAGGGCGGCCGCCAGTTTGGTGACGGCGATGGCCAGATTGCCTGCGAGCGCGGCGAAGATGACGTTTTTCGAGGTCGACGCGGCCATGGGCCCACAGCGCCGCTGCGGCGATATCGTTCCGACCCCTTCTGTTGCGGTCAGGGGGTTACGATGCTATCAGGCGCCCGGCTGAGCCGGAGGGTGCGTTGCAAGACGCGCTCCCCAAGTGCTTTCTTCAAGCATTTCAGGCCTTTGATCGGTGCGCACTCCGCCGCCGGTCGCAAACCCGAACGCTAACCCGCGCGGACCTTATAAGTGGCTGACGATTACAGGACGACGGAAGTCGGCGAGCGCTACGCACAGGCGCTCTTTGACCTCGCTGACGAGACAGGCGTTCTCGACGCCGTGCGCGCCGACCTGGCCTCGCTGCGCGCCGCGTGGAACGAGAGCGCGGACCTGCGCCGCCTCGCCCGTTCGCCGGTCATCGCCTCCGAGGACCAGCAAAAGGGTCTGGTCGCCATCGCCGACAAGGCGAAGTTCAACGGCGTGACCCGGAACTTCCTCGGCCTGCTGGGCCAGAACGGTCGCTCACGCGACCTGCCCGCCGTCATCGCCGGTTTCGATCTGCTGTATGCGAAGAAGACCGGCGTCGTCGCCGCCGAGGTGGTTTCGGCCCAGGCCCTGACCCCCGCCCAGATGAAATCCATCCAGACCGCGCTCCGCACCTCGCTGGGCAAGGATCCGGAAATGACCGCCCGCATCGATCCGTCGATCCTCGGCGGCCTCAAGGTCAAGGTCGGCTCGAAGCTTTTCGACGCCTCGCTGAAGACCAAGCTCGACCAGATGAAGTTCGCCCTGAAGCGCGCGTAAGCGCGCTGACCAACAAGAGTGCAGCGGGCCTGACCCCTGCGCTGACAAGACGATAACAGAGAGCCTGTCATGGACATCCGCGCCGCCGAAATCTCGGCCATCCTCAAGTCGCAGATCGCCTCCTTCGGCGTTGAAGCCGACGTGTCCGACGTCGGCCAGGTGCTGTCGGTCGGCGACGGGATCGCCCGCATCCACGGTCTGGACAATGTCCAGGCCGGCGAGATGATCGAATTCCCCAAGGCCGGCGTGAAGGGCATGGCCCTGAACCTCGAGCGCGACAACGTCGGTGCCGTGATCTTCGGTCAGGACAACCAGATCGCCGAGGGCGACGAGGTCCGCCGTCTGGGCGAGATCGTGGACGTTCCGGTCGGCAAGGGCCTGCTGGGCCGCGTCGTCAACCCCCTGGGCGAGCCGATCGACGGCAAGGGCCCGATCCAGTTCACCGAGCGCCGCCGCGTCGACGTCAAGGCACCGGGTATCATCCCGCGCAAATCGGTGCATGAGCCGATGCAGACGGGCCTGAAGGCCATCGACACCCTGATCCCGATCGGCCGCGGCCAGCGCGAACTGATCATCGGTGACCGTCAGGTCGGCAAGACCGCCGTCGCCATCGACACCATCCTGAACCAGAAGAGCACCAACGCCGCCGCCACCAGCGAAGGCGAGAAGCTTTACTGCATCTACGTCGCCATCGGTCAGAAGCGCTCGACCGTCGCCCAGATCGTCAAGACGCTCGAGGAGCGTGGTGCCCTGGACTACACCATCGTCGTCGCCGCCACGGCGTCCGAGCCGGCCCCGCTGCAGTTCCTGGCCCCGTTCTCGGGCACGGCCATGGGCGAGTTCTTCCGCGACAACGGCATGCACGCCCTGATCGTCTATGACGATCTGTCCAAGCAGGCTGTGGCCTATCGCCAGATGTCCCTGCTGCTGCGCCGTCCGCCGGGCCGCGAAGCCTATCCGGGCGACGTCTTCTACCTGCACAGCCGCCTGCTGGAGCGTTCGGCCAAGCTGAACGGCGACTACGGCTCGGGCTCGATGACCGCCCTGCCGCTGATCGAGACCCAGGCCAACGACGTCTCGGCCTATATCCCGACCAACGTGATCTCCATCACCGACGGCCAGATCTTCCTGGAATCCGACCTGTTCTACCAGGGCATCCGCCCGGCCGTGAACGTCGGCATCTCGGTGTCGCGCGTGGGCTCGTCGGCCCAGACCAAGGCGATGAAGAAGGTCGCCGGCTCGATCAAGGGCGAACTGGCCCAGTATCGCGAGATGGCCGCCTTCGCCAAATTCGGTTCAGACCTCGATGCCTCGACCCAGAAGCTGCTGGCCCGCGGTGCCCGTCTGACCGAGCTGCTGAAGCAGCCGCAGTACAGCCCGCTGACCATGGAAGAGCAGGTCGTCTCGGTTTACGCCGGCACGCGCGGTTACCTCGATGGCATCGCTGTTGGCGACATCGGCCGCTTCGAGAGCGAACTGCTGGCCCGCATCAAGTCGTCGAACGCCGGCCTGCTGGACGGCATCCGCGCCAAGAAGGACCTTACCGCCGAGCTCGAAGCCGAGCTGAAGTCGGTGCTGGAAGCCTTCGTCAAGACGTTCGCCTGAGCCCGGCCGGATAGCGAGAGAGTAGCCCCGGATGGCCAGCCTCAAGGAAATGCGCAATCGGATCGGAAGCGTGAAGTCCACGCAGAAGATCACGAAAGCCCTGAACATGGTCGCCGCGGCCAAGCTGAAGCGCGCCCAGGACCAGGCCGAAAGCGCGCGTCCCTATGCCCGCAAGATGGCAGCGGTGATCGCCAATCTGGCGGCCGGTGTGTCGGGTGACGGTGCGCCGAAGCTTCTGGCCGGCACAGGCAAGGACCAGAAGCACCTCGTCGTCGTCGCCACCGGCGACAAGGGTCTGGCGGGCGGGTTCAACACCAACGTCATCCGGGCCGCGCGCGAGCGGATCAACAGTCTGATCGCCGCCGGCAAGGACGTCCGCATCATCGCCGTGGGCCGCAAGTCCCGCGACGGCCTGTCGCGCCTGTACGGCGACAAGCTGGTGAAGACCTTCGAGATGAGCGACCACAAGGTCGTCGGTCTGCCCGCAGCCGAGCCGATCGCGGCCCTGGTTGCCGAGGAGTTCGAGGCCGGCCACGCCGACGTCGTGACCCTGTTCTACAGCCGGTTCCAGTCGGTCATCGCCCAGGTGCCGACGCCGAAACAGCTGATCCCGGCGGTCGTCGACGGGGATGCCCCGCCGATCGATCTGAACGGCGCGACCTATGAGTACGAGCCCTCGGAAGAGGAAATCCTCGAGACCCTGCTGCCGCGCAACATCACGACCCAGATCCTGGCCGCCCTGTACGAGAACCAGGCCAGCTTCTTCGGGGCCCAGATGGGTGCCATGGACAATGCCACCCGCAACGCGGGCGACCTGATCAATGCCCTGACGCTCAGCTACAACCGCAGACGTCAGGCCCAGATCACCACCGAACTGATCGAGATCATCGCCGGCGCCGAAGCCCTCTGATCCGATTCCTGCCCAGACAAGACCTTCCGAACGGAATGAACCGATGACCGACACCACCGCCAAAAAACCCGCCGCCGCCAAGAAGCCCGCCGCTCCGAAGGCTCCCAAGACCGCTTCGGGGGCCGCCGCCGCAGCGACCGGAAACACGGTCGTCACGGCCGGCACCGGCGTGGGCCGGATCGCCCAGGTCATCGGCGCCGTCGTGGACGTCGAGTTCACCGGCCAGCTGCCGGCGATCCTGAACGCCCTGGAGACGCAGAACGTCGACCAGAAGACCGGCCTGCCCTTCACCCTGGTTCTGGAAGTCGCCCAGCACCTCGGCGAGAACATGGTCCGCACCATCGCCATGGACACCTCGGAAGGCCTGACGCGCGGCCAGGCCGTGATCGACACCGGCACCTCGATCCTCGCCCCGGTCGGCCCCGGCACTCTCGGCCGCATCATGAACGTCGTCGGCGCGCCGATCGACGAGCAGGGCCCGATCAAGACCACCATGTATCGCCCGATCCACCGCGAGGCCCCGAGCTTCGAGGAGCAGTCGACCTCGTCGGAAATCCTCGTGACGGGCATCAAGGTCATCGACCTGATGTGCCCCTACACCAAGGGCGGCAAGGTCGGCCTGTTCGGCGGCGCCGGCGTGGGCAAGACCGTGACCATGCAGGAACTGATCAACAACATCGCCAAGGCCTACGGCGGCTATTCGGTTCTGGCCGGCGTGGGTGAGCGCACCCGCGAGGGCAACGACCTGTATCACGAGATGATCGAGTCCAACGTGAACGTGGACCCGGCCAAGAACGGCGGCTCGACCGAGGGCTCGAAATGCGCCCTCGTCTACGGCCAGATGAACGAGCCTCCCGGCGCCCGCGCCCGCGTCGCCCTGACCGGCCTGGCCCAGGCCGAATATTTCCGTGACGAAGAGGGCAAGGACGTCCTGCTGTTCGTCGACAACATCTTCCGCTTCACCCAGGCCGGCTCGGAAGTGTCGGCGCTGCTGGGCCGTATCCCCTCGGCCGTGGGCTATCAGCCGACCCTGGCCACCGAGATGGGCAACCTGCAGGAGCGGATCACCTCGACCAAGAAGGGCTCGATCACCTCGGTCCAGGCCATCTACGTCCCCGCCGACGATCTGACCGACCCGGCACCCGCCGCCTCCTTCGCCCACCTGGACGCGACCACGGTTCTGAACCGCGACATCGCCGCCCAGGCCATCTTCCCGGCCGTGGACCCGCTGGACTCCACCAGCCGGATCATGGACCCGCTGGTCATCGGCGAGGAACACTACCGCGTCGCCCGCTCGGTCCAGGAAGTGCTGCAGCAGTACAAGGCGCTGAAGGACATCATCGCCATCCTGGGCATGGATGAGCTGTCGGAAGAGGACAAGCTGATCGTCTCGCGCGCCCGCAAGATCAGCCGCTTCCTGTCGCAGCCCTTCTTCGTGGCCGAGCAGTTCACCAACTCGCCGGGCAAATTCGTCTCGCTGGAAGACACGATCCGCTCGTTCAAGGGCATCGTCGCCGGTGAATACGACCACCTTCCGGAAGCGGCCTTCTACATGGTCGGTGCCATCGAGGAAGCCGTCGAGAAGGCCCAGAAGCTCGCCGCCGAGGCGGCCTGATCCATGGCCGGCAAGCTCAGCTTCTCGCTGGTGTCGCCTGAGCGCGAGGTCTTCAACGGCCTCGTTGATCAGGTCGACGCGCCCGGCGTCGAGGGCGATTTCGGCGTCCTGGCCGACCACGCCCCCTTCATGACCGCCCTGCGCGAAGGCGTCGTCACGGTCATCGACGGCGGTTCGCGTCGCCAGTTCGAGGTCCACGGCGGCTTCGCCGACGTGACCCCCGCCGGCCTGACCATCCTGGCCGAACAGGCCTCGGAAGTGGCGGCGGCTTGAGCCTGATCGATGCCGCCGGTGTTCTCGGCGTCATTCTGATCCTCCTCGCCTATTCCGGAGCGACTGCCGGTCGGCTGGATCCCAAGCAAGCGCCGGCGCTGGTCATGAACCTTGTCGGGGCCCTGCTGATCCTGGGATCGCTGACCGTGGACTTCAATCTGTCCGCCGCGCTGATGGAGGGAGCCTGGGCGATGGTGGCCGTGTTCGGGCTGGTGCGACTGGCTCTTTCACGCAAAATCTAGAGTTCCGCTCATCCGGGGATAAGATGCTCGAGCTCCGCCCCAACTGCGAATGCTGTGACCGCGACCTGCCGTTCGACAACACCGAGGCCCGCATCTGCACCTTTGAATGTACCTTCTGCGCCGATTGCGTGGACGGCGCACTGAAGGGCGTCTGCCCCAACTGCGGCGGCGGGTTTGTCGCCCGCCCGATCCGGCCGGCGCACCTGATGGCGAAATACCCGGCCTCGACGAAGCGGGTGCTCAAGCCACGGGGCTGAGCCGCGGCCTAGACGACCAGCGGCGCGAACACGCCCACCACCTGCTCGTAGGTCGCGCGCTTGAACGGCACGATCAGGTCGGGGGCGTCGCTGAGGGTGCCCCAGCGCCAGGCATCGAATTCGATTTCATCATGGCGATCCAGCACGATCTCGGACTCGTCGCCGGTGAAGCGGAAGGCGAACCAGACCTGTTTCTGGCCGTCCCACGGCTTGCGGCCTTCGCGAGCGTGCTGCAATTTCAGGATTTCGGGGAAGTCGTAGACGATCCAGCCCTCCGTGCGGCTGAGCAGTTCGGCCGAGGTGACGCCGGTTTCCTCTTCCAGTTCGCGCCGGGCGGCCACCTCCAGATCCTCGCCCTTGTCGACGCCGCCTTGCGGGAACTGCCAGTTATGCGCGCCCGCCGTCCCGGCGCGGCGGCCGTACCAGACGCGGCCGTCGGGATGGAACAGCACGATGCCGACGTTGGGGCGGTGGCGGGAGAGGTCCTTCATAAGGATCAGGGATTAGGGATTAGGGATTAGGGAGGGAAGGGGCGCGGCACGTGATTGTGGCCAAACTGATTCCAATCCCTAATCTCTAAAACCAGAGCCCTACCTTCCCGGCCGCTGCGTCATCGCGGACGCCGGGGCCAGTTGCAGGCCGCGGGCGTCAAGATCGGCGGTCCAGCGGGCCACGGCCTCGACCGTGACCGGATAGCTGAAGCCGGTGCCCAGCGCCTGTCCATTGCCCTTGGCCAGGGCCTCGAGCGCATTCAGCTGGCCCACGATGGCGGCGGGGGTCTGTTGTTCATCGATGATGCGATTGGCGCTGGCACGGGCCCAGGCCCCGGGCCGGCGGGTCATCGAGCCGTCGTCGAGGAAGGCCACGCCGCGCTGGCGCAGGATGCCGAGGAAGGCGTTCATGCCGGCGTCCGAGCTGGCGAAGCGGTCGCCCATATAGTTGGTGACGCCGAAATAGCCCGTGGCCCGACCGAGCAGCCAGTTCATCTTGGCGGTGATATCGGCCGGCTGGCCCGAGGCCAGCAGGGTGTAGGGGCCGGGGTCGTTGTCGGGATAGCCGGTGGGCTCCATCGGCATTTCCAGCATCACCTCGTGACCCTGGGCACGGGCCATGTCGATCCAGGTCTGCAGGCCCTCGGCATAGGGCACGAAGCTGAGCGTGACCTCGGCGGGCAGGCGTTCAATGGCGGCGCGGGTGGTGACGGCGTTGAGGCCGAGGCCACCGACGATCAGGGCGACGCGCGGGCGGCCATTCGAACGGAACGGACGGGCATAGGCCTGGGCCGGGACGCGGCCGTCGCTGGCGATGGCCGGCAGGGCCCCGTTCGGTCCGGGCTGGCTGAGACCGGCGAGGGGCGCGGCGGGCAGGGGGCTGGCAGCGACGCGCGGCGCGGTCACCGGTGCCCCGTTGCCTGACACGGTGGCCCCGTTCGGCAGGGTGATGACGGCCTCGCCGGCGAGGGCGGGGTCGATGCCCGCGGAGCCGTCCGCCGCCAGATCCTGCCAGGAGCCATTGGCTCCCATCGAAAAGGCTTCCAGACCGGTCGGGACCGGGGCGGCGACGGGGGCTTCGCGCTTCAGCGCCGCGCGGGCCGAGGGGGCTCCGGCGCGGGGATCGCCCAGCACGGTGATGAACAGGGCCGCGGCCCCCAGCAGCAGCAGGCCGGCCCCGGCGACAGCGACCGGTGGCTTGCTGAGGAAGCGGCCCACCGGTGCGAGTTGCTCACGCATCGAGCGGCGCACCGGGGGCGCTCCGGCGGTGGCGGCCAGGACGGATTGGCGTTTGGCGAACATGGGCAGAACTGGACGCTTGATACGGGGTCCGCGAGACGGACTCCTTCAAGGACCACACTGCCGGGCGTCGGTTAACAAAGCCTGACGCGACGCCCGCAAGGACGCCCGTCAGAGCTAGTTCTCCGGGGCGGGATCCGGCTCGACGGCGGCCAGGGTCGCACCAGGTTCGGACACCACGATGCCTTCCGGCGCAGCGGCCAGCTGGGCGAGGTTGCCGCCGGCGCGCAAGACGTCGAAGGCTCGTTCCAGCTGGTAGTCCTTGTCCTCGGGCCAGGCGGCACCGGGGGCCTCGCGCGGAATGTGCGGGCCCTTGCGCTCCGCCCCGATGGAGGCGTCAAGCGCCGTGGCATAGGCGGCCTCGGAATAGATGAAGTTGGAGCGCGAGACGATCTTGGCCTCGGCCGCCGAGCGCGACACCTCGAGATCCGGCTCGATGCCGATCTTCTGGATCGAGGCCCCCGACGGCGTGTAATAGCGCGCCGTGGTGATCGACAGCGCCCCGTCGGCACCGCCGCGCAGCGGGATGACGGTCTGGACCGAACCCTTGCCGAAGCTGGTCAGGCCGACCAGCGTGGCCCGCTGATGGTCCTTCAGCGCGCCGGCGACGATCTCCGATGCCGAGGCCGATCCATAGTTGATCAGCACCACCAGCGGCAGGCCGCCGGTCTGGTCACCTGGACGGGCGGCGTAACGCTGGATCTGATCCGCCTTGCGACCGCGCTGGCTGACGATCTCGCCGCGCTCGAGGAAGGCGTCGGACACGGATATGGCTGCGTCCAGCAGACCGCCACCGTTGTTGCGCAGGTCCAGCACATAGCCCTTGATGCCGGGGTTCTCGGTCTTGAGCCTGACGATGGTCTCGCTGAGTTCGCGGCCGGTGTTCTCGTTGAAGGTCGAGACGCGCAGATAGCCGAAATCGCCCTCGACCCGCCCGGTGACGGATTCGATCTTGATGACCTCGCGGGTCAGGACGACCTCTCTGGGCTCCTCGCCGTCGCGCAGGAAGGTGACCTTGACCGAGGTACCGACCGCGCCGCGCAGCTTTTCGGACACCTGACTGACCGTCAGGCCCGAGGCGTTCTGGCCGTCGATGGAAGAGATGACGTCACCGGCGTTGACGCCCGCGCGGGCGGCCGGTCCGCCGTCCATGGGCGAGATGACCTTCACCAGCCCGGCCTCGGACTGGATGGTCAGGCCGACGCCGGAATAGGCACCCGAGGTGCGCTCCTGCAGGTCGCCGTAACCGTCGGGCGGCAGATAGTTGGAGTGGGGGTCGAGGGCGGTCATCATGCCCTGCAGCGCCGCCTCGATCAGCTTCTTGTCGTCGACCGGCACGACATAGGCCTGTTCGACAATGCCCAGCACGTCGCCGAACAGCCCCAGCATGCGGAAGGCTTCGTTGCGCGGCGTCTGGCCGACCGCGGTAGCGGCTCCCACGCCGACCATGGTCACCACAGCGGCGCCAATCAGAAGCAGTTTACGCATCGGGTCTCTTTTCAACGGGCGTCCGGCCACCGCGAGCGCGGCGTCGGATGCAGATACGGACCGATCGGCGACGAAATCGTGGCCGATCGGCGGTCGGCGGATAAAATCAGCGTCATGACCGCTTGGGAAGCGGTTTCGCGGAAGGGGTGATTGGTGGCTTCGGTGTCAGGTCGCCGCGGCGCACCCAAGACGTTCATCCGCCACCAGCCCTTACCGCAACCAAGGAGCCGGATCGATCGGCCGTTCGTCACGGCGCAGCTCGAAGGCGATTTCGCCGTCGGAGCCCGAGCGGCCCAGGCTCTGGCCGTCAGCGACCCGGTCTCCGGTTCTGACGACCGTCTCGTCCAGGCCCGAAACCACGGCGCGCCAGCCGGGTCCCAGGTCGAGGATGACCACCTGACCCCAGCCGCTGAGCGGCCCTGCGAAGGCGACCCGGCCCCCGGCGGGGGCCCGGGCCTCGGCGCGGTCAGCACGCCAGCGCCAGCCCGTCGAGCCTCGCCCGAACCGCTGCGACGGGGCACCATCGACAGGCGGGGTCAGGCTGGCGCGGCCTGCGGGCAGACGGGCGGCGGCGGGCTGGGTCACCTCGGCGTCAGCGACCGGCACGGCGGCCCCCAGCGAGCGCAGCCGGGCCTCCAGGGTCCGTGCGGCTCGTTCCGCGCCCTGGGCCTCGGCCCGGAGCACGGCCTGAAGCGCGGTCTTGCGGGCGGTCAGGGCCTCGATACGGGCGCGCCGGTCGCCACGGGCGCTTTCGGTCGTGAACAACTGTTCGCTATTGAGGGCGGCGATGCGCCGCACCCGGTTCACCTCGGCCTGCCGGTCCGCCAGCCCCTGGGCGCGGGCCTGCAGGGTGGGTGCCATGGCGCGGATCAGGATGGAGGCCCGGACGGTGTCGACCGCCTTGTCGGCGGGCACCAGCAGGGGCGGCGGCGGGCGCCGGCTCATCATCTGCAGCGCCGACAACAGCCGGCCCTGACGACCGCGCGCCTGCGACAGCTGTGTCACCAGCGCGGCCTCTCGTGCGCCGAGCTCACGCAGGCGGGCGCGCTGGCCCAGGATCAGCCGGTCATCCTCGCCGACCGAGGTGCGCAGCTGGCCCAGCGACCGCTCCAGCCCCGCCAGTTCGGTCGCGGCCTCGACGGCCTCGGCGCGCAGGCGGCGGGCGCGCGCCTGTTCGTCGCGGAACTCGGCCTGAAGCCGCGCCACGTCCGTGCTCGGCGTGGCTCCGACCGGCAGGGCGGTCAGGCTCAGACACAGGATCAGGACCAACGGGCGCATCAGTCGCGATGATAGGGCGATCCGGCCAGAATGGTCACGGCACGATACAGCTGTTCCGCCAGCATCGCCCGCGCCAGCGCGTGCGGCCAGGTCTGGGGCCCGAAGGCCAGGGTCGACCCGGCGACGGCGCGCACGCTTTCGTCCAGGCCGTCGGCACCGCCGATGGCGAACACCAGCCGCCGCTCGCCCCGGTCGCGAAGCAGGGCGATATGTTCGGCGAACGCCCGGCTCGAGAAGGTCCTGCCCCGTTCGTCGCAGGCAATCAGATGCGCGCCCTCGGCGGCCTTGAGGATCAGTTCGGCCTCGGGTGCCTTGCCGGCCTTGCGCGGCTCGAGGTCGATCAGCTCGAGCGGACCCAGCCCCAGCACCCGACCGGCCAGGGTCGCGCGCTCGGCATAGTCGGCCGCCAGCACGGCCTCGGGTCCTCGCCCCGGCTTGCCGATGGCGATGACGGCCAGCTTCATGGGGTCAGAACTTCGGGATCAGGAAATCAGGCGCGCGCGTCGACGCGGTGGCCGCTCTCGACCGACCAGATCTTTTCAATGTTGTAGAAGGCGCGCACCTCGGGACGGAACAGGTGAACGATGACGTCCCCCGCATCCAGCAGCACCCAGTCGCAATGCGGCAGGCCCGAAACCTTGACCTTGCCCAGACCCTGTTCCTTCATCGCGCGCTGCAGATGGTCGGCGAGGGCTCCGACATGGCGGTGCGACCGCCCGGAGGCGATGATCATGGTGTCGGCCATCGGGCTTTTGCCCTTCAGGTCGATGAGGACGATGTCCTGGGCCTTGTCGTCGTCGAGACGCGACAGGATGACCTGCTCCAGATCGGTGGAGCCGACGGGAAGCGGTGCCTGTGGCCCATCGATCGGTGACCCGTCTTCGGAGCGGATGGGTTCGAATTCGTCCATCTCGTGCGCCGTGTTGGAAACGGCGTCTTGCGCGTCGTGCGCGGGCGAGGGGGTCAGCGGAAGGCTCCGGAGAGATTACTAAAGCGGAAGCCTATCACAAATGCGCAGCGGCGTCACGCGCAGCCCGCAGCGCGGTCGACGACCGCGGATTCAGCGGTGCGGTGAGATAGGTCCAGGCGGGGGCTTCGAGCTCGGGCAGCAGGCGTGCCCGGGCCGCCGGGATCCGCGCCGGGGCAAAGCGGGCGGCGGCGGGTGCGGTGCGGCTGTCCAGCTGGCTGCCCGGCCGGGCGATGACCGCCATGGGCATCATCCGCATGATGTCGGTCCAGCCCCGCCATCTGTGAAAGCTCGCCAGATTGTCCGACCCCATCAGCCAGACGAAGCGCACTCCGGGATGGCGGGCGGTCAGGGTCCGGAGGGTGTCGACGGTCCACTGCGTTCCGGCGCGGGTCTCGAAGTCCGAGACGATCATGGCGCGACCGTCGGCCGCCAGTTTCGCCGCCGCCCGCGCCGAAGCCATGCGGTCGGCCAGGGGCGCACTGTCGCGGGCGTCCTTCAGGGGGTTCTGGGGCGACACCAGCCAGACCACACGGTCCAGCCCCAGTCGCCGCATGGCGGTCTCGGCGACATGGGCGTGGCCGTCATGGGCCGGATTGAACGAGCCCCCGAACAGACCGACCGCCATGCCGGGCTGCAGGTCCAGACCGTCACGCAGGGCTCCGGGGCGAGGCCCCTGGGCTTTCGGCGCGGGACCGGCATGGAAGAAGGACAAGGCGGCGGGACTCGCGGGGACTTATGCTCACAAGGGAGCTAACACGCCGGAACAGGCCGTGTCGCCTGTGATCAACCGGTGAAGCCGGCGCGAGGGCCGGTGCACGGAGTCCGGCCAGACCACAGGGCCGCGCCGCGATGCCTTACGGCCGGACCTGGCCTGTCCCCCGGATGACATATTTGAAGCTGGTCAACTGTTCGGCCCCGACCGGCCCGCGGGCATGCAGGCGGTCGGTGGAGATGCCGATCTCGCCGCCGAAGCCGAACTCGCCGCCGTCGGCGAACTGGGTCGAGGCGTTGGCCAGTACGATCCCGGCGTCGACCTCGGCCAGGAAACGCTCGATCGCCCGGTCCTCGGCCGCCACGATTGCCTCCGTGTGGCCGGAGCCGTAGCGCGCGATGTGGTCGATCGCGCCGTTCAGGTCTTCGACCACCCGAATGGCGAGAATGGGTTCGAGATATTCCGTGCTCCAGTCCGCCGCCCCGGCCGGGCTGGCCTGCGGAACCAGGGCGCAGGTCGCAGGGTCGCCGCGCAAGGCGCAGCCCGCGGCCGTCAGGTCATCGGCGATCAACGGCAACTGGCCGGCGGCGATGGCGCGGTCCACCAGCAGGGTCTCGGCGGCACCACAGACCGACACGCGCCGCATCTTGGCGTTCAGCACAATCGCCCGCGCCATGTCCGGGTCGGCGCTGGCGTGGACATAGACGTGGTTGACCCCTTCCAGATGTCCCAGCACCGCCACCCGAGCCTCGGCCTTGACCCGTTCGACCAGCGAGCGTCCGCCGCGCGGGATCAAGAGGTCGATCGATCCGTCCAGACCCGTCAGCATATGACCGACGGCCGCGCGGTCGCGGGTGGCGACGATCTGTACCGTGTCGGACGACAGGCCGGCCTTTTCCAGCCCCTCGACGAGGGCGGCATGGATGGCGAGGTTGGAGCGCAGGCCTTCCGAACCCCCGCGCAGGATCACGGCATTGCCGGCGCGCACAGCAAGGGCCGCGGCGTCGGCGGTGACGTTGGGCCGGCTCTCATAGATGACGGCCAGAACCCCGATCGGGGTGCGGATGCGGGCGATGTCGAGGCCGTTCTGCGGTGTCCAGCGGGCGGTTTCGACCCCGACCGGATCGGGGATGGCGGCGATCGACGCGAGGGCGGCGATGACTCCGTCCAGTCTGTTCGCGTCCAGCGCGAGCCGGTCCATCAGGGCCGTCGCCATGCCTCCGGCCCGTGCGTCATCCAGGTCGGCGGCATTGGCCGCCAGCACCAGATGGGAGTGCGCCCGCAGCGCCTCCGCCATGCCCAGGATAGCGCGCGTGCGGGTCTCCGCTCCGGCAAGCGACAGGGCGCGGGCGGCCGCGCTGGCCCGGCGACCCATGGCCCGCATATCGGTCTCGAGGCGGTCGTACGGGGTCGCAGGGGAAGGGTCGACGGACGGGGTCATGCCGTCAGGGTCGCACCGCCACGGCCGGTTTCAAAGACCTCAGGTCCGACGCAGTGCCAGATCGTCGGCATGGACCACGACCGGACCGCCCTCATAGCCGAGCGCGGTGGCCAGGTCGGCGGAACGGACGCCGATGACTTTCGACAGGTCCGCGGCATCATAGCGGACGAGGCCGCGGGCGATCTCGGTTCCGGTGTCGTCGAGGATTGCGACCGGATCGCCCTTGCCGAAGGCCCCGTTGGCGGACACGAGTCCGACGGCCAGCAGGGACTTCCCTTCCAGCAGGGCGCGGGCGCAGCCGGGATCGACGACCAGTCCGCCCTGCGGTGCCAGCGAACCGCCGATCCATTGCTTATAGGCCGCCTTCACCGTCGTGGCGGGCTCGATCAGCGTGCCGCGCGTTTCGGTGCCGAAGGTCACGCCGGCCTCCATCGACCGCCCGGCGGCGATCAGGGTCGCGCAGCCGGCGTCCGCGGCGATCCGGGCGGCCATCAGCTTGGTGGCCATGCCGCCGGTCCCCATCCCCGCCGCTGTGTTCGGGCCGGTCGCCATGGCCTCGACCTCGGGTGTCAGGGTTTCGACATGCGGAATATGGACCGCCGCGGGGTCCGACCGCGGATCGGCGCTGTAGAGGCCGTCGACATCGGACAGGAGGATCAGCAGGTCGGCGCCGATCATCTGGGCCACGCGTGCCGCCAGCCGGTCATTGTCGCCGTAGCGGATCTCTTCGGTGGCGACCGTGTCGTTCTCGTTGACCACCGGCACCACGCCGAGGTCGAGCAGGGAGCCGACCGTGGCGCGGGCATTCAGCCACCGTCGCCGGGTCTCGGTATCGTCGCGGGTCAGCAGGATCTGGGCCGTGATCCGCGCGTGGGGTTCAAAGGCCGAGGCCCAGGCCGCCATCAGCAGGGACTGGCCGACCGCCGCAGACGCCTGTTTGCCCTCAAGGCCGACCCCGCGGGTCCCGAGCCGTCGCGCGCCAAGGGCGACCGCGCCGGACGAGACGACCAGCACCTGTTTTCCCTGCGTAATCCATCCGGCGACGCGCCCGGCCAGCCCCTCCAGACGGGCGTGGTCGACGGTGCCGGTCCGGCTGTTGACCAGCAGGGACGAGCCGATCTTGAGAACGATGCGGCGGGCGTCGGCGATCGCCCGTGCGGACCGGGGCTCGCCGTCGCGCATCAGGGAGCCCAGCCGCCAGGGGTCTCCATCACGGTCTCGTCTTCCTCGGCCGGGGCGATCTCGCCGCGGTCCTTGCGGACTTCGGTCCAGGCGGCGCGCAGCAGTTCGGTGACGCCTTCGCCCGAGACGCCGGACACCAGCATCGGACGACGCCCGGCGGCGGCTTCCAGTTCTGCCGCCTTCTCCTCACGCGCCTCGGGGGTCAGGGCGTCGATCTTGTTCAGGGCCAGGACCTCGGCCTTGTCGGCCAGGCCGGCACCATAGGCCTCCAGTTCGTGGCGGATGGTCCGCCAGGCGCCGGCGACGTCGTCCTGGGTGCCGTCGACCAGGTGGATCAGACAGCCCGAGCGCTCGACATGGCCGAGGAAACGGGTGCCGAGGCCGGCCCCTTCCGAGGCACCCTCGATCAAGCCCGGAATGTCGGCGATGACGAACCGCTCGGTCTCGGACAGGTCGACCACGCCCAGATTGGGCACGAGGGTGGTGAAGGGATAGTCGGCGATCTTGGGCCGCGCCGCGCTGGCGGCGGCGAGGAAGGTCGATTTGCCGGCATTGGGCAGGCCGGCCAGACCGACGTCGGCGATCAGCTTCAGCCGCAGCCAGATCCAGCGCTCCTGGCCTTCCTGGCCCGGATTGGCGTATTTGGGAGCCTGGTTGGACGGCCCCTTGAAATGGACATTGCCCCAGCCGCCGTTGCCGCCTTTCAGCAGCATCTCGGTCTTGCCGACATAGTCCATGTCCAGCAGCACCGTCTCCTTGTCGTCGTCCAGCACCTGGGTGCCGACCGGGACCTTCAGGATGACGTCCTCGCCCTTGGCCCCGTGCATCTGGCGGCCCATGCCGTGGGTGCCGGTCGGAGCCTTGAAATGTTGCTGGTAGCGGAAGTCGATCAGGGTGTTCAGCCCGTCGGCCGCGGTGATCCAGACGTTGCCGCCATGACCGCCGTCGCCGCCGTCCGGCCCGCCGTTCGGGATGAATTTTTCGCGTCGGAACGAGACGCAGCCCGCCCCGCCGTTGCCGGAGCGGATGTAGATCTTGGCCTGGTCGAGAAACTTCATCGCCGGCTTATGTAGGAAAAGCGCGGCGATTTACAGGCGCAGCCGCACGCGAGGGCTCAGGGACTTAAGCATATGGAAAGTCCGGACCGGATACCGGTGGTCTCCGGAATTCAACGGGGGATCAGAATGATCTCTGCCATCAACGCCGCGAACGCGGCTCCGACGTTGATCAAACTGTCGCGGCCCCCGGCCGGCACAGGGCGCGACGACGCCTCGAAAATCGCCGCCTCCTTCACGTTTGGCGATCCACGCGAGGCCGCTCAGGCGATGCGCAAGGAGATGGCGTCGCGCCGGATGCAGGGCGTCACCGAGCGGATGCGGACTCTCAGTCTGATGGTCAAGGCCGACCCCCGCTCGGCGTTGAAACTGGCGGCCGAGCTGGCGAAGGAGCTCAAGGCCGCGGTGAAGGCCTATCAGGACGCCGGAGGCCGCAATGTGTCGTCCGGCGACATGGCCCTGATCCGCCGCCAGATCGCCGACGCCCGAGAGGGTTCGTCTTCCTCGGCCGAGGCACCACCAGCCGAAGCTTCGCCGCCGGTTGATCACGGGACCCTCTCCAACCCCGACGCCGAGGCTCACCGCGCGCAGCAGGCCTACGCCGCCGCCGCGAGCGCGGAGTTCCAGGATCGTTCGATCGGCCGGTTGACCGGGATGGAGGCTGTGGCCGGTGCCGATCTTGGCTTCTTCGATCAGGTGAAGAGCCTGGTCAGGGGTCTTCGCAAGGCTCGCGAAGACATCCGGTTCGAGTCCCATTCGGCCGTGCGTCCGCCCAGCGATGATGACTGGAAGGAGGCCGACAAGGCGCAGGCCGACCTCGAACGCCAGATCGACACCGCGCCCACCGGAATATCCATCAGGGTCTGAGGTCGAATGCCCTCAGGCGCGTTACCCCTTCGCCCACACCCCGAACGGATCGCTCCACGGCATGTCCAGCGCCTCGGCCACCGCCGGATAGGTGATCTCGCCCTTCAGCACGTTCAGGCCGCGCGCCAGGTGCGGGTTCTGCTTCAGCGCCTCGAGGCCCTTGTTGGCCAGGGCCAGGCCGAACGGCAGGGTGGCGTTGTTCAGGGCTTCAGACGAGGTGCGCGGGGCCGCGCCCGGCATGTTGGCGACGCAGTAGTGCACCACGCCGTCGATGACATAGGTCGGGTCCTCGTGGGTGGTGGCGTGGCTGGTCTCGAAACAGCCGCCCTGGTCGATGGCGACGTCGACCAGCACCGAGCCGGGCTTCATCTGCTTCAGGTGCTCGCGCTTGATCAGCTTGGGGGCCTCGGCACCCGGGACCAGAACCGCACCGACGATGACGTCGGCCTTGACCAGTTCCTCCTCGATTGCACCGATCGAGGAATAGCGGGTGATGACGCGACCCTGGGTCACTTCGTCGATATAGGCCATGCGCGGGATCGAGCGTTCCAGCACCACGACCTCGGCGCCGAGGCCCATAGCCATGCGCGCCGCGTTCAGGCCGACGACGCCACCACCCAGCACGAGAACGCGGGCCGGGGCCACGCCCGGAACGCCGCAGAACAGCAGGCCCATGCCGCCGTTGTGCTTAAGCAAGGTTTCGGCGGCCGAGAAGACGGCGATGCGGCCGGCGACTTCCGACATCGGGGCCAGCAGCGGCAGGCCCTTGCGGTCGTCGGTGACGGTCTCATAGGCGATGGCGGCGCATTTCGAGGCCAGCAGACCCTTGGTCTGCTCGGGGTCCGGGGCCAGGTGCAGATAGGTGAACAGGATCTGGCCCTCGCGGAGCATCTCCCACTCGACCTTTTGCGGCTCCTTGACCTTCACGATCATGTCGTTGTCGGCGAAGACGGTTTTCGCATCGGCGACGATCTTCGCACCGGCTTTCTTGTAGTCCGCGTCGGTGAAGCCCGCGCCGAGGCCTGCGCCGGTCTCGATCGAGACGGTGTGGCCGTGGGCGACGTATTCGCGCACCGCCGTCGGCGTCAGGCCGATGCGGTGTTCGTTCTTCTTGATTTCCTTGGGGACGCCGACGCGCATGGGAGTTTCCTGTTCCAGAGGGGATGCGGGCCGGCTCTGCGGCCACCTCGCTTCGTGCGGCAATCTAGCGGCGGTTTGACCGCAGGTTCCTGTTCTTTTCAGAGACTGAACGCCATACACTCGCAGAATCTGCGAACGAGGGCCTTAATGAAGACGATTTCCGCCGTTGCCCTCGACGATACCGACCGAAAGATGATCCGGGCGCTGCAGGCGGACGGCCGCATGACCAACGCCGATCTGGCGCGGACGGTGAACCTGTCCGAGAGCGCCTGCCTGCGCCGGCTGCGGGCGCTGGAGAGCGAGGGCGTGATCAGCCGCTATGCCGCCATCATCAATGAACGCGCCGTCGGCCTGCCGATCAGCGTCTTTGTGACGGTGACCCTGTCGTCCCAGGCCGAGGCCTCGCTGACGGCGTTCGAGACCGCCATCTCGACCGTGCCCGAAGTGGTGGAATGCTATCTGATGACCGGCGGCTCGGACTATCTTCTGCGGCTGGTGGTGCGCGATGTCGACGACCTGGAGCGGGTCCACTCGCGCGAACTGACGCGGATACCCGGGGTGACGCGGGTGTCGTCCAGCGTGGCGATGCGGACGGTGGTCAAGCGCGGAGCGCTACCGGTCTGAAGGGTAGCGGCGGCTGGTCTGACGGACGTCAGCCGCCCTTGGCCATCGTGTCCTGGATGCTGATGATCGCGGGCGTCAGGATGACGATGAACAGGACCGGCAGGAAGAACAGGATCATCGGCACGGTCAATTTGGCGGGCAGGGCGGCGGCCTTCTTCTCGGCGGCCGACAGGCGCATCTCGCGGTTTTCCTTGGCCATGGTGCGCAGGGCCGAGCCCAGCGGCGTGCCATAGGTTTCGGCCTGGGTCATGGCTGTGGCCACGGACTTGACCCCCGGATGGTTGGTGCGTTTGGCCAGCCCCTCATAGGCCATGCGCCGGTCGGGCAGGTAGCTGAGCTCGGCCGACAGCAGGGTCATTTCCTCGGCCAGGTCGATCGACGAGCCGCCGATCTCCTGGCTGACTTTCTGGATCGCCGCCTCGATCGACATACCGGCCTCGACGCAGATCAGGAGCAGGTCCAGCGCGTCCGGGAAGGCCTGCATGATCGAGGCGCGGCGCTGGGAAATGCGGTTGGCCAGGAAGATGTTGGGCGCATAGAAGCCGATCACCGCCGCCACCATGGTCATGGTCACCCGAACCATGACCGCCAGACCGAAGTCATTGAAAATGAACAGATAGAAGGCGGCGACCGCGAGGAAGACAAACGGCATGGAAAAGCGGAAGAAGTAGAAGGTCGTCAGCGGCCTGGGCCCGCGATACCCGGCCTGGGCCATCTGGTCGGCGACCTTGGGGTCCTCGAGCAGCTTGGTCAGGTTCAGTCGTTCCACGACCCGCTTCTTGAAGCCTTCGTCCGTATGACGGAGCTGTTGGGGACCGGTGTTCTGGGTCGCGATCGCCTGCCGCGAGCGGCGCTTCAGCTCCTCGCGGCGCACCGCGACGGCCTGCATCCGGGACTCCAGCTTCACCCCACCACCGAACGACCCGAGCAGGGTGATCAGGGTGGCGAACACCAGCGCGCCCACGCCGAGGCTCAGCAGGTTCTGGACGTTGGTGAAGAAGTCAATCACGGGCCGGTTCCTAGAACTTGAAGGCGATCATTTTCTTCATCACGAACACGCCGAAGCTCATCATCGCCACGGCGATGAACAGCATGAACTGCCCCCGCGGGTCGGTGAACAGCTTGGCCATGTAGGCAGGGGTGGTGACGCTGACGAGGATCATAACGGCGGGGGGCAGCGAGCCGATGATGCCCGCCGAGGCCGTGGCTTCGGACGACAGCGCCTTGATCTTCTCGCCCATCATCTTGCGGGCGCGCAGAACGACCGAAAGATTGTTCAGCGCCTCGGCCAGGTTGCCGCCCGTCTTCTGCTGGATGGCGATGACGATGGAGAAGAATTTCAGCTCGGGCGTCGGCATGCGCTCGTACATCTTGTCCAGGGCCTGGGCGAGTGTCAGCCCCACACCGACACCCTCGACCAGCTTCTGGAATTCTGCGGCCAGCGGCTGGGGGCTCTCGCGGGCGATGATCTTGAAACACTCGTGAACGGGCAGGCCCGACTTGATACCGCGCACGATCACATCCACCGCGTCGGCGAAATGGCTCGAGAATTTCTTGCGACGCCGCTTGCCCAGCATCCCCACCCACCAGCGCGGCAAGCCGAGGCCGACGACAAAGGCCGCCCCAAGGGCAATGAAGATGTTCAGGCCGAACATGAGCGGCAGCAGGAATCCGACCACGCCGAGGACGCCGTTGGTGATCCAGAAGGTCGACACCGTGGTGCTCATCCCGGCCTGTTTCAGCTTGGCTGACAGGCTGATCCGCGCCTTTCGCTCGGCCCGCTCTGACTCCTGCAGGTGCTGCATGATCTGTTTGCGGCGGGCTTCCGGGGTGTTGGCGGCGGCGGCCTTCCTGGCCGCGGCATTGTTCTGTTTGGGCCCGCCGAAGCCCTCGGCCCGCTTGAGGGCGACGTCGGTGGAATCGCCGCCGCCGACAAAGGCCCAGCCCAGGCCGCCGATGGTGATGAAGGCCAGGACGGCTGCGAGGATGGGAAGCATGGCCGCCTACTCCGCCGCGTCGAGGGCTTCCGCCAGCTCGCGCTCAAGGCCGTAATAGCGGGCCCGGTCCCAGAAGCGCGGGCGCGCGATGCCGGTCGAGCGGTGGCGGCCGATGATCTTGCCGTTCTCGTCCTCGCCGGTGATCTCGTAGACGAACAGATCCTGGGTGACGATCACGTCGCCCTCCAGACCGACCACCTCGGTGATGTGGGTGATGCGGCGCGAGCCGTCGCGCAGGCGGGCCGCCTGGATGATGACGTCGACCGAGCCGACGATCATCTCGCGGATGGTCTTCGAGGGCAGGCCGTAGCCGCCCATGGTGATCATCGATTCCATCCGGCTGATGGCTTCGCGCGGGCTGTTGGCGTGCAGCGTGCCCATGGAGCCGTCGTGGCCGGTGTTCATGGCCTGCAGCAGGTCGAACGCCTCGGGGCCGCGGACCTCGCCGACGATGATCCGCTCGGGACGCATGCGCAGGCAGTTCTTCACCAGGTCGCGCATGGTGATCATGCCTTGCCCCTCGAGGTTGGGCGGCCGGGTCTCCAGACGCACCACGTGCGGCTGCTGCAGCTGAAGTTCGGCGGCGTCCTCGCAGGTGATGACGCGCTCGGTCGGGTCGATAAAGGCGGTCAGGGTGTTCAGCAGGGTCGTCTTGCCCGAGCCCGTGCCGCCCGAGATGACCAGATTGCATCGCGACGCGCCGATGACGCCGAGGACCCGCGCGCCCTCGGGGCTGATGGAGGCATACTCCACCAGATTCTTCATCGTCAGCTTGTCTTTCTTGAACTTCCGGATCGTCAACGTCGGGCCGTCGATGGCCAGGGGCGGCGCGATAACGTTGACGCGGCTGCCGTCGGGCAGGCGGGCGTCGCAGATCGGGGAGCTTTCGTCGACGCGCCGGCCGACCTGCGACACGATCCGCTGGCAGATGTTCATCAGCTGGGCATTGTCGCGGAAGCGGACGTTGGTCAGCTGAACCTTGCCGTTCACCTCGATGAAGACCCGGCCGGCCCCGTTGAC
The DNA here is from genome assembly GCA_965284375.1 of Caulobacteraceae bacterium. Lineage (GTDB taxonomy): Bacteria > Pseudomonadota > Alphaproteobacteria > Caulobacterales > Caulobacteraceae > Brevundimonas. Next base: position 2,814,782 of record OZ260074.1, read on the forward strand.
CATGATATCGGCGATATCGTCCCGCGCCAGCAAGGGTTCGAGCGGGCCATAGCCGAGGACGTCGTTGACGATGTCCTGGACCAGATGCTCCTGCTCGGCCACCGACATGGAGACGTTCTTGATCGCCACCAGTTCGGCGACGATGTCGCGGATCTCTTCCGAGGCCGCCTTGGTATCGAGCTGGGCCAGCTGGGCCAGGTCGATGGTATTCATCAGGGCGTTGAAGATGGTCGTCTTGGTGGCGTGGTAATAGTCCGACTGCTCGCGGACGATCTCGGCGACGGCCTGGGCCTTCTTCAGCTGTTCATAGCCGGGCGTGGCCTTGGGGCCGGGGCCTTTCGAGGGTGCCGGGGCGTCGCCCGACGGCTTCGGACGCATGGCCAGGGCATCCAGCCGGTCGGCGGCGGGGGAGGCCGGTTTCGCGGCATAGGACTCGGCCTTGCGCGCCGCGGTCTGAACCTGTTCCGCGGTCTGTTCGGCACCGAAGGCGAAGGCCTCGGTCTGGATGCCGGGGGCGGGCTGCGCGGTCGGCGCAGGTTGAGCCGCCGGCGTGGCGGGGCGCGGCGCCGTCGCGACAGTTCCGGGCTGACCTGTGCGCTTGCCGAACACGCGTCAGGACTTCTTCTTGAACAGGCCGCTGAAGATGGACTTGCCTTCGACCTTGGCCTTGGGGCCGTTCAGCATCGGCAATTCCCGACGCGAGACGATCTGGGCGAGGGTCTGGAAGGCCTCGGCTGCCTTGGACTTGGCTCCGGCGTCGAGGATCATCTGGCCGTTGTTGGCGGCAGCGCCGAAGGTCTTGGGATCGAACGGAATGATAAGGCTGGGGTGCACCCCGAGGGCCGCGCCGAAATCCTTGGCCGGAATTTCGGGCCGACCGGGTACGCCGACCTGGTTCAGCACCAGCCGGGGCGGTGCGTCATTGGGGCGCCCCTGCTTGATCAGATCGATCATGTTCTTGGCATTGCGCAGCGAGGCCAGGTCCGGCGTCGCGACGATGACGACCTCGTCCGCGGCGATCAGGGTACGCCGCATCCAGCCCGACCACAGATGGGGCAGGTCCAGAACCACGAAAGGCGCGGTCGAGCGGATCTGGGTGGTGACCTCCTCGAAAGCCTCGGGTGAAATGTCCCAGTCGACGTCCAGCGTCGCCGGGGCCGCGAACAGGCTGAGCTTGTCGGTGCAGCGAACCATCATCCGGTCCAGAAGCACGGGATCGAGACGGTCGGGCTGGCTCAGGGCGTCGGCGACGCCGCTGAGCGGATCCTGGTTGAAGTCCAGCCCGGCGGTGCCGAACGGCAGATCATAGTCGACGATGACGGTATTGGCACCGATCCGCTCGCTCATCGCATAGGCGGTATTGTGGGCCACCGAGCTGGAGCCTGTGCCGCCGCGCGCGCCGACAAAGGCGATCGAGCGACCGACGAAGGGCTGCGCCGGATCTGCGAACAGGCCGCCGATCGCGGCGATCAGTTGCAACGGCTGGAGCGGCGCGACCAGATATTCGCTGACGCCGCGACGCATCAGCTCGCGGAACAGAAGGATGTCGTTGGTCGCACCGACGACGACGACCTTGGTGCCGGAATCGCAGACCTCGGCAAGCTGGTCGACTTCCCACAGCAGGGTCTGAGGGTCCTTCATGCATTCGACCACGATCAACGGCGGGGTCGGCTCGTGCTGATAGGCCTCGACCGCGGCGGCCACACCGCCGACGCGGATCTGGGTTGTGGCGCGCGACAGGCGGCGGTCCTGACCGGCCCGTTCGGCAGCGGCCAGGGTATCCTGGCGCTCGGCGAAGACGTGGATGGCGATGCGCGGCACCGACACTTCGGCGGCGTGGGGACCGCCCAGCGCAGGCGGCGAAAAGGCTGAAGCGGCTCCGGCGACCAGATCGCCGACGGGATTGAACCCGCTTGCGGCGGGGACGGGCGCGATATCGTTTTCGCGCGGCGGATGGAGGCTTTCGGCCTCCGCGAAGACCGTGGAAGGCGTCGTGAACTGGAGCGGCGGACGCTGCTCGATGGCGGGCTCACCGGAGATGATCGCGCCGTCATCGATGTCCGTGATTTCGGCAGAAACCTCGACAGCGGCCTCGGGCGTGACATAGCCCATCTCGAGATCGAACTCGTCGTCGAACTCATCAAAGGGCTGAGGGGCGAAGGCGTTCGTCATTACGCTATTCCACGGCCCTTGCGATCTGGCCGTTCACCAGGGGCTCCTGCGGCGTCGAACTGGCCTGGCCCTTGCGGTAGTTATCGAAGACCACGGCCGCACGCCCGGAGTCGGCCGGCGTCATGGCACGCGCCCCCATGATGTCGCGCGGATCGGCGATCTGGGCGGCCATATTGGCCGTGATGGCGCACCCCAGGCTGCCCGTGCTCTGGTTTGAAAATCGGGGACCGGCGTTGCGTGCCACGCTGGAGCAGTCGGGCACCGCGGCGCGTACGGTTTCAAAGCTGGCCAGAACCGGAGCGCGGGGATCGGGCGCGTTGTAAGCCGCCATATGAATCTGGTCGCCCGGAACGCCGGCGGCCTGCAGGGCCGCGCGAACGGCATAGGCCTGTCCTGCGGCCGCAGCATCCTCGCCCGACGGGGCCTCGACCTTGATCCAGCCCTGACCGGACGCACCATAGCGGGCAGCGAGCTGACCCACCGCGTCCCGCTGATTGGCCGACAGGCCCGCGTCGTGCACAGCGAGCGCGATGCGATCCAGGCCCGGCTCGACCTGCAGGCTGAAACGCGTCAGCGGCGTCATCGGCGCCGAAGGGTCGCTGCCCACCATGGGGGCGCAGCCTGCAGCGCCGAGGCCGAGAGCAAGGACCAATATCGCGGAAGCAGCGGCTCGCATCATCGGACTCCTCATTCGATCACATAGCCGACGGGTCCGCTCCAGCCCGCGTTGGACGCGGCCGTTGCGGTGCCGGTAGGCCGGTACTGCTGGTTCAACTGCCCGAACAGCAGCGTCTGGGCGTCATTGGCGATCACCAGGCCGTCGGCCGGCGTCTGCATCCTGCCGGGCGAGGTCGGGGAGACGATGTAGGCCTCGATGATGATCACCAGCTCGGTTTCGCCTGAGAGATAATCCCGCGAGCGGAACAGGGCTCCCAGCACAGGCAGGCTGCCGATGCCGGGCAGCTGGTCGATGTTCTGACGCGTGTCTTCGCGCAGCAGGCCCGCGATCATCATGGATCCGCCAGAGGGCAGCTCCACCGTGGACGAGGCGCGACGGACGTTCAGGGCGGGAATGACGAGCGCGTCGGCGCCGGTGCCGCCGAGCGTGAAGGCACCCGCCGAAGTCAGTTCCGACACTTCGGTCGACAGCTGGAGCGAGATCCGGCCCTGGGACAGGACGATGGGGCGGAAGGCCAGACGCACGCCGAACGGCTTGAACTCGACGCCGATCGTCACCTGACCGGTGGTGGCGTCCACACTGCGTCCTGTGGGGACGGGGAATTCGCCGCCGGCCAGAAACTCGGCGTTCTCGCCATTGACCGAGGTCAGATTGGGTTCGGCCAGGATACGCACGAGACCGGCGCGTTCGAAGGCGCGGATGCTGGTGGTCAGGCTGTTGCCGTCGCCGCTCCGGTCCGCATAGTTGAGGATACCGCCGCCAAGCTGATTGCCGGACACGCCGAAGGTCGCGCCCTGGGTGAGGGAAAGGCCGTCGGCGACATTGTTCAGGACCGCGTTGACGTCGAGCCCCAGCTGTTTGATCGCGGTGCGCTGGACCTCGATCACCCGGGCCTTGACCATGACCTGATCAGAGCCGGCGATGGTCATCATGTTGATGACCTTTTCGGGTGCCGAAACGAAGGCGCGGGCCACCTGGGCGGCACGGTCGGCCTCGCCGGGACTGTTGACCGGTCCGGTCAGGATGATGCTGTCGTTGACCGCCTCGGCGTGGACCGACGACCCCGGCATGACCCGGCCAAGCGTGTCCTGCAGGGCAGAGACACCGGCGTCCACCCGGATGCGCAGGGACAGGATGGTGCGACCGCCGGCGTCGAGCACCACGGCGTCTGTTTCGCCGGGCTGAAGCCCGATGATGGTGATGCGGCGCGGTGAATGCAGCATGGCCTCCGCGACGAGGGGGTTCGGCACGATCACGTCCCGGGCGTCGGAGGGCAGGTCGATCGCCATCGACGAGCCGCGGGGCAGATTGATCAGCTGGGCGCCGGACCCCATGGGCAAGGCTGCGCGGGACTGGGCCTGGGCGACGCCGGGCAGGGCCGGAGCGGCGGCGGCGACGGTCAGGCCGGCCAGGGCAATGGCAATCAGGCGTTTCATTGGACCACCACCACTTCCGGCGCACCGCCGCGGAAGACGCGGACGGCGGTTGACTGTCGGGCGACCGGTGCCACCCGGCCTGACGGGCCGCCGGTGTCTGCATAGGAGCGAAGGACCAGGCTCAGTTCGCCTTCCGACTTGGCCAGGGCTAAAGCCTCGGCGTCGCGCGGGCCGACCTCCAGGGTGGCGGTGGCACCAACCACGGCCTGCTCGTCATCACCGGCGCGGGTCGACTGGTCGATCGCGAGGACCTTGACGTTCTGCATCACGGTCGAGGACGCGAATTTCGAGCGGTCGCTGTCCTGGGTGCCGACGTTGCTGAGATTGGTTTCGCGGGTCAGCAGGACATCGACGCGATCGCCGGGCAGGATGAAGCCGCCGGCGGCGGTCTCAACCGTGACCCGGATGGCCATGGCGCGCATTCCGGGCTCCAGATAGGCGGCCATGTAGCCGCTGTCGCCGGCGCGGACGATCTTGCGGCTGACGATGGGCTCGCCGGCGAGGATGGGCTCGCGGACCACCGAGCCGATGTAATCCGCCTTGGCTCCGCCGGTCGCCAGATTGTTGGCGGCGCGGGTCACGGTCGCGACGGCCCCTTCGGGCTTGTCCGCGGGCTTGGCGGCAGCGTCTTCGGCCGCGGCTGCGGGAAGGGGCACGGAGCCGTCGGTGATGAAGGCCGGGTTGACCTCGTCGACAGGCCAGTCCTTCCAGTCCAGATCACCTTCTGTGAGGCGCTGGCCGGGCTGAAGGTCCTTGGCGGCGACCAGCACCTTGGCCATGGGGCGCGCCGGAACGGCAGCGGCGGCGGCGACGGCGGTCGGCGTTTTCGAGGGCGATCCCATGGCGCGCACGACCAGGGCCAGGCCGATGGCGGCCACGGCGGCGACGCAGATCACGATGATACGGGCGGGCTTCATCGACGGTCTCCGGCAGGATCGGGACGGACCGCTGAGTCGGTCCTGCGGCCCTCTACCGCCAAGGACCATGCCGGGGTGCGGGTTAACGCGGGCCTAAGTGGCGACTATCCCGCGATAAAGGCGGCCAGCAGGGGCGAGGCCGGATAGGCCATCAGCGCCCCGGCAGCGATGGCGACGCCGTAGGGAATGTCGCCTCTCGGCTCCATCAGCTGCACCACCCACCCGGGGGCTCCGAGCAGGTAGGGGCGGGAGTGGAAGCGTGCGAACAGCAGCGCCAGACAGAACAGGCCGCCCATCACCCCGGTCCACAACAGGAACATGCCGGACCCCGACAGGCCGAGCCAGAGGCAGGCCGCCGCCATCAGCTTGGCGTCGCCGCCGCCGATCCAGCGCAGGGCGAACATGCCGGCCCCGACGACCAGGGCCAGGGCCGCGATGCCCAGATTTGTGGCGACGGTGATCGGTGCGAGACCCACCATGAAGGCGACCGGGAAGAAGGCGAGAACCAGCAGGCCCGAGATCCAGTTGGGGATCTTCATCGAGGTCAGGTCCTTGAGGCCCGCCACGATGACGAGGGCCGGCATGACGGCGAGAAGGATCAGGGTGATGGTGTCCATCCCTGCATCTGACACGGCGGCGGTTAAAACGGGGTTGCCGAAACAGGGTCGCAGAAACGTCAGAAGGCCGGGACGATCGTCCCGGCCTTCCGCGCATCGTCAGGCTTTTTACTGCGTCAGGCGCCGGCGGTTCCGCCCATACCCGTTACGACGTCATTGAACTTGCCCTTGATCGTCGTGCCCAGGGCGGTCACCGCCCCGATGATGACGACCGCGATAAGGGCGGCGATGAGGCCGTATTCGATGGCTGTGGCCCCGGATTCGTCAGACAGGAAATTCGAAACGTACTTTGTCATGGTTTGGCTCTCCCGGATTCTGGAGTCCCCGCTGCCGGCCTTGCGCTGGCATCTGACAGGACCCTAACCAGGACAGGGTCGTCGAAGCTGGGTTAAGCCTCTGCTTAAGGATTTGTTTACCCGTGCGTTTACCGAAAAGCCTGTCAGACAGGCCGCCGCCAAAGCAAAAGGGCCGGGGCGTTTCCGCCCCGGCCCTTCGCCGGTTTCAAGACGTTCGTCGGAGCCTTAGGCGCCGGCGGTGCCGCCCATGCCGGTGACGACGGCGTTGAACTTGGACTTGATGGTCGTGCCCAGGGCGGTCACGGCGGAGATGATGACGACGGCGATCAGGGCGGCGATGAGGCCGTACTCGATGGCCGTGGCACCCGACTCGTCAGACATGAATTTCGAAACGAACTTGGTCATTGGATTTCCCTCTTGATGGAATGAAGCGAGCTACTGAAACGGGGGGAGCCGGTAGCCCGCTTGACCCCCAAACGCAGGACCGTTTTCGCCGATGTCGGTTAAAACTGCGTGGTCGGGCGTAGTTACCTGGAGATTTACTCTAATAAATCTGACGACGATCTCGAGCCGTCGTCCGCCAAAGCAAAAGGGCCGGGGCGTTTCCGCCCCGGCCCTTCGCCGGTTTCAAGACGTTCGTCGGAGCCTTAGGCGCCGGCGGTGCCGCCCATGCCGGTGACGACGGCGTTGAACTTGGACTTGATGGTCGTGCCCAGGGCGGTCACGGCGGAGATGATGACGACGGCGATCAGGGCGGCGATGAGGCCGTACTCGATGGCCGTGGCTCCCGACTCGTCGGACATGAATTTTGAAACGAACTTGGTCATGGCTGAATTCCTTCTTTGTTTAAGCGAGCAATCGTTGACACCACCGGGGTCGTCGGTTTTGCCCGCTTGACCCCTCTTGCATCCTCATCATGCCGGCCACGCATTAAGGACGAGTAAAACGGCGGTACTTTACCTCGATTTCTTTATTGACGCCGCGTTTACTATGATCGTGCTGCGCGGTTGCATGATTTCAGACTTTGTTGAGGTTTGCGGAGCAGTGTCCGAACCACGCTCACGCGCGCGCCCGTTCACTGGAAGTCGACGCCATGACCCGCCCAACAGTCTTTACGATCCTCAAACGGACTGGAGCCGCCCTGGCTTCGATCGGCATGCTGTCGGTACCGGCCGTGGGCCTTGCCCAGTCGGCGCGGCTGAGTGTCGAGATCGATCAGGCTGCGCGGGTGCAGCTGCGCGGCGCGGCCGGCTCGGTCATCGTCGGCAATCCGCAGATTGCCGATGTGACGGTGGTCGACGCCAACACGCTCTACATTACGGGCAAGGGCTACGGCGTGACCGAGATCGTGGCCGTCGACGCCATCGGACGGACGGTGTTCCAGAGCGAGGTTGTTGTCACGGACGGGGCTGGCTCGGGTCGGGTCCGGGTCTGGCGCGGCGGGCAGGCTACCGAGATGGCCTGCGCGGCCTCCTGTTCCCCGTCGATGCGCGGAACCAGTGGCCCGGCAGCGCCGACACCGTAACGGCTGCGACCCCCATGCGATTTCGCCCGCCATATTCCCGAGGGCCGCGCCGAGGCTTCGCCCACCGCCTGCTCAAGGCGCGTGAGGGATCGGCGGCGGTCGAGTTCGGCATGGTGGCACTGCCGTTCGTCCTGATGATGTTCGCCATCCTGGAACTGGGTATGGTTTTCGTCACCGACTCCATTCTCGAAAACGCCACCATCGAGACCAGCCGGCTGGTCCGGACTGGCCAGGCCAGTGCCCAGAGCATGACGGCGGCGCAGTTCAAGACCACACTATGCGGGCGGATGAGCATCTTCAGTACAGACTGCGCCGCGCGGGCGACGGTCGACGTCCGTGTCATTCCGCAGTTCAACACCGTGCCGCCCGATCCGATGGCGGGCGGGACGTTCAGTACGGCGGCGCTGACCTATAGCAACGGCAGTCCCGGCGACCTCGTTCTGGTGCGCGTCTGGTATCGTCAGCCCCTTCTGACGACCTTCATGGCCCAGGGACTGTCGCGCCTGAATGACGGCAACGCCATTCTGACGTCCACGACGGCGTTCCGGAACGAACCGGCATGACGCGCCGCGGACTTCTTTCTCGCCTTGCAGGCGACGAGAGGGGGCTCTCGGCGATCGAATTCGCCCTGCTGGCCCCGATCCTGATCGCCTTCTATTTCGGCATGGCCGAGTTCTGCCAAGGGTACATGGCCCAGAAGCGGATGGGTCACGTCTCGGCCATGGTCGCCGATCTGGTGGCCCAGGAAGAGGTCGTCACCGCCGCGAATCTGGACGATATCTTCGACATCGGAGGGCTGATCATGAAGCCCTTTTCCACCACGGCGCTGAAGCAGCGGGTCAGCAGCGTGACGCGCACGGCAGGCGTGGCCAAGGTCGTCTGGAGCCGCGGCGACGGCATGACCAAGCGGGCGGTCAATGAGGTCATCGTTCTGCCCGCGGACCTGATTGCGAACGGCGAGAGCATCATCGTGTCGGAAGCGACCTATGACTATGACTCGCCGGCTGACTATCTGATGCCGGGGATCACGGTGTTCTCTCACATCTACTATCTGCGGCCGCGCACGGTCGACAGCGTGACCTGCTCGAACTGCTAGGGGTCGATCAGGGCCTCGCGAAGGGCGCGGATCTTGACGTCGGTTTCCGCCAGTTCCGCTTCGGGTTCGCTGTCCGCCACGATGCCGGCCCCGGCCAGGGCGCGGAAGGTCCAGCCTTCGCCCGAGCGCTCGAAGGCGGCCGTCCGGATCAGCACGGAAGCCGTCATCCGTCCGTCGTCCTCGACATGGAACAGGCTGCCGCACCACGGGCCACGCGGGGGTTCGTGAGCGGCGATGACCTTCATGGCCTGGTGCTTGGGCGCGCCCGTGATCGAGCCGGGCGGGAAGGTCGCCCGCAACAGGTCCGCCGCGGCCACGCCGTCCGCGGCGCGCCCGGAGATCGTGGACACCAGATGGTGGACGGTGGCGAGGCTTTCGATCTCGAACAGCCGTTCCACCGCCACCGATCCCGCCTCGCTGACCCGGGCGAGGTCATTGCGCATCAGATCGACGATCATCAGGTTTTCGGCCCGGTCCTTGGCGCTGGCCTGAAGTTCGGCGGCGAGGGCGGCGTCGCGCCCGGGTTCGGGATCCCGCGGACGGGTGCCCTTGATCGGCCGGGTCTCGATCCGTCGGCTGGCCGGGTCGAAGGTCAGGAACAGTTCGGGCGAGTTGGAGACGACGGCCCGGTCGCCGAGACGCCAGAAGGCGCCGTAGGCGGCGGCCCTGTCGGCGAGACGCAGCATGACGTCGAAGGGGTCCGCGCCGGGGTTGAGCGGGCCGGACCAGGCCCGTGCGACATTGGCCTGAAACAGCTCGCCGGTACCGATGCGGTCGATGACGTCCGCGACGGCATCGACATAGGCCCGGGCCGGAGCCTCGGCGTCGAAGTTCGCCGCCGGCGCCGGGGGAGGGACAGGATCGAGGGCATCGGCCAGCCAGGTGTCGGCGCAGTCGGCCGCGGCGCGGGCGGAGACGGGGTCGTCGCCCCGGCCGATGACGGTCACGGTGCGGTCCTGGTGATCAAACGCCAGCATGGCCGGATAGCGGGCCAGCATCAGGTCGGGCCAGACGACCGGTCGCGGACCGGTGGCGGAGCGGGCCCCGGCGTCATAGGCGATCAGGCCGACGACCCCCGTGACATAGGGCTCGGCCCCGAGCGGCGAGAAGCCCCCTTCGGGATCGAGGGGGCCGATGTGGATGTGATCCGGTTCGGCGGCGACAAAGGACCGGCGTCCCAGGACACCGCCGTCCGACAGCAGGGCCAGCGGGCCTTCGCGATGTCTCAGGCCGTTGGCGACCGAGAGCGGATCCCGCCAGGGCCGGATGCGGGTTTCGACGCTTCGGCCGTTCACGCCGCCAGCCGCGCGCCGATGCGGTCGCGCAGGGCGGCGTCGACGCCGAGGGCCTGTTCGAGATAGGCATCGACCGAGCCGTGACGGGTCGCGATCTCGGCCAGTGCGGTTTCCAGATAGACCGGCTCGACGCCGAGGAAGGCGACGACGGCGTCATGCGAGGCTGTGCGGCCGGTCATCGCCTCGAGCTGGCGGGCGATGCCCGGGGCCCGACGGTCCAGATCGACCGCCGTATTGGTCAGCAGATAGTCGGCGACCATGTCGTCCGGGTGAACCCCGAGCAGATGATGGGTCAAGGCGGCCAGCATGCCGGTCCGGTCCTTGCCGGCGGCGCAGTGAATCAGGACCGGGGCCTCCGTCTCGCCGAGGGCCTGAAAATAGCGGCCAAACAGGTCCAGATGCGACGGTTCGAACGGCAGGCGGCGATAGGTGTCGGTCATGAAGCGCCGCCCGGAGTCCGGGGTCAGGTCGGCGGTCCTGAGGAAGGTGATGTGCGGGGCCTCGCCTCCGTCATCATGCCCGCTCTCGATCACCGTACCACTGAAGCCGGCGGGGCGTTTCGAGGGCTGGTCCCGACGCTCTGACGGTCGACGCAGGTCGACGATGACGCCGAGGCCCAGCGCGCCGAGCCGGTCCAGATCGGCCTCGCTGACCCGGGCCTGGTGGGCCGAGCGGAACAGCCGGCCGGGCGCGACATGGCCCCCGCCCGCCGCGGCGTAATCGCCATAGTCGCGGAAATTGTCGAGGGCGTCGAAGCGGAGGATGCGGCCGGTCATGATGCCTGTCTAGACGAGCGGCCGAGCGGGAACCACCGCCACGCCGTCACACCTTGCCGACCAGCCCCTGCATGGCGTCCAGATAGGCGACGAAGGCCTTGCGTCCGGCGGGCGTCATCGAGGCCTCGGTCAGGGGTTTGCGGCCCTCGAACCGTTTGGTCACGGCGACGAAGCCCGCGTCCTCCAGCTTGCGCAGATGGACCGACAGATTGCCGTCCGTGGTCTGCAGTCGCGCCTTCAGGGTGTTGAAGTCGGCACTGTCCACGCTGGACAGGACCGCCATGATTCCCAGCCGGACCCGACCGTGGATGACCTCGTCGAGGCGGTTGATATCGAAATCATCGGCCACGCTCAGCGCCTCGCTGCACGCATCAACAGGAAGCCGGGCAGGGCCATCAGCACGAACAGGGCTCCGGCATAGGCGAGATACAGGGTCGCCTGTCCGGCCAGGGCGGCCAGCAGCGGCGCGGCCAGGAAGGAGCCGGCGGCCAGCCACCAGAGAGGGCTGGACTTGAGCATGGAGGCGGTCACCGCCCAGCCCAGGCCGTAGAAGACCATGATCACCGAGGGCAGCAGCCAGATCACGGTCAGGGCCGATCCGTCGCCGAGCCGGGCCCCGACCACCGCCATCGAGGCCCCGAGGAAGAAGATGCCGATGCCGACGCCGGACCACACGGCCCCCGAGGCCCGGTTGGCCAGGGTGACGACACCCCCCTCGTTGCGTCTGCGCACCGTGAGAACGGTCAGGGTGGCCAGGAAGACCAGGGTAGCGATGCCCCACAGGCCGGCGAAGACCGCCGGCGGCAGGGCGATCAGCCCGCTGGCCACACTCCAGTGCAGCAGGCTCGCGGCCCCGAAGATCAGTCCGGCCGCCATCAGGGTCGACGCGCCGCGGAAGGGCGTCGCCGAGCCTTCCTCGGCCAGTCGGCGCATCCAGGCGATATCGGCGGCAGGGTCTTCGGCGGTCTCGGTCATGGCTTGATCTCCGTCTGAGGTCCCTTGGTCGCACATTCACTTTGTAATGTAAAGTGCTTGGTTGAGGATTGACGAGGGGCGTGGGAGACTCGGCGAAGCGCCCGGGCCTTCGCCCGGAAAAGCGTAGAGAAATACCGTTTCGACGAAGACAGAGCGCTCCGCGCGGACGGTTTTCCGGAAGCTTGCGTCGGGTGGCCGTGTTCGGGCCTTACCGCAGCGCCTCCGGCGGGCAGGTCGGGCGACGATCCCGATCCCTGGAACGACCTGGGTATCCCCCCGGCCCTCCACCCCGGGCAGGCGACCCTCAGGAGGTCCCTGCGCCGGTCCGGCTCCGTCGGCTCGCACCGACGGACCCCGCTCCATCCGCTCCCGCCGCCGCTTCGGTTCGCCGGCCGAGCGAGCCCCCCTGCAACGGGACCTGCCTAGTATGGGGCGGGATGTTCCTGCGGCGGGAAGATGAGGCTGGTTGTCAGGCTGCTTCATTTGAAAACGGCAGGTTAGTGGGGCGAAATCGTCTGGCTGGCGGTGAATCACCAGCATTGAAAACACCGTGCATCCCCGCCTTCGCGGGGATGCACGGATGAAAGGGGCCAGATCTATGGCCCTTGTATAACAGGAAGGGGAGCGAGCGCGGCGCTTTCCCGCCGGCTTCACCCAGTCCGGATCACGCCGTCCTGGACCGCCACCGGCCATGGTGTCAGGCGCGCGCCAGCGCAGGGGCCGCCGACGCATTCGCCGGTCAGCGGCTTGAACACCGCCCCGTGCCAGCCACACAGGATCAGCGATCCGTCCGGCACCAGATAATGGTCGAGCTCGATGGCCAGCGGAAATCCCTGGTGCGGGCAGCGGTCGACATAGCCGGCCACCTGTCCCGCCTTGCGGACCACAAAGCCGTGGAAGAAGGCCTCGCCGATCTGCAGCACGAAGCCGCGCGATCCCGGATCGGCGATGTCGTCCTCGGCGCAGAGGGCGACGTTCGCGGGCGTGGTCCAGACTCGGGGTCGTTCGGGCGGGGTGGGCGTCTCGCTCAATGCCGCTCGACCTTCAGCGGTCGGGACAGGAGGTCGTCGATCACGGCCTCGACGGTGGTCTCGCCGTTCAGCAAGGCGGCGACGGCCAGCGAAATCGGCATGTCGACGCCCATTTTCGCCGCCAGTTCCCGCACGGCAGGCGCGCTTTCATAGCCTTCGGCGACCGAGCGCTTGCCGGCCAGCGCCTGTTCGACCGTCTGACCCTGGCCGAGGGCGAGGCCGAGACTCATGTTGCGCGACTGCGGGCTGGAGCAGGTCAGGACCAGGTCGCCGAGGCCGCAGAGACCGGCCACAGTCTCGGCCTCGCCGCCCAGGGCGACGCCCATACGCGTCATTTCGGCGAAGCCCCGGGTGATCAGGGCGGCGTGGGCGCTGCGGCCCAGGCCCCGCCCCTCGGCCATGCCGCAGGCGATGGCCAGAACATTCTTGATGGCACCGCCGACCTCGGCCCCGATCAGGTCCGTGGCCAGATAGGGCCGGAAGCCCGGCGCGGAGAGGGTCCACATCAACTCTTCGCCCAGGGCGGCGTCGACGCAGGCCAGGGTGACGGCGCTGGGCAGGCCGCGCGCCACCTCGCCGGCGAAACTGGGGCCGGACAGGACTGCGGCGGGGGCCCGCGGCAGGGTCTCGGCCAGAACGTCGGTCATCAGCTTCAGGGAGCCGCGCTCAATCCCCTTCGAACACAGGATCACCGGGACGCCGGGCCGGTGATGCGCGGCGAAGGCCGTCAGGGTTGAGCGCATATGCTGGGCCGGGGGCACGGCCAGAATGACGTCGCAGGAGCCGAGGTCGGCCAGATCGGCGGTCACCGAGACCCGATCGTCGAGCATGATCCCGGGCAGGAAGGCCTCATTGACGCGGCGGTCGCGGATGCTCTCGACCACTTCGGGCTCGCGTGCCTGGAGGCGGACGTCGAGTCCGGCCCGGCTCACGACCTGGGCCAGGGCGGTGCCCCAGGCACCGGCGCCGATCACGCCCGCTGTCTTGAATTGCATGGTCTTCCTCAGGCCTTGGCGCCCTTGCGGCCCGGCGGATGGACCGGGTCGGCGAGCGCACTCTGTTCGTCCAGCGGCCAGCGCGGCCGGGCGGCGGTATCGATGTCGGAGGTCAGGCCCTTCTGCAAGCGCTCGGCGCCGGCCAGGGCGATCATCGCCGCATTGTCGGTGCACCAGGCGATGGGCGGGGCGAGGAAGGCGAAACCGTTGGCGGTGGCCGTCGCCTCCAGCGTGGCCCGGACGGTGCGGTTGGCGGCCACCCCGCCGGCGACGACGAAGAGTCCTTGTTGCCCTGACGCCTCGCCCGCGGGGCGCGGCTGCTCGGGGGCACGCGCGTGGCGTTCGGTCCAGGCCTTCAGCGCGCGATCCGACCGCTCGCTGAGCTGGCGGGCGATGGCCGTCTGGACGGCCGCGGCAAGGTCGGCGCGGTCCTGATCCGTCTCGCAGGCCTGGGCCAGACGCGAGGCGGCCGTCTTCAGGCCGGAGAAGGAGAAGTCGCAGTCCTTGCGGCCCAGCAAGGCGCGCGGCAGCTCGATCCGCGCCCCGTCGCCTGTGGCGGCCAGCGCCTCCAGGGCCGGCCCGCCCGGATAGCCGAGCCCGAGGGCCTTGGCGATCTTGTCGAAGGCTTCGCCGGCCGCGTCGTCGATGGTCGTGCCCAGCCGGCTCATGTCGCCGATGCCGCGCACCTCCAGCAGCTGGCAATGACCGCCCGAGACCAGGAGCAGCAGGAAGGGATAGGCGACCCGGGCGCCCAGTCGCGCCGAAACGGCATGGCCCTCGAGGTGGTTCACGGCGATCAGCGGCAGGTCGCGAGCGAGGGCGACGGCCTTGCCGAAGCTGAGACCGACCATGACGCCGCCGACCAGACCGGGTCCGGCGGTGGCGGCGACGCCGTCCAGCTCGTCCCAGGACAGGCCGGCCTCGCTCATCGCCCGGCGGACGACGCCGTCGATCATCTCCACATGGCTGCGGGCCGCGATTTCCGGGACGACGCCGCCATAGGCCGCATGATCGTGGATCTGGCTGTGCACCACGGACGACAGCACCGTGGCATCCCCGTCCGGCGACAGGCGTACGACCGAGGCGGCGGTCTCGTCGCAGCTGGTCTCGATGCCGAGCACGGTCAGGTGCGGGACGCGGGGGGTGGCGTCGGTTGCCCGGTTCCCTTCGCTGCTATAATCGGCAGGCCTGTCCATCGGGTCGAGGTAGCGACCCCTTTCACCCGGCGCAACGACTCTCATGTCCCACCTCGTCCGCATCGGCACCCGCCGCTCCAAACTCGCCATGACCCAGTCTGGCATGATGCAGCGCGCCATCGGCCGTGCCCTGGGTGTGGCCGACGCTGACCTGGCCGAGGCCGTGCCGCTGGTCGAGATCGTCACCACGGGCGACCGGGTGCAGGACGTGCGGCTGATGGAGATCGGCGGCAAGGCCCTGTTCACCAAGGAGATCGAGGAGGCCCTGATCGACGGTCGCGTCGATGTGGCCGTGCATTCGATGAAGGACGTCCCGGCCGAGCAGCCGTTCGGCCTGTGCATCGCCGCCGTGCCGCCGCGCGAGGATGCCCGGGACGCCTTCATCAGCGAAAGTTTCGCCTCGTTCGCCGACCTGCCCGTCGGGGCACGGCTGGGCACGGCCTCGCTGCGGCGGCAGGCCCAGGCGCTGGCCCTGCGGCCCGACCTGGTCATCGAGATGCTGCGCGGCAATGTCGACACCCGCCTGCGCCGCGCCGCCGAGGGCGATTTCGACGCCATCATGCTGGCCGTGTCCGGTCTCAACCGGCTGGGCTTCGAAAGCGTGATCCGCGAACGGCTGTCGCTCGATGCCTTCCTGCCGGCGCCGGGCCAGGGGGCCCTCGCCCTGCAGACGCGCGAGGCGGATACGGGCGCGGCCTGGGTCGCGGCGCTGAACGATCCGATCACCGCCCTGGCCGTGGCGGCGGAACGCGGTGCGATGACGGCGCTCGAGGGATCGTGCCGCACGGCCATCGGGGCGCATGCCGAGGCCCTCGACGGCCGGCTGCGACTGACGACGGAAATTCTGGCCCCCGACGGTTCGGCGCGCTGGCGGCGGTCGGCCGAGATGAATGACATTCACGCCCCCGACGCGATGGCGCAGGCGCGGACCCTGGGCCTGACCTTGGGCGAGGCGGTCCGCGAGGCCGCCGGCGATCAGATGGTCATCTCCTGACGCCGCTGCGCCGCATCTGGATCACCCGCGCCGAGCCGGGCGCCGCGCGCACCGCCGACCGGCTGACGGCCCTGGAATTCGATCCTGTCGTCCGGCCCCTGCTGGCCGTCCACCCGATCGACGACGCCCCGCTGGACCTCGACGCGGTGTCGGCCCTCGCCTTCACCAGCCAGAACGGGGTCGCCGCCTTCGCCGCGATGAGCCCCGGGCGGGATCTGCCGGTGTTCACCGTCGGCGATGCGACGGCCGAGACCGCGCGAGGGCAGGGGTTTCGCTCGGTCCGGTCCGCCGGCGGGGCCCTGGCCGATCTGGCGGCCCTGCTGGTCGCCGAGGTCCCGCGGGACGGCCGGGTGCTGGCACCGGGTGCGCGGGAGCCGGCGGGGGACCTCACGGCGCTTGCCGCGCCGGCGATTAACGTCCGGGCCGTGCCGGTTTATGAGACCCGGGATACGGGCGCCGCCGCCCCGGAGGCCTTTGACGCGGTCCTCGTCCATTCCGCCCGGGCCGCGCGGGCGGTGCGGTCGCGCGGACCCTTCTCGGGGCAGGTCGCCGTCGTGCTGTCAGCGGCGGTCGCCGGGGCCCTCGGCGACGGTTCGGGGCTCGAAATCCGTGTCGCAGCCTCGCCGGACGAATCTGCCCTGCTCGCGGCGCTTGGCAAGCCCGCGCACCGCGTATAAAGAGCCCCTCTCGCGCGGGACCACGTCGTCCATCGCGCCGGGGCCGCTTTAGCTCAGCTGGTAGAGCATCGCATTCGTAATGCGGGGGTCAGGTGTTCGAGTCACCTAAGCGGCACCACCACCTTGATCGCCAACGTGCGCCGGTGGTTGAAAAAACCAATAAAATATAGCATACTAGGCCTTCGGTTGGGTGCTGGCGGTCGCCAGTGTTCGCCGGTAATCGGCCGAAAATGGGGGCTCTTGTGGGGGCTTTCGCGGAGGCCCTTAGAAAAAGGCCCCCAAGTTGGCCCTGACCGACTCAACCATCCGTGCCCTCAAGCCCCGCGATCGGGCCTATAAGGTTTCCGACGAAAAGGGCCTTTATCTTCAGGTGACCCCGGCAGGCGGGCGGCTCTGGCGAATGAAATTCCGCGCGCCCGGCGGGCTGGAGAAGAAGCTGTCGTTCGGCGGTTATCCCGAAATCAGCCTGAAGGAGGCCCGCGAACTCAGGGACAGGGCGCGTTCTCTGGTCGCCAGCGGGGTTGATCCCGCCGACAAAAAGCGCCGGGACAAGCGCGCGGCCAAGGTCAGCGCCGGCAATACCTTCAGTGCCGTGGCCACGGACTATGTCGCCAAGAACCGGCGTGACGGTCTGTCCGACGCCACCGTAATCAAGCGCGAATGGTTCATCAGGCTTGTGGAGCGGAGCCTCGGCGGCCGGCCTATATCCGAGATTCAGCCCTTCGAAGTGTTGGACGCCGTTCGGCCATTCGAGGCCGCCAAGAACGATGAGAAGGCCCACCGGACGCTTCAGTTCATTGGTCAGGTGTTCCGCTACGCGGTCGCCAACCAGATCGCGACCAGTGACCCGACTCGCGACCTGCGCGGCGCTCTGTCGAATCGGAGGCCCAAGAACCTCGCCGCCATCCTCGAGCCGAAGCGCGTCGGAGAACTGCTTCGCGACATCGACGGCTATGAAGGTCTGCCGCTGACGAAACTGGCGCTGCAGCTTTCTCCGCTGGTGTTTGTCCGCCCCGGCGAACTGCGCCGCGCGGAATGGGGCGAGATCGACCTCGACGCGGCCGTCTGGCGCATCCCGGCCGAGAAGATGAAGGCCCGCATGGAACATGCTGTTCCGCTGTCCGTCCAGGCCGTTGCGATCTTGCGTGAGGCCGCCGGCCTGACCGGCGATGGCCGCTATGTCTTCCCCTCGATCCGATCGCGCTTCGATCCGATGTCAGAAAACACCGTCAATGCCGCCCTTCGCCGCCTTGGATACACGGGCGAAGAGATGACGGCGCATGGCTTCCGCTCGACTGCGAGCACCCTACTCAATGAATCCGGCAAATGGTCGCCCGACGCCATCGAGCGCGCCCTGGCGCACAAGGGCAAGGACCTCGTCCGGGCGGCATACCACCGGGGGGCTCATTGGCAGGAGCGTGTCCTGATGGCGCAGTGGTGGAGCGACTATCTCGACCGCCTTCGCACGGGTGGGAAGGTCGTGCCGCTCGCGAGACAGGGTTGAGTTCTTGAACGCGTCGGCTCGGCGTGGCTAGTTCTACGCGTGAGTGATGAAGCTGGCGAAGAGCCTCAAGGATTCAGGGACGACGACTGGATCAGCGCAGCCGAGACCATCAAACGGGTCCGGGAGGCGACGCTTTCGCCTACGTCTCATATCGCCCTTGCGAAACGCGCTCATGCCGGCCTGTTGAGAGCACATGCCGACTTGATGATCTTCAACGAGGTTCAGGGGTTCGAGAATACCGAAGTCATGGCGGGCTTCTGGTGGGCGGAGGGTCGCGACGCGTTGATCCAGAACTGGCAGCTCGGTGACTTCGAGACACGGATCAATAACACGAACCGCGTCCGGGTTTTCGGGGTTCGCTTTCACCGGGGCGACGTTGAGAGGATGTTAGGTGCCGTCCAGGTCGAACGCAGTCGGCCTGAGACCGTAGCCAACAAGGAGACCGGGGGTCGCCCCATGTCGGCGCTCTGGCCCGAATGGGTGGCCGAACTTGCCGGCCTGATCCACGAAGTGGGGGTGCCTGACGGGTCGGGCACCAAGGGCACGGACGAGCTGATCTCCACCGTGGCCGACCTTTTGGCGGCGCGGGGTCTGGAGGCTCCTGCGCGCGCCACCGTACAAGAGACGGCAAAGGCTGTTCTCCGTCGTCTCCGCCGCGCCGAAAACTAGTTTTCGGCCCTTTCCGGCGCTTCCCGGCAGCTTATCAGGCTCCTCCGCCAGACGATCGTTCCTGCATTCGCTGGCACCCGCCAGTGTCCGAGGAACCATGCATCATGGAAATCATCGCCGCTTCGATCAATGACACCGCCAAGGCGCTCAGCCTCGGCCGCACCTCTGTTTATGCCCTCATCCGGGAGGGACGACTGGAGACGGTCAAGATGGGGCGGCGGACGCTGATCAAGGTCGAATCGATCCGGCGTCTCCTGGGAAGCCAGTGAGGGCAGCCCGGTGTCGCGCACCCGCCTCAATCCCAACCTGGCCAAGATTCATCGCAGTTATACCGTCGAAGAGATCGCCCGCCTTTACGGCCTGCATCGCAACACCGTTCGGTCCTGGCTGAACGGCGGGTGTCTGGTCGCCATCGACGGTGGTCGACCCGTTTTGGTCCAGGGGAAGGTCCTGAGGGGCTTTCTGGACGCCCGCAGGACCGCCGCCAAACGCCCCTGCCCCGTCGGCACGCTCTACTGTTTCAAATGCCGCGAGCCGCGCCCTCCTGCGCTGGGCACGGCCGATTTCATCTCCGGCAAGGCCGGGACCGGCAACCTCCGAGCCCTCTGCGAGGGCTGCGGATCAACCATGCATCGACGCACGCGGCTCGAGGCTGTCGCGGTCGTCCTGCCAGGAATCGCGGTCCGTGTCGTGGAGGCAGCGCCGCGCATAGCAGAGGGGACGGCCCCCTCCCTTAAATGTGCCTAGAAGAAGGATAGACGAACATGGCCAGGAACAACCCGGCGAACGAGCGGATCAAGCGGTCCTATTTCAGCTATTTGCGCGAGGCGCGCCGGCGGAACGACAAGTCCGTGGACGAGGTCGCCAAGGCGCTCAGCCGTTTCGAAGAGGCGACTGGGCATAAGGACTTCAGCAGGTTCCACCGCGAACAGGCCGTGGCCTTCAAGCGCAAACTGGACGACCAGATCAGCGCGCGCACCGGCGAGCGTTTGAGCCGCGCCACGGTCCACTCCACCCTGTCCGCGCTCCGCAGCTTTTTCATCTGGCTGGTCGATCAGCCCGGCTACAAGCGCCGTGTCAGTTATTCGGACGCCGACTATTTCAATCTGGCGGAAAAGGACGTGCGGATCGCTAAGGCGGTCCGGGAGAAGTCGTTCCCGACACTCGAGCAGGTTCACCATGTCTTGGCCGCCATGACGGCAGACACCGACGTCCAGCGCCGCGACCGGGCCTTGGTTGCCTTTAGCCTCCTGACCGGGGCCCGCGACGGGGCCCTCGCATCGATCAAACTCAAACATGTCGACCTGGCCCAAGGGCGGCTGGATCAGGACGCGCGCGAGGTGAACACGAAATTCTCCAAGACGTTTTCGACCTGGTTCTTCCCGGTCGGTGGTCAGGCGCTGGAGATCGTCGCCGACTGGATCGGCCACCTGCGTGGCAAACTGCTCTGGAGCGAGGCGGACCCGCTGTTTCCGGCGACCCGGATGGCAATCGGACCCGAGGGCGGGTTCGTCGCGGCCGGACTGGAGCGCCAACACTGGAGCACGGCTGAGCCGATCCGGCGGATCTTCCGCGAGGGGTTCACGGCGGCGGGCCTGCCCTATTTCAAGCCCCATTCGATCCGGGACTCCCTCGTCCAGCTCGGCGAGCGCGTCTGCACCTCGCCGGAGGAGTTCAAAGCCTGGTCGCAGAACCTCGGCCACGAGAACGTGCTGACGACCTTCACAAGTTATGGCGCAGTGGCGTCGCATCGACAGGCGATGTTGATCCGGGAACTTGCGACCAAAACCGCCACCGACGAGCCGACCGGATCGCTGGAGGCGCGGATGGCTCGGATAGAAGCCTTGATGACGCCACTGGCCGGCTTCTAGGTCTGCAACGGGACTGATGGCCGCTTTCATGCAATAGCCAACCGGCAGCTATCGACCCATTGGAGACCTTCCGAACTCCGGTTATCGTCAGAGAGGTCTGGAGCCGTGCTGTGCCAACTAACAACATTTCACGGCTGAACAGATGAACCAAACCCGCTGGGGCTGGATCATCGTGGGGGTCGGCCTACTCCTCGGAATGCTCTGTGTCTTGGCATGGGCCTCGGCGGTTGGGTTCCCAGTGTGGACGCTGCCTGATGGGACTTTTTGGCCGCTTCATCTCGCTTGGTTAGCGGCCATAATCTTCGGGTTTCGCAAAATGAAATGGTGGGGGCTTCTGGCACTTCTCCCCGTCGTTCCGCTCATCCCGTTTGCCGCTCTCGCTGGTCTCATCACCGCCGCCTGTGTTTACGGCGGTAGCTGTCCCTAAAGATGGGCCCGTCCACGACCGAGGTCGCGGCATGTCTCGTTGCGAACGTCCGCTTTCCACCCGTTGGCGACGGTCGGCTTCCGACCCATAGCGGACTCTGGCGGGGAAGACGCTAGAGCGGTTTTTCCATAAACACGAGATAGGGCATCAACCGGTCAGGGTATTCTTGATAGGGCGCAATGTGGGTGAACCCCATCGACTCATACATCGAGATCGCTTCTACCAGACGGTCGCCTGTATCCAGCTGCATCAGCCCATAGCCGTCTTGCTGAGCCAAGGCGATTAGAGCATTCGACAGCTTGCGACCGACGCCGAGACCTCTGGTGGCGTCGGTCACGTAGAGGCGTTTGAGTTCGCAAATGTCGGCGGAGGAGCGCCGGAATGCACCGCCAGCGACAATCTTACCGTCAACTTCCACGACCATTGTCCGCCCGTTCGGCGGGCCATATTTTTCGGCGAGAACCTTCAGTTCGTCCTCAAGCGATTGGTAGCCAAAAACCTCTTCGACGAACCAAGGCATGTCGCGATAACGCTCGCGGCACCAATCGACATAAAGACGGCAGACCGCACCGAAACCCTCGTAGTCTGCCCCGGCGTCCGCCAGCCTGATCGAAAAATCCGGGTCGCTCATGTGCACTTAGCCCTTCGTGTCCGGCGATTTGGAAGACGTAACGTCCGCTGTCCACCCCTAGGCGACTGTCGGCTCCCGACCCATAGCGGACCTTGCTAACGCCGGACCTATATCCAACAGCCCGCCAGCGACATGACCGCGACCAAGGACATGAGAACGGTGGCTGGGCACAGAGCGATGGCAATGCCCGTTATGAAAAGACGATAGCCGCGCGCCTTCGCGACAAGCACAACAGCCAAAACTACGCTGCCTGCAGCCATGAGCACCGGCAGGTTGTTGACCGGGCGATCCTCGCAGGTGCCCGGGGGCAGCGTGAACAAGGCTTGAAGTAAAACGATGGCAAACAGCGGGACACTGAGGGCGACGACGAACCAAAGATATGGCCGCACCGCCGACCTGCCACAGTGGATTGCCGCGCGGGCCGGCTAGTTCCCGCCTGTGATCAGGGCGCGACCGGTTCCGGCGGGGCTTCCGGGGCCAGGGTCATGATAGCCGCACGGGCCAATGACATGACCGCGGCGTCGCCACCCATGCTGTCGGCGGCGTTGGCCACGATGAGGACGCCGTTTCCACTGCCCGGGAACAGGACCACGAAGGCGAACCAGGTGCCGTCCGAGCCGCCGTGGGTCAGCACGGGACCGGCCCGCCCGGCGATTTGAGGCGTTGCCCCCCAGCCCAGGGCGAAGGCTGTGTCGCCCCGGGGCGTGTGCAACAGGCGGTAGGTCTGACCCGTCAGGAGCCGTCCCTGCCCGCGCTCGCCAGCCATCTGATCCACGCAGAATCGCGCCCAGTCCGCCAGGGTCATCCTCATCCCACCCGCCGGGGTGAACATCTCCGGATTGCCTTCGGTCTCGATGGCCAAGCGACCGTCGATATGGCCGACGGCCTCGCCCGCGTCAGGGGTCTGGTCGTAGGTGGCCGAGGTCATGCCCAGCGGCGCGAAGACCTCTTGCTGCATCAGCTCCGCATAGGGTTTGCCGGCCGCCCGTTCGGCGATGGCCCCGGCGAGGATGAAGCCGGTATTGGAATAGCTGGCCTCGCCGCGCGCGGGCCCGATCGCTGCCTCGGCCACGGCCCGGCGCAGATAAGCCAGCCGCTGTTCCGGATGAGGACGCACATCGGTGAAGAAGGTCTGGAAATACGCCAGGTCGCTGAGGTTCTCGGGCAGGCCCGCGCGGTGGGACATCAGCTCCAGCAGCGTCACGTCGCGATACTCGGGCCGCATGTCCGCCGCCAGCTCCGGCAGCATCTCCGACAGGGGCGCGTCCCACCGCAGCAGGCCGCGCTCCACCAGCCGCGCGACCATGGTCGCTGTCATCGCCTTGCCGTCCGAGCCCAGGTTCCAGCGGTCGTCGATGGCTACGGGGGTCGCCCCCTCCATCGACCGGATGCCGAGAACGGCTTGGTCGACCACCACGCCGTCGCGGATCACCAGCATGCCGAGCGCCGGTACGGCCTGGCCCTCCATGGCAACAGCAAGTCTGTCCGGGATCGAGGCCTCCTGGGCGTTCACCGGGGCGGCGGCCAACAGCGCGACACAGAGAATGAGAGCGAGGCGGGTCATGAACGTATCCGGTTTGAAGATCATCGATAAATTATCGGCGCATCCCCAACGGTCGGCAAGTGAAGCATTGTTCATTGACCGTGGGCTGACACTGCCGCGAGCGGATATTCGCTTGCCCCAAAGCCCCCCCGTCTCTAGACGAGCCGCTTGACCGACAACCCGACCGACTCGCACGGCGTCACAGCCGCTGGCGGGTTCGCGCGCGAAAGGAGCCCGCCCCCGGTCCGACCGCCCCGCGCGGCTGAAAGCAGCCAACAATCTGTTTGCGTCCGATCCGCTTTCACCCTGAGCGGCCTTTGCGCACGCCCGTGTCCCGGCGGTTAGTCGACGTTCCGGTTCCGGCAGCGTGCGAATGTCCGCATCGGACAGGTCTGATTCATGGCAGCCGGTGGCCCTGTCAGAGCGCTCATGATACGTTGAAGGATGCGCCAGCTTGCATTGTCCCTGATCGTCTGTCTGGGTCTGGGCGTCACAGGCTGCGCAGGCGGGTCGCGGATGGCCTTCGACTTGCAAGCCCGCGACGAAGCAGCGCCATTCGGGCTGATCGGGACCGAGGGCCGTCCGATACGGGTCTATCTGGACGCCCCAGACCGGGCCGCTCTTTTCCAGCAGGCCTTCCGCGACGGCGTTCTCGTTGGCCCTGATGGCACCCTCGATTTCATTGCCCTGTCGGGCGGCGGTTCGAACGGGGCGTTCACCGCCGGCCTCATGAAGGGTTGGACCGAGACCGGCAGCCGCCCAGATTTTGAGGTGGTCAGCGGCGTATCGACCGGCGCGCTGGCGGCACCGTTTGTGTTTCTTGGTTCGGACTATGACGACGAACTCGAGCAGGCCTACACAGGCGGCGCGGCCTCCAACCTGTTGCAGTCCCAGGGAATCGGCGCGCTGTTCGGATCCGGCATTTACAAGGGCGAACCGCTGCGGGCACTTGTCGAGCACTATGTGAACGCGGACCTGCTTCGCGGCGTCGCGGCTGAATACGCCAAGGGCCGGGTGCTTCTGATTGCGACCACCGACCTGGATGCCCAGCGAGGCGTCAGTTGGGACATGGGGGCGATCGCGACCCAGGGCACGCCCGAGGCGCTGGAGTTGTTCCGATCAGTGCTGGTCGCTTCAGCCAGCATACCGGGGGCTTTCCCACCGGTCCTGATCCGTGCCGACAATGACGGCGTCCAGTTCGAGGAAATGCATGTGGACGGCGGTGTGACCACCCCTTTTCTTGCCGTGCCGGAGACACTCTGGTCGTTCCGGGAGTCGAGCGAGACGTTGGCGAATGCTCGGTTCTATATCGTCATCAACGGACGCACGTCGCCGACGTTCGCGATCACGCGAGATAGTCTGCAGGGTGTTTTGGGTCGCAGTGTCGACGTCATTTTGCGTGCCTCCCTGATGACCACGCTGGCAGGCAATCGCGCCTTCGCCCAGCACAACGACATCTTCTTCCGCTACGCGGCCTTGCCTGACGACTCTGAGGCCTCGCCGCTGGACTTCAGCCCGGAGGCGATGCGGGCGGTTTATGAGCTGGGCCGTCGTGGCGCGCGCGACGGTAGCGCCTGGCGCTGACTCCGGCTTGTCCCGCGTGCCGCCTCATTGTCGGAACCCGTGGGCCTGATCCAGAAACTATGGCTCACTTCCGTGATGAGCCGGTTCGCGGACGGACTTGAAGCAACCGAGTCCGGTCCAGATCAGCCAGACGGTAAAGATCATGAACCCGATCATCGCCGCCAGACCGAAGGCTCCGGGGTCAAAGGACAAGACGGTGGAAACGCCCTCAACAAGACCAATCAGCAAAACGACACCACCGGCGAAACCGAGGCTGGCGATCCAGCGGCCGAAACGCGGATGTGTCCGCTGTTGGGCTGCTACGCCGATCATCCAGAACGCCGTAAGCGACTGGCCGATCGCCTCGCCGATTCCGACGCCAGCGAACTGGTGAAGCATGGTGAAGGCGGTTTCGGTGGAGTTCCGCAGAAGCGGTTCCGTGGCGCTCTGCCAATTGTCGGCCAACAGCGGCACGGCATAAACCCAGCGCGACAATCCTATGGCCTGTGTGACGCCGGCGGCGATTCCCAAGGCCGCAATCGCTGACGACGAGCGCCCGCCTGTTTTCATGATCACCGCGACCGCGACGGCGACCGGCGCGAAAAGCAAGGCGGCGAGCGCAAAAGCCGCCCAGGCGATGATGAGCGGCGGGCCACCGGCGGCAAAGGCCTCCAGCACTTCGCCGGGCGGTCGCCGTAGAATTGCGGGATACTCGAAATTCGCCGCCAGCCAAAGATATGGCAGGTTGAAGGCGATCGCGAACAGTATCAACGCGCATCCAATCAGGCGCGTCGGGTTGGTGTTGTTCATGATATTCTCTCCCGTTGACGCAAGCTGCACTATTTCGACGAACAGCGATATTGACCTGATTTCATTTTCTTATCGCGCAGCGACCTGGGTGCCGGCGAGTGCATCGGCAAGCCGATCAGAAAGCGATCAACGGCAGTCCCGAAACCGCCTGCCAGAAAACAGCGACGGTGATTGCAACGTATCCCGCGATGGCCAGCTTGGTCAGTAGGTCCGCGTGACGGCGGATCACCGCAAGCAGGATCAGGGCCGTGATCGGCAGCACGTGGGCGGCATGGACACCCAGGAAGTGCGGAGGACGGAGATCACCGTGTTTGGTCGACCAGCCCAGAAGCGGCAGACCACCCGCGTCGCTAGCCGGCCCGCCAACCCAGTGACCGCTCATCTGGGCGCTCATATAGGCCCCGGTCGCGGTGCCGAGCAGGAAGGTCAGGATAAGCCCCCAGCCCAGCGCGCGGCGGAAGGCGGACGGATCGCCCCCGTCATGGCGCAGCACGCCGATACCTTGGACGAGTGCGGTCGAGGTGAGGATCACGGCCCCGGTACCCATCAGGCCGTACATGGCGATCGTGAAACCGCTGGAGTAGTTGAAGTGTGAGGCCTGTCCGCGACTGGCTTGAAAGACGATGTAGCCGACCTCGAACAGTGTCGAGATAATCGCCGCCCAGATCACATAGCGCCCGGCCAGGGTGTGCCGCCAGCCAGCCGGCAACCGGGTAAAGACCCAGGACGCCATTAGCAGGAACGTCCCGGTGGAGAGCTGGAACTTCAGCGGTTTGTCCCAGATGCCGACGTCATAGAGCGTGCGGTCGTCGATGAGGGCCAACCAGCCGGTGGCGATCATAGCCGCCAGCAGGGCCGCACCGACGATGGCCAGCGCTGGCTCCCAGCCCTTGAGCTCCGGGATTCGCCTGAGCCCGTGCGTTGTGAAAGTCATGACCCCACCTTTGGGCTGATCACCGGCCGTAGCAGCGCATAGGCCAAGTAGCCCACGGGCCCGGCCAGGAAGGTCGCCAGCAGGATCGGGGTCAGGAGGATGGGGCTGATCCCCGCCGCCGAGCCTGTTCGCGCGATCCAGCCGCCGACGAAGAGATCAAAGGCGAGGTAGTGGATCCAGCCCGCCAGCAGCACCTCCGGCACGGCGAACAGGGCCGACACGGAGGAGAGGGAGGCGAAGCCGCCGCCCTCGCTCTGACCCCAATAGCCGAACAGCAGGACCCCGTAGGCAACCGAAAGCAGCGCAGGCACGACATAGCTGACGGCGGGATCGACCCAGCGCCGCAGTGCCGGGATGAACCGGGCTGCGATCAGCGCGATCCAGGCGACCATCGCGCTGGCGCTGGTGATTGAAAAGACAGTCTCGGGCATCGGTCAGCCTCCATTGCTTTACAGTGTCAAGGCTATTAGATTGCGACTTTGACACTGTCAAGATGAGGTGAGTTGTTGGCCGGGCGCGCTGTGAAAAGGGAAGAAAGGTCGCGGCCAGCCGATGTGCGCGCGGCGCTGGTCGCAGCGGCGGCGGCGCTGATCGAGGAATTGCCTGATTCACAGGTCAGTCTGCGGGCTGTGGCGCGCCGGGCGGGCGTTTCCCATGCCGCTCCGGCTCACTATTTCCCGTCACGCGCAGACCTGATGGCCGCCGGCCTTACCGAAGGCTTTGATGCGCTGACCGCCCGCATGCTGGCGGGGCGCGACGCGGCCGGCGATGATCCGTGGGACCGACTGAAGGCGATCGGCCTAGGCTATATCGCCTTCGCGCTGGAGCGGCCGCGCACCTATACGATGATGTTCCAGCCCGGCTACATCAATGGACCAGACAGCGCCATGGCCCGGGCCGCGAAACGCTCCCGCGGCGTCCTCACCCTGGCCGTCGCCGAGACCCACCGGCCGGACAGTGTCGACCAGGGTCTGGGCGTTGCCTTCGCCTGGATGAACGTCCACGGGTTTGTCTCACTGCTGACCAGCGGCATGCTCGATTTTGGCCCTGTGGAGGGCTTGAATCCCACCCCGGAGGTGGCCGACCGGCTGCTGTCGCTAATGCGACCGGCGTACGAGAGAGAGTGAAGCGGGGCGGGTGGTGACCGGCCAACGCAAAAAGGGTGTTGTCAGGCGGTCCGCTACATTCTCTCAACTCGCCCGTTGGCAGAAGCGCGACAACGTCTCCTCCCGACCCAAAGCAGAATTTGCTGACTCAGGTCGAGAGGGCGGCGCTGCGGATGACGTCTCAAAGGGACTCTCGAAAAAAGCGCACGACCTCGCCGTTCAAGTCCTGGTGAAACCGAGCGCGGTCGAAGCCGGGCTGCGAGCGGCACAGGGCGGGCAGCGCGGCCGCCAGTTCGGCCGAACAGGGGGGCAGGAAGTCGAAATGCCCGGCCCCGGCGACCAGATGATACTCCGGCTTGCGGCCCAGGCGGTCCCCGATCGACCCGGCGTTGAAGACGGCTGGCACGACCTCGTCGGCCTCTCCCGACCAGAGCTGGATCGGGATAGTCACCGCCGCCAGGCTCTGGTCCGTGAACGCCATGCCGAGCCCGGGTGCAGCGATGACGGCCGCCTTGATGCGCGGATCATGTCCCACGGGCCGCCAGGTGGTCGCATCGATCGGGCTTTGGGCCAGCAGGCGACACACGAAGAGTTGCGCCTGGTCTTGGCAGTGTCGATGGATGAGCTCGAGATCGCTGATCCCACCGACCAGGGCGGTGACCGTAAAGCCGCCCGCCGAAAAGCCGAAGGCGCCGACGCGTGCGCCGTCGATGGTCACCGGGCCGGACCAGTCGCGGGTCATGTAGTCGATCAACAGGCTGACGTGGCGAGGACGGTCCGAGAGTTGCGTCTGCCGACTGTCGTCTCGCCAGTTGTCGCCGGGGTGGGTCAGGGCGGCGACGACGAACCCGGCCCTGGCCAGGGCCTCGGCGGTATCGTGGTGGCTGTTGTAGGCCCCGCCGTTTCCATGGGACATCACGATCAGCGGTCTGCGTCCGGGAAATTCGATGGCGTTCGGCAGCCAGACACCGGCGTCGATCTGGCCGCCTGCCGGGTCTGCGAAGCGGAAGGTCTGATCGGCGTCCTGGGCCCATGTCGGAACGGCCAGACCCCAGGCGGTTGCGATCGTCAGGGCGACGGCAAGTTTGAAGAGCGTCCGAAGGGAGAACATGATGCGGTCTCATCTATGGGGATGGGACCGCCGTGGTCGGCGATGACGCCCCCTGACGCCAGCGCTGCTTCGCCAATGGGCGAACGGGTTCGTCACCCGGCGAATGGTTACGGCCGCCGCGGGAACCGCTATATTCGTGCCGGGGGGACACCATGGGCCAGATCGCGAACACAGCCAGGGTCTGGGCGATTGAATTGGCCGCCTGCCTGGCGGTCGGAGCGCTGCTCGGGATGTTCGGGCCGTTCGGCAGCTTCCTCAATGACGTCCTGATCGTCCGGGTCGCCTACTGGATGATCGTCATTTTGGTCTGCGGCATCGCCTATGGCTCGGCCATCCGGATATTGGCACCCCTCGCGCGCCGGATGCGCGTGCCTCTTTGGGCTTGGGCACCGGCAATGGTGCTGGCTGTCAGCCTTCCGCTCACGGTGATCACCCGGCTTGTGGCAAGGGCCTTCTGGCCTGCGATCGGCAGTTCGGTCGGCGTTGTCGACTGGTACGGCCAGACGGCATTGGTGAGCCTGGTCTATGTCTCCGTCTACGCCGTCCTCTATCGCGGCATCGCGGCGTCGAAAGTCCCGAGGGCCGTCGATGCCAAAGGGACACCGGAAATCCTGCGGCACCTGCCCCGACGCCTGGGGAACGAGCTCCTGTGCCTGTCGATGGAGGACCACTATGTCCGGCTGCATGCCGAGCAGGGGTCCGTGCTGGTCCTGATGTCGCTGAGCCAGGCGATGGAGCAGCTTGGCGACCTCGACGGCCTGCAGGTCCATCGCTCCTGGTGGGTCGCGCGCCGGGCCGTCGAACGTGTGATCGAGGACGGCCGCAATGTCCGGGTCGTGTTGCGGGGCGGCATTGAAGCGCCCGTTTCGCGCGCCAATGTGGTCCGCCTGCGATCTGCCGGCTGGCTGACGTCCTGACGGCTTTACGTGGCGGGCTGGCCGGCTAAGGACCGAGCGCCGCGCGCCCGAGACTTGGAGATTGGCTTTGCGCCAGAGCCGGTCATTCACTCCGCGCCGGAAACACGACATTCAGCCATGCCGTCTGAGCCTGGAAACGTCCGCTTATCGGTCCGATGCCTTTGGCCGCTCACGACCCAAAGCGGACAAAGCCCACGGGGGATATCGACCTACGATCTACCGCTGAGGTCGGAACTCGATCAATCAATCCAGAACCGGCGTCGGTCGTTCTGCCTGAGTGATTGGTCCCCGAGACGATGCCTCAGAAAACTGATTCCGCAATATGAACACTTGGTAGGCGGCAAGGGCAGAACATACTGGTTGAAAAAACCTCGTCGTCCGCGTTCCCAGCGATATGTCCAAGTTGGGCTTCCGCACCTCGGGCAACGGAGAAGCGCAACTGGACCCAAGAACCCAAATGCAAAGCAGCCGACGATCACCCCAAGGATAGGAAGGCTCGAACATAGCAGCCCCCACCAAACGAGGATGATCGCTAGCGAATAAAGCCAGTTCGAAAGATAGGTTTTCATCGGCTGGTGACCCGCCCTGAACGCCACTTTCTCAGACCTTGATGATAGCCGCTTTCCGCCCCTAAGCGACTATCGGCTCCCGACCCTTAGCGGACTAAACCATTCGATTGTGAGCGGCTCACGTTCGTCATCACAAGCCCAGCCTCGTTCAAGCTTTGTTCGAGTCGCGCACACTCTGACAGGCCGCTGCCCGTCCTGCGCTCATACACGCCCACTATGAAGGACCTCGCTCCAAAGCTGTTCCGTGCCCCGAGTTCTACGTCGCTGTTTCGCACACCGATCACCAGAGTAGGCGGAAAATGTTGGCGTCTGACATCCGTCTCCATTGCATGTCGTCGGGCGTATTCGATCAACTGCGCTTCCACGACCTCGGGATCGCCCACTAATTCATATACGCAAACCGGATCGCGATCACCGCTGATCTGAGCGCAAGCGACGACTGGCTGCATGCAGCCAGCAATAAGGATCGCTGATATCGCGGCCCTACCGATCTTGGCTGTGGAGCCAGTCTGCATTTCGGTGCTCCAACAGTTGGTATCACCCAGTTGGATGGCAGAACGGTCTGCACCCGTCAAAGGCCGCTTTCCCCCCTCAGCCGACATTTCGCGCGTCCGCTTTCGGCCCGGGACCCGGTCGCGCGAAAGGCGGTGGGGAGGGTGACGGCGAAGGGTGGGGAAGGTAGGACCTCCCCCATGACCTCCCTCCCCGACATCCACGGCGTCTGCCCGCTCCGCTTCGCCGCCGTGAAGGACGCCTTCGCGGCCAATTTCATTGACGCCCCCGAGGGGCTGAACGAGCAGGCGGCGCGCTTCAGCGTCTGTGTCGAGGGCGAGGTCGTGGTCGATCTGTGGGCCGGCTGGGCCGATGCGGCCCGGACCGTGCCCTATGACGAGACGACGCTGACGCCGGTGTTCTCGACCGGCAAGGCGGTCATGGCCCTGTTGATCGCGACGGCGGTCGAGCGCGGTCTGCTGGCCTATGACGAGGCGGTGGCGACGGCCTGGCCGGCGTTCGGCCAGGCAGGCAAGGAGCGGATCACGGTGGCCCAGTTGATGAGCCATCAGGCCGGGCTGCCGGGGTTTTCGGAGACGGTCGATCCGACCCTCTGGTTCGACCGGCAGGCGGTTCTGGACCGGCTGGCGGCCCAGGCCCCGATGTGGCCGCCGGGGACGGCCTCGGGCTATCACCCCATCACCATCGGCTTTCTGGCCGGCGAGCTGTTCCGGCTGGCCGACGGGCGCAGCATGGGCACCGCCCTGCGCGAGGATTTCGCCGTGCCGTTCGGTCTGGACCTGTGGATCGGCCTGCCCGAGGCCGAACACGGCCGGGTGGCGTCGTTGCGCAAGCCCGCCGCGGCCCCCGATCTGGGGACGATCGACGCGATCAAGTCCTCGGCCTTCCTCGACAGGGGCTCGGCTCCCGGCGGGCGCGGCTCGACCGAGTGGCGGACGATGGAGATACCGTCGGCCAATCTTCACGGCACCGCCCGGGATCTGGCGCGGCTCATGGGGGTGCTGGCCACCGGTGGAAAGCTGGACGGCCAGACGGTGCTGTCGCCGGGCGTGCTGGCCGAGATGCTGCGCGAGCGGATTCACGGACGCGACAAGGTCGTGCCCTTCGACGTCAGCTGGGCGGCGGGCCTGATGCGCAACGAAGGCCTGCACATCTTCGGGCCCAATCCCACCGCGGTCGGCCATTGCGGCTGGGGCGGCAGCTGCGCCTTTGCCGATCCCGACGCGCGGGTGTCGGGGGCCTATGTGATGACCCGCCAGTCGCCGCACCTGATCGGCGACCCGCGGGCGCAACGATTGATCGGGGCGTTTTACGCGGGTGGCTAGTGACTAGTGGCTGGTGGCTAGTGATTGCCGGTTCGCTGACGGAGGCTCTTCCCGTGCCGACAGCCACTAGCCACCAGCCACTAGCCACCAGCCACTCAAACCGGTTCCGCCGATCGCTTCAGGGCCTCGCGCGCGGCGCGGTGGCGCAGGAAGGCGGCGGCGGCGAAGACGGCGGCCCCGCCCCAGATGAAGACGAAGCTGAGGATGCGCAGGGGCGTCAGGGCTTCGCCGGCCCAGACGCCGATGGCGAACTGGATGGTGGGCGCGAGGAACTGGATGAAGCCGATGGTCGACAGCGGCAGACGACGGGCGGACCAGGCGAACAGGGCCAGCGGCAGGACGGTGGCGGGCCCGTTCAGCAGGGCCCAGGCGGTGTTGACCGGGCTGTCGAAGGCCACGCCCGCGCCGGTGTGCTGAAGCCAGAGCACCCAGGCCAGGCCGAACGGCACCAGCAGCAGGCATTCGACCAGCAGCCCGGCCTGGGCGTCGATTGGGACGCGTTTGCGGATCACGCCATAGCTGGCGAAGCTGAAGGCGAGCACCAGCGAAATCCACGGCGGCCGGCCCAGGGCCAGGGCCTGGAAGACCACGCCGACGGCGGCCAGACCGATGGCGACCCAGCCCCATCTGTCGATCTTCTCGCGGAACAGCCACAGCCCCACGACCATGTTGAGCAGGGGGTTGATATAGTAGCCGAGGCTGGCTTCCAGCGTCGAATGATGGGTGGTGGCCCAGACGTACAGGCCCCAGTTGACCGCGATCAGCAGGGTCGAGAGGCACAGCCAGCCGAGGGTCTTCGGCGAGGTCAGGACGGCGCGAACCTGACCGCCCTGACCGGCGAGGACCACCAGCAGGCCGGCGACCGCCACGGCCCACAGGGCGCGGTGAGCGAGGATCTCGAACGAGTCGAAGCCGACCGCCGCCTGACCCATGAACAGCAGGGGCATGAAGCCCCAGATGACATAGCAGCCGAAGGCGGACATCAGGGCGGCGCGGGGAGCGGCGGACGGGGATGTCATTGTTTTCGTCCGTCATCCTCGGGCTTGACCCGAGGATCAGAGGTGGCGCGGGCAGGGTGGTCGGGACGGCTCCGCGATTGCGGGTCGTCCTGTCGACCGAGCGGCGGAACGTCCGGCCCTCGGGTCAAGCCCGAGGGTGACGCAGTGGTGGGGTCAGACCGTAATGCTTCGATACCCCGAGGCCGGCTTGATCATGCCCGTCTCGTCCAGAAGCTGGGCGATCTGGACGGCGTTCAGGGCGGCACCCTTGCGCAGGTTGTCGGACACGATCCAGAGGTTCAGGCCGTTCTCGACGGTCGGGTCCTTGCGGATCCGGCTGACATAGACGGCGTGTTCGCCGGCGGCGTCGACGGGGGTGATGTAGCCGTCGTGCTCCTGCTTATCGATGACCATGACGCCGGGGGCGTCGCGCAGGATGGCGCGGGCCTCGTCGGGGCTGATGGGGCGGTCGAACTCGAGGTTCACGGATTCCGAATGGCCGACGAAGACGGGCACGCGCACGCAGGTGACGGTCAGCTTGATGTCGGGATCCAGGATCTTGTGCGTCTCCTTCCACATCTTGGCTTCCTCGTCGGTCGAGCCGTCGTCGAGGAAGGACCCGATATAGGGGATGACGTTGAAGGCGATCTGTTTGGGGAAGAGCTTGGGCCGGGCGTCGCCGAGGCCGTAGATGGCCTTGGTCTGGTTCCACAGCTCGTCCATGCCCGCCTTGCCGGCCCCCGAGACCGATTGATAGGTCGAGACCACGGCACGTTTGATCTTGGCGGCGTCATGCAGCGGCTTGAGGGCCACGACCAGCTGGGCGGTGGAGCAGTTGGGATTGGCGATGATGTTCTTGCGCGTCGCCAGCTTGATGGCGTCGGGGTTCACCTCGGGCACGATCAGCGGCACGTCCGGGTCCATGCGGAAGGCGGACGAATTATCGATGACGATGGGACCGGCCGCGCCGATCTTTTCCGACCACAGGCGAGAGGCGTCGCCGCCGGCGCTCATCAGCACCAGGTCGACGGTCGAGAAATCGAACAGTTCGATGTCCTCGCATTTGATGGTCTTGTCGCCCCACGACACCTCGACGCCCTTGGACTTGCGCGAGGCGACGGCGTGCATGGTCTCGACAGGGAAATTCAGCTCCTCGAGGATGTTCAGCATTTCCCGACCGACGTTGCCGGTGGCGCCTATGACGGCGACGCGATAGCCCATGACATTGTTCCTTGCGCTAACGCTCGCCGCGCGGCGGCTCGCTTCTTGAGCGCGATTGGGGTTGGTCCTTCAAACGCCCCGCGGCTCGGCCCGGGAGCCTCGCCGCTGGAGCGCAGATTGTGTGTTGATCGCCCTATGTGGGCTTTCGCGGGCGCGAAGCAATCGCTTTTCAGCGAGAGCCTGCCCGGCTAAGCCCGAGGACGATGCCCTCACGCATACGCACCGCTTATGACCGTCGTTTGACCGACGGCCGTTTGACGCCCGATCCGTCGCAGGTTCCGGTGGTCGAGGCCCTGTCGCGGCTGGAGAAGGACCTGCGGAAAAAGGCCCCGCTGGGCGGGCTGTTCGGCGGCGCCCCCCAGGTCCGCGGGGTCTATCTGTGGGGGCCGCCGGGGCGGGGCAAGTCCATCCTGATGGACCTGTTTTTTGCCTGCGTGCCCGAGAAGCGGAAGACGCGGGCCCATTTCCACGCCTTCATGGCCCGGGTGCACGGCCTGATCCGGCAGTGGCGCGAGGGCGACGCGAAGACGCGCAAGGCCGTGTTCGGCCAGCATCGCGGCGATGACCCCATCCGGCCGATCGCCGAGCTGATCGCCTCCGAGGCGCGGCTACTGTGTTTTGACGAGCTGCAGGTCACCGACATCGCCGACGCCCTGATCCTCGGCCGGCTGTTCGAGGCGCTGTTCGAGCAGGATGTGGTGCTGGCGGTGACCTCCAACCGGGCCCCGGACCAGCTGTATCTGAACGGGATCAACCGCGACCTGTTCGTGCCCTTCATCGCGCTGATCGAGCAGAAATGCGCGGTGGTCAGCGTCTCGGGATCGCGCGACTGGCGGCTGGACCGGCTGATGGGCGACCGGGTCTGGTTCACGCCCGCCGACGCGGCCAACCGGGCGGCATTCGAGACCCTGTGGTCCGATCTCAAGGGCGAGCAGGCGGAATGTCCGGCGCATCTGTCGGTCACGGGCCGCGATGTGGTCATCGAGCGCACCGACGGCGGACTGGCGCGGGCGACGTTCGCCCGGCTGTGCGCGACGGCGCTGGGACCGCAGGACTATCTGGCCATCGCCGCGCGGTTCCACACCCTGTTCATCGAGGATGTGCCGGTGCTGGGCCCGGCCAACCCGCAGGAGGCGCGGCGGTTCGTGACCCTGGTCGATGCGCTCTACGAGGCCGGGACGCGGCTGGTGGTTCTGGCCGGGGCGGGGCCGGAGGCGCTGTATCTTCGGGGCGTGGGCGCGTTCGAGTTCGAGCGGACGGTGTCGCGGTTGAACGAAATGTCGGGGGCCGAATGGCTGGCCCGCGACAGACCGGTGTAGGCTCGCCGCCATAATTCCGCTGGGCCGGTCAGGCCAGAGTTCGCGATCCCGGAGATGTTCCCCATGCGCCTGCCCGTCCTGCTCGCCGTTCTCGCCATCGGGGCCGCATCGCCCGCCCTGGCCCAGACGCCGGTCCCCGCTGCGCCCGCCGCCCCCAAGGGTGTCGCCGTCGCCGAGGCCCGGACCTGGCTGATCGGCCTGGGCGGAACGGTGGCCGAGCCGACCCTGAACGGCACGGCCCAGGTGCTGACGATCGCGGACGAGCCGCTGCCCTGGACCCTGACCTTCTACAACTGCTCCGGGGCCAGTCTGTGCGACGACGTCCAGTACAGCGCCGTCTTCTCGGGCCCGATCACGCTCGAGCAGATCAACGCCTGGAACCGCGAGAACCGCTATCTGAAGGCCTTCTTCGTGCCGGGTGCGACGCCCGCCGAGGCCGGGGCGGTGGCCCAGTATGATGTGGTGCTGACGGCGACGGGCACCCAGCCGCTGCAGGAGCCTACGGTGATATGGCTGCGGATGCTGCGCACCTTCGCGCAGGGGCTGGCGCAGGCGGCAGCGCCGGCGGGGACCTGATCCGCCCTCGGGAGGCGGTGTAGCCCCTATTCCGGCGCTGTCGCCGGCGGACCGCCGGGCGGCGGGGCAAAGGCCAGCGGTTGCACCTCGGCACCGGGTGATCCGGCCACGACCGCGCGATAGAGCTGGTCTCCCACCGGACTGTAGGTGATCGCCTCGGTGGCCAGCGCCATGCCGAGCATGGCCGCGATGCCCCAGCCCCAGGCCGGGTGGATGCGACCGCTGCGGCGAAGGTCGGCCAGGACACCGATCAGCGGGAAGATCATGGTCGCCGCGAATGTGGCCTCCCAGGCCCAGGGCTGAAGCAGCGGCAGCGGCAGCAACCGTCCGAAGCCGGGTCCCAGCAGCAGGGCCATGGCGCAGAAATGCAGGCGTCGATGCCATTCGGTCGAGCGACGCAGCAGGATCGCCGCGACCGTCAATCCGGCGAAGGTGAACAGCGACATGGGATCAAAGACGAGGAACTGCAGGGGACGGAAAAAGAATGGCACCCGCCCCTGCCGCGCCATCTCCACGGTCACCAGGCACCCCAGCACCAGCATCGGCACGATCCACGCCGCCGCGATCCATCCCAGCGGCCGGTGCAGCGCCACCCTGCCGGTGGCGATGAAGGTGTTCTGCAGCAGATAGATCACCACCCAGCCCATGAAGACGACGGCGTGGGCGTGCACCAGCAGCGGGGCCGAGAAACTCGACCGGCCCATGCCCAGTTGCAGCGAAAACCCGGCCACGATCACCAGAACCATGGCGAGTGATGCGCCCATGAAGAAGCGCTCGTTGCCCACCT
This sequence comes from Caulobacteraceae bacterium, assembly GCA_965284375.1. Taxonomy (GTDB): domain Bacteria; phylum Pseudomonadota; class Alphaproteobacteria; order Caulobacterales; family Caulobacteraceae; genus Brevundimonas. Next base: position 2,851,853 of record OZ260074.1, read on the forward strand.
TCTGCGCAAAGGCGTTGTTCGAAACCGTCGTCATGGCCACCCCCCGATGTCGCGGGGAGTGTAGTCTGTCGAGCTGGAGTTTCAAGGTTCGGTGAACGCCGGACTCAATCCCGGCGAGGGATGGGCCAACGGCGTTGCCGATGATCCGGAGGGGGTCGTTGTATCGTGGGCGGAGAGCGGAGGGTGGCGCTGCGGGCCCCCCGTGAAACACGGTCATGGGCTGTTGCCAAACGACGACCGGACGTGCGTCAGCAGACGAACGGAACATTTTCGGTCTGTCGATCTTACCACAGCTGAGCGTGGCTCATGTTCTGTCGTCCCCGGGGTCCAAATGCATTCGATCAGCCCTGAAGCCCGGCCCGGTGGATTCACTCTGAAACAGTCGAACGGCAGAACCTTCATGAAGTCGTTCCGTGCACGTCTTTCCGTTCTGCCGCTCTTGTGTGCCGGCGGGGTCATGGGCCTCGGTGCCTGCGCCTCAATGCCCGGAATGCCCACGCTCGAGCTTAACCGTGAACAGGCGAACCAGGGGGGTGCGACCTTCAGTGAAGGCGTGGGAATGGCGGTGACGACGCCACTGGATGATCTGAACCTCCGCCGTCAGGCGGTGCCGGAAATTCTGATTGCCGCGCGGGCCGCGCCCTATGCGACCGTCGGTCTGCGCCGGTGCAGCGACGTGATCGCTCAAATTGATGACCTGGACGAGGCGCTCGGGCCCGACGTCGACCAACCTGTCCCTGCGATCGGCACGGGCGATCAGGCAGCGAACGTGGCCCTCGACATGGTCCGTGACACCGCGACCGATTTCATTCCCCTGCGCAGCTGGGTCCGCAGGTTGTCGGGTGCGGCGGCCCATGACCGGGCGGTCCAGGCCGCGATCCGGGCCGGTCTGGTTCGACGCGGATTCTTGAAAGGCATCGCCCAGCAACGGCGATGCGCGCGAGCCTAGAGCCCAGGTCAAAAAGGCCCCGGATCGCTCCGGGGCCCTCTTCATATGGTGCGGTTCGCGCTCAAACAGTGAGCGCCCGCGTCGCGAGCGACGGCACCCTTAAGCCAGGCTGCCGTCGATGTCCTTGCAGGCCTGGATCAGGCCATTTACCGACTCGACCGACTTGGCGAACATCGCCTTCTCTTCGTCGTTGGTGGTGAACTCGACCACCTTTTCCACGCCGCCGGCGCCGATCATGGCGGGGACGCCGACGTAGAGGTCTTTCAGGCCGTATTCGCCCGACAGCCAGACGGCGCAGGGGAGGACGCGCTTCTGGTCCAGCAGGTAGGAGCGGGCCATGGCGACGGCGCTCTCGGCCGGGGCGTAGAAGGCCGACCCGGTCTTGAGCAGGGCGACGATCTCGCCGCCGCCCTTGCGGGTGCGGTCGACGATGGCGTCCAGCTCGGCCTGCGACAGGAAGCCGGCCTTGACCGCGTCGGGCAGGGGCAGGCCGCCGATGGTCGAGTGGCGCACCATGGGCACCATGTCGTCGCCGTGACCGCCCAGCGTCCAGGCGTGGATGTCCTGCACCGAGACGCCGGTCTTCTCGGCGAGGAAATAGGCGAAACGCGCCGAGTCGAGCACGCCGGCCATGCCGACGACCTTCTCTTTCGGCAGGCCCGAGAATTTCTGCAGGGCCCAGACCATGGCGTCCAGCGGGTTGGTGATGCAGATGACGAAGGCATTGGGGGCATGTTGCTTGATGCCCTCGCCCACGGCCTTCATCACTTTCAGATTGATGCCGATCAGGTCGTCGCGGCTCATGCCCGGCTTGCGCGGCACGCCGGCGGTGACGATGCAGACGTCGGCCCCGGCGATGTCGGCATAGTCATTGGCACCCTTGAGCGTGACATCGGAGCCCATGACGGCGGTGGCCTCGGCGATATCCAGCGCCTTGCCCTGGGGCGTACCCTCGGCGATGTCGAACAGGATGACGTCGCCCAGCGCTTCGCGCGCGGCCACGTGAGCCAGGGTGCCGCCGATCATGCCGGCACCGATAAGGGCGATCTTCGCGCGAGCCATGAGAGTCTTCTCCGGGAGGATGGATCTTTGCGGTTGCGAACCGCGGTCGGGCGGGGTCTAGACCCGCGAGCGCGGGCCTGCAACCGTGACGCCGCGTCACCGGAGCAGCTATGGCCCGCCCGCCCGAAACCCGTCCCGAGTTCGTCCCCGCCGAGGCCGTACCCAACGACCTGATCACGGTCGTGGATGAGACGACGGTCCGCGCCGAGGTGGCGGCCTGGCGGGCGAAGCTGCTGAAGCGGCCGGGCCTGTGGGACAAGGCCACGCGCGGGACCCAGGAGCGGATCAACCGCATCATCCCCGAACGGGTCCACGCCGTCATTACGGCGGGCGTCGAGGCGATGACCCGGGGGATCCTGTTCGGCTCGGACCTGGTCACGTCGCGGCCGATGGTCGACGGGTCGCTGGCGGCGCGTGAGGTCCGGGCGCGGGCCATGATCCGGACCTATCGCAACACCGCCGGTGTCGAGGGCGGGGTCGCGGGAGCCGGCGGCTTCGTACTGGCCGCCGTGGATTTTCCTGCCCTGATGGCGATCAAGGTGCGGATGCTGGGCGATGTCGTCGGCACCTATGGTTGGGGCGGCGATACGGTGAGGGAGCGGCTGTTCCTGCTGCACATCTTCCACCTCGCTTTCGCCAGCGCGAAGCGACGGCCCGAGGCGCTGGCGGAACTGGAGCACTGGATCGCGGGCGTGGACCAGCCCGAGGCGATCACCGACTATGACTGGCGGCGGTTCCAGATCGAGTACCGCGACTATATCGACCTGGCCAAACTGGCCCAGCTGATCCCCGTCGTCGGGGCACCGATCGGGGCGGTGGTCAACTGGCGGCTGGTCGACCGGCTGGGCGAGACGGCGATGATGGCCTGTCGGATGCGTTGGATGGCGGAGGGTTGAGTTCCTGTTTTGTTCGTGATTGAGTGGGGTTCCAGTCAGGGAGGGCAGGATCATGATCGGCTATGTGACACTGGGCACCAACGACCTCGAGCGGGCGGCGAAATTCTATGATCCGATCGCCGCCGAGCTGGGGACGTCGCGGATGATGGAATTTCCGGGCTTCATCGCCTGGGGTACGCCGGGCGGCGGGGCGGGTATCGGCCTGACCAAACCGTTCAACGGCGAGGCTGCCAGCGTCGGCAATGGCGTGATGGTGGCGCTGGAGGCGTCGTCGCGCGAGCAGATCCATCGCCTGCACGAGATCGCCCTGGCCCATGGCGGGAGCTGCGAGGGGCCGCCCGGACCGCGTGGGGACACCTTCTACGCCGCCTATTTCCGCGATCCGGACGGCAACAAGCTGAACGCCTTCATGATGGAGCACGGCGCGGTGGCCTGAGCCGAAGCATAGATTCTTCTGTTCCTGACGACAAAGTTTATCGATTATCTTTGTTGGAACCGCAGGCATAGCCTCGTCCCGAACCACACCCTCGGGAGAAGCACCATGGACGGAAACGCTGGCGGACCCTCGCCCCTGAATGATCCGAAGAAGGAGCCGGCGGCGCTGCGCAGCCTGCTGGGACGCACCAACCGCGACTGGTGGCCCAATCAGCTGACCATGGACATCCTGCATCAGCAGGGAAAGTCGGGCGACCCGATGGGCGACGGCTTCAACTATGCCGAGGCGTTCAAGACGCTCGACTATGCCGCGCTGAAGCGCGACCTGACCGCCCTGATGACCGACAGCCAGCCGTGGTGGCCGGCGGACTATGGCCACTATGGCCCGTTCTTCATCCGCATGGCCTGGCACTCGGCCGGTACCTACCGCACCGGCGACGGGCGTGGCGGGGCCGGCGCGGGCCAGCAGCGGTTCGCGCCGCTGAACAGCTGGCCGGACAACGGCAACCTCGACAAGGCGCGGCGCCTGTTGTGGCCGATCAAGCAGAAATACGGGGCCAGCCTGTCGTGGGCCGATCTGATGATCCTGGCCGGAAACGTGGCCATCGAAAGCATGGGCGGACCGGTGTTCGGCTTCGGCGGCGGCCGCGCCGATGTGTGGGAACCCGAGAAGGACGTCTACTGGGGCACCGAGGAACAGTGGGTCGGGTCCGAGGGCAATGAGACCCGCATCCAGCCCGACAAGCAGATGGTGCTGGAGAGCCCGCTGGCGGCGATCCAGATGGGTTTGATCTATGTGAATCCCGAAGGCCCCGGCGGTGTGGCCGATGCGCTGCAGTCGGCGCGCGACATCCGCGAGACCTTCGCGCGCATGGGCATGAACGACGAGGAGACAGCGGCCCTGACGGCGGGTGGCCATACCTTCGGCAAGGCGCACGGTGCCGGCGACGCAAAGCTGGTCGGGGTCAGCCCCGAGGGTGCGGACATCGCCCAGCAGGGCATGGGCTGGATCTCGGGCCATGAGAGCGGCATCGGCGACCACACCATCACCTCGGGTATCGAGGGCGCGTGGACGCCCACGCCGATCACCTGGGACATGGACTATTTCAACATGCTGCTGGACCACGACTATGAGCTGGTCCGCAGCCCGGCAGGGGCCAAACAGTGGCAGCCGGTCGGCAATCCGCCCGAGACCCTGGCCCCGGCCGCCCATACGCCGGGCAAGAAGGTCCCGACGATGATGACCACGGCCGATATGGCGTTCAAATTCGACCCCGCCTATCGCCCGATCATGGAGAAATTCCGCGCCGATCCGGCCCATTTCGCCGACGCCTTCGCCCGCGCCTGGTTCAAGCTTTGCCACCGCGACATGGGACCCAAGGCGCGCTACCTCGGCCCGGAAGTACCGGCCGAGGACCTGATCTGGCAGGATCCGATCCCCGCGCAGAGTGGACCGGTGATCGGAGCCGGCGACGTCGCGGCGCTGAAGGGCCACATCGCGGCCTCGGGCCTGTCGGTCGCCGAACTGGTCACGACCGCCTGGGCGGCAGCGGCGACCTACCGCGGCTCGGACCATCGCGGCGGCGCCAATGGCGGGCGTCTGCGGCTGGCCCCGCAGAAGGACTGGGAGGTCAATGAGCCGGCGAGGCTGGCGCGGGTGCTCAAGGTCTATGAGGACATCAGGGCCGCGTCCGGCCTGTCCGTCTCCATCGCCGACCTGATCGTGCTGGGCGGCTCGGTTGGGATCGAGCAGGCGGCCAGGGCAGCGGGTCATGCTGTCGAGGTGCCGTTCACACCCGGCCGCACCGACGCCTCGCAGGAGCAGACCGACGTGGACGGCTTCGCCGTGCTGGAGCCGAAGGCGGACGGCTTCCGCAACTATCTGCAGGTGCGGTTCAACGTGCCGACCGAGGAACTGCTGGTCGACCGGGCGCAACTGCTGGGTCTGACGGCCCCGCAGATGACGGTGCTGGTCGGCGGCCTGCGGGTGCTGGGTGCCAACTATCAGGACTCGAAACAGGGCGTGCTGACCGATCGTCCCGGCCAGCTGACCAACGACTTCTTCGTCAATCTGCTGGACATGAAGACCGGCTGGAAGAAGGTCGATGGTGAGGGTGACGAGACCTTCGTCGGCACCGACCGGATCACGGGTGCGAGCCTGTGGACCGCGACGCGCACCGATCTGGTGTTCGGCTCCAACTCGCAGCTGCGGGCGCTGTCCGAGGTCTATGCCTCGGCCGATGCGGGACAGAAGTTCGTCAAGGATTTCATCGCCGCCTGGACCAAGGTGATGAACGCCGACCGGTTCGACCTGCCGCGCGCGGAACGGCATCAGCCCGTCCATTGACTCCGTTCCCGCCGCCGCGCCGTTCGCGCGGCGGCGGGAACCCGGTCGATAGATGCAACCGATTGTCTTTGATTTCGCCATAACGAAACCCTATCTTTTGGCCATGCTCCCGACCCTGCGTCAGCTCCAGTATCTCAAGCTTCTGGCCGAGCACGCCTCGTTCAGCCGGGCGGCGGAGGCAGCGCATGTCAGCCAGCCGGCCCTGTCGGCGGGGGTGCAGGAGCTGGAGAAGATCCTCGGCGCGCCGGTGGTCGAGCGGACGCGCGGCAATGTTCAGCTGACGGCCGTCGGGGCCGAGGCGGTCAGACGGGCCGAGGACGTGCTGGCGCGGACCGAGGACCTGGTCGAGGCCTCCAGGAACGCGGGCAAGCCGCTGTCGGGCCGGTTCCGGCTGGGCGTCATCCCCACCGTCGCGCCCTTCCTGCTGCCGACCAAATTGCCCGGGATCAAGCTTGCCTGGCCGGCCCTGCGGCTGTTCATCCGCGAGGACCTGACACCGCGGCTGATCGCGGGGCTGAAGGCGGGCCAGCTGGACGCGGCCGTGATCGCCCTGCCCTACAGCGCCAGCGGCGTTGACCATGCGCGCATCGGCGACGACGAGATTCTGGCCGCGGCACCGGTGGGCCATCCCCTCGCAGGGACCGGACCGATCCCGGCGGGCTCACTGAAGGCCGAGGACCTGATCCTGCTGGAAGACGGCCACTGCCTGCGCGACCACGCGCTGGCGGCCTTCGACATCCTCCCGCCCAAGGGCGACGACGTGTTCGCGGCGACGTCGCTGCATACGCTGGTGCAGATGGTATCGGCGGGCCTGGGGGTCAGTTTCCTGCCCGAGATGGCGGTCCGGGCCGGTCTGGCCGACATGCCCGGTGTCGTGGTGCGCCCTATCGCCGCCAAGGCCCCCCGCCGCGAGATCGTGGTCGCCTGGCGCACCGGCTCGAGCCGGGCAGCCGAGGCCAGACTGCTGGCCGAGGCGCTGACCCTGGATTGAGGGTCCACTTCCTCCGGGATGAGCGGGATCGAGGAGACCCAAGCATTACGACACCGTAATGTGCGCCCGACCGTCCCGCTGATAGGGTCCGCCGGCCCGAAAGCGTCGGGCGTTAGGAGCCCGCGTCCATGAAGTCCCGCCTGATTCTGACGGTCGCCGCCGCCGCCCTGCTGCTGGGCCTTCCGGCTGCCGCCCAGACCGCTCCGGCCATGTCGCAGACCGCAGCCGTCGCCGTGCCGCCGCTGGGCTTCGTCAAGCGGACACTGCCCAACGGCATGGATGTCTATACAGCCCGCGACACCTCGACCTCCAACGTCACGGTCCAGGTCTGGTACCGCGTCGGCTCCAAGGATGACCCCCAGGCACGCTCGGGCTTCGCCCACCTGTTCGAACACCTGATGTTCAAGGCGACCAAGGATTTCCCGGACGAGACCTTCGACCGCCTGACGGAGGATGTGGGTGGCAACAACAATGCCTTCACCAGTGACGACGTCACCGCCTATCACGAGACCATCCCGTCCAATCACCTGGAACGGCTGATCTTCGCCGAGGCCAGCCGGCTGGGCTCTCTGGTGGTCAATGAGAACGTGTTCGAAAGCGAGCGCGACGTGGTCAAGGAGGAATACCGCCAGGGCGTGCTGGCCCAGCCCTATGGCCGACTGTTCAGCCTGTTCGTGCCGGCGACCATCTATCAGGACAGCCCCTACCGCCGCTCGACCATCGGCTCGATCGAGAACCTCGACGCCGCGACCATCGAGGATGTGCGCCGCTTTCACGCCACCTACTACCGGCCCGACAATGCCTTCCTGATCGTGGCCGGCAATTTCGATCAGGCCCAGCTGGACGGCTGGATCGACCAGTATCTGGCCCCCCTGCCCAACCCCGACCGTCCGCTGCCGGCCAATCGCGTGGTCGAGCCCGAGCCGACCGGTCCGCGCGAGGTCACCTTCCACGCGCCGAACGTGCCGCTGCCGGCCGTCGTCCTGGCCTGGCCGACTGTGGCCTACCGCGATGCCGACCGGATCGCGCTGACCGTGCTGGACGGCGTGCTGTCGACCGGCGAGAGCTCGCGGCTCTATCGCTCGCTGGTCTATGAGCAGCAGCTGGCGGCCCAGGCCTCTTCCAGCCCCGACTTCGCCCAGCAGGCGGGCTATATGTCCACCTTTGCCATCATGGCCGGGGGCAAGACGCCCGATGAAGGCATCGCCGCCCTGCGTGCAGAGATCGCCCGCTTCCGTGACGAGCCCGTCACCGACGCGGAACTGACCGAGGCCAAGAACGAGCTGGTGGCGGACGCCCTGCGCAGCCGCGAGACCGTCGACGACCGCGCCAATGTGCTGGGCTTCGCCCTGATCCAGACCAATGACGCCTCGGTCGCGGACCGCGAGATCGCCGGGATCCAGGCCGTGACCGCCGCCGACATCCAGCGGGTCGCCCGCCGCTATCTGACCGACCAGCGCAGCGTTACCATCCGCTATCTGACCGCCGATGAGGCCAATCCCGTCTCGCAGCAGGTGACCGAGGTCACGGCCCCGGTGCAGATCGCCGACCTCGCACCGGTCGGCGAAATCCTGACCCTGTTGCCCGAGGCCGAGCGCGCCGCCCTGCCGGGGATCGCCGAAGCCGTGTCCCCCGTGACGCCGCCCGTCGCGGATTTCCGTCTCGACAACGGCCTGAGGGTGCTCGTCGTCGAAAAGGACGGCCTGCCGCTTGTCTCGGCGCGCCTGAGCTTTGATGCGGGTCAGGCCAATGAGGCGGCCGGCAAGGCCGGGGTCGCCGCCATGACGGCCGCCCTGCTGACCCAGGGCACCACCACCCGCACCGCGCCTCAGATCGCCACCGAGATCGAACAGCTTGGGGCCACGGTCGGCGCGGGCGCCGGGGCCGACTTCTCCAACGTCTTCGCCAACGCCCCGGCCAATGTCTTCCCCCAGGCCCTGGCCCTGATGGCCGATCTGGTCCGCAACCCGACCTTCGCCGAGGAAGAACTGGATCGTCAGCGCACCCAGACGATCGATGCACTGCGCATCGCGCTGACCACGCCCGGCCCGATCGCGGCCGCGGCCGCCGCGCGGGTCGTCTACGGCGACGCCCCCTATGGTTCGCCCGGCAGCGGGACGCTGACGACCCTTCCCGCCCTGACCCGCGCCGACGTGGTGGCCTTCCACGCTGCCGGATATCGCCCGTCCGACGCGACGCTGGTCTTCTCCGGTGCCATCGACGAGGCCGGCGCGCGGGCCCTCGCCCAGTCGGCCTTCGGTGACTGGCAAGCGGCCGCCGGTGCCTCCGTCCCGGTGAGCGCCCCGGCCGGTGACCCCCGCCCGACCCGCATCCTCGTCATCGATCAGCCCGGTGCCGGTCAGGCGGCCGTCACCGTCGCCCTGCGCGGCGTGTCACGGACCGACGCCGACTATTTCCCGCTGACGCTGGGCAACACGCTTCTGGGCGGCAGCTTCACCTCGCGGCTGAATCAGGAAATCCGCATCAAGCGCGGCCTCAGCTACGGCACGCGGTCGTCGCTGGGTGTCCGGCGCGACGACGGTCTGTTCACCGCCAGCGCCCAGACCCGCAATGACGCCGCCGCCGAGGTCGCCGACCTGATCCTGGCCGAGGTGACGCGCCTGTCGACGACCCGACCCAGCGCGTCCGAGCTGACCACCCGTCAGGCGATCCTGACCGGTGCCTTCGGCAGTTCGCTGGAGACGGTGGACGGGCTGGGCGGGCTGGTCGCCGGTCTGGCGCTCTATGATCTGCCGATGAGCGAACTGGCCGCCTATGTCGGCAACGTCGAGGCCATCGACGGCCCGGCGGTCGAGGCCGCCTTCGCCCGCCACCTGCCGGTCGATCGCGCCAGCCTGGTCATCGTCGGCGACGCGTCGAAATTCCTCGACGCCCTGAGGGCGAAGCATCCGGACGTCGAGGTCATTCCTCTGTCGAGCCTGAACCTGGACAGCGCGGCGTTGAAGTAACCGCGACGTTCTCCCTCCTCCTCATGGGGAGGGAGGACGTCAGTCAAGCTGACAGGCACACCACCTGGGCGACCCGGAGCTCGCGCCGCAGGTCGTCGGCGACGAGGCCGTAGTTGTCGATGGTGACGGTGCGGCCCGTCAGCGGCTCGTCGGCCTTTTGCACACCGCGGATGGCCGGGCCGAAGGTGTCCGGCGAGGTGGTGTAGATCCGTCCACGGCGCGGACTTTCGGCGATGGTGACGCCGATGGCGCGGCCCTGGCGGTGGAGAACCGGCGCGCCTGACAGGCCCGCCAGCGTGCCGCCCAGCCCATCCGTGCGCCCGACTTCGGCCCAGGCCAGGACGGGTTCATCGCGCTGGCCGCGTCCGCGCACCTTCAGTGTTTCGCGACCCAGCAGGCGCGAGGTGACCTCGCCCGCGCGGGCCTGGGGATAGCCGGGATGGAAGGCGCGCTGGCCGGTGTGCAGACCTTGCAGGCTCGACACCGGCACGGCGTCCGCCCCGCCCTGGGTGATCAGCACGGCGATGTCGGCGCGCGGGGCCAGGCGCACGTCGGCCGCGACCGCGCGGCCGCCGCCGACCATGATGGCCGGGCGTCGGCAGCCCTCGACGACGTGGCGCGCGGTGACCCAGCGCCCCTCGCGCGAAATGGAGAAGGCCGTGCCTGACGCCGGCTGGAACGGGATGTCCGGGGCATTGACCGTCACGGCGGGATCGAACGGAGTCACCGGCCCAAGCAAGGCACCCTCGGCCTCATCGGGCGGCGGCGGCGCGGGCGGGGCGTCGGCGTTCTCGCGGCGCGCCAGGGACAGCAGCAACAGGGCGGCGAGGACCGTGGAATAGATCAGCCAGTCGGGCGGGCGGGAAAAGCCCATGGCGTCAGCCCGTCAGGGCGGCGGCGAGGATCAGGGCGGTCGACAGCTTGGCCCCGACCAGCAGGACGGCAGCGGCAATCTCGCCCTCGCGGATGCGCTGGGGCAGGCCCGTCAGGATCATGTCGACGATGCGGAAGGCGAGCAGCTGGATGACGACCGTGGCGACACCCCACAGGACGATATCATTGATCGAGGTCGAGACGCTGAGGCTGACGGCGAGGGGAATGGCGAGGCCGACCAGCACGCCGGAAAAGGCCACAGCCGCGGCGGCGTTGCCCTGACGGATCAGGGTGATCTCCTTCCACGGTGTGAACAGGGCGTAGATGATCGCGCCGGCGACCATCAGCGCCAGGGTCACACCCAGATGCGCCATGGTCGTGGGAAAGCCCGTCGCGAAGGCCTGGACCTCGGCGCTTTCGAGCACGGTGGAAAGGGACGAGGCGTCCATGGGAATCCGGGGCACAGGGGAACGCTCGACGATTGCCCGGATTCCGCCCCGATCCGCAAGCGCACGGGCGCCACAGGCGGTCAAGAACTGTGACGCGGTATGTCGGCGGGATAGAGCGCGAGGGGCTGGTGGCCCTCAAGCCGCTTCGGCCGCGGCCTTCCGCACCGCCGAGGCGCGGATCTTCTCGCTCTCCGACTTCAGCTGGCCGCAGGCGGCGAGGATGTCGCGTCCGCGCGGGGTGCGGATCGGCGAGGCGTAGCCGGCCTTGTTGAGGATGGCCGCGAACCGTTCGATCGTCTTCCAGTCCGAGCACTCATAGTCCGTGCCGGGCCAGGGATTGAACGGGATCAGATTGACCTTGGCCGGAATGCCCTCGATCAGCTTGACCAGGGCGCGGGCCTCTTCGGGGCTGTCGTTGACGCCCTTCAGCATCACATATTCGAACGTCACCCGGCGGGCGTTGGACAGGCCGGGATAGGCGCGGATGCCGGCCATCAGCTGGGCCAGGTCATATTTCTTGTTCAGCGGCACCAGCACGTCGCGCAGGGGATCGTTGGTGGCGTGCAGGCTGATCGCCAGCATGGCCTGGGTGCGGGTCCCCAGCGGCTCCAGCATCGGCACGACGCCCGAGGTCGAGACGGTGATCCGGCGCCGCGACAGGGCGATGCCCTCGTTGTCCGAGATAATATCGATCGCATCGGCGACATGGTCGAGATTATACAGCGGCTCGCCCATGCCCATGAAAACGATGTTGGACAGGCGGCGGTCTTCCTTGGGCGACGGCCACTCCTCGAGGTCATCGCGGGCGACCTGGACCTGGGCCACGATCTCGGCGGCGGTCAGGTTGCGCACCAGCGCCTGGGTGCCCGTGTGGCAGAAGGTGCAGTTCAGGGTACAGCCGACCTGGGACGAGACGCACAGGGCCCCGGCGCGGCCGACGTCGGGGATGTAGACCGTCTCGATCTCGATGCCCGGGGCGGTGCGGATCAGCCATTTACGGGTGCCGTCCTTGGACACCTGACGCTCGACGATCTCGGGGCGGGCGAGGGTGAAGGCGGCGGCCAGCTTCGTCTGGGTGTCCCTGGCCACATTGCTCATGGCGGAGAAGTCGGTGACGCCGAAATGGTGGATCCAGCCCCAGACCTGGGAGGCGCGCATCTTCGCCTTCTCGGGCGGGCAGATGTCGGCGTCGATCAGCGCCTGCCGCAGGCCCGCGCGCGTCAGACCGGACAGGTTGACGGGGGCCGCCGGCTTTGCGGCGGACGTGCGCGAAAGGTCGAGCGTGAGGCTCAAAGGGTCAGTCCTGCAGGAGAGGGAGGCGGGCTTATACCACAGATCGGGAAGGATTTAAGGCCGGTGAGGAAGTGGCTGGTGGCTGGCCGCCATCTGCGCGGCGGCCTTGTCTGCGTCGCCCGCACGCTGGCGGCGAAGCAGCCGTCACCAGCCACTAGCCACCAGCCACTAATCACTCCTCATCCTCGATCACATCGATCCGGTCATCATCCAGCCCGAAATGGTGGCCGATCTCGTGGATCAGGACGTGGGCGATGATCTCGGACAGGCCGACGTCGCCGCGCTCGCACCATTCGTCGAGGATCGGGCGGCGGTAGAGGAAGATGCGCGAGGGCTCGGCCGCCGGACCCATCTGGTCGCGCAGGCCGAGATCGACGCCGTGATAGAGGCCGGTCAGTTCGAACGGGTCCTCCATGCCGAAGCCGGCCAGGACCTCGTCGTCGGCGAAATCATCGACGCGGATGACCACGTCACCGGCCAGTGACCGGAACGGCTCGGGCAGGGCGTCAAAGGCCTGACGCGCCAGCCGGGCGAAGTCGTCGAGCGAGGGGGCGGATTGGTCGGTCCAGGACATGGGGACTAGGGATTAGGGACCAGGGATCAGGTTGGAAAGCGTGTGGGGACGCGGATGGGCACGATCTCCGCCATTTCCCGCTCCCTGTTCCCTAATCCCTAGTCCCTGTTCCCTCTTCAGGTATGGTTACCGAATCAGGGCGCGGGAGCTGAACGAACACGATGGCCGAGGCCGACATCGCCTATGTCGCGACCGCGGGTGCCGCGGGGCTGGCGCTGGCGCTCAGCGCCTGGGCCGCGCGCTTGCGCGGCCGGCTGGCGGCGCGCCATCGTCTGGCCGAGGCCGATCTGGTCCGGACCCGCGCCGATCTGGCCGACTGTGACGGCGCGCTCGCCGCCTTTGAAGACGTCCGGCTGGCGCTGGCACCCGACGGCCGAACACGACGGCTCGGCGCGCCCGGGGCCTGGGACGCCGTGGTGCGCGATCTGGCGGCCGACGGCGAGGCTCCGGGCGATCCGGCGCTGGTCGTGCTGGACGCCGTGCGTGAGGCGGCGGGGGCTCGACTGGATGCGCTGATCGATCAGGGCGAGGCCTTTGATGCGGTGCTGGAAGGCGCGGCCGGAGCCTGGTCTGTCGAGGGCCGGTCCTCGGCCGGGGCGGCCTGGCTGAAGCTGGCGCGGCTGGGACTGGTCGGCACCGCGACCGAGAGCGGTCTGGGCCTGCTGGCGGACTCCTATCCCGCCCCGACCTGGATCACCGATGCGGCCGGACGGCTGGCCTGGGCCAACAAGGCCTGGCTGACCGAGATGAAGGCCGACAGCGTCGAGGCGGCGCGCGACCAGAGGCTGAGCTTCGACCGCGGGGCCGACGCCATCGTCGCCGAGGCCGGACGGACCCGCCAGCATCAGGACGGTTTCCGCTGGACCACCGGTGGCGGCCGCCGCCGGGCCTGGCGGATCGTGGCCGAGCCGGTACAGGGCGGGGCGGGGGCCGTGCTGGCCTTTGCGCTCGACATGACCGAGGCGGAAGAGACGCGCGACACCTTGCGCCGACACGTCGAGGCCCATGACGAGACGCTGAACCATCTGGCCGACGCGGTCGCCATCTTCGGTCCGTCCAAGCGGCTGGCCTTCCACAACACCGCCTTCCAGACCCTGTTCAACATCGATCCGGCCTGGCTGGACGAGCGGCCGACCCACGCCGAGCTGCTGGACAAGCTGCGCCAGCGCCGGCTGTTGCCCGAGGTCATCGACTACGCCGGCTGGAAGGCCAATGAACTGGACTTCTACGGGGCATCCGAAGCGGCACCCGACGACAGCTGGTCGCTGCCCGACGGGCGCACCCTGCGCGTGGTGCGCCAGCCGCACCCGCTGGGCGGCGTGCTGCTGCTGTTCTCGGATATCACCGACGAGCTGAAGCTGCGCAGCCGGTTCAACGCCCAGATCCAGGTGCAGACCGCCACACTGGACAAGCTGAACGACGCGGTGGCCGTGTTCGGCTCGGACGGCCGCATCCGCCTGCACAATGAGGCGTTCGACAAATTCTGGAGCCTGAGCGGCGAGGCGATCGACGCGGCCGGGGATTTCGATGCCGTGGCGGCCCTGTGCCAGTCGACCATGCCTGATCCGGCGCTGTGGCTGGGGCTGAAGGCGCGGGTGGCCGATCCCGATCCCGAAAGCCGGGTGCCGATCGCGGGCGAGGGGCGCACGACCGACGGGCGTATCGCCTCATGGCTGACCCGCCCCCTGCCGGACGGCGCGACCCTGGTGGCCTTTTCCGACGTGACGGCGCAGCGCGGGCTGGAGCAGGCCCTGGCCGCCAAGGCCCAGGCGCTGGAGGAGTCGACGGCGCTGAAACGCGAGTTCGTGGGCAGTGTCTCATATGAATTGCGCACGCCCCTGACCACCATCGTCGGCTATTCCGAACTGCTGGAGATGCAGGCCGACCTGCCGGAACGCAGCCGCCAGCACGCCGGGGCGATCCGGGTCGCCGCCAGCCAGCTGGCCGGGTCGATCGACGATGTACTGGACATGGCCCAGATCGACGCCGGCGAGATGGAGCTGTCGCTGGGGGATGTGCGGGTGCGGGACCTGTTCGCCGCCGCGGTTGCCACGCACCGGCCGAAGATCGAAGGCCGGGGCGCAACCCTGACGGTCGCCTGTCCCAAGGGGCTGCGGCCGATCCGCGCCGACGCCCAGCGGGTCGGCCAGGCCCTGGATCATCTGCTGGACAATGCCGCCCGCTCGGTGTCCGAGGGCGGTGTGGTGACCCTGACCGCCGAGGCCAACACCTCCGAGCTGCGCATCCGCGTCGAGGACAGCGGCCGGGGCATCCCCTATCACCTGCAGGCCCACGTCTTCGACCGGTTCGTCCGACGCGAGCGCGGCGGGCCGGGCGTCGGACTGGCGCTGGTCAAGGCGCTGGTCGAGCTGCACGGCGGCTGGGCCGAGGTGGAAAGCGAGCCCGGCAAGGGCGCGGCCTTCATCCTGCACCTGCCGCTGGAAGCCGCCGTGGTGGCGGCCGCACCGGAGTTGCGGCTGGGGTGAAAAAAGGCGTGGCTGGCGATTGGTGGCTGGTGATGAGCCACGGTCGGGCGACTTTGACACCCCGACCACTAGCCACTAGCCACTAGCCACCCATCACTCCCTGCCACTGGACCCGCCATGGCCAAACGCTTGAAGACCGCGCTGATCTACGACTTCGACGGCACCCTGGCGCGTGGCAACATGCAGGAGGTCAGCTTCATCCCGTCGATCGGGATGACGCCGAAACAGTTCTGGGACAGCGTCTATCCCGAGACCCAGAAGGCCGACGGCGACGGCATCCTGATGTATATGCAGATGATGCTGGCCGCCGCCCAGCGGGTGGGTCAGCCGGTCACGAAACAGGCCCTGCGCGACCACGGTCAGGACGTGGCCCTGTTCGAGGGCCTCAGGGACATGAGCTGGTTCGAGCGGATGGACGCCTTTGGCGACCAGTTCGGGCTGGAAATCGAGCACTACATCATCTCGGCCGGGCTGACGGAGATGATCGAGGGCTGCCCGATCGCCAAGGCGTTCAAGCACGTCTACGCCTCGAAATACGTCTATGATGACAACGACGTGGCCATCTGGCCGGCCGTCGGCGTCAACTACACGACCAAGACCCAGTACCTGTTCCGCATCAACAAGGGCGTGTTCAACCACTGGGACGACGAGCGCATCAATCGCTTCATCCCGGACGACGAACGGCCGATCCCGTTCGAGCGGATGATCTTCCTCGGCGACGGCGACACCGACGTGCCGACCATGAAGATGATGCACACCAAGGGCGGCTTCTCGATCGCCGTTTATGATCCGGAGAACACCCCGCGCGACACCAACAAGATCCATCGACTGATCTCGGAGGACCGGGTCAATTTCGTCGCCGCCGCCGATTATCGCGAGGGCTCGCCCGTCGACCTGATCGTCAAGGGGCTGATCGGCCGGATCGCGGTCAATGCGGGCCGGATGCCGGCCGACCACTGAGCCCGGAGCTCGGACGCCGCCCCGTGCGATCCACAGCCTTGCCGTTGACCAGTTCCGCGCCGAAATAGCGAGCAGGAACAGCTGTTTGGTTGCTACACGTCCGGACTGCTGGTTTGGTTGCGTCACTGCGGTTCACGAATGCGTGAGAATTTCGCTTGCGCTCAGGCTCACGAATCCGTTATCTCCGGACTGCGAGGAGTTCATGACCTCGTATGACCCTTCTGAAGGAATAAATATTATGCGCATCACCGCTCTGGTCGCCGCTTCCGTCGCCGCTCTGGCCCTGGTTGCCTGCACCCCCGCCGCTGAAAAGACCGACGCCGCCGCTGCTGACGCTTCGGCCGCTGCCGACACCGCCACGGACGCTGCTGCGACCGCCGACGCTGCCGCCGCTGACGCGACTGCCGCTGCCGCCACTGCCGACGCCGCTGCCGCTCCGGCCGCCGACGCCGCCATGGCCCCGGCCGCCCCGGCTGCTGAAGAAAAAGCCGCTCACTAAGAGCGACATCGACACGGGCCCTCGGGCCTTGTTGAACGAAGGGTCGCCCTCACGGGCGGCCCTTTTTCGTTGTGCGACGAAGGCGACCGGTCGGCCGGGTGAATTTCCCTTGTGCAACAAGCTTCGCCGTCGGCATCCTGCGGGTGGAAGCCAAAGCCCGCAGCCACAAGGACCATCCCATGCGTTCAGCCGCCCTGATCCTGACCGCCGCAGCGGCCTTCGCCCTGTCGGCCTGCAGCAAGCCCGCCGAAGAGGCCCCCGCCGCCTCGACCGAAGCCGCCGAAGCCTCGGGTGCCGCCGATACCGAGGTGATGACCGCTGAAGGGGCCGCTGCTGCGGCCGCCGCCGCTGCGAATGCGGGCGCGCCCACATCGGCGGCCGGCCCTGAAGCCACGGCTCCGACCTCGGATGAATCGCCCTCGGACGGCACCGCGACGCCGGCCACCGAGGCCCCCGTCGCCGCTCAATAAGTTCCTTTGTCCTTGCTTGGGCGCGGGACGCGTATAGGCCGGGCTCATGGCCGAAGACCGCTCGCCCCGCCTGATCTGGACCGATGACGGCGCGCCGCGTTCGGGCCGGTTCGATGACGTCTATTTCTCGCAACAGGACGGTCTGGCCGAGACTCGCGCGGTCTTTTTAACCGGCTGCGGTCTGCCCGGGGCCTGGGCCGGTCGCGACCGGTTCACCGTGGCGGAGCTGGGCTTCGGCACCGGACTGAATATCGCGGCCCTGCTGGATCTGTGGCGACGCGAAGGGCCGACGGGCGCGCACCTGCATATCTTTTCGGTCGAGGGCTTTCCGCTTCTGCAAGCCGAGGCCGAACGCGCGCTGTCGGCCTGGCCCGAGCTGGCGGAGGCGTCCGGGGCCCTGCTGTCGGTCTGGCCCGAGCCTACACCCGGCTTTCATCGACTGGACCTTCCGGCGTTCAATGCCACCCTCGATCTTGCCATCGGCGAGGTAGCGTGGGCGCTGGCGCAATGGTCGGGGCCGGCGGACGCCTGGTTCCTGGACGGGTTTTCCCCCTCGACCAATCCCGCCATGTGGTCGGACGCGGTGATGGACGGGATAGCCGCCCGGTCCGCCCCCGGCGCCCGGGCGGCGACCTTCACTGTGGCGGGATCGGTCCGGCGCGGGCTGGCCGAGCGGGGCTTTTCGGTCGCCAAACGGCCCGGTCACGGTCGCAAGCGCGAGCGGCTGGAGGCCGGGTTGCCGGATCCGTTCCCCGGCGTCGAGGCGGCCCCGTCGGTCGCGATCGTCGGCGCGGGGATCGCCGGAGCGGCGCTGGCCCGGGCCTTCGCCGCACTCGGGGTCCGGGCGACCGTGGTTGAGGCCGATCATGCGGGAGCGGGAGGGTCGGGGTTCCCCGCGGCACTGGTGACGCCGAGGCTCGATGCGGGCGATGCGGCCATCGCCGGCCTGTTCGCCCAGGCGCTGGAGCGGGCGCGACACCTTTATGCGGCGGTCCCCGGGGCGGTCGTGGCCACCGGTGTGGTCCAGCTGGCGCAGCAGCCGCGTGATGCGGGCCGCTTTGGCAAGATCAGTGGCCAGCCGGTCTGGCCGGCGGGGGCGATGACCGTGCTGCAGGAGCCGGCGGCGTCGGCCCGGCTCGACGAGCCGGTCGGTGGCGGCCTGTTCATGGCCGGGGCGCTGGCCGTGCGACCGGCACCGGTACTGAAGCGGTGGCTGGAAGACACCGCCGTCATCACGGCCGAGGTCGCGGGGCTGGAGCCCCATGACCGGGCCTGGCGTCTGGTCGATGGTGACGGTCGGCTGATCCTTGAGGCCGACAGGGTCGTGTTCGCCGGCGGCTGGGGAACGGCCGCGCTCTGGCCGGAGGGGTCGCTGTCGCCCGTGCGCGGTCAGGCCGACTGGGTCGAGGGGGTCACGGCCCCGGCCGTCGCCTGGGGAGGCTACGTCGTCCCCACGGGCGCGGGCCTGCTGTTCGGTGCTACCCATGACCGGGGCGAGGTCGCGACCGATGTCCGTGCCGCGGACAGTGCCCGAAATCTCGCAACGCTGGCCGCCGGCCTGCCCGGGCTTGCCGCGCGGGTGGAGGCAGTCGGATCGGCGCGCGCCCGGGCCGCCGTCCGGGCCACGACGCCGGACCGCCTGCCGCTGGCCGGTGCGGTTCCGGGACAGGCGGGGCTGTTTGTCCTGGGGGGTCTCGGCTCGCGCGGATTCTGCGCCGCGCCGCTGCTGGCCGAGCACGTCGCCGCGCTGGTTCTGGACGCGCCGTCGCCCCTTCCCCGCGCCCTGGCGGCCCGGGTCGATCCGGCGCGATTGTGAAGACAGCAGCCTTGCGCCGGCGTTCGGCAAGGCGGACGGTCGGGGGTGTCGAAGCCTCGACCACCGGAGTCCGCCATGCGTGCCGCCTTCACAATCAGCGCCGCCGCTCTCGTCCTTGCAGCCTGCGCCCCCACGGGCGGGGGCGGGACACCGGGCATGGCCGACACCGGCGCGTCGAGCGCGCGTCAGTGTTTCAGTGTCAGCCAGGTCAACAACTACACCCGGGGCCGGCAGGACCAGGTCTTCCTGCGCGTCGGCCGCAATGCAGTCTATGAGCTGAACGCGGCGGGGGGCTGCCCGGACCTGGACTTCGCCCAGCAGATCGCCCTGATCCCTGACGGCGGGATGGCCGGTTCGCGGCTGTGCACCGACGACTGGGCCCGCGTGGTCGTGCCCGGATCGACCTCGGCGGCGACGGTCTGTCGCGTCCGTATCAGCCGCCCGTTGACCGAGGCCCAGGTCGCCGCCCTGCCGCCCCGGCAGCGGCCCTGACGCCGCGGGGTCAGGGCTTCTGGGCGTAGCCGAGGCGCTGGTTCAGCTTTTCGATCAGGTCGATGGCGGTGTCGGCGACGACCGAGCCGGGCGGATAGACGGCGGCCGCGCCCATGTCGATCAGGGTCTGGACGTCCGACGGCGGGATGACGCCGCCGACCACGATCATGATGTCCGGACGTCCCAGCTTTTCCAGCTCGGCCTTCAGCTCGGGCACCAGGGTCAGGTGGCCGGCCGCGAGCGATGAGGCGCCGACAGCGTGGACGTTGCGTTCGACGGCTTCCCTGGCCGCCTCGGACGGGGTCTGGAACAGGGCACCGGCGGTGGCCTGAAGACCGAGGTCGCCATAGGCGGTGGCGATGACCTTCTGGCCCCGGTCGTGTCCGTCCTGGCCCAGTTTGGCGATCAGGATGCGCGGCGGGCCGCCGTCATTCTCGACGAAGGCGGCGACCATGTCGCGGGCGCGGGCGATCTTCGGATCTGCCCCGGCCTCGCGCGCATAGACGCCCGACACCGTCTTCACCGTGGCCACATGGCGGCCGAAGGCGGCTTCCAGCGCGTCGGAAATCTCGCCGACGGTGGCATAGGCGCGGGCGGCCTGCACCGACAGCTCCAGCAGATTGGCCGTGCCGCGCGCGCCCTCGGTCAGGGCCGCCAGGGCGGCTTGTGTCTTCGGCTCATCGCGTTCGGCGCGCAGGCGTTTCAGCTTGTCGATCTGGGCCGTCAGAACGGCGGCGTTGTCGACCTTGAGCATGGGGATGTCGTCGACAGCGTCGGACAGATAGCGGTTCACCCCGACGACGGTCTGCTGGCCCGTGTCGATCCGGGCCTGGGTGCGGGCCGAGGCCTCCTCGATCCGCATCTTGGGCACGCCGGCCTCAATGGCCTTCGCCATGCCGCCCAGGGCCTCGACCTCGGCCATCAGGACGCGGGCCTTTTCGGCCAGTTCGTGGGTCAGTCGCTCGACGTAGAAGCTGCCGCCCCAGGGATCGATGACCTTCGTCAGGCCGGTCTCCATCTGCAGCAGCAGCTGGGTGTTGCGCGCGATCCGGGCCGAGAAGTCGGTCGGCAGGGCCAGGGCCTCGTCCAGGGCGTTGGTGTGCAGGCTCTGGGTCTGGCCGCCGGCCGCGGCCATGGCCTCGACCATGGTGCGCGGCACATTGTTGAACACGTCCTGGGCGGCGAGGCTCCAGCCCGAAGTCTGGCAGTGGGCCCGCAGGGACAGGGAGCGGGGGTCTTTCGCGCCGAATTTCGACACCGCCTCGGCCCACAGCAGGCGACCGGCGCGCAGCTTGGCCACCTCCATGAAATAGTTCATGCCGATGGCCCAGAAGAAGCTGAGGCGGGGCGCGAACCGGTCGACGTCCATGCCCGCCGCCACGCCCGCCTTCAGATACTCGACCCCGTCGGCCAGGGTGTAGGCCAGCTCCTGATCGGCCGAGGCCCCGGCCTCCTGCATATGGTAGCCGCTGATCGAGATGGAGTTGAATTTCGGCGTCTCGGCCGCGGTCCAGGCGAAGATGTCCGACACGATCCGCATCGAGGGCTCGGGCGGATAGATGTAGGTGTTGCGGACCATGAACTCCTTGAGGATGTCGTTCTGGATGGTGCCGGTCAGGTGCTTGTGCGCGACGCCCTGTTCCTCGGCGGCGACGACATAGAGGGCCAGGATCGGCAGGACCGCACCGTTCATAGTCATCGACACCGACATCTGATCGAGCGGGATGCCGTCGAACAGGGTCCGCATGTCGTAGATGCTGTCGATGGCGACGCCGGCCATGCCGACGTCGCCCTTCACCCGCGGATGGTCCGAGTCATAGCCGCGGTGGGTGGCCAGATCGAAGGCGATCGACAGCCCCTTCTGGCCGGCCGCGAGATTGCGGCGGTAGAAGGCGTTGGACGCCTCGGCGGTCGAGAAGCCGGCGTACTGGCGGACGGTCCAGGGATTGGACGCATACATGGTCGGATAGGGGCCCCGGACATAGGGGGCGATGCCGGGCAGGCCGTGGATGAAGTCGAGGCCCTCGACCGCCTCGGCCCCGTAGGCGGTTTCGACGGTCAGGCCCTCGGGGGTTTTCCAGGCGTCGCGGGTCGGGCCGGTGCCGGTGGGGCCGAGGTCGAGCGGAATGCGGGTGAAGTCGGGCGTGGTCATCGGCCGGCCTCCCAGCTCTGGGTCTCGAAGGGCGCGGCAAACCGGACCGGGATCAGGGGCTCGCAGGCGTCGCCGCGACCTTGGGGCCGGGCCTCCGTCACGGGCTCGAACGGAGCGGGCCGGGGGTCGTGATCGACGAATTTGGTGACGCCGACCAGATGTTCGGCCCCGCTGGCGAGGGCCGCCTCGCGTTCGGCGCGGGCGGCGGCGACGCGGTCCTGGATGTCGCCGGTGCGCAGGGCGATGATCAGCCCGCCCTCGCCCTCGATACGCTGGAACTCGGCCCAGCCGGCCTCGGCCAGATCATGGGTGCGGGCATCCAGGAACCACGACCCGGCGGCCGGATCGTCGACGCGGCCCAGATGGGCTTCTTCCATCAGCACGGCCTGGGTGTTGCGCGCCTGCCGCCGGGCGAAGGCGTCGGAGCGGCCGTTGGCGCGCGACAGGCCGTCCAGCACCACTGCGTCGGCCCCACCGACCGCTCCGGCAAAGCCGGCCGCCGTCAGTCGCAGCAGATTGGGCCATGGATCACGCGCTGACAGCATGCGGCGCGAGGAGCGGGCCTCGATGACCGCCGGGGTCTCGACCCCGAAGGCCTTGCTGATCGAACGCCAGATCAGCCGCAGGGCGCGGATCTTGGCCAGGCTGTCGAAATATTCCTGATCCACCGAGACGCCCAGGACGGTGCCGCGCAGCGCCGTCTCCGGGCTCATGCCCGCCGAGATCGCGGCCCGGACCAGAGCCACGGCGTTGGCGGCGGCGAAGCCCAGCTCCTGGCCGATCGAGCCGCCGGCCTCATGCACGACGCAACCGCCGGCGAGGAAGAAGGATGCTTCGGGATAGGCCCCCGCATGGCGGGCCGCCGTATTGGCCGCCAGCGTCAGATGTTCCTCGATCGAACGCGGTGCGACGCCGGCCTCGGCGAAGGCGGACAGGGGGTCCATGTGGAACATCAGCTTCGCGCGCGGCGATCCCTTGGCCGCCACGGCCAGGGCATTGGCGGCGTCGGGCCCGTCGAGGCCCGCGTCCAGCCCGACCGCCGCCAGCTCCAGCGCCACGCGGTCGAGCGCCCGCGTCAGGGGTTCGGAATCGGCCAGCACCGCGCCCCTGAGCAGGATGGAGGCCGCGCCGCCTTCCAGATCGGCGAGGGCGGCGGCATTGACCGTTTCGGGGGTATCGCCCTCGATCAGGGTGCGGACGTCCCAGGCCCGGCCGTCGGCGTCCGACGGTCGGGGGGCCGAGATCGCGGCCCCACCCGTCGCCGCCGCATAGAGGGGCCGCACTGCCAGACCATCGGCGTCCAGATGGATCAGACTTTCCAGCGGCCGGTCCTTCAGCGCCTTTTCGGCGAGGTCGCGCCAGGCGGCGGGAGTGGGGGCGGGAAACAGATCGGGCATGGCGGCTTAATGCGTCTCCGTTGCGGTTCGGTCCAGACCGGAGATCGGAACGCGCCGGCCGGATTCAGACTCCGGGCGGAAAAATCGGGTCCGAATGGTCTGAAATGCCGTGCGCGAGAGGGTGCCCCTAGCGTTTCCGGAAGCGTTTGGCGTCGGCGGCCATGCCGGCGCCCCAGGGCTCGGGCGTCGTGTCCTCGGGCTGGAAGGGCAGTTCGCCGGCGAGGCCGCGCATGGCCAGGGCCAGCGGCAGGGCGAAATGGGGCAGCATGCGCAGGGGTTTGCGTCGGTCGTCGGTGACGTCCCAGCCCTCGGCGGCGAAGGCGTCGGTGAGGTCGAACCCGTCCAGCCGCTCGATGCCGTCCCAGTCCGCGGGCAGGGCGAAGGCTTCCGCCGCCTCGACCGTCAGGCCGAAGGCGGAGCGGGCCGTCCCGTCGATGTCGGGGAACTCCGCGCGCGCGTCCGGATCGGCGTGGCGCGGCTTCATCAGCGCCTTCATTTCCAGATCGGCGATGCCGGGCAGGTCGAGCAGGCGTCGAAGCTTGGGCTGGCTGGTCATGGGCTGCGGTTGAACCCGTGCGGGTCCCGATGTCAACGAGACGGACGCGGGCGTCAGTGCGGGTCGAACGAGCGACCTTCGCGCAGCGGCGCGACGAACAACCGGTCGCAGCGCTCGCAGTCATCGGTCAGCGAGATGACTTCAAAGTCCGTGCCCGCGGCGTCCAGCACTTCGGCGGCCAGGGCGGCGAACGCCGCCTCGTGTCCGGCTCGTCGGAACAGAACCACGCCATCCCTGGCGTCGATGACACCGTAGGCGGGAGATCCTTCAAACAGGGTGTCGAGGTCGAGGGTCATGTGAAGACAAGCCGTGACGGCCGCGATCGTTTCACGCGGCAGGCCGCAAAAACGCACGTTTTCCGCGGCGTTCCGGCAAGTCTCTGATTTTGGGAAGGAATGGTGGACGCGACAGGGATTGAACCTGTGACCCCCTCGATGTCAACGAGGTGCTCTCCCGCTGAGCTACGCATCCGCCAAGACGGTTCCGGACGGGTCCGGAACGGGAAGGAGCGGTCTATAACCCTATGGGGCCGCCGACCGCAAGGGGCATTCCCGGTGGTCCGCGGTCACAAGGCTCGGCCTTGTAGACCCGACGCGGCCTGGCGCTTCTCGCATCTGGCGCCCAGGCAGCGAGCGATAGCGCCCTGACGTCAGGCGGCGACCATCCGTTCGACCTCACCGACGAGGTCACGGAGATGCACCGGCTTGGACAGGACCTTGGCCTGCGGGGTCGCCTGGGCGGCTGACAGGGCCACGGCGGCGAAGCCGGTGATGAACATGATGCGGATGCCGGGCTGACGGGCCGCGGCGACGCGCGCCACCTCGATGCCGTCGGCACCGGGCATGACGATGTCGGTCAGCAGCAGGTCCCACGGCCCCTGGTCGAGGGCGTCGATCGCGTCGTCGCCATTCTCGCAATCGACCACGGAATGGCCGGCCCGTTCGAGCGCGCGGGTCAGGAATCCTCGCAGGGAGTTGTCGTCTTCGGCCAGTAGAATGCGCGCCATGTGGTGTTCGCCCCGGGTCTTCTTTCGGTAACGCTAGGCCTGCACTGGTAAACCCGCCATGAAAATCCCCGCGCCGGCGATCGCCGCATCTGTGGATGAGCGACGAAAACAGGCTATGGCAGCGGCATGGGCCCAGGGATTGCCGGCGAGGATCAGACGGACGATGCGACGGCGTTCGCCGTGGTCCGGCCGCCGACGCCGGGTCGGTTCATCTTCGCCTCGCCCCATTCCGGCAGCCTCTATCCGGCTGACATGGTGGCCGATCCCGCTCTGCCCGAGGCCAGTCTGCGCAGTGCCGAGGATGCCCTGGTCGACCGGTTGATCGCGCCGGGTGTGGAGGGCGGGGCCGTCCTCGTGCTGGCGCGGCTGGGCCGGGCCTATATCGATCTGAACCGGGATCCCGACGATCTCGATCCCGCCCTGATCGAGGGGCTGGGGGAGGAGGCGGCCTCGCCGCGGACGGCGGCGGGCTATGGCGTCATCCCCCGGCTGAGCGGCGACGGTCGACCGCTGTACGCGCGGCGACCGGGTCTGGAGGAGGCGCGCGCGCGGATCGCCCGGGTGCACACGCCCTATCACTCAGCCCTGGCGGACCAGATGCGGGCGGCGCGGGACCGGCATGGCGAGGCGGTGCTGGTGGACTGGCATTCGATGCCGGCCCGGGCGACGCGCGGGGCCGGCGGCGCGCCCGGGCCGGACGTGGTGCTGGGTGACCGGCACGGCGCGTCCTGCGCCACCGATCTGACCCGGCGATTGCGACGGGCGTTCGAGGCGCTGGGATGGCGGGTGGCGCTGAACCAGCCCTATGCGGGCGGCTGGACCACCCAGACCTGGGGCCGGCCGGAAGACGGGTTTCACGCCATCCAGGTCGAGCTGAACCGTGCCCTGTATTTCGACGAGACCGCGCGGGAGCCGTCCGCGGGCTGGTCCCGGACGCAGAAGGGCGTGGCCCGCGCGATCGCCGCCCTGCTGGACGACCGGGCATAAAAAAAGCCGCGCCCGAGGGCGCGGCATGAAGTCTATAGGGAGGAAACGCCCAGGAAAGGGCATGACGCCCGGAGGCGTCGAAAATCAAGTTAGTGTGCGGTGCACAAATCGTCAAGAAGGTAGTTCGCACCTGCGTTCACGCCGTGTAACGGCACGAATGATCTGTCAGAGCGCGTTGAAACCGGTTTCTGCAGTAAAATTTGTCAAAATCACAGCGCATCTGCGAACAACCCTGAGAATTGACGCTCAGGGCTCCATCAGACGCCGCGCGCTGCGGATCGCCCGGGCGGCGGGCGAACCGGCCTGACGCCAGGCCATCAGGCAGAAGGCCGCCGCCACGCCGAGCGCCAGCCACAGGGGGCCGAACAGCCAGGCCGAGGCGGCCAGGGCGAAATAATAGCCGCGCACGCCCTGGCTGAAGGCGCTGAGGGCGGGGTTCAACAGGCCGGCCGCCGCATCGCCCAGGGCCACCCGGTCCGCCTCGCTGTGGACCTCGGGGGCGGCACCGATCAGGGCCAGCGCGTAGTTCAGCTGGCGGATCGACCAGATGAAATCCAGCAGGCCGCGGGCCAGGCAGACCAGCATCAGTGCCAGCTTGGCCTCGAGCAGTTTCATCGGCACGGCCTCGGCCCCGACCGAGGCAAAGCCCTGCAATGCCTGTTCGCCGCCGAACAGGACGCTGGCCACCGCTGCGATCAGCAGCAGATTGGTCGAGGCGAAGAAGCCGCCCGAATTGAGGGTATGGCCCAGCAGATTGCTGTCGACGAGACGGGTCTCGCGGTGGGTCATGGCCGTCATCCAGACGCGGCGGATGACCAGCATGTCGTCATTCAGCGTGCCGCTGCGCCGCGCCAGCAGGCTGAGCATCGGGCCGTAGCCGAGCCAGCAGACGATAAAGAGGGCCAGCGCCAGCCAGTCGAACAGGGTCATCGCAAGCTCCTCGTCATCGCAGCAGGGTGACCCTCACCGTGGCCCGGCTCAAGCGGCGAGTGTCCGTATCTCGCAGGATGGGCTAAACCAGACCGCCTTGCTTCGGGCGCCGTGCGCGCCTATCACGCCCGCCACTTCGTATCGCACTGCACCATAATCGAGCGCGCCATGAATATCGACGCCATCCCCGTGGGGCCCAACCCGCCCTGGGACATCAATGTCATCATCGAAATTCCCCAGGGGGGATTGCCGGTGAAATACGAGATGGACAAGGCGTCGGGCGCGCTGTTCGTCGACCGCTTCCTGCACACGGCGATGTACTATCCGGGCAACTACGGCTTCATCCCGCACACCCTGTCGGATGACGGCGACCCCTGCGACGTGATCGTGCTGAACCCGACGCCGGTGGTGCCGGGCTGTATCATCCGCTCGCGTCCGATCGGCGTGCTGAAGATGGAAGACGAGGCGGGCGGCGACGAGAAGATCCTCGCCGTGCCGGTCGACAAGCTGAACCCCTATTACACCGACATCGCCAGCTACCGGCAGCTGCCGACCATCATGGTCGAGCAGATCGAGCATTTCTTCACCCGCTACAAGGATCTGGAGAAGAACAAGTCGGTCACGGTCAAGGGCTGGGGCGACGCCGGTGAGGCCGCCGAGCTGATCGCGACCGGCATGCGTGCGCACCAGGACAAGATCAAGGCCGCGGTCTCCAAGGCGGCCAACGCGGCCTGATGTCCCAAGGCCTTCTCCCGCAAGGGGAGAAGGGATATCGAGACCCCATGGCCTCCGCCGATACGCCCGCCGACATCTTCAAACGTGCGCTCGCCCATGCGGCGCGGGCGCTGGCGGAGCAGTCCGAGCTTGAGGTCGTGTTCGGCTCGGATGGGCCCAGGCTGTCCAACGGGGTTCTGACCCTGCCGCACCCGGCGCGCGAGCCCGGGGCGTCGGGAAATGCGACCCTGCGCGGTCAGGCTGACCGGCTGGCGCTGCGCCTGGCCAATCACGACGAAGGCCTGCACGCCCGCCTGCGGCCCGTCGACAGCCGCGCCTCGGAGGTGTTCGAGGCGGTCGAGCAGGCGCGGGTCGAGGCGGTGGGTTCAACCGCCCTCGCCGGCGTCCGCGCGAACATGAACGCGGCGCTGCTGACGCGGCTGGAGAAGATGGGGGCCCTGCGCATCGCCGACGCCGAGCGCGTGCCGGTGGCCGAGGCGGTGGCCCTGCTGGTGCGGGAACGGCTGACCGGCCAGCGCGCCCCCGACGGGGCCGGGGCGATGCTGGACCTGGTGCGTACGGGCATCGAGGACAAGGCCGGTGCCAAGCTGAACGCCCTGGCCGAGGTGGCCGGAGACCAGACCGCCTTCGCCGAACGGCTGAAGGAGGTGCTGCGGGCGCTGGACATGGATCCGGGCGACGGCCGCGGCGACGATACCAGCGAGGATCAGGGTGACGAGGCCCCCGACCCGCAGGATCCCGACGCCGCCGACGATCAGGACGAGGAAGACGACGCCGGGGGTGGCGAAGGCCAGTCGATGGACGGCTCGGCCGAGGACAAGGACCAGGGCGAGGACCGCGACAGTCGCCCCGACGGGGCACCCGGCGACCCCGACGGCGAGGCGTCCGACGACGGCCCCGACGTCAATGAGGGCTCCCTGCCCAACCGGCAGCAGACCGCCGACGACGGCCGCGCCATCGATGTCTATCGCGTGTTCACCACCGCCTTTGACGAGGTGATCGACGCCGCCGACTTGTGCGACCCGAGTGAGCTGGAACGACTGCGGGCCCTGCTGGACCAGCAGCTGACGGCGCTGTCGTCGGTGGTCGCGCGACTGGCCAACAAGCTTCAACGCAGATTGATGGCCCAGCAGAACCGCAGCTGGCATTTCGATCTCGAGGAGGGGGTGCTGGACAGCGCCCGCCTGACCCGGATCATCACCGATCCGACCAGCCCGCTCAGCTTCAAGGCCGAGAGCGAGAGCCCGTTCCGGGACACGGTGGTGACGCTGCTGCTGGACAATTCGGGCTCGATGCGCGGGCGGCCGATCATGGTTGCCGCGGTCTGTGCCGACATCCTGGCGCGGACGCTGGAGCGCTGCGGCGTCAAGGTCGAGATCCTGGGCTTCACCACCCGGGCGTGGAAGGGCGGCCAGTCGCGCGAGGCGTGGATCACGGCCGGCAAGCCCGCCAATCCGGGCCGTCTGAACGACCTGCGCCACATCATCTACAAGTCCGCCGATGCGCCCTGGCGCCGGGCGAAGAAGAGCCTCGGCCTGATGATGCGCGAGGGGCTGCTGAAGGAAAACATCGACGGCGAGGCCCTGACCTGGGCCCACGAGCGGTTGCTGGGCCGGACCGAGGCGCGTCGCATCCTGATGGTGATCTCGGACGGCTCGCCGGTCGACGATTCCACCCAGTCGGCCAATGCCGCCCTGTATCTGGACAAGCATCTGCGTCAGGTCATCGCCGAGATCGAGACCCGGTCTCCGGTCGAGCTGATGGCCATCGGCATCGGCCACGACGTGACCCGCTGGTACCGACGCGCCGTCACCATCGTCGATGTCGAGCAACTGGCCGGGGCCATGGTCGAGAATCTGGCCGCCCTGTTCGAGGCCGAGCCCAAGGCGGTGGCGGGCGGGCGTCGCCGGAAGGCGGCGTGAAGCGGTTCGCCGCGACCGCCCTGACCCTGCTGCTGGTCGCCTGCGCCGGCTCCAGCGTCGTTCAGGAACCCTGGCGCGGCACGCCCGACGGCTGGACCGCCGTGAACGCCGAGGTTCGACCCGTCGGTCTCGGCCTGCCCGGCGGGGTCCGACTGGCCCCGGGCGTCCGGTTCGCCGGCGGAGTCGAGATCCTCGCGCCGCGCAGGGACCGGCTGCACGGCCTCTCTGACCTGAAGCTGGCGGGCGATGATGTGGTGGTGGTGACCGACGCCGGCGACCTGGTGCGGGCACGGATCCTGCTGGATCGACGGGGACGGCTGGCGGGGTTGGCGGACCTGCGACTGCGCAGTCTCACGGGCGAGGATGGGCGGGCGTTTCCGACCAAGTCGGACGGCGATGCCGAAAGTCTGGCGATCACGGCCGACGGAGACCTGATCGTCGGTTTCGAACAGCGGCCGCGCCTCTGGTCCTACGGTCCGCTGGACCGGATGACCGCGCGTCCGACGGCCCGCGCCGCGCCGCCCGTTCCGCCGGGGAATGAAGGTCTGGAAGCCCTGGCATCAGGGCCCGAAGGCATGCGGGCGGCGGGAGAGGGCGGCGGCGTCTGGGATTGTATTGTGGCGCGCTGTGTCGAGGTCACGGCCCCGCCGGCCACGTCTCCGGCCGGGTCAGACTGGCGTGTCACCGGCCTGGATCGGGACAGGGCGGGCGATGGCTGGTTCATGGTCGAGCGTCTGTATCGCGAACCCTTCGACATGCGCGTG
The DNA here is from genome assembly GCA_965284375.1 of Caulobacteraceae bacterium. Taxonomy (GTDB): domain Bacteria; phylum Pseudomonadota; class Alphaproteobacteria; order Caulobacterales; family Caulobacteraceae; genus Brevundimonas. The sequence continues at coordinate 2,881,863 of OZ260074.1, forward strand.
CGCGTGCGCCGCATGGATGCATCAGGCCGGCCCGGCCCCGTGCTCGTGAGTCTCAGCCTGCCGTCGACGACCGATAATTTCGAGGGTGTGGCCGCGGTGGAGGGCCCGTCGGGGACGCGGCTCTATATCGTGTCCGACGACAACGACAATCCGCGACAGCGGACCCTGTTACTGGCTTTCGACGTCGAGACGCGAAATCGCTGAGGCGTCAGCCGCCGTCCGGCATGCGCGAGCCCTGCATCCGGCGCAGCATTTCGCGGCTCTCGGCGGCTTCCTCGGCGGTCTGGACGCTGCTGCGGCAGACGCGACGTCCAAAGCGCGACCCGGTGACGGGCTCCATCCGGCAGACCTGGGTCGGCTCGGCCGTCGTGCCGGAGACTTTCACCGTGGGAAGGGTCGTGGTCTCCGGTGCCGGAGTGGTCGCCTCCACGGGCGCGGTGGCCTGCGGAGCCGCGGGGCTCTGCTGCGTGACAATGAGGGCGGCGAACAAGGCGACCGGGACCAACACGGGGCTCTCCTTTGGGATCCGAGCCGCCATAATGCCAGCCGGGCGTCAGATCGCAACCCGGGCGGGCGATCAGACCCGTTCGCTGACCTTGATCGCCACCCGGCAGCCGGCCTTGATGACGGCGCTCAGCAGGCCGTAGCCGGGGGCCTCCCGGGCCCCGTGCTCGACCGCATGGTCATGGTGGGCCAGTTCTTCGTCACGGAAGGCCGAAAGTTCAGCCGCCAGGGCAGGGTCGCGGTCGCGCAGCTCCGCAATTTGTTCGGCGTAGTGTTCCTCGATCACGCTCTCGACCGCCTCGGTGCAGGCGTGGGCGGCCTTCTCGCCCATCAGGGCCGTACCGGTACCGAGCGCCGTCGCCGCCAGACGCCAGAGCGGCGTCAGGATCGTCGGGCGAATGCGTTCGGCGTTCAGCAAAGCCTCGAACCGCGCCAGATGAACGGCTTCCTGGTCCCGCATTCCAGCCATGTCGGCGGCAATCTCCGACTTGCCGGCGCGACCTTCGAACACCGCATTCTGGGCGCGGTAGATGTGGACGGCTCCGTATTCGCCGGCATGGTCGATGCGCAGGATTTCGGCCCGGCGTCGCCGGCTCGCACCGCGTCCCGGCCGGGCCAGCGGAATGCGCCGGTCGATCAGCGGATCCGCTTCAGGGGTCTCAGGTCCGGGGCGCTCGGGCATCCTTGGGTCTCTTTGCGGCGAGAAGGCTGAACACGGCAAGCGCGGCCGAGATCAGGGCGTTCCACCCTGCCATCGACAGGCCGAGGAACCGCCATGTCACCGTGTCGCAGAAGACCGGCGTCTCGATCGGGCCCGTGCCCAGCGCCAGGGCGGCCAGGCCTTCGAGGTTGACCTCACCGCCGCCGGCGCAGGTCGCGGGCAGGTCCCACCACTTCATCTCGCCGCCATAGTGGAAGACGGCCGTCACCGTGCCGGCGGTGAAGACGACGGCCAGCAGGAAGGCGGCGATACGGGGCGTACCGCGGCTGCCGCGGCTGATCAGATGCCAGAGGGTGGCGGTCAGGGCGATGCCGACCGCGCCCCAGTAGACCTCGCGCTGCTTGAGGCAGAGATTGCAGGGGGCGAGGCCGCCGAAGCGCTCGAACGCATGCGCCGCACCCAGCAGCGCCAGAGACGCGGCCAGGGCGAAGGCGGTCCACCACCGCGTCAGGAGTCGATAAAGAGCTCTCATCGGACGATGTTCATAGCCGCGCTTGGTAGCCGCGTCGATGCAATCCTCCCCGACCTCGAACGGGAGAGGCTCAGAGCATCTTCACCGCGACGACGGCACCGACCAGCACCACCACGCCGATGATGCTCCACATCGCCAGTCGCTTCTCGACCATTTCCAGCATGGCGGGTCCCCAGCGTTTCAGGATGAAGGCCTCGGCGAAGAACCGCGCGCCCCGGGTCAGGGCACACAGGGCGACGAACAGGGCAAAATTGAACTGGAATATGCCCGAGGCGATGGTGATCAGCTTGAACGGGATGGGCGTCAGGCCCTTTATCAGGATGACCCAGGCCCCGTATTGCTGGAACAGGGCCTTCGACGCCTCGAAGGTGTCCGCCTTGCCCAGCCAGGCCAGGATCATCATGCCGACGTCGGTCAGGAAATAGCCGATCGCATAGCCGAACATGGCCCCGAGCACCGAGGCGGCGGTGCAGACGGTCGCGTAGAAATAGGCCCGGTCCGGGCGCGCCAGGATCATCGGAGCCAGAACCACGTCGGGCGGGATCGGGAAGAAGGAACTCTCGGCAAACGACACCGCCGCCATGGCCGGGGTGGCATGTTTGCTCCGGGCCAGGGCAAAGACCCAGTCGTAGAGTTTGCGGAACATGGGCTTCCTTCGGTGGCGGCCGGACCGGAGGCGTCTAGCAGGCGACGACGACGCACGCATCCACCGAAACCGTCCGTTATTCGCGATCGCGGCCAAGGGTCGCTATAGAGGCCGGCTTCCAGCCTCTCCCCCGGGACGGACATCTTCATGCGCTATCTGCACACCATGGTCCGGGTCACCGACCTCGACGCCTCGCTGCATTTCTATTGTGACCTGCTGGGTCTGGTCGAGACGCGGCGGATGGAGAATGAGGCCGGGCGCTTCACCCTGATCTTCCTCGCCGCGCCCGCGGACCGGCCCCGCGCCGAGACCGAACGGTCGCCCGAGGTCGAGCTGACCTTCAACTGGGACCCCCAGCCTTATGACGGCGGGCGCAATTTCGGCCATCTGGCCTATAAGGTCGACGACATCCACGCCGCCTGCCAGCGGCTGATGGACGGCGGTGTGGTGGTCAACCGCCCGCCGCGCGACGGCCGCATGGCCTTTGTCCGCTCGCCCGACGGCATCTCGATCGAACTGCTGCAGGAGGGGGAGGCGCTGGTCCCCGCCGAGCCGTGGTTGTCGATGCCCAACACCGGAGTCTGGTGATCCTGAAGTCCCTGAGTGGCGTTCTGGCCGCGGCGGCTGTCCTGTCTGCCTGCGCCTCGACGTCCGAGACCTACCCGGCGCGGACCGCCACCGAACAACTGCTGGTCGCCCGCGCCGCCGACCGCGCGGTCGAGGGCCTGATTCTGCCCATTCCGTCGGGCTCGCGGGTGTTCGTCGACGCCGCCTACTTCCAGGTCGAGAACGGCGCCTATGCCGTCAGCGCCATCCGCGCCGCCCTGTCCGAGGCGGGCTATGCGCTGGTCCCGTCGAGGGCCGAGGCCGAGGCGGTGTTCGAACTGCGCGCCGGGGCCCTGTCGCTGGAGCAGATGCGCCGCGTGTTCGGCCTCCCCGACATGCGGGTCCCGATCAATGACAGCTTCAATGTCGTCTCGGTGCCGGAACTGTCGATCTACAGCCGCCGCGACCGGGTCGGCGTCGCCGAGTTTTCCGGCTTCCTCTACGAGCCGAAGACCGGCGCTCCACTGGGGGCCGTCGTGCCGATGACGGGCGAGTTCCGCATTCGCAGCCACAAGCTGCTGATGATCGTCGCCTGGGGCCAGCAGAGCGTCGACCCCGGCGAGCGCAACCCCGGCGACAGCTGGCGGCAGTTCTAGAGGGTCTGCCGTGGCGCGGCCCTTGGTCGCGTTGGCGGAACCGGGGCCGCGCCATAGTCTTGCGCCCGGACTCCGTGGAAGGATCTTCTCATGCCGCTCCTGATGTGCCCCAACGACAATGCCGCCATGCAGACGCTGGAACGGGGCGGCGTGCAGTTCGACATGTGCCCCAGCTGTCGCGGTGTCTGGCTGGACCGGGGCGAGCTGGAAAAACTGATGGAGTCCGCGGCCCAGGACGCCCGGGCGTCGGTGCCGCAGGCCGCCCCTCCGCCACAGGCGCAGCCCCAGCAGCCCTATCCGCCGCAGCAGCCGTGGGGTGGGCAGCCGCAGCCAGCCTATCGCGACGAGCGCTATCGCAGCCGCGATGATGACGACTACCGGTACAAGAAAAAGAAGCGCGACAGCATCTTCGACATCTTCGACTAGCGCATCGCAGGGCGACCCGAGGGGCGGCCCCGCGGTTGATCAGGCGGCCAGGCCGGCCGCCCTGATCAGACCCTTCAGGGGCTCCAGGGCGTGCGGCGTCGCCGACAGGGCGGCGCGCGATTCCGGGGTCCGGAACAGTTTGATCGCCTCGATCTTGCCGCGGTCCGCCGCCGGGCCCAGGGGGGCCGTCTCGCCGGCCGCCATCCGCAGCAGGACCGACAGTTTCTGGATCAGGGGCGCGGGCGAACGGGCCACCATCATCACGATCCTTGCCTCGCTCTCGACGACGCCACCCACTGTGCCGATGGCGGCCGTGATCTCGGCCTCGTCCCGCTCGTTGAGGCCGCAGCCACGGACCGACCGTTGCAGATTGGCCAGAATGCCCAATTTCTGGGCCGCGCTCTGGCCGAGAGCGGCGGCGCGCATTTCGGATTCGAAGCGCAGCGAGCCGACGCAGGCCGAGAGCCAGCGGGCCGCCGAGCGCTTGTTGGCCGTGCCGGTGACGTTCTCGCACAGGCGGGTCAGGGCCTCGGCCTCGCACAACACGGTTTCGCAGGTCTTGGCGTAGGCGGCGACAAAGTCCGCGGTGACGATGGATTTGGACCGCTCGTTGAAGGCCGTCTGGACCTCCTCGAGCGTCAGCAGACGGCCGGCGGTGACGGTCAGGGCCATGGCCAGGGTTCGCAGGATGTCGATCTCGCCGGCGGCATCATTGGGCCGCAGGCGTCGGGGGCTCATCAGCTCGCGCAGCACCATCCGCGCCAGGGCCGCTGCCAACAGCGGAAACTCGCCGGCCTCCAGCCTGGCACCGAGACGGGCGGCCGGTCCGTCGACGGTCGGGACCTGCAGGGCCATGCGGCTGTCCTGACTGATCAGGGCCGCGATTTCATTGGGCGCGACCATGCGCACGACGGCCGCCAGGGAGGCTCCCTGATCCAGCGCCGGCCCGAGCAGGTTCGCCAGACTGGTCCGCGCCGCCAGCATCTCGCAGAGCAGCTGTTCGATCGGCACCAGCACCATGGCGCGCGGTGCGCCGTCCATCGGCGCCCGGTCGGCCATGTCCATCAGCCGATCCAGCCGGGCACGACTGCCGCGCAAGCCCTTCAGGGCCCCGGACACCACACCGCCCATGATGAAGCCGCGATCCGGCTGGCCGGCCAGCCGATGCGCCAGATCGGCGATCGAACAGTTTTCGAGATCGGGGAACTGACCGCGGCGGCCGGCGGCGATAAGGCGCTCGATGGATGCGTCCGCCAGCTTTTGATAGTGGCGCAGCAGATCGTGCACCGGCTGACCCACGGCCTGGCTTTCAGGCACGGCGATCTTCTGGATGGCGTGCTGAAGTTCGACACCCGAGGCTTCCAGCCGCTCGGCCAGGTCCGGGCGGTGCAGAAGTTCGAACGCCGTCACCCCCTGTCTCGCCAGCCAGTCCTCCAGAACCCGTCCGATCGTCTCGCGCGCCTGGGCGGCGTAGAGGTCCTGCGGGCCGTTGCAGCGCGGCCCGCTCTGGTCTTCGGGTATGACCCGCTTGTGCTTGACCTCGGGTGCGCCGCGGGTCAGCAGGGTCGAACTGGCGAACTCCATGGTGTCGGGGTCGAGCGTTTCCTTGGTCACCCGCACCGCGGCGGCGCGACGGTCCGCCAGCATGTCCTCGGCCGTCTCGATCGCGATCGCACGGTCTTCCGTCGCCATCTGGAGGGTCCAGGGCGCCGGGGCGGTCTTGCGGATATAGACTTCGTAGTGGACGGCGCCGGACATCAAAACGCTCTAACTGTTCGTCCTCATCATCGCGCAAAGGCTTTAAGGCGGGGTTTCGTTGTGGATTATGGCGATGCGCCCCATCTTTGCGTCTCATCCCCGCGTCTTGGGGTGGTGTTCCGGGATTTTGGTCGACCGGCCCGGAACAATCATGGATTAGAACGGTACCGCTTGCCGCGCGTTGTCACAGCGTACGAACAGTCTGCAAGGAGATAGCCTTTGGCCAATATCACCCTGGTCGATGACGACGAGAACATCGTCGCCTCGGTCTCGCTGGCGCTGGAAAGCCATGGCCACAAGGTCACGGCCTGGCACGACGGCGCGGCCGGGCTTGAGGCGCTGGAGTCCAGCCCGCCGGATCTGGCCATCCTCGACGTCAAGATGCCCCGCATGGACGGGATGGAAGTCCTGCGCCGCCTGCGCCAGACCTCGCAGATCCCCGTCATCATGCTGACGTCGCGCGACGAGGAGATCGACGAAATCCTCGGCTTCAATCTCGGTGCTGACGACTATATCCACAAACCCTTCAGCCAGCGGCTGCTGATCGAACGGGTCAAGGCCCTGCTGCGCCGGACCGGCGCCGACGGCGGCGAGCCCGAACCTGCGGGCGAGAATTCGGCCAAGGCCATCAAGCGCGGCAAGCTGTCGATGGACCCCGCCCGTCACGAGAGCACCTGGGAGGGTCGGCCGGTCAAGCTGACCGTGACCGAGTTCCTGCTGCTTCAGGCCCTGGCCCAGCGCCCCGGCTTCGTGAAGAGCCGCGACAACCTGATGGATGCCGCCTACGACGACCAGGTCTATGTCGATGACCGCACCATCGACAGCCACGTCAAGCGGATGCGAAAGAAGTTCCGGGTGGTCGACCCCGAGTTCGACGCCATCGAGACCCTGTATGGCGTCGGATACCGCTATCGCGAAAGCTGATCCGCTCCCGTCGGGAGAGGACGAACCGCGCCGCCCGTTGAAACGCTTCGGGGGGTCGCGGCTCGGCGGCCTGATTCTGGCGCTGAACCTGCTCAGCCTGCTGATCCTGTTCGTCGGGGCGCTGTTGCTGAACGAATGGAGCCGCGGGCTGATCGAGGCCCGGCAGGAGACGCTCGTCGCCCAGGCCGAACTGCTGGCCAATGTGCTGGCGGACAAGGAATACACGGTCGGCGAACCCAATCCGCAGTTCAACGTCGAAAAGGCCCCCCTGCTGCTGCGGGACAATTTCATTCCCGCCGGCCAGCGGGCCCGGCTGTTCGACATCGACGGTCTGCTGGTGGCCGACAGCTATGCGGTGACCGAGGTCATTCCGGGGCAGGCCCTGCCGCCCGCCCGTCCCGCCGGGACGCCGGCACCCACACCCGATCCGGCCAGGGAGGTCCGCGGCGAGGCCGAGGTCGAGCGCGCCCGCGCCGCGCTGGCGGCCGAGGTGGAGGCGGCGCTCGGCGGACAGCCGCAATCGACCCTGCGGCGCTCGGAAGGCGGTGACCGCGTCGTCTCCGTCTCCATTCCCGTGCGGCACGTGCAGCAGGTGCTGGGCGTGCTGACGCTGGAAGCGGGCGACGTCGACAAGACGCTGTCGGCCCAGCGCCGCGCCTTGATGCCCTTCGCCCTGGTGGCGCTGGCGGTGTCGCTGCTGTCGTCACTGCTGCTGCACCTGTTCGTGGCCCGGCCGGTGATGCGTCTTTCGGCGGCGGCGGACGAGGTCCGGCTGCAGCGGGCCCGGGCCATCTCCCTGCCCGATCTCGAAGGCCGCAAGGACGAGATCGGCGACCTGGCACGATCGCTGGAGACCATGACCGAGACCCTGTCCGACCGCATGGACGCCATCGAGCGGTTCGCGGCCGACGTCTCGCATGAGATCAAGAACCCCCTGACCTCGATCCGCTCGGCGCTGGAAACCCTGCCGCTGGTCAAGACCGAGGCCCAGCGGGAACGGCTCACGGTCCTGTTGCAGCAGGACGTCCGGCGACTGGACCGGCTGATCACCGACATCTCCAACGCCTCGCGGCTCGATGCCGAACTGGCGCGTGACCGGCCGCGGACGCTGGATCTGACCACCCTGCTGACCGAGATCGTCGGAGTCTATGAGGCGGGCCGCAAGACCGGACAGCCGCGCATCGTCTTCGCCGCCCCGGCGGGAGATCACCTCATGGTCACCGGACGGGACGGGCCGCTGGGTCAGGTGTTCCGGAACCTGATCGACAACGCCCGCTCGTTCAGTCCGGCCGGCGGCGATGTGCGGATCACCCTTGAGCGCGACACGGTCGACCCGGTACGGCCGGCCAGGGTGCGAATCGACGACGATGGCCCCGGCATCCCGGCGGAAAACCTCGAGACCGTGTTCCAGCGCTTCTATACCGCCCGGCCCAAGGGCACGGCCTTCGGGGCCAATTCCGGCCTCGGCCTGTCGATCGCGCGTCAGATCATCGAGGCCCACGGGGGCACGATCCGGGCCGAAAACCGGACGGACGGAGCCGGCGAGACGCAGGGGGCCCGCTTCGAGGTGGCCCTGCCGCTGGCCGGTGCGGGCCGGCGCGGGTGAGTGACGCACCGCTGCACGGCACGGTCGCGGCGCGCTGGACCCCGGCCGCGGGCTGGTGCGGCGTCCTGATCACCGGCCCTTCAGGCGCGGGCAAGAGCGATCTCGCCCTGCGTCTGATCGGCGCGGGCTGGCGGCTGGTGGCCGACGACTATGCCCATGTGTTCGCCTCCGGGGGAGCCCTGTACGCCACCTGCCCGACGACCATCGCGGGCCGGATCGAGGTGCGGGGAGTCGGCGTGATGCCCGCCTGCGCCCTCGGTCTGGTTCGGCTGGTACTGGCGGTCGAGCTGTCGGCGGGCCCCGTCGAACGCCTGCCCGAGCCCGCCGATATCGGCCTTGCGGGCCTCCGGCTACCCTGTGTGCGGCTGTGTGGTTTTGAACCGTCGGCGGTCGAAAAGGTCACACGGCTGACCAGCCCGCTTTAACCCGACGCGGACTTGGGCTATTCCGCCCGGCTTGCGACGCGCTCAAGGGCGCTCGAACGGGGGCGCAGACTTTGGGGCGCGAGCTTTGGTAATGCCTTCATGATCGGGCTGGTGATCGTCACCCACGGGGGACTGGCCTCGGAATTTCTCGCGGCCATGGAGCATGTCGTGGGCCCGCAGCGCGGGGTCGCGGCCATCTGCATCGGCCCTGACGACGACATGGAACGCCGCCGGCGCGACATCGTCGACGCCGCCAATGCCGTGAACGACGGCGACGGGGTCATCCTGCTGACCGACATGTTCGGCGGCACGCCGTCGAACCTGGCCATTTCGGTGATGGAAGAGACCCAGGCCGAGGTTATCGCCGGGCTGAACCTGCCGATGCTGATCAAACTGGCCAGCGTGCGCGGCCGCGAGCCGCTGGAGGCCTGCGTGGCCCATGCCCAGGATGCCGGCCGGAAATACATCTCCGTGGCCAGTTGGGTGCTTCAGGGCGAGAAATGAGCGTCACGGCCACGGCGAACATCTGCAACACCCGGGGCCTGCACGCCCGCGCCTCGGCCAAATTCGTCAAACTGGCTTCCGGCTTCGACGCCGAGATCCACGTCACCCGGGACGGGGTGACGGTGAACGCCCTGTCGATCATGGGCCTGTTGATGCTGGGGGCCGGCAACGGCTGCGAGATCGACATCACCGGCGAGGGCCCGGAGGCCGCTGCGGCGGTGGCGGCCCTGACCGATCTGGTGGCTCGACGGTTCGACGAAGATCAATAGACCTCGCCCTTGCGCCGCCGCGCTTCTGATGGCCATGACCCAGACCGCCGACCGTCCAGACCCCGATCCGAGTGCCGGTGCGATCCACATCCTCGCCCTGTACCGGTTCGCCGCGATCGCGGATCGGGAGGCGGTGCGGGATCGGCTCGAGGCGCTGTGCGCGCCCGATGTGCGCGGCACCCTGCTGGTCGCTCATGAAGGGCTGAACGGAACCATCGCGGGACCGCAGGCCGCGGTCGAGCGGGTAATCGACGGCATCCGCGCCCTGCCGGGCTTCTCCGATCTGGACGTCAAGCGCGCTACCGCGGGCGAGATGCCGTTTCACCGGATGAAGGTCCGCATCAAGCCCGAGATCGTGACCCTGGGCCTGCCGGATCTCGATCCCGCCACGAACGCCGGCACCTATGTCGAACCACAGGACTGGAATGCCCTGATCCGCGATCCCGGCACCCTCGTCATCGACACGCGCAATGACTACGAGGGCGCGGTCGGCGCCTTCGCCGGGGCGGTTCAGCCGAACACCGTCAGCTTCCGCGACTTTCCCGACTGGTTCCGCGCCGAGGGCCGGGCCCTGCTGGAGCAGACGGGCGCGAAACGGGTGGCCATGTACTGCACCGGCGGCATCCGCTGCGAAAAGGCCACCGCCTTTCTGAAGGCCGAGGGCGTGCCCGACGTCTTCCATCTGCAGGGTGGGGTGTTGCGCTATCTGGAGACCACGCCCGAGGCGGACAGTCTGTGGGCGGGCGAATGTTTCGTCTTCGACGAGCGTGTCGCGGTCAGCCACGGGCTGGCGGCCGGCAGCCATTCCCTGTGCCGGGGTTGCCGGATGCCCGTCAGTGAGGCCGGGCGGGCCTCACCCCGCTATGTCGAGGGTGTGAGCTGCGACCGGTGCGCCGACGCCCGCACCGAGGCGGACCGGGCCCGCTATCTGGAACGGGCCCGGCAGGTGGAGATCGCGACCCGCCGGGGTGTGGTGCATATCGGGGCGGCGATCGGACGCGAACCATGATTCAGGACCTTCCCGCCCAGCTTCCCGAGGTCGTCGTCACCGCCGCGCGCCTGCCGCCGGCCGCCGGCGACGCGGCCTTTTCCGTCATCCGGCTCGACCCGGCGGTACTGGATCGCGCCACGCGGCTGGACGAGGCCCTGGCGACGGTGCCGGCCGTGTCGCTGTTCCGGCGGACCTCCAGCCTCGGAGCCAATCCGACCACCCAGGGCATCAGTCTGCGCGCCATCGCCCCCTCCGGCGCGGGCCGGACGCTGGTGACCCTCGACGGCGAGCCCCTGAACGATCCGTTCGGCGGCTGGGTGATCTGGTCCCAGGTCGCGCCGGAATCCCTCGAAAGCGTCGACATCGTGCGGGGAGCCGGCGCGGGCCCCTATGGGGCGGGGGCCCTGACCGGGGTGATCACCCTGCGGGAACGCGACCGCGAAGGCGGGGTGCTGGATGCGTCAGCGGGCGAATACGGGGGCGGTCGCATCGGGGCCGCGACGACCCTGACCCGGGGCCGCCTCTCGATCACGGGATCGGCGCTGTACGACCGGTCCGACGGCTATGTTCCGGTGCGCGGTGCCGCGGCGGGCCCGGCGGACACCCCTCTGGACCTCGAGGCCCGCAGCGCCGCCCTGCGCGCCGACCTCGGCCTCGATACCGCCACGGCCCTGTCCGTGCGGGTCTCGGCCTATGAGGAAGATCGCGGCTCGGGTCTGGCCGGGGCGCGGTCGACGGCCAGCGGTCAGGGCTACAGCGCCGCCCTGGCGCGGACCCCGGGGCCGAACCGCCTCGGCTGGCGCGCCCGGATCTGGCGGCGCGAGAGCGATTTCGCCAACACCGCCGTGGCCGTCGCCACCGGGCGGATCGGAACGACGTCCGCCAATGATCAGTACGCCACCCCGGCCAGCGGCTGGGGCGGCAATCTGGCCCTGCGCCGGTCGGGCCTGACGATGGGCGACGGCCGGCTGGAGTGGGAGATCGGCGCCGACGCCCGTTTCGCCCGCGGCGAGACGCAGGAGCGGTTCCGCTACCTCGCCGGGCAGTTCACGCGCGACCGGTTCGCCGGCGGCGAGACGTCGGTCATCGGCGGCTATGGCGAGGGGTCCTGGACGGGTGGCCCCTGGCTGATCGCCGGCGGCGTCCGCCTCGATCGCTGGACGACCGCAGACGGCCACCGGCTGGAACGGGACAGGGCCACGGGGCTGCCGACGCTGGACGAGACCTACCCTGACCGGTCCGGAGACGTGGTCAGTGCCCGGCTGGCCGTGCGCCGCGATCTGGCCGGGGGTCTGGCGGCCCGGGCGGCCGCCTATTCCGGCTTCCGGCCGGCCACGCTTAATGAGCTTCACCGCCCGTTCCGGGTCGGCAATGACCTGACCGAGGCCAATGCGGCGCTGGCGCCCGAGACGCTGCAAGGCGTCGAAACCGGCCTGTCATGGCAGGGCGGCGGCACCCGCCTGGGGGTCACGGTGTTCCGGAACCGCATCGAGGAAGCGATCGTCAACGTCACCCTCGGCCAGGGGCCGGGGGTCGTCGCCGCTTTGCCGCGCGCCGGCTTTATTCCCGCTGGCGGGGTGCTGAGACAGCGGCAGAACGCCGGCGTGATCGACGCCACCGGGCTGGAACTGACGGCCGAACACGCGTTCGAGGCCGTCACCCTGGTCGGGGCGGTTTCGGTGACGGACGCGACGCTGGACGGCGGGGCCGCCGCGCCGCAGCTGACGGGGCTTCGGCCGGCCCAGGCCCCGGTCGTCAGCGCCACGGCGGGCGTCGACTGGCGCGCCACCGGTCGCCTGACCCTGGCGGCCCGGGCCCGCTATGAGAGCCGGCGGTTCGACGACGATCTCAACAGCCGCGTTCTGGATACCGCCGTCACCGCGGATCTGCGCGCGGACCTGCAGCTGATGGACGCGGTCGTCCTCTACGTCGCGGCCGACAATCTGTTAGACCGGGATGTCGCGGTGTCGGCCACCGCCGACGGCGTCACCGGCTTCGGCCCGCCGCGAACCCTGCGCGCCGGCGTTTCACTGCGCTGGTAAGGCCGGGGCCGGGTGCCTGTTTCCGACAGGCACGGGTGAGTGCCTGGTGGAGCCGAGGGGAGTCGAACCCCTGACCTCGTCATTGCGAACGACGCGCTCTACCAACTGAGCTACGGCCCCCCTTGCCCACGGTTTCGTGGGGCGCAGGCGAGCGAGCGACATACGAGGGGCGGGCCCGGTGGTCAACGGGCTTGGCCGCTCGCGGACCTGCGGCACCGGAATCGCTGGACCTGCGGCGCGGTCCCGCTAGAACCGGAGCTGAATTTGTTTCGGGAGCCCCTGAATGGGTTACGCCATCGTCTGGCTGGTCAATACGATCCTGTCGATCATGACCTGGTCGATCATTCTGTCGGCCATCATCAGCTGGCTGTTCGCCTTCGACGTCATCAACCGGCGCAACCGGTTCGTGAACCAGGCGGCCGATCTTCTGGACCGGATCACCGCCCCGCTGCTGGAGCCGTTCCGCCGCATCATTCCGCCGCTGGGCGGGATCGACATCTCGCCGATCGTGGTGCTGCTGCTGATCAATTTCGTGCGCATCCTGTTCAACCGCATGACTGCGCCCGTCCTGATCCAGATGCTGGGATAGACGCGACCGCGGCGACACGGCCTGTCGTCTTCGCCATGGACCCGCGCTTCCGGCCTTGCGCCGTCCGGCGAGGGTCCTAAGGTGCCGCTCCGAACGGGCCCTGTGCCTGCCAGCCAACCGGACTTCATGACCACGATCCGATCCGTCGCCATCGTCGGCGCAGGCCAGATGGGCGCAGGCATTGCCCAGGCCGTGGCCGCGGGCGGCTATCAGGTGCTGCTGTACGACGCCGCCCCCGACCGCGTGCCCCAGGCGCAGGGCACGATCGCCGCCAGCCTGGCGCGTCAGGTCGCGCGCGGCCTGATCGACCAGGCCGCGGCCGACGCCACCCTGTCACGCATCGCTCCAGCAGCCTCGCTTGCCGCCGCCGCCAAGGCCGATCTGGTGATCGAGGCCGCGTTCGAGGATGAGGCGGTCAAGAAGGCCATCCTCTCTGACCTGACGCCGCATCTGGGCGCGCACACCCTGCTGGCCTCCAATACCTCGTCGATCTCGATCACCCGGCTGGCCTCGGCCACCGACCGGCCCGAGCGGTTCATCGGCCTGCATTTCATGAAGCCGGCGCCGGTGATGAAGCTGGTCGAGATCGTCCGCGGCATCGCCACCTCGGCCGACACCTATGAAACGGCCGTCGCCTTCGCGGTGAGCCTGGGCAAGACCACGACCAATTCCGAGGATTTTCCGGCCTTTATCGTCAACCGTATCTTGGTGCCGATGATCAATGAGGCGGTCTATGTGCTGTACGAGGGCGTCGGCAATGTCGCCTCGATCGACCAGGCGCTGAAACTGGGGGCCAACCATCCGATGGGGCCGCTCGAGCTGGCCGACTTCATGGGGCTGGATGTCGTCCTGGCCATCATGAACGTGCTCTACGACGGTCTGGCCGACAGCAAATACCGGCCCTGTCCGCTGCTGGTGAAATATGTCGAGGCCGGCTGGCTGGGGCGCAAGTCCGGGCGCGGCTTCTATGACTATTCCGGCGCAGAGCCGGTCCCGACCCGGTGAAGGCGCCGTTGATCCCCTCGCTCGAGCGGCCGGAGGATTTTCCCGGCCAGCAGCGCGTCACCTGGCGGCGCGAACCGCATCGCATCGTGCTGGCGGCGATCGCCGGGGCGCTGTGGCCGCCGCTGGTCGTTACCCTGATGATCTGGCCGCCGCAGAACTGGTTGCCCGGTCTCGAGACGGACTGGCGATTGATCGTGCTGATCATCGGTCTGGCCGCCGTGCCGGGCGGGTTGTGGCTGCTGTCGCGCGAGCGGGATCTGACCGGCCGTCCGTCGACGCGACTGGGCGTCGTCTGGCGTTTCATGTTCTTCGGCGGGCTGCTGTCGGCGGGCCTTCAGGCCCTGCTGGCCCTGATCGTGTCCGTGGTCGGCTGGTTCGAGGCCGGAGACGTCGCCCAGGCGGCCGGCGCGACCGAGACGACCCTGTTGATCTACGGCGTCGGCGGCCTGCCGATCGCCGTGCTTCTGGGCGTCAGCTATGCGCTTTGGGCGGGCCTGTGCGTCGCCTTCATCGCCTTCATGCCCCAGCCCGAGGTCCGCGACCGGCTGGGCGTCCTCCGCGATCGCGACGGCTGACACCCGTTCATTACGCCGAATTCAGTAGGCTCCGGCCAGCGTTGTTGTAAAGCGTCCTTGTCTTCATCGCGGGGGAGCGAACCATGACCATGACGGACAGCCCAGCCGAGGGCGGAATGGCGGCGACGACCGGTCGCCTCGGGCCGATCGCGCCCAAGGACCGCATCTTCACTCTCGACATGCTGCGAGGCTGGGCGATCCTGGGGATCCTTGCGGTCAACGCCATGGCCTTCGTCTGGCCGGCGGCGCTGGAGATGACGACCGGCTTGCCCGAGCCCTGGCCCGCCAGTCCGGCCAATATCGTGGGGTCCTGGGTCACCGACGTCTTCTTCCAGGACAAGTTCCGGTCGCTGTTCTCGATGCTGTTCGGCGTCTCGCTCTTCCTGATCGGGGGTGAGCGATCCGACCGGGCGCGCGGCAGGCTGCTGCGCAGCCGGCTGTTCTGGCTGGCGATTTTCGGCCTGGTCCACGGGCTCGCCGTCTGGTTCGGCGACATCCTGCTGCACTATGCCTATTGCGCCCTGATCGTGATGCTCATGCGGTCGTGGAAGGCCAGTCGCCTGATCTGGGCGGGCGGCGGATTGAACCTGCTGGTCGGCATCCTGGCCGCCGCCTCCGCCCTGGCTGGAGCCACACACGGCGGCGGTGCCCCGGCTGGCGGCGATGGAAGCGCTTTCGCGCCCACGGCCGAGACGCTGACCGCGACCATCCACGCCTATCAGTCAGGCTGGCCGTCAGCGCAGATCGAGAACCTGAAGGCCTGGGCCCTGCTGCAGGGTGCCAGTCTGCTGGTCCTGCCGATCACCGTGGGGCTGATGACCCTGGGTCTGGGTCTGTTCAAGTCCGGCTTCCTGACCGGCCGCGCGCCGACCTGGGTCTATGTGCTGATGCTGGTGATCGGCGGAGGCAATCTGGCGGCCTTCGGCTGGTTCGAGTGGATTCGGGTGCACGCGGCCGAGGGCGCGGATCCGACCGGCGGTCTGGCCGGTGTGGCCGGCAGTTTCGCGCCGCTGATCACCCTCGCCTACGTGAGTCTGCTGATTCTGATGACGCGGTTCGGCCTGAAGCCGCTGACGCAGGTGCTGGCACCGGTCGGGCGGATGGCCTTCACCAACTATCTGACCCAGAGCCTGATCATGGCCAGCCTGTTCTACATGCCATGGGGCCCGCTCTGGTTCGGCAGCATGGGCCCGGGACAGCTGTGGGGCGTGGTCGGGGCCGTCTGGGTCGCCCAGCTGATCTGGTCGCCGCTGTGGTTGTCGGTCTTCAGCATGGGTCCGCTGGAGTGGATCTGGCGCTGCCTGACCTATGGCCGGATGGTGCCTCTTCTGAAGGGTTAGGGGTCCGGGATCCGGGATCCGGGAACGGAGGTTCGTGGAACGGCCCGTCGATGCCTGGGCCCCTGACCCCTAGTCCCTGATCCCCAGTCCCTCTAAAGACGCGGCATGACCGCAGACGCCGCCGCCCCCGCCCGCCCCGAAGCCCGCAATCCGCGGGGGTTCGCCGACCGTCGGGGGGCCGATCTGATCGCCGAGCGCCGCCTGGTGGCCCGCGTGTCCGAGGTCTATGAGCGCTGGGGCTTCGAGCCGCTGGAGACCGGGGCCTTTGAATACGCCGACGCCCTGGGCAAATTCCTGCCGGACGCCGACCGTCCGAACGAGGGCGTCTTCGCCCTGCAGGACGACGACGATCAGTGGATGGCGCTGCGCTACGACCTGACCGCCCCCCTGGCCCGGTTCGCGGCGCAGGGATGGGAGACCCTGCCCAAGCCGTTCCGCCGCTATGCCTTCGGCCCCGTGTGGCGCAACGAAAAGCCGGGCCCCGGTCGCTTCCGCGAATTCGTCCAGTGCGACGCCGACACCGTCGGCTCGGACCGGCCCGAGGCTGATGCCGAGATTATCGCCATGGCCTGCGAGGGCCTGCGCGCCGCCGGCCTGGGTTCCGATCAGGCTGTGGTCCGGGTGTCGAACCGCAAACTGTTTGACGGCCTGTTCGACGCCGGCGGCGTCACTGATCCGCGCCAGCGCCTGACCGCGCTGCGGGCCATCGACAAGTTCGACCGTCTGGGCTGGGAGGGGGTGTCGGCCCTGCTGGGCGAAGGCCGGCTCGACGAGTCGGGCGACTATACCAAGGGGGCCGACCTGCCGCTCGGCGTGGCCGCGACCATCGAGGCCTTCCTCGCCTCGGCGGGTGACGCGGACCTGTCTCGGGCGGCCACGCTCGAGGCCGTCGCGCGGGCGGGCGGCCTGGGCGCGACCGGCGAGGCGGCGCTGGAGGAACTGGCGGCCATCGACCGTGCGCTGACGGCGATGAAGGTGGGCGAGGGGACTGTGCGCTTCGACCCGACCATTGTGCGCGGTCTGGAATATTACACCGGAGCGGTGTTCGAGGCCGAACTGCTGCTGGACACGACCGACGACAAGGGTCGCGCCGTGCGCTTCGGCTCGATCGGCGGCGGCGGCCGCTATGACGATCTGGTGGCCCGGTTCACCGGCGAGCGCCTGCCGGCCACGGGCTTTTCGTTCGGGGTGTCGCGCCTGGCCTCGGCGCTCAAGGCGGCGGGTCGCGGGGCGGCGGAGTCCGTGCGGGGACCGGTCGTGGTCATCGTCTTCTCTGACGCCGACATGCAGCACTATCTCGACGCCGTATCCGAGCTGCGCAACGCCGGCATCGCGGCGGAACTCTACCTCGGCCGGGCGGGCATGAAGGCGCAGATGAAATACGCCGACCGTCGTGGTGCCCCCGCCGCCGTCATCCTCGGCGGGGACGAGATCGCGGCCGGCCAGGTGACGATCAAGGACCTCGACGCGGGCCGCGCCCTGGCCGCCGGTGTGACCGACAACGAGGCCTGGAAATCCGAACGCCCGGGCCAGCGTCTGGTGCCGCGCGGGGATCTGGTGGCGAATGTCCGGGCGATCGTCGAAAGTGCCCGCACGGGCGCGTAGGTTATCGCCGATAACCTTGAAATTCCCGTGGGTTCCACAAGGCCTTCATTGACTTGAACGATGAAATGTCGTCAATCTGACGTACTCGAGAAACGCAGCGTTCAGGCGCTTCAGTGGCTCGAAGGCGTTTCGGGGAGGAAACGTCCGCTCGTCAAAGAGCGAAAGAAAGCCCGCCGCGATGTATCCCCCGCGGCGGGCTTTTTTGCATCCCCGGTTTGGGCGCTATCGCTCGCCGCGCGGCGGCTCGCTGCTTGAGCGCAGGTCGCGCCCCTTCTTCGCATTTCATAGCCGGGCTGGACGTTGAACGGCTCATGCCAGGCGTCGCTGCCTACACCGCCCCACCTCCACCCATGCGACGGAACCGATTATACCGGGCGTGTAATGCGAATATCGATGCGGCACCGTATGTCCTGCGAGGAACCCACATGCGCCAACATCTGCTGCACGGCGTAACGGCCCTGTTCCTGCTCACGGCGTGCGGCGGGGGTGGCGGAAGCCAGTCCTCCGATCCCGCGCCTCCGACACCGCCTCCTCCGCCGACGTCCACCGTCGCGCTCACGGTGGTCAACGGCTATGGACCTGCCAGCGCAGTGCCGGGAAGCCAGGCCGAGTTATGGTCGGCCATCCAGCCGTATTCCCAGGTGCTGGTGAACTGGACGGGCGGCAGCTTCGCGTCCGACAACGAGGAATGGCACACGACCCTCACCGTGCCTTCATCGAATGCGACTCTCGTCGCCAATGTCCAGACACTGAGCCTTGCCTTCACGACGCGCAGCTATTCGGCGCCGACCACGGCCGTGAAGACGGCTCGCTTCTGGGTGCCGGCCAGTCCGCGCGGGTTGATCCTGCTGCTGCATGGCACCGGAGGGTCGAGCAATTTCATCGAACAGGCCGAGTCCCGTGCCTTCGCACTCAAGGCGATCTCTAAGGGCTATGCCGTCCTTGCGCCGGAGGCCGAGGAGGTTGCAGCAGGCGACCTGGACGGAAACGGCAAGATCCAGTGGGACATCTCGCTCATCCCGGGCAACGTCGACCTCCGGTCGCTGGACTCGCTTCTTGGCTCTCTCGTATCGACCGGCGCGATTCCAGGTGGGCTGCCCTATTATATTGCCGGCATGTCCAACGGCGGCTCCATGGCGATCTCGCTGGGGGCCGTCGCGGCGGGGGCAGGCGCAGCCAGCTGGCCGAACCTGCGTTTCAAGGCCGTGATCAGCTATTGCGCGCAAGGATCCCAGGCGGCGGCAAACCTGACGACGACCCCGAGCGCCTATTACCTTTGCGCCAACGACGACAACGAGAATGTGAGTAATGCCCAGGCGCTGGCGAACAGCCAGGTGCTGGTGACGCGCGGCATTCCCACGACCGGGATCCTGCATCCCGCCACGCCGCTCTACGATCAACGCTTCATGCGCGTGTTCGGGGTAAGCGCGGCGCAGTCCCTTGCGATCTCGAACGAGCTGCGTGCCGGCGGCTTTGTCGATGCGGGTGGTTTCATTTCGACGGCCTCGGCGTCGATCTCCACCGCCGTCGCCGCCGCACCGACGCGCTTCCCCACGATTTCGATGCTGACAGCGGGCCAACAGCGCGAAATGCTGGCGCAAATCTCGGTGATGCGTGCGGAGCACCAGTTTTATTCGGACTGGACGTCACGGTCGCTCCGGTGGTTTGCCACCTACCCCTGACTCCGGGGATTGGCGGTCTTGCTCCGGGGGCAATGCCGAAATCGTCTCTCCGGAGACGAAAGGGCGGCGGCCGGCGCGGAAAGCCGTCACCCCTTCCGCCCACGAAAAAGGGCCGGAGCGTTGCCGCTCCGGCCCCTCATCGATCAACGCGTGACACGTCCTACCAGATACGGACCCGGTCGGCCGGGGCGAGGTAGTATTTCGAGCCGGGCTGGACGTTGAACGCCTCGTACCAGGCGTCGACGTTGCGCAGCGGGCCGATGACGCGGAACTCGGCCGGGCTGTGCGGATCGGTGGCGATCTGGTTGCGCAGGGCGTCGTCGCGCATCTTGGACTGCCAGACCTGGGCCCAGCCGTAGAAGAAGCGCTGATCACCGGTGATGCCGTCCAGCACGGGCGACGGCTGGCCGTTCAGCGACAGGTGGTAGGCCTCCAGACCCACCGCTGTGCCGGCGGCGTCGCCGATGTTCTCGCCCATGGTCAGACCGCCCTGGACGTGGAAGCCGGGGATCGGCTCGAACTGGTCGTACTGTTCGCCGAGACGCTTGGTCAGACCGTCGAAATTGGTCCGGTCCTCGGGTGTCCACCAGCTGCGCAGAACGCCGTTGCCGTCGGACTTGGAGCCCTGGTCGTCGAAGCCGTGGCCGATCTCGTGGCCGATGACGCCGCCGATGCCGCCATAGTTGACGGCCGGGTCTGCGTCGGGATCGAAGAACGGCGGCTGCAGGATGGCGGCCGGGAAGACGATCTCGTTGTTGGTCGAGTTGTAATAGGCGTTCACCGTCTGGGGGGTCATGCCCCATTCGGTCTTGTCGACCGGCTCATTGAGGCGGTTGAGCTGGTAGTTCCACTGGAAGATGCCGGCGCGTTCAGCGTTGCCGAACAGGTCGTCGGGACGGACCTCCAGGGCGGAATAGTCCCGCCATTTGTTCGGATAGCCGATCTTGACCGTGAACTTGTCCAGCTTGTCCTGGGCCTGGGCCTGGGTGTCCGTGCTCATCCAGCTGTAGGTACGGATGCGGTTGCCCAGGGCGACGCGCAGGTTGGCGACCAGGGCTTCCATCTTGGCCTTGGACTCGGCCGGGAAATATTCCGAGACATACTGGCGGCCGACGGCCTCGCCCAGCATGCCCTCGGCGAAGCTGATGCCGCGCTTGTCACGGGCGCGCTGCATCGGCTGGCCGTTCAGGTCGCGCGAGCGGAACTCCCACTGGGCGTCCGAGAAACGGCGCGACAGGCGCGGCGCGGCATCGTCCGTGGTGTGGAAGGCCTGCCAGGCCTGGATCGTCTCCATCGGCGTTTCGGCATAGATGGCGGCGATCTTGGGCATGGCCGTGTCCTGACGGACGATCAGGCGCGGGACCTCACCCACGCCGACGGCATTGTAATAGTCCTGCCAGGGGAAGCCGGGGGCCTCTGCGGCCAGGCTGGCGATCGTGTATTCGTTATAGGTCTCGTCGCGGTTGCGGTTCTGGACCGCGGTCCAGTGCGCCTCGGCGATGCGGGTCTCGAAGGCGACGATGTCGGCGGCCGACTGTTCGGGGTTTTCCCAGCCGATCAGGCCCAGCATGCGGGCGACATAGGCCTGGTAGAGGACCTTCTTGGCCGCCCAGCGCCCTTCCAGATAGTAGTCGCGGTTGGGCAGGCCGAGGCCGCCCTGACCGGTCGAGACGACATAGCGGGTCGGAGCCTTCTGGTCGGTGGTGATGCCGGTGCCGAAGATGGAGCTGCCGAGGCGGCCCTGGGTCTGGCCCATGTAGACGGCGGCCAGGTCACGGGTATTGGCAGCGCGGATGGCGGCCAGGAAGGGCGCCAGGGGCGCGGCGTCGAGCGCCTCGATCCGGTCCTCGTCCATATAGGAGCGGTAGGCGTCGGCGATCTTCTGTTCGTCCGAGCCCGCGGTCAGATCGGTGCGGGCGGTCAGGCCCTGGATCATCGCCTTGACGCGGTTGTCGGACAGTTCGCGCAGCAGGGCAAACGAGCCGTAGCTGGTGCGGTCCGACGGAATCTGCATGGCGTCCAGCGCCGTGCCGTTGGCGTAGCGCATGAAGCTGTCGCCCGGATTCACCGTGGTGTCGCGACCGGCCAGGTCAAAGCCCCAGGTGCCGTATTTCGGCGCTTCCGTACCCTGGAAGCCCATCACTGTGGCACCCTCGGCGGGGGTCTGGAACAGTTCGAAGACCGTGCAGCTCTCGTCGAGGCAGCCGTGGTCGTGGTCCTGGGCCGCAGCCAGCGAGGCGGGCAGCAGCAGCGCGCCGAGCGCGGCGCCGATCAGCAGTTTCTTCATGGGGATTTCCTCGACTTCGCTTCTCTACGGACAGCGTCGCCGGCGACCCTACGCCCCGGTTCCCGCCTGTCGCCTGAATTTTTTGTCATGTGCGACGGAAACCCGGGCGGGCAGGCGTTTCAGCCTGTAGGCTGAGCGTCATTGGGGAAGCGATGACGATTCACGGCGGCGGCAGCGAATATCGCGATCTGGTCGTCTTCCTGGCGGCGGCCGGCGTCGTTGTGCCCCTGTTCAACCGCTTGAAGATCAGCCCGGTTCTGGGCTTTCTCGCGGCGGGGGTGCTGCTGGGGCCGAACGGCCTCGCGCGCCTGTCCGATACCCTGCCCTGGCTGTCATGGCTGACGATCTCGGACGCGGGGCAGATCCGTTCCCTGTCGGAACTGGGCGTCGCCTTCCTGATGTTCATGATCGGGCTCGAGCTGTCGTGGGAGCGGCTGAAGGCCATGCGGCGGCTGGTATTCGGCCTTGGCCTGACCCAGGTCGCGGTCTGCACCGTCGCCCTGGGCGCGGTCTTCGTCGCCATGGGCCAGCCGCTGGTCTCGGCCGCGGTGCTGGGCATGGGGCTGGCCCTGTCGTCGACCGCGGTGGTCATGCCGGTGATGGCCGAGCGCGGCCGCATCTCCACCGTCGCCGGCCGCGCGACCTTCGCCATCCTGCTGGCCCAGGACCTGGCGGTGGCCCCGATCCTGATCACCGTCACCGTCCTGGCCGCCCTGGCCCAAGGCGGCATCGGCAGCGGTGATTTCGACCCCTCTACCCTCGGCCCCGCCCTGTTCACCCTGATCCCCGCCGCCGTCGGCCTGTTCCTGCTGGTCCTTCTGGGCCGGCTCGTGTTGCGGCCGATGTTCCGCTCGGTCGCCAAGGCCAAGGCGAAGGGGCAGGGGCAGGAAATGTTCATCGCCGCCAGCCTGCTGGTGGTGGTCGGCTCGGGCCTGGCCGCCCAGGCCGCCGGTCTGTCCATGAGTCTGGGGGCCCTGATCGCCGGCCTGCTGTTGGCCGAGACCGAGTTCCGGCGCGAGGTCGAGGTCTCGATCGAGCCGTTCAAGGGCCTGCTGCTCGGTGTCTTCTTCGTGGGCGTGGGCATCGGGCTGGACGTCGACGCCGTCGCCGCCGATCTGGTCGCCGTGTTCGGCCTGGCCGCCGTGATGACGTTGCTGAAGGCCGGTCTGATCTATGGGGCCGCGCGGGCGTGGAAACTGGGGAACCGGACGGCGATCGAGACGGCGCTCGTGCTCGGCCCCGCCGGCGAGTTCGCCTTCGTCATTCTCGGTGCCGGCCTGGTCGAGGGTATCGCCTCGCCGGCGTTTACCCAGCAGGTCCTGCTGGCGGCGACCATCAGCATCTTCAGCATTCCGCTGATGGCCACGATCGCATCCCGACTGGTCCGACGCGTCGAGGCGACCCGCCCTGACCTGCCGGCCGAGGCGCTTGAGCCCCTGCCCGAGCAGGGCCAGGTCCTGATCGTCGGCTTCGGCCGCGTCGGCCGTCTGGTCGGGGAAATCCTGCTGACCCATGATCAGCGGTTCCTGGCCATCGACGCCGACGCCTCGACCGTGGGCAAGGGCCGGGCCGAGGGGGCCAATGTCTTCTATGGCGACGCGGTCCGCCCGGACATGCTGGTCCTGTGCGGCATCGAGACGGCGCGGGCCGTCGTCGTCACCATGGACGCTCCGGCCAGGGTCGACGCGGTGGTCCAGGCGGTGCGGGCGATCCGTCCCGACCTGATCCTGATCGCCCGGGCCCGCGACGACCGGCATGCGGTGCGGCTGTACCGTCTGGGTGTCACCGATGCCGTGCCGGAAACCACCGAGGCCAGTCTTCAGCTGGCCGAGAACACCCTGATCGACCTGGGCGTGCCCATGGGGCTGGTCCTGGCGTCGATTCACGAACGTCGGGACCGGTTCCGCAAGGTCTTCCAGGAAGCCATGCCCGACAGTGCGGCCGCGCGCCGGCCCCGGGCGCTCAGATCCAGACTGCGGCGCTGAGACGCACGCGACGGAGATCGTGCGCGTGGCACGTTAACCTCCGGACGAATGATCTCATTAATGCCGCTACCCCATTTTGGTCATCGTTGCGTGATGTTTGCCCGACCTCGCCTTACGGGCGTGTTTGTGGGTGCTCGCGCATCCTGAATGAACCATCGCTTCGGCGATCAGTTTTACCGGCGGATGTCAGCCGTCGCTGAGTGAGTAACCGATTTATGCGAGATTCCATCCCGGCTTCCGCCGCACAAACAACCGACGCCGATGGTGAGACACCCCGGCTGAACCGGCGCCAGACGGCCAAGGTCCGTACCCGTCAGAAGGTGCTGGAGGCGGCCCGGACGCTGTTTGCCGAGCGCGGCTACGAGCCCGCCACCATCCGCGACATCGCCAAGGGCGCCGGGATGTCCACCGGCGCGGTCTTCGCCAATTTCCAGGACAAGGCCGAGCTGTTCGAGGCCGTGCTGTCGACTGATCTGGTTCAGCTCGCCGGGACGCTGCAAGCGGCCGCCGCGGTCGAGACCACCGTCCGGGGCCGTCTGCTGGCCGCCCTGACCGCCGGTTATCATGCCTCTCTGGAGCAGCTGCCGCTGGTCCAGGCCGTCATCGCGCGCTCGTGGTTCCAGCCGGTCGCCGCCGAAATGGGCACCCGCGCCGCCATCAAGCCGCTGATCTCGGTCGTCACCGATGCCTTGCAGGCCGGCGTTGGCGAACGCGAACTGAATCAGGACGCCGATGTACGGCTGCTCAGCGAGATGATCTACGAGGCCTGGCTGTCGAACTATCGCCGCGCCGCCTACGACGGCTGGACCATCGAACAGCTGACCGTCCAGATCGGCAAACAGATCGACATCATCCTGGCCGGCGCGCTCAGCCGGCAGTAGACCCCGTCTCCTCCCTGTCGGCGCAGCCGACGGGGAGGTGGCTAACTCTTCCAGCGCAATGTTGTGGATTTCACCGGGTTGGCGAATGGCCGCCCCTCGGCGCGGGACTTGAGCCACTCGCGCTTCAGCTGCTGGTACCATTTCGCCTGTTTGTCGGCGTCGTCGATCCAGATCAGCGCGGGGTCATAGCGCAGGCCCTCGTTCTGCAGGTTCACCATGCCGCCGTCCTGTTTCAGGAAGGCGACCACACCCATGCGGAGGAAGGGTTTGGCGATGCCGAAGACCCAGTGGTCGGACCAGAAAATCTGGGTGATCCGCGTCTTCGTCTCGCTGATCGGGGTGAGGCAGGTCAGGGCCAGCACCTGTTTTGCGCCCACCTGGATATGTTCCCAGCGATAGCCGGGCAGGCGGAAGGTGATCTCGGTCGCGGGTGCGCCGCCCAGGATTTTATAGGCCCGGCTGTTCGACGACGGCGCGTGGCGCACCATGGCGAAGCCCTGCTCGCGCGGTTCGAAGGCCTTGGCCTTTTCATGCATCGAAATCTCGGACCGCCACCACCACTGCTGATGCACATAGGGGCCGTGGGCGGGGTCCATCAGGCCGACGACCGCATGATCGATATGGGCGTCGAAATCCATCCATTCGACCAGTTTGGCCTCGCCGCCGACGACGCCGGGAAACTGTGGCGGCTCATGATCCGGTTCGGCGGACGTGCGCGGGTCGGAGGTGGCCCAGACGAAGACCATCCCCTGACTTTCGCGCACCGGGTACGACCGTACCCGGATGCGGTCCGTCTCGAAGGCCTGGTCCTCGACCAGCGACGGAATGGCGGCGCAGATGCCGTCGGGCCGGAAACGCCAGCCGTGATAGCAGCACTCGATCGTCTCGCCCTCGCCGGGTTTTTCCACCAGCCGACCGGCCGACAGGGGCGCGGCGCGGTGGGGGCAGATGTCGCGCATGGCATAGACCTGACCCGCGCGGGTCCGGCCGATCAGCACCGGCTCGCCCAGCAGGTCGTGACGCTTCAGCGAGGCCGGGGCGACGTCGCGCGACAGGGCGACAAAATACCAGGCGTCGAGCACGAACCCCTTGCCGAAGGCGGCGGGTGGGGCCTTGGCCTCGGGCGAGGCGGCGGAAACGGCGGCGCTGTCGGCTGGGCTCATGATGCCAGTCTAGCGGGACGGCGACGGGAAGTCTTGACCGGCCGCATCCATTCCCGCCCTCTGTGGCGACTACGGGACAGACACGGGCGCATCGCCCGTCCATCCGGGGATGACACCATGACGACCATGACCGCCGCCGCCGCCCTCGCCGGGGCCCTCTGCCTGATCGCCGCGCCCGTCCTGGCGCAGGATCACAGCCACCATCAGCCCGCGCCCGCGCCCGCGCCCGCCGCGGCGCACGGTCACCAGCACGCCGATTTCGAATCCGGCCGGTTCCATGTGCGGGTCGACGGTCCGGAGCATCCGGTCGGCGACGTCATCCTGATCCCGGGCCTGTCGTCCTCGCCCGAGGTCTGGGACGGCCTGACCGACAGCCTCAAGGGCCGCTATCGCGTTCACCGGATCCACATCCAGGGCTTTGCCGGCGCCGCCGCCGAGGACAACGCCAGCGGCAATGTCTCGGCCCCGGTCGCCGAGGATCTGGCCCGCTACATCGCCGAGCAGCATCTGAACAAGCCGGCGGTGATCGGTCACTCGATGGGCGGGACCATCGCCATGATGCTGGCGGCCCGTCACCCCGACAGCGTCGGCCGGCTGATGGTGGTCGACATGATGCCCTTCATGGGGGCCATGTTCGGCGCGCCCGGCACCAACCCCACCGCCGAGAGCGTCGCGCCCATGGCCGATCAGGTCTATGCCGGCATGACCGCCAGTCCCGATGACCAGTATCAGGCCCAGGCCGCGGCTGCCGTGACGGGCATGATCAAGACGGAGTCCCTGCGGGCCGGGCCGCTTGAGGACGCCGCCAAAAGCGACCGGAGGGTCTCGGCCGCGGCGTATCGCGAACTGATCGTCACCGACCTGCGGCCCGAACTGTCGCGCATCACGGCCCCGACCGAGGTGCTGTATGTGACGTTCAACTTCCCCGGCATGACGCCCGAGATGACCGACGGCATCTACCGCATGTCCTTCGCCACCCTGCCGTCCGCGCAACTGAAGCGGATCGACGACAGCGCCCACTTCATCATGCTGGATCAGCCGGCGCGGTTCGCCGCCGAGGTGAACGCGTTTTTAGAATAGGTGTGCGAAGCGTCATGGTTTCGGCGGAAACGTCCTTCACAGTCCTGTGAAGAGCGTGGGGGCGTTTCCGTGCGCGGAGCGACCGGCTAAGACCGGGCACGGATTGATGAGGGTTTGATGGCGGGCTCCGGCTTCAACTTCGGACGTGGTGGCGGCGCGGGCCCGAAATCCGAACGCACGCCCGTGCAGCGCGTCATGTACTGGGCCGCGGTCCTCGCCGTCTGGGGTGCCATCTTCATGGTGGTCTTCTTCGCGGTGTTCGCCCGCGACCTGCCCGACACCTCGACCCTGTACAATGTCGATCGCCAGCCCTCGATCACCTATCTGGATCGCAACGGGGCCCTGATCGCCGTGCGCGGCACCCAGCAGGCCCCGCCGGCCGACCTGAAATCCCTGCCCGACTATGTCCCCGCGGCCTTCATCGCCATCGAGGACCGGCGCTTCTATCACCACCCCGGGTTTGACCCCATCGGCATGAGCCGCGCCATGGCCGCCAACATGCGCGCCGGCCGGGTGGTCCAGGGCGGCTCGACCCTGACGCAACAGCTGGCCAAGAACCTGTTCCTCAGCCCCGACCAGAACATGAAGCGCAAGGTCCAGGAGCTGATGCTGGCCGTGTGGCTGGAGATGAAATTCTCCAAGGACGAGATCCTCGCCCTGTATCTGAACCGCGTCTATTTCGGTGCCGGGGCCTATGGCATCGAGGCCGCGTCGCAGCGCTATTTCGACAAGAGCGCCAAACAATTGACGGTCGGCGAGGCCGCGCTTCTGGCGGGCCTGCTGAAGGCCCCGTCGCGCTATTCGCCGGTGTCCGAGAGTGAACGGGCCGGGGTCCGCGCCACCGTGGTGCTGAACGAAATGGTCGACGCCGGGGTGATCACGCCCGAGCAACGCGCCCAGGCCGCCGCCTCTCCGGTGCGGGTGTCGCGCACCCTGTCGAGCCAGCATGCGCAGTATTTCATCGACTGGCTGGACAAGCAGATCCGCGAACTGGTCGGCGAACCGACCGAGGACATGGTCGTCGAGACCACCATGGACCTGACCCTGCAGACCCAGGCCGAGCGGTCTGTGAACCGGATTCTGACGCGCGACAGATCCAAGGGCGTACAGCAGGCGGCCCTGGTCGCACTGGACGGCGACGGCCGGGTCCGCGCCATGATCGGCGGCGCCTCCTATGCCGACAGCCAGTTCAACCGCGCCGTCGACGCCCGTCGCCAGGCCGGCTCGGCCTTCAAGCCGTTCGTCTATCTGACGGCCCTGGAAAGCGGCTACACGCCCGAGACGCGGGTCAATGACGCGCCGATCCGCATCGGCAACTGGTCGCCGCGCAACTATTCAGGGACCTTTGCCGGCGAGATGTCGCTGGCCAACGCCGTGGCGCAGTCAACCAACACCGTCGCCGCCGGCCTGGCCGACCAGATCGGTCGTGACAACGTCGCCCGCACCGCCCGCCGTTTGGGCATCACCAGCCGCATCGGGCTGGAGCCGGCGATGGCGCTGGGGGCCGTCGAGGTCTCGCCGATCGAGATGGCCCAGGCCTTCGACGCCTTCGCCAACGGCGGCAAGCGCGTGAAGGCCTATGGCATCAGCCGCATCCGGACCCCGCAGGGCCGGGTCATCTACCAGCGCTCGGCCCGGGCCGACGGTGCCGTCCAGGCCATTTCCAACCCCTTCCTCTATTACCAGAACCAGATGCTGCGCGGTGTCATGACCAGCGGCACAGGGCGGTCCGCCGCCATCGCCGGGCGCGACATCGCCGGCAAGACGGGCACGACCTCGGATTACAAGGACGCCTGGTTCGTCGGCTACACCGGCGGCTTCGTCACCGCCGTCTGGGTCGGCAAGGATGACAACACCCCCATGCGCGGCGTCACCGGGGGCTCGTCCCCGGCGGCCATCTGGCGCGGCTTCATGGAGGCTGCCTTGCCGCGCCTGAACGCCCCGGCCATCCCCAACGGCCCGGCCATGCCCGAGGGCTGGCAGCCGCCCAATCCGGTCGAGAACCTGATCGGCCAGATCGGCGACCTGTTCGGCGACGCGCCCCCGGCCGACGAGGCCATTCCGCCCGAGGACCAGCCGACGCTGGAGCCGCGCCGTCCCGAGCCCGGCCCGCCCGTCGTGCGCCCGACGGCACCCCAGCCGCAACGGGACGCCCCGGACCAGCGCCCTGAACCGGCCCCGCCTCCGGAGAAGAAGGCCGACCCGCTGTTCTTCTAGCGCCCGACCGCGTGCAGGGCGGGCCCGTTGTCGCGCAGCCATTTGCGGAACGGGCGGTGGTCGCCGACCAGTCGCTGCACCACCGACCAGTAGGCCGGGCTGTGGTCGGCGTGGACCAGATGGGCCACTTCGTGGGCGGCCAGATAATCGATCACCGCCGGCGGGGCCATGACCACGCGCCAGCTGTAGCGGATGCTGCGATTGTGCGGGCTGCATGAGCCCCAGCGGGATTTGGGATCGGCGATCGACATCTTCACCGGCCCCCGACCTGCATCCTGGCCGAGGGTGCGAAGATGGACGTCGGTGCGGGTCTGGAGCGTGTCGCGCGCCACCCGCTTGAACAGGTTCTCGACCCGCCGGGCATAGGCCTCGCCCTCGCCGCCCGAGGCGATCACCGGACCCCCGGCGTCTTCCGTCAGCCGCGCCGCCCCGGCGCCGCCCGTGGCCACCAGCCGCGTCGGCTGGCCGAACAGGTCGATCACCGCCCCGGGCTCCAGCGGTGTCCCGTGCGGCCGTTCGGCCAGACGCTCGCGCATCCATGAGGCCTTGGTACGGGCGAAGGCGACGACGTCGGCCAGCCGGCGTTCGGACGGGGCGATCAGCACGGCCTCGCCGGCACGCGCGTCGATGCGGATCGACAGCCGCCGGGCGCGCGGATTGACCGACAGCCTCGCGACTATGCCGTCAAGCGGCAGCCGCTGGCCGTTCCGGTACTGCACAGAGGGCCTCGTTGCTGGCGATGAAGTCGCGGACCGCCGGATAGATGTCGTCGCGGAACCGCCGGCCGTTGAACACACCGTAGTGGCCGACCTCGGGGTGGACATACAGTTTGCGCAGGTCGTCCGGCAGGCTGGTGCACAGCGTATGCGCCGCCTGGGTCTGGCCCACGCCGGAAATGTCGTCCCTGGCCCCCTCGACCGTCATCAGGCCGATGTCGGAAATTTTCGTCAGATCTACCGGGCGTCCGCGGTGTTCCAGCAGGCCGCGCGGCAGCAGGTGCTGCTGGAAGACGATGTCGATGGTCTGGAGATAGAACTCCTCCGACAGATCCAGCACCGACAGGTATTCGTTGTAGAATTCCTCGTGCTTGTCGGTCGCGTCGCCGTCCCCCGAGACCAGGTCGTCGAAATAGCGGCGGTGGGCGTCGACGTGCTTGTCCTCGTTCATCGACATGAAGCTGTAGAGCTGGACGAAGCCCGGATAGACCCGCCGCGCGAAGCCCGGATAGGGCCAGGGCACGGTGTGGATCATGTTGGACTTGAACCAGGTGAACGGCTTGGCCTCGGCCAGCTGGTTGGTCACGGTCGGCGAAAGGCGGGCGTCGATCGGCGAGCCCATGAAGGTCATCGAGGCGGGCCGGTTCGGATCGTTGTCCTCGGCCATCAGGGCGCAGGCGGCCAGCACCGGCGGTCCCGGCTGGCAGACGCCGACGACGTGGGCGCGCGGGCCGATGACGCCCAGCATGGTGCGGACGTGGTCGATATAGTCGAAGAAGTCGAACCGGCCTTCCAGCATCGGCACCTGACGGGCGTTGACCCAGTCGGTGACATAGACGTCGTGGTCCTGAAGGAAGCCCTCGACCGTGCCGCGCAGCAGGGTGGCGTAGTGGCCGGACAGCGGGGCCACGATGAGCACCGACGGCGCGGCCGTCGGCTTCTTCGCCCGCTTCAGGTCGCCGATATTGCGCGCAAACCGCACCAGCCGGCACCAGGGCGAGGACCAGATGACCTGTTCTGTCGTCCGCACCGGCTTGCCGCCGATGTCGATGGTCTCCAGACCCCAGGCAGGCTTGCCGTACCGGCGCGTCACGCTCTCGAACAGCCCGGCCGAGGCGAAGGCCGTGCGGCCGACCGCGGTCTGCGACGCCGGATTGAACGGAGAAGTCCAGAACTGGCGGGCCATCTGGGCCCCGAACCGGAACGGCGTCGCCGAGTGATAGGCGAGCTCGTGAAGCGAATAGAGCATGGAATCCTTGAGACGGCCCCCGCCGTTACGCGGCAGAGCACCATAGAACGCATCGCACTGCAAAAAGATTTATTCCATCAAACAACGCATTCAACCGTGCATCCCCGCGAAGGCGGGGACCCAGGTTTAGGCCGCAACCAGACTGTCCGAACTCACCCGCGCTCAGTCTCCGACACCCGTCGAGGGCCAAAGCCTGGGTCCCCGCCTTCGCGGGGATGCACGGCATTCAGCGGGCTATCCCCGCGCCATGGCGCGTTCGATGACCTGTGCGGCGCGTTCGGGTCCCAGATCGTGGGCGATGGCGCTGCGGAACCGGCCGTCCGGGCCCATCAGATAGACGGTCAGGGAGTGGTTCATCGTATAGGCGTCGCCCTCGCCGACCTTCTGGTAGTAGGCGCGATAGGCGTCGGCGGCGGTCCGGATCTGTGCCGGCGTGCCGGTGAGCCCGATCACGCCGCGCGGGAAGCCGTCGGAGGACAGATAGTCTTTCAGGGCCTGCGGCGTGTCCCGCTCGGGATCGACGGTGACGAAGACGATCTGGATGTCCTTCGCCCGGTCGCCCATCTGCTGCTTCGTGGCCTCGAGGGCGGTCAGGGTCGTGGGGCAATAGTCGGGGCAGTAGGTAAAGCCGAAGAAGACCAGCGACCATTTGCCGTCCAGCAGGGTCTGGTCGACCGCCTGTCCGTCCTGGTTGACCAGCTGGAACGGACCGCCGACGGACGGCTGGCCGGTCGAGGTCTCGATCGGCGGGATGGTCCCGTCGCGCTGGTTGACCATGACGACGGTAGTGACGGCCACGGCCGCGGCGATGGCGATGCAGACGCCGGCGAACAGCAGGATGGAACGGCGCGGCATCACGGCCTCCTCGAAAACGCGCACCGCGCGCGTAGCCGGTCTATAGAAGACCGGTGAGCCTGTCCCAAGACCCCCTCTCGTCGCAGTTTGCGCCGCCGTTCGCGTCCCCCGAAGGATCGCGGGACCCGGACCGTTTCAGCGGCTGGCGAAACCTGCCGCGGCGCAGCCGGGGCCTGTCGTTGCGCACGCTCGTCATCCTGCGCTGGATGGCCATCGCGGGGCAGAGCGCGACAGTCGCCACGGCGACCCTCTATTTCCATTTCGAGCTGCCGCTGTGGGGCTGTCTGGCCGTGATCGCGGTCAGCGTGATCATGAACCTCAACGCCACGGCCCGGCTGAAGCGTATCGACGGCTCCCTGCCGGACGGGCGAATGACGGCGGCGCACCTGGGGTTCGACATTCTGCAGCTGTCTGTCCTGCTGGCCCTGACCGGGGGCCTGCAAAACCCGTTCTGCCTGCTGCTGGTGGCCCCGGTGACGGTCGCCGCCGCCTCGCTGCCGGGGCGTCAGGCGGCGCTGATGGGCCTGCTGGTGCTGGTCGCGACCACCAGCCTGTTCTTCTTCTCACTGCCCCTGCCCTGGCAGGCGGGGACGGAGCTGACCCTGCCGCCCCTCTATCGCTTCGGGACCGGTCTGGCCCTGATCACCGGCGTGATCTTCACCTCCGCCTATGCCTGGCGGGTCGCCGCCGAGGCCGAGAAGCTGGAACTGGCGCTGGCCACCACCCAGGACGTGCTGCAGCGCGAGCAGAGGCTGGCGGCGCTGGGCGGGCTGGCGGCGGCGGCGGCGCATGAACTGGGCACGCCGCTGGCGACCATCCAGGTCGTGGCCAAGGAGCTGCTGCGCGCCTCGGCCAAGGGGGGACCGGCGGCCGAGGACGCCGCCCTGATCCTGCAACAGGCCGAGCGCTGCCGCGAGATCCTGAAACGCCTGTCCCAGCAGCCGGAGGAAGGCGACAGTGCCTTCGCCGAGGTCGGGCTGAAGGCCTTGCTCGAGGAGGTGATCGAACCCCACCGTGGCTTCGACCTCGACTTCCAGATCGAGGTGCGCACCGCCTCGGGCGAGCCCGTTCCGCTCGTCCGTCGCATGCCTGAGGTGATCCACGGTTTGTCGACCCTGGTCGAGAATGCCGCCGATTTCGCCGGTTCAAAGGTGCGGGTGCGGGCCCTGGTGGACGCGGGCTTCATCGAGATCGAGGTCGTGGACGATGGCCCGGGTTTCCCGGCCGACATCCTGCCCCGCCTCGGCGAGCCCTATGTGACCAGCCGGCCGCAGGGCAAGGCGCGCCGGGCTCTTGCCGCCCAGATCGCCTCTTCGGTGGCTGCCGCCACGCCGGGCCGCAAGGGCCGCAAGGGTGCGGCCGTCCCCGCGGAGCCCGAGGCCATTTCTCCCAGCCAGGGCGGGATGGGGCTGGGCTTCTTCATCGCCCGCACCCTGCTTGAGCGGACCGGCGGCAAGGTGTTCGTCGGGGCCGGCGACGGCGGGAAAGGCCAGCCGAAGGGGGCCCGCGTGGCGGTTCGCTGGCCCCGGCCCGCACTGGAAGTCCCGTCGTGATGTCGCACCCCTGCGGCTGAACCTTGACCGCACCCGTACTGTTACCGACTTGAGCCCGCAGGAGACCGCATATGCCCGACGCCGAAGACCGGATCGCCGCCCTTCCCGACAAGACCCTGCTGCTGCTCGACGATGACAACGCCCTGCGCACCCGGATGGGTCGCGCGCTGGAGAGCCGCGGCTTCGTGGTTACCCTCGCTGCGTCCCTGGCCGAGGCGCATGAGGCGCTGAAGACCTCGGTGCCCGCCTTTGCCGTGCTGGATATGCGGCTCGAGGACGGCAACGGACTGAAGGTGGTCGAGGCCATCCGTGAGCGCCGCCAGGACGCCCGCATCATCATGCTGACCGGCTATGGGGCCATCGCCACGGCCGTCGCCGCGGTCAAGGCCGGCGCGGTCGACTATCTGCAGAAACCCGCCGACGCCGACGACGTCGTCAAGTCCCTGCTGTCGACGGGCGAGGCACCCGAGCCGCCGGACAACCCGATGAGCGCCGACCGGGTGCGCTGGGAACACATCCAGCGCGTCTACGAACTGTGCGACCACAATGTCTCGGAAACGGCGCGGCGGCTGGGGATGCACCGGCGGACCCTGCAACGCATCCTGGCCAAGCGCGCCCCGCGGTAGGGCTCCCCCAAACCGTGCATCCCCGCTTTCGTGGGGATGCTTGGTCTGGAGCAGGTCAGATCTCCTGATTATACGCCCCGACCTCGGCGTATTTCGCCAGCCGGGGCTTCACCTCCTGGTGGAACAGGGCGCGCATGTCGTCGGCCGAGCGCATGCTCTCGACCACTACCACCAGCTCGGGCTTGTTCGATGAGGCGCGGACCAGCACCCATGAGCCGTCCTCGAGGTGCACCCGTACGCCGTTGACGGTGATGGCCTCGACGATCCTGCGGCCGAGGATCGATCCGCCCGCGTCGGCGAGGGCCTGATATTCGGCCACGATCCGCTCCAGCACCTCGTATTTCAGCTCGTCGTCGCAATGCGGCGACATGGTCAGGCTGGTCCAGGCGTCGGGCAGGGCGGCCTTCAGCTCGCTGAGCTTTTTGCCCGGATTGCGGTCCAGCATGGCCAGCACCGCGCCGGCGGCGACGATGCCGTCGTCATAGCCGTGGCCCAGGGGCGCGTTGAAGAAGAAATGGCCGGACTTCTCGAACCCGGCCAGCGCCCCCAGTTCGGCGGTCTTGCGCTTGATATAGCTGTGGCCGGTCTTCCAGTAGACGGTGGTCGCGCCATTGGCCTTGAGCACGGCGTCGGTCTTGTACAGACCCGTTGACTTCACATCGACGACGAAGGTTGCGTTCGGGTGCAGGGCCGACAGGTCGCGGCCCAGCATCAGGCCGATCTTGTCAGCGAAAATCTCCTCGCCCGTGTCGTCCACCACGCCGCAGCGGTCGCCGTCGCCGTCAAAGCCCAGGGCAAGGTCGGCACCGGTCTCGCGCACCCGGGCCGCCATCTGCATCAGCATGGCGTGGTCTTCGGGGTTCGGATTGTATTTGGGGAAATTGTAGTCGAGCTCGGTGTCCATCTCGATCACCTCGGCCCCCATACGGCGCAGGGCCTCGGGGGCGAAGGCACCGGCGGTGCCGTTGCCGCAGGCCGCCACGACCTTGAGCGGCCGGGTCAGTTTCACCTTCGACACGATGTCGGCCAGATAGGCCTCGCGGAAGCCCTCGACCCGGGTCAGCGACCCGCCCTTGCGCCCTATACCCTCGCCGTTCAGGACGATGTCCTTCAGCCGACCGATCTCGTCGGGGCCGAAGGTCAGGGGCGGCTGGGCCCCCATCTTCACCCCGGTCCAGCCGTTCTCGTTGTGGCTGGCGGTGACCATGGCCACACAGGGCGCGTCGAGCTCGAACTGGGCGAAATAGGCCGTCGGCGACAGGGCCAGACCGATGTCCAGCACCTCCATCCCGCCTTCCATCAGGCCCAGGATCAGGGCCTGTTTCACCGACAGGGAATAGGAGCGGTAGTCGTGACCCACCACGATCCGCGGCGTCTGGCCGATCTCGTGGACATAGGTCGCCAGTCCGAGACCGAGCGCCTGGATGCCGAGCAGATTGATCTCCTTCTCGAGAATCCAGCGCGCGTCGTATTCGCGGAACCCTGTCGGCTTCACCAGCGGCATGGTCTCATAATCGGCCGTGTTGGGGCGAAGATCCTGGCGGGGCTTGATCATGATCGGGTCCTGTTCAGAAGCGGGCCCGGTATAGCAGGCGGCCCTCCCGTCACAACAACGGGCCACAACAACGCGGGAACGACGTTTTCGGCCCCACGTTGGGCAGGATGGGCAGAACCTTGACCGGTCCCGACCCCGGGCCTACCCAAGCCCTGACGCCCGGAGACCTGAATGCCCCGCCTGATCCTGCTGCGCCATGGCCAGAGCCAGTGGAACCTCGAGAACCGTTTCACCGGCTGGGTCGACGTCGATCTGACGGCCGAGGGTGAAGCCCAGGCGCGGCGCGGCGGCGAACTGCTCGCCAAGGCGGGCTTCAAACCGGCCGTGATGTTTACCTCGGTGCTGAAGCGCGCGAAGCGCACGGGCGCGCTGGCTCTGGACTCCGCCGGGCTGAAGGATGTGCCGGTGGTCGAGGACTGGCGGCTGAACGAGCGCCACTACGGCGGTCTGACCGGGCTGGACAAGGCCGGCACCGCAGCCCTGCACGGCGAGGCGCAGGTGAAGATCTGGCGCCGCAGCTACGACATTCCGCCGCCCCCGCTGGCCCCGGGCGGGGAATGGGATTTCGCGAACGATCCCCGCTACGCCGGCAAGACCATTCCCGATACCGAGAGCCTGAAGACCACGCTCGACCGGGTGCTGCCCTACTGGAACGAGGCCATCGCGCCGCGCCTCAGGGCCGGCGACGACGTGCTGATCGCCGCCCACGGCAATTCGCTGCGCGCCATCGTCAAACATCTGTTCGATGTACCGGACCGCGCCATCGTCGAGGTCGAGATTCCGACCGGAAATCCGCTTGAGGTCGACCTCGACGCGGACCTGCGTCCCGTGGCGGCGCGCTATCTGGACGAAGGCCGGGCCGCCGCCCTGCCGTCCCTGCCTGGAGCCGGCGAATGACCACCGCGCAGCAGGCCTCGGACGACATCCGCTTCATGGGCCGGGCCATCGAGCTGGCCAAGGCGCGGATGGGCGAAACCTGGCCCAACCCCGCCGTCGGCTGCGTCATCGTCAAGGACGGTGAGGTAGTCGCAGAGGCCGCCACCGCCCCCGGCGGCCGGCCACACGCCGAGGAACAGGCCGCGCCCGCCGCCGGCGACAAGGCGCGCGGGGCCACGGCCTATGTCACCATGGAGCCGTGCGGGGCCCGGTCGTCGGGCCGCACCTCCTGTTCCCACTTCCTGATTGACGCCGGCATCAGCCGGATCGTCGTCGCGGCCGTCGACCCGTCGCCCTTCGCCTCGGGTCGGGGCATCGAACGCCTGCTGAAGGCGGGGCTCGAGGTCGAGACCGGTCTGCT
This sequence comes from Caulobacteraceae bacterium, assembly GCA_965284375.1. Lineage (GTDB taxonomy): Bacteria > Pseudomonadota > Alphaproteobacteria > Caulobacterales > Caulobacteraceae > Brevundimonas. The sequence continues at coordinate 2,918,613 of OZ260074.1, forward strand.
GGCCCGGGAGGCGGCGGTTCTCTACGAGGGCTATCTGCACCGGGTCGAGACCGGGCGGCCGATGGTGCGCATCAGCGAGGACGGGACCGGCTTCGACGCCCGTTTCGCCGCGTCGGCCAAGGCCGACCTGACCACAGAGCTGCAGCGTCTGGGCGAGGCGGGCTATACGCGGGTCTGGGTCGGGCCCGGCGAACTGGCCGATGCGTTGGCGGCGCAGGGGCTGCTGACGGTCTGACAGCGGACGGTTCGGGCCACGCCGTTGCTGGGCATTTCAGTCTTCCTTAAGCGCCGCCGTGCCATATCGGGACCATGTCGCCTGCCCCTACTGCTACTCCCGGTGCCAAAAGGCGCCTCGACCAGGCCGAGCTGGACGCGATCTGCGCCCGGCACGACCGTCTGTGGCAGGCCAAGCCGGGTGGGGCCCGCGCCGTCTTCGCCTGGATGGATCTGTCCGGCCTGACCCTGGCAGGCCGCAATCTGGCCGACGCAGACTTCTCTGCCGCCTCGCTGCACGGCACCGATATGACCGGGACCTGTCTCGACAACGCCACCTTCTTCGGCGCTGACATGCAGGACTGCATCCTGATCGACGCCAGCATGCGCCGCGCGGACCTGCGTGGGGCCTGCCTGCGGGGCGCCGATCTCAGCGGGGCCGATCTGTTCGAGGCGGACCTGCGCGAGGGCACCATCGCCGCCGCCGACGCCAAGCTGGGCTTCAAGGTGGTTGAGGCCAAGGCGCGCAAGGACACCCAGGCCCAGGGCGCCTGTCTGGCCGGGGCGAATCTGGAGCGGTCCAAGCTGACCGGAATCGTCGCCGTGTCGGCCGACTTTTCCGACGCCATCATGAAGGACTGCAAGATGGTCCGGGCCAATCTGAAACAGGCCAGCTTCCGCGGCGCGGATCTGGCCGGCGCCGATCTTTCGGGTGCGGACCTGTCGGGTGCCGACATGCGTGACGCCGTGCTGATCGGCGTGAAGATGGCCATGTGGCGGACCGACGGTGCCAATATGACCGGCTGTCTGACCGACGACCGCTCGTCCGGTGCCCCGGTCGGCAAGATGCCGGCGGCCGAGATGCTGGCCGAGCACGCCCAGTGGTGCGAGACGGGCGGCACCCAGGGCCGCCCCTCGGTCTTCGATGGCGTGGACCTGCGCGCCCTGCGATCCATCCACGGCTACAACCTGACCGCCCTGTCCGCCAAGGGCGCGGTCTTCTACGGCCTCGACATGGAGGGGGTGCAGCTTCAGGGCGCGCACCTCGAGGGCGCCGATCTGCGCTCGGTCAATCTGAAGGGTGCCGATCTGCGTGGCGCGCGGCTGGCCGGGGCGCGACTGAACGGGTCGGACCTGCGCGGGGCCAAGCTGGGGCCGCTGATGATCGCGGCCGACCGGCTGCTGCCGGCGGACCTGACCGGCACGATCCTGCGCGGTGCGGACCTGTCGGGAGCGGACCTGAACCGCGCCGTCCTGGTCGGGGCTGATCTCAGCCGCGCCCTGATGCACGGCACGATCCTGACCCAGGCCGACCTGACCGACGCCAATGTTCACGGGGCGCGTGGGTTGCCCTAGCCGACGTCCGCGTCAGTGCCCCACGGTCCACACCCCGAAACAGGCCGGGGCTGACGGGGCCAACAAACCACCGACAAAAAAGGGCGGCCCTCGCGAGCCGCCCTCCTCATTCAGCCGGCGTTGCGGCTCAGGCCGCCTTGGCCTTCTTGCCCTCGATCAGGCGTTTGCCGGAGCCGATCTCGATCCGGCGGGGCTTCAGCGCCTCGGGCAGTTCGCGGTTCAGTTCGACGGACAGCAGGCCATCGGCCAGGTCGGCCCCCTTGACCACGACATAGTCGGCCAGCTGGAAGCGGCGCTCGAAATCGCGCTCGGCGAGGCCACGATGCAGATAGGTCCGCTCTGTGCCCGCCTCATCGTTGGCGGTCTTGCGACCGGTCACGGTCAGCAGGTTTTCCTTGACCTCCAGGGTCAGTTCGTCGGGCTTGAAGCCGGCGACCGCGATCTCGATGCGATAGGCATTTTCGCCCGTCGTCTCGATGTTGTAGGGCGGCCAGCCGTTCTCCTGGCTGGTGCGCGCGGCGGTTTCCAGCAGGCCGGCCAGACGGTCGAAACCGACGGCGGAGCGATAGAGCGGGGTGAAATCATAGGTACGCATGGGTCATCCTCCTGAGGATCAGCAAGGTTGAACCGCCCCCAAGACCCCGACATGGGGTCTTGTCCGGGACGGCGGTGGAAGGTCAGTCCCGACGGCCCGAAATCGGCCCCGTCCGGTCTGGAGGCCCCGGAATCGGCGGCCTCGGTTTCGATGTGGGGAGCCCCGACGCCGCGTCAAGACCGCGCCCATCTGTCGCCCCGGGGGTGTCGAGGCTTGCCCCTGAACCCAGAGGCCGTAGGGTTCGCCCATATTCCCGCCATCCTTCGTGGAGAGACCCCCATGCGCCTGCTCGCCCTTGTCATGACGACCGCCCTTGCCCTGCCCACGATCGCCGCGGCCCAAGCCTTGCCGGCGCTGCCGGGCCTGAACGAGACAGCGGCCCAGCGCTCCGTTCGCCGCGCCGCCATGACCCCGCCGGTGCTGCAGGAGGACGCCGCGCTCCAGGCCGCCATCGGGTCCGACGCCCGTCCTGCCGCCGACATCGCCCGCGACGGCGCGCGCCATCCGTTCGAGACCCTGACCTTCTGGGGCCTGACGCCTGGATCGACCGTCGTCGAGATCCAGCCCGGTGCCGGCGGTTGGTGGAGCGCCATCCTGCGTCCCTATGCGGAGGCCACCGGGGGAACCTATGTGGCCGTCAACCGCCCGCAGGACGGTATGGGCATCGCCGACGGCACGGCCGACATGGTCGTGGTCGCCCGCGCCTTCCACAACTGGCACCGTGGCGGCCGGACCGATGCCTTTCTGGCGTCCTTCTTCAAGGCGCTGAAGCCCGGCGGCATCCTCGCCGTCGAGCAGCACCGCAGTGCCGAGGGTCTGAACGCGGATGTGACAGCCCCCACCGGCTACGTCTCCGAGAGCTTCGTCATTCACGCCGCCCAGGCGGCGGGTTTCGTGCTCGAGGGACGCAGCGAGCTGAACGCCAACCCCAAGGATGACCACGACCATCCCTATGGCGTCTGGACCCTGCCGCCGACGCGCGTGTCCGCACCGCGCCAGGGCGTGGCCACCGACCGCCCGACGCCCCTGACGGAAGCCGAACGGGCCGCGTTTGACGCCATCGGCGAAAGCGACCGCATGACCCTGCGATTCCGCAAGCCCGCCTGACATGGTTCGAGACCGCGAACCGTTTTGACGGGGTCGGGGAACACGGTTAAGGCCTGCGGGCCGGGGCGGCTTCTGATCGGACAGGGCCGGCCTGCGGGGAGCGTGAATGGCTGAATCCAGAGAGAGCCGCCAAGGGTCGCTGTCGCGCCGGAACCTGCTTTCCGGTGTCGCCTGCGTCGCTGTCGCCGGTCTCGCAGCCTGCGGCCGCAAGGAAAAGACCGCCGAACCGCCGCCCACCGCCGACGGTCCGCCCAAGGGGACGCTGGAATGGGCGGTCGCCGGTCCCTGGCGGGCCCAGGACAAGGCGCGCGACGCGGCCCGCCATCCGATGGAAACCCTGCGCTTCTTCGGCCTGCAGCCGCGCATGACGGTGGTCGAGTTCTGGCCTGGCAGCGGCTGGTATACGGAAATTCTGGCCCCCTATCTGGCCGAGGGAGCCGGCAAATACGTCGCCGCCGGGTTCCAGACCGGTCCGGGGGCTGACCCCTCCCAGGTCGCCCTGATGGCGGCCTTCCAGCAACGGTTCACGACCGACAAGCGCCTGTACGGCGAGATTGAGCTCAGCGCCTTCGGTCCGACCTCGGGCCCCGTCACTGCACCGGGCACGGCGGACATGGCCCTGTTCATGCGCAACATCCAGGCGTGGATGGCCGCCGGGATCGCTGAAAAGGCCTTCGCCGACGCCTGGGCCGCGCTGCGTCCGGGCGGAATCCTGGGCGTCGAACAGCACCGCCTCGGTCCCGAGGAAGATCAGGACCCCGCCGCGGCGAACGGATACGTCCAGGAGGCGTTTGTGAAACAGTTGGCGGCGGAAGCGGGTTTTGCCTTCGTCGCCGCTTCGGAAATCAACGCGAATGAAAGGGATACGAAGGATCATCCGTTCGGGGTCGAGACCCTGCCGCCGATGTCCTTGACCGCCGAGCGCGGCTCGGCACCGAACCCGGCCTTCGACCGGTCGAAGTACGACCGTATCGGGGAGAGCGACCGCATGACCTTGAGATTCAGGAAGCCAGAGTGAACCGAGCCGCCGCCTATGCCGCCAACGCGCCCCTGATGGGGGTTCCGGGAGCCTCGGCCCCCCCGGGCGGGACGGGCGAATGGTTCCGGGGCGCCGGGGGCCTGCGCCTGCGCGCCGCCTTCTGGACCCCGTCGACCCTGGTCGCAAAGAAGCCGCGCGGCACCGTGATCGTCAGCCCTGGCCGCACCGAGCCGATCGAGAAATATTTCGAGGTCATCGGCAATTTCCTCGCCCGCGGCTGGTGCGTTCTGGCCCATGACTGGCGCGGTCAGGGCCTGTCGGCCCGTCTGCTGCCGGATCGCCTCAAGGGCCACGCCCGCGCGGTCGAGGAATTCCTCGATGACTATGCCCGCCTGCTCGACACCTGGGAGACCCGTGCGCCCAAGCCGTGGGTCATGGTCGGCCATTCGATGGGCGGCGTCCTCAACCTGATGACGCTGGAGGGCGGCGAAAGCCGGTTTTCCGGCGCAGTCCTGACCAGCCCCATGCTTCGCATCAAGACCGGCAAACGGTCGATGTGGTCCGTCAAACTGGCCGTCCGCTGGAACCTGCGGCACGGCAAGGCGGGCGACTATGTGCTGGACGACGCCGACGACCCGTTCGACCACACCTTTGAAAAGGACGCCCTGACGACGGACGAAAGCCGCTACGAGCAGTGGCGGCAACAGCTGTTCGCCTGTCCCCACCTGGCCGTCGGGGGGCCGACCTGGGGCTGGCTGGCCGTGGGCCTCGACGCCGGTGAACGTGCGCTCAAGCCCAAGGCCCTGAAGGCGGTGCAGATTCCGGTCGCCATTGTTCAGTCCAGCGAGGACGACCGCGTCTGGAAACAGACCAGCAAATGGGCCGCCAAACGGCTGGGCCGTGGGCGCTACGTCGAGGTCGCGGGTGCCAAGCACGAAATCATCATGGAAACCGACGCACTGCGCGGTGTTTTCCTCGAGGAATTCGACGCCATGGCCGCCTATGTCTCGCCCGCCGAGGACCTGACGCCGCTGCCGGTGGCCGAGCCGGTCGACGCGGCCTGACCTCATCAGTCCGTTCATCCCGGCGAAAGCCGGGATGAACGGTGATTTCACAGCGCCGCGCGCCTTAGCGTCACCAGGGCCTGGTCGCGGATGCCGACGTCGCCGACGGCGAGGATCTGGCCGGTTCCGTCCGGCGTCTCGCCGCGCCAGTTGCTGACCGCGCCGCCGGCCGCCTCGATGACGGGCACCAGGGCTGACCAGTCCCACAGCTTCAGGCCGCTTTCGGCGACCAGATCGATCCGCCCGGCCGCCAGCATGGCGTAGGCATAGCCGTCGCAACCCAGCCGGGCCAGACGGGCGGCGGCCCGCACCTGGGTCCAGGCGCCGAGCTCCGCCCCGGTGAACAGATCGGGATCGGTGGTGGCGATCAGGGCGTCGTTCAGGCGCGGGCAGGACCGCACCGACAGCGTCGTTTCCGCACCGCCGCGCAGCAGGCGCGCCCCTGACGGCCCCCCGAGGAAGATTTCATCCAGATAGGGTTGGCCGATCACGCCGACGGATGGCCGGCCCTCGGTGCTGAGGGCGATCAGATTGGTCCAGACGGGCAGGCCGGCGATGAAGGCGCGGGTGCCGTCGATCGGATCCAGAATCCAGACATGCTCCGCATCAGGCCGGTCCTCGCCATACTCTTCGCCGATGACGCCGTGGGCGGGATAGCGGGCCGCGATCAGCCGGCGCAGCGCGGCCTCGGCCTCCTGATCGGCCTGGGTGACGGGGTCGAACGCGCCCGGGCCGCCCTTGTCGGACTGCGCATAGTCGCCCCGGAAATAGGGCAGTGACACCCGCGCGGCCTCATGGGCCAGCTCGACGGCGAACAGTTCAAACTCGGTCATGACAGGCGGAATACCCACGCCCCGCCGTCATGTCACCGGATGATTCAGGCCGCGTCGGCCTCGACGTGCAGCGACTTGGCCAGGTCCAGCAGGCGCCGGCGCGGTTTTTCGTCGAGCTGGTAATAGGCCTGGATCAGGTCGAGCGTTTCCTTGCGGGAAAACATCTCGCCGCCCTGGTTGGCGACCTCGCGGCGCTCGATGGCTTCTTCCAGCCCGTCATAGAAATAGCTCACCGGCGATTCCAGCGCCTCGGACAGCTGCCACAGGCGGGCGGCCGAGATGCGGTTGGCACCGCACTCGTATTTCTGGATCTGCTGGAAGCGGATGCCGACCTGGTTGGCCAGCTGTTGTTGCGTCAGACCGAGCAGGCGCCGGCGACGGCGCAGGCGGCGGCCCAGGTGCAGGTCGATATCGGTGGCCATGGCCCATTTCCCCTTTTGGCAGGCTGTCCCGATGCGGGACGGCGCACCATCGACGCGGCAAACACCGTGCCGCGCTCGCGTGACGGGAGAATGTCGGTGAGCCGTGTTCTGCGGGACCCCGGGCAACCGTTACGCTTCACGCGCATTACGGCGACAGAGCAATCAGCTTGGAAGGAGACTACACATGGGCCTTGGTATCATTGGCTGGATCGTCATCGGCATCGTCGCCGGCTGGCTGGCTGAAAAGGTCATGGGCCGCAGTCACGGCCTGCTGACGAACCTGATCGTCGGCGTCGTCGGTGCCCTGCTGGGCGGTTTCATCGCCGGCAGCCTGCTGGGTATTCCCGTCGGCGGCTTCAACCTGATCACGCTGCTGGTGGCCTTCCTCGGTGCCTGCCTGCTGCTGTTCCTGGTGGGTCTGGTCAAGCGTCGCGGCTAAACGCGTCGCTATCTGAAACGACGAAGGGCGGCTCCGCGAGGAGCCGCCCTTTTTCTATGCCGCGACAACGCCTCAGGCGTTGGGCTTGTCCGGTGTCGGTTGTCCGGCGTCGGGAGCCGGGGTCACGGGCGTGGGTTCAGTCGTCCCGGGCTCGGTCGGCATGGTCGCCGCCGGGGGCGGCGTCGACTCGTCGACCTGGGCGGCGGTTTCCGAGGCCGGGGTGGCGTCCGCCTCGATCGCCGCAGCGGCGGAGAACTGGGCGCTGGTCCAACCCACGGCCACACCGGCACCGTCCTGGCGGACGCCGCCCGAAACCGGAATGCCGCGCAGCGCGCCGTCGGTTCCGCGAACGGTCAGCTCCTGGCCACTCTCTGTATTGCGGGCCCCTTCAAGCCTGCCCAGCACGGAACCGTCGGCACCCTTGACGTCGGATCCGGGCTGCAGCGTCAGGTTTTGGGTCGCCGGCGCGGCCGCGGGGGCTTCCGCGGTCGCGGCGACCGGCGGGGTTTGCGGGGCCATCGCGTCCTGGGCGAACGCAGGAGCGGTCATGAGGAACAGGCCGGCGACGCCGGTGAGAAGCGCTGTCTTTCGCATGATGTCTGCCTTGTCAAAACGAGCGGGGAGGCGCTCGCACCGGTTGGCTAACACGAGCGATGACGCTTGGTTTCGGCCGCCCCCAAATGACCTTTGGCTTGCCCTGATTGGCCGATTCCGGGTCTAACCGGGCCATGGTTGGGGCAAAGGGGCGTAAGCGGGGTCTGGCGCGGAGACTGGGCGCCCTGGCGTTCGAACTGTCGCCGCATGTCTTTGCCCTGCTCAGCTTCCTTGTGGGCTCGGTAATGCTGATCTCGGCGGCGACGCCGGCCTTGCGCGACCGGCTTGAGGTCCTGACCCGGATCGCCCCGCCCCTGCTGATCGACTTGTCCCATTTCGCCGCCAGCGTGGCCGGTTTTCTGCTGGTGCTGCTGTCGGCCGGCCTGTGGCGCCGTCGGCGGGGCGCCTGGTGGGCGGCGCTGCTGGTCCTGACGGGTGGGATCGCCTTTTCCCTGCTCAAGGGTCTGGAATGGGAGGAGGCGAGCGAGCTGGCCGTGGTGGCCCTGTTGCTGCTGCCGTGCCGGGACGCCTTCGATCGCAAGTCGCGGCTGGGCGAGCCCCTGTCTCCGGTCTGGCTGGCGCTGCTCGTGGCGGCGGTGGCCGCCACCCTGTGGCTGGGCTTCTTCGCCTATCGCGACGTCGCCTACACCGACGACCTGTGGTGGACCTTCCTGACCGACCGGGAGGCCTCGGGCTTCCTGCGTGGCGCGGCCGTCGTGGCCGTCCTGACCCTCGGGGTGGCCGTTCGCTCCCTGCTGACCGCCCCCGGGGCCGTCAGCCACGGTCCCGCATCGGCGGACGAGGTCCGGCGTGCCCTGGCGGCCCTGGAGACCGCCGACACCACCCCGCCCGAGGCCTGGCTCGCCGCCCTCGGCGACAAGGCCCTGCTGTTCAGCGCCTCGGGGCAGAGTTTCATCGCCTACCGGGTGCGGGGGCGCCGCTGGATAGCCATGGGGGAACCGGCCGGGCGCGCGGACGAACGGCGCGAACTGCTGTGGAGCTTCGCCGGTCTGGCCGACGCCTATGGCGGCGCGCCGGTCTTCTATTCGGTGGGGGAGGGCATCCTCGGTGACCTCGCCACCCTGGGACTGGCGATGCGCAAGGTCGGCGAGACCGCCACGGTCGACCTGTCCGCCTTTTCGCTCGAGGGCAAGGCGCGCCAGAACCTGCGTACGGCCGTCAGCCGGGCCGAGCGCGAGGGCGCGAGCTTCGAGGTACTGCCACCCGGATCGGCCTCGACCCTGGCACCGGAGCTGAAGGCGGTGTCGGATGCCTGGCTGGCCCATCACCACGGGGCCGAAAAGGCCTTTTCCCTGGGTCGGTTTGATCCGGCCTGGCTGGATCTGATGCCGCTTGCGGTGGTCCGGCGCGAGGGTCGGGTGACCGCCTTCGCCAATCTTCTGCCCGGTCGGGGCGCGCGTGCCTCGATCGCCGTCGACCTGATGCGCCATGCCCCCGACGCGCCGCCCGGCGTGATGGACTATCTGTTCGTCCGGGCGATCCAGTGGGCCCGGGATCAGGGATTCGCCGACCTCGACCTCGGCATGGCACCGCTCTCGGGTCTCGAGGATCGCCGCCTCGCGCCCGTGTTCGCCCGGGTCGGGGCCCTGGTCTTCGATGAAGGCGGTGGCCTGTACGGATTCCAGGGCCTGCGGGCCTACAAGGCCAAATTCGGTCCCGAGTGGCGGCCGCGCTTCATCGCCGCTCCGGCCTCGACGCCGCTGGCCCTGGCGCTGCTGGATGTCGCCCTGCTGACCAGCGGAGGCTGGCTCGGCATGCTGGGGGCCAACGGAAAAGGGGCGGACCAACCGGCCCGCCCCTCTGGAATTCCGGTCCTCGCGGACGAGGGTTAAACGTCCTCGCGGACGCGCTTCTTGCGGAACGAGGGGTTCAGCACGGCCTTGCGCAGGCGGATCGACTTGGGCGTGACCTCGACCAGTTCGTCTTCCTCGATATAGGCGATGGCCTGTTCCAGCGACGGACGGCGCGGCGGGGTCAGGCGTACGGCCTCATCCTTGCCCGAGGCGCGGATGTTGTTCAGCGCCTTGGCCTTCATCGGATTGACGTCGAGGTCGTCCCAACGGGCGTTCTCGCCGATGATCATGCCCTGGTAGGTCTTCTCGCCGCCGCCGACGAACATGATGCCGCGGTCCTCGAGGTTCCACAGGGCGAAGGCGGCGGTCTCGCCGTCGCCGTTTGAGACCAGCACGCCCTTCAGGCGGCCCTCGATGGCACCCTTGTGCGGCTCATAGTGGCTGAACACGCGGTTCAACACGCCCGAGCCACGCGTGTCGGTCAGGAACTCGCCCTGGTAGCCGATCAGCGAGCGCGAAGGCGACTTCAGCGTCAGACGCGTCTTGCCGGCACCCGAGGGCCCCATGTCCTTCAGCTCGGCCTTGCGGGCCGACAGCTTCTCGATGACCACGCCCGTGTATTCGTCGTCGACGTCGATGACGACGTCCTCGATGGGCTCCATCCGCTCGCCGTTCTCGCCGGTCTGATAGACCACGCGCGGACGGCTGATCGACAGTTCGAAGCCTTCGCGGCGCATGTTCTCGATCAGCACGCCCAGCTGCAGTTCGCCGCGGCCGGCGACCTCGAAGGCGTCCTTGCCGCCGGTCTCGGTGACGCGGATGGCGACGTTGGCCTCGGCCTCCTTGAGCAGGCGGTCGCGGATGACGCGCGACTGGACCTTGTCGCCCTCGCGACCGGCCAGCGGGCTGTCGTTGACCGAGACGGTCATGGAGATGGTCGGCGGATCGATCGGCTGGGCCGGCAGGGCCTCGGTGACTTCCAGCGCGCACAGGGTGTCGGCCACCGTGGCCTTGGACATGCCGGCGATGGCGACGATGTCGCCCGCCTCGGCCTCGTCCACCGGCTGGCGCTTCAGGCCGCGGAAGGCCAGCACCTTGGTGATCCGGCCCTGTTCGATGGTCTTGCCGTCGCGCGACAGGGCCTTGATCGACATGCCGGGAACGGCCTTGCCGCTTTCGATACGGCCGGTCAGCAGGCGGCCCAGGAAGGGATCGCTCTCGATCAGCACGTTCAGGATCTGGAACGGCTTGTCCTTGTTCTCGACGACCTTGGGCTCGGGCACGTGCTTGACGATCAGTTCGAACAGCGCGTTCAGATTGTCGCTGGGCTGGTTCAGATCCATCGTCGCCCAGCCGGAACGGCCCGAGGCGTAGATGTGCGGGAAGTCCAGCTGCTCGTCCGTCGCGCCGATGGCGGCGAACAGGTCGAAGGCGGCGTTGTGGACCTTGTCGGGATCGGCGTGGGGCCGATCGACCTTGTTGATGCAGAGGATCGGCTTCAGGCCCATCTTCAGCGCCTTGGTCAGCACGAATTTGGTCTGGGGCATGACGCCCTCTTCGGCGTCGACCAGCAGGACGCAGCCGTCCACCATGCCCAGGATGCGCTCGACCTCACCGCCGAAGTCGGCGTGGCCCGGGGTGTCGATGATGTTGATCCGGGTGTCGCCGGTCTCGCCATGCCACAGCACCGAGGTGCATTTGGCCAGGATGGTGATGCCCCGCTCTTTTTCCTGGTCGTTGGAGTCCATCGCCCGCTCGGACTGGGCCTCATTGGCTCGGAAGACGCCGGATTGAGCCAGCAGCTGGTCCACCAGCGTGGTCTTGCCGTGGTCGACGTGGGCGATAATGGCGACGTTGCGCAGATTCATTTGACTATCAGACGTGCAAGGCGGCCGGACAAGAGCGGACCGCTGGATTTTGGCGACGGTGCGGGGAGCGCGCGCCTCTTACAGGGACACACGCGGAAACGCCAGTGCGTGTCGAACACGCACTGGCTTAACGCAGCCCCTGTCGCTCAGGAAAAGGGCAGGGTGAGGGCAGTCAGACCCGGGCGGACCGGTTCCTGACCCAGCCGTATAGCCCGGCCGTCAGCACCGCGAAGGCGACGAGGCCCGCCAGCATGGCCGGCCAGGTCGAGCCCTCGGGCAGCATGGCGAACGGCGCGTCATTGCCGGTCGAGACGATGACCCCGGCCGTCATGACCAGGAACAGGCTCTCGCCGACGATCAGGCCCGAGGCCAGCAGCACGCCCATGCGGCGGCCGACATCGGCGAACCGGGTGGTCTTGATCGCCTTGTCATAGACCCAGCCGCAAACCGCCCCGACCACCAGCATCGTGGTCACGGCGGCGGGCAGGTAGAAGCCGATGCCGACGGCCAGCGGCGGCAGCTTCATCCGGCCCTTGGTGGCTCCGTTGAGCACCGCATCCAGCACGATGATCACCACACCGATGGCCGCACCGAGGCCGATCAGGTCCCAGCGCAGATCGCCGCCGATCACCCCTCTGGCGAGGGCCGAGATCAGCGTCGCCTGCGGTGCCGCCAGCGGCTCGTCGGCGATGCCGGCCGGCCCGCCCTCGAAGCCGAAGGCCTTGTTGAGCAGGTTCAGGATCAGCGGAATGACGAGGGCACCGGCGAAGACCCCGACGATCAGGGCCGTCTGCTGTCGCCACGGCGTGGCCTGCACCAGCTGGCCGGTCTTGAGGTCCTGCAGGTTGTCGTTGGCGATCACCGCCACGGCGAAGACGATGGCCGTCACGATCAGGGCAAAGGCCACGACCGATGGGTCGGCGGGCAGGCCCGCCAGGGCCAGCACGCCCAGCATCAGCACCGAGGCGATGACGACGGCCAGGATGCCGACCCCGGATACCGGGCTGTTCGACGACCCGATCAGCCCGGCCATATAGCCGCAGATGGCCGCCACGGCGAAGCCGATGAAGACCACATAGATCAGGCCACCGCCGACCAGCAGGGGGGTCGAGCTGGCGAGGGTCGGATTGCTCTGGGCGAACCAGGCCAGGATGAAGCCGATGCCGATCAGGCAGGCGACCGACAGGCCGGCGACGATGTTGATCGGAATGTCCTGCTCGGTGCGGTCCAGCACCTCGCCGCTCTGACGGCGGCGGTTGGCGGCCAGGGCCGAGGTCAGGCCGCCGATCAGCGGGCCGGCCAGTTTGATCAGGGTCCAGATGGCGGCGACGCCGATGACGCCGGCGCCCATGAAGCGGACCTCCTTGCGCCACACGGTGCTGGCCAGTTCCTCGGCGCCCACGCCCATGGGCAGGGTCGTCGCGATGGAGGGGATGCCGTGGGCGGTCAGCCAGGCGATGGTCTCGGGCGAGGTCAGGACCGGCACGGCGATCCCCCAGGCCAGGATCAGGCCGAACAGCTGCGCCAGACCCACGCTGAGGCCGATCAGATGGCCGGCGCCCAGCAGGGCGAACTGCATGCCGAAGCCGAGGCCTGTGGCCCCGCCGCCCAGCGACGCGGGCAGTTTGATGAATCGTGCCGCCTCGCCGGCGAACACGCGGCCGGCGACCAGCAGGGCATAGCCGGCGGAGACGACGGAGCCGATGATCACGACCCACAGGCCCGACGCATTCTCGCGTACCGCGCTCTCGGTCTGTTCAGCCCCGCGCGAGCCGACGGTCAGAACCTCGGCGGCGGCGACGCCCTCGGGATAGGGCAGGTCGGCCTCGACCACGAGCGCGCGGCGCAGGGGGATGGAGAAGGTCACGCCCAGCACGCCGCCGAACACGCAGATCAGCACCGACTCCCAGAACGGGAACTCCAGCCACCAGCCGACCATGACCAGGCCGGGCAGGACGAAGATGATCGAGCTCATCGCCCCGCCCACCGACGCGACCGTCTGCACGGTCATGTTTTCCCAGATGGTCGAATCCTTGAACAGCCGCAGGATGGCCATGGAGATGACCGCCGCCGGGATGGCCGAGGCGAAGGTCAGCCCGACCTTCAGCCCCAGATAGGTGTTGGCGGCGGTGAACACGACGGCCAGCAGACAGCCCAGAACCAGGGCGCGCAGCGTCAGTTCGATACGCTTGCCGCCGCTGACGGGCGGGCTCGCGGATGTGTCGGTCATGGGGTTCCTCTCCCTCGTTGGCCGGACCTAAGCCGGAAACGGCGCGAGTGGCTAGGGGAAGGTGATTGGTGGTTGGTGATTGGTGATCGCCCGGGGCTCCGGCCGGGACGGGTCGTACGCCGCTGGTGGACGCCATCAACCACCAGTCACCAATCACCCCACCCCACCCCACCATTGACTCCCGCCCCGCCCGGGCGGAGCCTCATCGCAAAGGGAGAGACGACCATGCGGAAGTGGATCACGGCGGCGGTGCTGGGCCTGATGTGCGTCGGCGGTGCCGCCAATGCCCAGGGCGAGGGCGCGGCGGGGATCGTCAAGGGGCGTCAGGCCGGGATGATGCTCTCGGGCGTGGCGATGGGAGCCATCAAGGCCTCGATCGACGCCCAGCAGGCTCCCTCGACCCAGCGCTTCAACAGCCGCGCCCTGGCGCGCTGGGCTCACGCCGTCCCCGGGATGTTCCCGGCCGGCAGCGGGACCGAGGCCGGCGTTCCCACCCACGCCAAGCCCGAGATCTGGAGCGACCGGGCCGGCTTCGAGGCCCGGGCCGCCGACTATGCCGCCGCCGCCGACCGACTGGCGGAACTGGCCGCCGGCGATGACGCTGCCGCCTTCGCGGCCCAGTGGACCGTCGTCCGCGCCAGCTGCCAGGCCTGTCATACGCCGTACAAGGCGGAGTGAGGGATTAGGGATTAGGGACTAGGGATTAGGGGGCAGGTCTTGGCGGCTAGAGAACGGCCTGAACTGACCGGTCCTCACCTGCGCCCCAACCACCTCATTCTTCCCTAATTCCTACGCCCTAATCCCTAGTCCCTAATCCCTAATCCCTCAAAAAATGCCCGAACTTCCCGAGGTCGAAACCGTCCGCCGGGGCCTTGAGCCCGTCCTGACCGGTGCGCGTCTGGCGCGCGTGCGCCAGAACCGGCCCGACCTGCGCTTTCCCTTTCCCGACCGCTTCGTCGAGCGGCTGGAGGGGGCGACGGTCGAGCGCATCGACCGCCGCGCCAAATATCTGCTGATGCCGCTGTCGACCGGCGAGACCTGGGTCACCCACCTGGGCATGACCGGTCGCTTCACCCTGGACGGCGACCCGCTGGGCGAGTTCGAGCAGGCCGCCCCGATTATCGGCAAGCATGAGCACGTCAGCCTGTGTGCCGTGCAGGGCGGGCTCACCACCCGGCTGGGTTTCGCCGACGCCCGGCGGTTCGGCTTCATGGGCCTGATCCCCACCGACGGGGTCGCGGCCCATCCGTGGTTCGCCGCCCTCGGCCCCGAGCCGCTCGGCAACGGCTTTTCGGGGGCCCATCTGGCCGAGGCCTTCGCGGGCCGGAAGCAGAACATCAAGGTCAGTCTGCTGGACCAGCGCCACGTCGCCGGCCTGGGCAATATCTATGTCTGCGAGGCCCTGTACCGTGCCCGCATCTCGCCCCTGACCCCGGCGGGCCAGGTGTCGAGGGCCCGTCTGGAGACCCTGGCCGCGGTGGTCCGCGACGTGCTCGGTGACGCCATCGCAGCGGGCGGCTCGACCCTGCGCGACTTCGCCAATGCCGACGGCGGCCAGGGCTATTTCCAGCACCGGTTCGACGTCTACGGCCGGGAGGGCCAGCCCTGCCTGGCCGAGGGCTGCACCGGCGTGATCCGACGCACCGTCCAGGCCGGCCGCTCGACCTTCTGGTGTCCGGTCTGTCAGAAGCGGTGAAAGAGGTGATTGGTGGCTAGTGGCTAGTGGCTAGTGAAGAGTAGCCTGATCCTCTACCCCGGCTCCACCAATCACCAGCCACCAGCCACCAGCCACTCCTCCGTGACCCACCGCATCATCCTCTTCCGCGGCATGAACACCGGCGGCGTCCGCGCCCCCGTGGTCGAGCAGCGCGCCATGGCCGAAGCCATGGGCCTGCGGAACCCCCGCACCCTCGCTGCCAGCGGCAACCTAGTCGTCGAAAGCGACAAGGCGACGGACACCCTCGAACACGACATCGAGGCCGCCATGGAGAAGACCTTCGGCCTCAAGGTCGCCGCCATGGTCCGCACGCCGGACCAGTGGGAGAGACTGGTGGCGGCCAACCCCTTTCCCGACGAGGCCGCCGCCCATCCGTCCCGGATGGTCGCCATGGTCATGAAGGCCGGCGTCAAGGACGGCGCGCTCGACGCGATCCGGGCCTTCGCGGCGGCCGGGGAGAAGGCCGAGGCTATCGGCGACGTCCTGTATTTCTGGCACCCCGACGGCATCGGCCATTCGAAAATGGCCGAGAAGGCGCAGCCCCGGCTCATCGGTATGGGCACCGGCCGAAACTGGAACACGGTCCTCAAGCTGGCGGACATGGTCGGGCTCAAGCGGTAAGGAGCGGGTCATGACCCACCGCCGCACCCATCTCTGGATCAGTCTTGTCGTCAGTCTCGCCGTCTGGGGAATCTATTTCGGCCATTTCCTGCAGCAGGTGAACCGCAGCGAGAGCGGTGGCCTCGCCGTGTGGTTCCTCGGGGCCTTGGCCATGATCGTCCTCGCCGAGACCGGAGCCACCGGACTGATCGCCTGGCTGTTCCGCCGTCGCGCCCGCGCCCTCGACGAGGGGCCGACTCTGGATGCGGCGCTCAAGGCCAGCCATGTGGCCCTGATGCTGCTGATCGGCCTCGCTCTGACCGCCGCCGCCGGGCTCGCCTTCGCCTCGCTGTTCGGCTGGAGTCTGGACCTCTCGGGCGCGCGCGGTCAGGTCATCGCCGCCAACGCCCTGCTGGCCATGGTGGTGATCGCCGAACTCCTCCGCGCCGGGTTGACGCTGGCGCTGCTGCCGCGGCGATAAGTTGAGTGGCTGCTGGCTGCTGGCTGCTGGCTGCTGGCTGCTGGCTGGTGGCCAGTGGCCAGTGGCCAAGCCGTCGGGCACTGGTGTCCGAAATCTCGGCGCCAATCTGGACGCGCCGCCCACGAGCCACTAGCCACCAGCCACCAGCCACTCCTCCGGAGCGCCCCCCATGTCCGACACCTTCTCCACCCTGCTGATCGAACGCCACGCTGACGGCTATGCGGTGGTCACCCTGAACCGGCCCGAGGCGCTGAATGCCCTCAACTCGGCGCTGTTCAGGGACCTGTCCGACTTCCTCGACGCGGTCGAGCATGACGACAGCGTCCGCTGCCTCATCCTGACCGGCTCGGGCGACAAGGCCTTCGCCGCCGGTGCTGACATCAAGGAGATGCAGGACCAGACCTATGCCCAGATGTATTCGGGCAATTTCTTCGCCCTCGGCCACGACCGCATCACCCGCTTCCGCAAGCCGATCATCGCGGCCGTCAACGGCTTCGCCCTGGGCGGCGGCTGCGAACTGGCCATGCTGTGCGACTTCATCGTCGCCAGCGACAAGGCCAAATTCGGCCAGCCCGAGATCAACCTCGGCGTCGCCCCCGGCATCGGCGGCTCCCAGCGCCTGACGCGTCTGGTCGGCAAGTCCAAGGCCATGGACATGGTCCTGACCGCCCGCATGATGGACGCCACCGAAGCCGAACGCGCCGGCCTGGCCAGCCGCGTGGTGCCGCACGACACCCTGCTGGACGAGGTCCGCAAGATCGCCGCGAAGATCGCCTCCCAAAGCCCCCTCGCCGTCATGGCCAACAAGGAGATGGTCAACGCCGCCCTCGAGACCACCCTGACCCAGGGCGTCCAGTTCGAACGCCGCCTGTTCCACAGCCTGTTCGCCTTCGAGGACCAGAAGGAAGGCATGGCGGCCTTTGTGGAGAAGCGGAAGCCGGTGTTCACGGGGAAATAGGGTCGAGGGATTAGGGATCAGGGATTAGGTATGAGGACGTCGAGGTTCCGGGATCCACCCCCATCCCTAATCCCCAATCCCTAATCCCTGGACTCGCGTTGACCCCCCAACCCCTTTCCGCTATAGCCGCCCGCTCTTGAAGATTTCCCCGCCGTGGACCGTGCTCCGCGGCGTTTCCGTTCGTAAGGTTTGACTGATGGCCAACAATGCCGGCGCCAAGAAAGCGATCCGCAAGATCGCGGCCCGCACCGAAGTAAACAAGGCGCGCCGCACGCGTGTCCGCACCTTCCTGCGCAAATTCCAGGAAGCCGTCATGGGCGGCGACGCCGGTGCCGCGAAGACCGCATTCGTCGAGGCTCAATCCGAGCTGATGCGCGCCGTCTCCAAGGGCGTCGTTCACAAGAACACGGGTTCGCGGAAAGTCGGTCGTCTGGCCGCACAATTGAAGAAAATGTCCGCTGCCTGACACAGCGGCGTTCTGACGGCCTTTCACAGGCCTGTCATAGTAAATTTTAACGATATCAACGGCGAGGAAGCTAACGCTTCCTCGCCGCTTGCATGTCTGCTGCTAAGCTTCACCGCAGGAATTTGCACTCGCCTCTGTGGCGAAACAGACATTTTCGTTGACGGTGTTTGGCTTTAGCGGAGTCAACAATTTTAAGTGCGATTCGACTCGCGAATCAGCGTTGACGCACCCCCCGCCGGGCGTAAGTTTGGGGCGCTGACGCACTTCCATCCCCACACGGATGAAGACGGCACGGAACCTGTTTTCGGGTCGGCGTGAGACGCCTGTTCAAGAGTTCGACCCCACCCGCGCGGCGCCTCGCCTCGCGGACAGGAGAAGTCGTCCCTCGTGCAGGCCGTCTCTAGAAGGGCGACGCGGTGATGGTTTCGAACGGCGGGTGTTATGGTTACGGGGAGCGCGGGGATGGCGGGGATGACGGATCCGGATCACATCTGGACCGAGGCGGCGGGCCGTCTTCGCACGGAAATCGGCGAGGGGCCGTTCAGCTCCTATATCGCGCCGTCGGCCGTGCGCGCCGACGGTTCCGGCCAGCTGATCCTGGTCACCCCGACCGCCTATGCCCGTGACTGGGTGCGCAAGAACGCCCTGCGCCGCATGAATGAGCTATGGCTGGGCCTGGACGGCCTGTCGCGTCGTCTGGACGTGCGCTGCCGCGCCGAAATGGGCTCGACCCCTTCGGCCTCGCAGGTCGCCGCCGGCCGCGCCGAGGGGGCCAATGTCCTGCCGCTGGTCTCGCCCCAGTCGCATCCGATGACCATGCCCATGGCCACGGTGCCGCCCGTCGCCGACGGAGCCCGCGCCGTGCGCGCCGCCGGCCTGCAGGAGCGTCTGACCTTCGACAGTTTCGTCGAGGGGCAGGGCAATGCCTTCGCCCTGGCCATCGCCCGCCAGGCCGCCGCCTGGGCCGACGGCCATTTCAACCCGATCTTCTTCTGCGGCCCCTATGGCTACGGCAAGACCCACCTGCTCAACGCCATCGCCTGGGAGGCCCAGCGCCTGCGGCCGGACGCCCGGGTGGTGTATCTGACCGCCGAACGCTTCCTGTCGACCTTTGTGCGCGCCACCCAGGACCGCACCATGGCGGCCTTCAAGGACAGCCTGCGCAGCGCCGACATGCTGCTGATCGACGACGTCCAGTTCGTCGGCGGCAAGACCGGCACCCAGGAAGAACTGCTGTCGACGCTGACCGCCCTGATCGAGGACGGCAAGAAGATCGTCATCTCGGCCGATCGTCCGCCGATGGCCCTGACCGAGGTCGAGCCGCGCCTGCGCAGCCATCTGGCCTCGGGCCTGACCTGCCCGGTCGAGCCCGCTGACCGCGCCCTGAAACTGGCCGTGGCCCGGAACCGCATCCAGGCCCTGGCCAACCTCGGCGTCGTCTCGGGCGAGGCCCAGGCCGAGGTGCTGGAACATCTGGTCGACCGCACGCCGGGCTCGATGCGTGAACTGGAAGGCGCCGTGAACACCCTGGCCGCCGTCGCCGGCGCGCGCCTGTCCTCGCTCAGCGTCGACGAGACCCAGGCCCTGCTCGGCTCGGCCCTGCGCGGCGGCCCCGAGCGCCGCATCACCGTCGACGAGATCCAGAAGACCGTCGCCGACCATTTCAGCCTCAAACAGGCCGACCTGCTCAGCGAGCGCCGCACCCGCGCCGTGGCCCGGCCGCGCCAGATCGCCATGTGGCTGTGCAAACAGCACACGACGCGGTCCTATCCCGACATCGGTCGCCGCTTCGGAGGCCGGGATCACACCACGGTCCTGCACGGCGTGCGCAAGATCGAGGAGCTGATGGCGCTGGACGACCAGATCGCGCGGGACGTCGAGACGCTGACGCGCAAGCTGCGGGGCTGACGCCGACGGCTCTCCCTCCCCTTCATGGGGAGGGTGGTCGCGCAGCGACCGGGTGGGGAAATCCAGACGTACCCCACCCTGTCGTCGCGGAGCCTGTCCTCGGGCCGACCTTTGGTCGGACCCGGGGGCGCCGACATCCCTCCCCATGAAGGGGAGGGAGAAGGGCTGTGAACAAC
The DNA here is from genome assembly GCA_965284375.1 of Caulobacteraceae bacterium. GTDB lineage: Bacteria > Pseudomonadota > Alphaproteobacteria > Caulobacterales > Caulobacteraceae > Brevundimonas. The sequence continues at coordinate 2,938,433 of OZ260074.1, forward strand.
CCTGTTGCCTTCCTTGCCCCCCGCCGCCAATCCGCTAGTGTCCAAGGCCCTCTATGTCGCGGTGACGCTTTGAGTCGCCGCACCCCGGGCGAGACCACATGCAACTGACCATCGAACGATCCGCGCTCCTCAAGGCCCTCGGCCACGTGCAGAGCGTCGTCGAGCGACGCAATACCATCCCGATCCTGTCCAACGTCCTGCTGTCGGCCGGTCGCGACAAGCTGGCCTTCGCCGCCACCGATCTGGACATGGAGATGGTCGACGAGGCCGAGGCCCAGGTGAACGTCGAGGGCCAGATCACCGCCCCCGCCCACACCCTCTACGAGATCGTCCGGAAACTGCCCGACGGGGCCGAGGTGTCGCTGTCCTACAACGGCGACGACCCCCGTCTGGTGGTCCAGGCCGGGCGCTCGAAATTCAACCTGCCGGTCCTGCCGGCGGGCGACTTCCCGGTGATGTCGACCGACACCTCGGGCACGCGCTTCACCATGCCCAAGGAAGACCTCGCCCGGCTGATCGACAAGACCCGGTTCGCCGTCTCGACCGAGGAGACGCGCTACTATCTGAACGGCCTGTACCTGCACACCGTGGCCGAGAACGGCATTCCCCTGCTGCGCGCCGTGGCTACCGACGGCCACCGTCTGGCCCTGGCCGAGACCCCGGCGCCTGAGGGTGCCGCCGGCGGCCCCGGCGTCATCGTCCCGCGCAAGACCATCGATCAGGTCCGTCGTCTGCTCGACGACGGCTCCGGCCCGGTCGAGGTCATGGTCAGTCCGCAGAAGATCCGCTTCGAATTCGGTCAGGCCAGTCTGACCTCCAAGGTCATCGACGGGGCCTTCCCCGACTATATGCGGGTCATCCCCAAGGGGAACGACAAACAGGCCGACATCGACAACACCCTGTTCGCCCAGGCCGTCGACCGCGTCGCCACCATTTCCGCGGAAAAGAGCCGCTCGGTGAAACTGGCCTTCGAGCTGGACCGCGTGACCCTGACGGTGCGCAACATGGAGGCCGGACAGGGGGTCGAGGAGGTCGAGATCGGCTATTCCGAAGAGCCTTTCGAGATCGGCTTCAACGCCCGCTACCTGCTCGACGTCGCCGGCCAGATCACCGGCGAAACCGCCCACTTCAAATTCGCCGACCCGGCCAGCCCGACCCTGGTCCTCGATCCGGGCGATCCGGGCGTGCAATATGTGCTGATGCCGCTGCGGGTGTAGGTCAGGTGGATGGTGGTTGGTGATTGGTGACGGGAGCATTGCTGCTGTCAGCAGGATGGGCTCGCCTCGTGATCCAGCAACCACCAGTCACCAACCACCAATCACCCCCTTGATCACCGCCCTCACCCTCACCGACTTCCGCTCCTATGCGAGCGCGACCCTGCCCATCGGTGCGGGGTCGGTGGTGCTTCACGGGCCGAACGGGGCGGGCAAGACCAATCTGTTGGAGGCCCTCAGCCTGTTTACCCCCGGCAAGGGCCTTCGCGGGGCCACCGCGCCCGAGATGGGCCGACGCGAGCCGGGCGAGGCGGGCGGCCGCGCCTGGGCTGTGGCGGCCGTCCTGACCGACGGCGAGGGCGAGACGAAGCTGGGCACCGGCGTCCAGTCCGCCGGGGCCGCCCGCCGCATCGTCCGCATCGACGGCGAGACGGCCCAGCCCGGCCGGCTGCTGGACTATCTGCGTCCCGTCTGGGCCACGCCCGAACAGGACCGGCTGTTCTCCGACGCCCGCGCCGCCCGCCTGCGTTTCTTCGACCGGCTGGTCTTCGCCGCCGACCCCGGCCATGCCGCCTCGGTCTCGGCCTATGAAAAGGCCCTGCGCGAGCGCCTGCGCCTGCTGACCGAGGGCGCGGAAGGCCGCGCCGCCGACCCCCTGTGGCTCGACGCCCTGGAGATCCGTCTCGGCGAGGCGGGGGCCGCCGCCGCCCACGCCCGCGCCGCCGCCCTGACGGTGCTCCAGACCGCCATCGACGCCCGCGCCGACCGGCCCTTCCCCCAGGCCGACCTCGGCCTGACCGGCGAGGCCGAGACGCTCGCCGCATCGGGTGCCGATGCGGCCGCCATCGCCGCCGTCATCCGCGACGGCATGGCCCGTTCGCGCGGCCGCGACGCCGCCGCCGGCCGCTCCCTCTACGGCCCGCACCGCTCCGATCTGACTGCCCTGCACCGCGAGAAGAATCGTCCCGCGGCCGAAGGCTCCTCCGGCGAACAGAAGGCCCTGGTCCTGAACCTGATCCTCGCCCAGATCGCCCGGCTGTCCGGTCAGCAGGCTCCGCCGGTCCTCCTGCTCGACGAGGCCCCCGCCCACCTCGACACGGCCCGCCGCGCCGCCCTGTTCGACGAGATCGAGGCCCTCGGCCTGCAGGCCTTCATGACCGGCACCGAGGCGGAGCTGTTTGCGCCCCTGCGCGGCCGGGCGCAGTTCGTGCGGGTGGAGGGCGGCGGGTTCGGGATCGACTGACGCCCGTCTCCCGTTGGTAGAAGGCTTGAGCCCACCCCCATCCGTGCATCCCCGCCTTCGCGGGGATGCACGGTGTTTTGAGTGCGAGCAATAAACGCTCAGCCAGACAGTCTCGTTCGGCTAACAGATTGATTTACGGTGATACAAGGTCCGAACCAACGTCATCTCCCCGCCGCAGGAAAGACCCGCTCCATACTAGGCACGTCCCGTCGCACCGGGAGGCTCGCTCGGCCGGCGAACCGAAGCGGCGGCGGGAGCGGATGGAGCGGGGCTCGCTGTGCGAACAGCGGGGCCGGACCGGACCGGGGACCTCCTGAGGGTCATCCGGCCGGGGTGGAGGGCCGGGGGGATACCCAGGTCGTTCCAGGGATCGGGATCGTCGCCCGACCTGCCCGCCGGAGGCGCTGCGGTAAGGCCCGAACACGGCCACCCGACGCAAGCTTCCGGAAAACCGTCCGCGCGGAGCGTCCTGTCTTCGTCGAAACGGTACTCACCATTGTCTCATCCGGGCGAGGGCCCGGGCGCTCTGCCATGCCTCCCATTTCCGCCCTGGAAACAGCGCGGCGCCGAAGGCTGCGCGGAGCCACGCGCAGCGCCGCTTTTCCTCGCAATTCCGCCCTGAATCCCTATATGCTGGAGGCATCGGCGCGGATCGGATTCGCGCCCTGAAAACCGTCCGTTCAAGGCGGCCGATCTGCCGCTTTCACAGGCCCTGCGACAGGGCGTTTCACCGACCGAATATATGACCGATCAAACGCCTACCGCGCGCAATGAAGACACCGCCGAAGAGGCCGCCTACGGCGCCGATTCCATCAAGGTCCTCAAGGGCCTCGACGCGGTTCGCAAACGGCCCGGCATGTATATCGGCGACACCGACGACGGCTCGGGCCTGCACCACATGGTCTATGAGGTGGTCGACAACGCTATCGACGAGGCCCTGGCCGGCCACGCCGACCTGGTCCAGGTCATTCTCAACGCCGACGGCTCGGTCACCGTCACCGACAACGGTCGCGGCATCCCCACCGACATCCACGAGGGCGAAGGCGTCTCGGCGGCCGAGGTCATCATGACCCAGCTGCACGCCGGCGGTAAGTTCGACCAGAATTCCTACAAGGTCTCGGGCGGCCTGCACGGCGTCGGCGTGTCCGTCGTCAACGCGCTCTCGGACTGGCTGAAGCTGGTCATCTACCGCAACGGCAAGCGCCACGAGATGATGTTCGCCCGCGGCGACACGGTCGAAAGCCTGAAGGTCACGGGCGACGCCCCCCTGCGCGAGAACGGCAACGTCCTCAGCGGCACCGAGGTGACCTTCTACCCCTCGGTCACCACCTTCGCCCACATCGACTTCGACCTGAAGACGCTTGAGCATCGCCTGCGCGAACTGGCCTTCCTGAACTCGGGCGTGGTCATCAAGCTGCAGGACCACCGCGGCGTCGAGAAATTCGAGGAAATCCTGCACTACGAGGGCGGCGTCGAGGCCTTCGTGCGCCATCTGGACAAGTCCAAGACGCCCATCCTCAAGGACGTCATCGTCATCCGCGGCAAGAAGGAAGGGATCGAGATCGATCTCGCCCTGTGGTGGAACGACAGCTACCACGAGACCATGCTGTGCTTCACCAACAACATCCCCCAGCGGGATGGGGGCACCCACCTCTCGGCCTTCCGCGCCAGCCTGACCCGTGTCATGGGCGGCTATATCGACGCCGCCGGCGCCGCGAAAAAAGAGAAGGTCTCGGTCTCGGGCGAAGATGCCCGCGAGGGCCTGACCTGCGTCCTGTCGGTCAAGGTGCCCGACCCGAAATTCTCGTCCCAGACCAAGGACAAGCTGGTCTCGTCCGAGGTGCGCCCCGCCGTCGAGGGCCTGTGCTCGGAAGGGCTCTCGACCTGGTTCGAGGAGCATCCGGTCGAGGCGAAGATGGTCGTCGCCAAGATCATCGAGGCCGCCGCCGCCCGCGAGGCCGCGCGCAAGGCCCGCGACCTGACCCGGCGCAAATCGGCCATGGAAATCTCGTCCCTGCCCGGCAAGCTGGCCGACTGTCAGGAGCGCGATCCGGCCAAGTCCGAACTGTTCATCGTCGAGGGCGATTCCGCCGGCGGTTCGGCCAAACAGGCCCGCAACCGCGAGAACCAGGCCGTCCTGCCCCTGCGCGGCAAGATCCTGAACGTCGAACGCGCCCGCTTCGACCGCATGCTGTCGTCCGAGCTGATCGGCACCCTGATCCTGGCGCTCGGCACCGGCATCGGCCGCGACGATTTCAACGCCGACAAGCTGCGCTATCACAAGATCATCCTGATGGCCGACGCCGACGTCGACGGCGCCCACATCCGGACCCTGTTGCTGACCTTCTTCTATCGCCAGATGCCCGAGCTGATCGAGCGCGGCCACGTCTACATCGCCCAGCCGCCGCTCTACAAAGTCTCCAAGGGCAAGCAGTCGCGCTACCTCAAGGATCAGTCCGAGATGGACTCCTACCTGATCGAGGAAGGGTCATCCGAGGCCGAACTGGACCTGCCGACCGGCGAGCGCCGCACGGGTATGGACCTGCAGGCGCTGGTGCGTGAAGCCAAGGCCTTCAAGGCCGGTGTCGACCGCCTGAGTCAGCGCGCGCCGACCTTCGCGATCGAACAGGCGGCCCTCGCCGGACTGTTCGATGAAGACCCTGCGGATCCGACCCGGGCCGCCGAACGGTTCAACCTCTACGCCGAGGAAGGCGATGGTCCGTGGACCGGCGCGCCGGGGGCCCAGGGGGCTGTGGCCTTCGAGCGCGTGCGCCGCGCCGTCACCGAGCGCATCGTGCTGGAAGAGGCGCTGATCCGTTCGCTGGACGCCCGCCGTCTGGCCGAACGCTCCGCCGCGTTCGAAGGCCTGTTCGACAAGCCTGCCGTGTTCCGCCGCAAGGACAGGTCGGTGACCATTCGCGGTCCGCTCGATCTGCTGGAAGCGGTTCTCGAGGCCGGCAAGAAGGGCATCGCCATCCAGCGCTACAAGGGTCTGGGCGAGATGAACCCGGAACAGCTCTGGGAGACCACGCTGGACGTCAACGCCCGCACCCTGCTGAAGGTGCAGGTCGAACATCAGGAAGATGCGTCGGACCTGTTCGCCAAGCTGATGGGCGATGTGGTCGAGCCGCGCCGCGAGTTCATCCAGGCCAACGCCCTGGACGCAGCCGTCGACGCCTGAGCCTCAGCTTCGGCCGGCGTCGATGAAGGCCTTGATGGTCGGCCAGATCGGCGGCTGGGCGCGCGAGCCCTTGCAGACGATGTTGTTCAGGAACTCGGGCGAGGTGTTGGGACGCACCTCCTCCCAGGCCGCGCCCTCTTCCGGGTAGCGGTCCGCCTCGGCCCCGTCGGGACCGAACTCGACGACCCCGGCCGTGCGCCAGTGGCCCGTGGCGCACTGGATCTCATAGGTCTCGATCGAATAGCTGTAGTCGTCCGCGGGCCCGCGCCGCGGTGCTGTGGCCACGTGGACGGTCGTGACGTCGCCGGTTACCACGATGCTGTCGACATCGGCCATGAAGACGTTGTTCGGGCTGCGCGAGAACGGATGCCAGCTTTCGGCCGCCGCGGGCGACGCCGCGGCTGCCAGAACGACCACACTCAAAACCAGATATTTCACGATGATCTCCCCGGACCCCTGGGCCATATGATGCGCCGCTGCGTGGCTTTGGCAAGAGGGTCCGGCGACCGGATTCAGGCCGCCCTTCGGGTCCCTGCGGCGGCTTCGACGATCGGCTCGAACAGCCATTCGGCCAGATGCCGCACGACCGGAACGGCCACGCCGTCCCCGGTCAACCGGCACGCGCCGCTATAGGTCACGGGCAGGTTGTAGCCGTCGGACAGTCCCATCAGCCGCGCCGTCTCACGCGCCGACATCAGTCGCGTCCGCACCGCGCCCCGTTCGACCACCAGAACGGTCTGGCGGCTGGATCCGCCGGCCGGTGTGCGCAGGCATCCGGCGACATCGAACCGGACCTCGGCGCGCTGGCGCTTGCCGCCGTCAGTGTCCTGCCGGGTCCGCAGGAACAGGGCTCCGACGCTGCGGCCGTGGGCGCGGCGCGCCTGCTCCACCTTGGCCAGATTGACCGGTGACATCAGGTTCAGCAGCCGCGCGGTTCGCCCGGCCGTATTCCACGGCGCATCCGAAGGGTCTGCCTCGATGACCGAGGCCAGGGTCACAGGCCGGGTCGTCGGCTCGGGCAGCCGCCACCAGACCATGGAGGCGCGCAGGGCCTCGGGCAACCGGTCGACCGCCCGGCGCAGGGCCTTCGGATGGAACGGCTCCTCCGGGCCCGGCGTGGTCAGGCCTGCCGGTGCGGGCAGGTCGCCCCGCAGGCCGATCACGAAAAGGCGCGGCCGGGACTGGGGCAGGAACCGGTCCGCGTTGATGACCAGCGCGCCCCAGCGATACCCCGCCTCGACATAGGTCCGGCACACCGCCTCGAAATCGCGCCCGCCCCGCGAGGTCAGCGTGCCGCAGACGTTCTCGACCGCCACGATCGCCGGGGCCCGCCCCTCGCTCGCCAGGGACCGGGCCACGTCCCAGAAGGCGTGAAAGGTGCCCGAGCGGCGTCCGCCCAGACCCGCGCCGGCCCCGGCGAGGGACAGGTCCTGGCACGGGAACGACCCCCACATCAGATGCGCCGTCCCCGACAATTCGTCCGACGCCACCTCTCCGATGTCACCCAGGTGGAAATCGTCCTCGCCCCAGTTGGCGCGATAGGCCTGCCCCTTGGCCGGATCGATGTCATTGGCGAACAGGCAGCGCCAGCCCTCGCCCAGCCCGGCCCGGACCATGCCGCCGCCGGCGAAGAATTCGTAGAAGCCGGGCCGTCGATCAGGCGGTTGGGCGGGCGATTCGCTCATGCCCCGACGCTGACGTTCCCGCAGCGCCAAGTCCATCCGCAGGCGATGCATCGGACTTCCCTGTTCGCTGTCGGCGGACGCCCCGGATCCAGGGGGTGGCAGCGGGACGTGTCAGTTCAGGGAAACCCCACCGAGGTCCAGGCTCATCCGCACCAGGGCCGACAGGCTGTCCGCTTCCATTTTCGTCATGACATTGGCCCGGAAGACCTCGACGGTTCGAGGGCTGATGTCCAGGTCGGCGGCGATCTGCTTGTTGGACGATCCGTGGGCCAGGGCGTCGAACACCTGCCGTTCACGGGCGGTCAGCCGGGCGAGACGTCGCTTGATGTCGGCCCGCCGTTCGATCGTCTCCCCGATCTCGGTCATACGATGCAGGCAGCCCTTGATCGTCTCGACCAGCCGGGATGGCTCGAAGGGTTTTTCGATGAAATCGACGACGCCCGACTTCATCAGTTCCACCGCCGAGGAGACCTCGCCATGGCCGGTTATGACGATGATGGGCCAGGCATCACCCTTCATCTCGGCCACGCGGCGCACGACTTCGGCGCCGTCGAGGCCGGGCATGCGAAGATCGGTGACGACGCAGGCGACAGCGTCGGTCGGCATCCTTTCGAAGAATTCCGTTCCGCTGTTGAACCCCCGAGCCGGCACGCCTTCGGCCCGGAGCAGGGTGACCAGGGCGTCGCGGACCGCGAAATCGTCCTCGATCACGAAGGCGGTTGGCAAGGTCATGGCGACTGACTTTCCTGTGCGCGTTGGAGACGGAAGGCGAAGACCGCGCCGCCCAAGGGGCTGGTTGCGACGGTCAGGGTGCCCTGGTGGGCCTCGACGATCGTCCGCGTGACCGACAGGCCGAGGCCCATGCCGTCGGCCTTGGTGGTCGTCAACGGCGTGAATATTCTCGCGGCCTCCTCGGGTGGTATACCGGGGCCGCTGTCCTCGACGCGGATCTCATAGTGCGTCGCCGAGACGGGATGGCCGATGACGTGGACCTCGCGACGATCGCGACCACTCACGGCCTCTGCGGCGTTTCTGGCCAGGTTGATCAAGGCTTGCTGAAACTGGATGCGATCGGCCATGACGAGGTCGTTCTCGCCATCTGAATCGAATTTGATCACCGCGTCGGCTGCAGCCCCGATCAGCTTCAGCATGGGCGCGATTTCCAGCAGCATCGACGTTACGCGCTCGGACTTCAGCTCACGCGAACCCACTGTCAGCAGGTCGCGGGCGTGGCGGATGACCTCGCCCGCCCGGAGCACCTGCCCCTTGGCCAGGTCAAGGGTGCGGCTGGCGTTGTCGATGACCGGCGGTGTCCGCGACAGATCGCTCTGGGCCGACTGCAGATAGATCGCCGCGGCGGCGAGGGGCTGGTTCAACTCATGAGCCAGGATGGCGGCCATTTCGCCCAGGGAGTTCAGACGCCAGACCTGATTCAGCTGTTCGATGAGTTCCTGATTCCGGGTCTCTGCAGCGTACCATTCGCTGAGGTCGGTCAAAGTCAGGATCACACTGGATGTTTTCGGGTCGGCATCGACCTGGCGCATCTGGATTCCAACCGGGATCAGATTGCCGTCGGTGCGGCGGCCCAGCCAGTAGTTCCGCGGCGGAGAAGCGCCCTTTCCGGACGTGCGGGCTACCCCGGTGTGGAATGAGGCGACGAAATCCTTGAAGGACTGGCCCGTGGCCTCGTGCTCGGTTGTGTGAAAAAGTGCGCAGGCCGGTAGGCTCATATTCAGGATCACCCCCTGCGCATCCAGGGTCACCACAGGCGTTGAGGCCAGCATGGCCTCGAGCGTCGCGTCCCGCCGCTTCAGCTCCGACGCCAGGGCCACCGAGCTGGCCTTCCCGGCGCGGCGCGCAATTGCCATCTCGCCGATGGCCAGCCCGATGGCGGCGAACGACAGGGTGTAGGCGATGGTGTCGGCCAATCCCTCTCGTTGAAGCAGAATGATGTCGGAGATCACCGCCAGGCTGATCGCCGTGACGGTGGGTCCGCGCGACGTCAGAAACGCCGGAATCAGGACGGCAGGGATCAGCGGCAGATAGTGAAACCGGTCCTCAATCCCGAGGCGGAGAGCCATGACGCCGAGGGCGACCGAAACAGTCGCGAGAATGTAGCCGTTCGCGCCCCGCGCCGCCCAATTCGTGACCTTATCGACGACGTCCGGCAACCGCGGCCCGAGCCGATCAAGGCGCGGATCGGCTGCGGGGGTCAGGTCAGCCACCGTGCTGATTGATCCGGCAGGTATGGCCCGTCCCGTGCAGACGCCTGACGGTCACGGCGCGGCAGGACTCAGCGCCGGATTTCAGCCCGCGCGACCGTCGGTCGCCAGGCAGGCATGTTCCACCACGGGTCAAGGGTGGGCACCCGGTTGCATGGGGTTCCAGTGATACCAGCCTGTCGAGATCACTGTTCTACCAATCCGCCCTGCACAACCTCTGACAGCACCATTGATGCTGGAACCGCTGCTGATTTGTCCAGCGAAGAAATCATCGTTCCCTGCGGCACATCGTTCGGCCCCGTCCACCGCCCACTTTCGCGCCGTGGTCTGATGGCGATCGACGCGGCCCCGGCTGGAAGTCCTGCCGTGGGTCCGCAGGTACGTATTTTCCCTTATACTCCTGTTTACCAATAATATTCTCCAGACAATTACCGAGAAGGAAGGCTGGGAAAGCAACAGGGACGAGGATTGATGTACAAGGCGGTTAACGTGCGCGGGTCGTTCCGGCACCTGACGGGCGCGGCCCTGTCGACGATGGCGCTGTCGATCGCCGGCACGGCTCTGGCCGCAGGCCCCACCGCGGCCCCGGCTCCGGCCGGGACCCGCCTTGCGGGAACCCTTGGCGTCGCGAGCCAGTACGTCTCCAAGGGGATCGGAAGAAGCAATGACGAGGCGAGCGCCTCGGGCTCGATCGAACTGTCCCGCAACGGCTTCTATGGCAGCCTGTTCGCGTCGTCCGCCGAGCTTTCGCAGGGCGCGGACGTGGAAGTCGTGACGACGCTGGGCTATCGCACCACGGTCGCCGATTTCGGCCTGGACGTGGCGGTGATCAACCGGGACTTCCCCGGAACCCGCGCCGGCGTCGACGCCAACATCACCGAGTATCAGGCGGACCTTTCGGGCCAGGTGGGCCCGGTCTCGACCCGGCTCCGCGTCAACTACACGGCGGACGGATTCGCCTCGACGCAGGAAGCCTGGTGGATCGAATTCCAGGGCGGGATCGCGCTGGACGACAACACCAAGGCCACGGCCGCGATCGGGGACCGCACCGCCGACGGGGGGGCCGAGTACACGGCCTGGAACGTCGGAGTGAAGCGCAAGCTGCCCCACGATCTGGCCCTGGATGTTCGCTGGTATGACACGGATGGCGACAGTTACGGCGATGCCTACGAAGGCCGTCTGGTCGCCGCCCTCACCTATTCTTTCTGACCGCAACCCTGACCGGCTGCTGTCAAGCGGCTGCTTGAGAAGGATCTCCTCGTGACCCTCGACAACGTCAAGATCTCCCGAAAACTGGCCGGTGCCTTTGCCCTGATCGTCCTGGTCATCGCGGCTCTGGGTGTCGTCCTGTTCCTCAAGATCGCCGGCCTTGAAGCCCGCAAGGAAACCGTGGCTGGCAGTCAGCAAACGCTGGCGTTGATCGACGACGCGCAACGCTCCGCCAGCAAGATCGAGAGCAATACGCGCGCCTACATCGTCTACCCCAACGCCCGATACCTCGCGACGATCGAGCGCGAAACCAAGGCGTTCGACAAGACCATGGTCAAGCTGCGGGACAGGCTTGCGGATGTGGACGGTGCTGCCGGTCGGATCGATGCGCTGGAGAAGGCCGAGGCCGCCTATCGTACCGACATCGTCATGCGGGAGACCCGCCTGGCGTCGAACCCCGCGACCGTCGCTCAGGCCGTCGCCATCGTCCAGTCCGGCGTTGACAGCCGATACGTCGGCGCGATCGATGCGGCGTTCGAGGCCATCAAGACGCCAGAGCTGCGCCTCATCGCCGCCGCCAACGCCGCCAATGAGACGGCCTTCGACACCGCCCGCCTGTCCCTCTTCATCGGCGTCGCTCTGGCCCTGCTGTTGTCGATCGGCGCAGGTCTGGTTCTGACGAAATCCATCGCCGGCCCGGTCGTCGCCATGACGGCGGCCATGCGCCGGCTCGCCGCCGGAGACAAGACCATCGCGGTCCCGGCGGTCGGCCGCAAGGACGAGATCGGCGAAATGGCCGATTCGGTCCTGGCCTTCAAGGAGGCCGCCATCGCCAATGAGCGTCTCGAAATCGAGGCCGCCTCGGGACGTGAAACAGGTGAGCGCGAGCGTGCCCGAAGCCAGGAAATCGCGGCCGCCGCCGCACGCGAGCAGGCGATCGTCGTCAACGCCCTGGCCGAGGGTCTGGACCATCTGACCCGGGGCGATCTGACCTACAGCCTGACCCAGGACTTCCCCGGCGACTATCTGAAGCTGAAGCAAGACTTCAACGCGGCCATCGGCCAGCTGAAGGACGCCATGTCGGTGGTCGTCACCAATGTCTCGGCCATCCGTTCGGGTGCCGGCGAGATCAGCCAGGCCGCCGATGACCTGTCGCGCCGGACCGAGCAGCAGGCGGCGTCCCTGGAAGAAACCGCCGCCGCGCTGGACGAGATCACCGCCACCGTGAACCGCACGGCCTCGGGCGCGCGTCAGGCTTCCGACACTGTCCAGGCCGCCAAGGGTGACGCCGAGACCAGCGGCAACGTGGTCCGGGACGCCGTTTCGGCCATGGGGGCCATCGAGAAATCGGCCCAGGAGATCAGCCAGATCATCGGCGTGATCGACGAGATCGCCTTCCAGACCAATCTGCTGGCGCTCAACGCCGGCGTCGAGGCGGCCCGGGCCGGCGATGCCGGTCGCGGCTTCGCGGTGGTGGCGTCGGAGGTGCGGGCCCTGGCCCAGCGTTCTGCCGAGGCCGCCAAGGAGATCAAGGTGCTGATCTCGGCCTCGACCAGCCAGGTCAACACGGGCGTCAGCCTTGTGGGCCAGACGGGCGAGGCGCTTCAGCGGATCGTCGGTCGGGTCGCCGAGATCGACGGACTGGTGTCCGAGATCGCCGCCTCCGCCCAGGAGCAGGCCACCGGCCTTCAGCAGGTCAATACGGCCGTCAACCAGATGGACCAGGTGACCCAGCAGAACGCCGCCATGGTGGAGCAGTCGACCGCCGCCAGCCACTCGCTCTCCCAGGAGGCTGAAAGCCTGGCCGGCTCGGTGTCGCGCTTCCAGATCGGAGCCCCCGCGCCCCAGGCAAGTCGCGCGGCTCCGCGGGCCGAGCATCGTCCGGCCCAGCCCGCCGCCCACCGCCCGGTCGCCGCGATGCGGACGACGGGCCGCGGTGGCGCCGCCCGTCGTCCGGAGCCTGTGACGTCCGAAGAAGGCTGGGAAGAGTTCTGATGACCGCGCCCGCTCAGCTGATCCTGCCGGAGATTCTCGACCTCCAGCAGGCCGAGACCCTCAGGACGCAACTGCTGGCCCTTCGCGGACAGCCGGTTGTGATCGACGGGTCGGCCGTCGAGCGCCTGGGCGGGCTCTGCCTGCAGGTGCTGATCTCGGCCCAGCAAAGCTGGGCCACGGACGGGCACGCCCTGTGCATCGACCATGTGTCGCAGGCCTTTGCCGATCAATGGAACGCCTTCGGTGCCGAGGCCATGGCCGCCGAACTTGGAGAAGCCGCGTGATGAAGACCGTCCTGACCATCGACGATTCCCGCACCATGCGGGACATGCTGATGATGGCGCTGGTCGATGCGGGATATCGCGTCATCCAGGCCGTCGACGGGATCGACGGGCTTGAGACCCTGACCGCCGAGGGGGCCGATGTCATCATCACCGACATCAATATGCCGCGACTCGACGGCTTCGGGGTCATCGAGGGTGTTCGCGCCGACCCGAACCACAGGGCTACGCCCGTGCTGGTCCTGACCACGGAGAGCGACGCGGCCAAGAAGCAGCGCGCCCGCGACGCCGGTGCCACCGGATGGATCGTCAAGCCGTTCGACCCGGTCAAGCTGGTCGACGCCGTCCGGCGCGTGGCGGCCTGAGCATGAGCGACGCCGTGGACCCGTTCGAAGCCATCAAGGTCGTCTTCTTCCAGGAGTGCGACGAACTGCTGGGCGATCTGGAAGCCGGCCTGCTGGCGATCGAGTCCGGCGCGGCCGACGACGAGACCGTCAACGCCGTGTTCCGGGCCGTGCATTCGGTGAAGGGCGGGGCCGGCGCCTTCGGTCTCGACGCCCTGGTGCGCTTCGCCCACGTGTTCGAAACCTTGCTGGACGAGATCCGGTCGGGGCGCAAACCCTGCGATGATCCGACCGTGAAGACGCTGCTCCGGGCGGCCGACGTTCTGGCCGATCATGTCGCGGCGGCCCGGGGTCAGGCGGTCCCGGTCGACGAGGCCCGCTCGGCAGGTCTGGTCGCCGAGATGGAAATGCTGACCCACGGTGAGGCCGGCGCGCCAGAGCCGGTGACATCCGGTCCCGTTGAAGCCGCGCCCGGGCCTGCCGCCGTGTCTGCCGTCGAGGAAGACGATTTCGGGTTCCGCCCCGTGGCCTTCAGCTTCCCCGGTCTGGGCGACGAACCGGCCGTTGAGCCAGCCCCTGGGGCAGAGGTATGGCGGGTCGTCTTCCGGCCGCACGGCCAGATGTATGTCCATGCCAACGAGTCCGGTCTGCTCCTGCGGGAATTGGCCCGGCTGGGCGAGACGACGGTCTCACTGGACACGTCGGCGATTCCGGACCTTCAGGAGCTGGTCGCCGAGGAAGGCTATCTGGCCTGGACCGTCGAACTGACCACCGAGGCCGGCGAGGCCGCGATCCGCAATGTCTTCGACTTCGTCGAGACCGATTGCGACGTTTCGGTCAGCCCGCTGTCT